>OZ253443.1:0-2792763 GCA_965261135.1 Acidimicrobiia bacterium
AGGGACTATTTGTCGACGATGCACCGCTTGGCGCTAGTGAGTGATCGGATCTGATGGCGCCCGACCCCCTTGATTTTCTGGACACCGCCGGGTTGCTCACCGACTCCGAGCGCCTGGTTGCAAAGACCGTACGGGAGTTTGTTGCCAAGAGCGTGTTGGATGAGATCGGTGGGTGGTGGGAGGCGGGAGAGTTCCCAGCTCACCTGATTCCCGAAATGGCCCGGATGGGCATGTTCGGCATGAACCTGGAGGGCTATGGCTGTGCGGGGCTGGGGCCGGTTGACTACGGGGTGGCAGCTCTGGAGCTGGAGGCGGGCGATTCCGGATTGCGCAGCTTCATCTCGGTGCAGGGGTCGCTTTGCATGTTTCCGATCTGGAAATACGGGTCCGAAGAGCAGAAGGTGGAGTGGCTTCCCCGTATGGCCAAGGGCGAAGTGATCGGATGTTTTGGTTTGACCGAGGCGGACGCGGGGAGCGATCCGGGCTCGATGCGCACCACTGCTCGCCGGGTGGGAGGCGACTGGGTGATCGACGGGACCAAAACCTGGATCACCAACGGGGGAATCGCCGATCTGGCGGTGATTTGGGCCAAAACGCCCGAGGGCATGCGTGGGTTTTTGGTGCCCGCCGATGCTCGGGGATTTTCGGCGCATCCCATCGATCGCAAGGCCAGCATGCGGGCCTCGGTTACCTCCGCGCTTGTCCTGGACGGGGTACGGCTGCCTGAGGAGATGATGCTGCCGGGGGTGGCGTCGATGAGAGGACCGCTTTCCTGTCTGACCGAGGCGCGTCTGGGGATCGTGTTCGGCGCCGTGGGGGCGGCCCGCTCCTGTTATGAAACCGCGTTGGGTTACGCCTCGGAGCGGTCACAATTCGGCGTTCCGATCGCCTCCTTCCAGTTGACCCAGTCGAAGCTGGTGGAGATGATGGTGTCCGTTCAACGGGGAACCCTGTTGGCGATCCGGATCGGACGGCTGCGCGAGGAAGGAAAGCTGACGCCCGAGCAAGTCTCGGTCGGCAAATACAACAACGTGAGAGACGCCCTGGCGGTGGCGAGGACGGCCCGCAGCATTCTCGGCGCCAACGGTATAACGCTCGACTATCCGGTGATGAGGCACATGGCCAATCTGGAGACGGTGTACACCTATGAGGGAACCCATGAGATACACACCTTGATCCTGGGTAACGCACTCACCGGGATCCCCGCCTTCCAGGCGCCCCGCTCTATGTGAAGGAGTTGAAGACATGAGCGATAAAGCCGTCACCGTTGCGGATCTGATGGAGCGGGTGGGCAGTGAGATCGGCGTCTCGGATTGGTTCACTGTAACCCAGGATCGCATTGACGCCTTCGCCGACGCCACTTTGGATCATCAGTTCATCCACGTCGACCCGGCGCGGGCCGCCGCCGAGTCGCCATTCGGGGTGACCATCGCCCACGGATTCTTAACGCTTTCGCTTCTGCCCCACCTTGGCTCGGGGGTGAAGCTGACGCCCGAGGGAACCAAGGTTGAGATCAACTACGGCACCGAGAAGGTGCGTTTTCTTGCTCCGGTCCCGGTAGGGAGTGAGATACGCGCCCGGGTGGCCCTGGCCGACATAACCGAGCGGCGCCCCGGTCAGCATCTCATCAAGCGAATGATCACCGTGGAGATCAAGGGAGAGGATCGTCCCGCCCTAGTGGCTGAGACCCTGACTCTCGTCATCATCTGACGCCGGAACGGCCCAAGCGGGTCTCTTGCGGAAGGGACCGGGTCGCCCCGCAGATCCTGGTTTGCCCAATGGATCTCTGTCCTCGGATCGTCGGCTTGTCGGCCGCGGCGATCAGCCAGGATGCGCAGTGTCGGAGCCCAGGCCCGGCGGCACATGGTCGGTTCGGGATCCCTCTACCACGGCCTGATTAAACGCAGCCAGTACCGTCTTTGGATGTGATTCCTCCTCGGACGGTTCTTGGCGCGCTGCTGGTTGTCACTATGGCCTCGGCCACCTTCGGCTTCGCTGTCTTCGGCATTCTGGCTTCTGAGTTGATTTCCAATCTGGGGATCGAGCGATGGCAATTGGGGATGCTGGTGAGCATCGCCACTCTGGGTGGAGGAGCCTTATCACCACTGATGGGCAGATGGGTCGATGAGGTCGGCGGACGTAGAGCAGTCAACACCACTCTGGTGCTCTCGGCAGTGGTCCTCCTCTGCCTGGGCGCGGCGCCGGAGTACGCATTGATAGTGGGAGCCGCCTTCCTCACCGGTCTCGCGACAGCCATCTCCAATCCGGCCACCAATAAGGTGATCTCGGTGGAGACCGAACCCGGTCGGCAGGGATTCATCGTCGGGGTCAAGCAGACGGGTTCGCTTTTCAGCGCCGCCATAGGGGGACTCTTTCTTCCAGTCTTCACCATCTGGTGGGGATGGCGTTGGGCAGTGATGGCATTTGCCGCGGTGCCGCTGGCCGTAGCCGTTCCTTCCATGGTGCGAGGAGTGCGGTTGGGGACGGCAGGGCCGACACCAGGCGAGATTGTCAGGAAGAACGAACCGACGTCAACCATGGATCGGCTACCCGGGTGGGTTTACCGTTTGACGATCTACTCCTTTTTGATGGGGGCGGCCGTCACCGCGGTGCTCACCTATCTCCCCCTTTTCGCCCAGGAGGTCCTTGGCATGAGCCAAGGGGAAGCTGGTCGCGCCTTGTCAATCTCCGCATGGGTGGGCATCGCCGGTCTGGTCGGGTGGACTCGCCTGGCTGAAGGCAGGTTCGGAGCGGTGCGGACCCTGATGACCATTGCCTGCCTCGGGGCGGCTCTGGGGTTTGTTCTGGCCTATGCGCAGGTGTGGGGAACTTGGTCTATCTGGCTGGCGGGGCTGCTAACCGGCCTGAGCGGCAGCGCTTGGAATGCGGTTTCCATGCTGGTTGCCATCCGGAGGCTCTCCGGGTCCTTGACCGGAAAGGGTTCGGGGGTGATTCTCGCCGGAGCGCTGGGGGGTGGGGGAGTGGGCGCTCCCCTGCTCGGATGGTCGGTCGACCTCCTCGGTGTCTACCGGCCAGGATGGCTGGTGGTGTCTGCTCTTTTCATCACTGCCATGGGAGTGGCAGGAACGGTGAGAGGCATACCGGCTCGGCTCGGGAGCGAAGGGTGAATCAGGATCTGAGTATGACCGTCATCCCGTCCGCAAAGGGGAGCAGTACCGCTTTGAAGTTCTGGGGAAGGAGCAGTACCGCTTCGAGGTCTGGGGAAGCGGAAGCCATTTCGTTGAGACGGCGAATCCCCTCAGTGGCTTCGGTCTGATCCTCGGGGTCGATCACACGCGGCCCGACCAGAGGGTGAGAGGATGGGGCTTATGGGAAGACCGGTCTTACGAACCGTGGGCTTCCTCCCACGAGACGATGGGGTTGCGGAGCACACCGATACGTTCGATTTCGGCTTCTATGACATCGCCCGGCCTGAGATACAGAGACTCAGCATCCTCGCTGAAGCCGGCAACCCCGGACACCGTGCCAGTGGAGAGGACGTCCCCGGCGCTGTAGCCCATCGGGGAGTAGTGGGACACGATCTCCTGGATCGTTACCGACATGTTCCCCGTGTTTGAAACCTGACGCTTCTCACCGTTCACCCGAAGTTCCACATCGAGAGAATGCGGATCCCCGATCTCGTCGGGCGTCACAATCCAAGGCCCGATCGGGCAGAAGGTGTCGATTCCTTTGCAGAAAGAGAAAACACCGGACTGCATCTCTCGACGCTGGATATCCCGGGCCGTCATGTCGTTAAAGATCAGATAACCGGCTATGTATTCATCCGCCTCTTCAGACGAGAAGAACTTCCCTGCTTTGCCGATGACCACTGCGAGCTCGAGTTCGTAATCAAGTTCACTTGTCAATTGGTGGGGATATACGATGGCGTCGTCCGGTCCAATGATGGCGTCAATGTTCTGGAAGAAAACGATCCAAGGAAGAACCGGGTGTGACCAGTTGACTCTGAGCGACTCCTCATGATGTTCCCGGTAGTTGCCGGCGGTGTGGAAGAACTTCTTGGGTATGATCGGAGCCTCGAGTTTGACCGTGGACAACTCGTAATCGGCCCCGCTCTCATCCACATCACCGCCGCGCTCGAAGTACTCACGCATGGTGGCAACGTCGAGTTCGATCATGCGGTCACCCTCAATGCGGCCGACTTTCCCACCATCAAAAGTGGCTAACTTCATTTACAACCCCTGCTCTGTTGATTTGATATTTGATTGAGGCTACCAGTCCGTCACGGACAGGAACAGCTCAAGCCGTAGCAGCCTCGCCCGCCAGACCGCGGCTCGAGGTTACGGCTTTGACCATCTCGACGAAATGCTCGTTCGAGACCAACCCTCCGTCCTGGATTGCTCGCTGCTTGACCCGCTCCAGTAAGGTGGCGTGGAACTCCTCAGGAATATCGAGGTGGAGCTCCTCAGCCTTGATCTTGATGCTGGCCAATCCGCTCTTCTTGCCCAACACCAATCCTCGCTCGGCGCCCACCAACGTTGAGGAATAGGGCTCGACCGCGGTCGGGTCGTGGAATTGCGATGCCACCGCTCCACTTTCCCTAATGAAGAGATTTCGGCCTGTGACGGGTTTCCACGGCGCCAGGTGATAACCGGACAGTCTTTGGACCGTTTCAGCCACCTCGACGATGTGCTGCAGATGCATGGAGGTTTCGCCCCCATATACGGCTTCGAAGGCAATCGCGAACTCGGCGAGATCCATATTCCCGGCTCGCTCCCCCATACCGTTGATGGTGCCCTGAACCCAGTCCGCCCCGGCGCGCACCGCCTCTATGGCGCCGGCTGTGCACAAGCCGAAGTCATCATGGCCATGCCAATGGATCGGAATTTCATCTCCGACCCACGAGCGAGCTTGGGTCACCATATTCGCGGCTGCCTCGGGCGCGGCTATGCCCAAAGTGTCCACCAATGCGATCTCACCGGCTCCGGCCTCGATCGCCCTGGTGTAGATCTCCTCCAGAAACCCGAAATCGGCTCTGCTGCCGTCGACCCCGAAGAAGCAGACGTGAATCCCGTTGCCTACTGCGAGATGTATCGAATCGACCACCCGCTGGACGACGACCTCACGAGTCAATCCATAGGCCGAGAGCTTGCCGTCACTTACCGGCGTTTCGATGACCGCCGACTCCACCCCCAGATCGACCAGCTGCTCTACATCGGCTTTGACGGCCCTGCAGAATCCCCAGATTTCAGCGTTGAGCCCGGCGGCGAGTATCAGGCGAAAGGCCTCCACGTCATCTTGAGAGACGCGGGGAAAACCCGCCTCTATGCGGTCCACTCCGAGACGATCCAGGGCGTGTGCTATCTCGAGCTTCGCCTCCGGGCGTAGCGAGACGCCAACTGTCTGCTCTCCGTCACGGAGGGTGGTGTCATAGATTCCAACTCTTCGTTGCAGAGCGCTGTCGGAAGCGACATCATTGAACGACCCTGTCCATACCAAATCGTGATTGAGCATTAACCCTCGCATTCTTAGTGGTTTGCCAAATTATATAGTCGGGGTTTCGCCAAGCTACCGGACCGCGGGAGCGTGGAGGTGGCATCTCACGGTGTGTCCCGCACCTACCTCGACGCTCTCTGGTGTGGTGGAGCAAACCTCCATGACTTCAGGGCAGCGTGTCCTGAACCGGCACCCGGAAGGGGGGTCGAGCGGGCTGGGCAACTCTCCCATGATCTTCAGCCCGGGTCGGCGGTCTCGGGGATGCGCGGGCAGATCGGCGGCAAGCAGGGCCTGGGTGTATGGATGTTGCGGTGACTCGAATATCTGGTCGGTATCCCCTTGCTCGACGATCCGACCCATATACATGACCGCCACTTCGTCGGCCACGTATTGCACTGTGGCCAGGTCGTGAGCGATCATCAGATAGGTCGTGTTGAAATCCCGCTGAATGTCTTTCAGGAGATTTAACACCTGGGCCTGCACCGAGACGTCGAGGGCTGACACCGGCTCGTCGAGCACCAGGAGTCTGGGATCGGTGACCAGGGCACTGGCTAGAGCGATTCGCTGGCGCTGGCCTCCGCTGAACTCGTGCGGAAAGAGATCACCGTGCCACCTTTCCATGCCGACCTTCTCAAGAGTCTCTCCTACGCGTTCTTTCACTGCGTCTCTGGAGATTCTTCGATTGACGACCAGGGCCTCGCCCACGATGTTCCGCACTCGCATGCGCGGGCTCAGTGAGGCCCACGGATCCTGGAACACGGCTTGCACGTTGGTGCGGAACCACCTCAACTCGGTGCGTCTCAGACGGTGAATATCTCTTCCGTCCAGTGTTACCGATCCGTCCGTCGGCTGGACCAGTCTCAAGAGAAGTCGGGCCGTTGTGGTCTTCCCGCATCCGGACTCGCCCACGAGGGCAAAAGTCTTTCCCTCCTCAATGGAGAAGCTGACTCCATCAACGGCGCGCACGTGGCCGACGACCCGACCGCCGTATCGGCCAGACGACACCGGGAAATGCTTGACCAGGTTGTCGACGACCATCACTCGGTTAGTCACGAGATCTCCTCGGCCAGCCAACAGGCCGCTACGTGGTTGTCGCCTACTTCGAACGATGGCGGGTACTGCTCGTCACAGCGGGTTACTGCGTGAGGACATCTTGGGGCGAATGCGCAACCGGCCGGCAGCTCGATGAGTGAGGGAGGCTGTCCCTGGATGGAAGGCAGCCGTTCGGCCTTCTGTCCTCGTCGAGGGCGGGCCGCGAGCAACGCTTGGGTATACGGATGGCGAGGATCGTCGAATAACTCTGATACCGGGCCCTGTTCGACGATACGTCCGGCGTACATCACGGCTACCCGATCACAGGATTCGGCAATCACACCGAAGTCATGGGTGATCAGGATGATTGCGACCGAGGTCTGCTCTCGTAGCTCGTCGAGGAGTCGCAGATACTGGGCTTGGATGGTGGCATCCAGCGCAGTTGTCGGTTCGTCTGCGATGAGAACCGATGGTTGGCAGGCTACCGCCATCGCGCCAACTACTCGTTGCTTCATCCCGCCGCTCATCTGATGTGGAAAACTGCGCAGGCGTCGCTCCGGGGCCGGCACCCGAACGCTCTTTAGCGCCGTAATCGACCGCTCCCGCACATCGCCCGAGGAGGCGGCCGTGTCATGGAGGCGTATGGTCTCGGCGAGTTGATTTCCTACCGAATACACCGGATTCAATGACTGCTGCGGGTCCTGGAGGATCATCGAAATCTCCCGCCCCCTGATCCTGCGCATCTGTTTCTCGCTGAGCGACAGGAGATCTCGCCCGTTGAGCAAGACTTGGCCACTGAGAATGCGGCCGGCCGGCTCGGGTGTCAGCCGAACCAACGAAAGGGCAAGCATGCTCTTGCCGCTTCCGGATTCGCCCACGATGCCGAGTACCTCACCGGCATGAAGCTGGAGGGAGACGCCATCCACCGCCTTGGTCACGCCCCAGCGTGTGTACAGATACGTGACCAGGTCCCTGACCTCCAGAACCGGAGCTGCCAACCCGAGGGGCTCATCGGTCGCGGTCCCGGTCATCGCCGCTGGCGCATCTTCGGATCGAGGAAGTCCCGCAGCCAGTCTCCCAGGAGGTTTAGCGAAAGCACCACCAAGAGGATCGCCAGTCCGGGAAACAGCGACATCCACCAGGCGATCAGAATCTGATCTCTTCCATCGGCCACCATGACACCCCAGCTTGGGTTCGGTCTCGGGATTCCGGCGCCGATAAAGCTCAGCGACGACTCCTCCAGGATCACTACTCCAACCTGCAATGTGGCGAGGACGATCAGGGTGTTCGCAACATTTGGCAACACATGTCGCAAGAGGATCCGCCATGGGCGGGAACCGGCGACCTTGGACCGGGCAACGTATTCGGATTCGCGTACGGCGAGCGTGTCACCTCTTACCTGTCTGGCGAAATATGCCCACATGGTGATGGCAATGATCGTCACGATGGTTATGAACGACGGTCCGATTGCCGCCACGATGACAAGAGCAAGCAGCACGATCGGAAGGCTCAGGAAGGTGTCGATGAGCCAACTGACCCCCCGGTCGATCCAACCGCCGAAATACCCGGCCACCAGTCCCAGGGTGGTGCCTAACGAGGCGCCGACCAAGATCGTGAGCGAGGCCACCGTGAGCGAGATTCGGGCGCCGTAGATGATCCTGGTGAGGATGTCGCGGCCCAGTTTGTCGGTGCCCAGGGGATAGGTCCAAGACCCTCCATCCATCCATGCCGGTGGGGTCAAACGCTCCGCCAAGTTCCCGCGAAGTGGATTGTGAACGGTGATCACATCCGCGAGGAGCGCCGGGAGGAGCAGCACGAACACCACGATGAGGATGGGAACCCACGGCACCCTGTCGGTACGGGTCCTGAACCAGGGTATACGGAGGTATCGACCTAGGGACGTATCGGGGTGTTGTTCGGCAGAAAGAGGGGGCGCTTCGTTCTCACCGGTGGAGGATGTCCCGCGAGTCGGCGTCATGCGAGCGACCTTTGTCCGAGTCTCACCCTCGGATCGAGGTAGGCGTATGTGATGTCGACCAAAAGGTTCAGGACGACGATCACCGTGGCGGTGAAGAGGGCGAGTGCTTGAACCACCGGAAAGTCACGGGCGTTGGCCGACTCGAAAGCGAGCAAGCCGACGCCGGGCCAGGAGAAGACGATCTCCACCACAGTCGCCCCGGTCAGCATTCGAACCGCTACCCCCCCGAAGAATGTCAGTGGCCCGATCGACGCCGGCTTAAGGGCGTGTTTCATGATGACCATGAACTCGGACACTCCCTTGAGCCGCGCCAACTTGACGTACTCGGTTCCAAGGGTCTCGAGCATGGCCGATCGGAACAGCCGCAGGAGGGCGGCGATGCCGAAGATCGCTATAACGAAACTCGGCAAGATGTAGCTACGCCAATTTCCGATTCCTGAGGTGGGGATGAATTTCCACGGCACTGCCACCAGCCAAATGAGCATGATCGCCAACCAGAATTCGGGAACCGACTGACCGAACAGCGCCATGCCTTTGGCAATCCTGTCCGCCATGGAGCCGCGTTTGACTGCCGAGAGGATCCCCAGGGGTACGCCGATGACCACCACCAGCACAGTGGCCACGAGGCCCAATCTGATAGAGGCGGGGAGCCTGTCGGCAATGATCGACCCGGCTGTCTCGGTGGGATAGAGAAAAGAGGGACCGAAATCGCCGTGGAGAGCGTTCCCCACGAACGAGAAATACTGCTGCGGTAGAGGTTTATCAAGTCCCCACTGCTCCCTCAAGGCTTGCTCATCCTCCCGGCCCATGTCGACCGGAGCTAGGACGTCCAGCGGGTCACCGGTGAGACGCGCCAGGAAGAAGACGATGAATGAAACAGCGACGATGGTGAGCACCCCCCGAACGCTGTTGATAACGATGTAGCGGGCCATCAGGCCAGACCCTCCGGACCGGCCCGGGGTCTCATAACCCCGGATCGACTACGTAAAGGCCATCGCCGAATCTATCGCTGACATACACCAGCCCGTCTTCTGTGGCATAGACGTCGTTGAACTGAATCGAGTCCCGACCGGGCGGAGCCGGGGGCACGAGGTGGGCGACTTCGACAGGATTGCCGGCGTCGGATATGTCGTAGGCGCGCAGCCCGCCGGCGAAATAGGTGAGATATACCAGATTGGGGTCTGCGAAAGAGCCCGGCCTCATCTCATGGAGATTATGCGGTCCCCACCGGATCTTCTCCTCATGCCGGGCGCCCGGCGGAACGGGAAAACGTGTAATCACGCTCGGATTGGCCTCGTCGGCGATGTCAACCACCCAGACATGGCGCTGGATTCCGACCCAGCGAGTGATCAGCTCATCGGTGACGATCAGGATGTCCCGTCCGGGAGGGCGGAGAGGAGTGTGGGTATTGCGGCTTTCGGGCCCGAACTCGAGGTGACTGATCAGTTGCGGGCTTGTGGGGTCGCTGATATCCAGAATCATGAGACCTCCGTCCCAATACCCGCCATAGGCGCGGTCACCGTATGGAAGGGCATGGTGGAGGTTGTAGTGGCGGTCCTCGTGTGCCAGGTCGGGATCATCGGCCGCGCCCCAGGTTGACTGCTCGCCGCCCGCGACGTGCTGGCCGGGGTACCACCAGCGCCCAAGCTCGGTGGGCGAAGTGGGTTCGGACAGGTCGACTATCTCCAGGATGCGCCCGGAGTAACCATCTTCACCCGCAGAAACGAGGGCATGGTCGCCTTCCCACCAAGCCATACGGTGGATCCCGGTGCCCGTGACCGGGTAGAAACCGATCTGTTGCGGAGAAGCGGGGTCGGAGACGTCGTAGATGGCCATCCCGGCGCTCCACTCCACCGCTGGCGGATCCTCGAACCGGTTCCGCTCGTGATTGACCAGCAGAAGGGAGTCCTTCACTTGAACCTTGTGACTGTGGGTGCCGGGAGGTCTGGGGATCTGGGTGATCAACTCGGGTTGGGAAGGGTTGGAGACATCGATTATCGAAGTGCCCAAGTCGTTGTAGCCCATGTGGCCGACATAGGCGACGCCGTCAACGACATTGACGTGCATCAGATCTCCCTTGCCGTCGAGGTCGATGTGACCGATGACGGACATTCGGTGAGCATCGGTCCGGTCGGCGTTTGTCATCGGCGTATTCCTTCCAGTATCCGGGAAGTGTTGCGATGGAGAATCATCTCCCGGGCATCGTTCGTCAGATTGGGGACCGAATCGATGAAGGCAACGGGAGTCCGTTCATGCATGGGGTACGGGTAATCGGTGCCAACCACCACCTGGGTCGGCCCGACGAGATCCAAGAGGAAGGAGAGCGCCTCCGGAACGTGAACGAGGCTGTCGAAGTAGAGACGCCTCACGAACTCGAGCGGTGATCTGTTGATGTTCTCGGCTGTGAGGTGGGGGACCACCTTATAGCCCTTCTCCCAGCGACCTATCTGATACGGCATGTATCCGCCCCCGTGGACCATGCAGAGAACCAGGTCCGGATACCGCTCGAGAACGCCACCGAAGAGCAGGTGAGCCATGGCAACCGTGGATTCGGCAGGCCTGCCGAAGATGTTCGAGAGGAAATACCTGCTCAGGTCATAGCCGCCAAGTGGGTCGTAGGGATGCATCAACACCAGACAGCGGAGTTCGTTTGCGACCTTCCAGAAAGGGTCGAGCCCGGCGTCGACCAGGTGCACCCCATCGACGGTGGTGGCTATCTCCACCCCGGCCATCCCGAGTTCACCTACGATGTACGCCAGCTCGTCGGCCGCTTTAGCGGGGGATTGGAGAGGAACGGTGCCCAAGGCGACGAGCCGGTCCGGGTACCTGGAAACCTCTTCGGCGAGGATCCGGTTGAAGTCGCGGGCGTATCTGGCCCCAGCTTCGGGCTCGAGGGCGTAAGCGCTGAAGTCGGTGCGATGGGACACCACTTGGATATCGACCCCGGCTTTGTCCATGGCCCGGAATCGGGCATCGAGGTCGAAGAGTTCTTGGGGAAAGGGGCCTATCACCTTGGCGCCCGCCAACCGCAGCAGTTCCTCGCCAGAATCGTTGTTGAGCACCTCGATGCCATAATCGCTGCCCCGGGCTCTGAGCAATTCCATCAACTCGATAGGAACGATATGGGCATGGACATCGTAAATCATGCTGAAACCTCTCTCTGATGCACCGCCTGGATAGCCTCCCAAACCCGCGAAGGGGTCAGGGGAAAACTGCCCAATGTGACGCCAAGCGGGCGCAGTGCATCACAGACGGCGTTGAGAATGGCGGGCGGCACCCCGATACAACCCGCCTCACCTGTCCCCTTGGCCCCGAGAGGATTCGATGGCGCCGGATGGGTAAGATGCCGGGTCTCCAGCGGCATTGGCTGGGTGGCGCTCGGGATCAGGTAGTCCATGAGACTGGTGGTGAGAGGCTGGCCATCTGCGTCATAGACAACCTCCTCCAGCAATGCCGAGCCGATTCCTTGCATGATCGAACCATGCACCTGGCCCTGCACCACCATCGGGTTGATCACGTTTCCGCAGTCGTCAACGGCGGCCAGTTGAAGCAAGTTCACGAACCCGGTCTCGAGTTCAACCTCGACCACGGCCACATAGGCGCCATAGGGGTAGGTCAGGGCATTCGGGTTGAACATCTCCTCCTCCGATAACTCCACTCCTTGAGACTGCGCTTCCATGGCTATGTCGGTTAGCGAAATCTCGGGTTGAGGAGAGCCGACGACTCTAACTTTGCCGTCACGCAGCTCAAGGTCGTGCGGAGCAGCCTCCAACATTCCCGCGGCCAGATCCAAGACCGCCTCCCTGACCCGCTGTGCGCAGCGGAGCACCGCCGAGCCACCCAACTGGAGGGATCGGCTGGAAAAACTACCTACGCTCATCGGGATTTCTTTCGTGTCGCCGGCGTGGAACACGATCCGATCGAGCGGGACATCGAACACCGAAGCGGCGATCTGGGACCACACGGTCTGATGGGCTTGGCCGGCCGATGTTGAGCCGGTGCGCACTTCCAATGATCCGTTGGGCATCATCTCGACTTTCCCCCACTCCCATGAACCCACCGAGCCACCTGCCCGTTCGATGAACGAGGCGATACCTATCCCAATGGGGTCCTCATCGAGGCGGCGTCTCTCCTCCTGTCGTGCGCGCCATGCCTCAATGTCCACTGTCCTCAGCGCCAGATCAAGCGCCTCCTCGTAGTCACCCGAGTCGTATACCGCACCGGTATGAGTGGTGAAGGGGAGCTGGTCGGAGCGGATGAAGTTCTTGCGCCGCACGTCTTCGGGCCTCATCCCGACCTCTGCTGCGAAGGCGTCTACGGCGCATTCGATGGCTATGGCTGCCTCAGGACGCCCTGCACCCCGGTACGGTCCAGTAGGCGCCTTGTTGGTCAGTGCAGCGGTGGCGTGAACCTCGATATGGTCTATGTCGTAGACGCCCTGGGCCATGAACTGGGAGAAAAAGGGGATGCGAGACCCTGTACTGGGATAGGCGCCCACGTCACCGAGTAACTCCGACTTCACATACCGCATGCGGCCTGACCGGTCACCGCCGACCGTTGTCTTCACCTCTTGACCCCGGCCATGGGTACCCGATCGAAACTGTTCACCCCGCCTCTCAATCCATGCCACGGCCCTATTGAGCCGAAGAGCTGCGACCGCCACAACCACGTACTCGGCGTAGAATTGTCCCTTGGCGCCGAAGGCCCCACCGACACTTGGTACCCGCGCCCGGATTTGCTCCGGAGGCAGGCCGACGAAGGGAGAAAGCTGTCGGGGAAGACGGGCCGGGGATTGGTGCCCACACCACACTTCGAGGGTCCCGTCGTTCGGGCGGACGAGGATGGCCAGCGGTTCGATGGTCACGGGCGAGAGTCGGGGGATGCCGATCTCGACAGAGGCCTCGACCTCTGCTTCCGGGCGTTCGCCCGGGGTGGCCACCGTATTTTCGTGGACCAGGTTCGTTCCGACTTCCGGAAAGAGGAGCACGTCCCCACCCAGAGACGTCTTCGCATCGGTCACGGCGGGGAGGGGATCGATGTCGACCCACAGCATTTCGGCGGCGTCGACGGCCTGGGATGGGGTCTCGGCAATGATCACGGCGATCGGCTCGCCAACATGGCGAACACGTTGGCGGGCAAGTGCCGGCTGGCCCATTCCGGCGGCCTCCGGCGCCCCCCGCCCGGGTGTGGAGGGCAGATCGGGGACGTTGAGGGTCCGTGCATCAAATGCAGCCACCACACCGGGCATGTCCAGGATGTCGTCCAAGTCAGGCGGTTCGAATGTTCCATGGGCGACAGGGCTGCGCACGAAGGCGCAGTGCAGGGTGTCTTCGTCGACCAGGTCACTCACATAGGCCCCTCCTCCAGTGACAAGCGGATAGTCTTCCAGTCTGCGAACCGAGTCGCCGATGCCTGCGTTCTTATTCACGGAGCGTGGACTCAATCGTAATCGGTGTCCCTATCACGTTCATTTGCCCGAATTGGCGCAGGTTTCCTCGAGGATCCATATACCCTCGTTGAGCCCGCTCAGGTAGACGTAGCCACGAGGATCGACAATCACATCCTGTGAGCAAACGTCGCGCACCCCGCTGTGGATCACATCGAAGATTCGCATATATGGACGAGGATCAACGAGCCGCGTGGGCGATGGTGGAAGGAAGGAGGCCGTTTCGGTCGGATTCCGTGGATCCGAGACGTCAAACACCCGCAGGCCGGCGTTCATGTAGGCGTTGTACACCTTGTCGGCCACCAGCTTCGATCCTTGATGGTTCTCGTGGAGATTGTGCGGACCGAACCGTTCTCCCTTCTGGTAGTAGGTACCGTACGGCTCCTCCTCAGTGGGTTCGGGGATCGGGAGCGTAGAGAGCTCGGTCGGGTTGGTCTCGTCGGAGATGTCCCAGAGCCGAATGTTCTTTGGACCCTCCAAACCGAAGTTGGCCAATGGCTCCTCGACAACCGCCAGGATGTCACGGCCGGGAAGTGGAACGCAAGAATGAGTCTGACCATCCGTCAGTTCGGGGAATGTTCGAACGTGGCTCACCAGCGTCGGATTCTCGACGTCGGAAACGTCCACGATGGCGAATCCGCCATCGGAGTAGGCAATGTAGGCGCGGTCTCCTTCGACAAGAGGGAAATGCACCCCGAAGGTCTCATCCTCCAGTGGAGGTTGGCCCTCCCCCAGTTGTACCGGGTGCCAAAAATCGGTCACTCTCTTGGGTGACTCGGGGTCGGACACGTCGAGAATTGTCATCACCCGGGCGCGGTCGAGGCGCCAGTGATATCGCACACCGGGCGCTTCGATCATGTTCGACAGATAGGCATACCGGCCCCCGTTCCACCAACTGCGATGGATCCCGAACCCTCGGGGATTAGATTCATCCCAGTGGGATAACTCTCGGGGGGCGGCGGGATCGGAGACGTCGAAGAAGCGCACTCCTTTCCACGCCTGGGTTGGGTCGTTGTCGAGGTTGTAGAAAGCCGGTTCACAGGAGGCCATGAGAATGTTGTCGGCCACCTGGATCTTGATGTGCCAGGTGTGCTCGTCCGGCGTTGCAATAAAAGAAGCGACTCCCGGGTCACCGGGTGAGGTGACATCGAGCACGCTGATCCCACCCGACCATGGGTGGCCGACGTAGAGATAGGTATGCCGGCCCACGCTTTGGAGTTGGAGTTGCTGCCCGTCCAACTTCCCGTCGAGGTCGCTGAACCCGACTATGTCGATGTTGGTTGCGATGGGCTCGGTGACCGGCTTGGCGGCCATCTTGCGGATGGATCGTTTCCAATCAGGTTCCATGGCCGCCATCTATGTAACTCCATTAGTAGGTGTGAGCGAAGCTATACCGCTCGTCCGATTCGATCTTGAGCTTGGTTAGATGGGCGCCCCCAGAGGCATGTTGAGCCTGGGGGCGCCCGATCTATTTGTTTCAGCAGGATTCGATGTATTCCACGAAGCTGAAGGGTGCGCTCATGTTGGCGCCGGGGTAGTTGTAACCGCAGACGACATTGGGATCGACGACAGTCTCCGAGAAGGTCCGCAGCAACGGGACGTGCGGGGCGTTCTCAAAGACGACGTCTCCGAAGTCACGCCACAACGCGGCCTGTTTAACCGGGTCCAACTCAATGAGGATCGCTTCGTACTGTGTGTCCCAGTCGAGCATGCAGACTGGTCGGGCGGAATCCTGGTTGCAGTATCCTGCCGGTTCGAAGCCGGTCACATTCTCTGACGCGGTGTCGTCGAATTCGACCATGCGATCGAACTCCCGGGCCTCACGCGCTGCCGAGTACTGCCCACCGTCCATCGACACGAGTTCCACGTCGAACCCGGCATCCGCCAGCATGGTGCCGACGGCCTCGCTGAGGTCATTCTTGGCGATGACCTGGATACTGACCGGCGCGCCGAGCCCGTCCAGTATTGCGCCGGCGCCATCGGGGTCGTAGCCGATGTGCTCGTCGAAACGCGCTTCCCAGTCGGGGTTCCAGGAGTCGGTCTGCTCCGGCAGCCAATACCACATGATGGCGGTTTCGGCCTCGCCTCCGTAGAAGGCGTCGTTCAGCGCTTGGCGGTCGATCGCCTTGTTGGCGGCAATACGGATGTCCTTGTTACACCATGGGCTATCCGGATACAGGCGTTCGCCGCTGGTGAACACTTCCGCAGACTTCTCTCCGGGGATTGATGGCTCGAGGTAGTAGCAACCCACGAGGGCCAGGCCATAGCGACGTCCGGGGAGAGCCGACTTGATCACCTGCATGCCTTGCGCCTCGGCTTCGTCGCCGAGTTCCTGAGACAGCGAGGTCATTTGAACTTCACCCGCCAGCAGTGAAGAGATCCTGGTGGCCTCCTCGCCGATAAAGCGGTATTCGATCTCGTCGAAATCGCCGTTCTGACGCCAGTGGTCATACGGCACCTTCTCGAACACGACATTCTGACCCGGGTTCCGCTCCACGAATTGGTACGGCCCGGTTCCGGCAAGCGGGGCCTCATCCAGACCTGGGGAGGCAGGCGAGCCACCTCCTCGGGAGTCCCAGTCGGCCTTACTCTTGATCACCGCTCCCGCGGCGCCGTAGCTGATGCCTTCGAAGAATGCGAAGGAGAGGTTTTCGGTGACGTGGAATATGACGGTGTAGTTGTCCACGATCTCGAACTCACCCACAGCGTTGCGCACCGCTTCGGCCACACCGGAGACAGCGCCGGGTGGGTCGATCAGGTCGGTGAGGGAAAAGACGACGTCTTCTGCGGTCACCTCACCGAAACCGTTGTGGAACTGGACCCCCTCCCGCAGGCGGAAGGTGAGTTGGTCCCCGGCGTCGTTGAGTTCCCAACTCTCAGCAAGCATCGGGATCCACGCAGCCGTCAATGGGTCCACGCCGACCAGGTTCTCGTACATCGGTTTGAGCTGGTACTCATCGTTGGGTTGTATGTCGCGGTTGGGGTTATTCGACTCGCCCTGTTCGGGAGGCGGCACGGCGAATACCAGTCTGGTTGGTTCTGGTTCCGGCGCAGCCGTGGTTTCGGGTGGGGCAGCGGTGGTGGTAGGGGCGACAGTGCCTGCGGTGGTGGTTACGTCCTCACCTGCGTCGTCGCCGCATGCCGCGGCTACCATGGCAAGGCAAGCCAGCAACGCCACAAAGCTTCGTAATCGCCAAAGATTCCCTGGTTTCAAGATACACCTCTTTCTGCAAACGCATTTGGTTGTAGCCAACGGTATCAATAGGGTCAGGAGGTTGCACTCAAAACACAAACCTTTTTGTGTGGAGATCGCACCTAACATCGGAGGGCAGCCGGGCTGGGAGAATCAAGTGCCACACAGAAGAGAGTTAATCCGATGACAGGCCAACCCGAAGTCTTCAAGAGATTCGTCGGCAAACGGGTTCTGGTCACCGGCGCCGGCACCGGATTCGGTAGTGCGATCGCCCGTAGGGCAGGCCTGGAGGGGGCGCAGGTCGCCGTCCATTATTACAGTTCCAAGGCCGGCGCAGAACGGACCGCCGAACAGATACGTGATGTGGGCTCGGAGGCATCGATATTCCAGGCTGACATCAGTTCGTGGGACGCGGTGAAGGAGATGGCAAACGCAGTCTTCGATGAGTTCGGTGGGCTGGATGTGCTGGTCAACAACGTCGGGGACATCGCCACCGAACAGATGTCTTGGCGCGACGTGACCCAAGAGCTCGTGGATCGGGTGATCGACGTCGACATCAAGGGGACCCTGTACATGATCCACGAATTCGGCTCGAGGATGCTCGAACAGGACGGGGGCGGCTCCATCGTGAATATCGGTTCTACTGTTGTGGTGAGAGGCAGCCCCCGTGCCCCTCAATACGCCGCCGGCAAGTACGGCGTCATGGCGCTGACCAAGTCATACGCCAGGGCATTTGCCCCCAAGGTGAGAGTTAACGCCTTCGCACCAGGATTTATGGAGACAGAGTCCACGGTATCGCGGGAGGACTGGAATTCCGGTCGACGGGAGGCAATCGTTGCAGCGACACCAGCGGGACGGGTCCCGAACCCGGAGGACCTGGCTGGACCAGCCCTGTTCCTCGCCACGCCCGAGGCAAGTCACATGGTCGGCTGCTATGTCATCGCCGACGGAGGCTACAGCACTGTCGGCGCTTGACAACTGATCGAAAGCGGCCATCACACCTGTCCGGGTGAGATGTACGGGCGGACCCCCGATGGTGAGGAGCGAATGCCTTACCGGTTTCAACCGGGAGTTCTGCTCCCGAGGCGGATTGGTGCGTCCCGGGTTCTTCCAAGTGGAAAGGGCTCTCGGAGTCGAGGTGGATGCCTGGGTAGGGCCCCAGTCCCGCACAGCCATGGCGTTCCAGGCGTGTGCCGAAACTGCCCATCCGGGCCACTTCGGGAAGCAGGTGATCAGGGAACTCTCCCCCTCTCACCATCCCCTATCTCATTCGGCACGCCATTGGCAACGCGCTTGGTCACCGTCTTTGCCATCAAGCGCCCGGAGCCCGAGAGCAAACCGGCGTTGTCCGGAAAGTCCGGGGGATCCGTTGCCCACAACCGGCCACCAAGCACCCGGTTCTTAGCACCGATTCGATTCGACCAAAGATGGGATTCTGACCTACGCGGGCTTCTCCGCATCACGGGTACCGGCTTGCCGCCCCAAACCTGGTCGAAGGTGGCGGTCGTGCCAGGCGAGGATGTACTCGAAACGCTCTACGCGGTGGCGGGGCGCCCCGTTCCGGCTCAGTTCGTGGCCCTCATCGGGGAAGCGAATCATCTCCACTTCGATTCCGTTGCGCAGCAGAACCGCGAATAGCTGCTCTCCTTGACTGATCGGGCATCGTAAGTCGTTCTCGGAGTGGATGATGAGGGTAGGGGTGGTGATCCGGCCCGCCTCGGCGAGGGGGCTGGCATCCCACAGAGCCTGATGGTCGCCGGCCGTGGCCGGGTGCAGGTACAACCCCGAGAAGTCACGGTTGATGTCCGAGGTTCCCCCGAACGACTCCCAGTCGATCAGGGCCCGCTCCACCACAGCTGAGTGGTACCGATCATCGCGGGCGATTGCCCAAGCGGTGAGGAACCCTCCATAGGAGCCACCCATGATCCCTACCCGAGACGGATCGAGGCGCGTGTCTCGCCGGAGAGCCTCATTGATGACTGCGGTGATGTCCTCCATGTCGACCACGCCCCAGCCGGCGCCGATCACCGCCCGGAGCCACTCGCGGCCTCGTCCCTCCGAGCCGCGGGGGTTGGCGGCGACCACCGCGTAGCCTGCCGACGCGTATACCTGAAACTCGTCGAAGAAGTAGAAGCCGTACTGGGAAGCCGGGCCTCCGTGGATGTTGAGGAGTACCGGGAAGGGTCCTTCACCATCGGGCACGTATACCCAGGCATCCACCTCGACTTCGGGAGCGCTCTCCACTTGGAAGAATCCGGGACGCACCAACCCGCCGCGGGAGCGGATCTCGCGGTTGAAAGCGGTAAGAACCCGTTCCTCTCCATCGGCGGTTCGCTCGTACAGTTCACCCGGACTGGTGGGATCGGTGGCGGTGAATGCCAACCTTCCAGCAGATGACCTTGTTAACCCGGTGATGTACCGGTCGCCACCCAGCATGGTGGTGGCATTCCCTTCATTGTCGAAGGCGACTATGTGAGAGCGGCCCCGGTCCACGACGCCGCAAAGGAAACCCTCATCCAGCCAAATGGGTCTTTCCATCCCGGTTGCGACAGCGAGACCATTGATACTCCGGTCGATGTGACCGGTAAGGTCCACCGGCGGTTCGCCGAGACGCCACAACGAGAAAACGTGCGGGTAGTCGGGGGTGGGGTTACCTATCCCGTGAAGGCCGCCGGAAGAGTCGTAGTCGGTCTGGTAATAGCCCGACCACGGTGCTCGTAGCGTTTCGGCGCCGCTCTCCAGGTCAATTTCCACCACGGCGAAGCCCCGTTTGAGGTACCGCGGGTTGTCGCGGCTGGTGACCATGGCCACCTTGGCGCCGTCCGGCGACCAGGCCAGACCCGACTCGTTCTCGTCGGAGCTTCCCACTCGCCTGGGAGCGGCCTCACCACCCGGATCCACCAGGTAGGCGTAGGTCCGGCGGTCATGCAGCCAGCCCCGGCTGTCCAATCGGGCATCGAAGCCGGTGATGCGCCGCGGGCGCCGGGCCCGTTCATCTTGGTCGAGGTCCGCCCATTCCCCGAACCACTCCGTCGCCAACAGCAGTAGGTGCGAGCCGTCCGGCGACCAGAGCGGCGCCGTCACCCCAAGCTCGAATGAGGTGACGATCCGGGCCTCCCCACCGTCGGAGGGCATGATCGCCAACTGGGTAGGGTCGGTGCGCTCCGTTCCTTTTCTCAAGAAGGCCAGGAACTTGCCGTCCGGGGACCAGAGGGGCGCTGAATCACCATCTCCGAAGGTCATCTGCCGTACCTCACCGTCCCAAAGCCACAGCGACGACCGGTACTGATCTTCGTCGAGGTCGGTGGTGGTCACGACAAACACGATCCGTCGGCCGTCCGGATGTATCTGAGGATCGGACACCGAAGTGATGAGGGAAAGATCGGCCGGTTGCATCACATCTGAGCGTAGCGACCGTCGGAGAATGGCTCCCGCAGTGGATGGCCGGGCTTGCAGTTGAGCGGTCCGGGTGCCGATTCCTCCATCGTCTCAGGGGTACGGAAAATCAGCCGGATGTCTTGAACCCGGTTCGCGTGGTCATGTGCCCACCCGGCATTTGTTCGTCTGCTGGGGGGCGGCTGCATCCAACGTGTGGGGGAGGGCGGTCACCGTCTCTTGTCAGTCGGACTTGGGGAAGCCCAGATCCACTCCCCGGTGGATGGGGTCCGGCCAGCGGGAAGTGACCACCTTTTGGCGGGTGTAGAAGTTGATTCCCTCCGGTCCGTAGATGGCGTGGGCCCCGAACAGCGAGTCTTTCCATCCCCCGAACGAGTAGAAGCTGAGTGGTACGGGGATGGGCAAGTTGATGCCCACCATTCCCACCGCGATCTCTCTTTGGAACTTGCGGGCTGCTCCGCCGTCGTTGGTAAACACCGCGGTTCCGTTCCCATAGGGGTTGGCGTTGACCAGATCGATCGCCTCCGCGTAGCTGTTCGCCCGCACCACCGACAAAACCGGCCCGAAGATCTCGTCCCGGTAGATGGACATCTCCGGGCGGACCCGGTCGAACAGGCACGGTCCCAGGAAGAAGCCGTCCTCGTATCCCTCTACCGTCACACTTCGCCCATCGGCTACCAGTTCGGCGCCCTCTGAAAGGCCCTTCTCCACATATCCGGCCACCCGCTCGAGGTGTTGAGCGGTCACCAATGGACCCATTTCACTCTGGTCGTTGGCTCCCGGCCCCACCCGGAGTCGGCCAATTCGCTCGGTGATGCGCGGGATGATCCGATCGGCGGCGTCGCCCACCGCCACCACCACCGAGATGGCCATGCAGCGTTCCCCGGCCGACCCGTAGCCTGCGGAGACAGCCGCGTCGGCGGCGAGGTCGAGATCGGCGTCGGGTAGCACCACCATGTGGTTCTTAGCCCCTCCCAAAGCTTGCACCCGCTTTCCCGCCCGAGCGGCGGTTTCGTATATGTAGCGGGCGATAGGAGTGGAACCCACGAAGCTGATCGCCTTCACGTCCGGATGTTCCAACAGTCCGTCCACCGCCACTTTGTCGCCATGCAAGACATTGAGAACCCCGTTGGGTAGCCCTGCTTCGGAAAACAGTTCCGCGGAGAGGACGGAGGGGGAGGGGTCTTTTTCCGAAGGCTTGAGGATGAAAGTGTTGCCACAGGCGATAGCCACCGGGTACATCCACATCGGAACCATCACCGGAAAGTTAAAAGGGGTGATGCCCGACACCACTCCCACCGGCTGGCGGAAGGAATACGTGTCCACCCCGGTGGAGACCTGCTCGGAGAGTTCGCCTTTGAGCAACTGGGGAATGCCGCACACATACTCGATGACCTCCAGCCCCCGTTGGACCTCTCCCAAGGCGTCATCCATGGTCTTGCCGTGCTCGGCGGTGATCAGCTTGGCCAGGTCGTATCGGTGGTCGTCCACCAACTGGCGGAAGGAGAACAGGATCCGCTGGCGACGCACCACCGACGTATCCCTCCATCCCGGGAGAGCATCTGCGGCGGCCTCTACGGCCTTGTCCACCTCGGCGGCGCCGGCCAGGGCAACTTCGGCGGTCTGGTGGCCACGCGCCGGATCGAATATTGGCCCGGTCCGTTCCGGAACGTCTTCCAGGAGTTGTCCACCGATCCAGTGCCTGACAAGAGACATATGCAATCCTTTCTTCCCTCCGCCTGTCTACATTTGGCCCTTATGATATTCCCTGCTTCTATTGGGAGCGTTGGCGATTGACGAGCGGGAGCGACTGGAGGCCGTAGCACACGGCCTTTCCATCGGCGGCGCCCGGTGGCATATCTTTCTCTGCGCCGGCCAGGCCAATCCCCGCTGTGCTCCCCGGGAGGAGACGAACCGGGTGTGGGCCCATCTCAAACGACGCTGCAAGGAACTGGGGCTTACCTCTGCACCACCCCGTTGGTCTCGAAATCCCCGCCTGGAAGCCCAGCCCGAACCGCCTGGGGACGGCGTGGTGCTGAGGAGCAAGGTGGATTGTCTGCGAATATGCGAACAAGGCCCGGTGGCGGTGGTCTACCCCGAGGGGGTCTGGTATCGGGGGGTCACTCCTGAAGTGTTGGACATGATCATCGACCAGCACCTGATCGGAGGCAGGATCGTGGAGGAATACGCTTTCGCAAGGGGGGCCCTGGGGAGATAGACCATTGAGGATTTGAAAGGCTATAGCCACTGGTAGCAGGTGGCTCTATGCTCACCGATCGTTAAGCCAGGTCTGCTATCTAAAACCAGACAGAAGATCAGTTACTAGCCGTCTGGACCGCGGTCCTCAGGGAGCCGGACCGTCCACTCGTCCCCATGAGGCCCGAGCAGGCGCTCGGCCTCTTTGGGACCCCAGGAACCGGCCTGGTAGGGAATGGGGTTGATCCCAGCCTCGAGAAGCGGGGTGTAGAGCCGCCAGGCCTGCTCCACCTCATCGGAGCGGACGAACAGGGTCCGGTCGCCGGTCATGACATCGTAGAGCAGGGTCTCGTAGGCGTCGGGCAGACTCCCGAAGGCCTCTTCGTATGCGAAGGCCAAAGACTTCGTACCCAACTGGGGATGCTCGGAAGGTACCTGGACATCGAACAAGAGATCGAACCCCTCGTTCGGCTGCAGCCTGAAATAGAGGATGTTGCCTTGGCTACGACGCCGTTCGAAGGACTTGAACAGCGGTACCGGGGGTTCGCGGAACGTCACCGCCACCTGGGTGAGGCGGTCAGTAAGCCGCTTGCCGGTGCGCAGGTAGAAGGGAACCCCCTGCCAGCGCCAGCTGTCGATGAACACCCGCAGGGCGGCGTAGGTAGCGGTGATCGTACCCTCGCGCACTCCCTGCTCCTCCCGATAGCTTCGCGCTGGCCTTCCGTTGGTTCGGCCCGCCGTGTATTGACCCAACACAACATCGTCTGGACCCAAAGGCCGGATCGACTGGAGCACCTTCACCTTCTCGTCCCGGATGGCTTCGGCATCGAAGGAGACCGGCGGTTCCATCGCCACCAGGCTGAGTAACTGGGTCAAGTGGTTCTGGACCATATCCCTTAATGCTCCCGACAGGTCGTAGTAGCTGGCCCTATCGCCGATTCCTTTATCTTCGGCCACCGTGATCTGGACATTGTCGATACGATCCCGGTTCCAGACCGACTCGAAGAGCGGGTTGGCGAACCGGAACACCAGCAGGTTCTGCACCGTTGCCTTCCCGAGGTAGTGATCGATCCGGTAGATCTGGCTTTCGTCGAAACTCTCGTGGAGGATCGCGTTCAGTGCTACGGCCGAGTCGAGGTCGGCGCCGAAGGGTTTCTCGACCACAAGGCGGGTCCATCCCGGGCTGCGGGCGAGACCCGATGCTCCCAAGTCCCTTACCGAGGGGGCAAACGCCGCAGGCGGCAAGGCCAGGTAGAAAACCCGGTTGCCGGAGAGATCGTGTGCCGCCTCGATACGCTCGATCCGCCTCCGGAGGGCTTCGTACCCTCTCGTCCCGCCGTCCGCGATCGTCTGGTAGTGCACCACCTCGTCGCACCACTCATCGGGATCGGCATACGTCTCGTCAAGTTGTGCCCCTCCGATGGAGGTACTTTCGACGGAGGCCCGGGAAAGCGCCCTGAAGTCTTTGTTGTCCAACTGCGACCGACCTACTCCCAGGATCACGAAGCGGTCGGCTAGTTCGTACTGCCGGACCAGGTTGTAGAGGGCGGGGGCGAGCTTCTGACGGTAGAGATCACCGGTGGCGCCGAACACGACCAACAGGTGGCGGTCCACCGCCCCAGCCCCCGCGACCGGTAGCGATTCCACTAATTGTGCTTTCTATGGACGTTATTGACATTTGATTTGAGGCCTACCTGGTTGAGTTGGATGAAAAGAACTTCACGACTCGCCAAGGAAGGCCCGTATAGCCCATGGTAGAGCCCGGTTGACCCCGTTCGGTGGACGCGTTTTGGCGCAACGGATCACTGTGGAGGGGTGGCCGGTCGGGTTTGCCGCCAAGGGGGGTGGCTCTTTTTGTATGAGGTTCAGCGATTTGTTGAGTTGTAGCGATCTTTATCGCACAAAACACTTTTTGTGGATCCTTCGGGAGAACTAACCACTGGCGACTGACCACTACCGTTATTCGGAGTGCTCTACCGTCGTCTGCTTCTGGGCACGGTGTTGGCCGTTGCCATGGCAGCCGCCACTTTCGCTCCCACCGTTTTTGGCGTTCTCGCCTCCGAGTTGATCTCTTCTTTTGGCATTGAGCGGTGGCAGATAGGGATACTGGTAACCGCCGCCACTCTGGGCGGAGCGGCGTTTTCGCCCTCATTGGGCAAATGGGCTGATGTGGTCGGTGGCCGGCGGGCCACCGTCGCCACTTTGGTGGTCGCCGGGGTTGCCTTGCTTGGTGTGGGAATGGCGCCCGGGTTCCTCCTGATGATGGCCCCGGCGTTTCTCGCCGGAATAGCATCGGGAACCTCCAACCCGGCTACCAACAAGCTCATTTCTGCAGAGTTCGCGCTCGGTCACCAGGGGCTCATCGTCGGGGTGAAACAATCAGGTGTCCAGATAGGGGTGTTCCTGGGGGGTTGGCTGCTGCCGGTTTTCGCCATTTGGTGGGGCTGGCGATGGGCAGTAGTCACGTTCGCGGTGGCACCGCTGGCGTTGGCAGGTCTCTATTCGGCGACGCCCACGCAGGGACACGCGGTCAGGAAGGACACAGCCGGGGCGCCCGTTGACCGCCTTCCCAGGTTTATCTACCGTCTGGCGGTTTACGGGTTCATGATGGGGGCGGGCATGTCTGTGGTTCTTACCTACCTGCCGCTTTACGCGGAAGAGGTAATGGGGATGAGTCGAGAGTTGGGAGGTTTGGCGGTGGCGGTTACGGGCTTGGTGGGAATTGTCGCCCGGTTGGGATGGGCGCATCTGGCTGAAGGGCCTCTTGGGTCGGTCCGTAGCTTGAGGATCATTGCCTTGTTAGCGGTGACAGTGGGTGTGGTTCTGGCGCTTGCGGATCAGTTGGGACCCTGGGCCATTTGGACGGCAGCGGCGCTGACGGGTCTCAGCGGCAGTGCCTGGAACGCCGTGGGCATGCTGGCCATCATCCGGATACTCCCCACATCTCTGGCGGGTAGAGGTTCAGGAGTGGTGCTGTTCGGGTTCTTGGGCGGCCTGAGTATGGGTGCTCCCCTGGTGGGATGGTCGGTGGATGTCCTGGGGACTTACACCCCGGGTTGGCTGGCGATCACCGCCCTGTTCGCGATCGGGTTTTGGGTCATGCACATGGGTCGGAGATGGCGAGGATAGGCCAGTGCCCATCAGCCGCAGTGTGTAGCCGCCACCGGTTTTGTCGAGGGTCCAGCACTTGTTTCGAGGGCGGATGAAGAATCTGTCGAGCCGCTTGGGGCGGTACGTTTGCATGCTCGCGGATTCCCGTCATCTACGTTTGGTTGCGGTGTTGGTTGTCACCATGGCGGCCTCCACCATGGCTCTTACCGTCTTTGGTGTTCTCGCCTCCGAGTTGATTTCCTTCATGGGGATTGAGCGGTGGCAGGTGGGGATGCTGGCAACCGCCGGCACTTTGGGTGGGGCGATGCTCTCGTTTCGGCTGGGCAAGTGGGTTGATGGGGTCGGCGGGCGGCGAGCCGCGGTCACCACTCTGATGGTCGCCGGAGGTTCCCTGTTTTGTGTGGGAATAGCCCCCGAATTCTCCCTGATGGTGGGAGCGGCGTTTCTCACCGGGATAGGATCGGCGCTCGCCAATCCGGCCACCAACAAGCTCATTGCCGTGGAGATTGAGCCCGGTCAGCGGGGGATCATCATGGGTGTGAAACAGTCGGGAGTGCAGATCAGCACCTTCTTTGGGGGTTGGCTGTTGCCGGTTTTCACCGGTTGGTGGGGGTGGCGGTGGGCAGTGCTGGCGTTCGCTGCCGTTCCGCTCACCATTGCGCTTTCTTACATGGGGAAACAGGTGACGCCGGCGTCTGCCCGTCCGGCGCCGAATGAAGATGAAGCTGGCCGGAGAGGAGATACAGCCCGGACACCTGCTCGGCTTCCCCCCTTGGTTCACCGCTTGACGATCTATGGGTTCCTGTTGGGGGTGGGGGGCATTGCTGTAGTTGTCTATTTGCCGCTTTATGCCGAGGAGGCGCTGGGGATGAGCCGCGGGCAAGCCGGTCTGGTGTTGGCTGTTACCGGACCGGTTGGAATTCTCGCCCGGATTGGGTGGGCGCGTGTGGCCGAAGGGCGTCTGGGCGTGGTGCGGAGTTTGATGATCATCGCTTTGTTGGGAATGGTTTCAGGTGTTGTTTTTGCGTTCGGGAATGTGGTGGGGACTTGGTCGATATGGCTGGCGGCGGTGCTGATCGGTCTCAGCGTGTTTGCTTGGACTTCGGTGGGCATGCTCGCCGTTATCCAGGTCCTCCCGGCGTCGCTGGCGGGCAGAGGTTCGGGGGTGGTTTTCTTCGGCTTTATGAGCGGTTTCGGATTGGGCGCTCCCCTGTTTGGGTGGTCGGTTGACGCCCTCGGTGTCTACAGGCCGGGTTGGCTTGGGATCACCGTCCTTTTCGCGGTCGGCTTCTTTGTTATGAGCCTGGGTCGGAGATAACTGCCCTGGCAGCGCGGTTTGGCCCGTCCAGTGCCGGCTCGGTCGACACGGAGGCCTTAACGAAAGAGGGAGTGACCGTCGGGCCCGGGTCGTGGTATGTTTGAGTGTTTGAATTCCTCTCGCCGTCTGCGTTTGGTTTCGATGTTGGTCATAACCATGTCCTCCGTCACCCTGGCCATCACGACTTTCGGGGTTCTCGCCTCCGAGTTGATTTCTGCCATGAACATCGAACGGTGGCAGTTGGGGATGCTGGCCACCGCCGGCACTTTGAGCGGCGCCCTGTTTTCTGCCCGACTCGGTAAGTGGGTCGATCTGGTGGGCGGTCGGCGGGCCACCGTCACCACCTTGATGGTGGCCGGAGCGTCCCTCTTCTGTGTGGGAGTGGCGCCCGAATTCTCGCTCATGGTGGGAGCAGCCTTTCTCAACGGGATTGCATCGGCCATCTCCAATCCTGCCACCAACAAGATGGTTTCTATTGAGATTGAGCCCGGGCGGCGGGGAGTGATCATGGGCATCAAGCAGTCGGGTGTGCAGATCAGTATTTTCCTGGGGGGTTGGTTGTTGCCGGTTTTCACCGGTTGGTGGGGGTGGCGATGGGCAGTCCTGACATTTGCGGCGGCCCCGTTGATCGTGGGGATTCTTTCTATGGCGAAGGGCGCCGCGCTGGAACCCTCCCTACTGGCGCCGGATGAAGACAAGACCGGGCGGGGAGATGTAGATCAGAGGTACCCCGATCGACTTCCCCGATTGGTCCGCCGCTTGACGGTCTATGGGTTCCTGTTGGGCATAGGGGTGGTCGTCGTGGTCGTGTATTTGCCGTTATATGCCGAGGAGGTGCTGGGGATGAGCCGGGGACAGGCCGGGCTGGTGTTGGCGGTGACCGGGCCGGTGGGGATTGTGGCCCGGATCGGGTGGGCAAAGGCCGCCGAAGGGCGTTTGGGGGTGGTGCGCAGTCTGATGGTCATTGCCTTCTTGGGGGTGCTCTCCGGTTTTGGTCTGGCGTTTGGGAATCTGATGGGGACTTGGGTGATTTGGGTCGCTGCGACAGTGATCGGCCTCAGTGTTTTCGCTTGGACTTCTGTTGGGATGCTCGCTGTTATCGAGGTTCTTCCGGCGTCGGTGGCCGGGAGAGGCTCGGGGGCGGTGTATTTCGGCTTCATTAGTGGTTTCGGAGTGGGTGCTCCCTTGTTTGGATGGTCGGTGGATGTGCTTGGCGCCTACACACCGGGTTGGTTGGCGATCACCGTCCTTTTCGGGATCGGTTTTTTGGTCATGTCCACGATCAGAGACGATATCGGTCTTTCGGCGCCGACCAGCGGCGACGTTTAGCCGTTGTCTGATCTAAGAAAAGGGATTCCCGCGCGCCATCCCGTTTCCATTCGGTGTCTCCGGGCAGGCTGGGATGGGGGTGGGTAGGGTCTTTGCTGTGCACTCTCGGCTCAGGCGTGCTGGTAATCGCCGCCCTTTTTTGGCCGGTTTTTGGGGCTATATGCACGGTCAGAGGCGAAAAAGGCCTCCCGACACCGATCAGCGGCGGCGCATAACCGTCACCCCGTCCGCGAAGGGAAGCAGCACCACTTCCAGGTCGGGAGAGGCGGCGGCCAGGTCGTTGAAACGGCGAATCGCCTCGGTTGCAGAAGTTTGGTCGGCGGGATCCATAACCCGTCCTGACCAGAGCGTGTTGTCGGCCACGATCACGCCGCCCGGGCGCACCAACTGCGTCAAATTCTCGAGATAGCGGGGATAGTTTGGCTTGTCGGCGTCGAGAAACGCCATGTCAAAGGGGCCTTCCAGCTCCGCCAGGGTTTCAAGGGCCGGCCCAACCAACAGGGTGATGCGATCCGCCACGCCTGCTTCCGCCCATGCTCGCCTGGCGTGGGTGGTGTACTCCTCGGAGAGGTCGCAGCAGACGAGTTCGCCTCCTTCGGGGAGAGCTTGTGCCATCCACAGCGAGGACAAACCGGTGAATGTGCCGATTTCGAGCACTCTCCCGGCGCCGACCAGCTTGACCATCAACGCCAGGAATGGTCCCTGGAGGGGATCGATCTGCATTCTCGACAGGCCGGGATAGTGTTGAGCTGTTTCCTCGATCACCTTCCGGCTCACCAGGGTTCCCGGCATGGAGTGGGCGGTTGCATACTCGGCGAGCGCCTCATCCGTAGCTACGTATTTTCTCATCCAATATCAGATTAGGGGCCATCAAGGCCTAAATAGCGGAGACGGTGCAACGGGCCATCTGGAGGCCGCCCCGCGTTCCGGAGAGGAGCAAACGGGATTGGGGCGGTGGAGTGTGATTTGGCTTGGGTTCGGCTCGTCATTGGCTCGGCCCCAAGAGCACGTGACGGCAGTACGGTTAAAAAGGATTGTCTGTATGTTGTTGGACGCTTCTCGCACCTCAGATGCCCGGTCATAGGCATGCAGGAGTCTGGTGGGGGGTGTTGCTGCTGATCGCCGCGTCTTGCACAGCGGACACCGGAGAGAAGGCCAGCCCCTCCACCGCGCCCGGATCTGCAACGGTTCCCACGGCGGGGACTGTCACCACCGTCGCTACCCCGGTTACCACCGGCGTGTCCACCACCGCCGTCCCACCCACCACAACCACTCCCGCCAGCGCGGCGAATACCGTTGCCACCACTCTGCCCGCCACCACGACTTTGACCACCGGCGTCACAACGCCGCCCGCCACGACCACCACCCTTCCCGATGATCTGACGGTTGTGGAGGTGATGGTCAGGGAGGGAAAGGCGCTCGGAGAGGGGAGGGTCGAAGTCCCCCTGGCAACCGGATCTCGATGCGGTTTGATTCGGACGCCCCGCTCCTGGTGCACGTTCATGGCTATGACGAGGAGTTTTCGGTGGAGGCCGGCGTTGTCTCTGTTCATGAGTTCGATGGGATCCTGCCCGGGATCTTCGAGGTGGAGGATCATGTGACCCATCGCCCGCTGATCGAGCTGAAAGTGACGCCCTGAGGTGAGGAGATGATCCTTGCGCACGGCATCGGTGGTCGCCTCGATCTGCCCATTCCGCTCTTTTACTTTGTCATAGCCGCGGTGACGGTACTGGTGGTTACTTTCGCGATGCTGGCGGCGCGGTGGCACGAGCCCCGCCTCCAGAATCCGGTGGGGAGAGAGATCAAAACCACCTTTTGGCCGCGGCTAGGGGGAGTGGTCTTTTCAGTGGTGGCGCTGGTGTTACTGGCGGTGTTGGTGCTCTCTGGCTTCTTCGGGTCGGACGACGCGCTCGAAAACCCGGCGCCGGTCATGGTCTATGTGGGACTCTGGCTGGTCCTCCCGTTCCTTTCGGCGCTGGTGGGCGACTTCTATCAAGTGATCGCCCCTTGGAGGGCCCTGTCCCGCTGGCTGGGGGTGGGGAAGGCGGAAAAGCCCGAAACCGCCGACCGGCTCGGGTACTGGCCGGCGACGGGAGTGCTCCTGGCTTTTACCTGGTGGGAGCTGGTTGCGCCCGTAGGGAGCGTTCCCGCCCTGCTGGCCCTGGCCGCGGTGGCCTACACCGTTTACATGCTGGTCTCTATCCGATGGTGGGGGCGTTCTTCACAGTTAACCACCTGGGACGGGTTCGGGGCCTACAACCATTTGATGGGAGCAATCGGGCCCCTGGGGATCAACCGGGAGGGCGTTCTGGTGCGTCGCGGCTGGCTGAGGGGGCTTCCGATGGTGGCCGAACGACCGGGACTGGACGCCTTGGCGGTGATCCTGATCGGCACGGTCACCTATGACGGCCTGAGCGGAATCCCGTTCTGGCGAAACAATCTGGCCGGTCCCTTGGAGGACACATTGCGGGACCTCGGGCTGGGTTGGCAGTCGGCGGAGATATTGGTGGGGACTTTCGGAATGGTGGCGGTGGTCTTGCTGATAGGGTGGGCTTACCACCTGGCCTGTGCGTTGTCAGTCTTCTTGTCCGACGCCCGGACGAGCGTTGCCCGGGTGCGGATGCGTTTCGCCCATGCGCTGGCCCCTATCGCCCTGGCTTACGCTTTTGCCCATTATTTCACCCTGGTTCTCTATGAGGGTCAACTCTTTTTGAGCACGATCGGCGATCCTTTCCACCTCGGCTGGGATCTGTTCGGGCTCGCCGAACGGGCGGTTGATTACACCCTGATCTCGCCCACCGCGGTCTGGTACATCCAACTGGCGGCGGTGATCGCCGGCCATGTAGGCGGGGTGATCCTGGCGCATGACCGGGCGCTGGCCGATTTCCGCGGCGCCAAGGCAGTTCGGTCCCAGTACGCGATGCTGGCGCTGATGGTGGTCTTGACGATGATCGCCCTTTTTATACTTACCTCCGGATAGATATGACTCTTGCTCACATCCTGGGGGAGGGCTCGGCCGATGAATTTGTCGTTTCCGGATTGGTCCTGGCGGGTTTGATAATGCTGTTGCGCCGCTCGGAGCGTCTTGCGCGCCAACGTCGTCAGGAGAGGGAAGAAGCGGCCTCGGGTGAGAAGCAATAGCTCATGGCGTGGTGTTTTGGCGGGACGGTAGCAAAAAAGGGGCCCATCGGAATGTGTATCCTCGGTGGCGCATATGAGTGAGTTCTTAGCGGCGGCCGCGGCGGTTCTCAACGCACCGGAGGAGTTGGTTTTGCGGTCGGCCGAAGCAAAAGCCCAGGCTTTGGGGGGAACCGCCGATGACTACCTGGCGGCATGGGGAGGCGGCGCCGCTGCCCCGGCCCCCGCCGCGCCTGCCCAGCCCGCTCCGGTGGAACAGGCCGCTCCGGTGGAGAAAGCCCCCGAACCCGTTGTTCCGCAAATCCCTTCTTCTGCGGTTGAAACCCCCGCCGCGGCTGCGGTCCCCGTCCAGCCGGAGGTCGTCGCCCCCGTGGTCGAGGAGCCGCCTTCTCCGCCGGTGGACCCCGCGCCCCTTCAGGTTCGCCGGCGGTTGGGAGGCCGGCTGGGAGTGACCGCCGGTGCGGTGATCGGGCTGGTAACCCTGGTGGCCCTCACACCCTGGTTGGCTGCCCGCGCCGACATCCTCGGTGAAGAGGGAACCTTTTCGCCCTCGCTGATGCTGACGCCGACTTGGGCGATAGGGACGCTGGTTGTCCTGTTCGGGTTGTATGGAATGATTCTGGCTTCGTTCACCACGGCGGCGGTGGGATGGCACGGTCCGGGCATGCGTCTGGAGGGGAGCCGGATGCCAATACTGGTGGGAGGCGCACTGGCCGGCCTGCTGATTGGATCTGCGGCAGGTGGAGTTGCGGTGGGAATGTTCGGGACGGAGTTGCCCGGCGCGGAAGAGGTGGAGGTATCGGTGATGGGCGCCATTGTGGTGGTGGTAGCGGCCGGGGCTGTCCTGGGCTGGGCGGTGGGCCAGCTCTCGCAGGTGCTGGGCGTCCCCGAGGGCATGTCCGGCGCCGAGGGCGAGGAGGCGGGGGTGGTGAGGTTCCGGTTGGGTTCCGCCATAGCCCTTCCCGTAACGGGGGTGGTTACGATCGCGTTGTTCGTGTTGCCCGCCGCCTATCTCTTCTTGAGTTTTCCGGGCTGGGCGCCGATCATGGGATCGGTGGTGGCCGCCAGCATTCTCACCTTTGCCGGGCTTTCAGCTTCCCGACCGGGGATGCGGATAACCCGGGGGGAGTTCCTCTTGGCGGCCGCTGGCATAGGGGTGGTCGTTTTTATTCTGGTGGCGGTGCTCAACACCCAGGGTGCGGGGCATGCCGAACCAGAGGAAGACCATGCAGAGGAAGCCGAGGCTATCGAGTTGATTGTCTCTAACTGATAGACGGGCGACGCAAGTCTCGTTCTATTGAATCCCGGGCCCGCTCGGCGCTGATCCATTTGAACCAGATCACGAGAATCGTTCCCCACAGGAGCAAACCACCTCCCAGCTTCATTATCAGCCCGGAAACCTGCTGATCGGTGATGGTCGAAATCCCCAGGTGGGCCGCCGAATCGATGTAGGCCGGATAAAGAGGGGTGCGGCCGAAGGTCAAAAACGAGGCGGGAACGGTGGGAATGATGGAGTGACAGAAGAGGAGCAGCATTCGCAGGGGCGGATTCAGCCGGGGAATCAGTGGAGTGGGGCTCACCACCGGCATCCACATCAGTATCGCCACCACGAACAGCCAACTGTGGGCCGCGAAGTGGATGAGATCCGAGGTAACCATCGCTTCCACCACGGGCGGCCAGTGCAATCCCGCCAGGCTCAGATGAAACAGAAAAAACGTCGGTAGCGGCCGACAGAGCCTACGCAGCACCGCCAGGAACGAGGAGGAGCCCAGGAGATGATCCGCCATCCAGCGCGGGATTCCCATCAGCAACAGAGGGGGAACTATCAGTCCGATGATGATGTGCTCTGTCATGTGGAGGCTGAATAACACTTGTTCCGCCAGGTCGTGGAAAGGCCAGCTGGAACTGACGGCGAGTATCGCCAGCGCCCCGAACCACAGTCCGCGCTGGCGGGACGTGGCGGCCGGCAGGTTGGGGGCGACCAGCGGACGTAGCCGGAGGTCGGAGTAGAGATAAGCCACCCCCAGCCCCCCTACCACCGCCAGGACATCCCAGTGAGGGTGCCAGGGCGGCAAGGTTTCAGGCTCCCAGCGCGATAACGCCGAAAGTCAGCAGCACCACCGCATAGAGAGTCAGCGCCAGCACGAAACCGAAAGTGAAAAACCGGGAGAGGGTGGAGCTCTCAAAACGCAGATGCATGTACCACCCCACCACGATCACAAACTTCAAGAGAGCCAGGAAGATCAGAAGCGGCGCATCCCAGCCGCCCATGTCAGCGGCTTCGTTGACGTAGAACAGGGCCACCTCGAAGACGGTGAGCACCGCGAGAAGTACGGCGATCTTCACATATTGGAGGGGCGTGGGATGGTGATGTCCGGCCGCGTCAGCCATGGTCAACCCGCCACAGGCGCGCTGGCCAACAAATAGACCACAGTGAAGATCACGATCCAGATGATGTCGACGAAGTGCCAGTAGAGACCCACCAGTTCCAGGTTCAAACCAGAGGCTTCCGAGAGCCCGCCCTGTCGGCGGGAGATCCCATAGAGGGTGAGCAGCATCAAAACCCCCAACAGGACATGGAACCCGTGGAAACCGGTGAGCATAAAGAAGGCGGAGGCGGCGGGGTTGGTGGTCAGCTTCATCCCGTAGACGGTTATGAACTCCGTGAACTCGAAGACCTGTCCTCCCAGGAACACCGAGCCCAGCATGGCGGTGGCCAACAGCCAGGTGCGGGTGGCGTGTTGGTCGCCGCGGGCCAGGGCGTTGTGAGCCAGGACCATGGTCAAAGAACTCATCAGCAGGGCGAAGGAGGAAAACGAGGTGAAGGGGATGTCATAGATCTCCGCCGGGTAGGGCCGGGCGAAGCCCGCTTGACCCTGATAGAGGAGGTAGTTGGTGATGAGGGCGCCGAAGAACAGGAACTCGGAGCTGAGAAACATCCACATTCCCAGCTTGCGGTGGTCGATTCCGGTCGACTCGTGCTGATCGTGGTGGTCCATCGTGGCGGTTTCCTCCATCAGACGCCCCCCTCAATAACCGGCGGCCGGCAAATCGTCGGAGTGGTCATGGTCGCCATGGGGTTCTTCGAGGGGTTCCATGCTCCAGCCGAAGGCGGCGGAGGCCAACACCAGCACTCCCACCAAGATGAGGAGCTTCCCCACCAGCGAGGTGTGGAAGATGATCCCCCAGCCCACCAGGGGTATTCCCGACGCGAACAGCACCGGGTAATAGGAGGGAGCGGGAAGATGTATGGGTTTGGGAGGGTTGATTCCGGTTTCCATCAACTCGGTGAGTGTCCCCTCGGCGTCCGCTCTCCGCACCGGACGCCCCTCGGAGTCTTCGTCGTATTTTCTGTGCCAGAAATTATCGAGAGAGGTGACGGTGGGCGCCACTCCGAAGTTGTATTCAGGAGTGGGGTTTGGAGTCGTCCATTCTATGGTGCGCGCGTCCCAGGGGTCGATTCCCGAGGGTTCGCCGTGTCGCTTGGAACGCCACCAGTTGTACATGAATAGCAGAACTCCGGACGCGATGACAAACGCTCCCACGGTGGCCACGAGGTTCCAGAAGTCGAACCCCGCCTCGGGTGGGTAGTAGGCGGTGCGTCTCACCATGCCCTGCAGGCCCAGCCAGTGCATGGGGCCAAAGGTGAGATTGAAGCCGGTGAACATGGCCCAGAAGTGGATCTTGCCCAGCCTCTCGTTGAGCAGTCGGCCGGTGATCTTGGGGAACCAGTAGTAGAGGCCGGAGAAGATGCCGAACACCGATCCTCCGAACAGCACGTAGTGAAAATGGGCCACGATGTAGTAGGTGTCGGTCTGTTGCCAGTCGGAGGGAACGACGGCGTGGGTCACCCCCGAAAGCCCGCCGATGACGAACATCGCCACGAACCCGATCGCGAACAGCATTGAACTGGTAAAACGTATTCGGCCCCCCCACATGGTGCCCATCCAGTTGAAGATCTTGACGCCGGTGGGCACGGCGATGGTCATGGTTGAGATGCCGAACGCGGCCTGCGCCACCGGGCTGATTCCCGATGAGAGCATGTGATGCGCCCAAACACCGAATCCCATGAAGGCGATGGCCGATCCGGCGAACACCACCGCCGCATAGCCGAACAGCGGTTTTCTGCTGAACACCGGCAAGACCTCCGAGACGATGCCCATTGCCGGAAGGATCAGAATGTAGACCTCGGGATGACCGAACAGCCAGAACAGGTGCTGCCACAAGATGGGGTCGCCCCCCGCCTCCGCCACGAAGAACAGGCTCCCGAACTGACGGTCGAAGGTGACCATGAACAGGGCGATGGCGATGATAGGGAGCGAGAAGAGCAGCAGGAACGCCACCACCAGGCTCATCCACACGAACACCGGCATCCGCAATAGCCGCATGCCCACCGCTCGCATGTTGAAGATGGTGACGATGAAATTAACCGCCGAGATGAGCGAGGCCAGCCCCAGGAATTGGACGCCCAGCGCCCAAAAGTCCATGGCCGTGCCCGGGGAATAGAACGGCCCGGCGTTGGGTTGATACCCGAACCATCCCCCGTCGGGCATCCCGCCCAGGATGGTGTTGTCGCCCGGGTCGAGGTTCCCCGCCACTCCCTCCACACCTACCGGGGCGGCGGGGTCGCTGAACAGGAGCACCGAATAGAGAAAGATCCCTGCAAAGAGGAAAATCCACCATGACAGGGCGTTCATCCGGGGGAAGGCGACATCGCGGGCGCCGATCATCAGCGGGAGGAGATAGTTGATGAAGGAGGCCGAGATGGGCATCACGAATAGGAACACCATGGTGGTGCCGTGCATGGTGAAGGCCGCGTTGTATTCGGCGGCGGTCAGAAAGGTGTTGTCGGCCCCCGAGAGTTGGATGCGCAGCAAAAGGGCCTCGACTCCGCCGACCAAGAAGAAGATGAAGGCGGCGTAGCCGTACATGATCCCGATCTTTTTGTGATCGGCGGTCGTAACCCAAGCCCAGAATCCGGTGGTGGCCCGGGGCCTGCGGAAGATGGTTACGGCGGGACGGCCCTCGGCGGTGGTTGTCATGAGGGGAACTCCGGCCTAAAGACCATGGAGAGGATCTCCTTTGCGGGCAGGTTGGGCAAAAAGCAAGTTTACGTTCACTGCAGAGTATCCAGCCAGGCGATCAGATCTTCTATCTCCTGGTGGGTGAGATCCAGGTTGGGCATGAACGATCCGGGCTTGACCCCCGGCGGGTTGGCCAGCCATTCCCTCAATCCGTCGGATCGGGTCTGGTTCTCCCGCGGCAGGGCGGCGCCGGCGAACACCCCCCGGGAAGCGAAATGGGTCAGGTTCGGCCCGTTGTAGAGGTCGTCCGCCACCAGGTTGGTGCCCTGATAGTCCGGCCCGTAGTTAACGGTGTGGCATTGTGTGCACCCTTGTTCCTGGTAGACCTTGAATCCGGCGGCGGCCGGGGTGTCCGGCTCGGGCGGGGTGGCATACTGCTGCTGGGAGGCCGTCCAGGCATCGAAGTCGGTCTGGGTCATCGAGATCACCCTGGCCCGCATCAGCGAATGGGAAAGCCCGCAGAACTCGCCACAGTGTCCCCAGAACTCGGCGGGCTCGTTCGCCTGCAGTCTCAAGGTGGTTTCCTGGCCGGGAACCAGATAGCGCTTGCCCATCAGATGGGGAACCCAGAAGTTGTGGAGGACATCGGCTGAGGTCATGTAGGCGCAGACCTCCCGGTCGACGGGGATCACCAGGACGTTGGCCGACTCGATCCCCCCGTGGTCGGGGTATCGATACTCGAACCACCACTGATGTCCGGTTATCTCCACCGCCATGGCGTCATCGCCGCATTCGGTCAACTCGAACACTCCCCTGACGCTGGGCACCGCGATCACCGTCAGAATCAGAGCGGGAATAATGGTCCAGGTGATTTCCAGCTTGTGGTTGCCGTGGATCTGGCGGGGGTCTTTGCGGCCCTCGCGATCCCGGAAGAGGAGGACGATGAGCAGGATCCCTCCCTCCACCACCACGAATATCACCGCCGCAATCCAAAACACCTGCCAGAAGAGGGCATCGATCTTCTCGGCGAAGGGACCGGCGGGCTCGAAGGTGGTCAGGGGGGCATCTTCGATCTCCACCAGGCTGCAGGCGGCAAGGCTGAAAACCGTTAGTGCAGCCAGCGACCCCCATTTGATGAAGGGTCGTATGAGCCGCGTGACGTGCCGCCAGATCATATACGCCAGATGATACGATCCCGCCCTGTTCTTCCCAATCCGGCCCCAACCACAGGGCCGTAATCCAGGGGCGGTCCAGACGGGAGCCTCCACCGCCGGCGCGCTACTCTCAAAAAAGGATGTTGAATGGCGCTGCCGAGGCTCTGGTGAAGGTGGAGGATGTGGTGATGCACTACCCCGTCAGGATGGAAGGGGTGATGGGTAGTCGCCGACACCTTAGAGCCGTGGATGGAGTCAGCTTTTCGATCTCCGAGGGCGAGGCCTTGGGGCTGGTTGGGGAGTCGGGGTGCGGGAAGTCCACGCTCGCCAAGCTGATGATGCGATTGCTGACTCCCACCAGCGGGCGGGTGGTCTTCATGGGACGGGATATCACCGAACTGGGGAGACGAGAGATGCGTCCCATTCGCCGCAATATGCAGATCGTCTTCCAGGACCCTTTCGCTTCTCTCCATCCCGGCATGAAAGCGGGTGACATCGTCTCCGAGCCCCTGGTCATCCACGAAGGCCGCCGCCCCGATGCCGACCAGGTAAGGGAGCTTTTGGAACTGGTGGGTCTCCATCCCGGTGACGCCAAGAAATACCCCCACGAGTTCTCCGGTGGACAGCGGCAGCGGATCAGCATCGCCCGGGCCTTGGCGCTCCGCCCCAAGCTGCTGGTGCTGGACGAACCGGTGTCGGCGTTGGATGTCTCCATTCAGGCCCAGATCATCAACTTGCTGATCCAACTGAAAAATGATCTGGGGCTGGCCTATCTGTTCATTGCCCATGATCTGTCGGTGGTGCGGCATGTGTGCGAACGAGTGGCGGTTATGTACCTGGGCAAGATCGTCGAATGGGGAGAACGGGAAGAGGTGTTTTCCCGGCCTTCCCATCCCTACACACAGGCGCTGGTATCGGCGGTGCCGGTCCCCGAGCCTTCTTTTCGGACCGAGCGCAGCCGCATTCTCCTCTCCGGAGATGTCCCGAGTCCCATCGATCCTCCTTCGGGCTGTCGGTTTCGGACCCGTTGCTGGAAGGCCCAGGAGCGCTGTGAGGTCGAGACCCCCCTTCTGGAGCGCCGTCTGGCCGGAAGCGGAAAGTCCGCCTGTCATTTTCCTGAACAGGCGCCGGTCCCCGGAGCGCTTCTGTGATCCGACTGCGTACAGCCCATCTCGAGGCGAGGGTTGACGAGACAAAAGGAGCGGAAATCGTCTGGTTGGGTCGTCCCGGAGGCCCCAATCGCCTGGCGTGGATCGACTCGGATTGGCCCTTGAGGGCCTCGGCGGGCGCCTCCTATTACTCGTCCGACCTCGATTGGCTGTCCGAGCATCGGGGAGGATGGCAGGAGATGTTTCCCAACGCCGGGGCGGGATGTGTGGTCGGTGGCGTCTCCCACCCGGTGCATGGCGAAGTCTCCCTGGCGCCCTGGGAAGTTCTGGAGTGCTCGGGGGAGAGCCAGGTGACCTTGCGTTCCTACACGCACACTCCTTTGATGCTCACCCGAAAGATGTCTCTGGACGCCGAGGGGCCCCGGCTCGGTTTGGAAGAAGAGATCCACAACCCCTCGGATCTGGCCTTCCCGTACCTGTGGGGTCATCATCCGACTTTCGCGGCGCCACCGGGCACCCGCCTGTTATTGGAGGATGCCCGCTTCGAGGTCCCCGAATTCGAGGTGCTGGAGGCTGACTTGCGTCCCGGCGGCCCGCACGTATGGCCTTGGGCGAAGGGCCGGGACGACGACCCTGTGGATTTGGGGATGATGCCCTCCGAGCCCACCGAGCGGTTGGCGTATCTCACCCATGTCCCGAAGGCGGCCTGCCATATCCTGCGGCCCGATACCGGGGACCGGCTCACGTTCGAGTGGTGTGCGGAAGCCTTCCCCTATGCGTGGCTGTGGGTCAACCGCCATGCTTCCCGTTTTCCCTGGTTCGGCAGGCTGAGCGCGATCGCGGTGGAGCCGGTCAACTCCTGGCCGGCGGACGGGCTGGCCGCCGCCCTGGAACGGGGACAGGCGCCGCAACTCTCCGCTGGGGAGACCCGTCAGGCATGGGTGAGTGTGCGGCTCACCGAACTCTGAGCAAAGGAGGAGATGAATGGAAAGCCAGGTAGAGGTGTACAGCGCGGGTTTGGATCATCCCGAATGCGTGGCCATCGATCCCGACGGCCGGGTTTGGGCCGGGGGAGAGGCCGGACAAATCTATGTGATCGATCCCGAAACCCGCCAACCCGAAGTCCTTTGCCAACTAAAAGCGATGGTCGCCGGCTTGGCTTTCGACCGCAACGGCTTTTGCTATGTGTGCAGTCAGGACAACACGGTGGTGAAGGTGTCCCCCACAGGAGTTTGGGAGGTGTTCTGCTCCTCGGTGGAGGGACGCCCCCTGCGCGCCCCCAACTTCCCGGCATTCGGTCCCGACCGGAGCCTCTACGTGTCAGGTTCCGGTGACTATCCCGGGCCGACTGGCGAGATCTATCGGATCGATCCTTCCGGGGAGGGGACCGTGTTCCATTCCGGTCCTTTCTACTACGCCAACGGGCTGGCCATCGACCGCTCCGCCGAGTTTCTCTATGTCGCGCAAACCGCCACCGACGACGTGGTAAGAATCCCTCTCGACGGTTCGGGATCACCGCCCGAGCAGGTATGTCCTCCCGGCGCCCTGCTTCCCATGCCCGACGGGCTGGCCTTCGACGCCGCACAGAACCTGTACGCGACCTCCTTCGGCGCCAGCGCCCTGGAGCGCATCCGCCCTGACGGACGGATCGAACTGGTCGCCCGGGACGAGCGCGGCCTGACCATTAATCGGGTAACCAACTGCGCCTTCGGAGGGCCCGGTCTGGAGCAACTGTTCCTGGCCAACCTGGGCGGGTGGCACATCTCGGTGATGACCCCCGATATACACGGCCAGCCCCTGTTCAGCTAGGCGGGGTGCACTTTTATGCAGCGCGGGGCCGGTATCTTGCGTATTTTGCGAAAAACAGTGGACGAAGCCGCTTGAAGTTCTTGTCTCACTTGTGATACACTGGGTGGATGGCTGAAGTGACTATTCGGGAACTCCGTAACAAAGGGGGAGTCGTCATTGACCGGGTGTTGGCCGGCGAACACCTCACGGTGACTCGATCCGGGCGTCCCGTTGCCCAACTCCGTCCGTTGCCCCGCAGAGGACCCGATCCGGCGACCCTGCTGGACCGGTGGCGTCACTTGCCCCATCTCGATCCGGCCGCCCTCCGACACGACATCGACCGAATCATCGACCCGTCCCTGTGACCTTCTCTCACACCGGCGCGGGCATCCTCGACACCAATACGGTGATCCTGCTCCCACAGCTCTCCGACCCTGGCGCACTCCCCGCCGAGCCGAAGATCACTGCCGTCACCCTCGCGGAACTCTCTGTGGGCCCGCTCGTCGCATCTAACGACTCCGAACGGGCCCGCCGCCAAGCTCACCTCCAACAAGCCGAATCCGACTTCGACGTTGTTCCATTCGATCAAGCAGCAGCCCGAGCGTTCGGCCGGGTGGCCTCCGATCTCCGCAAGGCCGGTCGGAAACCCTCCGCCCGCGCCTACGACGCTCTTATTGCCGCCATTGCCATCGCCAACGGTCTCCCTCTTTACACGACCAACCCAGATGATTTCATCGGAATCAGCGAACTCGATCTGATTCCGGTACCGCTGGCGCCGGTTTCTCTGTACTGATTCAACTCCAGGTTCAGGCTAGGTGGGAGTGCGTATCTGGGCGGTGAGGCCGCCATCCACGACCAGGGTGTGGCCAGTGATGAAGCTTGCGTCATCGCCGGCCAGGAATGCCGCCGCCGCGGCGATGTCGGCGGGCTTTCCCCTTCGGCCAAGCGCATGAAGGGCGGAAACCGAGGTTGCGAATTCTTCGGCATTGTCCACGGCGGCCAAGACTCTGTCCCAGGCGCTGGTGTCGATGAACCCCGGCGCGATGGCGTTCACCCTGATCCCCTTGGGTCCCAACTCCAGGGCCAGGGTCCTGGTGAGACCGATCAGTCCTGCCTTTGAGGCCGTGTAGGCGCCATAGTCCGGAAAGGTGTACCAAGCCATCACCGAGGCTATGTTGATGATGCTTCCTCCCCCCGAACGCGCCATGAGACTCTCTGCGGCCTGAGCCGAGAAAGCAACGCTGCGTAGATCAACGGCCAGGCATCTGTCCCAAGCGGCGACGCTCATCTCCGAGAGTGGCTCGTGGTAATCCAGCCCGGCGTTGTTCACCAGCACATGAAGGGCGTCCCAGCGGTCTGAAACGGCCGCCACGATGCCTCCGAAGGCGTCGGGCTCTCCTATGTCGGATTCGAGAAAGAACGCCTCCCCTCCGGTCCCAAGTATTCGGTCGACTACCTGCTGGCTACCCTCCACGTTGATGTCCACCACCGCCACCCGGAATCCATCGGCGGCAAATCGGAAGGCACAACCTCGTCCTATCCCGGAGGCCCCGCCGGTTACCACCGCAACTTTCTGGTTCATTTATCTGATCGGTTCTCCCTTCGATCTCGGATCGATCACATCTCTCAACCCGTCTCCCAGCAGGTTGGTGGCGAAGACTGTTATCGCCAAAGCCACGCCTGGGAAAAAGGCCAACCACCCCGAAAGGGCAACGAATTGACGGCCGTCCTGAATCATGTTTCCCCACTCGGGATTGGGTGGGGGGATGCCCAAACCCAAAAAGCTCAGCGCCGCGCCGGCCAGGATGGCCCCGGCCACGTGAATGGTCATCATCACCAGGATGGGCGGAAACACCCGGTAGATGATGTGGCGGAACATTATCCGTCGGTCGCTGGCGCCGATGGCCACGGCGGTTTGCACGAAAGGCGCCTCTTTGGCCTGGATTACCTGGCCGCGGGCCATGCGGATATAGAACGGGATTCCCGATAGTCCCAGGGCCAGGGTGATGCTCCACAGCCCCGGTCCCAACACTGCCACCACCGTCAGCGCCAAGAGGATGGGAGGAAACGCTAGGGCGATGTCCACAAAGCGGCTCAACATAAGGTCCGCCCACTTTCCGTAGTAACCGATGATCATCCCCGCGGTGGTTCCAAAGATCGAAGAGATCAACATCGGCACCACACCCATGATCAGCGACGGTCGGGCGCCGTGTATTACCCGACTGAAAACGTCCCGCCCCAGTTGGTCGGTACCCATCCAGTGCTCCCCGCTGGGAGGTTGGAGGGCGTTGACCGGGTCGGTGTCCACCGGGTCGAAGGGCGCCAACCAGCCGGCGAACAGGGCAGCTATCAGCACAAATGCGAAAAGAATTCCACCCACAACCACTGAGCGATGGGAAATGAGTCTCCTCCAGACACCGACAGTGGTCTCGGTCAGCGGAGCGCGGGTGGGAGTGGCGTCAAGCATTTATCAGGTCGTTCCCAACTTGACTCGCGGATCCAGGACTCTGTAGAGGATGTCCACGATCACATTGATCAACACGAAAAGAGACGCCAGGATAAGAATGGATCCCTGCAGAACAGCCAGTTCGCGTTGCAGGATGCTGTCCACCACCAGTTTCCCTACGCCTTGGCGTCCGAACAGTGTCTCTATCACGACCGAAGCCCCCAGTAGGTTTCCTGTCTGCAGCCCGATCATCGTAACTACCGGCACCAGGGCATTGCGCAGGCCGTGTCTCCAGGTCACCCGTGAATCCGAGGCCCCCTTGGCACGGGCGGTGTTGATGTAATCCTGTTCCAAGGACTCGATCAAGCTGCTTCTCACCAGGCGGGCCAGAATGGCCGCTTCGGCCAAGCCCAGAGTGACAGCAGGAAGAACCAGACCGTCGAACCCTCCCGAACTGAGAACAGGAGACCACCCCAGGTTGACCGCGAACAGAAATATCAACATCAGCCCCAGCCAGAACTGGGGGACCGATAGTCCCAGCACTGCGGTCCCCATGGCTGCTGTGTCAATCAGGGTGTTGCGGCGCCGGGCGGCAAGCACCCCCAGAGGGATTCCGATCACCAGCGCAACAGTCATGCCGGCCCCCACCAGGATCAGAGTCGAGGGAAGCTGTGCCCCTACCAGACCGATCACCGAACGGCCGGATATCGACCGGCCCAGGTTGCCCCGCACCAGTCCCGACAGATATTCCCCCAACTGAACGGCGAGGGGCCGGTTAAGTCCCAGGGCCTCCCGCATCAGCGCCTGCTGTTCGGGGGAGAGTTTTGCTCCAGCTGACATCTTGGCGGATACGGCGTCACCCGGTATTAACTGCATGAGGAGGAATATCAGAATGGCGACGCCGACCAGCACGGGGATAGTCAGGGCCAGCCGACCAACTGTGTATCTCAGCACTTTTTGTTAGTCTGCCTAATCCCGAACAGGCTCTGGGCGGCAAGGGTCGGCGCCTTTGCCGCCCAGGTGTCTTCTGTCCGACACCAAGCCCGTCGGATTTCGATCATTTGCTACTGGCTTAGGGATGCTCCTGCGAAGTACTTGTAGAAACCGGTGCCGTCCACCGAGAATCCGCTCAAGGCGTCAGAGAACGCCGTGAAGAAGTGCAGCTCGATGATCGGGACCATGTAGGCCTGATCCATCATGTAGCGCTGGAATTCAGAGAGGATCTCAGCGCGCTTGCCGATGTTGACCTCCACGGAGGCGGCTTCCAGAAAGGCGTCCACCTGCGGGTCATCGATGTGCCCGACGTTGATGTTGCCGGGACCGATTGACGTGGAGTGGAAGTCCCGGTAAATGGTAGCCGGGGAGCCGAACACGTCACCCATCGATGGGAGTGCGAACTGGGTCTCGCCGGTCACCGTGTAGTAGCCACCACCCTCGTGGGTGATGATTTCGGCGTCGAAGCCGACGTCCCTCAACTGCGCCTGCAGAAGGTCAACCCACGGGTTCCAGCTTGCATTCTCGATGATCTTGACACTCAGCGTTTCATCACCCTTGCGGCGGATACCGTCATCACCCAATGCCCAGCCGGCCTCGTCGAGCAATTCGACGGAGCGAGCAGGGTCAAGCGGGTAGTAGGTCTCCACTATCGGGTCGTACTCGGGAAAGTCGCTGGAAAGCGGACCATAGGCGGCCGGCGCCCGTCCGAAGAACACTGCTTGGACGATGGCGTCCTGGTCAACCGCGTGCAAGATCGCCTGGCGCACCCGGATGTCCGAGGTGGGCGAGATGTTGGGGTTGATGGCGTTGGCCTGCGGCATGCCGGGAAGAGAGAAGCCTTCCACCGTTATGCCGTCCAGCGCCTCCAGCGGGGCGATGTTCTGGAAGGGAACCAGATCCAGGAAGTGTATCTCGCCGGTGGAGAGAGCCGCGGTGCGGGCCTGCTCGTCTGGGATGTACCGGAAGATCACTCGCTCGACCCGGGCCGGACCAGTAGTTCCGTAGAAGGAGAAGGCGCCCCATGTCCAGTCGGGGTTGCGCACCATGGAGATGTGACTTCCCTCCACCCATTCCTCGAAGATGAACGGACCGGTGCCGATCGGCTGCCGGCCGGCGTCATCTCCCAGCGCTTCCACTGCCGCCGCGTTGGTGATCGCGGCGCCCGGAGCGCCCAGGTCAATGAGGATGTCGGGCACCGGTTTGGAGAAGACCAACTTCACCGTGTAGTCGTCTATGACCTCGGTGTCCTGGTAGTTGGTGGCGATCAGCGCGGTCTGCGATCCGGAGACGTCGCCCTTCATCCGGTCAAAGTGAGCTTTGACCACTTCAGCGTTGAGGGGATCACCGTTGTGGAAGGTGACTCCCTGCCGCAAGGTGAAGGTGACCTCGGTGGCGTCGGCGCTCGCACTCCAGTGGGTGGCCAATCCGGGATGGATCTGCATCCCCTGGCCCAAGATGACCAGCGTTTCATAGATCTGGGCTACAACTGCCATATCGTTGACGGATAAAGCTGCGAAGGCATCAAGCTGTAAGGGCTCCTGGTTGGTGCCGAAGACGACGGTTCCTCCAGCCATTAGCTCTTCGATCTGCATCTGGGCTTCCTCAACCTGCTTCTGGGTCTCCTCAGCCTGCTTCTGGGTCTCCTCAGCCTCCATTTGTGCTTCTTCGGCCGCCTTGGCCGCCTCAGCGGCTGCCATTTCGGCCTCTTCGGAGGCTTTCATCGCCTCCTCAAGTGCTGCTTGGGCCTCTTCGCCACCCGCTGCAGCAGCTGCCTGGGCTTCTTCCAGCGCCGCTTGCGCTGCTTCTGCTTCGGCTTGAGCCTGGTTCAGCGCCGCTTGGGCTGCGTCGACCTCGGCTTGGGCTGCCGTCGCCTCGGCTTGGGCTGCGTCGACCTCGGCTTGGGCTGCCGCTGCGTCGGCCTGAGCCGCTGCGGCGTCAGCGGCGGCCTCCTCGGCGGCGCCATCATCACCGCAAGCGGTGGCAATCAGCGCCAAGGCGATAACGATGCCGAGCAGTGCCCGGCCGGATAGTCTCTTCATCTTCCTCTCCTAATTCAATAGGGAGCAGGGGCCAGTGCCCCAGGGAGCAGGGGCCAGTGCCCCCACGACTTTGTTTACCAAGATACCCCGACATTCATGGTTAGGCAGCCAAAACCTGATGTTCATGTTGAGGCGGTACGGCAAAAGGGACGCTTCGTGAATAGACGCGTCTGACTAGTCTGTTCGTTATGGCCATTGTTTACTCAACATATGAAGCCAAAGCGCGGTTCTCCGAGTTGTTGAGGTTGGTCCGGGAAGGACAAACTGTAACCGTCTCCTACCGTGGAGAACCCGTTGCCGAGGTGAGACCTATCCGTCAACCTTCCAAAGGCATCCTCGAACGACTCGATGATCTGGAGCGCCGCGGCATTGTGAACTCCTCCAAAGGTGAGCGGACACCCCTCCGTCCTGTTGCACCCCGTGAAGGGGCCCTTGAGCGTTTCCTAGCCGAGCGTGATGGATGAGCGCTGCGTACGTTGATACGTCCGCAGTGGTTGCGGCCGCTTTTGGAGAGCCGGGAGCCCGTGCCCTTTCCCGGACGCTGAACGACTTCTCTCGCCTTATTTCTTCGAATCTATTGGAGGCTGAACTCCGCGCCACATTCACCAGAGAGGGCGTGGAATTCGGAGAGCAGCTTTTGTCAAGTATTGACTGGATTTTGCCGGACCGACCACTGTCCCCGGAATTCAATGCCATATTGGAGGTTGGCTATCTGCGGGGGGCGGATCTGTGGCATCTCGCCACCGCCCTCTACGTCACCGAGGATCCTGCCCAGATCGTGTTCATGACCCTCGACAACGCCCAACAGGCGGTAGCCTCAAAGCTCGGTTTCTCCGCACCGACGATGGTCTCGGAAGTGAACGGCTAAGCGGTTTCGGCGAGAAAATGGCAGGCGCCGCTTTGCTCACCGCCCAAGGAAATCAATTCCGGGACTTGGTCTCGGCAAGGTTCCCGCCCTCCGGATAGGGCGCACCGGGTGTGGAAAGCGCATCCGGTGGGTCGTGCTGCCAGAGTTGGTGGAACTCCCGGGATCGGCTGCAGGTGTTCCAGTTCTCCATCCAGTCTGGGAAGACTGGTGAACAGCCCCATGGTGTAGGGATGGCGGGGTCTGTGGAAGATATCCTCCACCGTTCCGGTCTCCACAATGCGACCTGCATACATAACTGCAACCCGGTCCGCCACCTCGGCGATGACTCCCAGGTCATGGGTGACCAGGATCATCGAGGCGCCGGCCGCCCCGCATCCGGCCGCCAGCACTTCCAGAACCTGAGCCTGGATGGTGACGTCCAATGCAGTTGTGGGTTCGTCGGCGATGAGGACGGAGGGCTGGTTGGCGATAGCTACCGCAATCACCACTCGCTGCCTCATGCCGCCCGACAGTTCGTGGGGAAACTGACGGTAGCGTTGGCGCGGATTGGGGATTCCCACCAGATCCAGCAGTTCAAGAGCCCTTTCCCGGGCATCGGAACGAGAGGATCCATGGATTCGGAGCGCCTCGGTGATCTGGCGTCCCACTCGCATCACCGGATTCAGAGACGTCATGGGATCCTGGAAGACCATGGCGATTTCCTTGCCTCGGATTCCTTCCAGTTCTCCATCCGAGAGTTCGAGCAAATCCCTCCCTTTGTAGATGATCTGGCCTCCGTCCACTCGGGCGTTGTCGGGGAGGAGCCCCACCAATGAGGAAACAGTCACGGTCTTTCCGGATCCGGATTCGCCCACCACGCCCAGGATGTCGCCTGGTTGCAAGGCGAAGCTGACGTCCTCGATGGCGGAGAGTGTCCCCGAGTTAGTCTCGAATGAGATCGACAGGTTCCGCACCTCCAGAAGGGGCCCCCTATCTCCAGATAAGGTACGGGATGCGGCCGTTTCGGACATGGCCTACTCCCGCCCGCCGCTGTCCGCCAGATCCGCGAGGAGCATGGCGGCCTCCCTTTCCAGAATGGAAGCCGCCTCGGACGTGTAGGCCGTGGCCCAATTCGGTTCGTAGCCGCCTTTTTCGAACTCTTCGGCGGTTGGGACGTACCCGGTGACGCCGTTCGAGTATCCCGCCATGTGGGTGAACTCGAAAGGAGAAGTCTCTCTTATCCGAACGCCCGTCTCCGCGAACGGCTCGCCCGGAAACCCCACCAGAGCCACTGAATCGATCCTGATTCCGTGCAGGGTGGTGGGAAGGTGGGTTCTCCCTTGGCCCAGCTTTGCCCAGGCGGCACTGATGAGGGCGCGCCTGGCCCGGTAGCGGGCATCCAGCACTTGTTCTTCCGGCGCTCCCTCTTTCTCCAATTCCAGATAAAAGCTGGAGAGACGTTCGGCATGGGCCTCTGCCTGGTTGGGGTCGTCGGTGGGTCGAAGAGGCATCTGTATGTTTCGTTCGATGACTCTTATCTGTGGCTCGCGGTCGGGAAGCGGCTCATCTACCCAAATACCCAATGGAGCCCCCGATTCGACGATGCCGGCGAACCTTCTGCGGGTGGGTCGGGTGCGGATGCCGGTGAAGACTTTGGCGGCCTCGGCCCCCAGCATGGTCCCCATCCGCTCGGCCGCTCCCAGGTCTCCGGTGAGAGCCTCGATGGTCATGATGTTCCCCGCACACCCCTGCAGGTAGAGACAGGCCGCGCCGGTCAACTCTTCCACCACCCGTTTGGCGACCCCGGGAAAGTCAGGACTGAGCAGGCGATTCTGATAGGCCAAGATGATCGGATGAGCGGCGTAGCAGACCAAAGCGGCCAGCGGATTCTCGTCGAGGTCGTCGAATCGCACCACCAGTACCCGGTGGTCGGCGAAGCCTTCGGGGTTCTGTCCCACCACCATTTCTCCGGTAGGCGCCCGCAGTCTGCGGTTGACGGCGATGGAACTCTCCCCCCATCCCGCCGTCATCCGGGCGGGACGGAGAGCGGCCTTGGCCTGGTGGGTGGCGCCCAGTGTCTGGGACCAGACCGTCTCCCGATAGCCCGGAACCAACTCTTGACCCTCCCGTCCCGAACGGGAACTCGCTAAGTCCGACCACACCGGTCCGGCGTGGGTGTGGGTGAAGGAGACACGTACATTCTGTGGGTCGATGCCCAACACTCCGGCCACGTCTTCCCGGATGCGGTCGGAGTCTTCCACCGTAACCACCATCAGGTCGTAGTCCAGGATGGCAAAGGTCTCGGTCTCTCCCTCCACCACCAGAACGGTGACCCAAAGGTCCAGATGCACCCCCTCCGCCCGATGGTGGACCTGCGCCCCCCATCCGGCGTGTTCGATCCCGATCGGCGGGGTGATGACCGCCCGGCCTACTCCTGCTCTCATAAACACTCTCTCAATCGATTGGAGCTAATCCCCAACGGGTCTTGGCATCCCTGGAGTCGGGGTGGGAGAGAGGATACCGAAGGGGGTCTTGTCATTCCGGCGGTGGCCAATCGAGTTTCTTGGCAGTCAACCCCCCATCCACCTTGAGGGTCTCCCCCGTTATGAAACTTGCCCCGGGGGAGAGCAGGAAAGCAATTGCTGAAGCCAATTCGGTGGTGGCGCCGAACCGCAGTTGGGCATGGAGGGCGTCTATGTCGGGCTTGGATAGCCGTCCGCTCTCTATGGCTTCCTTGACCAGAGAGGTGTCGATGAAGCCGGGCGCCACCGCATTGACCCGGATCCCCAAGTGCGCCCACTCGGTGGCCAGAGTTCTGGTCAAGGCGCTCACCCCCGCCTTGGTGGCCGCGTAAGGGGCCCGAAGAGGCCAGCCGAAGAACTCTGCCACCGAAGAGAGATTGACTATTGCCCCACCCTCGTGAGCCGTCATATGTCTACCGGCCGCCTGGCACCAGTAGAAGGTCCCTGACAGGTTGATGTCGAGTACTTTCTTCCAGTCTTCGGGACGGAAGTCCGCACTGGGGCAAGCCAGTTGGATCCCGGCGCAATTCACCAGGCTCCGCACCGGCGTGTTCCAGTTCTCGATCTCGTCCATTGCCCGGCGAACGCTCTCGGGCTGGGAGACGTCGCATAGCACCTCCAGTACCCGATGGGAACCGAACCGCCCGATCAGCGGCGAAGCGTGATCGGGATTGAGGTCGACCGCGGCGCACAGAGCGTCGGGATTCTCCTCCAACAGCGTGCTCGTCACCGCAGAACCGATACCTCCGGCTGATCCGGTAACGATGGCCACTCCGGAGGAGAGATGGTTGCTCACGGCTTGGTGGTCTCGTCAGCCAGCCAACGAACCTCCGAGCCGGGAGGGGCGTAAAACCAGAGCACGGTGAGGCCGTCGGGTCCCGAATGGGTCTGATGGGGCAGGTTGGAAGGTGCGAAGAGAATGGTTCCTTCCTCCATGGGGTGTGGCTCTCCGTCGATATCCACCCAGCCCGAGCCGGACAGCGCCACGGCCACCTCCTCCGCCTCGTGGGAGTGGGGAACCGTCGAAAAGTCGGGTGGCAGGGCCGAGGTCCCCATCACTATCTTGGCGGAGTTGGCCAGTTCGGGAGAGGCTTTCACCGCCATCGCCCGCCCTTCTATCAGCCGGCCATCGCCGCCCAGGCCGTCGGCCAAGGTCTGTTCTATTTCTGCGGTCAACCCCGAGAGGGTCCACTTGGGTGCTTTGGTCATGTCATATCCCCATTGGGCCGGCAATTCGTCTTGTTCGTGAGGCTAGTTGAGATATTCGAGAGAGAGGGGGCCATGCCACGGCTATAACCTCTTGTCCGGATAACAGGCCGTGATGCTCCCTACGTTGGAAATCCTTGCAAATCACCGATTGGAGTATGCTGACCTGGGGTTTTCCTTCTGTGAAGCTAGGTCAAACATCTGGACGAAGTGCGGGCGGTTCCCATTGCAACGCTCGGGCCGTAGCCAGGTCGAGAACGCCCCTCCGGCTCCTGGTAGGCTTGTCGGCTGATGGCGACCATCGCCTATCCTCCTATTCCGGTGTGGGAAATCGGGCCGTTGCGGTTCTCCCTGCACGGAGTCTTTGCCGCGGTGGGTTTCTTCGCGGGATTTTGGCTGGTGGCCTTCTTGCTGGAACGAAGAGGCTTTGACCCGGCCGGCTTCCATTCTTTGGCGGTCTGGATACTGGTCGGCGGGCTTTTGGGCGCCCGCTATCTGACCGCCCCTGCCGCATTGCTGGATGGGACGGGATGGGCGGCGCTGAACCCGGTGGTCGGCAGCTACTCCATCATGGGAGGATTCGTGGGGGGGATCGTGGTGGGAGTTTGGAGGATGCGCCGTTTCGGGATGCCGCTCCTTCCTATTTTGGATTTGGCCGCCTTAGGTTTGGCGATGGGCACGGTGGTGGGAAGGATCGGGGATCTTGCCATAGTCGAGCACTTGGGTCGGGCCACCAAGGCGGCGTGGGGGTATGAGGTTCGCCCAGGCTATGACCTGGCGCCCCAGCACAATCGGTTGGAGTGCACCCTCGCCGAGGCCGGTCCGGACGGGATCTGTGGGATCTATCACCACGTCGCTCTCTATGACATGCTGGGCGCCGGGGTGCTGTTGGCGGTGTTGTGGCTGATCTACCGTCGGGCGCCGCTGCGATACGGGCAGCTCTTTTCGGTCTGGATAGTGTGGTACGGACTGCAGCGTTTCGGGTTGGACTCTCTCCGGTTCGGAATGGGAGACGCCACCATCGGCGGGTTCACCTGGAATCAGGTGAGCGCTCTGGGCGGAGCAGTTCTGGGCGCCGCCCTCTTGTGGTGGTTCGGGAAGCGTCAGCCGATGGTCTCATCCGAGGTGGATGAGAGTCTGGGAGCGGATTCTCCGGTCACGGCCGGGGAGGATCCACCGGCCGCGAACTATTTGGACCCTCCGCCCGGAACGGAGTAGCATCCCCCGTAATGTTGGAAGAAAGGTTCGAACGCTATTTCGTCTTTACCGGGGCCCAACTCCGGAGGGCGTAGCGCGGACCAGTAACCGACCGAACTTGCCTGACCCGGAGCCCGGCTCCGGGTTTTCTTTTGCCCGAAGTCGCCGGTTCCCCGCAGCAATAAAACGAAGAGGTATGTCAGTGGAGAGACAAGCAACCAAAGCAAGCCGATCTCAGCGCACTGTGGTGCAGGTGGGGGACACCAGGTTTGGACGGGATCCGTTTCCGGTGATTGCCGGTCCCTGCGCGGTGGAGAGCGAAGGCCAGATCAACACAGTTGCCGAGGCAGTGGCAGACAGCGGGGGTTCCATTCTGCGATCCGCGGCCTACCGGTCGGGCAATTCTCCCTATTCCTTCCGGGGCTTGAAGTTGGAGGGAGCAAAGCTCCTGGCGGCTGCCGGAAAACGGGTGGAATTGCCGGTGGCCATGCCCATCACGGAGGAGCGCGATCTGGAGGAGTCAGGAGAATTGGTGGACCTTTTGGAGATCCACCATGGGTCGATGCAGAATTTCGAGTTGTTGCGCGTCGCCGGTCGTTCCCAAAAGCCTGTGATGCTCAGACGCGGGCCATCGGCCACCATTGACGAGTTTCTGTGGTCGGTGGAGTATCTGATGGCGGAGGGGAACGATCAGATCATCCTGGTGGAGCGGGGCATCCGAACCTTTGGAACCGGCCATCGCGACACCTTGGACATCACCGCCGTTCCCCATCTGAAAGAAAAGTCACATCTCCCGGTGCTGATTGATCCCAGTCATGCCTCCGGCGGCGCGGATCGGGTTCCGCCCCTTGCCCTCGCCGCCCAGGGAGTGGGGTCGGACGGATTGATCGTGGAGGTCCACTCTGACCCCGAAGCGGCCAAAACCGAAGGTCCTCGTCAGTTGGACCTGACGGAGTTCGCCGAACTGATGGTGCAGTTGGGAATTAGCCGGCTCCGTTCCCGCATCGACCTGGTCGATCGGGAGATCGTCCGGCTGTTGGCCCGGAGGCGGAGGCTTTCCCTGGAGATCGGCCGCGCCAAGGCCGACCGGGGTTGGCCAGTACTGATTCCCCACCGGGAAGAGGAGTTGTTGGAAGTGGTGAGAGAAGAGGCCGCCCTCAACCAACTCGACCCGGAGCACATCGAGAGACTGTTCAATGTGGTGCTGGAAGGCTCCCGCCGAGCCCAGAAGAGGATGCGCTCCGACACCGGTGACGGGAGCTAAAACTCTTTATCAAAATGGCAGGGTCGGTTAGCATCTTGGCGGTGTCGGCTTCGGATGCGGCCGAAGCAGGGCCCCGTCGTCCAGCGGCCTAGGACGTCGGCCTTTCAAGCCGGTAACGCGGGTTCGAATCCCGTCGGGGCTACTTTCGCCAGTAGAGATAGATGTCAGTACAGCTTTACAACCGCTTTTTGGCGCTGTTGGTCCTGATGGCTTTGGCAGCCGCGGTGGCGTTGGCGTTCCGTCCGGTGCGGCGGGCCGCGGTCGGCTTCGGTCTGGACAGGTCGTGGAGGTGGCCGGCCTTCGTATTGGCCGCCGCCGCCACGGCGGGGAGCCTGGTCTTCTCGGAGGTGATCGGCTATGAGCCCTGTGAGTTGTGCTGGTATCAGCGGATCACCATGTATCCGATGGTGGTGATCTTCGGGGTGGATCTGTTAGGAGGTGAGTCACGAACCCGGCGGTACGCGCTGCCTCTGGCGGTGGTGGGGTTGGCGATCAGTGTCTATCACTATATGGTGCAGGTTCTCCCGGATGCCGGTAGCGGGGTATGCGGGACGGGGGTGTCGTGCTCTGCCCGATATGTGGAGGAGTTCGGGTTTGTTTCCATCCCGTTCATGGCCGGGGGGGTGTTCGCCCTGATCATCGCTATCCTCCTGGCTTTCGGACGACCGGTTACCACAGGAGAATCAGTTGATGGCGGCTAAGAGCAGGAAAAAGTTGGTAATCATCCTGGGAGTGGTGGCCGCGGTGGTGGTCGCCGGTCTGGTCGCGGTATTCACGGTGACCGGCTCCGAGCCGGATGCGGTGCAGGTCACAGTCACCGGAGAACCCATCCCGGTCCTGGCGGGGAACGCGCCGGTTGGCCAGGATATCGCCTTCGGATGGGACGCTCCCCTGATCAGCGGGTCGGACTGGAAGGGCAATCCGGTGACCATCGACCCCTCAGACGGGCGTCCCAAACTGATCGTGTTCCTGGCTCACTGGTGCTCTCACTGTCAGGCGGAAGTCCCCGAAGTTCAGGCGTGGCTCAACGAGACCGGGGGCAGCTCCGCGGTGGATCTCTACGGGGTCGCCACCTCCATCAACCGTTCCCGCCCCAACTGGCCCCCCGGAGACTGGCTCGAGAGAGAGGGATGGACCTCGCCCACCATCATGGACAAGAACAACCGCGCCTCCATCGCCTATGGCTTATCGGCCTTCCCCTATTGGGTGGCCTTGAACTCCGAAGGAAAGGTGGTGTTCCGCATCGCGGCAGGCATCGGTATCGAGGGGTTGTTGAGTCTTCATCAGTTGTCCACCCAGAGCGTGGAGGAACTGAAGGAGTTAATCTCTCAGGCCGGCGCCTGAGCCCGGGCGTTTCTACCGCTGGTCGTCCAGGCTCTTTACCTTGGCCAGCCGGCGCAGATAGGCATCTTTCCGTATCAGCCGGGCATCCAGGAAAGCCTTGACCAGCTCTTCGGCGAGAGCCGGCCCTATAACCCTGCTCCCCAGGCACAGCAGGTTCATGTCGTCGTGTTCCACCGCCTGGTGGGCAGAGTACGTGTCGTGAGCGATCGAGGCCCGTATTCCCTTGACCTTGTTGGCGACGATGGAGGCGCCCGCTCCGGTGCCGCAGATCATGATCCCCCGATCAGCTCGTCCCTCCGTGATCGCATGGGCCACCGCCAGGGTGTAGTCGGGATAGTCGACCCGCTCGGAGTCATGGGTACCGAGGTCGAAGACGGTGTGCCCTTGGTTGGCAAGAAAGCCGGTGAGCTGCTGCTTTAGGGGAAACCCCGCATGGTCGGCGCCGATGGCCACCCTCATTTGTTTCTCCTGTCCGAGAAGATGTACGAGAGAGGCTACCGCACGGGGATCGAACGTACCCGAAAACACACCGAAGAAGAGGGCCTGACTCATCTGGCTGAGTACATGCACTGCGACTTCCTGGACGTCGATGCTCCGGACAATTCGTTCGACGCGGTCTTCGCCATCGAGGCGCTCTGCCATGCGCCGGACAAACTCAGCGTATATGGGGAGGTTTTCGCTTGCTGAAGCCAGGCGCGTGTTTCGCTAATTACGAGTACTGCCTGACGGATCGCTTCGACACCCGAATCCCAACATATCGCGAAGCCTCATGTTCTCCGACAGTACAGTTGCGGAGGACGCGCCACGGGTGCTGGTTCGGGGCGAATTGGATACTGGTGGGGAAGGCGTTTGGTAGGTTGTTATGCCAGTTCGCGTGTTTGTTGTTGGTGGAGTTCCAGTAGGTGTTGGAGCCGCTGCGATTGGGATTTGAAAGGTGTGGGCCGGTAGAGACGGTCAACGGCGCTGTCTAAGCCCTGGTGCGCTTGTGGCCGCGCATATATACTCCGCTGGGACATGCCCGTATTGGACAGGGAGCTAGTTCTCGAACCCGCAGCGCCCAGGAATTGTGTGACTTTGGAGGGATACCTGGAGGAACACCCGGAGTTGCGCTTCGATCGGGCGGGCATACCCGACGTCACTCTCCGGATAGTCGTGGACAGCCCGGGATTTGACTTCTCCATCAAACGGCCAGAGGAGCCCGGCGTTGTTGTACGAGTAATGATCGGCCAGAAGGCATGCGAGGTCAACGAACTGGATAAGGGAACACGGGTGTTCGTGGGAGGCAAGGCGTATCCCCAGATGTGGCCATTGGGAGGGTGGGACGAATGGATCGGAAGGGGCGACCCTATTCCGGTGGACGTTGAGATGTGGGAGGTTGAGTTGTCGGCGTGTCGGGATGCCGTAAAGGAGTCCGACTCCCTGTCGCAATGACCGGCGAAGGCATCGTAGTAGTGGGGGTCCTCGTCGGGATCGTGGTGCTGTTCGTCTCCGAGAAATATCCCCTGGACATAGTGGCCATGTTGGGTCTTGGAGTGCTTCTGGTTCTTGGTTTGGTCACACTCCAAGAGGGGCTCTCGGGTTTCAGCAACCCGGCCACGCTGACTGTGGGTTCCATGTTCGTACTCGGCGCCGGGCTGCAGAAAACGGGCGCCACCGCAACGGTAGGGCGGCTCATGGTGAGATTCAGCCGGAGTCACTACTCGGCGCTGGTAGTGATTATGACAACGATCACCGTCATGTCGGCCTTCGTGAACAACACGGCCGCGGTTGCGGTGTTCATTCCCCTGGTGACGATCCTCGCCGCCCGGCGGAGAATATCCGCGTCCAAACTCCTGATACCCCTTTCCTACGCCTCCCAGTTCGGAGGCGTGTGCACTCTCATAGGCACTTCCACCAACCTGCTGGTCAGTTCGATTTCCGAAGAGGCGGGCTACGGGGCGTTCAGCATGTTCGAGTTCTCTCGGATGGGCCTGATTCTTTTCGCAGCCGGGATCACCTTCTTCCTGCTGTTCGGAAAGTGGTTGTTGCCCGACCGCCAAACACCGGAACTGTCAACCGCCTATCACCTGGGCAAATACATAACCGAACTGAGAGTGCTGCACGGCTCTCCGCTGGTAGGAGAGTCGGTGCTGGAAAGCCGGCTCGGGGAGGATCACGACATAACGGTTCTGCGGATCCTCAACACCGGAGATGAAGGCTGGGCTCCCCTGAGGCGGATCCTCCAACCCGACGACGTGCTCTTGGTGCGCGGTTCGCTGCCCGACCTGATACGACTCCGAGGCACGATGGGACTGCGAATAGACCCCGACTTCGAGCTCCGCGACGAGACCCTGCAAAGCGAGGACCTGCGCCTCGTCCAGGCCCTGGTGGCGCCCGACTCGTGGCTCATCGGGCGCACCCTCAAGGAAACCGACTTCCGCAACCATTACAAGGCGCTGGTACTGGCGATGCAACGCAAGGGCGAAGCGATCAACAACGAGCTCAGTTCGGTCAAGATGTCCGTGGGGGACTCCCTGCTGATACAAACCCACGAAGCCCAGGTACGCAACCTGCGACGCAACGACGACCTCATTGTTCTCAACGAGGTGCCCGGCAGCACCCTGCGGCACAAAGCGCCACTGGCCATCGGAATTCTCGCAGCGGTCGTGGCGCTGGCCGCTTTCGACGTCGTCCCGATCCTGGTGGCCGCCCTACTCGGCTGCGTGGCCCTGGTGATTACCCGAATACTTCGACCCGAAGACGTCTACCGCTCTATCAACTGGCAGGTCATCTTCCTCCTGGCCGGGGTGCTTCCCCTGGGTATCGCCATGCGGACAAGCGGAGCGGCCGGTTTCATCGCCGAACAGACAGTCTCGCTAGTGGGAGACATGGGTCCGGTGGCCATGCTGGCAGCTCTCTACCTGTTGACAGCCATTATGACCGAAATCATGAGCAACGCCGCCGCGGCAGTGCTGCTGGCGCCCATAGCCATCTCCACCGCCGCTCAAATCGGAGTGGAACCCCAACCCTTCTTGATGGCCATCACGTTCGCCGCCTCCACCGGATTCTCCACACCGGTCGGTTACCAGACGAACATGATGATCTACAACCCCGGAGGATACAAATACACCGACTTCCTGCGGGCCGGCATGCCACTCAACATCATCTTCTGCATCCTGTCCGTTATCTTCATCCCCCGCATGTGGGCCTTCTGACCTCTTTGGCACTGGTCTGTGTCGGCGGGAAGGGGCGCACACCCCCTTACGCCAATCTGCAACTCGGACAGAAGACCCTTTGACTTTCTTGTGTTGTTTCGCTAGCGACCATGCCTCGTCTATGCCGGGGCACAAGTGATGTCGTGTCACTTCTTGAGGCCCAGGGCTTGCGCGCCGAAGTCTCGTTCAATGATGAGATGCGGCAGGAACTCGGTTGCGAGCAACTTCTCTTGGAGACAGTGTTGATCCCACATTGTGGAAGGTCTCCGCGGTGGGAGTCATTCTGTGGGCTTCGTCGAAGATGACCGCATCCCATCCGGCCTAGTCCGGGTGTATCGCTTCCAGCACAGTGGGATTGAGGGCGGGCATTCGGGTAACCGGGAGAGCCGTGCGCCCGGGTGTTCCGTTCCCGGGAGCCCGGTTCGTACAATCATGGTTGAGTTGAGTGAGATAATCCTGGAAGGAGGAGTTCCCCTGCGGGGGACGGTGGGGGTGATGGGGGCTAAGAACGCTGTGTTGCAGCAGATGATCAGCACACTGCTCTGCCCCGGATGGCATCGCCTTTCCAATGTGCCCGACATCGCTGATGTACGGGCGATGATGATGGTGTTGGAGCATTTGGGGGTGAGGTGTGACCTGGTCGAAAAAGAACTTGCCATGGTTGTGCCGGAGCGGATGAGTGTGGAGGCGCCCTTGGAGTTGGTCCGCTCCATGCGGGCTTCCATCTTGCTGCTCGGCCCCCTGCTGGCTCGCTTTGGCGAGGCGCAGGTTCCTCTGCCGGGTGGAGACGATCTGGGTGCCCGCCCGGTCGATATGCATCTGAACGGCCTGCGGCAGATGGGCGCCGAGTTGGAGTTGGTGCACGGGGTGCTGGTGGGAAAGGCGCCGCGGGGACTCTCGGGGGCCGAGATGGAGCTTTCCTTTCCGAGCGTGGGGGCCACCCAGAATCTGTTGATGGCGGCGGTGATGGCCAAAGGGGATTCGGCCATCATCAACGCGGCGCGTGAGCCCGAGATCGAAGACTTGGGTCGGCAACTGGATAAGATGGGCGCCCGCCTGTCGGGTGTGGGGAGCCCCATTATCCGCATCAGGGGTACCAAGGAGTTGCATCCGGTGGCTCATCGGGTGATTCCCGACCGGATTGCGGCCGGGACCTACGCCATGGCGGCGGCCGTCACCGCCGGCGAGGTGACCATCACCGGTTGCGAGCCTTCTCACCTGCGTATGGAACTTGCCAAGTTGGATGCGGTTGGCTGCGAGGTGGAGAGGGGAGAGGGCTGGTTGCGGCTGGCCGGTCCGGATCGTCCCGAGGCGGTGGATTTCGCCACCCTTCCCTATCCGGGATTCCACACCGACCTTCACCCCCAGATGGTCTCGGTGCTGTCGGTCGCCAAGGGCACCTCGGTAATTACCGAGAACGTCTACGATGGGCGGTTCCGCTATGTGGGGGAATTGGCTCGGATGGGCGCCGATATCTACACCGAGTGGCAGCACGCGGTAGTGAGGGGAGTGGAAAGGCTGTCGGGTTGTCCGGTTATGGCCACCGACATAAGGGCGGGAGCGGCGCTGGTCATCGCCGGCCTGGTAGCCGACGGCGTCACTGTCATAGAAGGCGTGGAGCACATCGATCGGGGCTACGCCGATCTTGTAGGGAATCTGGCGGGGTTAGGCGCCCGGATCAGGCGAGAGGAGATGGGCGGCGATGGCGGACAGAGGCTATTTGGGTGGTAACTAACGGAATGATCCGTTTACGATGGGGGTTTAGGGTTAAGAGAGATGGAAATGACCGAGACAATCCTGGAACTTCCCAAAAGCCGGGCGGCTGACCCGAAAGGAGCGTCGGCTGCCGAGGTCGATTTGAATCTGCTTCAAGCGGCGCTTGACTATATCCGTCCGGCGGTGCAGATGGACGGGGGAGATCTCATCTTGCTGGGGGTCGACGAGGGGGTGGTGAACATCCAAATGGTGGGAGCCTGTGGAGGATGCCCTTTGTCGATGATGACTCTCAAGGCGGGGATCGAGCGGATCCTCAAAGCCAAGGTGCCGGGGGTGGTCTCGGTCGAAGCCGAGGCCTAGGCGCCGATTGGTTTCGAGTGGGCAGTCATCGCCCGGAACTTTCCCGTCTTCTGGACGACCTTCGCGACGGCGATCGTCGCGCCCTGGCCAGAGCGATAACCCTGGTGGAAAACAATTTTCCCACCGATCCCGCGCTGGGTGAGCTGTGGGAGTCGGCGGGGGCGGGCTCTTCTCCGGCGCGGCTGATAGGTATCACCGGCCCTCCGGGCGCGGGCAAGAGCACGCTGGTATCCGGCTTGGTGGGTTGCATAAGGGAGGCCGATCTGACGGTGGGGGTGGTGGCCGTGGATCCAGCCAGCCCCCTCACCGGCGGGGCCATGCTGGGGGATCGGATCCGCATGCAGCCCCATTTCACCGACTCGGGTGTGTTTATCCGCTCCATGTCCACCCGCGGTCATCTGGGAGGACTGGCCAAGGCCACTCGAGCGGTCACCGAGCTTCTGACCCTCGCAGGATTCGATGTGGTGTTGGTGGAGACGGTGGGAGTGGGGCAATCGGAAGTGGAGGTTATGAAAGTTACCCCGACCGTGGTGGTGGTGGTCAATCCCGGTATGGGAGACTCGGTGCAGGCCGACAAGGCCGGCCTTTTCGAGATAGGGGGGGTGTTTTGCGTCAACAAAGCCGACCAGGAGGGGGCTGATCGGGCGGTGCGAACTCTCCGCCAGATGATTTCTTTGGGTCATCGCGCGGGTCCCGGGCCCGAGGTTCTCACCACTGTCGCCACCGAGGGGAAGGGAATTCCCCAACTCTGGAAGGCGATCCTTACCCACGGCGACCGGGTTTAGTTCAACGGCTGATCGTCGGTGCGCTCGTCAGAGGGTCCGGCCAATCCCCCTCCGCTTAGCTGTTTTGGTTATCCCCAAACTGCGCCGGTAACGGCCAGGATCAACGCGGTTGCCATCTGCAGCCGGGAGGTCGATTTGAGCACCTTGGTCAGGGCGGAGCCTTGGGCGGCGCCCAGCACGGCACGCATCGGCCCGATGGCGAAGGGCGCCAATCCCAGCGTGGCCAGGGTGGGAAGCGGCGTGATCCCCCCGGCGGCGGAGGCCGCCACCGCCAAAAAAGACACACCGAGGAGGCCGGCGTAAAGCGCTCTGGAGCCGACCGCGCCCATCATCACCGCCAGGGTGCGCTTTCCGGCCCGGGCATCGGTCTCCATATCCCTCAGGTTGTTGGCCACCAGGATGGCGGAGGCCAGTGTCCCCATCGGGATGGCCAACAACCAGGCTTCCGAAGGTGCGGTGACGTCGTGAACGAATCGGGTGCCCACCGTGGCGACCAGCCCGAAGAAAACGAAAACGAACAGCTCGCCCATTCCCCGGTACCCATACGGCCAGGGGCCCCCCACGTAGGTGAGCATCGCCAGCACCGACAGGACGCCCACCCAGGCAATCAGCCATCCGGCGATGAAGATGAGATACAAACCCGCCGCCAAGGCCACACCCACCACCGCCCAGGTTGCAATCCACATCTGACGAGGAGAGATCACCCCTTCGGCCACCATCCGGCGAGGTCCTGTCCGATCCGGAGTGTCGGCGGCGCGGGCCGCGTCGGAGACATCGTTGGCGAAGTTGGCCGCCACCTGGATGGCGACTCCGACGATGAGCGTCATCCAGAAGGCATCCCATCGGAACACCCCGTCCCCGATCGCCAGTCCGGTCCCCACCGTGACCGGCGCCACCGAGGCCCACAGGGTATGGGGCCGGGCGGCGATCTTCCAGGCCTGGAAACGGGTGAGCCGGGGGGAGGGGTTCTTAATAGTGCCAGGGAAAACGGTCGAAGCGGGGAGGCCGCTTTTCCAAGAAGGCGTCCCGTCCCTCGGCCGCCTCATCGGTGCCATAGGCCAGCCGGGTGGCTTCCCCGGCGAAGATCTGCTGTCCCACCAAGCCGTCGTCCACCAGGTTGAAGGCGAACTTGAGCATCCGCTGGGCGGTGGGGCTTTTGGAGGTGATGGTGCGAGCCCATTCCAGGGCGACTTCCTCCAAGCGGTCATGGGCGACCACCTCGTTTACCATACCCATCTGCTTGGCCTCGTCGGCTTGGTAGTCCCTGCCCAGAAAGAAGAGTTCCCGGGCCCGTTTCTGGCCGATCATTCTGGCCAGATAGGCCGATCCGTAGCCGGCGTCGTAGCTGGCCACATCCGGATCGGTCTGTTTGAAGATGGCGTGCTCGCCACAAGCCAGGGTCAGATCACACACCACGTGAAGGCTGTGACCGCCGCCCACCGCCCAACCCGGCACCACCGCGACCACCACCTTGGGCATAAAGCGGATGATGCGCTGCGCCTCCAGGATGTGAAGTCTCCCCAGGCGGGCCTGATCAATGGAAGGCCCATCGGCTCCGGCGGCATACTTGTATCCGTCCCGGCCTCTGATCCGCTGGTCGCCGCCCGAGCAGAAAGCCCAGCCTCCGTCGCGTGGGGAGGGGCCGTTTCCGGTGAGCAGCACGCACCCGATCCGGCTCCACTGCCGGGCGTGCTCCAAGGCGGTGATCAACTCGTCCACGGTATGGGGACGGAAGGCATTGCGCACGCCGGGGCGGTCGAAGGCGATCCGCACCGCCCCCACTTCCACGGCCCGGTGATAGGTGATATCTGTAAACGCGAAACCAGGTACAATTTCCCAGGCAGAGGGGTCATAATGTTCTGAAACCACGTTCAGAACGAGGTTACCCCAGAACCCGGCCCTTAATCAACTAGAAACGAACCCCGCGAGGAGGCTCTCCATGCGAGTTTTGCTGGCAGACAATTTCCCTGAGCAGTTTCTGCCTGAGATAAGGAAGCTCGGCTACGAATGCCTTTTCCGGCCCGAACTCGGCGGCGCCGAGCTTGCGGGAGCGCTCGGTGACGTGCACGTGTTGTTGGTGCGTTCCACTCCGGTTCCCGCCGAGGCGATAGATGCAGCGTCTGATCTGGGGTGGATTATCCGGGCGGGCGCCGGCTACAACACCATCGACTGTCAGGCCGCCGCCCGCCAGGCAATCTGGGTGTCGAACGTCCCTCGCCGTAATGCGATCGCTGTGGCCGAGTTGGCGATGGGGCTGATGCTGGCCATTGACCGGCGGATACCTGACAACGTGACCGCTATCCGCCAGAACGAGTGGCGGAAAAGAGAGTTCTCCAAAGCTCGCGGGCTCCATGGCAGGACTCTGGGGATAGTGGGAATGGGCCAAATCGGTTTCGAAGTGGCCAGACGCGCTCGTGCCTTCGGCTTGAAGCTTCTCACCGTCGAGAAGCCCAGAACCTTCGAGGCTCTTGATGAGATGAGAAAACTGGGCGTCGGGACGGTGCCGCGGCTCGACGAACTCTTTGCCGTATCAGACATTGTCAGTCTCCACACGCCATGCACACCCGAGACCTCCGGCATGGTCTCGGCCGACCTGCTGGCCCAGATGAGACCGGGCGCTTGGCTGATCAACACTGCCCGCGCCGAACTGGTGGACGAAGAAGCTCTGCTGGAGGCAGTCGACCGACAGGATCTGTGGGTGGGTATCGATGTCTTCTCCGGCGAGTCCGTCGCGGCTTCGGGGAGCGGGCAGTCGAAGCTGGCCAGTCATCCCCGTGTCTACGTCACCCACCATATCGGCGCCGCCACTCGTCAGGCGCAGCATGCTATCGCGGCCGAAGTCGTGAAGATGCTGGCCGACTATGCCGAGGGCAGGGTGCGCAACGTGGTGAATCTCGGGACGCTCCCCCCAACCGGGACTTTTCTTACTATTCGTCACATCGATCAAGTGGGAGTACTGTCCGGCGTCTTGATATCCATCAAATCCTCGGGGCTCAACGTGCAGCACATGACCAACCAGGTTTTTTACGGAGCGGGAACCGCGGTGGCAGTGGTGCAGGTGCAGGGAGAAGTGTCGGACACCATGGTTGCGGAGCTGGAGGGCTTGCCTTACATAGTGGGGGTCACCGCCCACCAGAGCAGGCAGGCGGAATGAAAGGCTGGCTGAGGCCCGTTCAGACCCGGCTGGTCTCTCCTGAGTACGCATGGCGGGTGGTTTCTCCCGACTATGACTCTTTAACTCCCTATGAGCGGTACCGATGGGCTTCGGAGAACCCCGACTCGTTCTTCAACGCCTTCACTCCTGCGGGGAGTTGGCCCAGCAGGTCATTCAGCCAACTGGTGTCCCAGGCTGCCGGCTACCTGGACCGCCAACTCCAAAAGGGTGTTTTTGGTCCACTGCTGGAGGGGTTGTTCGTTTATCGGATAACCGGCAGCGAGCACCAGCAGACCGGTGTGGTGGGAGATGCACCGGCGGCTGCCGCGCCGCACACGCTGGTGCCTCACGAGGCCACCCGTACTGAACGGGAAGACGAGCTGTTCAACTACATGGCGAGAGTTCCGTACAGTTCCAATCCCTTGGGGTTGGGTTACTCTCCCCGGGAGGGGATCGACCGGACGGTGGAAGAAATTTGCCAGGCTCCGCCCGATATCTCGGTGACCCTCGAGGACCGCCGCCTGCATCAGATTTGGGAGGTGCCCCAAGATGTGGTCCCCGGGTTGCTGCGAGATTTCTCCACGGTTCCAAAGGCTTACATCGTGGACGGTCACCATCGGGCGGCTGCTTTTCTTCGTCACGCGGTCCGATGCGGCGCCGATGACGCCCATCCGGCGGGAAGAATGCTGGTGGCGGCCTTTCCGACCAATCAGCTTCGCATCCACCCCTATCACCGGTGGGTGGATGCGAAGCTATCGACTGAGCGGTTGGAACAGTATGCGGGGGCGGCCCGGGCGGCGGTCCGTCCGCCCGTTAGAGGAGAGGCGATAGCGATTACCGAAGAGGGCTGCTGGTCGATCAAGTTGTCCCCTCGTAAAGATGAGATGGATGCCGTGGCTCTCTATCGCAGCGTGCTAAATCCTCTGCTGGAGGTGAAGGACGAGCGAACCGATCCCCGCATAGAGTTCGTCCCCGACCAAGAGGGCCTGAAGACGGTAGTCGACAGGGTGGCCGAACATGGAGGGGTTGGTTTTATGTTGGCATCGGCCACCATAGAACAGGTGATCCACGCCGCCGACAACCGATTGCCCCTTCCCCCCAAGGCGACCTTTTTCGTGCCCAAGCCCCGCTCCGGGTTCTTCTTGGCTCCCCGGCATGGAGGCTGCTCTCCCGCCTAGCGGTTCAAGAGCTAGACATCACCCAGTTGATCCCAGAGGTTTCCTGCGGCCAGGTCTATGGCGGTCCAGGCCATTCCCACTGCACCGTCAAAAATGGCCTGATGGCCTTCAGGGGTGATGGTTTGGCGGGTGAAGGCGGGCTGGTGGTTCCCGACGGGAGCGCAGTGGAGGGAGAGCATGGGGTGGATGGTGGGCACGACTTGGGAGACATTCCCCATGTCGGTGGAGCCGGCTTCCGAGGGTGGCAATTCGGATCCTCTTCTCAAGGGGCGTCCCAGGGTTTGGGAGTTGGCGGCGTAAAGCTTGGTGAGGAGCGGGTTGCTGGTCAGCTCGGTGTATCCATTGCCCATCTGTTCAATCTCTGCCTGGCAGCCGGTGGCGAGGGCGGCTGCCTTGAAGCAGGACCGGACCCGTTCTTCCAGTATTTTGAGGCGTTCGAAGTTCTGGGACCGGACGTACCATTTTGATCGGGTGAGGGCGGGGATGATGTTGGGTGCTTTTCCGCCGTCGGTGATTATCCCATGGATCTTGTCGGTGGGAAGGATGTGCTGGCGCAGGGTGGAGAGGTTGACATAGGCCTGCACGAAGGCGTCGAGGGCATTGATGCCTTGATCGGGAAAGGCGGCGGCGTGAGCCTCCTTGCCGTGGAATGCCACCTCCAACTGGATAATCGCGAGGGAGGGCCCGTCGACCACGTCGCGGGGTGAGGGATGGACCATCATGGCGGCGGCGGCGTTGGTGAAGGCTCCGGCGTTGATCAGATCCACCTTCCCCCCATAGATCTCTTCGGCGGGGGTGCCGAGGACGGTGAGGCGAAAACCCAGCGAGTCCGCTAGGGGTTGGAGGGCCAATCCGGCGCCTACTGCGGCCGAGGCGATGATGTTGTGGCCGCAGGCGTGGCCGATGTCGGGGAGGGCGTCGTATTCGGCGCAGATGATCAGTTCGGGGCCTTGGTGGCCGGCTCGGGCTGCGAAGGAAGTTTCCAGGCCGTAGGCGGGGTATTCGACGGTGAATCCGTATCCCTCCAGGGTCTGGGCTAGCCGCTCGGAGGACCGGTACTCCTGGTAGGCCGTCTCCGGGTGGTCATAGAGCCAGCGGTTCAACTCTTCCAGGCGGGGCTGTTGGGCGGCGATTTGTTGCCTGGCTTGTTCTTTCAGGCCAGCATGAGCCAACTCGGACATAGGGGGAGACTTCCTTTCTGGATTGGGCAGTGGTCAGCCTGCGGGTTTCTTAAAACAGACTACCAAGGGTTCTCACTCGCCGCCCTGGCAGGGACCGTATTCGGCTAACCTCCGCGCGGGTGGCTGCGGAATAATGGACTTGTCGGAAATGGGACTTTCCGGGCTGAAGCCGTCTGTTGACTTCGCTTTTCTGGCCGACGCCGTGCAGGTGGTGGGGGGGAAGCTGTTCGCTCTGGGAGGTGGCTGGGATCAGCTTCTGGTGGGAGGTCTTCCTACCCGGCATTCCTCCATGGGAATCGGAATGAGAGTCACTTTTCCCTGGGGATGGGACAAGTCGCCGGTGAAAGTGGGCGTGGACCTGCAGGATCAGGATGGAAGAAGCGTCCTGGGGCCCAGGATGCTCCAGCGAAGAATTCCCGTGAAGCAGCCTTCCAGTTTCCCACCCGGATCGGTGTTCGGATACCCGATAGCCTTCACCTTCAACTCGTTGCCCTTCGAGTCGGAGGGGGACTATTCCTTCGTGATCCATCTCGATGAGGAACCCGTCCATCGACTGCGTTTCACGGTGCGTCAGCGCCGACGCCCCAGAGCGTGACACAGATAAGAGCGGCTCTTTTCGACTTGGGAGGAGTGGTTTTCGAATCGCCGCTTCACTCCATCTCCTCCTTTGAGGCCGATCAGGGCCTTCCACCCGGGACGGTGGCGCGGATAGTGACCGATGCGGGTGGAGATGGCGCCTGGGCCCGCCATGAACGGGGAGAGATCAGCGCCGAAACTTTCGAACGCGGCCTGAGAGAAGAAGCCCGGCAATGGGGAGTGGATCTGGATGTGGCCGAAATGATGAGAAGAATCGAAGCCGATATTGCGATTCGTCCCCGGATGCTGGAGGCGGTGCGCCGGTTACGCGGGGAGGGGATCGCGGCGGCGGCGGTTACCAACAACTGGAAAGGGCTGGAGGCGCCTTCGGTAGAAGACCACTTCGAGATAGTGGTGGAGTCTTGTGTGGAAGGGGTTCGCAAACCCGAGCCGGAGATATACCGCAGGACGCTTTCCCGCCTGGGAGTGGAACCTTGCGAGGCGGTGATGCTGGACGACATTGGCGCCAACCTAAAAACCGCCCTTAACATGGGCATGACCACAATCAAGGTGACAGATCCCACCGACGCCCTCAGAGAACTGGGCGCGTTGGTGGGGCTTTCGCTTCTATAGAGAAGGAGGCGCCCGTTCAGATGACTCTTCCTCCGCTTCCCGCCCCCTATCGGGAGCAATTCCGCGAACCTTTGGGGTTCATGAATTCCGCGGCCATCTCCCCGGTCTCCAAGTTGGTGGAGAGCCGAGTGGCCGACTACGTGGTGGACTTCTGCTCTGCCACCAAGAATCTGAGCACGCTCTTGGAAGAAGCGATGAGCCGGGGCCGGGAGAAACTCGCGGCTCTCTTGGATACAGATGTTGCCCGAGTGGGTGTTACCCACACCACCGGGGCTGCTCTCCTCCATGTCGCCTTCGGTTTGCGGGGCGGCAACGTGGTAGTCCCCGAGGCGGAGTTCCCCGCCAATCTCTATCCGTGGATTCGGGCCCAAGAAGCGGGTTTGATCGATGAGGTGCGGCGGGTTCCCCTGCCCGATCATCGCCTTGCTCCTGACCCTCTCCGTCCCTTCGTTGATTCCTCCACACGGGTGGTGGCAGTCAGCCATGTCGATTTCGCCACCGGCTTCCGCGCGGATTTGGGAAAGCTCCGGGAAGCCTTTCCCGCTCCGCTGCTGGTGGTGGACGCCATTCAGTCCCTGGGGGCCTTTCCGGTGGATACCGCGGTGTCGGACGTGGTGGCGGCAGGCAGCCACAAGTGGCTGAGAGCCGGATTCGGAGGGGCGGCGATGATGGTCTCTGATCGCGCCATCGAGTGCCTGGCGCCCACTCTGACCGGATGGATGGGCGTGGCCGAGCCCATGGACTTTCAGGCCCCTCCTCCCCACCCACCTTCCGCAACCGCCTCCCGCTTTCAGATGAGCAGTGATCCGGTGATGGGAGCGGTGGCGTTGTCGGCCGCCTATGAAGTGATCGAGATGGCCGGTCTGGGGGTGATCAGCCAACGTATCTCGGGGGCGATGGACCGGCTGGAAGAGGAGTTGGAAAGGATGGGATGTGAGCTGCGACGACCCTGGGAAGACTTGAGCGAAAGGGCGGGAATACTCACCTTCCGTATCCCGGACCAAGCCTCGGGGCAAGTGGTGGAGCACATGCGGGCACGAGGGGTGGTGCTGGCTGATCGGGCCGGCTGGGTGAGGGTCTCCCCTCCCGCCACCACTACGGAGGAGTCCATCGGCCTGCTCTTGGAGGGCCTTGCTCCCCTTCTGGGTGGTTGAGGCAATCGGCATGAACCGGTAGGCGGTCCCCTGATGGTTAAGCCGGTTGCTGGTGGCGATTCACCACAGGCATTAGCGGCTTGTAAGTGGCCTTCAGTTTGTAAAGAGAGAGGTTTGTCCCGTATTCAGAGGGCTGGCGCGTCGTCACTTTCGGAGGGATAGGATGGAAGGTCTTCAACTATGTCCAGGGTGGCCTTCACCAACTTGGCCATGAACTCGGGGAGTTCCCGGGCCGTGTGGTGTTGCGCCGCTTCTTCGCTATCCCATCCGCCTTCATAATCCCGGCTCAGCTTGGCGACTTTTCGACCGGGCATACTCTTATCCTCAAGGGATAGATCTGTGGGTAGTCGACTCTTCAATTCTTGGAGATAGCTCCGATTTCCCTTTGCGCTGGGCCCATCCACATACAGGTCCACGTATGTTGCACGCTTGTTACTTCTGATCAGCCAAGACGTGTGGTCTGCACCGGGTACCCTTGCAAATGCCCAATAGTCCTTCGGTATTGACTCGTCCTGCCAAACCTTAAGAGGTCGACAGGCCTCCGCAACACGAGGAAGGAGTATGCGCCAGTAGGCCCCTATCTTTGTATCTCGAACCGAATCGCGTTGACGGGCGGCCTTCCCTTGTTGCGAGAGTTCCGATGGCCCCACTATCTGGGTAAACATCGGCGCTGCTAGGGAGTTACCTATCTTAATGGCTTCGACCTGGAAGAGGTAAGCATCAATGCTGCCGTTGTCGTTGAGCCATTGCACCGCTTTGGCATGTTCCGGGCGTGCTTTTCCCGCGATCCAGATCGCTGCATTGGCTTGATAGGCGGACAAATAGGTCAGGAGTTTTCCAAGGTGATCGTGGTCGGTCTGGCCAAGCTGGTTCTCTATGATCACTTTTCCAGGTTCCCCACCATCATTTACTGAATCCCCCGTGATGTCGACAGAGAATCCACCTGCAGACGCTTCTTGCTCTATGGAGTCGGGATCGATGTCGAAGGGCAGGTTCTCGTTGAGAAGATCAATGTTGTCGGCCAGCCACGGCGTGAAATCGTTAGCCTCGTGCGGCCATAGGACACGGAGATCCACCCGCTCTATCCGACCTAATTCGATTGGCCCGCCCATATGGGATTAGCTTAGAGAACTGCGGCGTCGTCCAGATCGGCGACCTGGGTGGCTACCTCTCGGGGGGATAAGGCGCCGTCGACTGTGGCCTGTTCCGGGACCTCAGCGGCGGGGACCGGGTGGTCGGCTACCCATATAACCCTCCGCACCCCCGCCTCGGAGACCGCCTGCGCCCATTGGGCGAACAACTCCCGGGCGTCGGCGGCAAAGGAGATTTCTCGGCCGTCCCGGGCTGCTTCGCACACCAAAACCGCGGTATGACACCGAAGACAGGCACTGGACACGTGCGAGGTGTCGGAGACATCACCCAGTGCCACCTTGACGCCTGCTTCTTTGAAGCGCACCCCGCAGGAAGGATCGGAGACAAACGCCCGCACCTCCCGGTCGGGGTCGACCAACTCTCCCATGATCACCTCTCCCACCGGAGTGTCCGCGCCCACCACCATCACCGGCACCGTTCCGCCTCCCTTCGACAAGTTTTCTCCCGGTGGTTCAAGCCGAACTCCCATTATTGACGTAAGCGACTTCCGGTAGGTTAATCGGTTCCTTTCAGTGGGAGGGCTTTGCAGTGACCAGGCCTCTCATGGCGCGCTCTCCAAAGAAGCCCAGGAGGCGTTGGCCGAGACCATGACCCCTATCGGGGGACATTCCAACTCCGGTGAGGGCGCCGAGCGCTACGGCACCTCCCGAACTCCTCGAAAAAGCAGGTGGTGAGCGGCCGCTTCTGGGTGACTCCCACTCCAGTACACCCAAAGCAGCATCGCGGAGCGGATTTTGAGCGTTTGGCCTCGGGAGGCGGCTCGTTTTGGGTGCTGGAGGCGGCCCGGCGGGTTCCGCTGGCGCCGACGGCGACCCTGGTGGCCTCGACCATTCCCTGAACGGGCAAACGGGGATGCGCATCGGTGTGTTTGGTGTTAGCATTAAAAACAACGGCTTAGTGCAATGAAGAGGTGAGTTGTGGCAACTGTTGATATTGACCTTGGCGCCTACAAGCTGGGATGGCGCGACTCTGAGGACGATTACGTCTTCAAACCAGAAAAAGGTCTGTCGGAGGACATAATCCGGCAGATGTCGGCTATGAAAGAAGAGTCGGAGTGGATGCTCTCCTTTCGGCTTCGGGCCTATCAGCGTTTCCTGGCCAAGCCCATTCCCACCTGGGGAGGGGGAGGGCTGCTTGATGAAATCGATTTCGACGACATCTACTACTACGTAAAGCCCACCGAGGAGCAGGCTCACACCTGGGACATGGTCCCCGATGAGATCAAGGAAACCTATGAGAAGTTGGGCATCCCCGAGGCGGAGCGCAAATTCCTGGCGGGAGTCACCGCCCAGTACGAGTCGGAGGTCGTGTATCACCGTAACCGGGAAGATCTCGAGGAAATGGGCGTGCTGTTCTGCGATATGGACACCGCGGTCCGGGAATATCCCGACCTGGTCAGAAAGTACTTCGGGACGATCATTCCCCCCAACGACAACAAGTTCGCCGCGCTCAACTCGGCGGTGTGGTCGGGCGGTTCTTTCATCTATGTGCCACCCGGGGTGCATGTCGATCAGCCCCTCCAGGCCTATTTCCGGATCAACTCCGAGAACATGGGCCAGTTCGAACGCACTCTGATCATCGTTGACGAGGGCGCCTTCTGCCATTATGTGGAAGGCTGCTCAGCGCCGGTCTACGCCACCGACTCGCTCCATTCGGCGGTGGTGGAGATCGTTGTCCTCCGGGGCGGCCGGTGTCGTTACACCACCATTCAAAACTGGTCGAACAATGTTTACAACCTGGTCACCAAGCGGGCGACTGCCTATGCCGACGCCACCATGGAGTGGGTGGACGCCAACATCGGCTCCAAGCTGACCATGAAATATCCGTCGGTGTGGCTGATGGAGCCGGGCGCCCACGGCGAGGTGTTGTCCATCGCCTTCGCCAACACGGGACAGCATCAGGACGCGGGAGCCAAGATGGTGCATGTCGCTCCCGACACCACCTCCACCATTGTTTCCAAGTCGATCTGCCGAGCGGGAGGTAGAGCGGGATATCGGGGTCTGGTGAGGGTGGAGCCGGGTGCGGAGCGATCGAAGAGCTTTGTGCGTTGCGACGCCTTGATTCTGGACGAGGAATCACGCTCCGACACCTACCCCTATATGGAGATCGAGGAGAACGATGCCGAGATCGGCCATGAGGCGACCGTTTCCAAGGTGGGAGAGGAGCAGCTGTTCTATCTGATGAGCCGAGGCCTCACCGAGGATCAGGCCACATCCATGGTGGTGGCCGGGTTCATCGAGCCGATCGTGAAAGAACTCCCCATGGAGTATGCGGTGGAGATGAACCGGCTCATCGAGTTGAACATGGCAGAGTCGGGCGCGATCGGCTAACCTCTCAGCGCCGTCCGGCATCAGGGCGGCGGTAACTCATTCCGGCGGCGAGGCCGCCGGGCGCCGCGTCCGCTTATCAGGTTGAGGAGGGCTACGAACAACGCCGCTCCGATAACTGCCCACACCACCGGGAACCCCTCGATTACCCAGAGGGTGGGCCAATCCAGGAGGTCGGCCAGCCGGGAGCCCAGGAAGGCGCCCACCCATCCCAGGGCAATGGACCCCCAGCAGCCCTTTGGAGGGCCGCCTGCCAGTCGGGCGCCGATTGCTCCGGCTAGGGCGGCGATCAACACCGACAGCAGGAAGCCAAACATTGGATATACCTTATAGCCGGGAATTATCTAATCTCGGTTGTTAGGCATGTCATGGCGCAGACTCTGGACACGCAGGTTGTTGACCCTGCTCACCCTCTGTTGGGTGATATGGATGGCTTGGCTGGTGATCAACGACGATCAGCCTTTCCTTCTCTATGTGCTGGATGGAAACGGGCAGCCCATGGGTGACGTGACGGTTCTCCACGACGAGGAGGTGGTGGGCATCACCGACCTGGAGGGGTCAGCCGAACTGAAGTGGGCCCCTGACGGACGTCGTTATGTGTTGATCTCCCCCGGCCACCTGCAAAAGACGGTTACCGTCGCGGGGCCGCCCCAGGACTCGATGGTGGTCCACCTGAGGCCGAGGATGCTGCGGGGAAGAGTGACCGACCTTGGTCAGGTTCCTGTTGAGGGGGTGCTGGTGAGTTCGGGATCGGTGAGCACGGTTACCGGTATCAACGGCATTTTCCTTTTGGAGGGAGTGGAAGAGGGCGAGATCAGGGTGGCTCGTCCGGCCTGGATCGGCGCGGAATACCAATGGGATGGAGGCCCGGGGGATGCGGAGTTGACCATCGCTCCGCTGGTGGTGAAAGCGGTGCACGTGTCAGGAAAGGCGGCGGGAGATCGGCAGAAATGGGACGCCATGGTAAGGCTGGTGGAGGAGACCGAACTGAACGGGGTGATGCTGGATCTGAAGGACGAAACGGGACTGGTCTTCTATGATTCCCAGGTGGAAGTGGCCCGGGAGGTGGGAGCCGTGTATCCCCAATACGATCTGGCCGGGCTCGCCGACTTGCTGGAACAGGATGGCATATATCTGATCGGCAGGATCGTGGCTTTCCAGGATCCCACCGCCAGTGTGAAACGTCCGACCATGGCGGTCTGGGATACCTACTACGACCGGCCTTACCGGCAGGGCCACCAGTACTTCTTGGATCCCACCGATTACGATGCCCGCTCCTACGCCTTGGACTTGGCGGTGGAGGCTTGTGTTCTGGGGGTGGATGAAATCCAGTTCGACTACATACGATTCCCCGACTCGCGGCGGCCGTCCGCCACTTTTGACGGACCGATCGACGCCGACTCGCGGGTGTCCACCATCACCTCTTTCTTGCAGGAGGCCCGCGCTTTGCTGTGGCCGATGGGATGCGCGGTGGCAGCCGACATCTTCGGGTTTTTGACAACCGTTCCCGACGACGGCGGCATCGGCCAGCAATGGGAAAAGATAACCGAGGCGCTGGATGTCGTCTCGCCCATGTTGTATCCCAGTCACTACGACCAAGGATGGTTCGGCTACGAACGGCCCAACAACCACCCCGGCGAGGTCGTGAATCACGCCTTGGCGGACGCTATTGCCCGGGTCAGAACCGGGGTGGTGATTCGCCCCTGGCTGCAGGACTTCGGATACCGGGACTCCCAGGTGCGGTCTTCCATCAACGCCGCAGAGGAGTTTGATCTGGGCTGGATGCTGTGGAACCCGGTCAGCGATGTCTCGGTAGGGGCACTGAAAACCAATGATGTTCCCGAGAACTGATCGATAGCCGAACCGCCTCCGTCGTGGCAGTCTTCGCCGGGTTCAGGACGGCGGGCATCCCACCACTTCCAGCGGAAGCGGCGCCGGTCTCGTACATGTGCTATCGACTTGCACATGTACTCCGGATTCCGCTGCCTCGGCAACGGAAAGGGCGATGTCCAGCATGTGGTACGCAACTTCGGCCGCCACTCGATGGGGCCGACCATCGACGATTGCCCGGGCGAGATCGGCGACGCCGATGCCTCTCATCCCGGCAATGGGCCGCGAGGACCGAAAAGCCGTCCATGGAACATTTCGCTCCAAGTCCAGCATGGCCTTCTCCTCTTCACCGTATTGGCGAATCTCGGGGCTTCCGCTCCAGATGTCGGGGTCTGTCGCGCTGAGCGAGCCTTTGGTTCCGTACACCTCGATGAAAGGCAGCCGAGTGGCCTGCACGTCAAACGTGGCGAGCAGCGGGCTGATGATTCCGGATTCGAATTCGAGGACCGAAGAGATATACGTCGGCGTCTCCACCTTGATTCGGGAACCGTACTGTTCCGGTGAGGTGATCATTCGCTCGGGAAAGGTGATCCGGGAACTGGCCGCCACTCGCGCCACCGGACCGAGCAGGTTGATGAGGGCGGTGAGGTAATACGGACCCACATCCAGCAGGGGTCCTCCTGCCGGACCATAGAAAAACGCCGGGCTGGGGTGAAAGTGTTCGACGCCATTGGAAAGGAAAAAGGCGCTAGCCCCCACCGGCGTTCCGATCCACCCATCATCCAGGAGCTTGCGTGAGGTTTGAAGCCCGCTCCCCAGGAAAGTATCCGGAGCGCACGCCAGCCGGGCGTTGTTGGCGGCGGCGATATCAAGAAGATGTCGCGCCTCCTCTCGGGTCGGCGCCAGGGGCTTTTCGGAAAAAACGTGCTTGCCGGCCCCGAGCGCGGCCTCGGAGATTCTAAAATGGACCAATGGGGGAGTGATGTTCAGAACAATCTCCACCGCGGGGTCGGCGAGCAACTCCTCCAAGTGTCTGTATATGTAGGGAATGTCGAATTCCACGGCGCGGGTTTGCGCTTGGCTCTGATCGACGTCGAAACACCCCACCACTTCGAGGGAGGGCATGCTTTTGAACCCCTCCAGGTATTGGCGACTTACATGGCCGCAGCCCACCACCCCGACTCCGACCCTCCGGCTCATCCTCCTCCCTCTCTCGAGCGTGACAGGAAGTTGTTTAGGACATTGCGGGTAACCTTCGCCACATTGCTGTTGCCGTCCTGGGTGGCAAGGAACGGGATCCAGTTCATCGAACCAACGGAGAAGACGCATCCGTCCTTGGGCCGTTCGATCAGCACCATGTCCGCCCGCACATCCGGGTCTCGTGGCGAGCCGAAGAAGTTGTTTGTCTGCATGAGATCCTCGATGGCGCGCTGGAACTGTCCATGGCGGCCTGAAGAAGTGGCCAGCAATTTGGCCTGGATCGGGGTGCCCAATGCATAGTCCATTCGGTCAATTTCATCGCCGGCCGCTCCCATCAATGCCCCGCCGAGTCCGCTGTCGAACTCACCGATTATCTCATCCTTCCCTATCCCTTCGAAGACGAAGGCGACGTCGTTGTCGAACGAGTCGGGACATCGCCGGTAGCCGGCGGAAGTGCCCCAACCCATGGCGGTGAATCCCACGCCCACCAGTCTTTGCGGGGCGGTGCCCTGGTGCCGCCAGAGTCCTCCGACTCTGTCCTCGAAACTGAGCCACTCCTCCCCGACCTCCGACGTCCAGTCCCGTGATCCGGCAAAGCCGCGTCGCAATTCGATGACCCCCGGCATATCGGGATGGGTGGCTGTTACCCAAAAGAGACCGTTTCCTCCCAGGTACATCAGGCGCCCCCCGCACTCCAGCCAGTCTTCCACTGCTGCCATCCAATTGGGAGATACGTATTCAGGGTGGCTTCCGGTGATCACCACCGAGTAGGAGGAGAGCAGATCGACTCCGTATGTATCCACGTCCTCATCGGTGATGACATCGAATCGATGGCCTTCGGACCGTAGCCACCGCAGCAGGATGATGTCGGTGGAGAAGTGCCTCGGGCCTTTGGTTCCCCACCAGTGGTACTCGGAGGCGAAGGTTACGAGGGGGCGGTTGCGGGTGGCGTAGCATATCCCGCTGGCGTCGGCATGCAGGTTGTACACCGCAGCGCCCAGATCTGGACGTTCGGCCAAGAAGCTGTCGAAGGGATTGGAAGGGTCGAAACTGTGCATGCCTACGTCGGCGTGTGCCTCCTCAATCGCCACCGAATCGGGATTGGGGTCCGGCCGCAGGTTCCCGTAAGCCAGATACGTGAAGGTGGGCATCAATACGGCTATATCAGGGCGGTGAGTTCTGCTGTGGACAAAGAAGGGCAGTTCTGCTGAAGCCCCTTTGCTTTCGATCTGCATGGCATAAGCGCCGGGCGCCAGATTTTCGGGAAGAACGGCGACAGCCGATACGTCCCAGTTCTTATCACCCACATCATCGTGATGGAAGTGGATGGCGTTTCGATTCTCCGCCTGCTCTTTCAGGGACTGGCGCCAATTCCAGGCGTGCCCTTTCATCCGCAGGGCGGGAAGGTTGACGGTCCGACCGTGGCGTGCACCCCGACCGCAGTCCGGAACCCGGGTGGTGGCCTGCATCCGGGCGAAGTCCCAGCATCCGATCACAGCCTCGGATGGGACCATGGTGTGGTGCCCACCCGCATCCGGTGATCCTTCGACCCAGGACCGGTAGATGGCAGGATTTTCGATCTTGCCGTCGTAGCAGCGATCAATGGAATAACTACCGGTCGCCTCCTGAACTCCTGCCGCCGCGATGGTGATCGGACCATCAATAACAAGCGGTTTGTCATCGGGGACCTGGTGGGTCACTGCCTTTTGTTCGCAAGACCATCTGCCGGGCTCCTCGACAGCGATAGCCTGCCGACCGGCGCCCATGTCGAATCCGGCGAAGATTCGATACCAAATCCTTTCCGCGAGAGCGACTTGGGAGACGACTTTCCATTGGCGTCGAGCCCAAGATAGGTTGAAACAAAGACGGCCATAACCATCAAGGGCTAGGGTTGCGCCTTCGTTGGTGTTTGGGTCCCGCCAGCTCACCAGCGTCTGCTCGTCTCCTCGCTGCGGAAGGGTGGGCCAAACCCAAAGCCGCAGGCTCACTTGCGTCAAGCGTTCAGGACCGGTGGAGGGGATGAAAACCATAGATCCGACCGGTGATGGCGGTTGGCTTCCCGGTATCTCACCCTGACCGATTGACGGCACGCTTTCTGTCGGTGAATCAAGGGAAATCAGATCGAAGGAGAACGGATGGCCTTCGGTGTCCAGATGCATGCGAACCTCGTCACCCGGCAGGTAGGACCATTGGTCAAGATACCCGCAAACTGCCACGGTCTTCTCTCCTCTCAGAGGTGTTTCAACCTGCCGCCAAAGTGGTTCACTCCCGGTCAGAATCGGGGGCGTTGGAGTCGGCGGCGCCCGCTTCTTCCTCCTCCTCTTCCAAGGCTTCCGCCAGCGCCGATCTGGTTACGGCTCTTTCCCTCCTTTCTTCGGAGAATTGATTGAGGGCCACCGCGCCGATCAGCAGAGCCCCTATGACGACGTTGGTCCAGGTCACCTCGAATCCGATGGCTATCAGGCCTGATCGGATCGTACCGATCAGGAATACGGCCAACAGGACCCCCCCAATGGGAGCCACCCCCCCGGTGAACAGCACACCACCCAACAGGACAGCTGTCAACACCTGCAATTCATAACCGATGCCGGCGGTGGGAGCGGCGGTCCCGAATCGGCTGGCGCTCAACGTGGAGGCCAGGCCCACCAGGATGCCGTTGACGATGAACACGCCGATCACATACTTTCGGATCGGAATTCCCACTGACGCGGCCGCCCTGACGTTGGAGCCCACTGCCAGCAAACGACGGCCGATGTCAATCCGGTTTGCAAAGGCGAAGGCCAGCAAAGCTAGACCGATGAAAATCAGGACGTTGACCGGAATGGCGAAGAACTGACCCCGACCCACCGTCCGGAATTCCAGTGGAACCCCTGCCACCGTTCTGCCTCTGGTGATCAGTATGACCATCCCGGCATACAGAGTCAGGGCGCCCAGGGTCACGACGATGGGAGACACCGCCAAACGGTGGACCATCACACCATTGATCCCGCCCAGGACGGCCCCCATCAGTGGTCCCAGCAAGAGCGCCAACGGCCAGGGCACACCGGCGGCGGCCGCCATGGATGCCACCACCCCGCATAGGGAAAACATCGAGCCGATCGAGATATCGATATTGCCCGAGGCCACCACGAAGGCGGATCCCAACGCTCCGATGCCCAATGACACCAATTGAATTGCTAGCACCCGGATGTTGGAAGGGGTTAGATAATGGCTGGCCTGTAACTGCACGACGGTGACCACAATGATCAACCCCACTGCGAGCGCGCTACTCCGACTTACCCTGGTAGGCACTGTTCCCTCATTCTTTATGACCCATCATGGCGGCCAGAAGTTTATCTCTGCGAATGGCGCTGGCCGGTTCATCGAGCGTGATCCTTCCCTGGAACATGGTTACCAGGCGATCGCTGACGTTGAGAACGTGATCGAGGTTGTGGGAGATGATCACCACCCCGATCCCGCGTTCGACCATCCGCCTGATGCTGGCCAGAATGGTGTTCGCCTGACGGATTCCCAGTGCCGCGGTCGGTTCGTCCATCAGCACCAGGCGGGGGTCTCCCCGCAGAGACCGTGCAATGGCAATGGCCTGCCGCTGCCCGCCGGAAAGCCGTTCGACCTTGGTTGCGCTGTGCGGTACGGATGCGCCCATACTTGCCAAGAGGTCCTTGGTTTCATTGCGGATCCGGCGGCGATCCATCCAACCGATCGGCCCGAAACGCCACTTGTGCATTTCGGCGTTTAGGAAGACATTGCCAGGGACATCCAGTTCATCGCACAGATCCAGGTTCTGGGCGACCGTGGCGATTCCGACTCGGCGAGCATCACGAACCGACCACTCTTTCACCCGGTCGCCATGCACGCGGATCTCACCGATGTCGGGCACCAACTCTCCGTTCATGACCCGCAGCAGCGTGGTCTTTCCCGCTCCGTTGTCTCCTACCAGCCCTAAGCATTCTCCGGCTCTCAACGAGAGGCTCACCCCGTGGAGTGCCCGTACTCGCTCGTAGAATTTTGATATACCGGAGACACCGATGATGGTGGACCCGCGGTCTGCCGAATCCACCATCATCGTAAGCTATCTGTCCTTTCGGGTTCTCTAATTACTCGGGGTGGTTTGGGGTTCGTCCTGGTAGTCGATCACGCTGTCGATCAGATCCTCAAGATACTGGGGGTACTCGCCGGAACTGTCCAGATCCTGGAGCATCTGTTGGATGTCTGCCAGGTTGTTGGTGTCCACCACCTTGCCGAGCATGTACACGGTGGGTGGTCTGGTCTCGCCTCTGGCGCAAGCTAGGGCATCCCGGAACATCTGGATCGAGGCCAGGTTGTTCTTGGAGTACATGTAGGCGGCCTGCAGTGGGGTGTCGCCTCGGGCCAGCACCTCGAGGCCGGCTTCGGAGACGTTGGTCACCGCTAGGAAGACCTGGTCCGGGTCGTTCAGGCCCTGTTCATCCAAGGCTGCAAGTCCGGCCACTCCCGAGTCGATCTCTGGAGCGAACCAGATCCGGGCGTCAGGGTTGGCGGCTGCCATGTTGGCGAAGGCGGCGGCAATCGCCTCAGGACCCATCGCCTGAGCTTCGGCCACCACCTCGGCGCCGGGGACGACGCTTTTCACACCATCCACGAACCCGTTGCTCCGGGCCAGGATTGGTGGGTTGTCAGGACGTGCGATCAAGGCAATCTTGGGCGAGTCGAATCCGTGGGCCAGCGCCCATTCGCCGGCGTGAACGCCTACCCCGTAGCCGCCCTGGTAGTTGTCTTCGTTCCAGTTCTGCGCTCCGGTCAGAGGGGTCTGAGACTCGTTGAGCACGCAAACGCCTCTCGATGCCGCTTCCACCTGGAAGTCGAGGAAGGGCTCAGGGTTGATGTACTCCATGATGATCGCGTCAACGCCCGATTCCAGCAAGGAGTAGGCGTCATCGAGCATCTGTACCTCATTGACTTCCTTGGTGGGGGCGCTGTCCACTATCACCAGTTCGGCGCCCTGCCGGTCGGCCTCATGCTGGAAGTAGCGATACTGCTCCACATAGAACGGATGGGTAGCGATAAGCGCCGGCACCCCCACCACAATCGGATCCTCGGGCCCGGGGGTAGTTTGGGGTTCGTCCTGGTAGTCGATCACGCTGTCGATCAGATCCTCAAGATACTGGGGGTACTCGCCGGAACTGTCCAGATCCTGGAGCATCTGTTGGATGTCTGCCAGGTTGTTGGTGTCCACCACCTTGCCGAGCATGTACACGGTGGGTGGTCTGGTCTCGCCTCTGGCGCAAGCTAGGGCATCCCGGAACATCTGGATCGAGGCCAGGTTGTTCTTGGAGTACATGTAGGCGGCCTGCAGTGGGGTGTCGCCTCGGGCCAGCACCTCGAGGCCGGCTTCGGAGACGTTGGTCACCGCTAGGAAGACCTGGTCCGGGTCGTTCAGGCCCTGTTCATCCAAGGCTGCAAGTCCGGCCACTCCCGAGTCGATCTCTGGAGCGAACCAGATCCGGGCGTCAGGGTTGGCGGCTGCCATGTTGGCGAAGGCGGCGGCAATCGCCTCAGGACCCATCGCCTGAGCTTCGGCCACCACCTCGGCGCCGGGGACGACGCTTTTCACACCATCCACGAACCCGTTGCTCCGGGCCAGGATTGGTGGGTTGTCAGGACGTGCGATCAAGGCAATCTTGGGCGAGTCGAATCCGTGGGCCAGCGCCCATTCGCCGGCGTGAACGCCTACCCCGTAGCCGCCCTGGTAGTTGTCTTCGTTCCAGTTCTGCGCTCCGGTCAGAGGGGTCTGAGACTCGTTGAGCACGCAAACGCCTCTCGATGCCGCTTCCACCTGGAAGTCGAGGAAGGGCTCAGGGTTGATGTACTCCATGATGATCGCGTCAACGCCCGATTCCAGCAAGGAGTAGGCGTCATCGAGCATCTGTACCTCATTGACTTCCTTGGTGGGGGCGCTGTCCACTATCACCAGTTCGGCGCCCTGCCGGTCGGCCTCATGCTGGAAGTAGCGATACTGCTCCACATAGAACGGATGGGTAGCGATAAGCGCCGGCACCCCCACCACAATCGGATCCTCGGGTGCGTCAGTAGGCGCGGGCGCAGCAACCGCAGTGGTGGTGGTGGCTTCCTCTGCCTCACCGCAGGCTGTGGCCACCAACCCCAGGACTAGGAGTCCCGTCAACAGGACATTCTTACGCGTTCTCATTAAATTCTCCAATCAATCTTGCTCTCTAAAAACTTCGGAGGTGGTTCTCGTGTTGAGCAGGAGATTACATCATTCCAACGCCGACGGTCCCCTGAAGAGCCTTAAGACTTCGTAACGGGGTCTTGGCTTCACAGGAGCATTTGACCCGGTTGATCTAAGATAAGTTGTCTAATCATCGCATCTAGGTGGTGGCCTTTGACTGGAATCGGAATGATCGGGATGGGTCTGATGGGATCCAAACACTGCCAGGCAATCCTGAGCGCCGCCACTCGTTTTGATGAATTGCGTTCTGATCCTCCCCGCCTGGTTGTTTGTGTGGATGAGTCCCTCGATCAGGTGGAAAGAGCCAGAGCTCTATACGGGTTCGAGCGGGGCGCCACTTCCTGGCAGGAGGTGATCGAGGCCGATGATGTGGACCTGGTGATGATCTGTTCCCCAAACGCCACCCACGCCCGGTTTGCTCAAGCCGCCGGCGAGGCGGGAAAAAACGTTTTCTGCGAAAAACCGGTGGGCCGCTCACCTGAGGAGACCCGTCGCATTGCCGAATCGGCGTCCCGAAACGGTGTCCGGTCCATGGTGGGCTATGTCTATCGATGGGCGCCGATGGCGAGATATGCTCAACAGTTGGTGGCGGAGGGCGCGATCGGCGAGGTGACCCATTATCGAGGTCGTTTTCTAGTGGGATACGGCAAAGACCCGGCCACGCCCCTGTCCTGGCGGTTCGATGGAGACGCGGCGGGGTTCGGGGCCCTGGGCGACCTGATGTCTCATGTGCTGGACATGTCCCACTTCATCGCCGGGAAGATCAGCGAGGTAGTGTCCGACACCCACACCTTCATCACCGAGCGCCCCATCCCTCTCCGCTCCGACAGCGATGTCTTTGGCGCCCAGGCCGCCGACACCAAGGGTCCGGTCACCAACGACGACTACGCAACAGCTCTGATCCGTCTTCGCAACGGAGGTCGGGGGCATCTCGAGGCGTGCCGGATAATCAATGGTCCGGTTTGCCGGATGGCCTTTGATGTTCACGGAACCGAAGGGGCGATCTCGTGGAATCTGGAGCGGATGAACGAACTGGTGATCATGCACGATTCCCATCCCGACAGTGAGCGGACGGTCTTGAGCGGCCCTGGCCACCCCGGGCAGGCGACTTTCTGGCCCGGCCCCGGCGTCGGGATCGGCTATGAGGACATAGTTAGCATTCAGGCGGCTGCCATGATTCGCCATATGGCGACCGGGCAGGGCCGGGTTCCCACCTTCGAGGATGCCCGGTATGTGGCCAACGCCCAGGAAGCAATAATGAAATCCTCAACCAAGGGGGGATGGGAGCGAATCGGGAACTGACCTATGTCTATTAGTGACCAGCCACTGCGATGGGGCCTGCTTAGCACCGCCCGCATCAATGACCGCATTGTCGAGGCGGTGGCCTGCTCGGAGCGGTCCCGGATCACGGCGGTGGCCAGCAGAGATGAGGACCGGGCTCGTTCCTACGCCTCATCCCGGGGGATCCCCATCTCCTACGGCAGCTACGACGAACTCGTCTCATCGGCGGAGGTGGATGTCGTTTATGTTTCCCTCCCCAATTGGCTTCATGTTCCCTGGGGTGTGGAACTCGCTCGGGCAGGAAAACACGCCCTGATCGAAAAGCCCATCGCTATCTATCCCGGTGAGATCGAGCAACTGGAGCGGTCGGCTGAGGAGAACAGGGTGATCATTCAGGAGGCATCGATGATGCGCTTCCACCCTCAGACGGCTCTTCTCCGTAGGTTGGTATCCGAAGGAGCGATCGGCGTTCCTCGCTGGGTGCAGGGCACTTTCAGCTCCACCCTGCTGTACAGCGATGACATAAGGCTCGATCCGCGGGGTGGTGGTTCCATATGGGATCTGGGTTGCTACCCGGTCACTTTGTTCCACGCCGTCCTACAGAGACGGCCGATCAAGGTGGCGGGGTTCATCAGATCGGCAGGGGAGGCAGTGGATATGACCTTCGGCGCCCAGATTCTCTACGAAGGAGAAGCCGTTGGCCAGTTCACCACCAGCATGGAGGCGCTCCCTTCCTGGTCGGCCGAATTCGTTGGCTCAAAGGGACGCATTCGTATCTCCTACCCGTGGTTGAGTCAGGTGGAACTGGTCTCCACGGTGGAGGTGGTCACCCAGGAAGCTGAGCCGACCCGATCCACCCTTAGTGAAGGAACCGACAATCCCTTTGGTGACGAGGAGGGCGATCAGGCAGTTGCCTCTTACACCTTCGAGAACTCCAACGCCTATTTGGAAGAGGTAAGAGCCATGGAGAAGATGATTCTCGACGGTGCGCCGATCGAGTTTCCCCTCTCCGAGAGCGCCGTGAACATGGCTACCATTCGCGCCCTGATCGAGTCGGCCACCCATGGAAAGTTGGTGACAGTCGATGCCTGACCACGGTCTTTTCGGACATCTCACGGCGCTTCAGCATGTGAACCTCCCGTCAACCGATCTTGGTAGGTCCAGAGAGTTCTATCTCGACAAGCTCGGCTTGCCCGAACTCCCCCGACCACCGTTCGAATCACCGGGAGTCTGGGTCGGCGCCGGACCGAATAATGCTATTCACATCAGCCAGGTTCCGGCGCTGGGGCCGAACCCCAACAATCACTTTGCCTTGGAGGTTGACGGGCTGGATGCGCTCTTGGACCTGCTAACCGCCCGGGGAGTGAAGTATCGCCGATCGGCCTATGTACCCGCCGCCGGACATCAGGCGTTCATCCGTGACCCGGATGGGAACATTATCGAATTGATTCAGCCGCCCTCCTAGAAAGAGCAGTCAGCCGCGGTGATTGACTACGCGCCTGGGGAGGTTCGCTTCGATATCCCCACCGAAGCGCCTGCCGAGGTAGTCGCTTTCAACGCCGAACTCGAAAGGACCACTCGTGATCTTCCCAAGATCTGGGAGGTGGGACCAGTGGTTGCCCGTCAGGCGCGGGAGGAGGGAAAGTCCGTGTTCGGGGCTTTGGTCTATTCGAATCGGGTATTCGAGCAAGTAGTGGATGGGCCATCGGGGCCGCTCCGTTTCCGGGTGATGCCACCCGCCGGCAAACCCCGGGGGATTCTCTTTCACATTCACGGTGGAGGTTGGGTGGTGGGTGGCGCCCATCACCATGACCCGATGTTGGAACGGCTGGCCGACGCCACCGGGCTGATGGTGGTCTCCACCTATTATCGATTGGCGCCTGAAAACCCCTACCCGGCCGGACCGGACGACTGCGAGGCGACGGCTCTCTGGCTGCACCAAAATGCTCCCGAGAGTCTCGGAGCGGAGTTGTTGGCCATAGGAGGCGAGTCGGCGGGCGCCCACCTGAGCGCCGTAACCTGCCTTCGGCTCAGAGACCGTCATGGACTCACCCCTTTCCGGGCCGCCTTGCTCACCTACGGGGCATATGACTTGAGAGGCACGCCATCGGTGGTGAAAGCGGGAGAGCAGACCCTGATTCTCACCACCACCAGCATCCGGTGGTTCACCGACCAGTTCGCCGGCGAACATAATCTGTGCGATCCTGATATCTCCCCGATTTTCGCCGATCTGCAAGGTTTGCCGCCCGCGTTGTTCACCGTGGGAACAATCGACCCGTTATTAGACGATTCCCTTTTTATGTTTAGCCGGTGGCGGGCGGCCGCCAACCATGCTGAACTAGCAATTTGGCCGGAGGGTATCCACGCTTTCGACTACTTCGACAATGAATATGGCCGGGCCGCCCGGGAGCGGATGCACAGCTTTCTAAACAGGGTTCTTGGCTGAAATCACCATCTAGTATCTGGAAGGCGTCGAAACATTGAGGAGGACGGCATGGACCTCTTGAGCGGAGTGCGGGCCCAGGCATTCAGCACTGACCGCCTCAACACATTCGTATACGAATCGGGACCGGAAGACGGAATCCCGGTGGTGATGATCCACGGCAACCTGTCCACGGGACGGTTCTATGAGCATCTCTGGCCGGGAGCGCCCGAGCGATACAGGTTCATTGCTCCCGACATGAGGTCCTTCGGGCGTTCGGAGCCCAAACCGATCGATGCCACCGGAGGCCTCCAAGACTGGGCGGATGACACGTTTGCTCTGGTGGCAGCGATGGGCATCGAACGTCCTGTTCACTTGGTAGGCTGGTCGACCGGCGGGGCTGCCATCGCCGCTTATGCGATGGATCGGGAGGTTGCTTCTCTGACGCTGATAGATCCGGTATCCCCATTCGGATTCGGCGGTACCCAACGGGACGGCGCCCCTTGCTACTCGGACTGGGCAGGTTCGGGCGGGGGGACCGGCAACCCCGATTTCACCGCTCGTCTGGCCGAGGGAGACCGGTCGTCGGACGACGTGGTGTCTCCTCGCAACATCATCAATTCTTCTTATTGGGCCCCCAGTCATCGGGAGCCCTCCGACCGGGAAGAATTGTTGCTCGACGAGGTGTTGCTGTCGGTTACCGGCGACGATGGGTATCCCGGTGACTTCACAGCCTCGGGGAACTGGCCGGGAGTTGCGCCCGGGACCCGGGGGATACTCAACGCCCTTTCCGGTAAATACTGTGATTGGTCGAACATTGTCGACATCGACTCAAAGCCTTCTGTGCTGTGGACTCATGGCAGCGCCGACATCGTGGTGGCCGATGGATCAGCCTGGGAGATGGGCACTTTGGGACAGGCTGGATTTGTGCCCGGCTGGCCGGGCGCCGAGGTGTTTCCCTCCCAGCAGATGGTGTCTCAGATCCGCGATGTTCTCGAGCAGTATCAAGCGGCCGGAGGCCGGGTGGAGATGGAGATGTTCGAAGGCTCGGGCCATGGACCGCAGTTCGATGCCGCCGAACGATGGTCGGAGTTGTTCTTTGAGTTCCTGGGGTCGGTGGAGTAGGAGTTTTTAGCTTCTCGCTATTCGGTGCCGCGGAACTGGCTTTCGTCCACCTTACCGCTCACCAGCCAAATGACCCTGGTCAGTATGGCCGGATCGACCTCGGTGCGGTGTTTGGCCAACTGCTTTGAGAAGCGATGTTCATCCACCGCCGCCTCGTCGGCGTAAAGCTCGAAAAGCGCATAGCGATTGGGATTCCTTGCGTCCACGAACACATCGAAGACCAGACAGCCTTTTTCGCCCTTGAGCGTCGCTTCTGAGTGAGTCATCATGTTTACGTGGAACTCCTCGCGCTGGGCGGGATCGATGTCCAACTCGACGTAGTAGCCGATTTCCTTCATTGTCCTTTCTTCCTTGTCTTGTCGTCGTCTGCGAATCCGGCGCCGACGGCCCGGTACTCCCAAGAGCCGATCGATGCCTTGGTCTTAGTCAGAGTTTGTCGGATGAGAAATCGAAGGCGCCCATGTCGGGGCCGAGACCGAGCATGGACCAACCACCGTCCACATAGATGATCTCCCCGGTGATCATGGCGGCGGCGTCGCTGGTCAAAAAGTTCACTATCCCCACATAGTCATCGGGCATCATCACCCGACCGAGAGGTGTCACCTTTGACCAGTCATCTCCGTAGCCCTTGCTGTAACGGAGGTTACGGGCGGTGAGGGTGGCGCCGGGGGCCACGGCGTTTACCCTGACATCGGGCGCCAGGTCAAGGGCCATCTGCCTGGTCATGGACTCCAATCCGCCTTTCGCCATGGTGTATGCCCCGTGGAAGGGCATGATGGCCTCCACCGCGATACTTGATATGTTGACTATCGCGCCCCATTCGTTGGCGTTCATGACCTCCGCAGCTTTCAGCGACAAGAAGAAGGGCCCCTTCAGCACGGTGTTGACCACATCGTCGAAGTCCACCTCGGTGGTCTCTTGAACAGGGCCGAAGCGGGTGCGGGCGGCATTGTTCACCAGTATGTCGAGCCTTCCGAAGTGCTCTGCGACCTCATCGACCGCGGCGAGGCAGTCGTCGATACTGGCCAGATCGAGTTGCACGGCATGAGAGTCGCCGCCGGCCTGGGCTATCAACTCCACGGTCTCGGCCGCACCCTCCCCGTCCTTGTGGTATCCAACGGCTACCGATGCCCCGTGTTGGGCTAAGCCGAGGGCGAGTCCTTGTCCTATTCCTTTGCTCGCCCCCGTTACGAAAGCCGCTTTTCCTGCATGGCTTCGGGTGCTCATGAAGAAATTATATTACCGGACAACCGGCGAGCTAGTTGGTTCGGATGGATTCCAAATGTACGAGGGAAGTGGCCAGGTGCTCTTCCATCGCCGCCCGTGCGCCCTCCACATCACGGTTGGTGACAGTCTTCATAATCCGTTCATGCTCCGGAAGGCTTCGGAAAATGCGGTGGTCGGGGCGGGCCAGGGGCCGCATGGCGGTCTGAAGCGCCTTCTGCAGCGGCTCGACCATCTTCCCGAGGATGATGTTCCCCGTTGCCTTGAAGATCGCCGAATGGAATTCAGCGTCCGTTTTCAGATAATGCGCTTCGTCCAAGGGGTTGGCCACCGCGGCTTTGGCAGCGGCCTCCAAACGGCCGAACGCCTTTTCTATGGCTTGTAGTTCCTCGTCCGATGCCCGCTGGGCGGCCAGCGCCACGGCTTCCACTTCAAGAATCCGCCGCGTCTCCAAGAAAGCCTCCAACACTTTATTGCTTCGGGTTGTGGCCAGGGTTATGTCCAGGACATCGGCGTCGAGTATGTCCCAACGGTCGGACGGTTGCACCACCGCCCCGACACCGTGCGTGACTTTGACCAGCTCACGTTCCTCGAGGGCCCGCACCGATTCTCGGATGGTGCCCCTGCTTGCCTCGAAACGTTCCGTGAGATCGCTTTCTTTGGGAAGGCGGTCACCTTCTGAGTATCTGCCCGAGATAATGTCCCCCATGAGGACGCGCATCGCTTCTCTGCTCAGCCTCGACATCTACATCCTTTCTTTTCGAATGCGGTCAGCCGAACCGTAATGCTATACGAGAAAAGTCATCTTCCAGCCGCGGGGTCACACCGCCCCGGCATAGTAGAACCGCTGGGACTCTCGTCCCTTGAGGTGCAACTCGGCGATGAGGCGCATCTCGTCCTGGTCCGACGCTTCGGTGATGCCGACATCCCACCAGGCGTCGCCACCGGGAAGCATCCGGTAGGGCTCGACCGGACAGACGATCACCACCGGGAGGACGCTGTTACGGGCCTCGGCAAGAGCCTCTTCGAGGACGTCGATGTCGGGGGCATGAAACACCCGACAGCCAAGACTCTGGGCATTTAGGACGAAGTCGACCGGGAGCACACCGCCGGTGAGACGCCGGGAGTCCTCCTCCCGGTACCGCAGCTCGGTGCCGAACAAAACGCCGGTGGTCCGTTCCTGAAGGTCTCTGATCGACTGGTACCCGTCGTTGGTGACGAGAATTACAGTGACCTTGATTCCCTCCTGGACGGCCGAGACGATCTCCGGATTGGACAAGAGCCACCCACCCTCGCCCTGGATGACATAGACCTCCGTGTCACCGGGACGGGCCATCTTGTACCCCATCGCCGACGGCACCTCGTGGCCCATGCAGGAATAGCCGAACTCCAAGTGGACCTCTGTTCCATCCGAGTGATCCCACAGCTTGTGAATGTCGGCCGGTGGAGACCCGGCCGCCGCCACCACCACATCCCCGGATTGGGCATGACGGTTCAGGGCGCGGATCACTTCACCCTGGCTCACGCTCTGGCCCGATGGACGTTCCAGGTGGCGATCCATGAGATCGGCCCACGCGCGCCCCTCTGCCGACGTTTGCGTTCGGTACTCGTCCGTTGTTTGCCAGCCGGCTGTCGCCAGAGCCTGATGCAGTATCTCCAAGGCGAGGCGGGCGTCGGCCACGATGGGCGCGGCCCCCAGCTTGTAGGCGTCGCGGCCGGCGACGTTGATACCGACGAATTGCACACCACTGCCTTGAAACAGCGAATTGGAGGCGGTGGTGAAATCCTGCAGCCGGGTGCCCACACAGATCACCAGATCGGCGCGGGAGGCCATGGCGTTGGCGGCGCCGGTGCCGGTCACACCCACTGCGCCGAGGTGATAGGGCCCGGCCGGCACGGCTCCCTTTCCGGCGAAGGTCTCGCCCACCGGCACGCCGAAACGTTCGGAGAACTCGGCGACCGTCGCTCCCGCCCGGGAATAGCGAACACCGCCGCCCGCGATCAGGAATGGTCTTTCCGAGGACCGGATCAGGTCAACGGCGCGGCTGATCTCGTCGGTGGCCGGGGGTCGACGGGGTATGTGCCAGACGCGGGGAGAGAAGAAATGTAGAGGAAAGTCCCAGGCCTCTCCCTCCGTGTCCTGATGAAAAGCGAGCGTGGCGGCGCCCGTATCCGCCTGGTCGGTCAGGACCCGGCAGGCCTCGGGAAGAGCGGAGAGGAGCTGTTCGGGATAGCTGATCCGATCAAAAAACCGGGAAACGGGCAAAAGCGAGTCGTTGACCGTGGTATCCCCCGAAACCAGGTCCTCGATCTGTTGGAGGACCGGTCCCTGGCGGCGGCGGACGAAGGTGTCAGCCGGCAAGAGCAACACGGGCAGCCGATTGGAGGTGGCGGTGGCCGCCCCGGTGACCAAGTTTGTGGATCCGGGTCCGATGGAAGCCGCGCAAGCGAAGGTCGACAACCGATTCTTGGCCTTGGCGTATCCGAGGGCCTGATGAACGGCGGACTGCTCGTTCTTGGCCTGATAGAAGGCAAGGTCATGTCCGTGTTCCTCCAGCGCCTGCCCGAGCCCGACCACGTTGCCGTGTCCGAAGAGGCCGAACATCCCCGCGAAGAGACGTTCCTGGCGACCGTCGAACTCCGTCCATTGCGCCTGAAGGAACTTCACAATAGCCTGGGCCGTGGTGAGCCGGATGGTCTTGTCGGTGTGGTTGCTGTTCATCATTTTGCTTCCTTTCTCCTCCGGGGGTCAAGCTGTCATAATGCGCTAGCCGGGATGAATCACCACCGTCTTGGACTCGGTCATCTCTTCTATCGCGTACTTCGGGCCCTCCTTCCCGATCCCGCTTCCCTTGAGCCCGCCGTAGGGCATGGGGTCAACCCGCCACAGCGGCCCCCAGTTAATGTGCACGTTTCCGGCGTCCACCTCGCGGGCGAAACGGAGGGCAGTGGTGATATCCCTGGTGAATACCCCCGCCCCCAGACCGTAGGAGGTCCGGTTGCAGAGCGCTATGGCTTCCTCGACGCTGTCAACGGGGGTGACTCCCACAGCCGGGCCGAACAACTCATCGGAGAAGAGACGCGTGTCGCTGGGGACATCCGCTACCACGGTCGCCTGGTGCAGAGCTCCGTTCACCTCGCCGCCCACCGTTACCTTGGCGCCCTGCGATGCGGCGTCCGCGATGACCCGGCGTACCCGGTCCGCCTCGTCGGGACTGATCATCGGGCCCATTTGGGTGTTCTCATCGGTCGGATCCCCAGCGCTGATCGCAGAAAAGCGGTCACCCAGCGTGTCGAGAAACTCGGAGTAGGAGCGACGGTCCACCAGCACTCGCTGGGCCGATATGCACACCTGTCCGGCGTTGACCGTGCCGGCTTTGGCCGTCGCCTCGGCGGCGAGGTCAAAGTCGGCGTCGGGGAGAACCACCACCGGGCAGTTGGCGCCCAACTCGAGCAGGAGCCTTTTCACTCCGGCGATCTTGGTGATGCCTCTTCCCACTTCGGCGCTGCCGGTAAAGCTGACCACCCGGATCCGCTCGTCGGTGCAGAGACGAGCGCCCACGGTCGGGCCGGGGCCGGCGATGCACTGGACGGCGCCCTCGGGAAAGCCGACATCCAACAGCAAACTCATGAAGGCAAAAGCACTGAGCGGCGTGTAGGAAGCCGGCTTTACCACTACCGGGTTTCCGGCCGCCAGGGCGGGTCCGACCTTGTGGGCGACGAGGAGCAGCGGATAGTTGAAGGGGGTGATGGCCGCCACCACCCCGGCGGGCTGGCGGAGAGTGAACCCAAGGCGGCCCTCGCCGCCCGGACTCCCATCGAGAGGGAGCACCTCTCCCTCGATCCGCCGGGCCTCGCCCGCGCAGTAGCGGAGCAGAGACCCCATCCGTCCGGCCTCGCCGCGCGCCTCGGTGATGGTTTTCCCCTGCTCGGCGACGACCAGCCCGGCCAGGTACTCGGTGGCTTCGTCGCATTTGCGCGCGGCCTTCTCCAACAGATCGGCCCGTTCGTGGGCGCTCAGAGATCTCATGCGCTTCACGGCCGCTGCTGCGGCAGCCAGGACATTTTCAACGTTCCGTTCCGACGCCGCGGCGATCTCGCCGATCGTTTCGCCGTTATAGGGATTCACCACCCCCACCGGGGCGCCCTGCGGCGCCTGGCCGGCGGACAGGCGCGGATCCTGAAAAGGTTCAATCATCATATTTCAAGCCTATTCGATGGCGTGCCCGAGCGTATACCCCAGAGGAGATGGAGTCTCAGCGCCTTTGTATCACCGAATCCCATCGGGAGGTTTACAGGCCGAGGCCCCTCAGGTATTCGTAGGTCCGTTCGGCTGCGGGAAACGGCTTGTCCGGAGGTGCGGGGTACATGTCCTGCTCTACTGTGGCATGACCGTCGAAACCGGTGTCCGCAAGCGCTTGCGCCATCTCCGCGAAGTCGATCACGCCATGCACCGGCTCGCAGAAAACCCCCATCTCCACCGCCTTTGCAAAGGGGATTCCTCCTCGACCCACCCGCTCCAGAATCTCCCCGTCCACATTCTTGAGATGGAAGTATTCGATTCGGTCGGCATGCGTTTTGTAGAAGTCGACGGCGTCACCTCCCCGATAGGCGTGATGGCCGGTATCGAGACACAGGGCGATCAATTCCGGATCGGTGTCGGCCAGGAAACACTCGATCTGTTCCTCGGTCTCGACATGGGTCTCGGCATGGGGATGGAAAACGGCTCGCAGCCCGTGGTCATCGGCGATTCTTGCTATCCGGTGGGTAGTGTCGATCAAAGCACGCCATTCTGCATCGTTCAATGTCTTGCTGCGCAGCATCTCGCCGGTGAAGAGGTCCGAGTAGACGCCGTCGATCACGATCAGATAGCCGGCGCCGACCGAGACCAGAGATTGGCAGGCGCCGATTGTCTCTGCTTCCAGCGCAGGCCAGTGATCCGGATCATCGAGAAACCCCATGGTGAAAGTGCCGGACACTGCCAGACCCCGATCCGCCAACTCCTTTTTGAGGACTTCGGTGTCGGTCGGAAGGTATCCGTACGGGCCCAGTTCGATCCATTCGTACCCTACTTCGCTGATCTCGTCCAGGCATCGTTGCCATGGCGCCTGGTGGGCGTCGTCGGGGAACCAGATTCCCCAAGAACACGGCGCGGTTCCGAGTCTGAGTCTTGTATTGGGCAACTCTTACCTCCTTGTTAGGACAGGTTGGGGATCGAAAGTCGGGGTAGCCGGTGTTCCTGCCGCGCTGGCTGCGGTGTGTCGAGGAATTCAAGCACGTTGTATATGCATTGATCGAGCATGAGTCCCATCGATTTGTTGCTGAGCCCGGCGATGTGCGGAGATACGATCACTCCGGGGAGGTTGAGTAGGTCGGAGTCATGGGGTGGTTCCACGCCGAAGACGTCCAATCCGGCGCCGGCCACCCGTCCCGACCGGATAGCGTCGGCTAAGGCGGCCTCGTTCACGATTCCGCCCCGGGCGGTGTTGATGAGTATCAGCCCAGGGCGGGCCAAATCTAACTGGCGGCTGTCGATCAGGTTGGCGGTGGCCGGTGTTAGGGGGCAATGGATACTGATGATCTCGCTCCACTTCATCAACTCCTCCAGGGTGATCAACCGATACGGAGAAGCATCGGTGACGCCAGGATCACATACCCGGATTTCGACCTCGAACCCCTCCAGTCTCCTGGCCACCGCTCGCCCGATGCGACCAAATCCGATCAGCCCCACGCGGGCCCCGGTCAGCTCTCCGCCCGAGAGGTCACCCGCTCTGTCCCAGTGGCCCTTGCGCAGCACCGTGTCGTTTTCGACCAGTCGGCGAACCAGGGCGAGGATCAAGGCCATCGTGTGGTCGGCGACCGAATTGTGGTTGGCGCCCGGAGTGGTAAAAAGAGTTACTCCTGCCGCCTCGGCGGCGCTCACATCGATGCTGTCCAGGCCCACTCCGGTCCGCGCCACTACTCTCAGCATGGGAGAGGCGGCGAACACCTCGGCCGTGAAAGGATCGGCGCTGACGATGGCGCCCACCGCTCCCTCCAGCAGTTCTATCAGGGTCCCCGGATCACGGCCTCCGTGATTGGGCGCGTGTCGTACCTGATAGCCGGCTGATACGAGTCGGCCACCCGTCTCCGGGTCGTCCGCGCGAAAACGGGGCCAAGTGATGAGGATTACCGGAGAGGTCACAGGTGTCTCCTCAAAGGCGGTCTTCGTTCCGGTGGGGTGATGATCATCCATCATGGTCCGGGACAGCAGCGTTCGTCGGTGAACCCCGCATCGAAGATCCCGATGCCCCAAAGGAGCAGAGCGCCGCCCGCGAGGATGAGGATGAGAGGAGCGAGCAGCCTCTTGGGGGAATTTCGACTGCGGCCATCCTCCGGATCATCTTCGGGAGAATCTTCGGATTTTCCACCGGGATCGGATCGGTCTTGTTGTGTGATAAGGGTGAACGAAAGCCAGCCAATCCCGATTGCCAGCCATATGAGCCCGGTCCATCCGCGCCCGTCCATCTCCTCTCCTCTCTTCCGCCGCACAAGGGGAATAGGCGTTCGTTCTTGGTGTCTGCTTTCCCTGGTGCGAGCAGTATCCAAGCAAGAGGTCTAATCATAGAATGTCCTCTAGTGATATACTCTGCTCTTGATGAAATCATCGGTCTCCGCGTCCCTTGATGGAGGGTTGGACGGGTCTTTGGGCATCCCCTCCCAATCTGGCGGCCTGCCTTATCTGGAGGCTGATTCGATCTCCAAGACGTTCGGATATGTGACTGCCTTGAGCAAGGCTTCGCTCTCCCTGTACGGAGGCGAAATCGTGGCTTTGGTGGGTGACAACGGCGCCGGTAAGTCAACCCTGGTTGCCATTCTCTCCGGTGTTCTCCAGCCCGACGAAGGCGTGATTCGGGTGGAAGGCAAAGAGGTGGGGATCGACTCGGCCCAGTCCGCTATCGAACACGGAATAGCCACTGTCTTCCAGGGACTGGCGCTGGTGGAGCAGCGGAGCGTTGCCGCCAACCTCCATCTGGGCCGGGAGCCGACTCGCTTCGGGGTGTTTGTGAACCGCCAGCAGATGCTGAGAAGCGCGCAAACCGTGATAGCAGAGCTGGGAGTCAACCTTCCCTCTGTACGGGCGGCAGTCCGTGACCTGTCCGGCGGACAGCGCCAGTCGGTGGCGGTCTCGCGCGCCATCCTGCGCGGAGGGAAGACCATGTTGATGGACGAGCCCACTGCCGCGCTGGGAATCCGGGAAGCCGGGCATGTCTACTCCCTGATGCGACAACTCCGGGCCGACGGTCACGCGGTGCTGGTAGTCAGTCACAACCTGGTAAGCGTTTTCGACATCGCCGATCGGATTGTGGTTCTCCGTCACGGGCGGGTGATCGCCAACAAGGCGGTGTCCGAGGTCACCCGTGATGAGATCGTTGGTCTCATCGTGGGAAGCGGCCAGCATACGGGCGACTGATTCAAGGGTTGAGCCAAGTGGACGAGAGACCAAAGCTGGATTACAGCCAGGGCGATATCGCCACCGCCCCTGTGAATGCCACCCTTGCCGGGCTGATAGCGCTGACGGTGGTGGCGGCTGCGATGTTTATCTGGTTCTCGTTCAGCGCCGAGCATTTTTTTCAGTTGACCAACATCATCAATGTGGCCCGCCTGGTGTCTTTCACCACGATCGTGGGCGTCGGCATGACCCTGCTGTTCATCTCCGGTGAGTTCGATCTGTCGGTCGGGTCCAACTATGCCTTTTGCACCATCGTGCTCGGCTGGCTGATCGTGGCGCGGGGGATGGCGCCTTGGACGGCTACTTTGATCGTGGTGGGCATTGCGTGTCTGATCGGAGTGATAAACGGGGTGATCACCACGGTGGTGGGAGTCCCGTCGTTCATCGTTACCCTGGGCATGCTGAGTTTGCTGAAGGGCGGCGCCCTGGTTATTTCAGGCGGCTTTCCCTTCTCATATCCCAAAGAACTCGATCCGAGCTTCTACTCCATCACCGCCGGGTCGGTGGGTCGGATCCCTGCACAGGTTATCTGGATGCTGGGGGTGCTCGTCATAGGAGGTCTGGTCCTCCGCTATACCCTTTTTGGTTATCACATCTTCGCCACGGGCGGGAACAGCCAGGCCGCCCAGGCAAGCGGGATCCACACCCGCAGGGTGAAACTTTATTGCTTTGTGATCACGGGGGGGCTGGTGGGTCTCATCTCGGTTCTGCAGGGCGGCTGGCTGAGGACCGCCTCGCCGACCACGGGGGCGGGTTTCGAGTTGCAGGTGATCGGGGCCGTCATATTGGGTGGTGTCGCGCTGTTCGGAGGGGAGGGGAGCGTGTACGGAACGTTTATCGGGGCATTCATCCTGGGGATGATGCAAAACGGCATAATCCTCTCGGGCGTAAACGCCAACTGGACGAGGGTAGCGATCGGCGCGATAATCATTGTGGCGGCCACTTTGGATGTGACTCTCCGTCGGGAAGGAAAACTGGCTACGATAATCGGCGCCACCTCCGAGTCTCTTCGACTTCGACGACGCTCCGGGCCATCTTCGGAGTCCTGACCTGGGCTGAATCCCAAGACAGATTTCTTGAGAGGCCTGTCAAGTTGTGGGCAGGTTCTCTATTGACCATCAGAGATATGATGATATGATCTCTTGCTACGGTTACGTGGGCGCACAAAGAATTTTCGAAAACCTGAGACGAAATAACCAGGAGGATGTCATGAAAACCCCAAACCAGAAATCGAGCCCTTTGTTTACTCGAAGGGAGATGCTTGCTCTTACCGGCGCCAGCGCCGTTGCGGTGCCCCTGTTGTTGGCAGGGTGTGACAGCGCTGACGAGACGGCCACCACCGTGGCGCCGGCCACCACCGCGGCGCCCGCGGCGCCGTCAGTTGATACGTCCAAGGGACCAAGTCGCTCCGTGGTTTCCGCGTTGGCGTACGCTTCCTGTCCCTGCGTGGGCATCATCATGGTCGGGGCGCGCAATGCCGCCGAGTTGGTGGGCTGGGACTACCAGGGAATCTTGACCGACCAGGAGGACTCCCCCGACACGCTCAACGCCACATATGAGCAGTCCATAACTCTGCAGCCCGATGTCATTATCGGCGGTATGTGGTTCGATCCCGCCGAGCCCCAGGCGGAAGGGGCGATGGATCAGGGAATCCATTTCGTGGCGGTGAATACCGCCCGGACCGAGTGGCTGGCCGAGCACGACGTGCCGTATGTCGGACAGGATCTCTATCTGGGTGGAGTGCTGGTCGGAGAGGAAACGGCCGAACTCTTGGTGGCGAAGGGCATCACCAGCGGTCACTTCCTGACCGGAAACGTCTCTCCCGGGTCGTTGCCGATCGAAGAGCGCTACCGGGGGATCGCCGACGGCGTTGCGTCCTTCAACGCTGCCAACGGCACCAGTTTCACCACCGAGCAGTTCCCCGATCAGTCGGCGACTTTGGCTGATTCCATCCCGATCTATCAGGCCAAGATCACCGAAGTCGGCGACGATCTCGTGGCGTTGGCCGGTACCAGCACCCAGACGCATATCGCCAACTACCGGGTGGCGGAGGAGTTGGGCTGGGCGCCCGGCGACGTGATCATTTCCGGTTTTGACACCGATCCGATCATCAATGAGGCCATTGAGACGGGTTACAGTTCGTTCACCATAGACCAGCAATTCTTCGCCCAGGGATTCATGGCGGTGATGCAGGCCTGGCAATTTGTAGAGCGGGGCATGATTGCCCCCAAGGTTTACGACACCGGAAACGCGGTGGTCACCGCCGAAAAGATCTCGGCGATCAATGTGCGGGATGCAAGCTTGAACGACTTGGCCGGCTACTACGGAGTCAAACTCGGCACATAAAGCCCGGTTTTCTTCCCGCCGCCCCATGCTGTTCGGGAGTGGTATGTTTGGCACGGCGCGGTGTTCACCCATCGCGTCATGCCGTACCCGACACGTGGTCGTATTCTGAGCGAGAGGAGTTGGTATGGCGCGACTAGGAGCTTCAATAACCGATTACCTGGGTCCGGTGGACCCCGATGAATATCTGCGGGAGTGCGCTGACCAGGGTTACCGGTCCGCCCCATGCCCGGTCATCGACCCCGAGGACACCAAGGCGGCGCAATATGTCCGTTCGCAGTTCGCAAGAGCGGATGTGGTTATCTCGGAAGTGGCGGCCTGGGTGAACCCTATGGATCCCGATCCCCGGCTGAGAAGCCAGGCTCGCGACGAGATCACCCGCTCCCTCGCCTTGGCGGACGAACTGGGGGCGGCTTGCTGTACGACTGTTTCCGGATCGTTGGCGTCTTCTGACACTCCCGACTCTCACGTGGGTCACCATCCTGACAATTTCACGTCCGACGCCGTCGACGCCGTGATCGAGTGGATCCGCGATGTCCTGGGAGCGGTGAAGCCCACCCGGAGTTTCCTGACTCTGGAGATGTGTCCCTGGGCAATCGTGGACCGCCCCGAGGTCTACCGCCACATCTTGGACCGGGTGGATGATCCGGGGCTGGCCGTGCATATCGATCCAGCCAACTCGATGGTCTCCCCCCGCGCCCTGTTCAACTCAGGAGCGGTGATCGAGGATCTCTTCGATCAATTGGGCCAGTGGACCAAGGCCTGTCATGCCAAGGACGTCACTTTCGTGGGCAGCCCGTCAATCGTGGCGATGGAAGAGGTTCCGCCCGGTGCCGGGTACCTGGATTACAACGCCTTTCTCCGCTGCATGACCCGGCTCGACGCCGACATTCCCCTGATAATGGAGCATCTCCCTGATCGGGAGACATACGCACAGAGCGCCGGACGAATCAGGAAGGTGGCCGCCGCGCACGGCGTTCCTCTTTAGGAGCAGCGAACTCCGCGCCTCGCGGGCTTGATTGGTAGGGCGAGGGATGCATTGTCCGGTAGGGAAAACGCCGCACTCTCGGATTTTGGTTCTTCGCTCTGGTTCGATGCCACCGCGCTCAATGCATGCCGGTCCTGGATCGGCTCCGGCGCTTTCGGCGATGCTTATGTCACCGCTGATTATTTCACCGCCCACCAGCGCCGAGTCCACTCCTACTCGCTGGTTGCTCACGAGGGGGGTTTGCATGTTTTGAAACCTTACCCTTTCTTAGGACATGTTCGAGGAGACAGCTGTCTTTGTGGAGAAGGGACTCCAACTCAGTGGGCTGGTTGGCCCGGACCAGTCTCGGCGGGGGACGACGAGTTGTTCGTGTCCCCAAGTTGAGAGATGATGAGTCCTTTGGAGGAACTGGGCGCGGCCATAGCCGAATGTCGGCGGTGTGAGCGGCTGGTGGCGTGGCGGGAGAAGGTGGCGAGGGAGAAGAGAGCCGCCTATCGTGATGAGCTCTACTGGGGTCGGCCGGTGCCGGGATTCGGGGATCCCGCCGCGCGGCTGGTGCTGGTGGGTCTGGCGCCTGCCGCCCACGGCGCCAACCGGACGGGGCGCATGTTCACAGGTGACCGATCCGGCGATTGGCTCTACCGGGCGCTTCATAGAGCGGGTTTCGCCAATCAGGCTCACTCGGTGGGGAGAGATGACGGACTGAGGCTACGGGATTGCTGGGTGACGGCCTCGGTGCGGTGCGCCCCTCCCCAAAACCGCCCCCTTTCGGGGGAGACTGCCAACTGCTCGGACTGGCTGATAGAGGAACTGGGTTGTCTGGAGCGGATGGAGGTGGTGATGGCTTTGGGCGGGTTTTCCCATGCCAACCTGCTGCGGCTCGCCCCTCGCCTGGGTTGGTCGGCGTCCCGCCCCCGACCCGCCTTCGGCCACGGCGCGGTTGCCGTGCTGGGGAATGGCCCGACTTTGCTCTCCTCCTATCATCCCAGCCAGCAGAACACTTTCACCGGTCGGCTCACCGAGAAAATGTTCGACGAGGTCTTTGATATCGCCCGAAATCTGTTAGAGGGATCTTCGACGGCGGGTCCGATTTGAAGAGTCTCTTGTGGAGCGCTGCCGGGGCGGCGATGCGTTTTCCGTAAAACACCGGGTTTCCGATAGCATCTGTTATCTGAACTCTTGGAAGCGAATTAGTCCATGCTGAGTCTCGACACCGATATTCTGGAGCGGTTCAACGCCGCGGCGCCCGCCTCTTTGGTGTCTCTGCGCCGGGAAGCCCTTCGGGAATACCGGCGCTTGGAGATGCCTACTCCGAAAGAGGAGAACTGGAAATATGTGAGCCTCGGATTCGATCTGGAGGAGATGCGAATTCCCCCAACCCCGGGGGATCCTCTTCCCAAGGGGGATTTCCTGGCCGCGCTGGGAAACCGGGCAGGCACGGCGGTTATGGTGGACGGCAGGCTCATGGGAGTGGAGAACGACTCGGAGGCGTGGCTGGGTTCGACTGTGGAGGCTTGGACTGCTGATCCTCCGCTCGACCTGCTGACTCCCGACACCGACAAGTTCGCCGCCGCCGCTCTGGCCTTTTCGTTCGACGGGATCACCTTGCGCATACCGCGCAACAGGGCAGTGGACTCCCCGTTCGTCATTGATATCCAATCCACCTTCCCGGACACCGTTACCTTCCCCGGCCTGACCATCCGGGCGGAGGAGAATTCGGAAGCGACGGTGGTCGTGCTGTTTCGCTCGCCCGACGGGATGTCAAGTGTGATGGTTCCCAACCTGCAAACCACGGTGGGGTACGGCGCCCGTCTCTCGGTCACCACCGTCGGGATCATGGGAACGGAGGCAGTCAACATCATGCATCATCGCTCCCGGATAGGCAGGGACGCTACCTTGCGGGTGGGAGAGATTGGGCTGGGTGGCCGGTTGGCCCGGATGGATTTGCGCACCACGCTCAAGGGGATGGGGGGAAGCGTTGAAGTGGTCGGGCTTTATTACGGTGAGATGCAGCAGGTGCTGGATTACCGGCTGTTGGTGAACCATGTGGGTCGCTCCACCAGTTCGGACGTATTCTTGAAGGGAGGGGTGCAGGACCAGGCGCAGTCGATTTTCACCGGCCTGCTACGAATCGAAGAGGATGCGGCGGGGACCTCTGCCTTCGAGACCAATCGCAACCTGGTGCTTTCCGAGGGCGCCAAGGCCAACTCGGTGCCCAACCTGGAGATTCTGTGCAACGATGTCATCTGTGGACACGGGTCGAGTGTCGGGCCGCTTGAGACCGAGCCCATGTACTACCTGATGAGTCGGGGTCTCAGCCGGTCCCGGGCCGAGCGAGTGCTGGTGCGGGGCTTTTTTGAGGAGGCGATCGACCGACTGCCCCTCGATGACCTGGACGACGCCGCCCGCCAAGCCGTCAACCGTCGGTTTGCCGAGGCGCAGGAAGCAGGAAGAGTCTGATGCCCTGGGTGGAGGCGGCGACCTTGGCCAACTTGGAGGAAGGACAGGGCCGAAAGATCTGTCATGGAAGCCAAGCGGCGGCGGTTTTCTTGGCCGACGGGGAGGTGTACGCGCTGGGGGATCGGTGCAGTCACGCCGAGGCTTCCCTGTCGGAGGGGGAAGTGTTTGGGATCGAGGTGGAGTGTCCCCTTCACGGAGCGGTCTTCGACCTGGCAAGTGGGGAGGCCCTGACTCTTCCCGCGGTCCGGCCGGTTCCCTCCTATCCGACCCGCGTGGAAGGGGAAAAAGTGTGGGTGTATTTCGCCGATGACGGGGCGGGGGCAACCTGATGGGTATCGCTTTGAAGGTTCGGGGGCTGCGGGCCTCGGTGGGCTCGGTGCAAATCCTCCGCGGGGTCGACTTGGAGGTGCCCTTTGGAGAGATGCACGCTCTGATGGGGCCCAATGGGTCGGGCAAGAGCACCTTGTGTCATGTCCTCTCCGGTCATCCTGATTTCACGGCGGAGGGAGAAGCCTGGGTGGACGGCCGGGAAATCCTGGGCTTGGAAGCCGACGAGCGGGCCCGGTTGGGATTGGTACAGGCCTTTCAGAATCCGGTGGCGGTTCCCGGGGTGGATCTTGAGGAGGTTATGCGGGAGGCGGCGGAGGAGAAGGGGATGGATCCCGAGGAGGCGGACCGGCGGATAGCCGAGGCTTCCCAGCGCTTTGACATGGGTTCTTTCCTGGAGCGCTCGGTCAACGACGATCTGTCCGGGGGAGAGAAGAAACGTTCGGAGATATTCCAGATCTCGGTGCTCTCACCCAAGGCGGCTCTTTTGGACGAGACCGACTCGGGGCTGGATATCGACATGGTGCGCACGGTGGCGGCCGCGGTAGAGGATATGCGCAGCCCCGGTATGGGAGTGTTGATGATCACCCACCACTCGCGGATTCTCAGCTATGTGGAGCCTGATCGGGTGCATGTGATGATGGGAGGCAAGATTGTTACCTCGGGAGGACCGGGCCTGGCTCAGGAACTGGAAAAGGAGGGCTATGAGGGGGTGCGCAAGCGACTGGGCATTCCGGCCCCGGTGTCCGCCGCGGCGCCCAGGCGGTCTTCGGAACTCTTCACCGACCTGCCCTTCGACCTCTAGCCCGACTTTCTCATGAACACGGCTGGCGCCCGTCATCATCTAACCTTCACCTTACGGACGAATCCGGTACTCGGCGAGGATCCTGGTGGTTCTTTCCCTCTTCTCTACGGCAACGACCCTTTGGGTCGGACCCCGAGTTGGTCGGCGCCCAGGGCGCCGAAGGCGTCCACGGTACGTTGCCAGGACTGACGCAGCACGGTTTGGCGAGGTTGATCGAGGTCTGGATTCGCGAGCCGATCAGCCACCGCCACAACCTGCATGACGCTGCGATCAACCCAAGTGGGGGTGAAAGTGACACTCCAGACGGCAACGCCGTCGGGGCTATCACCGATTTGGATGTGCAGTATGGCGCCGTCTTCGCTTGATGCTGTACAGCATTTGGGGTTCTGATTGGAGAGAAAATTCCCCAGCCCATAAACCACCCAAAGATCATCGATCCGGTCTATGGGTTGGAGGACATGAGCGTGATGCCCTATCAGCAGATCCACCATGCCCAACTCTGCGATTTCTTCGGCTATTTCTTTTTGAGAGGTAGTGGGCAAGCGCCGGTATTCCATTCCCCAGTGCAGGGAAACGACAATGAACTCCGCGCCCTCCGCGCGGGCTGTTGCTGCGTCGCTCATGATGGTGTCGACATCGATGAGGTTGACCCACCAGGTTTCATGCTCGGGCATCTTCGCGCCGTTGAGCCCATATGTATAGGATAGGTGGGCGATCCGAATGCCGTTGGCGTCGTAGCGGGCGGCGCTGCGCGAGTCTTCATCAAGGGCCGTGCCGGTAAAGGCGAGGCCGGTTTGCTTCATGGCTTGGATGGTTTTGCTGACACCGTCGGTACCGAAATCAAAGGCGTGGTTGGAGGCGACTGAGCATCCGTCCCAGCCGGTTTCTGCAATGGCCTCGACCAGTTCTACAGGGGCGCTGAAACGCGGATAGCCGGTGACGGGACCATGGGAAATAGTGGTTTCGAGGTGGCAAATCGCAACGTCAACGGCCTGCAACTCCTGCGATACCTGTTGGAACATGGGTGCGAAGTTGTATTCGGGGTCGGTATTCGGGGCGTAGCGCTTGGCGAACCTGCCTACCGACTGATGGGGGATTATGTCGCCGGTAAACGCCAACTCTGCGGTTCGCGGCGCGGTGTTGTCGGGCGCAACGGCTGCGCCAGGGGCGGCAGTGGGAACTTCCTGGGGTGCGCTGCGTCCTGTGTATCCGTGGTTCCCGATTGCCACCGGTTCGTCGCCCGACAATGTGCCGGGCGTCCCGAGGAGAACAACCAACAGGGCGGCGGACAAGACAACTCCGAGCGGGTAGAGAGTGTGCGATGAGGACGCTACAACCTCGTGACTGCCCCGCTCGTTGGTTGAATTTGCTATGGGTTCTATTTTACGGGAGGGCCAGCCCTGATGCTCCTTAAAAACGGGTGTGTAGCGTGGTCGATAAGAGATACCCTAAAGAACGACAGTGAGGTGTGAGATCGAAAGAAACAAGACCCATTGGGACAACTCTTCGGTAGGGCGGTGATGGAGTACCGATCCGAGAGAGACTCCATGGGGGAGGTGCTGGTACCGGCCCATGCCTACTACGGGGCCTCCACCCAACGGGCCGTGGACAATTTCCCAATTTCAGGAGCAGGTTTTGAACGACGGTTCATTTGGGCGCTGGGCCTGATCAAAAGCTCGGTGGCGGAGGCAGCCGGGCGGGAGGGGCATCTCGACGCCCGGATCGCCGAGGCGGTACGCCAGGCCGGGTCGGAAGTGATGGACGGCCGCTGGGACGAGCACTTTCCGGTTGATGTCTTCCAGACCGGTTCGGGCACCTCCACCAACATCAACGCCAATGAGGTGATCGCCAAGCGGGCATCCGAATTGCTCGGCGCCGAGGGGGATGTGCGGCCCGTGCATCCCAATGATCATGTCAACTTCGGGCAGTCGTCCAACGATGTCATCCCCACCGCAATCCATGTGGCAGCAGCCGCCGCGGTTCATGAATCGCTTCTGCCGGCCTTGGAGACCCTGGCTGGTTCCCTGGCGGCCAAGGCGGATGAGTTCTCGGGACTGGTCAAATCCGGCCGCACGCACCTGATGGACGCCACTCCGGTCACCTTGGGGCAGGAATTCTCGGGTTACGCGGCGGCCGTGCGCAAAGGGACCGAGAGGATTAGAAAGATCTTGGCGGAGATCGAGGAACTGGCCTTGGGCGGCACGGCGGTGGGGACCGGTATCAACTGTCCGGAGGGCTTGGCACGGGCGGCTATCTCGGTCATCACGGAAAGATCGGGCATCCCTTTTACCGAGGCGGGGGATCACTTCGAGGCGCAAGCCGGAAAGGACGCAACGGTTAACACCTCGGGATCACTTAAAACGGTGGCGGTTTCGTTGTTCAAGATCGCCAACGACCTGCGATGGTTGTCTTCGGGCCCGGTCACCGGGATCGCCGAGATACGTCTGCCTGCTCTCCAGCCCGGCTCTTCGATCATGCCCGCCAAGGTCAACCCCGTGATTCCCGAGATGGTCATGCAGGTGGCCGCACAAGTGATAGGCAACGACGCCGCGGTCACCTGGGCGGGAGCCAACGGCAACTTCGAGTTGAACGTCATGATGCCGGTCATCGCCCGCAACCTCTTGGAGTCCATCCGACTGTTGGCCAACGCCGCTCGTGTCTTGGCCGAAAAATGCGTGGACGGGATAGAGGCGGATGCCGAGCGGGCCCGGAAGCTGGTGGAACGCAACGTGATCGTGGTCACCGCTCTCAATCCGCACATCGGATACGACGCGGGAGCTTCGGTGGCTAAGGAAGCCTTCGCCAGCGGACGCACCGTCCGGGAGGTGGCGCTGGAACGGGGTCTCCTGACCGAAGAGGAACTGGACGAGATACTCGATCTGCAGAAGATGACCGAGGGGGGCCTTACCTAGCTTCTCCCCAACGTGAAGTAGGAGGGGGTGCTTTACGGACAGATGCCTATGCGGGATTTATTGTTGCACCGGCTTCGGAGGCTCTCCGTTTGCCCACGGCCTGTTCCAGGGTGATCCAAGGCAGAGTGGCGCATTTGATCCTGATCGGATAGCGTCTAACCCCTGCCAGGGCCAACAGATCGCCGAGATCGGAGAAACCCTGCTCGTTGGAGTCTGGGGGAACCTGCATCAGCTCTTGGAAACGGCTCGACAGGCCGAGGGCTGCGGCGATTGGGTTTCCGGAGATTGCCTCGCTCATCAGGGAGGCGCTGGATTGGCTGATGGAGCAACCCTTTCCGATGACCGAGATCGCGCTAATCCGGTCGTTTCGCAGATGAAGATCGACTTTCACTTCATCCCCGCACAGCGGGTTGGCGCCTTCCGAGGAGACATCGGGGTCGGAGAGAGGCGCTCGATGGCGTGGGTTGCGATAGTGATCAAGGATCACCTGTCGGTACAACTCTGGTAGAGACATTTCTCTATAGGTTAGAAAGCCGGTGGTCGAAGATTGGCCTGGGTGTTAGGACTGGTTTCGGAAAGATTCGTATCCCTCCGATTCCAGTTGGGCGGTTAGTTCGGCGCCTCCTGTCTTCACCAGCTTTCCCCCTACCAGCACATGCACGAAATGGGGAGTGATGTAGTCCAGCAATCGTTGGAAGTGGGTGATGATCAGGAACCCTCGTTCAGGGCCGACCATGCGCTGCACTCCGTCGGATACGGTGCGCAAGGCATCGATATCCAATCCGGAATCCGTCTCGTCCAGGATGGCCAGCTTGGGTTCAAGGACAGCCATCTGCAGGATTTCGTTTCTTTTGCGCTCCCCACCCGAAAACCCCTCGTTAAGGTATCGGTCGGCGAAATGGCCGGGGATGCCCAACTCTGCCATGGCGTCCATCACTATGAGACGCAGCTCGATTATCGAGTAGTCGATGCCGGTGCGGTTGGAGAGAGCCTGACGCAAGAACTGCACAACCGGCACTCCCGGGATCTCGGTTGGATGCTGAAAGGCCATGAAGATTCCCCGGTTGGCCCGTTTGTCGGGGAGATCCTTGGTGATGTCCTCTCCCTGGAAGTAGATGGCCCCTTCGGTTATCAAAAATCCGGGGTGGCCCATCAACACCGAGGCGAGTGTGGTCTTCCCTGATCCGTTGGGTCCCATCACCGCATGGATCTCGCTGTTATGGATGGTCAGGTCGATACCGTGAAGGATGGGAGTTGCGTTGACCAGCGTCGACACGTGAAGATTTTCGACGTGGAGAAGGGGTGGTGAGGTCACGAACCATCACACTAATGAAGAGGGGAGGAGGATAAAAACCCGTCTGATAATTCAAAACGAAGCGGTTTGGCAGTATTGTCTCGACTTATGTCCGATTTATCCCGTCGAGAATCGGGGGAAGAACGCGACTCTCCCGGTTTTCCGCCCGCCTTTCTTGGCTACCGGCGCAAAGCCGTTGATCAATATCTGAAGGAACTCTTCGAATCCAGGATGGCAAGCTTGGAGATTCCCGCGCTTTACTCAGAGTCACCAGTCTCCGGTGACCAGGTTGACCGGTACCGGGAGTTGGGGAGGGAGATTGGAGACCTCCTGAGGTCAGTTCAAGAGACTGCCGCCAGAATCAAGGAGCAGGCGGAGTTGGATGCCGCGCAGTGGCGCGGAGAGGCCACAACCGAGGTGGAGAGGAGGATTGTTGAGGCGCAGGCAGCCGCCGAAGAACTTCGGGGCGCCGCCTGGGAAGTGTCCACCGAGATGATCGCCCAACTCCAGGACATGGAGCTCGAGACCTATCGCGACATCGAAAAACACTCACAGGAAGTCATCGCCGAGGCGGAGAACGAGTCCCATCGTATCCGGGAGGATGCCCGCCGGAGGGCGGAGTCGATCCGAAGCGACGCCAATGTGGAGTCACTGGAGGTGGAGGAAAGGACGCGAACTCTGTGCGATCAGATGATCGACTCCGCCCAGCAGCGAGTCTCCGCTATCCAGGAAAGAGTCTTGGCCTTGGAGCGCCATCGCGACCAACTGTTGGAGGAGATCGGAGGGATCCGTTCGGGCGCAGCGCCTATCGGAGTGAAGCTGGTTGACCAGACAGGCGCGTTGATCTACCGACCCTCTCCTTCTTCAGAAGAGGAGCCTTCCCATGTAACACCTCATCATGAGATGTCGGGGTTGGTTAGGGTGATCACCCAGGACAAACAGGCTGAGGCGCCCATAGAGGATTCCTCGCGGCCGGGATCGGCTGTTTCCACCCCCGTGGAGGAGAAGCCGGCAGAAGAGCCAGCGCCTACCATGCTCTCTGGAGACAGGACCGTCCAGGCCGGTCCGACCCAAGAAGCCGAGGAGGGTTCAGCGACCAAGAAGGTGGAAGAAGCACACTCCTCGGGCGCGCTGGGGGATTTCGAAGACTTATTCGCCTCTCTCAGGCAGGTGGTGCCCGGTGCTTCGCCCCCTTCTTCGAAGCCGGCGGTCGGGCGCCGGAACGACTCCGCTGAACAGGCATCTTCAGCGGCGGTATCCCGTCCGGTCACTCCCCGGGTGGGAGACGCCGAAGCGGCGGCACTGAAAGAAGAGATGCTGCTGCCGGTGTCCAACCACTTTCTCCGTCTGTTCAAAAGGCTTTTGGCAGAGGAGCAGAACCGGGTTTTGGAAGGAATAAGAATCGGAGAGTTGCTGTGGAATGTGGAGGAGGTCGACAGTCGTCTGCGGTCTCATCTGGAGATGTTGATGGAACAGAGCTGGCACGCAGGTCATGACGCCGCTGAACGGCTGGCTGGACAGGACATTCCCAAGCTGGCGTTTGATCTGGGGCAGGAAAGAGGGTTTGCCCATCTGTTGGTCGCCGATGTGACCGAGGCCATGGACATGGTGAGGTCTACAGAGGACATCCCGCAGCTGAGCCGGCTCGCCTCCCGGATGTTCCGGGTATGGAGAAGCGATACGTTGGAGAGCCATTTGCAGGAACTGGGATCCAGGTACTACCAACAAAGCCTGGTCCAGTCGCTGAGGGAGGCGAGTGTTTTCGGGACATCGGCAGCCTCGGCCAGAGAGATTCCCTAGAACGCGTCGAGTCGGTCGAATATCTGCGGTGTTTCTGCGCGGTCCCGTGGGCATCCTCCGCACAAGGTTCCTCATAGCGCCGCCTGCGGAAGACGGATAGCAGCCGGGGTCGGGTAAGGTCGGAAGCGGGTTGATCCGTCGTTTAGTTTCCGGTGTCTTGGTGGCGATGTCGCTGGTTGCCTGCGCTTCGACGGGAGACTCCGAGGAGATCGCACCGGAGGCCGGGGAGACAATCCCACCGGTATCAGAGGACGCGGTCCCTCTCGATTCAGTGGATGAGGAAGCCGTTGGGCCGCCGAAGGAATCGGCGTTGGATCCTCCCGAGATACTTGATCTTCTGTTGGTCACCGGTTCGGGTGGAGAGGTGACTGTGATCAACCCCGATGGAACGGGGGCGTGGGAGTTGCGGGGCCCGACGGGGCCCGGCGAGCCGAGCTCGCAACCCACCTGGGCGCCGGCTTCTCTTGATGGCCGTCGTCGTGTGGCATGGACGGAGCTCGGCGATGACGGGACATTCCGGATCGCGCTCGGTGATGTGAAGGACGGAGAGGTAATTAGATACCGGTCCCCGGTGGCGCCCTTCTACTACTACTGGAGTCCCGATGCCACGTTGCTGGCGTTCTTGGGTCAAAACATTTCTTCTCCGGTGCAGATGGGTGTGTTGGACTATCAACGTGACGAGGTGGAGATAGTTGGTAGGGGTCAGCCCTTTTATTTCGACTGGCGGCCCGATTCGCGGGCGATTGTCACCCATGTCGACGATGTCTTGTCCATCTTCACCCGTACCGGCGAAGCCTGGTCATCGGAAACCATTCCCCTCAGGCCGGGACTGTTCCAAGCCCCGGCCTGGCTTCCCGAAGACCGGATTCTGACTATCGTGCCCATATCGCCGGGTTCTGTCCAGGTAAGTTTTGGGAGAGCGCAAAACGCTCAGGACGACAACTCCGCGCAGCGGCTGATCTCAAGCGATCTGGAGGGTGGCTCCATTGTTACCTTGGCTGATCTTGAGGGAGCGGCCAGCTTCGAGCCGGACCCCACGGGGAGGTGGGTGGCGTTTTCGAACCTCTCCGGTCCGTTGCGGGTGGTCGATCTCACCGATGGCGGGGAGGTGGCTGTCTCCGAGCGCAAGGTGGCGGCTTTCGAATGGAGCCCGGTGGGGGGCAAGCTTTTGTTCATGGAGGTGGATAGTGAGGCGCCGGCGCTAGTGCCCAAAGTGTGGGATGGGAACAAAACCCTGGTCTTCCCCTCGTTTTATCCCACCCGAGTGTTGCTTCTTCAGTACCTGCCGTTTTGGGACCAATACACCCGCAGCCTTACCTTGTGGTCGCCCACCGGCGAGGCTTTCACCTATCCCGGGGTATCTCCCAGTAACGGTGAAGATCGGATCTTTGTCCAGCATCTCGATGATTCCCAGCCGGTCGCGGTGCGAAGAGGCGTATTTGCCAGTTGGTCACCCGTCCCACGGGACCATTTGACCGCTTCCTGATCGTAGCCGCCAGCTAATCCCAGCCGAGTTGGTGGAGGCGTCGTTCGGAGAACCCCAGGTAATGCCCGAGTTCGTGCAACAGGGTGCGGCGGATCTCCTGTTCGGTCTCGGTGAGGGAAAGCCCCAACTCGAGATGAGCGAGACGGTAGACGCGGATCTCGTCAGGGAGCACTCCCCAATAGTCGGCGGCCCGTTCCAGCAAGGACACGCCGACGTATTCGCCCAACAATGTCTCCCCGCAATCCCGATCTGTCTCCTCGGGAGGCGGCGAGTCCATTGCCACCACCAATACGTTGTCCATAAGGGAAGTGATCCATTTGGGGAGCTCTGAGAGCGCCCGGTCTATGACGGCCTCAAACTCTTCGGTACGCATGGCCGTTTGGGAGACCAGTAAATGAGCCGGAAGGAGTACTCGCTCCCGCTGGATTTCTTCTTGACAACATGACGACCTTCCCAATTACGGGAATCTACCAGCAGGGGTGTCTGCGGGGACCCGACTCACCGGCCTGTCCGGATTCCGCTAAGATCGGATCCAGTCTGTAGTACTCCGAGAGGAGGTATCGCCAAAGATGACGAACCGCACGATCGCCTCTTCCCTGGAGCCAGCCATCGCCGACACGGGTTGGAGGCCGAGCTGCGGCTGATCATGTTAAAGCCCGGCTACGCTGCCTCCCAACACGAAATCAAGCCACTTCTGGGCGCCATCGGCGACTCCCACCCCTATGCCCGGGAAGAGAAGATGCCGAACCGGTCTGCCACGGTGGTGGTGTCGATGTGGGGTGACACGAACATATACGACCGGATGGGTGTCCCCGCGCTCACCTGCGGGCCGAGCAGCGGGCGGGCTGGAGTGCAGGGGACCGGTTGCATTAAGCTCGACAACGGGTTGGAGGGGGACAATATGTACGCACTCACCGCTCCCTCTATCTGCGCCGGAGCATCGCTGCGGCCGTGACCTCATCCGGCCCGGTCAAATCACCTCTCCGGTATGAGTGGATGGCACATCTGGGGGGGATGGCGGTGCTCAGCGGCGTTCAGTTGATTGCCCCCGCCCTTCCGGCCATGGCCGAGCGTTTCGCCTTGTCGGAGTCGGAACTCTCTCTGGTGATCAGCGTCTATTTGATCCCTGCCACTTTGGCTTCCGTGCCGGCCGGGCTGTTGGCCGACAGAATTGGACGACGGTGGGTTTTTGGAGGCGGCTTATGCCTGTTCGGCTTGGCGAGCCTGTTCCTTCCCCTGGCGGCGCAGTCCTCCTTCGGGGCCCTCTTGGTGATGCGGTTCCTGCAGGGGCTCGGGTTCGCACCCGCTTTTCCCCTCACAATCACCATTCTGGGAGATCTCTACAAAGGTCCGGCGCTGGTGAGCGCCCAGGGACGGCGCGCGGTGATGATGCATGTTGCGGACGGCGGATACCCCATCCTGGGAGGGATATTGGTGGGGCTCTCCTGGTTGGCCCCCTGGTACTTGCAAGTCGTGGCCCTTCCCGTCGGACTGGTGGTGCTGGTTACTTTTCGGGATTGGGTGCCCCTGGGCCGTCCGGGTGGTATGGGCGGCCTGCGATGGCTGTGGCGCTCGGTGCGTATCAAAGGCGCTCTGGCCCTCCATTATGTGGGGTTTCTCCGTTTCTTCGTGAAATTCTCCCTCCTCTCCTATCTGCCGCTGCTGCTGGTCGTTTCCCGGGGAAAGACCGCCGCCGAGGTGGGCTTGATATTGGGAGTGGCCTCTTTGTTCGGGATCTTGGGAGCCGCGGTCAGCGGCCTTTTGGCCCGGCTCGGCCCCGCCTCGCGGTGGGTGATCCTCGGGATTGTCGTGCAGGCCCTGGTATTGGTGATCATGGCGTTCTGGTCGGGTATCTGGATTCTGATGACGGCTGCAGTCGCCTATGGGGTGGCCGACGGCGCCCTCGGGACTTTCATCAACTCCTATCTGGCGTCGGCGACCGACCCCGAACACCGGGCCAGCCTGGTCGCCACCAACGGAGCGATAAAAAACCTTGGGAAGCTCTTGGCCCCCGTCCTGTTGGGGTTCCTGGTGCTGCTGATGCCCATCTCGGCAGGCCTCGCCGTAGTGGCGGTGCTAGCAGCCATAACGGCGCCGGCGGCCGCTTCCTTGCGGGTCTACGATTCCCGGATCTCAGGGCGCCTTCCCAAAGGTGGAGGCAAATCTTGAACAAGGGTGGGGGTGTGAACACGGTTCAGCGTATTCCTTGGATGGCTTTTCCCATATAACCGGCGCTACCTCATAGCCCATGGAGACCTTCATCCATTGCTGTGCGCCAACCACCAACTCGTGTCTCCGCAGAGGATGCTGTTCGCTAGGGGCAAGCAAGTGTCCGGCGCCGGGGGAGCGACAGTAGGAGGCCAGAGGTGGGGGGTGAGCAGACCAAGTGGGGCCGCAACCGGAGTCGGAGGAGATCAGGTGGTCGGGTTGATCAGTTGGTAGAAAACTACCTGGTCGTATGCGGTTGCGGTGCTGATGGTGAACGGTTCACCAGTCTCGCCAGGGATAGTCATATGCGTTGTTACCTCTCCCTGCGCTTGGTGTTCGCTTTCTATGACCAAGCCGGCTTGGGGATCGAACCAGGTGGTTGCCTGGACGGGTCCGGGGATGACGCTTATCACCAGTTTGAACTCCGAGAGGATCTCTTGGCCTTCTTGGGCCTGATCCTCGGGCAGTTCGTCGGAGAAAGCGCCGAACATGCCGGTCAGGAATTCGCTCATGTCCCACTCGAACGTCTCGGTCTGATATTCGCTCTCCACCACCAGGATTGGTCGTTCTTCTGTTCCTTCCACTGCCACCAGGCGGTGTTCAGCATTGGTGATGACCATGCCCCCCGGCCCCTCCTCTTCGGTCCGCTCGGTCCACGTGTCACCGACATCCACCAGATGATCCGGGAAGGCCGGGCCGATCGGCCGGCTGAACTGCTGGTTTCCGGCCGAGCTGTTGGGCAGGAAGTTTTCGGCGCCGAACAGATCGTCCAGCTCTTTGCTGGAGAACTCCAATACGTTGCCCTGCTGATCCACCACCACTGTTATGTCGATCGGCGTTTCGAACCCCGGCGCATCGCCTATTTCGTCGGCCGGCAGGGTGATGCCACCCATGGACGCCTCGTTTTCGATGAGTTTGAAGTCGGAGAGAATGCGGATGATGGTGGTGTTCTCCTCGGCGCCGGGATCGGTCCGATAGCTGAGAGTTCCCGCCAGGATGCTGTTCACCGTGATTGGGCCGGGGGGCATTTCGGCGGCTGCTCCGCCATCCAATCTCACCTCGGCCTGCTGTTCGATGGAAACGGCGTACTCAACTTCACCGCTCGAGGGGTAGTGGTAGGAGAGGAGGGTCGGCTCGAAATCCGGTGCGGCTGCGGTGGTGGTCGTTTCCGGGGCGACGGTCGTTTGTGAGGCGTTCGTGGTGGTGGTTTCAGGCGCCATGGTGGCGGTCGTCGTCTGGGGTGGTGCGGCTGCGGTGGTGGTCGTTTCCGGTGCGGCTGCGGTGGTGGTTTCCGGGAGGGTTGAGGGGGGTTGATCCGAGGAGGAATCCCCCCCACAGGCGGCCGCCGTCACCAAAACCAGCGTAGACGCGATGAGGAACCGGTTTCTAAAAGAGGAAAGAGCCCCGGTCCTCGTCACAACTCCGATCCTAGCCGTTTGAAGGCTTCGTTTGGGGTGTTGTCAGGAAATCGGGTCAGCCGAAGTAGTCAGGCTCCTGGCCGGGGATCCGTTTGATGTTGCATCCTATGGAGGGCTTTTGGGCAGAGGGCGCCTCTTGGCCGGCCCGCACGGCCTCCACTGCCGCCCGCAAGTCGGTTCCGGTCACCGGAATGGAGTTGGAGGGTCGGGCATCGTCAAACTGGCCCCGGTAGACCAATGTCCGGTCCGGGCCGAACACGTAAAAGTCGGGCGTGCAGGCGGCGGTGTAGGATTTGGCCACCTCCTGGGTCTCGTCGTAGAGATAGGGAAAGGCGTAACCGCATTCACGGGCCACAGTGGCCAGCTTGTCGGGTGCGTCATCGGGAAATCTATGGATGTCGTTGGAGCTTATGGCCACCACGGAAACATCGGTGTCCTGATAGTCGGCCCCGAAGCTCACCAAGCCGTCCTGGATATGGACCACGAAGGGACAGTGGTTGCAGATGAACATAATTTATGTGCTCGTTGAGAATCAACGCAGGGGCCTGGGACGGCGTCTTGTCTCGGCCGTGGCGGAGCGGCTCCTGGCGGACGGGCTCAGTTCGATGCTGGTGTGGGTGCTGAAGGACAACCATGCAGCCCGCAGCTTCTATGAATCCTTGGGGGGTGAGACAGTTTGTTGTAAGACCATTGCCATCGGCGGGGCAGACCTGGTGGAGGTGTCTTACTGCTGGAGCAACATCAACGGGTTAGCTGTAGCTGGTGCAGCCTGATCGTTCGGTCACCAGGACAAAGAGAACCAATGGTGGCCCACCTTCTGTTGTATGGGGGCCGGGCGTAGGGGCTCAGGATGCAGCCTCTATCAACTCATGGAAAGCGCCCTGGTCGTATTCGGTGGTGGTGACGACCCCGACCCTAACCCTACGTCAGAAGCGAGGTCGGTTTACTCCCGCATTGGGGAGATAGGACCGGTTGGTTACCAGTACAAGATGGGATTTGACTCTCTCGTACGGTCAGCCGAAGTAATCAGGCTCCTGTCCGGGGATCCACTTGATGTTGCATCCAATGGATGGTCTCTGGACCGGTGATACCTCTTGATCGGCTAGCACCGCCTCCACCGCCGCCCGCAGGTCGCTTCCGGTCACCGGAATGGAATTGGAGGGCCTGGAGCTGTCGAACTGGCCCCGGTAAACCAATGTCCGATCCGAGTCGAAGACGAAGAAATCGGGGGTGCAGGCTGCAGTGTAGGATTTGGCCACTTCCTGGGTCTCGTCATAGAGGTAGGGAAAGGCGTATCCGTTCCGGCGGGCCATGTCGGCTAGCTTGTCCGGCGCGTCGCCCGGGTACTTCTTGGCGTCGTTGGCGCTGATGCCCACCATGGAAACGTCAGCGTCTCGGTAGTCGTTGCCGAAGCTGACCAAACCGTCTTGGATGTGAATTACAAACGGGCAGTGGTTGCAGATAAACATCACTACCAGGGATTTCCCGGTACAGTCCCCAATGGAGACCGTGTTGCCCGTCACCGTATCGGTCAGTGAAAAGTCGGGTGCCGGGGTTCCGAGAGGAAGCATGGTCGAGAGGGTGTCTACCACAATGTGTCTCCGTTTCTGATCATCGTTGCGTCTTCACCACCCAAGGTTAGACCCCTAAGTAGCCTGAAGAACCAATGCCGGAACTTCCTGACATCGCTTTGTATCTGCGGGCCCTGGAGCCTCGCATAATGGGTAAGCAGGTGAGGGGATTCTTGGTGCGTTCCACGTCGGTTCTCCGCACCTACCAGCCGCCTTACGAGGAGGTGGTGGGGAGAACGGTGGTTGGCCTGCGGCGGATCGGAAAGCGCATAGTGTGGGAGTTCGACCAGGACCAGCTCTTTCTGGTCATTCATCTGATGGTGGCCGGGCGACTTCGGTGGCATGAGCGAGCCGGTGTCAAACCTCCCGGAAAGGTGGGCTTGGCTGCTTGGGGCTTCCCCGGAGCCACCTTGGTGCTTACCGAGCAGGGGTCGAAACGGCGGGCGGGGATATGGGTGATCTCGGGAGAAGAGAACCTGGTGGCCGAGGACCGGGGAGGGCTGGAACCGCTCGAGATCTCCTCCCAGCAGTTCACCGAGGCCATTCGACGGAGAAACCACACCCTCAAACGTGCCCTGACCAGCCCGACCATTCTGTCTGGGATCGGCAACGCCTACTCGGACGAGATACTGTGGGAGGCTCGATTATCACCGGTGAAGATGACCTTTCGGCTTAGCGATCAGCAGGTCGATCGTCTGCACGAGGCGGTCAGAAAGGTGCTCTCCTCCTGGATAAAGCGGTTGGCCGCGGAGACCGGGGAGAGATGGCCCACCAAGGTCACCGCCTTTCGGCCGGAGATGGCGGTGCATGGCAAGTACGGAGTTCGCTGTCCCCGCTGCGGCGCCCCGGTGCAGAGAATCGTCTACGCCAGCAACGAGACCAACTACTGCGCGACCTGCCAGACAGGAGGAAGGCTTTTGGCCGATCGCTCACTCTCGCGATTGCTCAAGGAGGACTGGCCCAGGACCCTGGAGGAGTTGGAAGAACTGAGAACCGGACGCGCAGACCTAGCAGACGGCCGCAGGTCGCGGCTCAGATAGTATTTGCCGGGTAGGACTTATTTGGAGGTACAGATTGTCCACTCCTATCCGGTTGACGGGGGTGACCAAGAGCTATGGCAAAGCCCGCGGAGTGTTGGATCTCGATCTGGAGGTGCGAGCGGGAGAGGTTTTTGGATATCTCGGTCCCAACGGCGCCGGCAAGACCACCACCATCCGCATGCTGGTGGATCTGATTCGACCTCAAAAAGGAGAGGTGGAAGTGCTGGGTGGTTCTCCCAAGGATCCTTCCATCAGGCGTCGGATCGGGTACTTACCCGGGGAGGTCGAGTTCTATGAACGCATGTTGGGTGGAGACTTCCTTGCCTACATAGGCAACTTGCGGGGCAAGGGCGGAGCTGCCCTGGCCAGGGGCCTCGCTGAGAGGATTGATCTCGATCTCTCCCGGCGGATAGGCGATCTCTCCAAGGGAAACCGTCAGAAACTGGCCTTGGTGCAGGCGTTGATGCATCGGCCCGAACTGGTGATACTGGACGAACCCACCTCCGGGCTGGACCCCTTGGTGCAACAGGAGGTATATCGGCTCATAGATGAGATCAAGGCCGAAGGTGTGACGATCTTCTTTTCATCCCATGTCCTATCGGAGGTGGAAAGGGTGGCCGACCGGGTGGGAATCATCCGACAGGGAAGATTGGTGGAGGTGGAAGAATTGGAAGCCCTTCGCCAAAAGGCGGTGCGCAGCTTCGAAGTGGTTTTTGACGACTCGCCCAGTATCGCCGAATTCGAGAAACTGGACGGAGTCCGTTCCGCCAGCGTGCATGGCAACATACTCCACTGCCAAGTAATCGGCAGCATCGACGAACTGGTCAAAGTGGTGGCAAGCCACAGGGTCCGCAACCTGGTGAGCCATGGCGCCGATCTGGAGGCCTTGTTCTTGGATTACTACCGAGGAGGGACTGAACATGCTGAATAATGTGACTCTGAAGACACTGAGGGACCGCCGCCGCTCGCTCCTTTGGTGGGTGGTGGGCATCTTCGCCTACCTGTTGGGTATTGGAGCCATCTATCCGTTCGTGGCGGAGAATCAGGAGCAGTTCGAGTCGCTCATATCTGCATACCCTGAGGAGTTGTTGGCGATAATGGGCATAGGAGGGGAGGAGAGCCTGTTCGACCCGGTTGGTTTCATGCAGGCCGAGGCTTTGGGTTGGCTCGTGCCGTTGGTGTTTTCTATATACGGTGCAGTCCAAGGCGCCCGGGCCGTGGCCGGGGAAGAGGAGGATGGCACTATCGATCTGGTGATGGCAACGCCGCTCTCCAGATCCGGTTTGGTTTGGCAAAAGTGGTTGGCATTGGCGTTGGTGGAGCTGGTGCTGGGCGCGGCGCTCTTCGTCTCCTTAGCTGTGGACGATTGGCTGTTTGGGGTCGAGATTCCCTTGGGCAACATCGCTGCCGGTGCCTTGATGGCAGTCTTGTTGGGGGTGTTCTTTGGATCCCTGGCGCTCGCTTTGGGAGCCGCCACCGGGCTTCGCAGTGTATCGGTGGGGGTGGTTACCTTTGTGGCGGCAGGCTCGTATCTGCTCAACTCGCTGGGCAGCTTGGTGGAGAGCCTGGACGCTTTGAAGCCCCTTTCGCCCTTCTACTACTACGACGCCTCCAATCCGCTTCGCAACGGTTTGGATATCCAGCACGCTTTGATCCTGGGGGGCCTCGCTGCGCTGTTATTGGGCATCGGTTTGTTGGCGGTGCGCCGCCGGGACCTGGGTGTGGGCGGCATTCGCCTTCCGATCCCCCGGCTCAGGAAGGCGGCCGGCTGAGCACCTGCCGCCGATCGGAGTGTGGCTTAGATCATGTCGCGCTTCCCGAAAGGCGCCGACCGGGCCCGGCCTATTGGGTTCGGCGCCCGCAACACCAATCTTGATCTGGTCCGGGGAGTGGCAGTGCTTGGCATCCTGGTCATGAACGCCGTCTCTTACGGACTCGGCCCTGGCCCCTATTTCAACCTGTCCGCCGGAGGCTCGGAGACCTGGCTCGATTGGCTGATCGGAGGATTCGGCGAGATATTCGTTGACCAGAAGTTCATGGGCCTTTTCTCAGTGCTATTCGGCGCCGGTATCGCACTGTTTTGTGACCGGGCCGAGCAAAAAACGCGGCGATCGGCTTCGCTCAGCCTGTGGCGCAACCTCCTGTTGTTGGGGATCGGCCTTCTTCACTTCCTGCTTTGGGAGGGGGACATTTTGATTGGGTACGCGCTGGTCTCCCCGCTCATCATCCTTTTGCGTAATCGGCGTCCGCGCACGCTGTTCATTCTGGGCGGGGCAACGGTGCTGCTGTCGCCAGTGGCCGCCGTCTTTTTCCAAGCCGCCCTTGCGGGCGACGGAAGCGGCTTGGGAGCATTTTGGAGCGCCGCCGCGGAGATGACGAATGCCGCTCAAGGCTTCATCGTTGTGGATTTCTTCTCCCGTGCGGTTGGCATGATGCTGATCGGTGTGGGCCTTTACCGAAACGGTGTGATAACCGGAGACCGTACGATCGGGTACTACCGGCGGACGGCGGGGATCGGACTGGGTGTGGGGCTGCCGCTGGCAGCCATCGGACTCGCCTGGGTAGCGGCAAGCGATTTCTCTTCTGGTGTGGCGTTTATCGGGACCATCCCCAACACGCTGGGTACGGTCCCGGTTGTAATGGGCTACGCCAGCCTCATCATCCTCTGGAATCGTCGATCGGAAAGCTCCCTTCATAGGCGGCTTCGCTCTGTCGGACGTATGGCTCTCACTAACTATCTGACCCAGACCGTTGTGGGCGTTGCGATCCTGCGCGGGATACTGTCCGATACGACTCTGACCCGGACTATGCTGGCCGGATTTGTGGTGATGGTCTGGGCACTGCAGCTTTGGTGGTCCCGGGCCTGGCTCGACCGTTTCCGCTTCGGTCCGGCCGAATGGCTATGGCGCCTGGCTACCTACGCACGGCCTCAGCCACTGCGCCGGTCCGAGTCGCTTTCTGTCGGCTAACAGATCAAATCCGGGCCAGTTCCTCCATGAGGTCGCATCGGATCTGGCGGATGATCCGCTTGCTATGTCGGGCCGCTCCTTTGGGGAGGATGATCGGTGGCATCACCTTCACGCTGACCGGTCCCCCTCTGATCAATGATGACTGAGGAGGCCAGATAGCACCGGTGCCCTGAATGGCCACCGGCAGCACCGGGCATCCCACTTGGGCGGCGATATGAATGGCTCCGTTCTTGAAGGGAAGCATCTCCCCGGTGAGGCTGCGGGTTCCTTCTGGAAAAACCACCAGGGATCTTCCTTCCGCCACCAGCAAGCGGGCGCCGCGAATAATGGAAGCGAGTTCTCGGCGTCCCATCTCGCGGTCCAATGGGATCATCCCCGCTCCTCGCATCGCACCTCCCAACAACGGAAATTTGTACACCTCCTTCTTGGACAAGAACCTGATGGGGATGGGCAGGGCGTGAAGCAGGGTCATTATGTCGATGTTGGAGCGATGATTGGCCACGATTATGTAGGGCGTTCCCACCTCGATGTTTTCCAGTCCGCTCACCTTCATCCGGATGCCGGAGGCCAGCACCCAGACTCTTCCGAAGCCGTTCAAAATCCGGTTGCCGGAAGACCCCAGAGGACGGAACGCCGCCCCGATCACGATGGCAAGCGAAATACCGACGGTACCGAGCCCGGCGATCAGGAAGGTAATCCCGCTACGGAGGAGGGCAAAGGCCTTTTTCATCGATCTAAGGCTAAACCTTCAGAGAGGCTGGTACCTTGCTCGGTGTGAGCGTGAGCCCCAAAGAGATCAAAGCCCGGCTCCGGACCGAGGCGCGACGGAGGCCGGCTCCCACCGCCGGTGAGTCCCGAAAGGTGTGTGAGCAGGTTCTGGCCTGGCTGGGAGCGCGACGACCGGCGCCCACCCTGGTTTGGATGGCGATGCCTGATGAACTCGATCTCGGCCCGGTGGTGAGTCGGCTTCCGGAGTTCGAGTGGCTCACCACCCGCACCCCCCCGTCAGGCCCTCTCACCGTCCATCCCTATCACTCCGATTCCGAACTCCATCGCTTCGGCTTTTGCCAACCGGTCGCGTCGGCGCCCCAAATGTCACCGGCCCGGATCGAGGTGGCGCTGGTGCCGGGGCTGACGTTCGACGGTCGGGGAGGACGGCTCGGCCAGGGCATGGGTTACTACGACCGGCTCTTGACCGGGCTTTCCCCGAACGCTCTGCGGGTGGGGGTCACACTCCACCGACTGATGACCGAGAGCGTCCCTTATGAGCCGTACGACGTTCCCATGACCCATCTCATTACCGAAAGTGGGGTATTTGAGGTCGTCTAAACCTCGATCGCCTCGGTTATCCAGCGGCCGATCTCGGAGGTGGAGGCGCCCATCTCCGGTCCGGCCATGGCGCCCAACTCGGGGAGCACCCCGGCCGCCGCTTTCTTCACCGTGGCCGCTGCTTCTCCTTCGCCCAGTTGCTCCAGGCACATAGCAGCGGTGAACACGGCCGCCACCGGGTTGGCCCATCCGGTACCCACGATGTCGGGGGCGCTTCCATGAACCGGCTCGAACAGGGAGGGATAGGCGCCGGTGGGGTTGAGATTGCCGCTGGCTGCCAAACCGATTCCTCCCGATATGGCTGCTCCCAGATCGGTGAGGATGTCGCCGAACATATTGTCGGTGACTATCACGTCAAAACGTTCGGGGTTGTTGATCAGGTGGATACAGGCGGCGTCCACATGCACGTAGTCCACTTGCACCTGCGGATATTCTGCGGCCACCTCGTCGGTAGTTCGCTGCCACAGGTCGCCAGCGAAGGTGAGCACGTTGGTCTTGTGGCAGAGGGTCAACCGCCGGTCTCTGGCCATGGCCCGGTCAAAGGCATATCGGACGATCCGCTCGGTTCCCATCCGGGTGTTGACCGAATTCTGGTTGGCAATCTCGACAGCGGTTCCCTTGTGGAGAAATCCGCCGCTGCCTGAATACAAGCCTTCGGTGTTCTCTCTCATCACTTCGAGGTCGCACCGCTCGGGTGTCAGTCCGGCAATCGAGCTGGGGACACCCGGGTAGAGCTTCACGGGGCGGAAATTCACATAGAGGTCGAACTCGAACCGCAACTTCAACAGCAGTCCCCGCTCCAGGATGCCAGGGGGAACTGCGGGGGTTCCCACCGCTCCCAGCAGTATCGCATCGTGTCCGGCCAGTTCGGCGAGCACCGAGTCGGGAAGCACTTCCCCGGTTGACAGATAACGCCGACTCCCCAGGTCATAGTCGGTGACGTCGATTTTGAACCCGAATCTTCGAGAGGCCGCCTCTATTGCACCCTCGGCACAGGCGATCACCTCCGGGCCGATTCCGTCACCACTGATCACCGCCAGCCGATGGGTGCTCACGAACAGACCATGTCAATTCAACTGTCTGGTGTTACAGCAGTTCATCGGTCATATCGCCAAGAAGGCCCGGTCGGGGCGCTTCTTCGGAAGCCTGGTAAACAGGTGTTTTCTTCGGAGGCTTGCGGGTAGCCCCCGGTGGCTTCTCCTGCCGGGTAATAGCGGGTTGACCGAGAGTGCGGGGCGTGAGGATCAACTTGAGTTCCAGCACGTTGACCAGAGCGACCAGGCTGGAGAGCCGGAGATCGACCTCCCCGTTTTCGATCCGCGAGATTTGCGCCTGCGTGAGCCCGGACCTCTGACTCAATTCCCGCTGACTGAGTCCTTGGTGGATGCGGGATTCCTGCAGTATCTTTGCTATACGCGAGTCTCCTCGGTTCATGAAAATATATGATAGGGTATATCCTTTCTCCCCGGTGGGGATTTACCCATGTATTTCCCTATACATTTTAGAATATCGCAAAGGCAGGATGGGCTATACGATGGTCATTTGTAGCCGACAGTCCGGTTCAAAGCATCCACGAAAGCCTCCGCCGAACCCTCAACCACATCGGTGGAGACCGCCTTTCCCGAATAGGTGTTGTCGCCCACCCGGACTACCACATTCACCTCGGCCATGGCATCGGCGCCCGAGGTAACCGGCACCACCCGGTAGTCCACCAGTCGGGCTTCGATGCCGAAGCATTGCTTGATGGCCGAAAAGGCGGCGTGAACCATCCCGTCTCCATGTCCGGTGTACTCGGAGGTGACGTCTCCTTTGACCAGAGTGACCACTGCAGTGGGAGTGGTGTCGTGGCCTCCGGAGACGCTGATGCCCGCTATTTTCACCTCGGCGGTCGGAAGAGCGGACAATCCGGCGGTGGCGATGGCGCGCAACTCGCGTTCGCCGATCTCCAGCTTGCGGTCGGCCATAGCCTTGAATTTCCTAAAGGCCTGGTTGAACTCGTCTTCCTCCAGAGAGATATCCAGATTTTGCAAGGCGTCGGCAAAGCCCGCCCGGCCCGAGTGCTTGCCTAGAACGATCTGGGCGCCCCGCTGGCCGATGGATTCGGCGCTCATGATTTCATAAGTTTCCCGGTCGCGGAGCACCCCGTGCTGGTGGATGCCCGACTCGTGGGCAAAGGCGTTGCGGCCCACCACCGCCTTGTTGAACTGCACCGGGTAGCCGGTGAGACGAGAAACCAGTCGGGAGGTGTCGTAGATCTGGGTGGTGTCCGCTCCGATCTCCACCCCGAAGACATCCTGGCGCGTCTTGATGGCCATGATGATCTCCTCTATGGATGTGTTGCCGGCCCGTTCCCCGATCCCGTTCACCGCTCCTTCGATCTGTCGCGCTCCTGCGGAAATGGCCGACAGCGAGTTCGCCACGGCCAGGCCCAGATCGTCGTGGCAGTGAACCGAGATAGTGATATCGCTTCGGTCACCCCGTACCTCGGCGTAGATCCGTTTCATCAGCTCTCTGAAATCGGCGGGAGTGGCGTATCCCACCGTGTCGGGGATATTGATGGTGGTAGCGCCGGCTTCCACCGCCGCCCGGCACACGTCCACCAGGAATTGGTAGTCGGAGCGGGTGGCGTCCTGGGGGGAGAACTCCACATCGTCTGTGTAGCGGCGCGCCCGGCGGACACCCTCCACCGAGGCTTTCAGCACCTCGGAGGGAGTCATGCGCAGCATCCGTTCCATGTGTATGGGGGAGGTGGACATGAAAACGTGGATGCGGGCTCGTTCGGCATGGCGCAAGGCGTCCCAGGCCTGGTCGATGTCGTTGGGGTGGGCGCGGGCCAGGCTGGCGATTACCGGCCCCTTCACCTCGGCGGCTATCCGTGAAACGGCCCGAAAGTCGCCGGAGGAGGATGCGGCGAACCCGGCTTCCAGGACATCCACGCGCAGACGGGCCAACTGGTGGGCGATGGTGAGTTTCTCGTCGGGGGTCAGGGCGATGCCGGGGGCTTGCTCCCCGTCACGCAGGGTCGTGTCGAAGATGATCAATTTGTCGGACATGGAGGGCTCCTGGTTGGTTGGTGGCGTGCTGGGCTCTACGTGGTGTGAAGGCCGAGCCGGCGAAGGCCGCCGCCCGGCCGAGTCAGCGCCAGCCAACCCCGGCGGAGGAGTATTTTTGTGGTCGGGGAGCCGCTGAAGTTCATTCCGGCTCCTTGGGGTCCAAAAAGGGCATCATTTGACGAAGTTCTCGTCCGACCTGTTCGATGGGATGCGACCGATTTGCAGCCCGTTGCTCCAAGAGGAAAGGAGCTCCCTCCCGGGCCTGAGCCATCCACTCCCGGGCAAAGGCGCCGGATTGTATCTCCGCCAGCACCCTTCTCATCTCGGCGCGGCTTTCATCGGTGATAATGCGCGGTCCGCGGGTGTAGTCGCCGTACTCGGCGGTGTCGGAGACCGAATAACGCATCCAGGACAGACCTCCCTCATAGAGGAGATCCACGATCAGCTTCAACTCGTGAAGAGTCTCGAAGTAGGCGGATTCGGGTTCGTATCCGGCTTCCACCAGGGTCTCGTAGGAGGCTTTGATCAACTGGGAAACGCCACCGCACAGGATGACCTGTTCCCCGAAGAGATCGGTCTCGGTCTCCTCCCGGAAAGTGGTCTCCAGCACCCCTGCCCGGGCGCCGCCGATCCCCCAGGAATATGACATCCCCAACTCGAAGGCGCCCCCGGTGGTGTCCTGGTGGATGGCCAAGAGACAGGGAACTCCCGACCCTTCGGTATAAGTGCGTCGCACCAGATGACCCGGGCCCTTGGGCGCCACCATCAGCACATCCAGGCCGGCGGAGGGGGTTATCTCCCCGAAATGGATGTTGAATCCGTGGGCGAACAACAGCGCGTCCCCGGGCGCCATCCGCTCGGCGATCTGGGAATTGTAGAAGTCAGCCATGAGTTGGTCGGGGACCAGCATCGTGACAACGTTGCCCCACTCGGCCGCCTCCGGTGGGTCCATCACGGTCAGTCCGTCGGACCGGGCCTGTGCCCGCCGGGCTGATCCCGGCCTCAGGCCAACCACCACATCCACTCCCGATTCGGAGAGGTTGAGAGCGTGGGCGTGTCCCTGGCTGCCATAGCCGATCACGGCTACCCTGCGGCCCTTGATTACCTCGGGATCCGCATCCTTTTCATAGAAAATCTCGGCCATTAGTTTTTCACCGCCTATCCGACCACTCTCATCCGGGCGGCCTTGGTCTTGGCGTCCCGTCCGATGACTATCCGGCCCGACTTGACCAACTCCACCACCCCGAAGGGCCGGAGAAGCTCTGTGAGGTCGTTCAACTTGGAGGGTCTGCCGGTCACTTCGAAGGTGAGGGTGTTGATCCCCATGTCCACAACTTTCGCCTTGAAAATGTTGGCCACCTCGATCGCCTCGGCCCGTGCTCTTGAGGTGGCGGATATCCGGATCAGCATGGTCTCGCGTTCCACCGCCGCGGCGGGGTCGAGTTCAAAGATCTTGATCACATTGATCAGCTTATGGAGTTGCTTTTTGACCTGCTCAACGTTTTGGGACTCGACAACCACGGTGATCCGGGAGAGCCCCGCATCCATGGTCGGCCCCACCGAAAGGGAATGGATGTTGAAACCTCGCCGGGCCAACAATGAGGACACCCGCGCCAACACCCCCGAGCGGTTTTCGACCAACACGCTCAGGGTGTGATGCTGCAGCTTGGAGGGTCCGGTAATAGCTTTCCTCCCCCTACTCCGGGTCCGGTCCCAGGATCACATGGTCGTTGGAGCCTCCGGCAGGGACCATCGGGAAGACCATCTCGTCGGGGTCGAGCACCATGTCCACCACCACTGGACGGTCGTCGATGGACAGTGACTTCTCGATGATGGGTCCCACCTCTTCGGGCGCCTCCGCCCGCAGTCCGATGCAGCCCATGCCCTCAGCCAGCTTCACATAGTCCACTACTTCGGCGTTCAGCAAACTTGCGGAGAGCCGTCCCCCGTAGAAGAGTTTCTGCCACTGTTTCACCATGCCATGGGCGCCGTTGTTGAAGACGGCCACCTTGACGGGAATCCGGTGGGCCGCCGCGGTGATCAGTTCCTGGAAAGTCATCTGAAAGCACCCGTCGCCGTCCACTGCATAGACCAGTTCGTCGGGCATTCCCGCTTTGGCGCCGATCGCGGCCGGAACCGCGAATCCCATGGTTCCCAGGCCCCCGGAATTGATCCAACGCCGCGGTCGGTCGAAATTCCAGAATTGTGAGGCCCACATCTGGTGCTGGCCCACCCCCGCCACCAGGATGGCGTCTCCTCCGGTGAGTCTGGCCAACTCCTCGATGACGAACTGGGGCTTGATCGGACCGTCCGGCGTCTGCTGATAGGAGAGTGGGTATTTTTCCTGCCATCCGTGCAAGGTACTAATCCAGTCTTGATTGGCGACCGGAGGGCGGTCCCCCCACGCTTTGATCATCTGCTTCAGCACTCGTCGGGCATCCGCCACGATGGGAATGTCCGCTACCCGCACCTTGCCGATCTCCGCCGGATCGATATCGGCGTGGATGATTTTGGCGCTCACCGCAAAGTGTTTGGGGTCACCGGTGACCCGGTCATCGAAACGCACCCCGACGGCGGCCAGCACGTCGCATTTCTGCATGGAGGTGATGGCTGTGTAATTGCCGTGCATCCCCGGCATTCCCAGACACAGGGGATGGCCGTCGGGGATGGCGCCCCTACCCATCAGGGTGGTCACCACCGGGATGTTGGAGATCTCTGCGAAGCGGGTCAGCGCCTCCGAAGCCTCCGACTTGATGATGCCTCCGCCCACGTAGAGCACCGGGCGCCGGCTGGCCGCCAGCATTTCCACCGCTTCTTTCACCCTACGCGGGTGACCGTCCATGGTGGGTTTATAGCCGGGCAGGTTCAGATCTTCGGGCGGGTTCCATTCGGTCTCGATCTGCAGCACGTCCTTGGGAAGGTCGATCAGCACCGGTCCGGGGCGACCGGTGCCGGCCAGATGGAAAGCCTCGTGAATGACAGCGGGGATGTCGTCGGGGTTGGACACGAAGTAGTTGTGCTTGGTTGCGGGCATCGTGATCCCCGTGGTGTAGGCCTCCTGGAAGGCGTCGTTTCCCACTGCGTGGGTGGGGACCTGTCCGGTGATGGCCACCATGGGCACCGAGTCCATCAACGCGTCCGCCAGCGGGGTCACCAGGTTGGTAGCCCCCGGCCCGGAGGTGGCCACGCACACGCCCACCCGGCCGGTGGCCCATGCATATCCGGCCGCCATATGACCCGCTCCCTGCTCATGGCGAGCCAGTATGTGGCGGATCGGGCTGGCCAGCAGCGGGTCGTAGGCAGGAAGGATGGCCCCGCCCGGGACACCGAACACCAGATCGACGCCTTCGTGCTCCAGTGAGTAGATGACTGATTGCGCTCCGCTGATTTTGGTCATGATTGGCTTTTCGTGAGGCTACAAAAAGAATCCCTCCTTGGGGGGAGGGATTCGGCGCACACGCGGTTATGCGTGCGCGCTATTCGAGTACCAGCAACAGGCTAATGTCTCTCATTAATTGGACATTATGGTCTGTTACTCACAACATCGCAACTCGAAAAGGTAAAAATAACCGTTTTGCTCCATCTTTGAAAAACAATTGTCATGGGATTGCTTTATCTTTAGAGCTATGACGCGGGCCATAGACCCATGAAGTTTGAACCCGAAGACTTCCGAGTCGCCTCGGAGTGGGCTCTGTTGGCGGTCAAGGCCATGCCTGCGGAGCAGGTTCCTCACAACCTGCGCAAGATACGCGTCTCCTCGGTCCGTCGGTTAACGCCGGTGCAGGAACGAACCCTCTACCGGGAACTGGACAAGAATGAGCAACTTCGCCAAACTACCTTGGAAGTCTTGGAGATAACACCATCCGAAGGAGCCCATCTGTCTGGTGATCGCAATCCGCGTCTGACTGCGTCACGCCTTTTCCTGGCCCGCCCGGAGGGGTGGGAGAAAGATGTCGGGCATCTTCTCACCGAGGTGAAGTTGAGAGATACCTATGAGGAGGCGATGAGCCTCAAGAACAAACTGAGTGAGGCGCGGGTTGAAAAAGATAGGCTCAAAAGGCAGGTGAGAGAAGCCCGGCGGTTGGCCTCCGCTCAATCCCATCGTGACACTCGACAACTCCGCGACGATCTGGAGCGGGCCAAGAAAAGGAACCAGGACTTGGAGGGCGAGCTTTCCAAGTGGCGCCAACAGAACCATCGCCTGGATAAGGAGTTGGAGGCCGCCTTTGATGAACTAACTCGGGCCGACGTACGGGTGGAGGAGTTGCGCAGGCTAGTGGGAAAGGAACGGTCCGCTCACGCATCCTCCTCGTCGAGCGAAGGCAATGGTTGGTGGGGAGGCGGGCTGAGCCGCGATCCGGTGAAAGCCGCTCGGGTGCTCGATCAGATGGTGAGCTTTTGGGAAGTGAGATCGGATTCCGTCCCCGAGCGGATCGCTTTGTCTCCCCGGTTAGAGCTTCCGCCGGGGATGGACCCCAAATCGGGCGAGGCGGTGCGGTGGGTCTATGACGACGCACCCCGGCTCACCCTGGTGGTAGACGGATGGAATGCCGCCTACAAATGGAATTACCACCGGAATCTCTCCGAGCCACCAGACTGGGGCATTATTAGATTCATCACCAACAAGCTGAAGCAGTTGGCTGCCTACTCGGTGGGAAGGCATTTGGTGTTGTTCTATCTGGACTCGGAGAAAATGGTGGGGCTGGAAGAGGGATGGGATTCTCGTTTCAAGGAAGGTCGTCTGGTCGGACATTATGTGGAAAATGCCGACGATGCCATCGCCGATGCAGCCGCTGAGCGGAGGGGCGAGCCGGTGGCGGTGATCACCAGCGACAATGAGTTGGCGGAGCGCTGTCGGGCACACGGGGCGGTGATCCTGGCTTCGGAGGCCTTGGCGGAGTGGATGTCGAACTCGCCGGTCTGACCACCCGGCTGATGACCCTGGGCTCCGAGGCGGGGCTGGACCGGGTAGGGGTTTGCGCCGCCGATCCTTTCTCCGACACGCGGCTGGTGATCCGTTCCCGTAAATCTCGGGGGATGTCCGCCCGACTGGGCTTCACTTACACCAATCCCGACCTGTCCACCGACATCAGCCGTTCTTTTCCCTGGGCCGAGCGGCTGGTGGTGGGGATTCGCGCTTATTTACCCGACGCGGGCGATCCAGGCGAAGGTCGGCCCGGTCGGGGGCGGGTAGCCCGATTTGCGGTTACCAACGCCTATCAACCTCTCCGGTCAGGCCTGGAAAGGGTGGCGGCCGAGTTGCAGGAGGCCGGATTCCAGGCTGAGGTGCTGGTCGACGACTCCCGCCTGGTAGATCGGGCGGCGGCGGTGAGAGCCGGAGTGGGGTGGTGGGGAAAGAGCACTATGGTGCTGGCGCCCGGAGTGGGTCCATGGTTTCTGATCGGGTCCGTGGTGACCGATGCCCGCTTGCTGACCTCCGAACCCATGGAACGGAGTTGCGGGAGCTGCCGAGCATGCCTTCCGGCCTGTCCCACCGGGGCCCTATCCGCGCCGGGAGTGCTGGATGCCCGGTTGTGCCTGGCTGCACTGGCCCAAAGCCCGGGGATTATTCCCCGAGATCTGCGCACCTTCATGGAGGACCGCATCTATGGATGCGATGAATGCCTGACGGCTTGTCCACCGGGCTTTCGCATCTTGGATCAGGCGGTGTCCTCTCGGGGCTCGGTCGATTTGGTGGCGCTGTTGCGAAGCGCGGACCAAGAGCTCTTGGATGATTTCGCCCACTTTTATCTGCCATCTCGCCGTCCCCGGATCCTCCGTCGCAATGCGTTGGTGGCATTGGGAAACACCGGCGCCGCCGAGCACTTGGGCATAGTCGCCGGCTATCTGGGCAATCCCGATTGGCTGCTGCGGCTGCACGCGGTGTGGGCGGTTCATATTATGAGCATCCGGCTGTCCTTGCAGTGGGGGGACTCTTTCCTTCTTCACGCAGCGTCCCGGGAGAGATCCCCGGAGGTTCTGGAGGAGTTGGCTCTGGCTGGAGTGAAGTCTTGAGGTCCCTTCAACAGTTCCAAAGGCTGTGCTGTTGCCGGACAGCCAAGATGGCGGTCGAAGGGAGATAAAGACTGGGATTCACTACCGTTTGTGAACGTGAAGGTCGACTCACGTCTCTTTCTTTTGGTGATCTTGGCCGCCGGAGCGGTGGCGCTGGGATGGAGCCTCTTGTCCGGTCCGGATGCAGGGAGCGTCGCGGTATCTGAAGCCACCACCGCGACAAGCGAATCGACCGCCGCCGAGCTTGACATGAACACGGGGGCGCCCGCTGTCACTGCAGCCACCGCCACCCCCACTACGGTCCCGACCACAACCGCGGCCCCGACCACCACGAGCACCTTTCCCACCCCGGAGGTGCTGCTACAAGTGCATCCCAGGTTGGTGGATATCGACGGATGGCTCCAATCGGAGGTCGAAGCTCTCGAGGAGTTGCGTGGACAGGTTGTGGTAGTGGAGTTTTGGACCTTCGGGTGCTACAACTGCAAAAACCGAATTCCCTACACCCAGGAAATCTATGCCAAGTACCACGAGCAGGGCTTGGAGATCGTTGGCATTCATTCGCCCGAATTCAAGTTCGAGGAAGATGTGGACAACATCAAAGAGGCGCTCGTTGATCTAGGGGTTACCTGGCCGGTGGTGCTCGATACGCAGCGGCGCACCTTCTGGGAGTGGCAAGAGGGAGGCCGGGCATACTGGCCCCGCACCTATGTCCTGGACCGGGAAGGCCGGGTGCGTTTTGACCACATCGGGGAGGGCAAATACGCGGAGTTGGAGCAAACCGTGGCCTTTTTGCTCGACGAGGAGTTGTGAGCCTTTTCGCCGAGGGCATCCGTTCCAGTCTTCTGCCCTGTTCGTACTCCATCCTTCTCCTGGGGCTGGCGTTGGTGGTGTTGAGAAAGAAGGAGCGCATAGCCGCGCTGGGAGTCTTTTCCGGGGCCACCGTTTTCTCTGCCTGGATAAGGGCGGCGGGTATTTCGGGTCTGATGGCGGGACGGGTGGTGAGCACGGTGATGGTGATAGGGGGATTGGCGTTGGCGTTGCTGGTTAAGCACCGGCTGGCCGGACTGGGAGCGGCGGGGCTGATCGGGGTGTTTGCAGGCGCAACTTGGCTGCCCTGTGTGGGTGAGAGACTGGGGGCGGTGCTCATCCTCGCCCAGGATGCCCCGGTCTCGGTTCTGCCGAGGTTGACCGTCTATCTGATTGGTGTGATGCTCCCCATAGTGGCGGTGGTAGCTCTGCTGGCCTACTTCCCCGCCGCTCGCCGCTGGGCCGACAATCGGTGGGTGTTGCTGGGGGCCAAAGCATCGCTTGCCGCGGTGGGAGTTCTCGTATTGACCGGCACCTACCCAACGCTGCTCTCTACGCTGGCCCGCTGGTCGGTTCTTTGAGATCTGATCGGAGCGCTCCTGGTGGAGTCTGCCCCCGTATCCGGGAGGGCTCGCCACTCTCGGCGTTTATTATCGGGATATGTCTTTGAAGATTCATTCCCAGGATGTAACCGAAGGTCCGGCCAGCGCCGGGGCGCGCGCCATGTTGCGGGCGGTGGGGCTTTCCGACGAGGATTTCACTAAGCCGCAGGTGGGGGTGGTCTCGGCGGGGAATGAGGTGACACCCTGCAATATCACCGGCCCGGTCCTCGCAGAACGGGCGAAGGAAGGGGTTCGGGTAGGAGGCGGTGTGGGACTCTCTTTCGCCACCATCGCGGTCTCCGACGGTATCTCGATGGGCCACGAGGGAATGCGAGCCTCCCTCGTCTCCCGGGAGGTGATCGCCGACTCGGTGGAACTGGTGACCCATGCTGAGCGTTTTGATGCCCTGGTGACTATTGCCGGATGCGACAAGTCCCTTCCCGGGATGCTGATGGCGGCGGCCCGGTCCAATCTTCCTGCAGTGTTCCTGTACGGTGGATCCAGCCTGCCCGGCCGCTATCGGGGTCGGGATATCTCCCTGGTGGATGTCTTCGAAGGAATCGGCGCCGAGTCTCAGGGGCGGATCAGCGCCGGTGAACTCGACGAGATTGAGCGCAATGCATGCCCGGGAGCAGGATCATGCGCTGGGATGTTCACCGCCAACACCATGGCTTCGGTGGGAGAGGCAATCGGGATGTCGCTTCCTGGCTCGGCTTCCGTGCCGGCAGTGGACACTCGGCTGGGGGTATATGCCCGCCGAAGCGGCGAAGCAGTGATGAATCTGCTCAAAGAAGGGATCCGCCCCCGCCAGATCATGACTCGTCCCGCTTTCGAGAACGCCATCACCACAGTGATGGCCCTGGGCGGCTCTACCAACGCAGTATTACATCTCATGGCGCTCGCTCACGAGGCTGGGGTGGTACTGGAGTTGGAGGACTTCGACCGTATCAGCCGACGGACTCCCCATATTGGCGACATGAAGCCGTTCGGGACCTACCACATGGTGGACATCGACTACATCGGCGGTTTGCCGGCGGTCCTGCGACTGTTGTTGGATGAAGGCTTACTGCATGGTGATTGTCTCACAGTCACCGGAAAGACCATGGCTGAGAACCTGAAGGATGTGACGGTTCCCGGCGACCAGGATGTGCTGCGCCCGGTATCCGAACCCATAGCCACGGAGGGAGGCATCGCCGTTTTGCGGGGTTCTCTGGCGCCCAAGGGAGCGGTGGTCAAGGTGGCGGGAATCGCTTTGGAGGTCTTCGAAGGCCCAGCCCGGGTGTTCAACGGGGAGCAAGGCGCCTTGGCGGAACTCTTTGCGGGAAACCTCCACCCCGGGGAGGTGGTGGTGATTCGCACCGAGGGCCCGAGAGGCGGTCCGGGAATGCGGGAGATGCTGGCCATCACCGCCGCTATCAAGGGAGCGGGATTGGGGTCGGAGGTGCTGCTGATAACAGACGGGCGCTTCTCGGGCGGCACCACCGGCCTTTGCATCGGCCACGTTGCTCCGGAGTCGGAGGTGGGAGGGCCGATCGGCTTGGTGGCGGAGGGCGACCGGATCAGGGTCGATGTGGCCGCTCGGCGGCTGGATCTGCTGGTGGAGGAGGAAGTCTTGGAAGACAGGAGGGCGGGCTGGAAGCCGGCTCCGGTCCGCTATTCCTCCGGCGTCCTTGCCAAGTACGCCAACCTGGTGGGCGGCGCGGAGAACGGAGCCGTCACCAACCACTTCTGAGTTGCCATGTTGTTGGTTTCGGATATCCATGGCCGCTTCCCCGCCTTGGCGGAGGTGGCCTCTCGGGGGGAGCCACTTCTGGTCTTGGGCGATCTGATCAACCTGGTTGACTACCGGACCGGGGAAGGCATTTTCGCGCAAGTGCTTGGTATCGACTTCGCCCGGAAAATCGCCGCATCGCGGGGCAGATCCCGTTTCGAGGAGATGCGATCGCTGTGGGCGGAGAGAGTCGGTGATCGCTACGAGTGGTTTCGGGCGGCGATGGCCGAAGAGGTCAAGGAGGAATACCGGCGGATGTCGGAGGCATTGGAGGGCGCAGAGGCTTACGTCACCTACGGCAATGTTGACCGGCCGGAGCTTTTGCGCAACAGCCTCCCCGAAGGCGCCCGGTTCTTGGACGGGGAGGTGGTGGTCATCGAAGGTCTCAGGGTGGGGTTCGCCGGCGGTGGGCTGACCACTCCCATGAACGCCTCCGGGGAGGTTTCCGACCAAGAGATGGCGGACAAGCTGGCCGGCCTGGGCGAGGTGGACATCCTCTGCACCCATCTGGCTCCGGCGGTGCCCGCTCTCCATCTCGATGTAGTGACGGGAAAGTATGAGCGGGCTTCCCGCCCGATTCTCGACTATCTGCTGGAGGTTCGCCCCCGCTACCATTTTTTCGGAGATGTTCACCAGCCCCAAGCCCATCAATGGCGGGTGGGTTCCACCCTCTGTCGGAATGTGGGGTATTTCCGAGCAACCCGCCGGCCTGTGAGGCTTTCGGAGGATGGGATAGCGGATGGCCGTCGAGCGGAGATCGGATGAGCACAGCAGGAAAGCTATTCACAGATAGTCGGCAAGCGGTGGCGAAAACCGTTGCCGGGTTCGTTTCCGCCCTGCCGCAGCTCGTCAAGTTGGTGGTCCGGCTTTCCCGGGACCCGCGGATCCCGGTGCGCGTCAAACGCGTGGCGGTCGCCTTGGCTGTCTACGCGGTGTTCCCTGTGGACTTGGTGCCGGATTTTATTCCGGTGGTGGGGCTGGTCGACGACCTGCTGGCGGTGGTGGTGGCCTTGGCGGTGCTGATCGAATCGGCGCCCGAGGAGGTGATAGCCGAGCACTGGGATGGCGAACCGGAGGCGCTGAGACGGATACTCCTGGGGGTGGGGCTTGTGATCGACTTCATGCCCAAGAGGGTGCGGTGGGTGATCCGGAGGCTGGTTGGAGAATGACCACCTTCGAATGAACTTCCCCGTCTGGACGGTTCTTCCCCTCTTCCAGTCGTCTCCCCAGGAGCTCACCGGGATGGTGAAAGAATCCGAGTCGCTGGGTCTAACGGGCGTGCTGGCGACAGATCATCTGGCCGGTTGGCGCCGCCCGTCCGACCCGGTGCTGGAGGCCACCACCGCGCTCGGTACGATTGCGGCTGTCGCCGAGCGCCGCGTGGGATCACTGGTGTTGCAGACAACCCTCCGTTCACCCTCCTATACGGCCGATGTGGCGGGAACGCTGGCCGCGATTTGTCGGGCGCCGCCCTTGATCGGCTTGGGGGTGGGCGACTCCAGGTCGCGATGGGAAAGCAACCGATTGGGGATTGTCCAGCCCCCGTTGCCCGAGCGGATTGCGCTGCTGAAAGAGACCATCGCAGCCGTCCGCGCCCGGACTCCGGACATTGAGATATGGGTGGGGGGATGGCGTCCCGAGTTGCGACAGTTGGCCGCCGAACTGGCCGACGGCTGGAATGCCTGGGGAGGAGAGCTGGCAGCCTTCGAGGCGGCTGTCGACCAAATGAAAAAAATAAATCCCGCCGTACTCATCAGTTGGGGAGGTCTGCTGGATACCACCCATCCTGTTGAATCTCTCCGCAAAACCCTGTTGCGGAGGGTGGAGGTCGGCGCCCAGGCCTTGGTGGTGGCGCTCACTCCTCCTCGAGTCGCCACATTCCGCCAATGGGCGCCTCTGATTTTTACCCATCCGATCTTCCAAAGCGTCGTCGATCTCTAGTAGCCTGCGAGTATGGATTTCCGACGTATTCACGATCTTCCGCCCTACGTCTTTGCTGAGGTCGACCAGGCGAAGGTGGCTGCCCGCCGCGCCGGGGAAGACGTAGTGGATCTCGGCTTCGGCAACCCCGACATACCCTCGCCGTCTTTTGTGGTGGAAAAGCTGGTCGAGGCGGCCCACAAGGGAAAGAACCACCGCTATTCCGCGTCCCGCGGTCTCCCCAACCTCCGGCAGGCCATCGCGGATCGCTACAGTCGCCGCTTCGGAGTTCAACTTGATCCGGAGACTCAGGTGGTGGCCACGATCGGCGCCAAAGAGGGTCTTTCCCACTTGCTGTGGACCTTGGTCGACTCGGGGGACACGACGGTGGTGCCCGAGCCTTCTTATCCGATCCATATCTACGCTCCCGTTTTGGCCGGTTCCGATGTGGCGCGTCTCCCGGTGACTTCGGAGTCCGAGTACTTCGAAAGACTTGAGGTGCTCTTCAGTTCCTCCTGGCCCAAGCCGAAGGTGATCATCGTTTCCTTCCCGCACAACCCCACCACCACCTGCGTCGATTTGTTGTTCTTCCAGCGGCTGGTGGCTTTCGCCCATCACCATGGGGTGTTCCTGGTACACGATTTCGCCTACGCCGATCTGCACTTTGACGGTTATCGGCCTCCTTCGTTATTGCAGGTGGAGGGCGCCGAGGAAGTGGGAGTGGAGTTGTACAGCCTGACCAAGGGTCATTCCATGGCGGGTTGGAGGATGGGATTCGTGGTGGGGAACGCCGCTGCGGTTGCGGCCCTGGCCAAACTCAAGTCATATCTCGACTATGGAACCTTCCAGCCCATCCAGATCGCATCCATCGTCGCCCTCAACTTCGGGGACGACTATGTCGAAGAAGTGAGATCGATCTACGCCGATCGGCGCAATGCGCTGGTGGATGGCCTGAACAACTCCGGGTGGAAGGTGTTGCGGCCCCAGGGCACCATGTTCGTTTGGGCGCCCATCCCCGAGCCCTATGTGGAGATGGGGTCGATGGAGTTTGCCCTGCACCTCCTGCACGAGGCCAAAGTGGCGGTCAGTCCGGGAATCGGATTCGGTCCCAGCGGCGACCGGCATGTCCGCTTCGCCCTGGTGGAAAACCGCCAGCGGATCACCCAGGCAGTCACCAGCATGCGCCGGACGCTCGAACTTCTCTGAACAATGGCTTTTTCCGACGGGACCGCCGACTTTCGCTCTGACACCGTCACCCGGCCCACCCCGGAGATGTGTCGCGCCATGGCGGAGGCTGCGGTGGGGGATGATGTCTATCACGACGATCCCACCGTCAACGCCCTGGAGGAAGAGGCGGCTTCCATGATGGGCAAGGAGGCGGCGCTGCTCACCCCCACCGGGACGATGGGGAACCAACTTGGGATAATGCTCCAGACCGGGCGCGGCGAGGAGGTGCTGTGCGACGCCGGGGTACATCTGCGCAATGTGGAAGCGGGAGCAAGCTCGGCTTTGTCGGGAGTGGCCTTTCGGACGGTGGACGTCCCGGCCGGGCGCATCACTCCCTTCGACATCGACCAGGCAATGCAGTTGGCGGGCACCCATTTCCCCCGGATCAGGCTGATGGTGTGGGAAAACACCCACAATCTCTCGGGAGGACGGGTAGTTCCCCTCGAGGTGATGTCCGAGGGCAACCGGGCGGCTCGTCGGCACGGCCTTTCCATCCATCTCGACGGGGCGCGGGTGTTCAACGCGGCGGCGGCCTCCGATCTTTCCCCGGCTCTCATCGCCGATGGGGTGGACACCGTGCAGTTCTGCTTTTCCAAGGGTCTCGGGGCGCCGGTGGGATCCATTCTGTGCGGCTCGGCGGATGTGATCGCCGAGGGACGCTATCTCCGTAAAAGGCTGGGGGGAGGGATGAGACAGGCCGGCATCATCGCCGCCCCGGCCCGCATCGCCCTGCGGGACTGGACCCGTCTCTCCGCCGACCATCGCCTGGCGGCGCGGCTGGCCTCCGGGCTGGCCGACCGGCATCCCGGAGCGGTGGATCCCGAGGCGACCGAGACCAACATGGTGCGGGTGGAGGTAGGCAAGCTGGCCGGAAGGTGGGCGCCGATCAGTGCCCGGTTGAAGGAGGCCGGGATCGTATTCAACGGTCCTCTTGCCGGATTTCTCCGGTTGGTAACCCACCGGGATGTTGACGACGCCGATGTTGATCGGCTGTTGACCGCTTTTACGGTGGGCTGAGCGGGTAACCGGAGCTCCTTCCACAAGGTCATACCTCCACCACCAGTGAAATACGCGATCCTTTTTCCCGGCCAGGGAAGCCAATTCGTGGGGATGGGCGCCGATCTTTTCGAGGCTCGGCCCGATCTCTTGGCTGACCCGGTCGACAAGTTGTTGGGTTGGTCCCTTCGCGAGCTCTGCCTGAAGGGACCCGAAGAGCTGCTGGTCCGCACCGAGCGGGCCCAGCCCGCCCTGTTCTGTCTCTCCTATGTGCTGTGGTTGGAGTTGGCGGCCCGGCTTTCCATCCCCCCGGCTGCCGCCGCCGGCCATTCGCTGGGGGAGTACTCGGCCTTGGCCGCCGCCGGGGTTTTCGAGTTCGAGGAGGCCCTTTCGGTAGTGGTGGCCAGGGGCCGGGCGATGGCCGAGGCCGCCGACGCCGAAGACTCGGGGATGATGGCGCTGATGGGGGTGGATTCAGAACTCGCCGAAGAGGTGGCCGAGGCGAACCGTGAAGAGGGGGGGCGGCTGGTGGTGGCCAATCTCAACGCCCCCGGCCAGGTGGTGATGGCGGGCGGGGCCTCCGATCTCGATTGGCTGGAGTCCCGGGGCCGTAGCTTGGGAATCCGCAGGATGGTGCGCCTGGCGGTGGCGGGCGCCTTTCACACCGGGTTTATGGCGCCGGCCGCCCAGCAAGTGGAAGCCGCCTTGAACGGCGTCCGGTGCCGCCCGGCGCGCTTTACGGTGTACGCCAATGTCAGCGGTGGGCCGGTCGACGAGGACAGTGTCACAGAGACGCTGGTCGCCCAGGTTTGCTCCCCGGTGAGGTTTGCCCAGAGCCTTTTGGCCATGGCTCAGCAGGGAGTAGAGGTCTTCGTGCATGTCGGTCCGGGCAAGGTAACCGCTGGTCTGGCCCGCCGCACGGTCCCCTCCGCCACCGTGCTGACGGTAAATGATCTGGCCGGGGCGGCGAAGGTGGCCGAATCTTTATCTAGGATGGAGTTTTCGCGAGGAGGCTGACATGACAAGGGCTGCCATTACCGGATGGGGCAAATGTGTCCCTCCCACTGTGCTGAGCAATGCCGACCTCGAACGGATGATGGACACTTCCGATGAGTGGATAACCGTCCGCTCGGGGATCAAGGAACGGCGGATAAGTCATGTGGAGCCATCGGGGATGGCTGCGGTGGCTTCTCAACACGCCTTGGCCGCCGCTGGCCGAAAAATCGAGGAGATCGATCTGATCATCGTCGCTTCCTGCACTTCCGACTCCATCGTCCCCGCCACGGCCGCCCATGTCCACCGCCTGCTGGAAGCGCCGGTCGCCACCGCGGCCTTCGATCTCAACGCCAACTGCTCGGGTTTTGTTTATTCGCTGATCAACGCCGCCAAGATGATCGAGTCCGGGATGCACTCGAGGGTGCTGGTGGCCGCTACCGAACGACTCAGCGCTCTGATCGACTTCACCGACCGGTCGACCGCGGTTCTGTTTGGTGACGCGGCCGGCGCGGTGGTTGTGGAGCCCACGGAGGAGGACCACGGCCTGCTCTCGGGGTGTCTGCAGATGGATTCTTCGGCTCTGTCCTACCTGGAGGTGGCCGAGGACGGGCTTTCTGGGATGCCGGGCCGTTCCCGGGAAGATATGCGTGGCGGGATCTCCATGAACGGGCGTGAGATATTTCGCCGTGCGGTGGTGGCGATGGGGGATCTGTCGGTTCGTGCGGTTGCCGAGGCCGGCTTGGCGTTGGATGATGTGGATCTGCTCATACCTCATCAGGCCAACATCCGGATCATCGACGCCACCGCCAAACGACTGAAACTTCCTTCCGAGAAGGTCTACACCAATATCCACGCCTATGGGAACACGTCAGCGGCCACAATTCCGGTGGCGCTGGTCGAGGCCTTGGAGCAGGGGTACATCTCTCCGGGCGCCTATGTCGTGTTCGCTGCGTTCGGCGGTGGGTTGACCTCCGCGGCGGCCTTGCTGCGCTGGGGAGATCGCACCGAGCCGTTGGAGCGAAGCGATGCCGCCCTGGTCCCGACCGACCGGAGCCTTATGGAATTACTGAAGGCCAATTTCGAGGTATATGGGTTTCCGGAGAAAATGAAATGAGCCGAGTCGCCTTGGTTACGGGAGGGTCACGGGGGATCGGCCGGGCGGTTTGTATGGAGATGGCCCAACGGGGCCATCGGGTGGCGGTCAACTACGCCCGCCGCTCCGACGCGGCCTCCGAGGTGGTGGAGACCATCCGCGCCGCGGGGGGAGAGGCTGTCGCCATCGGCGCCGACGTGTCGGATGCCGATGCAGTGAGCCGGTTGTTCGATGATGTGAAGCAATCCCTGGGAGCGGTGGAGGTGCTGGTCAACAACGCCGGGATCACCAGGGATGGATTGTTGGCTCGTATGAGCCCCGAACAGTTCGATGAGGTGGTGGCGGTCAATCTGCGTTCGGCTTTTCTGTGCACACGGGCGGCTTTGCGGGGGATGTTGCGCGCCCGCTGGGGGAGAGTGATTTGCATGAGTTCGGTGGCGGGGGTGAGCGGCAATCCCGGCCAGGCCAACTACGCCGCCTCCAAAGCGGGGCTGATCGGGTTCGCGAAGTCGGTGGCGCGCGAAGTGGGATCTCGGGGCATCACCGTAAATGTGGTGGCGCCGGGGTTTATCACCACTGACATGACCGCTCCCCTGGGTGCCGCCGCGGCGGAGGCGACCGCAGCCGGAGCGGCGCTTGGCAGGGTGGGCGAGCCTTCTGAAGTGGCCAATGTGGTCGGCTTCCTGGGATCTGACGCCGCCTCTTATGTGACTGGACAGGTTTGGCAGGTGGACGGGGGCTTGGCGCTCTGATAAGAGTTTCGTACCCTAGAGCGAGAGAAAGGTAACCCACACCACAGCCGCGCCGTCCAATAGGTCGGCTGATAAGAAGTCTGGTACCCAAAAGCGAAAGAAAGGGAAGCTATGAGCGCGGACATCGACAGCAGGCTCAAGAGAATTCTGGTGGAGGAATTGGACCTCGAAGAGGACAAACTGCACCCCGAGGCCAATTTCGAAGAAGACCTGGATGTCGATTCACTCGGTGTGGTGGAGTTGTTGATGGCTATGGAGGACGAGTTCGGGGTAGAGATTCCCGACGAGGAGGCCGAACAGATCACCACCGTGGGAGAGGCTGCCGCGCTGATACGCGCAAAACTGGGGAGCTGAGTCCTGTCGGATCGGACGGTGGTCGTTATCCAGGGGGATCTGACCGCCGCCCGCACCGATGTAATTGTCAACGCCGCCAACGAACAACTCTGGCATGGCGGTGGGGTGGCGGCTGCCTTGGCCGCGGTCGGCGGAGAGGAATTCGTGGCGGACTCCTACCGGTGGGTCTCCGAGCACGGCCCGGTTCGGTCCGGCCAGGCGGCGGTCACTACCGGCGGGGGGCTTCCGGCCCGGTGGGTGGTGCATGTGGTGGGGCCTCGCTATCGGAAGGGAGAGGACAATGCGGCCCGGCTTCGGGAGGCGGTGAGGGCGGCGCTGGACTCCTCGGCGGAGATAGGCGCCAAGACGGTGGCGATGCCGGCCATCTCGGCAGGGGTCTTCGGTTATCCCTTGGAGGCCGCCGCCGAGTCAATTGCCTCCGAATGCCTCGAATGGGTCTGCGAGCACCCCGGCCGGCTGTCTGAGATCCGGTTGGTGGGCTACAACCGCCGGGCCGCCGACGCATTCCGGGCCGGATTGGAGAAGGTGGCCGGCTGAGGCCGGTGAGCTTGACGCCTACCAACTCAGTGCGTAGCAGGGTCGCCTTGGGTCTCCGCCGGTGCTCAGAACGCCGGACTCCACATCGCGGTGGGTGACTGTGGCGCCGACCCCGCAGGGGTCCGATCTCACAACCTTGTGGCCCAACTGTGACAGAGCCTCGACCGTCTCGCTCGGAAAGCCGGCCTCCAGCGACAGCCTGCCGGGGTAGTAGTTGTGCGGGTAGAAAGAGTCGGGAGCGCTGTCAGTGGCGAACCGCGGCGCCTCGATGGTTTCTTGGGGGTTCATGCCGAAGATGAACGTGTTCAGCATGAGTTGGAGGTTGGCCTGGGTCTGATGGTCTCCGCCCGGACAGCCGAACGTCATCACCGGCACACCGTCTTTGAGTGCAATGTAGTTGACCAGAGTGGTTCTGGGCCGCTTGCCGGGTTCGATGACGTTCGGGTGGCCTTCGGACAGGTTGAATACCTCGCTGCGGGTACTGATGGCGCATCCCAGTTCTGGGAAGAAGACGGATTTCTCGAAGGAGCCGCCGCTGGGCGTCGCGCACGCCAGGTTGCCTTCCCGGTCAATCGCGGCGATATGGGTCGTACCCACTTCGCCACCCGGCTCGCCGTTCGACCTTCCGGCAGGGACAACGGCGGTCACCGGCTTTCCCGGCCGAGACGAGTATGCCCAGGGGTCACCCGGAGAGGGCAGCTCGGGCGCCGCACGGTTTGCATCGATCACAGCGGAGCGGGCCGCCCCGTATTCCTTCGACAGCAGTCCGTCCACGGGCACATCCGCGTAATCGGGGTCGCCGTAATAGGCCTGACGGTCGGCCATCGACAGCTTCAGCGCCTCGGCGACCGTGTGGATGTAGGCGGGGGTATTGTGTCCCATGGCCTTCAGGTCGAAATGCTCGAGCATGTTCAGCGTCTGCAAGAGGACTGCCGCCTGCGACCAGGTCCTCTGGCCGCAGATCTCGTGGCCGGCAAAGGTCGTGCGGAGCGGCTCTTCGAACTGCGACTCGTAGCCGGCCAGATCGTCGTAGCCCAAGACTCCTCCGACGCTCGCCGACGACTCGGCGATCAGCGTGGCCACTCCACCTCGGTAGAACTCGTCGGTTCCGGCGCGCAGTCCGTCCGATCTGCTGCCCCGAGACGCCGCCTCTGCCGCCGCCAAGGCCCTCAACGTAGCAGCCAGACCCGGCTGTATGAACAGGGAACCCTCCTTGGGCAGCCTGCCGTCGTCGTAGAAGATCTCCGACCCACCGGGTGGGAAGAGCTCGAACTGGCGGATGGTGGGCTCCAGCCCCAAGAAATCGATCATGTGCCGGTAGTGGGGGACCCCCTCCTCCGCGTATTGGATAGCCGGGCCGATCACCTCGCCGAGAGTCTTGGTGCCGTACCTGTCGAGCATCGAGACCGTGGCCTGGACCACCCCGGGCACGGTGAACGACAGCGGGGCCCTGTCGCCAGGCCCCGTGGGGATGGTGTCCAGCCCGCGGGAGCGGTAGAAGTCGACAGTCGCCTTGCTTGGCCCCACGCCCTGGCCGCTCAAGGATCTGAGCTCCCCCGAGCGGGCGTCGTAGAGCATGAAGACGCTCTCGGCGGCAAGGGAGCAGGCCGCGGTCGGCTCGACCACCACGGCCGCGAAGACTGCCGCGGCGACCGCGTCGAAGGCGTTGCCTCCCGACAGCATCATGCGCATCCCGGCCATCGACGTCAGATAGTGACCGCTCGATATGACCCCGCGGGTCCCGGTCACGACCGGGCGGCTCGTCTTTGGTCTCTCGGTAGCGTCGGTGTCGGAACTCCCGACTCTATTTGGATCGGCCATGTCATTCTCCCGTTGGGGGCCTCGGGTGGCGAGAAGGCGATTCGGCGAGTTGCCTCTACCTTACGATCAACGTCGGATCGGTTACCTGGTGTTTTAGAGAGTAGCTTCAAGGTACGCCGAAGGCCCCTTCTTGCCGAGTGGACCGAACCGGGAGTGGGGGTAGGCTCCCAACGCGGCCGCACTTTCCTTTGCGGGCCGGTTGCCCAACCAAGAATGCAGGTGTAATCGACGCCCGCATCACCGGCTACTATGTCGACCACGATTTGGGCATGCTTGTTGGTCTTGTCAGGCTCATCAATGCCCGCAGACCAACGCACGCTTTACCTACCCACCCATTACAGTTACCGCCTGAGAAGAAGGTGGAGGCTCCTTGAATAAGAAGCTCGACGACTTCATCGCAGCTGTCAAAACGTTCGACGCCGTTTGTCGGCAGGTCCCACCCGATGCGTGGGACAACGACTCGCCCTGTGCGGGTTGGACGGCGCGTGACGTCCTGGCGCACCAGTGCGGTGTGCTCGACGCCCTGGCACATATCGCCCACACCGGTGAGATGATCAGGCCCAAGATGCCCGAGCCGCCCGATGATCCGCTGACCTGCTGGGAGCAGACCAAAGAGGCAGTGCTGACCGCGCTTGGACAACCCGGCGTTATGGACCGGGAGGACAAATACTGGTTTGGGCCGATGGACATGGCGACGTTTGTGTCCTACGTTCAGTGGGATCCGTTGACGCATGCCTGGGACATTGGGACTGCGACGGGCGTCGAGCCGAACCTTCCGTCCGAACTGTGCGAAATCAGCTACGAACTGGTCAGCGGAATGGCCGAGGCGGCTCGCAAGAGAAGACTGATTGGAGATCCGGTTGAAGCACCCGCCGACGCCTCAATAGTCGATCGTTACCTGGCGCTGGTGGGGAGGCAGCCACTACCAGCAAAGGAACCGCTGCGTTGACGGTGGTTCGGGTCGTTGATCTTCGACTCTGGAACAGGGCCCTCTAGGTCACCATAAGTTGGGCGAGCGCACCGCCCATCAACGCCACTGCGAACACATAGGCGCCGAAGGCGGCGAGGACCCCTTTGCCGGCCAGTTTGCTGAGAATCACGAACTCGGGGATGTTGAAGCCGGCGCCGGCGATGGTTAGGGCCACAATGGCGCCGATTCCGATTCCCGCGGAGCGGAGGGCGTCGGCGATGGGCACGAACAACTCGGTGTTGATGTAGAAAAGGATGCCGACCGCCGCAGCGGCGGGTATCGCCGCATCGCCGGCCATCACGGGAATCCGTGCGGCTGTCTCGGGGGGCAGAAAGGCGGTGATTGCAAGACCAATCCCCACACCTATCACCAGCAAAGGCAGCATGATGCGCAGCAGCGCCCGGGAGGATCTCATGGCCGGTCGCCATTCGAGGCGCAGGCCCGCCCAGGGGGCCGATTCGGCTTGGTCGGTCTGTTCCGCCGCGGTCGGCAGCGGCTTCATGTGACGCTCCAAGTCCACTCTTTCCGCCATCAGCGCTAGGGCGAGGGCTGCCGCAAAAGCCACTCCCAGGTAAATCAAAGCAGCCTTCCAGCCTACGATGATCAAAAGCGCCCCGAAGAGAATGGGGTCCAATACCGGCGCGGCCACGACGAACGCCGCATATCCCGCCGCGGTGACCCCGGCTTGGCGGAACGCGACCAACACCGGAATCGCCGAGTAGGTACAGAAAGGGGTGATGAAACCCACGGCGATGCCTCGCAGAGCGGCCACCACCGGCGTAGCGCCCATCAACCCCTTGAGACGGGCGTTGCCGATCCGCCGCTGCAGCAGGGCCAGACCGAACGACACCCCTCCGAACAGCGCCAGAAGCTCCGCGACCAGCCAAACGGCGTCGCTGATCATCTCAGGACCTGTCCCGGTCATATATCGCGGACTCGGTCTATATCGGCAAGGAGGGGGAGGAGGGGACAGCAACCGGTTCTATCAGAGCCGGATCATTGTGGGCGACGCTGTTGACACGGGAGGAAACAGGGTGGGTGGCCCATGCTCCGGTCGCGGGATGCACTAATAGACTCTGGGCGGTGGTCGTATCGTCCAGATCAGGATCCAGCCACGGCTCCCAACGGTCGGGCGGGAGGGCGACCGGCATCCGATGGTGGACGGCGGAGATCGGCCCTTCGGAGGCTCCGGTGATGATGGCGCAGGACACGAGCCATTCCCCGCTGAGGGGATGGCGCCGCACCGCCCACAGACCGGCAAAGACGAGCGGATGGCTATCGGCGCGATAAAACCAGTGGGGCACGTGACCCTTCGAACGGGCCGTCCACTCATAGAAACCGTCGGCGGGAATCAGGCAGCGACGACGGGCCAGCCCGCCGCGGAATAGGGGCTTTTCGGCCAGCGTTTCAGAGCGGGCATTGATATGAAACGTCTTGAGGTCCGGGGCCCAGTGGGGGATCAGACCCCAACGCATGGTCTCCAGACGGATCGCTCCCTTGCGATGACGGACCGCATAGACGGGATCTGTGGGGGCCACATTCCAACTGGGGGAAAGCGGGTCTCGGATTATCTCGTCCGCCTCCAAGTACTCTCCGTAATCAGCGGGGCCTCGCGCCTGGCCGAACCTGCCGCACATCCAAACTAGTGTAAAGACACAGTTGACAGAGGAGCCCGCGCATAATGCCAACCTTGGAAGAGTTCTGCACCATCACCGCCGCTCTCCGACCCCGAATGCTGGGTAAGACCCCCTCCGGCGTCCGGATCGATTTCGCTTTCGAGGGAAGCGCGGTGAGTCCCCATTGGGAAGGTCCCCGGCCCGTGTCGGGAGTGGACTACGCCACCGTCCGCTCCGACGGAAACCTCGACCTCGACATCAGAGGCGTGATCGGATCCGGACGCAAGACCGTCTCCTATCGGGCCACGGGGGTGAGCATCATGAAGTCCAAGACCGAGGCTGCACCCCAGGAGCTTCTGACCTTCGAGACCTCCGATGAGGAACTGTCCTGGCTCAACACCGCCATCGGAGTGGCGGTCGGCCAGGGCGAGGGTTTTGACCTGACCCTCACCGTCTATGTGGTAAAGGGCTGAAAGCCCCCGGAGAAAGCCTCCTTATGCGGAGCGGAAGTCGGCCTTCCGCTTTTCCTTGAAGGCCGAGACGCCCTCTTTGAAAAGCGGCGATTCGCCCAGGCGTCCTTGGCTCGTAGCTTCGGCGGCCAGACCCTTGGCGAAAGCCAACGCCGCGGTCTCATAGAGGAGCCGTCGGTTGGCGGCGTACGCGGAAGTGGGCCCGTCACAGAGCCGCCCCGCCCACTCCAGAGCTTCGGACAGTGCCTCTCCGGAGGCTGACACCTTATTGCAGAGCCCGATATCCAATGACTCCTCGGCGCTCACCTTCCTTCCGGACATGGTGATCTCTATGGCCCTCCCCAGCCCCACCATCTGGGGAAGGAACCAGGCGGTCCCCGAGTCGGGAGTAAGACCCAGGTGGATGAAGGCGCTCATGAAATAGGACCCGGGGTCCATCACCCGCAGATCGCAAGAGAGCGCGACACCCATCCCCGCTCCTGCGGCCGGCCCGTTGATCGCCGCCAGAGTGGGGACCTCCGATTCGCGGAGTGCCTCGATGAGGGGATGAAAATGGCGGTGAAGAATGGTTTCGAGATCCCCAACCTCCTCCATCTCCTTGGTCAGTTCCATGAGATCGGCCCCGGCGCAGAACGCCCGTCCCTCGCCGGTTATCACCGCCGCCCGGGCCTCGCCGCCCGCTCGCTGAATGGCCTCGGTGAGTTCTCGGGCCATCGAGAGGGTGATCGCGTTGTAGCGGGAAGGGCGACGGAGAGTCACCACGGCTACTTCGCCTGCCAACTCGTATCCGCATTGCATGAAGGGAACCTTTCGCTTCGATGTGGCCTCCACGGTAGCAAAAGTGCCGTGTGTTCCCCTGAGGCGCGGTAGCCTCGTGGTATCCCCCGTCCCTGTCCAGTTTTGTCTACGCTCATCTCTTAGATGCCCGCCAGATGCTCTTTCTGCAGTCGGCTTCCCGGCCCCGGTTCCTACGTAGTGGCCGGTCCCAAGGGAGTCGGGATCTGCGACGAGTGCGCCGCCACCGCCCATACGGTCGCCCAAGAGGCGCTTCGTCCGCATGGAATGGACCGGCTGGTCACCGGAATCGGCCGCTTGATGACCAACGATCCCTCCTGGGGTAACTTTTTCGGCATCATCGAAAACGCGGCGGTGGCCATCCGCAAGGGGAAGGTGGCATGGGTGGGAGCGGAAAGTGAGGTTCCCCCGCAACTCGAAAGCCTCCCCCGGTTGGACTGTGGAGGCCGGGTGGCGGTTCCCGGTTTTGTGGACGCATTTTCCCAAGTGGCGGGAGGAACCGGTGGGCGGGGGGCGCCCAACGGGGCGGTGGCTTCGGAGACAGCGGCCGAATGGGCCGGCCGGCTTCTGGCCGGAGGGGTGACCTGCCTTTCGGTGTCGGTGCGGAGCCGGGGCAACGCCCAAGAGGATCAGAGCCGCCTCTCGGTCGCCGCCATGTTGGGGGAACAGATCCCTCTCAAGGTCGTAACCAGTTGGACGGTGGGGCCGGACGCCGGCTTTCCCTCCCCTTACGATCCGGCCGCGCGCGGCATTCTTCGTGGCATATCCCAATATGCGTCCGGACTGTCGATAACGGTGGGCGCGGGAGGTTTTTCTTCTGCCGATGTGCGGAAGCTGTGTGCTTCCATGGGCAGCCTCCGCAAACGGGTACGACTGCATGGCAGTCCCGGCATCCCGGCCGAACTGGTGCGGTCCATTCGGCCCTTGGCGGTGCAAGACATGACGGAACTGGACGAGTGGACTCTGGAGGCGCTGCGCCTGCACGGAGGGGCGGTGGTGGTGCTGCCCGTGGTCAGCCTCCGGAGGCGGCTTCCCATTCGCAGCCTGATGGAGTTGGGCATTCCGGTGGCGCTGGGCAGTGACTGCCTTCCCGGTGAGCGGTCCGTGACCTCGATGCCCTTTTTGGCATGGGCTGCTTCGGAGGCGGGAGAAGTGCCGATTGAGACGGCGTTGTGGTGTGCCACCTTTGGGGGAGCGCGGGCGCTGGGCGACAAGGGAAGAGGATGGCTCGGCCGGGGAGCGATCGGAGATATGGTGATCATGGATATCGGCCATTTCTATGAGTTGGCTTACCACCCTGACCTGCCGATGGTGTGGGAGTTGATCCGAGAGGGGGATTTGACCGCGGCGGGACAATCTGGATGAGCCCACTCCCCAGGTCATCTGATACGTCTACACTGGCGATCTCTCATCGGGGAGGCGCAGGGCTGTGGCCGGAAAACACCATGGAGGCCTTTTCCCGCTCGGTGGCGATGGGATATCGGTGGATCGAGACCGATCTGCATCTGACGGCCGACGGGACGGTGGTGTGTCTTCATGATCCCACCCTGGGCCGCACCACCAACGGTCAGGGGGAGGTGGCAGAATTGCTATGGCGGGAGGTGAGGGAAATGGACGCCGGATACCATCACCACCCGAATAGGGACTTCCCCTATCGGGGACGCGGAGTTCGGATTCCGACTCTGGAAGAAGTGGCCCGGTCCTTTCCGAATCTATCTATGGTGCTGGAGCTCAAGGCCGATCACACCGAGGAACATCTGCTGAAGCTCATTCACCGGCTGGGATTGGAGGATCGGGTGATAGTCGGCTCCTTCTCCGATGTCCGCCTAGCCCGGCTTCGAGAACTTTCAGGGGGAGGCGTCGCCACCTCCAGTGGCGAAGGGGAGGCAGCCCGGCTGGTGAAGGCGGCCTGGTTGGGTCGACCGGCGCAGAGTGAACACGACGCCTTGCAGATCCCGGTCCGTTCCGGTGTGCTGCCACTCGTCACCCGAAGAACGGTTCGGGCTTACCATCGTATGGGACTGGAGGTGCATGTGTGGACGATCAACCACCCAGCCCGGATGCATAGGCTGTTGAATCGGGGAGTGGACGGGATCATCACCGACCGGCCCGACCTGGCGCGAGAGGTGTTTAGCGAAAGAGGAATCTGGGAAGAATGAAGACGTCAACCGCATCCCATCCCCCGGAAGGGCGATGATCTCCTCCCACTACGACTCGGATCAGCCTCGTCGGCTGTTGGTCACCGAGGTAGCGAACCTGCGTCGGTACCGGGGACTGCTGCGACTTCTGGTGCGGAGGGACCTCACCGTGCGCTACAAGCGTTCCATGCTGGGAGTGTGGTGGACGCTTCTGAATCCGCTCCTGACGGTGGCGGTGATGTGGGCGGTGTTCAGCACCATCTTCCGCTTCGAGATCCCCGGCGACGTTCCCTATGTCGTGTACGTCCTGTCGGGGGTGATGCTGATCACCTTCTTCTCCCAGGGGGTGGTGGCGTCGGGGTCTTCCATCGTCGACTCGGCAGGGGTGCTCTCCAAGGTGTATGTGCCCGCCGAGGTGTTCGCGGTGGCCCCCGCGTGTGCGGCCCTGGTCAACTTCGGCATCAACATCGTGCTGCTCCTGGTGGTGCAGCTGTTCGCCGGGGTGGGGATTCCCCTCACTGCGTTGCTGGCTCCGATTCCCCTGCTGTTTTTGGCCATGTTCGTGGCGGGGCTGGGGATGATGGTGGCTTCTTTGGCCGTGGCCTACCGCGATGTGCTGGACATAGTGACAGTGCTGCTCACTCTCGCCATGTACGCCACCCCCGGCTTCTACCCGGTGACCATCGTCCCCGATCAGTTCCTCTTTCTCATCCACATCAACCCGCTCTACTCCTACCTGGAGGTGTTCCGGGGACTGGTCTATGGGGGGAGCTTCGCCCCGGGATGGATGTGGGCGGTGATGGTCCTCACCGCCTGCGCGGCGTTGCTGGGGGGCGCCTGGACCTTTTCCCGTTCCTGGCGGCGGCTGGCGGTGTTGATGTGAACTCCCTGGCCGTCGAATGTCGGGATGTCTCTTTGGTATATCCCCTGGTCAGGGATCGTCCCGGCACATTCAAAGAGCAGGTGATCCGCTCCCTTCGCCGAAAGATAGAAATCGAAGAACTGCGCGCCATCCGGGATTTGTCACTGTCTGTTAGCCAGGGGGAGGTATTGGGGGTAATCGGCGACAACGGAGCGGGCAAATCCACCCTGATGAAGGTCGTGGCCCGGGTGCTGCCTCCCACCGAGGGGCGGGTGGTGGTTCGGGGTCTGGTGGCGCCCCTCATCGAGCTGGGGGCGGGGTTCAACCCCGAGTTGACCGCCACGGAGAACGTGGTTCTTTACGGGGCGATGCTGGGTCGCTCTCCCAAGGAGATGGAGGATAGGGCGGCGCCCATCATCGACTGGGCGGGGCTCTCGGAGTTCTCCGATGTGGCGGTGCGGGCCTTTTCCTCGGGGATGTTGGCCCGGCTGGGTTTCTCGATCGCCACCGATATCAGTCCCGATGTGCTGCTGGTGGATGAGATCCTCAGCGTGGGAGATCAGAGCTTTCGGGAAAAGTCCCGGGAGAGGGTTCGGAACACCATGGAGCAGGGAGCGGCCACGATTCTGGTCTCACACGACATGCAAATGGTGCGGGATCTGGCCTCTCGCGCGATTTGGCTGGACAAGGGACGGATCCGGAGAGAAGGATCTCCAGAGAAAGTGATCGCGGCCTACACCGGCGGCGCAGCCTAGATCAGCCGAGCAAACCTGGCTGCCAATGCCAGAGCGACCGATGGGTCAACCCTTCTATTCAGTTCCAGTAGCTGGATCCAGTTAGGTGGATGGACGCCGGTGCACGGGCTTCGAGCCACTCTTCGCCTGCTCCACGAGAGGTCAGCCATTATGAATGGTGCTCAGAAACTCCCGCACGGCTAAGGCACATATCTCAGGCTCCTCAAGTTGAAGGAAGTGGCTTGTCTCGGGAAGGAAATCGTAGTCGACCGTCACGATATCCCTCAGATCGAGGGAGGGCAGGTAAGAGAATGGAATAGTCGGGTCGGCGCCCAGAACCTTGGTCGGTGATGCCAAATCTTGGAGATCGACCATCACCGAAAAGATCTCGCCGTATTCCGCAAGCAGCGCTTCGTATTCCCGAGGACACCTCAGTTCGTAATCGTCACGGCTGGGGCTCTTTCGGAGGGTTGTCTTCGCCATGAGGTCAAATACTCCGGGAACCACCCTGGAGAACACTGAAGAGATTTGAAGGCGATTTGAGAAGTCTTCCCTCGTGGTGAATCGTTCGGTGCGTTTCCTGGCCCGCGCGGCATTGCGGGCTGTCGCTGCCTCCATTTCCTCATACGTTTTGCCGGGTCTGCATAACGGCGCATCGAAAAACAGACGCCCTGCAAAGAGACTGCCCTTGGTAGGGGATAGGAGTGAAATCAGAGCTGAAACGGAGTGAAAGACTCCTACTTTTGGTTTGTCTCCGAAGTAGCAATCGATAGCCTCCATAGTGAGGTCATGGTCGTTGACGAGGGACGGTATGTTGTGTCCGTCAATGGCGGTTATCTCATTCCAACCATGGTTTCTAAGGTCATAGACAATGAGGTCGCACTCGTCGGCTAGCAGAGACCAGAAGGGGTAGTAGAGGTCTGTGGCCAGACCGTTGCCATGGCATAGCACGAGTCGGGGTCCCCTCGGGTTTCCGTGCCGCCGCAGAACGATGTTCGTGCCATCGTCCATTCGAGCGCTGCGAACAGAAAGCGGCCCGGGTATCTCCCAGAATGTTTGTCCAGTGGAGGCCAATAGCTGTTCAGATTAGAGACTGGGCGCGCCGGAGCGTGTGGCTTGGCAGGGGCAAAATCGGTGATGAGGACTCCCCGCAAATGTGGTCGCGGTCAACACGGGTGCTCGGCTTAGAGCAGGTGTGCGAACCCGGCCGAAGCTTCCTCGGAGACAGGGAGCAACGGGGCTCGGCAGCGTCCGGCCCGCAGTCCGGCCATCTCCGCAGCCGCTTTGACGCCCGGAATCCCGTGGCGAGCCACACCGTCGTTGGCTGCTGATAGACGATGCTGCTTTTTCATGTCTCCGGGGGGAGTCTCCCGCGCGGCCGCCGCCACTTCCAGGGCTAGTCGAGGTACGTAATTGGCAGCCGCCAATATGATGCCGTGCGTCCCGGCAGCGAGGGAAAGAGTCACGGCCGCCGCCGCTCCGTTGTAGAGGGCGAAGTTGTGGGGAAGCCCGGCCAGGATCTTCTGGATGCGGATGGCGTCACCGCTGGAGTCTTTCATCCCCACAACATTGGGGTGGTGGGCCAGTTCCCAGATTGTCTCAAGGGGGAGGGAGTAGGCAGTCACCATCGGCACCGAATAGAGAAAGACAGGCAAGGGGGATTCATCGGCCACCTCTCGGAAGAAGGCGGTCACGAAGTTGGTGCGGTTCCGGGACATGGTGGTGGGAGTCACCACCAGGGCGGCGTCCCCTCCGCCCTCGGCCACCTCGGCGATCTGGCGACGGGCGGCCCGGTTGGTCTCGGCGTTTATCCCGCATAGCAGGAAGGCATCGTCGTCGACGCTCTCGCGGGAAGCATCGGTGAGTCGAAATCGTTCTCCGGGCTCCAAGAGGGGACCCTCGCCGGTGGAGCCACCCAGAACGAAGCCCTGGTATCCCAGTCCGCCCAGGAAGGACAGATTGTGACGGTGGGCGTCAAGATCCAGTTCTTGCCGGTCATCGAAGGGAGTGATGATGGCGGGCATGGCCCGCGGGAATGGTTTCATTTGGATTGGATGATAGCCATTTCCGCGGCATGTAGCCTTGGTCGGCAAACCGATACAAGGAGCAAGAGATTGAAGTTTGCCTGGTTATGCAGCCACGAGTCCTACCAGCCAGAGGTCTTGGTGGACCAGGCGGTGCGGGCGGAGGAAGCCGGTTTCGACATGATCCTGGGATCCGATCACTTCCACCCCTGGGTTGACGACAATTGCGCGGCGGGTTTCGTGTGGTCCTGGCTGGGAGCGGTGGCGGCTCGCACCGACGCCGAACTTGCCACTTCCGTAACCTGCCCTCTCTACCATTATCACCCCGCTCTGATCGCCCAGGCGGCGGCCACGGTGGACAGGCTGTCAGGCGGAAAGTTCGTGTTGGGAGTGGGTACAGGGGAGAACATCAATGAGGGACCTTTGGGCTTTCAGTTCGGTGGTTACCGGGAACGCATCAGGAGGATGCGTGAAGCGTTGGAGATCATGCACCGACTTCTGGAAGGCGAAAAGCTTGACTTTTCCGGCGACTGGTACACAACCGACAAAGCCAAGTTGTACAGCCCTCCGCCCCGCAAGACACCCATCTGGATGGCTGCGGGAGGCCCTCAGTCCGCCACGTTCGCCGGACGGCGGGCTGGTGGGCTGATAACCAGTGTGAAAGCGCCGGCAGACGCCCTCGAAAGGGTGATCGGACCCTTCCGAGCCTCCGCGGAAAAGTGGGGACGGTCGGGGACGGTGATGACCACCCGGTGGTGTGTGCTAGCCGGGGACGAATCGGAAGCATGGGAAGCCTTGGGCAGTATGCGCGGCTTGCGGGCGCCCGGAAGGCTGGAGGCCGTTGACCCGATGGTGCTGCGAGAGCGTGCCGATTCCATGGACCGCTCCGAAATCCTGGGCAAGTACACCATGGCTTCCAGCGTGGAAGACCTGATCAAGGTCTACCGGCCTTTGGTCACCGAGATCGGCGCCGACTACGTGGCCGTCCAGGTCGCCTCTACCAACCCCGACCGTACTCTCGAGATAGTCGAGAAAGAAGTACTACCTGAACTCCGCTCCTTAGCCACGTAACCCGAACCGTCGACTTCTCTCCCTCCCCCGGTTCCCGAGAAAGGAGAAAGGCAATGACCGGCATTGTCGTGACGAGGGCCGACGGGGAGTGCCTGCTGTTTTGTCTGCCCGACGCCCACCTACGGTTCGGCGGGGAGCATCCGCCCCGTTTGTGCGGCCGGATCGGGCCCGCCGAATGGCATGTTTCATCCGGGTGCGTTTGCTACATCCGACCGGACAAAATGACTCCCGGGCAAGCGGAGCAGTACTTGAGAGAGCAGTTGCCGACCTGAGGCGGTGCGTGATCTACGCGCGGGTCTCCACCCGACACCAGAGCGCCACCGGCTACGGGTTGGACGCCTAGGAGGAGATGGCCCGCCGTTACGACACCGCCTCGGGCCGGCCACCTCACCCACCGTCCCGCCCTGCTGGACTGTTTGGATCGGGTATTGGGGCCTAAACGGGTCGGCGGTTTCGGAGTTTGGCTCTTACGTAATCGCGGTTCATCAGGGCGATGAAGTCGATGGAGATCTCCTGGGGGCAGGCCGCTTCGCATTCCCCGTGGTTGGTGCAGGAACCGAAGAAGCGTTCCATGGTCTCCACCATGCGTTCGGTCCGTGAGTACCGCTCCGCGGCGCCCTGGGGCAAGAGGTTGAGGTGGGAGGTTTTGGCGGCGGTGAACAACTGGGCGGCGGAGTTGGGACAGGCGGCCACACAGGCGCCGCACCCGATGCACGCCGCGGCGTCGAAAGCGGCCTCGGACGTCTCTTTGGGGACCGGGATCAGGTTGGCCTCGGGAGCGGAGCCGGTGGCGACCGTTATGTATCCACCCGCCTCGATTATCCGGTCGAACGCCGAGCGGTCCACCACCAAGTCCCGGATTATCCCGAACGCCGCGGCCCGCCAAGGTTCGACCGTGATGATGTCCCCGTCCTGGAAGCTCCTCATGTGGAGTTGACAGGTGGCCGTGGCCGCCTGCGGACCGTGGGGACGTCCGTTGATCATCACCCCGCAGGTGCCGCAGATTCCCTCCCGGCAGTCCGAGTCGAAGGCAATCGGATCGACGCCCTTCAATGTGAGCCGCTCGTTCAAAACGTCCAACATCTCCAGAAAGGACATGTCTGCAGAGACATCTGGAACCTGGTAGGTCTCGAACCGGCCCTCGACTGACGCGCTGGCCTGCCGCCACACTTGCAAAGTGATGTTCATTGATAGCTCCGAGTGCTCAACTGGACATTCTCGAATGACAAAGGTTCTTCGATCAACTCTGGCCGGGTGGGGTCTCCTGTCCACATCCAGGCGGAGACGGTTGAGAAGTTCTCATCATCGCGAACCGCATCACCCTGGGAGTTTTGGTGTTCCTCCCGGAAATGCCCTCCGCATGATTCCTCGCGCTGGCGAGCGTCGATACACATGGCTATCGCCAACTCGAAGAAGTCCTCGAGGCGGGCGGCTTTCTCAAGGCTTTGGTTGAGGCTTTCCCCATCACCCGGAACCCGGGCGGAGGTTCGGAACTCCTCATAGAGATCAGGCAACTCGCTCATCGCCTGGTCGAGACCCTGGCGGCTGCGAGCCATGCCGCATTTGCCCCACACCATCCTGCCCAGGCGACGATGGAAATCATCGACGGTGCGGTTGCCCTTCATGGAGAGCAGGCGGGCCATCCGATCGGCGAGTTCGGACTCGGCGCGGGCAAATGTCTCGTCGGAAGGGGAGACCGGATCCTCGTTCAAGAAGTCCGCCAGATAGTCGCCTATGGTGTAGGGGAGCACGAAGTATCCGTCGGCCAGTCCCTGCATCAGGGCGGAAGCGCCCAGCCGGTTGGCGCCGTGGTCTGAGAAGTTGGCCTCTCCCAGGGCGTACAGTCCGGGTACGGTGGTCATCAGGTTGTAGTCCACCCACAATCCTCCCATCGTGTAGTGGGGAGCGGGATAGATGCGCATCGGCGCCCGATAGGGGTCTTCGTCGGTGATCCGGTTGTACATCTCGATGAGGTTCCCATAGCGATCGGTGATGGCCTGGCGGCCCAGCCGGTCGATGGCGTCCCGAAAGTCCAGGTACACACCGTTCTTTTTCGTCCCCACACCAAGGCCTGCGTCCACCACCCGCTTGGCGGCCCGGGAGGCCACATCCCGGGGGACCAGATTTCCGAAGGAGGGATAGATCCTTTCCAGGTAGTAATCCCGGTCCGCATCGGGAATCTCGTCGGGCGGGCGGTTGTCGTCGGGAGACCTGGGCACCCAGACCCTTCCGTCGTTGCGGAGCGACTCCGACATGAGCGTCAGCTTGGATTGAAACTCCTCCGAAGGGGGGATGCAGGTGGGATGGATCTGGGTGAAGCACGGGTTGGCGAAGGCCGCCCCCCGCCGGTGCGCCCGCCAGGCGGCGGTGACATTGGCGGTCATGGCGTTGGTGGACAGGTAGTAGACATTGGAGTATCCGCCGGTGGCCAGTACCACCGCATGGGCGGAGTGGGAGCTGATCTCCCCGGTCAAGAGGTCCCTCACCACCACCCCTACCGCTCGTCCATCCTTGATCACGATGTCCATGAGTTCGGTGCGGACCGCCAGGTTCACCGTTCCCATCCCCACCTGGCGGGCCAGAGCCTGGTAGGCCCCCAACAACAGTTGTTGGCCCGTCTGCCCGCGGGCGTAGAAGGTGCGTGAAACCTGGGCGCCGCCGAAGGAGCGGTTGGCCAACAGCCCTCCGTACTCCCGCGCGAATGGGACCCCCTGGGCAGTGGCCTGGTCGATGATGTTCAGAGAAAGCTGAGCCAGCCGGTAGACGTTGGCCTCCCGGGAGCGGAAGTCGCCTCCCTTGATCGTGTCGTAGAAGAGCCGGTAGATCGAGTCGCCGTCGTTGGGATAATTTTTGGCGGCGTTGATTCCCCCCTGGGCGGCGATGGAATGGGCGCGGCGCGGTGTGTCGTGGAAGGTGAAGACATCCACCCGGTAGCCGAGTTCGGCCAGGGTCGCCGCCGCTGAGGCGCCCGCCAGGCCGGTGCCGATCACGATGATCTTGAAGCGTCGCTTGTTGGCGGGGTTGACCAGCTTGATGGAAAAGCGGTGATTGTCCCAGCTGTCGGCGAGAGGGCCGGACGGGACTTTGGGGTCCAACCGCACCGCGGTCATCCCAGTATCCCCGTCCAGACCGCGATCGGGATGCTGACGTTTCCGATCACGATCACGGCCGCGAAAGCTTGGGCGAACCATCGCCGCCAGCGATTGTAAGAGGGATGGGCCAGCCCCAGACTTTGGAAAAGCGACCAGGCGCCATGGTAGATGTGGATCCCCAGCAACAGGTTGGCCACGACGTAGAGGACTGCCACTCCTCCCCGGGAGAGGGAAGAGACCAGGTTGGCCTCAACGGCGCCGGCCTGCCATCCTTCCGCAGCCATGGGCGTCACCCCCCAGGTCAGATCAGCGAGATGCCAAAACAGGAAAATCGCCACGATCACCCCGCTCCATCGCATGGTGCGGGAGGCGTAGCTCGCCACTGCGTAGTCCCGCGGTCCCCGATAGGAGGAGTTGGCCCGCCGGTTGAGCATGGTAAGGCTGGCGGCGGCATGGATATGCAGCAGAAAGGCGATCAACAGGCCGGTGCGCAATAACCACAGGGCCACTGTCTTGGGGACGAGGGGATATGCCAACTCCCGGAGGAAATGGGCATAGGAGTCCAGTTGTCCATCACCAAGGTAAACCTTGAGATTGCCGATCATGTGAGCGAGAACGAATCCCAGGAGGGCGACGCCGGTAATTCCCATGACCCATTTCTTTCCCACCGCCGAGCGGTAGAACTCCATCGGCCAGGGTCGACGGCGACGGGCTGAAACGGAGGCGGGCGTCACTGGGCTCGAGTGGACATTGACTGCCAAGGATTGTAAACGGTCTCCCGTTGGGCATCCTCCCACTTCCCTTCCCATTTGACATTGTCCCAACGGCTGTCTATAGTCGCATGATTGTAGTTACATCCGTGTAATGAACCATGGCCGATGGAAGCCGCGCAGATGGAGATAAGGACAAGAAATGCGACGTAGCTTGATAGAAGCTCTGGCCACCGAGGAGTTGGGCTGGCAGAACTATGCCAACTGCCTGGGCGCAGACACCGATTTGTTCTTCCCCGAGCGCGGATCTTCCACCCGCAAGGCCAAAGCTATCTGCCGGGAGTGCGAGGTGCAGGTGGAGTGTCTCGAATTCGCTCTGGACAATGGCGAGCGTTTTGGCATATGGGGAGGCTTGTCGGAACGGGAGCGTCGCCGGGTGCGGCACGAGCGGACCAGGAGGACCGCGGTAGCCTCCTGACATCTCCCTACAATGGGGATGGCCTGAAGGTTAGGGGGAAAACGTGGAATCACTGTTCGCTCTCGGTGTGCTTCTGCTGGCGTTGGCCGGCCTGGTTATTTTGCTGGTGCGGTTGTTTCGTCGTTTCCGGCATGGTTCTTCGGCCGAACCGGAACCCGATCCCTTGGCGCCCCTTCCCAACCTCGAGGACCTGTCGGTCTCCGGTGACGCTGTCCAGGTAACTTTCAGAGTGCCGATGGTCGGGGACGATCCGATCCTTTCCGACCTGTTGTGCTATTACGGACTGGAAGCGGTAAGGCGCGCCCGCCAGACCCTTCCCCTGGACGGTTTGGATCGGGTGGAGGTATTCGTCCTGCATCAGGGCCAGTCCAAGCGGGTGGGGAGTGTGGATTTCGATGAGCCCGGCAAGCTTCCCGAAAATGTTCCTGTTCCGGAGATAGTCGGGCTTTCCGAGGCGACCCTGGACCCGCTGGACAGCGATTTCGTAGCCGGCGGGGGCACTGCAGCCCCGTCCCGGCCCACGGAGGGAGAGACCTTCGCTCCCCTGGGGTCGTTTTTGACGATCCCAGCCAAGGCGGAGGCCGCCCTCCGTCTCCAAGGCGTCGATCCCGGGGAGATGACCGCCGGTGAGTTGGTGCGGGGCATACTGGCCTTGCGGGGATACACGATGACTCCCGGTCCCGACGCCCACACCCATCATGCTCGCAAGGGCGCCGCCACCGTGCTGGTGAGGGAGATTCCGCACAGCCCGGACGGATATCCCGAGCTCTCAGAGAAGGACATGCGCCGCTTCGTGATGGACACGGCCGGTTCCCGTATGGCGCGTGGGATGTTGGTGACCGAGAAATACGGGTCTTTCTCAATCTACGAGTTGGAACGTCGGAACCCCCGCATCCGGTTTGTCACCCGCGAACGGCTCCAAAAAGCCGTCGATGCGCTAGCCTTGGGATAAGCCCTCCGCCGCCCGGCGGTGGAGAAAGATCGAAAAAGGAGAAGATGTTGTTCGGCTTGAAACCTGTGGAACTTGGGATAATTGTTCTGATACTGCTGCTCCTGTTCGGTGCCTCCAAGCTTCCCAAGCTGGCCCGGTCGTTGGGATCATCTGCCCGCGAGTTCCGTAAAGGGGTTGAAGAAGGAAAAGTTGAAGACGACGCCAACCCGGGTGAAGCCGCCAAAGCCAAAGCGGAAACCGCCGAGGACTCCTAGGAGCGACCGGGCGACCGGGTCCGGTGGGGAAGACCGGCCGACGAATCAGATGCGTTGCAGGGCCTCGCCGTAACTCTGGAAGTCGCGGGGGGTTGACAGCGAGTCGGTGGAGATCATTTCTCGCACTATTCGATTCGAGTCGAGCACATAGGTGGCGCGCACCGCCACGCCCAATTCATCGTTGAAGCATCCGTATTTTTGGGAGATCTGGCCGTGTGGCCAGAAATCGGAGAGGATGGGGAAATCGAATCCTTGATCCTCCGCCCACTTCTTGTTCGAATAGCGGGTGTCGCAGGTGATCACCACCACACTGGTGTCCAGATCGGACAGATTGTCTAGGTTTTCGTGGAGTTCACACAGCTCTCCTTCGCAGATCCCGGTGAAGGGGAAGGGTATGAAAACCAGCAAAGTCTTTCGGTTGGTCAGGTCGTCGAGAGTGAGGTTGTTGCCGTCTTGGTCTTTCAACGAGAAATAGGGAGCGATAGCGCCAACTTCTGCAGGCATTTTGGGTTCTCCCGGGTTGGGGGCAGTAGGAGCCAAAGCTTACCGGCTACCAGAGGGGATCCTCCAATAACACCCGCGCCGCCCAGCCCACCGGATCGATGATCTCTTGGGGAGTAGGAAATCCGTCGGGCTGCCAAATGCGCCGAGATGCCTCCGCCCCGAAGCGTTCCTCGACTTCGGCCAGGAAAACTGCTCCATCGGCCACCGCCCCGGGAGTGAGGGTAACCAGCGCTCCTGTCTGTTTGGCAGAATCCCCGAGGTCAGAAGCGCGGTCGCGTTCTGTAAAGATCTCGTCGAGGTCGGGAAGGAGCCGGGTTCCCGCCTTGGCCACCAGCCATCGGGACATTGCGCCGGTCAAGCCCAGAAAGGCCTGCAGGCTCTCTAGGGCCGGGGTGGCGGCGGAGGTGTCGAAAACATCTGCGGATTCAAGATCCAGATCGAGTTGAAAGATGGCCGATGGGTCGTTTCCTATCGATCCGAGTTGTTCCATGAGTGACTCCGGCGCCAGTTGCACGGTGGCTGCGTAGTCTTCATTCAGCGTGCGGAAGTAGTCCATTACATAGGGGAGAGAGAACACCGCCCGGTGGGCTGTTTCATAGAGAGCCGCCCACATGCGAATCTGGCGCCCGTCCACCGAAAGCTCGTCGGCCAAGTCCTCGATCACGGTGGCCACCAAGAGAGTGCGGCCAGAACCGGCGGGAAGTCCCGTCTCACAAGTCCCGATCACCCTTCCGGCCATCAGTCCTGCCAGCGCTCCCAGTTGCGCGCCCGCCATGACCGGTCCCAGCGGGGCCAGCATCGCCCATGGCTGTCCCGCGGCGCTGTCTCGCATTTGCGCCGCGAACGGTTCTACCAGTGGAGCGAACTCTTCCACCACCGCGTCTCCCCATTCCCGGGGGCCGAGGGGCATCACCGCCGAAGCGGGCGGGAAGCTGAAGGGAGCGACTTCGGAGATCCGATACTCGGCCAGCCTCACCAATTCGATGAGTTCCTCGGAGGTCCAAGGATTCACCAACTGGGATTCTCCGGCCAGATGGCGGGAGATCTCGCGGGCCAGATCCAGGTTGACCGGACCGGGTTGGCTGAACATTCGCATCAGCCGGGAAAAGAGATCTTCGCTCACCGCGCTGATTTTATGACAGTCCGCGGCTAACTTCTCTACCTATGACCACACCTTTTCCTGTTTCCCGCGTTGCGGTTGTCGATTCTCCCATCGATGTCGGTGGTTTGCTTAAGGAGGTGAGCCGACCCGAGGCCGGAGCAGTGGCCCTGTTCTTGGGCACGGTTCGCAACCATTCCCCACGCCGGGAGGGAGTAACCCATCTCGAATATGAGGTGTATAGGTCGCAGGTGTGCGGAAAGATCAGAGAAATTGCCGCGGAGGCTGCGGATCGCTGGCCGGTGACCGCCATAGCGGTGGAGCACCGGATGGGCCGGGTGAAAATCGAAGAAGTGGCGGTGGCGGTGGCAGTCTCCAGCGCTCATCGGGCGGAGGCGTTCGCGGCGGCCCGATACCTGATAGACGAGTTGAAAGAACGAGCGCCCATCTGGAAGAAGGAGCATTGGGAGGGAGGAGCGGAGTGGTCCCTGGGGTCCTGAAGCAGCTTAACATCCGCTTTGGCAGTCACGGCGACATAAATTTGATATTCTGTTAACACCTCTGTCACACTTGGAAAGGAGCATCGGGTGACTGTCTTATTGGAGAGAAGCGAATCCCCGCCGGAAACCGCACTCGGGACCCAGACCGTAGCCCGGCTGGTCAAAGAGCGCGCTATGCGCACCCCCGACCTGGTGGCTTTGCGGGAAAAGGACTATGGGATTTGGCAGGAGATCACTTGGGGCGAGTATTGGGAGCAAGTGCTATTGGCCGCCCATGGTCTTTTGGCGTTGGGAGTCGAAGTAGGGGATCGGGTGTCTATCCATTCCGAGGACCGTCCCGAATGGGTGATTCTGGATATCGCCACAACGGCGGTCCGAGGGGTAACTGTCGGTCTTTATCCCACCAATCCCACGGCAGAGGTGCAGTACCTGCTCTCCGATTCCGGTGCTCGCATTCACTTGGCCGAGGATCAGGAACAAGCCGACAAACTTATGGAAGTGATCCACACCCTTCCCCATGTGGAGAGGGTGATCTACGCTGAGCCGCGCGGATTCCGCGCCTACCGAGACGACCCCCGGTTCATCTTTTGGGAGGCGTTTCTCGAGTTAGGGCGTCGCCACCGGGCCGAGCACCCGGGCGCAGTGGAAGAGCGGATGGGCGAGGCCCGTCCCGACGATTTGATGACCCTTGTCTACACCTCGGGTACCACCGGGCCTCCCAAAGGGGCGATGTTGGACAACGCCAATGCGGAGTACTGCTTCAAGGAACTCATCAACGCCGACGACCGGATGCCGAACAACATAGGGCCCAATCCCTCCGACGAGATACTTACCTACCTGCCCCTTTGCCATGTGGCTGAGCGAATCTTCTCCACGTGGACCTCGGCGGCCACCGGCACCACCCTCAATTTCGCCGAGTCCATTGAGACGGTGCAGGAGAACCTACGAGAGGTGCAACCTACCCTGTTTTTCGCGGTTCCTCGCATCTGGGAAAAACTCCATGCGGCCGTGCTCATCAAGAGCAAGGACGCCACCTGGTTCAAGCGGGTGTTTATGTCATTCAGCAACGCCTTGGCCGGGATCGTCGGGCGACAGAGAGTGAAGAACGGGGGGAAGCACACTCTGTTCAGCCGGCTCCTATTCATGATCGGCTACCCGCTGGTCTTTCGGGCGTTACGGGAAAGGGTCGGCCTGCGCCGCTGCCGGTGGGCGGGGACCGGCGCCGCTCCCATCGCTCCGGAGGTGATCGAATTCTTCCATGGGTTGGGTGTGAATGTCTACGAGTTGTACGGTATGACCGAGAACGCGGCGGTGGCCACCAACAATTTCCACGGGCGAATGAAGTTGGGCACGGTGGGCGAACCCTATCCGGGTATAGGACTGCGAATCGATCCGGAGACCGGGGAGATCCAGACCATGCATGCGGGAGTATTTCGGGGATACTGGAACAAACCTGAAAAAACCGCAGAGACGTTCACCGATGACGGGTGGCTGCGCACCGGAGATGTGGGGGAATGGGTGGACGGTACCCACGTCAAGATTGTGGACCGCATCAAACACATAATCATCACCTCGGGCGGGAAGAACATCTCCCCCTCAGAGATCGAGAACAGCCTCAAGACCTCTCCCTATGTGAAAGAGGCGATGGTCATAGGTGACGGGAAGAACTATCTCACCGCGCTGATCGGTATCGAATTCGACACGGTGGGAGACTGGGCCACCCGTCGGAATATTCCCTACACCACCTATCGGGACCTTGGCGAAAAGCCCGAGGTGCTGAAGATGATCCAAGGGGTCATCAACGAGACCAACTCAAAGTTCGCCCGGGTGGAGAATGTCCGTACATTCCGTATGCTCCCCAAAGAACTCGATCATGAGGATGGAGAGTTGACGGCTACCCAGAAGCTGAAGAGGGAGGCCATGGAAGAGATGTTCGGAGATCTGATTGTCAACATGTACTCGGGGAAGAAGTGAATGACGCCGATCTCGGGTAGAGAACGGCAAACGTCCTGATGGTGGCCGAGCTGTTGACCTTTGAGTTGCTGGCTCAGGCTGAACACAGCCGACTGGCGGGCACCATCGTCAGCGGTCTTTCCCTGGGGACCATCTACGCCTTGCTTGCCATGGGATTCGTCATCATCTTCAAAGCGACTCAGGTGGTGAACTTCGCTCATGGCGCGTTGGCCACCGTTGGCGCCTTTATCACCGCCGGCGTGGCGGTGGAACTTAACTTTCCCGGTCGTTTTCTCGATCTGCCTCCCCTTTTGGGATGGTCCACCTCCGTAGTGACGGCATTGGTGCTCTCGGCGCTGATGGGCATTCTGCTGGAGAGAGTCTTTCTGCGTCCCATGGTGGGAGAGGACTTGTTTTCGGTGGCCATCGTCACTTTGGGTATGAACGTCATCCTGATGACCATCGTCACCGATTACATAGGGCCCGATCCCCGCTCCATGGCCGATCCCTGGGGAGATGCCGTCGCCGATCTGGGGTTCGTGATCATCGCCCACACCGAGATAGCCCAGTTCCTGGTGGCGGTGGTCCTGGTGATCCTGGTTGCGATCTTTTTCCGTACCAGGACCGGAATAGCGATGCGGGCAACCGCTTTCGATCAGGAAGCGGCCCGGGCCCAAGGGATAAGGATTGGCGCCATCTTCGCCATTGCCTGGGCGATCGGGGCGGTGCTGGCCACGGTGGGAGGCATTTTCGGGTCGGTGTATCCCCGACGAGTGGGGGTTTACTCGGACACTGCGCTTCTGGCCTTCCGCGCCTTCCCCGCCATCATTCTGGGCGGATTGGATTCTGTCGTGGGGGCGGTGGTCGGAGGATTGTCGGTAGGTCTGGCCGAGGCCGCAGCCGGCAATTACCTTAACCATCCGCTGTTCGGGACGGGCTTTAGCGGGATCGTGCCTTATCTTTTGATGATGGTCGTCCTTTTCATCCGTCCCTACGGGATTTTCGGGACCGAGGAGATCAGAAGAGTATGAGAGGCCGTCCTCACCTTTACACCTCTTACTCGTCTGACCAGGCGCTGATGCCCACGGTCACGAAAAAGATGGTGCTCGGTGTCTTCCTGGTGCTGGCGGTGCTGGCCCCCATAGCCTCCAGTATTCCCTTCTACCCTGATTTCCTGGGCGACAACGACTGGATGAAGATACTGTCCCACGTCGCCATCTTCGGGATCGGCGCCCTGGGAATCAACCTGCTCACCGGCGTAGCCGGCCAGGTGTCGCTGGGGCATGCTTTCTTCATGGGACTCGGGGCCTATGTGGCGGTGCTTTTCGGCGCACCTCCGGGGGACTTGTGGGGATGGGGTCTTCCAATGTGGATCTGGCTTCCCATGGCGGGAATCATCCCTGCTCTGATCGGACTGCTGGTAGGCCCTGCCGCGGTGCGGGTGCGAGGACTCTATCTGGCGTTCGCAACCCTGGGCTTGGTGTTCATCGGAGAATGGGCGTGGCGGAACCTCAAGTTCATCACCGGCGGCGCCTTCTCGGGACGTAGGTTTCCCGAATTCCAGTGGCGGCTGTGGAAAGAAGAGGAGCCTCTGGTGGATTTCGCGTCCGACGGGGTGTGGTTGGGGTTTGAGGTCAGCGAAGAGGCCAAAGTGTATCTATTGATGTTCGGTTTATTGGTGGTGGCGACCTTAGTGGCCAAGAACCTGCAGCGCACCCGGGCAGGGCGCGCTTTCCAAGCCATTCGCGACCGCGACATCGCCGCTGAAGTGATGGGGGTGAACGAGTTCCGATACAAACTGATGGCCTTTGGAATCTCCTCCGGTTTTGCAGGGTTGGCTGGCGCTCTGTTCGCCTCTTTCGTGGGACGCCAGATCCCCGAGACGTGGGACCTGTTCTTGTCGGTGGAATTCATCGCCATCATTCTGATCGGGGGAGCGGGGACGGTGTCCGGCGCGTTGATGGGGACAGCCTTTGTTATCATTCTGCCGCGCCTGGTCCAGGATTTCACGGAGTGGCTGAGCAGGGTGATCAAGGAGGGAGAGGGGGTGGTGGCCACAGTCGCCGATACGGTCATTTCGATCGCCCCTAACGACTTCGGTGTGATCAACATTCTCCCCGGCGCCGGCCCGGGGCTGTCGGTGTTTCAACTCAACCAAGTCCTATTCGGGCTCCTGATCATCCTGTTCATGATCTTTGAGCCTTTGGGCCTGTACGGGATCTGGCTGCGGATCCGTAACTACTGGAAAGGATGGCCCTTTACCTATTGAGACGGTTCCCGTCCGAATAAGATGGGTTTTCAAGGCCTAAAACCTGGAAAATGATACACTGAAGCGAACTATTAGAAGAAGGAGAAGCAGATGAATACCAAGTTCAAATGGTTGGCGCTGATCATGGCGTTGACCTTGATTGCGGCGGCATGCGGAGGAGACGAAGAAGCCGAGACCCCCGCCACCACGGCCGCTCCCGCTACCACGGCTGCTCCCGCTACCACGGCTGCTCCGGCGACTACGGCCGCTCCCGCTACCACGGCAGCCACGGAAGATACCATGGCCGAGGAAGAACCCATGATGATCGCCACCGACATCGGTGTGGATCTCGACGCCGGTGTCATCAAGGTAGGAATGCTCTCCGACCTGACTGGTCCGTTCGGAGGTCTGGTGGGATTGGTCGCCGCAGGCGCGAACACCTACTGGGCAGATGTCAACGCCCAGGGCGGCATTAACGGACTCATGGTGGAATTGGTGTATCGGGACACGGCTTATTCGGTGGACAATCACGTCCAGTTCTATGAAGAGCTCAAGGACGAGGTGGTGGCATTCGGACACTCGACCGGATCCCCTCACACCGTGGCCATTCGTCCGGACCTTGAGGAAGACGGCATTCTCGCCATTCCTCTTACCTGGTATTCCGGCTGGTCAGACCCGGCCTTGAACTCCAACCTTCTGTCCCACGGCACCCCCTATTGCATCGAGGCGATGAACATGGTTGGGTACCTGCATGACGTCGTCACCGGAAACGGAGTCGCCAGCCCCACTATTGCGGTTGCGTCCTTCCCCGGCGACTACGGGCTGGACTCGGTCGCCGGCGCCAAGATCGCCGCTGAGACTCTGGGCATGGAAGTGGTGTATGACGGCGGGGGCCATATCATCCCCGGCCAGGACAACGCTCCTATCGGCAACGCCATCGCCCAGAGCGGCGCCGACATCGTCTGGGTCACGGCCAACGCCGCCACGCTCACCGAGGTTTATGGCGCCGCCATCTCCCAGGGATTCGAGGCAGTATGGTCGGGGGCCACTCCGACTTGGAGTCCTGCCTTCGTGGCGCCTGACTCCCCCATCAAGGACGCGGTGACCCGTGACTACTACGGCGGCGCATACTTCCCGCCCCTCACCGATGACTCTGCCGGTATGCAGAACGTGCGTGATCTGATGGCCCAGTATGCACCGGACGTTCCCCCGAACGACTACATCATCGAAGGGTTCATCGAGGCGATGATTCTGCATGAGGCTTTGAATATCGCCTATGAGAACGGTGATATGACTCAAGCCGGAGTCCTGGCGGCGGCCAAGACCATCGAAGAGATCGACTTCAATGGCATCGCCCCCAGTGAGAGCTATGTGGGCGGCGCCAACGAGCGTCTCCAACGTCAGGTCTGGATCCATCGGCCCGATCCGGAAGGGTTCGCGGCGGGGACCACGGGCACCGGTACCAGGGTGATCGAGTCCTTCTACACGCATCCGATCGCCGCCGACTACGTATTCGAGGAAGCTTGCTACAAGCTCTCCTAGATGAATAGCTGGTCAGGGTCGGCCTTCCCGATTTCCGGGAGGGCCGACCCCGACCGCATTAAGGACAAACAGATCGAATAATGCTCGAAGTCTCCAATCTGGAGGTCGTCTATAACGACGTTGTGCTGGTACTGAGAGGTATTTCCCTGGAAGCGGCAGAGGGATCGATCGTGGCCTTACTGGGGGCCAACGGCGCCGGAAAAACCACGACGGCCCGGGCCATCACCGGGTTGCTGGATGTCCACGAGGGAGACATCACCAAAGGCACCGTCAGGTTCGAGGGCAAAGATATTACCCACACCCTGCCATCGGAGCGAGTGCGCATGGGAATCAGCCAGGTTATGGAGGGGCGTCGCATCTTCGTGGAGTTGACGGTCGATGAGAATCTGGCGGTGGGCGCTTATATAAACCGTGACCGAAAAATGACCCGACAGGCCCGGGAGCGGGTTATGACTTTGTTTCCTGTTCTGGCTGAACGCCGAAACCAGGTGGCCGGATACATGTCAGGGGGCGAGCAGCAGATGCTGGCCATCGGTCGGTCGCTGATGCAAACTCCCAAACTGATGATTCTGGATGAGCCCTCTTTGGGGTTGGCGCCCTTGTTAGTGGAGCGCATCGCCGAGATCATCGTGGAGATCAACCGACAAGGTACGGCGGTGCTACTGATAGAACAGAACGCTCACATGGCGCTCGCCATCTCCAATCACGGTTACGTGATGGAGAACGGCAAGATGGTTATGGACGGTTCTGCTGGAAAACTCCAAGCCGACGAAGACATTCAGGAGTTCTATCTGGGCCTCCACGGCGGCCAGCGCAAGTCGTTTCGGGATGTCAAGCATTACAAACGGCGCAAGCGGTGGCTGTCATGAGTCAACAGAACGGGGCGCCCCTCCTTTTGGACGTGCAGGATGTCAGCCTCTCCTTCAAAGGACTGGTGGCTTTGGATGAGGTCTCGTTCCATGTGAACGAAGGCGAACTCTTTTCCATTATCGGTCCTAACGGCGCCGGGAAGACCTCCATCTTCAACTGCATTAACCAGGTCTATCGACCTCAGAGAGGGTCGATTCTCTGGAAGGGAAAGTCGCTGTTGGGATTGAAGCCCAACCAGACCGCCGAGTTGGGCATAGCTCGCACTTTTCAGAACATCGAGCTTTTCGCACACATGACTGTGATGGAGAATATTCTCTCGGGTCGGCACATCCGGATGAGCCATGGATGGTTGGCAGGGGCCCTGTGGTGGGGGCGCGCCAGGCGAGAAGAACTGGACAACCGGTTCAAGGTGGAGGACATAGTCGACTTCTTGGAGATAGAGCGCTGGCGGAAATACCCGGTAGGGCTACTGCCCTTTGGTGTTCAGAAGAGAGTTGAATTGGGACGGGCACTGGCGATGGAACCCGAGTTGTTGCTGTTGGATGAGCCGGTGGCAGGCATGAACTTGGAGGAGACCGAGGATATGGCCCGGTTCATCCTGGATATACAGGACGAATTGGGTATCACCATGATTCTGGTCGAGCACGACATGGGCTTGGTGATGGATATCGCCGACCGGGTGATGGTGCTTGACTTCGGGCGCAAAATCGCGGAAGGTTTGCCCCAGGAGGTGCAAACGGACCTGGATGTGATCAAGGCCTACCTCGGGACAACCGGAGACGCCCCGATGCCAACTGGTCCCGGTTGAGCCAAGTCGGCGGCCTGAGGACCATTTCACGTGGGGTGGGGGGATTCCGATGGTTGTGAACGAAGAGCAGATAGTCGGGATATATGACGCGGACGGAGGCTGGATGGGAGAACTTCGCTATGTGGTGGGGGTTTTGGCCGGCAGGAAACATTGTTCATTGTGCGATATCACTCACGGCTGGAATCCCTGGGGTCGAGGAGAGTGGAAGAGAGCCTGCGCCGCCGCCCCTTTTGACATACAACTGATCCATCGCGACCAGGCCAGCGCCTCACAGCGCCAGGCGGCAGGGGCTCTGCCGGCCCTGATAGCCGGCCAGAACGACTCCTGGCGGGTGCTGGTCGACTCGGACGAACTGGAGGGTTGCGCCGGTGACGCCGATCAACTGATGGCTCTGATCGAAAGCGGCGTCCAAACGGACTGATAGCCGCCTCTGCCTTGCATGCCGGAGACAGCAGCGCAATTCATCCCAGAAGAATCTTGACTTTTTCCAAGGCTTCGCCCAAAACCTTCCGCGGCGCTCTGCATTCAAAACGAGCACCACGAGCTCGCCAGTCCAGGCTTTTGATTTGATCGGAAAGTACTGCTCCCTGGATAGTGCTTGGGCGAGTAAGTAGAACTTCGAAAGGGTAGCCTTTCGCCTTTGAGGTGATGGGGCAGAGGAGTGCCAGGCTGGTTATCTGGTTGTAGGTCTTCGGGCTCATCACCAAAGCCGGTCGGTGACCGGCCTGTTCATGTCCGGCCTGGGAATTGAAACTCAACCATACGATGTCCCCTTTCTCGGGGACACGCTCTTTTACCATGCTTCCATGCCTTGGGCAGGGCCGGTGTCTTGCTCCGGGTGGAGATTGTCGGGCGTCACTTGAGCCAGCATGTCGGCCAAGTCATAGGATGTCTTGCGCAGTACGACCTGACTGCCGTCCGGGACAATCTCTATGGATGACCCTTCTCGGACGCCCCACTGCTCGGCAATTGATTTGGGGATCCGTATAGCCAAGCTGTCCCCCCACTTGGAAATATGCGTTTGTGCTCCCATCAATGACCTCCTGTGGAATATATATTATATATCACAAGAAGCCATTTGCCGGAATATCCTTCTCCTAGGTGGTCAGACCCCTTGTCGTTCCGGCCGGGAAGCTACTGGTTGCGGTTGGTGAGGCGCCAGGCGGCCGGGAGCAACAGGCCGGCCGCGTAGGCCTTGATCGTGTCGCCCAGCAGGAAGGGGACCACTCCCAGTTCCACAGCGGTGAGTAGGTCCATGTCCGCCTTGGCCATCAGCCCGATCACTCCGAAGAGGTAGATGACCAGGCTCCCGGTCAAGAAGGCGGTTACCGCGGAGGGCACTCGCCGGTCATGACGGCGCTCGGCCAGTTTTCCCACCAGGACGGCGGCCACCACGAACCCGAAGAGATATCCACCGCTTGTCCCGAACAGCACCTCGGTTCCCGACGCTCCGTTGGCGTAGAACGGAAAGAAGATTCCCAACAGCAGGTACAGGACCTGGCTGGCGCCCCCCGCTGTCATTCCCAATGTGGCTCCCGACAGCAGCACAGCGAAGGTTTGGCCGGTGATGGGCACCGGGGTGAAAGGAAGCGGGATGGTGAACTGTGCAAAGAGGGCCGTCAACAGGGCGAATCCCGTTACCTGTATCACCCAGACCACTGCCGCGGGTACGGCTTGGGCAAGCCGGGGTACCCGGGCAGCCAGAACTTCGTGATGGGGGGTGAAAAACGCCATTGCCGCTCCTTTAGAGGTTGGTGGTTTGACCTCGGTTTTCCTATCCAGGTTACCGGGACAATCGGTCGCCGCCTGTGCGCGAGAGGGATATACGCTTGGATAGAAATGCCCGTGACCCACCTTGCCGCTCCTTCCCCCGCTCGCCCCCGTAGGCGCTCCTTCTTGTGGACTGTGGTCGTCCTGGCGCTCTTGACCCCCCTGGCCTGGCTGGTCAGCCTTCCCTACTTCGCAGCCTCGGCCGGGCCGACCGGCGACGCGGTGGATGCGGTGATCGTGGAGGAGGACTTTCCGGTTTTCCAGCCGGAAGGTGAACTGATTCTCCTTACCGTCAGCCTGCAGCCGGTCAATCTCTATGAGGCTGCCATCGCCTTTTTCGACCAGAAGATCGACTTGATCGACAGAGAGCTGCTCCGTCCCAGGGGCGAGACCGACGAGGAGGCCCGTCAACGGGGCCTCCGGGCCATGGACAGGTCCAAAGACATCGCGATCGCGGTGGCGCTGGCCGAACTTGGTTTGGAGGAAGCCCTGGCGGAAGGGGTGGAGGTGGTGGGGGTCTTCCATGAGGCGCCCGCGTTCGAGACGCTTGCCGAAGGTGATCTGGTGGTGGAGATGGAATCAGAGCCGATTCGGACCGTGGAGGACATCCGCCGGATACTGGAAAGCCGCCGACCCGGGGACAATGTGGAAGTGACGGTGATTCGCGACGCCGAACAAATTCCCCTCAGCTTTGCGCTGCATGAAAGTCCCGAATCACCCGACCGGGCCATGGTGGGGATCACCGCCTCCACCGCTTATCCGATCGACATAGATTCCGCCAACTACGGCGGGCCGTCTGCCGGCATGATCTATACCCTGGCGGTAATTGACCTGTTGGAAGAGGGTGAACTGACCGACGGGAGGGTGGTGGCAGGCACCGGTACCATCAGCCTGGACGGATCGGTGGGCGCTATCGGCGGGATCCGCCAAAAGCTGGTGGCGGCCGAGGCGGCCGGCGCCGATGTGGTGCTGGTGCCCAGGGACAACTACGATGAGGCCACCACCGCCCCCGTGGATGTGGAGATCGTGGCGGTGGGGACGATCTCCGAGGCGGTGAGTTACCTTCGGGAAGGCAGGACTGGGATAATGGAGGCACAATGAATTTTTCTTTCACCACCGAACAGGAAGAGTTGCGCCGCTACACGCGACAGTGGTTGGATGAGAACTGCCCGTTGGAAACGGTGCGCATGCTGATGGACACAGAACGCGGCTACGACGATGGGCATTGGGCGGCGATCGCCGAGATGGGCTGGTTGGGGATGGCCATTCCATCGGAGTGGGGTGGAGCAGGATTTACCTTCTTGGAGTTGTTCGTGCTGCTGGAGGAGCAGGGGCGTTCGCTTTTCTGCGCGCCTTTTCTCTCCACGGTGGTGATGGCGGCGGGAGTGGTGGAGGAAGCCGGTGATGACCGGCAGAAGAAGGAGATCTTGTCGGCCATTGCGTCGGGAGAACTGATTGCGGCGGTGGCGTTCACCGAGCCGAACGGACGCTGGGAGGCCGAGGGGGTCACCACCGAGGCCCGACCCCGGCCGGGGGGAGGTTGGACATTGAACGGAACGAAGAGCTTCGTGTTGGATGGGCATGTAGCCGATCTGTTAGTGGTGGCGGCCGGCGCCGATCAGGGAGTCTCGCTGTTTCTGGTTCCCGCCGGGACGGAAGGCGTTGCCCGCGGTCGGCTTGAGACCATGGATCAGACCCGCAAGCAGGCCGAGATAACGCTGACAGACGTGCATTTGGCCTCCGACGCCCTGCTGGGTCCGGAGGGAGGAGGGTGGCCGATTCTCGACAGGATGCTGGAACGGGCGGCAGTGGCGCTCTCCGCCGAGCAGGTGGGCGGAGCCCAAGCCTGTTTGGAGATGGCGGTGTCCTATGCCAAGGTCAGGAAGCAGTTCGGTCGACCCATCGGCTCCTTTCAGGCCATCAAGCACAAGTGCGCCGACATGCTGGCCCAGGTGGAGTCGGCCCGCTCGGCGGCCTACTACGCCGGGTGGGCGTTAAGCGAAGACAACGAGGAGCGTCCGCTGATGGCCAGTCTCGCCAAGTCCTATTGCTCCGAGTCATATTTTTTCTCCGCTGCGGAGAACATCCAGATTCATGGGGGAATCGGGTTCACCTGGGAGCACAATGCCCACCTTTACTTCAAGCGGGCCAAAAGCTCCGAGCTCCTGTTTGGCGACCCCTCTTTCCACCGGGAAAAGATCGCTGTCCACCTGGGGCTCTAACCCCAGGGGGTTCGGCGGATGTCCGGGTTTACCTCTATTGCCCTGGGGGGTCTGCTGGCCGGGCTCTTTCTGTTCTTGGTGGCGATATTGCTGTGGCAGGAGGCGAAACGGAGAGGAGCGGATGGTGCGGTTACCTACGTTCTCTCCGACGCCCTGCGTCACATCGAGAGCAATCTGGCGCCCGAAGTCCATCAGCGGCTGGGCGACGCCGGGATACAGCGGATCATGGAGTGGGAGCTTTTCTACCTGCAGGGGCTGGCCCAAAAGAACCGACGGCAACCGGTGGAGACGGTGGCGGGTGGCTCAGAGCCCGCAGTCAGCTACATTTCCCGACAAATTACCAAGCGTCACCATACCGAGATACCCTCTGATGACATCCGGGCGGTTCTGGCGCTGGAGGCCGAATACCTGCAATCCATAGGCGCAGTCGGGGAGCGGGTCGGCTCGGTGGCGGAGCCGACCGGTGAGGAGAAAGGTTAACAATGAGAGTCAGATGCGGCGCTTGCCGCTCCAATGTCACCATAACCCGACCCGGTCGATTCTCCTGTCCGAAGTGTGGAGCAGTCAATCAGGTCAAGGGGGCCGCCCCGGGTGCAGACAGTGATCCGTCGCCCGGCCAGGGACCCCCACCGCCCCATCAGGGTCCCGGTCCCCCCGGATACCCGGGGATGCAAACACCCGGTCCCCCGATTCCGCCGCCTCCCCAGCCCGAGGCTGCCTCCCCGCGGGCCTCCTGTCCGGAGTGTTCTTTCAGTTTCATAGTGGGCCAGATCCAGACGGTCATCTGTCCCAACTGTCGGGCGGAGGTTTCTCTCCCGGGAGCGGAGGCTTGATGGATATCGGGGTCTCGCTGGTAGATCCGCATCTACCCGCCCGGCGGCTCACAGAGATAGCGGTGCGAGCCGAGCAGCTCGGCTACAGCTCGGCATGGACCAACGAGTCCGCCGCCCGGGAAGCTTTCTCCACCCTGGGAGGATGGGCGGCCGCCACTTCCCGGATCCGCCTGGCCACCGGGGTGCTCCCGGTCTATCTTCGCTCCCCGATGGCGGCCGCGATGGGCGCTTCCACCATTTCGGCTGCGGCGGGACCCGGGCGGATGGTGCTGGGAATCGGATCCGGGCATCCGGTGACGGCCAAGCGCTTCTTCGATTTCGACCTCTCCTCGCCCCTCGACGCGGTCTCCGATTACCTGCAGATACTCGGAGAGCTCCGTCACGGGAGGAAGGTGACCCACCACGGCAAGGTGTTTTCTGTGGAGGGAGCCCGGCTGGGGCTGTTACCCTCCGGTCCCCTGTGGACGGTGGTGGGCGCCATGGGGCCCCGTATGCTGGAGTTGGCCGTGCGGGAAGCCGACGGGGTGCTGCTCAACTGGTGCACGGCATCCCACCTGCGGTCCACTGCCGAGCGGCTTCGCCAATTCGACCGTGGTGCATCTTTTTTCCATATCGCGGCCTATGTGCGGGTGGCGGTTTCATCGGACAGGGTTGCGGCTCGCCGGGCGCTCGCCCAAGATCTGGCGCATTATGTGCGGCTTGGGGCCTACCGTCGGCATGTGGAGAACCAGGGATTGGATCCCGGCGACCTTCCCCGAGCCGCGGCGCAACTCGGGATCGCCGGTGACCCGGCGGAGTGCCGGGCTGCCTTGGAGTCCTACCGCTCTTCGGGATTGGACGAACTGATAGTCAGGCCCGTCCCGGTGGAGGGTGAAGGTCTTGAACCGGCGGTGGAAACGATGGCGCCCGATTACAGATAGAACCGCAGGAACCAGATCACTCCCGCCGCCAGAATGAGCAAACCCACGGCGGCCGAGGCGATAATCAGGTACCGGGTGGGCATCCCGGCTGATGATATCTGGAGGAGAGTTAATATTCTCTCTATGACCCACACCGATTTTGTCTATGAGTGAGTCCATGTTCGACATCGTGATCCTGGGAGGAGGGCCGGGAGGTTACGCCACCGCCCTCTACGCGCGAAACTTCGGGCTCTCGGTAGCGTTGGTGGAAGAGGACCGACCGGGAGGGACCTGTCTTTTGCGAGGGTGCATCCCTGCCAAGCATTGGTTGCAGGTCGCCGAGGTGTTTTCCACCGTCAGGCAGGCGGGGGACTTCGGAGTGTTGACATCCGAGCCGGAGTTGGACTGGTCGGCGGCCCTGGCCCGAAAGGACCGGGTGGTCAACCAGTTGGTGACCGGCCTTTCGGGTCTGCTCCGCAAACGGGGAGTGGAGGTCTTTTCAGGGCGGGGACGAATCGCGGGAGTAGGCAAGGTCGAAATGGAGGGCGGCAAGAAACTCGAAGGGAGAGCGGTGGTGTTGGCCACCGGATCGCACGCCCGGACCATCCCGGGCTGGGAGATAGACGGAGAGCGGATTGTCACCTCGGATCATGCGGTTGACTGGCCCTCCCGTCCCGACCGGGTGGCGATCATCGGCGGCGGGGTGATCGGCTGCGAGTTCGCTTCCCTCCTGGTGGATCTGGGGGCGCAAGTGCATGTCTTTGAATTGGAAAAACAGTTGATCCCGGGTGGGGACGCCGATGCCTCGCGCCAACTCCAGCGGCAGCTCGGCCGTCGAGGTGTGAAGTTCTATCTAAAAACGGGGGTCGGGCCGGCGGAGATCACCGATACCAGTGTGAAGATATCTTTCAGGGGCAAGAGCCTGGAAGTGGATGTCGCCCTGGTGGCGGTGGGTAGGGGACCCAACACCGAGGACATCGGGTTGGAATCGATCAGGACCGAGGTGGAGAGGGGATACATAAAGGTGAATCCCCAAACCATGGAGACTGCCGAGTCCGGTGTGTTTGCGGTGGGGGATATCGTGGCCGGTACCCCCCAGTTGGCCCACGCCGCCTTCGCCGAGGGCATCGCCACCGCCACCTACATCGCCACCGGAGAGACAGCACCGGTTGACTACCGGGTGATACCCCGGGTCACCTATACCCATCCGGAAGTGGCGGAGGTTGGGATCGGGGCGGACGAGGCTTCGGCGCGGGGTATGGAAGTTGAGGTGACCAAGCATCCGTTCGGCGGGGTGGGAAGAGCACTCATCATCGGGCAAAGCCAGGGGATGGTGAAGGTCGTGGTCGAAAAGGGCGGACCCCTGGTGGGGGCGGCAGTGGTGGGCCCCCAGGCCGGCGAGATGATCCATGAACTCATGTATGTGGTGGGTTGGGAGGCCTTGCCGGATGAGGCGGCTGCTTTCATCCACGCCCACCCCACCCTTTCGGAGGCGGTGGGAGAGACGTTGTTGTCAGCGACGGGCCGTAGCCTGCACTGAAATGGACGCTAAGGATGTGACAAGGAGCGCTCGGTGACCACCACCATCTCCATGCCCCAGTTGGGTGAGACGATCACCGAGGGAACCATCCTGCGGTGGGCAAAGGGGGTGGGCGACACGATCTCCCACGGTGAGGTGGTGCTGGAGATCTCCACGGACAAAGTGGATACCGAGATCCCTTCGCCTGTGTCAGGCGTGATGTTGGAGTTACTGGTAGAGGAGGGAGCGACGGTGGAGGTGGGTACGGCGCTCTGTGTGGTGGGAGAGCTTGACGGTTCGGTTCGAGAGAAAGCGCCTGATCCCGAGGCGGCGACGCCTGTCTCTGAACCCCCGCCCTCCGAGCAGGAAGCGGCGCTTCCCGCTCCCCCCGAGAAGCAGGCCGATCTCGCGCCGGTCGCCGGGCCCGACGGCCCGCCCGGACGCTCCCGACGCCTGTCCCCGGTGGTGCGGCGTCTGGTCCGCCAGCACGGGATCGACATAAACCTGATAGCGGGAACCGGGGAGGGAGGCAGGGTGACACGCCGGGATGTGGAGGCCTATCTGGAAGGCGTCACCGAGCCTATTGCTGCGGCTCGGGCTCCCGAACCTCCCGCCGTGGCTCCGGTCGCTCCGGCCAGCCCCGCCGTGGGGGAGGAGAAGGTAGATTTGAGCCGTCTCCGTGTCCGCATCGGCGAGAACATGATCCGCTCCCGCCAGACCGCCGCCCACGTGTGGAGTTCGGTCGAGGTGGATTACGAGCGCATCGCCGAGGCGCGCTCCGTCCACAAGGGGCGCTTCAAACGCGAAGAGGGCTTCTCGCTCACCTATCTGCCCTTCGTGTGCCGGGCCACCATCGACGCTCTCAAGGCGTTCCCGGTGGTGAACAGCTCCTTTTATCTGGAAGACCGCAAGGCGGTTTACCACAACCGGGTCCACCTGGGCATCGCCGTCGATCTCGACCAGCAGGGCTTGGTGGTGGTGACCATCCGGGACGCCGACGACCTCCGCCTGACGGGGCTGGCCCGCCATATCCGGCATCTGGCCTCCGCCGCCCGCAACCGTCGTCTGGGACCCGATCAACTGTCCGGTTCGACCTTCACCATTACCAATCCCGGGCCTTTTAATTCCTTCATGTCGGCGCCGATCATCAACGTTCCCAACGTGGCCATCCTTTCCACCGACACGGTCGCCAAGCGGCCGGTGGTGGTGACCACTGCTGACGGCCGGGATGCCCTGGCCATCCGCCACATCGGCTATCTGGGGTTTTCGTGGGATCATCGCGCTTTCGACGGCTCTACCGCGGTGCTCTTTTTGCAGCGCATCAAGCAGAACCTGGAGACATGGGACTGGGAGCAGGAACTGAAGTGACCGCGCCCGGCCCCGCTCCCTCCCTTCGGGTGCGATGGCTGGGCCGGCTTCCCTATGCCGAGGCGTGGGATCTGCAGCGGGCCATCTGGGGGCGTCGAAGCGGCGGGTCGATCGCCGATGACTATCTGCTGCTCTTGGAACACCCGCATGTTTACACGGTGGGACGACGGGGTGACGCTTCCCACTTGCTGATCAGCCCCGAACGGCTGTCGGAGGTGGGAGCGGAGTTCTTCCGCGTCGATCGGGGAGGCGACATAACCTATCACGGCCCCGGCCAACTGGTGGGCTATCCGCTGATCGGCATCAATCCCGGCCGGGTAACCGACTATGTGCGCTCCCTGGAGGAGGCATTGATCGCCACCCTTTCGGACCTGGGAGTGAAGTCCTGGCGGGAGCGGGGGCTGACCGGGGTCTGGACCGAGCGCGGCAAGGTGGCCGCCATCGGTGTACGGGTCTCCCGGCGGGTGTCCATGCACGGCTTCGCTCTCAATCTCTATCCCCGGATGGAGTACTTCGGATATATAAACCCCTGCGGCATTACCAGCCGTCCGGTTACCTCGGTGACCGAACTGGTAGGTCAGCGGGTGTCGCTGGAGGAGGCGGTGGAAGCCTTTATCCCCCGCTTTGCGGAGGTCTTCGGCTTCACCTCGGCGGAGACGCAGTTGGCGGCCTTTGTCCGGGGCCAGGGCCGGGCTACCGAGTTCGAGGTGGATAGGCTGCTCAAGGAGGGCGCCTTTTCTCCCAACCGCTCGGCGCCCACCCTCTCCCGGCGGTCACGAAGGCTGCCCGGTGAACCGGAGCGGCCCCCCTGGATGCGGGTGACCGCCCGGATGGATCCCGAATACCTGGCACTCAAGAAGCTGATGCGCTCCCTCGACCTCAACACGGTCTGTGAAGAGGCGGGATGCCCCAACATCTACGAATGCTGGGGGATGGGGACCGCCACGTTGATGATCCTGGGCGACCGGTGCACCCGCGCCTGCGGATTCTGCAACGTAACCACCGCCCGACCCCTGGGGCTCGACCTTGAAGAGCCCTACCGGGCGGCGGAGGCGATCTACCGTATGGGTCTCAGCCATGCGGTCATCACCTCGGTGAACCGTGACGACTTGGCCGATGGGGGTTCGGCGGTGTTCGCCGCCACCATCCGGGAAGCCCGCGCCCGGTCCCCGCAGACCGACATCGAGGTGCTGATCCCCGACTTCAAGGGCGATCCTGAAGCGCTGGCGACGGTGATGGCCGAGCGCCCCGATGTGCTCAACCACAACACCGAGACCGTTGTCCGTCTGCAGCGGGAGATCCGCACTTCCGCTAACTACGGGCGTTCCCTGGCCCTCCTGGCCAGGGCCAGACGGCTCTACGCCGAAGGACTTGTCAAATCGGGTTTGATAGTAGGTATGGGGGAGACCCGCGCCGAGGTGATGGGCGCCCTCGCCGATTTGCGGGCGGTGGGGGTGGATATCGTCACCATCGGCCAATATCTGCGTCCCACCCCCCGCCACCGACCGGTGCACCGCTATGTTCATCCCGACGAGTTCGAGGAGTATCGCTCCTACGGCGATGAGTTGGGCATCCCGCATGTGGAATCGGGGCCGCTGGTGCGCTCCAGCTATCACGCCAAGAGCTCCAAGCAGGCGGTTGCTCCTCCGCCGCCGGGGAGAACCCCGGTGGTGATCGGTCGTCGGTCTGCCGCGGATTCCTATTTATAGCCCCGACAGATCCCTAAACTCTTTAGACGCGGCGCGGGTGGGGTATTTGGAGATCTGTTGGAATACTGACGGGTTTAACCTTGGTTATCACTAGAAATTCGATGGGGCGGCACTCGTCCAGACGGCTGGCAGCTTTCCTGGCAGTCGTGATGTTGGTGCTGGGAACGGCTATTCCCGCGCTGGCGTCCGATTATCCGGGTGAGCCGTTGCGGCTGGGCAGCCGGGACGCGTCGGTTCGCGTGTGGCAGGAGGCTCTGGGAATTCCGGCCGACGGAGTGTTCGGTGAGGAGACCAAGGCGGCCACCATCGCGTGGCAGGCCGGAAGAGGCCTGGAAGCGGATGGGATAGTGGGGCCCGCCTCTTGGCGGGCGATGTTCCCCGGCTCAGGCACTTCGGTCTCCACCAGCCCGGACAAAGTGCAGCTGATTATCGAGGGCTCCGGCCATGGACATGGGGTGGGTCTCACCCAGTACGGCGCCAAGGGGATGGCGGATGAGGGCTATACCGCCACCCAGATCCTTGAACATTTCTACCAGGGCTCCTCGGTTGTGCCGATCACCGATGCCGTTCCGGGCTCATACGTTGTCTTGGAACCGGAGCCTCTTTGGGTGGGGCTCAGACAGAATCGTTCCGAGTCGAGCTTCGATGTCATGGGAGGCAGGGTGAAGCTCTGTTTCGATCAGGACTACGACTCCCATCCCGTCCTGGTTTCGGGGAGCTCCCTCGGGCGGGACAATACCTTCACCGACTTGTTGCTGACCAGGCTGGCGGAGTTGGGATATCTGAATGAGATTTCCGGGGAGTTCGATGAGACCGCCCGCCAAGCTGTGATCTCCCTCCAGGCTGATCGGGGACTGGAGGCGGATGGAGCGGTGGGCGGCCAAACCTGGGAGGCCCTCTTGCAGGGAAGCGGGCTGCCCGATTGCGCCGGCGCCTACTACCTGGTGGGTGGCGAGCGGCTGGAGGTTACGGCCCGGGGAGACGGGTCGTGCTCCACCAACCTGGTGGGAGTGGCAGTCGGGTGCCGGCTGAGTCTCCAGGATATGTCGCAGGAAAATCGGGTGGGCGTGAACGGGCTCAGCTACGCCGGAGAGACAATGCAGTTCATCCACGGCCGTCTCCGGATCCGCCCCAACGGAGGAAAGATGCATCTTTCCCTGCAGATAGGGATAGATCACTATGTGGCGGGTATCGCCGAGATTCCCGCTTCCTGGCCCGACGCCGCCCTCCAGGCACAGGCCATCGCGGCCCGTTCCTACGCGGTCTATGCCATGTTGCGCCGCGGGTCGGAGCCGGCGTTGGGCAACTCCAGGCGGTCGGCCTGTTGGTGCCATGTGGTGAACGATAGCCGCGATCAGGTGTACGCCGGGTGGAACAAGGAAATCGCGCAAGGGGGTCGGTGGGCGGATGTGGGGGCGTGGGCCACCTCGGGGATGGTGCTCACCCATCCTGAGGAAGAGGTGGGAGTGGTTCAGGCCTTCTACTCGTCAGCCAGCGGAGGAGCGACCGAGGATTCTTCCACGATTTGGGGGACCGCCGGGCGGCCCTATCTGGTCTCGGTGCAGGATCCATGGTCGGTTGACCCCGCGGTCAATCCCAACGCATTCTGGGCAAAGACCATCTCCTTATCCCAACTGCTCGACATCTATGAGCTGTCCAACCGGTTCGATGATGTCATCTCGGTCGATACGGTGTCCTATCCCTGGGGCAGCGCCCAGTTTCTGAACATCGCCGGGATTCGGGGGGGCACAAGGATCACCGAAAGGGTCTCGGCGCCGACCCTCAAATCCACTCTCCGCCTCCGGTCCCGGTATTTCACGATCGACTATTTGGCCGATTGGTGGGCGCCTCCACCGGCTCCCACCGATGTGGCGGTCAGCGGCGGCAGGGCGGCCACAGTCAGTTGGAGCCCGGTCTCTTCCCGGTTCGCACCAGAGCGCTATACGGTGAGTGTCGACCCGGCCCACTCCGATCCGATCACGGTGAAAGCTTCCCAGACCAGCGTGGTCTTCAGCGGCCTCCAACCAGGGGTGGCCTACAGCTTTACGGTCATCGCAGGCAACCAGATTGGTTCGGGCCCCCCCTCTGTGCCCACCCCTGCCGCCGCGGTGATCATTGAGCATCCCTATCCCGGTCAGCCTTTGAAGGAGGGAAGCCGGGGAAGTGATGTGCAGCTCTGGCAGGAGGCGCTGGGAGTGACCGCGGACGGGGATTTCGGCCCGGCTACCACAGCGGCTACCCGGGAGTGGCAGCGGACCAACGGGCTGACCCCCGACGGGATAGTGGGGGAGGCATCATGGAACAAGATGTTCTCCCCGCCCGAGCCTCCCGAATCCACCCCGGATCCGCAACCCGATCCCGAACCCGATCCGGAACCCGATCCCGATCCTGAAACCACCGAGCCGCAGGTTCCCAGCTACCCCGGATTCGTGCTGAGGGTGGGCAGCCGGGGCAAGTGGGTACGAACCTGGCAGTCCGCTCTGGGAGTGGCAGCCGACGGGTATTTCGGCGACGGGACCGCCCGGGCCACTCAGGAGTGGCAGCGGGTCAACGGCCTCGACGTGGACGGGGTGGTGGGCATGGAGAGCTGGCGGACCATGTTCCCCGGCGCCGGAGTGGAGGAGCCTACGCCTCCTCCCGACATATCAGGGGGTAACGGTGATGGCGCCGAGAACACCAATACAGGTCCTACCCCGGGGGTTCCTCCCTATCCGGGCCGTCCCCTCGAAATAGGAGACAGCGGATCCAACGTGATCATCTGGCAGCGCGCCCTGGGCATAGAGGCCGACGGGTATTTCGGCTCGGCGACCCTGTCGGCTACCAAGGCCTGGCAATATCGGCAGGGTCTGACGGCCGACGGAGTGGTGGGTGCAAGCTCGTGGCTCAGGATGTTCCCCGGCGCCGACGCTGAGGAACTCCCGCCCGAGGAATCTGTTGACAACGGGGGTGACTTCACAGCCGAGGTGCCTCCCTACCCGGGCCGACCCCTCCAAACCGGGTCTCGAGGCACCCATGTAATCATCTGGCAGCGTGCTCTTGGTATTAGCCCTGATGGCCATTTCGGTCCGCAGACCGCCCAGGCAACCCGGGAGTGGCAACGGGCCAATCGTCTTGAAGCCGACGGGGTAGTGGGCATCAACTCGTGGCTCAGGATGTTCCCCGGAGCGAGTGTGTCGGGCAGTGGCTCGTCCTCTTCCAGCAGTTCCTCCACCAGCAGCCGCCCTTCTTCGGTGATTCTGGACAGGGGAGACATAGGTCCGATGGTTGAGAGGTGGCAGAGGGCTCTGGAGATTGCGGTGACCGGGGTCTTTGACGACAACACCGTGACGCAAACCAAGTTCTGGCAGCGCACGCAGGGCATCGCGGCCGATGGCAAAGTAACCGAAACGTCTTGGAACCGCATGTTCGGTGAAGAGGAGGCGCCGGATGACGATGACTCGTCCTCGGGATCTGATGATTCCTCCTCCACCACCCTGGACGAGTCGCCTCCAGAGCGTCCTTCCCTGGAGGTTCTGGAAAGGGGAGACATAGGTCCGAGGGTGGAACAGTGGCAAAGGGCCCTCGGGATCGAGGTCACGGGGGTTTTCGACGACAATACCGTGGCGCACACCAAGTTCTGGCAGCGCACGCAGGGCATCGCGGCCGATGGCAGGGTCACCGAAACGTCTTGGTACCGTATGTTTCCTGATGAGGAATGAAGAACTCGCCGTAGCGGTCGTCAAGGGGCTGGCCATGGATGCCGTCCAGCGGGCGAACTCCGGCCACCCGGGAATGCCGATGGGGATGGCCGACATTGCGGTGACGCTCTGGTCCCGCTTCATGAAGGTGGACCCCGAGTGCCCCACGTGGGCTGACCGGGACCGCTTCGTGCTTTCCAACGGGCACGGCTCGATGCTGCTCTACGCCATGTTGCATCTATGCGGGTTCCCGATCACCATGGACGATTTGAAGAATTTCCGCCAGTGGGGTTTCCCCACCGCCGGCCATCCTGAACGGGAGCCGGAGTTGGGCATCGAGACCACCACCGGGCCCCTCGGCCAGGGCTTCGCCAACGGAGTGGGGATGGCGCTGGCAGAAGAGCACCTTCGCGCCCGACTCGGCGCCGATCAGGTGAATCATCACACCTACGGGTTCGTCTCCGACGGCGACCTCATGGAGGGGGTGGCCGCCGAGGCAGCGTCTTTGGCCGGCCATCTCGGTCTGGGAAGGCTGATTTACTTCTACGACGACAATCGCATCTCCATCGACGGCGGCACCGACATCACCTTCTCCGAGGACGTAGACGCACGGTTCCGGTCGTTGGGATGGCACACCGTCTCGGTGGACGGCCATGACCGGTCGGCGGTGGCGAAGGCCACCCGGGAGGCTCTGGGAACAGAGGACCGGCCGTCCCTGATTATTTGCCGTACCCACATCGCCCAGGGCGCCCCCAACCTGGTGGACACCTCGGCCGCCCACGGACAGCCACTGGGCGCGGAAGAGGTGAGGATCACCAAGGAGAGGATCGGCCTCCCTCCTGACGAGGACTTCTGGACGCCGCCGGAAGTTTACAGCTTCATGTCGGAGGCGATGAAGCGCGGCAGGGTGGCCCGCTGTGAATGGGAGAGCCGGGACCGCACCGCCGAGTGGCAAGCCCTTCACACCCACCGGCCTGTGAAACTGGAGTCTCCAGGGTTCGAGCCCGGATCGAGCATCGCCACCCGGTCGGCGTCGGGCAAGCTCTTCGGGCAGATCGGAGAGAAGGTTCCAGGTTTCATCGGAGGCGCCGCCGATCTGGCATCGTCCACCAAGACCGAGCTGCCCGGCGACCCGGGTTTTTCCCGCTCCGTCCGCACGGGTCGCAACATCCATTTCGGGGTAAGAGAGCACGGAATGGGCGGGATCGTCAATGGGATGGCCCTCCACGGGGGAGTTCGTCCTTACGGCTCCACCTTTTTTGTATTCACCGACTACATGCGTCCCTCCATCCGGCTCTCGGCCCTGATGGGGATCCCCTGTCTGTGGGTGCTTACCCACGACTCCATCTTCCTGGGGGAGGACGGCCCTACCCATCAGCCCATCGAGCACCTTGCCAGTCTCAGAGCCATGCCCGGGTTGTGGGTGATCCGCCCCGCCGATGCCACCGAGACGGTGGAAGCCTGGGAGATAGCGCTCAACCGCACCGACGGCCCCACCCTTTTGGCCCTCAGCCGCCAGGGTCTCCCGGTGTTGGATCGCTCCGGCACCGAGGGGGGAACCGCGCGGGGCGGATATGTGCTCCGCCCCGGTGAGGATGTGGTGTTGATGTCCGGCGGATCGGAGGTGTCGGTGGCATTGGACGCAGCCGAGTTGTTGGAGCAGCGAGGGATCTCGGCGCGGGTGGTCAGCCTTCCCTGTTGGGAGGCGTTCGGAGTCCAGGACGCCTCCTATCGGCGAAAAGTGCTGGGAGAGGGCATTCCCCGGGTTTCGGTGGAGGCCGGCGCCACTTTCGGCTGGGAGAGGATGGTGGGTTCCAATGGGCTGGCAATCGGGATCGACAGCTTCGGCGCCTCAGCCCCATACGAGGTCTTGGCCGAGCAGTTCGGTTTCGGCGCCCAGGCGGTGGCCGAGCGGGTGTTGTCCCACCTGTCCGTCTAGTCAGCGGTGATACCGACCGGCGCCACCTTCGGTCCCGCCGCCTTCATGGCCGCCTGGGCGGGAGGCTTGGCCTGTACTCTGCCGCTGGCGGTTCGCTGGAAGGTCGCCAAGCGGGGATACCAGCTGCTGGGAGGAGGGACCGCGGCGCTGTTGATGATTTACCCGGCAGTGCGTTCATGGTGGGCAGTGGCAGGTCTGGCCTTGGTTCTGGCCGGCATCTGGCGGTCGGGACGGCGAGAATTTTCCCTGTTGATGGCGGCGGGAGCAGTTCTGGCGCTGGTCTCCTCGTTGGCCTCGGCGGGATGGATGGAGACCCTGGCGGGCGGCGCTGCGCTGGGGGGAATCACCGCCACAATGCTTCTGGGGCACTGGTTTCTGGTGGATCCCACCCTTCCCCGCTGGGCTTTGCGCCGTCTGGACCTGCTGGCCGGCATCGGACTGGTCCTCAGCATGGTCTCCGGATGGCTCAACGGGGCAGTCCCCTTCGACGGAGGCCCTTTGGGCTGGGCTCTGGCCGGGCTTTCCCTGGTCGGCGCAGCCTTGGTGGTAGGCACATGGTTCGCCCTGGGAGAGACCGGCTACTCGGGAGTCATGGCCGCCACCGGCCTTTCCTACCTGGGGATGGTGACTGTCGCTGGAGTGGTTTTCCTCACCCGCCTGATGGTCTGAGAGGAAACCTAAGGGAAAAGTGGGTAGTCATCCACGATTCTCGTGCTACAACTATTCTCGTGTTGTATCCCCAAATGGAGGGGAATGTGCGCAACGTCACCAGCACTCTTGATGAAAAACAGCTCCGTGGGCTCGAATAGAAGCGGCAAAGCAAGGTACCAGTGTTCCCGCCTCGTTGGCGAGACGCTGCGGGATCACATGATGAATGAAGAAGACTACGAGCGCGCCCACCGGTCATACACCCGCCGATCGGCGACTCTGCTCAAGGCGGAGGGGGCTTCCTATCCGACCAGAGACGAAATCCACTGCAGATGACCGTTTTCGTTGACACCAACCTGTTGGTTTACACCTGGGATGCAGGCGAGCCGGAGAAACAACCATGGCCCAACGCTGGTTGGATCGGCTCTGGGAGACGGCACAGGGCCGCCTCAGCGTGCAGGTGCTCGACGAGTACTACGTAACGGTCACACGCTAAACGACAACCGGGAATGTCCTTGGGGGATGCCCAGGCAGATATCAGCGATCTGATGAGTTGGAGTCCGCCGCCCATTACGGCAGAACTGATTACCGGTGCGTGGATGGTGGAGAATCGATTCGGTCTGCAGTTCTGGGATGCGCTGATGGTCGCCGCCACCCAACAAACCGGTTGCCGGCAACTCCTCACCGAAGACCTCCAAGACGATCAGGACCTTGACGGAGTACTGGTTGTGAACCCGTTCGCTCGCCAACCAGAGGACATCCTTACTTCTTGATTAGTGAGGGGTCGGCTGCCGCAGGGGGAGGGAGCGGGGTCTCCTCTCGCGGCGCCCACCTGTCATCATGACTGCTCGTCCGGCAGGTCGCTGATAGAGCTAGCCCTATCTTGCCTAACCGGATATCGGTTCTGAATGGACGGTACTATTTTTCGCGTGGTCCACCCTTTAGAGCCTTCATCACCCATGAAAAACCGTCCCACTATCGACGATGTACTCAGCCCGCGGGCCGCTGTAGCCCGTCAGCGGTTCGAGGCGCCCGTCATGGCAGCGGCCTTGGCGGTTCTTCCGATGGTGTTCATAGGGCAGATCGCCCCTGGCGGATGGTGGCATGGTTTTGCCCAGGCTCTCAATTGGCTGATATGGGTATGCTTCGCCATGGAGTTCACGGTGGTGATCTCTCTCACCGATGACCGTCTCGCCTACGCCAGAAAGGCCTGGCTGGACCTAATGGTGATCTTTGTCTCGTTTCCGCTCTTGGACGAGATATTCACCCTCATCCGCCTCATTCGCCTTACCCGCCTCACCCAGGTGCTCCAACTCCTTCGCCTCGCCGGCCTGGTTGCTATCTTCGGCCGGGGTCTTTTCTCCTTTTTTTGTCTGTGCAAGAAACGCAGCCTTGGGTATGTGACCGTGGCGTTCGTCCTGTTGGCCGTGTTGATGGGAGGCCTGTTTGCCCTTTTCGAAAGCCATCCGCTGCTCGACGGATTGTGGTGGACGGTAGTGACTCTCACCACCGTCGGTTATGGGGACTTCTCTCCGGTCACCTTCGGCGGGCGGATGGCGGGGGTGGTGTTGATGTTGGGCGGTATCGGGATGGTGGCTTTCATCACCGCCAACGTGGCCGCCTTCTTTGTGGAAGGGGACCAGGAGTCTGCTCTTACCGATGAGGTAAGGTCTCTTCACGAACGCCAAGACCGCATGGAAAATACCCTTGAGCGAATAGAAAAGCGTCTATCCGATGTGGCTGGTTCCCTCCCCGACGAGGAGCCTCGCGTTTGACTCACCGCTCTCAGGCTTCGTGTCTTTATTCGTTTGGTTGGGCTATGAAGGAGGTGTTTCCGGGTCCCCAGATGTGGGGTCGGATGGCCACTCCGTTGATGAACACCGCGGCTTCGGCGCGGGTGGCGTCACGGTTTGGACAGAACAGGTTTGGTCCGCATCCGGAAACGACGTGGAAGTCGGTCAGCCAAGCGATGCTGGTTGCGTAATAGGCTTGGGGCTCCACGTCGGTGTAGGAGGGAGTTGCTCCGGGGTAGTCGGTTTCCACATGCCGATACAACAGGGTGGACATCTGTCCTCTGGTGACATGTTGTGTGGGGCAAAACCGCCAGCCGGGGTCACCGAAGTCGCCTGGGGTGCATCCCACGGTGACTCCGTTGGATACCGCCCAGCCGATGGCTGGGTCGGAGTAGACGCCTTCTGTGACGTCGGAGGAGGCTTCCGACCCCAGATAGGTTGGAGTGGGTCGTCCGGCTGCCCTCCATAGGAACGTGACGAATTGTTGGCGGGTGAGGTTGTTCTCGGGGCAAAACATGGTGATAGTGCAACCTGAGGTGACCCGGTGGAGGATCATCCAGGAGATCGCCGATTCGTACCACACTCCCGGAGCGACATCCTCGAACAGTTCGGAAGCCCGGGGCGGCAGTTCCTCCCCGCCACCGTCATCGGAACCGCCGCCGCCGCCTCCTCCGCCTCCGCTACTGCTGGCTCGTATGGCGATTGTGGCGGTTCCGATGAGTTGCCCGTCGTGTTCACCAATGATGACAATGGTTTCAGCAGCCTCGGTGGTGCTGTCGGATAGAGCTGTGATAGTGGCGGTGCCTGAGGTTCCCCGGCTGTGATGGTGATTGATGGTGGGGTGATGGTGTAGTCAGCTCCTTCTGTGGCAGTGCCGGCAAGTTGGAAAGTGACTGTCTGGTCCACCGTGAAAGTGTCACCGTTCTTGTTGGTAGCCGTTATGGTCGAGGAGCCACCCTCAGAAATCTGGGACGACGACACCGACAGAGCCAACGGCGGCTCGGGCTCGACCCGGTTTGCCGAGACTTGGGAGGTCTCGTCTGAACCCTCTCCGTCGGCCAGGCGACGGTGGGTGTAGTCCAAGGTCTCCACTATCTGTGTGATGACTTCGCCCACGTCGTCGCCCGGCTGGCGAAGACGCCGATCACTCCAGGTCGTTCGGTGGAGTTGCGGATCACCACCATGGGTCGTTTCAACACTGAGACTTCCTCTTGCACGCTGCCCGAGTCGGAGACGGCCAAGGCGCATTCGGCCAGAAGCACCAGAAACTCGGGGTAGGGGAGGGAACCCACAAACTGCATTTGATCGAGGAGTGGCCCAGCCCGAAGGAGGCGGTTCATTTGCGACTCCGGGGGTGGAGGGGCAGCACAATCGGCAGGGAAGCCCGGCCAGATCGGACAAGCCTTGACGAAGTGTGATCTCATTTATGAAGAATATGACTATAGTCATAAATCTACAGTATTATGGTCATATCGATCCGAGGAGGGCCTACATGCCAGCAGCTAGGGGTACGGACAACCCCAGGACAATCAAAGCATCAGTATTCAAGGCTAAATGTTTGAAGCTTATGGACGAAGTGGCGGAAAGCGGCCAGGAGCTTGTCATCACCAAACACGGACGTCCGGTGTCGCGGCTGGTTCCCTATCGCGAAAAACCGAAGCTGGTTTTCGGGCGCAACCGGGAGAATATTCGCATCACCGGGGATATAGCTTCTCCCATGCCCAGCGAATGGTTCGACAAACCCTCTGATGGTGACGAGGACCTGTTTTGATACTCCTCGACACCCATGTTCTGCTGTGGCAGGAGAGAGGAGATCAGAGACTGGGCGCACAGGCACGCCGCTTGTTGGAGCGCGCTCTGCGAGAAAACAATTTGGCGGTTTCCGCCATATCTTTCTGGGAAGTCGGGATGCGCGTACAGAAGGGCCAACTGGATTTGCGCCTCGATTTGGATGCTTGGCGGCGTGATTTGCTCACCGAAGGACTATTTGAGATTCCCGTCGATGGCACAATAGCGGCCCGCGCAGGACTTTTTTCAGACATGCACGGCGATCCTGCCGATCGCCTTATCGTGGCCACCGCTCTGGAAGGACATCGGCTGATAACCGCAGACCGACTCATCCTCGACTGGCCTGGCCCGATAAACAGGTTGGACGCTACTGAGTGAGCAAGGAGTAGCCGCCAGCCTGGAAGGAGGGCTTGTCTACGTGGATACCAGCCTCTCAATAAGAGCGACGGAGCGTAGGGAAGCAGTTCCGTCGCCGTAGGGGGTGGGGGTATCGGCCAGGCGGTGGTGAGTGTAGTCCAGGGTTTCCAGTATCTGTGTGATGGCTTCGCCCACGCCGTCGCCCGGTTTGCGCAGAACGGCGAAGGTACCCAGCACCTCGGGGCGTTCGGTGGAGTTGCGCACTACCACCATGGGGCGTTTTACCACCGATACTTCTTCTTGCACGCCCCCCGAGTCGGAGACGGCCAAGGCGCATTCGGCCAGAAGGGAGAGGAACTCGGGGTAGGGAAGCGGATCTACTACCTGCAATTGGTCGAGGAGGGGCCCCAACCCGAAGGAGGCGGCTCGCTGGCGGCTGCGGGGATGGAGAGGTAGCAGCACCGGAAGGGAGACCCCGGCCAAATCGGAGAGGATGGCCTTCCAGGTCTGGGGGTGGTCGACGTTTTCTGGTCGGTGGAAGGTGGAGAGGATGAAGCCGTTGGGGGCCAGGCAGTAACGTGCCAACACCTCGGCTCGCTCGGCTGATGTCGGCAGCAGGGCGCCAAGCGCTTCCACCACGGTGTTGCCGGTGACCGCCACCCGTTCGCCTTCGATCCCTTCCCCCGCCAGGTTGGAGGCGGATGTTTCGGTGGGCGCCAAGCACAGATCGGAGAGGTGGTCACAGATCACCCGGTTGTGCTCCTCGGGCATTGCCCGGTCGTAGCTTCTGAGTCCCGCCTCGACATGCACCAGCGGAGTCTCGGTGGCGTTGGCGGCCAGTGCGCCGGCCAGCACCGCGTTGGTGTCGCCCTGCACCACCACCGCCCGGGGAGGGTCGTCTTCGAACAGGCGGGTCAGGCGGGAGGTCGCCTCTCCGATCTGGATTCCCCGCGGCTCTCCCCCCACCTCCAGAAAACGGGAGGGTGGCGCCAGGCCGAAGGCTCCGAAAAACACCTCAGAGAGGTTGGCGTCGTAGTGTTGTCCGGTGTGGATCACCCGGGCGGCGGGTCCCAGCAGTGCGATGATGTGGGCCAGCTTGATTATCTCGGGGCGGGTGCCGAGCACCACCGCCACAGAGTCGCGGGGAAGGCCTGCGCTCATCGTGGGTTCCGCCGCTGCCATTCCCGCTCCAGGAGGGAGAACACCTCGTGATCCATCCACGCTCCTCGTACCAATATCTCCTCCCGGGCTATTCCCTCATAGGAAAATCCTAGCTTCTCGGCGACCCGGCGGCTGGAATGGTTGCCCACTCCGATCCTCATCAGGATGCGGTGGAGCCCCATCTCCTCAAAGCCCAGGGGTAGCAGCGCCTCGGCCGCCTCGGTGGCCACGCCTTTGCCGGTCAGATCGCTTCGTACCCAGTAGCCGATCTCTCCACTCCGCTGGATCCGGGAGGTGTACCAGATTCCCACACCCCCCACCACCCGGTGGGGCTCTCCTTTCATGGTGACCGAGAAGTCGAAGGCCCGGCCCCGTCGCCACGAGCGGTTGGAGCTTTTGATGAAAATCCGGGCTTGGGGGAGTCCGTAAAGCCCCCGCGCCCAGGGGAGCCACCTGCTCAGCTCGGGAAGCGACTGCCCCACGGCTTCCGTCAGCGGACGGGCGTCGCCCGGTCGGAACCGGCGCAGCCAAAGCCGTTCGGTGGGAACGACTGAAGGCATGGAATGGGAGATGCTGTTCACGGAGAGTTTCGGTTGTTGGACGCTTTCGTGCCATGATGGGGCCCATGTGGGACCGCCTTCAATATTCCTCTGTGGAACCTATTGTCCCCGAGGAGCGCTTGGCGGCGGTCTTGGCCCCTATTTTCACAGACCAGGAGGGAATTCTACGGCTGGTGCTCACCAAGCGATCCCGGACACTTCCCACCCATGCCGGGCAACTCGCTTTTCCGGGAGGAAAGCCCCACCCGGAGGACTCCGGCCCGCTGGACACCGCCCTTCGCGAGACCCACGAGGAGGTGGGCCTCCATCCCTCGGAGGTGGAGGTGCTGGGGTTCCTGCCGATCATCCGCACCGTGCGGTTTGCCCTGCCGATGGTGGGGGTGGTTGCCCGCATCGGGGAGAATCCGGTCTTTCACCCCTCTCCCGACGAGGTGGAGAAGATACTGACCCCTTCCCTGGAGAGCCTGATGGACCCCGACAACTGGCTGTATCGAAGCTGGGCCGGCGTCCCGATCTGGTTCATGGATGTCTCCGGGGAGTGGCTGTGGGGGGCCACTGCCCATCTGGTCCGGATCATGCTGGGATTGTCCACCGTGGGGGCTCCCGCCGATCGGTGATCCGTTAGAGGGACAGGAGGTCATTCGGGGGTGGCTGTTGGCCGGCCCCCAGCCGCAGCAGTCCCACGGTCAGGCCGTCGGAGAGCGCCTCCCATGAGGCCTCGATGATGTTGGGATGGACTCCCACCGTCCCCCAGGAGGTTGTACCGTCGGTGGTTTCGATCAGCACTCGGACGGTGGCGCTGGTGCCGTCGGACGAGTCGAGCACCCTCACCCGGTAGTCGATCAGCCGGAGGTAGTCGAGTTGTGGGAATGCGGGGATGAGGGCGGAGCGGAGTGCCTGGTCGAGGGCGTGGACTGGCCCCACTCCGGCACCGGTGGTGCGGTGACGGGTTCTTCCGACCTCCACCACCACCTCGGCTTGGGAGACGACTTGTTGGTCGGTGCCGTCGTGTTGGATGGAGACCGAGAAACTTCGGGCTGAAAAGAGATTCTGATGCCAGCCGAGCGTGCGCCTCACCAGCAACTCGAAAGATCCGTCGGCCGCCTCGAACTGGTATCCGCGGTGTTCCATCTCTTTGATCCGTCCCAGTACCTCGGTGGCCAAGTCCTGATCGACGGAGAGCCCCAGAGAGGCGGCTCTTCGGATGACCGCCGCCCGCCCCGCCTGCTCGGAGATGACCATCCGGGTGTGGTTGCCCACCAGGTCGGGCCGGGTGTGCTCATAGGCGTCGGGACGCCGGGCCAGAGCGGAGGTGTGGAGGCCGGCCTTGTGGGCGAAGGCGGAAGCTCCCACATAGGGGCGGTGGGGTTCCAGGGTGATGTTGACCACCTCGGCGATGTGGTGGGAGATGGAAGAGATTTGGGAGAGGCGCGCTCGGTCCACCACGGGAACACCCATCTTCAGCACCAGGTCGGGTATGACGGTGGAGAGATCGGCGTTGCCGGTCCGCTCGCCGTAGCCGTTTATGCATCCTTGCACCTGTCTCACCCCCTGTGCGGCGGCGCCCAGCGAGGAGGCCACCGCACACCCGGCGTCGTTGTGGAAATGGACTCCCAACTCGGCTTCGGGCAGGGACCGGTCCATCTCGGTGATGATCCGGCTGATCTCGGTGGGCAGAGCGCCTCCGTTGGTGTCGCATAGCACCAGCCGCTCCGCTCCCGCCTCCCAGGCGGCCCGTATCACCGCCAGAGCGTATTGGGGGTTCGCCCGGTAGCCGTCGAAGAAGTGCTCGGCGTCGAAGAACACCCGCCGCCCCTGTGCTTTCAGATATTCCACCGACTCGGCGGCCATGCGGATACCCTCGTCGAGGTCGGTGCGAAGAGCCTCTCGGACGTGATAGTCCCAGGACTTTCCCACGATGCAGATAATCTCGGTCTCCGCCTCGAGAAGAGCGCGTATCTGGGGATCGCTCTCCACCCGCCGGGAGGGTCGACGGGTGGATCCAAAAGCGGTGAGTTGGCTGTTCGACAGGGAAAGTTCTGTTTTGGCCCGGGCGAAGAACTCGTCGTCCTTGGGGAGGGCGCCCGGCCAGCCGCCCTCTATGAAATGGACCCCCAGGGAGTCGAGGAGGGAGGCGATGCGCAGCTTGTCGGAGACGGTGAGGGAAATTCCCTCCTGCTGGGCGCCGTCGCGGAGGGTGGTGTCGTAAATTTCGAGTTCCGGGTGGATTGTGGGGGTCATAGTTTGTTCTCTTCGGGGCAATCAAAAAGCCCTCTGCCGGGCAGAGGGCTTGGCGCAGGCTTTGGGCGGGCCGACGCCTATGGGTCGATAATGATGAAGCGGTAGCCGATCCCTTTCATGGCGGCCATTATGGCAGAACCGAACGGAGATGTCAACTGGCTAGGATGAGGGCTGTTCAGATGGCCACAGCCAAGAAGAAGGTTTTCTCGGGTATCCAGCCCACCGGTGAACTCCATCTGGGGAATCTCGTGGGAGCGTTGCGCAACTGGGCGCAGATGCAGGAGGACTACGAGACCTACTACTGCGTGGTGGATCTCCATGCCATGACCGTCCCCTACGATCCGGTCGCTTTCCACGCCGCCCGCTTGGAGACCGCCAAGCTGGTGATGGCCTCGGGGATAGATCCCCGGCGCTCGGTGTTCTATTTCCAGTCCCAGGTTCCCCAGCACACCGAACTGGCCTGGGTGTTGTCGACCATAACGGGGATCGGGCAGCTCCACCGGATGACCCAGTACAAGGAGAAGGCCGACCGGAGCGGCCAAAACCTGGGTCTTCTGTCCTATCCGGTGCTGATGGCGGCCGACATCCTGATCCACAAGGTACACGCCGTTCCGGTGGGGGACGATCAGCGCCAGCACCTGGAGTTGACCCGCGACCTGGTGGAGCGGTTCAATCACCGCTTCGGGGAGGTGTTTCCCGTTCCCGAGCGGATCACTCCCCAGGTGGGAGCGAGGGTGATGTCACTCCAGGACCCCACCTCCAAGATGGCCAAGAGTGATCCTGATGTTCGGTCGAGACTGCTGCTCACCGACACGCCCGACCAGATCCGTCGCAAGGTGCGCGCCGCGGTCACCGATTCGGGGCGGACGGTCGAATATGAATGGGAGTCGAAGCCGGGCATCTCGAATTTGCTGGAGATGTTCTCGGTGGCGACCGGCCGCTCGGTAGAGGAACTGGCCGCCGAATACCGGGATCTTGGCTATGGGCGGTTCAAGGGTGCAGTGGCCGAGGCGCTTTGTGAGTATCTGGCCCCGGTGCGGGAGCGCTATGAGGGGATGGACGATGCGGAGGTGTCTCGGCTGATGGCGGAAGGCGCTTCGGAGGCTCGCCACCGCGCCGAGATTTCCATGGCTACGGTCTGGGAAGCGGTGGGGTTGTCCCTCTGACCTCTGGCGGGGGTGTGTAGGGAGACCGACGCGGAAAAGAACATCCAGGGGTCGAGTTAGCAGAAAGTTCCTATACAGTTAGCCATATACAAAAATATATTGAAAACAACAAAAGTCTGTTGGATATTCGGGTAATCTGATGCATGAAAACGGCGCCGATATGAAGAAGGCACAGTTGGTGGTCACTTTCGATTCACACCGGTTCAAGATTCCACTCTATACGGTGGGTGAGGCAGCCCGGATTGTTGATGTGCATCCCTCCACGCTTTCGACGTGGACGCGGTGCTACAGGCGCGCAGGCGCCGATGGTGAGCCGACTATCAGAGACCCCATAATCACCCGGCTTAGTCCCGAACGTCCTCGGTATCCATGTATTCCCTTTGTCGGATTGGTAGAGGCAATGGTTCTCGCCGCGGTGAGACGCAGCGGGGTGCCTATGCAGCGAATCCGTCCCGCCTTGAAGTCGTTGGAGCAAGAGATCGGCCTAAGACATGCCCTGGCGTCCCGCAGACTCTATACGGATGGAGCGGAGTTGCTCTACGACTACGCCGAAAGACAGTTTGGCTCCGAGGAGTCAGCATTGGTAATGCAGTTAGTGGCGGTTCGCAGCGGACAAGGGGTGTTTAAGGAAGCTGTTATGGAGTACCTGCGCCGGATTGAGTATGCATCCGACGGCTATGCCGCGCGGATCAGCGTTCCGGCCTACACCCGGGCCGAAGTAGTTGCGGATCCTGAGATGTCATTCGGATCCCCCGTCTTTGTCCGAGGTGGATGCCGGGTGGACGATGTACTCCATCGATTCTGGGCAGGTGATTCGATCAAGGATCTGGAAAAGGAGTTCGGGGTGCCACCCGACCACCTGGAAGACGTGGTACGTGTCACATCCCGCCGAGCTGCCTAAAGTTTTCCTGGATCGCAGCCTGGGCCGCCATAAGGTACCTTCACTTCTACGCAAAACCGGATTGGACCTCGTAACCCTTGCCGAGGTATATGGCGTACCGGGGGATGAGAAGGTGAGTGATACGGAATGGCTGGAGAGGGCCGGCCGTGAGGGATGGGTGGTTTTTACGAAGGATGTCCAAATAAGACGCAATCAACTGGAGAGGGAGAGGATCGCCACCTACGGTGTTCAAGTATTTTGCCTTTCGCGACAGGATCTCACCGCCGAGGAGATGGCCGATCGTTTTTTGAGGAACCTAAGGCAGATAGTGCGTGCTTGCCAGAAAGCAGGTCCTCTTATCTACGCGGTTCACGAAGGAAGGATCGAAGAGATTTCGATCAGAATCCCTGGATGTGATAAAACTGATGAGACCTAGATGTCTTCCCTAGAGACGGTTGGTTGCCTTCTCTATCGGGCAGAATCCTATGCGGGAGGCGGCGCCCACAACCGGGTGTTGGGCCGGAATTGGCTCCAAGCGAACCAGAAGGCCTGGTGAGCGGGGATTTCGGACCCGTCGGAGACCGCCACGGCCCTCAGTCCGCCACCGTCTTTGATCAGCCGCACGCCGGCGTCGATCACCTCTCCACCGGAGTCGATCACAGCCAGGGCGGCTTCTCGCGGGAAGGCGATGGCCACTCCATCTTCCAGCTCCACTCCCACCACCAGATCTTGAACACCGAGGCGGGTGTCCACGTCTCCCACCGGAAAGATCGGACCATGATCATCTCTGTCTCCGAGAGGATCAAGGGGATAGGACCGTCCGAGTCCGCCGTCTTCGGCAAGGATGGTCGTGTCGGGATGCGCCTCTTTCCACGCTCCCCAGGTGGATGACACCACGGTGGCCTGCTCCAGACGCACACCGGCCTCTCGCAGTGGGCCTGACGCCGCCTCACCGGTGAACGTGTCGAACACCGACCAGGTGTTGAGGTCGTACATGACCTTGTTCGATCTGCTCAAGAGCCCCGACGTGCGCAGCACAGGGACTTCGATGCCCTCGGGAACCCCGTCGGTGAAATAGGCCTGCGCCGACCCGCACAGGGTGCAGTAGGGCATCCCGATCCGCCGGCCTCCCAGGGTGTCGTTGACCATCTCGTGGATCTCCATCTGATGTTTGGGATAGGCGCGGGACTCGCCGTTGATGGTGACGCCGAAAACCACCCGGTCGTCCGGATACCATCCTCCTTCCGAGGCCGGGGTGACCACGGGATCATCGAGGGAGGGGATACATCCTCGGAGGCAGGGAGTGGTGGCGCCGAGGGGCCGGTCATCGATGAAGACCCCGCCCCAGCTCAGCCACCGCCAGTCGATGGTCGCGTCCGGGTCGTTGAAGAAAGGCTCCCAGCGTGGTTCCACCAGTACGAACAGGCGCTTCTTAAATTTGCGGTACTCCGGAATGGCGGGAAGGTCCCAGGCGATGAGAAGATCAGAAGCCTGCCTCCAGAGATCGGGAGCGGCCCCGGCTATCACATCGTCTCCGAGCATTTCCTGGAGCTGGGCCCCTATCAACTCGACGAGTTGGAGGTCATTGGTGAAGCGCAATATGTCGGTGAGGATCCAAGCGATACGGATATCGTCGTGGTTAGCGAGAGACAGCAACTCCATCTGCCCGATTCTGCGTTGGCCTTCCAGAACATCGAAGAAGGCATTGATTTCAAACCGGAGTTGAGCCGATATCGGGCCTTCTGGGAAAACAGGAGGAGGCGGAAAGGCGTATCCCTCGCTCGATACCACAGGGGCCGGCTCCGCTTGGGCCGCCGAGCTAGTGGTGGTAGCCGATTCCGCGGCGGCGGAGGTAGTGACTGCCGTGGAAGGGGGCGTTGTCTCACCAGCAGACACCGAGGCAGAGGTGGTTTCCGCGGCGGACTCTGAGGGGGACGTGGTTGCCGATGTGGCAGATTCCTCGGGCGCCTCAGGTGTGGTCCCCACACCGCATGACGCCAGGATCAGGGCGAGCGCAACGATTGTTCGGTATATGTTTTGCTCCAGGGTCGCTCCCTGTGATGCTACGGGGTTTCAAAGCACAGTTGTCTATGTGGCCGGACCTCAGCCGGTTTTGCACACTTTGGAGACGCCACCGAGTGGCCACGACTGCCGAAACCGGAGTAACTGTCGTCAGTGGCGTCATACAGCCCTGATATAGGCCGATCTATTTTAGAATATCAGACTGTCCGCGGGGAAAGTCGGAGCCAGAGGCCGTTTTGTCACTGAGCGTCACCATCCTTTACTGAGAATGCGGTTCCCTGTTGGTAGCCTTGTGCTGGCTAGGCGGAGGCCTTATGGAATATGAGATCGGCATAGGCAAAAGCGCTCGGCGCGCATACGGGCTGGACGAGATCGCCATCGTCCCTACGCGCCGCACGCGGGATCCCGACGATGTGGATCTCAGTTGGCAGTTGGATGCCTATCGCTTCTCGGTTCCCATGATGGGCGCCTCGATGGATTCGACCATGAGCCCCGCCACGGTGGTGGCGGTGGGGAGACTCGGTGGGCTGGGGGTGTTGAATCTGCAGGGATTGTGGACCCGCTATGAGGATCCGGCGCCGGTCTATGAGGAGATCGTCTCCGCTCCGTCCGATCGCGCCACTGCTGTCTTGCAGAAGGTCTATAGCGAGCCGATCAAGGCCGATCTGGTTGGAGAGCGCATCCAAGCCATCAGGGATTCGGGGGTGATCTCGGCGGCGAGCCTCACGCCGCAGAACACCCTGCAGTACGTTCCGGTTGCCCTGGAGGCGGGTCTTGATCTGCTGGTCATCCAGGGAACGGTGGTCTCGGCAGAGCATGTCTCCACCCGCACCGAGCCTTTGAACCTCAAGAAGTTCATCGCCGAATCGCCGGTTCCCGTGGTGGTGGGGGGATGTTCTTCTTATTCCATGGCCCGTCACCTGATGCGCACCGGCGCGGTGGGGATACTGGTGGGAGTCGGGCCGGGGGCAGCCAGCGTCACCCGCGGATCACTGGGAGTCGGAGTGCCCCAGGCAACTGCGATCGCCGATGCGGCCGGCGCCCGGGTGCAGTACCTGTTGGAGACGGGGAGATATGTGCATGTCATCGCCGACGGGGGGATGCGAACCGGAGGAGAGGTCGCCAAGGCTATTGCCTGCGGAGCGGACGCCGTGATGCTGGGCTCACCCCTGGCCGCGGCCCGCGAGGCGCCCGGGTCGGGGTTTCACTGGGGGATGTCGTCTTTTCATCCTTCTCTACCCCGCGGCTCGCGGATCAAGGTTCCTGTGCGCGGGACCCTCCGGGAGGTACTGCTGGGGCCGGCGATGGGAAGCGATGGCCGCACCAACCTGTTCGGCGCCCTGCGGAGGTCAATGTCCACGACCGGCTACTCCAACATTCCCGAGTTCCAGAAGGCGGAGGTGGCGATCGCCCCGTCCTTTTTGACCGAGGGCAAGGGGTCCCTGCGGTCGGAGCAGGTGGAGACGGGTTGATCCCTTCCACCGACAATGTACTGGTTGTGGATCTGGGGGCGCAGTACGCCCGTCTGATCGCCCGCCGTATCCGGGAGGCGCGTGTCCACTCCGAGATCGTGCCTGCCCGGATTACAGCTGCAGAGGCGATGGCCCGCTCTCCTTCGGGCATCGTTCTCTCGGGCGGACCGGCTTCCGTCTATTCCCCCGACGCGGTTGCCATCGATCCCGGGTTGCTGTCGTTGGGGGTTCCGGTGCTGGGGATCTGTTACGGGCATCAGCTCATCGCCGAGTTGCTGGGAGGGAAGGTGGAGGCCACCGGCGGGGGCGAGTTCGGGAACACCACGATGGAGTTGAACGGTTCCTCGCTGCTCTTGCAGGACTTTGCGGAGGTCTCCGAGGTGTGGATGAGCCATCGCGACGCGGTGGAGAAACCGCCTCCCGGCTTCACCGTCACAGCCCGGACGCCCGGCGCTTCGGTGGCGGCCATGGAAAACCCGGACCGGGGTTTGTACGGTGTTCAGTTTCATCCCGAGGTGACCCATACTCCGGGGGGGATCGAGGTGCTGAAGAGATTTCTCCACGGAGCCTGCGGCGCCCGGGCCGACTGGACGGCCGGCTCCATCATCGAGACCGAGGTGGAAGCGGTCCGCCGCCGGGTGGGAGAATCCCGGGCGGTGTGTGGACTCTCGGGAGGAGTGGATTCGGCGGTGGCCGCCGCTTTGGTGGACAGGGCGATCGGAGATCGTCTCACCTGCGTGTTCGTGGACCACGGCCTGCTCCGCGCCGGTGAGGCCGAGCAGGTGGAGGAGGTGTTCGGCGCCAACTTTTCGACCAAGCTGATCCATGTCAAGGCACAGTCCCGGTTCCTCGACGCCCTGGTCGGGGTCACCGATCCGGAGACCAAGCGCAAGCTGATCGGGGAGACCTTCATCAAGGTGTTCGAGGAGGTTTCCGACCGGCTTCCGGAGTGTCGCTTCCTGGTGCAGGGAACCCTCTATCCCGATGTGATCGAATCGGGAGGGGGGGATTCGGCGGTGATCAAGAGCCACCACAATGTGGGCGGGCTTCCCGCCCACATGCGGCTCGAGTTGGTGGAGCCGCTTCGCGACCTGTTCAAGGACGAGGTGCGGGCGGTGGGAATCCAGCTAGGTCTGCCCGACGAGATAGTGTGGCGTCATCCCTTCCCCGGCCCGGGTCTGGCGATCCGCATCATCGGGGAGGTGACCCCCGAGCGGCTCGACCTGCTGCGCCGGGCCGACGCCATCGTCATCGACGAAATCCGCAGGGCGGGTCTCTACCGCGACCTGTGGCAGGTGTTCGGTGTGCTGCCGACGGTGCGTTCGGTGGGAGTTCAGGGAGACGAGCGGACCTACGCCTATCCCCTGGTGGTGCGGGCGGTGGAGAGCTCCGAGGCGATGACGGCCGATTGGGCGCGGCTTCCCTATGAGGTGCTGGGCGCCATCTCCCGTCGGGTGATCGGAGAAGTGGAGGGTATCAATCGGGTGCTCTACGACGTCTCTTCGAAGCCCCCCGCCACCATCGAGTGGGAATGAGATGATCGGCTCACATCCGCTCTTGGAGGATCTGAATCCCGACCAGCAGGAGGCGGTGGCCATCGCCGGAGGGCCGGTGCTGGTGGTGGCGGGAGCCGGGTCGGGCAAGACCCGGATGCTCACTCATCGCATCGCCTATCTCATCGAGGAGATGGGCGCTCCGCCCGATTCCATTCTGGCCATCACTTTCACCAACAAGGCCGCCCGGGAGATGCGGGAACGGGTGGCGGAGCTGTTGGGCGCCACCGCCAACACCATGTGGGTCTCCACCTTTCATTCGGCGTGCGCCCGCATTCTCCGCCGGGAGGCGCACGTCTTCGGCTATCGCTCCAGCTTCTCCATATACGACCGGGCCGACTCGCTGCGCCTCGTCAGGCAATGCCTGGCTGATCTGGGCCTCGACTCGAGCCGCCTCTCTCCCCGGGGGCTGCTGAACAAGATCAGCCAGGCCAAAAACGACTTGGTGGACTATGAGACATTCTTGGACCGGACGGAAGACTCTTTTGAGGTGGCCGACGTCTACAAGCTCTATCAACAGCGCCTCCTGCAGATGTCGGCCATGGACTTCGACGATCTCCTGATGGTGGCCGTGGAGCTGCTGGGAGCGGTCCCCGAGGTGCTGGAGAAGTACCGGCAGTTGTTCCGTCATGTGCTGGTGGACGAATATCAGGACACCAACAAAGCTCAGTACCTGCTGGTCAGAGAGTTGGCTTTCAAGCATCGCAGCCTGTTCGTGGTGGGGGACGGCGATCAGTCCATCTACGCCTTCCGAGGGGCCGACTACCGGAACTTTTCCCGCTTCGACGACGACTTTCCCGAGGCTCGGCGGGTATTTCTCAACCGGAACTACCGGTCGACCTCCACCATCTTGGAGGCTGCCAACGAGGTGATCAGCCTCAATCTGCGCACCGATCCCAAGGATCTGTGGTGCGACCGGGCAGGAGGAGAGCGCATAGTTGTCTATCAGGGCACCGGCTTTGCCCGTGAGGCGCGGTTTGTGGTGGACCGGGTCAAAAAGCTGATGGGAGAGGGCTACAACCCGGGAGATGTGGCGGTCTTCTATCGGACCAACGCCCAGTCGCGTGCCTTCGAAGAGGCGTTGCGGAGAGCCAAACTGCCCCATCAGGTGGTGGGGGCGGTGGCTTTCTACCAACGCCGGGAGGTGAAGGACGTTGTTTCCTATCTCCAGGTGGTCTCCAATCCCGACGACGGGGTGGCGCTGAGAAGAATTCTCAACACACCCCGGCGGGGGATCGGCCGTACTTCGCTGGGACACCTGGAACTCCATGCCTCCTCACGGGATGTGGGCCTGTGGGAGGCTCTGGGGGGAGTGGAGGATATCGTCGGGCTTTCCACCCGGGCGCAAAGGGGCGTGACGGAGCTGGTTGATGTGATCGCGAAGATCAGGGGATATCTGATCGCAGAGGGGGTGGGCCGGGCTACCGAGAGCGCTGTCTTCGACACCGGGATGGCGGAGATGGTGACGGCGGAGGGTGGCCTGGAGGCGGAGAGCCGTGCTGACAACCTGGCCGAATTGGTCAGAGTGGCGTATGAGCGCGACGCCGATTTCGGGGATGAGGATCTGGCGCCCCTGGAGCGTCTGGGACGCTTTCTGGAAGGCGTCTCGCTGGTGTCGGATGCCGACAATCTGGACGAAGGAGCGGGAGCGGTGGCACTAATGACCGTGCACAGCGCCAAGGGCCTGGAGTTCCCGGTGGTGTTCGTGGTGGGAATGCAGGACGGGTTGTTTCCCCATGACCGCAGCATCTCGGATCCCGATCAACTGGAGGAGGAACGCCGGCTCTTCTATGTGGCCATCACCCGCTCCATGGACCGGCTTCATCTGAGCTGGGACGACACCCGCATGATGGGAGGGTTCCCGTCGCCGCAGACCCCCAGCCGCTTCCTGCGTGAGATACCGGAGCGTTTGGTGGAGCGGATGGGCGGCCGTGATTTCTCTGTGTCCGGGAGAATGCCGCGGAGAGGTTCGTTGGAAAGGCGCCGGGATTCCTTGGGCGAAACAGGTCGCTCTCCTCGGCGAATTGTCCGCCAGTCCGGGTTCGAGGTGGGTGATCGGGTTCGTCATCCCGATCTGGGGATGGGCCGGGTGCTGACCATCTCCGGCCACGGCGCCCGCGCCTCGGCCACGATCTTTTTCGCGGAACTGAGGGAACAGCGGGAACTGATGCTCTCTGCGGTGGAGAGGGTGTACGGCTTTGGCCCTGGTTACTCCCTGGTTCCCGATGCGGATCAGGCAGAAGCCGAGTAGGGGCCGGGGGGAGGGATGATCAGCCGGCGCTGACAGCGAGGAGTCGAGGCTTTGCAAAGCTTCGCAGTTGTTCCGAATCGCCAGCACGGGAGTTCCCCTCACGCCCCTTCGATGATGCAGTTAGGCGAGCTCTGAGTATTTGGCTCGGATGTGGCTTTGCAGTTCGGTGAAGGAGTCGGCGAACTTTTGCACGCCTTCGACCTCCAGGGTCTCCACTACGTCCTCATAGTCCACTCCCGCCTGTTCCAGTTCGGCCAAGAAGCGTCTGGAGAGAGCGATTTCTTCGGGTCCGAAGATGGAGGGCCGGGAAGATCCGTGGTCGGCGTAGGCCTCGATGGTGGAGATGGGCAGCGTGTTGACGGTGTGCGGTGAGACCAGTTCATCCACATACATGGTGTCGGGATAGGCGGGGTTCTTGGTGGAGGTAGATGCCCACAGCGGTCGCTGGATGCGTCCTCCCTGCGCCGCCAAGGTGTCCCATCGGTCCCCGGAGAACACTGAGAGAAACTCCCCGTAGGCGGCTCGGGCGTTGGCCACCGCTGCTCTTCCCCCCAGGGCCAGCACCGATGGGTAGCGCAGTTCCTCCAGCCGGCGATCCACCTCGGTGTCCACTCTCGACACGAAGAACGACGCCACCGAGGCCACTTCCCGCAGGTCTCCTCCCATCGCCGAAAAGTCTTCCAGGCCTCCCAGGTAGGCGTCCATCACCTCCCGGTAGCGCCGCAGCGAGAAGATCAGGGTTACGTTCACTGAGATCCCTTCTCCGATCAGTTGGCGAATGGCTGGAATGCCCTGGGGCGTGGCGGGGACCTTCACCAACAGGTTGGGGCGGCTCACCCGCTTCACCCACTCCCGGGCCTCGGCCACGGTGGCCGGGGTGTCAGAAGCCAGTTCTGGGGAGACCTCCACCGAGACGAACCCGTCCGCTCCTCCGGTCCGGCTGTGCACGGAGGCCAACACGTCACAGGCGTCGGTGATGTCCGCGGTGATGAGCGCGGCGTAAGTCTCATCGGGATCCGAACCCTGGCGGATCAGGCGGGTCATCTCCTGGTCGTACTCATTGCTCTTGGTGATGGCTCCGGCAAAGATGGTGGGATTGGATGTAACCCCCGATATTCCCTGCTCGGAGACCCGACGAGAGAGTTCCCCGCTCTCCAGCATCCCCCGGGAGATCTGGTCGGCCCAGATGCTTTGTCCGGCCAGCGTTAGGGCATGAAGGGGAAGTACTGACATGGCTTCCATGGTAACGGTGGCTTCTACCCTTGGGAACGTGAGAAAGCGCGTTCTGATAGCCAAAGCAGGTCTGGATGGACACGACCGGGGTGCCAAAGTGGTGGCCCGGGCGCTGCGGGACGGTGGCCACGAGGTGATCTACACCGGGTTACACCAGACTTCCGAACAAGTGGTTTCGGCGGCTGTCCAGGAAGATGTGGACGCCATCGGACTGTCGGTGATGTCCGGGGCCCACATGGCTATCTTCCCTCCGATTCTCGAGGGTTTGTCCTCCTCTGGGGCGGGCCATGTCAAGGTGTTTGGGGGAGGGGTCATACCCACCGAGGATGTAGAGCGCCTCAGGGCTTTGGGGGTGGCCCGGATTTTTACCCCGGGCGCATCCCTGGACGAGATCGTGGAGTGGGTGGGCACTGCTTTATAGCGGACCTTCCAACTGTCGGCAATAGAAGGAGTGGCCCGGTGGCGGGTACCATACCTGTCCTGTGAATATTCATGAGCATCAGGCCAAAGAACTGCTGGCCTCCTACGGGGTAGCGGTTCCTCCTGGCATAGTTGCTTTCACTCCCGATCAGGCGGGAGAAGCAGCCGTGTCGCTGATCGAGAAGACCCGAGGTCACATGGTGATAATCAAGGCGCAGGTCCATGCGGGAGGCCGGGGTAAGGGCCGCCTTCGGGAGTACCCCGATGCCGGGCTGACCGGAGTGAACATAGTGGCTTCCGGGCAGGCGGGGCTGATGCGGGAACGCATGACGGGACTGGCGGAGAAGATGTTGGGGTCCACCCTGGTAACGGTGCAGACCGGACCTTCGGGAAGGGTAGTAAATCGGGTGTTGCTGGAGGCGGCGGTGGATATCGCCCAAGAGCTCTATCTGGCGATCCAACTCGACCGGAAAATTGCCCGACCGGTCCTCTTGGCCTCCACCGAAGGAGGAGTGGAGATCGAAAAGGTAGCGGCTGAGTCTCCCGAGAAGCTTCATACCGAGATAATTGATCCGGCGGTGGGGATCCGCCCCTTTCAGTTGCGGCGTCTGGTCAGGCGTCTGGGTCTTTCGGGCAAGGCGGCCTCTTCCTATGTGGACCTGGTCGAAAGGCTGGTTACAGCCGCCGGAGACCTCGACACCGAGCTCCTGGAGGTCAACCCGCTGGTGATCACCACTTCGGGAGAGGCGTTGGCGGTCGACGCCAAGGTGTCTCTGGAGGACAACGCTCTCTATCGGCACCCCGAGGTGGGCGAGATGCGGGATGAGAGCGAAGAGGAGCCCACCGAGACCCTCGCCCGCAAGGTCGGGCTCAATTATGTGAAGCTGGATGGACAAATCGGGTGCATGGTGAATGGAGCAGGTCTGGCCATGGCCACCATGGACACCGTCGAACATTACGGGGGAAGCCCTGCCAACTTCCTGGATGTGGGAGGGGATACTGACGAGGAGCGGGTAGCGACCGGGTTCAGGATCATCACCGCCGATCCCAACGTGAGGGGGATTTTCGTCAACATCTTTGGGGGGATTGTCCATTGCGACGTAATAGCCAAAGGGGTGCTGGCCGCTACCGAGGAGGTGGGACTGTCCGTGCCGCTGGTGGTCCGGCTGGAGGGCACCAATGTGGAATTGGGACGCCGAATTATCGCCGAATCCGGGCTGAACGTGATCGGCGCCCTTGACATGGCGGAAGGTGCCCGCCGGATAGTGGAGTTGTGCCGATGAGCATCCTCTGCGGCCGGGACACCAGACTGTTGATACAGGGTCTGGGCCGAGCCGGGCGCTACCAAGCCCAGCGGATCATCGCCTACGGCACGGAAGTCGTGGGTGCGGTGCATCCCCGCCGGGCGGGGGAGACCGAGCCGTTTTCGGGGGAGACCGATCACTCAGGGGTGGAGGGAAGGGGCGACTCTTTCTCTGTCGATCTCCCGATTTTCTCGGGTGTGGAAGAGGCGGTGAACGCCACCGGCGCCAACGCCAGCCTGATCTTCGTACCACCCCCGGCGGCGGCCGATTCGATCATGGAAGCGGCGGAAGCCGGAGTGGAGTTGATCGTGTGCATCACCGAGGGGGTGCCGGTTAACGACATGGTGACGGTCAAGCGCTATCTCGAGTCAAGCCCGAGCCGCCTGGTGGGCCCCAACTGCCCGGGGGTGATTACTCCCGGCGAGTGCAAGATCGGGATAATGCCCGGCTACATACACGCTCGGGGGAAAGTGGGGGTGATTAGCCGGTCGGGGACTCTCACCTATGAGGCGGTCTATCAGTTGACCAATCTGGGTGTCGGACAGACAACCGCGTTGGGCATCGGAGGGGATCCCGTGAACGGATCGAGTTTCGTGGACATGCTTACGTTGTTCGAAGCCGACCCGGCCACCGAAGGGGTGCTGATCATCGGAGAGATCGGGGGGTCGGCCGAAGAGGAGGCTGCCGAATACATTCACACCGGGATGACCAAGCCCGTGGCGGGGTTCATCGCCGGTCTTACTGCTCCGCCGGGGAAACGTATGGGCCACGCGGGAGCGATCATCGCCGGTGGCCAAGGCACCGCTCAGAGCAAAATCGAGGCCTTCCGCCGGGCGGGAATCGAGATAGCCGCCACTCCCTCCGATATGGGTTCGGCCATGTTGGCCGCCCTGAGGAGATAACCAGAGCCCGACCTTCCTCCAAAAGTGAGGTGGGTTACTCTTTCGTCTCATGGAAACTGTATCCGTGTTTGCTCATAACGGTGAGGCTTGCCTGTGAAATTGGTGATGCTGGGAGCGGGAAACGTGGCCCGTAATGTCTTGGGACGATTGGGTGACAGGTGGGAGGTCACGCTGATCGATCCTCTGGACTCGGCCTTGGAGTTGGCCCAGCAGGTACGGGAGGTTGAAACCGTTCTGGGAGACGGGTCAAGTCGGCTGGTGCTGCGCCGGGCCGGGCTGGAAGAGGCCGAGGCGCTGGTGGTCACCAGCCGCGACGACGACATCAATCTTGAGGCGTGCCGATACGCCCGGGAACTGGGGGTTCCCCGGATCATTGCGGTGGCGGGAGGATCAGAACGGCTTTCGTCTTATCGGGAACTGGATGTGAAGGCGGTGTGGGCAGACAACCTGACGGCCCGACATGTCGAGATCAACCTGGACGGGCGCCGAACTCAGTCGGCGGCTTTTGCCAACGGTTTGGCGGAGGCGATGGAATTCCGCATTTCCCACGACTCGTCCCTCCGGGGGGTCAGGGTCCGGTCGTTGGGCCTGCGGACCTGGCTGGTAGCGACCGTCCTCCGGGGACAGCGTCTGATCATTCCTCACGGCAATACTGTGCTGGAAGAGGGCGATTTGGTGACAGTGGTGGGCGCCAATGAGGACTATGCCGATATGGTGGAGACCTTCACCGCCGGTCACGCCCGGTTTCCGCTGGACTACGGGCTTTCGGTGGCTGTGTCGCTCACCGCCGCCCCTTCCGACGACGCCGTGCTGGCCGAGGCGGCTCACTTCGTGAAATTCACTGCCGCCGATTCCATCCTGGCTGTGCACCCCCCATTGGACCGGATGGAACCGGACGACGCCGAGTCGCTGCACCGCAAGATGGACCTGTGGCGGGTACGTCACGAAAACACCGAGATAACTTTCCTTGCCGCTCCCGGCGCTGGCCTCGAGGGACCCTTTGAATTGGCGTCCTCGGAGTCGGTGGGAGTCGTGGTCTTTCCACGGCCGCCGGGGCGGCGCAAAGTTGTGAAGCTGGTGGAGATGAGCCGGCGGAGAGGAGTTCCATTGCTGATCGCCTCGGGGCGTTTTCCATATTCGGGTCCGATGGTGCTGTTCAGCGGCGATGAGGAAGAAGAGCGGTTGGGCGCCAGGGAGGCAATTGACATGGCCGCCCACTCGGGTACTGTGCTGCAGACGGTAGGGGTGCTTCCTCCCCAGTTCCTACCCGGTGAGAAAACCCTTCACGACATCCGGAGCCAGATCAGTCGGGTCAGAGAGGAAGCTTCCGTACATGGCGTCACCATCCGCCGCCGCATACAACGGGGCAATCCGGTGAGGGTGGCGGACGAGCTTTCCACGGACTCGCTGGTGGTGATGGGCATTGGAAGTCACCCATACAGTTACCTTCGTCCGGGGATAGCAGGACTGATGGCCGCCAGCGTGGATTGCTCGGTGATTCTGGTGCCCTCTCGGGGCTGACCGGCTGTGGAGTCGACTGACGCAACCACCCTGATCCTGGTGGGATTGGCAGCTCTGGGCCTCCCCCTGGTGGCCCGACGCATCCGTCTCCCGCCGGTGGTGCTGGAAATCCTATTCGGGGTGCTGGTGGGCCCGGTGTTGAGGATCGTTTCCTCTTCGACTCTCCTCGAGTCGCTCGCCCAGCTTGGTTTCTTGATGTTGATGCTGCTGACTGGTTTTGAGATCAACATCGGGTTCTTCCAGCGTCAGGGAGCAGGGCCCATCCTGGTGTCACTCTTGGGTTTTGCCGCCACTCTCACCGCCTCCTGGTTTGCCAGCCGGATTCTGGGAACCGACCCGTTCATGGTGATGGTGCTGGCCACCACCTCAGTGGGTTTGGTGGTGCCCAGTCTGCGTTCCGCAGGGGTGGCCTCCCGTCCGATCGGCCAGGACATCCTGTTGGGGGCGCTGTTGGCCGATTTCCTGACGTTGTTGGGAGTGACCGTTATAGCCCTGCTGGTGGTAGGGGATGCCGGATGGCGGCTGTTGGGCATCCCCGGGTTCTTTCTGATTGTGGCGGCAGTGCTGCTGGGCGTTAGACGAGCGGCATGGTGGCATCCGGATCGATTCAGCGCGCTCTTCGCAGCCGAGGACACCGAGGAGATGGGCATCCGCGCCACCCTGGCCTTGTTGTTCGTTTTCGTGGGAGTGGCCAGCCTGCTGGGGATCGAAGCGGTGCTGGCCGCCTTCCTGTCTGGGGGAATCATTGCGGTGGTGTTTCGGGAACGGGGTGCGCTTGATCGGAAGCTGGCAGGGTTCTCGTATGGATTTTTGATTCCCATCTTCTTCATCGACGTCGGAATCCGTTTCGATTTGGCGGCTGTCACCGATGTGGAGGCATTGCTGTTCACCGGCAAACTGTTGATCGCGGCCTTCGCGGTCAAAACCGCCTCAGCGGTGGTGCTGATTCTTCGGGGCCACCGCCTGCGAGCAATCGCCGCCGCGGCGGCCCTGTTATCCGCCCGCCTTACCCTGATCATCGTGGTGGCGGAGATCGGACGGCATCTGGGCTTCATCTCCAGCTCGCAGCAGGGAAGCATCATCCTGTTGGCCATCGTCACCACCACCGTGGCGCCGACCCTGTTCCGCTGGCTGATGCCCGTGCCCTCCGGAGGCGAGGTGGAAGACGCCTCAGCCGAGGGCTAGGGGGAATTGGCTGAGATTCTGGAATGGGAACAACTTTGGGGTTTCGGTCCCCGTCGGGGCGTGATCACTACCATTACACCCCCCAACCAGACCGCCACCCACCACCTATCTTCTCGTAACAGGCCATTGAGGAGAATTGGGATGATCTCAGCGTTGGTCACCATCCTGGTATTGAATGCTCTCTGCGCGGTTCCGATGGCGCTTTGCGTAAGGCGAGACTTTGCCCGACTTGGGCGGGTCTCGTTGCCGATTGCGATTTGGTCAGGCATCACCATGTATCTTCACGGCACGGTCACATTCGTGCTCGCATGGCTGGACCGTGGTTCGCTGAGCGAGCCATCTCCCACCAGCTTGGCTCTCGGCTTAGTCATGGCAACTGTCGGCGGGAGTTTGATTGTTGCAGGGCGCCGCGAATATGCAAGTCGATCTCGGGCTTATGGGCTTTTGGAAGACAAGATGATTGCCGAAGGTATCTACCGACATTCACGTAATCCGCACTATGTGGGCTTTTGGCTTTTACTTTTGGGCGTAGCCGTAGCGAGCCTCTCCCAATTGGCGTTTCTTCTTGCGCTGGGGTTCGCGGTGATTATCCACTTCTACATAACAAGAGTCGAGGAGCCCCACCTGCGCTCGGCCTTTGAAGAGCAGTACGTCTGCTACTACGCCAGGACAGCCCGGTACCTGCGAATCAAGCGCTAGGGGTCGAAAACCGGGCTGGATAAGCCGTATTGGGGTCGGGGGTCCCCGGGGGTGGCCTCGAATCGGCCAAAGCCGATCTGGCTAGCGGCAAAAAACGCTACCCGGTGCTAAGGATGGAGTGGATGGCCGGTGTATGCAGCATCCTTTGGGTTCTATGCAGCAAAGACCACGACGGTGGGTGAAACGCCGCCTTGATGGGGGTGGTCTCGGCTGTCCCCGGGGGAGGTCTTTGGTCCGGGGATAGGGCGGTGTCAGTTGCCGGGGCCGTACAGGCCGTAGCGGAGGCGGGGGTCGCCGGGAATAGCGTCGAAGCGGCTTTGGTAGGCCTCTCCGATCCAGCGGGACCGGGCGGTCAGGTTGCGTCCCACCTCCAGGCGGCCCGGCTCCCAGCGCCGCAGCGCCGCTTTCACGTCCCCCTCCTTCTCGGCGAGGGCGTCGCGCAGGGAAAAGGCGTCGTCGCAGGCTTTGGCGGTGCCCGCCGCGGCGTGCGGACGCACTGCAAACGCCGCGTCGCCTATCACGCACACCCGCCCTTCGGCCATCCGGCGGGAGGCGACGTCGAATATCACCTGGATGAAGAGATCCTCTGCGCCGTCCACCACCTCCCTCACCACCGGCGCCATGGTCTCCCGAGCTTCGTTCCGAACCCGGGACAGCAGGTCCGGACGGACGAAGCCGGGGGGGACCGAGGCTGACCGCCTCACGCCCTCCCGATCGGTCAGCAGGTCGTCGAGTTGCGGGCCTGCGGGGCAGTTGTAGTACCAGACCAGGTTCATCAACCGCTCGCCCACCACCAGGCTCCCGGACTGGCTGGGAATGGCGTAGGCCAAAGAGTGCCCCGAGGGCATCAAGCAGTAAACCATGGCGTTGGCCAGTTCATCGAAGGCGGCCTCGCTAAGTTCTGACTCGGGAAGGGTTCCCCTCCAAGCGACGTATCCGGTGTAGGCGGGAGAGACGGTCGGATTCAGGATCGATCTCGCCAGCGAGTTGATGCCGTCCGCCGCCACCAGCAGATCGGCGCGGGTCTCCTCCCCGTCGGAGAAGGTCACCCGCACGTCCTCCTCGGCCTGGGTAAATCCGGTCACTTCCTTACGCAGGTGATAGCGGTCATCCCCGAAGTCCGACAGGAGTCCCCTGTATATCGTGTTCCAAGAGCTGATCAGGGATCCCAGAGGCGTCTTGGACAACACCTGACCGTATCGGTCGACGAATGTCCACCAGTACGGCGCGATCGAGACCTCATCGGTGCGAAGCGGGCTGTGCTCGTCGAAGTAGCGGTGGGTGTGGCGGAGGAGAATGATTCCCGCCCCCCGGTCCTGGAGCGCCTCGGAGGAGCGCTCGTAGATGTCCACCTCGCACCCCAATTCACGCAGGAGAAGACCGGCGGTCAGCCCGCCGATCGACCCTCCCATGACCGCCACCCGTGGCCATGGGCTGACGGTCAATTCAAGCAGGTTTCCCGAAGGTGGCGATCCGATCCACCTGGCAGATGAACAGCACCCGCCGTTCGTTGATGGACGGATCACGCAGACCGTAGGGAGGCTCGGCCCCGGTGTACTTGGTCCAGACCCTGTCCAACTGGGCGGTCACCATCGCTCCTTCGTCGGGGTCGTCCTCGGACACCTCCCGCTCCACGGTGCACTTCATGCTCATCCAGTGGTACGGGTTGGCCGGATTCAGCAAAAGTACGGTGATCTGGGGGTTGGCCCTTATCCAGGAGGTCTTCTTGCGTTGGGAGGCCACATTCACCAGCACCCGGTTTGTGTCGGCGTCGTAGTCGAACCACATGGCCGAAAGGTTGGGACGCCCGTCACCGCCCATCACCGCCATGACCGCCGTGATCTGTTCGTCCATCAGTTGGCGATAGATGGGATCTAGGTCGGCAAGTCCGGCGATCTGGGTACGGTCGCCTATTGAGAACTGGTTGGCCTGGAGCCCATCGGCGACATCCAGGAACTTGGCCACGGTGATAGACATTTTCCAATGCTCCTCTCTGTGTCTAGGGCCAGCCTATCTTAGCCGCGGGCGGCTTGAATGACGGCCCGGTAGGCGGTTGGATCTATGCGGGCGTCCACCAGCCGGGGCCGGGGTCCGGCCAAAGCCTCTGCCAACTGGGATTGGTTCTCTGCGACCACACCTTCCATCCCCGAGGCGCGGGCCACCTCTGCGAAGTCAGTGGGCAGATAGCGCACTGCCTCTTTCCCTCCCTGGCCGGGGACCTGCTTGAGCTCAATGAGGGTCAAGGCCGCGTCGTTCAGCACCACCACCACCACATCGGCGCCGATCCGGGCCAGAGTCTCCAACTCGGCCAGTGGAATCCCCAGGCCCCCGTCGCCGGTCAGGCATACAGATGGGCGTCCGGGCCGGGCCAGGGCGGCGCCCAACGCGGCGGGGAGGGCGTATCCCATGGTGGAGAGGCCGTTGGAGATCAATACCTGCCTGGGTTGGGTGGAGGTTAAGAAAGGCATGGCCACCAGAAAGTGGGCGCCGGCGTCGACGGTCACGGTCGCTCCGCCCTCCAGGGCGATCCACTCATTAACTGCTTCCACCACCTGGTGGGGAGTAAAGCCGGGTCCGGTTTCCCAGAGGGATTGTCGGGCCTTTTTCCAGACCTGCTGTCCCGCTCCCGGCGTCCACGTGTTCGCAGCCAACTCCGCGGACACCGACTCGAGGATGGGGCCCGGCGGGCCATCTACTTCGGCCTCGCCCGGGAAAAAGCGGCGAGGATGGGCCCAAGGGTTGATCTCGACCACGGGCATCTCGTATTGGAAGGGACGAGGGAGGGGTTCCACCGGATCCACCCCCACCGCCAGCACCAGATCACTCTCACAGAGCAGGGGCTCCTCGGAAAGCGAACTGGTGAAGAGACCTCCGAACTCGGGAGTGGTCTCATCGATCACGCCCTTGGCGTGATAGGTGGTGAGAACCGGACAGCCGGAGCCGGCCACCACCTGACGGACTTCTCTTGTCCAGGGAAGGGCACCGGTTCCCAGGATCAGCAGGGGTCGCTCCGCTTTTCTCACCAACTCGTGCATCTTCTTCGGGAGAGACCGGCTTTGGGGGAGAGGAGATGGATCGGGGGGAAGCTCGCCTGGGACCGCGCTGTCCATGTCCATGTGAACCGCACCCTGGGGGTGAGCGGTGGCCAGACGGACGGCGGCTTCCGACGCCCGGGCCGTCTGGGTATGGCCCACCGTGCCACTCCACTTGGTCAGGGGCCTCATCAGGGCGGGCTGGTCGAAGAGTTGATGTCCCACCCAGGACCGGTCGGGTCGGGGAACGGTGTCGCCCAACAACACCAGAGGCTGTTTGTCCACAGTTGCCTGGACCATCCCGTTGGCGGCGGAGGCCACGCCGGGACCCCGGGTTACCACCACTGCTCCCGCCGATTTGGTCAAAAGGCCGTAGGTGGAGGCCGCTATGCAGGCGGCAGTTTCGGTATGGGTGAGGACGAAGGGGATGCCCAACTCGGCGGCCGCGCCCACCTTTTGAAGGTTGGGCCCTCCGCCCGGTACTCCGAAGAGGAGGTTTGTTCCTCCCGCTCCGAGCCCTTCAACCACCCGGCGGGCCACCGATGCCGACATCGGCTAGTCGTAGAACTCGACGGTGATGAAACGTATTTCGCTATCCCCGGCGTTTTCAAAATCGTGGATCACCGAGTCGGAGAGAGTGTGAGGCTGAAAGCTGGTGTCACCCTCCTCGTAGCGGCGAATGTGGTAGACCCCGTCGGCAGTGCGTTGCTTACCGATCCCTCCTTTGACCACCGTCCAGAAGTAGTGACGGTCGTGAAGGTGGAAGCTGCCTCTCTCTCCGGACTGGAGGCGGACCTCCCACACTCCCACCTCATCGTTTTGGAACAGCAGGCGGGTCCCGATGTTGCGGTTGCCGTCCCGGGCCTCGGACAGTTCATCGGAGAAATCCCCGAGGCGATACCGGCCTTTCTCGATTATTTCTGCCATGCCGACAAGGCTAGTTGCCGAGGTGGCCATCACGATCTGACCAGCCGTCGAGCGGTCACCTTCAGGGCCAGCACCTCCTCGGCGCCCTCGAAGATGGAGAGAACCCGCGCGTCCACGAAGAACCGCGAAACCGGAACCCCGATATCACCATCCTCGGGCACATCCAGATCCCGGCGGTGAACCACTTCGGCGTGGGGGTCGATGACTTTCTGACCGAGGCGGCGGCGGAAATCCCTGGGATGATCTGTTCGTTCAAATCAGAATGAAAATCGTAGGATGGCGCCTATGGGATCCAAAAACACCGGAGCGGGCTGGCCCGGCGGCATTCTGGAAGGAATGCGGGTGGTGGAACTCTCCGCCTTCGTGGCGGTGCCGCTCGGAGGGCTCACTCTCTCTTCCCTGGGTGCCGATGTCATCCGGGTGGACCCTCCGGGAGGTGGGCTCGACTATGGACGCTGGCCGGTGACCGCCGAAGGCCGGAGTCTCTACTGGGCAGGGCTCAACGCCGGAAAGCGCTCAGTGACTCTCGACATGCGATCCGAGGCGGGAAGATCTACTCTGGTGGACCTGATCACAGCGCCGGGGCGCGACTCGGGAATTTTCATCACCAACCTGTCCCCCCGCTGGCTTACCTATGAGCGGCTGGCCGAAATCCGGCCCGACTTGATCATGGTGGCGCTCCGGGGGAACCCCGACGGGTCGATAGCGGTGGACTACACGGTTAACGCGGCGGTGGGGTATCCGGAGATAACCGGGCCTGCCGATGCCGGTCCGGTCAACCATGTTCTGCCGGCCTGGGATGTGATCGCGGGCAATATGGTGGCGTGCGCGGTGCTGGCCGCCGAGCGTCATCGTCACCGCACCGGGGAGGGACAACTGGTGCGGCTCTCCCTGACGGATGTGGCTCTGGCCAGTGTCTCCGCTTTGGGGCATATCGGGGAGGTGATGATTAACGACCAAGACCGCGGGTCGCACGATAATTATGTGTTCGGTGCATTTGGACGCGATTTTTCCACCTCTGACGGGAGAAGGCTGATGGTGGTCGTCATTACCGACCGGCAATGGGACGATCTGGTGGAAGCCACCGGTTCGAGAGAGGCGATGGAGGGGATAGAGCGCCGGAGGGGTCTCGACTTGGGAAAGGAAGGCGATCGCTTCGCGGCGCGAGTTGAGATCTCGGCAGTTCTAGCGCCCTGGTTTGCCTCCCGCACCCTGGCCGAGGCGGGAGGGATACTGGAGCTCCACCGGCTGTGCTGGGGGCCGTATCAGACCTTTCGCCAACTGGTGACAGACGACCCGCGCTGTTCATTGGAGAATCCGCTCTTCGCGGAAGTGAGCCACCCGGGCATCGGTTCGTATCTCTCCGCTTCCCACCCCCTCCAGTTCGGAGCGGGAGGGGTGTCTCCCCGACCGGCTCCACTGATGGGCCAGCACACCAATGAGGTGCTTTCGGAGATACTGGGCAAAGCCGGCGTCTCGGGAAGCCGAACGGCAGCCCCCCAACCTGACGGTTATTGTGCCCCTTTCTCACCGCCAGGGGATGTTCGAGCCTTCCTATGACGCCGGCTCCAACCAGACCATATCACATGTTTTCGTGGCCGCTCCGCAGTCCGGGCCGGTAAACCTTCGCGATACATAGATTCTTTCACCAGGCTTTCTGTGGCAACCACCATGCACCCCAAGAAAAGGAGCGCCCGAAGGTGAGCGTCGTCGAGATAAATAGGGCACTTCTGTCGGTTTCGGACAAGACCGGGATTGTCGAGTTAGCCCGTCGCCTGGTTGACCTGGGCGCCGAGATCGTCTCCTCGGGCGGCACCGCCCGTGCCCTCCAAGAGGCGGGGATGGAGGTGACCACGGTGGAGGATGTGACCGGCGCTCCGGAGATGTTGGGTGGGCGGGTCAAGACACTTCATCCGCAAATCCACGGGGGCCTCCTGGCCGATCCGGACGATCCCACCCATCGGGAGGATCTACGCCGTTTTGGGATAAGGCCCTTCCAGTTGGTGGTTTGCAACCTCTACCCCTTTTCGGATACTCCCGACGTGGAGCAGATCGACATTGGCGGAGTGGCGCTCGTCCGCGCCGCCGCCAAGAACCATGCCCACCTGGCGGTGGTTACCTCCCCCTCTCAGTATTCGGAGGTGATCGCGACAATGGAGTCAGGGAAGGTGGATGGGGCGCTCCGTCGGCGGCTGGCTGCCGAAGCCTTCGCGCACACCGCCGCCTACGATGCCGCCATCGCCCGCTGGCTTTCGCCTGCCGAGACTCTGCCTGACCGGCTGGTGATAGCCCTTCGACGGCAGCGGATGACCCGTTATGGGGAGAACCCCCATCAGCAGGGCGCCCTGTACACCACCGGGAAAGGGGGGTTCCGGGGATCGGCGGCGCGGCGCATCCAGGGGAAGGCTATGTCCTACAACAACTATGCGGACACGGAGGCGGCCGGACGTCTGGCTTCCGATCTGGGCGGTTTGGCCTGTGTGATCGTGAAGCACTCCAACCCGTGCGGGGTGGGAACGGGCGTCGATCCGACCGAGGCATTCACCCGCGCCTGGGAGGGCGATCCTCTTGCGGCTTACGGTGGAGTGGTTGCCTTCAACTGCCCGCTCGACTCTTCGGCGGCCGAGGCCCTGACCGAGGTGTTTGTGGAGGTGGTAGCCGCTCCCCGAGTCACGCCGGAAGCTGCCGAGGTTCTCTCCGCCAAGCCCAATCTGCGAGTCTGGGAGATCCCGCTCCCGGAAGCTACCGAGCGGGAGATACGCTCGCTCGGGCCCGATTTCCTGGTGCAGACTCCCGACCAGCCCACTGTGGTTCCCGAGGAGTGGAGAGTGGTTTCCCGGGTGAGCCCCGACGCCGGTCGGCTCTCCGACCTGGGACTGGCCTGGGTGGTGGCGGCCCACGCCAAGTCGAACGCGGTGGTGATCTGCCGGGATGGTCGATCGGTGGGAGTGGGCGCCGGTGATCAGAGCCGGGTGGGGGCGGCCCGACGGGCGATTGCGACCGCCCGAGACCGCGCCGAGCGTGCGGTAGCCGCCTCCGATGGGTTTTTTCCCTTTCGGGACGGAGTGGATACCCTAGCATCTGTGGGCGTGGTAGCTGTTGTTTCCCCCGGAGGGTCGGTGCGCGACGAGGAAGTGATCGCGGCCGCCGACCAACATGGGATGGCGCTGCTCTTCACCGGCCGCCGGCATTTCCGACACTGATGGCTGCCATGCTGTTGAAAGGACGGGTGGTGGCCGCGTCGGTGATGGAAGAGGTGGCTGCCGAAGTGGCTGTCCTGGCCAAGTCCGGCTACGTTCCCGGCCTGGCCACGGTGCTGGTGGGTGACGACCCCGCCTCCCACACCTATGTCCGGGCCAAGCGCCGCGACGCAGCCAAAGTTGGGATTCGCTCCATCCATCATCAACTTGATGAGATCCCCTCCCAGGCAGAACTGGAGGACTTGGTGAGTAGCCTGAGCGCCGATCCGGGGGTGGATGGAATCCTGGTGCAACTACCTCTTCCCAAGGGGCTGGACGAGGGAAGGGTGGTGGGTTGCATCGACCCTCGCAAAGACGTGGATGGGCTTCACACCGAGAATCTGGGCCGCCTGGTGGCTGAATTGCCCGGTCCTCGGCCCTGCACTCCCGCCGGCATCATGCGTATCCTCTCACACTTCAATCTTCGGATTGCCGGACGGCGGGCGGTGGTGGTGGGCCGAAGCTTTCTGGTGGGAAAACCCCTGGCCTTGCTGTTGGCCACCAAGGGCGCCGACGCCACGGTCACCCTCGCCCATTCCCGCACTGTCGACCTGGAGTTGCTCACACGGGAAGCCGACATCCTGGTGGCGGCGGCGGGGAGAGCCAAGATGGTGAAGGCCTCCTGGGTGAAGCCGGGCGCGGTGGTGATCGATGTGGGCATCAACCGCACCGCCGAGGGACTGGTGGGGGATGTCGACTTCGCCGAGGTCAGCGAAGTCGCCTCGGCCATCACCCCGGTGCCGGGAGGAGTGGGCCCGATGACCAGGGCGATGCTGATGTCCAACACCGTTTCCGCCGCTCGCGGGAACATTTCCGGATTGGGTGGGGTTGGATAAAAGAGAGATTCTTTTTCAAGGACCAAGATGCTTACCTTTCAGGATTTACTTAGAAGAGCCAAGGCCCAGATAACAGAAGTGTCCCCGGCCGAGGTGGAGCCGCGGCTGGGAGATGACGATGTGCTGGTGCTGGACGTGCGGGAGCACGAGGAGTATGAGCAGGGCGCCATCCCCGGCGCGCACCTCATTCCCAGGGGGCTCTTGGAGTCTTCCATCTCTATGCAGGCGCCCGATCCCGACACCGAGATAGTGGTTTACTGCGCGGGAGGCGCCCGTTCCGCCCTGGCCGCCCAGTCCCTGGAGGAGTTGGGGTATCGCAATGTGGTCTCCATGGTCGGAGGGTTCGGCCTTTGGAAGGCGGAAGGCCGCCCCTGGTCGGAACCGGTGACGCTTTCCTCCGATCAGAAGGTGCGCTACAGCCGACACACCATGTTGCCTGAAGTGGGAGAGGAAGGCCAGGCCAAGCTTTTGAATTCCCGGGTGCTGTTGGTGGGAGCGGGAGGACTGGGTTCTCCCGCCGCCCTCTATCTGGCGGCGGCAGGAGTGGGAGTGCTGGGAGTGGTTGATTTCGATGTGGTGGACGCTTCCAATCTCCAGCGACAGATTCTTCACAACATGGACCGGCTTGGTCACTCAAAGGTGGAGTCGGCGCGAGAGACGCTGACCGCTCTCAATCCTGACGTCAAGGTGGAGCCCTACAATGAGCGGCTCTCCGCCCACAATGTCCTCGAGATAATGTCCGGTTACGACTTGGTGGTGGATGGGGGCGACAACTTCCCCACCCGCTACCTGGTGAACGACGCTTCTCTCCATCTCCGTATTCCGGTGGTGCACGGAGCCATCTTCCGTTTCGAGGGACAGGCCAGCGTCTTCCATCCCTACCAGGGCCCCTGCTACCGGTGCCTTTTTCCCCAGCCTCCCCCAGCAGAGCTGGCGCCTTCCTGCGCGGAGGCGGGTGTGCTGGGTGTGCTGCCGGGGATTATCGGTTCCATCGAGGCGATGGAGGCCATCAAGATGCTCCTCGGCATAGGCGAACCACTGGTTGGCAAACTCCTTGCCTATGATGCCCTGACCGAGGACTTCCGAACCCTGAAACTGCGCCGCAACCCTGAATGTCTGGCATGCGCCGACGAGAGCCGTCCGCCGGCCATCGTCGAATACGATCAGTACTGTATGCCCGCCGGGTCGGTTCCCAGGACCGTCTGACCGACTCGGCTTTCCCCGCCCTGCCGGGGGACTTCCAATGCTTGACGAACATTCATCTATCCGCGTTCCCGAACCCATCCACCGGACAATGATCGCGCACGCCCGCGACTGCTATCCCGAGGAGGCGTGCGGGTTGTTGGCCGGAGACCCTGACGGTCGTCTGACGAAGGCTTATCCCCTCACCAATGTTGCACATTCGCCAGTCAACTACGTGATTGATCCGACTGAGCATTTCGGGGCGCTGCGGCATGCGGAATCGAACGGCTGGGAGCTGGTGGGGGTGTTCCATTCCCATACTCATTCCCCCGCTTATCCATCTCCCACCGATGTGGCGTTGGCCGTCGAGCCGGATTGGCTTTACGTGCTGGTAGGCATGGAGCGGATTGATACCCTTTCGGTGCGGGGGTTTCGCATCCGGGACCGCCAAATCGCCGAGACCACCTTAAGCTTTGACTCCTACCTCTAGGAGGAACGTCACATGACGCACACCATTCGCCTGCCCACCATTCTTCGGGTTCACGCCGGAGGGGACGCTTCGCTAACCGTCCGCGGCGCCACTGTGGGAGAGGCATTTTCCGACCTCGGGAAACGCTATCCGGCTTTGGTTCGCCAACTCCTCAACCCGGACGGCTCGGTGCCGGTGTTCGTCAATGTTTTCCTCAACGACGAGGACATCCGCTATCTAAAGGGTTTGGATACTCCTATCTCCCAACCGTCGGAGATCACCATTCTTCCATCGGTCGCCGGCGGTTGATGGCCCCGAGGTCACCGACGGCCCTTTCTCCCACTCCTTTAGTCCGCTTGGAGGCGCTCTCCCCGCCCAGAGTGGACATCTTCGCCAAACTGGAGTGGTTTTTGCCCACCGGTTCCCTGAAGGACCGGGTGGCGGTGGCCATGCTGGAGAAAGCCCGCTCGGAAGGACGGCTGACGCCGCGAACGCGTCTCTTGGAGCCATCGTCGGGCAACACCGGAATTGCCCTGGCCCGGCTGGCCTTGCTGTGGAACATCCCGTTCACGGTGGTGATGGCCGAAGGCGCCGGCGCCGAGAGGATCGAAGCGCTGAACGCCTTCGGAGCCCGGATCATCTTTTCTCCGCGGGAGGAGGGCGCCAACGGAGCCGTGCGCATGGCCGAGGAGATCGCGGCCTCCGATGACTATCTCATGCTGCACCAATACGAGAATCCGGCCAACGTCGAGGCGCACTACCAGGGCGCCGGTCGGGAGATCGTCAACGAACTGGACCGGGTGGACGCGCTGGTGGCCGGACTGGGAACCGGGGGGACCCTGATGGGCGCCGGAGCGGCGGTCCGCGAGTCCTTCCCCCGGGCAAAGGTGGTGGCCGCTGAGCCGCCGGTGGGGGAGTTGATCACCGGCCTTCGCTCCATTGGCGCCGGCTACATACCGCCTATCTTCGATGCCGACCAGATCGATCGGCGAGTACTTGTGCGCCTTCCCTCCACCATCGAGCACACCCGCCTGCTGCTTTCGGCCGAAGGACTGTTCGCCGGGCCCTCCAGCGGGGCGGCACTGGCCGTAGCTTTGCGAGTTGCGAGGGAAATGCGTTCGGGGACGGTGGTCACCATTTTCCCCGACGCCGGGTGGAAGTACCTGTCCACCGGGATCTACACCGGACCCCTCGACCAAGCAGTGGAACGGGCCGCCGACCAGATCCTCTGGTAATCAACGGCCCCGGGGCGAGCGGCGCCCTGGCTCCGTTACCTGAGACTTCTGGACAAAAGGGGCTGATTGATGTATTCACCAGCAGTATCGCAATGTGTGCGGAGCGTTCGAGATCCGCGGGGCTGTTCCCTCGGGTCCAGTGTTGTTGGTGGACGATATAGTCGATTCTCGATGGACGCTGACAATCATTGGTGGGGAACTCAGGAAGGCAGGGGTCGGCTCGGTGTACCCTTTTGCCTTGGCCGACACGCCAGGGATATCGGTCACATGACACATGATGATTCGCTGGCGACGGTTTCTCTCACGAGCCGGATCCACAGCGAAGGGGTCCAGCCCCTCAGAGCATCCGAGTTCTGGAAGCTCTGCGAACAAATCGCCCAGCCGGGCATGCTTTTGGGCCAGACCGAAACACATCTTCTTCGTGAGCATGACTTATCCGCTGAGTTGTCAGCCAGAATCGTTGCTCTGCTGGATCGGGCCAGAGCGATGGCTTTCGAGTTGGAGCAACTCGACCAGGCCGGTATCTGGACGCTGACGCCCTTCGATGAGGGCTATCCGCGACGTTTGGTCGACCGGCTCGGGTCCAAGGCGCCCGTCCTGCTGCATGCTGCCGGCGACCCTGGGTTGCTCAATTGCCCCGGGATCGGGGTGGTTGGCAGTCGTGATGTAAACCCGGAGGGAGGAGAAGTGGCCCAGAATGCTGCCGAAAGAGCAGCCGGCCTGGGGCTTCCGCTGATTTCGGGTGGGGCGCGCGGGGTGGGTCAACTGGCCATGAGCACCGCGTTCCAGTCTGGGGGAACTGTGATCGGAGTGGTTGCGGATTCGCTCATGCGCAAGCTGAAGAGTCCGGATGTGCGCAGAGCGATCTATGACGATCGCACAGTCATCTGCACTCCCTATAGCCCTAAGGCGCCGTTCAGCATCGGGAACGCCATGGGACGCAACAAGCTCATTTACGCACTTTCCAAGATCATCCTGGTTGTTGCCGGCGAAATCGAGAAAGGCGGCACATGGTCGGGCGCGACTGAAGCGCTCAAGGGAGGATTTGGTCGAGTTGCAGTGTGGAGGGGACCGGGGGAAGGCCCGGGAAACAAGAGAATCGAGAAACTCGGAGCGACGCCCATCCGGTCCATCGACGAACTCGAAGCAGCACTGGAGCTTGAGGACGGACCTACACCGGAGCAGGAGGAAGTCCCCGAGGAAGTGCTATCACCCATAGGACAGTTTTCTCTCTTTTGAGTTAACGGTGTAGACCGTGAGTTCTACCGGAACCGTCACATCAAGGACTGGAACGAACCGCCCGTCAGAGCCTTCAGAGAGCGGCCAGGACGCCGCCGCCGGCGGCGGTGAGGAGCACCACCACCCAGGGGGGGAACTTCCAGAAGGCCAGGAGGCCGAAGGCGGCCAGGGCCAGGCCAAGGTCTGAGGGCTCTCGGATGGCGTTGGTCCACAGCGGGTCGTAGAGAGCCAGCAGGAGGATCCCGATCACCGCCGCGTTGACTCCGCGCAGCGCCGCTTGGACTCCGGTATTGGTGCGCAGGGCGGCGAAGAACGGCAGGATGGCCATCACCATGAGGAGGGAAGGCAGGTAGAGAGCCACCAAAGCCAGGGCCGCGCCGGCTATCCCGTTGGGTTCGGGGGTCATCACTGCCCCCAGATACGACGAGAAAGTGAACACCGGCCCGGGGATGGCCTGGGCGGCGCCGAAGCCGGCGATGAAGAGTTCCTCGTCAACCCAACCGGGTCCGACCAGTTCCGATTCCAGCAGGGGTAGCACCACCGGCCCCCCGCCGAACACCAGGGCGCCGGCTCCGTAGAAGGCGTCGGTGACGTCCACGAACTCGGCTTCGGTTGCACGGCGGGCGATGGGGAGAGCCGCCAGCAGGCCGAAAAAGACGAGGGCGGCTATCACCCCGGATCGTCGGCTGAAGGCGGGAAGGCTGCGTTCGCCCGGAGCGGCGCCGTGATCTCGGCAGAAACGCCATCCCAGGAGACCCCCCACCACGATCACTGCCACGGCGGTCGTCCGCGTGGAAGAGGGGAAAGCGATCAGTGCGACTGTGGCAGCGATGGCCAGTGAACTGCGGAACGGGTCCGGCGCCAGTTTGGACCACAGTCTCCACACCGCCAGACCCACCACCGGCACCGCCACAACTGCCAGCCCATGGACCCACCCCTGCGCCTCGTCGCCGATCCGGGCGGCGCCCAGGCCCACGGAGGTGAGGATGACGGCCGATGGGAGCGTAAACCCCAACCAGGCTGCCAGTCCTCCCCGAAACCCTCCCCGAACCATCCCAATTGCAAAACCCAGTTGGGAGCTGGCCGCGCCCGGGAACGCCTGGGAGAGAGCAAGAAGGTCGGCGAAGGTGCCCTCGTCGACCCAACGCCGCCGTTCGACGTACTCGTCATGGAAATAGCCGAAATGTGCCACCGGTCCCCCGAAGGAGGTGAGGCCCAACCGCAGCGCTATCCCGAAAATCTCCCAAAAGCGCCCACCACCCGTCCCGGAGACGCCGCAGCTGTCTTTCACCGGCCCTGGTCCGACAGGCTCGATACGACAGGTTCGTTGCCTCTGTGTACTGGGGAGATGGTGAATGGAGGTGAGCACTCAGCGCGGGCACGTCTGGGTTGTAACCGGGCGGCCACCTCCTTGTCCGAGAGGGTCGAGGAAGCATTCTGCTCGTCTCTATTGCCTACCACAATGCACCGCCCTTGTGGCGTCAGAACTCCCGGTTTACCACGAAGCGCGCTAAGTCCAGCAACTCCTCGGCAGGCTGTTTTTCAAGGTCGGCGGTGTGCAGAGCGTCGGCGGCGCGGTGCATACACTCCCGGGCCGCCTCCGCGGTGGCGGCGCGTCCGCCCGCCTCTTCCACGAGCGTGGCCGCCCTGGCGATGTCTGCCTCGTCCAGATGATCCTGTGCGTAGAGATCGGCCAGCATCTCGCCGGCCCTGGTTCCTGAACCGAGGGCTACGGCCACAGGGATCGACTTCTTGCGCTCCCGCAGATCGTTGCCGGCGGGTTTGCCGGTAACCGCCGGCTCCCCCCAGATACCCAGCAGGTCGTCCATGGCCTGGAAGCCCAGCCCAAGTTCTTTGCCGAAACTGCGCAGCGCCTCCACGGTGGGAGTCGGGGCGCCGGCCAGGATCGCTCCGACCGCGCTGGCGTGCGCCAGCAGGGCGCCCGTCTTGAGCGAAACCATCTCCCAGCACTGTTCCACCCCGACGGTGTCCAGACGGTGGAAGGTCATGTCCATGTACTGCCCGGCGATCATGGCCGTCGTGGCCCGGATTAGGTCGGCTGCCGCCGCCGTGCGGGCCGGGGTCGTCTCGTCCAGCAACAACTCGATGGCCAGACCCATCAAGGCGTCGCCCACGATGATGGCGTCGCCCACGCCGAAGACCTTCCACATCGTGGCCCGATGCCGGCGTTCGGCGTCGTCGTCCACGATGTCGTCGTGGACGAGCGAGAAGTTGTGGATCAGTTCTACCGCCACGGCGCCGGGAAGAGCCACTTCGGCCTCCGCCCCCACCGCTTCGGCGGACAGCAGGGCCAGGGTGGGGCGCACGCCCTTGCCGTCGCGACCGCTCGGGAGTGGAACACCGCGGGTGTCGACCCAGCCGAAGTGATAGCGGGCCGGAACAGCCAGGTCAGGGGAGAGGCGGCCCACGGCGGCTACGAGGGCGGGCTGCACCAAGGCGCGGGTGCGCTCCAGTACTTGGGGAGTGCGGCGTTTCACGCTCACACCGCCGCCTCCAACCGATGCGCCTCGGGGGATGCAGGCGGGGCGTCCGCCGCAAACCGGGCGGCGAGACGCCCCGCTTTGCTTCCGCTGCGAACCGCCCCCTCCATCGTGGCCGGCCAGCCCGTGTCGCACCAGGCGCCCGCCAGGTACACGCCGGGGAGGCGGCATTCGGCGCCGGCGCGAAGGTGGTCGGTTCCCGGCACGCCGTTGAAGGTTGCCGTGGTCTCCCGGGTGACGATCGACTCGGTGAGGGTGGCATCCGCCGCGGCGGGCAGCAGGCGGGCCAACTCGGTGCTGAAGTGGGTTATCAGATCCGTTGCACTCCAACTGATGTAGGACTCGGCCGCTGACAGGGAGAGGGCCAGGCACTGACGGCCGTTGTCGAGTCCGGCCGCCTCGGTGCGGTCGAACACGTACTGCACGTCGCTGCCGACGGCCGCGAAGATCGACAGTTCGGTCACCGGACGATCGTACACCAGGTGCACGTTCACGATCGGCGAGACGCCGAGGTTCTGCAGCCGGTCCTGGGCAGGTACGCTGCCGGGCGGCAGCAGCGAGTCGACGACGTCGTGGGGCACCGCCACCACCACGGAGTCGGCTTCGATGGGATGACCGCCGGCCTGGACCACCAGGCGCCCGGAGGGGCCGGTCCGTACTCCGGTGACACCGACGCGCGTCCTCACCTCGGCTCCGGCGGCTTCCAGGGTGCGCCGGGCGGCGTCGCCGTGCAGGGCCGACAGCGGCACCCTGGCCCAGCCGATGTCGGCGGCGGCCGCCTCGGTCAGCAGTCCGGTCACGAAGACCTTGGCGGCGAGCTTGAGAGATGCCTTGGCGGCTGTCACGTTGACCGTGGGTAGCACGACCAGGTTCCAGAACGTTTCGACTGCAATTGCGTCCTGGCCGTGGTCGGCCAGCCAATCGCCGAAAGCCACCTCGTCCAGCGTCGGATCATCGGGGTCAAGGCGGCGCAGCGCCCATCCTGCTCGCAGCACTCCCAGCCTCTGGCGGAGACCCAGGTGGGGATAGGTCAGCAGCGCCGGGGCCAGGTGCAGCGGGGCCGGGCCGGCGGTGCGCCGGATGGCGCCTGCCTGCCCGCCGGCGCCTAGCACGGGAATGTCCAGCCGGCGCTGCAGGAACACGCCGTCGGCCGAGCCGATGCGCTGCAGGAATGCCCGGTAGGCGCTGCAGCAGCGCAGGAAGACATGCTGGCCGTTGTCGAACCAGATACCCCGGCGCTGGAACGACCAGGTGGCGCCCCCCAGACGGGGGCGTCGCTCCAAGAGTGTCACCGCCGCCCCCCCGTCGGCCGCCTCCAGTCCGGCTGACAAGCCGGCCAGGCCGCCGCCAACCACCACTACGCGGGGCGGATAGTCGCTCACGGGTGGAGTCCGGACACGCTGCGCGCTGCCACGAGCGCTTTCTCCCAGACGGGGAGGCTGACGCGTTCGGTCAGCGGACGGGTCGGCTGGGCGAGAATTCGGTTCAGCAGCCGCCGGTATATGCCGGCCATCGCCGCTGTGCATGCCCGGCTGCGATGGTCGAGGTGCCCCAGCAGAACCAGTCCCCGCTCGAACCAGGCCGCCGCCTGTCCCGCCACATACTGGACCAGCGCGCCGACATGCTCGGGCGGCGCCCACTGGCCGGGGAGGATCCCGTAGCGGTCCCGTTCCTGCTCGGGGAGATAGATACGCCCCATGCGGTGGTCCTCGAGGAGGTCGCGCAGCATGTTGGTGAGCTGCAGGGCCACGCCCAGATCGTCGGCCAGCCGGGGGGCCTCGCCCTCGCGCTCGGGGTGGCGACCTGCCTTGGTGCCGAAAACTCCCAGGGACAGGCGGCCGACCGAGCCAGCCACCAGGCGGCAGTAGCGGATTGTGTCGTTCATGGTCAGGTAGGTCTGGCCCCGCACGTCCTGCTCGCAGCCCTCCACGATCTCGTGCAGGGCGGCCACGGGAATCGGGTAACGGGCGGCGGCGTTGGCGACGCCGACCAGTACCGGATCCGAGGGGTCGGAAACCTCACCCGCCTCCAGCCTCCCGATCACCGAGTGGAGATCATCGAGGGCCGCCAGCTTGCGGTCCTGGGGCCAGTCGCCGTCGCCGACGTCGTCGATGCGCCGGGACATCGCATACAACGCCGCCATGGCTTGGCGTTTGGGAGTCGGGAGCAGGCGGATGCCGTAGGCGAAGTTGCGAGCCTCCGCCCAGGTGATCTCCTCGCACTGCCGGTATGCCGCCTCCGGGCTGATCACGGAACGCTCCCGCGCCGCCGCGCCAACGCGACGAGGTACAGGGGGACAAAGCGGCGCAGCAACCGTATGGCGCCTGCCTGCCGGGTACCGCCCAATACATCGAAGCGAGCCGTCTCGATGGCGTCGAGTCCGGCGAGTCCTCCAGCTACGAATCCAGCGATGGCGAGGCGGGAATATCCGCGGAGCGACGCCACCAGCGATCTCCCTTTCTCAAGCATTTCGCGGGCGCGGCTCGCCTCGTACTCCACCAGACTCCGCAGGCCTGGGCCGGCCACCGGCGCCAGCAGATCATCGGTTGTGCAGCCGAAGCGCTCCATGTCATCGGCCGGCATGTAGACGCGGCCCGCCCTGGCGTCCTCACCCAGGTCTTGGAGGTGCTCCAAGACCTGCAGCCCGCTGCACACGGCGTCGGAGGCGGCCAGGCGGTCGGCGGTGGCCGACTCGAAAACGGCCAGGACTAGGTGTCCTACGGGATTCGCCGACAACTCACAGTAACCCATCAGTTCTTCCCAGTTGGAGTAGCTTTTCTTGTGTTGATCCAGACGGTTGGCAGCCAGTAGCTGATCGAAGGGCGTGCGGGACAAGCCGAAGCGGGTCACTGTGGGAGCCAGTTGGTGGAAGACCGGGTGGGAAGGATTCCCGGCGAAAAGGTGATCGATCTGACCCTTGAGCCAGTCCAGCGCCGCCGAGCGATCCCCGGGGTACTCATCGCCCAGGTTGTCGGTGAGCCGGGCGTAGCCGTAGATCGCTTGCAGGTGCCGCTGGAGGTGTGCCGGCAGCGCCCGCAGCGCCACCGGGAAGTTCTCGCGGGGGGCCCGGGCCATGACGGCGTCGAGGTCGGTATGCCCCTGGATTATCTCGGTAGGCGCAGACGGGGTTTCCGGCGACGAAATACCTACCGTAGAACCCCGATTCACTGCTCTCTTGATGAAACCACACCCCCGCCCATACGGGCACCGCGGGTTAGCGTAACGGACGCGCTCTCACGAGGAAGAGCACGGCAAACAATAGTGAGTTTCCCGGGCATGGTTAATGTTTTGGGTGATGAAGATCTCGATAGTCACCATCTTCCCCGATTACTTTCCCCAGGCCCTGGAGGTGGGGATCCTGGGCCGAGCGCTTGATGCCGGGCTGGTCGAAGTGGAGTTGATCGACCTGCGGGATTACGCGGAGGGCGTACATCGGGCGGTGGACGATGCGCCCTTCGGTGGAGGGGCGGGGATGGTGATGATGCCCGAGCCACTGGCTCGGGCCCTCGACTCGCTGGAGGACAGCCACCGGGTGCTGTTCACTCCCGCCGGCAGGCGTCTTGACCAGACCATGCTGGACCGATGGTCCGAACTCGATCATCTGACTTTGGTATGCGGCCGCTATGAGGGGGTGGATGAGCGGATCGCCGAGCACTTCATCGACGAGGAGGTGTCGGTGGGCGACTACGTGTTGGCGGGAGGGGAAGTGGCGGCCCTCTTGGTGACGGAAGGGATTGTCCGCCTGTTGCCCGAGGCGGTGGGGAATCCCTGTTCGGTGGTGTTCGAATCCTTCCGGGAAGGTTTGCTGGAAGAGCCGGTCTACACCCGGCCTGCGGTTTTTCGAGGCTGGCCGGTCCCCGAAGTGCTGCTGTCAGGTGACCACCAGCGAATTGCCGGCTGGAGAGCCGCTCAGCGGAAGGAGCGGACCCGTGGTCGTCGTCCGGATCTATGGGAGGGAAAAAGCGATATTGAGCAGTGGTAAGCTAGGGGGTAGGCAGACGCCCACCCTTTTCTCTTCGAACACAACAGGTTTGACCATGAATGACATCCGGTTGCTTGAGCAAGGCTTTCTCAGGGACGACATCCCCGACTTCAGGCCGGGCGACACCGTTCGCCTCCATGTCCGGGTGATGGAGGCCGGGCGGGAGCGCATACAGGTTTTCGAGGGAGTGGTGATTGGCCGGAGCGGGGGAGGGCTGCAGGAGACTTTCACCGTGCGAAAGATCAGTTTCGGAGTGGGGGTGGAGCGCATCTTCCCGGTTCATGCTCCGATCGTGAGCCGGATCGAAGTTCTCCGCAAAGGGCTGGTCCGTCGGGCGAAGTTGCATTACCTGCGGGGCCGGTCGGGTAAATCGGCCCGGATCAAAGAGAGACGCGACTGACCGAAAGGCCACCTGAAGGCATTCTGCCGGTTCCCGTCGCAGATCCGGGGGAGGAACCGTTAGCCCATAGTGGCGTTTCAGCGGCCCCGCCGCCCCCCAAGCGCCGGATCAGGTCGGCGGTGGTGGAGATGGCCGTCCTGGTGTTGGGAGCAGTTGTCCTGGCGGTGTTGATCAAATCCCTGATCATCCAGCCTTTTGAAATCCCTTCACAGTCCATGCATCCCACCTTGCAGGTAGGAGACCGGGTAATGGTTTCCAAAGTCAGCTATCTGTTTGGAGACCCCGGCCGGGGAGATGTGGTGGTGTTTTCGCCTCCCGGTCGTGTCGAGCCGGATCGTAATCTGTTGGAGGTGGTGTGGTACGAGGTCAGGCAGGCGTTCGGTTGGTATGACATAGCCGATGCGGACCTGATAAAAAGAGTGATCGGGACGGGAGGTGATCACATCGAGATCCGTCGCCAGGAGGTATGGGTGAACGGTGAACTCTTGGATGAGCCCTATCTGGGTTCTTCCACCCGGGAGGACACCTTCACGGTACAGGTGGAAGATGATCACCTTTTTCTGATGGGGGACCACCGAAGCAGGTCTTCGGACAGCCGGGTATTTGGGACAGTCCACGAGGACATGGTGGTGGGCAAGGCTGTTTTCCGGATCTGGCCGTTCGGCCGACTAGGCGGGATTTAGTTCCAAATACATGGGTGGGGATCCGGCGGACCAGCTGCTCAGCCAAAGCCGGGTGTGCAGCCAAGGCTCGTTTGTCACACCCGCGACGCAACCTATGACAATGAACCGGGAGAAGGATCACCCGACCCGCCGACTAACCGGCGCCGCGGCCGAGAATCTGGCTGTTCGCTTTCTGGAACATCGGGGCCATTCGGTGTTAGTTCGGAACTTGGTGGTGGGTCGGGGAGAGATAGACATCTTGGCGCAGATCGACGGAGAGAGGACGGTTGTGGAGGTGAGGAGCCGGTGGGCAGTGGGCAAGAACGGATCTCCGGATCCCTTGGACGCCTTCGATGCAACCAAAGCGAGACAGGTGAAGAGGCTGGCTGCCGCCCTGTCCCGGCCGACGTCGCGCGTCGACCTGATCACCGTACGGTTCCATTGTGGTGGGGTGGATCTGCTCTGGTTGCCGCGTGTGGTTTGAGTGGTTATCCCGCGAAAAACGCCCACAGCACCACTGCGATGATGACCACCAGCGCGGCCGCCACGATCACAAGGTCGGCGGCGGTTTTCCGATGAGAGCGGAAAGGATTGAAACCCATCAGAAGACCCAAGCTAGCGCGACGCTTTACCCTATGGAAGTATGTGGCTTGAGACCGAAGACCGGGGACCGGTGCGGTGGCTGTGGCTGAATCGCCCCTTTCGCAAGAATGCCATTCCCCCCGAGGGGTGGAAAGACCTCCAGATGGCTTTCTCCGACTGTGAGCGTTCCGGGCAGCGGGTGCTGGTGATATCGGGACGAGGCGGGGATTTTTGCGCGGGCGCCGACCTCGATCCCTCTGCCGGGCCCCGCTCCCGGGGAGTGGTGGATGCCCAGCGCCGCATGAAGGTGGTGGGGGATACTGCTTTGGCGCTGCGGCGACTGACCAAACCCACCGTGGCGGCAGTGGACGGAGTGGCGGTGGGAGCGGGGATGAGCCTTGCTTTGGGATGTGATGTGGTTGTCGCCACTCACCGCGCCCGGTTCTCGGCCATCTTCGCGCGTCGGGGCCTGAGTTTGGATATGGGTCTGACCTGGCTGCTGCCCCGGTTGGCGGGCGCCCAGTTCGCCAAGGAGGTGGCGCTTTCGGGGCGGATGGTGTCCGCCGCCGAGGCGCAGGAAAAAGGGCTGGTCTGGGATGTGGTCGATCCTGATCGGCTGGAAGAGCGGTCCTCGGCGGTGGCCGAGGGATTTCTGGCGGGAGCTCCGGTGGCGCAGATGTTCATCAAGCAGGGCCTGGACCGTTCCTGGGAGTTGTCACTCGAGGAGACAACGGCCTGGGAGGGACAGTCCCAGTCGATTTGTCTGGGCACAGATGACCACGGCGAGGGGGTGGCGGCATTCCTTGAGAAACGGCCCCCCCGTTTCCGGGGTTCTTGATCGAGTCTTCCCTCCTCGGGGCGAGTTTGTGATTTAAATCGCTGTATCGCGGTAAAACCTGGAGGGGGAGGGATAGACAAGAGTTGGTATTTGACGCATGTTGGAGGAATGAGTTCACGTGTGTATTCGGCGGCGATGATCGGGGTGACGCCCCGGGCGGTGAATGTCGAAGTGCATTTGGGCAAAACCAATTCTAAATTCGGTCTGGTGGGTCTGCCTGACACGGCGGTGAGGGAGGCCCGTTTCCGAGTGAGGGCGGCGATGGCATCATCGGGCTATGAGATGCCCCGGAGCGAGGTGACCGTCAATCTGGCTCCTGCCGATCTTCCCAAAGCCGGATCTGCTTTCGACCTTCCCATTGCCTTGGGCGTCCTCATCGCCGATGGGAAGGTGTCGATGCGGCATCCGGGGGTGGTGGCGGTGGGCGAGTTGGCGTTGGACGGACGGGTGCGCGCCTGCCGAGGCGTGCTGGCGGCTGCCTTGGTGGCCGCCCGGCAAGGGGTTCCCTGCATAGCGCCCCGAGGGGCGTTGTCGGAGGCGGCCTTGGTCCCCGGGGTGGACCTCTACCCGGTTGAGCAATTGGCCGAGGCGGTGGAAGCGTTGGAAGGCAGTCTTGCTCCTTCGCCCCCTCCGTCCGATAAGGCGCCGTCTTCACAGCCCCCGGATCTGGCGGATGTGCGTGGTCAGGAGTTTGCTCGGCGCGGGTTGGAGATTGCGGCCGCCGGTCGTCACCATTTGCTCATGTCCGGGCCTCCGGGGATGGGAAAGACCATGCTGGCCAAGCGGCTTCCGGGGATACTTCCCCGCTTCACCGAGACCGAGGAGATGGAGGTGGCCTGTGTGTGGGCGGCCGCCAACCGTCGTAGGCCGGTTTTGGTCCGGCCTTTCCGCGCTCCCCATCACACTGCCTCGGTAGCGGGGCTCCTGGGCGGCGGTAGCGGGATTCCGACGCCGGGGGATATCTCCCTGGCTCACCACGGTGTGTTGTTTCTTGACGAGTTGGGAGAGTTCCCCGCCCACCTCATCAACGCGCTTCGCCAGCCTCTGGAAGAGGGAGTTATGACTATCACCCGCAAGGGGGTGTCGGCTACTTTTCCCTGTCGGGCGCTGGTGGTTGCGGCTACCAATCCCTGTCCGTGCGGCTGGTCGAACGACACTGTGCGACAATGCCGATGCTCGCCCTCCTCGGCGGAGCGCTACCGACGCCGCCTCTCCGGTCCCCTGCTGGACCGCTTTGATGTACGGGTGTTCCTCGGGCGTATGGATGCCGACGAGTTGACCGGGGCGCCGGGAGAGCCGAGCCAGGCGGTGCGGCGGCGAGTGGAGAGAGCGCGTGAACTCCAAACCCAGCGCGGCGTGCTCAACGGAGATTTGTCCTCATCGGCTCTCGACGCGCTTTCGTGGAGCAAGGAGGCCAAACGAGTGCTTTCGGGCAACCTGGACCGGGGAAATCTCACCGGCAGGGGCTATGACCGGGTGCGTCGGGTGTCGAGAACGCTTGCCGACCTGGGAGAAGCCGAGCGGGTGGAGGACATTCATGTTCTGGAGGCGCTTTCCTACCGGGCCGGCATTTGAGTTCCCCAACACCCGCGGTTCCCTACTTCTCCCACCGACTGCGGTTGGCCTACTCGGGGATGCACCCCGGACGGATTTACAACCTGGTTAAAAAAGCCGCCGATCCGGTGGGGGCGGTGCGGATGATCGAAACCGGCCGGGTCAAGTCCAAGCCAGCCGTACGCGAGGCGGTAGGCGTCCCGGCCGAACGGCGGATGGAGGAGCTTCGGGCGGCGGGCATCTCGGTGGTGCTGTTGGGCACCGAACAATACCCTCCCTGGCTGGCCGCCATCCCCGACCCGCCTGACCTGCTGTTTGTCAGGGGAGATCTCACGACCTTGCCCGGGGTGGCGGTGGTGGGATCGAGAAGAGCGACCCGCTACGGCCTCAATCTGGCCAAGACACTGGGGGGTGCGATGGGCCGGCGGGGTGTGGTGGTGGTGAGCGGATTGGCGCGGGGAATAGACGGGGCCGTTCACCAGGGAGTTGTAGAGGCCGGGGGACCGGGAGTAGCGGTGTTGGGTTCGGGTCCCGACCGCTGGTATCCGGCCGGCCACCGTCGACTGGGGGAGGCGGTGTTGGAGTCCGGCGGGGCGGTGGTTACCGAGTACCCGCCGGGGACTATCCCCGAGCCGTGGCGGTTTCCGGTCCGCAACCGGGTCATCACGGGTCTGTCCCGAGTGGTGCTGGTGGTGGAGGCCGCTCCCGGTGGGGGCGCTCTGATCAGCGCCCGGTTGGGTTTGGAGCAAGGACGGGAGGTCTTGGCGATCCCCGGCGATATTAACCGGGCGACATCCCGGGGTTGCAACGAACTCATTCGCGACGGGGCTGTGCCGATACTGGGCGCGGCGGATCTGCTGGAGTTCCTGGAGAGCGAGGGCATGATTCATCCCCTGGCGGAGGATCAGCAAGACTCGGCGCCGGAGGGGATGAAGGGGGATCTGGAAGAGGCCATCGGAGAGACCGGCGCCACCCTGGAAATCCTCACCGAGCGGCTGGGATGGCCCCTTTCCCGACTACTGGTAAGAGTTGGAGAACTGGAGTCGGAGGGACGGATCGTCAGAGAAGGCGCCGTCATCCGACTGAAGCTATGAGCTTGCCGACATCCTCGCGAGGTGGATAAACCTAACTAGAGGCTGTGCCTGCCGGGAGGCTGGGTCGAGATGGTGGGCTGATCTTTCCGGCCCGGGAGGAAATCCCCGGTGCCTATCAGAGGGTTTTCGTAGCATTGCAAGGGTGGCTGGTGTTTCTACCCTTCCCGAGTGGGCCAAGGAGGATGTGCAGACCTATTTGGGCCGGCTGGCTCGCCAACGACGACTTTCCGGGCATACGGTGAACGCTTATCGCGGAGACATCACCCAGTTCCTGGCCCTGTGCGACAAGGTGGGACGCGGCTCCCTGGGCGAGATCGACCGTAGTGATTTCCGGCGCTTCTTTGCCTATTTGAACACCCGGGGTTTCGCTCGCGCTTCGGTGGTACGCAAGGGTTCCTCCCTCCGCTCGTTCTTCGGGTATCTCCATCAGCAAGGTGATATCCCCGCCAACCCCGCCGGCGCCCTGCCTGTCCCCAAGGCGAAGGCCAGCCTTCCGGTGGCGTTGTCCCACACCCAGTTGGCTCAGGCCCTGGAGGCGGTAGATGGCTCAGCGCCGGTCGATTTACGGGATCGCGCCATTCTGGAGCTGGCGTACGCCTCCGGGTTGCGGGTCTCCGAGATGGCCGCGCTCGCCGTCTCGCAGGTGAAGGGGAAAGACCTTATTGTGGTGTCGGGAAAGGGAGGAAAGGACCGGGCTGTGCCGGTTGGAGTTCCCGCTCAGCGGGCAATTGACCGCTGGCTGGAGGAGGGTCGGTCCGAACTAGCCGGCCCGCGCGCCGGGGAAGCCCTCTTCGTAGGGGTGAGGGGAGGGCGGATGGATCCTCGCCAGATCAGGCGGGTAGTACGTTCCCGGATAGGAAGTTTTCCTCACGCTCTTCGTCATTCCTTTGCTACCCATCTGATCGAGAGGGGAGCTGATCTGCGCAGTGTCCAGGAGCTGTTGGGGCACGCCAATCTGGGTACCACCCAGGTCTACACCGGCGTCAGCCATCGCCACCTTCGTTCCACCCACCACCGCACCCACCCCCGGGCCTGACTCCCCGGCGACGGATCTTTCGGCGCCGAGCCAACCCGGGACATCACAACGGGTTTCTTACTGTCGTCACCCTTCTTCTAAACTGGTGGTGCAACGTCACAGGCCCGTTCCGTCCACTGGTCGGGAAAAGATCCGCCGAGGTCTTTCCTGTGGGGCGGGCGCTCGTTTTGCGGGCGCTGACCGGAGAAACCGGGCAACGGGCTGAGGAAAAACCAGGAAGGAGTTGAATATGACGTCAACCACCATGAAAGATCTGATCGACGCAGGTCTCCATTTCGGCCACGAGACCCGTCGGTGGAATCCCAAAATGGCCCCCTACCTGTGGGGTCAGTCCAACGGCATCCACATAATCGACCTCCGTCAGACCGTTCGCCTGCTGGACGATGCGATCAGCTTTGTGCGCAAGGCAGCGGCCGATGGCGGGAAGATCCTCTTTATCGGCACCAAGAAGCAGGCCCGCAACAGCATTGCCCAGCATGCCGAGTCGGTGGACATGCCTTATGTCAACTTCCGGTGGCTGGGAGGGATGCTTACCAACTTCCAAACCATCCGACAACGTATCTCCTACATGAAGGAATTGGAGGCTGAGGAGAACAGCGGAGAGATGCAGTCGCGTCCCAAGAAGGAGCGACTCCGTCTCAGAAGAGATCTCGAAAAACTCCAGCGGAGCCTGGGCGGGGTGAGCGATCTCAGCGAGCTTCCGGCCGGAGTGTTCGTGATAGATGTCAACGCCGAGGAGACCGCAGTAAAAGAGGCCGTTCGGCTGGGGATTCCCATCGTGGCCCTGGTCGACTCAAATTGCAATCCCGAGCCGATAACCTACGTAATACCTGGCAACGATGATGCCATCCGCTCCGCCGAGTTGCTCTGCTCTCTGGTGGCCGCTGCCTGCCGGGAAGGAAAAGAGATCGCCAAAAAGAAAGTTCCCAAAAAGAAAGAGGGGTCCTCCCCGGACAGTCCAGCTTCCAGGTCCGGTTCGAGGAGGAGTTGACAGTGGCCGACTTCAGAGCCAAAGACGTGCAGCGTCTCCGCCATCGGGCCGGAGTGGGGATGATGGACGCCAAAGTGGCCTTGGTGGAGACGGATGGCGATATGGACAAAGCCCATGATTTTCTTCGGGAAAGAGGTCTGGCCCAAGCTGCCAAACGAGCCGATCGGGACGCCAACGAGGGAACGATCGGAAGTTATCTGCACCAACAGTCCGGCCATTCGGTGATGGGGGTCTTGATCGAGTTGGCCTGCGAGACCGATTTTGTGGCTAAAAGCCCGGAGTTCAAAAAGGTTGCCGACGATATTGCCATGCATGTCTCGTGGGCGTCTCCTCGTTGGATCGTGCGAGAAGAAGTTCCCGAAGACGTCCTTTCTCACGAACGGGACCTGATTGCCCGGGCGGCGCGGACCGAAGGCAAGCCTGACCCGATCATTCCCCGCATCGTCCAGGGTCGTATGGAAAAGTTCTATGTCGACAATGTCCTGAGCGAGCAGGTGTTCGTCAACTCCCAGAAGTTTGAGGGAACAGTGGGCGACATGGTCAAGACCCTGGCCTCACGGGTGGGCGAAAATGTCAAGATCCGCCGGGTGGCGCGAGTGGCGGTGGGCGAGCAGGAATCCTGATGACTTCCGCCCGCCGGGTCCTTCTCAAGCTCTCAGGTGAGGCCTTTTGTGAACAGGAAGGCGGGTTCGGGATCGATCCGAGCAAGGTGGCCGGCCTTGCCGAGGAGATCAGCAAGGCTCGGGCGGCCGGAACCGAGATCTCGGTGGTGGTGGGAGGGGGCAACTTCTTTCGGGGAACTGCTCTGGCGGCCCGGGGCCTCGATCCGGCCACCGCCGATTACATGGGAATGCTTGCCACGGTGATGAACGGCCTGGCACTGCGGGACGCCCTGGAGAAGTGTGGATTGACCACCCGGGTGATGAGCGCTATCACCATGCGGCAGGTGAGCGAGCCCTATATCCGCAACCGCGCGGTGCGCCACCTCGAAAAAGGACGGATAGTGATTTTTGTGGCCGGCACCGGCAACCCCTTTTTCACCACTGACACCACCGCGGCGCTACGGGCGGTGGAGATCGGAGCAGAAGTGGTGCTGAAGGCGAGCAAAGTGGACGGGGTGTACAGTGCCGATCCTCATCTGGACTCCTCCGCCCGGCTTTTGCAGACCGCTTCCTACATGGACGTCATCTCTCAGGATCTCAAGGTCATGGATATGACCGCCATTACCCTGTGTCGCGAGCACGATCTTCCTATCGTGGTGTTTGACATGAACAGGCCGGACAACGTTTACCGGGCGTTGATCGGCGAGCCGCTCGGCACCAAGGTGAGCTAGGGAGCCCTCATGATCGACGAGGTTCTGGACGAAGCCAATCTGCTGATGGAAACTTCCATCGAATACGTAACCGGACAGTTTGCGGTGGTGCGAACCGGTCGGGCCAATCCCCAGATTCTCCAAAACCTGCGGGTGAACTATTACGGCGCCTCCCTGCCCCTCCAGCAGCTTGCCAACTTCACAGTTCCTGATCCGCGTCTCCTGGTGATCCACCCTTTCGACAAAAACGCGATTCCCGAGATAGAGAAGTCGCTCCACAGCTCGAATCTCGGGATCAACCCTGCCAACGATGGCGTGGTGATCAGGCTTGCTTTTCCTCCTCTCACCGAAGAGCGGCGAATTGAGTTAATTCGCATAGTGCGACGACAGGCTGAAGACGGCAAGGTGTCGATTCGAAATGTCCGGCGCGGGGCAAAGTCAGACCTGGATGCTCTCAAAGGGTTATGCTCCGATGACGATCTGCGCCGCGCCGAACGGAATCTGCAGGAACTAACCGACCGGACTGTCAAACAGGTGGACGAGTTGCTAAAGCGCAAAGAATCCGAGTTGCTAGAGGTATAGAAGGGGATGGAGCCGCCTGACACGACCTGGGTTCCCGACTGGGAGCCGGACACGGAACCGACCCCCAAGAGGTCGGCGCGCCGGATGGCGGCCGGTGAGCCCGAGACGAATGGGCCCGAGACGAATGGGCCCGATCCGGTCTTGACCGATGAGAGCGTTTTCGACAGTCGCACCACCCAGCATCAGGCCTTGGCCCAAGAAGTGAAGGAGGCCGGGACGAGGGAGCATCGTCAACAGGCGGTGGCGGTCGCCATCCCGGGTGTCGAGTCGGGGATGCTTGGCTTCGAAGACGTGACCGGTCGAACCGGGATGGCAACAGAAGAGGTGGAGGCGGCAGAGCAGGCTCACTCCTCGGATCTGGTCAAGCGGGTGGTCAGTGCCATGGTGATGGTGGGAGTGGTGGTGATCGCCCTTTATCTGGGAGGGATATGGCTGACCGGCCTGATCCTGGTGATCATGGGGACAGGACTGGTCGAGTTCTACATGGCCGTCCGCTCCGTGGGCTTTCGGCCTATGGCGGTGTTGGGGTTGATAGGCGCCCTGGGGGCGGGTATCGGGGCGCACCTGTCGGGATTGGGCGCTTCGGGAGGGGTGCTGGCCGGGGCGGTGGTCTTGATTCTGCTCTTCTATGCGGCGGCTTCCCGCAGGATGGCGGTAGAGAACTCCACGGTGACCGTGTTGGGAATGATCTGGGTGGCGCTTCTCTGCTTCGGGGTGGCGATAGGCCGCGCCGAGGATGGTGTGGCGCTCCTGGTGTGGGTACTGCTGCTGAACTCGGTATTCGATACAGCGGCCTATATGGTGGGCCGGGTTTTCGGCACCCGACCGCTCTCTCCGTCCCTTTCGGAGAAGAAGACCGTCCAGGGTTTGGTGGGAGGGGTGGTTGCCACCTTTGCCACAGCTGCCATTCTCTCGACACTGCCCACGTTTTCGCTTCTCACCCTCTATCAGTCGCTCTATCTGGCGGCGATCGTCTCGATTCTCGCCCCTTTGGGAGACGCCATCGAATCGGCGGTGAAGCGGTCGATCGGCCTGAAGGACATGAGTTCTTTCCTGCCAGGGCACGGCGGGATGTTGGATCGGATCGACGGATTGATGCTGGTTTTTGCCGGCGCCTACTACTTGTTTTCCTATCTCGATTTTCTTTAGGGATCCGTTTCTTCCTCCAGTTTGGTATGCTCGGGCCATCTAGCCGGGAGGTGTTTTAAGTGGTGGGCGCCTTGGTTGTGGTACTCGGCATCGTGTTCTTTGTCACTGTGCACGAACTGGGCCATTTCCTGGCTGCCCGCGCCACCGGTATGAAGGCCACCGAGATGTTTTTCGGTTTCGGACCGAGGCTGTGGTCGGTGAAGAAAGGGGAAACCGAGTACGGATTACGCCTTCTGCCCTTCGGCGGGTTTGTGAAGATCGCAGGCATGGGACCCTTCCACGACGAGGAGATCGATCCGGAACTTTCCTATTACCACAAGAAATTCTGGCAGAAGATGACGGTGGCCCTGAGCGGAGTGGCCATGAATTTCCTGATGGCCTTTGTGATACTGGTCGGGCTGTTTCTGGTGGAAGGAGTCTCCGACTACACCACCCGGGTGATGCAGGTGGTGGATGAGTTGGCCGACGGGACGCCGACCCCGGCTTCCCAGGCGGGAATCCAAGTAGGAGACCTGATCCTGGCGGTGGACGGGATACCAACCCGCAGTTGGGAGGAGACGGCGGCGATGTTGGGAGCGCGCCCTGGTGAGCCTGTGCTTATCAGGCTGAGCAGGGAGGGTGTGATCCTGACAGTGGAGACGACATTGGCCACTCGTTACGACCAGAACGGCGCGGCGCGGGGGTTTCTGGGAGTCGGCCCGTCTCTCGAGACCCGATCCATGGGCTTGGGAGAGGCGGTGGCCACCGCCTCGGACGAGATTGTAGAGGCGGTGGGGCTTACTTTTCGGGCCATTGGACAGCTGGTCAGCCCGGCGTCTCTGGCGGAGTTGGCCAGGGGGATGTTCGGAGGGGAGGTCTCCGAGGGCAACCGCCCGGTGAGCCCGATCGGGTTGGCCAACATCGGTGCGCAGATCGGCGAGAGGGGAGTGGTCAACGTGGTCAGGTTGCTAGCATATTTGAACATCGTGCTGGGTGTTTTCAACATGATTCCTGCGTATCCGCTGGATGGGGGGCATGTGGTGGTGGCTCTCTATGAAAAGCTTCTGAAGCGTCGCGCCCGGCCGAAGGTTCTTATTTCCATTGCAGCAGTGGTAACCGTTTTGGTGGTTTTCCTGGGAGTGGCGGCCCTGGTGCTGGACGTGATCGATCCCATCCGACTATGAGAGACGCCCGCTCATTTTCTCATCCGAGACGATCCACCCGCGCTATCACGGTGGGATCGGTGCAGGTGGGAGGTGACGCTCCGGTCAGCGTACAGTCGATGACCACGACCAAAACCCATGATGTCGACGACACCTTGGCGCAGGTCTACGCCTTGGCGGGAGCGCGCGCCGACCTGGTGAGAATCACCTGCAATACGGTGGAGGCCGCTAAGGGCTTGGCGGAGATCGTTCCTCGCAGCCCCGTTCCGATCATCGCGGACATCCATTTCCAGTACCGACTGGCTCTCGCTGCTCTGGAAAGCGGGGTCTGTGGGCTGCGGCTCAACCCGGGCAATATTCGCCGCCCCAACCATATCAAGGAGGTGGCCCGGGCCGCCGGCGAACGGCAGGTCCCGATCCGAGTGGGGGTCAACGCAGGTTCTCTCGACAAGGACATCCTGAGCCGTCATGGGGACGCCACCCCGGAAGCGCTGGTGGAGTCGGCGCTCTTGGAGATCCGCTACCTGGAGGAAGTCGACTTTCGGGATATCAAGATCTCGGTGAAGCACTCTCATGTCCCCACCATGGTCGATTCATACCGCCTGTTGGCGGAGAAGGTGGACTACCCGCTTCACCTGGGAGTGACCGAGGCGGGTCCTCCTCCCGGCGGCTTGATCAAGTCGGTGGCGGGCATCTCCACTCTGTTGATGGAGGGTATCGGGGACACCATCCGATTTTCTCTCACCGCCGATCCGGTCATGGAAGCAGAGTCGGGCCGGCGTCTTCTGGAGTACCTGGGGCTGCGGGAACGCCGCAGCCTCGATTTGATCGCCTGTCCCTCCTGTGGACGGGCGGAGGTTGACGTGATCGAGGTCGCTCAGGTCGCCCAGGAGGCGCTGGAGAAGGAGAACCTCCCCATCCAGGTGGCGGTGATGGGGTGCGTGGTGAACGGCCCGGGAGAGGCCCGGTCGGCCGATCTGGGCATAGCCGCGGGCCGGGGCCGGGGACATCTGTTCATCCGCGGCGAGGTGGTGGCAGTGGTGCCCGAGTCGGAGATGGTGGACGCCTTGGTGTTGGAAGCCCGCCGCTTGGTTGAAGAAGGCGTGGAGGCGCGTTTGGCGGCGGCCGATCTTTCTGCGGCCAAGGAGGCTGAATCTGACCGGCTCCAGTTGCTCGAATTGCGTCCTGACGCCAACTCGACGGAGGAACGTCGTCAGCGGGTGGAGATAGTCGCTCGGGGGGCGAACCCGTAGACTCTCACGGTGACAACCGCTGAGGAGAGGTTTTTGAGTTCGGGTATTGAGGGCAAGGTAGCGGTAGTCACCGGCGGGAGCCGGGGAATCGGTTTGGCGGTGGCTGCCGGACTGCTCGATCGGGGGGCGACCGGGGTGGCTATCACTTCCCGGCGGCGCGAGAATTTACAAGAGGCGGTCTCCTGGCTGGTGGAGGCGGGACAAGACCCCGAGAGGGTGCTGGCGACCGTGGCCCGGGCAGACCATGACGAGCACGCTACCCGGGCGATCAGGGAGACGGTTGAGCGGTTCGGGAGCTGTGACATCCTGGTGAACAACGCAGCCACCAATCCCGCGGCCGGGAACCTCATGGAGATTTCCCAGGAAGCGGTGGACAAGACCTGGGCTGTGAACCAGCGCGCGCCGCTGGTGTGGACCAAGGCGGCATGGTCGAAGTGGATGAGAGAGCACGGCGGCTGTGTGGTGAACGTGGCCTCGGTGGGAGGGTTCCGCCCCACGCCGCTTCTGGGCGCCTACAACATCTCCAAGGCGGCCTTGATCTATATGACCGGTCAACTCGCCATGGAGCTAGCCCCCCGGGTGCGGGTCAACGCCGTGGCGCCCGCGGTGATAAAGACCCGGCTGTCGGCCATGTTGTGGGAGTCCGACCCGGCCGGCGCGGCCCGGCTCCACCCGATGCAAAGACTGGGAGAGCCCGAGGATGTGGCGCAGGCCGTGGCGTTCCTCTGTTCGGATGAGGCCTCTTGGATAACGGGAGTGACGCTGCCGGTGGACGGCGGGGTGTTGGGCGCCACTCCCGGGATGGGATAATGGCCCATCCCTCTTTCGATCGGGAGTTGGCCCTCTCCTACCTGGAAGGCCCACGGTCAGCAGAGCCGTTGTTCGCCGAGGCTGCCCGGCTCCGCGACGAGGGAAAAGGGCGGACAGTCACCTACAGTCGGAAGGTTTTCATCCCGCTCACCACCTTGTGTCGCGATAGCTGCACTTATTGCACTTTTGCTCAGCCTCCGGGAGGAGGGGGGATGTTCATGCCTCCCGAACAGGTGCTGGCGGTGGCTGAGGCGGGGGAGGCGCACTATTGCACCGAGGCGTTGTTCACCTTGGGCGACCGGCCCGAGGAGCGCTGGCCCGCGGCGCGGCGGTTCCTGGAAGAGCAGGGGTGCGAGACCACCTTGGAATACACCCGGCGTATGACGGAACTGGTGAACCGGGAGACCTCTCTTTTCCCCCACGCCAACCCGGGAGTTATGACTTTTCCCCAGTTGGCGGCCCTTCGCCCCTCCAACCCGTCCATGGGGCTGATGCTTGAAAACATCTCGCCCCGCCTTACCGAGCCGGGCATGCCGCATTACAACTGTCCGGACAAGGTTCCCTCGGTGCGGGTGCGGGTAATCGAAGACGCCGCCCGGCTGTCAATCCCCTTCACCACCGGCATCCTGGTGGGAATCGGGGAAAACCACGCGGAGATAGTCGACTCTCTCTTGGCCCTGGCTTCCCTGGCCAAGGCCGGAAATCACATCCAGGAGGTGATCATCCAGAACTTCCGGGCCAAGTACAACACTCCCATGCGCACCAGCGCCGAGCCGATTCCGGCCTGGTTCATGCGGGTGGTGGCGCTGGCTCGCTGGATAATGGGCCCGGAAATGAACATCCAGGTTCCCCCCAATCTCACCGAGCGCTACGAGTTGTACCTGCAAGCCGGCATCAATGACTGGGGCGGGGTTTCTCCCCTCACCATCGACTGGGTCAATCCTGAAGCGCCTTGGCCGCATTTGGAGGCTCTGCGCCGGCGTACCGAGACAGCAGGCTTTCAGCTGCTTCCCCGGCTGCCGGTCTATCCTTCCTATCTGTCTGACCGATGGATAGATCCTGGCATGTTGCCCAAGGTATTGGAAGCCACCGACTCCCGGGGTTACGCCCGGATGCCTCAGGTCGCGAGTTGTGCTCGCCCGGTGGGTTTGGGCGTTTCGTGAGTAGGATGTTGGGGAGGTAGCCTGGCAAAATTACTGTTGGCACATCTGGAATGATCACTTTTTTACGTACCCGACCCGCTGAAGCGGCCACCAAAGCCGTGGCCGAGGCGCGTTACAAGGAGGGCACGACCACCTTGGAGATGGACTCTCCCGCCATCTCCGATCTCAAGACTGCTCACAAGGCGGGTATGTTCATCGCAGCGCGGGAGGCCGAATCGGCGGAAGCGGCTAGGATTGTCGATCCTGCGGAGGCGTTGCGTCTGGCCAAATCGCAGACGCCGGGTTGGCTGATCACCGTGATGAACACCGGTTCCGGCGAGATCGTGCTGGATGCCTTGGCACGGAGCGAAGCAGCTTTCTTGCGCGCCGCTCGAAGCGAGGTTAAGAACGCGGCCGCTCTCTGTGCCCTCCCCGCGGTCGAGGCGACGGTCTCGGTGTTCGTGGACGATGTGGACCAGGCGGTGGAGGCAATTTCCGACGGGGCGGGGGATCTGCTACTGCGGGACTGGGGCGCAGAGCGAATCGGAGAGTTGCGTCAACGGCTGGCGCCTGTTCCTCTGGTGGAACGGATGGCGCTCCCTCTCGGTCTGGAGATCGATCATGTCCGCCAAACTCTCTCAAGAACCGCTTTTCGGGCCTGGCTGCAACAAGTGGACGCCTCCGGCGCCGCCCGTCCCCGCTATGGGTGGGCGCCCGGTCGCGCCGAGGCGGCGCCCCTCCCTCCCCGGCGCTTTTCCGCACAGTGGCCCGACTCCCTGTGGGTGGAGGCGGCTGGTCTCCCCCACTTGGAGGGATCGGGGGAGCTTCGTCCCGTCCTGGAACGTTCTCTGGCCGGATCGCCTCCGACCACGGCGGAGATAGAGGCTTTATTCGGAGCCAGGGGCGATCAGGTGGAGGCCGTGGCGTGGACGGCTGACCAACTTCGTCAGAGGGCGGTGGGGGATGTGGTCACCTACGTAATCAACAAGAACATCAACTACACGAATCTCTGTTACTTCCGGTGCGGTTTCTGTGCTTTTTCCAAGGGTCCTCGCAGCCTGAATCTGCGCGGGGATCCCTATTTGATGTCCATCACCGACATAGTGGACAAATCCCGGGAGGCCTGGGAGAGAGGGGCTACCGAAGTAACCCTGCAAGGGGGCATTCATCCGGAGTTCACCGGAGATTTCTACGTGTCGGTGACCGAGGCCATCAAGGCGGAATTGCCGGAGATGCACATCCACGGCTTCACTCCCCTGGAGGTATGGCAGGGCGCCGAGACCCTGGGTGTTCCGGTAGCCGATTTCCTCGCCCGTCTCCGGGACGCCGGACTGGGCACCCTTCCCGGCACCGCCGCCGAGATTCTGGACGACGACATCCGACGGTATCTCTGTCCGGACAAGATACGCACTTCCCAGTGGGCGCAGGTGATGATGATCGCCCACAGTCTGGGCTTGAAGTCCACTGCCACCATCATGTTCGGGCACATAGATCATCACCGCTCCTGGGCCAGGCATCTGGATGTGATTCGACAGATCCAGAAGCGCACCGGAGGGTTCACCGAACTGGTGCCGCTCCCCTTCGTCCACATGGGCGCCCCTATCTGGCTGAACGGGAAGGCGCGTCCCGGGCCCACCTGGGATGAAGTGGTGCTGGTCCATGCGGTGGGGCGGATCGCCCTGGACGGACTGGTCCCCAACATCCAAGCGTCGTGGGTGAAGCTTGGGCTGGATGGGGCCGGGCGTCTTCTGGAGGCGGGCTGCAACGACCTGGGAGGAACTCTGATGGGAGAGATCATCACCCGCTCGGCGGGCGCCGCACACGGCCAGGAGCTATCGCCTCGCGACTTCGAGAGAACCATCACCTCTATGAGTCGAGAGGTCGCCCGCCGCGATACCGAGTACCTCCTCCGCCTACCTGCCTAGAAGGGAGGTAAGCCGTGGCGTCTTACTACGAGCGCATTCCCAATCATCTGGCTACCTGGATAAAGGCGCAGCCGATGTTTTTCGTGGCCACCGCCCCGTCGGGCGAGGCCGGGCACATCAACCTCTCTCCCAAGGGCCTGGACACTTTCCGGATAGTCGACCCGCACACCGTCGCCTATCTCGACCTGGTGGGGAGCGGCGCCGAGACCATCGCCCATCTGCGTCAGAACGGGAGGATGGTGGTGATGTTCTGCGGGTTCGATCAGCCCCGGCGGATATTGCGAATCTGGGGAGAGGGCGAGGCGCTTTATCCGGGGACATCCGAGTACTCTGAGCTGGCGGAGGACTTTCCCGACATTCCGGGCTCCCGCTCCATTATCAGGGTGGCTATCCGCAAGGTGGGCACCTCTTGTGGAGGCGGGGTGCCGCTCATGGAGATGGTCTCCCAGCGGGACTACCTGCCCTCCTGGGCGGAGAAGAAGGGGTCGGATGCGATGTGGGAGTACCAGAGGGAAAACAACGTTCTCAGCCTGGACGGCCTCCCCGCTATGGACTTTTAGCAAGGCCGCCGGCCCACTCTTTGTCAACGTACACAACAAACCCAACGCTCTCGATCACCAAGCCGAAAGCCACCCCGATTCTTGGAGGGTTGGGTATAGTGTGTTCCCACAGGGACTGGTATAGTGGTATGCTAAGGAGATGAGTGGGTCATATACTATTGTAGTGGGAGACAGGGGTCGGATTGTCGTGCCCGCGGAGGCACGCAAACGCGCTGGGCTCTCTAAAGGAACTCCGATGGTGCTGTTGGAGACTTCTGCCGGCTTGATTCTGCTGACGCGCGAGCAACTGCGCGCCCATGTTCGCAGTGAGCTTGAAGGTCTGGACTTGGTGACAGAGCTTCTAATGGATCGCCGCCAGGCTGCCGAGCGGGAGAACGCCGAGTGAGCATTGTGCTCGATGCGTCGGCGATCCTGGTGTTCCTTTCTGACGAGGAGGGGGCCGATGTGGTTGAGAAGGCGCTGGTGGGTAAACCGCGGTGCGGGGCTGCGAACTGGTCGGAGGTCGCGCAGAAAGTGCTTGGCGCGGGTCGAGACTGGCCTCTGGTTAAGGCACTACTCGTCAGTTACGGGATTCTGATTGAGCCGGTCGCCGTTGATGATGCCGAGTGGGCCGCCCGCCGTTGGAGGCGTGGCGAAAAGCTGTCGTTGGCGGATCGTCTTTGCCTGGCGCTTGCCGAGCGCATCGACATGGACATCCTCACCGCGGATCGGGCGTGGGGTACGACTGGTCGGGTGAACCAGGTCCGCTGACTGGTGGGCTGGGAAGGGGGGTGGTTCCGCCTCTTGGCCCGGTCCAGTAGACGTCGCGAGGATTCAGTTGGGTGTGGAGGTCGGCCCGACGTAGCGAATGCCGCTCTCGCCGATGCGTTTGGCTATAAGAGAGATGGCTTGTGGGTTGTGGTCGATCATCACAAGAGCATTTTCAAAATTTTCACAAGTTAGAGTCGCTTTTCGCGAAGACAGGGGGTGGCAACTACGCGAAGAGGGCTTTGATAATCATGGAAGGCTGTCGTTGGCCTAGTCTCCATAAGGAATTGTTCGAATCCGGCTGACTGCTTTGGAAACCAACATGCTCTCATCCAAGACCCTCCTGCTCCGCAACGCCGACCGATTGGTGACTATGGATGGTGACGACACCGAAATAGCGGACGGAGGGCTTTTTGCCCGCAACGGGTGGATTGAGCAGGTGGGCCCCACCGCCGGCCTCCCCAACACCGCCGATGAGGTGATCGACTGCCGGGGACAGGTAGTGATTCCCGGACTGGTGAACACCCACCATCACTTCTTCCAGACTCTCACCCGAGCCATGGCGCAGGACAGCGAATTGTTCGGTTGGCTGGAGGAGTTGTACCCGGTCTGGTCGAGGTTGACGCCCGAACATGTCCGGGTGTCGACCGTAACAGCCTTGGCGGAGCTTGCCCTTTCCGGATGCACCACCGCCTTCGATCACCACTACTTCTGGATCAACGGCGCTTCGGTGGATGATCAGGTGGAGGCTGCCTCTCAGGTCGGAATCCGTTTTCATGTTTCCCGGGGCTCGATGAGCGTGGGGCGTTCCTCCGGGGGGCTGCCGCCCGATGAATGGGTGGAGGACGAGGACCGAATCCTGGCCGATTGCACCCGGGTGGTTTCCCGGTATCACGACTCCGCTCCCGGATCCATGACCCGGGTGGTGGTCGCCCCCTGCTCTCCCTTTTCGGTGAGTCCCGATCTGATGAGGCAGTCTGCCGAGTTGGCTCGGTCCCTGGGGGTGCGATTGCACACTCACTTGGCCGAAACCCTGGATGAGGAAAGGTACTGCCAGGACTTCTTCGGGATGCGTCCCGTGGAGTATGCCGAGGCATTGAATTGGCTGGGCGACGATGTGTGGTTTGCGCACGCCGTTCATGTGTCCGAGCGGGATACCGCCATGATGGCCGCCACCCGCACCGGTGTTGCCCACTGCCCGACCTCCAACATGCGGCTCTCCTCGGGTGCGGCGCCCCTCACCCGCTATCTCGGGGCCGGAGTTCCGCTAGGCCTCGGAGTCGACGGATCGGCCTCCAACGACTCCTCACACATGTTGGCCGAAGCTCGGCAGGCGGTTCTTGCCGCCCGACTGGTCCGAGCATTGGAGCATTCGGAGGCGCCAATGCTGTCGGCCCGGTCCGCGCTGAGGTTGGCCACCCGGGGAGGGGCCGAGGTGCTGGGCAGAACCGATATCGGGTCCCTTGAAGCCGGCAAGGCCGCCGACATCGCCTGTTTTCGCACTGACGGCATAGCTATGGCCGGTGTCCATGACCCGGTGGCAGGTCTGGTCCTAACCGGTCCCCATCAGGTTGATCGGCTCATAGTCCATGGCCTGAGCGTGGTAGTCGACGGCCGGCTAGTCGGCTCGGAGCTGGCGCCGCACCTTGAGCGCCACCGCCTGCTGGCCCGCCAACTGACTGCCTAACACCGCCGGAGATCGCAGTCGTCTTTCATCGGCGTCTGTCAACGGAGTCTGTCAAACCTGTGGTTTTTCAGGAAGGTGGTCATTCCCCGCTCCCAGCCCGTCTTACCCGGCCCCTGCCCGGCGGCGGTGCCACCTTTCCCAGAGGGCCAGCATGGAGGGCAACACCAGTATCGCTGCCACGAGGGACAGTCCGACGGCATAAACCGTGACCTGACCCATCTGCTGGAAGGGGGTGAGCCTCGAAGTGATGAGGATCCCGAATCCGGCCATGGTGGTGAAGGCGGATCCTGCCAACGCCCCGCCGGTGTGGCGAGATGTCGAGCGCAGTGCGTCATTGAGGTGCTCGAAGCGCACCCGATCCTCCCCGAATCGGCGGGCAATGTGGATGGTGTAAGGTACCCCTATTCCTATTGACAGTGCGGACAGGGTGGCGGTCACCGGTCCGATAGGAATGCCGGTGGCGAACATCAATCCATAGGTCCAGAACACAACCAGGGCCACGGGGATCATGGTGATGACACCCAGGAGCGGTCGGCGATTCTCGAACCAGAAGCTGATCATCAACACCAGGGTGGCAACAACCAGGGTAAAGAGCAACGATCTCGTTTGTGAGTTCGCCAACTCTATGACGATCAGGTTGGTGATGATCCCCCTGGAAGTTGCTATCACGCTGATCCCCAAGTCGGATAGCTCCGAGAAGTTCTCCAACAAGTCGTGCCGTAGTTGTATCGCTCCGGTCTCCGTGGCCTGGGTGCCTATGTCGAAGAGCATGGCGTCGTAACCTGACCCGCTCCGGTGGAGAACCCTCCCCGCCTGCTCCGGGGCCGAAGCCAACACTGTGTCCCACAGCGCGGTGACGTCAGAGTCGGGGGCAACTTGTAGATCTACGCCCAGATTGGCGGCTCGGGCGGCGGAGGCGACAGCCTCGTTAGGCGGACCCTGGGGACCGCCGGTATTGAGGGAGTTGAGCACCGAGATCGGAGAGGTGGCCGAGGGAGTCTTCCCGAACGGCGTCTCGAAGACCACCACGTCCTCCATCTCCGCCAGTCCCATGTTGGCAGAGACCAGAGCGTTGTGAACCTCCGGAGAGGAAAGGTCCTCTCCCTCGATCAGGACTTGGGTGGACTCGCCCAAGCCTCCTCCGAATTCCTCCTGCAGGATTTGCAGCGCCCGGACTCCGGGAGAATCGCTGGGCAGGAAGTCGGTGAACGAGAACCTCACCTCCAGCTGGCTCAATCCCCATACTCCCATGCCTCCCAAGACCAGGGCCACCAGCACCACAAAAACCGGGACCTTCTCCGCCAGCACCGAGGTGTTGGCTATCAGACGGGGAAGCAGACGGTCTGAGGAAGCCTTCATGCCCGCTATGGGCAGGGAGCGCTTGGGTTCGAGTTGGCGGTCCACCTTCCTGGCCAGGATCAGTACCCGCAACAAGCCCCAAGACAGCTTGTCTCCTCTCTCGGTTCTCCGATCCAGGAGTGTCCTCGCGGCCGGAAAGAACGTGAGCGTCAGGATGAAGGAGACGATTATTCCAATTGCCGCCAGCACTCCGAAGTCCTTCAAAGCCGGCACCGGGCTCAGAACATTGGTGAGAAAACCGATGGCAGTGGTGACGGTTGCCAGCGCCAGGGCTACTCCCACAGTGCCGATGGCGGTGCGAATTGCGCCGTCCACATTCTGCCCGCGGCCTATCTCCTCCCGGTAGCGGGAGGTGATGTGGATTCCATAGTCCACGCCTAACCCGATCAGGAGGATGGGAATGATCTGGGTTATATTGTTGAACGAAGCGATGACTCCTGCTCGCAGCAGCAGCACCCCTATGCCCTGCATGAAGGCGATGGCGGCGAAGATGGTGAAGAGAGTCAGGAGGGTGTCGGCCAGGGTCCGGCGCCCCGACTGGACCAAGGCGCCCTTCCCGGCCGGTTTGAGCCAGTAGACGAAACCGAGAATGACAAGAATGATCAGAGCGGCCATTCCGAAGAGTCGTCCGATCTCGGCGCCGCCATCTTCGGAGTCCTCAAACAGCAGGTTAAAGCTGAACGGAATGATTTCCAGCCCATCTGAAGTCGGAATGGCGCGCAAAGCCTCCGCCACCTCCGAGTCGTTCTCTATGGCCCGATCGAATCCCTCTTCGTCATCTCCTGCCGACACGTTGGTGAACACCAGAACCAAGCCCGCCTGGGCCGTGGCCGAGAATGCGTTGCCGTCCTCGCTGATCAAGGAGGTGAGCCGTGGGTTGGCTTCCGGTCCTGTCATTGCCTCGACGTAAAGGTTCTTCACGTCTCTATCGCTGGCTAACGAAACACTATCCCTGGCTGCCCGGGTTATTACCGGGTCGAGGTAACTGAACGATGCTCCTCGTCCCGGTATGGAGGAAAGGTTGTCCGAGAGGGCCTCGCTGGCCAGGGCGGCGTTGATGGCCGTCACCGCCTCGTAGGCTTCCTTGGTGAAAACATCGCCTCCTTCCTTGCGAACTATCACCTGGAGGACGCCCTCCTGGGAATCCTGACCGAACAGATCGCTGATTCTGTCGGCGGCCAGCAACTCTTCGTTGTCGGGCGAGAAGCCTTCGTTGCCTTGGGCTGTCTCGGCCTGGGTGGCCAGGGAACCAAATATCCCGAAAAGGACCAGGGTGATCAACACCACCACCCAAGGGGCCTTGGACGCGATGAACTGGAACGCCTTGACGATCGTCTTCACGAAAGTTCCTTTCCTTGTATCCGCTTCCGATAGGCCTTGCTGGAGGGGAAGGGGCTATAAATCCGGATGCTATTTGCTCTCTGTTCCTATAAGGAATTGGTTAGACCTTGGCGTTCCAAACCCGTTTCTCCCGCCCCCCGCGTGGTAGGCTGGGAAGCGACAGAAGATCCTGAGGAGCCTTTGTGCTGGCCCGAAAAGCACCCTTGCCGCCACCATGTAGACACCACCCCCGGTGGTGTTTTTCTTAAGCAAGAAAGAGGAGATATGACCGCAACTGAAGTCCAATCAACGCCTGCCGCCTCATCGGCGACCGCACAGCGCAACGGAAGCGGCTTCGTGATGGTGGACCCGGCCGGATTTGTGGACACCTACCTTCCCCCCGCCATCGACGGCGACTTTCGCGGAAAGCACATAGTGACCGTCGACCAGTTTGCCAGGGGTGACCTGGAGACGCTCTTCGAAACGGCCACCACCTTGAAGAAACGGATCCGCTCGGGGGATCGGGGAGTAGTGGAGATCGCCAGCGGCCAGGTATTGGCCCTGTTGTTCTTCGAGGCCAGCACCAGGACTGACATGTCTTTTCAGGCGGCCATGCTCCGGCTGGGCGGCAAGGCGATCGGCGCCTCCAACGGAATCCAGTTTTCTTCCATATACAAGGGAGAGGATCTCCCCGACACTGTCCGAGCGGCAGGATGTTATGCGGATGTCATCGCCCTCCGCCATCCGAAGGTGGGCGCCTCCTATCTCGCCGCGCACTATCTGGACGTTCTGGCCCAAAAAATCGGAAGGCGACCGGTGGTGATAAGCGCCGGTGACGGGGTGGGAGAACACCCCACCCAGGCTCTCTTGGACCTGTACACCATCCTCGACAGCAAGGGAACGGCGGACGGGCTGACCATCACCATGGTGGGGGATCTCCGCCATGGGCGCACCGTCCATTCACTGGCTCGCCTGCTGGCAGCCTACGGGGCCCGAGGAGCTCAGGTGGGATTGGTTTCCCCTTCTTCACTGGGAATGCCTCCGTCCATCGTCGAATGTTTGGAGAAGGCGGGGATAAGCGTCCATGAAACCTCCGACCTCAATGAGATGTTGGGGTCCTCGGACGTGATCTACTGGACCAGGGTGCAAGAAGAGCGCTTCTCCGACCAGGCCGTCTATGAACAGGTCAAGACCGGCTTCATCATGACCCCGGCCGTCATGAAAAGAGCCAGAGAGGACACCATCTTGATGCATCCCCTTCCCCGCAAGCACGAGATGGGAGGGCCCCGAGAACATGAGTTGCTGGACGCCGATCCGCGTTCGATCTATTTCCAGCAGATGGAGAACGGGATGCTGGTGCGGATGGCGCTGTTGGCCAAGCTCCTGAGGGGGGTCCACGTCTAGAGTCGGGTTGGGTGGGGGCGCCGCCGGGAAAAAGGCATCAGCCGCCGGATAAAATGGAGGCTGTGGCGACCGAGTTCCTCCTTCCTGATATCGGCGACGGGTTGACCGAGGCCGAAGTGGTGCGTTGGCTGGTGGAGGAGGGTGCGGAAGTTGGCCGGGACCAACCCCTGGTGGAGGTGGAAACCGACAAGGCGGTGGTGGTCATCCCCTCTCCGGTGGCGGGGACCGTTATCCGACACGGAGCGTCGCCAGGAGAGACGATGGCGGTGGGCGCCGTGCTGGCGGTGATCGGATCGCCCGAAGATGCGCTTTCGCCCACATCTCGACCGGCAGTTTCCCGGGCAGGCTCGCCCCGGTTGGAAAGAAGCGGGCTGACCGAGGATCCCTACGAGGGAGATCCCGCGGCAGTAAAGGCGTTGCCGGTGGTGCGCCGCCTGGCCCGCCAAAAGGGAGTGAAGATACAAGGCATCCGCGGCTCGGGCGCTGGCGGCCGGATTACTCGCGAAGATGTGTTGGCCGCTGCCCGCTCTGCGGCCTTCCCGGCTGCCGACATGCTTCCGGAACCGGGATCGGCGGCCGGAGAACCCGAGCGCCGGCCTCTTAGCAGGCTGGAGCGAACCATGGCCGCCAACATGTCACGGTCCTGGTCGGAGATCCCCCATGTGACTACCTTCGATCAGGTGGACGCCACCCGACTGGTGGCGGAGCGAAAAGCGCTTTCGGAGCGTCACGGCGCCAATATCTCTGTCGATGCCCTGGTGATAGGGACTGCCATCCCCGCTTTGCGCCGCCATCCCGAATTCAACGCCACCCTGGATGACGATTGCCTCCTTATTCACCGCGGCTTCCACATCGGGGTGGCGATCAACACTGCCGAGGGCCTGTTGGTGGGAGTGCTGCGTGACGCCGGACAGATGTCGGTCGTGGAGATATCCGAAGCAACCAGGCGTCTGGCCGAGGGAGGGAAATCCCGAACCCTTGGTTTGGAGGAGTTGACCGGACAAACCTTCACGGTTACCAACATCGGCGCTTTGGGGGGCGGCTGGGGCACGCCCATAATCCCGCCCGGGAACACCGCCATTCTGGCCGTGGGCAGGATAGGCGACGCTCCGGTGGCAGAGGACGGAAAGGTGGTGGTGAGGCCGATGATGCCCCTCTCCCTCTCCTTCGATCACCGGGTGATAGACGGGGCGCTGAGCCGTCGCTTTATGGACATGGTGATCGCGAATCTTTCTGAACCGGATCGTTTCCTAGCCTAAATGGGAATCATGACCAATTATGAGATAACCGGAACCGAGACTCCCCACTCGGCGGAGATCCTCACTACCGAAGCAGCGTCGTTCGTCGCGGCTCTCCATCAGGAGTTCGAGCACCGTCGCCAGGACCTGTTGGAAAGGAGGGCAGAGCGCCAGAGGGAGTTCGACCGCGGGGTGCTTCCCGACTTCTTGGCCGAGACCCGCCCGATCCGAGAAGGTAAATGGATGGTGGATCCGGCGCCTGCCGCGCTGGCGGATCGGAGGGTGGAGATAACCGGTCCGGTGGATGCCCGGATGGTGATCAACGCGCTCAACTCAGGCGCCAAGATGTTCATGGCCGACTTTGAGGACGCGACCTCTCCCACCTGGGAGAACCTGGTAGAAGGCCAATACAACCTGTTGGGCGCCCAACTCCGCACCCTCAGGCTCGACACTCCCCGCAAGTCCTACCGGCTGGGGAAGGAGACGGCCACGCTCCTGGTACGCCCTCGAGGCTGGCATCTTCCCGAGAAGAACTTCTTGGTGGATGACCGACCGGTCTCAGGCGCACTCTTTGACTTCGCGCTCTATATGTTTCACGGCGGCCGGGCGGCTCTGGAAGCTGGGTCCGGTCCGTTCTTCTACCTGCCGAAGCTGGAATCTCATCTGGAGGCCCGGTTGTGGAACGATGTGATCTGTTACGTTTCCGAGCGGCTGGGGATACCCGTCGGGACGGTCAAGGCCACCGTCCTCATCGAGACCATCACCGCCGCCTTCGAAATGGAGGAGATCCTCTATGAACTGCGTCACCACTCGGCAGGGCTCAACGCGGGACGCTGGGATTACATCTTCAGCTTCATAAAGAAGTTCCGCAACCACTCCCGGTACGTGCTGCCGGACCGTGCGCAAGTGACCATGGCCGCCCCGTTTATGCACTCCTACACCGAGTTGGGGGTGGCCACCTGCCATCGTCGCGGCGCTCACGCGATCGGGGGGATGGCAGCCTTTATCCCCAACCGTCGGGATCCGGAGGTAACCGAACAGGCGCTGGCGGCGGTGGCGGCTGACAAGCGGCGTGAAGCGGAGGCGGGCTGCGACGGGACCTGGGTGGCCCATCCCGATCTGGTGGAGGTGGCCATGAGCGAGTTCAATCGGGTGTTGGGGAATCGGCCCAACCAGGTCGACCGACTTCGTGACGATGTGGAAGTTACCGCCGCCGACCTGCTGAATCCAGAGATCAAGGGCACCGCTATAACCGAGGGCGGGGTGAGGACCAACGTGTCGGTGGGCATCCGCTATATGGCTTCCTGGTTGAGCGGTCGGGGGGCCGCGGCCATAGACAACTTGATGGAGGACGCCGCCACCGCCGAAATATCCCGCTCCCAGATCTGGCAGTGGGTTCGCCACAGAGCCCGCCTTGACCACGGCGCTCCGATAACCGCGCCGATGGTGCGCGAAATTGCCTCCGAGGAGTTAACCCGCATCCGGACCGAGGTAGGAGACGACCACTACCGGACAGGCGGTTATGAGCGCGCCTGGAAGATCTTCTCCCAAGTGGCCCTGGAGGACGAGTTCGTGGAGTTCCTGACCCTGCCCGCCTATCGAGAATTGTAGATTCTCCTTCGGGGTCCTTTATGGCTCGTTTTAGCGAAGCTCTCCACTATCACTCCCATCCCCGGCCCGGCAAGGTGGAGATACGGCCTACCAAGCCCACTCTCACCCAGGCCGACCTGAGCCTCGCCTACACACCGGGAGTGGCCGAGCCCTGCCTGGTTATCCACGACAGTCCCGGGGAGGTGTTCCAGTACACCAACCGCGGCAACCTGGTTGCGGTGGTGACCAACGGCACGGCGGTGTTGGGACTGGGAAACATCGGGGGATTGGCCGCCAAGCCGGTGATGGAGGGAAAGGCGGTGCTTTTCAAGCGGTTCGCCGATATCGACGTCTACGACTTGGAGATCGACTCCGAAGAGCCCGAGGACCTCATCCGCTTCTGTGAGCTGTTGGCGCCCACGGTGGGGGGGATCAACCTGGAAGATATCCGGGCGCCCGACTGCTTCTACATAGAGGAGACGCTGCGTCGAAGGCTGGACATCCCGGTTTTTCACGACGACCAGCACGGCACCGCCATCATCGCGGGGGCGGCGCTCATCAACGCCGCCGAGTTGAGCGGACGGCGTCTTGAGGAAATGAGAGTGGTGGTGCTGGGCGCCGGCGCCGCCGGAGTGGCTACTGCCCGGTTCCTGATCCGGCTGGGTTTTGATCCGGAACTGTTGCTGATGGTGGACTCGCGGGGGGTGTTGCAATCATCGCGGGACGACTTGAACCGCTACAAAAGAGAGTTCGCCCGACCCACCGATGCCAGGACCCTGGCGGATGCAATGGTGGACGCCGATGCTTTGATCGGGGTTGCCCAGGCCGGGCTGGTTCATCCCGCGATGTTGGAGCGAATGAAGCCCCAGCCGATCATCTTTGCCCTGGCCAACCCCGATCCGGAGATTCCATATCCGGTGGCGAAGCGGGTTCGACCCGACGCTCTTGTCGGCACGGGACGAAGCGATTTCCCCAATCAGGTGAACAATGTGCTGGGCTTTCCCTTCATCTTCCGGGGGGCGCTGGATGTCCGCGCCAAGGGGGTCAGCGAGGGAATGAAGGTGGCGGCTGCCCAGGCGCTGGCGCGTCTGGCTCGAGAGCCGGTCTCCGAATCGGTTCTGGAGGCCTATCAGTTGAACGAGTTGTCATTCGGCCCCGAATACCTGATTCCCAAGCCTTTCGACCCCCGTGTGCTCACCACCGTGGCGCCGGCGGTGGCCATGGCCGCCACCCGGGAAGGTCTGGCTCGTCTTCCCTGCCAGGACGAGGAGGAATATCGGCATGTTCTGAGATCCCGCCTGCGGGCCTCCCAGGGCCTAATTCAGGCCGTCACCATCCGGGCGCGTCAAAACCCTGCCAAGGTGGTGTTTCCCTACGGCGACGACCTCCGGCTGGTGCGCGCGGCCCGGCGGGTGCTGGACGAAGGAATCGGACATCCTGTGCTGCTGGCCGACCGGGGGGTAGTTACGGAACTTTCCAATGAGCTGGGCATTTCCCTTGAGGGGATAAGGGTGATCGACCCTATCAGTGAGCCGGAGGAGCGCAGCCGATACGCCACCCGGCTGTTGGAGCTCCGGAGCCATCGGGGCGTCTCGCGGAGTTCGGCGGCCCGGATGGTTTTCGACCCCAATGTGTTCGCCGCCTTGATGGTGGAATCGGGAGACGTCGACGTGCTGGTAGGCGGTCTCACCACCTTCTTCCCCGAGACGGTGCGCCCGGCCCTGCAGATCATAAGAGTGCGAAAAGGTCGCTCCATCGCGAGTGCCCTGTATGTGGTGGTGGCTGGCCGGGCCGCTTATTTCTTCGCGGATTGCGCGGTGAACATCTTGCCTTCTGCCTGGGAGTTGGCCGAGATAGCCGCCTCGGCGGTGGAGGTGGCCCAGAGCCAGTTCGGGAGATCGCCTCGGGTGGCGTTCATCAGCTACTCCGACTTCGGCTCGGCCGCCGGGGACGAGCCGGAGCGGGTCCGCGAAGCGGTGAAGCTGTTCCGCGATCGCTGGCCGGAGACGCCGGTGGATGGGGAGATGCAGGCCGATACGGCGGTGGTGGACACCCTGTTGTCCAATCGTCGTCCCGGCGGGCCTCTGAAATATCCCGCCAACATCCTGGTGTTTCCCAACCTCGCTGCTGCCAACATCGCCTACAAGCTATTGGAGCGGCTCGGCGAGGCGGAGGTGATCGGACCCATCCTGACCGGCCTTTCCCGATCGGTGCAAGTGTTGCAGAGAGACGCCTCGGTGTCGGAGATCGTCAACCTGACCGCCTACGCGGTTGCCGACGCCCACCGGCTGCGGACTCTACGAGGGTCAGGCTGAGACAGGAGTGGGTCGCCGGGGACTCGAACCCCGAACCTGCGGGTTAAGAGCCCGTTGCTCTGCCAATTGAGCTAGCGACCCGAACCCCCATGATAGTGAGAAGGAAGGATATCAGGCCGCATAAAGTCCGGGGAGACTGTCACCGCTTTGTGCCAAAATGGGGTTTCACGGGCTGTGGCGCAGCTTGGCAGCGCGCCTGCTTTGGGAGCAGGAGGTCGTCGGTTCAAATCCGACCAGCCCGACATGAGAGAAACGATGATGATCTCTCCCGCAAGGCGACGCTACCCTTGTCGTGGTGTCGCTGGCGGGTGTAGCTCAATGGTAGAGCCCCAGCCTTCCAAGCTGGTGGTGAGGGTTCGATCCCCTTCACCCGCTCTGTGGGATTTCCTTTGGTAACCACCAGAGCCCCCGTAGCTCAGTGGACAGAGCAGGAGCCTTCTAAGCTCTTGGCCGGTGGTTCGAATCCTCCCGGGGGCGCCGGGGAGGTCCCCCTACATGGCGACCGTAGCTCAGTCAGGTTAGAGCGCCAGGTTGTGGCCCTGGAGGACGGGGGTTCAAGTCCCCTCGGTCGTCCCATTCGCCTTATCCGTGAGGTCCCCATGTACTGCATCCCGATCCCGTGACCGCCGGCGTTTCTTTGGCGGACGTCGGTCCGTTCGAGAAGATGGTCTCCTTCGAGATCTCCTCTTCTGATCTCGACCGGGCGATGAACCGCGCTTCCCGCCAGATATCTCGAGAAGTGAACATCGCGGGCTTCCGTCCTGGCAGGGCGCCTCGCCGGCTGGTGGAGAATCAGGTGGGCACCGAGCGGATACGAGCAGACGCTCTCGAGGAACTGGTACCTCCGCGGGTGGGGGAGATACTCTCCGAAACTGAGATAGCGCCGGTGGTGCCGCCCCTTTTGGAGTCGGTCACCGATGCCGCCAATGGTTCGGTAAGAGTGCAAGTGAGGGTCACCACCTGGCCTCGCCTCGAATCGCTCCCCGACTATCGGGGGAGATCCGTCCGGGTGCAGGCGCTGCCTTCGGTCTCCGAGGGGGTGGACGCCCGCCTCCAGCAACTCCGTCACATGTACGCGCCTCTCCAAACGGTGGACCGGGCGGTGGAGAAAGGGGATTTCGTGGTCATCGATATGACGGTGATGGAGGGGGAACGCCTCATCGAATCCCTGGCGCTCGACGGTTTCAGCTACGAAGTGGGCTCGGAACGGCTGACCGCCCGGATCGACGAAGGATTGCTGGGAAGGAGTGCCGGGGACGAGATAAGCATCTGCGCACCGTTGCCGGAATGGCTTTCCCCCGAGACCCACACCGGGGAGGAGGATGCGCCCTCCGACCTCTCCGATCCGAGCGAGGATGAACAGGCTGGGGGTTTGTACGAAGTCCGGATCGTAGAGGTGCAATCCCGTTCTCTCCCCGAACTCGACGACGCCTGGGCGTCGGAATACACCGGGCACGATTCGTTGGAGGATCTCCGTGAGGAGATGAGCCGCGAGGTGGAAACCCAGCGCGGCGAAACGCAGTGGAGGATGTTGGTTACCCAGACCATGGCGGAGATCGCCTCCGAACTGGAACTGGATTTGCCGGAGCGTCTGGAAGACGTCCAGATGGAAGCCTTGTTTCGGAACCACCTTTCCTCCCTGGAGAGAGCGAAAACCGACCATATGACCTATCTGGAAAGTATCGGACTCACCCATGAGCAGTTCTTGGAGGGGCTAAGACGCCAAGCCGTGGCAGGGCTCAAGGCACGGATACTCCTCCAGGCGGTTATCGAATCGGAGGATATGGTGGTGGGTGACGCTGAGTTGGCATCGGTATTGGAAGATCTCGCCCAAAGCGCGGAAGACCCCGAGTCCCTTTTGCGGCATGTGAAGGAAAGTGGTCACACTGAGCAAATACGGAGTGATATGCTCAGGGACAGGGCTCAGGCTTTTCTGGCCATGCAGGTCCAACCGGTCGATGCCGACGGTCAGCCGGTGGAAATCGAGGCGCCCTCATTGGTGAGGGCTTGGTTTGAGTCGGCCGAGAATCTAGACACAGGGGGTGGCTCCGGAGAGGCCCTCTACGAAGCGGAGGTAATAAATGACCCGGATCCTGACTGAGCGGCCCTTTCCCGGCCCGAGTATTCGGGGGTACATCCCGTTACCTCACGTGACGGAGCAGACCAGCCGGGGGGAGCGCACCTCCGATATATACAGCCGGCTGCTCAAAGACCGGATCGTTTTCCTGGGGACACCGATCGATGACACGGTGGCCAATCTGATCATGGCCCAGATGCTGCACCTCGAGAGTGAAGATCCCGACAAGGACATCTTCTTGTATATAAACTCCCCCGGCGGACAGATGACCTCGCTCTTTGCCCTGTACGACACCATGCAGTATGTGAGGCCCGATATCAGCACCGTGTGCATGGGGATGGCCGCTTCGGCGGCGGCGGTGTTGCTGGCGGGGGGCGCCAAGGGAAAGCGCTATGCGCTGCCCCACGCCCGGGTGATGCTTCATCAACCCCACGGTGGGGCGCACGGCCAAGCCACCGACATAGAGATCCAGGCTCGGCTAATCCTCCAGATGAGGGAGCAGACCAACAAGATATTGTCCCAGCACACCGGCCAGGATATGGAGAAGGTCGCCCGGGACACCGACCGGGATTTTTGGATGATGGCGAATGAAGCGGTCGAGTACGGGCTGATCGACCAGGTGCTCACCCGCCAGACGCTCACCGCCGTCGGCGGGGACTGAGGTCGTTCTATGGCCCGGGAAGGTGGAGACCTCCTCAAGTGCAGCTTCTGCGGACAATCACAGAAGCAGGTTCTAAAGCTGATCGCCGGCCCAGGCGTCTACATATGCAACGAATGCATTGACCTCTGCAACGAGATCATCGACGAGGAGACTTCTTCTGAGGGCCATCGGATAGAAGAAGTCCCCAACCCCACGGACATCTACAAATATCTCGACTCCTACGTGGTCGGCCAAGAGTTGGCCAAACGGTGCTTGGCGGTGGCGGTCTACAACCACTACAAACGTCTCCGGCTGGCCAGTCGCAGCCATTCGGAGGTCGAGGTGGAGAAATCCAACATACTCCTGATCGGCCCGACCGGGTCGGGGAAGACGCTATTGGCCCGAACCTTGGCCCGACAACTCAACGTTCCTATCGCCATCACCGACGCCACCGCTCTCACCGAGGCAGGTTATGTGGGTGAGGACGTGGAGAACATCCTGCTGAGGCTGGTGCAGGCAGCCGACTATGACCTGAAGTTGGCTCAGACCGGCATCGTCTACATCGACGAGATAGACAAAGTGGCTCGCAAGGCGGACAATCCCTCCATTACCCGGGATGTGTCCGGGGAGGGCGTCCAGCAGGCGCTGTTGAAGATTTTGGAGGGGACAGTGGCCTCGATTCCTCCCCAGGGGGGTCGAAAGCACCCCCACCAGGAGTTTCTACAACTCGACACCACCGATATCCTGTTCATCTGCGGAGGGGCCTTCGATGGCCTGGAAGACATCATCGCCCGGCGGGTGGGAAGCGGCTCGGTGGGATTCGGCGCCGATATCAAGTCCCGTAACGATCAGAACAACGGTGATCTGCTCCGACAGGTGCTTCCCCAGGACCTTATAAAATACGGTCTGATCCCCGAGTTCATAGGGCGTCTCCCGGTGTTGAGTGCGGTTCACCCTCTTGAAATCGACGATCTGATCAAGATTCTTCAGGAGCCCCGCAACGCTCTGGTCAAGCAATATCGCCATCTCTTGGATCTCGATGATGTGGAACTGATTTTCACCCCCCAGGCAATAAACGAGATAGCCGACCGGGCCCTCGCCAGGGGGACGGGAGCGAGGGGCTTGCGAGCAATCATGGAAGACCTGCTCCGCGACCTCATGTTTCAAGCACCCACCCGCTCGGACATACGCAGGGTGGTGGTGGATCACCTGATGGTGAGGGAAGGAAACGTAGCTTCATTCAGGGACGCCCGGCCACAGCGCCAGCGTGAACAAACCGCCTGAGTGGCGGCGGCCACCATGGGAACATCCTCTGGCGGGATGAAAACCGCTTACGATCCCGGGGAGATTGAGCATCGCTGGTATTCCCGTTGGGAGCAGGCGGGGATCTTCAGGCCCGAGTACCGACCGGAGGGCGATCCGTTTTGCGTGGTGATACCTCCCCCCAACGTAACCGGGTCTCTTCACATAGGCCACGCCCTCAATCACGCTATCCACGACGTGGTGGCGCGCCGCCGCCGGATGCAAGGTTGGGCGGTGCTGTGGTTGCCGGGGGTGGACCACGCCGGCATCGCCACCCAGAACGTGGTGGAGAAGTTATTGGCCGAGAGGGGACTGAACCGTTTCGACCTGGGCAGGAAGGCGTTCCTTGACCAGGTTTGGGAGTGGAAGGATCGCTACGGGGGGCAGATCACCCGCCAGATCCGGAGGATGGGCAACTCGTGTGACTGGACCCGGGAGAGGTTCACTCTGGACGAGGGTTTGTCCAAGGCGGTGGTGGAGGTGTTCGTCCGACTCTACGAGGACGGTTTGATCTATCGGGGGGAGCGGATTATCAACTGGTGCCCTCGCTGTGAGACGGCCTTGGCCGATATAGAAGTGGAGCACCAGCCTGAGGATGGGGAGTTGGTGCGGATCACCTATCCCTTCTCGGACGGATCCGGAGAGGTGGTAGTGACGACGACCCGGGCGGAGACGATGCTGGGGGATACGGGCGTGGCCGTACATCCTGATGATGGCCGTTACCGGGATATGGTCGGCAAAACCGCCAGACTTCCCTTGGTCGGGAGATTGATACCGATAGTGGCTGATCGGGGGGTCGATCCTGAGTTCGGAACCGGGGCGGTGAAAGTCACCCCCGCCCACGATCCTCTCGACTTCGAGATAGGGGAGCGCCACGGTCTGGATAGGGTTTTGGTGCTGGACGACGAGGCCGTGATTACCGAGGCGGGGGGCCGATTTGTCGGATTGGACCGCTTCGAGGCGAGGGAGGCGGTCATCGAAGCTCTGGACGCAGAAGGGGTGCTGGCCGGTCGGGAGGCCTATCGACACTCGGTTGGTTTCTGCTACCGGTGTGACACAGTGGTGGAGCCTCTATTGTCCACCCAATGGTTCGTCAAAGTTGATGAACTGGCCCGGCCCGCTATCGAGGCGGTCAGAGCCGGCGAAAACCGTTTCATCCCCACTCATTGGGAGAAGAGCTATTTTCATTGGCTGGAGAACCTGCGCGATTGGTGTATCTCACGCCAGATCTGGTGGGGACACCGGATCCCGGCCTGGTATTGCGCCTCCGGGCACATCACGGTGGCCCGCTCCACGCCGGAGGGGTGCGAAGTGTGCGGATCTGAAGAACTGCGCCAGGATGAGGATGTGTTGGACACGTGGTTCTCGTCGGCGTTGTGGCCCTTTTCCACCCTGGGGTGGCCGGAAGAAACCGATGACCTGGCCAAGTTCTATCCCAACATGGTTTTAATCACCGGGTTTGACATAATCTATTTCTGGGTGGCCCGGATGATGAAAATGGGGCTGCGCTTTCTGGGAGATGTACCTTTTCCGGAGACGGTCATCCACGGTCTGGTTAGGGACAGCGCCGGACGAAAAATGTCCAAATCGTTGGGCAACACCATCGATCCTCTGGTGGTGGCCGAGGAGTACGGGGCCGATCCTCTACGCTTGGCGCTGGTCCAGGCGGCCAATCCCGGCCAGGACGTGCCGCTCGATATGGAGTGGGTGGAAGGGGCGCGTCGCTTCGGGAACAAGCTGTGGAACGCGGTTCGATACACGCTTGGTCACCTGCCCGAGAGAAGCGTTCCTCCGAGCGGTGGATACCCCGCCGATCCGGGACCGGTGGATCGCTGGGTGCTGGCCGGCCTGGGTGAAACGGCTGCCCGATTCGACCGGCTCTGCGATGAGTATCGTTTTTCCGACGCCTACGGCCTTCTATACAACTATTCCTGGGCGGAGGTCTTCGACTGGTACCTGGAGATGTCCAAGGTGGCACTGGCCGGTTCCAAAGACTCCGGGATCACTCGGCAGACCCTGGGGGTGGTGATGCGGGACATCCTCAAGCTGTTCCACCCCGCCATTCCGTTCTTGACGGAGCAACTGTGGTCGCATCTGGTGGGTGAAGATCTGTTGGCCGGTTCGGACTGGCCGGAGATTCCTGTCTATGATCCGGCGCCGGAGATGGAAGATCTCAAAGCGCTGATCTCCGGTGTACGGCAATTTCGGGCCGCCCAGGGCTTGAGCCACCGCCGGACTCTTCCGCTGGGAGTTACCGGTAGTCCGCCCCGGTGGGTGACGGACTTGGTGGAGGACTTGGCCGGGGTGGAGATAGCGGCCTTGACGGAGGCGGTGGGTGACGGTCACGTCCACCTGCCGACCGGCCGCTGGGAAGGTTATATACCCCTGCGGGGGCTGGTGGATCCGGAAGCGGAGCGCCGACGGATAGACCGGGCCATCGCCCGGTTCGAGATCCAGGTGTCCCGGTCTTCTGGGAAGCTGGCCAATCACAATTTCACCGAGCGGGCTCCCGCGGCGGTGGTGGAGAAGGAGCGCAAGAAGCTGGCCGAGGCGTCTGATCGGCTACGCTCTCTCCATTCCCAACGAGAGGCGCTTTAGCGAAAATGGACTACTCCGAGGCGGTTGACTATCTCAACTCCTGCATAGGCCTGGGGAGAAGATTCGGCCTGGAACCCATGCGGTCGGTGATGTCCCGGATGGGCGATCCGCATACCCGTCGTCGAGTAATTCACGTGGCGGGTACCAACGGCAAGACCTCCACTTCCCGGCTGGCGGGCCGGGTGCTCCTGACCCAGGGCTACAGCGCCGGCGTCTTCACTTCTCCCCACCTACAGACGGTGGAGGAGAGGATCGCTGTGAACGGTCGTCAGCTCACTCCCGGCCAATTCGCGGAGGCCATATCCGAGGTGGCGGAGGTGGTTGCAGAGGAGGTTGCCGACGGCGGCCGCCCGCTTACCTACTTCGAGTTGACTACGGCCGCCGCCTTTGGGCACTTCCTCCGGGCCGGGGTGGACGCCATGGTGTTGGAGGTGGGTTTGGGAGGAAGGCTGGACGCCACCAATGTGGTCTCGGCGGAAGTGGCGGTGCTCACCGGTCTCAGCTTTGATCACACCGAGTACCTGGGAGACACCCTTCCCGAGATTGCCCGGGAGAAGTTGGGCATAGTGAGCCCGGGCGCCCGGCTGGTGTGCGGGACGATTCCGTCGGAAGCGGCTCCGGTGGTGGAGCGGAGCGCGCGCCAGGCCGGCGCCGAGGTTGTGTGGCTGGGGAAAGACTTCGGGGCGAGGGCGATTTCTCCGAGACCGGAGGGCGGATGGACGGTCTCGGTGGACGGTCTGTATGGATCCTATGAGAGGCTGCAACTGCCTCTCCGCGGCCGTCATCAAATCAGGAATCTGGCGGTGGCGGTAGCGTCGGCGGAAGCTTGGCTGGAGAGTGCTCTCGACAGTGACCGGCTGCGAGCCGGGCTTTCCTCGGTCTCCGTGCCTGGCCGGATGGAATTGATCTCCGGTGCTCCCACTTCTCTTCTGCTGGACGGGGCACACAACCCCGAGGCCTGCTCGGTTCTGGCCAAGTCCCTGGCTGAGGAGTTCGGCGGCGGGGGATGGGTGGGTGTTTTGGGGATGATGAAGGACAAGGACCTGGAGTCGATGATGAACTACTTGGCGCCTCATCTTGACAAGGTGGTGGCCACCCGCGTCGACTCGCCGCGGGCCTTGGCGCCCCGGGACATGGCTCGCCGGATCCAGGCGGGGTGGGATTTGCCCGTTATCCAGTGCGGGGAACCGGCCGAGGCGGTCCGGGAGGCGGTCCGACTGGCCGGGACAGGAGGCCGGGTGCTCGTGGCGGGCTCACTCTATCTGGTGGGGGAAGTTCGTACACTGGTTGGCCTCTAGAAGGTGGCGGAAAGCCGCAGGAAACAACGCCTAACCTTGTCCCGTAGGCCGGAGTAGCTCAGCCAGGCAGAGCAGCTCACTCGTAATGAGCAGGCCAGGGGTTCGAATCCCCTCTCCGGCTCAAATAGAATCTTCGATATGGCTTGTGAACAAACTTTCGTAATGGTCAAACCCGACGGGGTTGCCCGTGGCTTGGTGGGAGAGATAATCCGCCGACTGGAGTTGAAGGGTTTGCGGCTGGTGGAAGCGCGTCTGCAAAGGGTGGATGCCGTATTGGCCGGCGAGCATTACGCCGAGCACCGCTCCCGCCCCTTTTATCAAGAGTTGATCGCTTTTGTCACCGGTGGACCGGTGATGTCGATGGTATGGGAGGGGGAGTCGGCGGTGTCGGTGGCCAGGCTTCTGATAGGTCCAACCAACCCGGCCACTGCGCCACCGGGCACCATTCGAGGAGACTTTGGGCTGGAAACCACCAAAAACCTGGTGCATGGTTCCGACTCTCCGACCAGTGCAAAGCGGGAAATAGATTTGTGGTTCGGTTATCATTCTAAATAGTCGCTTAGGGTTGCACCCGGAGATGAGATGTTCTCCATGATTTTGGGCAGCCAGGATATGGCAATAGACCTCGGGACTGCCAACACCTTGGTGTATTTGCGCGGCAAAGGGGTGGTCCTGGGTGAGCCATCGGTGGTCGCCATCGACTCCCGTACGGGGGAACTGCTGGCGGTGGGCGCCGAAGCCAAGCACATGATAGGGCGCACCCCGGCCCAAATTACGGCTATTCGTCCTCTGCGTGACGGCGTCATCGCCGATTTTGATACCACCGCTCGGATGATTCGATACTTCGTCAAAAAGGTCCAGCCGAGATGGTTCTACCGCCCCGAGATTGTGATTTGCGTTCCCTCGGAAAGCAGTACGGTGGAACGGAGAGCAGCGGAAGATGCAGCTTTCAAGGCGGGAGCGCGCCGGGCTTATGTCATCGAAGAGAGCATGGCCGCTGCCATAGGCGAAGATCTACCGGTGTCCGAAGCAAAAGGCTCGATGGTGGTGGATATTGGGGGCGGAACCACCGAGATCGGCGTTTTGTCCCTGGGAGGGGTGGTGGCGGGTCGGAGCATCCGCACGGCTGGGTACGCAATGGATCAATCGATTATCGAATGGATCCAGTATGAAAAGGGACTTCGGATCGGAACCCGTACCGCCGAGGATCTCAAGATCGCGATCGGATCGGCATGGCCCCGTGAAAACCGGATGGCCGAAATTCAGGGACACAATCTTCATACCGGTCAGCCCGACAAAGTTGTGGTGACCACCTCCGAAATCCGGGAGGCGATCAAACAGCCCGTGGACGAAATCGTGGACGCTGTGAAGAAAACCTTGACGGTTGTCAATCCCGACATCGCTTCCGACATCATTGGCCAGGGGATCCTGGTGACCGGGGGAGGCGCTTTGCTGGCCGGGTTGAAAGAGCTATTGGAGAAAGAAATAAAGATCAAGGTGAGGGTGTCCGCCAATCCGTTGCTGTCTGTGGTGTTGGGCGCCGGCAAGTGTCTGGAGGAACGGCAATTGTTCAGGAACGTGCTTTCTATCACGTCCAGCGTTTGACCTAAAACGACGGGTTAGTCGTGTATGAGTTCAGGTCCAGAGGCCGTACTATGGCGCTTTCCCTCTTGTTATTGGTCTCTTTATTGGCATCTACCCTGGAAGTGAGGGCGGATAGCTGGGGAATAGTACGAATTGGCCTGGGGAGTTGGCTGATCCCTCTGCAAAGATTGGCGGTGGAGATCTTCGACCCACTGGTGGACACGGTGGAGGGTTTGGTGGGCATTGCCTCCCTTCGCTCCGAGAACGCCACCCTGCGCGCCGAGTTGGCCGAAACCCAGGCAGATATGGCCGCGGTGGAGGATCAACTTGCCCGACTGGATTCATTGGAACGGCTGGTGGATCTGGATCTTCCGAACGTGGAACAGACGAGAACATTGGCCAATGTGGTGGGGCGACAGGTGGGTTTCGAATTTCATCTGAGGATCGACAAGGGGCTGGAGGAAGGAGTGGTACCTGGCAATCCGGTTTTGGACGAGAACGGTTATCTGTTGGGCAGGGTCGGCGCCTCGACCGAGGATTTTGCAACCGTGATACCCATTTCGGCCGATGTAGAAGGCCTGACGGTGCTGGTGGCTGGGAGTGTGGGAATCCTGCGGCCTCGGGTGGGATCAGATCTGCTTAGTCTGGAGGTCCTTAACAGTCCGCCGATAGTTGCAGAGGGTGAAGACGTGGTTACATCCCAACTCTCCGTGAACTTTCCTCCCGGCTTGCCGGTGGGCTCTCTGGTAGGGGAAGCCCAAGTGGTTGGATCAGTACTGCGCGGCATGGTGCAGCCTTTCTCCGATCCCCAGAGGGTCAGGGCGGTTTTGGTGGTGTCCTGGCCACCCGGGCCCAATGAATAGCCGGTCGCGCTCTCGCCGCTACCGCGCTCGAAGAGAGTCCGCCCGCAGGTCCACCAGGCCCTTTTCCCATGGTGCTTTGTTCTCGCCTTTGCAAAAGTCCATTCGCTGGGGACGGGGTTTGGCATGGCTGGGGGTGGTGGTAGCGGCGGTGGTTTTGCAGACTTCGGTGATGGGAAGGATTCAGATTGGGGGAGTGTCTCCTGATTTGGTAACGATGGTGGTGGCGTACGCCGCTTTCCGGCTTCGGGACAATGGGGTTCTTCTCTTGGGCTTTGTGGGGGGACTGTTGCTGGATGTATCCGGAACCTCAGTGATTGGGCTGTGGTCTTTCTCCATGACGCTGGTGGCCTGGGGAGCAGCCATAACCCGTGAGCAGGGGGGGCGGGGAGTGTTGGTAAATGCCCTGCGATTATTGCTGCTGACCCTGGCTGGAATAGCCGTTCACATGATTATCAGCATCGCGTTCGGGGAATGGTCCCTGGTTATCTGGGAAGCTCTTCGGCGAATGACGCTGACGCCAGTGCTCAATTTCGTCTTGGCCATGGTGCTGTTTCCTCTCTCCAACCGGCTATGGATTCCTTCTCTGAAATGAAAGGGTCATATCGGATCGCGGTGGTGGCGGCAATCTTCGCCATGCTGTTCGGGTTTCTGGGGATCCGCCTTTGGTACATGCAGGTGGGGGAGGGAGTGGCCGCGGCCGAGATCGTCTACAACGAGGGACTGGTGTCGATTTCCACTCCGGCGCCGCGCGGTGATATCCGGGATCGCAACGGACAGTTGCTGGTTACCAGTCGAATAGTCCCGATGGTGGTTATGGACCGTCAACTCCTCCAATCCTCCCAAAAGGATGAGGCGATCGCAAAGTTGTCCGCCCGATTGGGAATTCCCTCCGATTGGATAGAGGCCTTGTACGAGGAGGCGGGGGTTAACCAGCGGTTTCCCCTGGCTGTGGTGGATACGACGACCGCCTATCAGTTGGAAGAGCAACTCCGTTCGTTTCCGGGGGTGGTGATGGAGAACTATCCCGAGAGGGTCTATTTGGCGGGTGGCGCAATGTCACATGTGATCGGGCATTTGGGGTTTCCCTCCGCTGATGATCTGCAGCAGCGACCCTACCTCAATCCGAATATTCGCATCGGCAAACTGGGGGTGGAGGGCTTTTACGACGAGTGGCTGGAGGGGACACCGGGGGATCGTGTCTATAGGGTGAACCAGGCGGGACGTATAACCGAAGAGCGGGAAGAAGTCCCCCCCGTCTCGGGAGCTACCCTCTATCTGACCCTCGACGAGCAGCTTCAGAAAGTGGTTGAGGATGCACTCTTAGACGGGATTGAGCTTTCCAACCTGATCAAAGACGAAGAAAGAGAGCGACTCCTGGAGGAAGGAGAGGCTCGGGCCGCCCTAAATCCCACGGAACGGGCAGCGGGAGTGGTAATGGATATAACCAACGGCGAGATATTGGCTTTGGCCAGCTATCCCGACTTCGATCCCCAGCAGTTTGTATGGGGGATCGATCAAGTTGAATTTGCCCGGCTTTCCGAACAAAAGGCCTTTCTCAACTTGGCGGTCGGCGGACTATACCCACCTGCCTCCACGTTCAAGGTTGTTACCTACACAGCGGCGCTCACCTACGATATACCCTTCGCCGAGGCGATAGAGGGGGTGGATCTGGTGAACAGGAGGATCAACTGTGATGGGGAACTGGTTCTACCCGAGATTATTGATGAGGGAAGTCCTCAGGTCTTTCGGGACTGGTATTACCCGGCGGAGTTGGGATGGCTGGATATCCACGGCGCCTTGGAGCATTCGTGCAATATTTTCTTCTATAACGTGGCCCTGGGAGTGTGGCGAAACTGGGGAAACACCTCTCGAGAAGATGTCCTCCAAGACATGGCCCGTTCCCTGGGCTACGGCGCATTCACTGGGGTGGATCTCTCCGGCGATCAGGCCGGGATCGTTCCCGATCGGGAGTTGTTCGAAAGTTGGAAGAGGATCCAACTCGAAGATCCGGCTGCTCCCGTTCGTCTGGATCCGGCTCGCTTATCCCTGGCCAGTCCCTGGCTGGGAGGCGACTTGATGAACTTGGCCATAGGACAGGGGGATATGTTGGCTTCCCCTCTGCAGGTGGCCATCTCCTATGGAGCGCTGGCCAATGGCGGAACCGTGTGGACGCCGCGGGTGGTGAGCCAAGTACGGTCTCAGGACGGTGAACTGCTGTGGGCGGCCATCCCTGAGCCAAAAAACCAGATCGATCTTTCCCAGTCGGTGGTGAACTCCCTGCTTTCCGATATGAACCTGGTGGTCACGAGTGGAACAGCCCGTCGGGCTTTCTCGGACTTCGGTTCATCCGTGAATTTGGTGGGCGGCAAGACCGGAACCGGCCAATCTTTCGCCAATCGGGATAGCCACGCCTGGTTTGTGGGTGTTGCTCCCATCAACAACCCGAAATGGGTAGTGGTTGTGCTGGTGGATCAGGGTGGATCGGGAGGAAGGGTGGCGGCGCCGATGGGGCGTTACATAATGCAGTATCTGATGGGCGAAGATCTGGACCCCATTGAAGCCGGGGAAGAGACCAACTGATGGCTCTGCTACCGAGACGCACAAGCGGATGGTGGATGAGAGGGGATAACATCTCCCGTCCCGATCTGGGGTTGGTGGCCGCCGTGTTGGCGTTGTCGGGATTCGGGTTACTGATGATTTTCTCGGCGACCAGGGCAGCCCTGGAACGGCGGGAGTTGCTGCCTTCGGCATCCACCGAGCGTCAGTTGGTGTTCACGGTGATCGGCGTGGTGGCCATGATTGTGCTGAGCTATCTCGACTATCGCGACTATCGGTTCCTTGCGCCCGTGCTGTACATGGGCTGTCTGGCTGCTTTGGGGACGGCGTTTCTATTCGATCCTGTGAAAGGCGTCCAGCGGTGGATCACCTTTGGCCCGGTCAACATCCAGCCCGCCGAGTTCACCAAGCTGGTGCTGGTCATGGCGTTAGCGTCGTTGCTCAGCCGGGGGCCTGAAGAAACCTACCAGCAGCTTCCCTGGCGGAAGATCGGATACGCGGTGGCGTTGTTGGTGGGACCAATGATGCTGATCTTTCTACAGCCTGATCTGGGGACCATGATGTCATTTCCCTTCATCCTTTTGTTGATGCTGTTCGTGGCGGGGGCCAATCGAACACAGATGGTCACCCTGGTGTTGACGGCGGTGGGTATCGTGACCGCGATTTGGCGGTTCGACCTCTTGGCGGGACATCAGATCGACCGGCTCCGTGTGTTCATCGATCCCGATCTGGATCCACAAGGACTTGGCTGGAGCATCCGTCAGGCCAGGCTGGCCATCTCTTCGGGTCAGATTACCGGTCAGGGACTCTTTCAGGGCGCGATCACCAACCAGGGCCTGGTCCCCGAACAAGAAAGCGATTTCATTTTTACCGCAGTGGGAGAACAACTGGGATTCGTGGGGGGGTCGGCCGTTTTGGTGGCCTTTTGCTTCGTGTTCTGGCGTCTGCTGCGGATCGCGGTCACGGCGCCGGATCAATACGGTTCGCTGCTGGTGACCGGGGTAGCGGCCTTCTTGATGTTTCATGTATTCATCAGCGTGGGAATGACGCTGGGCCTGGTTCCTATTACCGGCCTCCCTCTGCCTTTCCTGAGTCGGGGAGGATCCTTCTACCTGACCGCGACGGCGGGGATAGGGATATCCCTTTCGGTTTGGAGGTTGCGCCCCCAAGTTTGGTTCAGTGGCATCTCGCGGGGGAGGGATGCCTTCTCGGTGTAAACGGTGGTGAGGCGTTTCCGACGGTTCGCATAAAAAGATTTCATTTGTTACGGGAAAGCGTCTAGCATGGTGAGAGTCGGTGGGTTTGGCAGAGATTGCTCCCAGCCCACCGAGTTACAAGTTTTGGAGTTGATCTTTCGAGCCCGCCCCATTGCGGCGATGTCTTAGCCGAGGGATTGGGAATAGTGGATGAAGAGAGAGAACTCCGGTCCCATGCCAATTTGATAGGAGGGTTGTTTATGGGTTTGTTGCAACGCCGACGGCGGGCCGAGGTGATTCGCCGGGTCGGCGGTGATTATGTAGAAGAGCGGAAAAAGCGCCGGGTGAATGGATCGGAAGTGGAGATCCGTCGCGTTGCTGCGAAGGTCGCACCTGGGGTCCGAACGGCCAAGGCCAAAAAGAAGCCAACGCCTCGCCAGCGCGCTTCCGGAAGAAGACGTCCGAGCGTCTCCACCAGCCGCGGGTCGGCGCCGGTTCGCCGAGTCGCATCCGTCCCGGAACCGGATTCCTCCGAACCGGAGATCCGGCCGTCTTCACTACGCAGCAAGATATTGGTGAGTGTGGGAGAAGAAACCAGGGTGGCCATCATGGAAGGCCCGGACCTGGTGGAGTATTACTCGGAGGGCCCAGGGGAGGGCTCGCTGGTGGGCAATATCTACCTGGCGGTGGTGCGCAATGTATTGCCCGGGATGGAAGCTGCTTTCGTGGATATCGGCGAGGGTAAGAACGGGGTGCTCTACGCAGACGACGTGTATGTCGATCGCAAGCGGTTTGGCAAAGGCGCCCGTCCCCGGGTCGAACAGGTTATCTCCGAGGGCGACGAACTGGTGGTGCAGGTCCGGAGGGATGCGATGGGCGCCAAGGGACCTCGCCTTCGCGGCCATATTGCGTTGGCCGGCAGGTTTCTGGTCATACAGCCCGGCTCGTCCAACGTCTCTATCTCCCAGCGGCTTTCCCGGGCGGAGCGTTCCCGGCTACGACAAGTGATGGCCGAAATAGTGCCCTCCGGGTTCGGAGTGATCGCTCGCACCGCCGCCCGTCAGGCCACTGCCAAGGACATCGAGTCGGAGGTGGCGAAACTGGCCGAAAAATGGGAGGAAATAACCGAGGAGGCCGCCGAGGGGGGAGGCCCCCGGTTGCTGTACCGGGATTCCGACTTGTTGATCAGGGTGATCAGGGAGCACCTTACTTCGGAAACGCGACGGGTGGAGATTGACGACGTCGAGTCCTACAAGCGGGTCGTGGAGTACCTACGCTCTGCCGATCCCGACCTGGTCTCCCGAGTGCGGCGATACGAGAACCGCGTTGCCCTTTTCGAGAGGTTTCACGTCGACGATCAGGTAAGGAAGGCGTTGAAACGTCGGGTGCCGTTGCCTTCGGGAGGTCATTTGGTGTTTGACTCCACCGAGGCTTTGACGGTGGTGGATGTCAACACCGGACGGTTCGTGGGCCGCTCCAACCTGGAGGACACCATCCTCCAGAACAATTTGGAGGCTGCCGAGGAGATCGGACGCCAGTTGCGCCTGCGGGACATCGGAGGAATCATCGTTGTTGATTTCATCGACATGTCCCAAGAATCCAACCAGCGAAAGGTGCTCAGAAAGCTCAACGAAGTGTTGGCCAGAGACAAGACCCGGACCGAGGCTTTCGAAGTCTCCCGTCTGGGCCTGGTGGAAATGACCCGCAAGAATGTCTCGGCGGGCCTGTTGGAGTCATTTTCCAAGCCGTGTGACAGCTGTGGCGGGCAGGGGCTGATCGTTCAGGACCCGACCTCTTCCGTCCGGCCGCGGGTGACGGCCGGTGTTTGACCTTGGTGTTCGGTCCCCGGTTGCGTAGAATGACTGTTTCAGCATGTATGCAGTGATCACCAGCGGCGGAAAGCAGGCCAGGGTTGCTCCCGGGGATGTGATCAGCGTAGAGCGCTTGTCCCAAGAGTTCGATGAGATCACCCTCGCCCCGGTGTTGGTGGTGGACGATGAGGGAAAGGTGTTGGCGGGCCCAGCACTTCGGGGGGCGCGGGTTTCCGCCCGACTGCTGGGGGAAGTGAAAGGGCCGAAGATCCGTATCTTCAAATACAAGTCCAAGACCGGCTACCGTCGGCGTATGGGCCACCGCCAGAATTATTCCCAAATCGAGATCCTGAATATCGACCTGGGCGCCAAATCCCAGAAGGAGAGCCGAGATGTCCAAGACTAAAGCGGGGGGCTCCAGCCGAAACGGACGCGAATCGCACTCCAAGCGGCTTGGTCCCAAAGTGTTCGACGGGCAGACGGTCCACTCCGGAGCGGTGCTGGTTCGACAGCGCGGGACCCGCATCCATCCCGGCCTCAACGTGGGTCGGGGAAGTGACGACACGTTGTATGCCCGCTCTTCGGGCGTGGTCAAGTACGGGGTGCGAAATCGTCGCCGCCTGGTGAGCGTTCTTACCGACTGATCTCTCTCGGCCGGTCGCGATGTTCGTTGACTCGGTCAGGGTGCATCTTCGCTCCGGCGACGGCGGGAGAGGCATGATCAGCTTTGAGCGACGACGGGGAAAGCCGCGCGGAAAGCCGGCCGGCGGCTCGGGAGGAAGAGGCGGCGATGTGGTGGTACGCGCCGACCCGTCAATCAGCACACTGTTCCGTTATCAGAGAAACCCGCACTATGTGGCAGGAAACGGCGGCAGGGGAGCCGATCGCCTTCGGCACGGTCGGAGGGGTGATCCTTTGGTGATCGCTGCCCCTCTGGGAACCTCCGTGTACGACGATACCGGCGTTCTACTAGCTGACCTGGTGGAAGAGAGTCAACAGGTGGTGCTGCTCCGGGGAGGGAAAGGCGGGCGGGGAAACGCTGCTCTGGTCAGTCCTCATCATCGGGTCCCGGCGGTTAGCGAGAATGGACAGGAGGGGCCCCGTGGGTGGTTTCGCCTGGAGATGAAACTGCGGGCCGACGCCGCTTTGGTAGGTTTTCCCAACGCAGGGAAGAGCACGCTTCTGTCGCGGGTGTCAGCCGCCCGTCCCAAGATTGCCGACTATCCGTTCACCACGCTCACTCCCAACCTGGGTGTGGTGAGGATCGACGATGCAGAGTTCACCATGGCCGATGTTCCCGGGCTGATAGAGGGGGCCGCCGAGGGCCGCGGACTGGGGCACACTTTCTTGCGTCATGTGGAGCGGGCCTCGGTGCTGGTGATCATGCTTGACCCCTCTCCTCTGGCCGAGGTGGGCACGGGCGCGCAACTGGACGCGCTCCTGGGTGAACTGGAGAGATATTCCCCGGAGTTGGTGGAACGTCCCCGGGTGGTAGCGGTCAACAAGGCTGACCTTCCGGAATCGGAAGGGATTGCTTCATCGATTCCTGGAGCATTTCTGATCTCGGCGGTCACGGGACATGGATTGCGTCCTTTCCTGCGTCGTGTGGGGGACCTGGTGGGGCGGGCGAGGGCGACTGCGGCGCCTCGGGAGGGTTTCATTCTTCATCGGCCCCATCGGCGGGGCTTCGTGGTTTCCCGTACCGAGGAGGGATGGTCTGTGGTGGGGACGGCTGCGGAGCAGGCGGTGGCTCTGGGCGACCTCGACGCTCCCGAGGCAGCCCGACTGGCTTCTGGGCGGCTGGATCGCATAGGCGTGGGCCGGGCCCTCCGGGAGGCCGGCGCCCGCCACGGCGACACCGTACGAATCGGAAGGGTGGAACTTCAATACGAGGATCCCGACACCGAGGAGCTGTCATGAGGCGAGCGATTTCCCCCGGCGGCGTTCTGGTCGTGAAGATTGGTTCCTCCAGCCTGGTCCGGGTGGAGAAGGGACTGGATCCTGTCGCTCTGGAGCGAGTGGTTGAACATGTCGGGCTGGCATCTTCTTCCGGATTTCCCACGGTTCTTGTCACTTCGGGGGCGGTGGCGGCAGGGCTGCCCGCGCTGGGGCTCTCCAGTAGACCCACCGACCTGGCCGGATTGCAGGTAGCGGCGGCGGTGGGACAGAGTCGGCTGATGGGCATGTACATGGCCGAGTTCGCCAAGCGCGGAATAGTGGCCGGCCAGGTGCTCTTGACCAGAGGGGTCTTGGCGAACCGGACGCCTTATCTCAACGCGCGGACGGCCCTTTCGGGCATGCTTGAGCGTGGGATTGTTCCAGTGGTCAACGAAAACGACACGGTGGGTGTGGAAGAATTGCGGGTGGGAGACAACGACCGGTTGGCGGCGCTGGTATCCCACCTGGTCTCCGCTGATCTGCTGATCTTGTTGACCGACACTCCGGGTCTATATTCCGCCGATCCATCCTCACGGGACGCCACCCTGCTCGGTGAAATATCCTCCGCTGACTGGACACTTGACTCCATTGCTGGTCTGCCGGGGGGACGGCTGGGGTCGGGCGGTGTGTTCAGCAAGGTGGCCGCGGCCCGGATGGCGGCTTTTTCCGGGATTCCCACTGTGGTTGCATCTGCCTCAGAACCACGGGTGGTGGCGCGGATCTGTCGGGGAGAGGCGATTGGCACCTGGGTAGACCCTCAGTCGCGGAAGCTCAATGCCCGCAAGCTGTGGATCGCATTTGGCCAGGAGACCCGGGGCCGGGTTACGGTGGATGCCGGGGCGGTGCGGGCGATAACCCGGCTCAAAAAGAGTCTGTTGCCGGTGGGCGTGCGGGGGGTAGAGGGGGATTTCGGCGCAGGAGAGGCGGTGGAGGTGCTGGACCCAGAGGGAAGGACCATCGCCAAGGGAATATCGCGGATCGCCGCTGCCGAATGCCATGGTCTCCAAGAGAGCGGCCAGCCCACCGTGGAACTAATTCATCGCGATGATCTCGTGGTGTTGATGGAATAGGCGCCCTATTAGCCCAACGCTATTTGCGCCAGACCGAAGGCATGGCCAGCACCAGGATGGGAAGGATCTCCAGGCGCCCCACGATCATCAACAGGGACAAGATCAACTTGCCGGGATCCGAGACCATCGCATAGTTGGCGGTGGGTCCCACCTCTCCCAACCCGGGTCCGATATTCCCGAGGCTGGCCACCACCGCCGATATCGAGGTGACCAGATCCGAGGGCCCGAAAGAGAACTCAATGTTGGTGAAGATCAGCGCCCCCAGCCCCAGGAGAAATAAATACATGGCGAAGAAAGAGAAGATGCCCCCGATGATGTTGGTGGAGAGTGGTCGGTTGTTGAGTCGGATAATGAACATTCCTCTGGGGTGAATTACCCGTCGCAACTCGGTAAGGGCGGTGTGTGCCAGCACCTTGACCCTAAAGCTCTTGATGCCCCCCGCGGTGGATCCCGCCATGCCTCCCAGGGTCATCAGGGCCAGCACCAGGAGTTGCAGTGGCGGTACCCACGATCCGAAGTCGGCGGTGCTGTAGCCGGTGGTTGTAACCATCGACACTCCGGTGAACACACCTTCCCGGATGGCTTTCTCCCATCCGGTCCCCTGGTTGGCGAGGGCGAAGGTAAGCCAGGCGCCGGCAGCGACTACTACCAGGAAATAGACCCTGAACTCTTCATTTGCCAGATAGCGGCGGGGGTTGAGCAGTGCCCGATAGTGGAGGGCAAAAGAGATGCCCGCCAGCATCATGAAGACGATGATCACCCATTGGGTATAGGCGCTGAACCCGGCGATGGAGGTGGGTTCGGTTCCGAATCCCCCCGTGGAGAGTGTTGTTAGGGAATGGTTGACGGCCTGAAAGAGATTCATGTCGCCTGCCCACAGCAGGAGAGCTTCCCCGCAGGTGAGCATCACATAGATCAGCCACAGCCGTTTGGCGGTGTCCTGGAATCGAGGAGTGAGTCGATCGGGGTGCGCTCCGGGAGACTCGGCCCGGGCTAATTCCATTCCGCCCACTCCCAGCAGGGGCAGGACCGCCACGAACAGCACGATTACTCCCATTCCTCCCAGCCACTGGGTGAGCGATCGCCAAAAGAGAATTCCGTGGGACAGTTGGCCGGGATCGGCCAACACCGAGGCGCCGGTGGTGGTGAATCCGGAGACCGTCTCGAAAACGGCGCCCGAGATATCGGGGATGGCGCCGGTGAAGAGATAGGGGAGAGTTCCGAACGCCGACATCATCAGCCAGGCAATACCCACTCCCGCGAACCCTGCCCGCGTGGTCATGGCGGTGGGCTTCTCCACCGACCAGCGCAGCAGCACTCCGGTGGCGACCGTCACCGCGGCGGCGGCACCGATCGACCTCGCATCGGAGAGTTCACCGTAAAGCAGGGACACCCCCGCGGCCAGGAACATCATCAGACCAACCGCTATAGCAGTTACGCCGGTGATCAACAGCAGGGAGGTGAACATCCCGCGGCGACCCAGCCAGCCCACCGCGGAGGTCAGCTTCAAGTCTCTTCCCCGTGGAAAAGGTTTTCGAGGGTGTTGATGTGATCGGGCAGACTGAACACGATGATCCGGTCCCCGGGCTGGATGGTGGTTTCCCCGCGGGGCAGGATTGGGGCCATCTTACGAACGATTCCTCCCACCACCGACCCTTTGGGGAGGTTGATATCCATCAACCGGTAGCCTGCTACGGGGCTTTCTTCCGCCACATCCAACTCGATGGCTTCCGCGTCCGAGTCGCTGAAGGTAACCACCGAGTGGACTACCCCCCGGCGGACGTAACGAAGGATGCTTCCGGCGGCCAGCAGACGCGGGGAGACCGAGGCGTCGATACCTCTTCCCTCCAAGAGTCCCACATAGTGGGGATTGTGCAGGCGGGCCACCGCCATCGGCACGCCCAGCGCTTTGGCCACCAGGCATACCAGGGCGTTGCTGGCGTCGTCTTCGGAGAGCGCCAGCAGGGCGTCCCTGTCTCCCAGGTCCAGCCTTCCCAGGGTGTCGGGGTGGGCGGGGTCATCGCGGATGGCCAACACCTTGGGGTTTTCCTCGGCCACTCTCCGGCAGAACTGTGCATCGTTGGTGATGAAAACCACCGATAGCCATGCCTCGCGCAGCTTGCGGATGGCGACCCTCGACAACCGGGAGTCGCCGGTGACCACCGCCCGGTTGGCCAAACGGGTTTTTATCCCCAACAGCTTTGCTGCGAACTGGACATCCCGGGGCGCCACCATCATCAGGACGTGGTCGCCCGCCAGCACCTTGGTGTTTCCTCTGGCTACGATGGTGTCCCCGTCCCGGATGATCGCCACCACCAGGAAATTTCGCTTTTTGCTGAGGGCGGCAAGCTCACTCAGGGGTTTATCCAGGAGAGGAGAGGCGGGTTGGGCGATGGCGCCCACTAACAGCAGTCTCCCGTCGGCAAACTCCCAGTGTTCGGAGAGGCCGCTTAGCTGGACCAGCCTGACCAACTCGTCAGCGGTGGCGTCATCGGGATCGATGACCACCTTCACTCCCATGTTTTGGAGCCCCGACCGCAAGGCAGAATCGGAGATACGGGCTACGGTCTGCTTGATCCCCAGGGTGGTTGCCGAATGACAGGCCAGGGCGTTCACCCCGTCCTGGTCGGTGACCGCGATCAGGAGATCCACGGAGTCGCCCACCGCCCTTATCGCCTCTTTCAGCACTCCCTGGCCGGCGCCGTTGCCGGTGATGGCCAACACATCCAATCGGGAGTTGAGGGCTTCGGCGGTTTGGGGGTTTCTCTCGATGACCACCACTTCCTGGCCATCGGAGGAGAGGCGTTCCGCTAGATAGCTGCCGACCGCGCCGGCCCCCACGATGATGATTTTCATGTTTGTGCCACTTAAGATTACCGGCCCACGGAGAAGATGCTTACCCAGGTTGCAGGGAGAGAGGACCGTGTGGGGTAAACTAGGCGGTTCCATACAGGGAGATCTCTTATTCCTGATCCACTCGAATCTCCGCAGGCAGTAGTCGCCGCACTCGCGGATCAGGGGTATCTGCCCTCCGAGCAGATCGCGCAGGTGATCTATCTGGCGGCGCGTTTGCAAAAACCTGTTCTTGCGGAAGGTCCGGCGGGGGTGGGAAAGACCGAACTGGCCAAGGCGCTGGCCGCCGGGACGGGCCGGAAGCTGGTCCGCCTGCAGTGTTATGAAGGCCTTGACGAGTCAAAGGCGCTCTATGAATGGAACTATCGCAAGCAGTTGCTGCGTATCTCCGCCGACCCGTCGTCGGAGTGGCGGGAAATGGAAGAGGACATATTCTCGGAGGGCTTTTTGCTGGCCCGGCCCCTCTTGACCGCCATCTCCTCACCCGAACCGGTGGTGCTGTTGGTGGATGAAATCGACCGGGTGGAGATGGAGACAGAGGCATTGCTCCTAGAGGTTCTTTCCGAGTTCCAGATCACAATTCCCGAGTTGGGGACGGTCAGGGCCGATTCTCAACCTCTGGTGATCCTGACCTCCAACAACACCCGCGACCTATCCGAGGCGCTGCGTCGCCGATGTCTCTTTATGCACATCCCCTATCCCAGCCCTGAAAGGGAGCGGGACATTCTCCTGGCCCGAGCGCCGGGCCTTCCCGAGGCGCTGGCCTCCTCGATCGCCCAACTGGCGCGGAGCCTCCGGGGAATGGCTCTCAAGAAGCCTCCCTCGGTTTCAGAGACCATCGACTGGGCGAGAACCCTGCTGACCCTGGGGGTGGAGAGAATCGACCGGGAATCGTTCTCCCAAACCTCCTACGTTCTGCTCAAGTATCAGGCCGACATAGATATCGCCTGCAAGGAACTAGCCGCTGAAGGCTGAGTCGGCGTGCTGAGCCTGCTCACCGACTTTGTGGAGGAACTGCGAGCGGCCGGGGTTCCCGTGTCGACGGTGGAGACCATTGACGCCTTGGGCGCCCTGGAAGTGGTGAACCTCGCCGACCGTGACGCCCTCAAGTCTGCTTTGGGCGCCACTCTGGTCAAATCCGCCCGGCATTTGGATGCTTTCGACACCGCTTTCGAGGTGTTCTTCGCCTTGAACCGGCCTCCACCTCCGGCGGAGGCCGAGATAGCCACCCAAGCCGTCTCCACCGATGGATCTTCGCAGGCGGGCGCCGCAGGCGGGTTGGGCTCCCTGGCGGAGTCGCTGGCCGCGGCGCTGGGAAGTCACGACTGGGAAACATTGCGTCGTCTTGTGGCACGGGCCGTGGAAGAGTTGGCGGGGATGACCTCCGGACGCCCGGTGGGAGGCGCCTATTACCTGTACCGCACGATGCGCCGCCTCGATATCGACTCTTTGCGAGAGATGTTGGAGGAACTGCTGGGAGAACAGGGGCTTCATCCCGGCCTGAATGAGGAAGTCCTGGAGAATCGCTTCCGGGCAGAGGAGGTGGATGCGCTGATAGAACGCCTTAGGAAGGAGCTGATGACGGAGATTCGCCGTCGGCTGGTAGCGGATCGGGGAAGCCAGGCTGTGGCAGCCACCCTGCGCGCCCCACCGCTGGAAGAACTGGACCTGATGCATGCCTCCGAAGTCCAGCTCCGCCGGATAGAGGAAATGATCGGACCACTCACCCGCAAGCTGGCCGCCCGGCTGGCCCGCCGCGATCTCCACCGCCGACGGGGACGGTTGGACTTCCGCCGCACGGTCCGGGCCTCCCTGGCCACCGGGGGGGTTCCTCTGGACCTTCGTTTCCGCGCCATGCGTCGTTTCCGTCCCGAGATCTTTCTTCTGTGCGACGTATCGGGCTCCATGGCCACGTTCGCCCGCTTTACCCTCCAGTTCACCTACGCCATGTCGGCCCGCTTTTCCAGTCTGCGAGCCTTTGCCTTCGTGGACGGGGTGGACGAGATAACCGATCTGCTGATTCCCGGGCTCCAGTTTGGCGCCGTGGCCCAGCGGATCTTTTCGGAAGCCGAGGTGGTGGAGTTGGATGGCCATTCCGATTACGGGAATGCGCTGTCCCGGTTTTCCGACCGTTACGGAAGTGAACTGACGGCCCGCTCCACTGTGATCATCGCCGGTGATGCCCGCAACAACTATCGGGGTTTTGGCGGGGAGGCCCTGGCGGAGACGGCGAGGGTGGCCGAGGCCGTCTACTGGTTGAATCCCGAGCCGCGGGCCTATTGGGATACGGGAGACTCCCTCCAGTCCCGGATGTCGGCCCACTGCACCCAGGTCTATGAGGTGAGGAACCTCCTGCAACTGGAGCAATTCGTGGAGAACCTCGCCGACCATCGCCGGAAGGCCCCCATCCCGCCGATCAGGCGGTCAGCTTCGCCAATCGTTCGATGAGGTCGGCCACCCGGTTGGAATATCCCCACTCGTTGTCGTACCAGGCCAGGGTTTTCACCAGGTTTGGCGCCCAGTACGTCGGTGGCCCCTGTATCGAATATGCTGGAATGGGGATTGCCGATTATGTCGGAGGAGACCACCGGCGCCTCGGTGTACTCCACTATCCCCGAGAACGGCCCGGCAGCGGCCACCCGGACGGTTTCGTTAAGTTCTTCGACGGTGACTTCTTCGGAGAGCTCCACTACCAGGTCCACTATCGAGCCATCGGCGACCGGCACCCGCATCGTCATCCCGTTTGAGTTTTCCGGCCAGCTCGGGAAGGACCTTTCCCACCGCCTTTGCCGCTCCGGTGGTGGTGGGAATGATGTTTTCAGTGGCGGCCTGGCTGCACCGCAGGTCGGCATGGGGGACATCGGCCAGCCGCTGGTCGTTGGTGTAGGCATGCACGGTGGTCATTAGCCCGCGGCGGATCTCGTAGCGGTCGTGGAGAATCTTGGCGAGAGGGGCCAGACAGTTGGTGGTGCAGGAGGCGTTGGAGCCCAGTGCGATCACCTCGGTGTCGGGTCCCAGAAGATGGTCGTTCACTCCCCGCAGAAGAATGGGGATGTCACCCAGAACCAGGGGGGTGGAGGCCAGGGTGACTCCCCGGGCGCCGGCGGTGATGTGACGGCGGCATTCCTCCATGGTGCGGTGACGTCCGGTGGCCTGCACCACCAGCGATATGCCCAGTTTCTTCCAGTCGGCATCGCCGGGATGGCGTGCGTTGATGATCGGCGTTCTTTGCTCTTGGGTCAGCAGCGCCCCATCGACGTAGGACACCTGTCCGGGGAATCGGCGATCCGCCCAAATCCCATCAAGGCCACTTTGGTTTTTTCCAACGGGTCCTCTCCGGTGGGAATCCTGTTCCGATGCCGAATCTAGCGCAATGCGGAGCGAAGATCGGTTCGCAAAAAGTTCGCGGGCACCGGGAAAAACCGGGGCAAAAGCTTGAAATCGAAGATGAGGTTGCCCATCTTGTTAGAGATGAGAAAACGGTCTCTCGGTCCGGTGAGGTGGTGGGCGTTCTTCGTCCTGGCGTTGTGGGCGGCGTTTCCCTCCGAAGCGTGGGCTGCTTCGTCTTGTGAGACCGTCTTGACGCCTCCCGTATCGGGAGGGATCCTTCGTCGGTTCGCCCCGGCCTATGGGGGAGGCCATTGGGGCGTGGATCTGGCTTCCGCCCCGGCTGGGTTGGTGCGGGCGCCGGTTTCGGGAACCGTCACCTTCGCGGGACGGGTGGCCGGGAGGCTGTCGGTGACCATCGCTCCCCTTCCGCGAACGCGGGTGAGCCTCTCTTTTTTGTCGGCTGTTTGGGTTCGGGCGGGTCAGCAGGTGGCAGTGGGCCGGGTTCTGGGGCGGTCGGGCACAGATCACGGAATCCCCGCGGTGCATATGTCGTTGCGCGTGAACGGACGGTACATGAACCCGGAGACCGCCTTGGCCTGTGGAAGAAGCACGAACCACCCCTGGGGGACGCTCAGACTGCTGTCCTACTCCCCAGGTGGCTAAACCACGCTGGATCGGACACGAGGTTTCCCGTTGTCGCCATCTCGGGGAACGGCTAATGTAGAAGGGGTGATCAGAGCCTTGTTGGGTGGCACTTTCGATCCCCCACACTTCGCTCATCTGGTATTGGCAGAGGCCGCCTACCGCCGGCTAGGGGTCTCGGTGGTGGAATTCATACCGACGGGAAACCCCTGGTGGAAACTCTCCCCACCGCCCACCGTGGCCCATCACCGGCTGGAGATGATCAAACGGGCGACTGCTCCGGTTCCTTATTTCACCGTCAACGACTGTGAGGTCCGCCGGGAAGGCCCCAGCTACATGGCGGACACCCTCCGGACTTTCTCCCCCCGGGATGAGATCTATCTGATCATGGGCGCCGATGCCGCTCAGGAGTTACGCAGTTGGATGCGTTGGGAGGAGGTGGTTGGGCGAGCCCGGCTGGCGGTGGCGTTCAGACCGGGAACCGATGTTGGGAGAGTCGAGGAGGCGGTGGGTCACTCTCCCGTCTGGTTGGATTTCCCCCATCTGGAGATCAGTTCCGAGTTGGTACGACGTCGGCGCCGGGCTGGGCGGAGCATCCGGTTTTTGGTTCCCGAGGGAGTCTGGGATTACATCAACGAAAACGGGCTCTATGCACCTCCCGACGGCTTATGATGAGAGAGATCTTTTGATACCTAGGGGGTGTTTTAGTAGAGACGCTTGAAGCTGCCCGGCTGGTCGCCGATGTGCTGGCGCAGAAAAACGCCTCCGACATAGTGTTGCTTCGGGTGGGGGAGGCGATGGGCATCACTGAGGTGTTCGTGATCGCCACGGGCCACTCCCGCCTGCATATCCAAAGCCTCGCCGCGGAGTTGAAAGATCGTCTTCGGGAGAAGGGTCGTAGTCGCTTGGGAGAGGAGGGTTTGGCGCAGTCCGAGTGGGTGCTGTTGGACTACGGCGACTTCGTGATACATATCTTCTCTCCCGACCCGCGCCACTACTACCGGCTGGAGCGTCTGTGGGGCGACGTGCCCGCAGTTCCCTGGTCGGCGCCCGATACCCAACCCGCTTCCGAACTCACGCCGGCTTGATATATACTCCCAGGAGTTGGGGGCTGTAGCTCAGCTTGGAAGAGCGCTTGCATGGCATGCAAGAGGCCACGGGTTCAAGTCCCGTCAGCTCCACTAACAATAGCAGGTCAGGGGGAAAAGGGGGTGCCAGTTATCCTTTTGGATATTCTTTTTGCTTTTGGCGGGTTTGGGGGGTTTGGTGGGGTTGTGTCTTCCTGTTTGGAGTCCGGGTTTTGCGTTTGGTGGTGCTGATCGCTGTCAGGTCGTTTCATTTGTCGTGCCTGGCGCACTGACTTTGTTCGCGTGATTCACGGGCGGTCACGGGGCACGTGTGGGTGCTGGGGGTGCTTGCGGGGTTGAGATCGGGTTATGGCGTAGCGTTGTGCGTCGTTGGTGTGCAGGGTCGGGCTGGTTGAGGCTGGGGGTAGTGTGAGTCTCTGGTGAGGTGGTGGGTAGTGAGCTCCTATGTCAAAATCGGGGTTGGTTTTGGTGGTTGGAGGTGGGTCCAGATGCGGTCTGAGATTCGGCGTTTGAGGACGCGTATGGCGTCTCTGTGGGTCTTTCCTCGGGTTATGAGTTTCTGGTAGTAGCGGCGGCCTTCGCTGTCTGCGCGGGCGATCTGGGTCAAAGCGGCGGTGTGGATGGCCCGGTTTAGTTGGCGGTTCCCGCCCCGGTTGAGTCGATGGCGTACTACTCGTCCGCTGCTGGCTTCGATGGGTGCGGTGCCGTTGGCCATGGCGAACTTGTCTTTGGTCGCATAGCGGCGGGGGTTGCCCACCTCCGAAAGGATGGTGGCAGCGACCAGCACACCCACCCCGTGAATGTCTATTAGCCGGGTTCCGGACTGATCGACCATGGTTTTGATCTCGGCGGTGAGTTCCTTGATCTCGGTGTCCAGTTGTCGCAGTCTTCGGATGCGTTGCTTGGCGACCCGCCCGTGGGGAGTGGTGTCCCGCCAACACAGTTTCATGGCTTGGTCAAGGCTCTGGCGGGTAGTGAGCCGGGGAATGTTCTGGTGGTAGCCGGGTCGGAGTTTCCCCAGGTCGGCGTGGAGCCGGTTGGCCTGGGCGGTGCGGTCTTCTACCAGCTCCCGGCGGTATGAGACCAGCACACGCAGGTCTTCGGTGTCCTCCCAAAACGTCGGCGGGGCGAGCGTGTTGTCTCGGAGAGCGACCCTGGCGATCACCCAAGCGTCGACCCGGTCGGTTTTGGTCTGGGTACGGCCACGGCGCCGGACCTGGGCGGTCAACTGGGGTGGAACCTCCCGGATGTCCAGACCAGCGGCCATAGCGGCGACCGCGGCTGGGCGGCCGAACGTGCCGGACCCCTCGACCGCTACCCTGGCGGCGTTGGTGGTGTGAGCCCAATCTATGAGTTGGCGGTGACCGGCCGGGGTGTTGGGAATGCTCCGGTACTCCAAAGCCGTGCCCAGGTGGTCCACCAAACAGGCAGAAAGGGTATCCTTGTGCGAGTCGATCCCGATAACGAACATGGTTCAATCCTCCAATTTCGGGGGTTTGCGGGAGCGGCAGAAGGCTCGGCGAAGCGCATCCATGCGTCGAAACAACACCCCCACAGGGGGCAGATACAAGTCACGCTCCTATCAAGCGACAACACCGAGCGGGCAACCGGTGGGGAGGCACTCACTACCAAAGCCACCACACCCCACAGGGGCAAGGGGCAGGTCCATTTGGAGCCATCCCCACCGGCACTGCCACACCCCCCATTCAAACACGCATGGTTCAGGTTGATCTGAACCACTACCGGGGGGTGAGGTGGTGTTTGGTTGGTCAGAGTCCTAGGTAGGTGGCCCATTGTTCCATGACTGGAGCTCTTTGGTGGTAGAGGCGGGTTCGTTTGTATGCGTCGTCTTTTCCGTGGGCTAGTGCGGCTTCTGCTATTTCGGTCGTTACTTCATTTTCCGCGCACCAGTCGGTGAAGGATGATCTCAGTCCGTGGGGCACGGTATCGTGTCCATTGTCTCGGAGCAGTTTGGCGAGGCTGTCGGAGGACATGATTTTTCCTCTGGGTGAGGGGAAGATCCGTCCTGTGCGGTGCCCTGTGAGTTCGGCGGTGTCTTCGAGCACTTGTTTTGCCGTTTTGCTGAGGGGCACCTTATGGGGGAGGCCGTTCTTGGAGACGGGTATCGTCCATTTGTTTCCCTCGATTTGGTCCCATGTGGCTTTTCGGACTTCGCCGCTGCGTACTGCGGTGAGGGCTAGGAACTTCAAGGCGAGGACAGCTCTGGGGTTGGCGTCGGAGGCGGCGATGGTCCTGAGAGCGTCTCCGACCAGGCTGTGGTGGATGGATTTGTGGTGCTTTTTTGGGGTGTTGACCGGTCCCAGGCCGCCTAGGGCTTTCTTGGTCGGGTTGGAGTCGCAGTATCCCTTCGCTGTGGCCCATTTCATGACCCTTCCGATGCGGTCCGCCACGTCTTTGGCTGTTTTGTGCTGGGTGTACCAGATGCGCTCAAGGACGGCCGTTATGTCGATGTGGCTTATGGTGTTTATGGGTTTTTCCCCGATGTAGGGAACCACGTGATTGGCAAGGCTTCCTGTCCAGGCTTGGGGGCTGCGGCTTCCCTTTCGCCAACCGGGAGAGATGAGTGCAATGTATGCGGTGGCTGCTTGTCTGAAAGTGGGGTTCTTGCGGGGTTGCAGGTCTCGGTCTTCCTGGATGGCCTGCATGTTCGCCGCTGCCCGTCGGCGTGCTTCTTTTAGTGTGACGTTGGGATAGCTGCCGAGCCCGCGGGTGGTTACCTTGCGGTTGATGCGGATCTTCTGGCTCCAAGTTTTCGACAACTGGCCCGGGGTCTTGGTCTCTTTGACGAGGAGGCTCAGGCCGTTGCCTCCGGGACCGTCCGTGTGACGGCCGAGGTTGCGAGTCGTTAGACAGAACCTCGCTGACAGTTTCTTTCTTTTCTTGTTCATCTTCTGTTCCCTTCTTTTCCTTTATTGGATGTCGTGGCTGTGATGGGCTTTCTCGTTAGGGGCGGTGGATGTCTGTTGGGTGGGCCGGGAGGAACGAGCCTGTACAGCCGCTCCTCCCGGCTTTCCCCGGGGCTAGTTGGGAGACGTTGCTCCGCTCAAGTAGAGACCCCACATCTCCATCACCACCCGCCTTTGTGGCAACAGGTCCATACGAGTACGGGTGGTTCCGGCTTTGCGGACGGTGTGGGAGAGCGCCGTTTCTGCCACTTTCTCAGGTACCCCTGTTTCAGCGCACCAGTCCCTAAAACTGCTTCGCATGCCATGGGGGACACATCCCGCGCGGTTTTCTCGGAGGAGCTTGCTGAGGGTGGCGTTGGACAGTGGTTTGCCGGTTCTGGAGGGGAACACCAGCCCGACACCGCTGGTGCGTTCCCAGGCTTGGTCGAGAACGGCAAGCGCCGCTCGGCTGAGCGGCACGCGAAAACGGATGCCCGCCTTGGTGCGGTGCGATGGGATCGTCCAGATCGCGGCTGCGAGGTCGATCTCCGACCACCGGGCCCCGCGGACTTCACCGTGCCTGGTTGCGGTCAGTGTCTGGAACTCGAACGCGGCGACAGTGGCCCAATAGGCCTTCGACGCCCTAACGGTCTTCAGAACGTTGGCTACGAGGCTGTGATGGATCGCTGGCATGTGCCTAACCGTGGACATGACCGGTCCCAGAGCGACGGAAACAACGTTGGCGGGGTTGTCACTGCGGAACCCTTTTTCCTTGGCCCATTCGAGCACTGCTCTGATGTGGGATAGCACCTGCCGAGCGGTTTCGGGTTTGGTGTGCCAGATGCGCTCCAAACAGGCCATCACATCGGCACTGGTGATTAGGCCGACGGGTTTGTTGCCGATCAGCGGAAGCACAAAAGTCCGTAGGTTGTTTTCCCACCGTTGCCGGGTGCGGCCTCCGGGTCGCCAGGCCGCTGACAGCTTCTTGATCACCGCCCTGGTGGCTTGGCGGAAGGTGGGCATGTTCCGAACTCTGGGGTCGCGGCCCTCTTGGACCGCTTCCCAGTTCGCCCGGGCCCTCTTTCGGGCCTCGTTCAGGGATACCGTGGGGTGGCTGCCCAGCCCGAGGTAGGTCACTTTCCCGTCGATCCAGATCCGCTGGATCCAGGTCTTCGACAAACCCTTGCTCTTGGTCGGTCGCACCCGTACAGCCAGGCCATGACCGTCTCTGTCGCTAAATACGCCGCTTCGGCATAGCCTTTGCACGAATGTCTTCGTCAGTTTTCCTAACCGGTCCATGTGTTTTCTCTACTTTCTGTTCGCTTCGACTTTGCCATCGCATAGTCCTTTTCTTCTTGTCCGAGAATTGGATAGGAGGTGCGCGGGCGCGGCATGCTCCTGGAGCCTGCCCGAAAGGCCCAAGAAGGCCGTCTGTCCCGTTCGGTGGTGCGGTAAGTTCGCGGGAACTTGCGCACGTGGTTCGGGGTGGCTGAGGTTCCCACCCTCTGCCCTGCGTTCGGGGGTAGCCAATGTGTCAGAGAGACACTGGGTCCGGGTCTAGCTGTCCGCAGAGCCATAGCCTTTTCCTTTTCGGTCAGCCACCCAACGCAGTACTTCTGGCAGGTGCCACCGCACAAGCCAAGGACCCACGCTCACCGGCCGTGGGAAATCCTCCTTCTTTTCCTTCAGGTAGCGGTAGATCGTCGACCGAGAGAGCCTTGTGATTGCTTCCACTTCCCTGATTCGCAGCAGCCGGGGCCATGTTTGGCCATACGATTCTGCGGACAGGAAAGACCTGTTTGGGAGGGTTCCACATGTGCAGGTGGGACAGTGGTTCTGGTGTCTACCGGGTTGTGGTTGTGTTAGTATGCTCACCACGAGGTCCTTTCTTGGGGCCTACATTGCTGGCTTGGGGCCCATCTGTTTGTACCGGAGGGCCCCAGCCTTTGTTATGTAATGTCGTATTGGTTGTCGGTCTCCTGCCTTCGGGGGTAGCCAATGTGTCAGAGAGACACTGGGTCCGGGTCTAGCTGTCCGCAGAGCCATAGCCTTTTCCTTTTCGGTCAGCCACCCAACGCAGTACTTCTGGCAGGTGCCACCGCACAAGCCAAGGACCCACGCTCACCGGCCGGGGGAAACCCTCCTTCTTTTCCTTCAGGTAGCGGTAGATCGTCGACCGCGAGAGCCCTGTGATTGCTTCCACTTCCCTGATTCGCAGCAACCGGGGCCACGTTTGGTCATACGATTCTGCGGACAGGAAAGACCTGTTTGGGAGGGTTCCACAGGTGCAGGTGGGACAGTGGTTCCGGTGTCTACCGGGTTCTGGTTGTGATAGTATGCTTACCACGAGGTCCTTTCTTGAAGGGGCCGACTGCTGGCTTGGGGCCCATCTGTTTGTACCGGAGGGCCCCGGCCTTTGTTATGTTACGGGCGTTTGCGACACTCGGTCTGTCGCAAACGTCGCAGGTTATGTTGTGTTGGTCGATGTTGAGTAGCAACTGCCGAGGTTTCGTGCTTGGTGTGTCGCATGGGTTGTTTACTTCCCTTTCTTAGTTGTTCCGCCGGTAAATGGAGGGAGGGGGCACTGGGCTCCCAGCGGTGGTCGGGGGGTTGAGAGGTTTCCCCGCTACTAACGTTTGGAACGGGGCTATAAGTGCTAATCCTCTGACCTTCTTTCTGTTTCCCTGGTTGGTTTGGTTTGACTTTCTGCCGGGCCGCCCATTCCAATTGGCGGGCCCGGTTTCGTTTTACCATAGAGGGCTTTCTTTTTTCTTGCCGTGTCTGATTTTGTCGCAACTGTCGCAATTGACTTGTTTTTGGTCAAATTCGCGAAATATGGATCTTTGAACCTCCCCGGGTGGTTCACGGTTCTTTCTTCTTCATGGTTGTTGGGTTTCCTTTCTCTGTCATGGTGAGCGTGTTGGCGATCACTGAAATTCCCCACTCTCGATCACTGAAATTCCCCACCTCCTGGGGGCAAATACCCGTTGTCGGGTAGGGCCCCTGTCCATGCTGCTGATTGGAAGATATTGGCAGCTTTGGAGAGGAGCCCTGCCCCTTATGTTGGTACAGGAGGAGTGCGTGGAAGTTCATGCTTTGAAACAGCGGGGGTGGTCGATCTCGGCTATTGCCCGCCATTTGGGAAGAGACCGAAAGACCGTGCGAGCGTATCTGTCGGGCGAGCGGATCCCGGGAGAACGAGCCCCTGGTGAGTCGGATCCGTTCGAGTCGTTCGAGGTTTATGTGCGTCAGCGGCTGTCCGACGATCCGCATGTTTGGGTGTCGGCGTTGTTCGACGAAGTAGTGGCGTTGGGCTATTCACAGAGTTATCCCACGTTCGTGCGAAAGATCCGCCACCGGGGCCTTCGACCGTCGTGTGGCGCCTGTGCGGGAACCCGGGGTCGTGCCACTGCGATTATCGATCATCCACCGGGTGAGGAGTGCCAGTGGGACTGGACAGAACTCCGGGACACCCCGTGGGGATCTCGAGTTTATGTGCTGGTTGGTGCTCTGTCGTATTCGGGCCGGTTTCGCGCTTGGGTCACATCAAGCCAGGACCAGCCACACCTGGTGGAGGGTATCGACGCGGTGCTGCGGCGCCTGGGTGGCACTGCTCGGCGGTGGCGGGTGGATCGGATGGCCACTGTGATAGTTCCGGGCACCGGTCGCATGCAGTCGTCGTTCGTTCCGGTGGCCAAGCATTACGGGGTGGGGGTGGATCCGTGTCCACCGCGGCATCCTCAGCGGAAAGGGGTGGTGGAAAAGGCTATCCACTATGTCTCGCAGCGTTGGTGGCGTACCGCCACAGTGACCAGTCTTGGTCGGGCACAGGACAGCCTTGACCGGTTCTGTGTGGCGGTGGGCGATTCCCGCCGGCGGGGTAACAGCACCGTCGGCGACCTAGCCGATTCGGAGCCGTTGTTAGAGCTTCCTGTGTTACCGTACCCGGCTGAGGGTGTTCTGACGCGTAAGGTGGCGTCGAATGGGTTGGTGTCGGTGTGGGGCAACCGTTACTCGGTGCCACCAGGGGTGATAGACACCCAGGTGACTGTGCGTTGGCGCCTGGGAGACCCCACTATCAGCATCTTCTCCGTCGGTGGTCGACTGGTGGCCACTCACCATAAGGTGCCCCGCGGTCGGGGACGGACAGTGCGTTTGCCAGAACACACCGAGGCCTTGGAAAACGTTGTCCTCGAAGCGTTCACCACCAAACGGCCATGCAAACCGAAACCGAACCGTCCCCCCACCGAAGCCGCCTTGGCCATCGCCGCCGGTATAGGAGCCACCCCGAGCACAGAGACGGTGATAGACCTCGGGGTGTACCAAAGGCACATTGACCAACAACAGAGGCGGCGGCGATGAGCAAGGATTCGGTGTATCAACAACTCCGGTCACACCTGGCCTACCTCGGTCTGCCGGCCGCTGCCGAGGCGCTCCCCGTCCACCTCGACCAAGCACGACAACACGACACCGGTCACACCGAGTTCCTCGAAGCGCTGCTCCGGGTCGAGGTGGAGACCACCGAACAGCGCCGATGGGAAACCCGCCTCAAACTGGCGAACTTCCCCACCCGCTGGAAACTGGAAGACTTCGACTTTGGAGCACAACCCAGCATCGACCAAAAACTGGTTCGGGAACTCACAACCGGTGGTTACCTGGCTGACGCCACCAACGTGTTGTTGATCGGACCACCAGGAGTAGGCAAAACCATGCTCGCGGTCATCCTGGGACGGGCCGCGGTGGACACCGGTCACAAGGTGTACTACACCACCGCAGCCGACCTGGCAGCACGCTGCCGGAAAGCAGCACTACAAGGAAAATGGGCACGGACCATGCGATTCTTGTCCACCCCGAAACTGTTGATCATTGACGAACTCGGGTATTTGCCCATGCCATCAGAAGACGCCGCCACACTGTTCCAGGTGATCTCCCGACGCTACGGAAAAGGATCCATCATCCTCACCACCAACCTCGGCGTGACGTCCTGGGGAGAGATCTTCGCGGACCACACCATCGCCGCGGCCATGCTCGACCGGCTGCTCCACAAGAGCGTGGTGTTCACTATCACCGGTGATAGTTACCGACTCCGCTCATACCAAGCACAAGCCAGAAAACACCGACCACTCATACTTATAGGTGCCCCTAGGCCGGGGCGGGTCTGACTCGACACCTACCTGGCCGGTTTGTGCCTTTGTTTCGATCTGTCGGCCTGCTTCCGGCCTAGGGGCGGTGCTCTCCCGACAGGGCGGTGTGACCTGATAGGAGCCTTGCTCTTGCCACATGAGTGGTCCGTCCACCGCTTTTTCGGGTCAGGGAGAACAGAAACGGATTCTACCTTTAAAGGAGGAAGAGGCTCGTGTCAGAGAATGATCGGATTGTGTTCGGTGGGGTTGACACCCACCGTGATACCCATGTCGCCGCGGTGGTGGATGCCACCGGTCGAGTGTTGGCCTCGGCTCCGTTCCCAGCCGATGTCACCGGCTATGAACAACTGGGCGACTGGCTGGGATCCTGGGGTCAAGTGGCCCAGGTCGGGATAGAGGGCACCGGCAGCTACGGCGCCGGCCTGTCCCGCCACCTCATGAGCATCGGTGTCGAGGTGGCGGAAGTGAACCGTCCCAACCGTCAACTGCGCCGCCGGTTCGGTAAGACCGACGCCACCGACGCCCAAGGAGCGGCCCGGGCTGTCCTCAGCGGACAGGCCACCGGGACACCCAAAACCGGCAACGGACCAGTCGAAGCAATACGCATGCTGTCTGTGGCTCGTCGTTCGGCGATCAAGGCCCGGACCCAGGCCATCAACCAACTACACGCCCTGGTGGTCACCGCTCCCGACCAGGTCAAACACCAACTAGGGGGACTGTCCCCCAGAGCCCGTGTCAAGGTCTGCGCCGGTTTTCGTCCCGGCACAGCCCAGACCACTATCGCCTATGCCAAGAAAACACTGCGTCTGCTGGCCCGCCGACATCAGGCACTCACCGCCGAGATCCAACAACTCGACACCGAAATCAAACAACTCTGCGCCCGGGCCAACCCGGCGCTGCTGGCCGCTCCTGGGATCGGCCCCGAAACCGCAGCCACCCTCCTGGTCACAGCAGGAGACAACCCCCACCGCCTCACCTCCGAAGCGTCGTTCGCCGCCCTATGCGGCGCCAGTCCCGTCCAAGCGTCCTCGGGACCCATCGTGCGCCACCGGCTCAACCGCGGCGGCGACCGCCAAGCCAACAACGCCCTCTGGCGAATAGCCACAATACGGCTACGCACCGACCCCCGCACCATCGAATACGCCCAAAGACGACAAGCGGAAGGCAAAACCCGAAAAGAGATCATCCGCTGTCTGAAACGGTACATAGCCCGCCAGGTCTACCAACTGTTGACCAACCCGCACCAAACACCCTCAGGCGCCCATCTCCGCTGCCTACGCCACAACACCCACACCACCCTCGTCCAGGCCGCCACAGCCCTACAAGCCCACCCAACAAGCCTCTCACAACTCGAACGAGGCCTCTACCACAACCACCACCTCGCCACCCGATACCAAACATGGCTCACCACCCCCCCAAACCCGATTTGCAAAACATAGGAGCATCGAAAGGAGACCCGCTAGCCTAAAACCACCAACCCCAGGGTGGGGATTTTCGATGATCGACTCTGGGGATTTTCACTGATCGTCATCAAGCGTTCGGTCCCGTCCGTAGAGGCCCGTGTTAGGGGTGGACCGGAATCTGTTGGTTGGGGTGCAGGAGGAGCGATGTGGTGGTGGCTCCTCCCGATACCTGCGTTGATCCGCAGGCGATTCGTTTGGTCAGTTGGGAGATGTGGTTCCGGTTAGGTAGATGGCCCACATCTCCATGACCATTCCTCTTGCTACGAGCAGGTCGGTACGGATACCGGTTGCTCGGAGTCCTCTGGGCGTGTGAGCGAGGGCCTGTTCGGCGATATGGTTGGGCACACCGGTTTCGGCGCACCAGTCCCGAAACGAGGAGCGCATGCCGTCAGGGACACAGCCGACATTGTTCTCGCGGCACAGCTTTGACAGGCTGCCGTCTGACAGGGGCCGTCCTGTGGGAGAGGGGAACACCAGCCCCACACCGCCGGTGTGCTGCCAGGTTTGTTCCAAGAGGGTGTAGGCTGGGTGGCTGAGCGGAACTGTGAACGCCCTCCCGGACTTCACTCGCTCGCCTGGGACCGTCCAGGTGGCGGAGGCAAAGTCGATCTCTTCCCATCGGGCACCGCGGACCATGCCGTTCCGGGCTGCGGTGTAGGTCATGAACCTGAACGCGGCTTTGGTCGCCCAATAGGCATTCGATGCCTCAATGATCCGCAGAACCTGGGATACCTGGCTGTGATGCACGGCCGGGAGGTGCCTGACCACGGTCCTGATCGGTCCCAGCGCAGCGGAGACCACCCGGGTAGGGTCGTCAGAGCGATAGCCTTTGCCTTCCGCCCACTGCATGACAGCCCGGATGTGTGATAGCACCTGCCGAGCGGTTTCCGGTTTGGTGTGCCATATGGGCGCCAAACAGGCCACCAGATCGGCGCTGGTCACCTTCCCGACCCATTTCATGCCGAGCCGCGGGTAAACGAACCTTGAAAGGTTGTATTCCCATCGTTTCAAGGTGCCACCGCCGGGCTGCCAAGAGTACGAGTGAAGCTCAATCACCCGCTCGGCTGCTTCTTGGAAGGTTGGCTGGCTCCGTGTCGTTGGATGGCGGTCTTCCTTTACCGTTTCCGAGTTCTTCCGTGCCCGCCTTCGGGCCTCGTCCAGGGTGACCTTCGGGTAGGTTCCCAACTTGAGGGTGGTGACTTTCCCGTCGATCTCGAGGTGCTGGATCCACGTCTTGGAAAGACCTCTGATCTTGGTCCGGCGCGCCTTCAAAGCCAGCCCATGTTGGTGGCGGTCGATCCAGGTTCCCAGGGACCGCACTTTCTTTACGAACGTGGCAGATAGTTTCTTTAACTGAGTCATGTTGTTATGTTTCCTTTCTAATCAGTTCGGGATTTCCCCGATTGGTGACACACCCTTTTTCGTGGAGGGATGTCATAGGCGGTTGGCCGGGTGTGGGGAGGGGCCTGTTGTGGCCCCTCCCGCGGGCAAGAGGGGGCGGTCAGAATCCGGGGGAGTCGCTGGCTTTGGCCAGTAGACCCGACGGAATCGACTGCTATTCCTCTTGCTGGGCCAGCCGGGTTCATTCCTGGGGGAGGTTCTCGATCCAGGCCAGGATCGACTCGAGAGTCCAGCGGACTGTTCGCGGTCCGACCCTGACCGGCTTGGGGAACTTCCCAGCGGCCAAGAGCCGATACAGCTGAGACTTGCACAAGCCTGTGATTTCCAGGACCTGGCGAAGTCGCAGCAGCCGACTCCCTGGCCAGGGGTTTGCTACCGTTATCGGTTGCCTAATCATCGCTGCTTCCTCCTTTCTTGGTTGTTCACCAGAGGCGAAAGGAGAAGGACTCCGAGGTGCCACCCACTATTGACCGGGGTTTTCTTTTCCGGTTAAATGTTTTTGGGGTTAGCATCGACGGTGTCCGACCTCTTCCTCTTGTTCGTGGTGAGAATCGGTCTTTTACGCTGAGCCCTCCAGTTGCATTGGAGGGCTCGGTTGTTACCGACGGTAAATGTCATCGTTGGAGAATGCCAAATACGGTCAGTCGTTTTCTTGCCTCGACGCTTTTTTCATTTTGTGTTGTTTCCTTTCTGTTGGTGGGGGTTCCCAGCTTTTGTTCGCCGATTAGCGAGAACCGACGGGAGGCGATCCTTGGGTGAAGACCACCTAGGATCTCTGGCCGGGTGTGGGGAGGGGCCTGTTGTGGCCCCTCCCGCGGGCAAGAGGGGGCGGTCAGAATCCGGGGGAGTCGCTGGCTTTGGCCAGTAGACCCGACGGAATCGACTGCTATTCCTCTTGCTGGGCCAGCCGGGTTCATTCCTGGGGGAGGTTCTCGATCCAGGCCAGGATCGACTCGAGAGTCCAGCGGACTGTTCGCGGTCCGACCCTGACCGGCTTGGGGAACTTCCCAGCGGCCAAGAGCCGATACAGCTGAGACTTGCACAAGCCTGTGATTTCCAGGATCTGGCGAAGTCGCAGCAGCCGACTCCCTGGCCAGGGGTTTGCTACCGTTGTCGGTTGCCTAATCATCGCTGTTTCCTCCTTTCTTGGTTGTTCACCAGAGGCGAAAGGAGAAGGACTCCGAGGTGCCACCCACTGTTGACCGGGGTTTTCTTTTCCGGTTAAATGTTTTTGGGGTTAGCATCGACGGTGTCCGACCTCTTCCTCTTGTTCGTGGTGAGAATCGGTCTTTTACGCTGAGCCCTCCAGTTGCATTGGAGGGCTCGGTTGTTACCGACGGTAAATGTCATCGTTGGAGAATGCCAAATACGGTTAGACCACCTAGTCGTTTTTTTGCTTCGACGCTTTTTTTATTTACACGCGAACGGCTGTTCCTACAGGAACATTTCGAGTCTTCACCTAATCGGTAGATGTGCGGCGGGTTTGGCGTTGGCATAGTGGTCCGACGCTGTTTAGAGTTGGGGAAGAGACTCATCGAGTGTTAGCGCCGGAGAAAGGTCCGGTGTTGTGAGGGAGTAGCGAATGTTCAGGCCGACCGATATCAGCGTTTCCGATTTTCGGAGAGATGCTGTAGTGGGTTTCTGTGTTGCCCGAGTGCGGGTGGATGTGGGAGTCTTTGGGTGCTGTTGGACGGGCGGCGCTGGGGTTCCGGGGCGGGTTGTGCCACGGGCGGGTGATGGTTGTGGGTTTGGGGACGCTGGGGCGGGGTTGTTGGTTTTGTTTTGTCGGGTTGGGGGGCGCGCGTGAGTAGCGGGGGCGGTAGGGGCGGTTCGGATGGGTGGGTTTTGGTTGTGGTGGCTGGGTTGTTTGGTTTGGGAGCGGCGAGTGTGTTGTGGTCTTGGTTGGTGGAGAACCGGGTGTTGGTGTTGGGGTGGGTGAAAGTGGTGGCGGTTGTGGTTTTGGGTTTGTTCATTGTGGGTTGGTTGGTGTGGGGGTGGTGGTCGAGTCGGTCGGGTGGTGCTGGTGGGAAGGCTGTTGGGGATGGTTGGGATGTGGGTGATCGGGAGGAGTTGGCGGTGGTGCCAGCGGCCGGGGGTGGTGGGAGAAGTCCTGGTGGGGGGTTGGATCCGCGGCGGAGGGTCAGTCCGGTGTTGGAGTTTTGGCCGGTGTTGTTGCGTCAGGCGGGCAGGTGGTCCCGGTCGGGTAGGGGCGTGGTGCGGGTGTTGTGGGCGGTTGTTGGGGGGAAGCTGGTGTGGGGGGTTTCGGTTGATCGGGAACTGGGGGGCAGTGTGCGCAGGGCGGTGGGTTCGGTGTGGCCCGGGGCGCGGGTGGTGGAGTGGCCTGGGGGCGCTGTTGGCAGAGTTGGTGGTGTGGCCAAGGTTGGGGGTGGTGCGGTGGTGCGCCGGTTTTTGGTGCCCGAGAATCTGTCTTTTCCGTTGGAGACGCCTTCGGGGCTGGTTGATCATCCGATGGGTCGGGTTTCGGATGTGGTGGCTGATCATCCGGAGGTGGATGTTGGGTTGCGGGTTGATTTGGTTCCTTTGTCTCCTGGCGAGCGTGACCGGGTGTGCGCTGATCGTTTGAAGAACCTGGATGAGGGTGATCCGGATCGGTTTGTTTGGGAGAGAGAAGACAAGCGGGGTTTGGTGTGCGGTGTGCGGGTGTTGTTGCGGGTTTCTCGGGCGGGTCCGGGCCATTTGGCGGAGTGCACTCGGGTGGCTGATCGTATCTGTGAGGTGTTGGATTCGTTTTGGTCGACCGATTACAACCGGTTGGTGGTTGGGAAGGTGAACGATGAGCTGTTTGATCGGATGTGGGAGAGTGGGGTGTTGGAGCGTGACGTTCCGGCTTGGCATTGGGACTCGCTTGGGGTGTTGTTGGCTCCACCACCGGCCAGTATCGCCAAAACGTCTACTGCTAGGCGCCTGCCGGATCCGCCTCGGTTGGCTACTTTCGATCCTCGTTCTCCTGGGGGGTTGATGCCGATCGGGATAGTTTCTGAGGGGGGTGGGGATCGTTTGGTGGGTGTCCCGTGGGGTGAGGCCACCGAGGCGTTGGTGGACTGGACGGTGGGAGCGACCGGGTCGGGTAAGACTTGGCATGCCACGTCGCGGGTGATTGCTTTGGCCGAAACGGGGCGGGGGTTGATGTATCTGGATCCGCACCGCACCGCGGTGGGGGACATCAAACCGTTTCTGGCGGGCCGGCACGCTGATCGTATTTTGGAGATCGACCTGCAAGCCACCAACACCCGGGGCGAACCGGTCTCGGCGGGTTGGAACCCGTTGGATTTGACGGTAGTTCCCGCTCGGATGCGGAAAGGGCGGATTGACAACCTCAAGGGCATGTTGCCGGTGGCGTTGTTTCCCGATTATGTGGGACCGGACGCTAAAGCACCCCAAACCGCCACGATTATCCGCAAGACCTTGGAGTGTCTCCTGCAGCTCAACTATTGCCTGCCGCCACGGATACAGGCCAACATTTTCTGTGTGGAGAACCTGTTGTTGGACGAGGAGTGGAGAAACCTGGCTGTCGCCCGGCTACCTGATCGGGATCAGAAGTGGTGGCACCATACCTATCCGATGATCGTGGGCGCCAAGGGTCCCTCCTCGGCGGCGTTGAAACCGGCTTTGAACGCGTTGGAGCAGTGGAAAACCCAGGACCGTGTCCAAGCGCTGTTGGGCGCCAGTCAGAGCACTGTGCGGTGGCGGGACATCATCGACGGAGACAAGATCCTGTTGGTGGTGTTGAACAACGACAGATCAGAGACCGACAACCTGTTGGCCCGGTTGATGGTGGGGGAGATGGTCACCGCGTTCAAAGAACGAGGACTGTCATCCCAAAAAGGGAAACCTCTTCGCCCGTTTCATCTGTTCTTCGACGAGTTCCAATCGTACGCGGCGGTGTTGGAGTCACTGCCTGAGGTGATCGTTCAGGAACTGCGGAAGTTCAGAGCGAAAGTGCACTTTATCAACCAGTCTCCATCGGCGGTGCCCCGGAAAGCGGGAAAGGCGATTCTGGCCAACCGGACCAATCTGTTCATCGGACGTTTGGGCAGTCCCGCCGACGCTAAAAGCATTGCCGAGGCCATGGGCGGACAGCAACCCCCCCGCCAACCCGGGAACAACGATCACAGTCCGGCGCCTATCGAAGGGCGGGACCTGCTCGGAATGCCCCGATGGCGCTTCATCTGCCAGATCACCGAAAACGGGAAACCCTCCCCGCCGTTCCAATTGACAGGCATCAACGTCGAACAGACCTGGGCGCACCTGCGAACCGATCGAGACATCACCCAACAAATCACCGAAAACACCGGCCTGGAACCCGTCGACCAAAGACTCGACCACTACGACACCCTCCCCGAACGGATCGCCCAATGGCTGCGAACCACCGGCAAACCCCCCACCACACCAACACCACCACTCGCGAGCACCGACGGCAAACCTCCAGTAGGAAAACAACCCACAAACGAGACCACACCACCCGCTGACACCCCCCACGCCTGGGCCAAAGACTGCATCATCCAAGACCCCGACGCGGTCACCCCCACCGCTCTGTTCGCCATCTCCTACACCCAATGGTGCCAAACAAAAAACATCCAACCCCTCCCCAACACACAACTCCAGCAATACCTCACCCGCCGATACGGACCATCACAAACAGTGCGCATAAAAGGCAAAGTCACCAGAGCCCGAAAAGGCATCAAACTACGCAACCCCCGCACCCGTAACAAGTCCGTAACACGTAACACACCCACCCGCCCCGGCGAAACAACAAAACCCTACACGCGACCCAAACCAGCCAAACAACCCGTAACACCACCACCCCAACGGTCTTCTGTTACACCCCACCACACAGCATGAGCGCCCGACACGCATCCCCTCAACAAGAGGGTGGTCAGCTACCTGACCGCAGAGACTGTCTCCAAATCCAACACCCCCCCGGGCAACGGCCACTCCACCCACTCCCCACGAGGAGTACCCCGAACACGAGGCAAAAACCGCGGCAAATAATGAACATAAACCGTCCAACCCCCCGGATCCTCTGACACCTGTTGCCCGTCAAAAAGCAACGGCAGGCCATCCAACCACCACTCGCGTACCTGGACACCCATGGTTATTCCCAGTAGGCCAGCATTCTCCCGTAGCACCGCCAACTCGGCCCGGTGCGCCAACCAACTCACCCGCCGCTCACCACGCCCATTCCGAAACGCAGTCGCCTCCCGAACACGAAATGGATCTTGTCCATCCAGCAGCAAAAAGGAGATGTCCTCCACTTTCGCCCGAGGCCGACGTTCATCTTTCACAACACCAAGAATTGTATGTGTCTCCCACCTTGCGGTCATATCTTTTTGAATTGTGGGCATTCGGTATGCGTTCGGTGCTTATTGGGTCGGGAGGAAAGACTTGACGACCAAAAGGAGACGACCACTTTGTACCGTCGGGTCTTTTGTGTGGGTGGTCGAGCGGGGACCTTGAAGCCTCGAACGGCCTATTTGGTTGCGCCGTTGGCTATTTCGCGTTGTCGTTGTTGGGGAGGACGGCGAGCCAGCAGACCACGCCTATGTCTTTCTCGTTGATTGTGGGGAGGGGTTTGGGGGGTTCGACTTCTCGTAGGCCGTAGGAGCGGACGATCTCAACTATTTTGGCGGCGGCTGTGGTGGGGGAGATGGTGTTGTTGGTGAGGTCGCGGCGGATGGCGCCGAGTGCTGTTCTGATGGTTCGGTTTCGGTCTACGGATAGTGCTAGGTAGGCGTTTTCGGCGTCTTCGGGTAGTAGCGCTTGTGGGTTTCGTAGGACTTCGAGAGCCCACCGTTGTATCGGGCCGACGGGGATTGGGTCACCGGATGACCTGGCCTGCTGGTTGTGTTCTTCGACGATTGATGTGACGGCTGTGTGCCAGGCAGCTTCGAGGTCGATGGGTGGTTTGTCTATGTTGGGTGCGTTGCCTGGGTCGATGCGCCGCAGGATCGTGGCGGGTGCTGTTATCACATCAGTGTTGCCCGCTTCGATGTACCGCCAGTATCTGTGGCCGGATGTGGTGCGGCAGGCGAAGAAGATGCCTGGTGGGCCTGTGGATGGGATGCCGTGGCCTTGGCGGAAGGCGGCTCCGATGCCCCCGGGGAGTTTTCGGAGTCTTTCTGCTTCGCCTTCTTGGAAGGCGCGGCGTAGTCGTGATCGGATTTGTTCGGGGCTGAGACCCTGGGATGGGCCGTCGGGGTCGGTTTCGTGGAGCAGTGACGGGTCTCCGTCGGTGAGGCGACGGGCGTAGGAGCGTATTTGTTTTTCTTCTTCTCCTTCTATTACTTGGATCTCCATCCCAAATGTTCTGGCTGCTTTCACCTTGCGCCGGATCACGGCTTCCAGCCGCAGGATTTCTTCTAGGTCTCCGGGTTCGGGCAGCATCGTGGTCAGGTACACACGTTCGTGTTCGCTTTTCAACCGTATGACTCGCCCGTACCTTTGGACGACCCGTTGGGGGTTCCAGGGCATGTCGTAGCTGATCACGGCTGCGGCCTGTTGCAGGTTCTGCCCTTCGGAGACCACGTCGTTGCTGATCAGTAGGTCAACTTCTCCGTCTGCGGGTTGGTAGTCGGGGCGGACCACTGTTTTGGGACAGAACCGGGCAAGCAGTTCGGTTCGCTGGTCCGGGCTGGTTTCATTACCGATGACGATCACCCGGTGGCGGCCTCGGAGTTGCTGGGGGAGGTTTTCGTCTAAGTATCGGACTGTGTCGGCGAAGGTGGAGAACACGATGATCTTTTGGGATGGGGAGTTTTCTATTAGGGAACGGAGAAGGGCCAGTTTGGGGTCCTGGGCAGGGTTCAGTCGGATGAGCAGTTTTACCAGCCGGCCCAGAATCTTTCGGTCATGGGTTACGTCTTCTCGGAAAGGGGCTTCATATGCTGATGCGGGTTCTATGCCTTCTTCGTCAAGGTTCTCGACCAGCCATTGACCCAGACCGGTCTCGTCTAGTTCCTGTCGTGCAGCGACTTGCAGAGCGTCGCCGTGCAGTACGTGTCCTTCTTCCCAGGCGGCGAGGAAGGCGTCGTGGGCGGTCAGCATCCGCTGGAGGGTGAAAAGGCACGCCTGCCAGCAGGACTCGAAACGTTTGAGGATGGCTGACTGCAGCAGGGCGCTTAGTGTGTCCTCGTGGACCTCCGGTTGGTCTCCGATCCGATAGGCGCTGGGCCGGTACCGGGCCATTGTCAGGTCGTCGATAGCGACCACTACTTCGAGGACCAGGTCGGGGTGTGCTTCATCCAGGTCGTATCTTTCGGTGGTTAGATCAGGTGTGGGGAACCTGACCGGGGTTCCGTCCGGGAACACCGCGTTCGGGTAGTGAGTCTCGATGAATCTGCGGTCGCGGCGGACGCTCACCATGTCGGCTAGGGGAAACAGGACATCAGGATCGAGGTTCTCTGGGTCTCGCTCGTTTGCTCCGGCTGTGATGAACAGGCGGCGCAGCGACGGGATACCGTCGGACACGAAAGCCCGGTCATGGAGAGCGAAGGTCATCACCAGGTGGTACAGATCCCACAAGCCGTTGTTAATAGGAGTGGCGGTCAATAACACCAGGTCCTTGCGTTGGCCGCCTAACAGGCGTGACATGGCTCTCTGCCAAGTGGTGTCCGGGTTGCGCAGCGCATGGCCCTCGTCCACGACCACCAGCCGGTACACATCCTTGTTGATCGACAGTCTCCGAGCCCGGTTGGTGGTACCGGCCGGTGTCAACTGCTCATCGGTGGCCAGTTCGTGGTAGGTGACCACTCTCGCTGGCAGCAGTGCTCTTTCGATCCGATCCTGCCAGTGTTGCACCAACTGCCGCGGAGCCACTACCAGGGCGTGACTGCCCCTCCGGCGGGTGTATTCCTCGATGAATGCCAGTCCTATCTCGGTCTTACCGGTCCCGACGCCATCGGCGTATACAACGCCGTGCCGGCGTCGAACGATCTCCAGAGCCCTCTGGAAACCATCCCGCTGGAAAGGCGCCAGATTGACTGTCCTAAGAGGCGGGACGGGCTGGTCTGTGTCTTCGTCGAACAGTTCCAAAAGGGCCCGAAGGTATACCGTTTGGGGATCGATAAGCCCTGGATCTGGAAACAGCAACTCCTGCAGTTCGGCTTTGAAGTCTTCTGCCTCTGCCCACAGGCTGTCGAACCACTGAACTGCTGGTTTGACTACCGGAGGGTCGTAATGAGCCAAACCAAGTTCCAGGTTGTTGAACAGGCCAGCGTTGGTCAGGTTGGCAGAAGTGACCAGCACAGCTCGGGAATCCTCCCGATCACCGAACAAATAGGTCTTGCCATGAAGGAAACGCTCGGTGAACCGCCGGACCTGCACCTGGGGCTGGCATAGCCAGGCATGCAGGTCTTGAAGCCGGACGGCTCGGCTCGGGGGGAACCGGGCCAGGTCCCGTTCCTTTCTCAGACTCTCGAGTGCCCGTTCGAAATGCGGCAGCGGAGGTGCGCCACCCAAACCGGGAGGAGGTGTAGCTCCCAGCAGTAAACGCACCTGTCGCCCGTCGGTGACACCAACCGCTAAATGGTGAAGCCCTCCCAGGTTGACATAGCCTGTGGCCACCGACAGCCCATGGCGAGGATCATGATCGTCTATCAGATAAGTGAGAGCGCTGGCATGGGTGGTGTTAACGTTGTCAACCAACGAAGGGCGAGGGGACATTCAGATCAACTCTCTCAATCGGCTCAACAGTTGCAAACGATGCCCCTCAGGAACAGCATCGATAGTGAAATCCTCCAACATATAAGCGAGATCCGCAGGGTTAAGTTCCCAGGCGCGTGCCACCCGGGCATCAATCTCCACCAGCAATCGTTGACGCTCCACCGGATCCAAAGACCCAACCACCACACCCGTTGCTCCAGCGAAACCAGCAAAACGGTCATCCACCGCTGACAGCCGGGCGGCGCTCCGGGCCACAACAAGAAAATCCTCATCGCACAGCCGAGGGGATTTTAGCCCTTCCAACATGAAGAAATTGACATTCGCCTCTACATACCGGCGGGCCTGCCAGTCGAAGGGAAGACTGTTCATAACACCAAGGAGGGCAGCCTGAGTCAACTCATCACCACTTACGAAGGCCACGTACGGAGCGCTGTTGGCAAGAAATACGTCAGGTGGCACCAGACATCCGATCACCGTACGGGAATTAGTCCTATTGGTGACCTGCCGGTAGGCCACCCTCGCCCGGTCAAGCTCGAGCAGAATTGATTGGCGCCGGTCAGCAAGTGAGACAAACTGTGTCACCCGTGACTGAGCACCAGGCCTTGGCTTCCGAACCTTTTTCCAAACCGTATCAGAGGTAGGACACCAGCGGGCTTCCTCACCGTGCGGATCGTACTGGTAGAAGCTCTCACCCTTCCACAGCGATCGACCGCTATCGGAGTCCACCGAACTGGCCCACAGCTGCCGATCATTCGTCTCGTGAAGTTCGGCAACAGGGAATCTATAAGTGGGGCGTGTTCTTTCCCCGAGAGGGAAGGGGTTGCCCATTCGTACCTTCGCGAGCAGATCGACTTCGGTCTGGCTACCAACCAGGGGAGTCATCCAATGCGGACCGAACCCCCACGCTGGAACCAGCACCCCCACCTCCGATGATTGGCGACCCCATTCTTCTTTGGAGGTCGCGACGCCAGCTATCTCAACCCGATGATGATCGTCAGGTTTGGATCGTTGGGCTACTACCAAAGCTACCGAATAACGTGGCTCAGCATCAAAAGCCCAACGGGCCTTGTTGAGCAAAAAGTCGACCCGGCGGGTCGTGGTTTCGCCGAACAACCAGTCGCGGAACCCACGGGACCCCTTGTTGATGAAGGTGCTCCTCGGTAACACCACCCCAATCGATCCACCCTGTCGTGTCAACTCTCGGTATCGCTGACAGAAGTACTTGTACAGGTCAGGGTCCGCCTCCATCGACATGTATTCGCCAGCAGCAAGTGCCTTTCTTTGTATGGCTGCTCGTTCACGCTCACGGTCAAGGAGATCGGGCAGGTCAGGGCGTTGTGTGATCAGATCTTGGACGGCCTTCGCCCGGGAGGCGGCAGGAAGACCGTTGATACCTGGCTTGTGCAAACCGTAGAAGGCCAGTTCTTCAACTGTAATCTCGTCCCAGGGAGGGTTACCGACTACCACATCGAATCCAGGCCGCTGTCGGTGGGGGTCGAACACCCGGGGGAAGGCAAGCGGCCAGTGGAGGAACCGGTGCTCTCGTCCCAATCGTTGCGCAGTGCTGATCAGCTGACTTCCACGTTTGTCGACTCTGCCCGAGATCACGTCAAGCGCATGCGTTTCGATGTATGTCTTGGAGTCCAGACCAAACCCTTGGCCCGTCCATAGGTCAAACAGTTGTCGAGATTGTTCGGTAGCGGCCCATGCCTCCGCATCTGCGATCTTGCTGGCGTCAACCTCTTCGGGGGTGCGGTCGTCGATGTCTGCTAGACGGCCGACTGCCGTGATCGCATCACCGAGCTCCTCCAGCAGGTGGTCGTACCAGATAGTTCCTCGGTTCCCGACCGTCCCCGGCGACAAGACCCCGAGCAGGGAGTCGCCGACTATCACGTTGCGGTCCAAATAGGACAGAGACAGTCCTGGGACAAAAGAAGCAAGCCACAGTGACATTAGAGCAATCTCGGCTCCCATCGGGCTCACGTCCACACCGAACACGCAATGCTTCAGCACCAGCCTGCGTACCAGTGCGGCATCATCGACTCCGGTACCGACCGAGGTCCCTGAGCGAAGCCGGTCGAGATCAGCGGAGATTCCCGGCAGCGGGGTCTCCGCCAGAAACCGCACTGTCAAATCGGCTAGCGTTTCCACCACCTGCACCAAAAAATGGGCGCTGCCACAAGCAGGATCCAACACTGAGAACGAGAACAGCTCTTCTACAGCAGCGGCAGGGCTGCTCGAAGCCGTCTTCCGCACCTTCTCCAGGTGACGCTTGAACGCTGGTACAACCGCTCCCCGGACCAGATGCTCCACCAACTCGGTTGGGGTGTAATAGACACCGCCCGCTTTGCGCCCACCCGCATTTGTCTGCCACAACAAGCTATGAGCGAAAACGTCAGGATCTGTGTCGTCCGGTATGTAACGATCCAATTTGGAGTCGTAGCGCAGAGACCGATCGGCAACTGACAAACGCAAGCTGAGCAACGCTTCATATATGTGGCCGAGGTGACCTATCTCAAGAGACGAGAAGTCCACCCCCCGGTTCTCTCCACTGTCCCACCCGACCGCAATCAGCAGTGTGGCGAAATAGGGATCGGTCAGCTCGATCCGCTCCAACAGTTCGGCACCCTCAAAACCAGAAGAAGCGAACAGCGAACCGTTATAGGCAGGAACATCCCAGGCCCGGTTGCCGTGACGCATCGCCCGTACCAGCACCGCGAACTGGGACCACATAGCAGTCGAATTGTCGCTCAACCTGTCCCTCAACTGGGCCGCTTCAGCCACCAGCCCAGTCAGTGACTTACCCCGATAGGTTGGGCTATCCATCGGAAGGAAACCGGAACTCTCAGCGTACAAGATGAACAACAGCCGGAACATCAGAGTCAACGCAGCCCTTTCAAGCTCTTCCCGCTGGCGGTCATCCTGAACATTTACATTCTCACCCTGATCGGCCACCCACTGATCGAGCCCCGCCGCCAAGGCAGGGAAAGCCTCAAAGCGGATCGTTCGGTCCAAACGTTTACGCAGAGCCGTGCCGAAACGGCGGGCCTCCGCTTGGAGATCCGCGAACCCATCACCCGACAAATAGGGAGGCGAAAGCAACGCCAAAAACGGCTTCCGGTCGGTACCCAGCAGACCGGCATCAATATCAAGCCACTCCTGAGTCGATCCAATATCGAACAGCCGGAACCGGCCCTCATACGCCAACAATCCGTACCTCGTACCCGCAGCACGACAATCCCTCGCCAAAAGACCCTCGGGTGGACGTCCCTGATCATCCAACCGTGAGAACCCTCGAGGGCTGTTCTTCGGATGCACCACAGCCACAGGCTCCCCGTCATAGCGAACCAAATAGCCCCGCACAGGAAGCTGTTCAAGTCGATAACCGAACTTGGCCAATACATCCCGCCAACCATCAGACGCCCTAAGTGCCGCTGTTGCACTGGTCGCTTCGGCCCATCTCGCCCGGTTCTCCCCGAAACGGACTTCCAGGGTGTGGCGAGACAACAACCCATCCACATAGATGCCCTCACCGCTAAGCCGAGCGATCTCCTCCGCTACATGCCGAACAGCCTCGAGCGGTCCCATCCCAGCAGTCTGACGAATAGCACGAGCCAAATCTGCGCCACCAACCAACCGGACAGGCGCATCAACCGAAGCAGGACCAAGAACACACAACCACCCAGAACGCTTCGGATCATCAGCCACCAACAAATAACTCACCGGCCTGTTACCAACCCGCTCCCGCCACCTCGCCCGCATGCTCCGCTCCGAAGAATCAACAGCAACAGCCACCTCCAGTCCCCGAAGCACCACTACGGCACCGGTACCATCCCGGGCTGGCACTGCCCGCGCTATCCCATGAGCCACCAAATAACTCAACAACCCAGCGGCATTCATCGGATCGATCCTAACCAGAGCACAACACATCCCTCAACCTGGGGTTGGCTCTCCCCGCACGTATCGCCCACTGGCTCCGAACCGGGAACCTGATCACCATAGAACAAGCCCTCCAACAACAAGATCCCAAGACCGCCCCCCAACAGCCAACCCCCCAGACCCGATCATCGACCAACACCTCCAACAAACCGACCAACACCCCAAACTCCCAACCAGGCGCGCCAGCCGCCTGGGCAAAAGACTGTCTCGTCGAAGACCCGGACGCGGCCACCCCCACCACCTCGTTGACCGAGTCCTACACACAGTGGTGCCACACCAAAAACATCACACCCCTCCCCGAACGGCAACTCCAACAATACCTCACCCACAACTACGGACCATCCCAACCGGCCAGAATCAACGGAAAGGTCATCAGAGTCCGAAAAGGAATCAAACCCGTACCAACGGCGCAGACATGAAACCAAACAACCTCAACGTCCACACCCACCCGCGCACAAGGCAACGAAACCAAAGTTCTGGACTTTGGCGGTGACCTTCCCCACATAGGGAATGGGGTCAGGCGGATTCGGGATAGTCCCCGGGATCGAACGTCAGAACAGCCGGGCGGGTAGCGCCCTGGTCGCAGTCACCCAACGCTATCCAGGGAAGCGCCTGCCCGACGGGAATGTCCGGTTTTCCGAGGAACCGAATAGCCGACTGGCGGGTGGTGTGAAAGTTGGGGCCTTCCATCGGCCCCTGGTAGCGGCTTTCGTACACGAGATGGCACCTGGGGCAGTAAAACTCGGCTGTGTCTTCGGCTATCAGATGCCCTTCCTCCGGGCACCACATGTCACGATGGCGATACCACAAAGTGTCGGGCCACTTCGCCGCGACAACCAGCGTGACCCATTCGTTGTCGCCCTCGCAGGAAGCGCAATTCTTCACAAACTCGAGGGGAAGCGGAACCCGGCCACCGAGACCAGGATTGTGACGGGCCATTCACAACACCCTAACGTCCGCAACGACCCTGCCCCCAGAGGTTTACCCCCGAACCTGTCAACCCCGCGACAATAGGTCGTAACACGTAACACACGCACCCACACCGCCGCAGAAGCAAAACCCTACACGCGCGCGACGGCCGTACAACCTGTAACAGACACCCACCCGGGGGACATCTGTTACAACCCCCACGCCACCACTCCCCTCAAGACCGCCCCTAATCAACCCGACAAAGCGCCCGCTTCCAAATCCGCCACCCCGTCAGGCAACGGCCACTCCACCCACTCCGAACGAGGCGTCCCCACCGCCCGAGGCAAAAACCGCGGCAAATGATGAACATACACCGTCCAACCCCCAGCATCCCCCAACAACACCTCCGGCGCCACCAGAACCGGCAACCCATCCAACCACCAACCCCGCACCTGCCCGCTCACGCTCGTCCCACCCCGGCGAGCATTCCCCCGCAAAGCCTCCAACTCCCCACGATGAATCAACCAGCTCACCCGCCGCTCCCCCCGACCATTCCGAAAAGCAACCACCTCCCGAACCCGAAACGGATCGGCCCCCTCCAACAACAACCCAGCCACATCTGACAACAGACGCCTGGAACGGTTCACAACACCCCGAGATTGTACCCAACACGCAAACAGAATCACCCGAGGTGGTCTCACCAGGCCATGCAGGTGGCAGAGTCGGTTACCGACCTTTGCCTATGCGTGTGTGGGGGTGTTCGGGTTTTGGGTTGCTCCGTATTGGACCGAGAGGTCGGGGTCTTGGGTTAGGCGTTGAAGGGTTGCGGGTGGGGTGTTGGGATGCTCGGCTACTGCCCGCCGTACCCAATGCGAGGTACTGTCGGCCAGTTCCACTAGGACATCTGCTGGGGTCGACGGGTTGGAAGCGACGCCCCCGTCGCAGAACAAGACTTCGGGATCGGCTGCCAGTTCGGCCAGTATCTCAGGTGGGGTGTTGGGGTTTCGGGCCGCCCGGAAGCGGGTCATCCCCTCGCCGTGGGCCAGCTGGGCGAGTATCTCAGGTGGGGTGTTGGGGTTGGAAGCGACCCCGCTCTGGGCGTGTTGATCATCGGCGAGACGAACCAGGACCTCGACTGGTGCGCGGTGCTGGGTTGCCGCGAAGCAGCGCACCTGACCGTTGGGATCGTCGGCGATTCGAACCAGTACCCGTGTGGGGATGTTCTGGTTTCCCGCAGTTGCTTTACGGACCTCCGGATCGGTGTCGGTAGCCAAACGGGCCAGCGCATCCTCTGGGGTGTTGGGGTTCCAGGCGGTGGCTTCCCGCACCGCCGCGTCGGGATCGACCGCCAAACGGGCCAGAACCTCCCCCGGGGTGTTGGGATTCCAAGCGGTGCCTTCTCTGGCGTGGGCATCGTTGGCTAACCGGACGAGAACACCGGTGGGGGTGCTCTTGTTCCCGGCCGTCTCCTGCCGCACCTGCGGGTCGGGATCCTCGGCCAGACGAACCAGCACCCCCGGTGAGGTGTTGTGGTTGGCGGCCGTTCCCATACGCACCCCATAGTCATTGTCCCCGGAGAGCCGATCCAACACGCCGGTGGGAGTGTTGACGTTCCATGCCACGCTCTCTCGCACCTTCGGTTTAGGATCACCGGCCAGCACAACAAGAGTCCCCACCGGCGTGTTTCCGTTCCATGCCACCCCCCGCCGGGTGTCGTGATCGGGATCGCCTGCCAAGCCAGTCAGAACCTCACCGGGGGTGTTCCAGTTGACGGCCACTTCTCTGCGCACCCTCTCGTCGGGATCGACCGCCAGACGCGCCAGCAGATCGGGATGGACCCGGCTTTCGGAAGCCACAAGCCTGTCCCACTGTGTCATAGCGGAGAGATCCCAACGGTCAGAGCAGGTAGTCAAAAGGGCGCACCCATCAATCAAGGCCACGAACGGCCACGGCCCAACATTCTAAGACCCTCCCATGAACAGGATGTCGCGTATTTCAATCGTCCCGTCCCCGGGTGGCGGAACGCAGCAACACAGGAACCGCCCCGGGCTCACCGAACATGGGGGAATGTTCATGGTCGATGGCTGAGTTTGACCTATAGCCTCTTTGGGTGCTGTGTGGATTTACTGTGGGACCTCCACCGAGCACACGGGCAGACAGAGCTGCCTCCTATCGGCACCGCAACGGGGAAAGGACCGCAAGCCGGGTCGCAGGGGCTGTGACCGATGGCATATGCGCTTGTCGTGCGTGAAACGAGGGGTGAGTGTGCGTCGCAGCCGATGTCCTGTTCCGCCAGCAAGCGATAGCGGGCCATCCGCCACGGGTACGCCCTAACCGACTTCCTCCAATACATCGACAGCCTCGAAAATCCCTTCCCCAAAATCAACATTGGGATACGACTCGAGAATCAACGGGTATACCTACATCCAAGATGTGGATTGGGTGGGCCACTGGCCTGGGGCCTCGACACCTACCTGGACGAACAAAACGACCTGTTGGACGACACCACCCATTTCCCAATACGCACCCGATGGGGCGGGTGTTGCATAACCGAGCCCGTGCTTTCTCCAGACGGTACCCGCCTCGCCTACACCACCAGGGAAGGTATCGTGACAACCGGACCAGACGGCTAAGAACAACAGGTGATCAACACCGAACCTAACGGAAGCTATGAGTGGTCACCGGACGGCACCAGCCTGGTCACCAATGGATAAGGGGAGTGGCGCCGCTGTGATTCCCGACCATGTGAGCGCCCATCCCGTCAGAAACGATCACCTCCCACTCATCCATGGGACCCATTCCAAGAAAATTCGCCGCACAAGCACCGCTCTCCAGGTTGGCGCAAACGCTCCTACCCTAGGGGGCCTATTCCCTTGGGGACTGGCCTCAAGCCCAAATGCCCATCGAATGGCTGGCTAGCCTCACCGGCTTACAGAGTCCTCCCGCCACCGACTTAGCGCTGGAAACCTGTTGGCTCGTGCTCACTCGTATGGTGTCTGTGGATGGTGGGGGCACCTCGTGTGTCGCAGCCGGAGTATCCCCACCGGGGAAAGCCGAGCGGCTCAGACAGATATTATCCCAATACCTGTCGTAGGCGGTTGCTGAGGGGCTCATCTATCTGGGGCGGGGAAGTACGACTCGACTGGTTCGGTTGTGACGGTTACTCCCAGCTACCTTTCGGTAGTTCGGGGGCCCAGGTTGTTTTGGCGGAACGCTTCAACGGTGATCATGTTTTGCGTGGTGTTGCCTGGGTTTGTCAGGGCAAAGAGGGGCTAAGGTGAAGCGGTTTCTGGGCCGTGGCGGTAATTTGAGACCGGTTGCCAGGGATGTCCTAAAACCAACTGTACGTATGCTTTTGGTATGCTATCGCGGCTTGCCGCTCGGTCCTTTGTGTGTCTTGGTGTGCTGGTGGTTGTCCTGATGACTGCAGTAGGCTCCCCGACTCTGGCGGAGGATGACCCTCCCGATGGCGGGGCTGGGTTTGTGGATATCGAAGGAAACTCTCACGAGGAGGATATTCGCTTCATCGTGGATCGGGGACTGACGGTGGGCTGTGATCTCAACGGACCTCGCTATTGCCCTGATGATCCTGTGACAAGGGCACAGATGGCCGCTTTTTTGGTCCGTGCCCTTCAACTGGACACGGCTTCGCCTTTTAGGGGCGTGTATTCGGATGTTGGGGAAGGAGTTTGGTACACACGGGTTGTGGAAGCAATGGGTGTGTACGGGTTCACGGACACCCAGGTTTCAGGGAGTTACCGACCCTTCGATCCCATGCTTCGCTCGGAGATGGCCATTTTCCTGCAAAAGGCGTTCCGGCTCCCATCAAACAATGACACGTCGACCTCTTCGTTCCAGGACATCCCACCGGATGCCTCTTACGCCAGAGCGGCGGAAGCCGTCCTGGAAGCGGGTATCACCCGAGGCTGTGGGACTGATCCCCTTCGCTACTGCCCTGACGACACTGTCAAAAGAGACACCATGGCCGCTTTTTTGGCCAGGGCTATTCGTGCCTCGGACCTTCAGAAAGTGCTGGCGTTGGCGCCCGGGAGAGAACTCCTCCAACAACACTCCACAGGAGCTGACACCTGGAAGGTGTGGGCATGTGACAATCCTCCGATCCGAGAAGATGTTGTCGTGTATCTCAACCGGGAGATGAACCCGTACTTCCGGTGGCTGTCGGGAGGACGGTATCGGATACGGTTCGAACACGGCACCGACCCCTCTCCCGGAATCACCGAGGTTTTACAGCGATGTGAGAGTGGGGAACGCCCGGAATGGTCCCCCGAGGAGAGGAACATCGTTATAGGGTTGGATTTGTGGACTGAAGAATTTCGTGTCAGCGGCCTAGGACATAGGGGGTTTGACGCTGAGAGCCAGAGTTTCTCTCGGGAAGTCTGGATAGACAAACGGGCGATATACGACACCACTTTGTACGCTCACGAGATCGGTCACACCTTTGGATGGCCCCACAACGTGAGAGAACCGGGTTCTGTAGAGGCTCTTCACACCAGAATGGACATCATGGCCAGCCTCGGGCAGGTGATAGGCACCAATGCTCACAATCTCTACCAGTTGGGCTGGATAGACCCCGACAAAGTTGCATACCATGCGAGCGGATCCGCAACATACACACTCGCCCCTCCCCATACGGGCGAAGGCCAAGAATTGCTCATGCTGCCTCTGACCTCTGAGCGGCTTATAAGCGTCGGAGCCCGAGTGAAAGAACGCTTCGACCAGAATATCTTAGAAGAAGGTGTCGAACTTTATGAGATAGCTTTCTGCGACGCCCGCGGCTGCAAACAGGTTTTCCTTCCCCCCGGGGCAACATCCGATGATCCCGTGGTCCTCGACGTTGGAGAGTCTTGGAGGGCTCAAGTTCCCACCCTGCGACAGGGAAGGGCTTACTTGACCGAATACAAAGTGTCGGTTCTCCATCGGCAAAACCGCTCCTTCACGGTGAGGGTGGAGGAAACCTCCGTGATGGTGGACAGGTTGTCCTCCATAGGAGTAGGACGGGCCGGCGCATGCGGAATAATGACTAGTGGAACGACTCATTGCTGGGACTGGCGGGGAGGGGACCCACCTCCCAAAGGTGTGTTCACGTCCCTGAGCGTCGGACACACTGCTTGCGGAATCAGGATCGACGGCAGCATCGAATGTTGGGGACGCGACAACGACGGGACACAGCCCCCTGAGGGCCAGTTCGCGGCGCTCAACGTGAACGGCTACCATGCCTGCGGCCATCGTAAGGACGGAACGGTGGAATGCTGGGGATCCGACCACGCCAAGAAACCGATCCGCCAAGCACCAGAAACAGAGTTCATCTCGGTCAGTGCCGGATGGTCCCATGCCTGCGGGATACGCACCGACAACACAGCAGAGTGTTGGGGCAGCAACTATGCTGGCGAAATTTCTCCACCGGGCGGAGAATTCACCTCGGTAAGCGCGGGGGGATTCTTCTCATGTGGTCTACGCCCCGACAAAAGTGTCGTCTGCTGGGGCAGCAACGAAAACGGTAAATCGCGACCGCCCGCCGGCCAGTTCACCTACATCGGGACCGGATGGAATCACGCCTGTGGGCTACGTGCCAATGGCACGGTGTCCTGCTGGGGAACCAACAACCACGGCGAAGCGTCTCCTCCCCAAGGCATCTTCACCACCATCAGCGTCGGCGATGCCCGCGCCTGCGGACTGAGGCCCGACAGCACCGTTGAATGCTGGGGCAGAAACCGAAAAGAAGAGTAGACCTCCAACAGCCAAACGGATCCGGCTCGGCTAGCGTTGCTCACTCGGCATCCGTTCACCCAACAGATACGCCCGGACTGTTTTGCGGTCTCTTCCCAAATGGCGAGAAATAGCCGAGATCGACCACCCCCGCCGTTTCAAAGCATGAACTTCCACGCACTCCTCCTGTACCAACATAAGGGGCAGGGCTCCTCTCCAAAGCTGCCAATGTATTCCAATCAGCAGCATGGACAGGGGCCCTACCCGACAACGGGTATTTGGCCCCAGGGGGTGGGGATTTTCAGTGATCGCCAACATAACGAGTATGGGCAAGCGAGTCAACCATCCTGGGAGGTGGGCTGGGTCTTCAAAACGAACTGGCGGGACGAACGGCAAGGTTATATCCCTGTCTTAGCAGGGCTCTGAAACGGGCCTGAAACTAGCGGTTCTTTGGGGTTCCCGCCATCAACTGGATGATCTTCCCGGCAGGCATCGTTGCTGTGGTGGGTTGTCATCGTGTATGTCGGGGTATGTCGAATGTGGCGGTGGCCTTTGCTACGGCTTCTGGGCCGGGTCGTGCGTAGATGTCGAGCGAGCGGCGGTCCCGGTGGCGGCTCTTGGCCATCAGCACTTCGGTGTTGATTCCGTTTTCTGCCATGTGGGTGAGTGACGAGTGACGCAGTTGGTGCAGTGTCCATCGGCCGTCGGTGGCCTGTTTGAACAGTTTGGCAGCAGTCTCATAAGAGAGCCTGGCCCGCCCAGTCATGGGGCACAGGTCCCCCATGGCAGGCGCCAGGCGTGGTTTCCGATGGGTGAGAAACACCGGCCCCCGGGAGCGGCTGTGCAGGTATCTTGACATCACCCGGGCTGCGCCTGATGCCCAAAAGATCAGTTCCCGGTGTCCACCCTTGCCGATGATGGTGGCCTGCCTGAGATGAAAGTCCGTGTTTTCGATGTTGAGGTTGAGGACTTCGGTTGCCCGTGCGGCGGTCTCGTATAAGAGGCGCCATAGGGCCTTTTCTCGCAGGTGCACGTCCCGTCTTGCCCACAGGGTCTCCAACGAGCTAACCGGGATGGCTTTGGAGGTTCGGTCCCGGGGCGGACGGCGGCGGTTCACCAACGTCAGTGGGTCGTGGTCGATCCAATCCCTTGTCTGGCAGAACGAGAGGAAGGAGCGGACCGCGATCAGGCGGGTGTTCCACGTATTTGGGGTGCTGTCTCCCCAGCGGGCGAGGAACACCCCGAGGAGTTGTTCTGCGCATATCTCGTCCAGAGGTGTGTCAGATCCGATCTGGTGGCCGACTGTGTCCAACGCGAGGCGGTAGGTGCGGCGGGTGGCTGGCGACAGCTGCTTGGCGGTTAGGAACGCCTCGACCGCTGCGTCCCAGCGGAGCCGCCGATAGTCGGACAGCACCGCTATTCGGTTGTTCACAAACACCCCCTCTATTGTGGGTTGTGACAGATATTCAACCTGTTTCATGACGGGATCCTAGCGCTGATAGCCCTGCTAGACGAGATGTCACCGGTCGGGTTATGCGGGATATTTCGGGAATATCAGTCGTTTTGTGCCAGGCCTCTACAGACTGTGCAGGTGTTGAAGAGGTAATCCACATCAGAACAGCCCCACCATCCTTTGCCGAATACTGTTTCATCAGCCCTTTGTTGGCTATCAGTCTGACCCGTTGAGAGATATTCGCCTTAGCAGGCTGACCAGAGGTAGCCGAGTTGTCGATCGACCAGTCCACGACCCGGCGGCTGAACATGTCCAGCACAACAGCACAGCACACCTTGCGCTTGCCGGGTGGGATGTTCTGTGATATCGGTAACCCACAATTGGTCCGGTTCGAAGCGGGTGAAGTTTCGATCAACCAGGTCCGTCGGGGGTGTCTACCGGGCGGGTCCGCCGTCTGGGCCGTCGGTTCCCAGTAAGACAGCAAGGCTGGCTCTTGCATCAGCATCGCCACACCGTTGTGTCCGACCGTGATCCATGACCTACCCTGAAATCGGCGTGCACCCGCAGCGCTCTATAGGTGCCTGGGTTGGTAGGTCCCTGGTGGGGATGGCTCCGCACCTTGCCCTGCCCCTTCTTGGGCTGGTGGCTTCATTGGTGATTGCCTCCCACTGGGATGCTCTCTCGTCGCCGCCACCTCGCGAGAGCGGCCCTTGGGAGCGTTGGTTTGGCCATGTCCGGTGTGTCCCCAGCAGACACTGGTTTGGTCGGTACGTATTCCGCAAGTGTGCGCCCAGCCCGCTGTCACGGTGGAGAATTCCCCGTCGGGTGGTTCTGCCTGACCGGGTCCGTTCGCGCCCCAGCAGGAGACTGTTTGATCAGAGCGAACTCCACACGAAAAGGAGTCGCCCGTTGCCAAAGTGTTGAACGTTTCTTCCGGCGGGCTGGCTGCGCCCCATTGACCACCCCAGCAGTTGATCGTCTGGTCGGTGCGTAGGCCGCATGCATGCGATGCTCCTGCACTTATGGTGGTGAACCTGTCATCCTGGGGGATGGACCGGTCATCCATGATTTGGCCCCAGCAAGTGAGAGGCCCGTTGGTGCCGATCCCGCACGAATACCCATCGCTTACGGTGACGGAAGCGAACTTGCCCTCTGGAGGGATGGCCCTTCCGAACTCGTCGTGGCCCCAACGGACAACAGTTTGATCGGTGCGGGCGGAAGGCAAAAAACCGAAAAGAGATCATCCGCTGCCTCAAAAGGAACATCGCACGAGAGATCTACCACCTGTTGACCAACCCACCCCCAACACCTAACGGCGCCCATCTCCGCTGCCTACGCCAAAACACCCCGACACCACGCTCGCCCACGCCGCCACTGCCCTACAAACCTACCCCACCCGCCTCTCCCAACTCGAACAAGGCATCTACCACAACCACCACCTCGCCACCCGATACCACCAATGGCTCACCACCCACCAAAACTTGATTTGACAAAAATAGGAGCATCGGCGCGATTCACGCTTCAGATCCACCATCCAGTGACCAGACGGTTATAGGCTGAGCCGTCTGGCGTGGCCCGATGAGAGCACTGTCTGAGTGGCTGCCGCTTGCTTTGGCGCTTCGTTGTGCCGTTGTTCTTCAAGGAGAGTGCCGCCTTGCCTAGTCTTAGTCCCAGAATTGTGACAGGGACAATGGATACGCTGAGGCTTTCTCCCGCCCTTGCGACGTCCGGCGACTCTACCTGCAATGACGTTCGTGATGCTCTTGTCCCGAACCAGCCACCAAAAGGATGTGAGTTTCTTGACTTTTCTGGCATAGCCGCTCCAAAACTAACTCACTACCTTTTTCGGTTCCCGGCAAAGTTCCATCCGCCAGTGGCGCACGCCCTTCTGCAGGCCTATACGACTGTGGGCCAAACCGTGCTTGACCCATTCTGTGGCAGCGGTACCCTTTTGGTAGCTGCGGCTGCCGAAGGACGCTACGCAATTGGTGTCGATGTGGATCCCGTAGCCGTGTTCGTCTCGCGGGGCAAAACGCATAGGTATCGGCCAGGTCATCTTCGGACCTCTTGGGGGCTGCTACGCGAGCACCTAGAATCTCTTCGTCGGTCCGCCGCTGAGTATGACGACTTTCGGTTCAACGACATCTCCATGATTGAATACAGATCCATCATTTCGACCGAAGGCCTGTCAATACCTAAGATCCCAAATCTCCTGCATTGGTTTCGACGCTACGCTATTGTGGACTTAGCTCGGATTCTGAACTGCATTGAGCGCGTCGATATTCCCAGAACCCACCGGGAGTTTTTCCGATTGGTCTTCGCATCAATTATTCGAGGCGCTTCAAACGCTGATCCGATTCCAGTTTCAGGACTTGAGGTGACAGCGCACATGAAGGCTCTAGACGCCGCCGGACGCCTAATCAATCCCTTTGATCTCTTTATTCAAGCCACTGGAAAAGGATTACTGGCGATCAGCGAGTATCGGGAATGCTCTAATCCGGCATCCAAGATATCAGTTGTGGAGGCAGATGTTACTTTGTTGGGTGGTCGCTTGCGTAAACAGGTGGATGCCATCATCACATCTCCGCCCTATCACAATGCTGTTGATTACTATAGGCGCCATCAACTTGAGATGTATTGGCTAGGATTCACAAAGGATCATACTCAGCGACTTCAACTGCGTCAGAAATATATCGGACGCCCTAGTGTGAGCCAGCGAGATCCAATTCTTCAGCGACGCGGAGACCTTGGACGCTTGTCAACCCTGTGGTATGAACGCATGCGTTTAACATCTGAGCCCCGAGCCAATGCTTTCCTTCACTACATGACTTCCATGAAGGATGCGCTTCATCAATTGGCCCCAATTGTTCGACATGAGGGCACCGTAGTGTTTGTGGTTGGCCACAGCAGGTGGAACGGGCACGAACTGCCGACATCTGACCTATTATTTGAAATATCTCAGGGATACTTCGATCTTGTTGAAACGTTGTGGTATCCGATTAAGAACCGTTATATGTCCTACCAGCGCCGCAATGGCGCCGACATTGACAGTGAATACGTTCTTGTATTTGTGAGGTCCGACAAATGAGGAAAATATCGCAGCCATTCTACGAGTCACTAGCCAGCCTGGGGCGCACGATCAGGGATCCCGTGCCGGTAACGTTGTCTCCCGAGTTGATAGGACTCTTGTCGGAGCAGCTTTACCGGTCGCCCTCGAAAGCGATTGAAGAACTAGTGATTAATGCCTACGACGCTGACGCCAATGAAGCTCGGGTAGTTGTTGGACCACAAGAAGATGAGTTACGGTTTGTAGCCGTATACGATGACGGCAAGGGCTTGAGCTATGAAGGCATCACCGATTTGTGGAAAGTGGGAAGGCGAAAGGTTCGCACTACTCGATTGCCCAGACACACTGAAAGAAAGCAGATTGGCAAATTCGGAATTGGTAAGCTGTCCACTTATGCCATCGCCAATCGGGTGACCTACATCAGTAGTACCGGCCCCAAATGCCTAGGTGTGACCATCGATTATCGGGATTTTGCGTCAAAGGCGGACGCTACAACAACTGCGGTTGCATTAGATGTGCAAGAAATCGATGACCTTGACGCGTTAATGGCAGATGATTTGTTTCGCTCCGCTATGGACCGCGTAGGTGTTTGCCCAAGCGTCTTACATGGCAACTCATGGACAATGGTAATTCTAGAGGATCTCAAGGAGAAAGCACAGACCATACCTTTGGGACGACTTCGCTGGGTCTTGAGGACTGCAATGCCTCTTAGTTCTACATTCGAACTATATCTGAACGGGAACAGAATTGAAAGCTCCAAGTCGACTTATGAGGTGCTAGTGCAATTTGAGGTCTGCGATTTGCCACCACACAGATTGGAGGCATTGAGGAAAAAGACCGGTGAGGTGTGGGTCAATAATGGAAAGTGTTTGATATCAACGTCCTTGCCTTCAGGCATATCCGGTACCGTGAAAGTTACGGAGAGGACTCTGTTGGGAAAGAGTGCAGACCTTGGACGAAGTGAAGGTTTCTTTGTTTACGTCAGAGGAAGGCTCGTTAACGAAGAAGATGCCCGGTTCGGGCTACATGAGTTGTCGCATGCCACCTTAAACCGCCTACATGCCACAATCTATGCTGACGATTTGGATAAGGTGATAACGGCAAACAGGGAATCCATGGAAGATGTGAAAACATACTGGGATGCTCAGGCTCTACTCAATGAAATTTTTAATGAAGCTAGAACCCGATACAACGTTGTCAAAGATAAGGAGAGTGAAACGGAGCTGGGGGACCGTGAATACAGCCGGAGATGGGTATCCGAACGGTTGGTAGAGTTGCCCACGGCCGATGCCCTCAGCGACTACGCTGCAGACTCTGAAGGGACAGAGCCCGATGAATCCTGGATGTACTTGAACGTTGACAAACACACGGATCTTTCTACGCTGATCAGGGCACTGTATTCTGGGGAGGGGCGAGAGCGTTTGTATTCGTATACATACTCTGGCCTCGGGTCGTCAGGGCGGCTGGTGACATTTGATCCGTATGAGGAAACCTTTACCATTAATGAGGATCACGACCTGGCGCGAGCGTACGCCAGTGATCCGGGGGCTGAAAGGCTTCTCCGTGATGTGGCTACGGGAGAAGCCTTGCTCGAAGTATATCTTCGAGATGCTGGTATCAGGGCACATACGATCGGTGAAGTGTTGGAGCGGAGGGATCTTCTATTCCGAAGTTTGGCTAATGCTCATATGTTCTCCCTCGCCGGGTTGAGTTCATACATTAGAGAGAGTGCCAGCGAAAAGACAGAGTTGGAGATCGCGGTGGTCGCCGGAGCCCGGGCACTGGGCTTTGTTGCTAAGCACATTAGCGGAAATGGAGAGCCAGATGGAGTTGCACGGTTCACCGATTTCCCCAACGGCGAGCAGAAGATCATCTTGGAGGCTAAGTCGTCGATTGGGTTTCCACGGACGAAAGACATCGACTTTGCGGCTATTGCAACGCACATGAAACGGCATAATGCCAGCGGGTGTCTCTTGTTAGCTCCTGGATATCAAGGGGAGTCGACCGGGAATGCCGCTATGGCAGCTAGGGAAAATAGGATTTCTTGTTGGACCGTAGCACAATTCGCCGATATTGTCGCCGCTGCCGAATCTCGGCACATATCAGCTCGACGGGTACTTGAAATTGTTAGGACAACCTATGATCATATAGCAGTTGCTAAAAAAGTTGAGGAAATGCTCGCAGAACCCAGGTGGGATTCCCCCGACCTTTACGTTGCAGTGATTAGGGCGTTGCGGGACATGGATGCCAGGCTTCGCGATACACAGCGGGATGTTAAAATGATAGCGGTTGGGGTTTCTGGAATGACAGGGTTTGAACAAGTCCGAAGGGAGGATGTTCATCGGGCGATTGCGGACTTAGCAGCGATGAGTCGCGGCGGATTGTTATTGCGCGACAACGATGATGTGATCCTGAATGTGGATTATGATGAACTTGAGCGGCGTGTCGAGGCTATTACAGGGAAGGCTGGGAGTCCGAGGCGATTGGGTTCTTTCGGAGAGAAGAGGGGTGATTGAGGAGGGACCGTGCATGGCCTAGGGAACCAACTTGCCTTGACCGCACCTCCACTGCACCGCGGCTCGAGAGAGCAAATCACGCTCCATCCGCAACACACGGTTCTCCCGTCTCAGCCTGGTCAACTCTTGGCGTTCTTCGGTGGACATCCCAGGAGACCGACCTTCGTCGATCTCGGCCTGGGAAACCCACCGTCGCAAACCGGAAACCGAAATCCCCAGCCGGCGAGCAACAGCAGACAACGACTCGTCGCTTGCTCGAACCAACTCCACGGCTCTTCGGCGGAACTCCTCCGGATAAGCAGCAGGCATTCAAATACCTCCTTCCAAAGAGACCCAACAGGGCCTCTCACACGATCACAGAATACGTATCCGCCAAACCGGGGGAACTCCATTTTGGTGGTCCCCCACTTTCGTGGAGTCGGGGTAGATGGATGCTTTTGCCGGTTACTCGGTTGGCGGGAAGGAGTCCGGCGTAGGCGGCGGGCCGTGCTCGGTGGTGAGACGGTCGGGATTGCGGGGGGCGTTGTCGGCCAGTATCCACGCGTCGCGGGGGTCGGTTTGGCGCCGCGTCGGGGTACAAGTCGGCAGCGTGGCGGATCACTAGACGACTCTCATATGCCACTCAGTCTCAACGAAAGCCGGGGTGATTCAGTAGCGATCTGAGCTGTCTGTCCCAATCGGTGGCTTGGAAAAGGTTTGCCTCTCAGATGTTTAGGTATTGGCTCCAGTTTTCCATTACTTGGCGGCGTCTTTCCAGGAGGTCGGTTCGAGCGTAGGCCTTTTCTACCGCGTTTCGGATCTCGTGACCGAGGGCCCGTTCCGCCACTTCACGGCTAACACCGGTTTCCCCGCACCAATCCCGAAACGAGCTTCTCATCCCATGTGGCACACAACCCACATCGTTTTCCTTGCACAGTTTGCTCATAGTGGCGTTACTAAGTGGCCGTCCGGTAGGTGAGGGAAAAACCAGACCAACCCCGCCGGACGTTCGGCGTGCTGCGTCGAGAACCGCCAAAGCCCCGGTGCTCAAAGGCACCCGGTGTGCTCGCTGTGTCTTGGTGTGCTCAGCAGGGATTGTCCAGATTGCGGCGGTGAGATCGATCTCTGTCCATGTAGCGTGTCTGACTTCACCGCTTCTGGTGGCGGTAAGGGTCAAGAATTTGAACACGGCGATCGTCGCCCAATGGGCATCTGTTGTTTCGACGGTTCGAATGGCAGCGCCGACCTTGCTGTGGGGTAGGGCCTTCATGTGTTGGGGTCGTTGGGTGTTAGAGCCCAAGGCGGCGGTGATACGATCGTCGGCTGGGTTGTTCTCTCGGAACCCCTGAGCGATGCACCACTTCATCACCGCGGCGATCCGCTGTTTCACCCGGCGGGCCGTTTCGGGTTTGTTGTGCCAAATGGGGGTGAGACAAGCCATGACATTGGCTGTCGTGATTAGGTCCACCCGCTTTGTCCCAAGGTGAGGATAGGCGTAGGTCTGGAGGCTCGACCGCCAGTGCTCTTCGGACTTGCCACCAGGTTTCCACTTGGCGGCATGAAGCCGGACTACCTGTTCGGTCGCCTGGCGAAAGGTAGGTACTTTACGGGCGCGGGGGTTGCGGCCTTCTTCGATGGCCTGGCGGTTTCGGAGAGCCCGCCGGCGGGCTTCGGCAAGGGTCACTGCCGGGTAGCTACCCAGCCCGAGGTTGGTTACCCTGTTGTTGATGCGGATCTTCTGAGCCCAAGACTTGGAAACTCGTCCCTCGATCTTGGTAGGTTTGACTAACAGAGAAAGCCCATGACCGCCTCTACCGTCGCCATAGCGACCCGGTTGGCGTATAGTCCTAACGAATGTGGCCGAAAGTGTTGATGGTCGTTTCACCCCTCGTCTCCCTTCGCTCTACCCTCGACATTGGGGCAGGGCATTCACGATTGTTTCCCTCTGTGAGTTATTCCGGCAGTTACCCTTTAAATCTTGGGATTGTGTGGGACAGCATGGGACGGCATGGGACAACCCCACCACCACAAACAAGCCCATGACCTGGCTAAATACGCCCCTAAAGGACACTTCAACCACCTAGGAAACCAATCTGTCTTGACGTCAGCTCCACTCGGGAGAGGTTTGATCCTTCTACGCGCTATCCGACAGCCCAATCGCCAGCGCACCGGCGTCAACCCGTTCTCTGTTCTTCCCGATGACGTGTGGTACACCAAGTGCGCTGTCCAGCTTTCGAAATGTATTGGCTGTCCCGGTTGGCGCCGGATTTGAGAGCCTGGGCGCCTACCTCCGGGAGGGTTTGACGAATGGCAGACTCGACAGAGACGCCGGTACATTGATCTCTTGTCGACAGCCCTCCCACTTCAAGACTACGGGGTCGTTGGGACTCCTGGTCGCTGGTAGGTGGGCAAACCCGACGATCTCTCCGAGGGTAGGGCTCCAGCCGACGCTCGTAGCAAATCCACTCGCCACATCATTGCACAGTAGTTTTAGGGGTGGAAAGCGACGGATCTTTCCGTCCACAATCGGCATCTCTCCCTGTTCCAGATGCAAGGTTATAAACCGGCGCCAATCAATGTGCATTGCCCACATACGACGCCGGGCCTCCTTAGACTCGATTTCTGCTCGAAGCGCCTCCCGTCCAGAGAAGATAGCCTTGCCGAAGTCTACAAAACGACCCAAATTCAACTCGAACGGAGAGGCATGATAAGCATTATCAACAAGCCCATAACTATGTGCTTGCGCCTTGTCTGGTCCCGCTCTGGCGTAGTCGATCGCGGGAAGTACCATTCCTGCTTCCACGCGCACGATGTCCTGTGAGGAGTGGCCACACGGCTGGATTGTCTTACCAGTAGGTGTCGATATGAGCGCTTCCCAAACATCGTTACCCGCCTTCGGTGGCACCCATAACTCGTAGCCTCTCACACCCGTGAACCCCGTACGCCAGACATGGACCGTAGCAGAAGCCAGTTCTGCTTGCCGGCCCCGTGAGAACCTAAGATCGGACCAATCGCGTCCGGTCGCCTCCTCGAGAATTGCCAAAGAGTTCGGTCCCTGTAAGGCGAGGATCCCGAATCGATCTGTGACATCCTCGAACTTTACATCAAACTGGCCAATATGTTCCGATAGCCATTGACCCATCCAGCCGGCCGTGACGATGAAGTCTGCATCGCTGAGCTTGAACAGTAACCCCTCAAGGATTACCTTGCCGCCGTTGTCACACCAGGGTGTGTAGTACGCATGGTTCGACGACATTCGTGTGACATCACGGGGAATGAGTTGATCCACGAATCGCTCCGCGTCTGGGCCGTGTATGTGGATTTTTCCGAGAGGTGACTTGTCCTCAAGCATCGCAGCGTGGCGAATCGCTGCAACCTCGCTTGAGAGTCCCGCGAAGATCTCCGGCAAGGCGTTGTCTCCCCAAATCGCCCATGCTCCTTTCTGATTCATTTTCCTGGCAGCCGTACTGAACGGAGTCGCAGCGAACAGAGGTTCGTTTACTGGCGATCCAAGGAATCCCAGGCTCATCGGTATCGCGACACCTTTCGTGTCAGCCTTTGGTGAGGACTTCTAGACCTAAACCAATATGCCGACCCGGGGTAGGGTGGCATCAGGTATGGGCCTGGTCCGGGCGAGGGCGGCTCGGATGGTGCAGCGTCGTAATAGCAGCCCGGGTCGTGTGTTGGTGGTAGACGAAACCCCGATAGGTCGCCAACATCGGCCTGTCCTTGCAGCGAGACGCTCCGGTCCTCAATATTACTAATACCAAACTTCCTTCACATCAATAGGAGGAGAAATGCGTGTTGACATCCATAATCCAACCTTTAGATCATAAAATTATGCCGCAGGAGGCTTCCTTTTCGTCAGTAATGTTACTAATATCAAACATCATCCTAACAAAACCAGGAGGAATCGTGCCTAGAACACTCAAGCTCCTCGCATTGCTCTCCGCTCTTGTCTTGATCACGGTGTCATGTGGCGGCGATGACGGGAGCGACCAAGCTACTGATACGGTCGACGCGGAGCCGACCACCACGGAACCGGCGACCGTTGACCAGGAGCCCGATGAGCCGTTGTCGATCGGCATGGCGCTACCCACCGCGTCGAACGATGGCGGCTTCAGCCAGTCCTACTACATGGGTCTGCTGGCCGCGGAGGAGGGCTATGGAGTGGAGATCGCTATCCAAGAGAATGCCGGCGATCCCGAACTCACGGTCGATGCCCTGCGCAATCTTGCGGCAACCAGCGATCTCGTAATCGGTGTGGGCGCCCAGTTCGCCGAGGCGGGGACAATCGTGGCGCCCGAGTTCCCTGAGGTGGAGTTCGCAATCGTCAACGGACAGAACACCGACGCCACCAACCTGCACGCTTACATCCTCCGCCAGGGCGTGCCTGCCTACGTGGCGGGCGTGCTCGCCGCCGACTTGACGCAGACCAACAAGGTCGGGTTCATCGGCGGGCTGGAGATTCCGCCGACCACCCAGTCAGCCGACGCCTTCTCGGGCGGCGCTACTTCGGTGAACCCCGACATCGAGACCGTCTCTACGGTTGTCGGCGACTTCGAGGACGTGACCGGCGCCAAGGAAGCCGCGGCAGCCCAGGTTGCCTCCGGCGCCGATGTCATATTCGCCTTCGTGAACTCCGGACTCGAAGGTGTGCTCCAAGCGGTCGACGAGAGCGGCGAGGATGTCAAGATCTTCAGCGTCATCTTCCCCCAGTGCGACCGGTCCGCGCAGCTGGTCGGCACAGCAACAGTAAGTTCCATCGCTCAAGTCGATGACATCGTGTCAGCGTTCCTAGCGGACTCGATGCCCACGGATCTTGTCCTGTGGGGAGTCGAGAACCCTGACATACAGTCGTTCGTACTCTGCGGGGACTACGCGTCCGCGGACTTCGAAGCGAAGGTTGCCGATACCCTGGCAGGCATCAACGACGGGACCATCGTGCTACCTGCCGGCGTCTGATCCGGCCGCGCACGGTCATCAGTACCTATCAACGGGGAGAAAACCAATGCACGAGGCTGTGAGTTATCGAGGACCCTACGCCGAGGATCGCTACCGGCTCGCTAAGAACACCGACCTGCTGCTAGGCGCAGAGCGACCGATGTTCTTCGTTCCGGGCGCCGGACAGTTGACGTTGGCCAGCAAAGCCCAGAAGTGGACCCAATGGGGTCCGTTCCTGATCGTGGACGAATACGTGGGCTGGTATCGCGAGGCGCTGCAACTGCGTCAAACCGTGACAATTGGCGACTGGAGCCCGTTAAACAAGTTCAATATCTCCGGCCCCGATGTTCACCCTTTCATGAGGTTCCTCCAGACCCGGAAGGACTTTGCTGACATCGAGGTCGGGCAGTCGATGTACACCGTACTGGTCCGAGAAGACGGCAAGATCGTGCAGGATCCCCTGATCACGCGGGTGTCCGAGGGCACGTACATGATCACGACCGATGAATTGGAGAGTTGGCTCAGGCATGTGATCGAGGTCGGCGACTTCGACGTGAACATCGAGGACATTCGCATGCAGTACTGCCTGCTGTCGGTACAGGGTCCGAACTCCACGGCCTTGATGAACGACGCCACCGGGCAGTCGATGGAGAAGCTTCGGTTCTCCCGAATCCAGCCAGCCGAGATGGCCGGAGTGACGATAAAGGTGCTGCGCCAGGGATACACCGGTGAAATTGGCTACGAACTGTACGTGGAGGCGGATCGGACCAATGAAGTGGTTGCTCACCTTGTCGAGGTCGGCGCCAAATACGGGCTGGGATTTCTCGGCAACTACACATCCCGACTCACCCGGCTTGAGGCCGGATTGGTCATGCTGCACTTCGACTATCAGTGCGCTTTCGAGGGCGACCCAGGCATTCTGCGCCGAAACCAGATGGATCCGGAGATGAGCTTATGCTCGCCGTTCGAGCTCAATCTCGACTACCTGATCGGTCTCGACCGCAGCGACGACTTTATGGGCAAGGCCGCCTTGCAGGCGGAGATCGACACGGGCGGCCCGGCGCGGCGGATGAAGGGACTGATCTGGAACACTGATGACGTTCTCGGATTGTTCGCCGCGCAGTTCGGAGACGAACCGGCGCCTCCGCCGATCCAGTTCCCCCATCCACTGTACCCCGAGGCTCATCCGGTCCTCCATGCGGGCGGGCCGGTTGGGTGGGCGACGAGCGTTTGCTACAGCCCAACGCTGCGGCGGGTGTGCTCCTTCGGTCGGATCAATGTGGAGTTGACCGAACCCGGAACGGAAGTCTCTGTCATCTGGGGTGGCGGCGAGCTCCCTACGATGGAGATTCGAGCAACGGTGGTGGACCCGCCATTCGTGTCTCGTAAACGAGCTAAGGCGCTCTCCTAGATCTTGCAAACACCATCGGCTGTGCTGCGAGCTGAAGGTATAACCAAGACCTACGGGAGCATTCTCGCTTGCCATGATGTCGACTTCGAACTGCGGGCAGGGGAAGTGCACGCCGTTCTGGGCGAGAACGGGGCCGGCAAGAGCACGCTCATGAAGATCCTTTACGGACTCGTGCGACCGGACCGAGGAGCCGTGTCTGTTAATGGGCGGCTAGTTCGCCTGCGGAGCCCTCGCGACGCTAAGGCAGTTGGAATCGGAATGGTCTTCCAACACTTCGAGCTGGTGGACAATCTCACAGTCTGCGAGAACGTGGCCCTCGGGACCCCTTGGTGGAAGAGAAGCCGGCTGGCCAGGCTCGCTTCCGAACTCTCGGACTTCTCGTCCCTGCACAGCCTGGAGGTGAGCCCGTCCGCCAGGGTCGGCGACCTCCCCATCGGGCTCCAACAGCGTGTCGAGATTGTCAAGGCGCTCTTCGGAGGCGCAGAGATCCTGATCATGGACGAGCCGACCGCCGTCCTCTCCCCCATCGAGTGGACAGGCCTCCGACAGGTGATCAGGTCGCTCGCTGACGACGGCAGATCGATAGTCTTCATCGACCACAAGCTCCACGAGGCCCTGGCCGTCGCCGACCGGTGCACGGTGATGCGTCGCGGCAAGAAGATCGGAACCGTCAACGCCGCAGACGCCGACGAGGCGACCATTGCAAGGATGATGGTCGGTCGAGATGTCTCCCTTCTCTCGAGAAACATTCCCAGGGAAGCCGCAGATCCGGTTCTCGAACTCAGATCCGTGTCCACTGATTCGTCCGTGCACGACGCAAATCTTGATGGTCTCTCTTTCACCGTGCACCAAGGAGAGGTCTTCGGAGTGGTTGGGGTGGAAGGCAATGGCCAGCAGACGCTCGCCGATGTCCTCACCGGCCTGGTAATCCCAACCGATGGCACTGTGCTGCACCACACAGCGCCGGGGACCGACCGGTCCCTGTTCACGACAGGGGTCATTCCCGCTGATCGGCACGGTGTCGGCAGCGCCATCGATCTTCCGTTGCGGGACAACCTGATATTCCGGGACTTCGCCGTCGAGCCGCTGTCGAAGCATGGCTGGTTGCAGTTCGCCGCTATCGATCAGCACTGTGAGAGGTTGTGCGAGGAGTTCGATATCCGCGCGCCTGGCGTGCAAGCGGCCTTCTCGGACCTGTCGGGTGGTAACCAGCAGAAAGCAATCATCGCACGGGAGTTGCACAAACATCCGACCGTGCTCGTGGCCGCCCATCCGACCCGGGGACTCGATGTCGGCGCCATCGAGTTCGTGTACGAGGTCATACGCTCCTTCCGAGAGGAAGGGGGCGCGGTCGTACTCATTTCGGGAGAGCTCGACGAGGTCCTAGCCCTGTCGGATCGGTTTGTTGTCCTGTTCAAAGGTCGGCCGAGTGACGTGATGCGGACTGACGAAGTCGATCTCACCGACATCGGACTGAAGATGACAGGCGGCTCGACATGAGGATGTGGTCGGCTCGATCCACTTCCCTACGATCGGTCCTAGCGTCGGTGGTCGCTCTAGGTCTCGCTCTGGTGATATCGGCGGTCATTCTGGCGGCGACCGGCAACGACATCGGCGCCGTGGCCAACGCCTTGTGGCAGGGGGCTTACGGCGGGGCCCGTCCGGCCGCCTCCACCCTGAGCAAGCTCATCCCGATAATGCTCGCCGCCACCGGCTGGATCGTCGCCTTCCGGGTGAGGCGCATCAACATCGGCCTCGAGGGGCAGATCATCGCCGGAGGCCTGGCCGCGGCATGGGTGGGCATCAACGTCGAACTGCCTTTGGGACCTGTCCATCTGCTGTTGGCCGTGGCAGCCGGAATCATCGCCGGAGGGCTCTACGCGGGCATCGCCGCATGGATGTGGGCACGAGTCGGAGCGAGCGAGATACTCACAACCCTGATGCTGAACCTCATCGGCATCCAGGTTCTGACGTGGCTCATCCGGGGTCCGATGCAAGACAAAGGCAGTGGATTCGCTAGGAGCGAGAGCGTCAAGGCCTCGGCCCAATGGCCCGAGATGTTCCCCGGCACCGCACTTCACTGGGATGTCGTCCTGGTGGTCGCGCTGGTTGGCTTTACCTGGCTCCTGCTCAAGAAGACCACGCTGGGTTTTCGCTTCGACATGATCGGGGCCAATCCCGAGTTGGCCCGCCACATGGCGGTGTCTCCTACCCGCTTCGGCGCGCTCGCCCTTGTGATCTCCGGTGCGCTCGCAGGTCTCGCCGGCAGTTCCCGGATCCTGGCGGGCGAGGTGACCACGGTGTCGGACAATTTCAGCGCCAACTATGGGTATGAAGGTATCGTCGTTGCACTCCTTGCTCGCAATTCCATACCGGGCGTGCTGCCGGCCGCCCTCCTCATTGCCACCCTGCGCCAAGGCGGGGGTGCGCTGCAGGCTCGAGCCGGTGTTTCGTCGGAGATCGTGCTGGTGATCCAAGGTCTGATCATCCTCTTCGTCGCGGCAAGCGTTGTGCTTGAGCATCGCCGACCACGCCTCCGCCCGGTCGCATCCGAACCCGAATCGGAACAGCAACCGGGGGAGAACTGACCATGGATCCATTCGACACGCTGTGGCTCGCAGCAACCATTCGACTGACTGTCCCGCTACTCCTGGCGGCAACCGGCGAACTCATCTCCGAACGCTCCGGAGTCCTGAACCTGGGCTTGGAAGGGATGATGCTGTCCGGCGCCTTTGTGGGTTACTGGGCCGCGGAAGGCAGCGGGGATCTCACCATCGGCATCGTCGCCGCCGTGGCGGCCGGTATGTTCGGAGCCCTCCTGATGGCAGCGGTCACCATCGGGCTGCGGGCAGACCAAGTAGTCGTCGGAATAGGTCTCAATATCCTCGCGTTAGGGGCTACCAACTACTCGTTCGAGCGAGCTTTTCCCGACGGCTCTCCGCCGATCGATCGGTTGGAGCCGATCGCGATTCCGATCCTCAGCGATATCCCTTGGATCGGCGGACCGCTCTTCGAGCAGAACGTGCTCGGCTACCTATCGTTCCTTCTGATCGGGGCGGTTGCTCTGATGCTCGGTCGAACGGGCCTCGGCCTGGCGATCCGCGCAACGGGACAGAACCCGTCCGCGGCCAGCGCCGCCGGAGTTAACCCGTCTCGGACACAGTGGGCGGCGACGTTGATAGCCGGAGGTTTTGCGGGCCTGGCCGGAGCCTATCTCTCCGTCGGCTCGGTCGGTGTCTTCAGGGAAGCAATGACATCAGGCCGCGGCTTCATAGCCATCGCCATTCTCGTGTTTGGCAGATGGAGACCCGCCGGTGTCCTGATAGGCGCACTCATGTTCGGCGCAGCAGACGCCCTTCAGCTAAGGCTCCAAGCCGAGACATCGGTTCCTGGTTCGGTGTGGATGCTGGTCGCCATCATCGCCGGTCTCCTACTCTGGCGGGCACTCATGCGAACACCAACGGCTGGGTTCCGCTCCACTGCCTCGCTGGCAGTGGTCCTGTTCGTCGCACTTGTCCTGGTCGCAGTCCGGCCCGATGTGTCCCTGCCTGGCCCGATATGGCTCGCCGCGCAGTACGCCGTGGTACTCGTGGCGCTCCTAGCCAGCAGCCGGGAAACTAACATGCCGAAATACCTCGCCATCCCTCTGCAGCGTATTTGACCGTGCTAGCTCAGCGACGACCAGAGGTGGTTGACCGCAGCCGCGGAAACTGTCCGGGAGTATGGGATCTTCCAGTGTCTCTAATGGCCCCGCGAGGGCTAGGGTGGTGTCCGAACCGAGGTGAATCGCCACGGCCAGCATTCAGCATCAAAGAAGGACCCGTGTGAATTCAAGTACAATCGGCGCCATAGACATAGCTCTTCTCGGAAAAAGGATTCGCCTCGTCCGCACCAACCGGGATATGACTCTCGCCGACGTGGCACGCGAGACAGGTCTGTCCACGGGATTCCTCAGCCAAGTTGAGAACGGGTTGACGAGGCTGAGCCTCAGCGCTCTTTACAGAATCGCGGGCGCTCTCGACATCACTGCTCCAGATCTGCTGGTTCAAGGAGCAGAGCCGATTGTCAGTGTGGTCCGGCACGATGTGGGGCCTTGGCGAAGCTCTGACGATACCGAGCCACCCCAACTCGCTCGGATGCTTACGTCCACATCCCGCCGGCGAATGGAAGTACGTGAGTGCTTAGTCCCGCCCGGCTTCAGAAGCAGTACAGCCTGGTCGCATGCAGGTGAAGAGATCCTGTACGTCCTGTCTGGCCGTATCTCCGTCGAGCTGGAGGGTCATGATCTCGAGACACTACATCCTGGTGACACAATGGTATTCGAAGCCAGCGTACCTCATCGCTGGATCGGTGGCGATACTGAGGCGAAAGTCCTTAACATCATCGTCATGTCGATGACATCGCCAACATCTCCACTAATGGAGAATTGGGATCACAGTATCTAACTGTTAGAGGCTTCGCGATGCTTTGTTGGGGTTCAGGGGGTCCTTGTTTAGGGGTTGAGGCCTGGCTGATGCTCCTTACGGGTCGCCGCGGGCGTGGGCTGAAATGTCAGGAAACGTCCGACGGTTCCCCTCTTTGAGTTACTTCTGCAGTTATCAACCTCAGTGCGCTTGGGCGGGTGCCTATGGTACGGTGTGGAACTTCGTGAGAACCGCAATGGGCCGAGGAACTGGGCAAACAAACACCTCCCGGGACAGTCTGGCGGATGCCGGCGCAGGTGACGAGTCCGTCGATGGGGCCGAGCGCCTTCCCCGCGGCCGCAAACGCCCGCGCCAGTGAGTACGGATCGGTCACGTCGGCGCCGAACCCGGCGGTGGCGCCGCCTGAGGACGCCAGTCGGGCGGCAGCGGCGTGGGCCGCGTTCTCGTCGATGTCGAGAACGGCAACTCTTCCGCCGGCGTTAATGATGGCAATGCCGACCGCCAGCCCGATGCCGCCCGCGCCTCCGGTGATGATCGTGATGGTCTCGGCGAGATTGATGGTTGCCCCGTTTCTGTCTAGAGGTTGGTATCCAGGTTGTGGCCATCTGCTGTTCCCGAGCCATGCTCGAAGGAGAAGCGAAAGCCGTAATGAAGGGGGTGGAACGAGAAGACGGACCATTCGAGCGGCCGACCGTCGCCGACCGACGTTCCGCCGATTGACACCAGGATGGGATCGCCGGGGGCCAGACCGAAGGCGGTGGCCACGTCGACCGGGGCCGGCCAGGCGGAGAGGGACCGCTCGCCCCGAATAGCGCCGAGCCCGCGCTCCTGGGCGATCTCGTACAGTGTGTTCTCTGCTACGTCGGTTTCGTCGAGCCGACCGATGATGTCTTCTCGCACGTGCATCGAGGTGACGGCGAAAGGAACGCCTCCGGCCTGGTGGAGCCGCTCCACCACCAGAACCCGGTCGGCCGGGGCAATTCCGAGTTGGTTGGCAATCTTCAGCCCCGCCTCCTGGCGACGGAACGCCAGCAAGGAGACGGCGCGGCCGTGCCCGTACCGGGTGACCACCGCGGTCAGTGTGGAGAACGCGCCGAGGTCCTGGAGCATCGGCGCCGGGCGCACGAATGAGCCGCGGCCCTGCTGGGTCACGACCAGCCCCGTCGCTCGTAGCTCCTTCATGGCCAAACGGATGGTGATCCTGCTTACCCCGAACTCCTTTTCGAGCTGGGCTTCGGTGGGAAGGGCGCCGTCGCTGGCAAACTCACCGGCGCGGATCCTCGCCACCAACTCGCTCGCCACCTTGCGGTAAAAGGGGGTTCGCCCGACGGCGGCCTCGTTGGGGACGGGGAGGGTCGAAATGGCGCGAGCGCCGTTCATGCCGACGAGGGGAGATGTGCGTCGGTATATAACGTCCTAAGACAAATTAGTAGGCTTATCTCGTGATATCGCATCCTATCGGGGGACTGGTGAGCAAAGACGGGTCAGGCGCCGATGTCCTGGTGGTTGGCGGCGGAATCGTCGGGCTCTGTTCTGCGCTCCATCTCCAGCGACGGGGCTACGCCGTCACCATTATCGACCGCGGCGCCCCGGGCAATGGAGCATCCGGGCACAACGCCGGGATCTTCTCGATCGGCAATTGCATCCCTACGGCCACGCCCGGGGTGATCCGTTCCGTACCCAAGATGCTTCTGGATCCAGCCTCACCCCTCGCAATCCGATGGCGTTATCTGCCGAAGTTGACTCCCTGGCTGGTTCGGTTCCTCTTGGCGAGCCGTCCGAGCCGGGTCGAACAGCTGTCCTTGGCAATCACGAGCTTGCAGAAACAGGCGGTGCGAGCGTATGCCGATCTTGTGCCCGTGCCGGATGGGGATGCGGCACTCTTCGCGGGCGGCCACCTCCTCGCCTATGGGTCGGATGCGGCCTTCAAAAAGGCGACCTACAGCATCGAAATGCGCCGAGCGCGCGGCATCGATATGGAGATCTTGGACGCAGCGGGCGTCGCCGCCGCTTACCCGGTTCTGGGCGGCCGCATCCGCCACGGCGTGCTGGTAACCGGCTCGTACCATGCCGACCCGCAAGTCTTCACTAAGGCCGTCGCCGCCCGCTTCACCCAAGCCGGAGGGCGATGGTTGCCGCGCACCGTGCGGGCCTTCGACATCAAAGGGAAGAGGGTGGCTGCCGTCGAGACGGACGACGGCCGAGTTGAGGCTTCCGCGGTCGTTATCACCGCCGGGGCGTGGTCGCGATCGCTGGTACGCGCCCTCGGCTTCGAAACACCGCTGGAGACCGAGCGCGGATACGGAGTGCGGATACCTGACCCCGGTGTGGACCTCAACGGGCCGGTGATCTACATAGACCACCACGTCGGGATCAACCCGATTCCGGGTGCGCTCCTGCTGGCGGGAACCGATGAGCTTGCCGGTCTCCACGCACCCCCGGATTATGCCCGCGCCGACATGCTGATCGAGGCCGCCAAGAAGCTGTTCCCCGGGTTGAACACCGACGGAGCCGAGAAATGGATGAGCTTCCGCCCCTCTCATCCGGATTCGCTCCCAGTCATCGGCCGATCACCACGGCAGGAGAATGTGTACCTCGCCTACGGCCACGGTCATATCGGTTTCAGCCTCGGTGCGATAACCGGGGAACTGATCGGCCAACTCGTCGCCGAGGAGGACACCACCGTCGACCTCGAGCCGTTCCGCCCCACCCGTTTTAGGATGCTGGGGCGCCGGAACCTCTGAGACCTTTGCTTGAGATTCGGTAGGGGATTTGAAAGGAGTGCCCTGATGGGAAGAGACGAAACCCTCGACTCGGGAGAGGTGCTGGTGCCTGCCCCCCACCTCAGGCGCTTCGCCGAGAGCGTCTTCTCGCAGCTCGGTATGACGCCTGAGCAAGCCTTTTTAATGGCAGACCAGATCACCTGGGCGCATCTGCGGGGTCATTCTTCAATGGGCGCCCGCAAGATCATCCAGTACGGGACGACCATAAAAGACGGCCTCGGCCTTCCCCCACTTCTTACGCCGAGAACTCCCACCCGGCCTACGCCTTGGCGCTGGGAGTGTGGATGAAACGAATACGTAGACTGCTATGAGGAAAAGGTCGGCGATCCTAGGCCTCCGGCGGCACGTGAATGGAGTTGCAAACGTGAGTGCAGTGCATGACATGGGCGGCGAACCTAACGACGAGCCCATTGACCGAACGGAACGTAATCTCATGGGTTGGGAACGCCGGGCAAGCGCACTGGTAGATGTGCTCTGTGAGAGGCGATTGATAACCTCAGACGAACTGCGGCGCGGCATCGAGACGATCCCGGCCGATGAATATCTGAGCTTCGGTTACTATGAGCGCTGGTCGGCGTCCCTGGAGCTTCTCCTGGTCGAGAAGGAGTTGCTCACCACGGAGGAGATCGACAATCGAGCGGCCGCGGTCGGGGAGAGGTGGGGCTAGATTGGCAGGTTTCCTCCCCGGAGCCCCAGTCAGGGTCTTGCCGACGATGGTTGACACTCACCATAGGACCCCCGGCTACGTGAAGGGCAAGGAGGGACGCGTGTATGCCCTGTCCGGGAACTTCTATGACCCCGAGTCTCGAGCCTACGGCGGGCGCGGGCTGCCGAAGCGGGTGCTGTACCTGGTTGAGTTCAATATGAGAAGTCTCTGGGGAAAGCGATATAGCGGGAGGACAGGCGACAGCCTGCTTATCGACATCTACGAACAATGGCTGGAACCAGTCAACGAGCCGAGTGGTCACTGAGGTCAGATATGAGAGCGGATGATCTTCACCAGCACGAAGGCCACGGGAACCATGAGCATCCCGGAATGGAGGAGGATGTCGGGCTGAGCGCCCGCGCCCGGCGTTTGCTGGCGATGGAGGAACTCCTCGTGGAGAAGGGCGTGATCGACCGCGACGACGTCCGGCGGCTGATTGAAGTGATAGAAGCCAGGTCGCCGGTCGACGGTGCCAGGGTGGTGGCCCGCGCATGGGTCGACGCGGCTTACAAACGTCGTCTGCTGAAGGACCCGCGGGTAGCTTTGGCCGAGTTGGGATATCCGCTGGTCTCCGGCGCCAAACTGGTGGTGGTCGAGAACACCGAGAAGGTGCATCACCTGGTTGTCTGCACTCTTTGCTCGTGTTATCCGACTTCTCTGCTCGGGCCTCCGCCCGACTGGTACAAGAGCTTCCCGTATCGGTCGAGGGCCGTCGTCGACCCTCGCGGGGTCATGCGCGAGTTTGGCCTTGAGGTGGGCAAGGATGTCGAGATCCGGGTCGTTGACAGCGCCGCCGACCTCCGGTATATGGTGCTGCCTCTGCGCCCTAGAGGGACCGAGAGGATGGGCGAGCAGGATCTGGTGGCCCTCGTCATACGCGACAGCCTGGTGGGCGTCGGCGTGCCCAACCAACCCGTTGTCAACCCCTGATCAGTAAGAAATCAAACCGGTCTGCCAGCGCCTGGGTCGCTCGCAATTCCTGACGCCTGGGTCCACCCGACCGCTTCCTTGCTGCGTTGTCCAACCACTATGGGGAGGCTGTCCGACGAAAGGGACCGGATTTACTTGACAGACGCTCTTCTTCGTGTCTAAAGTAAGGCTAGGAGGGTGGCCTTGGCTGGCTGTCAATAACGAATTGTGTGATTTGTTAGTACGCGTCTATGATAGGTTGTTCTTGTCCCGTCGCATGCCTTAAGGAGGACCGCGTCTTGTCTGCGCGTCTGCCCGAGCGTTTTTCTTTCTCCCGTATCCCTACCGCCCATGAACTTCCCGATCTGATAGCTATCCAGCGAGATTCCTTCAACTGGTTTCTCGATGTCGGAATTGACGAGGTCTTCCAAGAGATCTCACCGATAGAAGATGTAACCGGGCAGCTGATCCTGATGATGGCCGACCACACTTTCGGCGATCCTCCCTTCGATGTGGAGACCTGCAAGTCCCAGGACAAGACCTACGGGCGTCCCCTCACGGTAATCGGGCGTTTTCTGAACCGCCATACCGGGGAGATCAAGGAGGAGAAGATCTATCTGGGCGACTTCCCCATGATGACCCCCAAGGGCGTGTTCGTGATCAACGGGACGGAGCGGGTGATCGTCTCCCAGTTGGTTCGCTCACCGGGGGTTTATTTCAATCGCACCTCGGACAAGAACTCCGATGCCTTCTTCTACAGCGCCAAGGTGATACCTGGGCGGGGAGCGTGGCTGGAGATGGATACCGACCGAAAGGACACCATCGGGGTGCGCGTGGATCGCAAGCGTCGCCAGCACATGTCCTCCTTCCTGCGGGCGGTTGGGGTCAGGGTCCCGGGTTCGGACCGGGTTGTCGAGACCGACGAAGAGATCCTGGAGATTTTTGAGGGGGCCGAATCGGTGAGAAACACTCTGGAGAGAGATACGGTTCCCCCCAACCGCGATGCGGCGCTGATCGATCTCTATCGCAAACTCCGTCCCGGTGAGCCGGCTTCGGCCGAATCCGCCCTGGGGCTGATCAACAATTGGTTCCGCAATCCCAAGCGCTATGACCTGAGCCGGGTGGGGCGTTACAAGCTGGCCCAGAAATTCAACGACGAGGCTCCCGCCGACTATCGGGATTCCCCACAGAACGGAGATCGGCAGAACCTGCAGCTGCTCCGCGACGAGGACATCATCGACACCTTGCGCTATGTGGTGGCTCTGCATGCGGGTCAGCCCACGATGACCACCCACCGCGGGATGGAAGTGCCGGTTCTGACCGACGACATCGACCATTTCGGGAATCGCCGGGTGAGGACGGTGGGAGAGTTGGTTCAAAACCAGTTGAGGATCGGTTTGGCGCGGCTGGAGAGGGTGGTCAAGGAACGGATGTCCACCAAGGATCATCATTCCATCACTCCCCGGATACTCATCAACAGCCGGCCGGTCACCGCCGCCATCATGGAGTTCTTCGGAACCTCCCAGCTCAGCCAGTTCATGGACCAGCCCAACGCTTTGGCCGGTCTTACCCACCGCCGTCGGCTGTCGGCGCTGGGTCCGGGGGGACTGTCCCGGGAGAGGGCCGGCTTCGAGGTGAGAGACGTTCACCCATCCCACTACGGACGAATGTGTCCCATCGAGACGCCGGAGGGTCCCAACATCGGGTTGATCGGGTCCCTGGCTACCTACGCACGGGTCAACCGCTACGGGTTCATCGAGACTCCCTATCGCAAAGTACGCGACTCCAGGGTGCTGGACGAGGTTGACTACCTGGCGGCCACCGAGGAGGAACGGTTCGTGATCGCCCAGGCCAACGCTCCTATTCGAGAGGACGGGACCTTTCTCAACGACACCGTACTCGTCCGACGGGCCGGCGGAGAGGTGGATCGGGTGCACCCCTCGGAAGTGGACTATATGGATGTCTCCCCCAAACAGATTGTCTCTCTTTCCACTTCCCTGATTCCCTTCCTGGAGCATGATGACGCCAACCGCGCCTTGATGGGCTCCAACATGCAGCGTCAGGCGGTTCCGCTTTTGCGTTCCGAGGCGCCTTTGGTGGGAACGGGTATGGAAGAGGTGGCGGCCCGTGACTCCGGAGACATGATCAGTTCTCCGGTGGACGGCAAGGTGGTGGAGATAACCGGAGAGGAGGTAGTAGTGCGTGCCCGGGGTGGGAAGACCCACCATCTGCGGATGGACAAGTTCACCCGTTCCAACCAGGGAACCTGCATTAATCACAAGCCGGTGGTGCGAGAGGGCGAAGAAGTGAAGAAAGGCGATGTGCTGGCTGACGGGTCGTCCACCAGCCACGGTGAACTGGCGCTTGGAAAGAACCTGCTGGTGGCGTTTATGCCCTGGCAGGGATATAACTTCGAGGATGCCATCGTGCTCTCCGAGCGGCTTGTCAAAGAGGACATTCTTACTTCGATCCACATTGAGAAGTTGGAGACCGAGGCAAGGGAGACCAAGCTGGGTGACGAGGAGATCACCCGGGACATTCCCAATGTCCCCGATGAAGTGCTCGCGCATCTGGATGAGAACGGGATCATCCGGGTGGGGGCCGAGGTGAGTCCCAATGACTACCTGGTGGGCAAGGTGACACCCAAAGGGGAGACGGAGCTGACGCCCGAGGAGCGTCTGTTGCGGGCTATTTTCGGGGAAAAAGCCCGCGAGGTGCGGGATAGTTCCCTGAAGGTCAAACATGGGCAGGGGGGCAAGGTGATCGATGTCAAGGTGTTGCGTCGCGCCGACGGAGAAACCCACAAGTCAGGGGTGAATGAGCAAGTGCGGGTATATGTGGCGCAGCAGCGCAAGATCTCCGAAGGGGACAAGCTGGCTGGCCGGCACGGTAACAAGGGGGTGATCGCCAAGATACTTCCCGAGGAAGATATGCCGTTTTTGGCGGACGGAACCCCGGTGGACATAGTGCTCTCCCCTCTGGGGGTTCCCTCCCGGATGAACCTCGGTCAGGTCATGGAGACTCACCTGGGATGGGTGGCCGCAGCCGGATGGAAGAACTATGCGGAGCAAAACAGTCCTCTGCCCCCCAGTGGTGAACCGTGGAGCAAACTGGCCACCCCGGTCTTCGATGGGGCTCAGGAAGGAGAGATACTGAAGCTTTTGCGGAACTCTCTCCCCAACGCCGATGGGGAAAAGCTCATCGACAAGGCCGGCAAGACCTATCTGTACGACGGCCGGACGGGTGAGCCTTTCGACAAGCCCATCACAGTTGGATACATCTACATTCTCAAACTCGTGCATCTGGTGGACGACAAGATCCACGCCCGCTCGACCGGCCCGTACTCGTTGATCACCCAACAGCCTCTGGGCGGCAAGGCGCAGTTTGGCGGTCAGCGCTTCGGGGAGATGGAAGTTTGGGCGTTGGAGGCCTACGGCGCCGCCCACGCCCTCCAAGAGTTCCTGACCATCAAATCCGATGATGTCCGGGGTCGGATCCGGGTCTATGAAGCCATCGTCCGAGGCGACAATCCTCCCGAGCCAGGTGTACCGGAGAGCTTCCGGGTGCTGGTGAAAGAGATGCAGAGCCTCGGATTGAGTGTGGAGATGCTTTCCGCCGGTGAGCGGGTGGACCTCCGGGAACCGGATGAGGACGCATATCGGACCACCAGCATGCTGGACGGGATTGACATCTCCCGTCCGGAGAGACCCGAGGAAGCAGTTCCCACCTTTTCCTATGGAAGTTTTTAGACAACGGCCCAACGGGGGAGATAGCCAATGACCATGACCGAACCACAGCTACATTCCGCAAATCGCCGTATCGAGTTCGATGAGGTACAGATCAGTTTGGCCTCAAGCGATCAGATACGTGCCTGGTCGTATGGCGAGGTAAAAAAGCCTGAGACCATCAATCACCGTACCCTGAAGCCCGAGCGGGATGGGTTGTTCGATGAGCGGATCTTCGGCCCGCAGCGGGACTGGGAATGCTACTGCGGAAAATACAAGAGGGTTCGGTACAAAAGTCTGATATGTGAGAAGTGTGGAGTAGAGGTAACCCGTTCCAAGGTACGACGGGAAAGAATGGGTCACATCGACCTGGCGGCGCCCGTGGCTCACATTTGGTTTTTCAAGGGTGTGCCCTCCCGACTGGGATACCTGTTGGACATTTCGCTTCGCGATCTGGAGAAAATCATCTATTTCGCCGCTCATGTGGTTACATCAGTGGAACGGGCCCGCCTGCTGAGGGATCTGCCCGAGTTGGAGAAGGAATACCTCGAAGAGGTAAGGGAGGCGAGGGAGCAATTCGAGGACTGGCGGAATGTCCGGCTGGAGGCTTTGGAGATCGAGTTGGCTCGTATGGAGGAGGGAGGCGCCAGGCCATCGGAGATCAGGGCGGCTGAAAAGACGGCTCAGACCCAAATCGCCGATCGCTTGCGGAGAGTGGAGGATGAATGTGAGTTGGCGTCCGAAGCGTATGAAACCGTTCGCCGTTTGCAGGTGAAAGACCTGGTGGAGTACGAGCAGCTTTGGAAGGTGATGGAGATCAACTACGGGAGCTACTTCACCGGGGGAATGGGAGCGGAGGCGATTCGCGACCTTTTGGCCGGTATGGATCTCGATGCGGAGATGCTGAAGTTGCAAGGGGACATGGAGGCCAAGTCGGCGCAGCGTCGCCAACGGGCCACGCTCCGCATGAAAGTGGTGCGCCCCTTTGCCCAGGGGCTGAACAACCCGACCAACATGGTTCTCCACACCTTGCCGGTGATCCCTCCCGATCTGCGGCCCATGGTGCAGTTGGACGGAGGGCGTTTCGCCACTTCCGACCTCAATGACCTCTACCGGCGGGTCATCAACCGCAACAACCGGCTCAAGCGGTTGTTGGAGTACGGGGCGCCGGAGATAATTGTCAACAATGAAAGGCGCATGCTGCAGGAGGCGGTGGACGCCCTATTCGATAACGGTCGTCGCGGTCGAGCTGTAACCGGTCAAGGCACTCGGGCCCTCAAGTCGCTTTCCGACATGATCAAGGGCAAGGCGGGCCGATTCCGCCAGAACCTGCTGGGCAAGCGGGTTGATTATTCGGGTCGGTCGGTGATCGTAGTGGGCCCCCAGCTCAAGCTGCATCAGTGCGGTCTTCCCAAGGAGATGGCGCTGGAGTTGTTCAAGCCCTTTGTGATGAAGGGCTTGGTTGACGGTGATTTGGCGCCCAACATCAAATCCGCCAAACGGATGGTCGAGCAGCAGCGCGACGAGGTCTGGGATGTGTTGTCTACGGCTATATCCGAGCATCCGGTGCTATTGAACCGCGCCCCCACCCTGCACCGGCTGGGCATACAGGCTTTCGAGCCGGTGTTGGTGGAAGGCAAGGCCATTCAGATTCACCCGCTGGTCTGTGAGGCATTCAACGCCGATTTCGACGGCGACCAGATGGCGGTCCATTTGCCCATCTCCCCCGAGGCCCAGGCCGAGGCGCGCATCTTGATGCTTTCGCCCAACAATATGCTCTCGCCCGCCTCGGGCCGGCCCATCGTCACCCCCAGCCAGGATATGGTGATAGGGGTCTACTACCTCACCGAACTCGAACCGGAGGCTCGGGGCGCAGGCCGGGTGTTCGGGTCGGTGGATGAGGCGATAATGGCCTACGAGATCGGCGAGTTGAACCTGCACGCCCCGATCTCGGTGCGGCTCGGCGTCCTGGCCGGCGATCCAGAGCGTCACGCCGAGTTGAAAGCCGAGTTGGAGGGGCTGATTACACCCGATCCGGTGGATGGAGGCGCACTGGCAGAGACCACGGTGGGACGGGCTATCTTCAACCGGGCGTTTCCTGACTCCTTTCCCTATGTGAACGCGCCGGTCATCAAGTCGGGTATCCGCAAGCTGGTGGAAGTGGCTATCAACCGTTACCCCCGTTTCGAGGTGGAGATAACTCTCGACAAGCTCAAGGAGTTGGGATTCAGCTACGCCACCATAGCCGGACTGACCATTGGTTTGGAGGATGTCAAGACGCCCAAGAATAAGAAGAGCATTCTGGCCCGGCACGCCCGCAAGGCTGAGAAGGTCCAGGACCTCTACGAAAAGGGAGTGATCACCGACAGCGAGCGGCGGGCGGAGCTCATCGAGATCTGGAGCGAGGCGACCGAAGAGGTCAAAGACGCCATGGAGACGACACTAAAATCCGAGCCTTTCAATCCCTTGGAGATGATGGTGGGCTCCGGAGCGAGAGGCAACACCATGCAGGTGCGCCAGATCGCCGGGATGAGGGGATTGGTGGCCAACCCCCGGGGAGACATCATCCCAAGTCCTATCACCTCCAACTTCCGCGAGGGCCTGTCGGTGCTGGAATACTTCATTTCCACCCACGGCGCCCGCAAGGGCTTGGCCGACACGGCCCTACGGACCCGGGACGCCGGCTATCTGACTCGAAAGCTGGTGGACGTTTCCCAGGAAGTGCTGGTCAGAGAGACGGCATGCGGGACTGATCGGGGGGTGGTGGTTCCAGTGGTGACCTCGGACGGGGCGCCGGTGCGGCATCTCCGCAGTCATATCTTCGGGAGGATGCTGGCCGCGCCGGTGAAGATCAAGCGATCGGTCCTCACCACCGACCGGGGCGTTCGCATGACGGAGGGGGTCCTGATAGATACGGAGGTGCTGAGAACCATTATCAACCGCGCCGCGGAAGTGGGGACGGTGCGGGTGCGGTCGGTGCTTACCTGTGATACCCGCGCTTCGGTCTGCCAGCTCTGCTACGGCATGAGCCTGGCCACCGGCAAGATGGTCGAGGAAGGAGCGGCGGTGGGGATCATGGCCGCCCAGTCAATCGGCGAGCCGGGAACCCAACTCACGATGCGCACTTTCCACACCGGGGGAGTAGCCGGGTCGGACATCACCCAGGGCCTGCCCCGGGTGCTGGAGTTGTTCGAGGCAAGAAGCCCCAAGGGCAGAGCCGTCCTGGCGCCCATCAGCGGGACGATCAAAATAATCACCGAAGAAGGTCGCCGGATTCGGGTCACCGGCAAGGACGAGTTTGGCATGCCCAGCGAGATCGAGATTCCCCTTTCCCGGCATTCCCGGGTCAGAGTGTCGAACGGAAGTTCGGTGCTGGCGGGCGACCCCCTTACCGACGGGCCGCTCGATCCCAAGCAGGTGTTGGAGTACCGGGGGGTCAGAGACGCCCAGCAGTATCTGGTCACGGAAGTGCAGAGCGTCTATCAGTCCCAGGGTGTGGAGATCCACGACAAGCATATAGAACTGGTGGTTCGCCAGATGTTGCGACGGGTCAGGATCGTGAAGACCAACGATTCCGGGTTCCTCCCCGCCGAACTGGTGGACAGCCAGGTGTTTTTGGATGAGAACCGCCGACTTCTGGAAGAAGGAAAAACTCCTGCGACCGGCCGTCCGGAGCTGATGGGTATCACCAAGGCCTCGTTGGCTACCGACTCATGGCTGTCGGCCGCTTCCTTTCAGGAGACCGCCAGGGTGTTGACCGACGCGGCCATATTCGCCAAGTCGGACCGCATGAAGGGGCTCAAGGAAAACGTGATCATCGGCAAGCTGGTGCCAGCCGGCACCGGGGCTGTCCAATATCAGGGTCATGAGCCTCATGTGGTGGGTTACAAGCGGCCGGTTGTTCCTGAAGGCTTGGAGTTCGCCACTCTGATGACCGAATCGGAGTTGGGCGGCTCCTTCAATCCCGCCGATGATCTGGCCCGGGGGCTGGGGGTGAGCGAGGAGCTACTGAGTTCTGTATTCTCCGGCCCTCCGTTGGAAGAGCCGACGCCGGCCAACAGCCTCTCCGCCTCGGAGGGCGAAGCCAAGCCGCCGATGGAGGACAAACCGGAGTAAGCCCTAGTTGTGGGAGCCCAGGGTTTTGCGAACCCGCCCTGGTCCGGCGGCCAAACCTCCGACGATGCCCAATCCGTTGGAGAGTTGCACGATAGCCGCGGCCAGCAAATGCCGTGGCCAGCCGCCGGTGACCGCCGTCAGGTAAACCATCCAACCTCCCGCGATCAGAGGGAGGGCCCACCACCAGCCGAGCGGAGCCGCGACAACCAGCGCCAGGGCCAGGGCGACCGTAAGGCCCAGGGGAGCCAGGGGGCGGAGGGTGGGGAGCGCTCGGTTGGCGTAGAGCATCTCAGCCTTGGCCCTGCCGTATCGGTAGAACTGTTTCCAGAGTGCGCCCGGGGTGGATCGAGGCCGATACAAAGAGCGGATAGCAGGGTCCAACACCACCTTTCCTCCTTGTTCGCGGATCCGATATGCCAGGTCGGCGTCCTCGGCAACTCCACTGGGAAACCTCCTGAAACCCATCTCCAGAAGGCGATGGCGCCGCATTGCGCCCAAATAGACGGTGTCAGCCGGGCGGCGTCGGTGGACGCGTCGGTACGGTGCGGGGCCCACAACCCACGGGTTTCCCATCACCGAGGCCACCGCCCGCCCGAAGGGGTTGGATCCCTCAGGACGCATCGGTCCTCCCACCAGATCCGCGCCGGTCTCCGCCAGCGCCTCCACATTGCGGCGCAGATAGTCGCGGGCATACACGGTATGGGCGTCCGCCCTGACTGCGATGTCTCCGGTGGCCGTCTCCACGGCGAGGGCGAGGCTTTCGGTGAGGTTTCTCGGTTCCGGGGAAGCTATCACCATCAAGCCGGGAAGGTGCTCCTTCCAGGATGCCAGTATGGTCGCGGTGTTGTCGTGGGATCCCCCATCCACCGCGATCAGTTCCCATGCTCCCTCGTAGTCTTGATCCCGGAGCGAATCCAACACCTCCCCTATGCTCGCGGCCTCGTTGAGAAGCGGCATGAGAACGGAGATGCTTGGCCACAGACGAGTCACGGGTAATCACCATAGCCATGTCTACCCGGATCTGTATGCCAACCAGGCAAACGGCGTGCGTAGCATTTGCGGTCTATGCGTAGCAAATTCGTGGTGTCGATGGCGGTCGTCGATCTTGGCCTCCTAGCGGGTTCGACGGCGTTTGCCTCGTGGCTTCTCTTCGGGACGCCATTGCCGTGGAATGCCGGGGAAGTCGGCTTGCAAGTACTGCCCCTGCTCGGTTTTGTGATGCTGGCGGGTTTGGGTTCCTCGACGACCATCCTGTCGATGTCGGGTCCGGGAGTGCCCCGTCCCAGCTACGGCAGGGGTATGGCCACGGTGATTGTTACCCTGTCAGCCACCGCCCTCATAGTTTTGGCCACTCGGGTCTACTTTTCCCGATCTCTGTTGTTGGTAACGGTGGCGGTCTGGGCAGTGACTGTCGTTTTCCACAGGGCGGCGCGGCGACGTCGGCCCTGGATCGAGCCGATGGTGGTGTTCTCCTCCGATCAGGCAATGGTTGCCGAACTGAGGCGCGCCCCTCACGCCGAGGTGTTGGTGGTCATCGATCCTTCCTCCCATCCCGATCAGCGGCCCCTGGATCCAAGAGCCACTTTGGTGGTGGATATGGCCGCGGCCCACTCTCCGGCGGTCTCAGAACTGGTTTCCGGACACGACTTGGCCGGACGGGTGGTCAAACCTCTCGCCTCCGTATACGAGGAGCACACCGAGCGGGTTCCACTTCCCCGGCTGGTGGAGGACTGGCAGATGACCTCCACCCTGCATCGGGTCCGGAACTGGCTGTGGGGAAAGAGGCTGTTCGATCTGGCGGCGGTGACAATCACCCTGCCGGTCTGGCTTTTGGTGGCCGGGGCGGTGGCTGCCGTGGTTCGGATGTTCTCACGAGGACCGGTGCTTTTTCGCCAGACCCGGGTGGGAAAGGGAGAACGGCCTTTCACCATATACAAGTTCCGCACCATGCGGTCCGACGCGGAAGCCGATGGTCCCCGATTTGCGGAGGTGGACGATCCCCGTCTGGTCCGGGGAGGAAGGTTTTTGCGGCGCTACCGGCTCGATGAGATACCCCAGTTGTGGAATGTGTTGACGGGGGATATGAGCCTGGTGGGCCCCCGGGCTGAGCAGGTCCCCTTCGTTGAAGAGTTCTCCCGCGAGATACCCTTTTATTCCCTGCGGCATCTGATGAGGCCCGGGGTAACCGGCTGGGCCCAGATCAATGCCGCTTACGCCTCGGACCTGGAGGGCACTGTCCGAAAGCTGGCCTACGACCTCTACTACATAAAGCATGTCTCTCCCCTCTTGGATTTGCGGGTGTTGTGGTCATCGGTTTGGACGGTCATAACCGGGTCGGGCTCCCGATGAGTCGGGACGAACCACTTCCCACCTCGACCGCGGACGGCGGCACTGCGATGATGGTGGTGGGGGCGGTGGCAGGGGGAGTGTCCGCCTACCTGTTTCATGCTCTGGGAGGAAGGAGCCTGGGCGATGGCTTCGCTCCTATCGCGGTGATGTGGACCATCGCCTTCATCGTCGTTACGGTGTTGTTTCTCCCACTTGAACAGTGGGTTACCCGCGAATCGGCCCGGCGGCGAAATCCGCTGTCCGGGGGACGGGGTCTTCTGCTGTGGGTGACGGGGCTGGGGATAGCGTCCGCCGCTCTGGCGGCGTGGTGGGCGTTGTCGCCCCTGACCGGCGAGGTCGGAACACACATCATCCAGATGCTGTTGTTGATGGGCGGTTATGGCAGTTTTTGGATAGGAAAAGGGATGCTCCAGGGAAAGGGGTGGTACGGACGGGTGGGTTTGATGCTGTGCGCCGAAGGGGTGGTGAGGCTGGTGGCGGAGTTGGTGACGCTGTCCGCGGGAGGGACGGCGGTTGGCTTGGGATGGGCGATGGTCTCCGCTCCCTGGGTGGTGTTTTTCTTCGGTTTCTGGCGGGGGGGAAGATCGGATCCGCCCTCCTCGCCGGGAGCAGTCTTTGTGTGGCCGTACGTAATCGGAGCGGGCGCCGCTCAGTTCCTATTGGCAGCGGCGCCCTTGGTGGTGACCTTCATGGGCGGGACGGCGGCGCAGGTGAGTCTTATTTTTATCGTTTTCGTGCTGTTCAGAGCCCCTCTCACGCTGATGTACAGCTTGCAGGGTCGGATACTTCCTCCCCTGGTGGGGATGATTGGCCGGGGTGAGGGAGAGTCGCTGCGCAAGCTGGCGGGAAGGCTCTGGGCGGGGTCGGCGGGTCTGGCCTTGCTGGCTGGATTGGTGGGATACCTGGTGGGCCCCCAGGTGGTGGAGTTGCTGATGGGTTCCACATTCGCTCCTTCCGCTTCGGTGGCCGCGCTGGTGGCGGTGGGCACCGTTACAGCGGCCGGTGTCCAGTTGATGGCTCAAATCCTGGTGGCGGGATCGCGGACGCGGCGTTTGGCGACCGCGTGGGTGGTCGGGTTGGCGGCGGCCGGGGTGGTTGTCTGGCTGGCGCCGGCGGGGCCGGTCATGGCCGTGGCTATCGGATTCGTGGCGGGAGAGGCGACTGCCCTGACCACGGTGGGGATAATGGCCTTATCCCGTTCGCGTGTGCAGATAGAGGGGTAGCCGCTTACATCCGGGCGTATCGTGTCCAGCGGCGATGATCGGATCGCAGATGAGGGCTGAGGCGACTCACCATCAATGGGGGCAGGAGCGGAACCCGAGAAGGCATGCGGATTCCACCCTCCATCATCTCTATGAGCCCGGCCGAGGCCAGTACTCCCAGATAGAAGGGTTCGGGGACAGTCTGCTGCCGAAGCCCGGCCACAAACAGCTCCAGTAGGTCGCGAGTCGCCCCCTTGCCAATCGCCGCGGCCCAGAAGCGGCGGACATATTCATGCCCGGGAGAGAATCCCTCCCGGAGAGGCGCGACGAGTTCCACGGAAAACGACCGGATGTGGGGAACCCGGCGGATGGTCCCATTGACCACCAGGGGCTTGGCGAAGGACGCTGTTGTTGTCATTCATCATATTGTATTGTATAACGTTATATGATAGAGACTAGTCTTGTCAAGTTCTTTCGCGTGCTAGTGAAGAAAACCGCGAGATGTCCGGTTTCTACTCCGAATCCGACTCTTCGGAAGCTGCTGGGGCGGTGTCTGGTGTCTCGGCGTTGGAGAGGACGATGGTTATCAGGTCTCCGGAGGTGATCTCGGTTCCGGGAGCGGGCTCGGTGGTGATCACTCGGTCGACTTCGAGTTCTTGGTGGGGTGCGTAGGTCACGTCGGAGACTATCAAGAGGCCGGTTTCCTGCTCCAGTTGCCGGATTTCCTCCAGGACTTCGTTGATGGTGAGACCGGTCCAATCGGGAAGCAGGATTGTGTCCGGTGTCTCGCCGTTGGAAAGGATGATGGTTATCAGGTCTCCGGAGGTGATCTCGGTTCCGGGAGCGGGCTCGGTGGTGATCACTTGGTCGGCTTCCAACTCCAGGTGGGGTGCGTACACAACATCGAGGATCATGAGGAGGCCCGTTTCCTGCTCCAATAACCGGGTGTCGTCCAGGACTTCGTTGATGGTGAGGCCGGTCCAGTCGGCAAGCGGGGCGGTGGGAAGCACTCCGGTGGAAACCTCCAGAGTGACAGGGTCGGCGTGGAGTGCGGTAGTGCGCGGCAGAGGTTGTTGGGAGAGAACTTCTCCGGCGGGCGCCGCCGAGTCCACATCTACGATCTCCCAGTTGAGTCGGGAGTTGACCAACGCTACCTTGGCCGTCTCCAGATCCAGCCCGACTACCTGTGGCGCCGAGGTATTTGGCCGCAACCGGTAGCGGTCCAGCCCGGGGGGATCGGGTGGAAACCCGGTCATCTCGGCATCTTCCAGCATGACCTCCATGAACTCCGCCCAGATGGGAGCAGGCACCGTTCCTCCGTACACCCGACGGTGGTGCTCTCCGCCGATAACCACGTTTTCCAGAGGGATTTGACTGTGTTCATAGCCCACCCACACCGCGGTGGTGTGAGTGGGAACGAAGCCCACATACCAGGCATCGCGAAAACCTTGGTGGGTTCCGGTTTTTCCTCCCTGGGGGCGTCCGATGAAAGCCCGGGACGCGGTTCCCTCCGGTGTGGGGACCTTGACCAGGGGTATGCGGGCGGCGGCAAAGGCGGCGGGATCCCCATTACTCTGATGCTCGACCTCATGCTCGTAGAGAATTCGGGAGTCGGCCGAGATTATCCGGGAGATGATGTAGGGAGCGGCCCACTGCCCGTTGGTGGCGAAATTCGAATACGCCGACGCCATTTCCAAGGGGCTCACCGCCCCGGTGCCCAACACGATGGAGAGGACCTCTGGCAGTTCGGACTGGATACCCAGCCGGTGAGCGACCTCAGCCACCTTTGGTGGCCCGATGATCTCCGAGAGCTGGGCGTACACCGTGTTTATGGAAGAGCTGGTGGCATCGGCCAGAGTCAGTACTCCGTAGTCGCGGGTTCCGACGTTGCGCACCGACCAGATGTCAGAATCATCAACGCACACCGTCGGACATTGGATTTCGATGGTCGGCGGCGCCGGGAAAGCCGTCCCCAGGGAGATGTTGCGTTCCAGGGCCCCCAGCAGGGCGAAGGGCTTCATACTGGAGCCGGGGTTGCGCCGGCCCTGGATGGCCAGGTCAAACTGGATGAAATCGAATGGGAGGCCGGAGGCCATCACCTTCACCGCCCCGGTGAGATTGTCCACGGTGACGATCGACCCGGTGGGAGAGCAGGAGTGTTCGGTGGCGTAGCTCTCCAGATATGACAAAGGGTCGGCGGGAAAGAGTTCCTGGCAGAGGATCACATTCTGTTGATAGTCGGGAAGAGGCATCCAGTTTTCCAAGACCCCATAGGCTTGGCGTTGGAGAGCGAGATCGACGGTGGTCTCGATGCGGAGTCCCCCTCCTCCCTGACACTCGGGATTGTCGGCGGCGCAGCCGAAGATGGCCTTTTTGCGCTGCTCGGGTGTGTCTCCCAGGAAAGCGAAACGAGCATGGTAAAGGAGTTGGCGGTTTACTTCCGCCACAACGTGATCCGCCTCTCCCCGGAACGGGACATGCTCGGCGATATTGAGGGCAGAGTTCTTGGCCTCTTCGGCCTCCTCGGGGTCCGTCCAGCCGTTTTCGACCATCTTGTCGATGATCAAGTCACGGCGATCTTTCGTCCGCTCGGGACGCACCCGGGGGTTATAGAAGGCGGGGTTGCGGATCAATACCGCCAGGGTGGCCGCTTCCTCCAGGGTGATCTTCTCCAACGGCTTGGCGAAGAACTCCCGGGAGGCGGTGCTCACCCCGTAGGCGCCCGATCCGAAGTAGACCGAGTTGAGATAGAACTCCAGGATCTGGTCTTTTTCGTAAGTTCTCTCCAGGTCGGTGGAGACAAAGGCTTCCCGTATCTTCCGCTCAATGGTTACTTCGTTTCCAACGAAGTGGTTTTTGGCCACTTGCTGGGTGATGGTCGATCCGCCCAGGTTGGTTTGGTACAGGAAGTTGTACACCGCGGTCCGGGCGATGGCGGTGAAATCGACCCCCTCGTGCTCGTAGAAGTCGTCGTCCTCGGCGGCCAGCACCGCGTAGATCACCACCTCAGGCATCTGTGCGAGCGGTATCGGTTCAGACACCCGTCCGTCGTGCAACTCGGCCAGGAGTTCGCCGTCGGAGGCGTACACCCGCGAGACCCGGGAAAGGTCGGGCAGGGTAAGGTCAATCGTCGATACGTCGGGGTTTAGCCTTCCGGTTACCTCTTCGAAGACTCCGAACACCGCGGTTATTCCCAAGAAAGCGAAGAGGACTCCCCAGCCGGCGGTGATCACCACAATGGCCAGGAGGCCGGCCAGGGACGGCATCCATCGGTCCCGGCGGTCCTGGGACTCGGCGCGGTGAAAAGGTGATGGGCGAAGCATTTAAAGGAAGGAGTACGGCGGGGAGGGTACGATTTGTATGACAATCGCGAGGATATAGGGGTTATGAAGGAAACTGTTACCACCCCGGGAGGGATAGTCACCGAGGAGGTTTACACCGGCCCGGTGGACGACACGCGGTTGGGTATGCCCGGTGAGTATCCCTTCACCCGCGGCCCCTACCCCTCCATGTATCGGCGCCGCCGCTGGACCATGCGTCAGTATGCCGGGTTCGGAACCGCCGAGACCTCCAACCAGCGGTTTCACGCCCTGTTGGCAGCGGGACAGACCGGACTTTCGGTGGCTTTCGATCTCCCCACCCAGATGGGTCTCGACTCCGACCACCCTCTGGCCCGGGGAGAGGTAGGGCGGGTGGGAGTGGCCATTGACACGCTGGCCGACATGCAGCGTCTCCTGGGAGGCATCCCCCTCGCGGAGGTTTCCACCTCGATGACCATCAACGCCACCGCTCCCATCCTGCTCTTGCTCTATGAACTGGTGGCCGAATCCCAGGGTGTGAAACCAGACCAACTGCGGGGCACGGTGCAAAACGACATACTCAAGGAGTACATCGCCCGGGGGACGTATATCTATCCCCCCGGTCCTTCCATGAGACTGGTGACCGATCTGATCGCCTATGCCTCCCGGCGCCTGCCCCTCTGGAATCCCATCTCGGTCTCCGGGTATCACATCCGCGAGGCGGGGGCCACCGCTCCCGAGGAATTGGCGTTCACCATCGCCAACGGCGCCGCTTATGTCCGGGCGGCGATGGACGCAGGTATGGCAGTGGACGATTTTGCTCCCCGTATCTCGTTTTTCTGGAACAGCCACAACCATCTGTTCGAGGAAGCGGCTAAATTCCGGGCCGCTCGAAGGGTATGGGCGCGGATGATGAAGGAGGTCTTCGGAGCTCAGGCGCCGGCTTCTCTCCGGATGCGTTTTCACGCCCAGACCGCCGGAAGCAGCCTCACAGCCCATCAACCGGAAAACAACATCGTCCGCACCACGGTGCAGGCCCTGGCCGCCGTGTTGGGAGGCACCCAGTCTCTCCACACCAACGGTTTCGATGAGGCATTGGGCCTGCCCACCGAACACTCTGCCACTCTTGCTTTGCGCACTCAGCAAATCCTCGCCCACGAGTCGGGGACTACCGACACGGTCGATCCGTTGGCGGGCGCCTATTATGTGGAAGCGCTGACCGACGCTCTGGAAGAAGAGGCGAACCGCTTGTTGGACGAAATCGAGGGTATGGGAGGTGCGGTGAGGGCTATCGAGTGGATGCAGACCCGCATCGAGGAGTCCGCATACCGAACGGCGCGGGGTATAGAGGAAGGGTCCATTACCGTGGTGGGGGTGAACAAGCACATGGACGAGGAGTCCCCCGAGCCTTCCATCAGCCGCACCGATCCGCAGTTGGAAGAGTCCCAGCGGGAGCGGCTGGCCGCCTACCGGGCCGATCGCAATCAAAATGCGGTTGATGAGTTGCTGCAAGCGCTGGGGCGGGTAGCACACGGGGATCAAAACCTCATGTATCCAATAAGGGGGGCCTTGGCGGCCGGCGCCACCCTGGGGGAGGTCTCAGGTGTCCTGGGGGAGGCTTTCGGCGCCTACAGGCCCGGGTCATGAGCTATTCGAGTTCTGCCGAAGGCCCCACTTTCGCGATCGTGGGAGGAGGTCCAGGCGGAGTCTCCGCCGCCACCACAGCCGCCTCGTTGGGCGCCAGAGTGATCCTCATAGAGGACCAGGTGGTCGGGGGTGGCGCCCACCTCTGGGACTGCATTCCCTCCAAAACCATGGCGGCCACGGCCGCTACCAAAGATTTGATCGATCAGGCGAGCCGGATGGGAGTGGTGGCCGGATCGGCGCGAGTCGACCAAACCCGGTTGGCGGAGCGGATCAAGATTATCTGGAGTGACATAAACCTTGGTTTCATGGAGTTGTTGCTCTCCCAGGATGTGCAGATAATAAGGGGTCGGGGGCGTTTGATCGGCCCGAATCGGGTGGCGGTGGAGACCGCGGAGGGGACTCGGGAATTAGGATTCGACTTTGGCCTTATCTCCACCGGTTCCGCTCCCCGCGTGCCGGATTGGGCGCCGGTGGACGGGAAACGGGTACTCACCACCCGTCATGCTTATGATCTGGATGAGGTCCCCACCCATCTGGTGATAGTTGGCTCAGGGGTGACCGGGGTGGAGTTCACCCACATCTTCAAGTCTTTGGGAAGCGAGATAAGCCTGGTGGTGAGCCGCCAGCAGATTCTTCCCCATCGTGACCCGGAGGTAGCGGCGGTGCTGCAAAACGATTTTCTGCAAAGAGGGGTGAAACTGGTGATCGGCGCCTATGCCCGCGCCGCCCACATCACCGAGACCGGGGTGGTGGTGGAGTGCGACGACGAGCGGCGGGTGAAAGGCAGTCACGTCTTGTTGGCGGTGGGCTCGATTCCTCTCACCAGGGGGATGGGTCTTGCGGAGGCGGGAGTGCGTCTTGATGAGGCCGGTTACATAAAAGTGGACGCCTACCAGCGCACCTCCCTTCCCCATGTCTATGCGGCTGGAGACTGCACCGGTCGGATGCCTCTTTCCTCGGTGGCGGCCATGCAGGGCCGGAAGATCGCCCGCCACGCCATGGGCTACCCGGTCTCGCCGCTGGACTATTCGAATGTGGCGGCGGCGGTGTTTACCTCGCCTGAAATCGCCTCTGTGGGATTGGAGGATGTTACGGCCGCCGCCCAGGGCCGCAAGGTTCGCACCACCAAGGTTCCATTCGCAGCCAATCCGCGGAGTGTGCTTCAGGGAAGAGAGGAGGGCTTTGTAAAGGTGATCTCCGACCCTGCCACCCGGGTGGTGTTGGGAGGTACCATCGTGGGGCACCGCGCCTCTGATCTGATCGGAATCGTGGCGTTGGCTGTGCAAGCGGATGTCACGATCAACAACCTGGTGGAGACTCTGATGGTGCATCCCTCGTTGTCGGAGAGCATCACCGACGCCGCCGAGTAGGTCTTTTCCCCAACCTGCCGACGGCTATTTCACACCACCCTCCCCTGTGCCTGGGGTAGGATTTTCTAACAATGGAACGGCGCATCTTCGGGATAGAGAGTGAGTATGGGGTTACTTTCACCTTGCGCGGGCAGCGACGGCTCAGTCCAGATGAGGTGGCCCGCTATCTGTTCAGGAGGGTGGTTAGCTGGGGCCGTTCTTCCAACGTCTTCTTGGAGAATGGGGCCCGGCTCTACTTGGATGTGGGCTCTCATCCCGAGTACGCCACCCCCGAGTGCGACTCGATAGAGGATGTGATCGTCTATGACCGGGCGGGTGAGCGGTTTTTGGAAAGTCTCATCAACTCTGCGGAGGAGCGTCTCTCCGCAGAAGGGGTGAAGGGCCAGGTATTTTTGTTCAAGAACAACACCGACTCGGCGGGAAACAGCTATGGGTGTCACGAGAACTACCTGATCAGCCGGGCCAAGGATTTCGAGCGGACGGTGACCATCCTCCTTCCCTTTCTGGTTACGAGACAGATCTTTCTGGGGGCAGGGAAGCTTCATCAGACCTCCCGGCAGGCCAATTATTCAATCGCCCAGCGGGCCGACCACATCTGGGAAGGTATATCTTCGGCCACCACCCGCAGCCGCCCCATCATCAACACCCGGGACGAGCCTCACGCTGACGCCGAATTGTACCGGCGGCTGCACCTCATCGCCGGCGACTCCAATATGAGTGAGTACGCCACCTTTGTCAAGATCGGGACGATGCTGGCCCTCCTGCAGATGATCGAGGGCGACGCCGTGTTTCGTGACCTGACCCTGGAAAACCCCATCAAGGCCATCCGCCAGATCTCCCACGATCTGACCTGCTCCACCAATGTCCGGCTAAAAAACGGAAGACTGATGTCGGCCCTCGACATACAGTGGGAGTACTTCGAGCGGGTCACCCGCTACGCCCAGGGACCTGGATTTCCTCCCGAGGTTCAGAGTGCGGTGGATCGCTGGGAGCACTTGCTGACCGGTTTGGAGAAAGATCCCCTCAGCCTCGACCGAGAGGTGGACTGGGTGATCAAGTACCGGCTACTGGAGGAATATCGGGAGCGAAGGGGAGTATCGGAAAAGGATGCCCGTCTGGCGTTGGTGGATCTTTCCTATCACGATGTGGATACGAGCCGCGGGCTTTATTACGTGTTGGAGCGGCACGGGCTGGTCGACAAGATCGTCACGGACGAGCAGGTGTCGCGGGCACAGACCAGACCTCCCCAGACCACCCGCGCCCGCTTGCGGGGGGCTTTCATCAAGGCGGCCAAGGCCCGCCGCCGGGATTTCGCGGTGGACTGGATGCATCTCAAGTTGAACGACCAGACCCAGCAGACCATGTTGTGCAAGGATCCTTTCCGCTCCCATGATGAGCGGATCGAGCGCTTTATCGAATCTCTTTAGGGAGGAGGTGTCCGGGTGAGAAAGAGGGAGCGGCTTTTGAATCTGCTCTGCCTGATGTGGTCGAGCAAGCGGAAATTTACCCGGGATGAGATTTTTCGACGGATGGCCCCGTATCGGAGCTATGCCAACTCCGAGACGGCCCGGCGCACTTTCGAGAGGGACAAAGCGGCTCTGCGGCAGGTGGGCTTTGACATCCGGACCGACCAACCCGAGGACGGACTCGCCACCTACACACTGGCGCAACCCAACGACTCCCTGGGAGAAATGGATCTCTCCGACTCCGAACGGGTGGCGTTGGCGGTCTCGGTGGCGATGGTGAACCTGGGCGGCGCCCACTCTGTCGATCGCACTCTCATCAAGCTCGGCGCCTCTCCAGAGGGGATGGCGGCGATGAATGTGGATATGGGTGTTCTGGAGACGGAGAAGGTGCATGATCTGCTGGGGGCGGTGCAATCCCGGTCACCGGTGTTCTTCGACTACAAGGGCCGTCGTAGACAGGGTGTTGAACCGCTTCGGATCGTCAACCGGCGGGGACACTGGTACGTGCTGGCTAGGGAGGAAGGCGCCGAGAAGGTGTTCAGAGTGGACCGGCTCACCGACCTGAATGTGTCCAATCGAGAGGATATGTATGACCTGCCGTTCCTTTCCGACGGGCCAAACATTCTGAACGCCGAGCCCTGGGAATACGGAGAGGACGCTTCCATCGAGACCACCATTCGTTTCGACGCTCACTCAGCTTGGTATGTGAGGTCTCGTCTTCCCTCCTCGGCCCTTATCGAAGAAGAGGATGATGGCTCCCTGACTGTGCTGATGAGGGTCACCAACCGGGCTGCTTTCTTCGTATGGATGCTGGATTTCGGTCCGGTCGGTGAGATAATGTCTCCTGCTTCGACGCGTGGCGAGATGGTGGAGTGGGTGCGGCGGTCTCTCGAACAGGCCAGCTTGTGACTTACGCACGGCCGCTCGGGGGTCTTGGTCGTCTGCTGATGGTGGTTCCCTGGCTGATAAAGGAGAAAGAAGTGCTCATTGGGGATCTGGAGCGCCGCTTTGCCATCAAGCCGGCGCAACTTGTGCAGGACATGGCGGCTCTCAACGAAGTGGATTTATTCGTGAGCCCGGAGCAGCGCTTCTCGGTAGAAATTACTGGAGAACGCGTCAAGGTTCTGGAAGCTCCCAATTTCCCTGCCACCCCCGGCTTTCTGCCCTTTGAGGCTTTGGTTTGTTTGGTGGCTGCTAAAGCAGTGATGGAAATGCACCCGGGGTCGCCCGATTTGAGTTCGGCGGTGCAAAAGCTGGAAAAGGCGATCATGCCCCACGAAGCGCATGTCCTTCGTATTCTTTCGGGTTCCGATCCCCCCTGGGTGAATCAACTCCGGGAATGGACGATCTCCTGCCAGGTGGTCGCGATGCGATATCGTTCTACCGACAAAGGAGAACTGTCCGATCGGGTGGTGGAACCCTGGCAGGTTTACGAGTGGATGGGGACCTGGTACCTGTGGGGTTACAGTCGGACCAAGCGGGAACCTCGTCGCTACCGGGTGGACGGCATTCAACGAGCCAAATCCACCGGGGAGAGCTTCACCCTGCCCCGACGGGTTCCTCTTCCGCCCACCACTTATCGTCCTGCTCCCGATGACCACCGAGTGGTGCTTCAAATCCAGCCGAGGGGGCGTTGGGTCATCGAGTATTACTCCATGCGGATACTTTCCGAGAACCTGGCGGGCCTTACGCTCGCCGAGTTTTACACGCGTGATCCAGGGATCGCCGCCCGACTGGCCCTCCGTCTCGGCCCTGATCTGCGAATCGTAGAAGGAGACGCCGCTCGAAGGGCGTTGGCCGAGTTGGCCGCGGCTGTGCTGGATCGCTACGGGGAGTACTCCGGCACCGATTAGTTGACAACCGACGTCTCACGGTTTTGATCAACCGCTAGAATTATCGCCTGTGAGCATCATGTCCCGCCTGCGTAAAACCCTGCCTGATGGGGTGGATGCCTCCCGGCTGCCCCCCGGCCAGTACAACACCAAGCGATTCCCGGTGCTGCATGTCGGGACCACCCCCAAAGTCAAGCTGGATAAGTGGGATTTCAAGGTGGACGGCCTGGTAGGGACCCCGGTGTCATGGGCATTCGAGGAGATGGCCTCCCTGCCGCGCACCGAGCGTGTGTGCGATATCCACTGTGTAACTAAGTGGTCGAAGTTCGAAACCTTCTGGGAGGGGATTGCGGTCACCGAGGTGCTTTCCCATTTGGAGGTTCTGCCCCAGGCCACCCATGTGATGGTGCTGGCCGAGCACGGATTCACATCGAACCTCTCCCTCGAGGATTTCGATCGGCCTGAGAATCTGTTCGCCCTGCGCTACGACGGTATCGAGTTGACGCCGGATCACGGATGGCCGTTGAGGCTGGTGGTGCCCCATCTGTACTTTTGGAAGTCTGTCAAGTGGGTGCGGGGGCTGCGGTTTATCGAAGGCGACCAGCCGGGTTTCTGGGAGAGGAATGGATATCACATGCGGGGCGATCCCTGGGCGGAGGAGCGCTACTGGGGGGACTGATTCAGAGGCGCCCCGCAATAGCGAGTGCTACAGGTCGGCTAGAGGGGGCCGGCGATTGAACCAGGGACGGGTCTCCTCAAGTTGGGCGGCCAGCATGAACAGGGTGGCTTCGTCCCCGTATCTCCCCAGGAAGTGCACCCCGACCGGCAATCCTCCCGAGGTTTGACCGAGAGGAACCGACATGGCGGGTTGGCCGGTCATATTCGCCACCGAACAGAACGGGCTGAACCTTCCGATCAGGGACCGGAACCGTCTGGTATCTGCGGAGTCGGTGTCGAAGGTCCCTAGCGGCGGGGGAGGCGCGGCGGCGGTGGGGGTGAGCCACAGGTGATGGGTCTCGAAGAAGTGGGAGACCTGCCTTCCCACCTGGTGAATGGCGTTCAAGGCCTCTAGGTATCGGAGCGCGTCGGTGCGATTGCCCTCCTCCACCCGTTGGCGGATCCCCGTCTCCAGATCTTCGGGGCCGGGGAGGCGTCCCAGCGTCCGCGCGCGATCGGCCACTGTGCGGGCGACGTTGGCGTTGACCACCGTGGAATAGGCGGCGCCCGCCTCGTCCAGGTTCCAGCGGGGGGAGGATTCCTCCACGATGTGGCCCAACTCCTCGCAAAGCCGGGCGGCATCTTCTGTCACCCGCCGGCAATCGGGATGGAGATCGTGGCCGCGCGGAGTCTTCAGGGAGAAACCGATCCGCAGCCTTCCAGGATCAGCGCCGACCAGGGAGAGAAACGAACTGGAGGGAGGGGGCGGGTAGTAGGGCGCTCCCGGATCGGGACCGGCGGTGGCGTCCAGCAGGAGGGCCGAATCCCTAACGGTTAGGGTGACCGCGTGCTCGGTGCTCAGACCTCCCCAGCCTTCCCCCCGGTCGGGTCCGGCCGGGGTCCGGCCGCGGGTGGGCTTGAGCCCGAACAGCCCACAGCAGGTGGCCGGGATCCTGATCGACCCGCCCCCGTCCGTGGCGTGGGCGAGGGGAATCACCCGGGCAGCCACCAAAGCCGCCGCCCCCCCGCTCGAACCGCCGGGGATGAGAGCGGTATCCCAGGGATTGCGGGCCGGTCCTCCCCAGCGGGGCTCGGTGGCGAGATTGCATCCCAGTTCGGGAGTTTTGGTCTTGCCGAAAGTCACCAATCCGGCTTTTCGGTGTCTCCGCACCGTCTCGGTGTCGTAGGCGGCCACTGATTCCGCAAAGAACCGACTTCCCGAGGTGGTGGGGGTTCCGACGTACTGCGCCCGGAGATCTTTCAGGGCAAAGGGCACTCCTCCCAGGGGTCCGGCTGTCTCCCCCTGAGCGATTTGCCGCCGGGCTTCTTCCTCCATTGTCAACACCATTGCCCCCAGCCGGGGGTTCACCGCCTCGGCCCGCCGCAGCGCCTCCTCCAGCAACTCTGTGGGATGTAGCTCCCCGCGGGCCACCAACGAGGCCAGTCCCATCCCGTCGTAGCGCGGGTAGTCCCTTCCCAGACTCATTGCCCACCCGCCCGGCCCACGGCCTCCAGGCAGTGTTCGAAACCCCGTCGGTCCGCAAGGCCCCCGGTCAGCGGAAAAACCATCACTTCGCTCCAACTTGCCAACTCCGACAGCCGGGCGGCTACCTCGTCGACCGACCCGTGGACCACCAGCTCTTGGATAAGTGCGTTAGGCAGGACCCCATCGGCCGGAGGATGCCCGGCCGCCTCGAACATTTCCCGGTAGAACTGGAAACGCCGATAGGGTGCAATGTACCGTTGTGCGGCTCGATCGACCGTTTGGGGGTCTTCAGTGACCAGGGTGGGGACGCACAGGACGATGGGAGGAGGAGGGCGATTCTTCGAGGAGGCGCCTCTTTGCAGCGCTTCCCTGCCCACGGCCTTCACATAGCGGGGCGGGCTGACCCAGGTTATGGCGCCATCCGATGTCTCTCCACACATGCGGAAGGCGCCCTGGCCGAGAGCGGAGGCCAGCACGGGGGTGGGAAGTGGAGCAGGGAGTTTCCCCTTGGCCCGAAGGAATTCTCCCTGAAAGTCCACCTGTCCTACCTCGAATAGGGTACGGAGGCAGGTCACATATTCTCGGAGGTGGCTGAGCGGCCGCCGAAAGGGGGCGCCGAAGGGGGACATGGCGGCTGCGGTGCTTGGGCCCACTCCCAGTCGGATCCGTCCCGGGGCCAGGGATTCCAGGGCAGCCACTTGCTGGGCCAATGCCAGGGGATGACGAGGCCAGATGGGAATCACCGCGGTTCCCATCCTCACCCGGGAGGTGATCTGGGCGGCGGCGGCGAAAAGGGTGAGAGCGTCGGGTCGCATCCGCCCGGCCGTGAGCCATACGGTGTCGACGCTGGCCTGCTCGGCCATCCCGATTGCCTCCAAAGCGGCTGAAGCCTCATCGGGTTGGACGACTATCCCCATGCCGGGTCGGCTCGGAGGCGAAGGGTCCATCCCGCCAGATTACCTGTGTTGACGATAGAGGGGCCCCCTTGTACATTTGGCTGTTATGCCGTGGCGAACAGGCTTTGCGCTCCGCCCTCTCCGGGGCCGGAGTTGGATATGGATGTCGGCTTTGGCGCTTTTGTGGATGGTGGCGACCGTACCTCCCGTGGCGGCGACGACCGTCGAGTCGGATCTGGTGTGGATTTTGGAGGGTGAAGTGGTGCCCGAGGATCTCTACGCGGTGGGAAACAACATCCGGGTGTCGGGCCGGGTGGAAGGAGATGTGGTTGCGGCGGCGGCCGAAGAGTTGCTGGTGGAAGGGACGGTTGCCGGATCGGTCACCGTCCTGGCCTCCCGGGTTGTGATCGAGGGTGTTGTTGAAGGATCGGTCCGGGGGGTGGCTGGGGAAGTGATAGTCACCGGCCGGGTGGGAGGAGATGTGGTGGTGGGGGTGGGGGGCCTTCGAGTGGTCGGCGAAGTGGAGAGAGATATACTGGCGGCGGCTTGGTCGGGGGTGGCCGGGGGGAAGGTGGGGAGGGATCTGAGGGGCCTGTTTCGGTCGGTAAGGCTGGGCGGGGAGATCGATGGCGATGTGGAGATCCGAACCGACCGCCTGGAAACCGAAAGCGGACTTTCGATCTCGGGCGATCTGGTTTTCGAGGCTTCCCGCCTCTTGGAGCCCGGGGAGTTGTCGGGCTACGTGGACGGTTCGGTTCTCAACCGCCGCGCGCTTCCTCCCAATGTTCGCATCCGTGCCTTTGGCCTGATGGTTTATTTGTTCGCGGCGCTCTCGATGATGGTGGGAGGACTGGCAACGATTCGCCTGGCGCCCCGCTGGGTGGAGGTGGCCGCCTCTCGGACGGCGAAGTCTCCTCTGCGAAGCCTGGGCAAGGGTTTGGCCGTGTTTCTCTCGCCGGTGATAGGTCTGGCATTGTTCGGGGTGGTGGTCCGCTGGTTCCCGATCTATGTCTGGGGTCCGATCCTGGTGGTGGCAATCCCTCTTCTGCTATCCGTGGCCGGGGGATGGCTATTGGCCTTGCTGGTCGCCCATGTTCCGGTGGCGATGATGACAGGTCGGTGGCTGGGTCGGATGTTTGGCCGGGATTGGGAGAGGTCCTCGGCTTATCTGGTCGGCGCGATCGCCTATCTTCTGGCGTTGCGCATCCCGGTGGTGGGCTTGCCGATAGTGATCGCCGCCACGATTCTGGGAGCGGGAGGGTGGCTGGGGAGACCGGTTACTCGGCCAAAGTCCCCTCCCAGGCCCTACATTCGATGGTGGCCATGGTCATCTCATCGGGCCGAGCGGCGGCAAGGAGACGATCGGTCCGGGTCCCTCCATCCACACTCACATGGATCAGAATTGTGAAAAACGATCCTAACCTGTGAAATCCGGTGATTTACTCCCTCTTGGGATTCCCTCAAGCATCCCACTGTGTCCGGCAGTGACCCGCCACCATACGTGTACTTCCCAGAAACGTAGATGCAACGGATTTGCCTATCGCTGTATCACCGCCAAGGCGCACCCTTAGCTTCGGGCCTACGCTCCGGAGCGTTTCTTTGGCTCGCAGTCTGCGCAGTGGCCGAGGACCGCCAGATTGTGGATGTTTGGGAAAAACCCATAACCTCGCCGCAGCGATTCGTAGGTTTGTTCAAAGACTTCCGAGGGAACGGCGATGGTCTTGCCACACTCCTCGCAAACCAGATGCTGGTGGTCGTGGTGAACTGTTAAGTGCCAGAGACCTACGTGTCCCAGTCGGACTTGATGAACGAGCCCGATCCCAGCCAGGTCTTCCAGCATCCGATATATCGTGGATGGGTCGATCTCACCTGCAGAGGCCTTAACCCTCTCCAGGATGGTGGCGACCTTCAGAAACTCTTTCTCGCTCTCGGCGAGTACCCGGCAGATCGCCCGCCTAGGCAAGGTAACCCGGAACCCGGCCTCTCTCAGTTTGGCGATCAGGATCTCTTCGGTGGTAGCTTCGCCATAAACCATACTTGCGAAGAAGAACCCTAACTTTCGGCCGTTTGCTACTGCGAATCCCTGGCCACAAACCTCGGAACAACCTTGAGCCGTGTTGTCAACTGGGGGTTAGAAACGTTTCCAGTTCACCGCAAAGACGTTCCGTGTCACACTGATCCACTCCAATGTGCGTCACTATTCGTATCCTCCTCTCGCCAAAAGCTCCAACGATGAAACCCCGTAGGAGCAGTTGGTCGACGAGTTGGGCTGCAGTTGGGCCGTTTCGCGAAATGTCGAAGATCACGATGTTGGTCTCTGCCGGCAAAACGTTTTCGACCCACTCCATGTCTTTCAGCGCGGACGCGATCTGATCCGCATGGCGATGATCATCTGCAAGTCGCTCTATGTTGTGATCAAGGGCATACAGGCAAAGTGCTGCCAAGAAACCTGACTGTCGCCAGCCTCCCCCGATGCTCTGTCGAACGCGCCAGGTGCGCTGAATGAACTCCGCGGGGCCGGCGAGTATCGCACCAATGGGACAACCGAGGCCTTTTGAAAAACAGAGAGTGATCGAATCAAACGGTTCTGCGTAGTCCCTAGCTGAAATCCCGGTCTTGACCACCGCATTCATCAGCCGAGCTCCATCCATATGAGTCGAGACTCCGGCCTCTCTGGCGACTTTCCCCACGTCCCTTAGTTGCTGGAGGGGCCAAACGGCGCCACCCCCCATGTTTGCGGTCTGCTCAACAGCGACCAAGGCGGTCTTGGGGAGATACAGGTTGCCTTTGGGCCGCAGGGCGGCGGCAACCTGGTCGGGGCCGAACATGCCGTTCACACCGTCCACCAGATGTGCCTGCACTCCGGAGAGAATACCTGGGCCACCGGCCTCGAAGTTGACGATGTGTGAGCTTCTCTCACATATCAGTTCATCGCCGGGGCGGCAGTGAGCTGTAAGGGCGACCTCGTTGGTCATCGTTGCTGAGGGCATGAAGATGGCATCTTCTTTGCCGAGGAGTTCTGCAACGCGATCAACGAGGCTGGCCGTTGTGGGGTCTTCACCCCTTGCCGCATCACCGATGGGTGCGTCGAGAACTGCTTCGCGCATCTCGCGAGAAGGAATCGATTTGGAATCGCTGTAGAAATCGGTGGTGCCCGGTGGTAACGGGGTCGCCTGTTGTCCTCCGTAGATACGCGCCATTTCGTTCGCACTTCCTCTGATAGATTCCGTTACCGCATATTCTTGCAATAGCAGTATATCGCATCAAATGAGGGCGGGCCAAGCGGAGGACCGTAGAAACCGCCCACGCGCAATTCCTGCCGACTATCTCCCCAGGCCGCTAAAGAGATGCGCCAAGTGTTGGATCGCTTTCATGGGTGGTTCCCTCAATCACGATGATGAGGGGCGCCAAGAAGGCAGTCGAGGAAGTTGGGGTGACGGATAGGAGGGTTGCCGGTATCGAGTTCCCATCACAGTGGCCATGATCCAGTTACCGGCCGCGAGCTTGGCGCCACTCACCTGTTGGCGAAATCCGTTTCACCTGGATAAGCATCAGGTGGACAGGTCATCGTCTTTGTTCATGCCTTCAAAGGCGCTGGTATCGCGACCCTTACCATCGCCGACTGGGAACTAGATCCGCCGGTGGGTGCGGACCAGCCCTAAACAGTCCTTCAACCTCCCGGAGAGCCGTAGCGGCGGAGGCCCTCGGCAAGGTCCTCGGGGGTATCCACCGAGAACCAGGACCGGCCATCCTCTCCCCAGGACCGCCAATGTTCGGGAAGGATCACAGCTCCTCCCAGCCGGGGGATGACCGGTTGGAGCGATCGGGCTTTTAAGGCGGCTTCCGCCATAGGGGGAAGTGCCCTGGCCGGGTAGACGGCACAGGTGACCTGATATCGCACGTCGAGGGGAACCACGGGAAGAGGCTGGACCTCCAGCATGGCGGCCAGGGTGGCAGGTCTCACCCAGGGTTGATCCACGCCTACTGCCAAAATAGGCCGGTCCCCGGCCTCTGACAGGCCGGTCGCAATTCCTGCGGCCGGACCGTGGCCGCCCGACTCGATATCGGGGATCGACCGGACACCCTCGGCGCGCTCGCGTCCCACCACCACCACTTCGGCGACTACCTGGGAGAGGGCGTTCACTATCCAATCCAATAGGGTACGGTCTCCCAGCAAGGCGCCGGCCTTGTCGGCCCCCATCCGGCGGGATTTTCCGCCCGCCAGCACCACTCCGAGTGCCTGGATGGAGAGAGGAGATGCTAATGGTGACTTCATGGACTCCTAGGCGACGGTTGTGAGCTTATACAATCGGGAGGAAGTGACGCCTCAGGCTACCGACATCGAACTCACCGCAATTCGCCGTCGGCTGGTTTATGTGCTCTTTTCCGGTGCGACCCTGGGTTGGGTCGCTTTTGTGGCCACCCTGACTGTGGCGACGGTGGCGGCCCGTTCTTTGAGCGGGTCCACGGCGTTGGCCGGGTTTCCTCTGGCGGCAGGGGCCTTGGGGCAGGCATTGGGGACCAATCTGTTCGGGAGGTTGAGCGCCCGGTATGGGCGGCGCTTCATCATGTTGACGGGCCCGCCCATCTCGGCATTCGGAGCCACACTGGAGCTTCTGGGAGTGGTCTTCGGCTGGTATTGGATGCTGGTTGCTGGGGCGTTATTCGTGGGTGGGGGCCTTGGGTCGATCCACCTGACCAGGTATACCGCCGCCGAACTGAGCGAGGAGCACCGGCGAGGTTGGGCGGTGGGGATCCTGGTGTGGTCGGGCACCGTCGGATCGCTGGTGGGAGCCAACCTTGTGGACGGGGTGGGTCAAATGGTGGAGGACTGGCTGGGTACCCCCTACGGCGGCGCTTTCTTGCTGGCCGCCACTGCCTTCCTGCTCTCCTGGTTGATCTTTTGGAGGGCCCTTCGTCCCGACCCTTCCCAAGTGGCCGTCACCACCCAGGAAGGACCAGCCGTCAAGGGCTCGGTGGGCTCGGCGCTGCGTCTCCCCTCGGTGCAGCTCTCCATATTGGCTCTGTTGTCCGCGCAGGTGACGATGGTGCTGGTGATGACCGCCACTCCTCTGCGGATCGAGGATGCAGGCCATGGTCTGACCATTGTGGGTTTGGTGCTCTCGATCCACGCGGTGGGAATGTTCGCATTCGCTCCTTGGGTGGGAAAGCTGGTTGACCGCGTCGGGCATTTACCGATGCTGGGGCTGGGAGCGATAGTGAACTGGGCGTCGTTGTTCGTTTCCGGAATGGCGCCCGATGACAGCAATTTCCTACTGGCTCTGGGGCTCTTCATGCTGGGACTGGGATGGAGTTTCAGCTTCGTGGCGGGGAGTTCCATGCTGTTTTCTTCTTCTCCCCCCGATGTGCGCCAAGTGGTGGAAGGATGGGCGGACTCGGCGATCTGGACGACGGTGATGTTGGGAAGCGTGGGCGCAGGAGTGTTGATGAACGCTATCGGATACGGTCTGCTCAATGTGGTGGCGGCCTGCCCCTTGATGATCATTGTCGTATTCGTGTTTTCGACTCGGAGACTTCGGGTGGCGCTCTACGCCTAGCCCGGACTCGGCCTCGCCTTCCTCCTGGCCAGGCGATATCCCCACCAGATGAGAGAAGCGGCGGCGAGAAGGGAGATGGAGAAGGCGGAGGATTCGTGAAGGAAGCCCAAGAGGGTCCCGCCGGTGGCGGCTGCCAGTACTCCCGCGGTGATGACCACATTGGCGACGGCCCGCCGCGGGTTGGACTTGCGGAATCGTACCGCACCCCAAAGGGCGGCCGACACCAAGACCACCGTGCCCAAACCTCCCCCGATGGCGGCCAGAAGGCGGGGGCCGAAACCAGCCTCGGCGATGGAGGGAAAGATGTCGGCGGGGATGCCGCCGACGGGCAGGGACCGGACAAAGGGGGTGACGCTCACCAAGGTGGTGGCCATCGCCGAAAACCCGAACAATCCCACCACCATGATGTGTCCCACCCGTCGGCTCACCGACAGGAACACCGACCCCAACGCCAGCAAGGGGATGTTGAGAACCCCTCCGAACAGGAAGAAGATCCGGTAGTTGAAGCCGCTCCATCCCCAGCCCAAACCGGAGAACAGAGCCCAGACGGCGATGGTGAACATGGCCATACCGGCCGTGTAGGCTGACAGATGGGGCCGGGGCCTTCTCCGCAGATCGCGGGCGAGGTCCAGGGTGGCGGCGGTGGCGACACAGGCTGCCGCGGCGGCGAGACTCAAGGCGGCGATATTGCCCACCACAGGGATGCTATCAGGCGAAGAAGGAGACTCTTCAATGAGCGGACCACGGCGATGGCCGGGAGTACCGGGCATAACCGTGGAGCGGGATGTCCCCGCCCGGATGCGAGACGGGACCGTCCTGTATGCGGACATTTACCGTCCGGTAACCGACGCCTTGCTGCCGGTGCTCCTGATGCGCTCACCCTATGACAAGCGCAGCGCCACCTCGCCCTTTGGCCACGCGCATCCCGTCTGGTATGCCTCTCAGGGTTATGTGGTGGTCGTTCAGGATGCCCGGGGCCGGGTTGCCTCGGAAGGGGAGTTCTACCCCTACCTCCATGAAAGCGCCGACGGGTACGACACGGTGGAATGGGCGGCGCGTCTCCCAGGCTCGGACGGCCGGGTGGGAATGTGGGGGTTTTCCTATGTGGGCGCTACCCAGATGCTGGCGGCCACGCAGCGCCCTCCCAGCCTGGCGGCGATCGCCCCGGCCTTCACCGCTTCCCAGTATTACGAGGGATGGACCTACAACGGCGGCGCTCTTTCTCTGGCTTTCATCCTCTATTGGGCGAACCTGCTGGCGCTCGACACCGCCCAGCGGGCGGAGGACCGAGCCGCCTTCGAAGCCCTGGGAACCTCCCTGGCCGAGGCGCCCGGATGGTATTGGTTCACCCCACTCAAGGAGTATCCACCGCTCCGGGACGGATACGCGCCCTGGTTCTATGACTGGCTGGAGCACTGCTCCTATGACGACTACTGGAAGAGGTGGTCGATCGATGAGGATTACAGCCGGATCACCGTCCCCGCTTTGCATGTGGGAGGCTGGTACGACGTTTTCATCTCCGGTACGGTGCGCAATTTCTCCGGCCTGCGCGCCGAGGCGGGGAGCAAAGCCGCCCGGGAAGGGCAGAAATTATTACTGGGCCCCTGGACGCATATGCCATGGACCCCCCAGGGCGCCGCCGAAGGCCGTCCTCCCGACACGATCGGCATTGACGATTGGCATCTGCGGTGGTTCGACCAGATGATCAAGGGAAAGGACACGGGGGTGCTGGACAGCCCGGTCACAGCCCACCTCTACAACGGGGGATGGCGGCACTATGACGACTGGCCTCCTTCGGGAGTGGACCGCCAGGACTGGTTTGTCCACTCCGGTGGGCGGGCCAACTCCAAGTTCGGGGACGGCGCTCTGAGCAGGGAAGGTCCCGGGGAGGAGCCCCCCGATCTGTTCGTCTACGATCCCGCCCTTCCTTCTCCCAGCCAGGGCGGGCATTCCTGCTGTTTCGACACGATCACCCCAATGGGCCCGGCCGACCAGCACGCCTCGGAGTCCTCCCGGATGGTGCTGGTCTACACCTCCGAACCCCTGAAGCGGGAGGTGACCCTCCTGGGAGATGTAAGAGTTACCCTGTGGGCAGCCACCACCGCCCATGACACCGACTGGACCGCCCGTCTGTGTGTGGTGGATCCCTCCGGGACCTCCATAAACCTCCAGGAAGGGATCATCCGCGCCCGGTATCGGGATTCGCTCTCCGACCCCACCCCCATCCAGCCGGATCGGGTCTATCGATACACCATCGAACTGGGCCCGGTGGGCGCCCTGATATCGGCCGGACACCGGCTGCGACTGGTGCTGGGAAGCTCCGACTTCCCTCAATGGGACCGTAACATGAACACCGGCGGGCCCCTCTTCACCGAGCCTTCCACAGCCGGCGTTCCCGCCACACAGACCGTGCTCCACAACTCGTCGTATCCGACCCGAATCACCCTCCCCGTACTGGAAGAATAAAATGTCACGCAGTATCAACCCACAAGCCCGGGACTCCGCGGCCGGGAAGACCCGGCCCTCTTCGACGAGAGCGCGGTTCGCAGGTAAGAACGTGCTCATAACCGGAGCGGGCAGCGGCTTCGGGCGCCGCACCGCCGAGCGATTCGCCTCCGAGGGGGCTGCCAACCTGTATCTGGTCGACCGCCGGGCCGAGCGACTGGAAGCGGTTGCAGATGTGATTGGAGAGCTGGGCGCCAACCCGGTTCCGATCTGTGTGGATCTGGGGGAGACCGCCGGCTGTGAGTCTGCGATGGACCAGGCTCTGGCGGTCGATCCCCGCCTCGATGTTTTGATCTCCAACGCGGCGGCCTGGGTGCAGACACCTTTCATAGAGATGGGCCACGATGACTGGAGGCGGGTGATGTCGGTCAACCTGGACGCCTATTTCACCCTTTCCCAACGAGCCGCCCAAGCGATGAAGGAGACCGGTGGAGGGGTGATTCTCTTCACTTCCTCCATAAGCGCTCTCGGGCACGGACGCAACTTCACCGCCTACTGTGTGGCCAAAGCGGCGATCATCTCCCTGGCCAAGGCGATCGCGGTCGAATTGGCGCCCTGGAAGATCCGCGCCAACTGTGTCAGTCCCGGCCCGGCTGACACGCAGCAGTCGGTGGACATCGCCGGAGAGGAGTTGATGAACAAATGGCGTGCGGAGGGGTTTCCGGTGGTGCCCATGAACCGGCTGGCGGCCACCGATGACATCGCCTCGGCCTTTCTATTTCTGGCCTCCGACGAGGCCCGCTATGTGAGCGGGGTCAATCTGGTGGTGGACGGGGCCTACACCGCACAGGTGTACGACTTGCCCAAGAGCTAGGAAGTTTGGCCGGGTGAAGGATCTGTCGGTCCACGATCGTGTGGTTGAGCGGCTGTTCGACCGGCTCTATAACCGGCGAATAATCGACAATGTGGACCGCGGGGTGTATCTCGAATACCTGATCGAGTTGGTTCTGCAGGAACTCGATCCGGCGTGGGAGTGCATGCCGGGATGGTCTATGTGGGATTTGGCGCACAAGCGTTCCCGGGCTCGGATCGAGGTGAAGCAATCGGCCAAACGCCAGACTTGGTCGGTGGGTTCGCAAAGCTTGGGATCCGCCCCTCGTTTCGGCATCGCCCCGACCAAATGGTATTGGGGCAACCCGGAAGGCGCCTCGGTGGAGACAGAGCCCCAGCGGTGGGCCGACCTATATGTTTTCGCCTATCATCCGGAGGGCGATCAGAATGTTGCTGATCATCGTCTCCCCGATCAATGGGAGTTCTATCTTGTGCCCGAGCGTGAATTGCCTGCACAGAAGAGCATCGGACTCAACCCGGTCCGGAGCTTGGGATCGCCATGCAGGTTCGAAACGCTTGCCGCGGATGTCATCCGAGTGATCGCAGAACTACCCCGATTGAAAGCAGATACCCCTCCGCTTTGAATCACCCGGCCATCAGAACGGCGGTTTCGGCAATGATTTCCGCGGCGAGGGCGGTGTCCTCGATCTCCACCCATTCCTCGTCGGAGTGGGCTTGATCTATGGAGCCGGGTCCGAAGATCACGCATGGTATTCCGGCTGGCGCGTACCAGGAGGCATCGGTTCCGTAGGGAACGCCGATCGGTTCCCCGGGGTCACCGAGGATCAACTGGCGGGCGTCCTGCAAAACCTTCACCAAAGGATGGTCGGCGGGGGTGTCCAGGGGTCCCATGTCGAGGGGCGTGAAGCCGCGGCGCGCCTCGATCCCGCTCTCTGCGAGGCTCTCCAGCAGTTCGTCGATGTCCGCCAATATCTCCTGGGAGTCTTCTCCCGGGTTGACCCGGCGGTCGAGGCTGATCACGCACTGGGCGGGGACGATGTTGAGCGCGGTCCCTCCCCTGATCAGGGAGGTGCAGATGGTCGGGTTCCCCACCAGGGGATGGCTGATCCCGGCCAGCGTGGGGATGTAGCGGTGCTCCAAAGCATCGAGCACCCGGGACATGTGATGGATGGCGTTCACGCCCAGATGCGGCTTGGAGGAGTGGGAGGGGGAGCCCACCGTCTCGATCTCGAAGCGAAGAACCCCCTTGTGGGCGGTGGCCAACTCCAGCCCGGTGGGTTCTCCCACAATCGCCATGTCGATGCCGAGGTCCGCCTCGCTGATGGCGGTCGCCCCGGCGCCGGAGACCTCTTCGTCGATCGCCCCGACGAAGAGAATCGGCGTCCGCTCCCGAGGATCGAGGTCTCTCACCAGATGCAGCGCCTCCAGCATCGCCACCAGTGATCCCTTGGTGTCACAGGCGCCTCGTCCGTGCACCCGCGTCCCTTCCACAACCGCCTTGGGCCAAGCCTTACCCGAGGGCGTCACCGTGTCGAGATGGGCCTCCCACATCACCAGAGGCCCGGTGGCGGAGCCTTCCAGGCTGGCAAGGATGTTGTCCCTTCCGCCGGAAGCGACCGGCTGACGGCGGGGATTCATCCCCGTTGCCTTGAGATAGTCGAAGAGTGCGTTGGCCAACTCGGCTTCACCAGGGCCCCCATCGAGGGCCGGGTTCACCGAGTGGATGCTTATGAATTGTTCGAGGAGGGAGCGAATGCGGGTCCGGTCGGCGGCCCCTTGGAATCTGCACATTGCGACGATGCTACCCCCCTGAAGCTGATAGAAATCCCGGGCGTCTCGCATATCTTTCCGAGAGGAGTAGTTTTCTCAGAAACCATGAGACTGCTGGTAGTGGAGGACGAGGTCGATCTGGCCAACGCCATAGCCCGGGGGTTGCGACGCAGCCGCTACGCGGTGGATGTGGCTCATACTCTGGACGACGCTTCCCTGCGATTGGTCTCCGCCGGGTACGACTTGGTCATCCTCGATTGGAACATGCCGGATGGGAAGGGGGTGGATCTCTGCCGACGCCTGGTGGACGGATCGCTCCCCGCCTTCGAGGGCCGGACGCCCCGGGTGTTGATGCTCACTGCCCGTGACGCGGTGGAGGACCGGGTGAGAGGTCTCGACTCGGGGGCCGATGACTATTTGGTGAAGCCGTTCGCCTTTGCGGAACTGGAAGCCCGGGTAAGAGCGATTCTGCGTCGTGACGAGGATACCAGCCCCATCCTGGAGGTGGGGGATCTGCGGCTGGATACCGCTCGCTTCGAGGCTTCACGCAAAGGGCGGTCCCTGCGGTTGACAGCCAAGGAGTTTTCACTGCTGGAGTACCTCATGACCCGGCCGGGCCAGGTGCTTTCCCAGGAGACCCTCTTGGAGCATGTGTGGGACGAGGCGGCCGATCCCTTCACCAATACGGTGCGGATGACCCTCTCCAACCTGCGCAAGAAACTGGGTGAGCCGGCGATAGTCAACACCGTGCCGGGACGGGGATACGTGCTGTCTGAAGACCCTCTGCCTGTGCCGGCCTCATGAAGCTCCCTTCCGTCTTCCACTCCATCCGCTTTCGCTTATCGGTGCTCTCCTCGGTGGTGGTGTTTGCATTGGGGTCGGCCGCGGTCATCTCCCTCTTCTTCGTGATCCGCCATGGCCTGCGCAACGAGCGGGTGATGGGCTTGGTGCTGAGGCCGGGGGAGACTGTTTACCGGGGGGGAGTGCGCTTCATCATCCCCCAGTTGGAGATGAGGCAGTTCCAGACCGTGGAGACGGTGCTTCGTGAGCGGATACTGGAGGACATCACCGGCCCCATTCTGTGGGGTCTGTTTTGGATGTTCCTGCTCAGCCTGGTGATGGGTTGGTTTCTGGCCGGTCGCAGCCTGCGGCCCATCAACAGGATCAGGGAGGTGGCCGAGAACATACAGGCCCAGGATCTCACCCGGCGGATCAACCTCTCGGGATCCGACGATGAGCTGACCCGTTTGGCGGGGACCTTCGACGCCATGCTCGACCGGCTGAGCGGTTCGTTTCGACTACAACAGCAGTTCCTGGCCTCCACTTCCCACGATCTTCGCAACCCTTTGGCGGTGATCCGCTCCAATCTGGAGGTGAGCCTGGCGGACCCCGGCGCCACGGTGGAAGACTGGAAGGAGACTGGAGAAGTGGTGTCCCGGGCGGCCCGGAGGATGTCGGAGATGATCGACCGCCTGCTGGAGGCGGCCCGCCTCGAAGTGGGCTTCTCCAAAATCTCCGAGGTGGATATGTCCGATCTGCTGGTTTCCACCGCTCAGGCAGTGGAGCCGCTGGCCGAGCAGAAAGATCTGCGCGTGGAAGTGGATACCAGCCCCACGCCCGTGTCGGGAGACGGCCTTGCTTTGGCCCGCATCCTGGAAAACCTTCTGGACAACGCCATCGCGGCCTCCCGGCCGGGAACCTCCATCGAGCTGCGATGCGGCGAGAGAGATGGATGGGGGTGGATGACAGTCGCGGACCGGGGTCCGGGCCTTGATCCCGGTCTGATCTCGGGCGATTCTCATGCCGGAGGGGGGCTGGGTCTGGCGATCACCCGTCATTTGGCCGAGTCGCACGGAGGCAAACTGGCCGCCTTCCGCAGAGAGGCAGGCGGAACAGTGATGGTGGTGTGGATTCCTTCTCGCAAAGTCGCCGGGAGCGAGTGTCCTCCCGCCACCAATCCCCTCGACTGACTGCTTTGGGTGTTTTACAACGGATTTACCTTAAACTGGGTATAACCATCTTGTCATGACAAAAACCCCACCACCTGAGCCTTCTCCTCCGCAAGACCCTTCCCTGCCCGTGGACGGACCTTTCGGGGAATTGGCTGCGGATGAGGGTGGCTCTCCCACCGGAGAGCTGGCCGGCGAGCGTCAAGGAGAGGGGGCCTCCACCGAGGACATCAAGCCCTCCGGGGATGATGATCTGGTGTCTGTCGGAGAAACTGGCGACGGCCAGGGGGAGACTGCCGCCAATGGAACCGCGGAGGAACAGCCCTCCCGGGACGAGGAGGGTTTGGTAGTGGTTGCTCCCCTGACCGCTGATCAATCGCGCTCTTCCAAGAAAAGGTTCGCCTTTCGGGAGATGGGGTGGAAGGTGATGGCTGCTGCCGGAATAGCGTTGCTGCTGGCGGGGTTCGCGGCGGGCCTGTTCTTTCCCGAGTCCCTGATCGAGGTCCCGGTCTCCGAAGAAGAAGCGGTGGTGACAACCACCCGGGTGACCGGCACGACGACCGCATCGCAGTCCACTACTACTTCTCCGATCACCGCCGCTTCGTCCTCGACCACCATCACCGCCGCGCCGCCGATTGCATCCGAGGTGGTCCCGCCGCCCGATCTGGTCGTAACCGACGAGCCGGTGGCTGATGTGGCCGATCGCCTGGTGCCCTCTGTGGTTCACCTCGAAATAACCAGTGAAAACATCCTGGAGCAGGGTGCGGGCAGCGGGGTGATCTTCGATAGCGAAGGGTTGATTTTCACCGCCGCTCATGTGGTGGCGCCAATCCTGACCGGAGAGGCGGAGTTGACCGTGCGGCTCGCCAGCGGCGATCGCTTGCCCGGTGAGGTGGTGGGATCCGATCCCGACAGCGATGTGGCGGTGGTGAAGGTAGAGCGTTCCGGTCTGGTCGCTGCTGAACTCGCTCTGGATCCGCCGCGGGTCGGTCAGCTGGTGGTGGCGGTGGGCAGCCCCTGGGGTTTGGAGTCGTCGGTTACGTCCGGAGTGATAAGCGCCACCGATCGGATAGTGGGGGGAAAGCTCTTGATCCAGAGCGACGCGGTGCTGTATCCGGGTAACTCGGGTGGTGCATTGGCGGATCGCTACGGTCGGCTTATCGGCATAAATGTCTCTATTTTCACCGACTCCACCACTCTCGAATTGCTGGAATTTCAGGGAGTGGGTTTCGCGGTCCCCATGGATGTGGCTTATCGGGTGGCGCAGGCCCTGATGGCCGGGAAACCTGTCCAAACGACCTTTTTGGGAGTGAGCGGGCGCGACTCGCTGGGAGATGCGGGGGTCGAGATCATGGAGGTGTTCCCCGGTTCAGGAGCGGAGACGGGAGGGATAATGGCCGGGGATCTGATCGTGGCGGTGAACGGCCGCCCGGTAACGGGAATAGCCGATTTGGCGGCCCGGATTCGCCACCGCGTGCCCGGTGACGTTCTTGTCCTTACTGTTTTGCGGGGAGAGGAGGAACTCACCTTAACGGCCACCCTTCTCCCCAGAAGCGAAGTCATGCCGGACCAGCAAGGTGAGGATTCCCCGGAGGAGGAACCGGAGAGCGAATCGCCGTAACCGGCGGGGCGAGTGTTTTCCCGTGGTGGGTGAGTTATCCGAGTCGGCGGTTCGCCATTCCCACGGGGATGAGGAGTTGCTATAGTTGCCGGTGACTGCCGGGATACAACGGCGGTTTTGTCCCGGGGCGTAGCGAAGTCCGGTGGAAGTCCGGCGCTGTCCCGCAACTGTCAAGCCCCTTGGAAGGGGATGAGCCAGGACGCCTGGTTCCGGGACGACGGATGAACCTCGGATGAAGACGTAGTTCGTCGGCGGGTTCCCCGTCTGACTCTCTCCCTTCATCCTCCTCACCAAGGAGGATGTTTATGCATGCAACCACCCGGCGTAGAGGTGGAAGATGGCTGATCGTTCTGGCATCGGTCTCCCTGATCTTCGGAGCCTGTGGCGGGGGAGATCAGGATTCTCCCGCCACAGCTACGGCCACTGCCGCCACGCAAGCACCGTCCACCACCGCCACGCCAACCACTACTATCACTGCCGCGCCAGTCGCCGTAACGACTGCGGCCTCAACCACGACGGCGGCGGTAACCACCACCGCCCCGTCTTTCCCGGTCGAGGTCCAGGACTCGCTGGGCACGGTGACGATCGCTACCCGTCCCGAGCGTATTGTTTCCCTGTCGTCCACGGCGACCGAGATGCTGTTCGCCATCGGCGCCGGCCCCCAGGTGGCGGCAGTGGACAGCTATTCTGATTTTCCGCCCGAGGCGCCCATCACGGATTTGTCTGCTTTCACCCCCAACTTCGAGGCGATCGCGGCAGCCGACCCCGATTTGGTGATCGCCTCCTACGATCCCGGTGATCTGATGTCGTCCCTGGCGGCGCTGGGGGTACCGGGGATGATGATGCCGGCGGCCAACACGTACGCTGACGTGTTGTTCCAGATCGAGCAGTTGGGCAGGGCGACCGGTAACCCCATTGGGGCGATCGACCTCGTGCGCCATATGCGGGGGAGAATCATAGAGATAATCGCGGGCAGCCCGGAGGTCTCCTTCACCTATTACTACGAGTTGGATCAAAACCTCTACTCGGTTACCTCCACCACTTTTATCGGCCAGCTCTTCGGTTTGCTCGGTTTGGAGAACATCGCCGATCCCGCCGATGAGCATGGCTTCGGATACCCACAGCTTTCTTCGGAATACATCATCGAAGTCGATCCCGACCTCGTCTTCTTGGCCGACACCTTGTGCTGTGGGCAGAACGCCGAGACCGTGGCCGCCCGCCCGGGCTGGTCGTCGTTGACCGCGCTGGCCAATGGGTCGGTGATCGAACTGGATGATGGGATCGCCTCCCGTTGGGGTCCCCGCATCGTCGATTTGTTGGAGGTGGCCGCCGCAGCCGTCGCCGAACTGGCGGCCAAAGGGTGAGCGTTCTCTCTCCATCCACAGGGATTCTCCAGCCCTCTCGGGTAGGGATTGGGCGGCTGGCCCTGGCCCTGGCGCTGGGGGTGGTGGTGCTGGGAGCGGCGCTGTTGGTCGGCCCGGCCGGGTTGGATGCGGGGGGAGTGCTGGCTGCGCTATTGGACAGATTGCCTTTTGTGGAGTTGGAGAACTCGCTGTCGAGTCGCGAGTTGACCATCTTGTGGGAGATCCGTCTGCCCCGGGCGGTGATGGGGGCAACGGTGGGGGCCACTTTGGCTTCGGCGGGGGCTGCCTATCAGGGAGTGTTTCGCAACCCTCTGGCCGATCCCTATCTGTTGGGGGTGGCGGCAGGCGCCGGGCTGGGGGCAACCGTGGCGATCCTTCTGCGTTCTCGGGGATTTCCTTTCACCCCCTTGGCCCCCTTGGCTTTTGTGGGAGCGGTGGTGGGCGTGGCGCTGTCCTATGGACTGTCTCGAACCAGGGGACGAGACAGACGGAGCTCCACTACCCTGGTGCTGGCCGGGGTGGCGGTGGCGTCGTTTCTTACCGCGGTGCAGACCTTCCTGCAGATCACCAACGTCACCACTCTGCGCGAGGTTTACAGCTGGATCCTCGGCCGTCTGGTCACGGTGGGGTGGGGTGATCTGACGGCCGTGCTGCCCTATATGGTGATAAGCTGGCTGGTGCTGCTTATCTTTCGCAGAGCTCTTGATGTCATGGCGGTGGGAGATGACGAGGCTTCTGCTCTGGGCTTGTCTCCCCGCACCGTGCGGCTGATCGTGATCGCCGCCGCCACTTTGGGTTCGGCGGCGGCGGTTTCGGCCAGTGGTCTCATCGCCTTTGTGGGGATCATCGTCCCCCATACCGTCCGGATCCTGGCCGGCTGGAGCTATCGGGTGATCATTCCTCTCTCTCTGCTGTTGGGAGGGGTGTTTCTGACCGCCGCCGATTTGGTAGCCCGCACGGTGGTTGCTCCTGCGGAACTGCCCATTGGCGTGGTGACCGCCTTTTTGGGCGGTCCCTTTTTCCTGATGATCCTGCGTACTTCCGGAGATCTGGAATGACCAGCCTGGAAGTGCGGGATGTCTCGGTGGTGCTGGGGGGAGCGCGGGTGGTGAACGAGGTGAGCCTCTCGGTGAAGGAAGGGGAGTGGCTGGGTCTGATCGGTCCCAACGGAGCGGGTAAGACCACTTTGTTGCGGGCTATCACCGGCTCCGCGCCAACAGTCTCGGGGGAGATGGTTTATCGGGGAACCAACCTAGCGGGACTCCGCACTCGCCAGCGAGCCCGAATGATGGCCGTGGTTCCGCAGCAACCGGTGGTTCCCTGGGGGATGGGGGTTGCCGACTACGTGCTGCTGGGACGCACTTGCCGCATCGGTTTGCTGGGCCGCGAGACGCGACTTGATCTGGACATCACCCAAGAGTCCCTCAAAGCTCTGGGTTTGGAGACGCTCTCGGCCCGTCGGCTGGATGAACTGTCGGGGGGTGAGTTGCAGAGGGCGGTGCTGGCCCGTGCCTTGACTCAGGCTGCCCCACTGTTGATTCTGGACGAGCCGACTTCTTCGCTCGATGTCGGTCATAGCCAGCAGATCATGGAAATGGTCGACCGGCTGCGTCGGGAACAGCGCCTGACGGTGGTCAGCGCGTTGCACGATCTGACCCTGGCCGCGCAGTTCTGCGACCGCTTGGTGATGATGTCGGGAGGAAAAGCCATCCTCGAAGGGCCGCCTCGCTCGGTCATAACCGAGCGTTCCCTGCGGGACCACTATGGCGCGCAGGTCCGGATACTCACCGGCCCGAAGTTCGGGGTCGTGGTGATACCGCTCCGATCCGGTATGCCACCTGCTGAACAGGACATCTCTCTGAGTGTCGGAATGCAATAGGATTGTCGCAAAGGAGACCCCGATGACCGCACAGGAAACACCCCCCATCGAAAAGCCGTCGTTTGGGTCAGAGCGTGCTTCCTCCCTGGTGCTGGTCAACACCGGCCATGGCAAGGGTAAAAGCACCGCTGCATTCGGGACGTTGCTGCGGGCTGTGTCCCGGGGATGGAAGGTGGGAGTGGTGCAGTTCCTCAAGTCGGGAGACTGGAAAGTGGGGGAGGAAGAAGTGTGCCGTCGGCTGGGTGTCGAGTGGTGGGCCCTGGGGGACGGGTTCACGTGGGACTCCGAGAACATGTCCCAGACCGAGGCGGTGGCCCGGGAAGCATGGTCCTTTGCCCGGCGTCTGGTGTCGGAAGGAGTTCACCGGATGGTGGTGCTCGATGAGATCACTTACCCCCTCAACTGGGGCTGGATCGACGAAGGGGAGTTGCTGGAGATGATTCGAGGCCGTCCTGCCCATGTCAGCCTGATACTGACCGGCCGGGACGCTCCCGCCGCGCTGGTTGAGGAAGCCGATACGGTAACCGAGATGACCAAGGTCAAACATGCCTTCGATCAAGGGATCATGGCCCGCCGGGGGATCGATTACTAGTTGTGATTGAGCTTTGGCTGGTTCGGCACGGAGAGACCGACTGGAATCTCAAACGCCTACTACAGGGTTGGGTGGACACTCCTCTCAACCAGACGGGAAGGCGCCAGTCCCAGGAACTGGCCGGGTGTCTTCGGGAACGCAGCTTCGTGGAGGTGTGGAGTTCGGATTTGCTCAGAGCGGCGGAGACTGCCCGGCTGGCTTACGGCGAACCCACCCAGGAGGCGGCGCTGCGGGAAATCAATTTCGGGGATATTCAGGGATGGAACTGGGATGATATGCCCAAGGAGATGCGCAGGCGGATGATCGCCTTCGACGGCTTTGTCGCTCCGGGTGGGGAGTCTCACGCCCAGATGCAAGATAGGGTGGTGAGGTTTCTGAATGGGTTGAAGACCGGCGCTCATCTGGTGTTCACCCACGGTGGGGTGATCCGCATGCTACGCCGGCTGTGCGGTGATGATCGCTTTCCGGGCTCATGCGAGCTGACCCGGCTGGACTGGACCAACCGCCGGGCGCTGGCGCTCGACTGATCAGCCGGCCCGGCGGGAAGGTAGCCTCGCCAAGATTCCGGAAGGTTTAGCCTTGGGTTCAGTGCAGGAACAGGAACAAGTCACTCAGGGTCGATGGACGATTCCCGATCTGGCATTGATCGCTTTTGCAGGGTTGGTCGGTTCGATACTGGGGCTGGGGATCGGACCGGGGGGCGATGTGATCGTCGCCTTGATGGGCCAGTTCCTGTTTACGGTGGGGGCGGTGTTCCTGGTGGTGAAATCCCGCGGGAGGGATTTTCAGCGGCTCGGTTTCGTGGTGGAGTCCCGAGACGGGGTGATGCTGGCTTTGGGAATGGGGCTGCAGGTGGTTTTGGCCATTTTGTTCCTGCCGCTGGCGTTGCTGGTGGGACTGGAAACGGAGCCACAGTCCCTTTCGGGGGAGATCGCCGGTGTCGGGGAAGTCTATGACCAGATCGCGCTTTTCCTTCTGATCGGCCTGATCGGCCCCATTGTGGAGGAGTTAATGTTCCGGGGGATTCTGATCGACGCTTTGGCCGCCAGGTTTCAGACGCGGGGAGTTATCTTCGGCTCGTCGGCTGCTTTCGCCGCCTTCCACATGGTGGGCGTCTCCACCGTACAGCCGTTGGAGTCGGCAATGGTGCTGGTTCCCCAGCTTTTCTTGTTCGGCGTGGTGCTGGCCTATCTTCGGATCCGTCGGGGTCGGCTGGGTCCGGCTATTTTTACCCACGCCGGGTTCAACCTGTTAAGTCTCCTGGTGCTTGTCTTCTACCCGGAGTTGCCGTAACTACGGCAAAGGTCAAAATCCTGGCAGTCGCCTCCGCGTTATAACTTCGTAGGGATCCTCCACCATCAGAGATGGTCGCTGGGCGCGGATTTCGTTCCAAACCGCGCCCAGTTCGGGATTAGCCCGGTAGCGACGTCCTCGCTTTTCTCCGATGGCATCCAAGAGACCGGCTCGGTGCATTGCCAACAGGTCGCGGGTTCCTGTCATATCGCTGATGTCCTCGCCTGTCGAGCAGCGGGTGATCTTGACATACAAAGAGCGCCATAGGGTACGCCCGCGGGCCGCGTCGGAGAGTGTTCCGACCACTCGATCTGGGAGTCTGTGGCGGGTAGCAAGGTCCTCGCGCCGGCCCCAGAGTGCCTCGTACTGCTCAATGCGGCGTTGCAGGGTGCGGGCCTGTCGGTAGTGGGCTGTGAGGCAGAATTGAATCCATGCGCGGGTATTTCGCTTAGGGTCCCACGCCCCGTTGTGTACCGTTCTGAGCGCTTGGTAGTAGCTAGTTGTATTGCGTCCCAGGTACTTCTCAATGCTGGAGAAGACTGTATCCAAGAATCCCTCGGAGGCAAGCACCAAAGTCTGGAGACAACGCGCCATCCTCCCGTTTCCGTCGCTCCAAGGATGGATCATCACCAGATTGAGGTGCGCCATAGCGGCCGTGACCACCACCGGGTGGGTGCTTTGATTGACATCCTCAAGAGTTTTTTCCACCAGGTCTTCGACCAGTTCGCGGTCCGGCGCGGTGTAGAGCACCTTCCCATCCTTGTCCTCCACCCATATTGGGCCGGGACGCCACTGTCCGGGATTCTTTTGGAGTTTGTATTTCATGATCATGAAATACAGTCCCAAGAGCACCGATGGGTCTATGGTGCGTTTTGATTTGGCTAACTGCATCGCATAAGTCATCGCATCCCGATAGCCGGCAATGGCCTGACGTGTCTCTTCGCGGGTGTCAAATGATGTCCTGTGCCCACCTGTGAGGTAACTTTCTCTCTATGAGCAGAGGCCGACTTGATGGGAACAAAGTCGGCCTGAGTTATGTGAGGCCGCAAGCGCGGCGGGGGACCCTGCTGGCGGTAGCGGTGGTGTCGCTGTTCGGATTCTTCGCGGTGGTGGTCATCGATCTGCTCGACTATCACACATCTATAGAGTTGGCCCAGCGTCATCTGATGATCGCCGCGGTGGTACTGGTTGCGGTGGCTGCCCGAAAGAGGCGTCTCCATCCTCGTGGTCGGCTCCGAACCCTGGTCGGTTTGGGCGGCGGAATGGCGGTGATGCCCCCGTTGTTCTTCACCGCCCTGGAGAGACTGGGCGCCGGTCCGGCCATAACACTGCAGTTCGTGGGGGTGCTGGCGGTGATGATCTGGACCCGGGTAGTGGGAGGAGTCCGCGTGCCCGCGGTCGCCTGGCTGGCGGGATCGGTGACCATGTTGGGTATCTCCCTGGTGGTGGAGGCCTGGGTATGGGAGCGGGTGGACGTCATCGGGATAACCGCGGGCGTGGGAGCGGCTCTGTTCTTGGCCGTGTATCTCCTTTTGGTCGACCACCTGGGCATGCACCTCCCCCCCTTGACCATCTGCACGTACCCGATGGGTATAGCTGCTCTCCTCTTGTTGCCCTTGGCCCGGTGGGGTCCCATGGATCTGCCTGTCTCCAAGTGGTGGTGGCTATTGGCCTTGGGTGTGTTGGGGACGGCCCTCCCGATACTCTTGGAAGTAATCGCCGTCCGCGACGCGGGTCCGGGGCCGGTGGGGATGATCATCCTCACCCAGCCGGTGGTTGGTGGGGTAGTTGCCTGGGTTATGCTCGGACAGGTCCTAACCGCGATGCAGATCTTGGGAATCGTGGTTGCGCTGGTTGGGGTGCTGCTGGTTCAGATCAAGGTCGCCGAGGCGCGTTCAAAGCCCACCCCGGGGCAGCTCTGTTAGGTGCCGAGACGCCAGCCCGTCATGTATTCACGTTGGGACGGAGTGAGTTCCTCCAGGCTGCCTCCCAGGGCAGCGACCTTTATCCGTGCCACCATCTCATCGATCTCGGTTGGGAGCACGTAGACCGATGCTTCCAGAGAATCGTGGTTTTCAACCAGCCACCGCAGCGCCAGAGCCTGGTTTGAGAACGAGAGGTCCATCACGTCGGCGGGATGCCCCTCGGCGGCGCCCAAGTTGGCCAGCCGGCCTTCTGCCACCAGGTAGAGGCGGCGACCGTCGGTCATCTTGAATTCCTCCAGATTGGGACGCACCGTTTGCCTATCCACCGACCATTCGGCAAGAGCCTCCACATCGATCTCCACATCGAAATGGCCGGCGTTGGCCAGGATCACCCCATCCTTCATCAAGGCCAGGTGTTCTCCGGCGAGAACATGACGGTTGCCGGTGACAGTGATGAAGATGTCGCCCTGGGATGCCGCCTCCTTGGCGGTGAGCAGCTCAAAGCCGTCCATGAGGGCTCGAAGAGCGCGCACCGGGTCCACTTCCACCACGATCACCCGCGCTCCCAACCCATCGGCCCGAATAGCGACTCCCTGCCCGCATTGCCCATAGCCCACCACCACCACCACCGAGCCGGCCATCAGCAGGTTGGTGGCGCGGATGATCCCGTCCATCGTGGACTGGCCTGTTCCGTAGTAATTGTCGAACAGATGCTTGGTGGCCGAGTCGTTGACCGCCACCACCGGCAACCTCAGAGCACCCTCCTGGGCCATGGACCGCAGCCGGTTGACCCCGGTGGTGGTCTCCTCGGTGGCACCCAGGGGCGAGAGATCGGGGTGGGACCGATGCAGGGCCGAGATGAGATCGCCCCCATCGTCCACCAGCAGATGAGGGCGACGACCCAGCACCTCTTGGATGTGGCGGTGGTAACGCTCGGAGTCCTCCCTGCGGATCGCCATCACCTCCACGCCTTCTGCCGCCAGCGCCGCCGCCACATCATCCTGGGTGGAGAGGGGATTGGACGCGCACAGGAAGAGATCCGCTCCGGCGTCGCGAAGGGTGAGCATCAGATTGGCGGTCTCCGATGTCACGTGCAGACAGGCCCCCACCCGCAGCCCGGCCAGAGGCCGATCAGAAGAGAACTGTTTCTTGACAGACGAGAGAACCGGCATTCGCCGGGCGGCCCACTCCACTCCCAACCGGCCCTGGGACGCCAGCCTCGGATCGGCGATGTCAGAAGGCATGCGGACTATCCGGCTGTTGAATCGGGGGAGAGGCCATTTTCTCCTTGAGCCGGTCGATCAGCTTCACCTGCATCGGGTCTGCGCCGGCGTCGCGGGCCAGCTTCAAGGAGAACAGATCACCCACGGCCACCAGGCTAATCAGCCGGGCTAGGGGGGAAGAACCCTGCGACCATACCTCTCCCACCCAGGAGACCCGATCGGCGGTGAGCGCCTCCAAAAGCTCGAATCGACGGGACACTCCGGGATGTTCTTTCCGGTCGCGGAGCGCGATGAGTCCCACTCGATGTTGGGCCAGTGAGGTTGGGAACTCCCAACCTGTGATCTCGTTGTGGGTGACCTCGGGCAGCACTGCCCAGAATGCGGTTCGCTTGGCGTTCTCGTTGAGTTGGGTCTTCCACCGATAGGCTGCGACATGAGTAAGGGGAAGCGAACCGTACACTCCCACCATCTTTCCGGCCATCCCCACCGCCAGTTCCGAGGCAAGGGGTATCCCCTCTCCCTTTGGTCCGGAGAGGCCGTCCGCCATCTGCGCCGCCTCTTCCAGGGAAGGCCGGGGATCGGCGATGATGCCGGCTTCTCCGGCCACTCTTAGAAGCGCCGACAGCCCGAACCCCAGGGCCGAGCGGGGCAGGTATCCCCCCGGAACCATCACCAGCCGGTCGCCTGCCAGGGCCGCTTTCTCCGCCAACTCCCCCCCGGAGGTGATGACCGTCACCGAAAGCCCCAAATCCCGGGCGGTCGCCCAGGAGGAGAGCGACTCGGCGGTGTTTCCCGAGTAGGAGACCACTGTCACCGGAGGTTTGTGCCTGGTTGCCCACCGGGGAAGTCCGTAGCTCTTGTGCACCGCGGTCCGCCGTCCCTCGGCGGCCGCCACCGCCGCCAGAAAATCGCCGGTGATCCCCGATCCCCCCATACCGCACACCAGCATCTCCCCGTCGGTCTTCTCGCCTGAACTGAGGGATAGATCCGCTCCCCAGCGCAACTGGGCGCCCAGTGCGGTCATCTGGAATCTCATCTCCGCCAGGCCGGAGGGGTTCTTAGTCATCTTCCACCGTCATTAGGGGAACGCCGGCTGTATTGACAGGGTAGACCAGTTCGCATTCTGCACAGAAAAGCGCCTGCTCGGTATTGGACAGACGCAGTACGCCCCGACAGCGCGGGCAGGCCAGGATGGCGAGGAGTTCGGGGTCGATCAACGACATCTCAGACCTCCAGCAGACTCTTCACTTGGGCTGCCAGCCGGTTCACAGAGGCGCGATCGGGACCTTCCACATTCAGGCGCAGCAGGGGCTCGGTATTGGAGGAACGAAGGTTGAACCACCGGTCGGTCCAGGAGACGGTCAGCCCGTCCAGTCGGTCCTGGTCGGCCGACGAGAAAGCCTCTCCCACCCTTTCCAGGGAGCCTTCCTGATCGACCACCGCCAGGTTGATCTCGCCGGACGCATGGTAGGGCGTCACTTCCGCATGGAGCTCGGAGAGCGTTCGAGCGCTCTCGGACAGGATCCGGAGGAGCGCCAGCGTTGCCAGCATACCGGAGTCCGCCCGGTAGTGGGCGGCGAAATAGTAGTGGCCGGAGTGTTCCCCCCCGAACACCGCCCCGGTCTCGGCCATCACCTGTTTCATGAAAGAATGCCCAACCCGTGAGCGGATCGGTATCCCGCCGCCGGCGGTGATGGATTCGGGCACCGACCGTGAACAGATCAGATTGTGCACAACCTTGGCGCCCGGCTCGGAGGCCAGAATCCAGCGGGCTATCAGGATGGTGACCGCGCTTCCCGACAGGGGCATTCCCTGGTCGTCCACGAAAAATGCCCGGTCGGCATCTCCGTCGAAGGCGACTCCCAGGTCGGCGCCGACCGAGACCACCTCGGTGATCAGATCGGCCAGATTGGCGGGGTCCATCGGATCGGGAGGATGGTTGGGAAAAGATCCGTCCGGGGTGAGGTAGAGGCCGGTGAGGGAAATCGGCAGGCGAGAGAACACCGGGCTGACCACCGTTGCGGCCATGCCGTTTCCGCCGTCCACCACCACACGCAAGGGGGCTATCGCTTCGGGATGGATGATGGAGAGCACATGATTCACGTAGGCCTGGGTTACGTTGTGTTCCGACACCCTTCCCCGATGGGGGGAGGGGGGTGTGCTTTCGGTCGCCATCCGGCGGATTTCCTCCAGCCCGGAGTCGGCGCCCACCGGGGCGGCTCCCGGCATGCACAGCTTGATCCCGTTCCATTGCGGAGGATTGTGGGAGGCGGTCACCATCGCACCCGCCACATACTGGGCGCCGGATGCGTAGTAGACGACCTCGGTGGCCACCTCGCCCAAGTCCAGAACGTCCGCGCCTGCCGAGGCGATCCCCTCAATCAGAGCGGAAGCCAACCGTGGGGAGCTTTCTCGACAATCCCGTCCCACCGCCACCGTCCCGCCGCCGGCGAAGCGGGCGAAGGCAGCCCCTATTCGGCGGGCATGATCGGGGGTGAATATTCCGGTGGCGGTGTCGCCCCTGATGTCGTAGGCCTTGAACAGCTTTTCTATGGCACTGCTCCTTTCCCACTTCGCCGGGAGTGAACATTCCCCCATTCGCTCAGCCGTGTTCTCCAGCGGGGAACCACCAGGACAGCCAGTCCGGCCAGGGTCAGCGCCCAACCCAGCCATTCCGCCCAGGTGTTTTGGAATTCGATCACCACCTGTGAATCGGTGGGGATCACCATCATCAGGGAGGGAGCGACCAGATAGGGCCCCTCGCCACCGGTGGCTTTCCAGTTGGGAAAGTAGGAGACCTTGATCAGGTGGGGGACTCCCACCGCCTCGGTTACAAAGGAGATGCGGTGATCTTCCACCACGATGTCGCTCACCACCCCCTCCCGGTCAGAGAGGGGAGTGGGGCGGAGCAGGGAAGGGTTGGAAACCGTTTGCCATCCGGAGTCGGGCGGACCCTCGGCCACCACCCACAGGTCCGAGAGGTGCTGCAGTTCGAACCAGGCGAGAGAGAAATTGAAGAAGTCAGGCTCTCCATCCGGGCTCTTTTCGAATATCGACGGTTGGAAACGAGCCACCTCCACTAATTCGGTGGGGGGCACCTCATGAATGTGGAAGGGCCCGGCCACTCCTACTTCTTTCAACTCGGGGTACTTGCGGGCCTCCTCGGTCGCCTCGGGGGTGAAGGAGATGTAGTAGCGCACCCCGAACGAGTCGAGGTGTTTCAGTCCTCGGGTCATGGAGAGATTGTGATATGCCAGCCCCGGCACCGGGTTCGAGCCCTGCTTGCTCATCTCTGAGATGGTGATGAAGATGAAGGGCATGCTCATGGAGGACTCGAAGAACAGCCCTTCCATGGAAGGATGGCTCCACTCCGACCAATAAGGGATGAGCATCGGCGCCATGGGGGTTCCGTATTTGTCGAGATCGCGGTTGTTCTCCCACAGCACCCGGCCCGGTTCGAGCTCTGCCACCAGCGTGTTCATATCACGGTATTCGTCCCAGTGGGCCTTGGCCTCATAGCCGGAGTAGTTCCAGTTCGACCAGCCCGCCAGATAGGAGACTCCCACCAGCGATCCGGCCGCCACCCCCAGGGCGGCCACCGCGGCCAGGAGTTTCTTGGTGGAGACCTGTTGGCGGCGAAGGTGCAGTGCCACTCCTCCTACGATGCCGGCCCCGAGGAAAACCGGCCACGTCCGGATCGTGTCGGGGACGGGAATAAGAACGGCCGCCCCCAACCCTCCCGCGGCGATGGCGGTCACCGCGGCCGCGGTGGGGGAGGAGAAACGGGGGAGACGTCGGGCTACCACCATCAACAGGGCGCCCACCGCCAGCATGGCGAAGAACACCACGCCGAAATACCAGTAGGGAAGCAGCCGGCCGTTGTACAGCTTCCACCGGTCGTCCAGGAACAATTCCGGGAACCGGTTGGTGAGTCGGACGGGAAGCGGGTAGTAGACAATAGGCGCCATGGTGGCTATCAACAGCGGAACGATTTTCCACATCTCCCCGATTCGCCAAGCGCGCCGAATTGCCCAGATCAAACCGATCAGGAACAGCGGGAGCAGGACCCAGATCTCGGTCGGGAAGAATTCCCGCCAGCGGGTGAGGGGACTCCAGGCCAGGTCGGAGCTGTATGCCAGGTTGGCCAGGAAGGGAACCGACCAGAAGCCGGTGAGCGCGAAGGCCCACACCGAGGTCACTATCAGCGGACGGCGGGCCTTTCTCAATACCAGGAGGGCCAGGGTCCCTATCACCAGCACCAGAGTGGTCAGCAGATGGCAGAGAACGGTGACGCAGAAAACCGCCGCGGTGGCAGGGAGCAGGCGGGATTCACCATCGATCACCCGGATCAGGAGGCCCAGGTAGATGAAGCCCAGGCTGAACGACCAACTGTAGGTGAACTCTCCGGCCAGAGTGGAGGCTACGTTTCCTCCATAGATGGTGAAACTCTCCATCAAGGCATATACGGTCCCCCCGGCCGCGGTCACCAGGGCGATCAGGCGGTGGAAGTCCAGCGATCGGGTCAGGAAGTAAACCGCGGGAGGAAGGAGCAGAAGACCTCCCACCGTCACCAGCTTGAAAGCCACTCCGTAGGGCAGGAACACGTCCAACAGCACGATGACCAGCGAGGGGAGCGGGAAATAGAAATAAAACAGCGGAAACCCCGCGAACCAGGCGTTGGACCAGCCCAGCAGGCGGCCGGAGGGCAGCAGCACGTCCCGCATGGCGGCCGGTCCCAGGACATGGGCACCCATGTCGCCGCCGGAGGGAGTGTTCTCCACGAACAGCAACTGGGGGCTGAGTACGGCCAGCACCATCAAGGAGAGAGCCGCCAGTACCCAACCGGGGTACAAGAACCTGGAGAGCCGGATCATCGAGGATGCGGAGGGCGTCGGCCCGGTCCGCCGATCCCTAGGCGACTCCCGACTTTTTGGAGGATTGGAACATCTCGGTGACGTTGCGACGGTCGAATAGCGTCCATTTTATGGGAGGAGCGAGACGATCGGCATGATGCCGACAAAGAGCTGAGAGCACACTCTGTTGAGTGGAGATGCTGATATCCCACAGCCAGACCCGCCGGTTCTGATAGTCGATCGCCATCCACGACGCGGCCGCTTTTCCACACCGATAGCAATTGGGTGCCATAACCTCCCCCACTTTAAGGCTCTAGTGCCGGTTAACAAGGGATTTCCAGCGGCGGAGGAGCCGCACCGGGGGCATTCCCTCCCATATCAAGCCTGTTCCGCTTTTGTCCACCGCCGCCGTGGTGGGCACGCGATCGATCATATGCGTCACAAAGAGCTGGGGTGCTTCCGCCCATTTGATCTCCCGGAATCCTCCGGCGCCGAGCACTTCGATCAGGCGGGATCGCACCGGATCGCACCCCGGACATCGTTGGGAGGTGAACAGGGCGACTCCCGGTTCGAGGCCCTTCATGGACCGACGTCGGGGACGGCGCCGCTCTACCAGCCTGGCAACCAGAGCGACCGACAAAGCCGCCGCCAAGGCTCCGAGGGGTATCCACAACTGCAACATCTCCCCCTCAGTCATCAGTCGGCGCCGATCTTCCCGGCGCCCAAAAGCCGGTCACAGAGCGAGCGGAGCCCGGGACTCCGGAGAACGGGGTAAGGGGCCGGATCGACCAGGTCCAAGTGGTCGGGCGCCAGCCGGGCCATGTCGGCTCGTCGTCTGGCCCGGGCTGTCTCGAGGTTGTCCTCGCCGGAGCGCTTTCCCTCTGTCCAGACATCTTTCAAAAGACGCTCGGCAGGCTTAGGCCCGCTGTGGTCAGGCTCTTCGTCCACCAGCGTGACCAGGTCACCGCGGGCGGTCCCGTCCACCCGGTACCGGCGCCACAAGCTTTTCCTGCCGGGCGGCGCCGATTTGGCGAGGTCATCGGTGAGCTTGAAAGCGGGTCGCCAGAGAGGGCCTTCGCGCACCGCCGCCAACTTGAATACCCCGTCCAGATGCGGAGCGCCCTCCGAGGTTACGAGCCGGGTCCCGACTCCGAATACCAGCCGCCCGATGACCCGGTCGGGATCTTCGGCGTCTCGTGCCAGTTCCTCTGTTATCCCGGAGATGGAGAGTTCGTCCAACCGGTCGGAGAGGACGATGGCCACCTCCCCGAATCCGGCCTCCTCCAGCATCCGGGCCGCAACCCGGGTCAGGGACGCCGGGTCTCCCGAGTCGAGCCGGATTCCGACCGGCCGATGTCCCTTTCGGCGCAGCTCTTCGAACACCGAGATGGCGTTGGGGATGCCCGACTCCAGGGTGTCGATGGTATCCACCAACAGCACGCAGTCGTCGGGGTATACGTCGGCGAACGCCCGAAAAGCGTCGAGCTCGCTGCCCCCCAGGGCCATGAACGCCTGCACCAGGGAGTGAGCGTGCGTGCCTCGGGCGGGAAGCCCCACCTTGTGCGACGCCGCCACGTTGGAGGAGAAGTCGGCGCCGCCTACCAGCGCCGCCTCGGAAGCCAGGTTGGCGCCCAATCCGGCTGCCCTTCGCATCCCGAACTCCAGAACCGTTCCCGAACGGGCCGCCTGCTTGACCCTGGCGGCCTTGGTGGCGATGAGAGTGGCGTAATTGCGGTGGTTCAGCAAAGCGCTCTCCACCAGTTGCCCCAGCGCCAAGGGCCCTTCCACCACGGTGATGGGAGTATTGGGATGGACCACCCGCCCATCGGGCGCCGCACGGAGGGTGAGCCGGCGGAAATCCCCGTCGTTTCTCAGCCAGTCCAGAAAATCCTTCCCGAACAGAGGGTTTCCCGACCCTGAGCGCATTTTGGCCAGGGCGGCTAACTCGGCGTCTCCGAAGCTGTATCTCTCCAAGCGGTCGAGCAAAGCCCCAAGGCCTGCCGAAACGCAATATCCCGCCCGGTGCTCCCCATAAGAGGGATGGGTGCGAAAGTAGTGCTCGAAGCTCGCCTCCTGCTCGGCGATTCCATGGCTGAAATAGACCTGAGCCATGGTCAACTGGTAGAGGTCGGTGAACAGGACGCCGCGGTGGAGAGGATTTGTCATCTCTCCCGAAAGATTACGCCGTGTCCTCGGGGAAGACTTTGACCCGGGATATGGGAAGTCGAAGCATTCTCTCGACTATCTTGATCGTCTATGGGTAGTTCCATGCTTTCGTTGGTCAATGGGCTTGTGTTCGACGGAGTGTCTCCAAACCCGGCGGAACACCCGGTGCACATCGAGGGTGGAGTGGTGGTCGGTCTCGACGGCCGCCCACCGGACGGAGCACGGATCATCGACGCCGGTGGCCGTTTGATTACCCCGGGCCTGATCGACGCCCACTTCCACGCCTACGGAATCGACTTCGAGATGATGGCACTGGAGAGCCTGCCGATGAGCTACGTGGCTCATAAGGCGGCGCGGCGGCTTGATGCGACCCTCCAGCGAGGGTTTACAACCGTGCGGGATGTATCGGGCGGCGACATAGGTCTGCACATGGCTCTTGAAGAGGGACTGATCCCCGGGCCGCGTTACCTGTACACCGGTCCGGGGCTGACCCAGACCGGAGGTCACGGCGATCCCCGCCCCGCGCACATCTTTGCCGAGCACTCGTGCGGCTACTTGAGCGAGGTGGTGGACGGAGTCGACAACCTTCGTCGAGCGGTGCGGGAGCGGATCCGTACCGGCGCCCATGCCATAAAGATCTTCGCATCGGGAGGAGTGATGTCCCCCACCGATCCCATCCGGCAGGTCCAGTATGACGCAGATGAAGTCCGGGCAGTCTGCGCAGAGGCGGCCAGGCTTGACTCCTATGTGGCTGCGCACGCCTATTCACCCGAAGCCATCATCCATGCGGTGGGGAACGGGGTTAGGACCATTGAACACGGAAACCTGCTGGACACCGAGGCTGCGATGCTGATGGCCGAGCGCGGCGCCTACCTGGTGCCCACCCTGATCGCGTATGAGGCCATGAAACGAAGGGGAGAGGATTTGGGCCAGCCCCCGGAGTCCCGACGCAAGAACCTCGAAGTGATTGAAGCAGGCATCGCCTCCCTGGAGATCGCCCGGGATGCCGGGGTTCGGATCGGAATGGGCACCGACCTGATCGGTGGCCTCGAGGACGAACAACTCTTGGACTTCCGGATCCGCTGTGAGGTGGAGGAGGTGGGGGAGGTGCTCCGCTCCGCCACTTCGGTGAACGCGGCGATCATCCGCCGTTCAGATCTGGGCGTCATAAGGGTGGGCGCCACCGCCGACCTGGTGGTGTTGGGGGGTAACCCATTCGAAACGCCCGAGGTGCTTTGGAATCCCGACCGAATAGTTGTGAAATCGGGAAGAGTGGTACGGACCTAGTCGCCACTCAACTTCGGATAGATCAGGCCAGGATTCCACTCAGGAATCGGATCAAGTTTTCTCCCATTATTCCTTGGGCGGAGGCAAAGCCAAGCCGCCGGGCTACTTTCTCGCCTACGAACCGGTAATCGGCAGGTGATTGCAGCTTTGGCACGATGGGAAACTCATCGGCTGGCGCTCGGCCCAGGATGGGATCCACTATGCGGAACACCTCGTCCATGAAGTCGGCTCCGATTCCCACAGCGCCATCGCCTATCAGCGAGGCGGCGTGGGCAATGTGGTCTACGTAGTCGTCCAGGGAGGGCAGATCGCTGAGGAATCCGCCGACAGCGTTGAGGCACACCAACCCTCCGGACAAGGCGATCGCCTTGATCTGCGCGTCGGTGAGATTGCGAGGGTGCGGGTGCAGGGCCCGACAGGAGGAATGGGAGGCGATCACGGGCTTTCGAGCCACATCGAGAACGTCCTGCAATCCGGCGTCGGAGAGGTGGCTGATATCGACCACGATCCCGCATCTCTCCAACTCGGAGACTGCTTCCCGGCCCATCGGGGTCAACCCGCCCCCCGTGGTACGGACACCCACGCCGTCAGCCAGCATGGTGCGGCGGTTCCAGGTGAGAGAGGCCATCCTCACTCCGAGCCGGGCAAACCCGTCTATCAAGCCGAGATCGGCCCCGAAGGGCTCTCCACCCTCCAACGCCAGAACCAAGGCGATCCGTCCGGAAGCGATTACTTCTCTGAGCTCTTCGGCGGTCTCGGTGATCGCCACTTCCGTGGGGTGAAGGGAGACCATCCAGCGGGCGGTCTCCAGTATGACCATCGCCCGGCGGAGGGCTCCGGCGCTGACGAACTCTTCTTCGGTGTACACCGGCAGCACCTGAAGAACCACCCCACCGGCGCGCAGTTGTGGCAGCCAGAAGTCCCCGAATGGATCAGCGTGGCCGCGTCGCCGCTGATGCTCCACGGCCAGCAGCAAATCGTTGTGGCAATCGGCGACCGCAAATCGGTGGGTGTCCGCCATCAGCCTCCCAGTGGTCCGGCCGCTTTGACTTGAACTCGGCACCGCCCTCCCGGTACGTAAGTCATGGGTACTTCCGCCACCGAGGTAATGCGTGCTTGGTCAGGATCGGCGCCTGCCTCCACCGCAGCCGCCAACGCCTCGCCCCGGGGGGACGCCAAACAATGCCCCCGGCTGGAGGAATCGTATTGATAGACCCGGTCGACCGTGCCCGATGCTTCGGAGATGGCCGCTCCGAAGGCGTTGGCCACTTCGTAGTGACGGGGTCTGATCATTTCGGAGGCTCCGGGCACACGCTCGGGGACGAGATGGGTGCCTCCTCCGACCGCCAGCATTGGCACGGGGTTGCGGCTCGCCTTCATGCGTTCACAATGGGCGGCCAACTGCTCATCCACCCAGGATAGGGCCTGGCCCACCGTGCGCGGATCGACGCTCTGCACACATCCACAGAGATCGCATCGGCGAGTCCGGCCAGGGAGCAGGCGCCTCGCATGGAGTTGGTGGGACCTGACCCCAAAGACAGCACCGGCATTTCCAGGGCGTGTGAGGCGGTCATGAGCGTGCCTTTGTTCTGGGTGATATTAGGAGTGGGCTTGAATGCCATTTTCCCGTGTCGAAAGGGCGTGAGACAGGGTTGACCCCAGTGACTGAGAGGCGGGTACGCTTATGCTCTGAGATCATGAACCGGTTCCCTCCCAAGACTGCCTTGGTGGTGGTGGATGTCCAAAACGACTTCGCCGACCCGGAAGGGTCCCTTTATGTGAAGGGGGCGATGGGAGTGGTGGAGGCGGTCAATCGGCTGATAGATAAGGCGGGGAGTGAGGGGTGGCCGGTTTTCTACACCCAGGACTGGCATCCGGCGACCACTCCCCATTTCCAAAAGGACGGGGGGATTTGGCCGGTTCACTGTGTGGGAGGAACCCGGGGGGCAGAATTTCATCCCGCGCTGAGGGTGGAGGGGACATCGGTAAAGAAAGGCGGCGCCGGAGAGGACGGCTATTCGGGGTTCACCATGCGGGACCTGGTGGAAGGGGAAGACCGTCCCACCGCCCTCCACTCCCTGCTTGACCAGGAGGGTATTGCCAAGGTGGTGGTGGCGGGGCTGGCGCTCGACTACTGCGTGAAAGACACGGCTCTGGACGCCGTACGTTTGGGATATGAGGTGGAGGTGCCCCTCGCGGCCACCGCCGCGGTCAATCTCTCCCCCGACGATGGGGATAAGTCGATCGCGGCGTTGGAGGCAGCGGGGGTTTCAATCACCTGAGAGCCGCAAATCGCTGGGCCAGGAGGCGGCGGTAAGTGCCCCAGAGAGGGTTCTCGGCGGGCCGTAGGGTGGGGAACAGGATCACATCACGGATGTGGCTCCGGTTGGTCAGCAGCATCACCAGCCTATCCACGCCCAGACCCAACCCGCCCGTGGGGGGCATCCCGTATGCCAGAGCCAGCACGAACTCTTCGTCCACCGGATGCAGTTCAGGGTCATCCGCCCCCAGAAGGGAAGCCTGGCTCTCGAATCGGGACAGTTGGTCAACCGGATCGTTCAACTCCGAAAATGCATTGGCGAATTCCACCCCGACGATGAACAACTCGAAACGCTCGGTCAGCCGAGGGTTCTGGCGGTGGCGACGAGCCAGAGGGGAGACCTCCAGGGGATAGTCGAGCACGAAGGTGGGTTCCCACAGCCTCGGGGCGGTCAGGCGATCGAACAGTTCGTAGATGACCCGACCGGCGCCCCATTCGTCCCGGGTTTCGACTCCCCGGTTTGCCGCCCGCTTCTTCAGGGTGTTGGGATCCGTGTCGAGGGTGACCTCCTCTCCCATCTCCTCGCTCACCAGTTCCAGCATCGAAACTCTCCGGAAGGGAGGTTCGAGGGAGAGAGGAGAAGCGGAGTGGGCGTCTGTTTCGCGGCTAACCATCGTCGTGCCGGTCGCTGCTGTGGCCACCGCAGGAATCACCTCTTCGAGAAGTTCCATCACATCGCGGTAGTCGGCGAAGGACTGATAGGACTCCAGCATGGTGAACTCGGGATTGTGGGAAGAGTCCACACCTTCGTTGCGAAAGATCCGGCCGATTTCGAAGACTCGCTCGAACCCCCCGATGATCAGGCGCTTGAGGTACAGTTCGGTGGCGATCCGCATGTACAGCTCTATGTCCAGGGCGTTGTGATGGGTTCGGAAAGGACGAGCGGCTGCGCCGGCCGCCCGGGAAGTGAGGATGGGAGTGTCGACTTCCATGAATCCTCGTTGATGGAATTGGTTGCGGAGTTCTGACACCACGGCGGAGCGGATCTCGAAGGTCCGCCGGCTTTCCGGATTGACTAGCAGGTCCAGATGCCGGTGGCGGGAGCGCTGCTCGACATCCCGAAGACCCTTCCATTTATCGGGTAGGGGAGCGAGACATTTGGCCAGAAGGGTCACTCGGTCAACTTGTATGGACAATTCGCCTCGTCGAGTGGTGATCACTTCCCCGGTTGCTCCTACCCAGTCGCCCAGGTCCAGCCGGGAGATGACCTCCTCGGATTCCGCCGCCAAAGTATCGCGGGAGATGAACAGTTGCAGGTCTCCGGTTTGATCGAAGAAAGTGATAAACAGCAGTCGCCCGAAATTCCGGATCAGCCGGATCCGTCCCGCCACCGCCGCGTTATTCCCGGTCCGGACATCGGGTCCCAGCGCCCCGTGCAGGTCTCGAATCTCCTGGGTGGAGTGGGTGCGATCGAACCAAGGCGGCCATGGCTCGATTTGTCGGGAGGAAAGATGCTCCAGGACATCCAAGCGCTCGTTCACCACCTTTTCCCACAGGCCGAACGATCCCGTGTCCGAGCGGCTGGCTCCCTTGTCATTCATGAATCTTCAACCTAACAGGGAGACGAAGCAGAAGAAAGACGGTGTCCCAACACCGTCGAAGAGTAACCGACCCGCCCCCGGGAGGGGAGGGGGGGCGGGCCGGTTGTGTGCCTGCCGCCCCGGGAGGGGTGGAGGGCGGGCAGGCTGCCCGCCGACCTTCCGGGAGGGGACGGGGAAGGCCGGCAGGGGGATAGGTGTTGTTCGTGGGAATAATAGACGGTATTGGGAGGTATGTCAATTGGAGAGGGGGGTTAGGAGTTCAACTCCAGCACCACCATCAATCCCCGGAGGGTGAGGTCATCTTCAATGTCGGTTATCGTCTCACAAACCGGCCCGATCAGCCGGGCCAAGCCCCCGGTGGCCACCACCGGCGGAGCTCCAAGCCGCTGTTCGGTGCAGATTCGTCTCACCAGGCCGTCCACCAGGCCCGCCCATCCAAACACCAGTCCGCTCTGTACGGCCTCGGTGGTGTTGCGGCCGGTGGCTCGTCTGGGTGTGGTCAACTCCACTCGGCGGAGCGCGGAGGCCGCCGCGGCCAGGGCGTCTCCGGCCACTTGTACCCCGGGAGCGATGGCGCCGCCGCAGTAAGAGCCCGAGGCATCGATCAGATCCACCGTGGTGGCTGTTCCAAAGTCGACTACCAGCACCGGCGCACCGTACAACTCAACCGCTCCGATGGCGTTCACTACCCGGTCGGCGCCCACTTCACGGGGATTGTCGATGCGTATCTCCATGCCGGTGCGGGTTCCGGGACCCACCACCACCAAAGGTCCGTTCACCATCTCGGCCAGCACCGGGCGTATTGCCGAGACCGCGGTGGGCACCACGCTGGACAGCGCAGCGCCGTCCAGGGGCTTGGGGATTCCAGAGAGCAGCCCGCTAAGAAATATGCGATATTCGTCGGCGGTGCGGGATGCTTCGGTCGAGATTCGCCATCGGTGTTCCAGGGAACGGTCTCGGTAGGCCCCGATCACGGTCTGGGTGTTGCCGATATCGACTGCTAGAAGCATGCCTTTCACCTGTAAAGGAGACTAGGGCCCTCCAGACGGATTCCCCGGTCAACCGCCGGCCCGTCGGAGTGCGTATCGAAAAAGAGATTGTCAATCAGCCTCACGCTTCCCACCGAGGCGGCCACTGCCAGAAAGGAGGGTCGGTCGAGGGTGTTCAGCAAAGATGAGTCACGCTGGTCGGCCAGTTCCACATATTCCCAGGCCACCCGGTTTCCCTCCCCGGTCACCAGACCGCGCAGACCCTCGGCAGAGGTCTCTCCCGCCTCGGCGGCGTCTGCCGCTGCCCAGAGACCCCGGCTAATGTCCAGGGCGGCCTCCCGGTCATCGGGGGACATCAGGACATTTCGGCTGGAAAGCGCCAGCCCATCGTTCTCCCGCATGGTCGGACAGCCGACGATCTCGACGGGGAAGCAGAGGTCGCGGGCGATTTTGCGGATCATGACCAACTGCTGGGCGTCCTTGCGTCCGAAATAGGCCCGTTGCGCGCCCAACCCGGCCAACAGCTTGGTCACCACCAAGGCCACTCCCTCGAAGTGACCGGGGCGCCCCGCTCCTTCCATGGGTTGGACCACCGGGCCCGGGTCGATGGAGGTGGAATCGTCCGGTTTGTACATTTCCCTGGTGGACGGCGCAAACAGCACATCCACTCCCGCCTCGGCGGCCATTCGGCGGTCGCGCTCAAAACTCCGGGGGTATCTCTCAAAATCTGAGGAAAGGTCGAACTGTCGGGGATTGATGTAGAGAGACATGATCACCACCCGGCATTCGCGGCGCGCCCGGGAGAGCAATGACAGATGTCCTTCATGGAGAAAACCCATGGTGGGAACCAATCCGATGGGCGCCAACCCGGCCTCGGCTTCCTTTTCGTGATACGCCGCGCTCGCGGCCGACCGCGCCTCTCCGAAACTCGCAACCACTCTCATGAGAGAGAGCGGCTCGCTTTCAGGTTACAAGCCGCCTCGCCGGGCTCCCCTCGGACGCCGGCCCGATGGGCGGCTATCTGGCCAAGCAGCCGATATTGGTTGGCAAGTTCCGGAGAGACGGCATCCGCGGCTTGCAGATGTCCCGTTACGGTGCCGCGGTCGCCGCGTACCACCGGACCGGTGAGAGCCCGATCGGGTCCTATCTCAAAGCAGTTCTCCATCACCTGGGTAGCCAGGCCCCTGGCCTCCTTCCAGGGCACGCCGGCCGCCTCGAACAGATCGGCGGCCACTCCCAGGGCTGTGGCCACTCCCAGGGCGATGGTGGCGGCGGCGGCATGATAGAGGGGTTTGAATTGGTCGTCCAGATCGAAAGTGGAGATCCCCAGGCTGTGGGCGAAGGAGTGGAGTTGTCCGGCCGCCTCTTCGGAGCGGGCAGTGATCGCCGCGGTTGATCCGGCCAGGACTTGGGCGCCGCGCTGGGGAGAGGGGAGCGTCTGCAAGGGGTGGAGACACCCCACCTCCATGCCGGCCTGCTCCAGGGCTTCCAGCCGTGCGAGGGAGGCGAACCCGGAAAGGTGGGCCACCGTACGGGCGGGAGGGGGGTCGGACGCCAAACGGCGGGCTGCATCCTCGATTACGTCGTCTGGTGTCGCCAACAGCAGCAAGTCACAGGGAGACAGCCCGGTGGCCTCTTTCACCCTGGTTTCTTCCAGCTCCGGTGGGATGGCGCGGGAAGGGCCGGGAACCGTCTCCACCCGATGTCCGGCTGCCAGGGCGGCAATAGCCAAAGCGCCACCGGCGCGACCCGGCCCGATCACCGCCAGGCGGAAGCGGGAATTCACTCTCCGGTGAGGTAATTCGGAACCAGCGAACGCCCCCGGGCGCCGAGCGGGCGGCCCAGAATTTGCTCGATGATGGTTACTGCCCTGACCGGGTCGGGAACCAGCCCCGTATCCACCAGGAAGCCGCTCATCAGACCCGCCAGGCTTTCATCGATCACATCCCGGTGCACCAGGATCTTGGCGTTCGGATTGCTCAGAAGTTCCCTAAGCTTGTCGTACAGGGAGCGGCGTTCGGTCTCTTCCACCTCAGAACTGATGGGAACCCGATGGGCGCCGAAACCGCTCTCCTGGTAGACCTTGATGTTCTGATTGTTAGTCAGAAGGCTGACCACATCGGTGATCCCCGCTTCTTTTTGGAGCCACAGCACCTCTTGTTGGCGGCGCACCTTGCGATGGGTGACTCCCTGTCCGCCCAGTCGTTCGCTTACCGCCAAGCGGGAGGTGATGATCCACCTGAAACCTCGAGGTTTGAGAAGGCCAGCTGCCATGTTGGCTAGGAAGACCGAGAATGGCCGCTTCGCGTGGCGGCGGCCACCCTTTCTATTCCCGGATCACCCGACGCTATCCCCGGGGGTGGATGAAGGCGCATTTCGGGTGTGTCGGTGGCCTGCCATTTGGGAACGTCGTAGAATATCTGTTCGATGTCCTTGACAACAAGTGTCTCCTTTGCCAGAAGGGCGACCACCATCCTGTCCAGAGCGGGACGGTGCGCCGCCAGGATCAGCCGGGCTTCGGAATGGGCGACCCTGATCAGCTTGCGAATCTCGTCATCGATGTCGGCGGCCAGTCGGTCGGAATAGTCGGGTTGCCGAGTGTAGTCGCGGCCCAGGAAAACCTCACCTCCGGGCTTGCCGTATTGCAACGGGCCGAGTTGGTCGCTCATACCGTACTCCATCACCATCCGGCGGGCTATGTTAGTGGCTTTTTCGATGTCGTTGGTCGATCCGGTGGTGGGATCGGCGTAGATGAGTTCCTCGGCGCTTCTTCCTCCCAGGAGCATGGCCAGCTGGTCCAACAGCTCTGACCGCCTGATCAGGTATTTGTCGTGGGTCGGGAGCGCCAGGGTGTGACCCAGCGAGCGTCCCCGAGCGACTATTGTCACTTTGTGCACCGGGTCGGCCATGGGAAGCGCCCAGCCCACCAGGGCATGTCCGGATTCGTGAAAGGCGATCAGCCGTTTTTCGTCCTCGGACATGATCCGGGCTTTGCGTTCCGGACCAGCTATCACGCGGTCGATCGCCTCTTCCAACTCGTCCATTCCCACCTCTTCCTTGTTATGGCGGGCAGAAAGCAGGGCAGCCTCGTTGATCAGGTTGGCCAGATCGGCGCCGGTGAATCCGGGAGTGCGTCGAGCCAAAACTTCCAGGTCTATTTCGGCCTTGAGGGGCTTGCCCCGGGAATGAACGTCCAATATGGCCTGGCGACCCTTGATGTCGGGGGAGTCGATAACTATCTGGCGATCGAAACGACCAGGGCGGAGCAGAGCCGGATCCAGGATGTCGGGACGGTTGGTGGCGGCGATCACGATCACCCCGGTGTTGGTGTCGAAGCCGTCCAGTTCCACCAAGAGTTGGTTGAGGGTTTGTTCGCGTTCGTCGTGCCCACCCCCCAGCCCGGCGCCCCGATGGCGGCCCACCGCGTCGATCTCGTCTATGAAGATGATGGCCGGACTGTTTTGCTTGGCCTGTTCAAATAAGTCACGGACCCGACTGGCTCCCACTCCCACGAACATCTCCACGAAGTCGGACCCGGAGATGGAGAAGAAGGGCCTCCCCGCTTCTCCGGCTACCGCCTTGGCCAGAAGGGTTTTGCCGGTCCCGGGGGGACCGAACAGCAGGACGCCTTTGGGAATCTTGGCGCCCATGGCACGGAACTTATCGGCATCGGCCAAGAAATCCCTGATCTCGCCCAGCTCCTCGATAGCTTCCTCCAAGCCGGCCACGTCCGCGAAGGTGACGTCAGGATTGTCTTTCTTCACCATTTTGGCCCGGGTCTTTCCGAATTGCATGATCCGGTTGCCCGATCTTTGCATCTGCATGAAAATGAAGACCATGAACCCGATCAGGAGCAACCAGGGCAGCATTCCCACCAACACGCTCCAGGGTCCGGGAGGCTCGTGGTCGGTGTCATATTGCACGCCCCGTTCCTCGAGCATTTCGGCGAGCTGTCCTTCATAGCCCTCGGGGTATTTGGCCGCGAAGTCATACTGCCCGGATGGGAGGTTGGAGCCCACAAACCGTCCCCGGGCTTCCAGGGAGCGAGTGAGAATCAGCACGGATTCAATCTGGGCTGCTTCCACGGCGGCCAGAAAGTCCCCGGTGGTGATTTCTTGGGAGGGCGCGTCTTCGCTCCCAAAATTCTGGAAGACCAGAGCCATCATGACGACCAGAAGACCGTAGATCAGGAGAATACGGAGACTGCGGCGCAAAAGTTGTTCCTTGGAGAGTGGTGGGTAGGGGCAGGAAGCATTACCGGATAGGCATCATGGTAGGCAGGTCAGGGGTCTAGGTAAGTTAAATGTTATCCGGACCTGGGACAAAGTTGTCTAGGACTGGGACAAGATGCCCACGTAGGGCAGGTTCCGATATTTACCGTTGAGATCAAGCCCATAGCCCACCACGAATTCCGGGCCGATCCGAAAGCCCACGTATTTGACGTCGACGGGGACCCGCTGGATGCCTTCTTTGTACAGAAGGGATGCGATCTCGAGGGAGGCGGGCCCGCGCACGCGAAGGCTATTCATCAGATAGTTAAGAGTGAGCCCCGAGTCGACTATGTCCTCGCAGATCAGCACGTGTCGTCCGGAGATCTCCTGCTCGAGGTCTTTCAGAACCCGAACCACTCCGGAGGTCTTGGTCGCGGCTCCGTAGGAGGAGACCGCCATGTAGTCGAATTGGGCGGGAAGCCTGATCTGGCGGGCAAGGTCGGCCATCACCATGAATGTGCCCTTCAGCACTCCGACGATCAGCAGATCCTGACCGGCGTAGTCGGCGGTGATCCGTCTGCCCATTTCCCGAAGGCGGAGGGCGATCTGCTCACCGGAGATGAATGGCCTTATCGAATCCATCGATATCTATTCCACATTAGCCGTCTCTGGTCAGTAGCAGACGGTCGCCGGAGCGGGTCACAGTCACTCCTCCCCCAAGCTCGGTACGGTGGGCTTTTCCGTGGGCCACTCCCAGTACCCGCTGCACCTCGGCTTCCGCCCCGCCGTGAGGTCCGCGCACCTGGCGCAGCGCCTGTCGCACCACCCGCGAGGAAATCGGCGGGGAGAGTTCGGCCAACTGGGCGCAGGAAAGCTCCACCGAACCGTCGGGAGATCTCCGAATCGGTGTAAGGGAAGCCAACTCCTCCAGATGGGAGAGGTCGGCGCGGGCCAGCGCGGACATCCTGACCAGTACTTCGCGAAGCCTCGGTTGATATTCCGTTTCCAATTGGGGGATCAGGCGACGTCTGATGCGGTTCCGCAGATATCGGGGATCGTCGTTTTGGGGATCGTCTTCCCACGGGAGCCCGGTCAGGGTGGCCAGTTCCCGGGTTTCCGACCGCCAAACCCCCAGCAGGGGGCGATGGAACCGTTCCCGGCGTGACGGGATACCCGCCATTCCGTCCAGGCCTGCTCCGCGAAGCAGGTTGTGAAGCACCGTTTCGGCCTGGTCGTCGGCGGTGTGGGCGGTTATCACCACTTCATCCGGTCTCGAGTGGTCGGCCAGCGCCCGGTAGCGGGCGGTGCGCATCGCGTCTTCGCTCTCGGCGCCGGGGCTGATCGATACTTCAGCCAACTCTATTCCCAACTGCTCGGAGATACCCCGGGCGGCCTCGGCCATCACGAAGGAGTAGGGAAGGGAGTGGTTTATGTGAACGGCCCTCGCCTCCCGCTCCTCCCGGGTCAAAAGCCAAGCCGCTGCCGCCGAGTCGGCGCCCCCGGATAGGGCAACCACCAACGGACCGGGCGAAAACTGCACCCGCTTGGCTATCTCGGTGAACAACTGGATCAAACGCCGGGGATCGGTGTTCGGCGTGGAAGGTTCATCCACCGCCGGAGGAGGCGGGGGTTTCCTCAACTAACCGACTTGTACCGGGATCGAACCACTTTGGTGAAGTAAAGCACCACCGTCAGGACGCAGATGATCAAGGCCAGGGCCAGGCAGGTGGGCACCAGGTAGCGATATGTCCAATCGGCGACCTCCTCGGCCGGGGCGGATTCCTCCACCACCACTGCCGGGACGATCTCCGCGGGTTCTTCCGGTTCTCCTTGGGCCAAGGCGGGTAGGGCCGTTCCCAAGGCCAGTGCCACCGCGATCGCCAGGGTCGCCCATTTTCGCCAGTTCATGGGCACCATAGGTTACCCGGGTTTTATCGGAAGCCTAAGCGTCGCGTCTCCTGTGCCAGTCTTCCCCTGAGTCGCTCCATAAAGACTTCAGGCACCTCCTCGGTGAGGTGGTGCCTGATGGTGTAGCGGACGCGGCGCTCCACGATTTCTATGTTCTTACAAGGCGGACAGTACTCGAAATGCTGAACCAGGCGGTGTTCCGTCTCGACTTCCAACTCGCCGTCGACATACCTGTACAGGTGGGTGATGGTCTGGCGGCACTCTTTAGACATGCGGAACCTCCGTTGGGGTCAGTCCCCGCTTACTTGCATATTCCCACAACGCTTTTCGGAGGGCATTTCTTCCCCGATGGAGTCGGGACATTACGGTTCCCATGGGAAGATCGAGCGTTTGGGCTATCTCTTTGTATGACAAGCCCTCTATATCCGCCAAAAGCACCGGAATCCGATAGATGACCGGCAGGTCCTCGATCGCCTCGACGATGTCCGACTCGAATATCTGCTCGATGAGATGATCCTCGGGCGCCTTGGCCCAGGACCGGAACTGTGAGTGTGAGCTTGACGGGTAGGGCGGCACATCCCCGCTCTCGTCCAACTCCGTCTCGCGAGGGCGACGGGAACGTCGTCGGTATTCGTTGATGAAAGTGTTGGTGAGAATCCGGAACAACCATGCTCTGAGGTTGGTCCCCTCCCGGAAAGTGTGATAGCCGCGGTAGGCTCGCAACAGGGCTTCCTGCACCAGGTCTTCGGCGTCCGGACGATTGCGAGCCAGACGAAGCGCCATTCCATAGAGCTGAGGAATCAACCCCGTTACATCCTGCTCGAACCGGTTTTGATCGGCCATAGGGTAAACGGTAGCAGCTCTGGGAGGCCACGGGGCGTGGTGTGCGTGAGCGGCGGATGCTGGGCTGAGACGGCCGGGTTGGGGGCGGAGGGGTGCTGGGACTGTCACACCCCTCCGCGAGACTTCGAGGCTACGAGTGAGGCACGCCGAGCGAAAGGTGCGCATATGCTGCCCCGTTTGCCTGCGTCGGTGAAGGCCGCCCCCCTCCCGGATAGGGTGGGGTCTTAATGATCGTTCTCCATGGGAAGGTGACGATTTGTTGGCGGGCGAGGTTCGCATCGTTGAGAGAAAGACATCCGCCACTTATTGTGGGTATGCGTGTGTGAGTATGTGTCTTGTTGAAACATTGATTAGAACTAATATTTATATATCACACCAATAGCATCACTATTCCTAGTCTGGTTTGGCAACCATTCCAAGTTCGATACGACAACCGCCTTTAGTGGTCCACACCGGGTCCGATTTCGCCCAGCGACACACCTCTCGCCGCGCCGGATTCCGCTTCCCCACAGAAACCTGGGACTTGGTGTTGAGAGGCCGCGTGGGTAGGTGCAAATCCACCAGTTGGGGCGGGCGGGTGTCGGACATCACTTTGCGGGGTGGTAGGGCCGAATGGGTTCGGGGCAGGGGTGTTCGATGGGCTGGTCATCGAAGCGATCGACGCTTGTGACCGTATCGTGGCGAGGAAACGGCGGTGGACGGGTCACAGCGCAACGCGCCCGGTGGTGGTGCGGGGACAGTGACGATTCCCACGAACTCACCGCGGTGGTGGAAGGGCTCATTACCGTGGCCGACCACGCAAAATCAATGAGCGTTCCTGCATGCCTGCCGATGCCGTCCTGGCGGTTGCTTGTCGCGCTGCCGCTTTTGGAGGTCTCACCATCACCGAACTTTGTGCCGAGCGCTCACCGATCCGGTCGGGGAAGCAGCCCGGGAACGGCAAACGTTGAAGATGCAGCGTCGGAACCGCAAGGCTTGGATCAGGGTGGATCGGGGAAGCGGTATGACCGTGCTGCATGCCGAGTTGGACCCGATTACCGGGGAGCGGGTGAAAACCGTGCTGTCGGCCAGGACCAACCAGTTGTGGCGGGAAGAGGATCCCAAGCACCGGCCATCGACCGAACAGCGCATGGCCGACGCCCTGGCAGGCCTGATCTGCCGACCGGACGACCGGAAGAAAAAACCATCGAGCACCACACTTTTGTTAGTCGCCGACTACGACATCGGGTTGCAACGGATCCGTAATGCTCGCCTTGGGGACGGAACACCCATGCCGGTGGAGGTGTTCAAGGACCTGGCATGCCAGGCCCGCATCGTTCCCGCTATCTTCAATACCCGGGGACAGCTCTCTGGGTAGGCCTGGGGAAACGGCTCGCCACTCCCGCGCAGCGGATGGCTCTGATCGCCCGGGACCGGGGATGTGTGGGATGCGGCGCCGATCCGGCCTGGTGCCAGGCGCACCACGTTGTTCCCTGGGCGGCCGACGGGCCCACCGACATCGACAATCTCTGTCTCCTGTGCAGCCGATGCCACCACCGAGTACATGACGAAGGATGGCAAATCCAACGAAGCCCCGACGGAGAATATCTCCTCCAACCACCACCCAATAGCAGTCGGCGACCCTTACCCCTCAGAACGCCACGCTCACGCTCCCGCCACCGCAAAACCAACGCCGAACTTCTACTGTGAAACACATCCCTAGGTTGGCAAGAAACCCCCCGGACATGGGGTTGACTCCCGGCGCTACCCGGCCCATACTGATCACAGCTGCAAAAAACCTCGGGCCGGGCGAAGAGCTCACCCCCGGACCGCAACAAATCCAGAGATCGACCCCAACTGACCATAGGGGCTCAGCCCCACGCGGTTACCCGATGATCTCGACGGTGGTGGAGGTAGGGGGTGGGCAACCCATCGGCTATAAACCGCCCACTGGTTTCGCGAGATAGTGATGCCTTTTCGCGAGAAAAACCTTCTTGGTTGGAGGGCCTACTCTGTTCGATCCAGGTGGTCCAAGAGGCTTGGCAGGGCGGCGACGGATTGCACCACTGCGTCCGGTTGGGGGGATGAGGGGGGTGACTTGGAGACCCCGCTGAGGGCGAGCACCGAGTACCAGCCCGCGTTGGCCGCCATCTGCAGATCCGTTTCTGCCCGGTCTCCCACCATCACCACTCTTCCGGGGGAGAGATGTTTCTGAAGAAGCCTGATCATGGGCCCGTGCGGCTTCCCCGCAGGTTGGGCAGACTGTCCGGTGGCGTATTCCACGGCGGCTACCAATGCCCCGGCCGCCGGCCAGATGCCCTCGTCGGTGGGGAAACTCGGGTCGGTGTTGGTGGCGATCAGCCTCGCCCCTTTCCACACCGCCCGACAGGCATCCCGCAACAGTTCATAGGAGAACTGCGGGGTGAAGCCCACCACCACCGCCTTTGCATTTTGCCAGTCGCCCACCACCTCCACACCAATCTCTTCGAGGGCCTCCACTATTCCCGGCCCGCCCAGCACCAAAGAGGGCGGGAGGTCGGGAAGCAGCAAGCGGGTAGCGGCCATTGCCGAGGTGAACACTTGCTCGACCCGGGCCGGATAGCCGGTGGCCCGACGGATCTTTTGGGCGGTGGCCGATGGGGTGCGACTGGAATTGTTGGTGCAGAACAGCACCATATAGCCCCGCTGCTCGATCTCGGTCAAGGCTTTCTCTGCTCCTCGGACTCCCACATCGCCGAGGTATATCACCCCGTCGAGGTCGAAGATCACAGTTCCCGCTGGAGCCCTCACAGCATCTCCAGCAGGGAAAACATGGTGGAGACCAGCGGGTAGTCCTCCACTTCTTCCAAGGGGACCCACCGGGCGTCGGCTGCGTCGTCTCCGGCTTGCAGCTCGCCTCTCACCACCTCAGCCCGAAAGTCAACCATAGCGAAATGCCAGGCGGGAGGCTCGCCGGGGCCTATTGCCTCGCCGGCCCATATCACCGCGCCTATCTCTACCTCCAGTCCGGTTTCCTCGCGAGCTTCTCTCCTTGCGGCCTCTCGCCAGGTTTCGCCCCAGCGGACTTTTCCTCCCGGGACCGCCCACCGGCCTCTCCCCACCCCCTCGCCCCGTTGGACGAGCAGGAGTCTTCCCCGGTCGATGATCACCACCCCCACTCCGGGTACGGGGCTCTCCCATTCCGGCTTTTCGGGGCGCGCCGTCATGGGACGAGGCCGGTACGCATCCGACCCCTGCCGCGGTCAGGGACAGAGAGGGTGTTAGAGGTCGTCAACGACAGTCGATGCAGATCTTGGACCTGCGGGAGGCTTTTTGGTTGATTCTTTTCACCAGGAAGCACGATTCGCACAGGAACTCGTTTTGGCGAATGGCGTGGTCGTCGGGGTTGATGGAGAGTTCTGCGCGGCGGAAGCCTGCCACCTCTATGGCTTGTTCGGAGGTGAGCAAATCTTCCGACACCCCCTCTTCCACCATGTTGAGCTCTTCGACCTCAAGTCCGGAAAGCTCGTCATCCGTCTCCGAATCGTCCCCGTTGGCCTTGGCGTCGAAACCGGGGTCGTCGCCTCTGAATTCGTCGTCTGTCTCAAAGTCGTCCTCGAGGTCGGAGTCAAGTTCCTCGTCCTCGAAGTCGCTTTCAATATCGGACTCGTTTTTCACAGCGACAGCCAACTCCCGGTAGTAAGAGCAGTCAAGGCCCTTTGGAACGGTGCGCAAGTATAGATCGCCATGTTCGCCAATTTCGAGATATCCCTGTTCTGTATGGTGAAAGTTGGTTTGAGCAACGGTTTATTCCCCATCCGGCTGTCATCTGTTGAGATGGGCGGCCACCACCCCGCGGTCCATACGGCGAAGAGCGGAGCGAGCGGCATCCGACACCTGTGGGAATGCGTCGCGAAGTTGTTTCAACAAATCGACCAACTGGCGTGCGGTTCTCACGAAGTCTCCGGGGGTCTGACCGCTTTCCACCAGATCTGCAAGGGAGGCGCCGTTCGCCCAACGGTACATATCACCGCCGCCGCCGGATTCGGGAAACCGGGTGGGTTCGATCCGGTGGGAGGACTCAGCGCGGTTCAGCTTTTCGGCCAGTTCCACCAGTCTTTCCCAACGGTTGACGAGACGGCCGGTGGGCCAGGGGGCGGAAGGGGGAGAGGAGTTGCGGGGGTCGTAGACGAAGACCGATCCGAGCGCGGCTGTCTCCCCGGGGTCCAAGCCGCCGAACAATCCATTGACCACCGCCTCGGAGACCAGCAAATCCCGTTCGTTGTAGATCAGCCGAAGTCGTTCTCCGGCGGGCGTCACTCTCCATCCTGCCAGGTAGCCCCACTCTTCCATCAGGCCCCGCACTGACGCAAAACGGCTTGGCAGGCCCGTCGCGGCCCAGCCTCCCTCCGATTGGAGATGGGCCAGGCGACGGCGGGTGCGGATCGCTTTCCGTGCATTGCGAAGATGGACATCCAGATCCGGGCAGTCCGCCACCGGATGCTCATGAAGCCGGTCCCCGCGTACCGATCCGGAAGGAGGTATGCCCTTTCGGGACAAACGCCGCAGGCGGCCGGCCATTTCTTGGTGGAGAGCCCGGTGGTCGGAACGGCGGCGGTTGGGAACCTGGATATTCCCCAGTCGGGTGGTTCCCTCCACCATCTCCTGGGATCCCAGAGAATAGGCGCCGCCCGCTTCTGAGACGGCCATAACCCTCGGCGCCTTGGAACGGCGGGCGATTCTTCTCAAAACCACATAGCGACCGGATCGGCGTCCTGAGGGGATCTCGAACACATCCCCTGCCCGCAAAGCTGTAACCAGGGGAGGGGCGGACTTCTTACCTTTGCGGAGCATTTCCAGGTATTCGAAGACCGATCCTCGCTCGCACAGGCTTTGCTGCTCCTCGTAATCGAGTCGCGCGGAGAGTTCTTCCGACAATCGCTGCTCGGACTCCAGCCGGGAGAGCTGTTGATAGCTGGCGAAGGAGGCGGACAACAACTCGGAAGCCCGCTCGACGGGATAGTTGGCAACCAGGTTGGCGACCATGTTGTAGGTGATGCGGAAGCTGGACACTAGAGGATGGGCGCCGGTTCCCGCCGCTCTCACCACTTCATGGAACGGAACATAGGGGGAGTAGAGCACTACTCCGAACCCCTCTGTGTCTATCCCTCGCCGGCCGGCCCGACCGGTGAGTTGGGTGTAGTCTCCCGGTTCCAGGGCCTGATGGGTTTCCCCGGTGAACTTGGTGAGAGATTCGAGCACCACTGACCGGGCAGGCATGTTGATGCCCAGGGCCAGGGTTTCGGTGGCAAAGACCACTCCCAGGAGACCGGCCGCGAACAGTTCCTCGGTCGCCTCCTTGAATGCGGGAACCATGCCGGCATGATGGGCGGCGACCCCTGCCTCCAGGCGGTCGAGCCATCCCGGATAATCGAGGGCGTCCAGGTCCTGGTCGGAGAGATGGGCGGTATGAGCCTCGGCCGCCCGACGGATGGCTTCGCGGTTTTCCGGGGCCGTCAGGCGGATTCCGGCGCTCCTCACGGCAGCCGCGGCCGCCTCACAGCCTGCCCGGGAAAAAATGAAATAGATGGCGGGCAGAAGGCCCTCGGCGAACAATGCCTCCACCACATGTGGGCGGCGCGGCGCGGCAAACCGGCGCCGGTTGCGCCCGCTCGACATAAGCGAGGAAATGCGCGGATTGGGTTTTTTCCTGCCCTCCATATGCACGAAGGTGGGCAGCAGTCGGAAGTGCTGGGGCCCCCAGCGGTCGCGCAGAGCGTAGAAGTCGCGGAGGGGAACCGGTCGTTGCCTGGCTCTCACCAGCCGGGTTTCTCCCTGACACCGGGTGACCCAGGCTGCGAACTCGGAGGCGTTGGAGACCGTGGCGGATAGGCACACCATTTGTAGGGGGGGAGGAGAGTGAATGATGATTTCCTCCCACACCGCCCCGCGGGCTCGGTCGGCCAGGTAATGCACTTCATCCAGAATTGCCACCCCCACCCCCGACAGCCGTTCCGGATCGGTGTAGAGCATGTTGCGCAGCACCTCGGCGGTCATCACCACGACCGGAGCGCCGCCCCGGATGGCGTTGTCCCCGGTCAAGAGGCCCACCTTCTCTCGTCCGTAGTAGTTGCACAAGTCGTTGTACTTCTGGTTGGAGAGGGCCTTGATGGGGGTGGTATAAAAGGCGCGCAACCCCTTGGCCAGAGCCAGGTGGATGGCGACCTCGGCCACCAGGGTCTTCCCCGCTCCGGTGGGAGCGGTAACCACAATATGGAGACCTTGTTCCAGCGCCTCGGCCGCTTCCGTCTGGAAAGGATCGGGGTCGAATGGCAGGCGATCCAGAAATTGACGGCTGATCGGCGCCGGGTTCACTTTCTCAGCACCAGCCGGACCAGCCAATAGGTGATCTCATAAAAGGCATAGAGAGGGACCGCCAGAATAGCCAGGTTCAACACATCCCCGGTGGGGGTGATTATCGCCGCGCCGGTCACAACCAAAAGCACAGCCCACCTCCGGCCACGGGCCAACTGTTTGGAGGTGACGATATTGGCTGCGGCGGCGGTGAACAGAAAGACCGGATACAGAAAGGAAAGCCCGAAGGCCAACAAGAAACGTATGGCAAATGAGAAGTAGTCGGTCAGCCGGAGGTTGTTTGCCACGTCTTCGAAAATCCCCAGCAGAAACGCGAGTCCGCGACCCATGGTCTGATAGCCCAGCGTCACTCCTGCGCAGAAGAGAACGGTGCATGAGATAACGATCGGTATCGCCCATTTTTTCTCTCGACGGGTGAGGGCGGGAGTGATAAACATCCAGATCTGGTAAATGACCACCGGGCTGGCCAGCACCACACCGCCGAAGAAAGCGATCTTCATCAGAACGGAGAACTCTTCGGTGGGCGCCAGCACTTGCAGGGTGTTCTCTTCACCGGGAAAAGCGCGGTCATAGGGAACCTGAAGAAGGTCTTTGATATAGGTGCCGAACACCAGGGCGATGATGGACCCGATCAGGATGGCGATGGCCGCTTTCACAAGCCGCCATCGCAGCTCGTTGAGATGGGAGAGAATGGACTCGCGGTTCTTGTCGCTCATTTGCCGGGTTCCGAGGATGGTTTCGGATTCTGCCGGGTCTCTTTGTCGGGTGTCCCGGTGGGGAAGTCGTCGGGGGAGGCCGGTCCGGCCTCGGTCCCGACCTCGGCCGGAGAGGAGGACGGTGAGTCGGCGGTTTGATGAGGTTTCTCGGCCTCGGCGGTATCGGTCTCTTCGCTGTGGGGTGGTTCCTGGTCCTCGAGGCGCTCTGTTCCCGGAGTAGTGTCGGTGGGGTGTGCCAGCGGGGGAGCAGATCGCAACGCCCTGTCCGACTCGGCAAGTGACTTTCGCAACTCCTGGGCGGCTTCCTTGGTGGGTGTTAGCACGTCCTGGGCGGCCTCCTTCATATCCTCCAACGCCAGTTCTTTTTCAATCCCTTCCCGAAGTTCGCGGGCGGCTACCCGGAATTCGGCCATCATCTTTCCGGCCTTGCGGGCCATCTCGGGAAGACGGTGCGGACCGAATACCATCATCGCTACCACCAGGATCACCAGAACCTCGCTCCACTCAGGCATAGGTTCCCCAATGGTAAAGGTTCTGGAGATCCGTCTCCGGCGGCGGCGCTCCGCGCCGGCGCAAAGCTAGCGTCCCGACCACACCGCGGGCCGCTTGTCCACGAAGGCGCTGATTCCCTCGGGAGCGTCCTCGGTGAGGAGGGTGGCGGTTAGCCCTCCCGCCAGGAAATCCAGTCCTGCGTCTATTCCCAGATCATTCACCATCCAGAAGGTGTCTTTTCCCAGTTGGAGGGTGGCCGGGCTTTGGGCGGTCAGGGAGTCCACAGTCTCGGAGACCGTCTGATCAAGCCGGTCCCGTTCCACCACCCGGGAGACCGCTCCCAGCGCCAGCGCCTCGGCGGGGGTCAGCAATCTGCCGGTCATCATCATCTCCAGCAGTGCGCGCCGGGGGATGGTCCGGGCGAGGACAGCCGAGATGAGCATCGGCCACACCCCGACTTTCACCTCGGGAGTCCCCAGCTTGGCGCGCTCGACGCAGATCACTATGTCGCAGGCGCACATCAGTCCGAATCCTCCCCCGAGGGCATGTCCGTTCACTCGTGCGATGGTGGGCTTTCCTCCCCGGATCATCAATCTGAAGAGGTCGGCCAGAGCGCCACGTTGGCGGTGCAGCCCCACCGGATCGTCAAATATCCCTCCCTCCAGGTCAGCCCCGGCGCAGAAGGCCTGGTCCCCTGCTCCTGTATAGACCAGCACCCGCACTTCTGGATCTTCCAGGGCTTGGCGCGTGAGCGAGACCAGCCCTTCCAGAGTCTTCACCGAGAGTGGATTTCTGCGATTCGGCTGATCGATGGTGAGGGTGGCCCGCCCTTCCCTCGCTTCATATTGAACCATGATGCGCCTTTCCGGTAGATGTTCGAGACCGTGTGTCTTCAGCATGCCCCGGCGACCTCGCGCCGGACAAGCGAGGCTGCGTACACAATCACCTCTGTCAGCATGTCCGCCTGCTCGGCCCCGAATCCTACTTTGGTGAGGCGCCGATGTATGGTGAGAGTGTCCATATGTCTCAGTATGTTCACCGGGTGCGGGGTCGCCAACCTCCAAAGAAGGGTTTTTGGAGGTATTTCACGGGTTTGCCCGAAGAGCAGATATGAACAGCCTCGACGCCGGGGGAGTAGTGGTGGCTCCGAACCGGCTGGCCTCCGCGGCCGGTCGGCGGATCATGTCCCAGGGAGGAAATGCGGTGGATGGAGCAGTGGCGGCCATCGCAGTCCAAGGGGTGGTGGCGCCCGAGACTTGTGGCATCGGGGGTGATCTGTTTGCGCTGGTTTATCGCCCCGACCGCGCAGGTGTGACGGCTCTCAACGCCAGCGGAAGGGCGGGATCGAACGTTGATCCCGAACAACTCGCCTCCGCCGGCCATTCCCGAGTACCCCCGCTCGCGGCCGAGGCCGTCACCGCGCCCGGCTGTGTTGATGGTTTCGTCGCGCTGTTGGGAGAACATGGCAGGCTGTCCCTCTCGGAGGTGCTGCGGCCTGCCATCGAACTGGCATCGGAGGGGTTTCATATCTCCGATGAGCTGGCTGATGAACTCCAGGCCCGACGGGATGAGGTGATCGGCCACCCATCGGCCGAGGGGCTCTATCCAGCCTGTCCCGGTCGGTGGTGTCGGAGGCCGATGCTTTCCGAAACCCTCGCGGAAGTGGCCGAAGGAGGAAGAGAAGCCTTCTACGGGGGTCGGGCCGCTCGGGCGATTGTCAGGCTTTCGGGCGGACTGCTCACTGCGGGGGATCTGGCCAGGCCGCATGCTCAATGGGTGACGCCGCTTGGGGCCGAAGTGTTCGGAAAGACGGGATGGACCATCCCCCCCAACTCCCAGGGGTATCTGACTCTCGCGGCCCTGTCGGTGTTCGAGATGCTCGACCCGGCTCCTGATCCGGACCGGCTCTCATGGTGGCATCTCCTGATCGAGTCGTACCGATCGGTGGCTTGGGAACGCGACCAGGTGGTCGCCGATTCCCGGTACGCTCCGCATCCGCCGGAATGGTTGGTGGATCGCGCCCGACTGGAGGAGAGGGCGGCCCGAATAAGCTCCGACCGCGCCGGCCGCTGGCCTTCTCCCCTCCGGGGTCCGGGTGGCACTGCCTATCTGTGCGCCATGGACTCCCAAGGCATGGGCGTCTCCATGATCCAATCCAACTTCTGGGGTATGGGTGTGGGGGCGGGGGATTGCGGATTCTTTCTGCACAATCGGGGACACGGCTTCTCCCTAAGACTCGGCCATCCCAACCGACTCGGGCCGGGGAAGCGACCGCTTCACACCCTGTCCCCCACTTTGTGGACCGATAAGGATGGAAACCTGGTCGGGCTGCTGGGCACCAGAGGAGGAGATCTTCAACCACAGCTCCTGACCCAGATGGCGGCGCGTCTGTTCGGATTGGGGGAGGCGCCGGCCTTCGCCCAGGCCGCTCCCCGCTGGACCATGCGCCATTTTGGTCCCGATCAGCCGTCCCAGGTGCTGCTGGAAGCCGATGTCTCCCCGAAGATCACCGCCGGTCTGGCGCGGATGGGCCATTCCGTGGAGATCACCACCCGTCGGCGGAAGGACTGGGGACCGGTTTCGGTCATCGTGGTCGACGAGGGTGGAAACCGGCTGGCTGCTTCCGATCCCCGTGCGGAGGAGGCATAGCGTGAGTGCGGACCGGTTGGCTTCGGGATACGATAACCTTGATCCGAGTGGACAGGGGATGCGGGTAGTAGACGGGTGGCGAGCCTCGGCAAATGAGCCATACCTGTGAATCCCGGAGTCGCCGACGATGGACCTGGAGGTAGGCAAGGCAAATGGCGCTGATAATGCTGATACGACATGGGCGGACGGCCGGAAACGCGACGGGCCGGTTTATGGGGCAGCATGACGAGAGCCTCGACGAGTGGGGTATCCGACAGGCCTCCCTGTTGGTGCCCAGGCTGTCGCGGTTCGAACCGGACCGGCTGATCTCCAGCGATCTGAAACGATGCACCCAAACCATGGAGCCCTTCGCTTCTGCGGCGGGGATGGAGATTGAAACCGACTCCGGGCTGCGCGAGGTGGGGGATGGGGAATGGACCAACCTGACCCAAAAGGAACTCTGGGAAGGGTGGCCCGACCTGATGGAGCGCTACCTCGTCGGGGGGGAGGATGTGCCCCGCCCGGGAGGAGAACGGTGGGCGCAAGTCCGTCGGCGCGTACTGGCCTCCTTGACCCGGATCATCTCTGAGATGGGGCCCGACGGCAAGGTTGTCATCTGCACCCACGCCGGCCCTTCTATGTTGATTGCCTCCTGGATAACCGGAACAGCCCTTCCCGGCAACATCTTCCTGGGACCGCTATCTCCTCCGGCAAACGCCTCGGTAACCCTGGCCGACCCGCATCGGCGCGCTTTGATTAGCTACAACGAAACCTGCCACCTCACGCCGTAGGCGAGGGACGGGCTCGGCGAAAAACCACCAAACGGCGGGTGGCTCCGCCCGGTTGGCTACCCGTTGGAGCGGTTTTTGATTTCGGCGGCCAGCATCGCCCACTCCTCCTCGGTGAAGATGGCGTCTCCCGCCATGCTGTAGATTCCCACTCGCTGCACCCTTCCCGAGTAACGAGAGATAATCCCGGCGGCGAGATCCTCCAGAGGGGCCACCACCGCCACCTCGTGAAGGACTTCGTCGGAGATTACATCCGCCATCTTGCTCCATTCTCCCCGTTTGCTCATGGCATTGAGCGTGGGACCGAAGTCCCATCCGTGGCTGTTCAGGATGGGGGCATAGCTGGGAGTGGAGGCATAGAAGGCAATCTGCTCCTTGACGGGGCGGACCAGGCGTTCCATCTCTCGGGCGTTGCGGCCCGTGACAACGAACACCGGAGCGGCCATCTCCACATCATCGATTGTGCGTCCGTTTTCTGTCGCGCCTTCCGCTATGGCCGGCATCACCACCTTATCCAGGTATTTGACGGTGTGGAAGGGATGGATATGAAACCCGTCGCATATTTCGCCGGCCAGTCGGCTCAGCAGGGGGCCCACCCCGGCTATGTACACCGGAATCTCCGCCAACCGGTTCGGGCCGGGATTGAAGAAGGGGGTCATCAGTGTGAGCTGGTAGAACTCTCCCTGGTATCGCAGCCTCGTCCCGTTCTGAAAGCAATCCCACACCGCGCGGAGCGCCCCGATGTAGTCACGAAGCCGGGCGGTGGGACGGGACCACTCCGTCGAAAAACGACGGGTGATGTGTGGTCTGATCTGTGTGCCCAGCCCCAAGAGGAACTTGCCGCCCGCCACTATTTGCATATCCCAGGCCAACTGGCCCATCACCATCGGTGACCGTGGAAAAGCCAGGGTGATGGCGGTTCCCACCTCCAGTCCCGGTTCGGCGTGGGAAGCCAGGCACATGGAGAGAAACGGCTCGTGGCTGGTCTCGGCGGTGAAGAATCCGTCGTATCCGATTCGTGCGGCCCGATGGGCGGCCTTGGTCGCCGCCGTGGGCGGCAGGTTGGGAAAGTAGTAGTCGAATTTCATGGTGGATGCCTTTGCTAACTCCGGTTGATGACGCCACGCACAGACATTAGACTGAGATTCGCAATGAGACGAGTCTTCAAACTGGCGGTGGTGGTGGGTGGAATCGGCGCCCTCGCTTGGGGGGTGCGCAAGCGTTTCCGCCTCGCGATCGGCAGGAGCGGCGCCGCCGAGCCCAATTTCCAGATTAATGAGCCCCCTCCGGAGGAGCCCGCGGGCGAAATGTCCGCCGAGGCGGAGGAGGGTGTCAATTCGCAACTGTCTGCGGAGCCGGACCCTGACGACGCCGGGCCCGACTCCCGAGACAGCGCCCACTGATCCCTGGCCCGACCGCGTGGTGGAAGGGCCGACCTCCAGGGAACCGGATTGCGCCGCTTCCTCTCCCTATCTGTTGGATCCCGATCACCTGGAGGGGATAGTGGGCGCCGATGCGCCTTCCTTCCGCTCCCGACAACTCCGGGAGTGGCTCTATAGAAACCCGGTGCTCCACTCCCGGGACATGACCAACCTGCCGGGCGGTCTCCGTGGCGCTCTATCGGACCGGTTGTGGCCCTTCGAGGTGGAGGAGCATCAGAGCGCTGACCGGGGAACCACGCACAAGTGGTTGTTCAGGACATCCGACAAAGCGGCGATAGAGGCGGTGGTGATGGGCTATGGGAGACGCACCACCTTGTGCGTGTCATCCCAGGCGGGGTGCGCCCTGGCCTGCACCTTTTGCGCCACCGGACAGTTTGGCTTCGAAAGGCACCTGCAGGCGGGGGAGATCGTTGCCCAGGTCGCCTATGCCAACGCCTTTCTGCGCGCCTGCCCTATTCGGGATTCGCCGGCGCGGGTGACCAACGTGGTGTTCATGGGAATGGGCGAGCCCTTGGCGAACTATCCCCGACTGGCGGTGGCAATCAGGTTGATGGTGGAGGAGATAGGCATGTCGGCCCGCTCCCTGACCGTCTCCACGGTGGGAGTGGTACCCGGAATACGGCGGCTGGCCGATGATCCCTGGCCGGTCAACCTGGCAGTGAGCCTGCACGCCGCGGATGACGATCTTCGTTCCCGGCTGGTTCCAATCAACCGACGCTATCCGCTCTCCGAGGTCGAGGCGGCTGCTTCTTATTTCTTTGAGAAGAAACGGAGAAGGGTGTCTTTGGAATGGACCATGATCAGGGATGTCAACGATAACCGCTCCCAGGCCCACGGCTTGGCAGCCATCGCCCGCCGGCTTCGGGCCCACGTCAACCTGATAGCCCTCAACCCCACCCCGCTCAGTGCCGACCTGCCCTCCACCCCGCAGACGATCAATAGCTTCGCCGCGGCTCTGCGAGAGGAAGGCGTGAATGTCACGGTGCGTAACACCCGTGGAACCAAGATAGACGCCGCCTGCGGCCAACTCAGGGTGAGGTCTCGCCGCACCGCTAGCTAGGTCAGGGACCCACTTCGCTCTCTACTACCCGGAAAGGTTTGGTATTGTCGCCTTCATGGATGATGAGGTCGGCATAACGCCCGAGTTGATACAAGTACGGGCCGAAGAGCGATTTGACGAGGCTCGGCTCGCGGATTATCTGCGCAATCGGATACCCGGCAGCCGCCAGCCTCTGGGGGTTCGGCAATTTGCGCGGGGAAAGGCCAACCTCACCTATTTGCTCCGTTATGGCGAGCCAGGTGGGCCGGTGGTGGAATACGTTCTTCGCCGTCCACCGCTTGGTCCGGTAGCGCCCGGCTCACACGACATGGCGCGCGAATACCGGGTGCTTTCCACCCTGTGGCGCGCCTTCCCTTTGGCCGCCCGCGCTCACCTTTTCTGTGATGACGAGTCGGTGCTCGGCGCCCCGTTTTTTGTTATGGATCGGCGGCGAGGGGTGGTGGTTCAAGGAGCGGTTCCCCCCGAGTTTGGAAGTGGGGAGGACGAGGACAGCAACCGGAAGCTGTCCGAGGTGGTAGTGGACACCCTCGCCGAGTTTCACGCCGTGGACCCCGCCTCGGCCGGGCTAGCCGGTTTGGGTCGTCCTGAAGGTTTCATGGAGCGCCAGTTGCAGGGTTGGATAGGACGTTGGCGCCGGGCCCATGATGAATCCAATCCGCTGGTTGAAGAGTTGTCCGGTTGGTTGGAGAAGACTATGCCCTCTTCGCCCATCCCGACTTTGCTCCACAACGACTGGCGGCTGGACAACATGGCGGTAGACCCGAGTGATCCGGGAAGGTGCGTTGCTGTCTACGACTGGGATATGTGCACCCGGGGGGACCCATTTGCGGATGTCGGCACCCTGATGGCCTGTTGGTTCGACCCTGATGAGCAGTCGATTTTTCTCGATCCGATGCCCACCCGCTCTCGTGGCTTTATGACTCGCCGGGAGGCTGTATCCCGCTATGGCCTGAAGTCGGGTCGCGATGTCTCGGGTATGGATTGGTACGTGGTATTCGGAACTTTCAAGCTCGGTGCGATTCTCCAGCAGATATTTATCCGCTGGCTGAGGGGCCAAACCAAGGACGAGCGGTTCTCCAACATGGGAAAGGACGCCGCCTTGCTCTTCGAGTTGGCTGCTGCCCGGCGTTCTGCATAGCGGTTCCTTTGGAGCGCCCCGTCTGAACCCGGAACGATCCACCGGTTCCGCTCGCTGCCCCGCCCGATCAGCGGTTCTGTTGGTAGGTACTCTGACCGATCTCGTCCGCAACGTGTCGATCAACTTGCTGATGCTGGGTCTGGGGGTTTGATGGGATTTCGCGAACAGCAGAATGGGCTGGAAGCAGCAGGCGGTGGTGCTGGGATCTTACCTTCGGCTATGTTTCCTGGGCGACGAACTCTGCTCTGGTGGAGGCTATCGGCTACCACTTTGACGGGGGAATCAATATTTCATCAAAATGAGGCTATGTTTACGTACAGCAGTCATTGTTTTAGCTATATGAGATGTTTATGAAATACTTTTGTATATCATCTACTAAAGTATATTGTATTCTGAATATAAAGCGCGCAGATGTCGGCGCTCTTCTGCTAAAGTACATCTGATGGAACAAAATCTTCCTGGAAAGAAAGAAACTGTCGCGGCTTGGCTCAATCGATTGCCCGCCGCTGGAGTCGGAATAGCGGTGGACTATCAGCAGTCCTACGGGCTCAGTTATGTGGACGCCAAGGCATTGGAGCTTCTTTACTCTGCTCCCATGGGTCCTCGGCAACTCGCCGAGAAGTTGCAGATGAGTCCGGCGGGAATAACCAAGCTGGTTGATCGGCTGGAGCGACGGGGTTTGGTACAGCGTCGCCGCCATCCAGCTGATCGGCGTCGTTCGCTGGTGTTTGTCACCGACAAGGCGTTGGTCTCGAGCTTTCAGCGAGAGCAGGTTCGGGAACTGATCGAAAAGGCTGTGCAAGACGCTACCGAAAAACAGTTGGAAGTGCTATACGCTTTTCTTGAAGAACTCGGCCAAGAGCTGGTGAGCGAAGGCCTGATCAAGGCTTAGCCATCTCTGGAGTCTGACTCCAGTAGCCTCCCTGCTGTGGGAAAGCTGGCGGTTTCCGGGCCTTCTCGAAGGTGCGCTGAGGCAGGGGCGGCCTTGGCCCACGCGGGCGGCAATGCGGTTGACGCCGCCCTTTCGGCGATGATGGTGGCGCTGGTGACCGAGATTGCGGTGATCGGTCCGGGAGCGGGAGGCTTCGTCACGGTGGGGGGCCCGAACCACCCTCCGGTTGTATATGACGGAGCGATGGCGATGCCCGGGTTGGGAATGGAGACCGACCGGTTGGGGAGCGGTGGTGTTCCGGTGCACATCGGCTACGGCGGGGGAGTGGACACCATAGTGGGCCCGGGCAGTGTGGCCGTCCCCGGGGGATGGGCGGCAATGGGCGCGGTGTGGCAGGATTACGGCTCTGCTCCCTGGCGGGAGATAGTGGCGCCTGCTCTCGACCACGCCCGGCGGGGCTTTCCCCTGGGTTCGGTGGCCGACTACTACCTGCAGTATTCTTTTGATCCGATCTATTCGTTGGATCCCCAATCTCGGGCGGCGCTTCACAACGGGAATCGTCGGCGTACCACCGGCGAGTTGATATGGGTACCCGGCCTGGTGGACGCCTTGTCCGCTATTTCCTCGGACGGGGCCGAAGTCTTGTACCAGGGCGAACTGGGGCAGGACATCTCTCGGGACCTTCTCGAGCGAGGAGGGATCATTACCCGCCGGGACCTGTGTGAGTACCGGGTAAGGAAACGCTCTCCGATCATCCTCGGGTTGGATGAGTGGAAGGTGGCGCTCAATCCGCCCCCGGCGGTGGGCGGGGTGGCCTTGGCCGCCATGCTGGCCAAAGTGGGATGTGAACCGCCATTGTCGTACCGGAGTCTGGTAGAGACGCAGCTTGAGGTGCTCGGTTTCCGCCGCTCCCACATCGACGGCGCCGAGGATTGGCGGGAGGGGATTGGAAGAATGTCGGCGCTGTTGCCGGCCGGATTGGGATCTCCGTCCACGGTAAACATTTCGGCGGTGGATTCTTCGGGTCTGGCTTGCGCGGTTACCTTGTCGTGCGGGTATGGATCGGGTGTGATCGCGGGTGGTAGCGGGATGTGGATGAACAACTCGTTGGGAGAGATAGAGTTGACCGGTGGGAGGTTTCACGGCCAGGCGCCCGGGCAGCGTCTGATGTCGAACATGGCGCCCACCGTGATGTGGAAAGACTCCGGAGCAGTAGTGGCCGCCGGATCACCTGGCGCGGACCGGATCACCACGGCTCTTCAGATCACCTTGCTCTCGGTGATCGTGGACGGGTGTTCGTTGGCTGAGGCGGTGGAGCGTTATCGTGCCCATGTCGAGCACACACCGGAAGGGTGGAGTCTTTGCTATGAAGAGGGTTTCTCCGTAGAAGGATTGGAGATGCCCCGCCGCGCCTTCACCGAACGCCACATGTTTTTCGGAGGGGTCAGCGCCGCTGCCCGCAACTCCGACGGCTCCATGGATGCGGTGGCGGACTCCCGACGGGTAGGGATGGGAATCGTCGTATGAAGCGGGCGAACTACTCCTTCCTGGCCAGATGGCAATGGGCGGTTGCTCATCTGGTGGTGCTGGCGCTGGTGCTGGCCCTCGTCAGCCTGGGCCTGTGGCAGTTGAGGCGTCTGGAAGAAAGGAGGCTCGACAACCAGGTGGGTCTGGCCCGCAACGCCGCCGATCCCATCGAGCTGGAGTTGATGGTCTCGGGTGCCGGGACGGAGATTGACACTCTTGAATTCCGCCGCGCGACTACCCAGGGAAAATGGGATGTCTCCCATGAGGTCTACGTTCGTTCCCAGGTGCGAGACGGCCGCTCCGGTCTGTGGGTCATCACTCCTTTGGTGCTGGTCGATGGTCGGGCAACTATGGTCAATCGGGGTTGGATTCCGGTCGAGTTGGACCGCACGGAAGCCGTCCCCCCAGCGGGAGAGGTGGAGGTGACCGGGGTGGTCAGAGCAACACGTCCCCGGCCCCCTCTGGGTCCAGAGGATCGGCCAGGGAGAGAGGACACCGTCGCCAGGGTGGATCTATCGGTCCTAGACCACTATGTGCCGTATCCGTTATTGGGGGTCTATTTGGAAGAATCGTCGGCTAACCCGTCGGCTTGGCCTCTTCGCCTGGCCGAGCCGACCTTTGACGACGAGGGCTCGCACTTTGTCTACGCCGTCCAGTGGTTTTCCTTTGCAGTGGTGGGGCTGGTGGGCTATGGCGCTTTGATCAGGGCCACCGCCCACCGTCGTTACCGTCCCGCCGCCTCGGTGGAATAGGCAAGATCCTCAACCACCGAGGCATTGGGAAGGAGGCTCAGAATCTTGGGATGGGCAAAGATCTTGGCGTTGCGGACCCCGGCGCCCAACAGCACCTCGGGGCGTTCCATCACCGCCGCATCGATGAGCAGAGGGAGGTCGCCCTCCAACCCGAAAGGGTTTACTCCCCCTATCTCCATCCCGGTTACCTCTCTGGTCAACTCCGCTGTCGCAAAGGACAGCCGCGATACGCCCATCACTTGCTTCACCCGGTGGTTGACGTCCAGGCGCGTAGTAGCCAGGAGCACGCAGGCCGCCATCTTCCCTCGAGGCCGCTTGGAAGCCACCAGGATTGTGTTAGCCGCATCTTCGAGAGCGACCCCGTACTTTTCGCAGTAGGGGAAAGTGTCGGCGTAGTCGGGATCGCATTCCACTACGCGAAATGGCATGCCCGTGGATTCCAGGGCGGCCGCCACTTTGGATGGCAACAGGGTAACGCTCATTGGTCCGGTCCCAGCCCCTGGTCGAAGTCAGCCTTGATGTCGTCGATGTGTTCGATCCCCACCGACGCCCTGACAAGGTCGGGAGAGACCCCGGTGGTGGCCTGCTCTTCGGTGGTCAACTGAGCATGGGTGGTGGAAGCCGGGTGGATCACCAGAGTCTTCACATCGCCTACGTTGGCGAGATGGCTGGCCAACTCGGTCCGCTCGATGAACCGCTTGCTGGCCTCATAGCCGCCCGCTACCCCGAAGGAAAGCACGCATCCGAAGCCGTTGCGCAGATATTTCTTGGCGTTGGCGTGATAGGGATGGTCGGGGAGACCTGGATATGAGACCCAACTCACCTGCGGATGGGCTAGTAGCCAATGCGCCAGGGCCAGGGCGTTGTCGGCTTGACGCTGGACTCGCAGGCTGAGCGTCTCCAGCCCTTGCAAGAACAGGAAGGCGTTGAAGGGGGAGGCGGCTGCGCCCAGGTCGCGCAGACCTTCCACCCTGGCCCGGATCGCGAAGGCGATATTCCCGAACGGCCCGTCCGGCCCGAAGACATCGGAGAACACCAGACCGTGGTAGCCGGGTGATGGTTCGGTAAAGATAGGGAACTTGCCGTTGCGCCAGTCGAAATTCCCTGAGTCGACCAGCACACCGCCGATACTGGTGCTATGCCCCCCGATCCACTTGGTGGCGGATTGGACGATGATGTCCGCTCCGTGGTCGAAAGGACGGCACAGGTACCCAGCCGCCCCGAAAGTGTTGTCGACCACCAGGGGAATGCCGTGACGGTGGGCTACCTCGGCGATGGCTTCGAAGTCCGGCACGTTGTAGTGGGGATTCCCCACCGACTCGAGATAGACGGCTCTGGTTTTATCTCCGATGGCCGCCTCGAAATCGGCCGGGTCATCGCCCTCGACGAACTTCACACCGAACCCTATGCGGGGGAAGGCCACTTTGAACTGGTTGTAGGTACCCCCGTACAGGAAGCTGGTCGAAACGATCTCGTCTCCCGCCTCCAAGATGGTGGTGAAGGCCAGGAGTTGGGCCGCCTGCCCCGAGGAGGTGGCCACCGCTGCCGCGCCACCCTCCAGGGCCGCGACCCGCCTCTCGAACACGTCGGTGGTGGGGTTCATGATCCGGGTGTAGATGTTCCCGAACTCCTGCAGACCGAACAACCGGGCGGCATGTCCGGTGTCGTCGAAGACGAAGGAGGTGGTCTGGTAGATGGGTACCGCCCGAGCGTTGGTCCCGGGGGCCGGCTCCTGGCCGGCATGTACTTGTAGCGTTTCGTAGCGATAGTGAGTCATGGGAGGTCGCCCCTTCTCGAGGAATCGAAGTGTGGTTCGTTACCGCGGAAGACCCTCGCGCATCGAACTGACGAGTCAGGAGCGTTGGTCAGAAGCTAATGCGACCAAGCCCGACAACTGCCCGAGGGTCGTTAGTCATTCGCATTCGATGGCGACTGTGCCAGTCTCCCCATCGGGGAGCCGACTCACGACTTTCGGATAGTTGGCTGATAATGGCGTGCCAGATTATAAACGAGTGCCCTACCCATCTCCAACCTGGGGTTCTTACAGATTCCCGGTCCTCAGGCGTCGAGCGCCTCTTTGAAGGCTGGGAGGTTATCGAGGGGAGCGTCGCAGGTGAAACGGTGGCATACATAAGCGAGAGTCCTTCCCGGCTCTCCCCGATCTGCCAGGAGGGGCACCGCGCCCCGATACACGGACTCGGGAAGACCGGGGTCGTCACCGAAGGCGAGCACCAGCCCCGGTCGGAGCAAAGCCTGGACCTCCCGCGCCCATCGGGCCGCCTCCGGGCCCACCAAGGCGACCTCGCGAGGTTCGGTGTTAAGGGCGTGGGCCACCGCCAGGAGACTTCCCGTCGCCGAGGGCGCTTTCTCCATCAGAAGTGTCCCGTCCCGCACCGCCTCTTCCGCCAGCGACCACCATTCCATCTCCCCGGTGTACTGGCCGAGAGTCAGAAGGGCTTCGGCGGCCAGGGAATTGCCGGAGGGGGAAGGATTGTCCATCAGGTCCTTGGGGCGGGCGATCAGACGCTCGGCGTCCACGCCGGTGGCGAAGAAACCCCCGGAAGGGTCTTGGAACAAGCGGGGGATCTCCCGGGTGAGCCCGGCGGCCTCCACGTACCACTGTTCCTCCCCGGTGGCCTGGTAAAGGGCGAACAGTCCGGTTGCCACCGCTCCGTAGTCCTCCAGAAAGCCGGGACCTCCCCTCCGGCCCTTGGCCCACACCCGGGACAGGCGTCCCGAGTCATGGTCCCGCATCTCTTCGAGAACGAAACGGGCTGCCGACCGGGCTTCGGAGAGATAGTCGTCGCGTCCCAGAACCGCGCCGGCCTCGGCGAAGGCTCGGATGGCCAGACCGTTCCATGCCGCCACGATTTTGTCGTCGAGTTCCGGCCGCACTCGCCGGGAGCGCACTTCGAGTAGTCGCTTCTTGGCCCCCGCCACGGCGTTGGGGGTGGGTGCCAGGGCGTTATTCCGGATCAGAATGTTGGCGCCCTCGAAGTTCCCCTGGGCGGTTGCCCCGAACCAATCGGCCACTGTTTGGCCGTCGCAAGGCCCTGCCACCTCCATCATTTCCTCCAAGGACCAGACATAGAAAAGTCCCTCTACTCCCTCCGAATCGGCGTCTTCGGCGGAGCAGAAGCCTCCCTGGGGATTCCTCATATCCCTCACCAGGTAGTCGAGGGTCTCGGCGGTCACCTCACAGAAAGCATCTTCTCCGAGCTTCTTCCCGGCCCACAGATAGATCCGGGCCAGTGTTGCGTTGTCATACAGCATTTTCTCGAAGTGGGGCACCAGCCATCGTTCGTCCACCGAGTAGCGGGCGAATCCCCCACCCAACTGATCGAAAATCCCACCGGCCGCCATCCGCTCCAGGGTGAGACCCAGTATGGAACCCGCGCTCGGGGCCCAAGACTCTCCCAACAGGGCCAAGAGGAAATCCAATAGAGGCTGCTGGGGAAACTTGGGGGCCCTTCCGAACCCGCCGTGCAGCGGATCAAAGGAAGAACGAAGGCGGAGATAGGCCTGTTCCAAAAGTTCAGAGTCGGGAAGGCGCTCCCCGGATGGAATCCTCCGGCCGATCAGGGAGGACAGCTTGGTGGCCTGCTCCGCCACCTCGCTCTCCCTTTCCCGCCAAGCATCGGAGATCGACTCCAGCACTTGGGTAAAGGAGGGCATTCCTCCTCTCGGGCGGGGCGGATAGTAGGTTCCGGCGTAGAAGGGTTCGCCATCGGGGTTCAGGAAAACGGTCAGGGGCCATCCTCCCCGGCCGGTGAGCATCTGACAGGCTTCCATATAGATGGTGTCGATGTCGGGTCGCTCTTCGCGGTCCACCTTGATGTTCACGAACAGGCGATTCATTGTGTCGGCGGTGGCCGGATCCTCGAAAGACTCGTGCGCCATCACGTGACACCAGTGACAGGCTGAATAGCCGATCGACAGCATAACGGGCAGATTTCGGGACGCCGCCTCGGCGAAGGCTTCAGGTCCCCACTCCCACCAGTGCACCGGGTTGTCGGCGTGTTGCAAGAGGTAGGGAGAAGTTGAAGAAGAGAGCCGGTTAACCATGCGCTTCCGCTACAGGATAAGAGCCTCCTGCCTCTCTGCCGTCGAGTTAACTTCGGTATTTGCCGTTTTCTCGTAATATCTGGTTCTTGTGAGGTTCCCATCGACCGGCTAGCCAGTTTCTCTGGAGCGTGCAAGGCTTTCTGGATCAAGAAAATCCGGATTGCAGCGGTGTTGATGGTGGTGAACGCGGTGATGTGGGGTGGCAGTCTCCCGGTTACCGGAGGAGATGGTTGGGGGTTGGGAAGACCAATACCCGCCCTGGCGCAAACGGAGACTCCCAATCCTTGGGAGAACGACCCTCTGGGGCTGGTTCCTTTTGCCACCACCTCCCATCGGGTCTATTCCCTTTCCCAGGATCTTTGGGAAGTGTGGGTGTGCAGGGTTCCCGGTTGGGACACACAGGTCGACCTCGGGGAGGTGGTGGGTTTTCTGAACTCCACCGTCGTCCCCTATTTCCGGGAATTGTCGGACGGAAGATACCAGCCGACCTTCCGGCAGGGAGGCCGGGTGGAAAGCCTCGACGAGGTGGCGAGTGGGCCTGGTTTGGAAGAGGGTGATTTCGCTCCCGGATGCGCGGAAGCCGTCCGCTTGCAGGCCACCGAGCGGGAGGTGGAGAGGTTTCCAGAGGAGACCGGACCGGCAGGTGCCTTGATTGTCGTGGAATTCGAGGGATACCGGACCGGCCACGGGACATTTGGCAACCTGTGCCCGGAGGGGTACCAACCGGGGTGCGAGCCCTCCTATCCGACCAACGGACGGAGAGTGGTGGTGGGCGCGGGAGCGGTTGTTGCCCAGCCGCCGCTCGACAGCCCCTTTTGGTCGTTGGTTGTGCACGAGATGGGCCACGCGTTGGCTTGGCCGCATTCCTACAGCGGCAAGTTCTCAACCACCCGGCCCGGCGCCCTGGGATTCTACGACAATCCGATGGACATTATGAGCAACATTCCCCTGACCGCGCCACAGGGAACCACCGTCTACCACCGCTACGCGTCCGGGTGGATCGATCCCGCTTCGGTCGAGATGTACCAGGGCGGCAAGGAGACCTATCAGCTTCATCGGGGGGGAGCGGCCGCCGGACTCTCCCAGATGGTGGTGATACCGGCGCAAATCGTTGAAGGCAACGAGTCGGAGGAAACCGAAGCGGTGGGAAACGGCCATTTCTACGTGTTGGGAGTGAGGCGGCTGTCGGGCCTGGACGCGGGGGTGCACAAGGTGGGAGTGGAGGTGTATGAGATTGATCAGCGCAGGCAGGCCTGTGAGTCCAGGGCGCGTTCCTGGCCCGCCCACTGGCCTTGTTTTGCGGTTTGGACCAGGATCTCCCAAGCCGTTGAGCCCAGCGCCTTCGGGGCGGTGGACCATGTGATCTCCATCGACGAGCAGATCCGGCTGGGGGACACCCTGATCAAGGTAATCAGCGCCGATGCCGTCTCCTTTCAGGTAAGTGTTGACACCCGGCTTTCGGGTCGCTTCCTCGACGATGACGGTCTCATAAATGAACAGGACATAGAGACCATCGCTTCCCTGGGGATCACTCTGGGATGCGAGGTTCGCCTCTTCTGTCCCGACCGGCCGGTTACCAGGGCGCAGATGAGCGCCTTCTTGATAAGGGCGCTCGGGGACGCACCGCTGACGCCGCAGGGAGCCCTCGGCGCCGAGCCGCCCTGGGACGGACTAACCTTCTCCGGTGATCGGGTGTTCCCCGATGTCTCGCCACAGGACTGGTTCGCCCCTTATGTGGAGCAGTTGGCAGCGAGGGGAATCACCATCGGATATACGGACGGCGCCTACCGACCGGACCGAGGTGTTACACGGGGGGAGATGGCGGTCTTTTTGACAAGGACCTTCGACATTTCCACGCTCGAGCCCACCGGGATGTTCGACGACGTGACGCCCGACGCCTATTACGCGGGTGCCGTGGAAGCCTTGTACCGGGCGGGCGTCACCCGGGGGTGTGAAGCGCCTTCGGCGGAGGACGATGCCGAGACACTGCTCTTCTTCTGTCCCGAAGCGGAGGTTTCCCGTGCTCAGATGGCCTCTTTCCTGGCTCGCGCCCTGCAAATAGGCCAGTGACCCGTACCCGGGCGCGGTGCGGGTGTTGAGGTGGTATGCCCGGTGCCTATATCATGACGCCTATCACCCGGGCGGACCGACTCGAAAAGGACGGATATGGGTGGGCGTGAAAAATTCCTGGTGACCGGCTCGGCGGGCTGCATCGGCTCATGGGCCATGCACCTCTTGTATGAGGAGGGGACGGAGGCGGTCGGCCTCGACCTCTCCACTGACCACCGCAGGCTTCGACTGCTCACCGACCGCCAGGGATCCATGACTCTCTTGCAGGGCGACATCACCGACACGGAGTCGGTCTTGGAGATAGTCGCCGGAGAGGGGATCACTCACATAGTCCATCTGGCCGCCCTGCAGATCCCCTTTTGCCAAGCCGATCCGATAGGCGGGGCGCGGGTGAATGTGGTGGGCACCGTGAACGTGCTGGAAGCGGCGCGCCGCTCCGATGTCGCGGGGCTGGCCTACGCCAGCTCGGTGGCGGTGTATGGGCCTCCCGAGCTCTATCCGGGAGGAGTGAACGACAACTCTCCCTTGGCGCCGACCACTCTCTATGGGGCGTACAAGCAGGCCAACGAGCGGTCAGCGAAGGTTTACGCCGCCGACTATGGAGTGTCGTCGGTGTGTCTTCGCCCCTGTTCGGTGTACGGCCCGGGTCGTGACCAAGGATTGACATCGGCTCCCACCGCCGCGATGGTGGCGGCCGCGGCGGGTACCCCCTATCACATTTCCTTCGGCGGGGCCTCGACGTTTCAACACGCCGGAGAGGTCGCCCGCCTTTTCATAGCCGCCGCACGGGCCGAGGTGGAAGGAGCTCATGTTTACAACCTGGGCGGCCCTTCGGTCTCCATTGAAGAAGTGTCTTCCCTTATCGCAGCGGAAGTCCCCGGATGTGAGATCACCTTCGGCGATCAGCCGCTCGCCGTGCCCGATTATTACGACGGATCGGGTCTGGATCGCTTGCTGGGAGGGGTCCAATACCTTTCCATGGAGGAGGGCGTCAGCAGTTCGATCCGCCGGTTCCGGGAACTCTTGACCCAAGGTTTGGTTGAGCCCCCGGCATAAAGAGTTGGCGAGCGCCCCGGAGGACGCTCGCCAATCAAGCGGTTGAGTTCCAGCTTTAGCAGCTGAAGTTCATGAACTCGTAGTTGTGAACGTAGAAGGCCACCGTGCCGGGCAGGCTGTCCCACTCCAGACAGGCATCCTTGGCGTACAGCAGGTCCGCGAAGGCGATGGGAAGACCGGGACGCATATCGACCGCGTAGTCAAACAACGCACGGGCCGTGGTTTCCTTTGCTTCGTCGCTTCCACCTTCGCCGGCCAGAGCCTCGTTGATCAACCGGTCCAGTTCCTCCGACTCTCCCGAGTAGGAGAGGCGGTCGGTGGTGCGGCTGTAGAAGCTCCACAACTGGGTACCTGAGTTATAAACCGGCGGCGGGTAGCAGAAGGCGACATTGGCTTCCCGTTTGCTGGTCAGCCCTTCCAAGACTCCGTACTCGGTGAACTGGGTGTTAACCGATATACCCAGGTTGGTCCACTGCTGGGCGACCGCTTCCGCCACGTTGCCACACCAGGGCCGCCCGGGGTGTTGGGCGAAGTCGATGGTGATTTCCAGGTCGGCGGGGCTGGCGTAACCGGCTTCGGCCAACAGCGCCACCGCCCGGTCGGGATCGTGAGGATCGGGCTGGCAGTTGGGATCGAAACCGGGGAAATGGGGCCACCAGGAATGGACGCAGGCGCCTTCTGTGGTTCCCTTGCCCACCAGCACGAAGTCCACGATTTCCTGGCGGTTGATGGCCAATGACAGGGCTTCGCGGATCAACTTGGCATTGCCGGGATTGGTGTGATCGCTCCAAGGTGGCGGGTTCTCCAACGCCGCTCCCGCGGGGCTCACGTAGTTACCGGTCAAATAGATGGTGGGCATGCTCTGGTTGGGAAGAGACTGAATCCCTAGTTTTGCCGCCTGCGCAGTGGAAATCTGCTCAGCGCTGAGAGTCATCAGATCGGCATCGCCTACCGCCAACATGGCCAATCGGGTGTTGAACTCGGGTACGGCTCTTCTTACCACCTCTCCAATTGAGGGTGGCCGGGCGTAGTGGTCAGCAAACGCTTCGAACACCAATTCCACTCCCGGAGTGTGGCTCTTGAACTGATAGGGGCCGGATCCGATGGGCCACAAGGCGGCTGCCTCTTCTCCCACTTCCTCTATGTATTTCCTAGAGGTAATCGGGAAACTCAATGCCATTTCGCTGAGCGCGGGGACAAGCTCTGGCACTGGTGTGCCATCAACGGACACCAGTTTGAAGTTGTAGTCGTCGATGACTTCCACCGCGACCCTTATCAAAACCCCGGCGGCCGGGCTGTTGGTGCCTTCCCGGACGGCAAGTTCATGACTGAAGACGATGTCGTCGGTGGTCAGCTCTCCCCACCCCTGATGGAATTGGACACCCTGGTGGATCTCGAAAACGAACTCGGTGAAGTCGTCGGTCCTCGACCAGGACTTGGCTAGCCGGCCCTCTCCCTGCACTATCTCTCCGCTTTCGAAATCGTGGTAGATGAGCGGTTCGTAGAGAGGTTGCAGGTTCAGCAGGGCGCCTAGGCTGCAGTTGGGGCAAAGCCAGTCTTCGCCACGCAATGCCGCAAGAAGCACCACCATCCGGTCTTGAACCTCTTCAGGGGCAACGGCCACCTTTTCGGCCTGCGCTTCCGCCAGAGCGGCTTCCGCTGCTTCGGCTTCGGCTTCGGCTTCCGCCACCGCCGCTTCGGCTTCCGCCACCGCTGCCTGTGCCGCCTCGTCGCCCTCGGTGGCGGCTTGTCTGGTGGCCTGCAACTCCGTTTGGGCTGCCGTCAAAGCCTCCTGCGCGGCGGCGGCTTCGGATTCGGCTTGGGCTGCTGCTGCTGCGGCGGCATCTGCTTCGGCTTGAGCTTGGGCTGCCGCTGCTTCCGCGGCTGCCGCGGCGGCTGAATCGTCGGTCGAGGTGTCGTCGCCTCCGCAAGCGGCCGCCACCATCGCCAGCATGAGAGCCACGGCCCATATGCGCCGTTTGTACACGGAGATAAACATGGAACTCTTTCTCCTTTTAGTAACCGGGTGGGTTTTTCTTCTGTACGTGACAGAATGTCCTCTCATCCTAGTTAGTCGTATGTTTGGGGGGATTGTCTGGCAAACAGGGGGGATTGTCTGGCAAACAGATTGATTTCTGTCAACTTGGCGTCATCTGCGGTCTTGCTCGCCCATCGCCGGCACGAGTGAAGAAACCCGGCAGGGTGCAGGGAGGGTTGAAGTGGAACGGGCCAGGCGAATGCAGCCCGGCGACTTTGTTGTCAGCCTGTTTCTCGCTCCCATCACTAGGTTGTCTTAGATGTTTGATTTGGTTGGCCGGACGGCGGTGATTACCGGCGCGGCTTCGGGAATCGGCCGGGCGATGGTGCGGCGCTTCTCCGAAGAGGGGATGACGGTGGTGGCCGCCGATGTCGATGCCGCTGCATTGGAGAAGTTGGTGGCCGATCCGGGGTTTTCTTCTCCGGTCCGGGCGGTCCCCACCGACGTTTCGGATCCTTCCTCGGTGGAAGCGCTGGCGGACCTGGTCTATCGGGAATTCGGCGAGGTAGGTGTTCTGTGCAACAATGCAGGGGTGGGGCCGATGGGAACCATTTGGGAGGTGGGAGTCCGGGAATGGGACTGGGTGTTGGGGGTCAACTTGTGGGGGGTGATCAACGGCGTTCGATCCTTTGTCCCTCGGATGCTGGACAGCGGCATGGAGGGCCATGTGGTGAATACCGCCTCGATGGCGGGGCTGATCGCCGGGCGGGAGATGACTCCGTGGCGGCTGGGGGCCTACGCCGCTTCCAAGCACGCGGTGGTGGCCATAAGCCACACCCTCTATGCAGAACTCCGCACGGCCGCGGCGCCGATCGGCGTGTCGCTTCTGTGTCCTGCGGCTGTGAACACCCGCATCTGGGACACCGAACGATTTCGGCCGCCGCCTTCCTCCGACGCCGAACCGGTGCGTCCGTCCTCACCGGAAGCCGACCGTCTCCGATCCCGGCTCCGAGCCGGGGTGGAGGTCGGGACAACTCCCGAAGAGGTGGCCGGTCTGGTTCTGGAGGCCGTGCGTCAGGATCGGTTCTACGTTTTCACTTCTCCCGGATCTGCGGGCCAGGTCGGCCATCACTATGAGGACTTGATCAATCTGCGGAACCCCCCGGTACCCGGTTTGGATTAGCTACATATAGAGAAGAGGGGCCGGGATGATCCCGGCCCCTCTTCGTCAAGCGCTTGGAGTGAACTTAGCTGGTGTAGCGCAGGTACTCGAAGCGGGTCATGTAGGGGTTCCAGGGCGCCGGCAGGCCCACCCAATCGAGGTTGGAGACGAAGGCCAGCACCGAGTCGACGTAGCCGATCGGTATGCCCAGCACCCGCTCGTAGATGTAGTTGAACACATCCGCATGCGCGTTGACTACATCATCGGGGAAGAACTGTGCCACGCAGGTGCCCATCAACTCATTGAGCTCCTCGGATTCTCCTGTATAGCTGAAGAAGTTACCGGTAGCGGTGTAGTAATTCAGCAGAGTGCAGGGCGCGGGGAAGAAGGGAGCGGAATACACGAAGGCCGCGTATGCCCCTTCATTACCCGACAACGCCTGGTAGGTCCGGTAGTCGGTCTTCGACGTCTCGATCTGGATACCGATTGCCTGCCACTGCTGGGCGACCGCCTGCATCACCTCGTCGGTGTAGGTCATCTGGGGGTGCTCGGCAAGATCGATGGGGACGACCAGATCCGAAGGATCGGCGTAGCCGGCTTCGGCCAACAGCGCCTTGGCGCCTTCCGGATCGTAGGCATCGACTACGCAGTCCGGGTTGTATCCGGGTGCAACCGGCCAGAAAGACTGCACGCAGGCGCCCTCGGTGGTTCCCCGTCCTCCGAAGAGGAATTCGATGATTTCCTGCCGGTCGATCGCCAACGACAAGGCTTTACGGACCTTGATGTTGCGTTCTTCGTCATCGGTGGCCCACGGTGGGGTGTTCTCGGGGTCGTACTGGGGCTCCAGATACTCACCGGGCAGATACACCGCCGGGAAACGCGTTCCCGACAGGGATACCACCTTGAGGTTGGGGTCGGCATCCAGACGGGGGATGTCGTCGAACGTGGTGGGAGACATCTGGGCGTCGCCGGCATCGATCATGGCCTGCCGGGTGGCCTCTTCCGTGACCACGCGGAAGTCGAAGATCTCGATTCCGGGGGTCACCCGCCAGTGGTTGTCGACGGCCTCGAATGCGACCGAGACGTCCAGTTCGTGACTATGGAACTCGAATGGTCCGGTGCCGATCGGACGGAAGCTGGCTTCCTCCTGTCCCACCGTTTCCACGTAAGTCTTGGAGACGATGGGCATGGCCGGGATTACCTCGTTCAATAGGCTGGGGATTGCAACATTGGGCTCTACCAGGTTGAGGATCACCGTGTAATCATCGGGAGTGTCAATGCTCTCGATGTTCAGCCAATCCGGTTTGTTGGGGTTGTTGCTGTCTTCCTGTATGGAGATTTCGAAGCTGAACTTCACGTCGGCCGAGGTCATCTCACCCCAACCATCATGGAATTGGACGCCCCTGCGCAGATTGAACGTGTACTGGGTGAAGTTCTCGTTATGAGACCACGACTCGGCCAACTGGCCCGTGCCTTGGGCAACGTCGCCGGTCTGATAGTCACGACACAACAGATACTCGTACATCGGCATCACGGTCGCTTGGCTTTGGAAAGGAGCGGTTGGGCCGAGCCAGTTCTGGTTGCCGATGCTGCCAAACGCAAAAACGACCGTGCCACGGGCCGTCTGATCTGCAACGGAGGGCGGAATGCACGGATGGCCTTCCTGGGCCAGGTTGGTCTTGGCAGCCGCTTCGGCTGCCGCGATTGTCGCTTCGGCCTCTTCCGCCGCGGCAACGGCTGCCATGGAGGCTTCTTCCGCTGCCTTTTCGGCTTCCGCCACCGCCATGGAGGCTTCTTCGGCTGCCTTTTCGGCTTCCGCCAGCGCCGCTTGTGCTTCCTCGTCACCCTCGGCAGCGGCTTGCTTGACGGCTTCCAACTCTGCTTCGGCCGCGGCCAGCGCCGCTTGTGCTTCTTCGGCTGCCGCGGCTGCGGCTTCTTCGGCTGCCGCGGCTGCGGCTTGGGCTGCTGCCGCTTCCGCTTCGGCCGCGGCTTGCGCGGTTGCGGCTACGGCGGCGGCTGCGGCTTGGGCTGCCGCTTCGGCTTCTGCTGCTGCCGCATCCTCCGCCGAGGTGTCATCGCCTCCGCAGGCGGATGCCAAAAGGGCCAAAACGGCCAGCACCGCACAAACTTTCAGTTTGGTTTTTTTCATGGTTTTCCTTTCCGGGTCAGCCAACTCACAGAGCTGGGCGAAACAGACTTGCTCGTAACTCTTTGTTTTGCATTGCTAGATGGTATACGGAGTTTCCGGTGGGTCATCGGTCAGCAGCCACGTTCAATTGACAGCGTGGCCTCTTCCGATAGCGGATAGGCCGTCTCCGACCAGGCCTAGCTGCTCCAGCCAGCGCAGGGAGTCGAATCCCACCCAGTGTTCGACAATCTTTCCATTCTCCACCCGCTGGACCATCACCGCCTGCACTTTGATCTTCTTGCCGGTGGGCCCAGCTCCCATCACCTCCCGGCTGTGAGTCGCCTCCCAAGTCCATACCATGGTGGCTTTGTCACCTTCGGCGGTAAGCACATCGATAGTGGTCAGGCAGTCGGGAAAATTCTCTCCAACCGACACGAATCGGTCGTACCAGGGTCGACTTCCCTGCTTGAGTCCGGGGACACCGTGCAGGATGATGTCGGGATGCACGAGTTCCTCGAACAGTTCCCACATGCGGTCCTTCCAACTTTCATCGGAAGGGTCGGCGAGAGGGAAGTCTTTTTCGCAGTCGAGGGTGAAACGCTTGACGATCCGGCGGGTTTCTTCAGTCTGTGGGTCTGACATCGCTCTCTTTCTGTTCAGTTGACGGAGAGGTCCGAAGCGATGACCCCTAGTTGTTGGAGCCAACTGAGCTGGTCGATCACCGCCCAGTGCTCGACAATCTGGCCGTTCTCAACTCTCTCGATGGTCATGCCCCGCACCGCCAGCTTAATCCCGGTGGGTGGGATTCCCATAAGTGGCGCCGAGTGGGTGGCTTCCCAGGTCCAGTCGACCGCCGCCTTATCATCCTCTACCACCATCACGTTGAGGGTGGTGGCTGAATCCGGAAAAGCGATTCCGAGCTTTTCGTAGAAGTCGTACCAGATGTCTCTGCCCCGTTGAACTCCGGGGACGCCGTGAAGGACGATGTCGGGGTGAACCAACTCTTCGAACAAGGCCCGCAGGTTGGTCTTGAAGACCTCCAGGCTGGATTCGGTCAACGGAAAGTCCTTCTCGCCTCCGATGATGAAGCGCTCAACGACGGCTCGGGTCTCCTCTGTTCGGGACATGACGCTCCTTTGTCTTGAGGTGCTAGGCGAAGGTAAGCAGGCGGCGTGGGTTTTCGATCAGGATCCGGTCGATCAACTCCTGGTCAAATCCTTTGTAGCGCATCAGTTGCTGGACGGTTTCGGGTATGTGCTGCCATCCGAATCCGCCGTAACGGCGATACCAATGCTGGAGAGCCAGATCATGGGAGATCAGCAGTTGGTCCCCGTAACCGGCCTCGGCCAGGGTCATCAGGTAGTTGAGCCGTACCGCGTCGTTGGGATCGTCCACCGGTCCTCGCTGCCGGTGGGAAGCCTCTCGTCCGAAGCCGTCGAGCAGGAGACTCACCCCGGTGGCGGCCAACTCCAGGAAAGGCGCCGGGTCGAAGGAGTGGGGGGCCGGTCGGGACGGAAGTCGGTGTTCGACATGGGAAAAAGCGATCCTGGAAAGATCTCCTCCCTCTTCCTCCACGATCCGCACCGCATCCCAGACCGAGTCGGGACTGTAGCCGGGGTGGATGGAAATGGGGGCGCCCGTCTCGTTTTGGGACCTTATCGAAGCCCGCAGGGACTTTTCCTCGTTGGGGCTAAGCGGATACGACAGCCCCACTTCCCCGATGATTCCCGCCTTGATCCCTCCCGCCACGCCTTGGGTGATGTCGCCGGTGATCAACTCCTGAAGCCGGGAAATACTCAACTCAGACATATTGGAGGGATGGTGATGTTGGGAGTAGAAACCGGTGCCCATCACCACATGCACTCCCGTGGCCCGGGCGATCTGGACCAGACCCCGGGGATCGCGCGCCAGTCCACGGGGAGTCTGGTCCACCAGACAGGATCCTCCGTGGCGCTTGAAGAGATTTGCTTCGTTGATGACGTCGTCGATGTCGGTGAGCCGGTAGTTGCCGTAAAAGAACCAGTACCGCTCCATATCCCCGCGGCCCTCGAGGGTGACGGGCTGGCCCCACTTGGAGGTGAATGAGGCGGCCACCCCCGGGCCGTTCTGTCCCGGTTCCAGTCCAGCCTCGGGCTGAGCGGACGCCCTCTCCACTGATTCGGTTGAGCCCAGCAGGGCCGTGGCCGAGGACTGTCCGGCGGTCATGTCGATCAGCACATGCTCGTGGGGGAGAGTGATTCCCAGAGTGTCGGGGGGGATGGTCCCCAGCACCGTCTGGATCATGCCGCGGTGGGTGGTCATGGCCGTTCATTGTATCGGAGCGATAGGAGGGGAGCGGGCGATGGTTCCTACGACGACAGTCGCGAGGCCCGGTTTTGAGACAGCGGCATTGTTCCTCGTGTAATCCCACCAGGAATGGGTTTCGGAGGCCCGGCGGCGCGGCTGGGTCGCGTCCGAGGGGATGTAACGGGAGATCTATTCCCCGACCAGATCCCTACGCCTCAGCAGCAACCCCGTGACGGCGACCGAGATGATTGCCAGTACGGCGGCCTTGGCGACCGCGCCTCCGACGCCGATTTCCACTCGGCCGAGCACCTCGTTGACGGTGTCGATATTGTCGGGTGTCATCGCTGCCAGGTCCGCCCAGGCCGAAACGACGATACGGTAGATCGACGAGGCCTGGATCCCTTCGATCACGCTGCCGAGGGTCAACTCCCACATCAGCAGGTAGCCGAGGCCCACCATGGCGGCGCGGCCGAGGACGAGGCCCAGGGGAACGAACAGGGCAGCCGATGCCACGCTCTGCACCGCCGCGGCCACCGTCGTGGAAACCCCGATCGACCAGTCCCCGGTCACCGCGGCAGCCACCACCCAGGATGCCAGCACGCCAGCCTCCAGAATCACGAAGGATGCCAGGGCCGCGGCTGTGACGACCCCCACAGCGATCACCCATCGGGACACCGGTTTCAGCAGCAGGAATGGAAGGGTATGGGACTTTCGCTCCTCGCCCAGCGCAGCGGTCGACACGACGAGGGCGGCAACCGGGAACAGGATTGACAGCCCGAGGCCGACGGTGATGTCGTTGTAGAGGGTGGCCATCCGGTCGCCCGAGCGCCCTGGGGCCAGCACCAGGAGTATTGGAGCGAGGGAACCGGTCAGCACGAAGAGCCCGATCGACCGACGCAGGCCGAGCAGCCGGCCCATGACCGAACGCGTGATCAGCAAGAAAGCGCTCACCGCTGCTCCACCAGGTAGCGAAAGACGCTCTCCAGGGAGTCATCCTCGGGAGACACGGCGGTGACGAGGGAGTCGGTCTTTAGCGCCGCGACTGCGATGTCGCGCCCGAGGGCACCGGCATCGCTGGTTCTGATCTCGACCCCGGCCGGGTCAACGCGCACAGCTTCCACCCAATCCCCGACCAGGAGCCGCCGAGCCAGTGCGCGCGGCCGGTCGGTGTTGATCCGGATCAGGCGCGGAGTGTCGGACATGGCGTCGCGAAGGGCGGCAACGGATCCCGCGGCCGCAATGCGGCCGTCGACCATGGCGACCACTCTCCCGGCCATGCGCTCGACCTCGGCCAGCACGTGGGAAGAGACGATGATGGTTCTACCCTCCCTGCCCAGTTGCACGAAGAGCTGGATCAGGCGGGCGCGCTGGACCGGATCGGTTCCGTTGAGGGGTTCGTCCAGGACCAGGACCTGTGGATCGTGGACGAGGGCGGCGGCGACCTTGGCCCGCTGCCGCATACCCTTCGAAAATCCCGCCAGGGAGCGATCGGCGTCTTCAGTGAGTTGGACGGTCTCCAGCGCCCGTTGAGCGGCAACCCTCGCGTCGCGTACCTTGGAAAGCGCCGCGCTCCATTCGACGAAGCGGCGGGCGCTCATGTGGTTGTAGACCGCTTCGTCTTCGGGTACGAAGCCGACGTGTCGGTAGACGCCGTGCTGCTTCTTCGGGGTCCGGCCCAGGATGGTTGCTTTGCCGGCGGAGGGGGACAGCAAACCGGCCAGCACCCTCAGCAGGGTGGTCTTGCCCGCACCGTTGGGTCCCAGCAGCCCCGTTACCCCCGGTCCGAAGGAGCAGCTCACCTCCGAGACCGCCACCTTCTGTCCGAACCACTTCGAGAGGTCGGTGGCAACCACCGTGGCGTCGGATACGTCTCGCGCGTCCGTTGCGTGAGGCGCGCCGGTCATGTCAGCTTCCGATATCGCCAGCCCACAAGGAGCACGCTGATGACCGCCAGGCCTATCACCACCATGAGGGAGGCTTCGGGGCCGAAGCCTGCCTGCGCCGGGATCACGATGGACGAGTCCAGATCAAAGATCCAGTCACGGATATATCGCGGGTGCTGTTCCAGCGCGAGTAAAGAGGTCCACCGTGTGCCGGGCGCGGAGCTCGCTTCCTGGAAGAAGAGGGCGACGAGGTTGAGGCCCAACAACGCGGCGATGAACCCCGCCGCGGCCGTGCCTACCCGCTTGGCGAATGAGGCGGCCAGAAAGGCCAGGGAGCCATGCAGCGTGAAGTAGACGAGCGCGGCCGCGGGGACTTTCCACAGGATGTCGGTGGTCTCCCCCAAATAGGAGAGGAACCCGCCTGGCGAAAGGGCGGCGTATCCCAGGTGGAGAAGGAGTTGTGGAACCAGCCAGAAGCTCAGGATGACCGTCGCATAGGTCACTGCTTTCGCCACCAGGTAGTCGCGCACGCTCAGGGGTCTCGAGAAGTAGACGTTCAGTACTCCCTGGGTGCGATCGGGAATCAGCAGTTGGGGGCCGGTGTAGGCGGCGAAAAGCAGGGCGACGTTCGATATGAAGTCGAAGTATCCGCCGTACCGGGGGAACAGATCCGAGGTATCCAGCGAAACGGGCAGGGTCGATGAGACCCATTCGACTGCGATCAAGATCGACGCCGACGCCAGCGCCAGCGTGATGAGCGTCCACGGGAACAACTTGCGTTTTGCTTTTCGCCGCAGACCGAGTACCCGCCGGTATCCCTCCTTGATGATCGCCTTCATGGCGCCGCGCCGCCCGGTGCGGGGCCCGTGGTAGCTGCGGTAGCCGCGATCGAGGATGATCGCCGGGTCGTGACTGCTCATCGGGGGATCAGCCATTCGACTGTTTCGTCGCCGCCACAAACACGTCTTCTAAACTTCTCAGATCGGTGCCCATCCGCCGGACCGATGAGCCAGAAGCCGCCAGCGCATCGCGCACCGCTATGAACACGTCCTCCGAGGAGCTTCCGGCCGTCACGACCGGACCGGCGTAGGTGACCTCGACACCCTTTGCGGTGAGGGCGGCTACCAGCGGGCGGGGATCGCCGAAGACCTCCACCGACACCGCAGTGCCGTCGCTCGGAGGATCTAAAGGGGCCGAGCGGAGTAACCGGCCGCCATCCAGCATCACCACCCAGTCGCAGGTTTGCTCGATATCGTCCAAGAGGTGGGATGAAAAGAGAACGTTCATGCCGAACTCGCGGAAGCGGTGGATGACCTCCAGCATCTGGTCGCGCCCTGCGGGGTCGAGACCGGAGGCAGGCTCGTCGAGGAGCACCAACTTGGGATCGTGCACGATGCTCTGGGCCAGCTTCACGCGTTGCTGCATGCCGGTCGAGAAGTCCCCGAGATAGCGGAATCGTTCCTCATGTAGTCCCACCAGGAATAGGGTTTCCGACGCCCGGCGGCGGGCCTCGGTCGATGGGAGTCCGGCCAGTTCTGCGGCGTATGCCACGAAGTCGGCCGCCGTCTGGTCACGGGGGAGGCAGGGTCCCTCCGGCATGTAGCCGATCCTGGCTCGCAAACCGGCGGCATCTTTGGCAACCGGTGTTCCGAACACCGCGATGTGCCCGGCGGTTGGCGCGGTCAACCCCAACAACAATCTGATCAGGGTGGTCTTGCCCGCCCCGTTGGCTCCTACCAGCCCGGTTATGCCGGGTGGGACGGTGAGATCGACCCCGGCGAGAGCGCGGACATCCCTGAAGTGTTTGTGGAGGTCCCGGGTTTCGATGATCGGCGCGCCGACACCTCCCGGCCCGGTCGGTCCGTTGCTCACGATCGTCGGCGCCGCCGGGGGTACATCTGGCCGAACTCAGCCCCTTCGCTGACGAGCACCGACTTGGGACCGTGCACGATGCTCTCGGCCAGCTTCACGCGTTGCTGCATGCCGGTTTAAGAAGGTTCGGGTGCTAGGCGAAGGTAAGCAGTCGGCGGGGATTCTCGATGAGGATCTGGTCGATCAGGCCCTGGTCGAATCCCTTGTAGCGCATCAGTTGCTGGACGGTTTCAGGTATGTGCTGCCAGCCGTGTCCGCCGTAGCGGCGCTGCCAGTGCTGGAGGGCGAGGTCGGAGGAGATGAGCAACTGGGTTTGGTGGCCGGCTTCGGCCAGGGCCATCACGTAGTTGAGCCTTATTGCGTCGTTGGCAAAATCCACCGGACCGCGCTGGCGGTAGGACTGCTCCCATCCGAAGGTGTCGATGGAGAGATTCACTCCGCTGGCGGCCAACTCCAGAAAGGGGGCCGGATCGAAGGAGTGGGGGGCGGGTCGGGAGGGTAGGCGGTGATCCACGTGGCAGATGACGGTGCGGGATAGGTCTCCGCCCTCTTCCTCCACGATCCGCAGGGTGTCCCAGATCGCGTCGGCGCTGTAGCCGGGATGGATGGAGAGCGCCGCTCCGGTCTCCCTTTGCGAGCGGACAGAAGCCCGCAACGATTTCTCTTCGTTGGGATGAAGTGGCCAGGTCAGTCCCACCTCGCCGATGATTCCCGCCTTGATGCCTCCCGCCACTCCTTGGGTGATGTCGCCGGTGATGAGTTCCTGAAGCCGGGAAATGCTCAACTCGGACATGTTGGAAGGGTGGAACTCGTATGCGTAGAACCCGGTGCCCATCACCACATGCACTCCCGTGGCCCGGGCGATCTGCGCCAAGCCTCGGGGATCGCGGGCCAGCCCCCGGGGGGTCTGATCCACCAGGCAGGTTCCGCCGTGGCGTTTGAAAAGGTTGGCTTCATAGATGACGTCGTCGATGTCCGTGATCCGGTAATCGCCGTAGTAGAACCAGTTACGGGCAATGTCTCCGCGGTTCGCGAGGGTTATTGGTTGTCCCCACTTGGCGGTCCACGAGGCCGCCACCCCCGGGCCGTCCTGTCCCCGTTCCCATCCCGCCTCGGGGATCTCCCCTGCCTTCTTGGCGGATTCGCCCGAGTTGATCAGGGCCGTGGCAGAGGTCTGGCCCATGGTCATGTCGATGAGCACATGCTCATGGGGGAGGGTTATGCCGAGCGCTTGGGGAGAGATAGTTCCCAGGACCGTTTGTACCTTGCCGCTTGGAGAAGTCATGGTCGCCATTCTAAGAGAAGGGAGTTCACGTCCCCCATTCTCGTATGATGAGTTGAACGAAGTCAGTATGAACCGGACAGGCCGGATGTACATGAATAAGGCATCAGGACCGGCCGCGGAAAGGAGTCGGTAGCCATGCGGGTGGAGCGGGTTATTCAGGCGGTTGACCTGCACGCCGCCGGAGAACACGGTCGGGTGATTGTGGGCGGGGTCCTCGACGTGCCCGGCGCCTCGATGTTCGAGAAGATGCAGTATCTGGAGCGGCATGCCGACGGACTTCGCAAGCTCATGCTCCGAGAGCCGCGGGGATACCCGGCTGCCAACTGCAACTTGGTGCTTCCTCCTACCGTGCCGGAAGCGGACGCCGGATTCGTCATCATGGAACAGACCGAATACCCACCCATGTCGGGGAGTAACACGATCTGTACGGTTACGGCACTTATTGAAACGGGGATGGTGCGTTCTCGTGAACCGGTGACCGAACTCACTTTGGAGACCCCGGCCGGGTTGATCGAGGTGGAGGCTCGGGTGGAGGGAGGCAAAGTCACCGGGGTGACTTTCGAAAACGTTCCTGCCTTTCCTGTTCACCTGGGCGCCACGGTGGAGATTCCCACCCTGGGTGAAGTGGAGGTGGACGTGGCATGGGGCGGGATGTTCTTCGCCATCGCCGACGCCCGCAGATTCGGACTTTCCATTAGCCCCGAGAACGCCGCCGATTTGGTTCGCATCGGAGCAATGGTCAAACAAGCTGCCCGAGAGCAATTGGAAGCCGTCCATCCGGGAAACCCCGAGATACGGCAAGCCAGCATCGGGATGCTGACCGAGCCCTTCGATCGTGGCTCCGGAAAGGCTAAGAACGCTGTGACGGTGGCCACCGGTGAACTGGATTGGGACCGACCCGAGACTTGGACCGGCGCGCTGGATCGCTCTCCCTGCGGTACCGGTACCTCAGCGCGGATGGCCGTCCTTCATGCGGGAGGCCAACTTGCGATCGGGGATGAGTTTCACCACTACGGGCTACTCGACACTATCTTCACTGGTCGGCTGATAAGAGAGACAACCGTGGGAGGTGTTCCGGCAGTGATCCCCACCATAACCGGCGCCGCCTGGATCACCGGTATGGCTCAATACGTCGTGGACCCGAGCGATCCATTTCCCGAGGGATTCACGGTCGGGGACATCTGGGGCTGAATTCCCGGCTCTCCTCGCCTCATTATGCGGGCCTCGTTTTATTCCAACGCCAGGTCCCGCGCGAAGGAGCGGTGGTCTTTATCTCCCATATGATCGTCGGAGGCAAGGGACGGTTGAGAAAGATCCACAGCACCCCACCTCCCCTTTTCGAAGAACACCGGTTCAGACATCGGGCGCCAACCTCATTAGCGACCGCCCAAGGGTCTCTCCCGTCGATGGAAGCAAGTAGGAGGTGCATAATATGCAAAAGAGGGAGGCTGACCGGTACCCTGGTATCTAGGTTTCCAGGACCATCTCCGACGACAGGTTGATTATGGCCCTCCGGAAACCACCTTGTTATGTTTTCTTCGGCTGTTAAGGAGTTGATTGTGATTGCTGGTGATACTGCGTGGATTATTGTTGCCACGGCTTTGGTTTTGTTCATGACCCTGCCGGGTCTGGCGTTGTTCTATGCCGGCCTGGTTCGATCGAGGTCGGCATTGTCAGTGATAATGCAATGCGTCTCGATTACCGCTCTGGCCAGCGTTCTGTGGCTGGTACTCGGCTATACCCTGTCCTTTGGCGATAGTCAAGGAGGCATCATTGGTGGGCTGGGGAAAGTCTTTTTCGCCGGCGTCCAGGGCACCCAATCGGGCACGATACCCGAGATAGTTTTCGCCATCTTCCAGATGACGTTCGCCATCATCACCCCGGCGCTGATCGTGGGCGCCTATGTGGAGCGAATCAAGTTCTCGTCAGTCCTTGTTTTCAGCGGCGCATGGCTCCTGTTCGTTTACTCGCCCATTTGTCATTGGGTCTGGGGAGGCGGTTGGCTGGGCGAACTCGGAATTATGGACTTCGCCGGCGGTTTGGTGGTCCATGCCAGCGCGGGATCGGCTGCCCTGGTGGTCGCCGCAGTACTGGGATCACGGCGGGGCTTCCCCGACAAAATCAAGCCTCCGCACAATCCTGGCATGACCGCGGCGGGTGCGGCAATGCTCTGGGTCGGTTGGTTCGGTTTCAACGGAGGCAGTCAGCTCGCCGCTGACGGCGGCGCCGGTATGGCTATCGCCGCGACCCACTTCGCCGCGGTCGGCGCTGCCATTACCTGGTCGGTAGTCGAGTGGAAGAAAGTCGGGAAGCCTTCGCTGGTCGGCATGGTCACCGGTGTAATCGCAGGACTTGCCACCGTTACCCCTGCTTCCGGTTTCATCGGCCCGGTCGGCGGCCTGCTGCTGGGCGCGGTTGCGGGTGTGGTGTGTTACCTCGCAGTCGATCTGGTGAAGGAGAAATGGAATATCGACGATTCGCTGGATGTCTTCGCCGTGCACGGCGTCGGCGGGGTGCTGGGTACCTTGCTGGTTGCACTTCTGGCCCTGGACAGTCTTGGAGGCGGCGGTCTGTCGGTCTCCAGCGGGGGCTTTGGTGCCCAACTGGGCGTGCAGGCGCTGGGTGTGCTCGCCACTCTGGTCTGGTCGGGCGGTATCACGTTCATAATCGTGAAGGTCACGGCTGCGCTCACCGGCGGTTTGCGGGTCGGCGCCGAAGACGAGATGGCCGGTCTTGACCAGGCTCTCCACGGCGAAGAGGCCTATGACCTGGGGTCCTAAAAGCAAACTCTCGAACTGATAAAAGGAAAGCAGCCCGCCACAGTCGCGGGCTGCTTTCGTTTATTCCGATGCAAGATCCCGGGCGATGGAACGGGGGTCTTGGCCTCCCACATGATCGTCGGAGGTAAGGGCGTTGTGGGCGTGCGCCACCTGGTGAAGCCCGAACGCCAGGGACATCCCGTCCCGCAGACCCATCCGGTCCTCCACCCCGTTGAGGGCCCGTTTGGCGAGCGCCACCCCGAACCGGGGCCGGGATGCGCAACGTTCCGCCAACAGTGCGGTGGTCTCCCGCAGTCGGTGGCGGGGAACTACACGGTTGACCATCCCAACCTCATAGGCGCGGGTGGCCGACATCCGGTCTCCCAGCAGCAGGAATTCCCGGGCGATGCGAGTGGACATCACGAACTGGTGCGCAAAGTACTCGATCCCGGGAATGCCCATCCTCACCACCGGATCGGCGAAGTAGGCGTCATCGGAGGCCACGATCAGGTCGCACGGCCAGATCAAGGACAGTCCCCCTGCCACGCAGGCGCCCTGCACCATGGCGATTAGCGGCTTGGGGTGCTCGCGCCATCGGAGCGGAATAGCAAGGTAAGCCTCGTCCTCGCGCACCAGAATGGCTTCCGCTCCTTCCTTGTCGGAGTGGTCGTACCAGGTGGTGGCGACTCTCCGGAAGGGCTTTTCCAGATCCCGGCCAGGGCTTCCCAGGTCGTGGCCCGAGCAGAAGTGGGGACCGGCGGCGCCGATCACCACCGCCGCGATCCCATCGTCGGCAGCGGCCTTTACCAGGGCTTCGTCCAGGGCGGTGATGAGGGCGACATTGATGGCGTTTCGATACCGGGGGCGGTTGAGGGTAAGCCACAGCACTGCACCCTCCTGTTCGGAGAGGAGCACCGGTTCAGGCATCGGGCGCCAACCTGATCAGGCGCCGTCCGCGGTTCTCCCCCCGGAAGAGGCCGAGAAAGGCGGCCGGGGCGTTCTCGAAGCCGTCGATGATCTCTTCTCTGAAAACCAGTCGGCCCGTCACCATCCATTCTCTCATTTCCGACATGGCCTCCCGGAAGTAGGGGAGAAAGTCCCACACCACAAAGCCGGTCATGGTGATCCGTCGATTGATCATCTCGCCCACCGCCCGGATTCCCCGAGGTTGGATACGGGTGTACTCGCTCACCTGCCCAGAGACCGCCACCCGTCCTCCCTGGCTCATATTCATCAACGCCGCGTCCAGCGTCTCGCCACCCACATTGTCGAAGAATATGTCAACCCCTTGTGGGCAGACCCGGGAAATGGCGGCGGCCAGGTCGGGCTCTGCCCGGTAGTCAAGACAGGCGTTGGCGCCCAGTTCCTCGGTCACCAGCCGGCGCTTCTCCTCCGATCCGGCTATTCCCACCGTCCGACAGCCCAGGTTGCGGGCGATCTGGACCGCGGTGCTCCCCACCGCTCCGGCCGCCGAGGAGACCAGCACCGTCTCTCTGGGTTGGGCTTCGCATACCCGTCGGACACCGAAGTAGGCGGTGAGTCCGGATACCCCCAACGCCCCGATGGCTGCTCGCTCGGAGAGAGGCGGGCTGAATATTTCGGGATGGAGGCGCAGCACGCCGCGACCCGACGAGACATAGCTCTCCCTCCAGCCGTTGGCGCTCGAAACCCGGTCTCCCACCCTGAAACGGGGATTTCGGGATGCGGTGACGACTCCCACCGAGAAGCCGTCAATGATCTCCCCGGGTTGGAGTTGGGGGGCGTAACTGTCGCGCGTCATGCGGTCCAGCACTCCCGGATCCACCGAGATAAAAGTGTTGGCAACCCTGATCTTTCCCTCTCCTACCGGGGGGAGTTCTTTGGAGATCAGCTGGAAATTGTCGGTGCCCAACCCGCTCTCAGGGGTGGAGGACAGCACCCAGCAGCGACTGAGAGAGTTCATGACGGACTCATGCCGGACCGTGGGGGACGATCACCGCCCGGCCTTCCAAACTTCCCTCCCGAAGCTTCCGGTAGGCGAGTGGGGCTTGTTGCATGGGGAACTTCTCGATATCGCTTTTGATGGCGCCGGTACCGGCCAGGGCCACTACCTCGGCCAGATCGGAGATGGTTCCCCAGAATACGGTGGAGGCCGAGATTCCTCTGGGAACGTGGACGTAACCCATGGGGAATGATCCCGGCCCGATTCCCACCACCGTGATGTGCCCGCGGATCGCCGCGACGGAGACGGCCAGCGTCAGGGTGTCGTCGGTTCCCACAATATCCAGGATCAACTCCGCACCCCGGCCGGCCGTGAGCTCCAGAATGGCGGCCGAGGCGTCCCCTGTGGCCAACACGGCGTGATGGGCGCCGTGGCGGCGCGCTACCTCCAGACGGGCGGGTGCGATGTCCACTGCGATCACTTGGGCGGCCGAGAGAACGCGGAGGATCTGCACCGCCAATGATCCCAGCCCTCCGATCCCTATAACAACCGCCGTCGAGCCGGGATGGAGCCTTCCAAGGCTTTGCTTCACGGCGTGATAGGTGGTCAGCCCGGCGTCGGTGAGCGGAGCCGCTTCCAGCGGATCGAGATCGTCGGGAAGGACCACAAGGTGCCGGGATTGCGGCGCCAGGAAGAATTCGGCTATTCCGCCGTCTCGGCCCAGACCAGGTCTACCCGGGCCGGACGCCACCACCTCTGCAGCGTTTTCACAGTAATTCTCTGCTTGTGCGGCGCATTGGCGACATGCGCCGCACCCCCAAGCGCCGTAGACCGCCACCGGGGTTCCCACCTTGAGATTCGCGCGTCCGGGTCCGGACGACTCCACCCACCCGGTAATTTCGTGGCCGACGGTGAAGGGGAGTTCATAGGAGGGCAGGCTCGATCGCGGCCAGTCACACAGATACAGATCGGAGTGGCATACCCCCGCTCCCGCCACCCGGATCAGGGTTTCGCCCGGACCGGGCCGGGGGGTGGGCACCTTGCGGAGCTCGAAGTCTTCTTCCCAGGTCGTGAACTGATAGGCCAACATCTTGATGCCCTTTTTAGGGTAACGAAGGCGAAACTCGCTATTTTGGAACCTTATCGGCTTGGAAAAAGGCTTGTCAGCTGAAAGGAAGGAACATTATGCCATCAGGCTTTCCCGATTGGACTCCGGAAGGACACACAGAAGAGACTCGCAGGCTCTTCATGCGTTGGCTGGAGGGACAGGAAGCAGATTTCCCCCACCCTCCGGATGATTCTTGGAAGCAGAGACTGCTGGACCTCGTCGAGGAGTTCGTCCATCCCGACGTGGTGCTCCACAACGTGCCGGTGCGGCGCCCCGGGCGGGACGGCTGGGTTGAATTTCTGATGGGGCTGGGAGAGGCCTATCCGGATTCCAACACGAATTACGACATCATCATGGTGGATGGCGACATGGCGGCCGCCCGCTGGCATTACACGGCTACCCAGATGTCTACTCACTTCGAGCATGAAGCCACCGGGAAGAAAGTAAGAGTCGACGGGGTGATGTTCGAGCGCTTCCGCGACGGCAAGATAGTCGAGCATTGGGCGCTGATCGACCGCCTCAGTTGGCTGCAGCAGCTGGGGTTGGTAGACGAATCGATTCGTCTTTGAAACTAGATCCGGGACTGAGCCCGTAGAAAGGAGAGCAAATGCCTGTTTTATTACCAGAGGGGAATCCGGACGGGGATACCGAGGAGACCCGGCGGGTCTTCGTGGACTTCATGGTCGGTCAGGAGTCCGACTTTCCTTACCCACCAGATGATTCATGGAAGGACCGGATGCGGGCCCTTGTGAAAAAGTACGTCCATCCCGATGTGGTCATTCGCAATGTTCCGGTGCGTAGCCCCGGGCGGGAGGGATACGCGGACTTCCTGGTGGCGCTGGGAGAAGCCTATCCGGACGGGCAAACCACTTTCAACATGATCGTGGCGGACGGAGACACGGTTGCTTCCAAGTGGACCTTCAATGCCACCCAGCAGCACGCGCACTTCGAGCACGGCGCCGCCGGTCAGAAGATCGAGGTGGACGGCATGTCGTTTGCCCGCGTCCGCGAAGGCAAGCTGGTGGAGTACTACTCGCTGGCCGACAAGCTGACCTGGGCCAAACAACTCGGCATAGTTGACGCATCCGTGCAGCTCTGAACCTCCGGAAAACTCGAGAGGCGCAGCAGCCGAAGACACCACCGGTTTGTAGATCTGTCTTTGGGATCGTTCCGATGCCCGTCTTAGTTCCGGTCCGGTTCCGAGGCCGAACGGGTCAGGTGACCAGCGGACGGTAGTCGATGTCATAGCCGAAAGCCCGGGGGCCCACCACATCGAGGGCCCTGGGTGTCTTGAGGAGGTCGGGACACGGGATCACCAGGACATCGGTCCGCAGCCCGTATCGGACCAGCTCGGTGGTGATCGGCTCGCCCTCGTCGCTGGTCACCAGGGTGATGAGGTCGGGGACTGTCACGGGCACCCGTTCACCCTCGCGAATCACCAGGTTCTCGTTCTGGAAGTCGATCTCCACGCGGCGTCCTGTGTCGCCGTCCAACCCGTCGATCACCAAGCGTCCCTTCGCGAAGCCCCGCGTGGCGCGCCGCTCGACGTCGACCACCTTGCCTCGGATGAACCGGCGACCACCGGACTGGCGCACAATGGCCTCACCCGGATCCTCGTGAAGTTTGCGGGCGGCTAGGACTGCTCTGCCTATGCGGATGGCGAGGGTGAGCGTGTTGGGAATGATGGTCTTGCGGCAGAACGCCCCGTCCATCACCGCGGTGGCCAGGCCGGCGTGACCCCCCATGTCGATGGTGACCGACCGAAGGATTCTCTCGAGCCAGTGGGCGTCGAGGATCCGGTCCACCACGATTCGGTTGCCCCGCTCGTCGGCCAGAGCGGCAGGGAACGGCGATCCCCCGTAGATAAGGTAGGTGATCATCTGTAGTTCGGGGAAGGCCCTTCCCATCCCGTCACCGTCTACGACAGGGATACCGAGGCGGGCTCCGACCACCAGCGGCACCATCGAGTTACCTCCGCCCATCTCGAATGGGGCGATGGCGGTGAACCGGCGGCCCAGGTAGCGCTCCAATGCCCGGACGGCGTCGGTCTCCTCGTTTCCTCCCGCCACCTTCTCGTATGCAACCACGGGAGAACCCATACCGCCCGCCACCACCAGGAGATCATCGTCGGCAATCTCCGTCGGGTCGATGATCTCGATCTTCTTACCGGCGCGCAACTCCGCACGGGCTCGCAGCCGTCCCAGGTAGGGGTTTCCGCCTCCGCCGGTGCCGAGGATGGCCGCCCCGATCGCCGCAGGAGTGAGATCTTCCTCGGTTATCTCCCACATCTGTATCTATTCCGCTTCCGAACCCCCGCTCGAGCCTTTCAGTCTACGAGAGGGATCGATTCACCCATCAGAAAGGACGTGGTTGGGGTGTCAGCATCCTGACATCTACGTCGGCAATATAGTCCATGGGTTTAAATGACAGGTCGTCCCACCGAGGATCGGCTTCATATCGTTCTTCGGCCTCTGTGAATGTCAAATCGCCTTCGTAGTGAACGATCCAAACGTACTGACAGGTCTCCTCCACCAACGAGGGACCGTCGAGCCGGAAGCCGTGATCCAACCGGATTGGCACGATTTCGGAGTTCACCTTCGTGGCGAACTCCTGCCACGTATCGGGATGGAGGCCGTAGATACGGAGTTGGGCGGTCATTTCCGGCATCCTAGCAGGCTTTTCGAAGGGGCCTGATTGCTGCACGGCGCATGCGGCGGGAGCGGCGTATCCACTCTTGGGTAGACTACGGTAACCGGAATTTGCGAGGTGATAGTCGATGCAATTCCTGGCGCCGAACACGGTCGAAGAGGCGCTTGCGATGCTGTTGGAACGAGGAGATGATCTCCGAGTGCTGGCCGGAGGAACGGACGTGATGATTCAACGCATGACCGGTCAGCTACCTCGTTCCGAATCGCTGCTGTACATCGGACGGATTGCCGATTTGCGAGGTGTGCGTTGTTCGGATGAACTTATCCGGATCGGCGCCCTGACCACCCACCGAGACCTCCGGTGTGATCCGATCATCACCACCTATCTACCTTCGTTTGCCGAAGCCGCCGCTACTGTCGGCGGATGGCAGACCCAGGTCGTCGGCACTGTTGGAGGTAATCTCTGCAACGCTTCGCCGGCTGCTGATCTGGCGCCCCCGATCCTGGCGACTGATGCAACCATGGTGGTGTCCGGTGTGGATGGTCCTACTCGGATATCGGCCGACCAATTCTTCGTGGATAGACGCCGAACCGCCCTCCCAGCGGGACAAATTCTGTTGGGGATCGAAGTGCCGGTACCCCCGGCGGCCACCTGGGAGTCCTACCTGAAGGTGGGGCGGCGAAGCGCTATGGAGGTTGCCCTCGTGGGCTTGGCAGCCCGTTTCAGTGTGGTCGGCAACAGGATAGAGACAGCCCGGCTAGGTGTATGTTCGGTGGCGGCCACACCGCTTCGGATGCATCGTGCCGAATCAGCGTTGGTGGGCTCTACTCTCGACGAGGACGCGGTGGCGGTTGCGGCGCGACGGTCGATGGAGGAGGTCGATCCGATCGACGACCAGCGGGCCACCGCTTCTTATCGCCGGATGCTGGTCGGGCGCCTCATCCGAAAAGCCGCCCGCCTTGCGCGTAAAAGGCTGGGGATCGAATGACGCAGATGCTCACTTTCGAGGTCAACGGGATGCTGCGAACAGTGGAGGTCCATGCGGACGAAGTCCTCCTCGACACGGTTCGGGACCGACTCTATCTGACGGGTACCAAGCGGGGCTGTGACGAGGGCGAGTGCGGAGCCTGCACGGTAGTGGTCGACGGGGCGCCTGTTCATGCCTGCATCTTCCCGGCGCTGGCGGCCGCGGGCACCGACGTCAGAACCGTGGAAAACTTGGCCGGACGGGACGGAAAACTGAGCTCCCTCCAGAAGGCCTTTGTCGACCGAGCGGCAGTTCAATGCGGTTTCTGCACCCCGGGTTTCTTGATGACCCTGACCGCGCTGCTCGAAAGCAATTCGTCTGCCTCTGACCGCGAAGTCGATGAAGCCGTAGCAGGCAACATCTGCCGCTGCACCGGATACAGCGCGATCCGGGCCGCGGTCCGATCTGTAGTCAGGGAGAGTGGGACATGACGGCTGTGGGCCTGGGCGCGCCGCGGTCTGACGCCGACGCCAAAGTGCGAGGGCTTGCCACCTACGGTGTCGACTACCGGGAGGTCGGGATGCTCCATGGCCGATTGCTGCGTTCCCCGGTTGCCGCCGGGAGGATCATCCGTCTCGACGTGACGGAGGCGCGCTCGAGCCCCGGAGTCCACGCGGTGCTGACCGCCGCCGAGGCGCCCGGACACCGCAATGGCCTGGTCCTCTTGGACACACCCTTTTTTGCAGGTGACATGGTGTTGTACGAAGGGGAACCCATTGCCATGGTGGTGGCCGACACGCCCCGGCAGGCCGAGTTGGCGCTCGAGACCATCGGACTCGATATAGAAGAGCTGGAACCGGTTTCCAACGTGGCGGAGGCGCTGGCGCCGGGCGCCAGGTTGTTGCATCCCGACCTGGATTCCTACGGCGCCATTCCCGGGGTCGGGCCTTGGCCGAAGGGGGGGAACTGTGGGGGGGTGTTGACCTCTGATCCGGGCGGGGTGGACGAGGCATTCGAAGCAGCCGACATCGTTGTGGAGGACATTTACACGGTTCCGCGTCAGTACCAGGCGTATCTCGAGCCCAAGTCGGCTACCGCCTCCTATGACGGCTGGCGCTGGACCCTGCACGTGTCCCATCAATTCCCCTACAAGGCGCGAAGCAGGGTGGCGCAGGCACTGGGAGTAACCGACTCTCGGATCCGGGTGGTGGGACATCACATTGGAGGCGGGTTCGGGGCGCGTCTCGACCTGGGGCTCGAGCAGTATGCGGCCATTGGCGCTTCGCTCACCGGCCGGACCGTCCAGTTGGTCAATGATCGGGAGGAAGACCTCATCTCATGCATGTCCAGGGAAAACGCCACCATCAGGGTCCGCTCCGGGGTGACGAAACAAGGGCGGATCGTTGCCCGGGAGTTCGAATGTCTGATGGATGCCGGCGCCTACTCGGGCGATACGCCTTATCTCACCAGTATCGCCCTTCTGATGGCCGGTTCGGTGTATCGGGTGGGACCCACCCGGGTGACAGCCAAGAGCGTGTACACCAACACGGCGCCGTCGGGCGCGTTCCGGGGTGTCAGCGGGACCTACCTCTGTTTTGCCCTGGAAAGGCACACCGACCGCTTGGCGCAGGCGATCGGCATGGACCGGCGGGAGTTCAGGATGCGCAACCTCTTTGAATCTGGCGACTCCATGCTCAACGGACAGACTCTGGACGACGCCGAAATCTTGCGGGAGGCCTTCGACCGGGTCGAGGAGATCGCGCCTTGGAGGGAGACCGGAAAAGGTCCCCTCCAAGGGGTGGGTTTGGCCGCGGTCATCTGGCTCACCAACCCACTAGCCGGTTCGGCGACGCTGAGCATCCAAGAGGACGGCGCCCTGGGGGTCTCGACCGCCGCCACCGAAAACGGCAGCGGGGCGGTGACGATGGGAGTCCGCCAGATCGCCGCGGCTGAGTTCGGTCTCGGCGCCGAGCAGGTGTTCGTGACTTCTCCGGACACCGACACACAGGCTTTCGACGCCGGATCCCAGGGGAGCAGGACCACCCACGTGGTAGGAATGGCCATTTTGGCAGCCGCCAAGCAGCTGAAACCACGCCTCTTCAACATAGCATCGGGCCTGCTCCGCGCCCCCCCGGACGATCTGGAACTGGGCGGAGGCAATGTATGCGTGCGCGACGACCCGTCCCGATCTGTCTCCCTGGCGGAGGTCGCCCGCACGGCTCTGGGCGTCGGCGGGCCTCTCAGCGCAACCGGGACCTACAGTGTCCCCCTCCCCAAATGGGATCCGGATTCGGCGCAGGGTCTGATGTTTCCCGTCTTCCCGGTCCCCACCTATCACGTCCATCTCGCCGAAGTGGAAGTCGACCCTGACGATGGGTCGGTTAGGGTCACCCGTTATGTCGTAGCTCAGGAGGTGGGGCGGATGATCAATCCGGATGGCGTCTACGGTCAAATCCAAGGAGGAGTCGCCCAGGGAATGGGATATGCCCTCTGGGAGGGTTTGGAAAGCCAGCACGGTCGTTATACGCGCCGCACCCTCGAATCGTACGGGTTGCCGTTGGCCGTGGACATACCCGATGTGGAGATCATCGTTCTCGAACATCCATGCGAGGCGGGTCCTTACGGGGCGAAAGGGGCTGCCGAGCCGCCCATAGTGCCCGTCGCCGCGGCGATCGCCAATGCCGTATCGGACGCTACGGGCTCTGACATCACCAGGCTCCCAATCGATCCGGAGGAGCTGTTGGGAGCCTTGGACAAGCGGCAGAAAGGTTGAGATGCGCCTCGGCATCGATGTCGGAGGCACCAACACCGATGCGGTCTTGATGAGAGGCCGCCAGGTTGTCGCAGCCTGCAAGACTCCGACGACTCCCGATGTCTCATCGGGCATAGGCGCCGCGCTTGGACGGATACTCGCCTCCCCGACAGTCGATCCCCGAGAGATTCGAGCGGTGATGATCGGCACCACCCACTTTACGAATGCGGTTGTCGAGGCTCGCCACTTGGCGGCCACTGCTGTCGTCCGCCTCGGGGCGCCGGCAACCCTCGCCATTCCTCCCATGACCGACTGGCCGGACCGTCTACGCCAGGCTTTGGGTGATCACACCTATGTGTGCCGCGGTGGCCACGAGTTCGATGGACGGGAGATATCCCCCCTCGACCTCGACGAACTCAGACGTGTCGCCTCGGAGATCGGCGAAGCCGGTGTCACTTCGGTGGCCTTGACCTCGGTGTTCTCACCGGTCAACGCCGAGATGGAGACTGCGGCTGCCGCCGTTTTCGCCGAGGAGCTTTCCGGGGTGACGGTCTCCCTTTCCAGGGAAATTGGACGGGTTGGTCTTCTCGAGAGGGAAAACGCCACCATCCTCAATGCCTCCCTGGCTCCTCTCGCGGACCGGGTGTTCGATGGCTTCGAGGAAGTGGTGGCCCAAGCCGGGGTGCGCTCCCCCCTGTTCATTTCGCAGAACGATGGAACGCTGCTGGGTCTTGACTACGCCCGCCGCTATCCGGTCGCCACGTTCGCGTCGGGACCTACCAACTCGATGAGGGGCGCTGCTTTCCTGAGCGGCGTTCCCGACGGCGTCGTGATAGATGTGGGTGGGACGACAACCGACGTGGGAATCCTGGTAGGTGGTTTTCCCAGAGAAGCCTCGGTGGTGGTTCAGGTTGGTGGGGTGAGAACCAACTTTCGAATGCCCGACGTGCTGTCGCTGGGCATCGGCGGGGGTTCCCTGGTCAGCTACAACGGGAACGAGGTAACGGTCGGTCCGGAAAGCGTCGGTTATCGGCTCGACGAACGAGCGCTGATTTTCGGTGGATCAGAGCTCACAGCAACCGACATCGCAGTTGCCGGGGGTCTGGCGTCTATTGGGGATCGGAGTGCTGTCGACCTGCTGGATCGAGGGGTGGTAAGGCAGGCGCTGGACCGGATCCGCGACGTGGTTGGGCGAACGGTCGACCGACTGAAGACGAGTCCCGACCCGGTGGTGGCGATCGTGGTGGGTGGGGGGTCCATCTTGTTGGAGGACGACCTCCCGGATGTCAGGGAGATGATCCGACCGGCCCATTTTGCGGTTGCCAACGCCATCGGGGCGGCGATCGCCCAGGTCGGCGGAGAGGTCGACCGGATCTACTCTCTCGACGACATCCGCCGAGAGGAAGCCTTGGATTCCGCCCGCTCCGAAGCGGTGGACAGGGCGATTGTCGCAGGCGCCGACCCTGCCACGGTGGAGGTGGTGGATATCGAGGAGGTGCCACTCGCCTACCTTCCTTCCAATGCCGTACGGATCAGGATGAAGGCCGTTGGTGATTTGGCACTGTCAGTCTGATTTCGGAAAGTGGGTGCTCGGACGCCTCCCCGGGGGGCTAGGCCATCGGCGACTTCATATCGACCATAGGATTGCCCGCGCTCTCGGTCGAGGGGGCCTCTCTCCCAACCACATAGATATCTGGCCCGTTGCAGAAAACTAGCGCTCAGCCCGCGCCCAAGGCCGATCCGAGGGTAGCCTAAATGGGATTCGGATGATGCCACAACAGGTCCTTTGTACCTGTATACCTGATGGGTGACCTGGATTCGACCGTCGCTTGCGCTCATGCAAGTTAAGAAGAAGACACTATAAAGGAGGTTTTTATGGAAAGCACACGACTATGGCTGTTTCGAGGGAAGAGGATGTCAATCCTGGTTGCCCTAGCCCTGGTGGTGGCGGCGTGTGGAGGTGACGGCGAGGATTCAACTGCCACTACCGCTACCACAGCCCCGGCCCAGGAGGCCACAACCACGGCCGCGCCAGAGGCGCCGCCCACAACCGCCGCCGAAGAGATTGAGCCCGAAGAAGCGCCGACTACCACGGAAGCGATGGTCGAGAAGCCGGTGATCGTGGCTTCCCTGGCTGACACCCCCAACCTGATCGAGTTGCACACTTTCCGCACCACGTCCGCTTATGCGGTGACCAATGCCGTCTACGAGCCTCTGATCAAGCAAATCTTGGAGGAGCAGCCCAATGGGTTGTTGCAAGGGTCGTTTGTCGACCATGCCGGAGCGGGCGCCGAGTCTTTCGACATCCAAGAAACGGCCGATGGTGGTTTCCTGGCCACCTTCACGATCCGCCAGGGCCAGACCTTTGCTGACGGCACTCCGGTGACCGCCGGCGATTACAAGTACGTGTTCGACCGTTCGATCGAAGGTCCCGGATACATAGGCCTGCTGCTTCCGTTTGTGGGTATTTCAAGCACCGATCAGATCAGGGTGATCGACGATTACACCCTGGAGGTCGAGACCACCGTGCAGAGTCCCCTGTTTAGGAGGTTCCTCACCTTCCAGGTGTTCGGAGCGATGAACCGGGCCGAGGCTGACGCCAATGCCACCGAGGATGATCCGTGGGCCTTTGCCTACTACAACGACAAGAGCGGCGGATCGGGACCCTATTACGTAGCCAAGTTCGACCCGGACAACGAAGTGGTGCTCGAACCCAATCCCGGCTACTGGAACGCCGATGCGTTGACAAACGCAGGTGTGATCATCAGGCCGATCCCCGACGCCAATGAGAAAGCGCGCTTGATCTCGGCCGGAGAGATAGACGTGGCAACCGGGATCCCGCCCAAGCTGCTTGCGGTTCTGGAAGATGACCCGAATGTCACGATCTGGGCGAGCCAGACCACCGGTGTCCACTACCTGGCCATGAACCAGACCATCGCGCCGCTCGACAACGTTGATCTGCGCCGAGCCATCGTCAGCGCCGTACCCTATCAGGCGCTGATAGACAATGTGATGTTCGGGTTCGCTTCGCCTGCCAGAGGGGTCGTGACATCCACCATGGAGACCCATGACTCTTCGATCGGGGCCCGGTTCAGCCAAGACCTGGACGCGGCTCGCGGGCATCTGGAAGCATCGGGTGTGGAAGACCTGACTCTGTTGCTGGGGGTACGTGAATCACGCCAAGGCGACCAGGAGGCGGCGGTGTTGATCCAGGATGCCCTCCGCCAGATCGGAGTTGCGGTCGACATCCAGATCCTGCCCGACGGTGATTTCTCGGGCCGGATCAATGCCAACGAAATGCCACTGTTCATCCATGACTGGTTCTCCTGGGGTGAGGATCCCTTCTACCAGATGAGGTTCCTGACCACTTGCGGCCAGTTCGTCAACTACGCGCGTTTTTGCGACGAGGCGTATGACGCGCTTGTCAATGAAGGCACCTTCACCACCGACCCGGCGGTTCGCAGTGAGGTCTCTTCTCAAGCGCAGCAGATCTTCTTGGATCAGGCGGTCTGGGCGCCGCTTTGGTCCTCGGATCGGACTGCCGTCACTCACAAATGCGTTACCGGCGTAGTGCAGGATTACACACGGATACCGGTCTTCACCCAGATGTCGAAGGTCCCGGACTGCTGAGCGAAAAGAGAGAGGGCGGGGGCGGCCAGGCTGGCCCCGCCCTCTCTCAGTAGGGGATGTCCGCTCTGATGTGGAGATACCTGGGAAGAAGACTGCTGGTCTCGGTAGTCACCGTGGCCGGCATAGTGGTGGTGGTGTTCTTCATCATGCGGGTACTGCCCGGCGATGCGGCCGCGGTACGAGCCGGTCCCTATGCCTCCGAGGAGAAGCTTGAACAGATAAGGGAACAGTTCGGCTTCAGTGATCCGATGCCGGTGCAGTTCGTCAACTATGTGCGGGATGTAATCAGTGGTGACCTGGGAACCTCGATCAGAACGGGTGGAAAGGTCACCGAGGAGCTCCTCCGCCGCTTGCCCGCTTCTCTGGAGCTGGCCTTTTACTCGGTGCTGCTGGCGGTACTGGTCGGAGTCCCGATAGGCGTCACAGCAGCCTCCCGGCGGGAGACGTGGATCGACAGGGCGGCGCGGGTGATGGCGGTTCTCGGATCGTCCATGGCGTTCTTCTGGCTGGGGCTGATGCTGACTTTCGTGTTCTTCTTCAAGCTCGGCTGGTTTCCGGGTCCGGTTGGAAGGCTGGCCATCACTACCCAACCACCCGATCCCATCACCGGCTTTTTCACCTTTGACGCGGCTCTGGGAGGGGATTGGAGTCTCATGTGGGAGGCCTTTCGCTACATTGCCCTTCCCGCTCTGACCGTGGGTTTCGTACTGTCGGCGCCAATCATCAAGATCGTTCGCTCCTCAATGATCGAAGTCCTCGACAGCGAATACGTCCGCACGGCCCGAGCCTTGGGGGTCCCCAGGCGTCAAGTGCTGTTTCGGGACGGCTTTCGCAATGCCCTGGTTCCGGTGACGACCGCCATCGGCATCATTTTCGGATACATGCTGGGCGGCAACATCATCGTCGAGTTGATCTTCGCCTGGCCGGGTGTCGGTCGATACGCATATGAGGCATTGCGGGTCAGTGACCTCGAGGCCCTCCAAGGTTTCGTGATCGTGGTCGGTTTGCTCTACATCGTTCTCAACGTTGTCATCGACTTCGTTTACAGCTGGATCGACCCCCGCATCAAGTTGGGGCAGAAAGTGGTGGCGTGAGCTCGATGTCCAATGCATCCCATTCCACTGGTTCGGAGCACTTCGTTCCGCCTCGGATCGATGTCCGCGCAAAGGCCCTTCCCCTGGCCTCCCGCAAGCCCTTGGCAGTGGTGGGGATGGTTATTCTCGCCATCTACGTGCTACTGGCCGCCGTCGGCCCCTTCTTCGTGGCAGACCCGGTGACGACCAATCCGTCCGAGGCGCTGCTTCCCCCCTCCCTGGACCATTTCATGGGAACCGACAACTTCGGCCGCGATGTCTTCGCCAGGGCCGTTCACAGCGCGCGACTCGACCTGACCTTGGGTGTTCTGATAGCCATCTGCGCGATGGTGATCGGGTCGGCGATCGGCGTGGTGGCCGGTTACTGGGGAGGCGCCATCGATGAGACGTTGATGCGGTTCACCGACGTCGTGCTCGCTTTTCCCGGCTTCGTGCTCGCCTTGATCCTGGTGGCGGTACTCGGTAACAGCACCCTCAACGTCGGGATAGCAGTGACCGCGGCATTCGTACCCTATTTCATCCGTCTCACCCGCGCCCAGGCGCTTTCAGAACGGGAGCTCGAATACGTGGACGGGGCCAAACTGGCCGGCAACCGTTCGGGACGAGTGGCATTTTTCCATGTTCTGCCCAACTCGCTCGAGCCATCTCTGGTGACAGCCACTCTGGTGGCCGGCTGGGCGATCCTTACTGTGTCAGGGTTGGCATTCCTCGGAGTGGGGATCAAACCTCCTACTGCCGAATGGGGTGTGATGGTAAGCGAGGGCGCCCGAGATATCGATGCCGGACAATGGTGGACTTCTCTATTCCCGGGCGGGATGATCGTCTTGGCGTCTATGGCATTCCACTTCATCGGTGATGAGTTCGGAGGCCGAGAGACATGAGCCTGCTGGATGTGGAGGGGCTGAGCGTGGGACTGGCCCGTAGCCCGACATCGATCTTGGCCAACGTCGGCTTCAGCGTACCGGCGGGCCAGATCGTTGGACTGGTGGGCGAGTCAGGTTCAGGTAAGACCATGGCGGCTCTCACCATGATGGGCCTCCTTCCCGACGGAATAGAGGCGCGGTCTGGCAGCATCCGTGTCGACGGCCGCCAACTCATGGACCAAGACACGATGACGTTAAGGCGCCGAGCCGGCGACATGGCCATGATTTTCCAACATCCTCAAGCTGGTCTGAATCCGACCATGAGAGTGGGTCGTCAGATCGCCCGCGTTTTTTCCTTGCATCAGGACTGTGGCCGCTCCGAGGCGATGTCGCTGGCCATCGAGATGCTGCGCCGCGTGGGCATTCCGGGGGCGGGGCGGGTCGCTGACGCCTATCCCCATCAGCTATCGGGTGGTATGTGCCAGCGGGTCATGATCGCTATGGCGCTCGCCTGCCGCCCCCGTATCCTGATCGCCGACGAACCCACCACCGCGCTGGATGTAACCATCCAGGCCCAGATCTTCGATCTGATCAGGGACCTGGTGGCAGAGACGGGAGCAGGTGTCCTGTTCATAACCCATGACTTGGCGGCGGTGGCCGAGATGTGCGACACAGTCACCGTTCTGTTCGGAGGCCAAGTAATGGAAGAGGGATCCCGCGATGACATATTCCGGCGCCCTCGACACCCCTACACCACCTTTCTGCTCGATTCGGTGCAAAAGGAGGTGGATCCCGATGTCACCGAAGCCGGTGTCGATTTCGCGCTGGTCGGGTGCCGTTTCGGCCATCGGTGCCGTTACGCGTGGGAGGCGTGCGGAAAGACGCCGGATTTGATCACCGTGAGCGCGGGCCACCGTTCCGCCTGCTTTCTACACACTTTGGAGGAAACGGGTGCCGGCGCTTCTTGAGGTAAGAGGGCTCCGGAAAACGTTCGGCCGTGGGCGTGGCGCCCTGCCCGCGGTCCGGGGGGTGGATCTGGACGTGGAGCGAGGAGAGACCGTGGGAGTCGTGGGAGAATCCGGTTGCGGCAAAACCACGCTGGCCAGGATGGTGGCAGGCCTCACCCGGGCCACCGACGGCCACATCCGCTTCGATGGATCGGTTCTGGATGGATATTCGGCATCAATGGAGAACCGACGGCGGATCCAGATGGTGTTTCAACATCCGGCCCAGTCGCTGAACCGCCGCATGTCGGTAGGCGCGATGCTGGCCGAGCCCCTTCGACTCCTGGCCGCGGTTCCCAGATCAGAGATAACTGATCGCATCGAAGAGATGCTGCGATTGGTGGGTCTGGATCCAACCTTTCGAACCCGCCGCCCGCGACAGCTCTCCGGAGGACAACAACAGCGGGTGGCGATCGCCCGAGCCCTGATGCCCGATCCCGATCTGTTAGTACTCGACGAGCCCACCTCGAGTCTGGACCAGTCGCTGCGGGGCCGCATCATCGCTCTCCTCCGAAGGATTCAAGAGCTCAGGGGAGTGTCCTATTTATTCATCAGCCACGATCTGGGCACTGTGCGCCGTATCGCCGACCGGGTGGCGGTGATGTACCTGGGCAGGATCGTGGAGGTGGCCGGGGCCCGGCAGCTCTTCGAGGACCCTCGTCATCCCTACACCAAGGCCCTGTTGTCGGTGGCGCCCTCCATGGACTTGGACAGTGAGCGAGAGAGGATCATCCTCGCAGGGGAGACTCCCAGTCCCACCGACCTGCCGACCGGCTGTTCCTTCCAAGATCGGTGCCCGTTGGTGTTCGATCTCTGCCGACATGAGTCCCCGGTTCTGACTTCGGTGGGGGGCTATCGTGAGGTGGAGTGCTTCGCCGTTGGACCCGCCTCCGACTCTTGATGCCCGCAGGAAGTCGCTCATGCCCCTAGACCGGGCGATCGGGCTGGTGTTGGGCAGTGCTATAGCCCCTTCGGACCTGGCTTCGGCGGCGCGAATGGCGGAGCAGCGGGGCTTTGACGAAATATGGCTTGCGGAGGACTTCTTCTTTACCGGCGGCATCTCCGGCGCCTCGCTGGTGCTTTCCTCGACCGAACGGACCATGGTGGGGCTCGGTGTGGTGTCGGCAATGGTAAGGCACCCGGCCCTACTTGCAATGGAGATATCGACCATCTCGGCTGCGTATCCAGGGCGGTTGACTGCCGGCCTCGGCCTCGGCGTGCCCGGATGGATACGCCAGATGGGTCTGCATCCCCGTTCCCCGCTGACTGCGATGCGCGAGTGCGTTTCGTCGGTGAGACGATTGCTTTCGGGAGAAACAGTCGATGAGAAAGGCGATGTATTCGATTTCCACGATGTGAGGCTCACCTATCCCGAAACGGGAGTCCCCACACCGATCCACATGGGGGTGACCGGTCCGAAGATGCTCGCCCTGTCAGGGGAGATCGCGGACGGTACGGTGCTGTCGGTGGCAGCCGGTCACGATTATGTGCGCTGGGCCAGGGCACGGATCGATGAGGGACGGCGGTCGGGGGGACGGTCGGGGCCACACCGGATAACCGTTTTCGCCATATATTCGGTGGCCGATGACCCCCAACAAGCCCGCAGAGCGGTTCGCGGTCCCCTTGCCTTCTACAAGTCGCTCGGTACCAACGCTCTGACCGATGTGTACGGGATCTCTGACCAACTTCGCACCCTCATCGACAGCGGTGGCTACGAGGCGGTCCGCCGGGGGATGCCCGATCAGTGGATAGAGGATCTCACCATCTCGGGTTCCCCCGAAGAGGTGGCCGCCAAGATTGAGGGTTTCTACCAGATCGGCGCGGACTGCGTGGCGCTCTTTCCCATGCCGAGCGACCGAGTGGCCCACATGGTGGAATTGACCTCCGAGCAGGTTCTACCTCTGTTGAGAACCCGCGGTTGAACCGCTGGCGGTTAGCCGAAAGCTCGGCGGCTTAACACGAGTTCCAATCGCCTGGATCAGTCCGACTCGGCGATCGTTACCGAGTTGATAGTCACGTCGGTCAGCGGCCGGTCGTTGCGGCCGGTCGCCACCTTCTGCATCGCGTCCACTACATCTAGGCCTTTCACCACCTTGCCGAACAGGGAGTACTGCGGCGGGAGTTGGAGGCCATGGGGCCCGCTGATGATGAAGAACTGGCTGCCGTTGGTGTTGGGCCCGGCGTTGGCCATGGCCAGCGAGCCAAGTTCGTAGCGTCCCGGTTTGGGCAACTCGTCGGGAAAGCGATAGCCGGGGCCACCCCGGCCCGTGCCTGTGGGATCGCCGCCCTGGCAGACGAACCCCTCGATGATGCGGTGGAAGATCACGCCGTCGTAGTAGTGGTAGCGGGCCAGCACCACGAAGTTGTTCACGGTGCGGGGAGCGGAGAGGGCATCAAGCGCTATGGTCATCGTCCCCATTGACGTCTCCATCACCGCGGTGTAGGACTTGGCCGCATCGATACAAATGGGGGGTGGCTTCGGGAATTTGCGACGGACGGGACTGGATCCGTCCTCCGCTGGGCAAGGCGTATCGGCCACTGAAGTCTCCTTTATTGCTGTGTTTTCGGATTGAAGGGACGGCCTGAACCCTAATCACACCCGCTACGTACAATGGCATGTTGGAGGGATCCGCTCCCGGTGGGCAGTGCCCGCCGGCGGCGATCAGGCCGCGGGCGACGCTGAGGTGGTCTCGTCGTGGCTCGTCAGTATGTCTCCCGGACAAGCGGCTCCTTGGAGGCGACCCTGCGTAGGGTCTCCATCCTCGACTTGGATGGTTGCCTCGCCAATTCTGGAGACGGTCGACACCGAATGTCAGGGATGATCAACTTAGTCGGTCCTTGCTGCGGCGAGAACGTCGAAGGACGATGTGATGGCCTGGCGAAGTTCGTCGAGTTGTGTGTCGCCCATCGCTGTTGAGAGCGCCATCATCACCCTGGACGGGGCGGTGAAGACGCCGCGTTCCATGAGGAGATAGAACATTGCGGTTAGGGGCTCGACTGTCCGTGCCTTGGCCTGCCGGTAGCTGGTCGGAACTTGCGAACCGACATGCAGTTGCACCAGACTCCCATACCCGCTGGCAACCAGTGGTAGCCCGCGCCTGGCGCACTCGCCGTTGATCCACGCACGCAGGTCATCGCCGTTGGCGTTGAGTCGCCCGATGGCCTCGGGGGTGAGTTTGCGAAGTGCGTGGACGCCTGCGGACATCGTCAGGGGATTGGCGTTGAAGGTGCCGCTCTGGGTCATCACTCCCCGGCCTCGCGGGTCGGTCATCGACATCAACTCTTCCGAGCCGCCGAAGGCGCCCACCGGGAGGCCGCCGCCGATCAGCTTGCCGAGGACCGTGAGATCGGGGGTGAGACCGAGCGTCTGTTGCATGCCTCCGTAGGCGAACCGAAGAGTCTGTATCTCGTCAAGGATCACGAGCGTCCCGGCGTCGGAGGCAGTTTTGGAGATCGCCTCCAGGTAGCCGTCCGGCGGCCGCAAACCACCACCGAATCCCTGGATCGGTTCGACGATGAGCGCCGCCGACGTTTCGCCGTGTTCGTTGATCAACCGAGCGGCTTCGTCGACGTCGTCGAACGGGATCACGTGCGTGGCGCTGGCCACGCTTTGGGGGACTCCCTCCTCCGGCAGTGCCGCGAGATCCTCGAGGCCCAAGCGCTTCACGCTCACCTGCACGGACTCGGCGCCTCCGTGATACCCGCCCTCCACCTTGATCACATCGGCGCGGCCGGTGACGTGTCGAGCGAGTCGGATGGCGTAGAGGACCGCCTCGCTGCCCGAGTTGGTGAACCGCACCATCTCCATACTCGTCACCCGGGCGGTGATCGTCTCCGCCAGTTCGATCTCCGACGGTGACGGCGCGGCGTAAGCCGTGCCACGGGCAGCCTGTGCTGCGATTACCCGGACGGTCTCGGCGTCGGGGTGGCCGTGGATCAGGCTCGTGTAGTTGTTGACGACATCGAGGTAGCGATGGCCGTCGAGGTTGTGGAGATATGCCCCTTCCGCGTGGTCGACATAGAACGGAAACGGCTCGAAATAGAGCTGGGTGCGGGAATTGCCACCGGGCATTACCCGCACCGCCCGCTCGAACGCAGCGGCAGACCGTGGGTTCCGCTCGGCGTGAGCCTCCTTCAGGTCGGCGATCAACGAGTCCAGTGCGGTCATGTTCACCGCCTTTTGAGCGCCCGGCCGGGAGTGGCGTCGGTACGGCGATGGTCATCGACCACCGGCACACCGTTGACGATCACATAGGGAATGCCGGTCGGGAATTGGCATGGGTCTTGCAGAGAGGCCGCACTACCAACGGTGTCGGGGTCGAACACCACCAGGTCGGCCTTGGCGCCGTCGCGGATGACGCCGCGGTCGCCAATGCCCAGCAGACCGGCGGGATAGGAGGTCATCTTGCGGATGGCCTCTTCTGTGGTCATCAAGCTTTCATCTCTCACCAGGCCGCCGAGCATCTTGGGGAAGGTGCCATAGGTTCGTGGGCTGGGTGCGGCGCCCACCAGCAGTGCGTCGCTTCCCACCGCACACAGGTGGTGGCTGAGGATGTGACGCACGGTTTCCATGTTGTTCGAGTCGTGGCCGACGTAGGACAGCCCGAGGTTCTCGGCGATGAGCAAGTCGCAGAGCGCATCCAGCGGGTCGCGGCCCATCGCGGCGGCGATCCGGTCGAGAGGAACACCTTCGAACTGTCGATAGTCGGGGTTCTCGAACCCGCTGAGGTGCCAGCCGGTCGGATTTCGCCAGCGGCTCTGCCGGGGATCCGCCTCCTCGCGCATCTTGGCTCGCGAGGCCCGACTGGAGAGACGCTCGAACAGGCGGTCGGGTCCACCGTCCTGAATCCACTCGGGGAGGGCGACCAGCGCCCGCGAGCCGCCCTGGTTGTAGGGATAGGCGTCGAACGACACCTGGAGACCCTCCTGGCGGGCCTCCTCGACGAGGCCCAGGAGGTCTTTGAACTCGCCGTCCTTTTTGGAGAGCGACGCGTAATGCGAGATATGCAAAGCGGCGCCGGTGCGACGGGTGATCTCGACCACCTCGTGGAACGGATCGGCGAAGGTGGCGCCCGCCCCGTAGCGCACATGCGACACGTGCATGGCGCCGTTGCGGGCCGCTACCTCAGCCAGCAGGGTGAGTTCGTCGATGTCGGCGAAGCTGCCGGGAGGGTATGTCAGTCCCGTCGAAAAGCCGAAGGCGCCCTGGTCGAGGCCTTCCTGCAGTAGCTCCCGTTGCGCGGCCATGTGCTCGGCGGTGAGGTCGGCGTCGTCCCAGCCGACGCTGGCCACCCGCAGCGGTGTGTTGCCGATGACATAGGCGACATTGACAGGTACCGCCATGTCGTAGAGATCGAGGTACTCGGCGACCGAACTCCACATCAGGCCCGGCGGTCGGCGCCCGTCCAGCCCGGCGTTCATCACACTCCAGCCGTCGAGGTCGTCGGCGGACGGGAATGGGGCATAGGAGTTGCCGTCCACGCCGATCAGCTCCGTAGTGACGCCTTGCCGGACCTTCGGCTCATGGGCCGGATCGGCCAGCATCGCCATCGTCGAATGGGCGTGCATGTCGATGAAACCCGGGCATACGGAGAGGCCGCTCGCATCGATCACGCGACCGGCTTCCAGATGGGTCGTGTCGCCGCGCAGGACGACGATCGTGCCTGCATCGACGCCGATATCCGCAATGATCCACGACGATCCGGTCCCGTCGTACACGCGGCCCCCGCGGATCAGCAGGTCGAGACTCATTTCTGGCCGAACCGTGCCAGGTACCGCCCGTTCTCGGGTCCGACCAGCTCGCCGTCGGACAGGACTACCGAGCCGCCGCGTACCACAAGACTCGGCATACCGCTGGTGGAGAGCGACTCGAACAGCGAGTACCCGGCGGCGGGTTCGAGGTTGTCGTGGGCCAGCCGTATCTCGGGCTGTCCCTCTGCAATGACGACCAGGTCGGCATCCGAGCCTTCAGCCAGCACTCCTTTTTGCGGGTAGATCCCGTAGATCTGCGCCGCCCTGGTCGAGGTGACCTCGGCGAGTCGCTCGATCGTCAGCCGTCCCTTCTTAAACCCTTCACTGAACGCCAAAGGTAGCATGACGCCGGCGCCTGCGATGCCGCCGAAGGTTGCGTCGAGGATGTTGTCGGCGGCGAGCTTCACCTCCAGGCTCTTGGGTGAATGGTCCGACGAGAGATGATCGATCCGGCCGTCGGCCAGAGCTTCCCACAGCTGAGGGAGGTGCTCGGGGCCTCGCAGCGGCGGACCGACCTTGCCCAACGGGCCGCGTTCGAGAACCTCGCCGTTGGTGAGCAACAGGTAGTGGATCTGCGTCTCGGCGGTCACCGAGCCTCCCGAGCCCTTCAAGGCGCCTAGCATCCCAGCCCCCGGCGCCGAGGTGCAATGTACGAAGTGGACATGACACCCGGTCAGTGCGGCGAACATGGCGGTGCGGTTCATGCCTTCGGGCTCCAGCTCCACCGGCTGGCTGCGCAGGAAACTCGCGTTGGTGACTCCCTGCCTGCGTTCGACGGCGTCGAGGTAGTCGATGGCGCCGCCGTTCTCGGCATGGACGAGGGTGATGCCGCCCACCGCCGCCGCTCGCTCCATGAGGAGACAGATCGAGGCGTCGTCGAGCATCTGGCCCCGGCTGGCGTAGGCCACCATCGTCTTGAAGGAGGTGACGCCGACCTCGGCGCTTCGGGCAACCGTCCCTTCGATGTCGTCACCGGGCATGAACAAGGCGTTGATGAAGTAGTCGGCGGCGACGCCGTCACGCTCCCGCCCGATCTCTGCTTCGACCGCCTCGGCGACCGTGGTCGCCGGGGTTCGCTGTGCGTAGGCGCCGATGGTCGTCACGCCGCCTCGCAGGGCCGCCCGGGCGGCCTGGTGCAGATCGTGCAGCAACGGCTCGCTGATGGAATGTCCACCCAACGAGATGTGGACATGTGGATCCACCGCCCCCGGCAGCACCCAGGCGCCGTTCACGTCGGCGATCGTCCTGCCTTCCAAGCCGGTTCCGATCTGGTCAATTACGCCGTCCCGGAACGAGATGTCGCCCTCGACGACGCCGTCCGGGGTGACCAGGCGTCCATTGCGAACGACTCCCATCATGCATCCCCCAGCCGGGCGGCGATCCGTTTCCGGGTGGTAGCCGACGTGATCGCTTCCAACGAGGCGGACCATGACTGTTTGTCCCACGGCACGTCCCCGAGCGCGTTCAGGTGCGCCTTCATCGCAGCCAAGGCCGAGGCGTCGAGAGCGGCGATCTCTGCTGCAAGATCCATGGCTGCCGCGTCGAGATCGTCGGGGGCGTGGACCGAGCGGACGAAGCCGATCCGCTCGGCTTCCACAACAGTCAGCCGGCGGCCGGTCAACAGCATGTCGCGGGCCATCGATCCTCCTACCCCTCGCACGAGCCGGGCGATATCGCTTCGGGTGATAACGATCCCGAGTGTGGCCGCCGGAATCGAGAACCAGGCCCGATCAGAGGCGATCCGGATGTCGCAGGCCGCGGCAACCTCGGTCCCTGCACCGACGGCAGCTCCGCTCACCACGGCAACGACCGGCTTCGGGCATGCCTCGATCGACGCCATCACCGACTCGACTCCTTCCAACGACGCTCGTACCGCGGCCGGGTCTGCCCCCCTGAACTGTTCGAGGTCGGCCCCGGCGCTGAACACACGGTCCCCGGATGATGTCACGAGGACAACCCGTACCGAGTCGTCCTTGGCGCACCGGCTCATGAGGCCGGTCATCTCGGCCCACATCGGCGCCGACCAGGCGTGCTTGCGCTCCGGACGCTCGATGGTGACCCGGGCCACACCGTCGTGGCGGGTCAGGCTCAACTCGGCCATCAGAACACCCCGGGTGTGGACGCGCCGTCGAGTTGTATTGCGGAGCCGGTAGCCGGTGCGGCGGCGTCCGAGCAGAGGTAGGTGATCGCTTCGGCCACATCCTCCGGCGTGGTGAGGCGACCCAGGGGAACCCTGTCTTTCAAGTATGCGGCCCGGAACGCCTCGTTGGTCATCCCGGCGTCAGCGGCCCAGACCTCGATTGCCTCCTCCATGCGATCGGTGGTGGTCAGGCCGGGATTCACTGCCATCACCCGGATGCCGTGCGGTCCCCCCAACTCCGCCACCGACTTGGTGAAGTGGAGCAAAGCGGCGTTCAGCGAGCCGAGCACGTAGGCGGGAGATGCCGAGCGCCCGGCCATGCCGACGACGTTGACGATCACACCGCCTCCGCCCTCCTTCATGATGGGGAAGGCGGCCCTCGTGCAACGCACGTAGCCCATCAACTTCAAGTCGATCGAAGACGACCAGTCGCGGTCACTGACCGCTTCGAGGCTGCCGAACGGCGAGGAGCCGGCGTTGTTGACCAGAATGTCTATCCCGCCGAGCGCATCCGCCGCTTGGCCTACTGTTCGATCCGGCGCATCCGGCAGTGAGAGGTCGGCCACTATCGGCGCCACTTCCACTCCGTGCGTCTGGGCGATGTGGGCCCCTGCTTCGGACAGTCGGGCCTCGTTGCGGGCCACCAGCGCCAGATCGACACCTTCGGCGGCCAGGCGATCGGCCGTTGCAAAACCGATGCCCGCGCTTGCGCCGGTGACAAGGGCTCTGCGCCTGCGGAGCCCTCGGCTCATACGGGATCCTCGAACACCATCGTCTGGTTGTGGCTGAAGTTGACCCGGGGAGGAGAGAATGCCTCGAGGGTGATTACCGGGTCGTCTGACACCACTCGTCCGCCGTGCTTGACGCCGGGCGGGGCGTGGATTACCTGTCCGGGTCCGACGATCCGCGTCTCGCCGTCCACCGTGAACTCGAGCTGTCCCGCCAGCACGCAGATGATCTGCTCCTGGTGATGGGAGTGGAGGCCGAAGTCGGTTCCCGGCGCGATCTCGGCACGGATCACCTGGAGCGCCTCGCCGGAGACGTTCCACACGAAGTCGCCCGGAAACGCCTCGAACCCGTCTTGTTCGTTCCAATCGGTGAAGCTGGCCATGGGCGCCTCCCTATTCGTAGTAGCCGTCCGGTGATTTGATCGTGGTTTCCCACTGTTCGATGTCATGCGCCACCAAGATTGTTGCGCCGTCGCGGTCTTCGAAACCCTTGAGCCGGGCCAGCGACCTGATGGCTGCAAACTCGTCGGTGGTGGTGGGTGGCGGTAGGCGCCGATCGATCTGGTCCCGTCGATAGGCCGCGTCGCCGGTGAGGACATAGCGACCCGAAGGCAAGTCGACTACCAGCGATTGATGCCCCGGCGTGTGGCCTTCGGTCAGGACGGCATTGACGCCGGGGACGATCCGGACATCGCCCTCGTGGTACCGATAGGTGATCTCGGGCCGATCGAAGTCGTTGCGAATGAAGCCGGGCGCCCCGAACCGGTCCGGGAACTGGCCCCACCGACGCTCGGCCAGCTGCAGATGCACGGTGGCATCGGGGAAGAATCGGATGCCGCCGGCGTGATCCATATGAAGATGCGACACCACCACGTGCGCCACGTCTGCGATCTCGATGCCCGCCTCGGCCAGGCGCGCCATCGGGTGGTCGGCGTCTGACATCTCCATCCGGAATGCCTTGGCCAGACGTCCCCACGTTCCCACCGGATCGGTCGCCACCTCCGGGTCGCATCCGGTGTCGAACAGCACCCAGCCGTCGTCGGTCTCGATAGCGAAGATGGCTATCGGGACCCCGACCTCCTGGTTCGACCCACCCAGCTTGGTCCGGAACTCGGCCAGGTAGCAGGTGCCGGTGGGCAGCACGAACATCTTGCGAGCAGCCATTACAGCACCGGCATCCCACCGGGGGGAACGGTGATGAGATTGCCGCGGTGAGTCGTGTCCCGATCGACCTCCCCGTCCTCGTACAACACCTCGCCGCCGGCGATCGTCATGCGGGGCCAACCCCGCAACTGCATGCCTTCGTACGGCGTGTAGTCCGAGTGCCCGTTGAGCATGTCCGCGTCGATGGTGACCTCCTTGTCGAGGTCGATCATCACCAGGTCGGCGTCACTGCCGACATCGATCGCCCCCTTGCGCGGCGACGCTCCGATGCGACGGGCGAAATTGGCTGATGTCAGTTCGACTACGCGTTCCAGTGTCAGCCGACCCTTGTTGACGCCTTCGGATAGCAGGACACCGAGGATCATGGTCATGCCCCCGGGAAGACCGGGACCGACGTCCCAGATGTTGCCCTGGCGGGTCGGCAGGTCGTAGTCGCAGTGGTCCGATCCCATCCAGTCGACGGTCCCATCCGCCATGCCGGCCCACAGCAGTTCCTGATCGGCTTTGGTCCGCAGCGGCGGGTTGACCTTGCCCCACGTGCCCAGTGGCATGTCCATGTCCAACACGAGGTACTGCGGGCAGGTCTCCATGTAGAGACGTGGGTAGCGGTTACGCGCGGTGCGGATGAGTTCCGGGCCGCGGCCCACGCTGGTGTGGATCACACCGAGCGGCGCGCCTGCGCTCTCCGCGAGGATCGATGAGCGTATGATCGCTTCCTCTTCGGTGAAGTGCGGGCGGTGCCTGCTCCACGAGGCGGTGTCGGTGGCGTCCGGGTCGGCGGCGATCGCCAGTTCCCGGTTGTGGAGGATCACGTCGATGTTCTCGGCGTGGATTAGCGCCATCACGCCGGGGCGAGAGGCCACCTGGCGCATTCCTTCGAAGATCAGGCCGTCGTCGAGCCCCACAATCCCGTATGCGGCCTCGGGTCCTTTCATCGCCATGTGGAATTTGTACGAGGTGAGGCGCAGTTCATCCACCGTCCGGGGGATCTCGGCGACCTGCTGCGCATTGGTGACCAGGCCGTGAAAGCCCACGTCAACGATGCTGTGTTCGGTGATTTCGTCGACGTGCTGGCAGTGTGTGTCCAAGAAGGAACCGGGCGACAGCAGGTAGTGCCACATGGTTGTCACGCCCCCGGTCACGGCTGCCGCGCTCTCCGCGCGGCACGAGTCGGCAAACGATAGGATCACCCCGAGATGGACGTGTGAATCGATCACGCCGGGCAGCACGTACGCGCCGTCGGCATCTACGACTCGGTCGGCGGAGGGCGCGTCGCCTGGCGAAAGGAGCGCCTGGATGACGCCATCGCTGCAATGGACCGTGGCTCTGGTCCGGCCGGCCGGGCTGACCAGGGTGGCATCTTTGATTGTGAGTGACGTCATGTCTCGTAAATCTTCTCGATAAGCCGGACCTTTTCGCGTCCGGGTGATGGATATGTGCCGAAGGATACGACCTCGACCGTTGCCCTGACCCTGCACAGGTCGGAGATGGCCTGGGTCAGCTTCGAGCTAAGTTGGTCGTCTTCTTCGGGGGAACGTGTCTCGCCCCGTTCGACCCGGACGTGGAGGGGGCCGGGCCAGGCGTACTCGGGCTCGTGCTTGAGGATCCGGACGGCGCCGCTGGTGGCGGGTCGCATGCCCAACACGATGTCCTGGAGGGCGGTCGGGAAAAAGTTGACTCCCTTGATGATCATCAGGTCATCGGTGCGGCCGAAACAGCGGATCTTGGGGCTCGTCCGTCTGCAACCGCATTCGGTGTCGAGTACCTCGACCAGGTCGCTGTGCCGGAAACGCAGCACGGGAGTTGCCGCCCGGTCGAGGTGGGAGTACACCAACTCTCCGGTTGCTCCCGCCGTGATCTCCACCGGATCGCCGGCGTGGTCGACCAACTCCCAGTAGACGAATTCGTGGGCGACGAAGTGCATGCCGCTTTGATCCTCGCATTCGGCCCACAGGACGGGTGAGAGATCGGTGCCACCCATCACCTCCCGCATCTCCGCTCCCCACAGCGCCTCTGCATGTCGGCGGAACTCCGGGATGCCGCCCCCGGGTTCGCCGCCCACATAGATCCGGTCGATGGACAACTCATGGGCGTCGACGCCCAACACGTCCTTGGCCTCATTGCCGAGGTATACCGCGAAGTTCGGGGTGGCGACCAGCCCGGTCGGGTTCAGGTCCCGGATGGTATGGAGCAACCATGTGGTTCCCGGCTCGGCGCCGGCCGGGATGCACGCCGCACCCAGGGCTTGCAGGCCCTCCACGACCGGCAGGCCACCCACCCAACAGCGGGACATTCCCAGCCCCTGCAGCACCCGGTCACCCGGGCGGAAGCCATGCGCCCACATTGTTCGGCGGGTGATCTCGGCCCAGTTCGCCCGGTCGCGGGCGGTGAGCCCGACATACGACGGTCTGCCGGTTGTCCCCGTCGATGCGTGGAATAGAACGACCTCGCCTGGTTCGGCGGCGAGGTGGTTGCCCAGCGGTGGGCTCGCCGCCAGGGACTTGCGTATGTCATCCTTGCGGGTGAAGGGGACCCCGGTCAAATCCTCGACCGACCTCACCGAGTCGGGGTCCAAACCGGCGCCGCGCAGCTTGTCCTGATAGAAGGGCGAGCGCTCCCAGAGGTAGGCGAGTTGCGTGACGAGGCGCTCGTTCTGGATCGCCCGGATCTCGGCCGCCGCCAAGCCCTCGATTGCCGCGCCGAGCTCATCCATGCGCCACGGCCACCGCGCGGTCGGCCAGGGCGGCGCCGAGCGCAACTACCGCCTCGGTGTCTAACGCGTGGTGAGCCACCACCCTGTCAAGGCCTGCATTCCTGAGGCGGGCCAGACGTTCGGCGACATCGTCCGGAGTACCGGCGATCGCCAGCCGGTCGACCAGATCGTCGGGGAGGAGTGCGGCCGTGGCCTCGACGCCGTCGGTGGCCTTCGCCTCCAGGATCTGGGCGCGGATCGCGAGGATCTCGCCACGCGAAACATCGGTCCCGACCAGTCGCGGCGAGACGTCGGGAATCTCCGCCAGGTAGTACGCCACGGACTGCCGCACCGCGTCCCTGGCGTCGGCGGGATTGTCGGCCACCGCGGTGAGTACCAGCCCGCCCAACTCGTAGTCGTCCCTCGAGCGTCCGGCTTTGGTCAGCGCCGCCTCGATCAGTTCGGCGCGTGACTCGATGAACGTGGGTGAGCACATCACGCCCAGCAGCGCCCCGTCGTAGTGGGCGGCCGACATGGCCAGTGACTGCGGACCCATTGATCCGAGGTAGATCGGAACGGGCGGCGGCCGGGAGGCGAGTTGCGCTCCGTTGTAGGCGGTGCCCCCGCCGAGAAGGGAGCGGGTGGCCGTGGCGGCATCCCGCAGGCCAGTCACCTGGTTGGCGGGAATCGTGCCGAGTCGAGATGAGCCGTGGTGCGCCACCCCGTATCCGAGCTTGAAACGGTCGCCCCATCGCTCGGTGAGAGACGCCAACTCCATCGCCACGGATGCCGGGTGACGGATGAACGGACTCAACACACCGAAGCCGACGCCCACCGAGGACGTGGACTCGGCGACTGCCGCCGCGATAGTGAATACTCCCCGTCGGAAGTGTTGCTCGGCGATCCAGATCGTCTCGAACCCGCTCAGTTCCGTCGCTTGGGCCACCGCCACGATCTCATCCACTGTCCGGCCATTGTCCAGGCCGATGTCGAAGCTCGGGGCGGATCGGGCGGTCATGGCCTCGTGATGCGGGTCTCACCCCCGATCATGACCCGCTTGATCCGGTGACGTTCCTGGAGGATGCGGATGTCGTCTAACGGGTTGCCGTCGATGATGAGCAGGTCGGCGACCTTGCCCACCTCAAGCGTCCCGAAGTCGTCGTCGATCCGGAAGAATTCGGCGTTGCCCCTGGTCGTGGTGACTAGGGCATCCATGGTCGAGAGGCCGAGGCTGGTCTGGACCTCGAGTTCATAGGCCTCCTCGCCGTGTGGATCGGCCGGCGTGCCCAGAAAGTCGGACCCGATGGCTCTCTTGACGCCGATCGACATGGCGCGGGGCAGAGTGTCGGCGTAGGAGTCGAGTGCCATCTTGCAGCGCTCCACGTAGACCGGGTTGAGACCGAGATCGCCCCCACGTTCGACCGCCCGCGCCAGGTATCCCACGTTGGGATTCCAGGTGACGCCGTGACTCGCCATCATCTCGAGGGTCTCGTCGTCGATCCAGTACCCGTGCTCGATCGAGTCGGCCCCCGCCCCGATGGCGCGCTGCATCCCGATGCACGACTCCCCGATGAGGGTGTTGCTGTGGGCGGAGAGGAGAGCGCCCACGTTGTGTGCGACATGGGCCGCGGCTTCGATCTCGGCCCCGGTCCACGCCGACTCGGCGCGAATGAACGACGGATCGATGCCGCCGGTCACGCCCAGCTTGATGTCCGTGGCGCCGCCGCGGATCTGCTCGCGAGCCGCCTTGGCCACTTCGGCGACGCCATCGGCCAACCGGACGAATCCGGGAGGTTCGGGGCCCTGCATCCAGTCGAGCCGGATGAACGGCAGGTCCGGGATCCCGCCGGTCTCGGCGATGAACCGCCCGACCGCCCGCATGCGGGGACCGTTGACCTTGCCTTCCTCGATCGCCCTCTTCACCTCGAGGCCGTTGTCGCTCCCGCAGTCCCGGATGAGCGTGAATCCCGCGCCGAGGATCTCCTGGACTTCGATCGCCGAGCGGATGGCATGGAGCTTCGGTGACTCCATGGCATACGAGAGGAAGTCGTACCCCTGGATGCCGAACAGGTGGAGGTGGGCGTCGATGAGGCCCGGCAGCACGTGGGCGCCGGCCGCGTCGATGACCTCGGCGCCTGTGGGAGCCTCCACGTCGGCGCCGATGGCGGTGATGCGGTCGTCCTCGATAACCAGGCCCGCCGGGCCGTAGGGCTCGGCGCCCGTCCCGTCGAAGATCGACGCATTCGTGATTGCTGTGGTGCCCATGTGCTCCTCCTCTAGCCCTGCGGGGCCAGTTGCTCGATGCCGCGTTCGATGTCACCGATCACCGTGATGATCGGGTGATCGATCCCGGCGTCGATGTAGCGCTGCAGGCCCTCGAGGCAGTCGTCCCGGGTGCCGTTGAGAGTGAGATCGTCGATAACTTCGTTGGTGATGTACTTCTGGCCGGCCTCCCCGCCTCCCTCGTCCACGGCGGCTACCAACTGCTCCCATCCCGCACCGTTCTCACCCCACACCGAGGTGCGCTTGGTGATGTCGGGAAGGCGAGCCAGGTAGAGGGCGAGAAGGGGACGCAGGTAGTTGCGGGCAGCCTCCTTCGAGTCGTCGACGGCTGCCACCACCATCATCCCGACCTCTAGATCGTCGACCGTGCGGCCGGCTTTCTCTGCACCCTTGTTGAGGTGTTCGAGCGCCCAGGTGACATAGTCGGTACTCAGAAAGGCGTTGAGCGATGCCCCCTCGGCGATCTCACCGGTTAACTGGCACGCCAGCGGCCCGGTCGGGCCCAGCCACACGGGCAGGTCCCTACGCACGGGCTCGAAGTCGAGTTCGGCGTTTTCGAGGTGGACCATCTCGCCCTGGTAGTCGAAGTGCGTCCCGTGGGCATGCCACACGGCCCGGCAGGCCTCCACGTACTCGCGCAGCGCCCGCAGCGGCTTGTGGAAGTTGATGCCCTGGGCCTTGATGAGCACCCTCGAGCCGGCGCCGATGCCGGCAATCATCCGGCCGCCGGACAGCTCGTCGAGGGCGGCGAAGGTGGTCGCCATCAGCAGCGGGCTGCGAGTGAAGATCGGCACGACGCTGGGCCCGATGGTGAGGCGCTCGGTCACGGCCGCGGCGGCTGCGCAGGCGGTGACGCCGTCTCGGGAGAAGTTGTGCTCGGCGAACCAGATCGAGTCGTACCCGAGATCCTCCACCCGCTTGGTCAGCCGGACGGTTTCTGGGAGGGGCGTGTTCTGCAGCAGGCCGATACCGGTTTTGATCATGTTCTCTCCTTGGTTCGATCAGTCGATGTAGGGGGCGAGGATGCGTTTCTGTAGAAGTTGGAACAGAGTTCCGAAGACTAAGCCGAGGACACCGACCATGAGGATCGCTCCGTACATCTCGGCGGGGAAGAGGCTGCGGCGCATGAAAAGGATGAACCAGCCGAGCCCGTCGGTGGAGAGGATGAGCTCGGACGCCACCATCAGTACCAGTGCGACACCGACGGCCTGGCGAGCGCCGGCCACGATCTGGGGAACCGCCAGGCCGAACACTGCTCGTCGCAGCACAAGCGTTTCGGTCCCGCCGAAGCTTCGCACCACGTCGGGCAGCAGGGACTGCTTCGCCGTGCGAACGCCGAAGATCGTGTTGATCGCCACAAAAATGAACGAAGCCCAGGCGATCACGATGATGCGGGACAGATCCCCGATCCCGACCACCAGCACCAGGACGGGCAGGAAGAGGATGACCGGGATGGGTCGAAGGAACTCAAGCAGTGAGATCGCCACGGACCCGGGTTTGTTCCACCATTCGACGACCACCCCGAACACGACGCCCACCACCACCCCGATCAGCCAACCCGCCACGGCGCGGTATACGCTCTTGCCAATCTGGAACAGGAGACCGTCGCCCGACCGGTACGGGGGGTCGGTGAATGCGGTCAGGGTGTCGGTGAACACCTGGGTGGGAGGCGGGAAGAGGAATTGGTTGACCATCTCGGCGCGGCTCACGTACTCCCAAGCCCCGAAGATGGCGGCCAGGACGATGACGGTCTTCAGCCCGCGAATCCACACCGACGTGGTCATGTTTGGTCCCCCCGGCGCTGTAGGAGGCGCCAGACCTGGTTGTACCTGGTCCGAAACTCATCCGAGGCGACGAAATCCTCGAAACTCGAGGCCCGCTCGCCCTGCTCGAAATCGGTGAGCACGCGGGCCGGCCGGTGATCGAGGACGACGGTGCGGTCGCCGAGGTAAAGCGACTCCTCGATGTCGTGAGTGACGAACAGCACCGTTCGGTCGAGAGTCTCGAGGATCTTGCGGAGTTCTTCTTGCATGACGCGCCGTATCTGCGCGTCGAGCGATCCGAACGGCTCGTCCATCAACAGCACGTCGGGCTCGTAGGCGAGCACGCGGGCCAACTGGACCCGCTGCTGCATGCCGCCGGAGAGTTCTCGCGGATAGGCGTTCTCGAACCCTTGGAGACCGACCATCTCTATGTAGCGGGCGGCCGCCTCGGCCCGCTCGGTCCGCGACGCGATGCCCTCGATCTCCAGACCGAACTCGACGTTCTTCTGGACGGTCCTCCACGGCGCGAGGGCGCTGGAGTAGTCCTGGAACACGAAGCCGATTCGCGGCTTCGGTGAGCTGGGCTCGAAACTGATCGACCCACTGGTCAACGGGGTCAACCCGTCGATCATCTTGAGGATCGTCGATTTACCGCAGCCCGACGGCCCGACGATGGTCACCAGTTCGCCCGGCCGAAACGAGAGGTCCAGGCTATCGATGATCCTCAGGTCTTCGTCCTGACCACGCCGGGCGTAGTTCTTGGTCACACCCTCCAGGTGGATGGCCGGACTGGAGGAGGTGCGATGGGTGGTCATGTCAACGATGTCTCCGACCACCAGGGGAACAGCCTCCGCTGGGCAACCTCGAGCAGGCGGAATGCCAAGTACCCGATGACCGCGATCAGGACGATAGAGGCATACATCCGGCCAAACAGCGCGTTGCTTTGGGTGCGGAGGATGTAGAAACCGAGTCCGGACAGCCCGACGACCATGTCGGCGACGACGATGACGATGAGCGCCACCGACACGTTCTGTCGCAGACTCGAGAGAAAATAGGGGAGCAGGCTGGGTATCCCGACCTTGCGGAGCACCTTCACCTCACCGGCGCCGAAGCTGCGGGCCGCGTCCTGCAAAGTGGTCGGGATGTGCTTTACGCCGGCGACTACGTTGATAACCGCCAGGAAGAAGCAACCCCAAGCCACGGCGAACGCACCCACCAGGAACGAGTCGGCGAGCACCAGGAGCGCCATGGGGACCATGGCGACCGCCGGGATGGCGCGAAAGAAGTCGAGCGGCCCGCTCAGCCACGAATCGAAGGAGGCGTACCGGCCCACAGCCATTCCAACCACAACCGCGGCGCCGAACCCGACCGCGTAGCCGACCAGCGCAGTCCACATGCTCTCGAGGGTGGCGGCGCCGAGGTTCGCCCAGTCTTCGGAACCCGCCCGCAGGACCTCGTTGGGTGGTGGGATGAACTTTGAGTTGACAAACCCGGTGGCCGTCGCCGCCACCCACGCTGCGAGGATGACGGCGACGGCAGTGAGTCCAGGGAACCGCAGGGGCCCTGTCACTTCAACTCCCGTTCGAGTTGGTTACGGCAGCTGGCTTGGATCCCAGGGGAAGAAGCGACCGTTCTCGATCATCTCTTCTTCGGTGAATGGCAGATCTGAGATGAACGCTCCCACGTCCAGCCCTTCCCCGAGCAGGTCCGCTTCGACCATCATGTCAGCAACACGCTGCATCTGATCGACGATGCTCTCCGGCCAGGTCACGTACATGTGCGGCGGGTTGCTCCTCTGCGCCTCAGCCGGGACCCCCGAGATGGCCACCGAGATCTCCAGGGCCTCGGCCGGGTTATCGACGATCCACTGGGAGGCGTCGCGGATGGCAAGGGCCCATGCCCTGATGGTGTTGGGGTTCTCCGCCACGAACTCGGGCGAGGCCGCCATCGGGAACATGCCGGCGCCGAGGTCTCCCAGCATCTCCGGGATGCCGTTTTCGCCGCCGATGTAGGGGTCACCGATCGAGCGGAAGCCGTTCCCCTCGGTCTGACCATAAGGGATGATGCCGGTGATGAACGGGTAGATCATGTAGCCGACATCGATCTCGCCCGAGGTGAGGAGGTCAGGGTGTGCCCCCCAGAATGCTTCGATGAGTTCGACGCTGTCCGGATCGACCCCCACCTGGAGCATGATCGAAGTGAGGAATGCCTCTTCGTTCGACCCGCGGGCGATAACACCAATGCGGGCGCCTTCGAGATCTGCGACCGTCTGGATCGGGGAGTCCTCGGTGACGATCAGGCGATGCGTGCTGTAGTCAACGCCATCCACTATTGCGTAGTACGCATGCGTGGTGACGAACTTGAGCTGCTGGCCGCGCTCGGCCAGCGAGAAAGCCAAAGGCCAGCTCGTGTAGCCCATGTGCGCCTCACCGGACAAGGCCGCCTCGGTGGCGCGCCCGGCGCCGCCCTCGAACGCGAGGATCTCCGGCTCCAGCCCGTAGTGGGCGAAGAAGCCCTCTTCCTGGGCCACGTAGAGGGGTAGGAACTGAGCCAGAGTGGCCGGCATCACCCTGATGTTCGGCGTCTCGGGTGTCATGTCGACCATGGCTTCGGTCGTGGTGGGGGCTGCGGTGGTTGCGGGGGCTGCGGTGGTGGTGGGAGCGGCCGTGGTGGCCGGCGCCTGGGTGGTGGTAGGGGCCTCTGTTGCTGCGGGGGTGGTTTCCTCAGCGTCGTCGTCGGATGCACATGCGGTGAAAATGAGTGCGAGGGCGACGAGGAGTACCAGAGGACCCCTGTTCCGGATCCTGAGCATTCTCTCTCCTTCTCATAGGTAACGAACGCGATTCTCATAGGAGCGAACGCGATTGGCTGGCCCGGAGTCTAACCCGCCGCTCAGGTTGGTGTCGGGGTGAGTCGCACACGAATATCTCTCGTCCGGCAATTGGGGATCCGGACTACGGAGTTGTGCGTTTCCTCGACTATCGACGCTGTAGCCGCGTCGGGTGTTGGGCGCCGTTCTCTCCATTACGCAGGTAGATCAGCGTCGGGGTTGCCTCGACCGACCACAATTCGCCTATGTCGGGGTTCCTCTCGGCTCGGATGATCTACGCCAGAGGTTGCTGCGGACCGCCTGGCTCTGGAGAACTGGAGTCTCTCCAAGATGGGATCGGGAGTGTTTCTACCATTGCTGGGATGATCGACGCTTAGACGGAGGAGTGTGCATTGAACGCTTGCATTGCCAGGGTGGGAATCTGTTTCCTGGATCGGCCCGATGCCCGTTCGCAGGTGGCTCTTTCCAGGGAGGCCGAAGCGCTGGGGTACGAGTCGGTCTGGATATGCGAAACGCGCACCGCCCGCGACGCCATCTCGGTGATGGGGGCCATCGCCCATCAGACGCAGAGAATCAAGATCGGGGCCGGGGTCGTGAACACCTGGACCAGACCCGCCTCACTGATGGCCTTGACATTCGCCACCCTCGACGAGTTGGCTCCCGCCCGGATGTTGTTGGGACTGGGGGCCTACTGGGATCCGCTGGCTTGGAAACAGGGAGTGATCCGAAGCCGACCGCTGCGGCAGATGCGGGAGTATGTGGAGGTGGTTCGCAGACTCCTGGCTCTCGAGACTGTGACGTTCGAGGGGGACCTGGTGCAGGTGCGGGATCTCCGCCTCGAACTGGGGGAGGGCGCTTCGGACACACCCAAGGAGGTCCCGATTTACATCGGCGCCACCGGTCCCAGGATGCTGGCCCTTTCGGGAGAGGTCGCCGACGGGGTGCTGCTCAACGGATTCACCTCCCTCACCTACCAGGCTCGGGCTTTCGATCGAATGGCCGAGGGCGCGGCTCGGGCGGGCCGCACGCTCGACGATCTCGACCTTCCCCAGGTGGTGGTGGTGAGCGCCGACGACCGGAACCCCGAGCGGGCCCTGGAGATAGCCCGGCGCATGACCACCATGTATCTGGGGCAGCAGCCCCACATCGCCCTCGCCAGCGGAGTGCCCCAGGAACTGTTGGACCAGGTCCGAGACGAGATGGGCGGCTGGCCTCCCCGGGAAGGCGGGATAGACGCCGCCATGGGCCTGGTTCCCGCCGAAGTGGTGAGCGCTTTGTGCGTGTGGGGAGATCTCGCCGCCTGCCGGGAGGGTTTGGCGGCTTACGCCACCCGCTCCAACGTATACCCGGTACCGTTGCCCATCACCGACAACTACCGGGAGATGGTGGAGGCCTTCGCTCCCGGGGGATAGATGTCCCCCGCATCGATCAGGTGGCCACCGCTCCGTACAGATCGGGGCGGCGGTCTCGGAAGAACCCCCATTCGTTGCGGATCTGCGGCACCACCGAGAAGTCGAGGTCGGCCACCAGCACCTCATCGTCCTGGTCGCTGGCCTGGTTGATGATCCGACCCTTGGGATCGACCCACACCGATGATCCGTAGAAGTGGGAATCCGATCCATCCTGGTCTACGCCTACCCGGTTGACTCCGCCCACATACATGATGTTGTCAACCGCGTGGGCGCGTAGCTCCAGTTCCCACAGATAGCGGCTCATCCCGGTGGTGGCGGTGGGTACCACCATCAACTGGGCGCCCTGCAGGGCAAAGGCCCGAACCCCCTCGGGGAAGTGACGGTCATAGCAGATGTAGACCGCGAACTTGATGCCGAAGGGAGTCTCGAAGGTGACGAACCCGGTGTCTCCGGGTGCGAAGTAGTACTTCTCGATCCCCGTCAGGGTGGGAGTGCTGACCAGGGGAATGTGGCTCTTGCGGTAGATGCCCAGAAGTTCCCCGTCGGCGCCGATCACCGGCGCGGTGTTGAACAGCATCCCCTCGATGGTCTTCTCGTAGATGGGCGCCACCAGCACCACGCCGGTCTCCCGGGCCAACTCCTGCATCCGGTCGGTGGTGGGACCGGGGATCGTTTCGGCGAGGTCGAGGTGGCGGGGGTCCATCTCGTAGGGGAAGTAGATGGTGTTGAAGAGTTCCTGCAGACAGACGATCTGCGCGCCCTGATCGGCGGCCTGGCGGACCAGGCGCTCTCCCTTGGCGGTATTGGCTTCCTTGTCATAGACGGTCGACATCTGGATGAGTGCGGTTCTGACGGTGGTCATGTTTCTCCCCGGGTCAGGAAATCAGGTCGGTGGCGATTGTTTCGGAGGGACGGCGCTTTATGAACCGGCCCATGCCGGCCCGGCCCACGAACTTTCCGCCCGAGACAACCGGCTCTCCGCCCAGCAACACTGTCTCGGGGGCGCCTTGCAGCACCCAGCCCTCATATGGGTTGTAATCACAGTTGGTCATCTGCGTCTCGGCCGAGAGGGTCTGCTCCCGCTCGGGGTCGAAGATCACCAGGTCCGCGTCGGACCCGGGCGCTATCTCACCTTTTTGGGGATAAAGACCGAACAGTTTGGCGGCGTTGGTGGAGGTGATCTCCACCCATCGGTTGAGGGATATCCGGTTTTCCCGCACCCCGAAGTTATACAGCAGGCTCACCCGCCACTCCACGCCCGGCATCCCGTTGGGGATCTTGGTGAAATCCCCCTTCCCCATCACTTTTTGGCTCTCATAGTGGAAGGGTGCATGATCGGTGGCCACCAGTTGCAAGTCCCCCGAGGCCAGACCTTCCCACAACCGGGCGTGGTGGGATGGGGGCCGGAGGGGAGGCGAACAGACGTATTTTGCGCCTTGGAAACCCGGCGAGGCGAGCTTATCGTCAGACAGCAATAGGTATTGGGGGCAGGTTTCGGCATAGACGGGCAGTCCCCTCCCGCGGGCCTGTCCCACCGCGCTCAATGCCTCGCTGGCGGACAGGTGCACCACATATACGGGTACTTTGGCGATCTCGGCCAGAGCGATAGCCCGCGAGGTTGCTTCTCCCTCGGCTATGGAAGGCCGGGTCACGGCGTGAAACCGGGGCTCGGTACGTCCCGCCGCGATCGCCTGCTGGATGAGCACTTCGATGGCGGGGCCGTTCTCGCAGTGCAGCATGATCAGCCCGCCGTGGTCGGCGGTCCACTGAAGCGCCGAGAAGATCGCGCCGTCGTCCAGCATCCACGCGTTGGGATAGGCCATGAACAGTTTGAAGCTGGAAACCCCTTCCTCGATCAGGGCGCCGAGGGAAGGGAGGAAAGCCGGGGGCAGGTCGGCGATGATCTGGTGGAAGGCCCAGTCCACGGCGGCCTTCCCTTCCGACTTCCCCAACCATTCCTCGAGCGAAACCCGGGGATCGTCGCCTTTCTCCTGGATGGGAAAGTCGATGATGGTTGTGGTTCCGCCTACCGCCGCCGCCACGGTGCCGGTGTAGAAGTCGTCGGAGATGAAGGTGTCACCCGCCGGTGTGTCCATGTGGGTATGAGGGTCGATCCCTCCGGGGATGACCAGTTTGCCGCTGGCGTCCACCACCCGGTCGGCCGGAAAGTCGCTCAAGTTTCCCAATCTGGCGATCTCGCCGTTCTCGATCAGAATGTCCTCTACGGTGTCCCGGGTGGCGGTTATGACCCGCCCTCCCCTGATCAGTGTGGTGCTCACCAACCTCTCCTTGTTATTCTGCCCCTAGCCTATTCGACTATCTTGACCTAGTAATCCTTTTGGGAGATCGACTTGAGTTCAAACGTGTCCGGCCCATCTGCGGAGATGGGGTTTTCCTCGCCTGACAAAATAGCGGAATTGTTGCACCGCCACTCCTATCTGGCCGACCGGGGTTTGGCCACCGCCATATATCTGGCGCACACCCTTCCCCAGCCGTTGATGCTGGAAGGAGAGGCCGGAGTGGGGAAGACCGAAGTGGCCAAGGCGTTGGCGGATGCATCGGGAGTGCCGCTAGTCAGGCTGCAGTGCTACGAGGGGATTGACGCCTCCCAGGCTCTCTACGAGTGGGACTACACACGCCAACTTCTCCATCTGCGGGCTGTCGACATTCGGGACAGCGGCGGCCGCGACATCTACGGGGAGGAGTTTCTACTGGAGAGACCGCTGTTACGGGCTCTGCGGTCGGGAGGAAGATGCGTTCTCCTGATTGACGAGATCGACCGTGCCGACGACGAGTTCGAGGCGTTCCTCCTAGAGATCCTCTCCGACTTTCAGATCAGCATCCCCGAGTTGGGAGTTATCCACTCGTCCACCCCCCCGATGGTGGTCCTGACCTCCAACCGCACCAGGGAGTTGCATGACGCCCTCAAGCGACGGTGCCTATATCACTGGATCGATCTTCCTGATCCTCTCCGGGAGGTGGAGATAATAAAAGCCAGAGCGCCGGAGGTGTCCGAGGCGCTGGCCCGCAAGGTGGTGCGTGCGGCGGCGCGCCTGCGCCAAGCCGATCTGATTAAGGCTCCCGGTGTGGCGGAGACGATCAGCTGGTCGCGTGCGCTGCAGCGGCTGGGAACCGCACGCCTTGACACCGAGACGGTGCGGCTTACCCTGGGGGCTGCCTTGAAGGAGCGCGACGACTTGGAGACGGCGGCGGGGTTCATCGAGGAGCTCGCTGACCTTGAATGACGGCCAGGAGCTTTTCGGTTCACTGATCCGCTTCGGCCAACACTTACGAACCCACGGACTTGCGGTGGGGCCGGGTCGGATTCTGGCCTTTTGCCGGGCGGCGGCCGAGCTCGATCCCACCGATCCGGCGGATCTCTATTGGGCGGGCCGATTGACCTTGGTGGACGACCATCGGCGGTTCGCCGACTACGACCGGGCGTTTGCCGAATGGTTTTTCAGATCTGAACAGGAACCCTCGACCCGGATGGGCGAGTTTATGTTCGGAGGGTGGGACGATGACGCGGCACCGCTGGGAACCCAGACTGTTGCCAGCACTCAGGAGGTCTCAATAGTGGACCCTTCCGAGGATAAGCCTGGCTCCAGCGGACCGACAGCCTCCGAAGACGAGATTCTCAAGAACAAGCGGTTCGACCACTGGTCCGAGGAGGATCTGCGGCGGCTCCATCGACTGGTGGCCGGAATTACGGTGTCATTGCCGAAGCGGGTGGTGAGGCGCACCCGCCCGGGATCGGGAGGAAAGATCGATTTGCGGAGAACCGTGCGCCGCTCGCTGCGCAGTGACGGCGAGCCTTTTCACCGGGCTTTTCGTCGCCGGCGGATCAAGCCACGCCAACTGGTGCTGATCCTCGACATCTCGGGGTCCATGGCGGGCTTTTCCCGACCGCTACTCCATTTCGCTTATGCCACCCACCGGGCCGCCCACGAGGTGGAGGTGTTCTGTTTCGGAACCAGGCTCACCCGGATAACCCCCCAGCTTCACTGGCGCGATCCCAACCGCTCCATAGAAGAGGCCGCTTCCCGGGTGGTGGATTGGGAGAGCGGCACCCGCATCGGGGAGTCGCTCACCCAATACGTGCGACGTTACGGACCGGACTCCCGCAACCGGGGATCGGTAGTGCTGATCTGCTCGGACGGCCTGGAGAGAGGAGACCCGAAGGTCTTGGGGTCGGCCATGGCCCGGCTGTCGCGGCAGGCACATCGGGTGATATGGGTGAATCCCCTAATGGGAGATCCCGGCTTCCGGCCCCTGACCAGGGGGTTGATAGCTTCCCTTCCCCACATCGACTCGATGGTGGCCGGGCACAACCTGGCTGCCCTGGACCAAATGGCCGGGGTGCTGGACGAATAGGACCGCCTAATTTCGTAGTCACCCTTCCTGACCTCCTATATTGGGGGAACTGACATACAAGAGATGGGAGAGCGATGAAACCCGCAGCTTTCGAATATCACGCTCCCGAGTCTGTCGATGATGCGGTCGGTCTGTTGAACAGCCATGAGGACGCCAAGGTGCTGGCCGGAGGCCAGAGCCTGGTTCCCATGATGAGCTTCCGTCTGGCGAGACCCGCTTGCATCGTCGACATAAACGGGATTTCCGACCTCGATTACATCCGATGCAATGGAGGTGACTTGCAAATCGGGGCCACAGCCCGTCAGACCGCGCTTGAGGAGTCCTCCGAAGTGGCCGCTCACGCGCCGCTCCTGGTCACCGCCACCGGCTATGTGGGCCATCGGGCGATTCGCAACCGCGGAACCTTGGCGGGAAGCCTGGCGCACAACGACCCGGCCTCCGAGTACCCGGCGGTGCTGATGGCTTTAGGCGCCTCCGTAACGGCGGCCTCGTCCGCAGGTTCCAGGGTGCTGTCCGTGGAGGATTTAGTCAGCGGACATTTTCTCTCCACTGCTCTCGGTCCCGACGAACTCATCACCGAAATAGCGGTACCCGCCCAAGCCGGCGGTCACGGATTTGCCGAGTTCGCCCGTCGTAACGGGGACTTCGCGGTAGCCGGCGCGGCGGCGGTGGTGACCATGAACGCAAACGCGGTGGTATCTGCCTCCATCACCGCTTTCGGGGGAACGCATCCCGCCCGTCTCGATGAAGCGGAGGCGGCGCTGGTCGGTAGCGACGGAGGGTCCGCCGCAGTGGCCGAAGCCGCCGCCCGGGCCGCTTCCCAGTTCCCCTCCACCGACGACATTCACGGAAGCGCCGACTACCGGCGGAATTTGATCGACGTGCTTACCCGGCGGGCGTTGCAGCAGGCGGTCGCCCACGCTCAGGAGGTGGAATGATGGCCCAGGTTGCGATAACACTCAATGTGAACGGAAGAAACCAAACCACTTTGGCCGAACCCAGAGAGATCCTGGCCGATGTGCTGCGGGACCGGCTGGGACTAACCGGGACCCATCTGGGGTGCGAACACGGGGTTTGCGGGGCCTGCACCGTCCTCCTGGACGGAGAGATGGTGCGTTCCTGTCTGATCTTTGCTGTGCAGGCCCAGGGTGCCGAGATCACCACCATCGAAGGCCTGGAAACCGATGGCGAGCTTCACCCCATGCAGAAGGCGTTCTCGGAATACCACGGTTTGCAGTGCGGGTTCTGCACTCCGGGAATGATCCTGGCCGGAGTAGATCTGTTGAAACGCAATCCCGATCCCACGGCTGAAGAAGTACGGGATGACATGGGAGGAAACATCTGCCGCTGCACCGGATATCAGAAAATCGTGGAGTCGGTGCTGGGCGCGGCTCGGGAAATGAACGAGGTGACATCATGACCACCACGCAATGGATAGGCGCACGAGCGCCGCGTCGGGAAGATCCGGCCCTGATCCGGGGGCGGGGCCGTTTCATAGCCGACGTCAACCTGCCGGGAACCCTGCATATGGCGATCCTGCGCAGCCCCTATGGTCATGCCCGTATCAACTCGGTGGACGCCTCCGAGGCACGGGCAATGGAGGGCGTGCACATGGTTATCACTCCCGATGACATTCCCGATCACATCACCCCTTTCCCGGTGGTCTGGAGGCTGCCGGGCCAAAAGGATTCATGCACTCCCGCCCTAGCGGTCGGCAAGGTCCGCTATGTGGGCGAACCGGTGGCGGCGGTAGTGGCCGACTCCCGGTATCTGGCCGAAGATGCCCTGGACGGTATCGATGTCGACTACGAACCCCTCGACGCGGTGACCGATGCGGAGGCCGCCCTGGAGGAGGACGCGGCGGTTATCAACGAGGAGTGGGGCGACAATGTCGCTATCCATCATGTTTTTGCGGGATACAACGCCCTGGGTGTGTGCGGATACGAGCCCGAGGTGTTCGACAACGCCGATGAGATAGTCCGTGGCAAGCTGACCATCGGTCGGCATTCGGGCATTCCGCTCGAAACCCGGGGGATCGTGGCTGACTGGGACGAGATCTACGGACGGCTCACCGTTCATTCCGAGTCGCAGGTGGCTAGCTTGTTCCGCACGGAACTGGCCGCCTCGCTGGGTCTTCCCGAGACGGCGGTCCGGGTGCTCACTCCCAACATGGGCGGTGGGTTCGGCAATAAGTGGGACCGTTATCCCGAGGACCTGTTGGTGAGTATTGCCAGCATGCAGCTTGGCAAGCCCGTCAAATGGATCGGTGATCGGCGCGAGGGCCTGATGGCCACCGTGCACGGCCGCGGGCAGATCCAGGAGTGGGAGATGGCTCTACAGAGCGACGGAACCATTCTGGGACTGCGGGGTAAGGTCATCAACGACTTGGGCGCCCATCTGCACAGCGTCGGAATAGGCCCGGCTTGGGTGACCGGCGCAGCCGCGCCTAACCAGTACCGGATCACCAACTATTACTGCGATGTGATAGCGGCTGCCACCAACAAGACCCCGGTCAGCACCTTCCGCGGTTTCGGCGGACCCGAGGGAATCTTCGGGACTGAGCGGATGATGGACAAGGCGGCCAAGCAACTGGGCATCGACCCGGCCGAACTGCGGCGCAAAAACCTGATCCAGCCCGACGAGTTCCCCTGGTTCAACGCGGCCGGCGCCGTCTATGACTCCGGCAACTTCCCGGCCTGTCTGGAAAAGGCGCTGGAAGCAGCGGATTACGACCGGCTCCGGGCGGAGCAGAAGGAACTGCGCGAACAAGGTGTCTATCGAGGGATCGGCATCTCCAGCTACATCCATGTCTCGGGTTTCGGGCCCTCGCCCATCCTGGGGTATCTCAGCTACTACACGGGCGGTTACGAAGGTTCCACGGTCAAGATCGACCCGAACGGAAAGGCCACTGTCTACACGGGGATGATCCCTATGGGACAGGGAACCGAGACCACCTTGGCGCAGGTTGCCGCCCACCATCTGGAGATCGACATGGCCGACGTCCGGGTGGTGTGGGGCGACACCGATCAGACTCCCTACACCGGCTTTGGGTCGGCAGGCAGCCGCTCCAATGTCGCTGCGGTGGCCGTGATCAAGGCCATCGAGGAGATCAAGGCCAAGGCGGTCCGTATCGGAGCGGGCATGCTGGAGGCAGATGCGGAAGACCTGGAGTATGCCGACGGCATGGTCTCGGTGAAAGGCGCCGAGGAGATGCGTTCGGTCAGCCTGGCCCAGGTCGCCCAGCAGGCCTATTGGGCGCATGCCCTTCCCGAGGGCGACCAGCCCTTCCTGGAGGCCACTTACGTATACGACCCGCCCAACTTCACCACTGCCTCGGGTTGCCATCTGGTAGTGCTGGACGTGGACACCGACACCGGCAAGATCACCTGGCGGAACTATGTGGTGGTGGATGACTGCGGCCCGGTGATCAACCCGCTGCTGGTGGAAGGACAGATCCAGGGTGGCATAGCTCAGGCTCTGGGCGGCGCCGTCTTGGAGGAGTTCGTGTACGACGAGGACGGCCAGTTGCTCACCACCTCCTTGATGGACTACCTGCTGCCCTCCTTCACCGACGTTCCCGACTTCGAGATTCATCATGTGGTTACCCCCTCTCCTCACACCGAAGGGGGCTTCAAGGGAATGGGTGAGGCAGGCACCTTCCCACCGGGAGCGGCGGTCGCCAACGCGGTCTCCGACGCTCTCAGCCATCTGGGAGTGGAAGCCGATGAGCTTCCCATCACCCCCAGCCGGCTCTGGAACCTCATCAAGGAGGCCACCGGGTAACGGCATGGACACTCAACTGGCGGGAAAAGTCGCCCTGGTCACCGGCGCCAGCCAAGGCATAGGCCGCGCCATCGCCATGGCCTTTGCCCGAGAAGGCGCCCGGGTGGCGCTGTTGGCCCGCAACCGCCTGGCTCTGGACGAAACCCTGGAAATGATTGGAGGGTCGGCGTCGGGCATGGTGATGCCCTGTGACGTAACCGACCCTCCGGCGGTGGCCGTTGCGGTGGAGAGGGTGGTCTCGGAGTTGGGAAGACTGGACGTGATTGTGAACAACGCCGGTCAACGACAAAACTTCCGGCGGCTGGACCAGTTGGATCTTGACGAATGGAGAAGCATTATCGATGCCAACCTTTCCTCGGTGTTCTACGTCACACGAGCCGCCGTTCAGCATCTCTTGGAACAGAGATCGGGGTCGGTGGTGAACGTGTCGTCCATCGCCGGGCCCCTCGGTTTTCCCACCATCGGGTCCTACAGCGCCGCCAAGGCGGGAGTGATCGGCCTCACCAAGACCATGGCCGCCGAGTGGAGCGAGTTCGGGGTGAGGGTCAACTCGGTGGCGCCGGGGTGGACCACCTCGCCCATGAACCTGGAACTGCGCACCGACCCCGCCAACGCTGAACTCTTAGAGACGATCAAATCCAAGATCCCCCTGGGACGCTTAGCCTCCGCCTCGGAGGTCGCCCAGGCAGTGGTGTTCCTGGCGGGCGCCACCGGCAGCTACATCACCGGCCAGACGCTGATGGTGGACGGCGGCTGGGGCGTGGTGTAGAGAAGGTCGACCGTGCTGGACAAGTCACGAATCGCGGCCGCTCTCAGGCGGGAGATTGACGAATACCGACGATCGAATCCCCGTTCGGTCGAGATGTCCCGACGGGCCCAGAGGGTGCTGCCGGGTGGCACGACCCGCAGCACCACCTATTTTCCGCCCTTCCCTCCTTTTCAGGTAAGGGGAGAGGGATGTTACATCTTCGATTTGGACGGCAATCGCCGGGTGGATTATCTCAACAATTACACCTCTCTGATCTGTGGGCACGCCCACCCCCATATCCTGAAGGCCGCCCGGGAAGCCCAGGAGGGAGGAACGGCCTTCTCCGCGCCCACCGAATACGAGGTGCGGTTGGCCGAGGTGTTGTGCGAGCGGGTTGCTTCCGTGGAGTTGGTACGGTTCACCAACTCCGGGACCGAGGCGACCATGGCCGCTCTGCGGGTGGCCCGCGCCTACACCGGACGGTCGAAGGTCGGACGGTTCGAGGGGGGCTACCACGGGACTCACGACTATGCAACAACTCCGGCCGCGGGTGTGCCTGGCGAGATATCCGGGTTGATGGTGGATCTGCCCTACAACGATGTGGAAGGATGCCGGAGAGTGCTGGAGACAGTGGGGGACGAGTTGGCTGCCATAATCGTCGAGCCGGTGCAGGGCGCCTCGGGAGTCATTCCCGCCCGCCCTGATTTCCTGCGCTTTCTCCGGTCGGCCGCCACCGCCGGGGGGTCGGTGCTGATCTTCGATGAGGTGCAAACCCTGCGCCTCCACCGGGGAGGCGCCCAGGCCGTCTACGATGTCCGCCCCGACCTGAGCACTTTTGCCAAGATCATCGGGGGCGGTTTCCCGGTGGGCGCCTTCGGAGGAGTGGGCGAGATCATGGAGATCCTCCATCCTGTCTCGGGAAACATCGCTTGGGGAGGCACTTTCAACGGCAACCCGGTGACCGCGGCGGCCGGAATCGCCTGTCTGGAGATGCTCACCGACCGGGTAATAGAAGAATTGAACGAGCTGGGGGAATACGCCAAAGCCGGTATCACCCGGGCCTTCGCCGAGGGGGGCGTCCCCGGCCAGGCAACCGGGATGGGATCGCTCTTCAATCTGCATCCCACCTCGGAGCCGATCTCCGACGTTCATGCGGTCAACCGGGTCGATCCCGACCTGAAAAGCCTGTTCCACTTCGGTCTGCTCAACCGGGGCTTCTATCTCTCCTCACGAGGCACCGCCTGTCTCTCCACCCCCATGACCCGAACCGAGGTCGACAACCTGATCTCAGCCACAGCCGACGTCATCCAGCAACTGGTGGGCTGAGCCTTGGTGACGGCCGTGCTTCTGAGACGGGAATCGCCTGACTGTAGATGGAGGCCGGATAGCCCGTGGACACCGAACTAGTCGGGAAGGTGGCTCTGGTGACCGGCGCCAGCCAGGGCATCGGCCGGGCTACTTCCGTGGCTCTAGCCTTAGAAGGCGCACATGTAGCGCTCCTGGCTCGCAATCGCCCGGGTCTGGAGGAAACGCTTCAGATCATCGGGCAATCAAACGGTTTGGTGGTGCCCTGTGACGTGACCGACCAAGCGGCAGTCGCCTCTGCCGTGGACGCTGTTATCGCTGAGTGCGGGAGATTGGACGTGGTGGTCAACAACGCCGGCCAGCGGCAGCGCCGTGCGCGGCTGGATCAGTTGGAGGTCCGGGAGTGGCAGCGGGTTATCGAGGTCAATCTCTCTTCGGTGTTCTACGTCACTCGGGCCGCTGTTTCCCACCTGATCGAGCAGCGATCAGGATCGGTAGTGAACATAGCCTCAATATCCGGTCCGCTCGGATTCCCCACCATCGGAGGGTACGCGGCAGCCAAAGCAGGAGTGATCGGGCTCACCAAGACGATGGCCGCCGAGTGGGCCGAATTTGGGGTGCGGGTCAATACGGTGGCGCCAGGTTTTACGGAAACACCTATGAATGCCGAGTTTCGCGCCGACCCCGCCAACGCCCAGCAGTTGGAGATCATCAAGTCCAAGATCCTTTTGGGACGGTTCGCCTCCGCTTCGGAGGTGGCTGATGCGGTGGTTTTCCTGGCCGGCGCCACCGGCAGCTACATCACCGGGCAAACCCTGATGGTTGACGGCGGCTGGAGCGTGGTCTAGAAGGGACCAGCTTGAAGGCAGCCAGCCCTGTGGAGCACGGAGCACTATTCCTGTTGGTGTGATGACGGGATCGGGCAGCCGGTTGGACCGAATCACAGTTTTGGAAATGGTGAAAGCCGCATGAGCAACCCAGCGAAGCTCAAACTAGCTTCGCTGAGGCGGGAAGGCAACAAGCAGGCGTTTATTGGAGAATCGGGTGCGGACCGACTCGACCGGTGGCACGAGGTCGCTGTCACCTGAAACAATGATCGCCGTGTCAAAGAGGTCGTCATAGGCGTCGTTGAGAAGGCGCACAGCAATATTGACATCAGGATGAGAATCGACCGCGCCTGATTGGGGTTGGGGTGGGTAACCCCAACCTCAATCGTAAAACTGAGGGAGTCCACCGGCGGTGGCGAAGCCTCCGTCGGCTACCAGGGTGGAGCCGGTTACGTGGGCGAAGTCATCCGAGCAGTAGGCGAGGATCAGCTTCGCCAGTTCTTCGGGTCCGAACAAACGACGCAGGGGAGTCATCCCAATGATGGCCTTCTCCCGCTCGGAGCCGGGCGCCATGTTCTTGCGCACTATGGGAGTGTTCACCACTCCGGGGCTCACCGCTATCACCCGAATCTTGTCGGCAGCCCACTCTAGGGCCAGCACTTGAGTGAGCGACTCCACGCCGGCTTTGGCCGCGCAGTAATTTGCGTGGAGAGCGCAGGATCGCTGGGCAGCCAGGGAGGCGATGTTCATCACTACCGCGCCCTGCGCTCGGCAGAGGTTGGGATGGAAGGCCTGGGCGGTGAAAAAGGTCCCGGTCAGACACACATCGAGCACACTCTGCCATTGGTCGATACTCATTTCGGCCGCCGGAGCGCGGTCGCCGAAACCGGCGCCGTTGATGAGAAGCTTCACAGGGCCGGTCTCCGCCGCCACCCTGCCCAGCGCATCCCGGTCGCGCACGTCCACCATGTGCCATGAAACGGATTCGAACCCGGGCGGAGGGGTGACCACATCGATTCCCGTCACACCCCACCCCCGTTCGGAAAGCAGGCTCACGCATGCCGATCCGATCGCGCCGGAGGCGCCGGTTACCACCGCATGGGGAGTCGACACCATGATGGAGAGAGTAGCGAATACCCGCGCAGGGACCCTTCGGTCAGGCGGTGTCCAGGACTTCGGAGAGGTCGCATCCGTAGATCTCCCGAAGGAGTCCCAGAAAGGCGACCAGGGGGGGACTGTAGTGCTGAGCGCGTCGCACCAGCACATGGGTGGGCAGATGAACCCGGTGGTCGCCCACCAACTCGATTAGCCGTAGGGATCCCTGCTCGATTTCGCTGCTAATGGCGCTGCGCGGCAGGAAAGAAATGCCGAGACCCAGGGCCACCATGCGCTTGGTCGCCTCGATGCTGTCGAGCATCGTCTCGATTTGGGGGATGATTCCCGCCTCACGACAGGCTTGGTTGATGAGCAGAAAATATGTGGAGCTGGCATCATAGAGGATGAGCGGCTGCTTCCCCACCTCGGATATTTGGGCGCGTCCCCGCCGGGCGAAGGGATGGTCGGGATAGGTGACGAGGACGATCTCCTCGTCGTAGAGGTGTATTGAGAACACTTCGGGGTGATGGATACCCCTCGACAGGCCCACATCCACCACGCCGTTGGCCACCATCTCGATCACATCGGAGGAGCGTCCGGTGCGAATGCGGGTCGAGACATGGGGAAAACGGCGTTGGAAGCGGTCGAGAGTAGGGGGGAGTATGTAGGTGCCGATGGTCCGCGCCGACCCGATCGTGATGGTGCTCCTCTGGGATTCCTGGGTATGTCTGACGGCTTCTCTACCCAGATCGAGTGTGTCGAGCGCTCGTTCAACGAAGGGCCGGAACGCCTCGCCGGCCTCGGTGAGCCGCACGCCGCGTCCCAGGCGGTGAAAGAGCGGAGCGCGGAGTTCCCGCTCCAGTGATCTGATGCGGCCGCTCAGGGAGGGCTGGCTCACGTACAAGGCCCGAGCGGCGCCGCGAAAACTGCCCGACTTGGCCGCTTCGAGAAACGACTGGAGTTGGGTAAGTTCCATCCTTGGCCCTTCCGTTGGAGTGATAGGTATATCCTATCACTCTGATACTTTATTAAGGTCTTGTCCTATCACTCAAAGGGCGTCACACTTTCTTTACCGTGCTGAACATCGCCACATGTCGAGCCCTTCCGTCCGGGATTGGCAGTAGATGGTGGACAAGCGGGAACCGTTCAAATCCCACCGCCGAGAAGGGCGAGCAGCCGTGTCGATAAATGGCCGAAACGGGCATGCCGAGGAGATTGGCGCACTCCGGGTCCGCTGGGAGCACGAGGCCCGGTGGCAGGGAATCGAGCGCAGCTATACGCCCCAAGATGTGCTGTCGCTCCGCGGCAGCCTCAAAATTGAGCACACTGTGGCCCGGGCCGGGGCCGAGCGCCTCTGGAGCCTGCTCCACTCCGAGCCCATCGTGCGCACCTTCGGCGCTCTGACCGGCGCGCAAGCAGTCCAGATGGTCAAAGCAGGGCTGAAAGCCATCTATCTGAGCGGCTGGCAAGTGGCGGCCGACGCCAATCTGGCGGGACAGACCTATCCGGATCAGAGCCTCTATCCGTCCAACAGTGTCCCGCAAGTGGTCAAGCGGATCAACAACGCCCTGATACGGGCCGATCAGATCGCCAATCTGTCAGGCAGCCGGGACACGCATTGGTTTGCGCCGATCGTCGCCGACGCCGAGGCCGGGTTCGGCGGGCCGATCCACACCTACGAGTTGATGAAGGCAATGATCGAGGCCGGCGCCGCAGGTGTTCATTTCGAGGATCAACTCGCCTCCGAGAAGAAGTGCGGACACATGGGCGGTAAGGTCCTGGTGCCCACCTCCCAGTTCCTCCGTACCCTGACCGCCGCGCGCTTGGCGGCTGATGTGCTGGACGTCCCGACCATCCTGATGGCTCGGACCGATGCGCGCGATGCGACACTTCTGATGAGCGATATCGATGAACGCGATCATCCGTTCCTCACCGGAGAGCGAACCGCCGAGGGATACCATGTGGTGCGCGGAGGCATGGAAGCGGCCACGGCCAGGGCCCTGGCCTACGCTCGGTATGCCGACATCCTGTGGTGCGAGACTTCCGAACCGGATCTGAAGGAGGCGGCGCGTTTCGCGGAAGCCATCCACGCCAAGTACCCCGGGAAACTCCTGGCTTACAATTGCTCGCCGTCGTTCAACTGGAGACAGCATCTCAGCAACGATGAGATCGCCCGATTCCAGAACGAGTTTGCCGAGTTGGGATACAGGTTCCAGTTCATCACGCTGGCTGGTTGGCACTCGGTCAACTACCACACCTTCGATCTCGCCCGGGCCTACGGCGCCGAAGGCATGGCCGCCTACAGCAGGCTTCAGAACCGGGAGTTTGCCTCTGAAGTTCATGGCTACACCGCCACCAAGCATCAGGCGGAGGTCGGAGCGGGCTATTTCGACCGGGTCACGCAGGTTGTGACTGGTGGGCGAGCTTCAACGTTGGCGCTGGTGGGCTCAACCGAGGAGATGCAGTTCAACTAACCCCGAGCGTGCTCCGGATGCCCTAGCGGGGCTAACTGGGTGTCCTGTGCCGGGATCGGGCCGTGTCTGTACACCTGTCTGGCGTTCTCCTTCAGGTGGAAATCGGCAAGGTTCCCAATCCATATCCCATGGGGGTTCCTGCAAGGTAGGGTGGGCTGCCAGAGAATACTTTCGCCACCCTCGACAGGGCAGACCAACTGGCGGGGTTGAGACCGGCGAGGGTTCGCCTGCCAGGTCACGGCCGTGCGGTCCGCCCATTGTCAGAAACCTGGGGGAAGGGGTGACGACGATGGGCTCGCAGCCTCCGAAGGACTGCAACACCGCAAAAGCCCGTCCGGCTCAAACCTCGGTTAAGTAAGAGAGGCAAATACTTCCAACCGGCTCTCGGAATCTGAAAGGCGTGTCAAATCAAAACGGGATAGAAGCTCCTACCCGTTCTCTTTCGTATCTTGCTGTGAGATGTACCACTCGGCATGGACAGAGCAAACCGATAGCTTGATCTGCTTTATTGTGATCTTTGCATGTCCCGGGTTAGCCCTGATCTACGCGGGGTCGGCGTCATCCCGGGACAGGCTATTCAGGTATTTGGCGCGGCCTCGTTCTCCGATGCGATTGAAGAAAGGCAGGAGCCGGGGGATCAGGCTAGGTGTCCAGAGGGCAGCCCGGGCAGAGAGGCTTTCGTGATAGGGGACATAGATCTCAAGTTTCGGTTTGTCAAGGGCCCGCTCGTAGGCGTCGGCCACCTCGTTGACGGTCAGGACCCGGCTGAGGAAGTTGAGAGCGCTTCCCAATCGGGCCTCTCCCTCCAGCATCGGTGTGTTCACGGCGGTGGGGTAGATGCCGCTCACTCTCACGCCGGTGCCTGCCACCTCGCAGTTGAGGGCAGCCAGGAATGCTCGAAGGCCTGCCTTGGCGGCCGAATAGGGGGCAGAGCCAGGCAGCGGACAGATCCCTCCAAGCGAGACGGTAGCCATCACGTGGCCTCGGTCACGGGGCAGGAAGACACCCAGGCGGCATTGATGAGATGCATGGAACTGCGCAGGATCACATCGAGTTGAAGATCGATTTCTTCGGGTGTGTGATTTGCCACGTCGGCGGGGACAGTCACCCCTGCATTGCAGACCAGAACTTCCAGACCCTTGTGGCCACTCGGTGGCGATGCGTTGGCACAGGGTCTTGGTTTCGGAGGCAGAGGAGAGGTTACAAGCCACCGGGATCGACTCGCCTCCCAGGCCAGTTGCCGCTTGATCGGCCAGTTCCTGGGTGCGATCCACGGCGATCACTCCATAACCGCGGCGGGCGAGACGCTGTGCGACCTCGGCGCCGATGCCCGATGCTGCGCCGGTGACGATTGCCAAGCTCTGGGTCATGGTTGGTCTCCCATCCCGCCGATGTCTGTGATGTGAAGGCGCCGACCAAAGAGCGCCGGCGGGAACCGAGCATACGCTACCGCTGCGTGCCATCCTCCGGAAGGCCGATCTTGGCTTTAACCTTGGTCAGGATCTTGAGGTAGGTGTCCAACTCAACATAGTTGGAGTGCCGGTCCGAGCCGATGTAACGATGTCCGCCTTTGAGATCAGGGAAGTGATTCGCTTTCAGATCCCCGAACCCTTCGGCAGTGGAGGATTCTGGCGGCGCGGTGGCGTCGGCGACGATGAGTTCGGCCATGCTGTCGAAGGTGGGATAGGCGGCGGCCGCAAACTCGATGAACCCGAGAACACCCAGATTCGGGTAGTTTCGGGCGAATATCCCCAAATACAGATCGGGACGCCCTCCCCTAGTCTGCAAGACGCCGTCATCGAGGAACGGAATGGCATGTTGATAACCCGTGGCGGCAATGACGAGGTCAATCCGCTCCCGGGTGCCGTCTGTGAAGACAACCTCGTCGCCGTCGAAGCGATCAACGTCGGGCTTGGCAATACAGTCGCCGTGGCTGAGGTAGTGCAGGATCTGGGTGTTCAAAAGCGGGTGTGATTCGAATAGCTTGTGGTCGGGCTTGGGAAGCCCGTACTTGCGGAGGTCGCCGATCAGAAGACGAAGGATCACGGTGAAGATCGGGACTTCCAGCCAGTGGGGGAGCTTCGGACCCTCGTCGGCGAACACGTCGGCTGGTTTTCCGAAGACGTGCTTGGGGATGAGGTGGTAGCCGCGGCGCACACTCCAGAAGGCCTGATCAGCGGTGGCGGAGGCGTCGCAGGCGATGTCCGCTCCGGAGTTGCCGCCGCCCACCACCAGCACCCTCCTGGCTTCGAACTCCTTGGCCGACCGGTACGTGACAGCGTGACGCACCTCGCCGTTGAATTCCCCGGGCCAGTTAACCAGGTTGGGTATCCAGGTCACACCGTTGGCACAGATCAGATACCGGCAGCGCCGGGTGACGCCGTCATCGAACCTCAACTCCCAGGAGCCATCGGCGGTCGGAGTAACCCTATCCACCGAAGTTCCGAAGCGGATGTGGCGGCGCAGGTCGAACTCATCGGCGAACGCGTGAATGTAGCTGAGAACTTGGCGGTGATTCGGATAGTCCGGATATTTGTCCGGCATGGGGAAGCCGGGAAACCCCGACAGGGTTCTGGATGAAATGAAATGTGCGGATTCGTACAGGGGCGACCCCGGCGCATCGATATCCCAGATCCCTCCCGCGTCGGACTGACGCTCGTAGATCTCGAAAGTGGCTTTCGTCTGGGCCAGACGGCGAGCCAGAAGCAGGCCTGCCGGTCCGGCGCCCACCACTGCAACGTCAAGAACTGGCAGGTTTGTCATGTCCGACGCTCAGGGGTCCGGCAGGGGTGGCTCTACGACAGGGAGGTCGGGCCGTTTGGCGCCGGATGGGTATAGGTCAGTCACTATGGCTCGGTCGACATCGGAAGGAAAACGCAATTGGGGCGCCACCGTTGCAATGGGTTCTGTCCGTGTGTCCCGTTCCAGAACGGTTGCGGCATGCTGCCATCCTAACCATCGGCGCCAAGGGCCGGTTATGAAAATCAGAGGCTGCGGACAGGGTGGTTGTGAGGCTGGACCGGGAAGGAAGCAGGTTATTCTTATCCGGGTGCCTACGAACATTGGATCTGCAGACGTGATTGATCACAACTATGTGAAGCTTGTCGAGAAGGTTGTCAACGAGGAGGATTTCTTCGGTCGGGCGGCTCGCAACGATCGGGAGTCGCGTTACCCGTTCGAGAACATGGAGGCTCTCAAGTCGTTGGGTGTGCCATCCATGGCCATCCATCCCCAGTTCGGCGGCCCCGGCCACAACATAGCCACCCGCACCAAGGTGGCGGAGGTGATCGCCTACGGCGACCCGGCCTCGGCAGCCTGCACCAACATGCACTGGTCGGCGCTCGATCTGATCGGCCCCTATGCATTTGGGGACGACAACATGGCCGCTTTGCTCAGGGACTGCGCCGAGAATCAGGCGATGCTCTGCGGCGCGGCCTCCGCGCCATCAGACGAGTTAGACGTCACTAAAGTGGGTGCCCGATTCCGTCGGGTGGAGGGGGGATGGCAGGGCAGCGGCCGGGCGGGATTCGCCACCAACTCGGCAGGGGCATCCTATGTGGGAACCATCGCCTCGGTGGTGGATGACAAGGGCGATCTGCAGGGGCGAAGGCTCCTGATTCTGTTCGTTCCGGTGGGGACGCCCGGCATGACCATCAACGACGACTGGGACGCTATGGGCTTGCGGGCGACGGCGACCAACACGGTGTTGATCGAAGAGGTTTTCGTGCCCGACCGGTACGCCATCGTGCGGGACCTCGATCAGGCCCAGGCCACCTTCACCGATGATGAGGGGGAGGTGCAGCATATGGCCTTCGGGCTGCTGAACCTCTCCGCGGGTGGGATGCAGTTGGGACATTGCCGCCGGATTCTGGACTACATGGCCGGGTTCCTTCGCAAGCGCAAAGGAGGGATAGCGGTTGCGATCAAGGGTCAGGTGCCTTTAACCCGAGCCGATGTGTCATGGGCACAGTCCACCTACGGGAGGATGAGTTTTTGGGTCCGTTCGGCTGAAATGGTGCTGTACGACATTGCCGCTCGCCTTTCGGATCCCAAGTACCCGCAGGAGAAGCGGGCCTGGATCAGCCTGATGGCGCTCTATCACGTCCGCCGCATGACCGAAGAGGTGGCCCGAGAGTCTTTTCGCTTGGCCGGGGCCCATGGGATCGTGGCTGCCAGTCCATACGAGCGGATGTACCGAGATCTGATCGCACAGTCCGCCATTATCTTCAAGGCTCCGGAGATGGAAGAACATCTGGGAAAGGCCGAACTGGGCATGGACTTCGATCCCATGCCGGGCGGCTGATCACCCGGGGCCGCCGAAGACCCGACGGCGATGATCCGAAGTTTCCTCTACGTACCGGGCGACCGGCCCTCCATGCTGGCCAAGGCGCCGAGTCGAGGGGCCGATGTCCTGATCATCGATTTGGAGGACTCGGTGGCGCCCAGTGCCAAGGAGGAAGCCCGCCGGATCATCGGAGATGCGATCCCCGAAATGGAGGCCGCCGGAGCAGAGTTGGCAGTGCGGGTCAACAGTGAGCCGGAGGAACAGGAGGCTGACTTGGCGGCTCTCACCGATGCGGGGATCAAAACCCTGGTGGTTCCCAAAGCCACCAGTGAGGCCCTTGAAGTGTTGACCCAACAGTGCCGAGGAGTTGGGCTCTCATCGTCGCTTCGTCTGGTGGCTCTCATCGAGAGTGGGCGGGGTTTGTGGGAGGCGCTTTCCATCGCCGAGCACCCACAGGTGGTGGGTTTGGCGATCGGCGAGCAGGACCTGGCCGCCGATTTGGGACTCGAACACGGCGCCGACCCGATGTTTTGGCATCCGGCCCGGTCGCGGCTGGTGTGGGCATCGGCCGCGGCAGGTCTTCGGGGCCCCAGCGGTCCGGTGTGGACCGATATCGGTGATCTCGACGGATTGAGAGGTTCCACCCGTTTGCTCAGAAAGTGCGGGTACTCTTCTCGTCCCGCTATCCACCCCGCACAGGTGCCGGTGATCAACGAGGTCTTCACGCCTTCTGAGGAAGAACTGGAAACAGCCCGCCAACTAGTCGATGATTACGAGCGGGCACGTGAGGAGGGCAGGGGAGCCATCCGCAATTCTCAAGGAAGAATGATCGACGAAGCCGTGATCCGCCGCGCACGGCGTCTGCTTGCCCACCCGGATCACTAGTCACAAAGAAACTTCTTGGATTTGCCCGACGGGCAGACCAGTGTCGGACATTCGCTAACGATGGCCGAGTTGCACTCCTCTCCGCTGGACCCTGGGGTTTTTCTCTTTTCCTTATTTGACGAGCCCTACTTCTGGTATCACGGGACTGGGGGAGTTTCGTCTCGACATTTCACTGAACAGTAAGCAGAACCCACCGAAGGCTGTTCAGGACGCACCGCTAGCAAACGTATGGTGTTGAGACGCACTCTATTGGCTAAGAGCAGTCGCTTTCGCCTGGACCAGTAGCGGTCGGCTAGGTGGTCCCTGCCTGCTTTGCGCTCGATCCAAAAGTCTGGTTTTGTGTTCATGGATATCACGAGGTCTGCCTTGTGAATCCCAATGGGCTTGCTTTCCGGTGGAGATAGGGGATCGAGTGTAAGCATCACGGATACGTTGACGAGCTGGCCCTGTTTCTGTCAGATCGCCCAGTCTCTGGCAGGTGGTTTCCAGGGCCAGCAATCCTTCCATTAGCCAACCTGCCGCCAACACGACACCACCCCAGTCGCCTCCTTTGTTGCTTTGATAAGGGATACCGTCGGTGATGAACGGCGCCGCTATGAAAGACATATTTCAGACGGTTGGTCTTTGATGATCTCTGAGGCCACGCCCACCGCCACCCGGCCCGATGACGAAAAGCCTGAGGTTCTACAAACCAAGCTGTGGCGAGTCCGAGAACGGCTCGGCAACGTCAGCCCTGATCAAACCGTCCCAGCGTTTTCGGGTGGTCTCCTTCTCGTACGTAAAGAACCGGTCGCACTTCTGCAGTTGCGCTGTTGCGAGATGAATGGCGTCGGCTGATCGAACTCCTCCGACACCTTCACCCCAGGCCTGACGAATCACTGACCGGGCTGCTCGTGCCACCGTCTCGGATACATCCACGAGAATGATCGGTGAAGCCGGAGTCCAAAGCTGATCGATCTTGGTTTCACCAGCGGATGAGATGTCGTCATGGGGGCCTGTAGCCACGTAAGCAACCTCGGTGATTGATAGCGCCGAGGTGAGGAGTTCAATTCGCGAATTGCGAGCATCATCCAGAATGGACTGGACCGTGTCAGCGCGGCCCTCCTCATTGCCCACATAAGCAAGGAGAACACAGGCATCAATGTATACGCGAGGCGGTCTAGCTGGCATTCCTTATTCGTCTCAAGGCAAGCTCGGCGGGTTCGCGGCTATGGAATGCTCCCCGCGCTTGGAGATAACCCACGGGATCTCCTTCGTCTAAAACCTCTACCTGTGTGACGTTTCGGATATTTAAAGGCCTACCCGTGGCCGCATCCCGGGTTACGGTGCCAGATACGTCAGCGATGTGTCCCCACACGGTACGCATCTTGTCTTCGAGGTCCGGATCGAAATGGCATAGAACAGCTCTGTCCGTGGCAAGTTCGTAGAGAGAGAAACGGAGGCTACTCCGATGGGAGAGTGTCTCCACGCGGCCGCGCACAGTTCCGAGAGATCTCGTGGTCTCCCCTTGGACCTCATCAGCGGGAATGCTCGCAGGGGCTATAAAGACGACTTTGTTAGCGGTGGTCTCGAACGTGATCCGGTTGTTTTCGTCGGCAACCTCGGTCAGTTCGCGGACGAGGCGCAGGTAGGGATGTGCAGGATCGGAGTCGCCACCGGCAACTTGTCGGGCGGCCCTGATGTAATCGTCGCAAATCGCTGGGATTCGCCGTTTAGCGTCACTGTCAAGTGGCACAGCTTGAGCAGTTGCGGCAGCGCTGCCGTAGTCGAGCCCGGCGAGCACCCATCGAACATTGGCGTCGTGGCTCTCTCCAAGCGCGTCAAGCACTCTGGAGAACCGAACGAACGCGTCCGACAGCTTGTCGATCGTCAACTCGCCTTCAATGCGAAAAGTCAGAGAGTCTTCGGACATGTGCAGGACTGTACCGGACTAAGTCTTCTGTCGGGCGGGGTATGCACAGATAGATGGACGGTTTTCACCGGTTCGGTACCTACTCACGTCCACTGGAGTCAGAAGCGATTCGTTGGAACAGCCTAGTTTCAGCACCCACAAAACGGTAGGAGGAAACTTGATATTTTCCCGCCGATGGGCTGGCTTCGTCCTAAACAACCAACCGGCCCACCAGGACAGCCAAAAGGTCAGTCGAAGACAACCGCGATCGGCCTGAGGGGTGAGCCGGTGGCGCCCACCATCTTGAGGGGGCAGGCCACGAACAGGAATTCTCCCGCTCCAAGGGCGGCCAACGGTCCCAGGTTCATAACCTCGAAGAGGTAGATACCCGCCTCCACCAACAGCCGCCGGTGAATAGGCAGGGAACTCAGGCCGGTGTCCGGATTGATCACCTCGAAGCCGATCGTTTCGGTGCCCACTGCTCGCACACCCCTTTGAGCCAGCCACTCTGCCGCTTCCATCCCGGGTCCGGGGGTGCCATGATCTTGGCCCCCGAAAGACACCGGGTCGTCCCAAAGCACATTCCACCCGCTGTGAATGAGTGCCACATCGCCGGCTTGGACCGGTGCGCCAGCCGCTTCCTCTGCTGCGGAGAGATCCGAAGCCGTTATCTCGTAGGCGGCGGGCAGATGCTCCACGGAGTGAACCCGGGCCACATCCAAGAGCACTCCTCGACAGAAGAAGGGTTTCACCGTCTCCATTCCCAACTCGGGATACCCCTGACCGGTGGTGGGTACGACGGGCTCCACGCCTCCGTGCATCAGACCGTCCTGGGAGACATGGCACAAGGCGTCGATGTGGGTTCCCACATGCCCGCTCATGACGAATATTTCACTGGCGGCCGACTGGCCGTCCGGTTTTACGTCATCACCATGGCGTTTGACCATCGCCATCTGAAAGGGGGGCTGGTTGGGAGAGGCCGGCATTCCCCGGAACCACGGGTGAGCCAGATCCACGATCTTCCCCCCCAAGAGAGTTCTCCAATCTACTTCTGTCATCACGAAACTCCTTTTGGATTCAACGCGGTCGCTTTTCTTTCTCCGGGGACTAACTCCTCACAATAGACGGACGGTTGTCCGCTCTCAAGGTTCGCTGGCGCCGGAGAACCGCTCCGGGAGTCTCGGACATCCGAAAGAGCACGTTTCTTGCATTCTATTTCACCAGCTGGGGATCGTCCACTCTGATTATGGAGCCGAGCGCCCGGGCTTGGGGGTGTTCCATGATCCGGCGGATGGCGCCCGGTAACGCCATCGGGCGAATATGAAGCCTCTGCCATGGAATCCATCGCCATCACCTCCCCGCTTTCCCCTCTTCTTGCAGGGGGCGTGGCCTGCTTGACCGGGAAAAGGGGACTCAGTTTACTGTTCGCGCACCAGCTGGCCGGGAGCTTCCTGTTGCCCCTGGGTGGGTTGGGGAATCGGAGGTGCAGGAACCCACAAAGGACAATAGGGGTTAGGTCGACTAAGCTCCCTGACCCGCCATCTGGCGAAGCACGTAAGGGAGAATTCCACCGTGCCGGTAGTAGTCCACTTCGATGGGCGTATCTATGCGGACGATGGCCTCGAATTCCACTGAGCTTCCGTTCTGGCTCTCGGCTCTCACCATCAGACGCTGGCTGGCGACAAGCGATTCGTCAACGGGGATATGAAAGATTTCCGTGCCTGACAATGCCAGGGTCCGGGGGTTCTCTCCTTCCAGGAACTGGAGGGGCAGCATGCCCATCATCACCAGGTTGGTGCGGTGGATGCGCTCATAGCTCTCGGCGATAACCGCTCGTACGCCCAGCAGGAAGGGCCCTTTCGCGGCCCAGTCTCGGGAGGAACCCATCCCGTAATCGCGGCCGGCGATCACAATGAGCGGCGTTCCGCGTTCGCGGTAGTTCCCCGCCGCTTCGTAGATGGTTTTTACCTGCCCATCCCCGAAGTCGGTGGTGTACCCGCCTGTGGTTCCCGGCGCTAAGAGATTCCGCACCCGCAGGTTGGCGAAGGTGCCTCGGCTCATTACCCGGTCGTTGCCGCGTCGAGCTCCGTAGGAGTTGAATCCTGGCGGTTGCACCCCCCGCTCTATCAGGTAACGCCCGGCGGGGGTCTCCGCAGAGATGGAACCGGCCGGCGAGATGTGATCGGTGGTGATCGAATCGCCCACCATCACCAGAGTCCGCGCTCCTGATATGGGCTGCACGGGACGTGGCTGGGGGGTCAGATCCGCAAAGAACGGCGGCGACTGGATGTAGGTGGATTCCTCCGACCAGTCATAGAGCCGGCTTTCGGGCGTGGTCACCGCGCGCCACTCTTCGGCTCCGGTGAAGACATCTGCATAGCGTCCCGTGAATTGCTCTCGGTTTACGTGACGGTCGATGACAGAGGTGACTTCTTCCTGGCTCGGCCAGATGTCGCGCAGGAAGACCTCCCGGCCTTGCGAATCGGTTCCCAGAGGTTCGGTGGCAGGATCCCAGTCAACCGTGCCGGTTAGAGCATAAGCCACCACCAAGGGAGGAGACGCCAGGTAGTTGGCCTGGACGTGAGGGTTGATGCGGCCCTCAAAATTGCGGTTTCCCGACAGCACCCCGGCCGCCACCAGATCGGCCGAGTCGATGGCATCCGAGATCGGCTCTGGTAGAGGTCCGGAGTTGCCGATGCAGGTGGTGCATCCGTACCCGACCAGGTAGAAACCCAACGCCTCCAAGTCCTCGGTGAGCCCGGCCTGGTCCAAATAGTCGGTTACCACCTGGGATCCGGGAGCCAACGAGGTCTTGACCCAGGGCTGGCGGCGGAGACCTCGCTGTCGGGCGTTACGGGCCAAGAGCCCCGCACCCACCATCACCGCCGGATTGGAGGTGTTGGTGCAGGAGGTGATGGCGGCGATGACCACCCGACCATGTTCCATGTCGAAGGTGTCCCCGTTCATGCTCACTTCCCGAGCGGATGTGGCGCCGTTGGAGGGGGAGCGTTCGAACACCGATGCGAGGTCACTGTGCCATTGCTCTTTCATGCGGAACAGCGGGATCCGGTCTTGAGGACGACGGGGACCGGCCAAAGCCGGTTCAACGGTGCCCAGATCCAATTCCAGGTGGGCGTGATAGGAGATCTCCCGGTCGTTCCGCCACAGTCCCTGTTCCCTGCAATACTGCTCCACGGTCTCCACCAACTCCGGAGACCGCCCCGACAGCTCCAGGTAGCGAGTGGTCTGGCTGTCCACCGGGAAGAAACCCACCGTTGCTCCATATTCGGGCGCCATGTTGGCGATGGTGGCCCGGGTGGCCACCGGCATATCGTCGAGACCCGGACCCTCGAATTCCACAAATCTGCCGACCACTCCGTGGGCCCGGAGCATCTCGGTGATCCGCAACACCAGGTCGGTCGCGGTCGAGCCTTCACGGAGCTTGCCCACCAGGCGGACCCCCACCACTTCGGGGAGGAGCATGAAGATGGGCTGGCCCACCATCACCGCCTCGGCCTCAATGCCACCCACTCCCCAGCCGGCCACTCCCAAGCCGTTGATCATGGTGGAATGGGAGTCGGTGCCGACCAGGCTGTCGGGGTAGAGCCACTCTCCGTCGTCCCACACTACTTTGCCCAGGTACTCCAGGTTGACCTGATGAACAATGCCGGTGGCGGGCGGAACCACCCGGAAATTGTCGAAAGCCGACTGTGCCCACTTGAGAAGTTGGTATCTCTGCTGGTTGCGTTCGAACTCGCGTCGAGAATTGATGAGCAGGGCGTCAGGTCGGTTGAAGGCGTCGATCTGAACGCTGTGGTCGATCACCAGATCCACGGGTACCAAAGGGTTGACCTTCTCGGCTGCGTCGGGATCGCCGGTCATGGCCACGATGGCATCCCGCATGGCGGCCAGATCCACCACCGCCGGCACCCCGGTGAAGTCTTGGAGGAGCACCCGCCCGGGGAGGAAAGGGATTTCCTGGGCGGGGGAGCGGTCGGGGTGGTAGGCGGCGATGGCCGCTATGTCTTCTGCAGAAAATCCGGGACGGCCCAGGTTACGAACCGCCGACTCCAGGAGGACCTTTATCGAATAGGGAAGAGAGTCAACTCCCGGCACCGAATCCAGCCGGGCGATTTTCCTTCGACCCAGGGGCGTGAGGAGAGTGTCGACTGTCGGGTTTGCAGCTGAGATCATACTTGTCTGATCAGGAGCGTCCGGTGATCTCGACCGGTATCTCGGTCACGCAGTCCTCGAGATGATCGAAGTGGGGATGGAGCACCGTCTCCGAGCAGCGTCCCATCGCCTCGAAAAGCCCGGACACGATCCCCCTGTCCAGGGAGCACACCACCTCGGGATGGCTTATAGCCGCTTCGCCGAAAGGACAGTGATAAGTGAGGAGACGCCCCCCTTCCCAGTCGGGGTTCATGGCGAAGCCGATCCCGCTCATAGCCCCCATCACTCCCCGCACCCCTTCCCTGTATCCGGCGTCGGCGGGAGTCCCTATCTCCTCGGCCAACTCCTGCCCGTACTCCCTTCCCACCTCCTCGGCCACCTCTGAGAGATCTTCGGGGGAGAGCCGGTTGACGATCTTGGTCAAGAGCTCCACCAACAGGTCGTATCGGAGGGTCGGGTAGGTGATCTCGATGTGGCGGGTGGTGGACTCGTAGTGCTTGGGGGGTCTTCCCGCTTTTCTGGTGGGAGGAGCGGGCTGGGTCCCCACCTGCAGATAGCCCTCCTCGGTGAGTTTTTCAAGGTGGTGACGAGCCAGGTTGCGGTGGATTCCGAACAACTCAGCCACTTTGCCGACCGTGAGCGGCTCGGACGACTCCCGCGCGGCGATGAAGATCGCCCGGCGGGTGGGGTCTCCCAGCGCCGTGGTCAAATCGGCGATTTGCTGGTCGACTACCGGATGACTCATAGCAACCCTTTGACTGACAGGACGATATTTAGGAGTATAGTTGCAGATGATGGTCTCCCAGGGTGCGTTGGGGTCCGCTCTCTCGGCGGTCGAAGACCCTTTGCTGCAACGTTCTCTCCATTCGCTCGGCATGATCAGGGCTGTGAAATCGCGGAGGTTCGGGTCCCCCACGGTCACCATTGCCCTGCCGGTGCCCAACTATCCGGTGCTTTCGGAACTGGCCGGGAGATTGCGGGCGGCGGCGGCGGAACTGGTACCCGATCTTGAGGTGCGAACCGAGGAGATGGACGATGCCGAGCGGGCGCAGATGATGGCCCGGATTCGTCGGGAGGCCGGTCCGGACCCGGGAGAGACCGGCTCGGCCACCAGGGTGGTGGCGGTGGCGTCGGGAAAGGGCGGGGTCGGGAAGTCGTCGGTCACCACCAACCTGGGGCTGGCGCTTCGGGAGCTGGGGAAGAAGGTGGGAGTCATAGACGCCGACATCTGGGGATTCTCCATCCCGCAGATGCTGGGTATCAACCGGGCGCCTGTGATTATCGAACAATCCATCATCCCTCCCCGGGCCCATGGGGTGAGCGCCATGTCCATGGACTACTTCGTGCCCGAGGACAAGGCGGTGATCTGGCGTGGGCCGATGCTCCACAAGGCGTTGGAGCAGTTCCTGAAAGACGTCTTCTGGGACTCCCCGGACTATCTCCTGATCGATATGCCTCCAGGCACCGGGGACATCGCCATCTCCATCCAGAGTTTCCTGCCAAGATCCCAGGTGCTGTTGGTGACCACCCCCCAGCTCACCGCCCAGCGGGTGGCCCGCCGGGCGGCCCTGATGGCGGCGCAGGTGAACCAGGAGGTGATCGGGGTGGTGGAGAACATGTCGTGGTTCACCGGGGACGACCAAAAACGCTATGAGCTGTTCGGAGCGGGGGGAGGGGCAGCTCTGGCCACCGAGCTGGGAGTCCCGCTCATGGCCCAGATTCCGTTGCTCCCCTTAATGCGAGAGGGCGCCGACCGGGGCGATCCGGTGATGGTGGCGGCCCCCGACAGCGAGGTGGTCCAGGCCTTTTTTGACCTCGCCGCCGCGGTGGAGAAGGCCCGTCCCCGCATTCGCTCCCATCCCGAGCTGGTGATCCGCTAGGGCCCCGAGTGCGTTACGCGGAAATTGGCGCCTCGGGATAATTAGGTGCGGGGTTTGAGATGGGTGCGCTGCTAACTAATCTCGGTTTCAATGGTGGAGATTCGCTCCCCGAGCGTTAGGAGAGAGTGGTCAGAGGCCACCCAGGCCCGGGCTTCCGAGATTATCGGACGCTATCCCGAGCCCCGTTCGGCAGTGATGCCGCTTTTGTTTCTGGCCATGGCCGAAGAGGGGTACCTCACCGAAAACGGCATGAGGGAGGTGGCCGACCGGGTGGGCCTGACCCCCGCTCAGGTCCATGCGGTGGCCTCGTTCTACACCATGTACAAGCGGCAGAAAGTCGGCCGCTACCTGATCTCTTGCTGCACCTCGATCAGTTGCATGCTTCTGGGATCCGACCAGGTGCTGACGGCCATAGAGGACGAGTCGGACGTGATGGCGGGCGAGACCGATGCCGAAGAGCTGATCTCGGTGGAGCATGTGGAGTGCATAGGGGCATGTGGGGGAGCGCCGGCCGTAACCGTCAACTACGAGTTGATCGAGGGGATGACCACCGAAAAGGCCCGGGAGTTGGTGAGATGGCTCCGCGCCGCCCGACCGGAGGCGATTGTGGGCGCCGAGTGCCAGGAGTTATTCGGAGGCCGGCGGAGCTTCGACTGGGGACCCTTCGACCGGGATGCCGCGCTCGGTCCCTATCCCGCCTTCGGCCCGCTGGGCACCATCTCGACCCCCTCCGGGGACCAGGACGGATAGGGCCGTGAGCGCTCCGAGCATCGTCACCGACCGGATGAGCCGACATCCATCCGATAGCCATATCCTGGAGCGTTATCTGGACACCGGGGGGTATCAGGCGCTGGCCGCCGCGCTGCAGATGGCTCCGGAGGCGGTGACCGGGGAGGTGAAGAGCGCCAACCTGCGCGGCAGGGGAGGGGCGGGATTTCCCTGCGGCGTCAAATGGGGGTTTCTGGCGCCGGGCAAACCCGCCTATCTGGTGGTGAACGCGGACGAATCCGAGCCGGGCACCTTTAAGGACCGCCAACTCATGGAACGCGATCCCCACCAGATGTTGGAGGGGACGATCATTGCCTCCTACGCCAATGGGGCCAATCAAGCTTTTATCTACGTCCGGGGCGAATACCCCCGTTCGGCCCGGCGGGTGCAGCAGGCGGTTGACGAGGCCTACGCCGCCGGTTACCTGGGCGCCGACATCCTGGGAAGCGGGTATGACCTGGAAGTCACGGTTCATCTGGGGGCGGGCGCCTACATCTGCGGGGAGGAGACGGCGCTGCTCAACAGCCTGGAGGGACGGCGTGGCGACCCCCGGCTGAAGCCGCCCTACTATCCGGCGGCCAAGGGCCTGTACATGCAGCCCACGATCGTCAACAACGTGGAGACCCTTGCCAACATCCCCTGGATCATCCAGAACGGCGGAGAGGCCTTCGCGGCCATCGGACCGGACGGATCCCGGGGCACGCGGCTCTTTTCCATTTCCGGCCATGTCCGGCGACCGGGCAACTACGAGCTGGTGATGGGGTTCACCTGGAGAGAGATGATCTTCGAAGTGGCGGGAGGGATACCCGAGGACCGGGCGCTCAAGTGCTGGATTCCCGGCGGCGCCTCGGCGCCGTGGTTCGTCCCCGAAGACCATCTCGATCTTCCCGTCACTCTGGACGACACGGCCAAGGCGGGCTCGATGCTGGGTTCGGGAGCGGTGGTGGTGATGGATGAGACCACCTGCACTCTGCGGGCCGCCGAGCGGCTGGTGCGGTTCTTCGCCCATGAGTCGTGCGGTCAGTGCACCCCCTGCCGGGAGGGTTGCTCCTGGCTGGAGAGGGTGATGCGGCGCATCGAGGATGGGGCGGGCCGTGAGGTGGACATCGATATGCTGCTCGATATCTCCGACAACATCTCCCCGGGGCTTACCTGGCCTCCCCGCATGACCACCATCTGTCCGCTGGGGCCCTCGGCCGTCTCTCCGATTCTTGCCATCACCACCTACTTCAAGGACGAGATCATGGACCACATTCATCAGGGGGGCTGTCCTTTTGACTGAGCCGGTCACCGTAACCATTAACCGCCGGGAGGTGAGCGCCCAGCCCGGGGACCTGCTCATCAAGGCCGCCCAGGACCACGGGGTGTACATCCCCCGCTTCTGCTGGCACCCCCGCATGAACCCGGTGGGGATGTGCCGGATGTGCCTGGTGGAGATCGAGACTCCCCGCGGTCCGCTGATGGTCACCGCCTGCACCACCCCGGTTTCCAACGGCATGACGGTGGACACCGCCAATCCTTCGGTGAAAAAGGCCCAGGAGGGGGTGCTGGAGTTTCTCCTGATCAATCATCCGCTGGACTGCCCGGTGTGCGACCGGGCCGGCGAGTGCCCCTTACAGGACCAGACCATGGCCTACGGGCCGGGGGAGAGCCGGTTCGTGGAGGAGAAGCGGCACTTCGAAAAGCCCATCCCCATCTCCGAGTTGGTCATGCTGGACCGGGAGCGCTGCATCCTCTGTGCTCGCTGTACCCGCTTTTCCGAGGAGATCTCCGGCGATCCGCTGATCGAATTCCAGGAGAGGGGAACATACACCGAGGTCAATACTTTCCCCGACGAGCCTTTCCGCTCCTATTTCTCCGGCAACACCGTTCAGATCTGTCCGGTGGGCGCCCTGACCGCCATTCCCTATCGCTTCCGGGCCCGGCCCTGGGATCTGGTGGTAGTGGAGTCCACCTGCCAGCATTGCTCGAGCGGGGACCGGATCAACCTGCAGTCCAGCCAGAACCGGCTGCTTCGCATACTGGGTGTGGACTCCGAGCCCACCAACCAGGGATGGCTCTCGGACAAGTGCCGCTTCGGGTTCGAGTACGTGGGTTCACCGGCCCGCCTCACCGTTCCCCTGATCCGGGGTGAGGGGGGTGAGTTGGAAGAGGCTTCATGGGGAGAGGCATTGGAATACGCCGGAAAAGCTTTGGGGGAGATCATCGACCGTTCGGGCGGGAGAGCGGTGGCTGGATTGGGAGGCGCGCGGGGAACCAACGAGGACGCCTACGCCTTCTCCAAGTTTCTCCGGGCCGCGGTGGGCACCAACAATGTGGACTGTCAGATGGACGATGGGCTCGACCCGCGACTGCTGTCAGGAGTGGTGGACAGGGCGCGCATAGGCGATCTGGAGAATGCGGGTTCCATTCTGGTGTGGGGGCCTGATTTAAAGGAGGAACACCCCACGCTCTATTTGCGGGTCCGCCGGGCGGCCCAGGAACTGGGAGCAGGGCTGGTGGTGATCCATCCCCGTCGCACCGGGCTGGACGACCGGGCTTCGCTTAAGATCACCTACCAACCGGGAAGAGGCGGGGAGGTGCTGGCCGAGCTGATGGCTGGCGAGGGAAGGATGGCGGAGGCTCGTGAGATCTTGTCCAAGGGACCGGTGGTGGCCCTATTGGGCAGGCCAGGCTATGGGGAAAGCCCCGATCTGGCCGAGGCGATCGCGGCTTTCGTGCGCTCGCTTCCCGACGCCTCCATCCTGCCCCTGGCACGACGAGGAAACGTCTTCGGGGCCCTCGACATGGGTCTCAGCCCGGCGCTTCTCCCCGGGAGAGCACAGCGGGGCACCCTGGCCGCCCAGATGCTGGCCGGGCGATGGGGGGAGCTCCCCACCGCCTCGGGAAAGGACTGCCGGGGGATCCTGGAGGGGCTCGAGTCGGAAGAAATCGAGGCCCTGATCCTGATGGGCGCCGATCCGGTGCGGGATGTACCCGAAGGGGAGTTGGCCCGACGGGCTCTGGGGAACGCGGGCCTGCTGGTGGCCATCGACCAGTTCCTCACCGACAGTTCGCGTCTGGCGGATGTGGTGTTCCCGGCCATGGGATTCGCCGAGGTGGAGGGAACGGTCACCAATATCGAGAGCCGGGTGCTCAAGGTGAACCGGCTGACTCCGGGTCCGGGTCAGAGCCGGGCCGACTGGTCGATCCTTTCGGATCTGGCCGCTCGGCTGGGAGTGGATCTGGGCTTTCGTTCCGCCCAGCAGATCAACCAGGAGATAGAGGAGTTGGCCGACATCTACCGGGGTGTGAACTGGGAGCGCCTGGACTGGGAGGAGCGCGACGGAATAGTGGTGGGTGGCGACCTGGGCTATATCCCGTTTTTCGTGGACTGTTCTCCGGTTTCTCCGGCTCCCGGCGCGATGGCGCTCCACTATGCCCGGACCATGTATGACGATGGGGTGATGATGAGGGAGAGCCCCTCGCTGGGGCCCCTGGCGCCGGGAGCCGCAGCTCACCTGCACCCCTCAGATGCTGCCCGCCTCGGGTTGGAAGAGGGAGACCCGGTCAAGGTGACATCGGTCGCCGGGTCTATGCAGACCAGGGTGACGATCGATCCAACCTTGCACCCCGGCGTGGTGTACGTTCCGTTCAACCAGCCCGACACTCCCTCCCTGGGCTCGGTGACCGAGGTCGTGGTCAGCAGCTAGGCGTCGGTTCAGTCTCTACCGGTCACCAGGTTGTATATGGCGGTCCAGTCCCGCCGGCCCAAGCCTTGGTGGTGGGCGGTTTCATAGAACGGCAGAGCAGAAGCCCCCATGGCGCTCGACGAGCCGTTGTCGGCGCTCATCTGCAAGGCAAGGCCCAAGTCTTTTCGGGCCAGGTCGACCATGAAACCCGGTTCCAGGTCGCCGGCCAGCACCTTGGCCGGGTAGGTGGTGCCCAGATGGCCGCGCCCTGCGGTAGTGCCCATCAGCACCTCGATCACGGTATCCCGGTCCAAACCGGCGCCCTCGGCGAGGGCCAACGCCTCGGCTACCACCACGTTGGAGACGATCGACAGGTAATTGTTGACCAGCTTGGTGCGAATCCCCGCCCCGCTGGGCCCGCAGTGGATGATGGTGTCGCCCATGCACTCCAATATCGGGCGAGCTCGCTCCACGTCCTCGGTTTCACCGCCGACCATTACCAGGAGGGTTCCCTTTTCGGCTTCCTTGGAGGTTCGCCCCACGGGTGCGTCTATGGTCTGCCTGCCGTCGGAGCGCAACCGCTCCGCCAATGAGTCGAAATCGCTGGGCAGGCCGGTGCTCATTTCGATGAGCAACGAGTCGCGACCCAGTGACTCGGCAGCGCCGTCCGGGCCGAAAACCGCGTCCGCCACATGTTCGCCTGTGGGCAGCATCGTGATGACGACATCGGCTCCTTCCGCGGCGTCTCTCGGAGAGGTCGCCACCTCGGCCCCCCGTCGGCCGACGGCTTCCAAGGCGGCCGGAGCTATGTCGAAGGCCCTTACCCGGTGGCCTCCGCCGATCAGGTTGAGGGTCATGGGCATGCCCATCACTCCCACGCCGATGAAACCGACCTTGCTCATCTCGACTCTCCCTTGCCGGGTTGGAGTGGCCCGGCGGTCACCGGCCACGGGTACCGGGCACTGTTATTCCGGGGTTTTTCCCACCTGGGCGCCCATCATGTGCTCCAAGGCCTTGACCAGGGCGTGCTGGCCCTCCGACCCCAGGCCTCGGTTTTGCACCGCCCGGTAGAGCTGGAAAACCAGGGCCGTCCCCGGCAGAGGGACACCCAGTTCGTCGGCGGCCTGCAGCACCAGTCGCAGGTCCTTTTGCTGGAGGTCGACGGTGAATCCCGGACGCCAGTCACGGACGATTATCTGCGGTCCCCGGTTGGCCAGCATCCACGACCCGGCAGCCCCGCCGGTCACCGCCGACAGCGTAGCCTCCAGATCGAGCCCACCGGCCTCGGCAAGCAGCAGCGCCTCCGACGCCGCCAACATGTTCACCACCACCAGCACCTGGTTGACCAGCTTCACCATCTGCCCCGAGCCGACCGGACCGGTATGGGTGATGCTCGTTCCCATCGCCTCCAGATACGGACGCACCCGGTCGAGTTCGGAGGCGTCCCCACCCACCATGATCGACAGGGTCCCCAGCGCCGCTCCTTCGCTTCCCCCGCTCACCGGGCCATCCAGCCACGAACACTCCGCCTCCTCGGCCAGGCCTGCCAGCCGCCGGGTCTCAGACGGGCTGATGGTGGAGTGATCCACCACCACCGAACCCGGAGCCAACCCGGCCAGGATCCCGTCGGCGCCCTCGGTCACCGCCACCACATCGGGGGTGTCGGATACGCAGATCATCACCACCTCCGAGCGTTCCGCCACCTCCCGGGGGGATCCGGCCGCCGAGGCGCCCAGATCGGTGACCGGCGCCATCCGAGAGGCGGTGCGGTTCCACACCGTCACCTCAAAGCCGGCGCGCACCAGGTTGGCGGCCATCCCCCCTCCCATGATCCCCAACCCGATGAATCCAAGCTTCTCACTCACTTGAGTCTCCTTTCTCTTCGGTGACCACCGGAACCTTTCCCCTCTCCACCTGCTCCCCGGGCGCCGACCGCACCGACCCCACCTCGCCCGGGCGGGGAGCGCGCAACCTGTGCTCCATCTTCATAGCCTCTGTTCCCACCAGGACCTGTCCCTTCTCCACGCGCTCTCCCACCGAGGGTACCACTTCGATGACACCCTCCCCCGGGACGGGCGGCCTGCAACGACCCGGACTGCTCGGTGCCCGCCGGCCCCGCATAACGTTCCTTCTCCACCGGTCCAGAGAGACCGGACGTTGGTGGCCTAGCGGTTCCCACCCCTATTGATCCGGTGTCGTATGGTCTTGCGGGAAGGGACTTGCGCCGCACGGGGCGGCGAAGGACGCTTCAGTGACTAGGCGAAGACTGTACTCGGACCTCGAGAGAGGGAGCGATTATGTCGTATAGATCCAGGAAGGTCACCTCGAGAGCCTGCCGGATGGTTTCCGCGGCTCGATCACCGTCGTGCTCCAGGCAGGCTCCATAGAAGGCGGTAGCCACTTTTTTCGACTCATCGTGTCTGGAGGCAGCCATCAGTGTCCGATGGGTATAGCGACTCGATCGGTCGTAAAGCTCCGCCGCCTTTTGTAGCAGGCCGGGGCGGTCAGCCGCTTCATAACAGACAACCCGCATCTTCCATGCGATGTCCACCAGACCTTCGCTGTCTCGCTGCTCTGCGGCCGTCTGGAACCTTTTGAGCTTGTGCTCCATCAGCCGGAGGGACCGGTTCGACAACCGGGGCGCGCCCAGTTGAGCCAGCCACGACTCAAAACCCATCCTGGTCAGGTACAACTGCTCGACCTCATCAAGTGACAGCGGCGAAACGTAGTTGGCGGCGTTCGGACGGGCGTCAATCAAACCCTCGTGTGCAAGTTCCCGTAGAGCGGCGCGAACCGGCGTGACACTAACGCCGAACTGTTCAGCGAGATCTCGGTAACGCACCCGGATGCCCGGTTCGAGGTCTCCGGCGACGATGAGATCCCTCAGTTCTTTGGTAATCCGTTGTTCAATCGTCCAGTTGTGCAAACTTGCCGCATCTTTCGTTGAGCTAGCGATCAGCCTTCCATCGTGCTGGATAGCATATCGGAGATTTCGTCCAGTACAGAAGCCACGGCCTCGGTTACGAATTCGAGGTCTTCGGTGGTGGACACATAGGGAGGGGCTATGTGCAGAATGCCCTCCGACATCCGAGCCGCGGCACATCCGATTCGCAATAATCGTCGACTGAGCTCTTTAGCTACTTCGTACTTGCCCCGGATTCCTGTTGCGTAGGATTCGCCGGTCACCGGATTGACAAGTTCGATTCCGATCCACAAACCGAAGCGGCGCATATCTCCTACGATCGGAAGGTCTCGGACTCCGCTCAGCATTTTGAAGAGGTCCGCTCCAAGGGACTCTGCGACCCGGTCCATGCGCCCTTCCATATATATCTCCATGGCCTTGGAGGCCGCAGCGGCGCTCGCGCCGTGACCCCCGTAGCTCTGCACCGAGGGAGAGCCGGTGTCGCGGCCGAAAGCCGAGAAGATGTGCTCACGGACGATCATCGCGGCAACGGGAGCGTATCCGCCGCTCAAAGCCTTGGCCACAACCATCACATCCGGCACCACGTTCCAGTGTTCGATTGCCCACATCCGTCCGCTGCGACAGCAACCCACCAGCGTCTCGTCGATGATCAGCAACACACCGTACTCGTCACATATCTGCCTGACCCGCGGCCAGTAGGTCTGGTCGGGAATCCGGAACTCGGTGATCGCCACCGGCTCACCGATCACCGCCGCCACCGTTTCCGGTCCTTCCAGTTCGATTGTGTCGCGTATCTGTTCGGCGAACCGGGTGTCCGAAACTCCCGTCGGCGGCATGACGTGAACCGCTCCTGGCATCATGGGGTAGTACATGGCGTCGCGGTGTCGACGGCCCGACATGGCCAGGCCCCCGGCGCCGGCGCCGTGATACGACCCGTACCGGGAAATGATCTTGTAGCGATGGTGATCGCCTCGCATGCGGTGATACTGGCGGGCCAGCTTGATGGCGGTCTCGGTGGCCTCCGAGCCGGAACTGGTGAGGAACGAGTGTCGCAGATCGCCCGGCGCCGAGGCGGCAAGCCGCTCAGCAAGCTCCACCGCCCCCCGGGTGGTGAAGAAGATCGGCCCGGCCGTGGCGACCTTGCGGGCTTGCTCGGCCATCGCCGAGGTGATGTCGTCGCGACCATGCCCCAGAGGCGTCTGCCACATCGACGAGCAGAGATCGAAGTAGCGACGACCCCGAGTATCCCAAAGCCACGGGCCCTCACCCCGTTCGAAAACCCTGAGCATGTCGTGATCCACGAGTTCGGATCGAGGACTCTCGTGAATCCACAGATAGTCGAGGGCCCGTCTCTCGAGGGACCTCCCTGCGGTCATGCCCTCACGCCGATCCGGGCTTCCGCTCGGCAAAGTACTCCTCGAGCACGAAGGCCGCCCGGAAGGCCGTGTATTCGTCAAAGTGAGGAGCAACGATCTGCACCGAGGCGGGCAGGCCATCGGCGTCCGCCAACCCGGGCACAGAGACAGCCGGATGACCGGAAAGATTGAGCGGCGACGTGTTGAAGGCCACACTGGCTTTTGAGTCTGCCAGCAGATCCTCGATCGGGGTGGGGGCCTTGGGCAACTTGGGGGCCGTGTAGGGTATGGTCGGCGTGATCAGCAGGTCCCACGATTTGAGCAGTTCGCTGATGCTTCGACGCGATTCCAGTCGGGCATTGTGCAGCCGTGCGTACGGAACGTTCATGTACCGTTCCATCAGATACCGGCTGGCAATGGTCCAGCACTTGACGTAAGGATTCAGTTCACGGGACTGGGCGCGCCGACTGGTCGCGAAGGCATGCATCCGATCAACGTCGATGTATCCCAGGTGACCGTGGGTGCCACCCTCGGTCCGCAGCATGTTGCCCACCAGGTGGGCCACATACGGGCCGAATATCCGATGGGCTTCGCTCCACATGGGAGCCGATATCCGCTCAACGTGCGCGCCGGCCTGCTGGAGTGCACCGATGGCCTCGTCGATCGTGTCGACCACCACCGGTTGGCAATCTGCATCCGTGATGCTCTCCTCGATGACGGCCACCCGCAGATCTGCAACGCCGTCTTGTTCGGCGCGCCGGTACTCGGGAATCTCGATGGGAATGTGGATCCCCTGTGGGTCGCGCCAGTCCTCGCCGGCGATCACCTCCAACAGGATGGCCACTTCCTTTATCGACCGGGCAAGTGGTGTCACAAAATCGATTGTGCGGTCTATCGGGGTCACCCCGAAAGTGGGGACCAGGCCGTGAGTGGCCTTGACGGTCGCGAGCCCACAGCAGGCGGCCGGTATGCGCCCGCTGCCGCCCTGGTCCACTCCCAGGGCCGCGTCGACGGCGCCTGATCCAACAGCCGCTCCCGCGCCTCCCGACGATCCTCCCGCGGTTCGCGACGGGTCGATCGGGTTCCTCGCCGGACCGAACGCGCTCATAACCCCGGTTGCTCCGCCGCCGTGGTCGTCCATGTTGAGGGTTCCCACGATCGAGCCCCCGGCTTTGAGGATCCTTTCGACGACCACCGAGTCCAACGTCGGCGTGAACGGGGTGAGGGCCGATCCGTTGGTCATCGGCACACCGGCCACCGCGATGTTGTCCTTCACCCCCAAGCGCCAACCGGCAAGAGGACCATGGTCGGCGCCTGCCACGTCGCAGACCCGGATGAAAGCGTTCAGGGGGTCCTCACTCGGAGACGGCCGACGACCCGGATCGCGGGAAGTCCCATAGGTGGGGAGGGCGGGCTGGTCGAACCGGTAGGCGTCTGCGGCCGCGAGCACCAGGGCGGTGATGATGCCGGACAGTTCCTCGGCTTCCGACTGGGCAAGCTCGATCCCGTCAAGAGCCGCCGTTTCTGCTATGTCGACGAGTGAGGGAGGCCGTACAGTCTGGCGGTTTCGTTCCATTCGAGTCATTTCTTCTCCCTGGCGTTCTTGACCACCGACATCTATCGACCGCTCTACTCGCGGGTTCCCACTATTAGATGGACAATGTCGTCGGTCGTCGTTTCTTTTTTGGGACGTGAACCCACTATCCGACCGCCTCTCATGACCACGATTCGATCAGCCACCCTGAACACGTGGTCGAGGTTGTGGCTGACGACGATGATTGACACTCTCTGTCCCTTCAGACCCTCAATGATGTCCAGTACCTTCTGGCCCTCCTGAACTCCCAGGGCCGCGGTCGGCTCGTCCAGAATCATCAGCCTTCGACCGGATCTGAACGAACGGGCAATGGCGACCGCCTGACGTTGCCCACCTGACAATGAGGCTGTCCTGGCTCTGACATCGGGCACGTTGATGGCCAGGGAACCGAGGAGTTCCGCCGACTCCCGCTCCATCCGTCGCCTGTCCACCCTGAGCCACCTGGTCGGCACTCGACCCAGAAACACGTTCTCGGCCACGGTCATGTTGTCGGCAAGGGCCAGGTTCTGATAGACCGCCGTCACTCCCAACTGCAGGGAATCCCGGGTGGTACGGAAAGTAACCTCCCTCCCGTCCAGCGCGAGAGAACCTGTGTCCGGTTGTATGGCGCCTGTCAGAATCTTGACCAGGGTCGACTTGCCGGCGCCGTTGTCGCCAACTATCGCTACCGTCTCTCCCTCGTCGACTTGGAAGGTGGCGTCGATGAGGGCGCGTACCTGGCCATAGGACTTCCAGACGCCTCTGGCGACCATAACCGGCCGGGTGGTGTGGCCTCTGTCACCACTACCGTTGGGTCCATTCATGCTCTGTGAAAGGGAAGCCATCATCGCCTTCCCAACCTCGGTAGCAGATCTCTGGGGGACAGTTCGCCTTTGATTGTCTTGTCCACCAAGACGGCTGCCAGGATCAGAGCACCGACCGCCACCTGCTGCCAGAACGGATCCACTCCCATGAGAATCAGACCGTTCTTGATGGTGCTTATCAGAATGATCCCCAAGAGGGTTCCGAACGTATTGCCGGCGCCACCATTAAGCGATGTACCTCCGATTATCACCGCTGCCACCGCATCGAGCAATGACTCCGATCCGAAGGAGCCATGGCCGGCATTCAGTCGGGCACTTAGTACCAGCCCCGCAAGCGTACAAAGCGTCGAACTGGCAATAAAGGCCAGCATCAAGACTCTTCTCACACTTATACCCACCAAACCGGCCGCTTCTCGATTGCCACCAGTGGCATACAGTTCTACGCCGTATCGTGTGTGGCTCAGCACCAGTTGCACCACCACAGTCACGGAAAAGAAGATGATTACAGGTAATGGAATCACACCTACACGACCGTGGCCCAGGACTTTGAAGGCTTCCGGGAATCCACCAATGGTTTGTCCGCTGGTCATTACAAAGGCAAGGCCTTGCAGTACACCCAGCATTGCCAGAGTCACGATAAATGATGGGACCTTGGTGAACAGAGAAAAGTACCCGTTCACATTCCCGACGATCAGACCCATGGCCAGAACTATCACTACGCCGGCCCAGATTGGCAGCCCGCGTTGGATGATGAGCAGTGCGGCCATGGTCCCTGCCAGGGCCTGGGTGGAACCGATCGCCAGGTCGATCTCTCCCCCGATCAGCAAGATTGTGAACCCGACCGCCATGATCCCGACCACAGAACTCTGCAGGGCGATGTTGGTCAGATTTTGTACTGTCATGAAGTACGGGCTGGCAAAGCTCAGGTAAGTCCAAAGGAGCAGAACTGCAACCAGCAGCGCTAAGAGTTGCCGGTATCTACTTAAACCAAAAGGCAACGCTGGGAACCGTCTAGTTTTCGCTTGTGTAGCCTGATTTGTGTCACCCACGAAGAACTCAGAGACCTTTCAAGCCGTTCTTTGCACCTTCGCGACTCTAACAGCGCGAGGTAAAGCCAATGGCTCCCTCCCACCGCACCTTTCGGAACGATAGGAGGGAGCCATCGTTGTTTATTGGTTTAGGGGTTTGCGGTTTCTTAGCAGCCGGCCGCCGCGGCTTCCAGTGCTGTCTTGAGGTCGACACCGCTTACCACGGCTGGTTCTGAACCGTCAAGCACACCTTCGGCGAACGCCTGGTCGACGACCACCATTCCGATCGCGATGAACTCGCTCCCGGGGTCCTCTCCTCTGGCGATCTGCACGGCCGCCTCAACGGCCAGGTAGCCCGCCGGATAGAGCGGTTGGATCACCGTGAGTGCCTGGCGGCCCTCGAGAATGTTCATGAGGCCTTCGCAGGTGCCACCGAGGCCGGTCAGTGTGGTCTCCTTGTATCCCAACTCTTCCATTGCGGTAAGGGTCGCTCCGGCAAGGAGGTCATGCAAGCCGACGATGATGTCCACATCCGGGTGGGCGGTCAGCAGTGACCTGGCTGCGTCGAGGCCCGCCGCGCGGTCCCAGTTGGTGGGTGGGGAAACAACCCTCTCGACATCGGCCAGTCCACCGGCTTCCAGGCCATCTTCGACTCCCGCGTATATAGCGGCGATCGATTCATCAGCCTGATTGGAGTCGATGAAAGCGAGTTTCGCCGGTGCGGGCTCGTAAGCGGCCAGCCAATCACCGAGTGGTCGGCCCATGTCAGCCCGATAGTCGTAACCTATCTCGATAGCGCTGACTCCCTCGGAAGCACAGGCAACCGTACATACCACCGGGATGCCTGCGTCATTCAAGGCGAGAATCGCAGGCGCCAGGGCTTGGGCGTCAATCGTGTCATAGACGATTACGTCGACACCTGCAGCCGCATAGTTCTCGATTGCCGCTACCAGATCTTGGGCACTACCGCTACCCGTCACCAGGAGTTCGACACCTGCATCGGCGGCCGCGTCTTCTGCGCCGTTCTTCAAAGCAAGGATCAATTCATTCTGTGTGAAGTCCGGAATCACCAATCCGATACGGATCGGTTCCTCGGGAGCGGCCGTCGTAGTGGGAGCGGCGGTTGTCGTCGGAGCAGCGGTCGTGGGCGCTGGCTCATCCTCACCGCAGGCTGCCGCCAGCATGGCGAAAGCGATGATGACAGCAATGACATTGCGTAGTTGATTCTTAGGCATCTATTCATTTCCTTTCGTTCAGGAGTGACATGGTTGCGCATGTCGCCCCAAAGGTCTTTGCAGAGCAGCAGAGACGGTCAGCGAAAGCCGACACTCCTGCTTGCTTCACAACGTATATTGTGTAACATATCACCTGTCATGCTAGTGAACCACCTCTGGCCCGGTCAGGGGGCGACGTATTTTTTCCCTTCCCCGACATCGGATTTGTGCCCTCTACCCCGACGGCACGGCGGATATGCGGTTGCTTAAGACGGGCTGGTTGAGCATTTGACTCAAACGGAATAGCCGGAAGATGTTCGACCTTCTCATTCGTGGCGGCGCCGTTGTGGACGGTACCGGCGGTGAGCCCAAACCGGCCGATATAGGCATTGTGGGGGAACGTATCGCCGCGATAGGGGACCTGGCTTCAGGCCAAGGTGAGGAACTGGACGCAACCGGATTGTTGGTCGCCCCGGGATTCATCGATATCCACAGCCACTCCGACTACACGCTTTTGGCAGACCCCCGGGCAGTCAGCGCCATCTACCAGGGAGTCACCACCGAGGTGGTGGGTAACTGTGGCCATGGATGCTTTCCGATCAGGGATCGGGATCTGGCACTGAAGGCGATATACGGATACTCGGAGTCGGTTGCCCTCGACTGGGACTCGGCTTCGGGATACTTTTCCCGACTCGAGCGGACGAAACCGGCCTTGAACGTTCTGAGCCTGGTCCCCCATGGTCAGCTTCGCCTGGCCGTAGTGGGTCTGACCGACCGGCCATCGACGGATGGGGAACTGGAGGAGATGACCCAGCTCCTGCGGACCGCCCTTGATGAGGGCGCCTGGGGCCTGTCGACCGGCCTCGAATATGCAACCGAGGCCGGCGCTTCCGAGTCGGAGGTCACGAGGCTCTGCGCGCCGCTGGCCGAACGGGACGACCTGTACGTCTGCCATGCCCGCTACCGCGACGCCGGGGCGCCCGAAGGGGTTGCCGAGGCCATCAGGACAGCCAGAGCCGCCGGCGTGAGACTTCAGGTGTCCCATCTGGTTCCCCGCAGCGGCGATGCGGACATGGAACAATGCCTGGAGCTGGTCGACGAGGCCCACGACGCCGACCTGGACATCGCCTTCGATGTGCACACTCGCCTGTTCGGGTTCACCTACCTCTATTCGGTGCTCCCGCCCTGGGCCATGGCAGCAGGCCTCGATGGACTCGCCTCCGCGCTGGCGGACCCCGACGCGCGCCAACGTATGAAGAGTTTCCGCAGCATTCTCAGTGCGGGTGGCGACTGGGAGCGTATCGTGCTGTTGGACCACGACGCCTACCCCGACTACGGCCGGAGGTCGATCAGATCGATTGCCGCCGAGCGGGGACAAGAGGGTCTGGACTGCATCTACGACCTGTTATTGGGAGCGATCGAGACGATGGAGTCACTCATGGTCCTGATCGACTGTCACAGTGCGGGCCAACAGCGCACGGCCTTCGCGCACCCGCTGTCGATGCCGGCCTCCGACGCCACCACCATGGCGCCGGACGGTCCTCTCGCCGGCAAGACCTTCCACGGCGCGTACACCTGGGCGTCCTACTTCTACAACTTCTCCGTCAACCAGGGGGGATTTCTCACACCGGGCGAAGCCGCGCACCGGTTGTCCGGTCTCCCGGCCCGCCGCCTCGGGCTCCGTGACCGGGGGGTACTTAGGCGGGGCGCCTTTGCGGACATAGCGGTGTTCGATCCGGAGGGTTTTCGCGAGAAGGCGACCAGGTTCGAGCCGAATGTCCTTGCAGACGGAATGGTGCATGTGCTGGTCAACGGCCAGGCGGTGCTAAGGGCCGGTAGGCTCTCGGGGACCCGGCCCGGCCGGGTGCTGCGAAGATGACGCCGAGCCGGATGGAGCAGCCAGGACCCCCGCGCCGGCACAAGGCGGTGAGGAAATGCCACTTATAACGACAGAAAGTGTGACATGATTCGTGACCGCATTGCCGATCGGTCCGCCACCTGGCCGCCTGCCGATCCCGCTTCCGACATAGTCCGGCCCGGGACGATTCACCTGGAGGGACGCACCTACATCGCGCTTGGGTTGAACGACTACCTGGGGCTGGCTTCCGACCCCAGGGTCATAGCAGCCGCACAGGACGCCCTGGCGACCTTCGGCGCGGGCGCCCGCGCATCCCGTCACGTAGGAGGAGACACGGCCGTGCACAGAGAACTCGAGGAGGAACTGGCAGATCTGAAGTCAGCCGAGTCATCGCTCCTGTACTCATCCGGGTACGCGGCCAACCTGGGAGTTGTCTCTGCTCTACCCGGACGCGGAGACACGGTGTGCAGCGATGAACTCAATCACGCTTCCATCGTGGACGGAGCTCGCTTGAGCCGCGCCAAGATCAGCGTCTACCGGCACTGTGACACAGACGACCTGAGCCGCCAACTCGACCAGGCTTGCGGAGCAAGCGTGGTCGTCACCGACAGCGTCTTTTCGATGAACGGCACCCTCGCTCCGGTGGATGAGATAGCCGACCTGGTCGATAAACATGACGCCATGCTGGTTCTGGACGACGCACATGCCACGGGCGTCCTGGGATCCGGTGGGAAGGGTTCGACCGGCCACTATGAACGGGCGGACAGAGCCGATGTGATCGTGGGAACCCTCGGGAAGGCCCTGGGAAGCGTGGGGGCCTTCGCGGCCGGGTCGTCCGAGGTCATCGGCTACCTCAGTGAGGTCTCCCGCACCTTCTTATTCACCACCGCTCCCTCTCCGGTGGCCGCGGCCGCGGCCTTGGAGGCGATACGGGTAATGCGGTCCGAGCCCGAGCGGTTGGAGCGGCTCTGGGAGAATGCCGCCGCCATCAACTCTTCGCTGTCCCAGCTCGGGTTCTCGGTGCCCGAAAAGGTTCATCCGATAATTCCTATGATGTTCGGCGATTCCACCAAGGCCAAGACGGCCGAGACTGTGCTCGCCGACCATGGCATCTTCGTAAGCGCCATCCTGCCGCCATCCGTGCCTCCAAACACTTCTCGAATACGTCTCATCGCATCGGCCGTACACACCGACGAACAGATGGAGCAAATACAGACGGCCTTCGCAGACGTGGCTCGTCGCTTGAATCCATCCAGTTAAAGGAAACAATGAGCCAAGCACCATCGGGGCAGGTCCAGACCGTGTTGGGGAAGGTGGACCCCCATCTGCTGGGACCCACCATGATGCACGAACACATCCTGACAGACGTCACCGGTATCTTCGAGGCTCCCCGGACCGCAAGCGAGAAGGTCCGGGCCTATGAACCGATACGGCTCGACAATCTCGGATGGATCCGGCGGAACTACTTCCGGCACCATGACAACCTCCTGCTGGGAGACATCCCGACAGCCATCGATGAGATGCGGCTCTACAAAGAATGGGGAGGGGGCGCGGTCGTCGAGGTTACGCCTCCCGGTATAGGTCGGGATCCGGTTGGCCTGGCGCGAATCTCTCGATCAAGCGGCGTACACATCATCATGGCTACCGGGTTCTACGTTGCTCACACGCACCCTTCCGACATGGTCGACATGACTGAAGAGCAACTGGCGGATCTGATGAGGTCGGAGATCCTGAGCGGTATCCAGATTGGCACCGAGGGTCACGACGACTGGCAGGGGCACCAGGAAGAGACATCCGTCAAGGCAGGGGTCATCAAGGTCGCATGCACCTGGCCGTTGCATGAGCGCGAGAAGCGTGTACTGGCTGCTGCAGCTCAGGTCCAGAGGGAATGTGGTGTGGCTATCACTACCCATACGGGCCGGGATCAGAGATCTCCCATGGAGGTTGCCGAGTGCCTGATCGAAGCCGGCGCTGACATGAGCCGCGTAGTGCTGGGACACCTCGACCTCCGTGTCCAGGACATAGGCATACTTTGGGAACTGCTGGAACTGGGGTCCTATCTCCAGTTCGATCTGTTCGGTCACGAATCGTCGTTCTACGGAGCCACACCCTTCGACATGCCGAGCGACGGACAGCGACTGGACCGGATGGTGAAACTGCTCGAAGCTGACACGGCTTCTCGTCTCCTCATTTCACAGGACATCTGCACCAAACACCGGCTAACCAAATACGGCGGGCACGGCTACTACTACATTCTCGAGAACGTGGTGCCATTCATGCGCAAGAAGGGCATATCAAACGAAGTGATCAGAAAGATCATCGTCGAGAATCCCGCACGGTTGCTGCCCCTACGCACGTCTGACAAATAAGCGGTTCTTACAACCCAACCGGTTGATCTCATGCGGCAGTGATTGGTCGTGGCAGAAACAGTTCAGCGATGCGCTGAGGGATCAGGTCCAGGGCAACCACCAGTCCGGGGTGCCTTTGCCTAACAGTCTGTGGTGGAAAAAGACCAGGTGATCGGCGCAGGTTGAGGGAGCGTTCTCCATCCCTCGCTGCCAGAAGAAGGACCCGGTGTCTCCCGGTTCGCAGAAGAGCACCCAGGGCTCGTCGAGTTTGTGCTTCAACACCCAGTCCGGAACGGGCAGGTTTTCCCGATCAACCAGGGCATGAACCACCGAGGCTATGGATGGCAGAAGATAGGGGTCGGATCCTTCATAGGAGGGAACTGTCTCAATCATGTTCGGTTTAGCGGGAGAGCGGTTCCAATCGGCTACGAATTGCAACAACGGGGTGCGATAAGCCTCCAGCAGGGTCTTCCCCACCATGTGAGGCGGTAACTCGGCTGCGACCCGTCGGCGCACACGAAAGGAAGGCTTGCTCCTAGTGGGTAACTCGGAATGAGGGCGGATAGGAAGGGTCAACTCGCCAGCCATGAATGCGTTCCTTTTTCCTATTCAGCCTACAAAGGGTGTACTGTCTGATCTTTCACAAAACCGGCAGTAACGCATGTGGGCGGCTATCGCACTAGCTGGCTTGGAATTCTAGAGGCCCTGGAGGGTATGTCACTACCCAGTGGCATAATGGGTCCCACCGGAGGAAGGATACGAATTGGCTGTTGAAATGGCGATCTGGCGAATGACCGATGACGGGCCCCGTAGGTTGGAGTTGTCGCCGCTCGACTTCGAGAAGCGCCTTGAGGACATGCTCGTTGAGGACCCCGGCATGACTGGGATCGACCTGCTAGCCATTGGAAGGCAGGTAAGGACCGGATACGGAGGGTTTATTGATCTGCTGGCCATCGACGATGAAGGGCGAGTCCATGTCCTCGAGCTCAAGCGTTATCGAACTCCTCGAGACGTTGTCGCCCAAACACTCGACTACGGGTCCTGGGTGCAAGGTCTCGGTCTCGAGGACCTAGAGCAGATCTACGTAGACCAGCATGATGGCGAAACCGACCTTGGCGCAGCCTTCGCAGAGCGATTCGGAAGCCCTCTGCCGGATGTCGTCAATGCCGATCAGCAGTTCACGATCATCGCGTCTGAACTTGACCCGACGTCTGATCGCATCGTTGAGTTTCTAGCAAAGTCCTACGACGTGCCCATTAATGCCGTCTTCTTCCGCCATTTCATCGACGGAGGTCGTGACTACCTCGCTCGCACGTGGCTACTCGAGCCCCGGCCGACCGAAGACTCACCCGTGCGACCATCGCGCCGCAAGAGTCGGCCATGGAACGGCCGGGACTTCTACACTGTCCTGGGCCGCGCCGGTGAGACCCACCGCTGGTTGATAGCGAGCAAGTACGGGTTCCTCAACGCCGGCGGTGGCTCGTGGTACTGGAAGCCGCTGGGAAACCTCACGCCGGGAAAGCGCGTGTTCGCATATGTGGCCGGGGCCGGCTATGTCGGCATAGGCCGAGTCACCGGTTCGATGATGCCTGCCCGCGATGCCGACGTCGCGGTCGACGGACAGCTTCAACCGCTCCTTGATCAACCGGAAGCAATCGCGGCATTGGGGGAGAATGCGGTTTCAGACGACCCGGAGCTTACCGAGAAGGTGGTGCCGGTCGAGTGGCTCGCCAAACGACCCATCGAAGAGGCGGTCTGGGAAAAGGGACTCTTCGCCTCACAGCTCATCGTCTGCAAACTCCGCGACGAGCACACTATTAAGACGGTCGAGTCGGCATTCGGGCTTGGCGCTGCCCTTTACTGATCGACCGGTCCACAAGGCACTCTCACGGTTGGTTGAGTAAACAGCCCGGACCCCGAAAACGACCGGCTCTTGGTCTCGAAGAGCCACTTTACTAGGGCAGTCAAGTGCATCCCTGTGAGATGTTCTATGGCAATGTCAAGCACCCCGAGGCGGGCATCGAGTGCTAGCTGAGGGTGAGGGTTGTCGAGGGTGGGCCTTTTTGAATCGTTGATGAACCCCACCACATCAAGGGTCGCTCAACGGTGATTTCTGAACGAAAGAAAACCAGTCCTCGGTTAGATGGAACGTGCCTGTCCGCAGGACGTCTCTCCCAAGCAAAGCGTCGCATTGGTAGAAGGGTCCACCCTCGAACACGAGCACGGGGATCGGGTCGCCGTCGTTGGGTAGCTCCACTACCGCTGTGTAGCCGAGGGTGTGTTCCGAACCTCCCATTGCTGTCGTTATGGAAACGACCCTCGTTTGGAACGGCGCCAGCATTGAAGTGACTCGCTGGGAAACTCCTGTGTGTTTGGCGCCTGTGTCAAAGAGGCCGTCGACCAGGATGCGGCGGGTGAAGTCTTCATTGTGGATCACTACGCCCCTCACGATTGGTCCTACGAGATAGTCGTAGGGTTCTCTAATGAGCACTCGCGTGATAACTCGCGAACAAGGGACGATCAGTGATTTCCTGTATTGAGAACCGACGATCAGGGAACTGGTCTCTGCCTGCTTGATTGGCAGCTATGCCGGTTGGATACGCACCAACGAGCTGGCGATCACGGAGCAGTGCCCACTCATTGGGGTGGTTCTCCAGCAGATCGGGAAGCATCTCCTCCACGAAAACCGCGTAGTTGTCGTGGGTCTCCCGTCGTGCGTCTTCTCGGGTAATGGTGGTCGGCATTCGGCGCTCCTCCCCTATGGCGGTCATTTGGGACTATAACTGTCCCATGTGACACCTCGCGGGTTCGCCGGCTTGATGATTTCGCGAGTAAACCCTCGGTAGACCTGCAGAGCAGTGGATACCCCAGGGCTGTCAACGACGAGGCTAGATTTTCCATGATCTTCGGAGGGCATCGCTGAGTCGGTCCTCCAAGGGTGTCGGCGCCGATGAAGCGACCGGGGAGGTCGTGCCCTCCTGCTCGGATCTGGCCCGGCGCGCCGTCCGTTCTGCTTCGGTGGCATCGGGATCGACCTGGGTCGTGTCCGGCTTGAATACGACTCCGTATTCAGTGAACGCTCGCTCGGCTGACAGGATCCCGTTGCGGACATCGGTTGCAACAAGCTGTACGTCCCGGTCTAAAGGATCTCCCCAGCCACCGGCGCCGGCGGTGCGGTGAATCAGACGAGTCCCGGCCGTAACCCGCTGGGAGAACTTGGAGGGCATGAGCACCTCTTCACCATCTGGCCCGAGGCGGTTCAACGAGGGTGTGCCGGACCTTCCGGCGCCGATCCCGTAGGGATAGATGGTTGCCCGGTCAGAGCGCACACTCAGGTCACATTCCTGCAAGAACGTATATTCGCGCTGCAGCGAAAGGCCGCCCCGGTGGAGGCCCGCGCCTCCCGTGTCGGCAACATAGCCGTAGTGATCTACTCGGACGGGGAGTGACGATTCGAGCATCTCGACGGGGATGTTGCTCACATTGGCGCCGACATTCGGAACGCCATCCTCACCGTCGCGAAGAGATTGGCCGCCCCACGCTCCGGAAATCAGTTCCACCACCGAGAACCGCTCGCCGCCGGGTCTAACACCCCCCACCGTGACCAACGACAATCCGCCGTCGGAGGCTCCCATCACCCGGTCGGGAAGAGCGGGCGCCAGGGCGCCGAATATGGCGTCCATCACCCGGAAACCGGTCAGGCCACGGGTTCCGGTAGCCGCCGGGAGGACACAGTTGAGGATGCTCCCCAACGGCGCTTTGACTGTGATCGGCCGAAAGAACCCGGCGTTGTTGGGAATGTCGGACCGCAACAAGGTACGCATCGCCGCGTATGTATTCGAGTTCGTAAACGACAGCGTGTTGTTCAACGAAGACCGAACCTGGGGCGAGGTGCCTTCGAAGTCGAGGGTGACCCCACCGTCGCGAATCTCGATGGAGACGGATAAGGGCACCGGACCCTCACGGACACCGTCATCGTCCAGATAGTCGGTGAACGAGTAGGTTCCTTCCGGGAACGTGCTGATCTCCTGTCTGGTCAGCATCTCCGTGTAGTCGAGCAGCGCCTCCACATGGGCTCGGAACTCTGCCAGTCCGTAGCGGCGGATCATCTGATCAAACGCCTTGACCCCGGTCGCACACGCCACCAACTGGGCGTCGAAGTCTCCCAGGACGATGTCCGGCACCCGGGTGTTGGCGCCAAGCAGGGCGAAAATTCCCTCCTCTCGCTTCCCGCGCGAAATGAGTTTGACAGGCGGGATCCGCAGGCCCTCCTGAAAACACTCTTCCGCATAGGGCGACATGCTCCCGGCCACCATTCCACCCAGATCGGCGTGATGCGCCACCGTCGCCACCAGTCCCACGAACTCGGAGTCGTAATAGACGGGGCGCACAACGAAGATATCGGGAAGGTGCATGCCGCCGTCGAACGGATCGTTGACCATCGCCACATCGCCGGGATGGAAATCTCCGCGGAAACGCCGCAGAATCGCTGCCACAGCCTCTGGAAGGGCGCCGAGCTGGTTGGGCAGGGTGATTCCTTGTGCGATTATCTGTCCGGTCTCGTCACACAGGGCCGTGGAGAAGTCCATGGCGCTCTTCACCGTCTCCGAATGCGAAGTCCGAAGCACACTCACCGCCATCTCCTCGCATATCGCCGCCAGACCCTCGCGGATCAGTTCCCGCTCGATGGCGGCTGTTCCTCCAGATGGTGTGGCGGTCATGACGAACCCTCCTCGATGAACACATTCTGGGACCGGTCCCGGAAGACCTTGTAACCGGGCGGGACCACCGTGGTGGCGTCGTAGTCCTCTATGATGAGCGGCGATTCTCTGGGTGTGGGGGTGAGGTCGCCGCGGCGGATTACCGGTGTCGTCAGGAGCCCGATGGCCTCGCCGAAGAAGACTTCTCGTCTGCGTGACTCATCCGGTTGTGAGTCGGGCCGGCTGCTCGCCGGTACGCCGGGCGGATTCAACTCGCGTATCACCACCAGCAGTTGCACGATCTCGGTGGGATTGTTGGTCCGGTGGCCATAGGTGTTCTGGTGCTGGTGGCCGAACGCTCGGTCCAGTTCCTCCAACCATGACGACCAGTCATCTGTAAACGGCGGCAGCCTTACGGGAAGTTCGAAACCCTGACCCACGTATCGCATCTCCACCCAGGGTTCGAATTCAAAGGAGACGGTCTGCAGGCTCTTATGGCCCACGCCCTCCCGTGCCTGTGCCTCCAGTTCGGCGATCTCCGATTGCAGTTCCTGGAGAGACAGGCCGGCGGTGCGCCGCAGGAAGGTCTTCTTGGCATGGAATTCGAGCCGGGCCTCCAAAAGTCCCACAGCCGAGAAAACCCCCGGCTGGGGCGGCACGATCACCCGCTTGATGCCCAGTTCCCGGGCGATTCCCATGGCATGGACGGGCCCGCTGCCCCCGAACGCGATCAGGGTGAAGTCCCGCGGGTCCCGGCCCCGCTGGACCGAAACCGACTTGATCGCCCGGATCATGCTGGCGTTGGCGATCAGATGAGCCCCATAGGCGGCGACATGGACATCGAGACCCAGGGGAGCCGCGACCTTTTCCTCGAACACGGCCCGGGCTCTGGCGACATCCAGTTTCACCGCTCCGTCCAACAGCCCCTCGGGGTTCAGATACCCCAACAACAGGTTGGCGTCGGTGACCGTCGGCTCCTCTCCTCCCTTGCCGTAACACACCGGACCGGGGAGCGCGCCGGCCGAAGAGGGGCCAACCTTCGGAGCGCCGGCGGAATCGATCCACACGATGCTGCCACCCCCCGCCCCGACCTCGGCGAGGTCGATGAACGGCACACTCAGGGCGTAGCCGCCGCCGCTCCTCAAGCGGCTACCGGCCGACATCGCCGACGCCACCTCGAATTCGGCCGTGAAGTGCGGTTCGCCACCCTCCACCAGGGCGGTCTTGGCGGTGGTGCCGCCCATGTCGAACGTGATGGCATTGTCCACACCCAACGATCGCGCCAGCCCACTGGAGGCGATCACCCCGGCTGCCGGACCGGACTCGACAACGTATGCCGGACGCTCAGCGGCAGCCTCGCTGGTCATGACGCCGCCGTTGGACTGCATGATGAGCAATGGGGCCGTCACGCCCAACCCGTCGAGCTTTCCCCGCAGCGCCTCGAGATAGGAGGCGACCACCGGCCGAACGTAAGCGTTGAGCACCGTCGTGCTGGTCCTCTCATACTCGCGGATCACCGGTAACACCCGGTGCGATAGCGAGATCCACACATCGGGGTGCTCCCGGGCGAGCATCTCACCGATGGCCGTCTCGTGGGAGGTATTGGCATAGGAGTGGATGAGGCTCACCGCAATCGACTCCACCCCGAGTTCGATCAGCGCCTCCACCTTCCGTCGGGCGTCGTCGAGATCCAGGGCTTTGACCACGTCTCCGTCCACACCGACCCGTTCGATCACCTCCAGACGCCGCGAGCGTTCCACCAACGGCTCGGGTTTCTTCCAGGTCACGTCGTACAGCTTCGGAACACGCAGTCTTCGCAACTCGAGGACATCGGCGAATCCCGCGGTGGTCAACAAACCCGTCAGGGCGCCTTTTCTTTCCAGGATGGCATTGGTCGCCACGGTGCTTCCATGCACCACATCGCGGGTGTCAGCCGGCTCGACACCGTGAGACTCGATGATCTCGCGGATCCCCTCGATTACACCTTCGCTGAAGTCCTGGGGGGTTGACGGCAGTTTGTAGGTGTAGATGTCACCGCTTCGGCTCGTAACAACGACATCGGTAAACGTGCCTCCCACGTCAACACCGATCCGTGACTCCTCTGGCAACCGTGAGCCGGAAGCGCTCATACCGAAGTTGACCTCGGGTCCGCCTCCGCGCTGGTCAAGGCTGCTCTGTCGACGGCCTCTCCGGACTGACGGTCGGGATCAGGGGATCGAAACGACATAGGGCCGTATCTTAGAAAGATATGTGACAAAATATCACAAGCGGCGGTCGCCCAAGGCCACTGACCGATTTGGCGGTGAGAGTTTTGGCGGTGCCTTTGCAGGCTATCGGGTTCGGGTGCTGGTGGTCGTGTGGCGACCCTCGACTTTGACTGCCCCGGTTTGGTGTCTTTTGTTTGATCCGTCCGACATAACCGCACGTCCGAGCCTTACGAACCGCTCTGGCTTGATCGAGAGGCCCTTGGTGAGCCGTGATCGGCGCTCTGCTGTATCGAGCGTGTGGCGGGCCGGTCGTGGTAGCGACGAACCCGGGGTAGCCTACAGGCATGAAATCGTCCCCTGAAGAAAGGGCAGCAAATATGGGCGGCAACTTGATGAGAGGCGTAATTCCCGGCATTATGGCCGGTTACCTGTTCCTGGCATACGCCGGAGGTGGTATGCAGGAGATGGTCGGTGGCATGATCGACGCCAACGACTTCGCGGGCTTTATCATGCACGTAGTCTTCAGCGCCGTTATCGGTGCCCTGTACACAGGCCTCTTCGCGCCTTATGTGAAGTTGGGTAACGCCTTTATGAACATCGTGGTTGGTGGTCTGATCTACGGTGTCATCTGGTGGGTAGTGGGTGGCAACTTCATCATGCCGCTTATCGCCGGTGGCGACGTGTTTCAGTTTGGTTTGGGGACCAGCTTCTATGGTCACATCATCTTCGGGCACGCTCTAGCCTTCCTCGTGATCTTGCGCGATATGGCGCTGAAGAGCGAGTAAGAGAGTAAGAGGAGTTCGCCTCCCAGCCAGTGACGGCCAACGGGTCCCGTTCTCCCACCGGACCCAAATAGCGGTGATGGGTCAATCGCTCAGGGAGTGCCCTAACGGTTGACCCGTCGTCCGTCTTCAACCACGATTCGACCGCCGATGATGACATGCCTAACTCGAGTGATGTCATCGCGGTCGACCACAACCATGTCGGCAACGGCTCCCGGTTCGATAAGTCCCTTGCCGGGAGCCAAGCCGGGGACAATGCCGGCCGGAGAACTCGTGGCGAGCCTCACAGCCTGGGGGAGAGAGATCACGCCGGATTCCACGGCCTCTTTGATCAACAACAGGATGGGGTCGTGATAGCCCCCCGAGTAATCCGTAGACAGCACGTCGACCAGCCCCTCGGCCAGCAGGGCGAAGGCGGTCTCCGGACTGGGCTCCAACTGGCCGGCGCCGAAGTGATCGGCGGTGATCACTTCCACGAAGCCTCCGTAACCTCTGACCTCCTTCGCAATCTGGACCGCCTCTTTTGGTGTGGCGTGATAATTAGCGTGTAGCGCCACCAGCTGGTCGCCAATTTCGCGGGCGACCTCCCGGATCTGGACGTAGGTGTCCGGTTCGGTGTGGCACAGAGCAGGAATCCCCAGCCTCGGGGCAAAGTCGATCATCTCGAGGATCGCCTCCTTGGCGGCCGCCATCGGTTCGACGCTGGTCTCTCTCACCAGCGTCTTGGCTTCATCCACCGTCATCGGTTCCAGGCCTGCTCTCTCGATGATGCGGGCGATCGCACGGTCGTCTCCCGACAGGTAAGCAGCATCCAGAGCGAGTGCGTCGATCACAGAAATCGGCCGTTCGAGCCGCAGATTCTTCTCGTACGTCGCGCCGGTGGTAGCCCAGGAACCCACTTCTCCCATAGCCACGGCGCCCGAAGACACAGCCTCGGTGGCGGTGAAACCGCGGTGATACAGGTCGAGCCGGTTGCCGCCCATTTCGCCTGAGGCAACGTTCTTCGGCGTGTGGAGGGTAGACATCTTGACGTTCACCGGATGGATCTTGTTTATGGCATCGTTCTCGAACGGCAGAGCAAATCCGTCCAGGCTCAGCACGGTGGTGGTCCCTTGGAGCAGGTGGTTGTCGAGGTTGGCAAGAATCCTCTCTTCGGGAGCACCATCTCTCGGAAGCCCCGGACAGAGCGGACCGTAACTGACCACATGGGTATGAATGTTGATGAGTCCGGGCAGTATCAGACCGCCTTGGGCATCGAGGACCCGGTGGGAGTACACCCGGTAGGGAAGGTGTCGGATCCTGTGAAGAGCAGTGATCAATCCGTCTTCGGTTGTGACGGAAGTGTCCTCCAGGTAGGACCGCCCGTCACCGGTAACGACATGCCCGTTTACAACATCGAGCCGCATCGCATTCTCCCAGGGTTGGCATCGATCAAGACTGTGCCCTCACGAACTCTACCGGCGCGGTGAGAACACCGACTTCAGGCTTCGTAGCCGATAGTGTGGTCAGCGGCTATATTCGGAGTCGGTGTCCCCGCCCAGTCCAGGGAGCGTGCCACCGCCTTGCGCCAGCGGGCGTACTGGGCTTCCCGGACCTCCTGTGGTATTTGCGGAGACCAGCGTCGGGTTTCCCGCCAGTTCTCCCGCAGATCGTCGAGGCCCTTCCAGATGCCCTCCGCAAGCCCCGCACCGTAGGCGGCGCCCAGGGAGGTGGTCTCGCTCACTTGGGGACACACCACCTCCACATCGAGGATGTCCGCCTGGAACTGCATGAGCAGGTCGTTGGCGACCATTCCCCCGTCTACTCGCAACTCGGTTAGCGGCACCTCGGAGTCGGCCCGCATGGCCTCGAGGACCTCCCGTGTCTGGTAGGCGGTGGCCTCCAATGCGGCCCGGGCGATGTGGCCCTTGTTGGTGAAGCGGGTGAGGCCGGTGATGACTCCCCGGGCATCCGCTCTCCAGTGTGGAGCGAAGAGTCCGGAAAAAGCAGGTACGAAGTAGACGTCACCGTTGTCCGGTACCGAGGCTGCCAACGCTTCAACCTCCTCGGAGGTGGAGATCATCCCCAGGTTGTCACGGAGCCACTGCACCAGAGAACCGGTTACCGCCACCGATCCCTCCAGCGCGTAGATGGGATCAGATCCGCCAATCTGGTATCCCACTGTGGTGAGCAGGCCGTGGGTGGATGGCACCTTACGGTTGCCCGTGTTCATGAGCAAAAAACATCCGGTCCCGTAGGTGTTCTTGGCCTCACCCGGCCGAAAACAAGTCTGGCCGAAGAGCGCAGCCTGCTGGTCTCCGAGAATGGCTGAGATGGGAACGCCCTCAAGAACCCCTGTTCCGGTCCCCACCCGGCCGATGGAGGGAACAATCTCGGCCATCATCGAGCGCGGCACACCCATTGCTCCGAGCAGGTCATCGCTCCAGTCAAGGGTGTCGAGATCCATCAGTAGGGTCCGCGAAGCGTTGGTGACATCGGTTACGTGTCGGCCTCCCGCAACGCCTCCGGTGAGGTTCCAGACCAGCCAGGAGTCGACCGTGCCCATCACGGCCTGTCCCCGGGCCGCCTTCTCGGCAACACCGTCGGCGTTGTCCAGCAACCAGGCCGCCTTCGGACCGCTGAAGTAGGTGGCCAGGGGAAGACCGGTCCGGTCCCGGAACCGATCGATGCCGCCTTCGCGGGCCAATCTCTCACAAATCCGGTCGGTCCTGGTGTCCTGCCAGACGATTGCATTGGCGAGAGGTCTTCCGGTGGTGCGGTCCCAGACGACAGCCGTCTCCCGCTGGTTGGCAATCCCCACCGCCGCCAGATCCCGGGGCGTCATGCCAGCCGAGGAAAGGGCATCCCTGACCACCGCCTCGACACTCTCGAGGATCTCCACCGGATCATGTTCGACCCAACCCGGCCGGGGGAGGATCTGGCGGAATTCCCGCTGGGCCATGGCAACCACCCTCCCGGCGTTGTCGAAGATCATGAACCTGGTGCTGGTGGTTCCCTGATCGATGGCTCCCACCGTTCCCCTGTCTCTCATCCCACTAAAACAGTAGCTTCATGGGTCGTGCCGGTCGGTGTCGCCGGGCCCAGAGGGCGAAGGCGAGGCCGATCACTCCGTAGCCCGCGTAGGACAGGGTCAGCGGCGTTACCGATCCGGCGATGGCGCGGTCGACGAAAGCGGCCAGAACTGCACCGCCTCCCAACGCGACCGTGCCGATAACGGCGGCTGCCGTTCCGGCCAACTCACCCATTGGCTCCATCGCCTGAGCTTGGATCAGCGGATTGACGAGCGTACGCAGCGCATTGATCACGGTGATCAGAGCGAACCAGGCCAAGAACGCCGGCTGCCCATCGGCTTGCCACGACCACACCGCGACGGCCACCGACAGGATCACCGCCGTGGGCAGCGCCAGGACTATGACCCGGTCGGCGCCAACCCTCCTCACCAGTCGACTCCCAGCGAAGATCACTGCTCCCATGAACAGGCTCATCCCGGCAAAGTAATAAGCGAACTGATCGCCTCGTCGGTACACGTCATCGAAAAGGAGTTGGACGCTCCCCAAAAAAGCCGTGAAGGAACCGTAGTCGAACATGATCGCCAGCGCCGAGCAGGTGGTCACCTTGTTGTTGAAGACCGCGGCGACGGCTTGGCGAGTCCGGGTGAGGGTTAGCGGGCGCCGACGATCGAGAGGAAGGGACTCGGGAAGCCGGATGAGCCAGATGGCCAACACCAGCATCCCGGCTCCCGGGGCACCCATGACCCAGCGCCACGACCCGATACTCAGGATGGCCTGACCCAACAGGGGAGCGAATGCCGGGACCACCATGAACACCGCGGCGACGACCGCCAGAATGCGGGCCAGCCGGTTCCCCTGGTACAGGTCTCGGCCGATTGCCAGAGCCAGGACGCGAGGTCCTGCGGCGCCGATGCCCCAGATGAAGCGGCTGACGATCAGGATCCCGAAGGTCGGCGCGAGGGCCGAGCCCAGGGCGCCGAGAGCGTAAAGGCCCAGGCCTGTGTAGAGCACGGGCTTGCGGCCGAACCGATCGGTGAACGGACCGTAGAACACCATTGCGCTGGCCACGCCCAGAAAATACAGGGTCACCACGAGCGCCACCCGAGGCGAGTCGGGAGCGAGACCGAACCCCACCCGGATGTCGGTGAAGGCCGGAAGCGCCATGTCCACCCCCAGCGCCATAGTGCCGGTGACGGCGGCCAGCATGGCGATGAACTCCCGCTGGGCGATCCTCCGCGGTCGTCGCCCCTCGGTGGTTGTCACAATGGGTCGGTCAAGAGCAGGGTCCTCTCCAGGATCGAAAGGCGCGACTGGTGAAAGGGAGAAGGCCAAGCGCGCCACACAGGAAACCCCGAAAGCGTGGTTGCGCAGCCAGGATGAAACGAAGGCTACCGTCGCGGCGGCGCGAACTTGGACGGACAGTTTCTGGTCACGAACCCAAGGGGAGCGGAGCAAATATCACAGCCTCTCCATATGCTCGGGCGTATGAATAACAAGAGGAAGCGTCGACAACAGGTCTTCAGCCTCGATGGGGAACGTTGCCTCCGTCGTGGATGCTCCCGCGAGCTTCAGATAGACCACATAGTCCCGCAAGCCGCGGATGGGCCGAACTGTTGGCAGAACCTCCAGACTCTCTGCCGACCCTGCAACCAACTGAAAACTGACCAACCCATCGACTACCGATCCCCCGAACGTCGACTCACGGCCGAACAGAAGTGCGGTTGCGAATGGGAACCACCCCTCGTCGTTAGGCCGTTCGGCAAGTCCTTGAAACCGCGCGAGTCGATCTGGGAGACGAGCGGAATCGTTGAGCTACACACGGGCGGTCTCAGCGGCAAATGGGTGTTTGCCGGTACTTGGTTGCCTATAGCCGAGCTGTTCGAGAAGCTCAACGACGGCGTAACCCTCGACGAGTTCCTGGATTGGTATGAAGGTATAGAGAGGTCGGACGCGGAGTGGGTCATCCACCGTCAGATTGAACTTCTGCGGGCCGTCAGGGCTAGCTAGCGCGCATAGAAAAACCTCCCTTGGGCCAGATAGTGGGGGAATACCCGACCTAACCCTTGCCACAAGGAGTTAGCTCTCCCGAGAGTCGGAGGTCTGTTCTTGGTGCGGTGAATACCGACCCTAATCTCCGCAGGTCTTGCGGGGGTTTCTAACCTGCTCGCGGATCGAAGCCGACCACTAGAGTCTTATGAATGTAAGCGCTTACGGAAAGGCGATGAAGAACAGCAGGCCGCAACGGGATACCACCGGGCGCTGCCAGACTCCCTGGTGGGAAGGCGCCGTCGGCTACCAGATCTATGTGCGGTCGTTCGCGGACAGCAACGGGGACGGCATGGGCGACCTGCGCGGCATCGCTCAGCGTCTCGACTATCTCACCTGGCTGGGAGTCGATGCTATATGGCTGACGCCCTTCTATCCGACGTCCGGGCACGATCACGGCTACGACGTCAGCGACTACTGCGATGTGTCGCCCCAACACGGCACCCTCGACGACTTCGACCATCTCGTGGAGTTGGCCCACAGCCGCGGACTGAAGGTGATCGTGGACCTGGTCTCCAATCACACCTCCATCGACCACGAGTGGTTCATCCGGGCCCGACGCAGGCGCAACAGCCCTGATCGGGACCGCTACCTGTGGGCCGATCCGGCACCCGGCGGCGAGCCGCCCAACAATTGGCGCAGCCACTTCGGCGGACCCGCCTGGACCCTGGATCAGGCCTCGGGGCAGTACTGGTGCCATCTCTTTCTGCCGGAACAGCCCGATCTCAACTGGCGCAACGAAGAAGTGAGGGCGTCGTTCGACGCGATCCTGCGGTGGTGGATCGAACGCGGCGTCGACGGGTTCCGCGTCGATGTCGCTTCCGGCCTGGTCAAGGACGCCCGACTGCGAGACAACCCCCAGATCGCGCCGGTCCATGCGGACATGGATCCCTTGGAGGTGTTCGCCGCGTTCGATCACCGCTACGACATGGACCAGCCGGAAGCCATCGACATCTTCCGGCGTTGGCAGCGCGTCTGTGAGCCCCACGACATACTCCTGCTCGGTGAGGTCAACCTGTCGGCGCCCGACCGATTCGCCCGTTACGTGGCGCCGGATGCGCTCGACCGCGCTTTCTTCCTACCGCCTTCTTGGATGACGTGGTCGCCGACCGAGATCGTTGCGATGCTGAGATCGATAGAGCGACTCGCCCCCGGCGCCGCGGCGTGGGTGTTGAGCAACCACGACCGGATGCGGGTGGTTGAGCGCTTCGGCGGCGGGAACTCCGGGCAGCGGCGGGCTCTGGCCCTCACCACGCTGATGATGGCTCTTGGGGGGATGCCGTTCCTCTACCAGGGCGAGGAACTCGGGCTCTGCGACGGGCTGGTCCGGGCGGGAGGCCGCCAGGACCCCTTGGCGGTCCGGAACCCCGGCGCGGTGAACGGGCGCGACGGCTGCCGCACGCCCATGCCCTGGGACGGCACGGCTCACAACGGCTTTTCAACCAGCGCGCCTTGGATCGACGCCGAGCCGCGTCCGGTGGAGGAGACGGTCGCCGGCCAACTTAGCGATCCGCACGCTCCGGTGCACCGCTACCGCGAGTTGCTGGCGGTCCGCCGTCGCCATCCGGACCTCTGGCGAGCGCCGGCCGAGTGGATTGAGACGGCGGATCCCGCCGTGGTTGTGCTGCGTCGAGGGTCGGCTGTGGTGGTCGCCAACCTGGCCGACCGGCGCACGAGCGTGCGGTTGGGCTCGCCCGTATGGCAACCCGTGTTCGCCAGCCGGGAAGGCATTAGCCTTGACAGCCCGGCACGGGACGCGGTATCTGTGCCTGCCGAGTCGACCGTCGTGTTGGCGGGCGATTATCAGCGGCCAAAGGAGTAGCAGCCTTGGAAGAGAGCCGGACCACGATAGAGGACATAGCCGAGGCGGCGGGAGTGTCGATCGCCACCGTAAGCCGCGCCCTGCGCAACCTCCCCAATGTGGCGCCGGCTACCCGTTCCAGAGTGCTCGAGGTGGCGGCCAAGTTTCGGTATGAACTCCATCCTCAGGCGTCGCGCCTGGCGTCGGGGCGTACCTGGACGGTCGGTGTGGTCGCGCCCCTGTTCGGGACCTGGTTCCCATTCCGCGCCTTGGGCGGCATCAACTCGGTGTTCGCCAAGGCCGGTTACGACCTGCTCATTTCCATGATGACCAATCCCGAGGACCGCCAGCGGTTCTTGCAGGGAGCCAGGTCGTTCTGCCGCCGGGTGGACGGGATCGTCCTGATCGACACCTTCGCAAGCGCCGAGGTCAACTCGGCAGACGCCTTCTTCAACCGGCCGGTGGTAGCGGTGGGCGAGCGACTCGAAGGCGCTTCTTCGATCGCCATCGACAACCGGCTCGCCTCCCGGCACGCCGTAGAGCATCTGATCGATCTCGGACACGAGCGCATCGGCCTGGTTGCCGGACCGCAGCCGGCGGGCCTGCCGACACCGGTTCCCAGGCAGCGTCGGCTCGGCTATGAGGACGCCCTGCGGGCCGCCGGGCTGCCGAGCGATCCTTCAATGGTGGTGGGCGGCGAGGGGACCGCCACCGGCGGCGCCGCTGCGCTGGGGAGGCTTCTTGAAGGCTCCGATCCCCCCACCGCGGTGTTCTGCGCATCCGACGAGATGGCCATCGGTGTGGTGCAGGCCGCGGCTCGCCGCGGTCTCAGCGTGCCGGCCGACCTCTCGGTTGTCGGGTTCGACGACCACGACCTGTCCGAGGCTCTCGGGCTGACCACGATGCGCCAGGCTGTCGACGAGATGGGCGTCCGGGCGGCTGAGACGGTGCTGGCGCTGATCGATGGCCGCGAGCCGGTGAGCGACATCACCTGGAAGGTCCCGCTGGTGATACGGAACACAACCGCGCCAGTCGGTTGAAAACCACCGCTCAGATCAGTTGACGCAGAGAGAAGGCCGTACTATGGTATGGATTGTAAGCGCTTACATTCAGGAGGTGCACCATGAAAAAACACCAGCGTTCTCGGCTCGTTCTTGCAGTCCTGCTGACCTTCGCCTTAGTGGCCGGTTGCACTGCACCAGGATCGGAGGAAAGTCCAGAACCAACGACTTCCACCACGGTCGCGTCAACGACAACTGAGGCTGCAGTCGAGTCCACCGAACCCGTCGAGTCGACTACGACGACCGAGCCGGTAGCTCCGGGAGTGAGCACCGAACTGACGGGCGACCCGGTCTCGATGGTGTTCTATATCGAACCGAACTTCCCCTACATCGAAGCACTTGGAGCAGAGTTCATGCGCCAGTACCCGAATGTTGAGATCGAGTACCGTAAGGACGCATTCGCCAACCTGTTGGAGAACACGCCCCGGGTGCTGGCTGGCGACGACCCACCGGACATCGTAAGGTTGCCGACCCTCATCGATCTCGTGGCTAACGATCTGCTGCTCAACCTCGACCCGTACGCTGAAGCATTCGGCTGGGACGCATGGCCGCAGTCGATCCTGGCGCAGATCCGCGTGAACGAAAGCGGCTCGAGGGGTTCAGGATCGCTCTATGGCCTGGGTCTGGGATACAGCGTCACCGGAATCTTTTACAACAAGGAGCTGGCGCAACAGATAGGCATGACCGAGCCGCCCGAGACCATGGCGGAACTCGACGCGCATCTGGCCGCGGCTAAGGTAGCGGCTATCCAGCCGATCCTTGGAATGAACCTTCCGGTGGCGGGAACAGCTCTACCCTATCAGATGGTGCTCAACCAGTACGTCGACAAGGATGACCTGATGGCCTGGATTCTGCAGCAGCCGGGTGGGGTCTTCAATTCGCCAGAGGCATTGGAGGGAAGCGAGCACTTCACCGACTGGATCGAAGCTGGCTATTTCCAACCCGATGTGAACGCCATCGACTATCCGACGCATGTCGGTCAGTTCATCGACGGCGAGGGGCTGTTCCTCTTCATCGGTGACTGGGAGTCGGCCAATCTCGACGCGCAGATGGGTGACAACGTAGCCTTCTTCCTGGTTCCGCCGCTTGTGGCTGGCGGTCCTCATGTTGCCATGTCCTCGCCAGCCACCTATGGTGTAGCCGCCACCGCCGCCAATCCCGATGCTGCGGTGTTCTTCCTCCACTGGGCACACACCGACCCTGAGGCTCGTCGCATCATAATTGAGGTCAGTGGTCAGAGTCCTGGTGGTCCGGCTGACTTGCCGGTTCCGGTTGTCGAGGGAACACTTGCAGCACAGACGATCTCCGCGGGGGCCATCCTGGGAGCTGACGACGGAGCAGTCGACTTCATCGCCAACGCCACCGGCGCAATCTTGTCGGCGGCGATAACCCCGGAGGTGCAGAAGCTGTTCGCCGGCGAGCAGACCGCTCAAGGACTGATCGATGCGATTCAAGCAGAATACGAGGACCAACTGGAAAGATAGCGCACCTGCGGGGGAGCGCATCTCTCTCCCGAACGACACGCTCGGCCGTGCCGTCGCCTGCGGGGATCCAATTGCTCCTCTGAACGACAAGCGCGGCCGTGCTGTCGCCCTCCGCCACTCCGCTGTGCCGTGAGGCTGAGGCTTCGAAACACCGGTCTTGGGGGGTGGTTGTACATTCTGCCGGCACTGGCCATGTATACGTGGTTGGTGCTTGGCTCCCTAGCCACCGCGTTCCAGTACTCGCTGTACCACTGGGACGGCATTGGCGAATCACGGTGGGCCGGCTTCGACAACTACACCGAAGTCTTCCGAAACGACGAACTCCTCGGCGCGGTCGTTCACTCCTTTGTCCTGATTGGCTTCTACAGCGTGATTCCCGTCAGTTGCGGGCTGGTGATGGCCGCCGTGATCCATGGTGGCCGCCAACGCTCCCTGGGCGGTCTCGCGCAGACAGTTCTCTTCCTGCCGCAGTTGGTTCCACTGGTTGCAGCCGGAATCGCGTGGAGATGGATGTTCTCGACCACCGGCGCCGTCAACCAGTTCCTGAGCGCCATCGGTCTTGGCTCGATCACCAGAGCCTGGCTGGCCGACTTCGACACGGCTCTGCCCGCCGTGGGGCTGATCGGCGTCTGGGTGCTGCTGGGGTTCTGCACGGTGCTGCTTCTGACCGGCATGAGCAAGATCGACCCGACGCTGTACGAGGCGGCCAGAATCGACGGCGCCGGACCGGTTCGCGAATTCTTCTCGGTGACCCTTCCCTCGATACGTAACCAGATCGCGGTATGCCTGACGGTGACCATCATCCTCTCGCTGGCGAGTTTCGACATCGTTTTCGTCTCGACCGGGGGAGGGCCGGGTCATCAGACGATGGTTCCCGGTGTGCAGATCTACCGACTGGCGTTCGCCCACCGAGAGGTCGGGCTGGCGTCGGCGTTCGGGCTGGTTCTCATGGTCCTGGTGATGGTTCTGATCCTTCCCATCCAGCGACTCCAGCGGAGGAGCGACTGATGATCGCCGGCAGGCGCGAAGTTCTCCTGGGAAGGCTGATAGTGCTGGTGGCCATCGCCTACACCCTCCTTCCTCTGATGAGCATGTTTTCTGCTGCCTTGCAGCCTCAAGGCACGATCCCCAGAGGGTTCCAATGGCCTGATGATCCGCAGTGGGGGAACTTCCTCGACGCATTCAACACGGCCAACATGGCGGCTCTGCTCAAGTCGAGCCTCCTCATAGAGGCTGCGGTGGTTCCGATCTCGGTCCTGATAGCCACCATGGCCGGCTTCGCACTGGGACAACTCCGTATTCCAGGCGGCAGGGCGGTATTCCTGATCATGCTGCTGGGTTTGACGATGCCGTTCGAGGTGGTGATCACACCGCTCTACTACGAGATGCGTGATCTGGGTCTGGTCAATACCAGGTGGGCGATCGTCCTGCCGCTGATCGCGCTGTTCATGTCTTTCGGCGTCTTTTGGATGCGGTCGCACTTTTTGAATTTGCCATCGGAGTTCTCCGACTCGGCCAAGGTGGACGGGGCAAGCACCTGGCAAGAGTTCCGGCATGTCCATCTCCCGCTGGCCAGACCGGCCATGTCGTTGCTGGCGATCCTCTACTTCATCTGGACGTGGAACCAGTTCATGCTGGCGCTCGTCATGGTCAATGATCCCGAACAGCGAACCATGGCCGGTGCGTTGGGTTATTTCCAGAGCCAATGGGGTATAGATGTGGTGCTGCTGTCCGCTGGTTCGCTCGTGATCCTCACCCCGACGCTGATTTTCTTTGTCCTGTTTCAGCGTCAGTTCGTGGCAGCGCTGCTGGCGGGCGCCATCAAGGGATGAATGGTGGGGCAGTGTCAGCACCAAAGGTCAGCGGGCAAACGGTCGCCACGGTAAAGAGGAGTCTCACCGAGTGACTGAGGAAGGCCTGAAAGCTCAACGGGCTCTCGGCGAAGGCCGCCGACGGCCCGATGCAGCCGATGGACCTCACTGCATCACCCAGGCAGAACTTCTGGAGATCGCCGTCGGGATTAACGCCGCCGAGAGGAGGTCCCTGATCGGGCTGACCGGCCCGCCCGGATCGGGGAAGTCGACGCTGGCCGAGTGTCTCGCAGAGTCGCTGTGCCCATCCCCACCCGTGGTATCGATGGACGGATTCCACCTGGCACAGGCAGTGATCGATGGGAAGGGATTGGGGAGCAGCAAGGGTTCGCCAGAGACCTTCGATCCTTGGGGCTTCGTCAACCTGATCATGCGGATAGCGAGACCGGCTGGCGACGCCGTGGTGTATGCGCCGCAGTTCGATCGTGACATCGAAGAACCGATCGCTGGAGCCATCCCGGTCCGACCCACCGACGGACTGGTGATCCTCGAAGGCAATTATCTGTTGTTGGGCGAGTCTCCGTGGGATCAGATACGGCCGCTACTCGATCTCTGCGCCTACTTGGAAATCGATGACGCAACTCGGATAAGCCGGCTGGTCGATCGGCACGTGCGATACGGAAAGTCCCGGATTGAAGCCGAACGTTTCGTCCGGAGCTCTGACGAGGTGAACGCTGAATTAATCAAAGCAACCCGCAACCGCGCCGACGTCATGGTGCACCTCAGCTGATTTGGGCAGTCGGATGTGGCTGCCTCGCGGCACTGTCACGCGCCGGGATAGGCCAAAGGCCTTGTCGGGAGATCGTGCCGGGCAGCACAGCATTCGCATCGACGACCAATGGCGGGTTTACTTCGTCTGGAGCGACGGCAACGCATACCAACTCGAGATAGTGGACTACCACCAAGAGAAGGGGTCTCGATGACCGCAGAAACGAAGCTACCCCCTATCCACCCGGGCGAGATCTTAAACCAGGAGTTTCTCGTTCCCATGAACATCACCCAGTATCGGCTGGCCAAAGCCATCGGTGTGGACGCTGGGCGGATTCACTCCATCGTCCAGGGTGAGCGGGCCATTACAGCGGAGACGGCTTTGCTGTTGACGCGCTTTTTTGGTAATTCTGCGGGCTTCTGGATGGGATTGCAGAGCCAATACGATCTTGAGCTAACCCAAGACCGCCATTCGGAACGGCTCGACAGGATTCACCGGGTAGACCTCCAGTCCCCAGCGACGGGTGTTCGGTACACGATCCAAGCGGACGACAAGCGCCCGGGGGCTAACCGGCTAAAAGGGGGACGTGGCGTTGGGCCCTGACCCCTTCCCCTAAGAAGTTAATGCCCGTCGTCTTGTCCCCAACGGTGAAGACGGTATATCAACGCCGCAGGGCCACTCCCCCTGTCCGGTTACTGGTATTCCACCTATTGGCGCCACGTCCGACGGGAGACTGCACGTCGGCCCTTTCAGGGTTGGATGTCTTTGATCAACAGCATGAGTGTCAGGTCGTCGATCCGGGAAGGTTGGAACCCGTAGTGGCGGTAGAAGCCGGCGGCCTGAGAGTCTTTGGCGTGGGTCAGGACCAGCCGCAGCCCGGTGAGTTCAGCTACTTCGAGCGCTTTGAGGAGGAAGTGCTTGAGTAGCGCCGCGGCGAGGCCCCTGCCTTGGTGGTTGCGGTCGACGGCCAGACGACCGAGGAGCATTGCGGGCAGAGGGTCGGGCTGGTTACGGGCCGCGCGTGCAGTGGCCTCTGTACGGGCCACTACCGCCGTGGCAGAGGCGTAGAAACCGACCACCCGAGTGCCGTCCGTAACGACCCAGGTCCGGCTCGAACCTTCTCGCTGATTGCGTGGCGCCCGACGCTTGAGCCAGTGGTTGAGCGACTCGTTGCCACAGTCGAACCTGCCAACATCATGCGAAGCAGCCAACAGCTCTGGCCCTTGATATGGGGTCACCCCGAGTCGAGTACCGACTCCTCGGCCAGCAACGCCGCAATCTTCGGCTTGGCTGTCGCCGGGCGTTGGAGCACCTCTTGAAGCTTGTCCCAAGCCTCTGCATACACAGCAAAGACCTGACGGTCGGCTAGGTCTTCGACAGCGGAAGCGACTGCACGGCTGACTACGTACTCGCTCAGTGACATCCCGTTATTGCTCAGCACCTGACGCACGATCGTGTCCTGGGCCGGGGTCACCCTAAGGGTCCACCGTTTGGTCTTTGCGTCCATAGAGGCTCAGTGTACGTCGAACCGACGCACGCGGCAAACGTCTTAGCCCCCTTTCTGGTGTAAAAGCTTGACAAATGCCTGGAGCCTTCAAAGGGAAACGGTTACCGTGCCGATGCGATGTGGAGGGGAAGGGGCCGGGCTTTCGGAAGAGTGGATCGGCGCCCGCGCCTTCGGCGCCGAATCGGGTGTGTAGGACCACTACGGGTTTTGAGGAGCATCACGTCATCGGAGGTGGAGCGCCTGCGTAAAGCTTCGCCATCGAGCAGTTCGATGAGTTGTCCCCTCTGTAGATCCTCCCAGCGATACAGGATGGCCTGGTTTTTCGACCTTATTGTGTGTTCCTACTTTAGGTAGGATGAACGGTATGAAGATCAGTGTCAATCTGTCCAGCGAAGATCTCAAGTTTCTCGACAGCTATACGCGTGTTCACCAGGCGTCCCGGTCGGCTGCTGTACGGCGGGCTGTAGGGCTTCTCCGCGTGTCCGAGTTGTCATCGGACTACGCGGCGGCATTTGATGAGTGGGCCGATCATGGCCACAACGAGGCGTGGGATGCCACTGTTGCCGACGGGGTATAACAGCTGATGCGTCGCGGAGAAATCCGCCTCGTGAATCTCGGTAACGTCGTCGGGGTCGAGGCAGCCCGGATCCGGCCGGCTGTGATCGCCAGCAATGATGGCGCCAACACGACTGCGGCACGGCTTGGACGTGGAGTTGTCACAGTAGTTCCTGTCACATCGAACACGAAACGGGTCTACCCGTTCCAAGTTCTGCTGGAAGCCGCCGAGACGGGACTAGACCGCGATGCCAAGGCACAAGCCGAACAGGTGAGATCGGTCGCTGTCGAAAGGGTGGGTCATCTGATCGGTCACATGCCTTTTGATCTCATGGGCCGACTTGACGACGCTCTCCGGCTCCACCTGGCCATCTGAGTTCGAAAACCGGGCCGAGGTGTTCGGTAACCGCCAGGGGATAACCGAGAGAAAAAACAGCCGAATTGTTCCCAGGTCCACCGCCGGGGTGGACCTCCTGCTCCGGGCATTCCCAGCCATGTCCCCAGTCGTTAGGATGAGTCAACGACATCGCCGACACGAAGCTAGTGGCGGCAAAGGGCCGCAAGCGGCGACGAGAGATCTTCCCAGGGGGTAGACATGTCCATCCGAAGGTTCACCGAAGTCGAGGCTTACCAGCATGCCGATGACGGCTACTACTACCGTCCGCTGGTCGCCGGGAAAGAACTGTTCTCCTACGTGGCCCACGTGCCCGCCGGCGGTTACATGCCGCCCGACGCGGAGGAGGCCGAGCTGTTCGAGCTGTCGCTGTTCATGCTCGAGGGGAATCTCGACGGGATCCTCGACGAAGACCGGATTGCCCTGACCGCGGGAGATGCGCTGCACATTCCCAGGGGGATGCCCTTCGGAGTGGAGAACCGGGGTTCTGCCACGGTCTCGTTCGTGCTCAGCTTCGCGCCACCGCCTCCCGGGGTGGACCTCGACGCGATGAAGGAGCAGGCCCTCGAACGGGGCCGGGTGGTGATCGAAGCCGCCGACGTCGAGGATGTGGTGGGCCCGGTCACTTTCCCCGGATAGGCATCATGACGGTCGGCGCACCCGGCGAGTCGAACAGCGGGAGCACCATGGGCTCTAGGTCAACTTTCCGCGAAGAGGACCGGTTTGTCGAGGTCGACGGCGCAACTCTGGCGGGAACCCTGACCTGTCCCACAACGGACGGACCGTGGCCGGTGACCCTCCTTCTGGGCGGGACATTCTCGGACCTGCGGGACGCGGATGTGGATCCGAGGCGGCGCCGCGGAGTTCCCAAGCGGGGCATGTACAAGATCCTCGCCCACGGGCTGGCGGAGGCGGGTATCGTCTCCTACCGGTTCGACCGCAGAGGCGCCGGTGAGAGCACCGGAGAATTCGGGGTAGAGCGCGCCCAGGAGGTCGCCGACGCCGGCGCGGTGTGGCGCTGGGTCAGGGCCTTGCCCGAGTGCAACGGTAAGGCCGCCATGCTGGGTCACAGCGCCGGCGCCTACGTCCTGTGCCGGGTAGCGCTAGAGGTCGGCCAACCCGACGCGGCGGTGCTGCAGGGCGCCCTCTACCGGCCCATTGCCGATCTGTTCAGGTACAACTCCGGCCTGGTGCTCGACTACATGCGGCTCGGAGAAGAGCAGACCGCATGGGTCAAGGAGCACTCTCCCCAGACTTACGAGCAGGCGTTGATGCTGGACGCCATGGTCGACGCGATCGAGCGTGGCGATTCGGCCGTCGAGGCTGAGATCGACGGTGTTACAAGGACCCGCGACCTGTCGAGCCTCCAATACGACTTGGAGTTCCCTCCCGAAGACCAGTTCCGCCTTCTCGCCGCTCCCACTCTCGTGCTTCACTCCTCGGAGGATCTGAACGTCCCGGTGGAGGACGCCTTCGACACCGTACGCGCCCTATGGGCCGCCGGGAACCGGGATGTCGAACTGCGGATCCTCCCGGCTGGCAACCATTCGTTCCAGTTCGACGCCGAGAACTACGAAACCCGGGTTCAGGAGAAGATCACCATGCAGAACTTCGCCCGCCCCTTCGATCCGCTCTACCCGGCCGTCGTCATCGACTACCTAGCGCGGAGGCTCGCCTGACCCAGCCGCGGACCGGTCACGAAACCTGCTCAGGGTTTCCGTCTGCCCTGGAATCGCAGACGTTGTTGACAATCAGCGATTTTCCCGGGTCACGCGGGCATCGGTTGAGACCGTCCAGGGGTGCTCCAACGGTGGATCCAGTGTCCGTCTTAAACCACCATTCGGCTGCCGACGATGACATGCCTCACTAACGGGAATCGCAACCACCGAACACCAAGGTCACCCCAAGAAAGACTGTCTTAAAGGCGGGCAAGCCAGGTGCGTTTGCCTTGTACCGCACTGCCCAAAAGTGCGGGTAGTCAAGCACCGCCACCCTGACACCCCCCGACCGTCCCTCCGGTCTGGGAGGTGTGTTCTGTGACCTCTTGTGTCACACGGTGATGCCATAATCACCACTTACGTAGAACCCGTTCCGACCAGGATAACCCCTGACTGCCCTACCGTCACCCCACGATCTCGCCTTCCCTCTGCCCCCAACCAGGGATGCGGGGACCGATCGTATCCCGGCACCTGTTGCGAGACATTGTGCCGCAACCCTCCACCGTCAGTGTATGAACGTCGAAACCCACCCTTCACTCGTCAACATTGTCAACGATCTGTCACTGTCGGACGCTAGGGTAAACACTGATGGGAAAGGCTTACAAGAGCATCCCCGTCAAGAGCCGCCGGACCATAGAGCGACGGCGCGTGACGTGAGGTGACAGGTATTACACGAGGAGCACGGGGTAGTTGGTCAAATGCTGAAGCCTAACTACTGCGGAAGCAACGCCCATGGACACATGACGTCAGAGAACCGCCCTAAACCCCCCAGTCCGATGGATCGACGGTTCCAATCCCGTGCCCCAACTCTGGGGGTTAGAGGGTGTGCAGTATGACCTCGGTAAATGTGGAACTGCCCCGTTCAAACAGGTCCAACTCTCCGTTCCGCTATCCGGGCGGCAAGTTCTATGCACGCCGTCTCATTCTCGGGGAGATACCACCTCATCATGACTATTGTGAACCATTCGCTGGCGGAGCGAGCGTATTCTTTGCAAAACCGACGTCTGATGGAACGTCTATCCTCAACGATCTTGATACCGATGTGATTAATACCTTAGAGAAGATTCGGGATGATGTGGAAGGACTTATCGGCCTTCTCGATGGAATAGAAGCCACCAAAGCTAACCACGCGTACTACAAGAACCACTACACACCGGACACCGACCTAGAAAGAGCCTTCCGGTGGTTCTACCTGAACCGGACATCTTATAGTGGGATCATGCGACCGGAGAACTGTTACTGGGGCTTCGGGCCGAAGTATTCGATGCGGCCCGAGAACTGGCCCCCACATCTACGTACTGTGTCGGACAAACTGCAGGGTGTTGTTCTGTTCTCTTGCGACTTCGAGCAGGTTATTGACACACTACCCGATGGGTGCTTCGTGTTTGTTGACCCCCCTTACTATGCAGCCGACCAGCAGAAATTCTACAATGTGGTCTTTGACCATGACGATCACGAACGCCTTGCAGAATGCTTGAAGCGCAACATGGACCGGCTGCTGTTTCTCCTCACCTATGACAACCATCCTGATATCCGGAGTCTGTACAGATGGGCCTACTCGGTCAAGGGCCAGCACTGGAACTATACGATCAGTCGCACAGACGACCAACGCAATGGACTGAAAAAGCGGGACGGCTTCCGGGGAGGGAGAGATAAGGGTAGCGAACTGTTTATCCGCAATTACGATGCCCGCTCTTTACCCTGACGCTTCACAACGTCACAGCGACCTCACTGATTATCGTGAGACCTGCTTCATTCCACGGGACCAATTCCCATACCCGATACCATCATCTCTTGGTCTAACAAGATCGTCTCCTGATACCACATCGGCGAGCCCCCAACGGGGACACCCAAGGCACCAACAACCTGCTGCGAATGATACCACGAACCGCTTGCGGGTTCCCTACCCTCACCAACTTCTCCGCCTGCAAACATCCTCTCAGTATGATGAACCGGACCGGTGCCACCACCTGGACCCCACCCTTAAGCGAAGGGCCAGATAAGGTTCGGCATTAATGCCAAGGCGCTTACCCGCTCGACCCCAACTCGATGCGATGTTTCGTGACGACCTTGGCGTCTCCTCTGTTATCGAGAGCGAGCCCCGCGAGAAGCCACTGTTGGCAACACTGACAGGCACGCCCGGTCTCAGGATCCAGGCCTACCTTTGGCATGCTACGGCTCCGACCGAGCGGGAGTATGGGGTCCACAAGATTCAGATCACGCTGCCAGGCCTGCCCCGTGGCGCCAGGATCCACATTCCCTATGAACCCGGTCGGCTGGTCTTATTCTGTGGGTTCGCGGCTCAGTTCGACACATGGATCCTGTGGGACGCTGAGGTGTTTATGGTGCCAGAGGGAATCTCTTACTCGCGCAATCTGGGGGTGTCCGTCGAGGCGCTGACTGAGGCTGTTGTGAGGGGCATGTCGGTGTCCAAGAAGCACGTATACAGGACGATAATGGGACCTGTCCAGGCGAGCATCGTCGCCTGTCGCAGGTCATCACTGGTACCAGCCATCGAAACACGATTCCGGCTCGGCATTCAAAGGGCACTCATGGGAGAACGTTAACATGGCCTTCCGGGACTGGGAACCCGCAGCTGAGTACTTCACCGACAGCCACGATGTGGCAACTGAATTCTATCGGCCTTGCATGCGCGACGCTATTCGCTATGACCGCATTAGCGGCTACTTCAGCAGCGCCGTTTATCTTATCGTGTGGGCTGAGATTGTTAACTTTGCTGTTCGCGACGGCAAGATCCGGATCATCTGCTCTCCTGCGCTCAGCGCTCCTGACGCAAAAGCCATCGAAGATGCCTACCGGGCTCTGACAAACCAAGAACTAGCCGAGGTTCTTTTGGCAGAATACCAACGCCTACTGCAAAACCCCAACCTTGCAGAACCCGCAAAGGCACTCGCTGGGCTGATAGTCGACGGTGTGGTTGACATTCGTATCGCGCAACTATCTCCACATGCGAAAGCATCGTCAAAGTCGATGTTTCACGACAAGACTGGGCTGTTCTTCGACGAAAACGATGATGCCATCGGGTTCCGAGGCGGCATCAACGAAACGTATCTCGGCTTCGCGCCAGGGGGGAATGTCGACTCGATAACCGTTTGGACTTCCTGGGCAGGTGGTCGAGAGACCGATCTCATTTCGTCGAACACCGAGAGGTTCGATCGACTCTGGCGAGGAGAGGCGCAGGGGGTGGACATCCATGAGGTTCCCGACATCGCTTTAGAGGAGTTCAGTCGCATAGCTGCCGAGAGTGACCCTTGGCAGATCACAGCAGAAGCACTCGCAGCTCGAGAGCGTATCGCTCAACTGTCTGCGCCACCGGCACGATTCACCCTACGGCCGCACCAGCAGAAGGCGATTGAAGCATGGGAGACAGCCGGTCGAGTCGGTCTTCTCAAACACGCTACCGCTACCGGGAAAACAATCATGGCGATCGAGGCCATTCGACGAGAGTTGCGTAAAGGACACCGTCCCGTTGTCCTTGTCCCCGGTGTTGCCCTCCTCGACCAATGGACGAGCGAGCTTCGTGAACAACTGAGCGACCTGCCTGTTCGCGTACACCCCTGCGGTGCCAGCCACGGCGAGTGGAGAAACCTGCTCGGCCCTTGGCTGAGACCGACCGAGGATAGCCGAGTGGTTGTGAGTACCATCACGACAGCTTCCTCTCCCAAGTTCCTTGGTCACCTCAAGAGGACATCTGGCCACTTGTTCCTCGTCGCCGACGAAGTCCACAGGCTCGGCGCACCTCAGGCAAGGCGCCTTCTCGATGTTTCGGCGGTCGCCCGGCTGGGTCTAAGCGCGACACCAGAACGAGCAGGAGATCCGGACGGCACCCGCGCGTTGCTTGAGTATTTCGATGGGATAGTCGATACCTTCACGCTACAAGACGCCCTGAACACCGACCCTCCTATCCTGACTCAGTACGCCTACGAGCCCTGGGTCGTTCGGCTTTCGGACGACGAACAGGACGAGTGGGATGGACTTTCGAGGCGGATTTCACGTCTAATTGCGCGGTACGGGGGAGCTGAGGATCTGTCGAACCAAGCGCTACAACATCCGGAGGTGAAACGCCTTCTGATATTGCGAGCACGGGTGATCAAGAAGGCGAGGGCCAAGATACCCCTTGCTCGAGCCGTGGTCGGGGAGCATTACCGCGAAGGCCAACGCTGGTTGGTCTACTGTGAGGATCAAGACCAGCTTCGAGACGTTGTCACCGAACTTCTCGACGCCGATCTTCCGGTTACTGAGTACCACTCCGCCATGATCGGCAACCGCTCAGCAACCTTGGACAACTTCGCTGCTAATGGCGGTGTCGTCGTTTCGATCCGTTGCCTCGACGAGGGTGTCGACATACCTGTAGCGACCCACGCGTTGATCCTTGCATCGTCCCGCAACCCACGGGAGTTCATCCAGAGAAGGGGTCGGGTTCTACGCAGGGCAGAGGGCAAGGCGTACGCTCAGATCTACGACACGATAGTCGTTCCTAAACCCCCCTTAGAGCCCAGCGGCCGATCTATGATTCTGGCCGAACTCGCCCGCGCAGCCGAGTTTGCAAACAGCGCCTTTACCAAGGCAAGTCTCGGCGAACTGGATCTAGCGTTTGTCGAGGCTGGCGGCAACCTCGCCGACCCGGATGTCTATGGAGGATTCGAGGCCGACGACGACTAACCCGGACACATCGGCAAGCCATACACGACGGTGAATGGTTCTCTAACATAGAGGATTCATGCACGAACAGTTGCAGGGCACAGTCGAGGCTCTCCGGGCCGCCGAATACCGTGAGTTGGATGCTGGACTTGTCGCGGAGATCTTGACGATCGAGCGGCTGCACCTCGATCTGCGTTCCGGAGTCCTTGTCCGACTCGAGCAGGCTATCGACGCCTTTCTTCGCGAAGACGGGGCACTGTGAGACTCCACCGGATCGGATACTCAAACTTCGGGCCGTTCAAGGGCGACCAGGCCATTAAGTTACCTGACCGGGACGGAGTCGCAGTGATATACGGAGACAACAACCTTGGGAAGACCACGATTCTCAACTCCGTTCGGTGGCTTTTCACCGGCAAGTTCCCCGAGCGGAGCGGCAAGATTCGGGATGATCGAGAATTGGTAAATCGAGAGGCTGTCGCGGAGGCCGACGGAGAACCAGTCATCACCAAGGTCTCGGCGACGGTCAACTGGAGAGGCGACAATTACACATTGACTCGCACCGCAATTCTTGAAGGCGACAAACTCAAGCCGCGCCTGGACGTCATACGAGGGTCAGATGCTCTCAGTCTTGAGGAAGCACATGCGACTCTGCAGCAGATGATCCCCGAAGAAATCGAGCAATTCTTCTTTTTCGATGCAGAGGCGCTCAATCGGTATGAAGACCTATTGCACGACCCGACCGCAGGCGAGGAACTGAAGAAAGCTATTGAGCGGATTCTCGGTGTTCCGGTCCTGAAGAACGCCATTCAAGACCTCCGCATTCTCACCGAGAAGCACACCAAAGTCATCTCAAAACTTAGAACAAAGGATGCCGTCGCTGAGGCGGCCACTAAGGCTTTCGCCCAATTGACCGTAGTTCTGGAAGAGCGTGATGCGGACATCCGCAGAATCAGGTCCCTCATCGCTGAGCTTGAGGATCAAAGGAGAGACATTGAGCAGCAGATGACCGACTCTGAGAAAGCACGAGCCTTGCTGAATGCCCGCCGTCGGATAGCCGAACACCATGAGACGGCGAAGAAAGACCTCGAAGCTGCCCACGAAAAATTCAAGGAGGTAGCTCCGCAGGCGTGGACTGCTGTGCTCACACCAATACTCCAAGCGAAGCTCGACAAGCTAAACGCGGAGCGTCAGGAACTCGAAGTCGCGCAACTTGCTTTCCATCGAGAGCAGTTACTGATCCAACTCCGAACGGAGCTTATTGAGACAGGCGAGTGCCCGTGTTGCCGCCAACCAGTGCACCATCCGAAAATAGAAGACATCCACCTTGCTGACGATCAAAGCACCTCCCTCACAGCTGTTAGGTCTCGTATCGAATCACTGGAGCGAATCCTGGATCCCGCTGCCGTCGCACGTTTGGACGAACGAAACAAGGCATTGCAAGAGGCGGCTATGAAGGTCCACGACCTCGCGTCGGACCTAGCCGATGCTGAGGAACAGATCGAAGGACTTGACGCGCCGATCCTTGATGACCTTCCAAGACAACTGTCTAACACCAAGATCCAGTTAAGCAATAACTGGGAGAACCTCCGAAAAGCTATAAAGGCAAGAGACGAGGACGCCGAAGAGGCCAACCGCTTGGCAACCGTGATCGCAAAGGGCGGTGGAGAGGCTGGCGCAGCGGCGACCAAGAAACAGCATCTTCTCACCAGCCTTCAACGTATGTACTCAGGTGCGATCGACAACTACCGGGAAGAACTCAAACAACGTGTAGAACAGGAAGCAACAGACGTGTTCCTGTCGATCCGATCCGACCCGGACTTCACCCGACTCTCGATCAACGAGGACTATGGCTTGTCGATAATCCACAAGGATGGAGAATTCGAACCACAACGCTCGGCAGGATACGAGCACATTGTCGCCCTCTCGCTCGTCGCAGCCCTTCAGAGATGCGCTCCAGTGCAAGCTCCGATCTTTATGGACATGCCCTTCGCTCGACTGGATCCAAGACACAAGCTCAGTACTCTCAGGGCTCTTCCAAACGTCGCTGCACAGGTGGTTGTTATTGTCCATGAAGGCGAGATCAATAACCTCGAAGCGACGAGTACGTTAAAGTCAGCGCTTCTATGTGAAAGACATCTGACCCGTCGATCTGCCCGGCACACGGAAATACTTGAGTTAGGAACTCCCTGAGATGGTCAAGACAACCGTAGCATTGACCCCCGATGGCACCGAAGCGTCCCAGCATCTGGATAGCTTCAATATGCCCGAGAAAGTAGACCTTGTCAGACTGGGATTCGCCCACGCGGTCACACGCGGATTCGATCTCGGTCGGCCGGACAACTTCGGAGTACCGGGCGGCAAAGACAACTACACCGCCAACACGGGGACTCTCGATCCGCATCGGAGAATCGAAAGGCTCGTTCTAGCCCTCTACGGTGAACTAGACGAGCCATATCTGGCTGTCGAAACCCTTGCCAACAAGGGACTATTGGCCATCGCCCAGGCCCTCAAATCCGGTGACATCGGCTCTATCTCGGACCTCCTCCCGGAACTAGGCCCGGCGGCATAGCCCAACGGTGGGATGTAGAGGCGAATAGACCGACCGGTGTCCCCCTTTCGCCCCAATTCCGGGAGTGCTGGCCGTTTCACGACATTTCTCAAGCTATCCGAGCGGGTAAAGGGAATGAACCGCTGCCCAAATGGCTCCGCAGCTTTCACACAATAAGGTGGGGAGCATTGCCAGCGGTGAGGTTCCGAGATCATTAGGCGAATTGTTCCTCATCCAGCCACACTTCGAAAGTCCACTTCTTGTACGGGCAGTGGTAGGATTCCTCAGGCGCACCACGAGTCTGTGGTGAAAGAAATAACAACGGGGAGGAATGGGATCTGTCGGCCGACTTGAGCAGCGATTGGCGCTATCCGGGCGCGAGATGGTGGAAGTTCGACTTCCATACTCACACGCCGGCGTCTGTGGACTATGGCAAGGGAGACAAACAATCTTCCTTGAACAAACTTGAACCGAGAGAGTGGCTACTTGGGTTCATGCGCGCAGAAGTCGACTGTGTGGCCGTTACGGACCACAACACAGGCGAGTGGTTTGACCTCCTGAAGCAGGAATTAGATGACCCTGAACTGAGGCAACACCCGGACTATCGATCCCTTCATATTTTCCCCGGAGTAGAGCTGTCAGTTAATGGTGGGTTCCACCTTCTTGCGATCCTTGACATTGACAAAACCACGTCAGATCTTGACTCCCTAATTGGCGCAGTTGGCTATGATGGTACCAAGGGAGACAGCAACGGTGTGACCCGCAAGTCAGCCGTCGAAGTGGTTGAAATCGTTCTAAACAGAGGTGGTATCCCTATTCCCGCTCACGTTGACAGCCATAAGGGGTTGTTGCGACCGCGAGATGAACACCCGAGGCAAACGGCTCTTGACTTCAATACAGTCAGTCAAGTACTTGGTTGTCAGGACGTCCTAGCTATGGAAGTTATCAGTTCAGAATTCGACAAACCTGATGTCTATGCACAAAACAATTTAGACTGGACTGAAGTTCTTGGCTCCGATTCGCATCATCCCAATGGCAAGAAGGACGAGCAATATCCAGGTTCTCACTACACGTGGGTTAAGATGGCAAGTCCCTCTCTTGAGGGACTACGTTTGGCGTTGCTAGACGGCGGAGAGTTTTCGCTCCGGAGAAGTGACATGGAGGAGGTTTTTCATCCTTTTGCACTGCCAAATCACTGGATCCAGGCCATCGCGATTGATGAGGCACGCTACATGGGTCGCGGGCAACTGACTGAAAGGCTTGACTTCAACCCCTGGCTGAACGCATTGATCGGCGGACGGGGGACAGGTAAGTCCACTGTCCTTCACGCATTGAGACTGGCGGCAAGGCGCGAATCGGACCTTGAGGCACTACCTACCTATAGCGAATCCCGAGCAACGTTCCATCGCTTCAATCAAGTGCCATCAGACCATACAAAGGACGGAGGTTTAACAAACGACACCAGGATCCAATGGACATTGATGCGAAACGGCGTAAGGCATCGTGTGCATTGGGCAAAGAAAGGCACTTGCACAGCCGTGGAAGATCAGTCAGAGTCTGGTGAGTGGGTGTCTTCAAATGTGCAAACTGTCACGTCGGACCGGTTTCCCCTCCAGATCTTTAGTCAAGGGCAGATCGCTGAATTGGCGGGAGAGGATCCGACGGCATTGTTCAGGGCGATTGACCGAGCGGCGAGCGTGGGGGAACTGCAAGGAAAACTAGCTGAAGCTGCAGCAGCATTTGACTCTTCCAGGGCACGGATAAGGGAACTGGATAGTAGGTTGGGTGGACTTGAAGGGCCGACCAACATTAAACTCGAAGATGTAGAGCGTAAGCTCGCACGTTTCGAGACGGCAGGGCATACGACAATTCTGACAACCTATCGTAAGCGCCGGCAACAGGTCCAGGAGCTGAATCGTCAGTTCCAAACAGTCGAGGATGCCGCTCAGAGAATCGAGGCTACCGCCGAGGAACTCCAACTCGAGGACCTGCCTGATGGTTTGTTCGACCAGTTGTCGGAGGAGGATCAGCAAGTTGTGGGTTTGGCAGCCATCCTGAGAGAAGCTGTGGTAATAGCTAGCCGCCAGTTACGAGAAGCGGGACAGAACCTTCGAGGAGTTATCAGGTCGCAGCGCGAGGTTCTGGGGAACAGTAGGTGGAATACCGCTGTCGAGAATGCTGAGGCAGCTTATGGCTACTTGATTAGCAGCCTTAAGGCGGAGGGCGTCAGTGATCCAGACGAGTACGGTTCCCTGGTACAGGAAAAACAGCGACTCGATCGCGCAATCGAGGGCCTGCAATCAGATAAGGAGGAACAGGGCAGGCTTGTAAGTGAATCCCAGGAGCGCCTAAAGGAGGTCCAGAATGCACGCCGCGCTATCACTCGCGCCCGCGGTGACTTCCTGTCCAGCACACTGTGGCAGAATAACTTCGTCCGCATTGAAATTCGCCCGTACGGAGACGATCCCTATGTCATCGAGAGATCTCTGCGTCAGACGTTGGGGGTCCTCGATGGGAGATTCTCCGATGACATCCTGACTACTAATGGAGAGTCCTCAACGGGCGCTGTGGCCGACCTGCTGAAGGGCTTGCCGGAAGAGCCACGTGCGCGGATGTCAGCCGTCGAGAGCCGTCTAGGGAACCTTAAGAAGCGTTTCGCGTCGGCGTGTGATGGGCAAGGCAGCTTCGGAGGCCACTTTAGCAACTATCTTGCAAGGGAGTCTGACCGTAGGCCGGAGTTGCTTGATATTCTCTTAACTTGGTTTCCGGAGGACGGGCTCTCGATTACCTACAGCCGCACTGGGGATGGCAGGGACTTTCAGCCTATTTCACAGGCATCGGCGGGCCAACGATCCGCTGCGATGTTGGCGTTCCTCCTTGCACATGGCGAAGAACCTTTAGTGCTTGATCAACCTGAGGATGACCTAGACAACCATCTGATCTATGACTTGATCGTACGCCAAATTCGGGAGAACAAGTCGCGACGACAGATAGTCGTAGTGACACACAATCCCAACATCGTGGTCAATGGTGATGCAGAAATGCTGCACGCACTCGCTTTTGAAACAGGACAGTGTGTTGTCAAGCAGTCGGGTTCATTGCAGGAGGAAGCCATTAGAGATGAAGTCTGCCGCGTGATGGAGGGCGGTCGAGAAGCATTTAGACGCCGCTTTAGGCGACTTGGTTAGTTACCAGCAAAAATTTAGAAATTCCAGACGCAATTCTCGGCGTCAAGACATAAATAGAAGCGGCATTGAACCTTTGGTCTTGGATCACATCCCACCACACCCTCCCTCCCCCACCGGCAGACCGGCCGCTCCGATCTGTACGGACCGTCACCCACAACGACCCGACACTCTGTTCCTCAAATAGCCACCACGTCAACATCGCCCAAACCCACCAACGACTCGCAGATCAGCGTAGGGTCAACAACCACAGGGGTCCTCACTTTCATCGGATGTCAGCTTCACCAATTATGGAGGACCCCCACTCACATCCGACGGATTCCCAACTCCCCATTCACTTCCGATGTCCCCCTTATCTCTAATGCTCATCTACCCGGATGACCGCCTAACCGATTCAGTTTCTGTACCAGTAACAAGCATGCTTGGAAGAGAGCCAACCTCAGCAGGGGTCCGGTGGGCAAGACAGCGGTGGTGGGAGCGAAGGACCGGGCCACGAATCGGGTATCGGCCGAGGTGGTGGATCATGTCGATAAACTCACGTTGCAGGAGTTCGCCGAGTCCCGCATGGCGGATGGGGCGGAGGTGTTCACCGACGACGCTCTGGCCTATCGTGGGTTGCCGAACCACCAAACGGTCAAGCACTCCGTCTCGGAGTATGTGAACGGCAAGGCCCACACGAACGGGGTGGAGCCGTTTTGGGCGATGCTCAAGCGCGGCTATCACGGTACCTACCATCGGATGAGCCGCAAACACCTCCAGCGGTACGTGAACGAATTCGCGGGTCGGCACAATGTGCGAGATTTGGACACCATCCACCAGATGAGCTGGACGGTGGTGGGGTTGTCGGGAAGCGCCTACGCTACGAGGACCTGATCGACGGCGGACGAGCTCACGCCACCTAAATGGAACCCTCTCCGATTGCTGGTGTTATGCTTTTGTCTCCTTAACTGTCGTGATTTGGCGAGCACTCCCCTGGCCGGTATATTTGCTGGTATGAATATCCAATCTTTTTTCGCCGATGCTGATCGGGCGATGGATTTCCTGGGGGACAAACCGCTCACGGCTTGGGCGTCGGCGGTGGTGAAAACCAGAGCCACCTTGGCCCTTTACAAGAACACCTTGCCGGATCTGGCGGCGATGCACGGGCCTCGGGGACTGTCCAACATGGTTCACGACTTCGCTTGGTCTCACCTGCTGGCGGAGGTGGATGATATGGACGAGGTCGTTGCTATTGAGGACGGCTCGCTGAGGGAAGTATTGATCCGTGACGTTGTCCGGGTCAGAATCAAGAAGCATACTGGCAGGGGCGCGGTCAGCACTTACCCGACTGCCCTCGCTCTACAGTTCTATGCGCAGGAAAGACAGCCACATCTCCCTCTGGAAGGTATTGAGCAGGCGAACTTGGTTTTCGGTTATGTCTGGGATCCCATTCTTGGCGAGGTGGGCGAAGCGACGGTCTCCTATCCACTGTCTGCCCGCAAGTCACTGTGGATCCGAGAGCTACCCGAGGAGCCGCCTTTCGGTCTTGTGGTTCCATCCCGCCCACGCGCTCCTTCTCCTATTATCGCGCCCTTAGAGGAGCCCAGTAAGCAGAGACGAGAATGATGAACCTGGGAGAGGCTCTATACACAGCGCGGATCGCCGCAGGGCTGACGCAGGAACAACTATCCCACCGAACCGGCATTACCCAAGCCGCTTTATCCCGATATGAGAACGATCTGCGTTTTCCGGACAATGACACCCTTGAGCAACTGGCATCAGCCGTTGGGGTAACCCCGCGTCTGCTTGCCGAACTGTCCCTTGTAGGGACCATTGGGACAGATGCTCACATGCGACGCCGAGCAACTGCGCCCGCTCGGATATGGAGGCGACTAGAAGCACAGATCAATCTCCTACGGGAACATTTGCATCTATTGCTTCTTCCCTTTGATTTTCAGCCGCCAAATAGTCTGTCCCGACTGGATACGATGGATTTCTCGCCAACAGCCATAGCCCGTTTGATCAGGGCGCAATGGCGGGTGCCTCAAGGCCCTATCAGGAATCTGACCAGATGGGTAGAGTCATCCGGTTGTCTTGTAGTCGAGTGGGATTTCGGCACGTATGGGGTGGACGGATTATCCCAGTGGGTTGACGATTATCCGACCATTTTGCTCAACTCCCGGATGCCCACTGATCGGAAAAGAATGACTTTGGCTCATGAACTGGGGCACGTCGTCATGCATGCCGACCCAGCGCACATCCATATCTTGGACGATCTTGAACAAGAAGCCACTGCATTCGCAGCAGAGTTCCTGATGCCCGCCCACGTCATCCGCCCTGATCTTCGCGATCACTCTCTTGACAGACTGATCAGCTTAAAACGCAAGTGGGGGGTGTCTATTGCGGCGCTGATCGAACAAGGTTACAGCCTCAAGACGATATCGTCGTCGACCCGAACCTCTCTTTACAAGCGACTCGGTGCTCGGGGTTGGCGTCGGCGAGAGCCTATTAGCGAAGCTCTACCACCAGAGAATCCCGAAACAGTTAAGAACGTTGTTCGCCATTTCGAGCAACTCTCCTACCAGCCCGATCAGATCGCTCGTATTGCTGGGTTCGCTGATGCCAACAGTGCTGGCGATATGTTACGTCTTCGTAAAGGGTTACGGGCGGTCTGAAATCAACCCGGTTGGTCAAAAGGCGGGTATGCAGACGGCCACAAGGATCAGGAACAGAAGTGCGCCTCCGAGAAATCCAGCGCAGTTGCCCATTTTGTGCATGCGCAGTTGCCCATTGGGTGCCGGCGGGGCGCAGTGCTCCGCATTGGGGACAGCGGCGGACGGTAGTGGTTCAGTTTGACTTGTGGAGAGTGGACCGCACTATGGCGGGTGGGACACTTCGGGCCTAAGCCTCCTAAGTCCTCTCAGCGAGATCGTCGTGGTTCTGATCTCAGCCTTTGCAGACCAATGAGCAGATTCTTGACGGCATCGTTCTTGTATTGCGTACTGTCTAGTTGGTAAAGGGCTAGGGCTGCCCACATTCGTTCCGTTCCTGCTAACCCAGTGTGGCTTGCCACGGCTTTCAGCGTGGTTCGTACGAGTTCTATGTCAGGTGTTTGGTTAGTGCTCATTCGCTTCCCCCTAGCAGGTAGATGTTGATGGTTCCCGTGGTGATGGTGACTCGTCCTGAGCGTGATGTGACTGTGATTGGAGGGAGGGTGATGATTGTGCATGTGTCTTCACAGCGAGAGCCATTAGTGATTTGGCGCGCGCGTGGACGTGCGGGTGCGCTACTATCGGCGGCATAAAGCCACTCCTTTGGTAGAGGATTAATTTCTGAGAACCCCGGCGGCCACCGGGGTTTTTCTCTTTGGGCGCAGTTTAGCGGAGATGGGGGGAGCGGTTCACGCAAATGGCCCTGATCAGGGGGCGTATTGCCAAGTGTGTTGTGGACAGTACGCGGCGATTCCGGTACCGACAATGGACCCCACCGCTTCCTGTTGACTGTCGTCCCAGTCGACTATGACCACCGCGAGCGTGAGGAGAACATCATCAAGGGAACCCCCGCGTCGAGGTCACTGCACACCATGTCAAGGAGTTCTTCGCTGGCATCTAGTTGGAAACCATAGAAGGCGACGAGGGCTTCGAACATGTAATCCGCATCACCGAGAGTCGTAGCAGTTGTGGTTGTAACTCTGACTCTGGTCGTAGTCGTAGGCGGTCGGGTCGTGGAGGGTGGCGCACCGAGAATGTCCTCGACTCTGCCGATCTCGCTCTCTAACGCATCGGCGGCTTCGGTCACAGCCGCCAAAGCCTGGGCGCGGGCCTCGCCAGTGTCCGACGATCGCAACCCCGTGAGCATGCGACCTGTCCAGTTGTTGATGCGGTCGAGAGTGGTGCCTATCTGTCCGTGAACGATCCGCGCCCTCGGTGGGGCTTCCAAATGTTCGAACCGTGCCATGATGTTGTCTGCGAACTGGGTGGCTGACTCCAATGCCACGTCTGTTTCCGAAAGCGTCTGGGTGCGGGTATCCCAGGCGTCGTTCACTTCGTGCAGATGATCTCTGAATTTCTGCACACGGGCTTGAAGATTCCACAGGTCGCTCAGGTATGCGGTGACTTCCGCGGTCATAGTGGTTGTGATCCTGCGGGTGGTGGTGGTCGTGGTTCCGCCGCTGCGGGCGGTGGCTGCGCCAGCGTGTGTCAAGCCCCGACAGCTCATTTGGTTAGCGATGTTCACTACACGGATGCCCGCGGGTCCCATCTGACGTCGGGCCATTGCCGTAGCTTCGGCTTCTCCCATGACGGCAACAAAATCGCAATGCGTCTTGGCTATGCTCACATAGTCGGCGTGGACAGCGTAACCCCACTCGGTTAGTCCGTCCTCCGCTGGACCCTCGGGGCAGGTTCTGGATTCCTGATTCGTCCACAGTTGACAGAAATCTCCCACCCCTCTCGCGCGGGGAACGACGTCAGGCGAAGACTATCTCTAGTGCTGTTTCGAATACCGCGGTGTTGGCTGCGTCGAGGCGGGTTTGTTCCCCGGGGGTGAGGGGGTCCAGGAAGCTTCGGTCGGAGGTGAGTTGATCCCATACTGCCAGCAGGGCGGTGGCGGCGAAGCCGAAATGTTGAGCGACGGCGTATAGCGTGGCGGCTTCCATGTCGACTGATCCGTAGCCTTTTTCCTTCCAGTCCTCGACCATGGCGCCACTCTGGGCGAAGATGAAACTCCAGGTCAGATGGAGGGAGTCGGAGGTTTTCACTCCTCTCTTCTCGAGTGCGCTTCGTCCCAGTTCGGTCAAGTTCGGGTCGGAAAGGACGATGCTGGTGTCTTCGGCTCCTCCTTCGTACAGATGAGCAACTCCTTCCAGGGCCACTGCTTGAGAAGGTACTACTACATCGCCGGTGGCCAGCCTCGGGTCGAGGGTGCCGCAGGTTCCGATCATCACCATCCGGGGGGTTCCTAGCACTCCGAAGAGGTGGGCTAACTCGACGGCTCTCGGCGCACCGTAAACGCAGGAATAGACGACGGGTGCTCCTTGCCACAGACCGTAGAACATGTCGGGGAAGGCGAGTTGCCGCACGTCGTCCAGGTAACTCCGGCGCCAGGCGGTGCGTTGGGCTCGCCACCAGGAACCTTCCATGATTACTGCTCTTGGGATGTCTGCGGTGTCCATTCCGAGGGCATTCAGCCATTCGTCGCGATTGAGGTTCATCACTGTCTTGTGTCCGGATCGGCGCGGGGTCATCAGGCGGGTTCCTCTGTTGGCAGGTGAGATTTCGCCCACAAGTACCAGCCGAGGGTCCAGAGTGCTCCGACCAGGACCAATGCGGCCAGGAACAGGAAAACTCCATCCCAGGCATCCCGGTCTACCAACCCGCCCATGACCGGTGAAGCGGCTCCGCCGCCCAGATTGAAGGCCAGGGCATAGATGCCACTCACGAGAGCGACCCTGGCGGGCGAGGTCATGCGTGGGAAGAGACCCAGCACAAGGGACGATGACGCTCCGACCAGGGCGGTGGCGGCGGCTACCGCGGCGAACCCGGCGGCTAGACCGGAGACCTGGCTGACCATCGCCAGGGCGATCGAGGTGGCCATCAACACCACTCGGCCTCTCAGGGCGGAACCCGGACCGCGTGATTGTTGGAACCAGTGTCCCAGGTTGATGGTGGCTCCGATGGCCACCGCCGGCGGTAGGACTCCGAGCGACCGAAGGATCGGGCCGCCGATCTGCTCGCCATCAGAGGTCGCCTCGACCGGATCCCGTGCGCCGATCCACCAGGCTATGCCCACCGGTATCAGCACCGCGGCGGCGGCCATGAATAGCGTTTCGACCCCCCCCGGCTCGTTCGACGAGGAATCCGCCGATGGCGAAGGTGAGAGCGGTGCCGGCCACGAAGCAGGAGCCGAACGAGGCGATCACCCGACCTGCTCCCTTTTCCTGTACCCATCGTCCCACGGCTCCTATCAGTGGTCTCCATCCCGTGGCCTGGAAGATTCCATTGGCGGACCAGAAGATCAGGGACAGGGCGAAGTTCCGAATGGTCAGGATGAATAGGATGTTCATGATCCCGCTGTCCACCAGGCGCAACCCGACCAGGAGACGTGCGCCGATCCGGTCGGCCAGGCGTCCGATGGGTACCGCCGAAAGTGAGTAGACCCAGAAGAGCCCGGCCGCCAGGGTGCCGATCTTGGTGGCTTCCAAGCCTTGTTCCTCTCCGAGGCCGGGCACTGCTACCGAGAAGTTAACCCTGCCGAGGTAGTGGATGGCGTAGACGGACCATCCGGAGAGGATCAGACCCCATCGGGCTCCCGATTCAGCTGTGGTAGCCGGCCTGTTCGATGGACCAGGGCGGGTCAACCGCCGCCTACCCGGTCGAGTCAGAACCGGCGGGCTGCCCTGCGGAATTCGCCTCCAGAACCCAGATCTTGTCCGGGGCGACATTCACCGGAACGGTGTCGCCGTCGGCGAACAACTTGACCTGTCCGGGTTCGGTGATCGCCTCGATCTCCACGTCGCCGATCTTCACCTGGAAACGGGCGTAGCGTCCCGCATAGACATGGGAGAGGATGGTTCCTGCGACGCTGTTGTCGCCTCCCACGCCCAGTTCGACCGCCTCGGGTCGGATGCTGAGCATTGCTGCTCCGTCGCCGACTCGGAGTTGGGCGCCGTGAAACTGCCGATGTCGGTGGTCATGACGCCAATGCTGTAGTGGCCGGGTATGAAGTTGGTTCCGCCGAAGAAAGTGGCGATCTCGACTGATTTGGGGGTGTCGTAGAAGGCATCGGGACCATCGAACTGTTGGAGGCGCCCGTCAAACAGCAGTGCGACCTTGTCGGCCAGCACCACGGCTTCTTCCTGGTCGTGGGTGGCGAACACGGTGGTGATACCCATCTCGGTCTGGATACGGCGGATCAGCACCCTCATTTCATCTCGGAGGTGAGCGTCGAGGCTGCTGAGGGGCTCATCGAAGAGGAGGACATTTGGCTCGACTATCAGCGCCCGGGCCAGGGCGATCCGTTGTTGCTGTCCGCCCGAGAGTTGGTTGGGTTGCGATCCTCGAAGCTCGGCAGTTGGACTAGGTCCAGCATGTCGGTCACCCGCGATCTGATTTCCTTTCGGCTGCCCTTTCGCATCTTGAGGCCGAATCCGATGTTGTCGGCGATGTTCATGTAGGGAAAGAGCAGGTAGTTCTGGAACACCATCACCGCGCCGCGTTCCTCTGGCTTGATGCTCAGGATCGAGTCGCCGTCGAAGAGGATGTCTCCGGCGGTGGGCCGGAGGAGGCCTGCGATCATCTTCATGGTGGTGGTCTTGCCGCATCCCGAAGGTCCCAGGAGGGCGGTGAGCTTTCCGGATTCGATCTCCAGATCGAGTTGGTCCACGGCCGGGGGCGACTTGGTGTCGAAGATCTTGGTCAGGCCGCTGAGTGTCACTTGGGTCATATGTTGCCGATACCTCCTACTGCGGCACTGTCGCCGGACAGGTACTTGGAGCTCAAGAGCAGTACCGTATTCCCGGCAGGATGAAGACCACGCTCAGCGCGCCTGCGATGGCTGGTTCGGAGCGGGCGAAATTGAATAGCAAGATAGGCAAGGTCTCCACTTGTCCGTCACCGATCAGACGGGTCAGGACGTATTGGCTCCACGAGATCAGGAAAGTGAACAGGGCGCCCACCACTACCCCGCGGAAGACGGCCGGGAGGGTGACGTACCGCTGGGTGGCCCAGCGTCCCGCACCGAGGGACCGGGCCTGGAGCTCCTAGTCGATGTCGCAGTTGGCGTACACCCCCGACATCACCAGAGTCATGTAGGGAAGGGTGGGCATTAGGTGCACCAAGGACACGCCGATGATGTTGCCCGAGCGGCCGTAGCGGATGAACATGGTGTCGATGCCGAGCAGTAAACCGACATCCATTAAAACTGAGGACAGGACCGGTGGTCGCTTCGGTCACTGTCCTGTTGCGTTGTAGGTTCCGACTCGTTGTTTCCCGGATCAACCTTTCGGCTGGTGCTGGACATCCCCACGCCCACCTCCGCAAAGCCCTTGACCAAGGATGCGGCTGCTCCGGCGCCGGTCACGCTTGTCGTGCGGTGCACCGCGACGGGTGCGCTCTCTCCGGTGCCGACAGGGTTGGTCAAGGTGATCGGCCGCCGTCAACGCTCTCGTTACGACCGTCGCTGGCACCTGGATTTCAAAACAGCGCCCCGCTGGGCATGGTGGCCTGGATCTCGGTGTTTCCGGCCACAAAGGAAACTGTCAGGTTGCGGTCAGATAGAAAATCTTCAGCGTCGGTGGCGTTGCGTTGCCCCTGTTGGTCAGAGAGAGGGAGGCTGGGCGTGAGCCGTCCGGCTGACGGAGAACAGGGTCACCAAAGTAAGGACTGCCAAGATCAGCCCGGCCAGCCGACCTCTCATCGGCGGACTCCCTGACTGCAGGGCTGGGTTGAGACGACGCTTTTGGAGCGGTTCCTGGGAGAAAACGGGCGGTTCGAGGCGGTCTTCCAGCGTTCCGACCTGATCCGAACCATCGTTCAGGCGCGCTCCTGGTATCTGGTGAGGCTGGACGGCTGACAGGTGCGGCCGGCGGCGGTGGCGGCCCTATCGAGGTGTCAGACCACCGCAAGGGGGGCGATCGCTTCGATTTCGGTTACGACGTCGACGATGACAGGACACTCCGCCGCAAACGCCCGTTCCAAGGCAGGGCGGAGGTCGCCGGGTCTCTCCACCCGGATGCCCATCGCCCCCATTCCCTCGGCGAGTCGGGCGAAGTCCACGTCGGTGAAGGTCCACATGCGGCGTCCCTCTGGGGTCTGCTGTCCGCCGTAGGCCCGATCGAAGCCAATGGTCGACTGGTTGCCCGAGGAGTTGTTGTTGACCACGGTGACGGTGTTGATGCCCCATCGAACCGCGGTCTCGACCTCGGCTATGTGGTACCAGAACCCCCCGTCGCCGGTGAAGCAGACTACGGGACGGTCCGGCGCGGCGCACTTGGCGCCAAGAGCGGCCGGGAAAGCCCAGCCCAGGTGACCGGCGCAGCGCAGGTAGCTCTGCTCGGATGTACGGGTATCGAACATGCCGCCCATCCACATGCCGGCGTGCCCGGTGTCGACCACGACGCAGGCGTTGTCCGGCAGGTGGGCGGTCAGCTCCGAGCAGATCCGCTCCGGGCGGATGGGCACCGCTTCGGATTCGAGATGGCGCTGGTGCTGTTCTCGCCAGCCGGTGACCTCCCGGCGTACCTCAGCCAGCCACTCCTCCCGGCCCGGATCCCGCGGGCCGGCCCGTTCCAGGAGGGCGGCGAGGGTCATGCGGGCATCGGCGTTGATAGCCACCTGCAGGGGGTAGTTGCGGCCCAACACATCCGCGTTGATGTCGATTTGGATGGCGGTTACTCCCGGTGCCGGAACCTGCCAGAAATGGGTGGTCATGCTGCCGGTGCTCGAACCGACGAAGCACACCAGATCGGCCCGGTTCGCCACCTGGTTGGCGGCGCTGCGAGAGTAGGTGCCGACCACACCGACGGCCAGCGGATGGGTACCGGGGATGGTGTCCTTTCCGTTGAGGGAGGTCACCACCGGAATGGAGAGACGTTCGGCCAGGGCTACCAGTTGGCTCGAAGCACGGGAGGCCCGGACCCCTCCTCCCGCCACAATCACGGGCCGGCGGGCGCGGTCCAACAGGTCCAGGGCCGCAGCCACGTCTTGGGGGTCGGGGAGGGGCCGCACCGCAGGTACAGAGGCGAATCCTTGGTCGACCCACGGGTCGAGATCGCCCTCCTCGATGTCGATCTGGCCCTCGTTGCCCGCGAACTGGACATGGGCCGGTCCCGGACAGCCCGCCACGGCGGAACGGAAGGCCTGCCGGATGGAGTCGGGGATCCGCTCCACCCGCTCGACGGACGTGTTGAACTTGGTGACGTTGACGAAGGCGGGCCGATCGTCGACCTCCTGATAGACGCCCCTGCCGGACATCGTGGGGTGGAGGCCTCCCGTGAAAGCGACTACCGGGGAGTTGGCCAGGTATGCGTCACGCAACCCGGCCGCCAGGTTGAGCGCACCCACCGCCTGGGCCATGCACACGCCGGGCCGGCCCGCCATCCTGGCGTAGCCGTCGGCCATGTAGGCAGCCGATTTCTCGCCATGCGTTTGGATGCGCTGCACCCCGAACTGTTCTAGTTCCACCATAGTGCGCCGCAGGATCGCAGGGACCATGAAGACGTGGGTCACCCCGTACCCGACAAGCATTTCGGCGAGCGCCTGGGCGCCGGTCATCATAAAGGAATACTCTAACGGCCGCGTTGGGGCTGGGAATGCCAGATCTCCCTATCCCAACATCCCGACCGCGTAGGTACGAGGTTCCAAATGGTACCTCTTCCTACATTGTCGGCGCAGCCAGGCGCCCTTGCATCTGAGCCTGGAATTACACAACCGGGAATGGTGGCCCCTCGAACGACGCGGTTGCTGGGGCAGGAGCAAGTGAGCGACACAGATGTTCGCGCTGACGACTTTTCCGTTCTGCCTCTTGGTGGCAACACTCGAGGCCACACCAATCTTGTCTGAGCATTTACGAAGGGTTTGCCGGGGAGATCAGTCGGGCTGGGGGAGTTCCGTGATGCGCCTAAGCCTGTTCTTGGCGGAGCAGATGCGGTACGGAGACCCAGTGGCTGTCCGGAGGCAGCCATCTACGCTGGGTTCGACCAGCGCCCGGTTACGCGGACGTCGGTCAGCGCTGTTGGGGTTTGCGCCGGTTCCGGTGGATGAGATTGGCAACCAGGGCTGAACTGCGGACCGGAATGGGGGCGAAGACCTTCTGGAGAGCCAAGGGGATGTGAGGCCGGATAATGAACCGGCGGATGATGTAGACAACGAACAGGCCGTGGAAGGCCGCCAGGGCAATCCACATCCCGTTTGGTCCCATCAGGGTCATCAAGGCGGCGGTCAGCACCGGACCGGCTATGGCTCCCGATCCTCTGAATAAGACCAGGGCGGTGGCTCCCGGGACGAGTTGGGTGGTTTCCAGCAGGTCGTTCATGTGGCTCATTGACAGGGCGTACACCGGAAAAGTGAGGGCTCCGTAGATCAGCATCACCCCGGTGAGCAGGAGCGGGCCGGCCGTCGCGGTGGACATCAGGGTGGCTATCAGGGCCGAGCCCAGGGTGATGACCAGGATCACTCGCCGCCGGGGGATGCGGTCCGACAGTTGTCCGAGGGGGATCATGTTGGCCACTGCGCCGAACAGCAGGGCCCCCATTGCCCATCCCACCTGGGTATTGGTCAGGCCCACCCGGGCCGCGTACACCGGTCCCATGGTGAGGACCGAACTGTGGGTGAGCCCCGCCACGGTGGCGCCGACGATGGCTGTCGGTGCGGAGCGATACACCCCCGGATGTCGGCCTTGTGGCGCGGGCGGACCCGGGGCGGGTTGGTGCGGGTGAGCGACAGCGGCACCAGGGAGAGCGAGAAAAGCACCGACACCAGGATGAACAGGCCGAACCCGCCGGGATTGTCGACGCCGATCAGGAGTTGCCCGAAAGTGGCCCCTCCCATTCCCATCACCATGTAGGTGGAGAGGATCCGACCCCGGTTACGGTTGTCGGCTACCTCGTTCAGCCAGCTTTCGGCGGTGATGAAGATGCCCGACATACAGAAGCCGCTCAGAACCCGCAGAACGAACCAAGCGATCGGATTCAGATACAGGACGTGCAAGGGCGCAGCCGCGGACGCCAGAGACGCCAGTCCGGCAAACACCCGCACATGGCCTACATGGGCGAGCATGGCGCCGATTGTCTGGCTTCCCACCAGGAAACCCGCGTAATAGCCGGCCAGGGCGATCCCGATGGCCAGCGAGGAGAAGTCTTCGATGGTGGAGCGGACCCCCAGGAGGGAAGTGCCGAGACCGTTGCCGATCCCCAGGATGCACGTGGACGCAAACAGCGCAGCCAGGTTTTCCTGTTTTCATGGGGGAACGGTCATTCGGTTCGCCGGACGCCCTTATTCGTTGGCCTCTCAGGAAGGCTTGTCGTCCTCGAAACGGGCTGGCTGCTCGTCCGGCGACTCACATCTCTTAAGGGTAGATGAGATCACATGGATCAAAGGGTTTCCTTCCCGGCACCCCGGATGGGTCAAGAAGCCGGAACCTCCCCAGGCGGCCACCGGACCGGGTCATCTCCAGGATGGCCGCCTCCTTTCGGTTTGGACGACCAAGGTGAGGTCAGTCCTCTTCGGACTTGTCCCGACGCCGGGGGATGAGGTAGGCAACCAGAGCGGAACTGCGGACTGGAATCGGCTGGAAGACCTTTTGCAGTGCAAGGGGGATGTGAGGCCGGATAATGAACCGGCGGATGATATAGACAACGAACATGCCGTGGAAGCTCGCCAGGGCAATCCACATCCCGTTTGGTCCCATCAGGGTCATCAAGGCGGCGGTCAGCACCGGACCGGCTATCGCTCCCGATCCTCTGAATAAGACCAGGGCGGTCGCTCCCGGGATGAGTTGGGTGGTTTCAAGCAGGTCGTTCATGTGGCTCATTGACAGGGCGTACACCGGAAAAGTGAGGCCTCCGTAGATCAGCATCACCCCGGTGAGCAGGAGCGGGCCGGTCGTCGCGGTGGACATCAGGGTGGCTATCAGAGCCGAGGCCAGGGTGATGGCCAGGATGACCCGGCGCCGGGGGATGCGGTCCGACAGGCGTCCGAGCGGGATCATGTTCGCAACTGCGCCGAACAGCAGGGCGCCCATCATCAATCCCACCTGGGTATTGGTGAGGCCCAACTGTGTGCCGTACACCGGTCCCATGGTGAGAATCGCGCTGTGGGTGAGCCCCGCCGCGGTGGCGCCGACGATGGCCATCGGGGCGGTTCGATACACCGCCGCGATGTTTGCTTTATGGCGTTGCCGGACTCTTGGTGGGTTGGTGCGGGTGAGAGAGAGCGGGACCAGGGAGAGGGAGAGAAGCACCGAAACCAGGATGAACAGGCCGAACCCGCCGGGGTGGTCGACGCCGATCAGAAGCTGCCCGAAAGTGGCGCCTCCCATTCCCATCACCATGTAGGTCGAGAGAACCCGACCACGGTTACGGTTGTCGGCCACTTCGTTCAGCCAGCTCTCCGCGGTGATGAAGATGCCCGACATGCAGAATCCGCTTAGCACCCGCAAAACGAACCAGGCTGTAGGGTTCAGATACAGGGCGTGCAGAAGCGCGGCTGAGGACGCCAATGACGCCAATCCGGCGAACACCCGGACATGCCCCACATTCGCCAGCAGACCGCCGATGAACCGACTTCCCACCAGGAACCCCGCGTAATAGCCGGCCAGGGCGATTCCCGTCGCCAGGGAGGAGAAGTCTTCGATGGTGGAGCGGATCCCCAAGAGAGAAGTTCCCAAACCGTTTCCGATCCCCAGGATGCACATCGAGACAAAAAGCGCCGCTACGTGTTTCATTTTTCTATCACAGGGGGTCGTTGTCCGATCTTCCGGTCAACCCTATCCGAAAGCTTGTCTCCGAGACGATTCTCTGGTCTTCACAGACGTTTGTTGCTGTTGTAGCGACATCTCAAATCCAAAGGGTATGTGAGACCCACATGGATCGGGGGGTTTGACTCATTCTTCAGTGCGACGCCGGGGAGCCTTTTCCCGAACGGACCGCCGGATGACTGTTCAGCGCGGCGGACGCTTCTCGGCAAAGGCCCGGGGTCCCCACTATTTGTCTTCGGCCTTGTCCCGACTCCGTTGGATGAGGTAGGCCACTCGCGCCGAGCTGCGGATGGGAATGGGGGCGAATACCTTCTGTAGAGCGAGGGGAATGTGGGGTCGTTCCACGAACCGGTAGATGGTGTAGATGGCGAACAGGCCGTGGAAGGTCGCCAGGGCTATCCACATCCCGTTTAGCCCCACCAGGGTCATCATGGCGGCGGTAAGCACCGGCCCGGCTATGGCTCCGGATCCCATGAAGGTAACCAGGGCGGCTGCTCCCGAGACGAGTTGGGCCGGTTCCAACAGGTCGTTCATGTGGCTCATTGACAGGGCGTAGACCGGGAATGTGAGCGCTCCGTACACCAGCATCACTCCGACAAGCAGGAGCGGGCCCGCCGTTGCGGTGGACATCAGAGTGGTAAGCAGGGCCGAGGCCAAGGTGATGGCCAGGATGACCCGTCGGCGGGGGATGCGGTCGGAAAGACGTCCCAGTGGGATCATGTTGGCCATTGCGCCGAACAGCAGGGCGCCCATCATCCAGCCCACTTGGATGTTGGTCAGGCCCACCTGTGTGCCGTACACCGGTCCCATGGTGAGAATGGAGCTGTGGGTGAGTCCCGCCGCCGTAGCGCCCACCAGGGCCATCGGAGCGGTTCGATACACGGCCGCGATGTTGGCTTTTTTTCGCCGCCGAACCCTCGGTGGGTTGGTGCGGGTGAGAGAGAGCGGTACCAGGGAGAGGGAGAGAAGCACCGAGGTCAGGATGAACAGGCCGAACCCGCCGGGGTGGTCGACGCCGATCAGAAACTGACCGAGAGTGCCGCCACCCATCCCAATCACCATATAGGTGGCGAGGATCCGACCCCGGTTCTGGTTTCCGGCTATGTTGTTCAGCCAACTCTCCGCGGTGATGTAAATGCCTGACATGCAGAATCCGGTTAGCAGCCGCAAAACGAACCAGGCGCTCGGGGTCAGAAACAGGGCGTGCAGAAGCGCGGCCGAGGACGCCAGTGACGCCAATCCGGCGAACACCCGGACATGCCCCACATTTGCCAGCAGGCCGCCTATCAGCCGACTTCCCACCAGAAAACCCACGTAATAGCCGGCCAGGGCGATTCCCGTCGCCAAGGCGGAGAAATCTTCGATGGTGGAGCGGATCCCCAGGAGAGAAGTTCCCAAACCGTTTCCGATCCCCAGGATGCACATCGACACAAAAAGCGCCGCTATGTGTTTCACTCTGTCATGTGGGGTCGGTCGTCCATCCTTCGGCCAAACCTATCCAAAACCCACCCCGAGACGGTTTCTCGGTCTCGACGGGCACTGGTTCCTCCGGCCTGTGGCATCTGTGTTCCGAAATTGTATACGGGGATCGGCCCAGAATGAGGGGGGATCATTTGGCAAGAGGTCCGGAGGTTTATCGAGCGGCTCCTAAACGCCTGTCCAGCGCGGCGGACGTTTCTCGGCAAAAGCTCGAGGCCCCTCCACCGCATCTGAGGAGTCAATCGCCGCCCGGTATGACTCCACCTCCCCTGCCCGGATATGAGCCAGGGCTTCTGCAACTCCCATGTGGGAAGTGGTCCGGATCATCTCCAGGATCGCTGCCACTGCCAGAGGGGCGGCTTCGCAGATCCGCTCCGCTATCCGGCGGGCGGTATCCATGAGCTCGGAGACGGGAACCACTTCGTTGACCAGACCCCACCGATGGGCTTCCTCCATTCCCATCCGTCGCCCGGTCAGAAGAAGCTCCTTGGCCACCAGCGGCGGTATTTGTCTGGGTAGACGTACGCTTCCGATGTCGGGGGGGAAACCCAAGAAGGCTTCGGGAAGAAGGAACTGGGCGGTTTCCGCCGCCACCACCAGGTCGGCGGCCAACACTATCTCGAACCCTCCTCCGGCGGCCATGCCGTTGACCGCGCAAATCACCGGTTTGTTCAAACCCTCCAACTCGGTAAACCCACCGAAACCGCCTGCTCCCCAGTCAGCCTCGTAGGATTCACCCTCCGAAGCGGCGCTCAAATCCCAGCCGGCTGAGAAGAACCGGTCCCCGGCGGCGGTCAGGATGGCGACCCGATAGGCGGGATCGTCGCGGAATAATTGGAAAACGTCCCCCATTACCCGACTGGTGGCGGCGTCCAGCGCGTTTGCCTTGGGCCGGTCGATCACCATCTCCAGTATCGGAGGGCATCGGGAGACATGCAGGGGCTCACTCATATGTCCTCCAGTTTAAGGTAAGAGAAAACGCCGGGAGCACACTCTCCTACAGTTTCGCGATTGCTGTTGTATAACCGGCTACCGTGCTGCCCTTAGCCAGGCGTCGACGGTGTCGCGGTTGGCTGCGATCCATGCGGCGGCGTGTGCGCGCACGTCGTCTTCGGTGTTTTCACCGAGGCTGTAGGCCACATTTTGCAACGCCACGTCGACCGGGCTGATCACCACCAGTTCCAGCAGCCTTGCTGCGGCAGGGTTTGCGGCCAGGAATATGTTGTTGGCTGTCACCCTGATGTCGGCTGCGTCCCAACCGAGGTTGCATGGATCAGCGGAGCAATGACCCGGCTCCAGGTTGGCCGCTCCCTCGACCTGGGTCGGGGAAATCGACTCATCCGATGTGGACAACCAAACCGCGTTGTCGCCTGCCCTAAGGTCGCTCACATAGGCGCTGGGCGCCCATGTGTAAACAATATACGGGGCGCCTGCCGCGTCCCGGGAGATCGCCTCGGTGATCAGAGCGTCGTAGGAACCGGCCTCTACCTGTTCTACGTTGGTCCATCCGGAGTTCTCGATCCAGGAGTTGATGTTGTCGTGACAGCCCCATCCTTCGGGGCATCCCAGCAACTGCAACACTCCGTCGTCGGGGGTGCTGTCCGCAGCGTCGTAGATAGCGAACAGGGCGGGATCATTGGCAATGTGGTCAAGGGTCTGGATGCCGTGTTCGTCGATAAGGCTCTTATTGGTCACCACACCTTGCAACCCACCGGTGCGCATCTCCCAACCGAGGGTGGTCAAGTGGCTGCCGACCAAGGACCCGTCCGCCATCTCCCCTGCCAGGAAGCTGTTGTGGTTGGGGAACCAGGAGTTTGCCCAGAAGTCGAACTCGCCGTTGGCCATGGCCACGTAGGCGTTGGACGGCGGCAACTCCAGATCAGCGGGGTCGCTGACTTCATAAACAAACTCGGTCAGCAACGCCTCGTAGATAGCGGCCTGCAAATAACCGGTCGACCAGTTCCCCCCTTGCCATGGTCACCGACACACCCTCGCCCGGAAGCATCATGCTGCTCTCTGCATCGGTCGGAGGGTTGTCTGATTCGCCATCCCTGGAGGCGCCGGTTGTGTCCGCAGGAATGGTGGTGGTGTCCAGCGGGGCGCCGTCGGGCTCTTTGGGTGGGTCATCCGCTTCGCCTCCACATGCCGCCACCACGAGCGCCAGCACCGAGAGACCGAGCAGCACAGCCTTGATGCGCTCTCCTCGCAGCCGCTTCGGCGCTGACCCACCTTTTGGGAGGCCGGATTCTCCGGGTGCTTCCCGGAGTGTGACTTCCGGTCGGACTGACGCCGATTCGGGCTTTGTAAGGGTCCGATTCATGTATGGGCCAGGGTGCGTGGTCTTCCCCAAGCATAGGTTGGACGACCTGGGGACGTTCCTTTAACGAAAGAAGGAGAGGGCGCCATGGGCGCCCTCTCCAACGGTGTCGTGATTGGCGTTGCTTACCCTGCTATGCGGGCTGATGCGAGCCAAGCGTCGACGGTGTCGCGGTTGTCTGCGATCCACTCGGCGGCGTGGCGCTTGATGTCGTCTTCGGTGTTCTCACCGAGACTGTAGGCCACGTTTTGGAGTGTCACGTCCACGGGATTGATCGTGAACAGTTCGAATAACCGGGCGGCAGCCGGGTTGGCGGCCAGGAAGTCGTTGTTCCCGGTGACGCGAATGTCAGCCGCGTCCCAGCCCAGGTTGCAATTGTCGGTGGTGCACTGGTCACCAAGTGACTTCGGACCTTCGATCTGGGTATCCGAGATCGCCCCATCGTGGATGGAGAGCCACACCGAGTTGTCGCCCGGTCGGAGATCCTTCACGTAGTGACTGGGCGCCCATGTGTAGACCAGGTAAGGTTCCCCGGCCGCGTCACGGGCAATCGCATCGGCGATCAAGGCGTCATAGCCGCCGATGTCGAACTGCTCGACGTTGGTCCAGCCGGCATTCGCGATCCACGAGTCGATATTGACCCGACAACCCCATCCTTCCGGACAACCCATTATCTGAAGGACGCCGTCGCCTGGTGAAACGTCAGCTGCTTCATAGGCTGCGAACTGGGCGGGATCGTTCACAAGGGCATCGAGGGTGGTAACCCCGTTCGCCTCGGCGAAGGCCTTGTTGGTGATCAGCCCCTGCACACCCGACCGGGACATCTCGTAACCCAAGGTGGTCACGTGCTCGGAGACCAAAGAACCGTCGGGCATCTCACCGGCCAAGAACTGGTTGTGGTTGGGGAACCACGAGTTAACCCAGAAGGCAAACTCGCCGTTGGCCATCGCCACGAAGGCGTTGGACGGCGCCAACTCCAGATCAGAGGGGTCCGACACGTCATAGCCCAACTCGGCCATCAACGCCGCATAAATAGCAGCCTGCATATAACCGGTCGACCAGTTAGCACGAGCCATCGTCACCGACACACCATCACCCGGAGTCATGCTGATCGGCTGCATGGCTGTGTGGAGCCAAGCGTCGACGGTGTCGCGGTTGTCTGCGATCCACTCGGCGGCGTGGCGCTTGATGTCGTCTTCGGTGTTCTCACCGAGACTGTAGGCCACGTTTTGGAGGGTCACGTCCACGGGATTGATCGTTACCAACTCGAATAACCGGGCGGCAGCCGGGTTGGCGGCCAGGAAGTCGTTGTTCCCGGTGACGCGAATGTCAGCCGCGTCCCAGCCCAGGTTGCAATTGTCGGTGGTGCACTGGTCACCAAGTGACTTCGGACCTTCGATCTGCGTATCCGAGATCGCCCCATCGTGGATGGAGAGCCACACCGAGTTGTCGCCCGGTCGGAGATCCTTCACGTAGTGACTGGGCGCCCATGTGTAGACCAGGTAAGGTTCCCCGGCCGCGTCACGGGCAATCGCATCGGCGATCAAGGCGTCATAGCCGCCGATGTCGAACTGCTCGACGTTGGTCCAGCCGGCATTCGCGATCCACGAGTCGATATTGACCCGACAACCCCATCCTTCCGGACAACCCATTATCTGAAGTACGCCGTCGCCTGGTGAAACGTCAGCTGCTTCATAGGCTGCGAACTGGGCGGGATCGTTCACCAGGGCATCGAGGGTGGTAACCCCGTTCGCCTCGGCGAAGGCCTTGTTGGTGATCAGCCCCTGCACACCCGACCGGGACATCTCGTAACCCAAGGTGGTCACGTGCTCGGAGACCAAAGAACCGTCGGGCATCTCACCGGCCAAGAACTGGTTGTGGTTGGGGAACCACGAGTTAACCCAGAAGGCAAACTCGCCGTTGGCCATCGCCACGAAGGCGTTGGACGGCGCCAACTCCAGATCAGAGGGGTCCGACACGTCATAGCCCAACTCGGCCATCAACGCCGCATAAATAGCAGCCTGCATATAACCGGTCGACCAGTTAGCCCGAGCCATCGTCACCGACACACCATCACCCGGGAGTGCCATATCGTCACCCACATCGGTCATTGTGTCGTCGGGCTCGTCCATGTCGTCCGGCTCGTCCATGTCGTCCGGCTCGTCCATGTCATCGGGCTCGTCCATGTCGTCCGGCTCGTCCATGTCGTCATCGGGTGTATCAGCGGGGGCGGTGGTGGCAGCCGTGGTCTGCTCGGTCACCTCTGCATCATCCCCGTCGTCTCCGCATGCCGCTACCAAAAGCGCCAACACCGAAAGGACGGCGATCAGATACCTGAATCTTGTTTTCTGTCTCATTTAGTGCTCCTTTTCTATTCCTTCCTTGGCTATTGCCTTAGCTTGCTTTGAAAGCCTCCTTATTGTCTATCTGTATTCTAAAGATCAAACCGATCCTGTGGTCATGGCTTCCTGCGGGTTTTCCACTTGGCCCATCAACCCTGTATCTCCGGCGTAGACCTTGGTGCGACGAAACTCTTTCAATACATTCCGCGAGGAGACGAGCAGGACAAAACCTGCCAGAAGACACAGGAACGAACCGGGCCCGCTGACGAAATTGCGATCGGACGCGCGCACCAGCGATGCGATCCAGCCTGTCGAGGCCAGCATCACCCCCACCCCCAGGGCCGAGACAGCCACGCTCCACATCCAGCGACGCCGCTCGTCGCCGCCGAAGAGGCCGGCGGCCGGCAGGCTGAACAGGAGGCCAACCACTCCCATCCACAGGGTCAGCTGGCCGAGGCCGGGCCCCGCCGCTGAGAAACCGTTGGTGGCAGTTGGATTCTTGCGTTGCGCCTCGGCAACCAGGGTGGCAATGGTGATGGCGTTTTGCCCCGCCTTGGTCGTGTCTGCTCGGGCCTCCCGCTCCAGTTCGTCAAGCTCGGCCTGCAGTTCGGGGGTGATCACCGACTGTGCCCGGGCATCCACAAACCACGGTGAGAGACCTGCCGCTACAAGCAAGCCCACGATCAGCACCGCCATGACGATGCGGCTAACCGAAACGGAGATCCGAAGGGGATGGAGCGGACTGTAGGGGGCGATCCGGATCCAGAATATGGAACTAACGACCGTAATCAGACCGCCCACCAGGGCCACCCACACCCCGATCCCGTCCCGGTGCGCGACGGCCTCAAGGGAGGGTCCGATCCACAGGTAGGAGAAAGCGGCGGCCAGCCCGCCCACCGCGAATAGCAAGGCTCCGTCGGCGCCGAACCACCGCGCTATCCGGCCTGGGCGAGTCAGGGTGGTGAGAGCCGAGCCCAGGACCAGAAGGTTCATCGCCAAGACGGCGATGCCGAAGTAGCTTCCTCCCTCGGCCGCCAGCCCGTTGGCGCTCAAGCCGGCCAGGTCCAGGTCGGCGGCGCGGCTGTAGCCTGAGATCAGGCCCGAGTCCATACTCCAAGGCATAAAGACCGAGAAAATCCCCACCACCGAACCGATCAGAGCCACCAGCACCCAGATACGCTCGGTGCTGCTTGTCGAAGCGGGCATTCCCTCGCTGTCGGTATCCGGCTTGGCGCCGACATCCCCGTCGTCCAGTAGCTTCTCGGGGTGACGGCGATGCGCCCACGCCCGGTAGATACGGCCAAACAGATTGAAGCCCTCGTCGGTTTCGGTCTGGGAGATGCGGTCCAGCACTACCGCCACTATGAACAGGGCCAGCCCGGCCGAGGCCGAGAGGGGAGTGTCGATGTTGATGACCGCCCGGAACACCAGGAGACCCAGTCCGCTGGCGCCCATGATGGCGGCGATGCCGATCATCGAGATGGACAGTAAAAGGGTCTGGTTGAGCCCTGTCATTATGGCGGGGCGGGCAAGAGGAATCTGCACGTCCAACAGCACTCTCCACTCCGAGGCGCCATAGGCGCGGCTGGCTTCCACCACATCGGCCGGGACTTGGCGGATCCCCAGGTTGGTCAGCCGTATCAGCGGGGGTATGGCGAACACCATTGTTACCATCGTTGCCGGCTCCGGACCCAGCCCGAAGAAGAAGATGAACGGAATAATGTAGACGAAGGCGTGGACCACCTGCATGGCGTCGAGGACGGGTCGCACCGCACTCCACACTCCATCGACGCGGCCGCATAGCACGCCGAGGGGAATGCCGACTAGTGCGCAGATCACCACCGACACCACCACCAGACCGATGGTGAGGACAGTTTCCTCCCAGAACTCGTTGCCCAACAACCCGCAGACGGCCAGCATAAAGGCCAGAGCCACTCCCACTTTCAGATTGCGGGTGAGAGTCCCAACCACCAGCACGATGCCGCACACCAGAAGCCAGGGCATGTCGGTCAGTTCCCACCAAGGGTGGTATTCGGGACTGATGACGAAGTTGCGGAACAGGAACGAGAAGGGCCACTTGATGACGTCCAGGAGGGTTTCCAGGTTGAGGACCACCCAGGACACCATCTCGTCGATCCAGGACCCGAAGGGAATCTCCCACGCGTCGAGCACCTTGTTATCCCAGAATCGCAGAGGAGCTTCCGTCTCCTCGGCCTGGGCGAGTATCACTCCCAAGGCCCTCACATGAACACCTCCCGCTCGTAGTCGTCGATCAGCCGCTCCACTCTGCCCATTTCCTCCATTATTCTCCGCGGATCGAGGTTGCCGATCAGGGCATCGGTTTTGTCGATCACTGCAATCGGCAACCCCCGGCCAGCCGCCGCGTAGATGTCGTTGAAGTGATCCTCGCCCGAGGCGGTCTCGAAGTCCGAGCGGAGAGCCGGCCCCAGTTCGGTGGTGCCCATTCTGCCGGTGCGCAGCCCGTCTGCGATCGTGAGCAGATGGATGGGCCGTCCGGCCTCGTCCACCACGAATGCCCCGGCGCGGTCGCCGATGTGGGTGATGGCCTCCCGGAGGGACATAGTGAGGTTGATCGGGTCGGGGTCGTCCATAACTTCGGAAACCTCGATTACCCGGCCCTGGTCCACATCTTGGACGAACTCGGCGACATACCCGGTGGCGGGTTTGGTGAGGATCTCTTCGGGGGTGCCGATCTGGACCACTGCCCCGTCTTTCATTATGCACACCCGGTCGCCGATGCGCAGAGCCTCGTTCAGGTCGTGGGTGATGAACAGGATGGTCTTGCGGAGTTCGTTCTGGATTTCCATCAACTCGTCCTGCATCTGGCGCCGGATGAGAGGATCGAGGGCGGAGAAGGCTTCGTCCATCAGGAGGATGGGGGGGTCGGACGCCAGCGCCCGGGCAAGTCCCACCCGCTGCTGCATGCCGCCCGAGAGATGGCGGGGGTAGGAGCCGGCGTAGGGTTCCAGTCCCACTAAGGAGAGCGCCCTCATGGCGGCCGCATCCCGTTCGGCCTTGGAAACTTTCTGAATCTTGAGCCCGTATCCCACGTTCTCGATCACCGACCGATGGGGGAAGAGGGCGAAGTGCTGGAAAACCATGCCGGTCTTTTCCCGCCGAAAGGTCTGGAGAGCGGTTCCGTCAAGGGTCTGGACATCGATGCCGTCCACCCAGACCTGTCCGTTGGTGGCGGAAAAGAGCTTGTTGACGACACGCAGGGCGGTGGACTTGCCCGACCCCGACAGGCCCATCACCACGAATAGTTCGCCCTCCCGCACAGAAAACTCCACGTTGTTGAGGCCCACCACGTGGCCTGAATGGCGCTGGACCTCGTCCTTGGAAAGTCCCGAGCGGGTGAGTTCGAAGGCCCGCCCTCTGGGCTGGGGCCCAAATATCTTATAGACGCTCTCCAAGCGAATCAGCCCATCGCCACTAGACGTCATTAATATCCTTCCGGCCCGCTACCAACTAAACGGAGCATTGGTTGGCAATTTGTCTATCTAAAGCTATACAGATTGTCAACTATAGAGTTGGAAAAAGGCAGAACTAAATAGTTCCATCTAGTGGAATGGCCGGGGCGCCACGCAAGAAAGAGACGAGAACACAAGCACCCCGGCAGGGGTGTTTTAACCTCGAGCCTTGATTTCGGAGATCACCGCAGCCAGCACCTCGTGAAGGTCACCAATAACCGCGTAGTCGGCCTTGGTTACCAACGGCGCGTCGGGGTCGGTGTTTATGGCCAGGATCTGTTTGGACGCCATGCAGCCCACCCAGTGCTGGACGGCCCCGGAGATGCCACAGGCGATGTAGAGATCAGGCGCCACCCGGGTGCCGGTCTGGCCGACCTGGTCGGAGTGGGGACGCCAGCCGTTGTTTGTTGCCACCCGCGAGCATCCCACCACTCCCCCCAACAATCCGGCCAGCTCCTCGAGGATGGCGAAGTTCTCGGCGCTTCCCACGCCTCTCCCGCCGCTCACCACCACCGGGGCGGTGGCCAGGGTGATGCCCTCGGCCAGGCGGACCCGCTCCACCACTCTGGTGCGGGCGGTGCTCTCGGGCAGGTCCGGTACGAAGATATCGACCACAGCCGTGGCGGCGGCGTCCGGTTCGTGGGGAGCAAATGTATGGGGAGCGACAGTCAGGAGCTTCACCGATGATCGAAGCCGAGTTCGCTCCAGGAGGCTTCCGCCCCATCTCACCCGGATCATCTCCCAGTCTCCGCCAGGCTCTTCGGAAGTCTTGGTGATCTCGGTGACATTGGCGACCAGCGGCTGGTCCAGGGATGCCGCCGCGTGGGCCATCACTTCGGAGCCGCGGTCGTCGCCCAATGAAATCAGGACAGAGGCTTCCGCCTTGGTCGCCAACTGGGCCAGGGCCTCGCCGTAGGCCTCGGGTGCATAGTCGGACAGGATGGGATGAGAGATCACGTATCCCGGCAAGCCGATCGATTCCAGGCCGGATTGGCCGTCCTGGCCGACCGTTACCACTTCCAGGGAGGCGGCCAGAGTTTCGGCCAGTGAGAGAGCCGGGGTGAGAGCTTCCAGGCCGGAGGGAGAGAGCGACCCGCGATCGGTATCCAAGAACACCATGATGCGGTTCATAGCAGGCCCACCTCCTCCAAGAGATCCACCATCCGGGGGGCGGCCGCCGCGCCTTCACCGAGAATGACAGTCTCGGTGACCTCTTCGGGCGGTTTCAAGAGGTGAACTATCTCTTGGCCCCCGGGCGTGAAGCCGGCCTCGACCTCGTCGATGACGGCCCTCCTCGATTTGAGACGGCCGGGAAGGGTGGGGTAGCGGGGCAGGGTAATGCCTTCTTTTACCGCGGCCATGGCCGGGAGGGGGAGTCGATAGACCTCGAAGCCCCCATCAGTTTCCCTCCGACCCACCATCTCCCCATCCTCGATTTCGATTCCCTTCAAACCGCTGATGATGGGACGATCCAGAGCCCGCGCCACCCTGATTCCCACCTGATATCCACCCGAGTCGGCGGACTCGTTGCCGAACAGGACCAAATCGAACGGCGATTCGCTCTCAAGCGCCCTGATCGCCTCCACCAGGGCCGATGCAGTGGCCTGGGGATCCACTTCGGTGGTGTCGGCCGGTACCAGGACCGCGTGGTCGGCGCCGACCGAGACCGAGTAGCGGAGCTGTTCGACCGCCTCGGGCGGCCCCAGGGTGAGCACAGTGGTGGATCCCCCGTGCTTTTCCTTCAACTGGACGGCGGCCTCCACCGCGCACTCCTCGTGAGGACTGGTTGTGAATCCGAGGTGGCGGGCGTCGATGCTCATCCCATCTTCGGTGAGAAGGATCCGAGCGCCGGGGGCGGGCACCCGCTTCACACAGACCAGGATGTTCATCTCAGCACCTCATCCTTTCATCGTTGGGATCGAAGAGGGGAGCGCTGCCCACCACCGCCACCTTGACCGGATAGAGCTCGTTCATATACATAACGGCCAAGTCCAGTCCCTCCACTGCGTGGGAGGGGGGCAGATAGGCCATCAGCAGGTATTTGCCCACCGAGGGACCGTTGCCGGCGCTGGTTACGTAGGAGGGGCGGCCGTGGCTGTCCACGATGCGCCCCCCGTCGGGAGTGAGGATGGGCTCATTGCCGCTCATGTACCTCTCGATGCCCGAGGCAGAGGTGTGATCTTCCACGGTGAGGGTGCAGAGAATCGCAGCCGGTTCCTCCTGGCGGGCGGCCAGGTATCGGTCCTTGCCGATAAAGTTCGGCGATTTTACCCGCGGTCTCGCCAGTCCGGCCTCCACCGGGTTATAGTCCGACTCCAGTTCGGCGCCCATCAGCCGGTAGCCCTTCTCGAGCCGTCCGGTGGCGCCGTACACCCCGATACCCACCGGGACGAGGCCCCGGTCCCGGCCCGCCTCCCACAGGAGGTCCCACAGCCGGAGGCCCTGTTCCATCGGAACCGAGATCTCCCATCCCAACTCTCCCACATAAGAGATACGGAACATGAGGGTGTCGATTCCTCCCAGGTTCACCTCCTTCACCCATCCGTAGCGGAAACCCTCGTTGGAGACGTCGTCGGCGGTCAAACTCTCTATCAGCCAGCGGGCGTTGGGCCCCCACAGACCCACTGTGGAGATGGCCGAGGTATTGTCCACGAATGTGACCGAACCGTCGTCGGGAAGGTGTTTGCGGAACCAATATCGGTCCCGGGCGCCGTCGCCCCCACCGGTTATCACCCGATAGTGCTCCTCTCCGAGCCGGAGAATGGTGAGGTCGGCCCGAAAGCCTCCCGTGTCGGTCAAAAGCGGGGTGTAGACCGCCCGACCCACTGCCACGTTGCACTGGTTGACCGTCATCTTCTGGATGTAGTCGACCGCTCCGGGGCCGGTGACATCGAAAATGGCGAAGGCGGTGAGATCCACCATTCCCACGTTTTCCCGCATGGCGAGATGCTCGGCGTTGATGATCGGGGACCACCATCGGGCGTCCCACTCGTGTTCGCGCCCACTGACACCGTATTTCTCCACCAGGGGGGCGTTGACTTCGTACCACTGAGGTCTTTCCCATCCGCCCGCCTCAAAGAAGACCGCTCCCAGTTCCACCTGACGGGGATAGGCGGGAACGGTGCGGACTCTCCGGTTGGACTCCCATTGCTCGCGGGGATGGACGATGCCGTAAGTCTTGTTGAAATGCTCGGCGCAGCGGGCGCGGATGTGATGCTCGGTGCGGGCGTAGCGATAGAAGCGGGCTATGTCGGAGGAGTGGGGGTCGATCTCGGGATAACCCTGTGTCATCCATTGAGCGATCATTCTTCCCACTCCCGGTCCTTCCTTGATCCAGACCGCCGCCGCCGACCACAGGTTTTTGACTTCCACCGTCTCTCCGAGGAGAGGCATGGCGTCGGGGGTGAGGGACAAGAGCCCGTTTATGGCGTATCGGATCTCCGCTTGGGAGAGAATCTCGGGCATCAGTTCCAGGGCTTCCTCCATCTGCTGGTCGAAGTCATCGGGCGTGAAAGGAAGCTCGGTGGGCGAGAGCAGTGACTCGCCCAAAGAAGGAATGTCCTCGGGATAGTGGAAGATCGGCCGATGGGCGTACGACCCCACCTCCATGGAGCCGGCGGTCTGGCGCTCGTACGTGTAGGTGTCCATGTCGCGCACGATCGGATAGCCGATCTCTGAACGGGTGGCCTCCAGCACCGGGATGGGCCCGACATCGATCATCTGGTGAACGGCAGGGGTGAGTGGGATGGTGGCGCCGGCCATACGGGCCATCCGGGGACTCCAGACTCCGCAGGCGATTACCAGGTAGTCGGTCTCTATCCGGCCCCGGTCGGTTACCACCGCCCGTATGGCGCCACCTTCGACTTCCATGCTCAGCACCTCGGTGTTGGGCAGCACGGTGAGGGCGCCCCGGGCTTGTGCCCGCTCGCGCATGATGGTGCCTGCCTGAAGCGAGTCGACCACGGTTACTCCCGGGCTGTAAAAGCCGCCCAGAATCACGTCCTGGTCGATGAAGGGAACCAACTCGGTCACCTCGGCGGGAGAGATGAGGTACGACTCGACTCCCCAGGCAGTGGCGGATGTCATCCTTCGCCGCAGTTCCTCCATGCGCTCAGGGGCACGGGCCACCTCGATTCCTCCCGAGACGGTCATCAACCCCATCGCCCGGTACTGGTCGGTGGAGTCGACGGTGAGCAGGGTCATTTCTTTGGAGTGGTCAACCGGGAAGCAGAAGTTGGAGGCGTGGCCGGTGGAGCCGCCGGGATTGGGAAGGGGGCCCTTGTCTATCTGGACGATGTCCTTCCATCCCATTTCGGCCAAGTGCCCTACCACCGAGTTTCCTGCAATTCCTGCTCCGATGACTATCACATGGGCGCTGGTGGGGAAGTCCATATCGTTACTCCCTATTCATGGGTACAGGTGCGGATGTTAAGGCGCCGGTTGTGTTTGCGCGACGAGTTGACATTGTGTAAACTTTTCCTTGCACTGCGGTGAAGATACTCTTCTGAAGTTGTTTGCCGTAAGATACTTCCTAAATCCATCGGCATCAGCCCTCCCATTCCAAGAGGAGAAACCCATGAGCGAAGATCTTGACTTGGGCACCCTTGACGACGAAGAACTCGTTGATCAAATGCACGACGATCTCTACGACGGCTTGGCCGATGAGATCGTCGAAGGCACCGAAATTCTACTGGGGCGGTCCTGGGATGCCCAAAAGGTGCTGAACGATGCGCTGGTAGAGGGCATGAGGATCGTGGGGATAGATTTCCGCGACGGCATCCTCTTCGTCCCCGAGGTGCTGCTGGCCGCCAGGGCCATGAAGGCCGGCATGGAGATACTGCGGCCCATCCTGTCCGCTTCGGGCGTCGAGTCGGTGGGCAAGGTGGTGATCGGAACGGTCAAGGGCGACATCCACGACATCGGGAAGAACCTGGTGGGGATGATGTTGGAGGGAGCGGGATTCGAGGTTATCAACCTGGGGATAAACACCGATGCTGAAGAGTTTTTGGCGGCCCTGGAGGAGCACGAGCCCGACATTCTGGGGATGTCGGCTCTTCTGACCACCACCATGCCCTATATGAAGGTGGTGATCGACGCCCTGAAAGAGCGGGGTATTCGGGAGGATTACATCGTGTTGGTGGGCGGCGCTCCCCTCAACGAGGAGTTCGGGGAGGTGGTGGGCGCCGACGCCTACTGCCGGGACGCGGCCGTCGCCGCCGAGACTGCCCAGACACTGATCGCCAAGCAGCGCGCCAATGCCTGAGATGGGGGTGGGGAGGTGACCGAGACGGTCCTCTCCTCCGCCACCCGAGAGTTGGTGATAGGCCCGAACCGCCCGTTCACGATAATTGGCGAGAGGATCAACCCCACGGGACGGAAGCTGTTGGCCGCCGAGATGAAAAGCGGGGATTTCAGCAGGGTGGAGGCCGACGCTCTGGCTCAGGTGGCCGCGGGCGCTCACATGCTGGATGTGAACGCCGGGATACCGCTGGCCGACGAGCCGGCCATCCTGGCCGAATCCATAAAACTGGTGCAGTCGCTCACCGACGTTCCTCTTTCCATCGACTCCTCGATAGTGGAGGCGCTGGAGGCGGGGCTAGATGTATATCAGGGCAAGGCCCTGGTGAACTCTGTGACTGGCGAGGACGAGGTATTGGAGCGGGTGTTGCCACTGGTGGCCAAGCATGGGGCGGCGGTGGTGGCCATCTCCAACGATGAGACAGGCATCTCAGAAGATCCCGATGTTCGTTTCGAGGTGGCCCGCAAGATTGTCTCCCGCGCGTCGGACTATGGGATTCCTGCCCGGGATGTGGTGGTAGACCCGTTGGTGATGCCCATCGGCGCTCTTGCCTACGCCGGCCGTCAGGTCTTTAGCATTTTGGGTCGGTTGAGGGACGAGTTGGGAGTCAACTCCACCTGTGGAGCTTCCAATATCAGCTTCGGGCTCCCCAACCGGTCGGCCATCAACTCGGCTTTTCTGACCATGGCGATCAGCGCCGGACTTACTTCGGCAATAACCAATCCGCTCCATGAAGGGGTGCGCACCGCGGTGATGGCAGCCGATGTGATGATGGCCAATGATCCGGAGTGCGCCCGGTGGATCCGGGCCAACCGCGCGCCGGCCCCGGCGGGCAGCGAGGGCGCTTCCCGGCGGGGAGGGGGGCGTCGTCGTCGGACCGGGCGAGGCGCCGATGTCCAAGCCGGCTGAACGCCGAATCATTTTCACACCTTCGGGCCGGAGGGGCCGTGTGCCGCGGGGAACCACCGTGCTGGAGGCCGCCCGGCTGGTAGGCGCCGATCTGGCGTCGCTCTGCGGGGGAAGGGGGATCTGCGGACGCTGTCAGATGACTCCGGTGTTCGGGGAGTTCGCCAAGCACGGGATCTCGGTCGGGCCGGATGCGCTGAGCGAGTGGTCGCAGACAGAATCCTCTTATCGGGAGCGCCGGGGACTGGAACTCGACCGGCGGTTGGGATGTATGGCCAGGGTGTTGGAGGATGTGTTGGTGGACGTGCCGCCCGAAAGCCAGACCCACCGCCAAGTCGTGAGAAAAGACGTGGATGTGGGAAAGATACGGCTGGATCCGGTGGTCACCCTCCACTACGTGATCACGCCGCGCTCCACCCTGGAGCATGCGGCGGGAGACGCCCAGCGGCTCTCCGCGGCTCTCGGTGAGCAGTGGGGACTTTCGGACGTGGAGGTGAGGGCGGAGATGTTGGGAAGGCTGCAGAAAGCGCTCCGGGAAGGCCGGGGAAGGGTGACGACGGCGGTTCGAGACCGCCGGGAGGTGGTGGCGGTGTGGCCGGGCTTTCAGGAGGTCGTCCTCGGGGTGGCGGTGGATGTGGGATCGACCACCATCGCCGGGCATCTGGCCGACCTGACCACCGGCGAGATACTTTCCTCCCGGGGTTTGATGAATCCTCAGGTGAGGTTGGGGGAGGACCTGATGAGCCGCGTTTCCTATGCGGCCCTCAACGAGCAGGGAGGGTCCCAGCTCACTTCGCTGGTGCGCGAAGCGGTCAACGAACTGTGCTCGGGGTTGTTGGAGTCGGCGGGCGCCGAGCGGGATGCGGTGCTGGAGATGGTGGTGGTGGGCAATCCCATCATGCATCATCTCTTCTTGGGACTGGACGTTCGTCCGCTGGGTGAGGCTCCTTTCACACTGGCCACCGACGGTCCTGTCGAGATTTCCGCTTCCGCAGTGGGGATCGACCTGGCAGAGGCCGCCCGCATATATCTCCTTCCCTGCATCGCCGGACATGTGGGAGGAGATGCCGCGGGGATGATCCTCTCCGAGCGCCCCTATGAATCCGGTGAGATCACCTTGTTGTGTGACATCGGGACCAACGCCGAGATAGTGCTGGGCAACTCCGAGCGGCTGCTGGCCGCCTCCAGTCCCACCGGCCCCGCTCTGGAGGGCGCCCAGATCTCGTCGGGACAGAGGGCGGCGCCGGGAGCTATAGAGCGGGTCCGCATCGATCCCGACACCTTGGAGCCCCGCATCCGGGTGATCGGGGTGGACCGCTGGTCGGACGAGCCGGGGTTTTCGGAGTTGGAGGCCGAGACGCGGGTCACGGGGATCTGCGGATCGGGGATCATCGAAGCGCTCTCCGAGCTGGCGGCCGCGGGGGTTATCGCCGCGGATGGCCTGATAGACGGCGACGCCTCGGCGCGCTCCCACCGGGTGGTGAGCGAGGGCCGTACTTTCGCCTATATCCTTTGGGACAAGGGATCAGAAGTGCGAATAACCCAAAACGATGTCCGGGCGGTTCAGTTGGCCAAGGCCGCTCTTTTAGCCGGAGCCCGACTCCTGATGGATCATCTGGGGGTCGACCAGGTGGACCGCATCCGCCTGGCCGGGGCTTTCGGGTCCAACCTCAGCGCTTCCCACTCCATGGCGCTGGGTTTGATCCCCGATATCCCGGCCGAGCAGGCCTCCTCCGCGGGGAACGCGGCGGGGACCGGGGCGCTGATGTCCCTTTTGAGTGGAGAATGCCGACGAGAGATCGAGCGGATAACAGAGAGGGTGGAAAAAATCGAGACCGCCATAGAGCCCCGTTTCCAGGAGCATTTTGTGGCGGCCATGTCCTTTCCCGGCGCTCGCCAGAGCCGGGCCGACCGAGAGCGGGGGTCTTCCCGCCGAACCAGACGGAGCGCTTCCCGTCGAAATAGAGAGAGGCCGCGATGAGTAGCAGAAGAAGATCAGGAGGCCGGGCTGCCCGGGCTGCGGCCCGGGCTGCGGCCCGGGAGATCAGGAGATCTCCTTTCCTTACCAGCAAACTTGCTCCCTTCGAGGTGCTCAGCACCGAGGGATTGGAGATCATCGAACACAATGCCGAGACCATCCTGGAGAGGGTGGGAATGGAAATCACCGACTCCCAGGCGGTGAGAGACTTCGCGGAAGCGGGCGCCGAAACCGAGGGAACCAGAGTGCGTTTTCCCCGGGGAATGTGCAGGGAGATTGTTACCGCCACCGCTCCGTCCTCCTTCACTCAAGTTGCCCGCAATCCCGACCGATCGGTGGTCATCGGGGGCGACCACATGGTTTTGGCGCCCGCCTACGGTTCTCCCTTCGTCAGGGATCTCGACGGAGGCCGACGCTATGCGACTCTGGATGACTTTCACAATTTCGTGAAGCTGGCCTACATGTCTCCCTTTCTCCATCACTCGGGAGGGACGGTGTGCGAGCCGGTGGATGTTCCCATCCCGAAGCGCCACCTCGACATGGTGTACGCGCATCTGCGCTGGTCGGACAAGCCGCTCATGGGCTCGGTTACCGCTCCTCATCGGGCGGCCGACTCGGTGGAGTTGGCCGGTCTGGTCTTCGGGGAGCAGTTCTTGGAAGAAAACACTGTGATGATCTCGCTGTGCAATGCCAACTCTCCTCTCACCTGGGACGAGACCATGTTGGGCTCGGCTCGCGAGTATGCCCGCCGCAACCAGGGAACCATCATCACTCCTTTCATCCTGGCGGGGGCGATGGCGCCGGTTACGGTGGCGGGAGTGGCCGCCCAGACCTTGGCGGAAGCCCTGGTGGGCATGGCCTATACCCAGTTGGTGAGACCGGGAGCGCCGGTGATCTTCGGGTCATTCGCCTCCTCCCTCTCCATGCAGTCGGGAGCCCCCACCTTCGGCACCCCCGAGCCGACCCTGACTATCTTCGCCCTGGCCCAACTGGCCCGGCGGTTGGGAGTTCCATTTCGCTCGGGCGGGAACCTGACCGCATCGAAGATTCCCGACGCCCAGGCCGCTTACGAATCGGCCGCCACTTTCCAGCCCACCATGTTGGCCGGAGTCAACTTCGTGCTGCACGCCGCCGGCTGGCTGGAGGGGGGACTGACAATGGGGTACGAGAAGTTCATCCTGGACACCGACCAATGCGGAATGGCCGAGACGCTGTTGTCGGGGGTGGATCTCTCCGAGAACGGGCAGGCCCTGGAATCGGTGATAGAGACCGGCCCGGGCCAGCATCACCTGGGAACGGCCCACACCCTGGCCAACTTCGAGACCGCCTTCTACAGATCGTTCACGGCCGACAGCAACAGCTTTGAGCAGTGGTCGGAGGAAGGGTCGCTCCAGGCGGCGGAGCGGGCCAACTCACTGTGGAAAAAGGCGCTTTCGGAGTATCAGCCGCCCCCGATCGACGAGGCGGTGGACGAGGCGCTCTGCGAGTACATAGCCAAGAAGAAGCAGATCTACCCGGATTCGGAGTTCTAGAGGGTGGTCTCGGCCTATGCCGCACGGCTGGAAAGCGTGGGTTCGGCCACACGCTCGGCGATAGCCGACGTTCTCCGAAACGCCCGCTTTGAGATCATTCCCCTCAAGAACGCCGTCGCCCAGGCCCGCTTCCTGCCTCCCGGCGCGGTGGTTACCATCACTGCCTCCCCCAACAAGGGCATGGAAGCCACCTTGGAGTTGGCCGCCGCACTGTCCGAGGAGGGTTTCGATGTCACGCCTCATCTGTCGGCCCGCCTCCACCGGGACCGGGCGCATCTCGAGGCCACCCTGGCTCGGGCGAAGGACCTCGGTCTCCGCCGCGCATTCGTGGTGGGGGGAGACCACGCCCATCCCGGCGAGTTCTTCGACGGGATCTCTCTGCTCCGGGCGATGGAGGAAATCGGCCACCCCTTCGAAGAGGTGGGAATCCCCGCCTACCCGGAGGGACATCCTGTTATCCCCGCTTCCGAACTGGATCAGGCCCTTTCGGAGAAGCAGCCCTACGCGCATCATCTCGCCACCCAGATGTGCTTTGACGCCGACGCCATCCGCTCTTTTCTCTCCGATGCTCGGCGGCGGGAGATCAGCCTCCCCGCCATGCTGGGCGTCCCGGGGGTGGGAGGGCGACTGAAGCTTCTGGAGATCTCGGCCCGGATCGGAGTGGGGGATTCGGTCAGGTTTCTCACCAAGAACGCCCGGGTGGTCACCAGGCTGCTGGGTCCGGGAGGTTACGATCCGGGGGAGTTGCTGGAAGACCTGGGAGACAGTTTGTCCGATCCCCGCCTGGCTATAAAGGGACTGCACATTTATACCTTCAACCGCTGCGAGGCCACCGAGGCATGGCGACAGGAATATCTTGATGCCCTGAGCAATGGCCAACTCTGATCTTTGATTCGGAGATAAGTACTTGGGGATAATGAGCGGGTTGGCTTGGCCCCTGTTTTGGGTAGTGGTGGGAGGAGTGGTGCTGATCGTGGGGGCGGATCGGCTGGTGGTCGCCGCCAAACGTCTCTCCCGCTACTGGGGGCTCTCCACTGTGCTGATCGGCGCGGTAGTGGTGGGTTTGGGCACCTCCCTGCCGGAGATGCTCATCTCGGGAGTGGCGGCCGCCCAGCCCGAAGGGTTGGATCTGGCGGCCGGAAACATCATAGGATCCAATATCGCCAACCTCTCTCTGGTGCTGGGAGTCTCGCTGGTGCTCTCTCCGATCCGCGTCGCCACCCGCAGCCTCCGCCGGGAGTGGATGGCGATGTGGACAGGCTCGGCGCTCTTTGTGGTCCTGGCCTGGTGGGGCAACGACCTGCACCGCTGGGAGGGAGGGATTCTGGCTATTGCTATGGTCGGGGCGCTGGTTCTCCTGTACGTGTGGTCCCGGGACGCCGAGGACAATGCGGTGGGCGCTGCGGAGCCGGACCACCGGGATCGGAGTGGCCGGATCCAGCCGGTCAGGGAGATTCTGGTTGCCCTGGGATCTCTGGCCCTGACCTTGGCGGGCGCCGATCGGTTTGTGTACGGGGCCACCGAAATAGCCGAGGGGATCGGTGTGTCAGGAGGGTTTATAGGGCTTACCCTGGTGGCGCTGGGGACTTCTCTTCCCGAGCTGGCCACTGCGGTGGCGGCTGCTCGCCGGGGTGATAACGAGTTGGTCTTGGGAAATGTGCTTGGCTCCAACCTCTTCAACGCCTTGGCGGTGGGAGGGGTGGCCGGACTGGTAGGAAATGGGGCCATTACCGAGAATTTCGAGAATTTCCAGGGTAGCCTGCTGTGGATGATGGGGACCGCCCTGGCGGCGGGAGGTTTGGCGTCCTCACGCTGGTCGAAAAGCCGGATGGGAGGGATGGTGCTGGTGGCTTTCTACCCATTGGCCCTGCTCATGGCCCGGTTGTAGGCGCAAAGCCGTTATCAGGAGGAGAATGCGGAGAGTTCGACGGTGAGTTGGGAGGCGATATCGCACAACAGCCCGCCGATCTCGGCCTCGGCGCCTTGCGGGGGGAAGCGATAGGAGGGCCCATGCACGCTCACCGCGGCCGCGACTTGGCCGTGGGGATCGATCACGGGAGCGGCCACCCCATTTATGTCATCTGCGTACTCCCGGTAGGTCCAGACATATCCATCCCGACGGACGATCTCCAGCCGGGCCGTCATCGCCTGGCAATCGACCAGGGTGTTGGGGGTGTGGCGCACCAAATCCTGCTGTAGATAACTCTGTAGCCTCTCCGAACTCCATGTTGAGAGGAAGACCAGCCCGGGTGCGACGGTGTGATGTGGGAAGGTGAATCCAGTCCAATCCTGCACCCGTACCGTCCGGTCGGCCGTGAATTGATTGATGTACAGTACCTTGTTTCCTTCCGGCACGGACAAGGTGGCGTCCTCTCCCAACTGGGAGACGAGCGTCTGCAGATGGGGACGGCTCAACTGCCCCAATACCTGGGTAGAAGCCCCTCCGCCCGCCAGGACCTCCAAGCCCGGCCCAATTCGATACCGACCCCGTTGGGTAATCTGCTCCACCATCTCCAGATACTGGAGGGTGTCCAGCATGCGGGAGACTGAGCTTTTGGGAAGGCGGGTTACCTTGGCGATCCGGGCCAGGCTGGCGCCATTGGGAGAGGTCACCACTACCCGTAGCACCGCATGGGCCCTCACCACCGCCCGTACGGGAGCAGTCATAGTGGTATTTGCGGGAAAGAAGAAAATCGCATTCTAAATAAGGTGTACCGGTAGTCGGAATAAACTATAATACGGAACGATCCAGGGAGTTATAGGATGGCAACTCAAGACCAAGTAATCCTCACCTGCGCGGTGACAGGAAGTTCACACACGCCCACCATGAACATCGGAATTCCCGTCACCCCCGAGGAGATGGTCTCCCAGTCGGTGGAGGCGCATGCCCGGGGAGCGGCGGTGATCCATATTCACGCCCGCGATCCGCGCAACGGCCGCCCCAGTTCCGATGTGGGGCTGTTCCGGGAGTACTGCGCGGGCATCAAGGAACAGTGCGATGCGGTGATCAGCATCACCACCGGCGGCGCCACCGGACAGACCGTCGAAGAACGGTTGGCGGTTATCAAGGCGCTTCAGCCTGAGCTGGCCACCTGCAACCTGGGGACCATGAATTACGGGCTGTTCCAGATGATTCCCCGTTACGAGGGGCGCTGGAAGTACGACTGGGAAGAGCCGTATCTGGAGTCCACCCGCCACGAGCCTTTCGTGAACCGGTTCTCCGATATCGAGTACATGCTCACCGAGTTGACCGAGGAGACCGGTTGTCGTTTCGAGTTCGAGGCCTACGACGTGGGGCATCTCTACACCTTGGCCTACTACGCCGACCAAGGCTTGGTGAAACCTCCCATTTTTATGCAGTTCGTGGTGGGAACCCTGGGAGGAATAGGGCCCGATGTGGAGAACGTGGTAGCCATGAAGCAGGTCGCCGACCGCCTGTTCGGAACCGATATCGAATGGTCGGTGCTGGGGGGAGGTCGATTTCAGTTTGACATCGTGACCGCCGGAGCGGTGCTGGGAGGCCATGTTCGGGTTGGCTTGGAGGACGGCATCTATCTGCGGCGCGGCCGCCTGGCCGACGACAACGCCGAACAGGTTTCCAAAATGGTGCGCATTCTCGAAGAGCTTTCCCGTGAGACTGCCACTTCAGCGGAGGCCCGGGAGATTCTCGATCTCAAGGGCCTTGACAATGTGGCCTTCTGACCGACATCTGGGATGATGATGGAACCGGGAGGGTCAACCGGGCGGTTTCGCTCCGAGGTTGGAGTCGTGGGTCTGGTGGGGACGGGTGTGATCGGGAGCGGATGGGCAGTCCGCGCGCTTTCCCGCGGCTGGGAGGTGGTGGCCACCGACCCTGCTCCCGGCGCGGCCGAGGGCCTGATTTCTTTCGTGGAACGCGCCTGGCCCGCCGCCACTGCGCTGGGTCTGTATCCCGGCGCCCGTCCCGACCGGGTGCGGTTCGTTTCCACCATCGAGGAGACATCGGCCCGCGCCGATCTGGTTGTGGAGTCGGTTCCTGAGCGAGAGAACCTCAAGAGGGAAGTGGCAGCGCGGATCGACGCGGCGACCCCCTCCGATGTGCTGATCTGTTCCAGTTCTTCGGGACTCCTGCCCAGTCGTCTGCAAGCCGGACTCCGACACCCGGAGCGATATCTGATTGCCCATCCCTTCAATCCGGTTTACATACTTCCGTTGGTGGAGTTGTGTGGGGGCAGTCACACCAGCCCCGCCGCGGTGGAGGCGGCCAAGACGATCTTTGAAGAGCTGGGGATGCACCCCCTGGTGGTGCGGAACGAGATAGAGGGCTACCTTTCCGACCGCCTGCAGGAAGCCCTGTGGAGAGAGGCTCTCTGGCTGGTCAATGACGGCATCGCCACCACAGACGAACTGGATCAGGCCATCATCTATGGTCCAGGGCTGCGCTGGGCCGCCATGGGGACCATGCTCACTTTCCACCTGGCGGGGGGAGAGGGTGGGATGCGGCATATGCTCGAACACTTCGGCCCGGCTCTCGATCTCCCCTGGACCAGTCTGAAAGCCCCTCCCCTGACCGATCAGCTAACCGAGTCCATCGTCTCGGGCGTTGAACAGCAGGCGGCAGGAAGAAGTGTGGCCGAACTGGAGCAGCTTCGCGACGACTTTCTGATCTCCGTGATGCGGGCGCTTCGGCCTCATAACCTGGGAGCGGGGCGGATGGTGGCCGACCGGGAGGCGGTCCGGCTCTCCGCCCGGGCACAGGCGTGGCGGCCCGGCGTGGAGGTGGCTGCTCCCCTGGAGCTCTATCGCAGCCAGGTGGAGCCGGATTGGGTGGACTACAACGGGCATATGACCGAAAGCGCCTACCTGACCGCCTTCGGGTGGGCTTCCGACGCCCTGTTCCGATATGTGGGAATAGACGAGGCGTATCGGGCGGCGGGCCATTCCTTCTACACCGTGGAGACTCACATCCACTACCGACGGGAGGCGTCTCTCCGCCAAGAACTATTCTTCACCACCCAGGTGCTGGGAGTGGACGGACGCCGGCTTCACATCTTTCACGCCATGTTTGACGAAAGCGGACATCGGCTGTCTTCCACCGAACAGATGCTCCTTCATGTCAACACCGAGGCCGGCGCCACGGCTCCCATCCTCCCCGGCCCGGCACGGGCGTTGGCGGCGGCCGCGCAAGCCCACCGGGCACTGGAGACTCCTCCCGAGGTCGGAGCGCAGATGAGCCTCGACCACCGCTGACAGAAGGGATTCACAATGGATTTTGCCCTAACCGACGAACAAGATCTGATCGTCACCACTGTCCGGGACTTCACCGACCGCGAGCTTCTTCCCCACGAGGAGGAGGTGGAGCGGTCCGGATACGTCCCCACCGGAGTTAGCGAGGGGATCAAGAAAAAGGCGATCGAGGCGGGGATCTTCGCGGCCAATATGCCGGTGGAGGTGGGGGGCGCCGGTTTGGACAACCTGACCATGGCGCTGGTGGAAAAGGAGCTGGGCAAGACCTCCTATGCCCTACATCACCTAGTGGCTCGGCCCTCCAACATCCTGTTGGCCTGCGTAGGGAAACAACGCGACCGCTACCTCTACCCCACCGTGGCGGGGGAGCGGATGGAGGCGCTGGCCATGAGCGAGCCCGACGCCGGATCCGACCTGCGGGGCATGAAGTGCCGGGCGGTCCGGGATGGGGACGAATACGTGATCCGGGGCGTTAAGCATTTCATCTCCCACGCCGACATCTGCGACTATGTGATCCTCTTTGCCGGCACCGGCCCAGAGCCAGAGGCCGACCCGGCGGGGAGAAGGACCCCTCAGCGGATCACGGCTTTCCTGGTGGATGTGGGGACTCCCGGCTTTGAGGTGCGGGAGGGATACGGATGCGTCTCCCATCGGGGTTACAACAACGCCACCCTCAACTTCGACGACTGCCGCGTCCCGGCTTCCCAGATTTTGGGTGAGGAGCACCGCGGTTTTGAGGTGGCCAACACCTGGCTGGGCGGCACCCGGCTGGCGGTGGCCGCCAACTGTCTGGGCAGGGCGGAGCGGGCCATGGGCCTGGCCGCCGGATGGGCAGCCCGCCGCACCCAGTTCGGGCAGACGATCGGACGCTTCCAGGGGGTGTCGTTCAAGCTGGCGGATATGGCCACCCAACTCGCCGCTGCGGAACTCCTTACTCTGAAGGCTGCTTGGAAGGCCGACCGGGGGAAGATGACTTCCTCCGACGCGGCCATGGCCAAGTTGGCCGCCACCGAGATGCTGGCCTATGTAACCGACGAGGCCATCCAGATCTTTGGGGGGATGGGACTCATGGACGAGTTACCGCTGGAGCGCCTGTGGAGGGACGCCCGGGTGGAGCGCATCTGGGACGGAACCTCCGAGATCCAGCGTCACATCATCTCCCGCTCCATTCTCCGTCCCCTGGAAAGCTGATCCCCTTGTCGAGACTGGCGCGTCTGCTAAGGCCCCGGACGGTGGCGATGGTCGGCGGCGACCTGGTGAACCGGCTGGTGGCTTCCTGTGAGCAAATGGGCTTCACCGGGCGGATCTGGCCGGTGAACCCCGGTCGGGACCGGCTGGCCGGGCTGGAGTGTTTTCCCGATCTCCGAGAGCTGCCGTCTCCTCCCGACGCGGCCTTCTTGGCCGTGAACCGCCGGAGGACCATCGAAGCGGTGGCGACCCTGGCCGAGATGGGCGCGGGGTCCGCCGTCTGCTATGCCTCGCTCTTCGCGGAACAGGGAAGAGACGGTGCTGACTACCAGCGCCGTCTGGTGGACGCTGCCGGGGAGATGCCCATCCTGGGACCCAACTGCTATGGGCTCATCAACGCGGTGGACCGGGTGGCGCTGTGGCCCGATCTGGTGGGTTGCGAACCTGTTCCAGAGGGGGTGGCCCTTATCTCTCAGAGTGGGAACGTCGGGCTGAACCTGTCCTTCCATCGTCGCCAGCTTCCCATTTCCCATCTTGTCACTGTGGGCAACCAGGCCGTGGTGGGGATAGAAGACCTGATGGAGGAGCTTTTGAAGGATGGGAGGGTCAAGGGAATCGGATTGTTTCTCGAAGCGGTACGGGATCCCGGCCGGTTTCTGGTGATGGCGCGTCGTGCGCTGGCCGTCCGGATTCCCGTGGTGGCGCTCTTGGTGGGCCGTTCCCGTCGGGGAGCGGAGATCGCCCGGAGCCACACCGCCTCGATGAGTGGAATGGCCGAGGCTTACCAGGCGCTTTTCGAGCGGGGCGGCGTGATCGGGGTGAACACCATCCCCGAACTGTTGGAGACGCTGGCCGTGCTGGTGGGGATCGGTCCCCTTCGGGGAAACCGGGTGGTCTCCATGTCTTGTTCGGGAGGCGAGGCGTCACATGTAGCCGACTTGTCGGAGGGCAGCCGCCTGGATTTCGCCCCCTTCCCGTCCGGGCAGGCCGCCCGGGTGGACCGGATACTGGAGGGAAGAGTGAGAGTGGGCAACCCCCTCGACTACCACACCTTCATTTGGGATGATCGCGCCCGATTGGAGCAGTTGTTCACCGCGGTGATCTCCGGCCCCCAGGACGCCACCATGCTGGTGCTGGACCTGCCGGAGGGAGAAGGGGATTTCTCGGCTTTTCGGAAGACGGCGCAAGCTATGGTGACGGCTCGATCGGTGTCCGGGCGGCCTGCCCTTGTGGTCTCGGGGCTTCCCGAAAGCCTCTCTGCCGACCTGGCCGGCGAGTTGGCCGCGGGAGGGGTGACGTCGGTGCGGGGCATTGGCGAGGCTCTGGCCGGACTGGATGCGGCTGTCCGGTGGGGTGAGGCCGTTCGTGCCGAGCCCCTCCTCCCCACCGCGGCGGTCCCGCCCCCGGCCGACGGCGTGATCCACCTGGATGAGGCCGATGCCAAGGCCCGCCTGAGAAGCTGGGGAGTGATGGTTCCCCGGGGGAGGGTGACGCCGGCCGGGGGGATCGGCGCGGCGGCGGAAGCGGTTGGCTATCCGGTAACGATCAAGGTGTTGGGGGTCGATCACAAGACCGAGCGGGGAGGGGTGCGGGTGGGGCTTCGGACGCCTGCAGATCTGGATGCGGCGGCGGCGGCTATGGCGGAGCGGCATGAAAGTACATTTCTGGTGGAGGAAACGGTGAGCGGAGTGGTGGCCGAGTTGTTGGTGAGCGTGCGCCGCCAGTGGCCGGTGGGGTGGTTGGTAACCCTGGGAGCGGGAGGGGTGCTCACCGAACTGGTGGACGACTTCGTCCACTTCCTCGCCCCGGTAGACCCCCGGGAGGTGCGGGCCGGTCTGGAGAAGCGGAAAGTCGGCCGGCTGCTGGCCGGATACCGCGGTGCGGCGGCGGCGGACCTCGAGGCGTGCGCAGCCGCGGTTTGCGCCCTGGTGGATGGAGTTCTTCGTGACGCCGATGTGGTGGAGATGGAAATAAACCCACTGCTGGCCACTGCTTCGGGGGCGGTTGCCGCCGACGCGCTGTTGAGCGTGACTCGTTGAAAAAAGTTTGGCCGTTGTTGGCGGCTGTCTGGCTGTTCATGCTGGGGAACGGGTTGGCTTCTTCCCTGTTGGGAGTGCGGTCCACGATCGAAGGCTTCTCGACTCTGACGGTCGGGGTGATGATGGCCGCCTACTACCTGGGGTATTTGGCCGGGAGCCGCATGATCCCCGATATGGTGGGCGCGGTCGGCCATATCAGGGTGTTCGCCGGTCTGGGTTCCCTGGCATCCCTGGTGGTGCTGGTTCACCCCCTATGGGTCCACCCGCTGACATGGAGCCTTCTCCGGCTGGTGACCGGCTTCTCTCTGGCCGGGTTGTACATAGTGGCTGAGAGTTGGCTGAATGGGCTGGCCACCAACGCCAACCGGGGAAATGTCCTCTCGCTATATCTGGTGATGGTGCTGGGCGGGCTGGGGGTCGGCCAGGTCATGCTGGGACTTGGATCCCCGGAGCAGTACGAGTTGTTCGTGCTGGTGTCGGCGCTGATCTCCCTATCGCTGATCCCCATCACCCTGGCGCCGAGCGAGGCTCCTACCGTCGGGCTACTGCAAAAGACCAACATCGCCGAGGTCTACCGGGTTACCCCTCTCGCCATCGTGGGCGGCGCCGTGGTGGGGATCACCAACTCTGCTCTTCTGGGGATCGGCCCCGTCTACGGCGCCCAACTCGGTTATCCCGTGGCGGTTATCGGACAACTTCTGGCGGCGGCGATGGCCGGAGCGGTGCTGCTGCAGTGGCCGTTGGGTCGCCTGTCCGACCGGGTGCCCCGGCGGAGGGTCATTCTGGGCGTCACTCTTGCATCGGTGGGTGTGGCGCTGGCGGGTGTCTTGGTGGAGGGATCGACATCGGCCTTAGTGGGGGTGATGTTTCTCTACGGGGGCCTGTCATTTCCTCTCTATGGGTTGGTGATCAGCCATATGAACGACTGGATCCCGACCAGCAAGCTCCTGTCGGCGGCTGGGGCGCCGGTGTTTGCGGTGGGAGTGGGAGCGGTGGCTGGTCCGGTGCTGGCCGGAGGATGGATGTCGGTGGCGGGCCCAGTGGGCATGTGGTGGTTTTTGGTCTCCGTCCACGGGCTGTTCGCCCTCTACATTCTCTACCGGCTGGCCGAGCGGCCCAACATCCCGGTGGCCTTGCAGAAAGCATTCGCCCCCCTCCCTGCCCGGGGATCGGCGATGGTTGCCACCCTTACGCCTTGGCGACGTACCCGTTACCGCCCTTCCCACTCCAAGAGGAATCAAAAATATCCCTTGACCTTTGGCTAAGAAGTACCCCCTGACCTTTGGTTAGATGTCGGAAGACCCGACGACTACGCAACTGCCGCATCGAAGGCGCCAACGACCTGCCTCAAGTCCAACGACGAGTTGCCCACGGTTTCGCCGACCCCGACCACTGTGCCGCAGTGGCCTCCTCGTGATATGATCACCCCAAGGACGACAGCAACCAAACGCCGCTAAAACGCGCATGATCGTCTTCGATGTTGTCCGTCCAAAACTTAGCGAATAGGGCCAAATGAGGAACTTAGTTCGATGAACCGACTCGGAGGCGGAGGCATGAATGGTTGATTCAGGCGAGCGGCTTTCGGACTGTTCTCCCAGTCTTCCCATCTCGGCTTCGGGAGTTTGGAAGGTATTCGGAAAACGTGTGGCGGATGCCATGGAGATGGCCAGAGACAACGTGGACCAGGCTGCCATATTGGCCGATAGCGGATGCGTGGTAGCTGTGCAGGACGCCACCTTCGAAGTGAACTGGGGGGAGATATTTGTGGTGATGGGACTTTCGGGCAGCGGTAAATCCACCCTGATCCGATGTCTATCCCGTCTGATAGACGCGACTGCCGGCTCGGTTGTCATCAATGGCAAAGACTTGGGAGGAATGCCCGAAGTCGAGTTGCGCGAACTTCGGCGCCAAACCATCAGCATGGTTTTTCAGAACTACGGGCTTTTTCCCCATCGACGAGTGATCGACAATGTTGCCTTCGGGCTGGAGATAAGGGGGGCAGCCAAAGAGGAGCGTTACCAAAAAGCGGCGGAGATGATCGAGATGGTAGGGCTGGAAGGCTGGGACGCGAAGTATCCCGAACAATTGAGCGGGGGCATGAAGCAACGGGTTGGCCTCGCTCGAGCTTTGGCGGTGGATCCCGAGATACTTCTTTTCGATGAACCATTCTCTGCCCTTGATCCGCTGATCCGCCGCGACATGCAAGATGAGTTATTGAGCCTTCAAGAGCGGCTCCAATGCACCATGGTTTTCATAACCCACGACTTCTCCGAGGCCCTAAAGCTGGGAGATCGAATCGCCATAATGCGATCCGGCGCCATAGTGCAGGTGGGCACTCCCGAAGAGATAGTCGCCCATCCCGCCGACGATTACGTTCGGGACTTCACGCTTGATGTTCCTCGACACAAGGTGTTGTCGGCCGGGACGGTAATGGTGCCGGTCTCCGCCGTCCATTCCGATGCCCCACAGCCGGAAGGGGAGCCGGTGGCTTCTTCGGCTCGACTGGACACCATTCTTCCTCGCCTCTTGACCGAGGGAAGACCCATACCGGTGGTCGACGCCCGCGGCGCCTACTGTGGAGTTTTGGAGCCGGCGGTCGTTTCTCGGTACCTATGGCCCGGATGAGTTCATTGACCTGGCGGTCGATGGGACAGCGCCACTGGCTTGTCAACCTGGGAGCAGCGGTGCTGATATTGGGAGGATTGATAGCGCTGCTGCCGGGGGGAATAGGAGAATTTCCTCCCGCGTGGGACATAGGCTTTGGGCCGGCGGTCAACGAAGTACAGCAGTGGTGGATCAGCAATCGTCGCGATCTGGGGATCTACCTGTATTTCTTTGATCCGCTTTCCGACTTCATCGACTGGCTGTTGAGGGCTTTCGAAAAGCTGCTGCTGGGCATCCCGTGGTATGTCCATGTACTGGGAGTGGGGGTTGTATTCGGCCGCTGGCTGGGGAGATCAGGAGGGGTGGCAGCGGGCGCGGGCATGCTCTATTTTGTGGCGCTGGGTCTGTGGGAGCAAAGCATTCAGACATTTGCATTGATGACCGTGGCGGTGGCGCTTGCGGTGGCGATTGGACTCCCGGTAGGAATATGGGCTGCTCGAAGCGATTTGGTTAATCGAGGATTGCGACCGCTGCTCGACTCCATGCAGACCCTTCCTGCTTTCGTATACCTCATTCCCGTACTGCTCTTTTTTGGGGTGGCTCGGGTGCCGTCTTTGATAGCCACGGTTATCTATGCGTTGCCTCCTGTTATCCGGCTTACCAATTTGGGGATCCGTCAAGTTCCCATGGAAAGTTTGGAGGCGGGAAGGATGTTTGGGTCAACGCCCGGCCAACTGCTTCGCAAGGTTCAGTTGCCCCAGGCCGTGCCTTCCATCCTGGCTGGGGTAAACCAGACAATAATGATGGCGCTCAGCATCGTGGTGATCGCAGCCATGATCGGAGCGGGGGGTTTGGGCCAAGAGGTGTTGCTGGCGCTTCGCCACCAGGAAGTAGGAAGGGCGGTGGAGGCGGGAATGGCTATCGTGCTGATGGCGGTGATGCTGGACCGCTTCTTCCACTCCCTGGTGGGGCAGGGCCGAATAGGGGCGGAGCACCCTGCTCAGGGGTTGCTGCATCGGGGCTGGTGGATGGCGGGGGCAGTGTTGGCGGGAATGGCTCTTGTCGGATGGGTACTGGGATGGAACGACTATCCGACCGCCCTGCAGTTCTCTTACGCGGCCCCCATAGACGGGGCAGTGGATTGGGCGCGGGACAACCTCTACCAACTGGGCAACCTTCCGTTGGGGACCGGCCCTTTCAGCGACTTCCTCACCACCTATGGCACCCGTCCGATGCGGCTCTACTTGAGCGGGGAGGCGTGGCCGGTGGTGGTGCTCTTCTTCGGATTCGTGGCCTGGTGGGCTTCCGGCAAGTGGCTGGTTCTGGGGTCTGTGATCGGAACTGTCGTCATCGGGCTGTTGGGGATGTGGACGCTGACCATGGACACCTTGACACAGACAGTGGTGGCGGTGTTGATGGCCATCGTGATCGGGCTTCCCCTGGGAGTAGCGGCGTCTCGTCGGGATTGGTTGGAACGGGGCATGCGACCCGTTCTGGACACTCTCCAGACGATCCCGAGCTTTTGTTTCCTGGTGCCGGTGGTGATCCTTTTCAATGTCGGCAGGATTCCGGGGATCATTGCCTCGGTCCTCTATGCCCTGCCGCCCGTGGTGCGGCTCACCAACCTGGGCATTCGCAGCGTCGGAAAGGAGATTATTGAAGCCGCCGACTCCTTTGGGGTCACCCGGCGCCAAAAACTCCGGAAGATACAGTTGCCCCTTGCGATGCCCACCGTTTTGGCAGGCATCAACCAGACAGTGATGTTGGTGCTGGCCATGGTGGTGATCGCCGGGCTGGTGGGAGGAGCCGGGTTGGGACTGGAAGCGGTGAAAGGCCTGGCCAGGAGCGATACCGGCCTGGGTTTTGAAGCGGGCGCGTCGATCGTCATCCTGGCCATGATTCTTGACAGAATCACCCAAGGCTGGGCAGCGCGTTTTAAATCCCCTTCCTCCGATGGCGAATAGAGTTGTGCGTGATTTCTCCTCTTTGGTGGAAATCCTTGCTGGGATTGAACCTATTGTCGATACGTCTGGTTAACATATTGTTCACTATCGACCGACGCGAAAGGATAATTGCATGAGACGGAAACCATTTTTTAGGGCGTCGCTCCTTCTGGCGGCCTTTTCCTTGATTCTTGCGGCTTGCGGAGATGATCTTGGCGACATCGACACCATCAAGCTGGCGGTCAACCCATGGGACGGTTCGGCGGCAAACGTTGCGGTGGCCGCTGCGGTTCTGGAGGGCGAGGGCTACACCGTGGAAAGAGTCGAGATAGATGAGAACGGCCAGTGGGCTGCGATCGCCACCGGCGACCTGCATGCCAGCTTGGAGGTTTGGCCCTCCGGGCATGCCGACAACGTTGCTTCCTACATCGATGGAGGCGGTGGGGTCGTCAACGGCGGTGAACTGGGAGCAATTGGAAAGATCGGCTGGTGGATTCCCACCTACGTGGTGGAGCAGAATCCGGCGGCCGGCTCCTGGGAGGGGCTGCAGGACCCGGCCACAGCCCAACTGTATTCCACCGCCGAGTCCGGAGACAAGGGACAGTTCCTGATCGGCGACCCGAGCTGGGTCTCCTATGAGCAGAACATCATCGACAACCTGGGACTGCACCTCGAGGTGGTCTATGCCGGATCCGAAGACGCTCTTCTGGCGGCCATGGACTCGGCTACCAGCCGCGGTGATCCGCTGCTGTTCTATTGGTGGACTCCCCACTCGGCGTTCAGCAAGTTCGACCTAAGCCCATTCGAGTTGCCGGCCTACTCTGACGACTGCTATGCGTCCGACGCAGTCGACTGCGACTACCCAGAAGATGTCTTGTTCAAGATAATGTGGGATCAACTGGAAGAGCAGGCTCCGACCGCTTCCGCCATCCTCTCCAATTTCAATTACGGCAACGAAGATCAGATCTTCATGTTGGGCAAGATGGATGAAGGGTTGACGGTGGATGAGGCAGCCGCCGAATGGATGGCTGCCAACGAGTCCGTCTGGCAGGCCTGGATACCTGCATAGACAAACTCTCCGATAAAATACCGGACCCGGCGGCGCCCACCTCCCATTCCAGGGAGGTGGTAGGTGCCCGCCGGACTCCGACTTCCAGCGACTAAAAGTGAGGCCACCTGATACGGTGGCCTCACTTCTATTTGACCCAAGAATTGCTTGCAGCCCTGCCTCATCCCCCAGCCTTCGCGATATTCTTCCTGCTGGTAGTCCCAAGTCGGTAAACTGATGCCACCCAACGGAGAAGGCGATGGGAGATCGAAAGGTAAGGAAACTTATCGGGCTGGTGGGACTGTTGTTCTGTCTTTCACTGATTGTTGCCGAAGAGATGACAGGCGCCGAGTTTTTCGGCGAGGCGTTACTGGGGCTGTTTTGCATAATTTTGCTGGGCGCCTCAGCTCGCGGAGAGGGCAAGAGAGCCGGCGAAGGGCCAGCGGAAGACGCGGAAGTCGCGCGGAGGTTGGCACGACCGTCATTTTGATAGCCACCCGGGTTTAGCTATGTGGCGGCAAAGCGTGAAGCATCGGGCGGCCAAATCGTGGAGATGGAGATGGAGATGTGTTTGAGGAGCTGTTGACGGGAGAGGGCTTGCTGGTAGCCGATGGCGCCATGGGCACCACTCTTTTCGATATGGGCCTCGAAAGCGGGGACTGTCCGGAGAGGCTCAACATCGAACGCACGGAGATGATCTCCGAGGTGCATCGGCTGTTCGTGGAGGCTGGGGCGGATCTGATCCTCACAAACACCTTTGGCGGTAACCGCCGCCGCCTGGCGCTGCACGGTATGGAGGATCAGGTGGCGCACTTCAACCAAGCCGGGGTGAGGATCGGACGTCGGGTGGCGTCCGCCGCCGGAAGGCCAGTGGTGGTGGCGGCCAGCGTGGGCCCCACCGGCGACCTTTTCGAGCCGCTCGGTCTCCTCGGCTATGCCGAGGGGGTTGAGGTGTTCTCCGAGCAGATGGATGCTCTGGTGGAAGCGGGCGCCGATGTGCTGTGGATCGAGACCTTGTCCGCCTGGGAGGAGATCGCGGCGGCCACAGAGGCGGCGGCGGGTTTTGCCGTCCCCCATGCGGTGACTCTCAGCTTCGACACCAATGGTCGGACCATGATGGGACTTCGGCCCTCCGAGTTTGGTCAGTGGTGGACAGCACTTCCCCCCGAGCGCCGCCCCATAGCTCTGGGCGCCAACTGCGGGACGGGCTTGGACGAGGCGTTGGCGGCCGCTGCCGCCATAGCGGAGTCCGCCCCCGAGGCGTGCGTAATCGTCAAATCCAACTGCGGGATTCCCGTCTACCGGGACGGAGCGCTGGCCTATCCGCAAGGCCCCGACCTGATGGATGACTACGCCCGCCGGGCAATGGAAGCGGGGTGTCGCATTATCGGAACATGCTGCGGTTCCACCCCCCGCCACATCCAAGAGATCAGATCCACCGTAGATACCGCCTGAGGAACCTATTCAGCGGATACAATCCACAGGTTCTGGAGCAATGAGAGGACTTCGCCGAATGAAATCGAAAGGCACTCTGTATTGAGCTTTAGAGTAGATGCGGTATTGTGCCCCAGGAGGTGATGGTGGCTCGCAAGAAGGTTCCGGTGACTCCTGCTGTTGTTGAGTGGGCGGTCCGAGAAAGTGGCTACGAACTGGATCATCTTGCCAGCAGGCTTCACTATCCAGAGGGACGTTTGGAGTCGTGGATCGATGGTTCTGATCAACCAACCCAGGCGCAATTACGTCACTTCGCGCACCAAGTTCGACGACCGAGTGCCCTCTTTTATCTTCCTGTCCCGCCTAGAGCAGCAAGCCTTCCGCTCAGCTTGCGTAACGCACCGGGACTACATGATCGCAAGTTGTCGGTAGAGGAGATACGAACTGTGCGTTGGATGACCCGTGTACAACGGGTTCTCTCATGGCTCCGCTCCGAGGGATTCGGGTCTGGGGCAGTGCGCACTATGCCGCGTGTGGAGTCTCGGACGACGCCCGATGACGCCGCCGAGTGGCTTCGCGATTGGATAGGAATCTCGATTAAGAACCAACTCTTGTGGAGTGATGCTCGGGTTGCCTTTCGAGAATGGCGGGAGGTGTTGAATACCAAGGGGGTGGCGGTGTTCCAGTTTCAAATCGGCCAAGAGGCCATCCGTGGCTTTTCTGTTTGGGATGACAACTTGCCCGTGGCCGCGGTCAACACCGCTTATACGCCGCAGGCGAGGGTTTACACGCTCTATCACGAGATCGGGCACCTTCTACATCGGACAGAGGGCGCCTGCAGGAGTTTTGGAGATCCCGACAGCGCGAAAGTGGAGCGTTGGTGTGATAAGTTCGCCGCCGCGTTTCTCTTGCCTGATTGGGAGACTAGGCAAAGTGCCGTGGTTTACCGTGATGATGCCCCTGACGAGGATCGTTACGACCAGGTAAGGGAAATCGCGAGGCGATTCAACACCAGTGTGCGGGCAACCGCGTTGCGTCTAATCGAACTAGACCTCGCTGATCAGGATCTCTACGGAATCATCGATCGGCTTGCCGTCGCTAAGTTTGACGACTTCCCAAGAAGAAGAACCTCCGACAGGCAGTTTGGGCAAAGGGCGCCTCAGAAGCGTCTTCAGCACTTTGGTTTTCCGGCTGTAAGAACGCTGCTACGAGGTGTCGACAGCGGCCACATCACAGAAAGGGATGTTGGGGATTTCCTCCACCTCAATCCCAACGGCGTTACTGAAATCGGGTCCTTGATCCCTGGTACGTCTTCAACCTGATGACGACCGCGGTAGCCATAATCGATGCAAATGCCCTCATCGACCTGAAGCACATTAGGGTGGGGATTCAGTGGAGAGTCTTACGGGTTCTTGAGGACCTGGTTGAGAGTGGAGCAATTTGCGTTCCCGGTCATGTAATTATTGAAGTTGCGAGACCTCCCCACCCAGACGCGCCAGGCGCGTGGGCGAAAGGAATAGAAAAGAAACAGGCGTACGAGTGGGAGGCCGACCCAGAGTACGTGCTACAAGTAATGGGTGGGGATCTTGAAATACAGAGCTCGATATTTCAACCAAGAGTAGGTGGGGTGCCTGAACTGTTGGATCAAAACGCGGATACCGAACAGGCCGATCCCTACGTGGTGGCTATGGCGTTGCAACTAAAAGCGGAGGGTCACGAATGTGTTGTCGTTACCCGGGACAAGAAGAATCGTCCGGACAAGATGTCACCGGTCGCGGCTTGTCGCAAGCTAGGTATTCCTACTACCACCATAGAGGACTACCTCGAATCGATGAGGGACCACTTCGACGATAGATTAGCCACGAAAGCCGCGGCCGACATTCGCAGGAAGAAAAAGACGTAGCCGCCTCCGGCCTGCCCCTAATGACGGGATGCAAGTAGATCGCGGGAGTTGGGCTGTGCCATTTGGGAACTCACCGTGGTGCCTTGGATATGGACCGCATTGCTTAAGCAGCACTTTGAAGACCCGCCCGGTGGCAGGAAAGCTGAGCACTGCTTGACAGGGGCGAGTGGGTACGCCAGCAAGCACAGGTTTGTCCCATCCTTTCCATACACTGCCCTTATGCGGTTTGTGGTCTTCGACTTGGAGGCGAACGCGGATCATCCTCGTCCCGAGGACCAGGAGATCATCGAGATCGGTGCTTTGCTGGTCTCCGACGGAGAGGTGGTGGGCGAGTTCGCCAGCCTGGTGGCGCCCAGTGCCGGTCGACCTTTGGACCCCCTGACGATCGAGTTGACCGGCCTTACCGATGAGGCTCTGAAGGGGGCGCCGGCCCGGACGCCCACCCTCGAGCGGTTCTTGGAGTTCTGCGGCGATCTGCCCCTCGTGGCTCATAACGGAAGCACCTACGACTTTCTCCTGCTCTTCGCCGAGTTGGAGCAGGCGGGTCTGGCGGAACCTTTGGGAGAGCGCTTGGACACCCTCGAGTTGGCCCATGTGGTGTTCCCGCGGGCTGGAAGAGAATCTCTTCCCGACATCAGGGGAGGAAGGCCTCCCCGGTCACGTCGTCTGGTGGATCTGGCCGGCCACTACAGGGTGGGGGAAGACGCCGGGCCCGCGCATCGGGCATTGTCCGACGCCCGGATGGTTTGGGGGGTGCTGCGCGGCATGCTGGAGGACCTGAACCGCAATGACCCGACCCGGCTTGCGCAGCGTTGGCTGCTGGAGGTTGCCGGGCATCCCTGGGCGATGTTCTGCCAGCCCGACACCGCCGGCCCTGGAAATCTGTATCGGCCTGACCTGGTGGAGATCATCCCCCTTTCTCTAACGTCGGAGGAGGGGATGCGGGCGCCGGTCTGGCCGGGCGCCCCCGACGACCGGCCCGAGGAGGACCAGGAGGAGGTGGATCTCACCGAGTTGGTGGCGCCACTGACCAGCGGTGGGCAACTGGTGGCCGGGGAAATGGAGCATCGCCCCTCTCAGGAGAAAATGGCGCGGGAGGTGGCCGCCGCGCTTGTGAACTCCGAAATGCTAATGGTGGAGGCGCCCACCGGAACCGGGAAAACCCTCGCCTATCTGATTCCCGCCTGTCGGCTGACCGAGGCTCTGGGCGCCCAGGTGCTGATCTCCACCTACACCAAAGCTCTCCAGGACCAGGTGTGCCTCACCCTTCTTGACATCTCCGAGTGGATGGCGCCAGTTCGCTGGACAGTGCTGAAAGGCCTGGGCAATTACCTTTCGGTGAACGCCCTGGCCGAAGAGTTGGCGCTGGTGGATCCCCTCGACCCCGGCCAACTGCGGGACAACCCGCTCTTTCCCGACCAGGCGTCCGAGCCCCTGTCCGATCATCACCACGGCCTGGCCTTGGCGGTGGTGTTGGGTTGGGTGGCGGAGACGCCCACCGGCGAGTGGGACGACCTTCGCGACGGATGGCTCAGAAGACACAGCCCGGTTATGTACCGGCTCCGGTCCCGGCTGTCGATGACAGAGTCCCCGGGCAGAGCCCGCGGTGATTTGGACAAGCGCTGTTTTTTTCTCCGGGCATTGAAGCGGCTGTCCGAGGCGCAGATCGTTGTGGCCAACCACTCCCTGATGCTGGTTCGCGATCAGATGACGGCCGAGATTCCCTGCTTGGTGGTGGACGAGGCGCACGAGTTGGAGTCGGCCGCCAGATCCGCTTTCACCGGGACCGTCAGCGAGCGCGGCCTGTGGCGGCTGCTCTATTCGGTTTATGGAGGCAATTTCTCCGGAAACCTGCTCCACCGATATTTGCGCTCCCTCCCGGGGGGCACGGCGCGAGACCGAGGTCAGGTCAGCGCAGAGCAAGTCTCCCGATACTGGCGCAATTGCCAGCCTCGCATAGAGGAGGTGAGAGAGATTCTGGTGGACTTCTTGGAGGGAACCCGGGGTTGGTCCAGCGGTTGGGGAACGGAGTCGTTTTCTTCCCGGATTACCAGGGTCGATCTCAACCGCTCGAGTTGGGAAGAGGTGACACAAACCCTTACGGCCTTGGCCGAGGCGGTTTCACATATGGGGGACGCCATTCATGCTCTCCCGGTGCCCGACATGTTGTCCGGCGGCCGGTCTCCCAAAGAGCTCAGGCGCCGGATCACCCACACCGGTGGGGAGGCCAAGACCATGGCAGAGCTGTTGTACCAGTTGGCGAACATGGAGTCACCGGGTCTCCTGGAGACGGCCTTTGTCTGTGACATGGAACTCCGAGATGAGAAGTGGTACTGGGGACTGAGCGCGGTGCCTCTGGAGGTCGGTCCACGGCTGGAGGAAATCTGGGAGGACAAGAAGTCGGTTGTGATGACTTCCGCCACCCTTACGGTGGCCGGTTCGTTCGACTATGTGGCCGGCGGGCTCGGCTTTGTGGACAGCCGACAGGTGCTTCTGGAGAGTCCCTTTCCGGATCTCGACCGCCAGATGCTGGTGATCATCCCCAGCTATCTTCCCACTCCCGGCGGCGAGGGCCTGGAAGAGTTCGCCAAGGCCGCGCCGGCGGAGATGGCCCGTCTGTTCGAGACCAGCCGGGGCCGGGCGCTGGCGCTGTTCACCGCCAACCGTAGGATGAAACAGGCCGCCGAATATCTGAAAGACCGGCTCTTTCCGGGCTTCACGGTGCTATGTCAGGGCGAGGCCTCGGCGCCGGAGCTGACCGAGGGCCTCCGCAATCCCTCCCAGCCCACCTGTCTCCTGGGAAGCGGCACCTTCTGGCAGGGGATCGATGTCCCCGGCGAGGCGCTCAGCCTATTGGTGATGGAGAAACTCCCCTTCGACTCGCCCCAGGATCCGGTGGTGGCCGCTCGTCAGGAAGTTATCGCCCGCCGGGGCGGAAGGCCCTTTGACGACTACCTCCTGCCCGAGGCGGTGCTGGGGTTCCGCCAGGGCGCCGGGCGGTTGATCCGCTCTCCCCGCGACCGGGGAGTACTCGTGGTGCTGGACAAGCGGCTGGGTTTCGCACGCTACGCCTCTTCATTTCTGGACAGCCTGACCGGCTCGCCCCCGGTGTTGAAAGCCGAGCGGCCCAGCCAATGCCACCGGGCCATCGCCCGCCACCTGGGGACAGAGGCCGAAGGGATCAGATGGGACGGCGTCGGCGCGAAGAAATGAATCCGGTGTTGAAACCGGCGCTATGCAATCCGCCGGCGAAGCGGGCGTGCTCGATCTTCAAGCAGCGGTCTTGCACCACCGTCAGCCCCGCTTCCCGGGCCCGAGCGGCGGCCTCCTCATGGCGAAGCCCCAACTGGAACCAGACCACTTTGGCGCCGGCTTCGATCGCCTCCTCGACCACGCCGGGAAGCTGATCCCTGCGGCGGAACACATCTACGATGTCGGGAGGCTCGGGGAGGTCGGCCAGACTCGGAAAGGTGGGAATCCCCAGTACCTCGGGGTAGGCAGGGTTGACCGGACGGATGAGATAGGGGGTCCGGACCAGGTAGGTGGCGACGAAGTTGGAGGAGCGGAGCGGGTTGGCCGAGACGCCCAACAGTGCCACGGTGCGCGCCCGGTGGAGGATGGCCAGCCGCTCGGCGGGGGTGGCGTCATGGGGAAACTTCTCAGACACGGGCCGCCTCCCCAAGGGCGCTCTCCAGATCAGCCAGGATGTCCTCGATGTCCTCCAGCCCCACCGAGATGCGGATGGTGTCGTCACCCACTCCCGCCGCCGCCCGAGCCTCTGGGGAGACCTGCTGGTGGGTGGTGGAGGCGGGATGGATCACCAGCGTCTTGGTGTCGCCCACATTGGCGAGGTGGCTGGCCAGCTGTACCGATTCGATGAACCGCACACCTGCCGCATAGCCCTTGTCGAGTCCGAAGGTGAACACCGCCCCCGGCCCGGCCGGCGTGTACTTTTCGGCCAGATCCCTCCCAGGGCTGTCGGGAAAGATCGGATAGCTCACCCACGACACGGCCGGGTGTTCAGCCAAAAAGATCGCCACCTCCCGGGCGTTTTGCACATGACGCTCCATCCGCAGCGGAAGGGTTTCCAGCCCCAACAGCAGGAGAAAGGAGTTGAAGGGGGAGATGGCGGCGCCCACGTCGCGCAGCAACTCCGAGCGCGCCTTGGTGAGATAGGCGTATTCGCGGAAGTTCTCCCAGAAGCGCAGGCCGTGATAGGCGGGGGAGGGGTCGGTCATCACCCCGAAGCGGCCGCTGTCCCACGGAAAGAGGCCCGACTCCACTATCGCCCCGGCGATCACCACCCCATGGCCGCCGATGAACTTGGTGGCGGAGTGGACCACGATGTCAGCTCCCCACTCGAAGGGCCGGCACAGCCAGGGGGAGGCGAAGGTGTTGTCGAGCATCAGGGGAATGCCGTGGGAATGGGCGATTTCGGCGATCGGCTCGATGTCAAGCACCTCTCCACGGGGATTGCCGATCGTCTCTCCGTACACCAGCCTGGTCCGGTCGGTGATGGCCTCTTCAACATTCTCGAGTCGGGAGGCGTCCACGAAGGTGGTGTGAATCCCCATACGCCGGAGTGTCACGTCGAACTGGGTGATGGTGCCGCCGTACAGGTTGCGGGCCGCCACGATCTCATCCCCTTCCTGGCAGAGGGTGAGCACAGCAATCAACTGCGCGGCCTGTCCCGAAGCGGTGGCGAGCCCCCCCAGTCCCCCTTCAAGGGAGGCGATCCGCTCCTCGAAGGCGGCGGTGGTGGGGTTGCTGATCCGGGTGTAGATGTCCCCGTAGTTCTGGAGCGCGAACAGGTCCGCGGCCGACTGCGCGTCCTCGAAGACGAAGGAACTGGTGGCGTAGATGGGCATGGCCCGCGCCCCGGTCTCGGGGTCGGGTGGTTGACCGGCGTGAATGGCCCGGGTGGCGAAGCCCGGGAGATTTTTGGAAAAAGCCACGAGCGGGAGTCTAGGGACTTGCCTGTCTCCGACCCGTGGCTATCTCCGTTTATGCGGGCAAGCCGTTGGCGCCGCTGGTCACCGGTATCTTGCGAGGCCGGGAGGAGGCCGCGACCGGGATGGTGAGGGTCAGCACGCCGTTCTCATAGGCGCTGGTGGTCTCCGATACGTCGAGGTCGCTTCCTATCACGAACTTCCGGCGAAAGGATCCACTGGGTCGCTCCACGAAGAACACTCGAGCGTTTTCGGGGCGGGCCCCGGCGGTGTCGCGCTGGGCGGAGATGGTGAGAGTGTTCTTCGACACCTCCACATCGATCAACTCGGGATCTATCCCGGGCATGTCCAGCGTCACCACGAAATTGTCGTCCACCAGGTAGACCTCGGCGGGGAGGGTGTTGGATACCGCTGACGGAAACTCGAACAGCGGATTGATCCTGGCCAACATAGGCACTTTCCTTTCTATTGAGAATATGATTATCAGATTACATTATATATAACATATAGATAATCTTATATATTCCTACTCAGATCTAGGAAAAAGGAGGCGCTACGGATTGGGTTAGCGGGGAACGGTGGTGTGCTTGTATTCGTTGAGACGATTCCAGGAGAGGAGTTCGAGAGCCCGGTCGAGGTCGTCAAGCCGGTCCCGCTCCATGAAACGGATGAATACCGCCTGGTCGCTGGTGATGAAGGTGGGAACCCCGAATGCCATCCACTGATCCACGGCTTTCATGTGCTCCCCGGCGATCTTGCACAGGGGCTCCCCGGTGGCGACTACCTCTGCCACCGCCTCGGGGTCACAGCCCGCGGCGGCCACCGCCTCCGCCAGCACTCCGGCGTCCTTGAGGTCCAGGCCGTGGTCATGTCGGGCGGCGAACAGGGCGAGGTGGGCCTTGCCGAAGAGCTCCGGCCAGGTGTCGCGGATCGCCACTCCCCATTGCAGGGCGTCGAGGCCCGACTGTCCGGCGGGGTTGTCCCACACCGCCGGATCGTCTTCGGAGGTGTGGGCCTGAGCCAGGGAAAATGCTCGGAAATTCACTTTCCAGGGTCGTCCCTCCTCCAAACCTCTCACTACCGCCTCATGAGCATTGCGGGCAAAGGGGCAAAGGTAGTCGAAGCTGATGTCGTACTCCAGCATGGTTTTTCCTTCCTCGATCAATCCCATACGTAGGGCTCGGGTACATATCCGGGGTCAAAACGTCCTATCTCGGCTCTTGCCACCGAGCGTCTGTGCACCTCGTCGGGTCCGTCGGCCATCTGCAGCCAGCGCCCCATGGCGTAAAAGGAGGCCAAAGGGTAGTGGTCGGTGAAGCCCGCCCCGCCGAACACCTGGATGGCCCGGTCGGAGACGTAGCAGAGGGTCTCGGGCGCCACCACCTTGATGGCGGAAATCTCCACCCGGGCCGCCTTGACCCCGACCTTGTCGATCATCCACGCGGTCTTCAGCACCAGCAGCCTGGCCTGCTCGATCCGCATTCGCGACTCGGCGATCCATTCGCGGACCACGCCCTGGGAGGCCACGGTTTTCCGGAAGGCGGTCCGCGCCTTGGCCCGGCTCACCATCATCGCAAAGCACCGCTCGGCCGCCCCGATGGCCCGCATGCAGTGGTGGATACGCCCCGGTCCCAGCCGGGCCTGGGCGATGGCGAAGCCCGATCCCTCCGACCCCAGCAGGTTCTCGGCGGGAACCCGCACTCGGTCGTAGTGGATCGTGGCGTGGCCGCCCCGGTGCTGGTATCCGAATACGGTGGGTGTGTCTTCGATGACCACTCCCGGGCTGTCCAGGGGCACGAGGATCATGCTTTGTCGCCGATAGGAATCGGCGTCGGGATCGGTCACCCCCATCACGATGGCCACCTTGGCCCGGGGTGAGGCCGCGCCCGAGGAGAACCACTTGCGTCCCCGGATCACATAGTGATCTCCGTCCCGCTCGATACGGGTGCGGATGTTGCGGGCGTCGCTGGAGGCCACGTCCGGCTCGGTCATCGAAAAGATGGAGCGGATCTCCCCTTCCAGCAGCGGGTAGAGCCAGCGTTCCTGCTGGTAGGGGGTGCCGAACATATGTAGTATCTCCATGTTCCCCGTGTCGGGCGCCGAGCAGTTCATGGCCTCGGGGGCGATCTCGGGGCTGTGTCCGGTTATCTCGGCGAGAGGAGCGTATTCGGAGACCGTGAGACCTCCCCCCAACTCGGGATCGGGCAGAAACAGGTTCCACAGTCCCATGGCGCGGGCTTCGAACTTAAGATCCTCGATCACTTGGGGGTGATGATGAGGGTCGCCGGAGGCCTTGATCTGCTGCTCGAAGATGGGCTCGGAGGGAAGCACCCGCTCTTCAACGAATGTCGAGAGCTTTTCGCGGAGGGCCTCGACCTTGGGGGTAAAAGAGAAATCCATGTTCTGCTACCTTATCGCGGCGTCGGGTACGACCTGGCCTCTACGAAGGCTTGGAGTATGGGAGATCAAGGTCTGCCGGGATGGAAATGGCGCAATATGATTTGGCTCTGTCACCGCGGTGGGAGCCAAGCATCGGTAGGTTCCACCGGTGGAAGTTGTTGAACAACCCACCGGTGGAGTGGTCAAAAACCGATCCCGAAAGGCTCGCCGCGTTGCGGGAACCTGTAGTAGTCGGGGGGTGGTCAGGTCAGTCGTCGTCGGAGAGGATGCGGCTCCACCTCTTCTGCGCGGCGGAGATGCCCCCTACGCCGAAGGCGATGGCGAAGGTCGCGCCCACCGTGCTTACCACGGCGATGAACAGGGTATTCACGATCTCTTCGGCGATGTTCAGCGTGTTCAGGGCGGCTAAGGCGCCGAAGGCGATTACCATCCAGCGCGCCAACTCGGGTAGCCAGCGGATGCTGTGATCCTGGGACCAGGGGGTGGAAATCTCGGCGAGAAACGCGCCGATCGCCGCGGACACGATTACGATGACCATCGCCACTATTACCAGTGGTAGGTAGGCGATGAGCGCAGTCAGCAGATCACTGAGATGGTCCACCTCAAGCGTTTGGGCAGCGAGGAGGAAAACCACCAGCAGCGCGATCCAGTACACAGCGCGCGCCACCAAGTCCGTGGCGGTATAGCCCACGGCCCGCAGCCGCTCGGCGAGGCCGGCCCGTTCCAGAAGCCGGTCGAGACCGACCCCTTGCAGCAGACGCGAAGCGCCTCGGTGGATGAACCGGGAGACGAGCCACCCGATTAGCAAGATCACCACGGCGCCGAGGAGCTTCGGAGCGAAGGTGATCACATCCTGCCATGCATCTTGAAGGCCGTCCGACACACCGTCGATAAGGTCAGACATTATGACAAATCCTTTCGTTGGTAGGGGAATCCCCTGAATGGGGGTAGAGGAAATCCCTGAATGGGGGTAGGGGCCCCCGAATGGGGGTAATAGAACCAGGAACAATCGAGATCTTGCTGGTGATTATATCAATCAGTTCCCTGACGGGATCGGTTTTTGACAATTTTGAGTGTGATTGTCTTCCAGATTCTGGGACTGGAAGCGGCTCTTTCACATCCGGCGGGCACGTCACCCAAGCCCTGAGCCGGCGATACCTTAAACAAGGGAGAGTTGCTAACACCCCCCGCAACCTACCCAGTGAGATTGCCTACGGGTTCACCCGCCTGAACACCGGTCGGCGCCGGAGGGAGGCGGGGGATCGAGCAAAAAGCGCTCGGAAGGGGATGGAGGCGCCGGCGGACGGGGTTTCGGTGATGCTGGTAGCAGATGACGGACTTCCATGATGAGCATGAAAACGGCAAACAGGCCGGCGATCGGGAACCTCATCCGGAAGGCGAGGATCGCGGCCGCCGCCGAGGAGCAAAGGAAAAACAGGTTGGCGACTCTGTCGGAGTGCTTTGGCCAGAGCCCATCAATGAATCCCTGGAAAATATGGCCGCCGTCGAGGAGGCGGATGGGAAACCAGTTGATCAACCCCCAGCCCACGTTCACCCACACTACCCAGCCCAGGGCGAGGGAGACCAGACCGCCGCCCGGCCCTGCCATTTTCCACAGTGGATAGGCCGCGCCGCCCACCACCAACCCCAGCGCCGATCCGGCCGCGGCGATGGCGGCCCGCCGGGCCGGGGTGATCTGCTTGGAGCCGGGTTGCCAGGAGGTGAGCCCGCCCAGGGCCCACAGTTCCATGGTCACCTTCGCTCCGAATCGGCGGGCCAACAGGGCGTGTCCCAACTCGTGGATGATCACCGATACCATCACCACTCCCACCCATATCACCAGTTGCCCGAGGAGTTCCAGAGGTTCGGCGGCAGAGTTTCGCACGAGCGGCATCCCCAACAGGCAAACCATCACCACGAAAGAGAGCTTGACCCGGAGCGGGATTCCTGCCAGTTTCAGCGTCACTGTAACTCCCAATTATGGCGGGCGGCAGGGACTATCGCCAACCAGGTTGCGCGGCGCCGAGTAGTCTTGCCGATTGTGCGAAGAGCCAATTTAGCGACGCGGTCCCCTTGTGGTCGAGGTGGGCTGTTTGCCGGGTTCTCTTTCCACATGGTGTGCACCGAAGGTCTCTGAGAGAGGAATGGGCATCGCTCGTGGGGATGCCACGGGCAGGTAGGCAATGGGCAAAGATTCAACTTCCCACCAGGATTTGCGCGATGCTGTGGCCTGTTTCTTTCCTGATCTGATTGGGGATCTCGCCGGGTTGGTCGCCATTCCTTCCATCAGCGCGGCCGGGTTCGACCCGGGCGAGGTAAGGCGGTCGGGGGAGGAGTGTGCTCGTCTACTGGTGGAGGCCGGGTACCAGGACGTCCGGTTCTTGGAGATAGAGGGCGCTCATCCCGCGGTTTACGGTCATATCGCCGGACCCGAAGGCGCTCCTACCGTGCTGCTGTACGCCCACTATGACATCCAGCCGGTCGGCGATCTTGAGGTGTGGGAGACCGAACCTTTCGAGCCGGTAACAAAGGAAGGCCGGATGTATGGCCGGGGGACAGCCGATGACAAGTGCGGGGTGATCGCACATCTGGGGGCCGCCCGAGCGTTCGGAGGGTCGCCGCCGGTGGGGATGAAAGTGTTCCTGGAGGGTGAGGAAGAGATCGGTTCGCCCAACCTGGCGGCTTTCTTGGAACGTTATGCCGACACGTTGGCTGCCGACCTGGTAGTCATAGCCGACGCCAGCAATTGGGCAGTGGGGGTTCCTGCGATCACCACTTCCCTTCGGGGATTGGTGGGGTGCACCGTTGAAGTCCGGACCGCCCGTTTGGGAGGGCATTCAGGTGTTTTCGGTGGGTTGTTTCCGGATGCCATAACGACTCTGGCCCGCCTCCTCTCCACCCTTCACGACCAAGAGGGCGATGTTGCGGTGAAGGGTTTGGTCCGAAACGATGTCACGGACCTGGAGGTGCCGGTGGACGAACTGGCAAAGGATCTGGGGGCCGTAGCCGGCCTAGAGACCATCGGAACCGGTTCGGCGGCATCGCGCCTGTGGACAAAGCCGGCTATCTCGGTTCTGGCGGTGGACGCACCTCCCATTTCAGAGGCTATCAACCTGCTGGTGCCCGTGGCGAGAGCAAAAGTGAGCATGCGAACCGCCCCCGGCCAGGATCCTGATTCGGCCCGCCAGGCCCTGGACCGCCATCTCAGAGAAAACTTGCCGTGGGGAGCGGAGTTGACAGTCAACTTCTCCGAGGCAGCGGAGGGTTTCCTGCAGGTCCCCGAGCATCCCGCCATCGATGCATGGCGTCAGGGCTTGGAAATAGCTTGGGGTGTTCCTCCGGTTGATAAGGGGGAGGGCGGGACCATTCCCTTCCTGGCGTCTTTTGCAGAAGTGTTTCCTGATGCGCCCCTCTTGTTGGCGGGAATCGGAGACCCCGGTTCGGGCATTCATGCTCCCAATGAAAGTCTCGACCTGGGAGAACTGGAGAAGGCGATCGTGGCTGAGGCGGTGGCGCTCCGACTCTTGGGGGAGGGCTCCGCCTAGCCATGCGGCTGGTGATTGCCGAGTGCACGGTGGACTACCACGGGCGGCTCGATGCTCATCTTCCCCGCTCCCGACGCCTGATCATGATCAAGGCGGATGGGTGTGTGGCTGTGCATGCCGACGGGGGCGCCTACAAACCCCTCAACTGGATGTCGGCCCCCAACACTCTTGAGGAGGGTGACGGTCTGTGGTTGGTCACCAACCCCAAAGGGGAGTGTTTAGAGATAACTATCCATGAGGTGTTCTCGGACATCTCCCATGAGCTGGGCATCGATCCGGGCTTGGAGAAGGACGGGGTGGAGACCCATCTGCAGGAGCTGTTGGCGGAAAACCCCGAAGTGATCGAAGAGGGTCTGAAACTGATCCGCCGGGAGTACCCAACCGCCATCGGACCCATCGACATGCTGTGCTCCGATCCGGAGGGAGGCACGGTGGCGGTGGAGGTGAAGCGCCGGGGAGAGATTTCGGGAGTGGAGCAGTTGACCCGATATCTGACCCAACTGGAACTCGATCCGCGGCTTACCCCGGTGCGCGGGGTGCTGGTGGCCACCTCCGTAGCTCCCCAGGCTCGGGTACTGGCTGAATCCCGTCTGCTGGGCGTACGGGAAGTGGACTATCAGTTGCTTCGCGACCCCGATTCGGGCGCGCCTCGCCTGTTCGATCACTACCATTGAGCCGAGCAGACACGGGAGCTCGGTGAAACCGGGCTGAGAGGGAGGATGAATCCTCCGACCGTTGGCACCTGATCCGGGTAATGCCGGCGCAGGAAGCTTTCGTTGAAAACCTGTCCAGGCTCTCCGGGCTCCCTATACAAGATAAGGAGCCGGCCATGCGCAGAGAACTATCAATAGGGATCACCATGCTCGCCCTGGTCCTGATGGCCTGTGGGGGAGAGTCCGATCCCGAGACCCTGACCATCATCAGCCACGACTCTTTTGCCGGAGGGGTGAGCGAAGAAACCTTCGCAGCGTTCACCGCAGAAACCGGCATCGCGGTGAAGATCGTTCCGGCCGGCGACGCCGGATCCCTGGTCAACCAGGCGATTCTCACCAAGGACAATCCCTTGGCCGACGTGCTGTTCGGCGTGGATGACACGTTCTTGTCGAGAGCCCTCGACGCTGGTGTCTTCCGCTCCCATCGTTCGTCCCTCTTGGACAAAACGCCTGAAAATGTCCGGCTCGACTCCGAATACCGTGTGACGCCCATCGATTTCGGGGATGTGTGCCTCAACTACGACCGGGGTGTGATCGCCGACTCCGACGCTCCCCGGGATCTCGCGGATCTGACCACCGAGGCCTATCGCGGCCAACTGGTGGTGGAGAGTCCCGCCACCTCTTCTCCGGGGCTGGCCTTCCTCTTGACCACCATTGCGGTCTTCGGGGAAGACGGGTGGAAGGAGTACTGGCAGGGCCTGGTCGACAACGAAGTGAAAGTGGTTCCCGACTGGGACACCGCTTATTACTCCTCATTCACCAGATGGGGTGGCGACCGGCCCCTGGTGGTCTCCTACGCCTCCTCTCCGCCGGCCGAGGTGTTTTACTCTGATCCTCCCACCGATGTCGCCCCCACCGGAGTGGTCGTTGAAGGCTGCTACCGACAGATCGAATTTGCCGGGATATTGGAGGGAACCGAGTTTCCCTTTGCCGCCGGCGAGTTGATCGATTTTATGCTTTCGGTGGAATTCCAGGAGCAGATCCCTCTCACCTGGTTCGTCTTTCCGGCCAACTCCGAGGCTGTTCTACCGCCCGAGTTCGTGGAGCACACGGCCCTTCCCGACCGGCCCGCCTCCCTCGATCCGGCACGGATCGACGCCAATCGTGAACGGTGGATAAAAGAGTGGACCCAACTGGTGCTGGGCTGAACCGCAGGCTCGCGGCGGGAAGCTAGTCGGGCACGGCCGGGTCGGTAGTGGGCCCGTGAGCTATCGGTGGATGGCCGGAGGGATAGCGACAGCCTTTCTCGGTTATCTGTTCCTCTATCCCCTGGCTCGCATCCTGGGTCTGTCCCTGGGGGTGGAGGGGGCGGTCGGGGCTTTCGGGGAGGTCCTGGCCGATTCCCGGCTGCGGAGCGCCCTCTGGTTCTCGGTTTGGCAGTCCGCGGCCTCGGTGGCCCTTACCCTGGTGGCGGCCTCCCCCATCACCTGGGCTGTCTCCCGATTCCGGTTTCCGGGTCGCTCCCTGGCGAAAGCGCTGGTCACTGCACCCTTTGTGCTGCCGACGGTGGTGGTGGGTTCGGCTTTTCTGGCGCTGGGGATGGAGGGAAGCATCTGGGCGATTCTCGCCGCCCATGTGTTCTACAACCTGGCGGTGGTGGTGCGGACGGTGGGGGGAGTGTGGGGTCGGATAGACCGGTCGCTGTTCGAAGCCGCACGCACGCTGGGAGCCGGCCCCCGACAGGTCTTCTGGCGGCTGACCCTTCCCCTGCTGCGTCCCGCCTTGGCGGCCTCCTCGGCCATCGTTTTCCTGTTCACCTTTACTTCGTTCGGGGTGGTGCTCATCCTGGGGGGGCTCCGCTATCGCACCCTGGAGGTGGAGATCTGGCAGCAGACGATGGTGTTCTTGGATCTGCCCTCCGCCGCTGCCCTGGCTATCTTCCAACTGGTGGGGGTGACCGCGGTGCTGGCCTGGTACTCGCGGTACCAGGAGCGCAAGTCGGTGGGGTTGGAGTTGGCGCCGGAGAGTCGGAACCTCCAGCGACCTGCGACCCGCGGCCAGAGGCTGGGAGTGGCAGCGGCGGTGGGCGTCACCCTCGCCGCCCTGTCGGTTCCGCTGGTGATGCTGTTGGCCCGATCACTGCGCGGCGGCGGGGCGGGCTGGCGCTTTCTGGCCGACCCGGGGGAGTTGGCTGTCACGCCCGGCAGGGCAATGGCCAACTCTCTGTGGTACGCCCTGGCCACGGCAGTGATTGCGGTGACAGTGGGTCTGTGCGCCTCGACGGTGATTGTCTCCGGAAAAGGCCGCTCGGCCCGGTGGTTCGACGTGGTGTTCATGCTGCCGCTGGGCACCTCGGCCGTGACGGTGGGATTCGGGATGCTGGTGGCGCTCGACTGGCCGGTCGATCTGCGGGCCACGGTGGTGCTCGTGCCTCTCGCCCATGCCCTGGTGGCGACGCCTTTCGTGGTCAGAACGGTTACGCCCATGCTGCGTTCGGTAGGGGAGGGGCTGCGGGAGGCCGCCTCGGTGCTGGGCGCTTCTCCGTGGCGGGTTTTCCGGGAGATCGATCTGCCCATAGCCGCCCGGGCGACCGCGGTGGGAGCGGGGTTTGCGGCAGCGGTCTCGCTGGGAGAGTTCGGGGCCACCGCCTTCATAGCCCGCCCCGATACCATCACCGTCCCCGCTCTCATCTTTCGGCTGCTGGGACGCCCGGGGGCGGTCAGCTACACCGGCGCCATGGCCATGGCGGTGGTGCTGGCGGCCATGGTGACGCTTCTGATCATGGCGGTCGATCGGGTCCGGCTGGGAGAATTGGGAAGCTTTTAGGCCGGCGCGCTCTTCGCTAGTGGAAGTGTTCCTGCCAGGTCACCTGCGGGGCGGATTGGTCTCGAATCCCGCCAAATCCAATGCCCGACGAAGGGATTCCCGAACCCGCTGGTCATCCGAGACTAACAGGAGACGCCCGGCGCTTATGTGAGTGCCCCTGCGGTCGGTTGCTCCAGCCATCCTGCGCGTTTTACCACTTCATTCACCCCGGCAACTATGGGTATCAAACATGAGAGAACCATGAGATTCACCCTAACCGGCGGATTGGCTAAGATGTGTGCCTGTGACAGCCACCATCGTGTTAGGCGCACAATGGGGGGACGAGGGGAAGGGCCGCGTCACTGACTTTTTCGCGGAGTCCGCCGATTTTGTCGTCCGCTACCAGGGAGGAAACAATGCCGGCCATACCGTCACCATTGGTGATCGGGTTTATGCCCTCTCACTGATCCCCTCGGGGGTCATGCACGAGAGTTGTGTGCCGGTGATCGCCTCGGGCTGTGTAATAGACCCGGCGGTACTGTTGGAGGAAGTGGAGATGCTTACCCGGGAAGGGATCAGCCCCGAGCGTCTGCGCATCTCTTCCAATGCCCATCTGATCATGCCCTATCACCGGGTGCTGGATGGGGTGATGGAGCGCTATCTAGGTCGCAACCGGATCGGCACCACCAAACGGGGAATCGGTCCCGCCTATTCCGACAAGTTCTCCCGGTCGGGAATCCGCATCCAAGACCTTTTCGATCCCCGGATCTTCCGCGAGAAAGTGGAGGCGGTTTTGGCGGACAAAAACAAGATACTCACGAGGGTCTACAACCGCCTTCCCATGGATCCGGAGGCGGTGATCTCCCAGTATCTGGAGATGGCCGACCGCCTCCTTCCTTACGTGACCGACACTTCATTGCTTTTATGGAAGGCGATCTCGCAAGGAAAGAACGTACTCTTCGAAGGGGCGCAAGGGACGTTGCTGGACATCGACCACGGCACCTATCCTTTCGTCACCTCTTCCAATCCCACGGCTGGGGGCGCCTTGATAGGAGCGGGACTGGGTCCTACGGTAATTGACTCGGTGGTAGGGGTGTCCAAGGCCTATATCTCCCGGGTGGGAAGCGGACCGTTCCCCACCGAACTCTTCGACGAGGTGGGAGAATGGTTGGTGGACCGAGGCCGGGAGTTCGGCACGGTCACCGGTCGACGGAGACGTTGTGGGTGGCTTGATCTGGTCGCATTGCGATACGCCGCCAGGATCAACGGGCTGACCCGGCTATTCATCACCAAGTTGGATATTCTCTCGGGTCTTGAGACTCTACGGGTGGCAGTGGGCTATCAGGCCTCCGGCCAGAACTATGAGCAGTTCCCCCGCCAGCAGAGGGTGCTGTACAAATGTTCTCCGGTCTACAAGGATTTTGAGGGCTGGTCAGAGGACATCAGCGGGGCCCGGCGCTTTGAGGATTTCCCTCCGGCGGCGCGCCGTTATATTCGTTTCATCGAGGACGCGGTGGGAGTACCCGTGGGGTGGGTGTCGGTGGGACCCGAGCGAAGCCAACTCGTGGTCCGGTAGGACATAGGCAAATCTTGGGTCAGAGGTGGGGAGACAGAGCCTGAGCGAGGTCGCCCTTGGGTGCTACGGAGATCTTGTCGGCGCCCAACCAGGCAGCCATCTCTACCAATTCCCCGGCCAGTTCCCGGCATACCCGCCGCACCTCGATGCCGGGCTCTCCGTAGCAGGCCAACACCCGAAGTTGTCCGGCCTGCCGATCCAGCTTGAGGTCCACGCGAGCGACCATCGTGTCTCCGAGCAGGAAGGGCAGCACGTAGTAGCCGTAAATCCGCTTAGGGCTGGGAACGTAGATCTCGATCCGGTACCGGAAGTCGAATAGCCTTTCCAGCCGCGGTCGGTACCAGACCAGGGGGTCGAAGGGAGAGAGGAGCGCCCGTCCCCCGACCCGGCCGGGGCAGACGGCATCCGGATCCAGATAGGCTGGCTCCGACCAGCCCTCCACCTCCACTTCCCGGATCTCATCGGAGGCGACCAGGTCAGCTAGTGCGGCGCGGGCCGGCCTCATTCCTATGCGGTAGTGGTCGGCGAGATCGGCTGCGGTTCCCACGCCGCAGTGCGCAACCGCCAGACGGAGCAGCCGACGGTGGGCCTCCGGCCCGTCGATCGGCGGCTGGGCCATCGCCCACGGGGAATGAACCCGCTCGGGAAGGTCATACCATCGGATGAAACGCTGCCGGTCCGCGACGGTGACAGCGCCTCTCCAGAACAACCACTCCAGGGCGCGTTTTCCCACCGAATGTCCCCACCACGATCCGCCGGATTTCCCCGGCTCGCTCAGGTCGGCAGCGCGGAGCGGCCCCTTTGCCACCACCTCCCGGTACACCTCCCGTACATATTCGGGGTTGTCGTAATTGACAGACTCGATCCATCCCCTTACCGGTTGGCGCATGCGGTGGACGAAGAGGGGGCGATGGCCGATCGGGATCAGGGATCGCTCGTGCCCCCAGTACTCGAAGAGTTCTTGCGATGTCCAGAGCCACTGGTCGAGGCGATGACGGGGATAGGCGCCCAGTCGCGAGAAAAAGGGGAGATAGTGTGCTCTGGCCAGCACGTTTACAGAATCGAGTTGCACCACGCCTATTCGTCCGAGGACCTTCCGGTAGTGGTGGACGTCCGCCTGGCCGGCGGGGCGGGAAAGCCCCAGCCCGGAGGCGGTGATCGCCATCCGGCGGGCTTGATCCGAAGCGAGTCGCGTCATGGCAATGGTGGGAAGGTGGGATTGGCGATCATGATTGTGTTCTCTGGTGGGGAAACTATATACATCTACGACGAGACACAGGTTTCTCTCCAATGGGGGAGTGGTAGCCCATCTTTCTCCGGTTTCGGTATCCGGCCTGGTCGGGCCAGATACCCGGTCTGCGGTTATCCGCATCCGGTGATCCGGGCGCCGCTCGAGTCAACCAAGAGGTGTGGTCGGCGGTCGGCGGGTAACCTTCGAATAGGCAGTGAGAGCTTTTGGATCCAACCGGACGAGATGATCAGTCGCTACACCCTTCCGGAGATGGCCCGGCTGTGGTCGGCGGAACAACGCCTGGCAACCTGGAAGCGGGTGGAGGAATTGGCTCTGGAAGCCTGGGCGGAGTTGGGGGTGGCTCCCGCCGAGGCGCTGGAGGCGCTCCGCAGGGCGCCGGTTCCCACCCCCGCGCAGGTGGCTGAGCGGGAAGCGGTTATCCACCACGACCTGGCTGCCTTTGTGGATGTGCTGGCGGCCGGGATGGAGCGGGGGGGAGAATGGGTTCACTTCGGGCTTACCTCTTCTGATGTAGTGGACACCGCGTCCGGGGTGATCATGGCGGATGCTGTCCGACTGCTGATTTCCGAGGTGGAAGGGCTCTTCTTGGTCGTGAAGGAACAGGCTTTGGCCCATGAGGAGACCGTGATGCTGGGGCGCACTCACGGGATGTGGGCGGAGCCGACCTCCTGGGGTCTCAAGCTGGCCTCTTGGGCATTCCAGTTAGCCAGGGATCATCAACGTCTCCGGGCCGCCGGGGAGGCGGTGGCGGTGGGAAAGGTGAGCGGGGCGGTCGGCACCTACGCGGAGTGTCCCCCCGCCATCGAGGAGATCGTGTGCCGACGATTGGGGCTCGTACCCGAGCCGGCTTCCACCCAGATCACGGCCCGGGATCGCCATGCCCAGTTTCTGGGGGCAATCGCTTTGGCCGGGGCTTCCCTGGAACGGTTCGCCACCGAGGTGCGACTGCTGCAGCGAAGCGAGGTGAGGGAGGTCTCGGAAGGATTTCGGACCGGCCAGAAGGGTTCGTCGGCCATGCCCCACAAGCGAAACCCGATCCTCTCGGAGAGAATGGCCGGACTGGCCCGGCTGCTGCGGGGCTACTCGACGACCGCTCTGGAGAATGTGGCGCTCTGGCATGAGCGGGACATCAGCCACTCTTCGGCCGAGCGGGTCATCATCCCTGACGGCTGCACGCTCCTCCATTACATGCTGGTGACCTTCACCGGGGTGATGGAACGCCTGGAGGTGGACCCGGTCCGGATGAGGGCAAACCTGGATTCGACCGGCGGGTTGGTGGTCAGCGGCGCACTGCTGTCGGAGTTGATCAGCCAACAGGGGCTGAGCCGGGACGAGGCTTATCGGATTGTGCAGCGCAACGCTGCGGCGGTGATGGAAAGCGGGGGGAATCTTTGGGAGAACCTGGCTGCCGACACCGACGTCAATGTCCCGGCGGGCCGGTTGGAAGAGCTCTCCGACCCGAGGCGATTTCTGGCAGAGACGCCGGTGGTTTTCGATCGGCTGCGCGCCCTGTCACTGACTCCCAAGGCCTGACCCGGCCGAGTCAACCCGGCAAAAGATCGCCCAGAGGTTTGGAGAGATGGTTTGGTTCGATCGGCTGACGGGGATGTCAGCCGATCGAACCAGATGTCAGGAAGCTAGCCTCGGGCGGTTGCCAGCCAACTGTCGACTTTGTCGCGGTTGGCGGCGATCCAGGCTTTGGCGTCAGCTTCGATGTCAGCCTCGGTGTAATCCCCGGCGGCCATCTTGGCGTTTTGAGCTGCGATGTCGCTTAACGGAATTGCCACCACCTCGAGGAGACGGCGGATATCGGGGTTGTCATCCAGGAAGTCGGTGTTGGCCACCGCCCGGATGTCATTCACGTTGGAGTCCAGCCATACGGCATTGTCGCCCGCCACCAGGACAGTGTTTGTCCAGTTGGGCGTCCAAGCGTAGAAGAGCGCCGGTTCACCAGCCGCTACCTTCGCCACAACGCCTTGGGCCAAGTCGTTGTAGACACCGGAGATCTGCTCGACCCCTGCGCCCCAACTTTCGTTGGCGATCTGTCCGTTGATGGCGGTTTCGCATCCCCATCCGACGTTGCATCCGAATAGGTTGGCCTTGCCGTCACCGTCGGTGTCGAAGACGCCGGCGTTGGCGTTTACGCCATCCATCGAGGTGATTCCCAGTCTGTCAGCCGTGGCCTTGTCGACCATCAAGCCGTCCGTGGCCCCATCGGCCACTTGCCAGCCAACAGGTTCGATGGGCAGATCAACCTCTTGGCCGGTGACATTTTCTCCTTCCAGATAGATGTCGTGGAGGGGGAACCAGCCATTGGCCCACAGGTCGTACTGACCGGTGGCCAGGGCGGGATAGAACGAGTAGGGGCTCAGGGTGCTGGCGGCCGGATCGGTCACCTCGTGCCCAAGCTCCTCGATCAGCGCCGTGTAGATGGCGGCCTGCATATAACCAGAGTCCCAGTTGGCCCGAGCGATCTTTACCGGCCCGGCAACTTCCTCAGTCGCGCAAGCCGAAAGCATCAGCACGAAAGCCGCAAGAGCGGCCATCAATACGTTGGTTCTTTTCATGACTCTTTACCCCTTCTTCCCAGTCTCTCGAGCAAGCCGCTGTGCTGGGATTGGAAGATGGCTTCGTCGTAGTGACTCTCTAGGAGGTCGAGTTCTTCATCGAAGGCCTTCTTGAGGCAATACAACATGATCAAGAGCACGAATAGGAATGGCAGTCCGGTAGCCACAGCAGCCGTTTGGAGCGCCGATAGGCCACCTCCGATCAGCAGCACTACCGCTACCAGGCCTTCCATCAACGCCCAGAAAACCCGTTGGGGTTTGGGTGAGTCGAGTTTTCCTCCTGAGGTGAGGTGGTCCACCACCAGAGATCCCGAGTCCGAAGAGGTAACGAAGAACGAAACCAATAGCAAAATGCCGACTATCGAGACGAAGAAGGTCCATGGGAAGGCCTCCAACATCACGAACAGGGCGGTCGCCACGTTTTCGTTGACCGCGGTAGCAACGTCCAGTTCGCCACGCATTTGTAGATCCATAGCCGCTCCGCCGAAGACCGCGAACCACAAGAAGCACAAGAGGCAGGGGAGGACGATCACACCGATGATCATTTCCCGCACAGAGCGCCCCTTGGAGATTCGGGCGATAAACATGCCGACGAAGGGAGACCAGGAGATCCACCATCCCCAGTAGAAGATGGTCCACCACTGTTGCCATTGGGTCTCGATCAAGGCGGCGTTCCAGAATGAAAACTCCGGGAGCACCTGGATGTAGACGCCGATGCTTTCAACGTACAGCGAGAGCACCAACAAAGTGGGGCCCACCGCCAGCACGAAGATCAGGAACGACGCGGCCAGCCATACGTTGAGCTGGCTCAGCCTCTTGACCCCGGCGTCCAGACCCGCCACAACCGAGATGGTCGCCAGCCCGGTGATAAAGGCGATAAGAACGATCTGAAAACCGGTGCCCGCCGGGAGACCGAAGAGCTTGTGTAACCCCGCGGCTGCCTGTCCGGCGCCGAATCCCAGTGAGGTGGCAAGACCGAAAAGGGTGGCCACCACGGTGAGGATGTCGATAGCGTTGCCCCATCCACCATAGATCTTCGGACCGAGAATCGGATAGAAGACCGACCGGAAGGTCAGTGGCAGGCCTCGGTTGTAGGCGAAGAATCCCAGGGCCAGGGCTACCAGTCCATACAGCGCCCATCCATGGATCCCCCAATGGAGGTAGGAGGTCGCCAGTGCGGCTCTGGCCGCGCCCGATGACAAGGGTTCTACGTCGAACAACGGAGGCGGCGCTGTCAGGTGGAAGATTGGCTCTGCCACACCCCAGAACATCAACCCGATGCCAAGACCGGCGGAGATCAACATTGCGTACCAGGCACCGGTGGAAAACTCCGGAAGGGCCCCTGGACCGCCTAGTCGAATCTTGCCGTACCTGCCCAACGCAAAGTAGAGCGCGGCGCCGATGAAGATGTTGAAGGAGATGATGTACAGCCAACCCACCTTCTCGTTGATGAAGGTGAGAATGGCGCCGAACACGCCACTGGCCTGCTCTGGGAAGAACAAAGTGGCGAGGATGAAGAGCAACATGAATCCGGCAGCGGAGAACGTCACCTGGGGATGAATATCGAATCCCCACTTGACGATGTTTCTGTCGCCGGGCTCCCGGTCCGCAACCTCAGGATAGAAGTCGATGTCAGGATCGACTTGAAGGCCGTCGAACTGGGCTCGATTACGGATCGCCGCTTCGCGAGCGCGTTCCTCTTCTGCTTCCCAGCTATCGTAAGCCTCGGAGATCTGAGTGAGATCGAGATCCTCTTTCTTGTCAGCCATGCGGTCTCCGTTCTGTTGTCAAAACCATAATTAGTGTCTCCTTTCAGTTGCCCATAAGGTTCACCACACCCGTCTCCGAGGGCGGTTGTGGACAAAACCTTAGCCCAATTGCCCCCCGGCTTGTAGGGGAAACCGCAATTCTTTTCAGATTCAAGGATTGCCGAAGTCCGAGGGGCGTTTCCCCAGTTTGCTAGCCTCCGGCTCATTCCCCAGGTCGCTAGCCTTCGGCCCATCCCGACCCGGATGGCAAGCTATGCGCCGAACCGTTATCGTTGTTTTAGGGGTCTTGGCAGCCCTTTTAGTCTCCCCACTGGGTGCAGGGACGGCGGTGGGCCAGTCGGAAGGCGAATCCGACCGGGAGCCGGTACGGATGGCGCGGGCTACTTGGGACACCGGCTGGTTTCAAGCCGAGGTCTATCGGCTCTTGATCCAGCGATTGGGCTATCGGGTGGAGGGGCCCCTCACCATGGAAAACGCCGATTTTTACAATGCCGTGGCTACCGGGGGGGTGGATCTGTGGGCCAACGGGTGGTTCCCGACGCACGACTCGCTGATCAGGGAGGGACTGGCCGAGAGGGTGGGGACGCAGGTCCATGCCGGGGCCTTACAGGGGTATTTTGTCGATACGGCCACCGCGCAGGCGCACGGCATTACCAACCTCGGCGACCTGGCTGATCCTGACCTGGCCGTTTTGTTCGACCAAGACGGCGACGGTTTGGCGGATCTCATCGGTTGTGATGTCGGTTGGGGCTGCGCCTCGATCATCGACCACCATCTTGACGCCTATGGATTGATGGATACGGTGGAACAGGTGCAGGGAGCCTATTCGCCTCTCATAACCGAGACGATGGACCGCTATCACGCCGGGCAGCCGGTTCTGTACTACACCTGGACCCCCAACTGGACGGTGGGCGAATTAGAGCCTGGTCGAGAGGTGGTGTGGCTGGAGACGCCGTTCCCGTCTCTTCCCCCTGATCAGGCGTCCTTCCTCGACCGCACCGCTATTTCTCCGATTCCCGGATGCGCCAACGATCCGTGTCAGGTCGGCTGGCCCCCCAACGACATACGGGTGGTGGCCAACTCCGATTTTCTGGAGTCCAACCCTTCCATTCGAAGACTGCTGGAACAAGTGGTCATTTCCCTCCACGACATCTCCGCCCAGAACGCGCTGATGGTGGCCGACGAGGGCGATCCCGAGGACATCCGCCGCCATGCTCAGGAGTGGGTGTCCGCCAACGAAGTAGTGGTTACCCGCTGGATCGAGACTGCCGACCCCAACGCGGTCGGTTTGCAGGATCTCCAAGGGGACGAGTCGGCGTCGGGAGGGACGTTGAGAGTAGCGGCGCGCGCCCTTCCGCCTTTCGTTATTTACGAGAACCGGGCGTACAACGGCTTTGAGGTGGAATTGGTGCGCCTTCTGGCCGCCCGGTTGGGCATGGAAGCTGATATATATGTGGTGGACACCGTCGCCAAGCAGATCGATGACGTAAACCGCGGTGTGGCCCGAGTGGCATTGGGAGGGGTGGCCATCACGGAGTCGCGCGAGCAGGTGGTGGACTTTTCCATGCCGGTTCTCGATACGGGTCTGACCATCCTGGCCCCCACTCACGCCTCACGCGGTCTCGGAGACCGGATCGGGACATTCTTCACGGCCATAGTCTCCTCTGACCTGCCCTGGCTGCTAGTGCTGTTCGGAATAGCGGTGCTGGTGTCCGCCCATATGATCTGGTGGTTGGAACGCCATCACAACACTGATTTCGCTGTGCCCTACCGGCAGGGTATCTGGGACTCGTTCTATTGGTCGGTGGTGACCATGAGCACGGTCGGATACGGTGACAAGGTGGCTCGGGGAGGGATGGGGAGAGTATTCGCCCTGGTATGGATCGCCTTGGGAACCCTGGTGTTCGCCAGCTTCACCGCCTCGATAGCCTCCTCGCTGGCGGTCAACGAACTGCGCAGTGAGATCTCCGGACCCCAGGACCTGCCTGGTCACCGAGTGGCGACGGTGACGCGCTCGGCCGGGGAGGCCTATCTCTCCACTGTAGGGGTGGGTTCGGTTCCGGTGGATGAGATTGACCAAGCCTATAGTCTCTTGGCGGAGGGCGATGTTGACGCCATCGTGTTTGATGCTCCGGTTCTCCGTTTTCACGCCGCTCGGGAGGGGCAAGGTGAAGTGGCGACATTTGGGCCGGCCTTCGAGAAGGTGCAATACGGCCTGGCGGTCAGTGAGGATGACGCCGAATTCCGAGAACTGCTCAATCTTGCCCTGTTGGATCTGATCGAAAGTGGTGTCTACCGACAACTCCATGACCGGTGGTTCGGGGCTCTGGGCTGACCCGGTCACCGTGGGTCAAAGCGGTTGCCCCTGACGCGGGCAACTGGTAGCCTTCCTCCTATGTCATGGCGCAAGAAGTCCAATGCGATTCCCAATAGAGACAGGGCTCTTCCCGGTAGACCGGAACCCCTGACAGTTCCCGAGTTGCATCATGTTTCGGGGGCCCGAATAGTCGCTCCCTTCCCGGAAGGCAGCAAGACAATCTGGTTTGGCATGGGGTGTTTCTGGGGTGCTGAGCGGATGTTCTGGCAGACCGAGGGTGTTTATTCCACGGCGGTTGGTTATGCGGGAGGGTTTACTCCCAACCCCACCTACGAAGAGGTCTGCTCGGGGATGACCGGACACACCGAAGTGGTGCAGGTGGTGTATGTGCCTGGACAGATCGATCTCGATCAGCTTCTGCAGATCTTTTGGGAGGGGCATGACCCCACCCAGGGAATGCGGCAGGGCAACGATTTCGGCACGCAATACCGATCCTCCGTTTTCGTCTCCCTCCAGGAGCAGTTGCCGGTGGTCTGGGCGAGCCTCGAGGCCTATCAGAGAGAGCTGAACAGTAGTGGTTACGATCTGATCACCACCGAGATAGCTGTGGACAAACCCTTTTACTATGCAGAGGACTACCACCAGCAATATCTGGCCAAAAATCCGTGGGGGTACTGCGGACTCGGGGGCACCGGGGTCTCTTACTGCACTCCCGCGCAGGCTCAGCACGCAACCGGCTAAAACCGGAGCGGTGAAGGAGTCTCTCCGCTCCCAGGTCCCCCCTTTCTATGTGATGGAGGTGATGAAAGCCGCCGCCCAGCGGGAAGAGGCGGGCGGCGATGTTCTTCACTTGGAGGTTGGTCAGCCCATGACACCGGCGCCCTCCCGGGTGCTGGAAGCGGCCCGGAGGGGATTGACGGAGGATCGCCTCGGTTACACGGCCGCCACCGGCCTGGTTTCTCTCCGGGAGAGAATCGGGTGTTTCTATGGGGAGCGATACGGCTTGGAGGTATCGCCGGATCGGGTGGTGATGACCATCGGCGCCTCCGCCGGGTTCGTCTTGGCCTGTCTCTCTCTTTTCGACCCCGGCGACCGGGTGGCAATGACCGTGCCCGGCTACTCGGCTTATCGCAACGTGCTCTCCGCGCTTGGCCTGGAACTGGTGGAGGTGCGGGTGGACGCCAGGACCCGCTTTGTTCCCTCGGTGGAGCGTCTGGAGATGGCTGGCCCGTTGGACGGGCTGGTGGTGGCGAGTCCCTCCAACCCGACCGGGGTAACCCTGACCGCTGCCGAGATGCGGTCGGTGGCCGACTACTGCTCGTCCACGGGGACGGCTCTGATCTCCGACGAGATCTATCACGGGATCGACTACGGGGAACGGGCCGCCAGCGCCCTTGCGTTCAGCGACTTGGCCGTGGTGGTGCAGAGCTTCTCCAAGTATTTTTCGATGACCGGGTGGCGGCTGGGATGGCTGGTGGTTCCTCCTGAGTTGTTCCGTCCGCTGGAGAGGCTTGCCCAGAACCTGTTCATCGCGCCGCCCACCATCTCCCAGTTGGGGGCCCTGGAGGCGTTCGATTGTACAGAAGAGCTGGACGCCAATGTCGCCGCCTATGCAGAGCGCCGTGAAATACTGGTGGCCGGACTGGCCGAAGCAGGTATTGACCGGATCGCCCCGCCGGACGGGGCCTTTTATGTGTACGCCGATGTCTCCCATCTGGGCATGGACTCTCCCACCCTGTGCGGTCGGTGGCTGGAGGAGATAGGGGTGGCGGCCACCCCCGGAATCGACTTCGATCCGGAGCAGGGGGACCGCTGGGTGCGCTTCTCGTACTCTGAATCCACCGCAGACATCGCCGAAGCGGTCCGCCGCTTGAAGGACTGGGCGAAACGGCGATAGCCTGGCGGCGGTAAAGTTGGCGGTCGTGGGTGACCGTTCCGTGTTTAGCAGTGGCGGCGGGTTCGCCGAGATGGTGGGTCTGGTACTCGACGAATGCTCCTCTTCGAGGGTACGTGGGCATGTGGAGGTGGGGGAGGAGCATCATCAGCCCTTCGGGATGGTGAATGCCGGGCTCCACACCACCGTGGTGGAGACGCTGGCCTCGGTGGGCGCTTTCATGTGGGCACAGGAGCAGGGAATGACGGCCGCGGTGGGAGTGAACAACGCCACCGACTTTTTCCGTTCTCACCGTCTGGGTCGTCTGGACGGCGAGGCGGTCCCCATACACCAGGGCCGGAGCCAACAGATCTGGCAGGTGACAATCACCCGCGGCTCTGATGGGAAGATGGTCGCCCAGGGGCGGCTACGCCTTCAGAATCTCAAGCAGGTTCGCTAAAGGTCCGTCGCCGCACCGGGCGGATCGGCAGGCTCCCAGAGCGTCATGAGGCAGTGTTAGGCAAGAAGGACGAATCTTTTGGTCTGGTTTTCCCTTGACAGGATCGGTTTGGCGCTGTTAACGTCCGTATGTCGGATTATCATTCCGACTATTGGGCATTTCGAAGCAGGATGCCCCGGGCTGACAGCGTCAGGCGGGTTGTCGTGTTCAATGCTGACAAGTACAGAAAAGGTAGTGTGAAAACCCGTGCGGCCCCTGTGGTCGTAGGGACTTGGAAGGAGAAACAAATTGATGAATAAACGTAGATCTTGGGTACGCGTCTTGGTGGTGTTGGCCGCCCTGGCGCTGGTCGCGTCCTGCGGCGACGGGGCAGATGAGCCGGCCGCAACCACGGCGGCGCCGACTACGGCCGCGCCTACCACGACAGCCGCGCCCGAACCCATCAAGCTGGGAACCATTTGGTTCAACTCCGGCGTTGCGGTGGGGTTGGGCGACATTATGCGCAATGGGTTCGACCTGGCTGTGAAGCAGCAGAACGAGGCCGGTGGTGTCTTGGGACGTCAAGTCGAGGTCGTCGACTATGACGAGGGCTATTCGGCTGATGAGTCGGTTACTTCGGCCCGCAAGGCGATCGCCGATGGTGTGGCTGGCATTGCCGGGGGCAACGACGCCACCACTTGTGTGGCGATGAAGGATGTGGCGGCCGAGGCGGGGATTCCCTTGGTGGTTACCGCCTGCGGTTCGGAACTGATTACGGCCGAGGGCTATGAGGGAGTGGTGCATATTCGCGCTCCTGTCAAGCAGAGCCAATCAGACAGCAACGCCCTATCAGTGTTGGCCCGGTGGATGATTCAGCAGGGCTACAACCGCGTACAGGGCGTAGGTGTCGACTCTGACTGGGTGCGACTCACCCATGACGAGTTCACCCGCATTTTCGAGGAGGAAGCTCCCTCCGACTTTGAGTACACCGGCATGGTGTACTTCCCCTATGGAACGGCTGAGGCCCGGGTTGAAGTGACCAAGGGCGTCGGCAATGATCCTGATCTTCTGTATCTCGGCCTGTGGGGCAAAGACGTGGTAGTCAACGCCGTGCAAGCCGCCCGCGAGATCGGCTATGAGGGTGACATCATGATCAACGAGGTGGTGTTCACTCCGCCTGAAGTGGAAGCCTTGGGCGATCTTGCCGAGGGTGTCTACAGTTCGACCGGGTGGATTCTGGATGAGTCCATTGCAGCGGCGGCGGCCTTCTCCTCGGCCTACGAGGCCGAGTACGGGGCAGCCCCGGATTGGTGGTCCGAACTGGGGTACACGGCTGCCCGGCAGTTGATGGCGGCTATCGAAGCAGCCGGTACCACCGACTACGCGGCGGTCGCTCCGCTGATGAATGATGAGCATGGGTTTATCACCCCTCGTGGTAAGCCGTTGCGTTTCAACGACAAGGGCCTGCGACTGGTCGACGACTGGATCATCATCCAATCCCAGGGCGGCGTACTGCTGCCGGTGGATGCTGTTCCCCTCGCCGGCTAGCTAGATCCTTCCATAAATAGTGATGTATCGGTCTGCGCCCATCTATTTGGGCCAGACCGATACCTACGGATAACGAAGGAGGCCCTCGCGAAAGTGAAGAGAGTTTACGTACCGGTCGAAGAGGCGCTGTTCAAGGCCATCGGGTCAAAGAGCCGTTGGAACGACGTGGTCCGAGTAGGTAACACCATGTGGGTCACCGGGCAACTGGGTTGGGATCGCACCACCGGAGTGCTGGGGGATACCTTGGAAGAGCAGACGGAACTGGCTCTCCAGAATCTCGAGAATGCTTTGAGGCGCGCAGGCGCCGCCTTGAGCGATGTGGTGCTGACCAGGATCTATCTGACCGATCATGACCACTACCACCGCTACGAGGTTATCTACAACCGCTACTTCCCCACACGACAGCCCGCTCGGGTCTCGGTGGTGGTGGCGGAACTGATCCACCACGCACTGATTGATATCGAAGCCGTAGCAGTGGTGGATGATGGGAAGTGACTGGTTCCCGACGCTGTGAACCCCTTGGTGTCGCCCTCTAATCCAAGGAGAAGAACATGATCAAGACGGTAACTTTGCTGACCCGCCGATCCGATCTGACCAGTGAGCAGTTCCATCAGCATTGGAGGAACGTCCATGCTCCACTGGTGTTGGCCATACCCAGGGTCCGGCGTTATGTTCAGTGCCGACCTCTGGACGTTCCCGGTCGGGAAGCGCCCTGCGACGGCGTTGCCGAGGTGTGGTACGACAGCGTGGAGGACTTTCTGGCCACCGCCGACTCCGACGAGTACGCCAAGCTCCTGGCCGACGAGAAGAACTTCATGGGGGCCAAGACGCAGGATTCGGTATTCGTTATCGTGGAAGAGGACGAATTCCTTGTCGAATAGGATCGCCGGTTATAAATGACTGCTGTTCCAGACCCCCCGCGGGGATCTCTTTCCAAGGGACTGCGGATTCTGGCCGCCTTTGATGAAAGGTCCCCTGCTCTCACCGTCGCTGATATTGCGCGGCGCACGGCGATAAGCCGCGCCAGCGTGTACCGGCTCATCGGGGCCTTGGAGGATTTGGGATACATTCGCAAAGACGGACGCCTTTACCGGCCGTCGAAGAAGGTGTTGCAATTGGGAGTGGCCGCTGTCGAGTCACGGGAGTTCGTGGATCACATCCGCCCCTACCTGGACAAGATCATTTCTGCATTGCCGGAGGCGACCGCCATCAACTACGGTGTTCTGGAAGGCCCTGACGTCATCTATTTGGCCCGTCGTCATCAAGACGACATCATCACCATCAATCTTCGGGTGGGAAGTCGCCTCCCTGCCCATCTGAGTTCTTTGGGCAAAGCCATCCTTTCCGCGATGCCTCCCCTCGAAGCGGACAAAGTAGTAAGGAAAATGACCTTCGAACGGCGTACCTCCACTACTATCACGAGCCCTGATCACTATCGGGCCGAGCTGGATGAGGCCCGCACGAAGGGCATCGCTCTAAACAATCAAGAGCTCACACTGGGGCTTCGCTCTGTTGCCGCTCCGGTGTTTCATGGATCAGAAGTGATCGGGGCTTTGGGGGTGGCGACTCTGACGACCAGAGCCGACCTTGAGACCCTGGAATACGATTACGGGCCGGTCCTCATCTCTTTCGCAAAAGAGATCACTGAAGAAATCTCAGGCATACGGTTCGACAACAGGGTTCCTATCTACGGCTAGCCATGAGTAATACAGGTTCGCGTCGCTCGGGTATCCACAGCGAGCCGAGGCGCGGCCGATGAATTGGGACATCGTCGGCCAACAGCTGTGGAACGGTCTTCTCAACGGCTCAATCTATGTGATTTTCGCGGCCGGATTGAGCTTGGTTTTCGGAGTGATGCGGGTGATCAACATGGCGCACGGGGAACTGACCATGCTCGGCGCCATGCTGTTGTACACCGCCACCAAGTTAGTTGGTCTGGGTTACTTTGCAGGAGCCGCTTTGGTGGTGGTGATCATGGCGCTGGCCGGCTTTCTCGTGAATCGGGTCACGGTTCGGCCCTTTCTGGGCCGGTCGGAACTGGTGGTGATCCTCTCCACGGTTGCGCTCAGTTTCATGTTGCTTCACGGCAGCTTTGTGGTGTGGGGATCAGAGCCCAAGGGTGTGGACGAGCCTTTCAATGAGATCATCAAGGTGGGGGGCGTTTACTTGACTACGGCTGGCCTACTCCTGGTGGGGGTCTGCTTCGCGGCCGTGTTGGCACTTTACTTGATGCTCACCCGGACCAAGCTCGGAAAGATGACACGCGCCACAGGCCAGAACCTTCTGGGGGCTCGCCTGATCGGCATCAACACCACCGCCATTTACGACACCACTCTGATCATCGCCTCGGGTTTGGCGGCCTTGGCCGGTGTGCTGATTGTTCTGGTGTCGACCGCCTCTCCCAACTTGGGCCAGCCGTTGCTGATTACCGGCTTCGCGGTGGTGATCGTGGCAGGAATGGGAAATGTGGGGGGAGCGGTAGCGGTCGGCCTGTTTCTGGGCGTCACCGAAGCGCTGTTCGGCCAGTTCATCTCCACCTATTATCGCCAGGGCTATCTGTACGTGGTGATGATCGTCGTTTTGCTTCTGCGGCCGCAGGGTTTGTTCGGGAGAAAGTGATATGCGCATGAGACCGACGCCGGGATCCTGGTTTGGCATTGTGGCGCTGGTGGTCGTGCTGTTGGTCCCTATTTTTCTCTTCACGAACCCCTACAACCGGGGGCTTCTGGTGTTGATCGTGATCTACGCCATAGCCGGTTTGAGCCTTGACTACATCATGGGCGAGATGGGGCAATTCTCCTTCGGCCATGCCGCTTTCTGGGGATTCGGCGCCTATGTCTCCGCCAAGCTCGCACTCGATCTGGGGATTTCGCCGTGGATAGGTTTCCTGGCGGCCCCGGTGGCCACGGGCCTGGTAGGCTTACTGATCGGATACGTTGCCCTTCGCAGGACACGCGGGTTGGAGTTGGCGATCGTAACCCTGGGATTCGGGGTGCTGGCCTGGACGGTGGCGTTGCGATGGAGGTCGGTCACCGGCGGCCCGTCAGGACTGCGCCAGATTCCTCCGCCCAGCCTGTTCGGCTGGGAAATACGTTCGGAATTGGCTTACTACTACTTCGCCCTGTTGTTGCTATTGGGGGTGATATTCATCCTGGGGAGGTTGCGGAAGTCCCGCTTCGGAAGAGGGGTGCGCAGCATTCACGAAAACGAGGACCTGGCCAAGTCAATCGGTGTATCGGCTACCAAGTACTACGTATACGCCTTCTCGTTTGCATGCGCGCTGGTGGGTTTTTCCGGAGCGTTGTACGCCCACCACTTCAGATTTGTCAACCCCAATCTTCTTGGCCTCCAACCCATGTTCATCTTCCTGATCATTGTGTTGGTAGGCGGAACGGGGACACTGTGGGGTCCGGTGCTCGGTGCTGCGATTTTCGTATTGGTGAGCGAGTGGCTGCGGGCTCTTCAGGAGTACCGGTTTCTGATATTCGGGGTGGTGTTGCTGCTGGTGGTGCTGTTCATGCCCAGCGGCGTCTACCCGACATTGCGCAATGCTATGAGGCGGCTTGGGGAACCGAAGGGCCACCAAGCTCCTCCCACACCCGTGGTCGAAGACCATGCACAAAACGATTCCGGGTTGGTATAGCCATGCCGATACTGCAGACCAGCGGGCTGACCAAACTGTTCGGGGGCCTTTCGGCGGTTGACGATCTGGACCTTCGGGTGGAGGGGGGAGAGATTATGGGTCTGATCGGCCCGAACGGATCCGGCAAGACCACCGCCTTGAATTTGATAACCGGGTTCATCAAACCCACCCGGGGGGTGGTTTCCTATCAAGGCGCCGACGTAACCGGCGCCCTGCCTCATGACCTCGCCAGGATGGGATTGGTCCGCACATTCCAGATCACCACCCTTTTTGAGAACTTGACAGTTCGGGACAATGTCCTTCATGGAAGCCACCTGGACAACCGAACCTCACTGACGGGAGCTTTGGTCCGTTCCAAGAAGTACCGAGAACAGCACGACGCAATGGAGGAACGGGTCCGCCAACTCCTCGAATTCGTGGGTTTGGATGGGCGCATCGACGCGGTGGCTCGAGACCTCTCGGCGGGCGAGCACCGGTACCTTGAGATCGCCATCGCTTTGGCCGCCAAACCTAAAATGCTGCTCTTGGATGAACCGGCCACCGGATTGAACCCTGAGGAGGCGGTATATCTGATGGACCTGATCAGGACGCTTCGCGATCAGGGGATGACCCTGCTGCTCATCGAGCACAACATGCGACTCATAACCAACATCTGCACCCGGATCACCGTCCTCAATTTCGGCGCCAAGATCGCGGAGGGCACTCCCGAGGAAATCGTGGACAACGAGGCAGTGGTCACCGCCTACCTGGGGAAGCGTCGCGGTGCTTGAGGTCAACTCCCTGAACGTGGCCTACGGGCGGGTGCAAGTGCTCTTCGATGTCTCGATCCGGGTCGGAGAAGGTGAATTGGTGACCGTGATCGGGGCCAACGGCGCCGGCAAGACCACTTTGCTTCTGACCATCTCCGGGGTGCTCAAGCCCATGGACGGAGCAATCTCGTTTGCGGGTGAGCGGATCGAGAACCGGAGGCCTCATGAGATATTCGGTATGGGGCTGGGCCATGTTCCCCAGGGGAAAGAACTCTTCCCGGCCATGACGGTTCTGGACAACCTGGAGATGGGCGCTCACCTGGTGAAAAACCACGATGAGTACCAGGAGCGACTGGCCCGGGCCTTCGAGCTTTTTCCCCGTCTCTCCGAACGGGCTCGCCAACGGGCCGGCACCCTGAGCGGCGGGGAGCAGCAGATGCTAGCGATCGCCCGCGCGCTGATGGCCAAGCCCGGTCTTCTGCTCCTGGATGAGCCATCGGCGGGACTGGCCCCGATCATCGTCGATCACCTGGCCGACATCATCCTCGACATGAACAGCCAAGGTTTGACGGTGCTGTTGGTTGAGCAGAACGCCTTCCTGGCGCTGGAGATCGCTCAGAGAGCCTATGTGATGGAATCGGGTGCGGTGGTGGAAAGCGGCGACACCGCCGAGGTGCTGGAAAGCGACCTGGTGCGACGCGCCTACCTGGGGATCTGATGACGGACTTGCGGATCGGGGTTGATATCGGAGGGACTTTCACCGACTGGGTGATGGTCGATCAGCAGGGGAGGGTGGAAGTCATCAAGACGCCCACCACATCCGACGGGTTCGGCGGGGTGTTCAATGCCATGAAGGAGGCCGGGGTGGACGGCCAAGAGTTTCGCTCCTTCGCCCACGGAACCACCCTCGGCACCAACGCGCTCATACAAAGACGTCTTCCCCGGGTCGCCATGATTACCACCAGGGGCGTCACCGCGGTGTTGACCCAGGCTGCCCGGGGCTCCAAAGAGGACATTTGGGACATTTATCACGAATCTCCCCGACCTTCGATTGTCAAGCCCCGCGACCGCTTGGAGGTCACCGAGAGAACGCTCAGCTCCGGGGAGATCCGTACTCCCCTCGATGACGATGAGGCGCGGACTGTGGCACGGATTCTCCGAGGCCGGGGCATCCGCACCATCGCGGTTTGTTTCCTCCACTCCTACACCAACGGCCGAAACGAGCGCCGCATGAAGGAGATCATTTTGGAGGAGTACCCGGAGGCGCTGGTGCGCACCTCCCAGGAGACCAGTCCCCGCATCCTCGAGTATGAGCGATTCACCACCACCATCCTCAACGTTGCGCTGATTCCGGTGATGATCAACTACCTGGAGGCTCTGGAACAGGGCTTGCGGGACCGGGACTATAAGGGAGATGTGTTGATCGTTCAGTCGGCGGGGGGTCTGATGGGGGTGGAGGCCACCGCCAACATCCCGGTGAGAACCGCCAACTCGGGTCCCTCCGCAGGAGCGATCGCGGCCCGGGAAGTGGGCGCCTTGGCCGGTTTCGACAACGTCATCGGACTCGATATCGGGGGCACCAGCACTGATGTCTCGGTAACTCTGGACGGCCAGGTTCGCACCACCGGAACCTGGGAGGTGGAGTGGGGTCATCCGATCATGTTCCCCGCAGTGGACATAAACACCGTGGGGGCCGGGGGAGGGTCGGTGGCATGGTTCGATCCGGGGGGCAAGCTTCGATCCGGACCTCAAAGCATGGGAGCTGTCCCCGGCCCGGCGTGCTACGGCAAGGGAGGGGACCAGCCCACCAACACCGACGCCCATGTGGTGTTGGGAAATCTCAGGCCTGGGGCCATGTTGGGCGGGGCGATGGAGATCTCACCCGCCTTGGCTGAGAAGGTGATCAATGACAAGATCGGTCAGAGGCTCGGCAGCGACGCCGTATCCGCGGCGGCGGCGGTGATAGCGGTCGCCGAAGCGAATATGGCGAATGCCATCAGACTGGCGACCATGAGGCGGGGCCTCGACCCTCGTGATTTCGCCATGGTGGCATTCGGCGGGGCCGGCCCCTTTCACGGAGCGAGGGTTGCGGCCGAGTTGCGGATTCCCACGGTGGTGGTTCCTCCCAGTCCCGGACTCACCTCGGCCCTGGGGTGTCTCATGGCTGACATTCGTCACGACCTGGGGGCCAGCATGTTCTATGGGGAGGGGGCTGCGGTCGACATCGAAGCGATGAATGCCCGGTTTGATGAATTCTGTGCCCAGGCGAGGGCTGCCTTGGACCGCGAGGGCATTCCCCCCGATCGCCAGTTCGTGGAACGGACCATCGACATGTGCTACGCAGGACAATGGCGGGTGTTCGCGATACCGGTTACCACCAGGATGACCAGAAAGAGCCTCTCTGAGAGCGTGGAACTCTTCAAGAAGCTGTACCTGCAGAGGTTCACCTTCGACCTTGGTGAGCGGGAGGTGGAGATCCACGGGATCAATGTGACCGGAACGGGAATCTCCGACAAGTACCGGCCTCGTCGGGTGAGAGCCATGCCCACTGCCAGTCCTGTCTCCGACTCCCGTACGGTCTACTGGAGAGAGGCAGGAGGGTGGGTGGATACACCGGTATGGTCTCGATCCTCTCTGCCGGCGGGTTTCCGGACAGTGGGCCCCGCCGTCGTGGAGCAAATGGATTCCACCACCCTGGCGCCACCCGGTGTGAGTCTCTACGTAGACGACTATCTCAATCTGGTTCTGGACACCACCGGAAGTGGGGGAGGCTTGTGAATCCGCAAGCGCCGAATACGAACCTGGTTCCAGGTGTGGACCCGGTGACCTTTTCCATACTCTCCAGCGCTTTCGTGAGTCTGGTGGACGAGATGGTGGGCGCGTTGCAGGACGCCTGCCTGTCGTTCGTGATCTTTGTGGGGGATGTCAGCGGGGGACTGCTCAATGCCAGGGGCGAGTTGGTCGCCCAAGGCACACGGGATGTGGCGGTTCACGTCGGGGCGCTGCAACCGAGCACAAAGGCGGTGATCGAGGACTTCGGTGAGGTGGAGGGCGGTATTGAAGAGGGTGATGTGTACGCCTTCAACGAGCCTTATCGGGGTGGGACCCATCTTCCGGATATGACCTTTATCAGTCCCATCTTCTGGCAGGACGAACTGATCGCGTTCACGGCCACTAAGGGTCACTGGTCGGATGTGGGTGGCGCCACTCCCGGCTCCATGAATGCCCTGGCCGCGGATATTTATGCCGAAGGCCTGGTCATCCCACCACTCAAGGTGGTCTCCCGGGGTGTTATTCGCCACGATGTCCGCAACCTGATAATGGCCAACATCCGCATTCCCGTCAACGCCACCGGTGACCTTATTGCTCACATAGAAGCCGCCCGGGTGGGGGAGAGGCGGCTGCATGGCCTCGCAGAGAAATACGGGATCGACACCATCCTGGCGTCCATGGAAGGCGCCCTGGATCATTCCGAGCGGGAACTGGCCGCCGAGATACTCCAATGCCCGGAGGGAACCTGGGAGACCGAGGACTTCATCGATTACGATCCCCAAGCGCCCGAGGATGGCCCGGTGAGGGTCTCATTGAAGATGACCATCCAACACGACCCGCCGCGGGTCATCTATGACATGAGAGAGTCGGGGCCGCCGGTTCAATCCGGTATGAACGGCACGCGCGGCTCCACCTTCGGCGCCTTGGTGGCCGGAACCCACTACATCTTTCCCAAGCCTCTCATGAATGCCGGATGGCTTCGCATTATCAAAGCGATCTTTCCCGAGACGAGCGTAGTGAACGCGGTCCGACCCTACGCGGTGTGCGGGGAGGTGTCGGGGGCCTACGAGAAGACCACTGCCTGTATCCAACGGGTGTGGGCCGAGGTCTTGCCCCGCAAGTCCTTTGCAGGCAACTTCAACCTCGAATATGTGGTAGCGGGCGGGGTTGACGACCGGCCGGGCCGACACAACAACTACTTTGTCTATTACCACTGGCACACAGGCGGTTGGGGAGGCAAATACGGTGCAGACGGACGGGACTGCGGCGCGGCGATCTTCGGGTTGGGCATCCTGAACCAGTCGAGCGAGGTGATAGAGAGGATGTGGCCGGTCACTTTCGATCGCTTGGCGCCGGTCACCGACTCCATGGGGGCGGGGAAGTGGAGAGGAGGGGCCGGGCTGGAGTCAGTGCTTAGAGTGGAGAACGCCGGTGGAGTCCGCCTCTCGTACATAGCCGACCGTGGGGAAGATGGTCCGGGCGGTCCCCGGGGTCTGTTCGGAGGCAAAGACGGGATTCCGATCCGGGTGGTCAAGAACATCGACACTGATGAAGAGGAGAACCTCCCCATCTATTTTGCGGACGAGTTCGTCGGGCGACACGGCAACTTTTATCACGTCTCCTCGGGGGGCGGGGGGTATGGTGATCCCCTGCAGCGGGATCCGGAGGCGGTCTTGGAAGATGTAATGGACCGGTACGTGTCGCTCGAATCCGCCCGCCACGACTACGGAGTGGTGATCGAAGTTCGAGACGCCGACCTTCTTGATTACCGAATAGATGTCGATGCAACCCGAAACTTGCGCGCCGAGTTGCGCGCCGGCAGATCAAACACAGGAGAGCAGTAGCCATGAAAGATGCCCGAAGCAAATTCGTAGATCGATACACCGAACGCACACCGGGATCCCTCCGACTCTACGAGGAGGCCAGAAAACACCTGCCGGGCGGGGTCCCGGGCAACGCCGGCTTCCGCCCTCCATACCCGTTGTACGTGGAACGGGCCCGCGGCCCTTTTCTCTGGGATGTCGATGGCAACCAGTACGTCGACGCCCTGATCGGCGGTGGTCCCCACATCCTGGGCCATTCGCCGCCCGCGGTGATGAATGCCGTGGCGAAGCAACTTTCCTCGGGTACCAGCACCATCGCACCGTCTCCCAACGCCTTGGCCCTGGCCAACCGAATTCGAAAGCACATGCCGCACATGGAGATGATTCGCTTCGTCCACACCGGTTCCGAAGCGGTCCACATGTCGATGCGCGTTGCCCGCGCCTTCACCGGCAGAGAGAAGATCGGAAAGTTCGAGGGCAACTTCCACGGCGGCTATGACAATCTGCTGGTGAGTGGAACCTCCTACGGAGGACCTGAGGAACGCCCGCTGTCGCTTCCCGAGGGGGCGGGGATTCCCCAGAGTGTCCTTGACGACACGCTGGTCCTGCCCTTCAACAACACCGACGCAACCGTGGCGCTGATCTCCGAGCACGCCTCAGAACTGGCCGGAGTGGTGGTGGAAGCGGTGGGGGGGACCTGGATGGCCGGGATCGTGGCGGATCAGGAATTCTTGGAGGCCCTTCGCGAGGTCACCGCTCGCCACGGAATTCTTCTGATCTTCGACGAGGTGATCACAGGCTTCCGCGTGGCTCTGGGCGGAAGCGCCGCCGTCACGGGCGTCACTCCGGATCTGGTGGCCCTGGCCAAGCCGATCGGAGGAGGGTTCCCGATGGGAGCCTTCGGGGGTCGGCGGGACGTCATGGAACAGGTCGTCACCCCCAAGCGTGACGCCGCCGATGAGCGGGTCACCATATTCCAGTCGGGGACCTTCCAGACCAACCTGGTGTCATTGACGGCCGGTCTGGCGATGCTGTCGGAACTGGAGAAGCCCGGCACGTACGAGAAGCTGAACGACACCGGCGAACAGGTGCGCGAGGGGATAGAGAAGATCGGCGCCAACCTGGGCATGTCCATCCAGGCCACAGGGCAGGGATCCATCTTCGGCGTGTACTTTGCCGACGAGCCGGTGCGCAGCATCCGCGACGTGTTGGGAAGCGACCGGGAACTTGCGGGGACCTTCTATCTGGGTCTTGTGGCCCACGGAGTGTATATCACCCCCTATCACCTGGGCTTCACCAACGCGGCGCAGACCCAGTCGGAGATCGATGAGATACTCGACGTCTGCCAAACCGTGCTGGAAATCATCAAGGAGGGCTAGCCGCTTTGATCCGCACCGAGCTGAGATTGGGAAGGCTACCGACGGCATGAAGGGAATGCTCTCGGGGGTGACAGTCCTGGAACTGGGTCAGGTGATCGCCGGCACCTATGGAGGCATGATCCTGGCGGATCTGGGCGCCGAGGTGATCAAGATCGAACCTCCCTGGGGCGATGCGGCCCGGAACCCGAAAATTACTCCGGTGGAAGGGGAGAGCGCCATACATTTGCAAATGAATCGAGGGAAAAAGAGCATGGTGCTCGACCTCAAGAGCGAGGCAGGCCGGGAGATCTTCTACAGTCTGGTGGCCCGCTCGGATGTGGTGATCGACAACTTCCGTCCCGGGGTTATGGGGCGTCTGAGGATCGACCGGGAGAGTCTTCGTCGACATAACCCGCGGCTTATCACCGTCTCCATCACCGGCTTCGGGGCCACCGGACCTGCCCGAGACCGGCCGGCTTTCGATCTGGTGGTGCAGGCTTACAGCGGACTTCTCAGCATGACCGGCCCGGCCGACGGTCCCCCGGCGCGGGTCGGGATTCCCATCGCCGACATCTCGGGCGGGATCTTCGCCTGTCTGGCGGTGCTGGGAGCTCTGGTTGGCCGAGAGCTTCATGGAGAAGGTCAACACGCCGACATCTCGATGCTCGACTCATTGGTCTCGATGCTGTCCTACGACGCCTTCGATCACCTGAACACCGGCGCCCGGATTGAGCGGCGGGGGACCGCCCACGCTCACATTGTGCCCTGGCAGGCCCTGGCGGTGAAGGACGGCTACGTGGTGGTGGCTGTCCGCGGTGAGAAATTCTGGAGAAACCTGTGTGACGCCATCGGTCGTCCGGATCTGAAAGACGATCTCCGCACCAAGGACAATGCCGCCCGCTTGGAGAATCGTTCTTTCGTTGAGGAGATACTGACAGAGGCGTTCGCTCGCCGGACCAGGGACGAATGGATGGCGATGACGGAGGAATACGATCTCCCCGTCGCTCCGGTCCACGACATCGCCGAGGTATTCACCGATCCACAAGTCCTGGCGAGGGACATGGTGCAGCAATACCGGCACCCTGCTCTGGGCGATTTCTCCTACCCGCCCAGCCCCATGAAGCTGAGCGAGTGGCGTCCTCCCAAACAGCCCGCTCCCATGCTGGGTGAGCACACCACCGAGGTTCTCATCAAGAGGCTGAACTACTCGTCCGAGGCCATCGATGAGTTGGTGCAACACGGCATCGTGCAGACCGGCTCCGCTCATGACGGGGGGTTATAGGCTTATGGAAAGGGTGTCTGCTATACCGACACTTCCTGAGGAATTTCGGATGGGCTCGGCAAGGCGAACGGTGGAATCATGAGCAACCGCACACATGTCATCTCTTCGGTTGCCTCCCCTTCCGATGGGGATCGCAGTTCCCCGGTCGAAGAGGCCGGGCTGCACGGCTTGAGCGACGCCCAACTCCGTGACATCTTCAAATCCATGTACACCATCCGGCGGTTCGAAGTGACGATGGAGCGCGCCCATCTCGCCGGCGATCTGTACGGGCCCTTCCACTCCTCGATGGGACAGGAGGCGGTCCCGGTGGGGGTGTGCGCGGCTCTCCGGTCCGATGACGTGGTCACCTCGACCCACCGCGGCCATGGGCACGCCATCGCCAAGGGCGCGGAACTCGGTCCGATCTGCGCGGAACTGTGGGGACGGGCCACAGGGTATTGCGGAGGCAAAGGCGGATCGATGCACATCGTCAGCGCCGAGCACGGCTTCATCGGTCAGAGCCCGATCATCGGCGGAAGCGGCCTGCTTGCCACCGGAGCGGCTCTGTGTTTCGATCTGAGGGGGGAATCACGGGTGGCGGTGGCCTTCTTGGGGGACGGCGCGGTGGGACAGGGGGTCTTTCACGAGACGCTCAATCTGGCGGCCATCTGGCGCCTAGGGGTGGTGTTCGTGGTGGAGAACAACGGATACGCCCATTCCTTCCGGGCGGATCAGATGCAGGTGAACCCCGATATCGCTTCCCGGGCGGAAGGCTACGGGATACCGGGGGTGGTCGTGGACGGGATCGATGTCTTCTCGGTCTATGCGGTCACCAAGACCGCAGTTGAGCGGGCGCGGGCGGGTGATGGCCCGACCCTGATCGAGGCAAAGTGCTATCGGTGGCGGGGGCACAATCTGGGCGACGCCGAGCATCTCTACCGAGAGCGCGGAGAAGTGGAGGAGGCCCGGCGGAACGACCCGCTGGATCGTTTCCGCCAGGCCACGTCCGGCCGGGTGGAAACCGCCACATTGGCCCAGATCGAGGCTGTTGTGAACAGAGAGATCGATGACGCGGCCAGATTCGCGGCCGAGTCCCCTCTTCCCGATCCGCAGACCGCGCTGGAGGGAAGCTTCTGATGCGGGAGATCACTTTCATCGAGGCGGTGCGGGAGGCGCAGGCCGAAGCCCTGATCTCCGACGACCGGGTATTCGTCATGGGCCAGGAGATCGGTTCGTACGGAGGGGTCTTTCGGGCCACGCAGGACTTCGTCCGCCGATTCGGCGATCATCGGGTTCGTGACATGCCGATTGCCGAGCAGTCGATGCTGGGCGCGGGGGTGGGGGCGGCGGTGATGGGGATGCGTCCCATCGTCGAGGTCATGTTCATGGACTTCGTCGCCTGCGGGATGGACGCCATAGTCAATCACGCCGCCAAGATGCGTTACATGTCCGGTGACCAATTGAAGGTGCCGATGGTCATCCGAACCCAGGGGGGCTCGGGCACCCATCACGGCTCTCAGCACTCTCAGACCCTGGAGAGCTGGTTCCTGCACGTTCCCGGGTTGGCGGTGGTGGTGCCCTCCACTCCCCAGGACGTTAAAGGGCTTTTCAAGACCTCGATCGAACTCGACCATCCGGTGCTATTCGTCGAGCACCGGGCACTGTACCGGACCAAGGGACTGGTTTCCGACCCGGTGGCGCCCATTCCGCTCGGCCAGGGCGTGGTCAGGCGCCGGGGAGAGGATGTCACGGTGGCGGCTGTCGGAAAATCCGTCCAGCAGGCGCTGGCAGCGGCGCGCCAAATGGAGGAGGAGGGAGTTTCGGTGGAAGTCATCGACTTGCGGACCCTGGTGCCCATGGACATCGAGCTTGTGCTGGAGTCTCTGTCCCGGACCCATCGGCTGGTCGTGTCCCACGAAGCCGTGGAAAGGGGCGGCTGGGCCGGGGAGTTGGTCGCACAGGTGGTGGCCGAGGGGTTTGACGAACTCGATGCACCACCGCTTCGGGCGGGCAGCAAAGCAACTCCCATCCCGTTCGCCCGCGAACTGGAGGCAGCCATGATCGCCGACGAGCGCCTGATCGTGAGACGGATTCGCGAGAGTCTCGACATGGTGGAGCACTCGGTATGACCAGGGCAGCAGTCGACATAGGGGGGACGTTCACCGACGTGGTGACGATCGACGAGTCCACCGGTGAGCTCATCCAGGCCAAGGCGCTGACCACCTATCCGGATCCCACGCCGGGGTTTTTGAACGCGCTCGTCAAGGCCACCGACCGATCCGGATTGGACACCGTGGGGTACGGCACCACGTTGGCCACCAATGCGGTGCTTACCAGATCCGGCGCCAAGACTGCACTCTTGACCACCCAAGGGTTCCGCGATGTGCTGGAAATCCGCCGCACCCACCGCTCCACTCTTTTTGATATCTACGAGAAGATCCCCGCCCCGATCGTCCCCCGGCCTCTCCGGTTCGAGATCCCCGAAAGGGTCGCTGCGGATGGAAGTGAGGTGACGCCACTCGACGAGCGGGCGGTGAGGGCCGCGGCAGCGAAAATCCGTCAAGCCGGGGTGGAGTCGATCGCGGTTTCCTACCTGTTCTCCTTTATGAACGCGGGCCACGAGCTTCGCACACGGGAGATCCTGGCAGAGGAACTCCCGACACTGTCCGAGGACATAACCATCTCATCGGAGGCGCTTCCCCTGCACCGCGAGTACGAGCGCACCAGCACCACCGTGATGAACGCCTATCTGACTCCCTTGGTGAGGAGCTATTTCAGCCGCCTCCGCGCCGAACTGCAGGAGAGGAAGCTCGATGCATGGCTTCAGATGATGCAATCCAACGGCGGTCTGGTGCGCCCCGACCGGGCCGCATCCTTTCCCATCCTGACTCTCCTGTCCGGCCCGGCCGGCGGGGTGATGGCGTCGGCCTATCTGGGCGAATTGCTGGGAGAGACCCACTTGCTAACTCTCGACATGGGTGGAACCAGTTGCGATGTGGCCGGTATAACCGACGGCGAGCCGGACACGCGGCTCGATTTCGAGATCGGGGGCTACGCGGTCTCCTACCCGACTCTCGACATCCACACCGTGGGCGCTGGTGGGGGAAGCATCGCCAAGGTGGATGATTTCGGACGGATTTCGGTGGGACCCGATTCGGCCGGCTCCGATCCCGGCCCGGCTTGTTACGGCCGGGGAGGGGAGGCGCCCACCGTCACCGACGCCAACCTGGTGCTAGGCGTGTACGACCCGGAGTTTCAACTGGGTGGGGAAATATACCCGGACATCGACCTGGCGGCCCGGGCTATAGAGAGATACGTGGGAAAACCGCTCGGACTCTCGGTGACCGAGGCGGCGGTGGGGATAGTGCGGCTGGTCAACGCCAACATGATGCACGCCTTGCGTACCGTCTCCATCGAACGGGGCCGAGACCCCCGTGACTTCGCGCTGGTGCCCTTCGGCGGCGCAGGACCAACCCACGGGGTGCACATCGCTGAAGAATTGGCGTTGCGTCGGGTGGTGATTCCTCCCATCCCGGGCTGCAACTCGGCGCTGGGAATTCTTGCCTCTGATGTCCGTCACGACTTGGTCGCCACCTTGCGGGCCCGCATGATCCGCCTGGATCCAACTGATTTGGAAGAGTCGCTCTCGGTAATGGCCAACGAGGCTCAGCGGGAGCTTGAACAAGACGGTATCCCGGCCGGAAGCCGGACTTTGAGAGCCAGTCTCGATTTGCGCTATGCCGGACAGGCTTATGAAATAAACGTACCGCTCGGCTCCCTGCGTCCGGACTCCGATACGCTGGCTGGAGCCATCGCCGACTTCCATCTCGTCCACAAGACCCGCTACGGACATGCCCTTGGAGATGATCTGGTGGATCTGGTCAATGTGCGGCTCACGGGCTTGGGGGCCACACCCAAGCCGCTCCTGGGAGGAGACTCGGCGCGATCGGGGGAAGCCGAGCCGCGTTCGTTTCGCCAAGTGGTCTCTGTCCGGGGGGAGGCGTCGAGGGTGCCTATCTATCACCGGGACGATCTGGCGCCGGGGCAGACCGTGTCCACGCCTTCGGTGATCCAGCAAGTGGACTCCACCACCTACCTGCCGTTTGGTGAGGCCCGGGTACATGGGACCGGCGCCATCGTGGTGGATCTGTCATGACCCGCAACCAAGTTGATCCCGTAACAGTCGAGGTGGTGACCGCCGGCCTTGCCGCTGGCGCCCGGGAGATGGGCATCACGATGCGCCAGACGTCAAGTTCCACCATCTTCAACGAGGGGAACGACTACTCCTGTGGGATCTTCAATGCCCAGACCGAGTTGGTGAGTCATGGCGAGTTCCTGCCCATCCATCTCGGCTCCCTTCCCTATTCGGTGAACTACTCCATCGACGAGGTGGGCGCCGATCAGTTCCGCCCGGGAGATTCCATCATTCTGAACGATCCCTTCCGCGGTGGGTCTCATCTGCCGGATGTGACGATGGTGACGCCCATCTTCTACCAGGGCAAAGTGATCGGCTGGGGGGCCAATCGGGCTCACCACCTGGATGTGGGGGGAACGGTGCCGGGCAGCTTCTATGCCCAGGCCCGGGAGAACTACCAGGAAGGTCTCCGGATTCCACCGGTGAGGCTGATCAAGGAGGGGGAGCTCGACGAGGAGATCATGCAGATGATCCTGGCCAATGTGCGACTCCCCAAGAACATGCGATCGGATCTCCTGAGTCAGGTGTCGGCCAATCTCACCGCCCGGCGGCGTTTGATCGAGTTGGTGGAACGGTACGGATTGGAGACCGTGGAGCGGTGCATGACGATCGAGATGGACAACTCGGAGAGGCGCATCCGCTCGGTGATCGCGGGATGGCCCGACGGCCGGTATTACGCCGAGGACTCCATGGACAACGACGGGATCACCGACGTTCCCCGGACGGTCCGGGTAGCGGTGGAGGTGCGCGGAGACAGTGTGATTGTGGACTTCACCGGCACGGACTCGCAGGTGGAAGGTCCGCTCAACAGTGTTCTGGGATACACCGCCTCCGGGGTGTACATGACCATTCAAGCCGCCACCGACCCGACCATCCCGCCCAATGGCGGCTGTTACCGCCCGGTGCAGATCATCGCCCCCGAGGGCACGATCGTCAACCCCACCTTTCCCGCCGCCTGCACAGGTGGCAACGAGATCGTCTCGGTGATCCACAATGCCGTGTACCGGGCGCTGGCGGAGATTCCCCGGGACATTCCCAACCCGGTCCGGTTGATGGCCGCCGACCAGGGCTCATCCAACAATTTGTTCCTGAGCGGCTTCGGCGAGGACGGGGAACGGTTCGTTCTCTATGAGTATCCCGAAGGCGGGTGGGGCGGCGCTGAGGGCCGCGACGGCCAGAGCGCCATCTACTCAATAGTGGGCAACACGTGGAACCTTCCGGTGGAGGCGATCGAGATGAAGTACCCGCTCCGCATTGATCGCTACGAGCTCCGCCAGGACTCGGGTGGCCCTGGAAGGTGGCGCGGCGGTCTGTCGGTGAGGCGTGATTACCGGCTGCTGGCCTCTTCAGGGGAGCTCTCGATGCTCGGCAACCGGGTTCGGATCCCTCCCTATGGGCTGTTCGGAGGCCACAGTGGCGCTCCGGCTCGGTACACGCTGGATCCGGGAACCGCGGAGGAGCAGCCGGCCGCGCCGGAGTTCGGTGCCAAGAAATCAATGGTTCCTCTGGTTCGCAACCAAGTGGTCGCCCAGGAAACGGCGGGAGGAGGCGGATACGGTGATCCGTTGGAGCGTGATCCCCCCGCGGTGGTGCGCGATGTTGAGTACGGCTACGTCTCCCATCGGAGCGCCTTCGAGGACTACGGGGTTGTGATCGACGCGGAGGGGATTCTCGACGAGGAGGGAACCGCCACCCGCCGGGAAAGCCTGAGAGCGAGGCGCAGGTGAAGGACACAGAGCCTCTGGGTAGGAAGGTCGAAGCGCTCTACCGGGAGCGGACCCCGGGCTCGCGGGCGGTGTGGGAGGAGAGCAGCGGCGTATTTCCGATGGGCGTCTCCGGCGCCGCCAAGTACTACGCTCCTTATCCGGTGGTTCTGGCCACTGGCCGCGGCGGACAGGTCACCGATGTGGACGGGAACGACTACGTCGATTTTCTCATGGGCGCCGGCTCGTCCTTGCTAGGTCATTCCCATCCCGCGGTGGTTGCTGCGGTTACAGACCAGATCGGTCGGCTGGCCACCGTCTTGGCGCCGACCACCATCGAGTCCCGCTTCGCGGAGCGGCTGCGGGAGTTGATGCCCTATCTGGAACGCCTCCGCTTCGCCAACACCGGCTCCGAAGCGGTCCGCACAGCTCTGCGCGCGGCGCGGGCCGTCACCGGCAAGCTCCGCTACGGCAAGTTCGAGGGAAACTATCACGGATCGGATGACTATTTCCTGGTGTCTTCGGTGTCCCGACAGGTGGCCGGTCCGCCCCATCGGCCGGAGCCGGTCGTTGACTCTGCCGGGGTTCCCGACCGCATCCGCGAGGAGGCCCTCCTGCTTCCCTACAACGATGTGGAGAACGCCGTCTCCCTCATCGCCGAGCACGCTTCCGATCTCGCCGCGGTGGTCATGGAGCCGGTGGCCTTTTCCAGCGGGGGCGCGGTGGCCGCCGACCGCCACTTTGCGGAGGCGGTTCGGGCCGTCACCAGCAAGCATGGAATCGTGCTGATCTTCGATGAGGTGGTGACGGGTCTCCGCCTGGGGACGGGCGGCGCTCCCGGATACCTGGGCGTGACGCCGGATCTTTCCTGCATCGGAAAGGCCATCGGAGGAGGTCTACCGCTTTCCGTGGTTGGAGGCCGAAAGGACATCATGGACGCAGTGTTGGGCCCATCGGCCCATGCCGGGGGCTCCGGCATTTTTCATTCAGGCACTTTCACCGGAAACCCGCTTTCTCTGGCGGCCGGGATGGCAGTGCTGGATGTTCTGGAGCGCGAACCGGTGCTCGAACACATCGACTTGCTGGGGGCCAGACTGCGTTCCACTCTTCAGGAGGTTCTCGACACCCACGGGATGGGACAGATGACCGGATGCGGATCGATCTTTCAATTGCACTTCACGGAGGCCCCTCCCCGCAACCGACGTGAGGTGTTGGCCGGCGATCACGAGTTGCTTACCGCCGTGCTGCTGGGTTTGTGCGCGCATGGAATGCTGTGGCCGCCGGTGCACCCCGGAGTGGTCGGCTACGGCCACACCGAGTCGGATATCGACCGCTTGGCCGTGACTCTGGACACGGTGCTGGAGATGGCATCCTGATGAGCGTCGGCAGCCCGGCAGAGAAGCGCGTCGCGATCGTCACCGGCGCAGGCCGCGGCATCGGGAAAGGAATCGCGGTGACTCTGGCCGAGCGGGGATACAACCTGGTGATCACTTCCCGCACCGCCCAGGATCTGGAGGCCACAGCGGAGTTGGTGGACCAGGCCGGCTCTCTGGCCATTGCCGTGGTTGCCGATCTGAAAGATACGGAAACTCCCTCCCTGCTGCTCCGGTCCGCGTTGAGTGGCTTCGGCCGCCTGGATGGACTGGTCAACAACGCGGCTGTCAATATTTTTGGGCCCTTCTGGACCCAGCCCGATGAAAATCTCGACGAGATCATCGAGACGAACCTGACCGCGCCGTTCTTTCTGTGCCAAACAGTGGCGAGCCATTGGGTCGGCAACGGCCTCACCGGGACGATCGTCAACATCAGTTCGGCCGAGGACACCATCGCCTATCCCGAACAGGCCCCCTACGGCGCCTCCAAGGGAGGAGTGCTTTCCATGACCAAGCTGCTGGCCTTGGAGTGGGGACCGTTCGGGATCCGGGTCAACGCGGTCAGCCCGGGTTCGGTGGACACCGAGATGACGCCCGACGTCTATCGCCGGGAAGCCCCGAAGCTGATGCCCATCGGCCGGCTGGGAAGGCCGAAGGACATCGGGGCCTGCGTCTTCTTTCTTTTAAGCGATGATGCCGCTTTCGTGACCGGCACTTCCCTGTATGCCGACGGGGGATACATGTTGCAATGAGCGGGAAACTGGTCGGCAGGAATGCCATTGTCACGGGCGCCGCCTCCGGTATTGGCAGAGCCTCGGCCGAGCGCCTGGCGGCCGATGGGGCGAACATTCTCTGCGTGGACCGCGACGAGGCGGGACTGGCCGAAGTGGTCGGTCGATTGGGCGAGCCTCACGCCGCCTTCACTGCTGACCTGAGCCTGGCTTCGTCCTGCCAGGCCGTGGTCGAGGCTGCCTTGGAGCGCTGGGACAACCGGATCGACATCCTGGTGAACGCCGCGGCAATTCTGATTCGCGAGCCGATCCTGGAGCATTCCCGGGAATCGTGGGATATCACTTTCGACATCAACCTCAAGGCGCCGTTCCGGCTGGCGAGGGACGTGGTGGCGTCTATGATCGCCGGAAGTGTCAAGGGGGCGATCGTGAATGTGGGTTCTATCGAGGCGGTCCTGCCGCTCCGCGGTCACGCCGCCTACACCGCCTCCAAGGGGGCGATAACTATGCTCACCCGCTCCGCGGCGTTCGAGACCGCTCCCCACGGCATTCGCGTCAACGCGGTGGCGCCCGGAGTCACCGCCACCGCGATGAACGCCGATCTCCGGGAAGGCGATCCGGAAGGGTGGTCCACAATGCTTACCGACACGCCGATGGGCCGCCATGCCCAACCGGAGGAAATGGCCGCGGTCATAGCTTTTCTGGCCTCGGACGATGCCAGCTTTGTGACTGGAGCGATAGTCACCGCCGACGGCGGCTGGACCCTTCACTGAGGAGTGAATGTGAGTTGGAAGGAAGCGGGACAATGCGCCTGGTGAAGATGCCCCGACTGGGACAGGACATGGAAGAGGGAATCATCGTGGAATGGCTCAAGTCGGTGGGTGACGAGGTACAGGAGGGAGAGCTGCTGGCGGTGATCGAGACAGACAAGGCCGAGGTGGCATTCGAATCACCTACTGGCGGCTTTCTGGTGGCAGTCTTGATGGAACCCGGGTCGACCGTGGCCACCGGAGGCCCGATCGCCTGGATAGCCGATGATCCTTCCGCCCAACCGCCTCCCCCCGAATCCCGAATCTCTGTGGACCCGGCTGCTCCCGAGGGCCAGGCAATTGCCCCTCCCCCGCAGAAAGCGCCCCCGCCCCCGCCGAGGCGGTCTCGCAGGAAGCCGGCATCGCCGCTTGCCCGCCGTCGAGCGGCGGAACTGGGCGTCGATTTGTCAGAAGTGGAAGGCACCGGGCCGGGTGGAAGGGTCACCGAAGATGACATTCTGCGGGATCATCAAAGGGCGCAGGCCCAGGCCGCGGAGTCCGGGGAGTTGTCACGCATGCGCCAGGCGATCGCGGTCCGCATGTCCAGGTCGGCAGCAGTGCCGCAGTTCCAACTGATGCGAGAGATCGTCCTGGAAACGCTGGAAGACACCGGAGAGGGGCCGAGAGTCACCTACACGGATCTCCTGCTGTGGGCCACCTCCCAGGCTCTGGAGCAGAACCCGGGGGTGAACTCCAGCTGGGTCGAGGGAGACCCGCCCGCGGTTCGGGGTCATCCCGAAGTCAATCTCGGGTTTGCCGTGGCCTTAGATGACGGTCTGATCGTCCCGGTGATCCGAGATGCTTCCACCTTGACTCTGGGACAGATGGCGGTCGAGCGTCGTCGTTTGGAGGCAGCGGTCCGCAAGGGCGGCCTTCGCTCCGATGACTTGGAGGGCGCCACTTTCACGGTTTCCAATCTGGGCGGGGCCGGCGTCGATGAGTTCACCGCCTTGATCAACCCTCCGGAAGCCGGCATTCTGGCGGTGGGCGCCGTGAGACCCAGACCGATAGTATCCGACGGAGCGCTGGTGGCTGCGCCTACCGTTCGGCTCACTCTCACGGGAGACCACCGGGTATTCGACGGCATGGAGGGCGCCCGATTTCTGGCATCCATCGTCGAACGGCTGCAGTCTTTGTACAACTCGACCGCGACATCACAAACAACCGAGAAAAGGGGGCCCTATGAGCCTTTATGAGCCGACGTACATGGAAGGGACCTTGGGGACCATGGCCGTGGACTGGGAGGAGCGGATCAACATGGCGCGCATGCGCGACGAGCGCAAAGGAAGGGCTCAGCACCACATTGCCGAGGCGGGATTGGGCTCGGTGCTTCTGTTGGACGATCCCAACATCCGCTATGTGACCGGGCTGGCCATGCTGGGTGGCTCGGGCGCCGATCACTACAGTTTTCTCACCGCCGGAGGGGACGTGGTGCATTGGGACACCGCCGACCACGCCAGCAACGAGCGCGCCAACTGCCCATGGTTGCCCGACATCCGTTATGCGGCGCCCGGTTTGGGCAACGTTCCTCGCGCCAGTGGGTCCCCTTCGGCTCGGGAGTTTCTACTCAACACAATGGCGGATCTGATCGTGGAGGCGGCTCATGACTACGACGTTCACCGGGATCCGGTGGGTATCGACGCGACGCAACCGGGTCTGGCCGCCAAGTTGGCGGAGCGGGGCCTGGATGTGCGGGAAGGGGCTTCAGACGCGTTGCACACAGCCCGCCAGACCAAGACTCGTGATGAGATCGAGTGCTTCCGGGTGCTCTCGGCAATTTGTGAAGCTGGGTTCATGGCTATCAAGAAGACCGCCGAGCCGGGAATGCTCGAACAGGAAGTTTGGGGAGCGGCGGTGGAAGCGGTCCTACGCCGGGGAGGTACGGTGGAAGGAGGGTATCTCACCAGCGGCCCCAACACCTGGCCCAAGCACCAGGCCAACACCACCGACCGGATGCTCCGCCCTGGCGACATCATGTACGCCGACTTCTACAGCGCAACATTCCAGGGCTATCGCTCGTGCGTTTACCGGACCTTTTCCATAGGAAAGCCCAAGCAACGTTCTATCGACGCCTACAAGCGGGCCCGCGACTGGATGTACGACGCCATAGAAGCGATCCGCCCCGGCGTGACCACCGGTGAGGTGGCCATGATGTTTCCGGACCGGGACGGCGAGCGCATGGATTGGTACGGCGCCAAACACCACTGGCAGATGACCACCAACCAGTGGGCTCACGGACTGGGGCTGCAGTTGTATGAGCGCCCGATCATCTGGCGGGGAATCTCGGTGGATCACCCGATCGAGATACTCGAGGGAATGACGATGGCGGTCGAGACCCAGGAGCCCGACGGACGCTCCGGCATGCGCGTGGAGGAAATGATCGTGGTCCGCGAAAACGGCGCCGAAGTCCTGACCCGATGGCCGGTCGACGAGATTACGGTGATCGACTTCTGAGTCCTGTTAGAGGAACCCAGGGAATAGGGTTACTGAATCGGTTGGACCGCCCCGGCGGGCCGCAAATCCTCTGTTTCCCAGGGACCAGCCACTGTCAGTATCTCGGGATCTCCAGTAAGCAGCACGGCTTGGTGAGCCTGGGCAGTGGAGATGGCCAAGGCGTCGGCGAAGGCCATCGGATGCCTGGCCTTGATTCGAGCGGCGGTCATCACTCGATCTTCAGATGCCTCGTCGGCAACGACTTGGGACCTGATCGAGCGTAGCACTCGCAGGGCCTGTTCTTCACCTGCACGGCGCATAACAATGTAGAACACTTCGCCCAGATTGATCCAGTTCATCACAGGCCGGGTTCCCAAGATCTCTTCCACTCGGGTGGCCGCTGGCTCTTCGCCATCCAACAAACTGAGAATGGCCCAAGAATCGAGAGCGTATCTCACCTGGGTTCGAGCGCTCGAACCTCTGCGAGGGCAGACAGCAGACCTAGGCCGGCAAAGGCCCCTTTCAAAGATCCCTCCCGCCCGACCGGGATCACAGCCACGGCGTCTTTGAGCAACTCGAAGTCCACCTCGGTTCCCGGACGGAGATCGAGTTTGTCCCGGATTTGTCGGGGAATGACAACCTGTCCCTTGGTTCCAACTACATGAGTCATACAGGTTAGTATAACTTAGGGAGAACTCACCTGGCCCTGCGATCGGGTGGGACTATTTCTCGGCGCGTTGTGCCGCTTCGGCGCGGGCCAGCACGGATCTGGCCGTCCTGGCAACCGCGTAGTCCACCATCCGGCCGTCGGCGCCCACCGAAGCTGTGCCTTCCGCCAAGGCTCGCTCGAACAACTCCAGGATCGCCCGGTTATGTGCCACCTCCTCGGGTGTGGGCGTAAATACGTCGTTGATCACACCTACCTGGGCGGGATGGATGGCAAGTTTGCCGACGTAGCCCATCCGGCGGGCTAGTTTGCTGTCGATACGGAGTGCTTCGTGGTCGCGGTAGTTCATGAAGACACCGTCAATGGGGTGAGGGAGGCCTGCCGCCCGCGCCGCCAGGAGCACTCGTGACCGGGAATAATTCAGCCCCGTCCCGGTGGGCTCCCACTGCACGCCGAGGTCGGCAACCAGGTCCCCCTGTTCGCCGCTGCCGAACATCACCGCCTCCACCCTGGGGCATCCGTGAAGAATCTCGAAGGCGTTCTGGACTCCCGCTGCGGTCTCGATCATCGGGATCAGGGCAATAGAACCTTCCGGTTGGTCTGCGGCTGTCTCCAGCGCGCTCAGGGCGCCGCACAATTTTAGCATCACGTTTCTGTCTTCGGCCTTGGGAAGGATCACTCCTGCCACCCCGGCGTGTACGGCCGCCGTGATGTCTTCCCACAGCAACCCCGCTTTAATCCCGTTGACCCGTACGAAGAACGGAATGACGCTCTGGGGGAGGGAAGCGAGGTTGGAACGGGCTTGGTCCTTGGCGCTGGTCGCCACCGCATCTTCAAGGTCTACGATCACGGCGTCAGCCGCCGACCGGGAAGCCTTGGCTATCAAATCGGGGCGATGCCCGGGGGTGAAGAGCATCGAGCGAACCGCATCCATTACAGGTTCCCTTCTCTAGTTCTTCAGATCAGCCTGCTGGGGACCATATAGTACCGGTAATGGGCTCCATCCTGACAGTGACCGGTGAGGTGCCGAGTGATGAAATCGGCGCCGTCTTGATGCATGAGCACATCCTCTGTGACTTCTACAGCGTTTCAGATGATCTGAATCGCCTACTTGATGACACCGACCTTGTTACCACGGAGCTTGGCTATCTGGCTGCCACTTCGGTGCGAACGGTAGTGGAAATGACGAGTGTTGGATTGGGTAGAGACCTCAAGAGCCTTCGAGACATTGCCTTACGCACTGGTCTCAACGTAGTTGCCGGCTGTGGTTGGTATCGCGACCCTTTTCTTCCGCAAGAGGTCTTTGAGACAACTTCAGATGGTCTGGCGGATATCTTGATCTCCGAGATCAATGAAGGGGCTGAAGACGGTGGGGTCCGGCCAGGAATTATTGGAGAGATCGGCGCGAAGAGGAACCCGATGTCTCCAGCCGAGGAGCGAGTGTTGCGCGCGGGTGGATTTGCGCAGTTGCAAACGGGAGTCTCGATCTATACCCACGCCTCCCGGAGCACAGTTGGGATTGAGCAAGCCCAAATCCTGATCAGCATCGGCGTTCCACCTGAGAGGATCGTCATCGGACATGCCGATACGATTCCCGAGAACAGGAAAGAGTACTGGTCGGAGTTGCTTGATATGGGTGTCACCCTCGGCTTCGACACGGTAAAACCTGATTTCCCATACGAGCTGGGGGTTCGTATCGATGGTCTGACGTGGCTGGCCGAGCGAGGATCGATCGATCAGGTTGTAGTCTCCAACGACGTTTGCTTTCGATCACACCTTCGCGCTTTCGGAGGCGATGGTTACCCGTACTGCGTCACAGGCTTTTTCGATTCTCTGCGACAGGTCGGGTTCGGCGACCAGGAGTTCCAAACGATCTTCCATGACACGCCGCTTCGACTTCTCGAGCGGTACTAGCGGATCAAGGCCATAGGTCCGGCATCTCCAGATAGGGTGTCACACACCCTTCAGTAGACCGTTTCGAAAGCATCCGTCGATGTGATGCTTTCGATAACACGCTATTTTCTGGTTGACCATGGTTGCTGTTCGCGGAGGAGAGTGATGCGGCCCCGGCGGCAATCCACTCGGCACAGAGCAGGAACGACGCCAAGCCAATGCCGGGGTAAGGCCACACCGCGCCTTACCCCCCGGTAGGCGTCCTACATGTCGCGATGCAATGTGCAGCGTATCGCTTGACATCTGCCGCTCCAAGGGTTATGGTCTGTGATCTGTGATCACACATCACCAAGGGTGCCTCTTTGGGCACGGATAGGAGTAAGGTATGAAGACGTTTTTTAAACCCGATGGTTCCAAGCCCCCACGTATGAGGTGGCTTCGTCTAGAAGTCGCGATTGCTTTCTGCGTGGCCGTAGCCCTGCTTGCGGGATGCGGGGGAGAGGCTGAGCCAGAGCCCGCGCCGACGACGGCCGCCGCTCCGGTAACCACGGCCGCCCCCGTTGACCCTGATGCAGAAAAGAGAGGCGGGGTATTACAACTTGGGACGCCCCAGCCCATACAGACACTTGATCCGCATCAGTTCGGTATCTACAACAACCGCAACGCTTGGCCAGGTCTCTTTAGCGGCTTGACACGTTATACGGGGGAACTCGAACCAGTTCCAGATTTGGCTGTGTCCTGGGAGTTTGATGAGTCAGGAACAGCTTGGACGTTCCACCTGCGAGAGGGTGTGCAGTTCCATAATGGTCAACCCTTCACGGCTGCCGACGTCAAGTACTCCCTTGATAGGTTGCTCCACCCCGATACAAGCGCAGGCGTTTACGCCGAAGCGGTATCTACGATCGAAGAGGTCGAGGTGGTTGACGATCAGACCGTCATCTTGCACCTGTCAGCACCTTCAGCGATCCTGTTGGCGGGTCTGGCGAGAGCCATGATCATTCCTGAGGGGTCAGGCGACACCATTGCCCTAGAAGGCATCGGAACGGGTCCCTTTGTAATGGTCGACTATGTTGCCGACGAGCGCCTGATCATGACTCGGAACGATAACTACTGGGAGGAAGGCTTGCCTTACCTCGATGGAGTCGAAGTAACTGTGCAACCCGATACCACTAGCTTGTTCACGGCTTTGAGCGCTGGCGACGTTGACATCTATTGGCAGCTCGAGCCGCGTTTCGTTCAGCAGATCGCCGCCGAGGGTGAACTGCGTACGCTGTTCGCCCCCAGTTCCTCTGTTGTTACGTATATGAGCATCTACAATGGCGCTCCGCCGTTTGATGATGTGCGTGCACGCCAAGCGTTGCTTCACGTCCTTGATCTGGATACCATCAACACTCTTGCGTTCTTCAACACGGGAATACCGGTGGTTACCAACAACCTGCTTCCTCCGGGGCACTGGGCTGAGGCCCCCGGTCTAACCGAGTATCCGTATGACCTTGACCGGGCCAAGGCCTTGTTTGAAGAGGTTGGTGTCACGGAACTGAGCTATGTCGGACTCAATATCGTGCCGTGGACTCGGATCATCGGCGAGGTGATGGAGCAGTCCTTTGCAAAGATCGGGATCAAGTTGAACGTTTCGGTGCCGGAACTCGGTGGGTGGCGCGAAGCCTTTACCCCTCACCCGGCGCCCGGCGTCATCGTGGCCAATGCCGCGCTGCCTGACTACGATCCGGCCTTTCTGTGGAATCTCGCCCATCCCGATGTCAACCCGTGGGGATTTGGTGACGAGACGTTCTCGCAGCTCCTTGCGGATGCTGCGTCCGAGTTGGATCTGGACAAGCGCATAGCAGCTTACGGTCGTGTGCAGGAAGTGTGGAACGCGGAAGTTCCGACTCCGATCCTGTACTTTGACCGGTGGTTCCATGGTGTGCGAGACCGTGTCCAGGACTTGAAGCACCTAAACAGTGGCGACCTCGACTACAGGGAGACATGGCTCACCGATAAGTAACCAATAGCCTGTCAAACCCGTGGAATCGTTCACGACCCCGCTTCCGATGGAGGACGGTATTCGGTTAGCAACCGACATCTTCCTTCCATCAGGAAGCGGGGGTCCCTACCCGGCGCTGGTAATGAGAACGCCTTACGACAAGGCTCGGGTGGAAGATGGACGGATGATCTATACCAAGATCGTTGCTGAAGCAGTCAAAGCCGGCTATGCCGTGGCCATTCAGGATCTTCGTGGGCGCTTTCAGTCCGAGGGCGATTTTGTGCCATTTCACGAGAACCCCGAGAGTGACGCACGGGACGGCGCCGCGACCTTGTCCTGGATCAGAACTCAAGAATGGTGCGACGGTTCGGTTGCGATGTGGGGTGATTCTTACGGGGCTTGGACACAGTGGAAAGTGGCTATCGACGGGGAAGATAAACCCGACGCCATCTTTCCGTCCGGCCTTCCGATGAGCGCGCTCGATTCCCCGGTCCTGAGGCCGGCCAGACGAATCCTCTGGTATGTCGGTCGCATGGGGCCCGACTCCCGCAGACGCTCGGACCGCCGCGTCCGCACTCTCGACGAGCGGTCTGCCTACCGGAACTGGCGAACGGTCGAAAGAAGCCGCTGGCTGTGGTTCCTCCCATGGAACGAAATGCCGGATTACGTGCTTGGTGGACTTTCACCGCATTACCAAAGCCTGCTTGGAAGCAGGCCAAGTGACTATCTGTCATGGCTGCGGCGTTGTGACGAGTTCGAGGGGCCAGTGTTGCTCCTCACCGGTTGGTTCGACATAGATGTCGGCAGCGTGATCGAACTCTATGAGAAGCTGAGGAGTCGGCCCGACAAATCCTGCCCTGCTTATCTGGTCGTCGGGCCCTGGAAGCACATGGACCCCAAATACGATCTGAGCCGACACCGGGGACCGATCGACTTCGGCGAGGCTGCTCAATGGTCCTATCCGGACGTTCTGGTCCAATGGTCGGATTTTGTTCTGAAAGGCAAGTCCGGACCGCTGTTCCCCGGACCACCGATCCGATACTTCGCAATGGGGGATGGGTCCAACCAGTGGAAGGAGGCTGACCGCTGGTCTGAGGTCGTCGCCTCTCCCCAGAGCCTCTTTCTTACCTCCGGCGCCGCATCCGCAGAGTTTGATGGCGCCCTCTCGGAATCACCGTCCACGGAGACCGCAACCTGGAGCTACGTATACGACCCTCGTGATCCCGTTCCCTCGGCCGTGGACGAGGACGCATACTACGGCCCCTTCGACATCGGCTACATGGATGCGCGACCAGATGTGCTGTCTTTTGCCACTGCACCCATTGACCGACCGGTTGAACTCCGCGGATCGGTAAATTTGGAACTCGTAGTGACGAGCACCGCGGTTGACACCGATTTCTGCGCCTGGCTTGCCGAAGAACGAGAAGACGGCGCATCAACTCTCATTGCGAGCGGCTTTGTCCGGGCTAGGTACCGCAATGGGATCGACGAGGAACAGTTCCTGGAACCGGGAAAGCCCGAGACGATCCGGATTCAGTGCCGCCCGACCGTCTATCGCTTGGCAGAGGGCTCTCGCCTGGTGGTGAAGATCTCCAGCAGTGACTTCCCCGACTATGACCGCAATCACAATCTTGGGACCGATCCCTACTCTGATGGCCGCCTCGTATCGGCTGTCCAGTCACTGATAAGTGGACCGCAAAAGCCGTGCAGGGTCCACCTTCCTGCATCAAGCCCGATCCGATGACGACGTCCGATCCGGTACGCCTATCGTCCGGCAGGCGCCTGAAGGCATCATCAAGCGGGTTCGTCGACTTGCGCAGCGATACATACAACCTACCCACGCCGGCAATGTTGGCGCGTTTGAGGTCTGCCGTTGAGTCTCCCCGAAGCGGCGGTCCAGAAGAATACACCCGCGACCTGGAGCGGGCCGTCTCCGAACTGACTGCCAAAAAAGCCGCCGTCTTCCTCCCTACGTGCAGCGCCGCGAATCTCCTGGCGCTGATGGCGCTCGCCAAGCGCGCCGAGAACGTTGTTGTTGATGCCGACTCGCACATACGGTGGCTGGAGTCAAACAGCGCGGCGGTGACGGCTGGAGTCCAGTTGGTCCCAGTGCCAAGAGTTGGCAGCGTTGTTGATCCGGCCGCCGTTGTCGCGACAGTTGAACGAGCGTCTCTGTTCGGGCTTCCGCCTCTGGGTTTGATCTGTGTTGAGAACTCTCACAACAACGCCGGGGGAGCGGTGGCAAGCCAGTCGGACATGAAACGAGTCTCGGGCATGGCAATCGAATACGGCGCGCGAGTTCATCTCGATGGGGCCCGGATTTTCAATGCCGCAGCTCGACTCAATGTCGAGATCAGGGAATTGTGCACTGCAGCCACCACGGTCGCATTGAGTCTCAACAAGAGTTTGGGAGCACCGTACGGCGCGGTGCTGGCGGGTCCCGAAGACGTCATCAGGCGAGTGAGGTATCTCCGCGGCCAACTCGGAATCGCGTCGATACACCAGGAAGGCTTATTTGCGGCGATGGCGTTGGAGGCTCTCGAAAACAACATGGAACAACCGCACCTCGACAATTGCGTAGCGAGCGAGTTGGCCCTGTCGCTCACCGAACACTTCGAATCCGAACTGGCAGTTCAGACCCCTCAGACGAACATCATTCTATTTGATATTCTTGTCGGCCCGACCGCCGCCGAGTTCTGTAGACGACTTGAAACCAAAGGAGTGCTGGCAAAACCGCGCTCCATGACCCGGTCGGTTCGTCTGGTTGTCAATCGTGGGTCCAGAGAGCACCATCTCGGACGAATAATAGAGGCCTTCGCCAGTGTGCTAGGTCGTTAGGAGGACTTTATGGGAGCGATCATAACTGTGACAGGCGAAGTGCCGAGTACCGACATCGGGGCAGTCTTGATGCACGAGCACATTATGTGTGATCTCTACAGGATGACCCTTGATTCGAATTTTCTGCTCGATGACGTTGAACTTGCCGTCAGTGAGCTTCGTTATTTGGCTGCCACTCCGGTGCGGACAGTAGTTGATGTGACGAGCGTTGGATTGGGTAGAGATCTTGAGACATTGCGAGATATTGCCTTACGAACCAATCTCAATATAGTTGCCGGCTGTGGATGGTACCGCGACCCTTATTTGCCACAGGAGGTCTTTGAGACAACCTCGGATAGTCTGGCGGATATACTGATCTCCGAGATAAATGGAGGGTCTGACGACGGTGGAGTGAGACCAGGAATTATTGGAGAAATCGGCGCGCTCAGGAGCCCGATGTCTCCTGCGGAGGAGCGAGTGTTGCGCGCTGGTGGATTTGCGCAACTGCAAACAGGAGTCTCGATATATACGCATGCTGCTCGGAGCAGAGTTGGGATTGAGCAAGCCAGGATTCTGCTCAGCATTGGTGTTCCACCTGACCGGATAGTCATCGGCCATGCCGATACGGTGCCCCGGAAGGAGTACTGGTCAGAGTTGCTCGATATGGGTGTCACGCTCGGCTTCGATACTGTAAGACCTCACTTTTCATATGATGTTGAGGTTCGCATTGCTGGTCTGGAATGGCTGGCTGAGCGAGGATCTATAGATCGTGTTGTAATTTCTAACGACGTATGTGCTCGATCACATTTGCGCGCATTCGACGGCGGTGGTTACCCGTACTGTGCCACGGAATTCTTTGACGCTCTGCGAAGGGTCGGGTTCGGCGACCAGGAGTTTCGCACGATCTTCCATGAGACTCCGGTTCGGCTTCTCGATCGACCGTAGATCACTCATGTTATGAACGCTGCGACCAAGACTGAAGAAAGTTCCAACGGGAGCAGTCGCCTACCGACGCTTCAGATCAGGGATTTAACGTTGTCTCTCAACGGAGTGGGCACTCATCCCGTGGACTTGGTCAAGGACGTCAGCCTGGACATCGAGCAAGGCCAATGTCTCGGGCTGGTTGGAGAATCCGGGGCCGGAAAGAGTCTGACTGCCAGGGCTGTCGTGGGACTTTTGCCTAGGGGAATCAACGTTACGAGCGGTTCGATCAGTCTCGGCGGGCAAGCTCTGACGTCTGGCCGAGTCAACTGGAGGGAGGTTCGCGGAGCTCTGGTCGGAACGGTCTTCCAAGATCCTATCTCAAGCCTCAACCCGGTGATGAGAATAAAGACTCAGGTAGAGGAGGTGATCAAGGCACATTTGACCTTGAACAAGCGTGATCGGGATCAACGGGTGTTCGAGTTGATGGAGGCTGTGGAGTTGCCGGGTGACAAGGACTTTCTGGCGCGCTATCCGCATGAGTTGTCAGGCGGCCAGCAGCAGAGGGTTGCCATCGCAATCGCCATTGCCTGCGACCCGTTGCTGTTGATCGCCGACGAGGCAACAACCGCTCTCGATGTCCGCACACAGGCCCAAATCCTGAAGCTGCTTCGTGCCCTCGTGGACGATATGGGGCTGAGCATGATGTTGGTTACTCACGATATGGGGGTCATCGCCAGCGTTGCGGATCGATTGGCGGTGCTCTACTCCGGACGCGTGGTCGAGAGAGGTAGGACTCAGAACGTACTGTCCAAGCCGCGCCACCCTTACACAAATGGCCTTATCGAAAGTTGTCCACTGGACCTAAAGGGTGGTTTCCGGGACCGGGTGAGACCCATCACGGGAATCGCTCCGATCACTTTAGAGGCGACCTGGGACGAATGCGTCTATGCTCCACGGTGTTCCAGAGCCGCCACCAGGTGTCGAAACCACTTCCCCCCGCTCGAAGACTACGGTGAGCTACACAGCGCCGCGTGCTTCTATCCATTGGAGGATGGACCTGGTGATGACGTAGCTGGGAGATCGGATAAGGCACTCGCAGGCCGAACCTCACCATCCAAACCGCTTGCTGTGAAACCGGCGGTCCCTGTCGTAGGGCCCTCGTCGGGAGTTGCAAGAGAAACCGAGGGCAGCAAGGAAGTCATCCTCAAGGCAATTGGATTGTCCGTGGCGTACCGGGAAGGACGCATGTTCTCTTATGGACCTAAAGCTATTCCAGCTGTTCAAGAGTTCAACCTTGAATTGAGGAAAGCAGAGACCGTTGCGGTGGTAGGAGAATCGGGGAGCGGAAAATCCACAGTCGCCCTTTCTCTCATACGGTTGGAGCCACGTAACGCTCTTGTCCAGGGACGTCGGGAAATCCTTGGCGCCGATCTTGATGAATTGGGCAAGAGCGCACTTAGAAATATACGGCGCCGAGCACAGATCATCTTTCAAGATCCTTACGGAAGCCTCAATCCGAGGCGTAAGGTTGTTGATCTCCTCATGGAGGGTCCTCGAGCGCACGCTCTTGAATTGTCCACTTCTCCTTTCGACCAGGCCGGACAGCTACTCGAACGTGTCGGTTTGGATCCGTCCTTCTCTGATCGTTATCCACATCAAATGTCAGGCGGACAGCGCCAAAGAGTAGCGATCGCTCGAGCGCTTTCAGTTGAACCTCAGGTGCTGATATGCGATGAACCGGTTTCTGCATTGGACGTTAGCATTCAGGCACAGATACTGGAACTCTTATCCTCACTCGCTGAGCAGGAGGGACTGGCATTTGTTTTCATAACTCATGATCTGGGAGTGATGAACATACTCGCCGATAGGGTCATTGTAATGAAGGAAGGTAAAACTATTGAGACGGGCGCAGTCGACGAGGTGCTTACGCAGCCAAATACCCAGTATACCAGGGAGCTCGTCCAAGCTAGTTTGGTTGTAATATGAGTTGTTATGTGAGACAAATCCTTCCGATTTGGCCGCGTTCCACCATTTGCGCGGTCTCTGCAGATTGAGCGGTGAATAGGAACAGTGAAAGGCCAGTCTTTGGTGGGCAACGATCCTATGTTCAGAACACTGGAAGATTTCGCATATAGCACCATTCGGGAAGCCATCCTGTTGGGAGAACTGGAGGCAGGAGAGCGGATTCTGCTCAAGGATCTGGAGGCTACCTATGGAATCAGTCGAACCCCGATCCGACAAGCGCTAAGACGACTTTTCGAGCGTGGATACGTCACTCTGCAACCACACTCGTCCATGCAAGTTCGACCCTTGAGTCTCGCCGAAGTAGAAGAGCTTTATGCTCTACGTAAGGCGATTGAACCGATAGCCATGGCCGAGGGTATTAGAGGAGCCGATGACTCCGTGATGGCCCGTCTGGATTCGCTGCTTGTCGAAATGCATGTTGCAACGGAGAAGGAGGATCGTGTGACTCTTATAGGACTCAATACCAAGTTCCATAGATCAATGTACGAGCCCTCACGAATGGCCCATTTGCTCTCAATGTATGACAGATTCGTCGGTATATGCGAACGGTATCAGTGGACGCAGGCGAGCGCGCCTATCGCAGAGCTTAGACGAGAGCGGGAACATCACGAGGAGATTCTGGAGGCCTATCGCCGGAGGGACGAGGATGGGGCAATCGAACTGATTCAAATGCACCTGGAACAGGCCCGTGCGGCGATCCTGCGACGCTTGAATTCAAAAGGCGCCTCCATCACATGAACGAGAGAAACGTACGTTACCCGAGCGACTGTCGGGAGTTCGACGCAGCCAACCGGGAGTTGAACGCTTTCATCGCCGTACATCACTCTTCTGAGCATCGTCAGGATCAAACACGCCGCCGGCAGGGGACCGACTTTGAGTCCGGCTGCTCATGCGGAGACGATCAAGTCACAACGTTGGCTGTGAAGGACAACATCGCTGTAGAGGGCTTCCCTCTCACCGCCGGTCTCGGCGTTCCCGTACTCAACAGGGACGAATCGGTCTCCGGGGCGTGGGTCAGGTGGCTGGTTCGCCAGGGCTTTGTGATTAAAGGCAAGACCAATATGTACGAACTCGGTTACGGAGCTCCGGGCTGCGGATTGCCGCCGGCCGTGAATCCATGGAGTCACTCCTTGATCCCCGGTGGCAGTTCAAGCGGCTCTGCCGTGGCCGTCGCGGCAGGGCTCGCCAGTGTGGCTCTGGGTACGGATGCAGCCGGATCCGTCCGAATTCCAGCCGAGTATTGCGGGGTGCTCTCTTACAAGCCATCCGGGAAACAGGCCTGGCATACCGATGGTGTGTGGCCTGGTCCCGGCACCCTCGATGCCATCGGCGTCATGGCTCGTGACATGCGCCTCTTGGCGCAGGCCGTTCCATCCCTCGTCGACCGAGATGCGGTAGACAACGGGAGGGGTACCGACGCGCTCTCAGTTCCCGGGCGGAAGACCCTCCGCATCGGGATTCTGGATCTCGAAGGTGAAGACGTGGACGACGATCACGCTCTCTTACAAGATGAGGTGCGCTCCTGGGCGGAGAATTCTGGTTTTTCGACAGTGAGCGTGCAACTACCTGGTTTAGGGAATCACGTCCGGGATGCGATCTGGAAGATATTTGCCTATGAATACTCGCGCGCCCTTGAAGCCCATCTCACCGAAGAGGCCAGAGCAGTTCTGTCAGCTCCGTCACGCCAACTGCTTGCCGATGGACCGCAAACCTCTCCGGAGGATTATTCAGAGGCATTGAGTGCCCGGCATCGACTTCAGCAGCAATATGCGGAGGAACTAAGCGGATGCCATGCGGTCGTAACCCCAGTCACTCCGGTGCGACCGTACTCACTGGCTTGGTCTCGCGCCTTCGCCCAATGCGAGGAGGACGATATCTCAGGTAGGTCAATCGAGCTATCAAATGTCGAAGCGCTACTAACAAGGAAAACCCGGTATACCGCGCCGTTCAACTTGGTCGAGTATCCGACGCTGACTCTTCCCATGCGTCTTCATCAAGATGGACTACCGATGGGCCTCCAAGTGGTATCGGTTCCTGAAAATGAGCTTGAAATGTGGAGCGTCGCTCGACGGATGTGGCAGGACCTTTGGCATGGGGGAGTCAACCTACATCGGCGGGTCAAGTTATATGGAAGCTTCGCGGACGTAGAAGGGCGGCGTCAAGATTTATAAGGCATCCGCTCAGCGTTTCCTGCAGGCGATCCCAGTTCTACTGATAGCCTCGGCCGTTCTCTTCTTCGCCATGAGGTTGGCGCCAGGTGATCCGATACTTGCGATGTATGGCGGTCAACCTGGTGTGTCATTTGAAAAGATAGAGGCGGCGAGGGAGAGACTTGGTTATAACGATCCGATCTTGTTTCAGTACGGAGGCTGGCTGACTGACATAGTTAGAGGTGATCTTGGAAACTCTGTAGTGAATGGTCTACCTGTCGGGCAGGTAATCGGCGAGAAGATCTGGCCCTCGGTGCAATTGGCAATTGTTGCGCTGTTCTTGTCAATCTTCATCGCGGTTCCCGGTGGTGTTTTGGCAGCACTTCGGCGTGGAAGCCTGACCGACAGGTTCCTGACCGGCTTCGTTAGCGCGGGAATAGCGATACCACAGTTCTGGCTGGGAATTCTGCTGATTCTGGTTCTGGCGATTCAGTTTCAAATCTTTCCGGCGTCTGGCTACGTCTCACCTATCGAAGGTGTCGGTCTGTGGGCCATGCACATCACATTACCTGCTCTAACGCTCGCGATAACTCTCGCCGCCCCCACGATGAGGTTTGTGAGGTCGAGCATGCTTGACGTCCTGTCGGAACAGTTCGTGGACGTAGCGAAGGCCAAAGGGCTGTCCAGCCGCCGTGTTATTTGGGTACACGCATTGCGGAATGCTCTGCTGCCGGCCGTAACAATCGTTGGCTTGCAGGCTGGTACCCTCATGGGCGGCGCCGTCCTTATCGAGTGGGTTTTTGGGTTCCCGGGTTTAGGGTGGCTCTTGGTCAACGCCGTTACATCGAGAGACTATCCTGTTCTGCAGGCAGCCCTTCTTCTCTTTGTAGCAGCATTTCTGCTTATCAATTTCGCTGTTGAACTCCTCTATCGAGTTCTGGATCCGAGGTTGAGATGAAATCTTGGAAGACCATGCTCAAACGAGACCGCGTGGCGCTCGCCGCGGCTGTCACACTCGGTCTTATCTGTGTGTTCGCTCTGATATGGCCGCTTGTCAGCCCCTACGGTCCTCGAGAAATCCACGCTGATGACGCCTTGAGCGGCCCATCAGCCGAGTATTGGCTGGGCACAGACGATACAGGGCGTGACATGCTGACCCTGCTGGCTCATGGAGCCCGAATCTCGCTGGGTATCGCCGTGGCGGCAGAGACACTGGCGGTGCTCTCGGGCATCCCGCTGGCAATGATTGCCGGCTTGATGGGAGGCATCGTGGACAGCATAGTCATGCGTACTACAGATGCCCTTCTGGGGTTCCCGGGTATCCTCATTGGGCTGATGGTCGTCGCGCTATTCGGAGCATCATTGCCGACCTTGATGATTGCTATTGCGCTGATGACCGTGCCCTATTTGATCAGAGTTGTCCGAAATGCAGTAGTTGTCGAAAAACAGCGACTGTACGTTCTTTCATCAAATGCCCTTGGTGTAAAACCCGGCACATTACTCCGCAGCACCATACTGCCCAATATCGTGTCGCCTGTGATAGTCCAAGTCTCATTCGGTCTAGCGGTAGCCATTCTAACTGAAGCGTCATTAGGCTTCTTGGGTCTCAGCGTGCAACCGCCTGCCGCTTCATGGGGAACGCTTCTCCAGGTGGGTTACAGCTATATCCGCATCACACCGTGGCTTGTAACCTTTCCCGGCATTCTGATCTTCGTCAATGTTTGGGCTTTGAACACTCTCGGAGACGCAGGGCGCGATGTCTTGGATCCGCGCCTACGAGATACAATTGACCATGGACCACGTTAGACCGCAGACTCATGCCCCGGTCATTGAAGATATGCAGTTGAGCGACTCAAACCGCCATATTCTGCAAGTCTTCGTACAAGGTGCGCGGTACGAGAACTCCCTTGGTGATGGATTCCTGGCGGGCCGCGTACCGCCGGTCAGCAGGTAAGCGAGTTCCCGGTTGGCTGAGTAGCCGATCAAAGAGTTTCTCTGCGTGACTGATCGGATCTTTCGGATCTGTATGAAAGTGAGCCGGGTCAATCGCAATAATGAACTCTCCTCCCAGTGGGGGCATGTCCTCTCGTGGATCCATCGCTGAGGCCTCGAAACTCAGTGGGGCGCCAAACAGGGGACCGGCAAGGAGTTCGATCATCAGGGCGATGGCAGCGCCTTTGTGCCCTCCGAACGGTAACTGTGCGCCCTTTAGGCCTTCCGCCGGGTCGGAAGTCGGTTCTCCATCCTCGTCAATAGCCCATCCAACAGGTATACGTTTCCCATCACGCTGATGGATAAGAAGCTCTCCTCGAGAAGTCACACTGGAAGCCTGATCGAACACGAGGGGCGGAGCGCTATCTCGAGGCCAACCAAAAGCCATGGGGTTAGTGCCATAGATCGGTTGAGTTCCGCCGGCTGGAGCGACAAAGGCCATGTATTGAGTGAAGGCGAAAGAGACGAAGCCGCGTTCTGCCAACCATTCCACTTCGGGCCACAGTGCTGCTACGTGATAACAATCGGCAATGGCGACGGCAGCAATCCCACTTGCTCCTGCCTTTTCCCGAAGCTTCTCGATACCTACCTCGATGGCTAGCGGGGCGTATCCCTTTTGAGCATCGACTCTGGCCAGGCCAGAAGATATATCCTGAATCTGGGGAACAGCCGTTCCGTTCACTTTGCCGTCGGTCAGGCCTCTCACATAGAAAGGCACTCGGAAGAGGCCATGAGCCTTACAATCATCTCGCTCGGCCGCGGTAACGGTTCGAGCTATAGCAGCTGCGTTATCGGCAGATGCCCCATTGACTCGCAGCACAGCCGCAATGACCCGATGCACTTCCTCGAGCGATACTCTCATTAGGTCATTCGCAGGCATCTGTAGATCCCATCGTCGGATAGCCCTCTAGTTAGAGCTTACCGGTCGCATTCACCGATGTAGTGCCTCCATGGCACCCTTTCTCGGTTGGCCTTTGTACCGGTCAGCAGAGCACGGAAACTCGACCGAGATTGCCATCCACGGCCACTATCGGATCCTCTCCTTGCCCGGAGCGCCGGGCTGTGTCACCGACCCATTTCCTGACATCCACCCCCCACACGGCGGGAACGCCCAGCCAATCGGCCACTTCGAAGAGATGGGCGCCAGGGCTTCCCTCGGCGGTGATCAGGCCGGATGCATTCCACACCAGCGGGGCCAGATTGTTGAGAGGGTGGACTGCGGCAACCACTTCCCTGGGAGCGAAGCAAGCCGCGTCGTCTGCATTGCGGATCAGCCTGAGCCGCCCAGCGCCCCATCCCCCGGCCGCCGGGTATCCGGAGATGCTTTTGCCCTGGGAAGCAATCACGCTATAGAGGAAAGGGTCCCAGGGGCCGATCCCGATCCGCCGGATGGGACTTTCCTGACCTGTCGGGGGTTGGTCGACTGCGTCCGGGTCGAGGCGCCACATCCAGTCGGCGTGGGGGATCACACCCCCGTCGACGAGCGTCTGGGCTAACTCCTGTAGCTTTTGCAAGTGCTCGGTTGCCAAGGCGCGGTCCACTGATGGATGGCGGGAGATGAGCTTGTGCATCAGGGAGGAGTCGCTGTTGCGAAACGCCGACCAGGCTTGCTCGGCGGTGATCGGCTCCAATTCTCCCCATCGTTGTGACATCAGCCGGGCGGCGCTTTCCCGGATCTCCGCGGTAAGGATCGCGGCGGTTTTGTTGGTCGGCTCGCCGGGTGCGGGGGAGAGGTGGTCGAGGCCGATCGCCCAGGGCCAGACGAACCGTTCGCCCACCGGACCCGGATAACGAATCATCATGCGAACCACTCCGTCCAGCCATGGCTCTCCCTCCGATGCCGGGTCGGGCGCCTTGCGGTGGGCAGAGGTCCGTCGCTGACCGGCCTTGGGCTGGGCTTGCAGCAGATACAACTCTCCGCTTTCCCCCGTTGCCCATTCAATGTGGTTGCATCCGGTCTTCTCCGAAGTCTCTCGGGTCAGGGTGGCAACCGCGCTGAGAAGCCCGGTGCTCAGAGGCGATGTGTCCTCCGGCTGCACGGCGCCCTTCTCGGTGACCACGGCGGTGTGTCCCCTCTCCCAACCGGCCACGATCCCGGCGTGGTGGCCGAGCGTTCCTGCGACCAGCACCTCACCGCTGTCACCGAGGGTGGCCACCCCACCATAGGCCGCCTGCAGCTCGGGCTGGATCAGCACGGCCATCCCGATCTCTCCCGGTTGCATTCCAGTGACAGCGGCCCTCTTCAACGCATCCGGGCTGAAGACAGAAGCCCAGCAGCCGACCACCCCGAGAGCCACTTCTTCGGGACGCAGGTTCGCATAGGAGGCAAACGCCCCGGCCCAGATTCCTTCGGACTCCGCCCGACTCGATGAGCGCACCACCAGGGAGTCGCCCAACTTCTGCGCCGTGCCCGCCAACTCGGAGAACAGGGGAGGAGCCTCGTGGTTGTACACCGAGGTGCGGGCCGCACCGGAGTTCCGGGATCCGAGCGTGGCTTCTCCCTCGGCGATCGCCGGAAAGGAGACATCGACCGGCACCGCGAATCCGTTGAGCACCGGCAAACCGCGGGAGCGGGCCGCGGCGAGTCGGCTGGCTTTTGCCCCAACCAGGGCAGGGTTTTGCGCATCCGCCTCGTCGAGCCAGACCAGGCGGGCCCAGTCGGTCATGCTCAGTCCACGACGATTATCTCGTGGGGTTTGTAGGTGGAGACCAGTTCGATCCCCGTATCTGTCACATACAGCATCTCTTCGAGGCGCACCCCGAACTCGTGCAGCTTGCCGTGCTGTGTCTCCAGAGCGAAGGTCATGCCGGGTTGGATTTCAACGGGGTGATCCAAAGACCAGATCCGGGAGATCACCGGCGGGTCGTACTGGGCCAGACCCAAGCCGTGACCCCAGAGATTTGCCGCCGCCTGGTCCTCCTCCTCGTATCCCCAGATCTCTTTGGCGCTCGGCCATTTGGAGGCGACATCGGCGGTGGTCACACCCGGGCGGGTGGCTTCGATCGAATCCCACAGCCATTTGTGCGCCTGGTCGTAGAAGCGCTGCATCTCGTCGGTGGGCTTTCCGCCCACGCAGTAGGTGCGGTAGACACAGCTCTTGAAGCCGTTCCAGGTGAGCGCGGCCAGGTCGATTATCACCAACTCGCCGGGTCGGATCATCCGGTCGGAGAAGTTGCGCCAGTTGGGCCAGGCGTTGGGACCCGATGAGACGATAACGTCTTCCACATCCTCCATGCCGGGGATCGAATAGAGCCTCTCGAACCCGAAGGCCGCCACCTGGTTTTCGGTCATCCCCGGTTTGATGAAATTGGCGATCTCGTAGTGGACGAAATCACAGATGGCCCCGACCATCGAGAAGGCCTTGATCTCGTCGGGGCTCTTGATGGCCCTCGCTTCCATCATGGGGGTCATGCCGTCGGTCCACTCGATCCCATGTTGTTGGAAAGCCTTGATCAGGTTGATGTCTACGAAATCGACGCCCAGGGGCTTGTCCCTCACCCCGGCTGCCTCGAGGTCGTTGAGCAGGGCTTTGGTGAACTTTTCGACCTGCTGTGTGGATGCCGGGCCGACCGCGCCCTTGATCCAGGCATATGAGTAGCGGATGTTCTCCTTGGGGATCCACGGACTGTGGACTTCCAGGTGGAATCCGATGTCTCCCTGCTCATAGACGATCGGCGGCTGGTCTTCGATCAGCACCACATAGCGAAGACCGGGCTTGAGACGGTTCCACCCCGGGGTGAGGGTGGACGAGACATAGCGCATGTTCTCGTCGTAGAAGAGCAACATGGCCCCCAGGCCGTGGCGTTTCATCGCCTCGTGGGCTCTCTTCAACCGCCACTTTCGGACAGCGTCCCAGTTGATGCCCTCTTTCCAGTCCGTGCTTAAAACCCCGAATGCTTCCCGCATGTCATTCCTTGCTCGACTGCCGGAAATCATACAGCCGGCACTCCTCTTCGAAAGCGCGAAGAGATCGCGCTCAGGGGGTCAGAAGAACCTTGAGGTGGTTGCCACTCTTGGCGGCGGCGAAGGCGGAGCCGGCGTCTTCCAGGGGGTAGCGGGCAGTTACCAGGGGCGCCAAATGGATCCGGCCCGCCGCGGCGAGACGGATGGCCTCGTCGTAGTCTCGAGGTCGTGCAGCTCTGGGGTTGTGAAGAGTGAGTTCTTTGAAGTAAAGCTGGTAGTAGGAAAGCCCCTCGCCTTTCGCGGTGATGGTTCCGTAGACAATCACATCGCCGCCCGGCCCAACCAAGTCGATGGATTGCGCCAATGTCGTCTCCGTTCCGACCGCCTCTATGACCAGGTCGGCGCCCCGGCCCTTGGACACCTCGGCCACAACGTCGGTGGCCTCCTCCGGGGTAGCTACCCTGTCGGCTCCGAGTCTTCCGGCCAACTCCAGTTTCCACGGAGAGCGGGTTACCCCGATCAGGTGTCCCGCACCACGCTCTTTAAGGAGCTGGGTATGCAACATTCCCGACACACCCAAGCCGATCACGACGGCGACCGTATCGGGAGACACGGCAACCGTTTGCTGAGAATGAACCACCGTTCCCAGCACCTGCAAGAGTCCCGCCTCGTCTGACGTGACCTGGTCGGGAACGGCGTGCAGGAAGCGTTCCTCCACCCCGATGGCCTCGGCGAACACCCCGTCGAGGTCTCTCCCCAGCAGCCCGCCATGCCCGCAGAGATGGGGCCGGTCTCTATGGCACAGGTAACAGGTGCCGCAGTTGATCCCGGGATTCACCAGCACCCTGGCTCCGGGAGATATCTTCCCGTCCGGCGCGGCCACCGCCACAGTCCCCACCAGTTCGTGTCCCAGTACCCGGGGATAGCTGACCGGTGTCGAGCCATCCAGAATCTTGAGGTCCGTACCGCATATCCCGGCCCTCTCCAAACGCACCAAAACCATCCCCACCCGCGGAGGAGCGACATCAACGATCTTGAGCCTGCCCGGCCCCATGGTTGCAACAGCTCTCATGCCTTGTCCTTCATCTGCTTGGTGGGCAGACTACCGAGATGTTTCTCAGGCGATGTGGAGGTCGAATCAAAGCAGCGCAACGCAGCGGGGTGTGGGGTGTCTATCGTGGGGCGGGATGAGAGTTTGCGGGTGGCCGATCTGACTGTTCCTCCACCGGCATCTCGGATTCTTCCCTACTTCTTCTTGGGTGGGATAGTGCTGAGCCTCGGCTTCAACTGGCCGCTCCTGGACATCGGTGTGGACAGCATGCCGCCTCTTTGGCTGATGACATTCCGCCTTCTGGGAGGGGCGCTGGTGGGCTTCGGGATGAATGCCGTTGTGGGACGGCGGGCTTCCCTTGCCCGTCAGGACCGCAAGATCGTCACGATTCTGGGGATTTTCCGCCTTTTCGCCATCTTCATTTTTGTCTTCTACGCCCTCCAGATTCTCCCTCCCGGCCGGTCCTCCATCCTGGTGTGGACCAGCACGCTGTGGACAGTCCCCATGGCGGCCGTTTTCCTGGGAGAGCGAATGTCCCGGTTGCAGACCGCCGGACTGGTGATCGGGATGTTGGGGATGGGAGTAGTCGTCGAGCCTTGGGCGCTGAGTTTCTCCGAGCCCAGAGTGATCTGGGGGTACTTGCTCCTGACGGGTGCGGCTCTGTCGGCGGCATGGACTTCCGTCTATATCCGGGGATACTCCTGGACAGCGAGCCCACTGGCCTCCACGCCCTGGCAAATGCTGGCGGGAGGCGTTCCGGCCTTGGCTGCCGCATTGGTGGTCGAAGGGGTTCCCGATATCCAGTGGACCTGGGCTGTGTGGGGTGTGTTGGTCTACCAGGCGACGGTGGCCGGTCCGTTCGTGGTGTGGGCACACCTGTCAGCCCTGCGGCACATCCCGGTGGTCACGGCCAATCTGACCTTGATGGCCACCCCGGTGGTGGGATTGTCGGCTTCGTGGTGGTGGGCCGATGAGGTCATCACCCTGACGCTGGTGGCCGGTTTGGCTTTGATCATCGCAGGGGTGACGGCCAACATCTTTGGGGACAGGAACTTGCGGCCTTTCCGATCCGGTATGACGTGAGGCCGAACTCCCGTAGAGAGCAACTGGCCCTCCTGATGACGGTCAGTTGTTTGGGCATTACTCACCTGTCGTTGGTTTCCCCCGCGCTTCCAGAGTTGGCCAAGGCGCTCGGGGTCTCCATCTCGGTGGTGGGCTGGGTGCAGGGCTCAGCGGCATTTCCCGGAATCTTTCTCGCGATCTTCATCGGCTATCTGGCCGACCGTTTCGGAGGGAGGCGTGTGATTCTGATCTGCGTGACCATCTTTACCGTCTTCGGGTCGGCGGGATTCCTGGCCACTTCCTTTCCGATGCTGATCGGGTTGCGGATGTTGCAGGGAGTCGGAACCTCGGGGATCGTGGGGGTGGCCATCACGTTGATCGGCGAGTTGTACGAGGACGACCAAAAGCGGTTAAGAGTGTTGGGCACCAACCTCGCCCTGATGTATCTGACCCAGTTGGTGATTCCCGTCATATCGGGGATCGTGGCGTCCGGCGGGGCCTTCCGTCCTTTTCTTCTCTTCCTTGCAGGGGCGCCGATCGCGATCTGGGCGCTCCGTCTCTCCGTCGGTCAGCCGAAGGAGACGGCCTCCTCTCCTCTACGCCATGCCCGGGCGGCTCGTGAAGACATAAGGCGTCGAAAGACCGGAGTGGATTTCCTGGGTCTGATCGCGGTCACAGCCATAGGGGTGATTGTGTATCAGGGAGCTACCCTGACTGCGGTTCCCCTGCTGCTGGACGAGGTGTTCGGAACGGCCAGCGCCGGGCGGGGTCTGGTGGTGTCCGCCTTTCTGTTGGGGGCCATAGTCACCGCGCTGGGCGTGGTTCGGATGATCCCGGGAAGGATTTCGGGACGGGTGTTGAGCGCCGGAATCTGGTTGATGTCCATCGGGCTGTTCACAGTGCTGGCGGCGGGCTTCCCGCTGATGGTCTCGGTGGGCTTGGCTCTTGCCGGGGCGGGGTTTGGGCTGGTGATCACCCTGGCGCAGCGGGACGCGATCGCTTCTTGTTCGCCGGCCTTTCGGGGAGTGGTGGTGCTCACCTGGGTGGCGGGAGTGCGGGTCGCGCAGGTGATAGGGCCGCCTTTCGCTTCTTTCGTCACCGGGGTGGTGGGCCCTCGTTCCTCGTTCCTGATGACCGCGTGTATGGCTGCCTTGGCCGCTCTGGTCTGGCGTCCCCTCCGACGCAGACTCCGAGAGATCTTTTATTCCTAGCTGATCGCAATTCCCAGGTGGGAGGCTGTAGGGTAAGGGGCATGACAAGACTTCCACAAATAGGTTCGGCCGCGGCGGTTTCCCAGGGCGAGGCGCCGGTTTTGGTGGTTCCCATGGGCGCTGACCGTGCGCCTGGGCCGGGCGCAGAGTATGTATTGGATCAACTGGGCTCGTGGGTGGGTGAGCACTTGGAGGGAGTGGGTTTCTCGGGTAAGCCGGGGGAGGTGGCGGTGATACCCACCGGGGGAGGCCTGCGGTATAGCTGGGTGGTGTTGGTGGGGGTGGGTGACGATCCCGGCCACGAGACGGTGCGCAGGGCCTCGGCCACAGCCTTCCGGGCTGCTCCCCGGGCCGAACGCGTGGTTACCACCCTTCACCAGTTGTCGACTCCCGGTGCGCTGGCCGCCACGGTGGAAGGATCCCTCCTGGGTGGTTATCGGTACGAGAACTATCGGAGCGAGCCGTCGGAGCATCCCCTTCCGGAGGTGGTATTGGCTTCTCCCCTTCCTGCCGATTGGATGGAGGTGGTAGAGCGTTCCCGGGTGGTGGCAGAGGCGGTGGCCGCTGCACGGGACTGGGTCAATCAACCTGCCTTGGATCAAGGTCCCGCTGACCTCGCGGCGCTCATGTCGGCCGTGGCGGTCGAGGCGGGGATGACTGTCGAGATTTGGGATGAGGAGCGGCTTCGGGAAGAACGAATGGGCGGGATCTTGTCGGTGGGGCGGGGATCGCACCGTCCGCCGCGCCTGCTCAGGCTTTTGGGACCGGGTGATGGTCCCCGGCTGACCCTGGTGGGGAAGGGCATCACCTTCGACTCCGGCGGGCTGTCGCTCAAGTCGGCCACGGCGATGGAAAACATGAAAACCGATATGGCGGGAGCGGCCACGGCCGCCGCCGCGGGAGTGGCCATCAGCCGGCTCGGCCTGGATGTGCGCGTGGAAGTGCTCGCCGCCCTTGCCGAGAACATGCCGGGAGGACGGGCGTCTCGTCCCGGGGATGTGTTCACCGCCCGTAACGGGAAGACCATAGAAGTGCTGAACACCGATGCCGAGGGTCGGCTGGTCCTCTCAGACGCCCTCAGTCTCGGAGCGGAGGGATCGCCGGACCTGATGGTTGACCTGGCGACTCTGACCGGGGCGTGCAAGGTGGCGCTCGGACTCGAAATTGCCGGGCTCTTTGGAACTGAGGATGCCAGGAGGATCGTGGCCGAGGCGGCCGAGGCGGCCGGAGAAAAGGTTTGGCCGCTCCCCCTGCCTGAGGAGTACCGCAAGTTGCTCGACTCGCCGCTCGCCGACATGAAGAATGTGGCGGGTCCGTGGGGTGGAGCGATCACTGCCGGCCTTGTGCTCAAGGAATTCACCGCTGACGTCTCCTGGGCGCATCTGGATGTGGCCGGGCCAGCCAGATCCGCCAAGAAAGAGCATTACATATCAGAGGGCGGCACCGGGTTCGGAGTGCGAACCTTGGTGGAGATTGCCTCGCGGATGGCCGGTAGCTAGGCCTCTCGGGTCCCAGGGCCGCCCCCCTGTTCGAGTCTTGCTGAGTACCTAACTGGTTCGGGTGTGGAGGGACGCCTCCCCAGGGGTTTGGCTAGGGTTAGGGGTATGACAAGACTTCCAGCTATAGGGTCGGCCGCGGCGGTTTCCGAGGGCGAGGCGCCGGTCTTGGTGGTTCCAGTGGGGGCTGATTGTGAGCCTGGGCCGGGCGCCGAATACGTGTTGGATCGACTGGGCTCGTGGGTGGGTGAGCATCTGGAGGGAGTGGGGTTTTCGGGTATGCCGGGAGAGGTGGCGGTGATACCCACCGGGGGAGGGCTTCCCTATCGGTGGGTGGTGATGGTGGGGGTGGGCGACGACCCCGACCATGAGACGGTGCGCCGAGCCTCGGGCACCGGTTTCAGAGCCGCTCCCCGGACCGACCGTCTGGTCACCACTCTTCACCAGTTGTCGACGCCCGGAGCGCTGGCTGCTACGGTGGAGGGGGCGCTCCTGGCCGGTTATAGATATGAGAACTATCGGAGTGAGGCGTCGGATCGACCGGTGCCGGAGGTGGGATTGGTTTCTCCGGTTCCCTCCGATTGGCGGGGTACGGTGGAGCGATCCCGAGTGGTGGCCGATGCGGTGGTCCTGGTTCGGGATTGGGTCAACCAACCTCCCCAAGACCAGGGTCCCGCCGATCTCGCGGCGTTCATGTCGGCGGCGGCGGTCGAGGCGGGGATGACCGTCGAGATATGGGACGAGGAGCGACTTTCCGAAGAGGGGATGGGCGGGATCTTGTCGGTGGGGCGGGGATCGCACCGTCCGCCTCGCCTGGTCAGGCTTTTGGGACCGGGCAACGGCCCCAGACTGACTTTGGTGGGGAAGGGCATCACCTTCGACTCGGGTGGATTGTCCCTCAAGCCGGCCAAGAATCAGGAGTTGATGAAGTGCGACATGGCGGGGGCTGCCGCGGTGGCCGGGGCCGGGGTGGCCATAAGCCGCCTCGGTTTGGATGTTCGAGTGGAAGTGCTGGCCGCTCTTGCCGAGAACATGCCGGGAGGAGGGGCGTCCCGTCCCGGGGATGTGTTCACCGCCCGCAACGGAAAGACGGTGGAGGTGGTGAACACCGATGCAGAGGGTCGGCTGGTCCTGGCGGACGCCCTGGCCTTGGGCGCGGAGGGATCGCCTGATCTGATGGTCGACCTGGCCACCCTGACCGGATCCACCGCGGTGGCGGTCGGCCTCGAATACGCCGGACTGTTCGGATCCGAGGCTGCCAGGAGAGTAGTTGCGAAGGCGGCCGAGGCAGCAGGGGAGAAGGTTTGGCCGCTCCCCCTCCCACAGGAATACCGCAAAATGCTCGACTCGCCCGTGGCCGATATGAAGAACACCGGGGGTCGGTGGGGTGGAGGGAGCGCTGCCGCCTTGTTGCTCAAGGAATTCACTGCCGATGTCCCCTGGGCGCATCTGGACATACCCGGGCCCGCCAAGACCAGAAAGGCCGAACACTATTTGTCGGCCGGCGCCACCGGATTCGGCGTGCGAACCTTGGTGCAGCTTGCCTCACAGATGGCGAATAGTTGACTCTCTCAGACAGCGAAAAGTCGCCGTTTGTTCATTGTTCGCGATAAGTGTTGGAAGGTCGCGACATAACACCAGCAGATCGGTCGTTCCTGAGCTTTTCGCATAGCTAGCTTTATGTCTCGCCACCGAAAAAGGAGGGGAAGTGAAGGCAGGGGCAAGTTGGCTGACAACAACAGTGACAGCAGGGGACTTGTCAGCCTTGGTGGCGGGTGGATGCGGGAATCCGGACTGTCCTTACGGTCCAGAGTGGACATCCGCCACCCCTGCCTTTGCCACGACCGGCATCCTGGCCGTGGCGGGAGGACCGGAGTCTCCATGAGGGTATTCGGCAAGTGGGCGTGGGCGGGGCCCATGTTCATCGGGTTACTGGCCGCGACGGTTCCCACTTGGGCCGCCCCGCCGACGCATTCGGAGGGAGTGTGCACGGTTAGCGTGGAAATCGACCCGGAGACGGAGGAATCCTATCCCGTTACCTCCTGCATCCACACCGAAAACCAAGGGTCTGACTACAACCCTTCTATTAACAGTCTCGACCTGCATATTGCCTCCCGCGGGTGCTTCTATATGGGAACGCAACCAACCCGATGGGTGTATTTGGAGTTAGAAGATGACGGCAGGCTGACCTATGGGTGGTCGCCCGATGGGAGACCCGGCGGGCACACGGTGATCGGAACGGCCTCTCCCTGTTCTTGGAGGAGGGTGGAGAGAGAAGAGATCGAGGGTTATGTCTGGAGCGAGATCGGGGACTATGCACATCAGTCTCCCCTGGTTTCTTTCGATCCTCCGGTTCCGCGCGGCATGGTGGGCATCGAGACTTTCGCCGCATTGGGCACCCCCTCTCCCTGGTTGTACTCCTCGACATCCCCCTACACCGGCACCTCGCTCCGGGCGGAGGTGAGGGTACGGCGGGTGAGGATCGACTGGGACGATGGCCCCCGGGAAGTATTCAGCGGTGGCGATCTCTTACTGTTGACCGGCTATCCGAACGGGGTGGCGAGCCACATCTACCAGACCAAGAGCTGCAGTGTGCCGGGTAGGCGATGTCGGCAGGAGGTGGGCGCCTACCAGGTCGAGACCTTCTTTGTGTGGTCAGGCTGGTATCGCTTGGGAGACAGAAGGAAAACCCTCAGAATCCCCAACACCTCGTCGGCCGCCAACTACCCGGTAACAGAACTGATCCCCCTGGTAGTCGGCTGATGGTTGGAAGAGAGAAGCGTTTGGCGGAGAAGAACGCCTGACATTCATGGGGTGTGATCTTGGGTACCCCGATGTGCATTGGTGTCGTGTTGCTCTGTTGCTGACCACAAAAGCAGTATTGGGGCTGAAACCAATGACAACCCGTCCACAACCATCGCAAGTCCAATGGCGCCACGGGATATCAGGTCAAACATCAAACTGCCTGCCCCCTCTCTTCGCCTTGCCGACTGACTAGACCTCGTCCTCGACAGGCCGGGATGGCCCCGACTCTTCCACGGCAGGCTGGCGGGGGAGGCTTGGGGTGCGGCGGCGAGCCCGGCGGCGAATCCACCAGACCATGGCGGCCACAAGGATGATGAAGGGCAGGAACGGGACCAGAACGCCGAAGATCACAGCCAAACGGTTCGCTATGGAAACCAGTGTGTCGGTACCGGCGCGGACGGCGGCGGAGAAACCCGGCAGCGAATCGTCTTCGTACACATACACGAACACGCGGGAGGAGGTGATGACATCTTCTAACACGGCGCCGTCGGAGTCCACCGGGGTGGCGGTGACATGGAACAAAACGTCCAGGCCCTCTCTTGCAAATCTACCGGCCAGGCGTCCGTTCACGACGGGCTCGGACAGGGTGGCGAAGAGCAAATGGCCGGGCTCAATCCGGTCGAAGTTGCCCTGCACGGGCACGAAAGAGTTCATGTTCGGACTCGGGGTCCCGGAACGGAGGCGCAGGGCCTCGGAGCGGAACCGCACATCGGTGAGCGCTACCTCGCCCAAGTTCTCGACCTCAAGGCAGAAGTTCACAGTAGCGTCGGGTTCGACGGTGATATCTTGGAAGCCGAGGCATGGGTCGTCGTCGGCGCTGGAGACCCAGGCTGCGACGAAGATCCCCGTGTCGGGGACCACTATGGGCGGCTCGGGCAACTGATTGATCGTCAGGGTGATCGTGGCCAGGCTCACTTGATCCTGCAAGGTGCGCAACTGGCCCCGGAGGGTCTCCAGGTCTGTCTCCCGATTCAGCAGTTCGCGCTCGAGAAAGGCTACGTTATCGATATTGGTGGCCTCTTCCAAGAACTTGCGCAGGCGCAACACACTTGCCTCGGAGGTGATGATGCGGCTCTCGAAGTTGACGATGCGATCGGTCACATCGTCGGCGCTGATCTGCTGATCCACGAGTTGGCCCACACCGGCCAGCCTTTCCAGGGCCAGCGCGAAATCCTCGGGCAGCACCTTGAAGGTGATCTCCGAGCGCGGCTGGGGTTTGGTGAAAGTCTGCTGGCCGAACACAATCCCCCCCAGGCCTTGTATGATCGCAACCGCTTCCCGGGTCGCGGCAGCTACATCGGGAGCCTCAACGGCGATCGCAGCCCGGTAGATGACATCCCGCCCGTAGTTGGCGGGTGAGGTCGCCGTCGACAAGGCAAGGGCGGTATCCGTCGTGCCGTCGGCGCTGGACTCACTCATGGCCATGTCGTCGGACGACTCCTCCATCATCGCCGCTTCCGTTACCGCGGCAGCTTCGGCAGAGTCTGCTGCCGAAGCTGCCGCGGCGGCAAAGGTTGTAGCAGAAGCGGAGTCGAAAGCCTCGGCGCTGTCGTCGCCGCCACAGGCGCCTACCAGTATGAAGAGCAAGGCCAATAGCGCCAGTGCGAGAATGCGCCCCGCCCCGCCCTGCCCCTTGATCGCCCAGGTGTGTCGGAAACCCTTGTGTGGCATTAAGACGAACCTTACACCCACTCCAGCAGATAGATAAGGAAGTAAGGCGGTATCGAGTTGGTTTAGTAGGCCAGCCCTACTCCATATCGGGAAGTATCCCCTCGGGACCGTGTTCCAGCAATGACAGTAACTGCTCCTCGGTGAGAATCGGGGTTCCCATTTGCTCGGCCTTGGCCAGCTTGGACGCGCCGGGGGAGGCCCCTGCAACCAGAGCCGAGGTCTTGGTGGAGACCGAGGAAGCGGCCCGGCCGCCTCGGGCCGTGATGGCCTGCTGCACCGCTTCCCGGTTCATCGACTCCAGCCCGCCGGTGACTACCAGCGTCAAGCCCGCAAGGGTGAGGGGAATCTCCACCTCCGGCTCGGGGTCGGCCAGACTCACTCCGCCTTCCCCCAGTTTGACCAGGAGTTCCCGATTGTCGGGATCGTCGATCCACTCCTTGACCGAGCGGGCGATGGTCCCTCCGATCCCGTCGATGGCGGCCAAATCCTCTTCGGTGGCCGCGGCAATCTGGTCCATCGACCGGTAGCGGGCCGTGATAAGCCTCGCGCCTCCCGGACCCACATGCCGGATCCCCAACGCCACCAGCAGCCTCCACAGGGGACGATGGCGAGCAGCCTCGATCCCTCCCAGGAGGTTGCTGATCGACTTCTCCCGCCATCCCTCACGCTCTTCGAAGTGCTCTGCTTCCAGAAAGAAGATATCGGCGGGGCCGCGGATGGTCTCGTCTCTAAGCAGCATGTCCACGGTCTTGTATCCGAGCCCGTCAATATCCATGCCGCCTCTCGATGAGAAGTGGAACAGCCACTCCCGGAGTCGGCTGGGACAGGTCAAACCCCTCGTGCAACGGGCCACCGCCTCGCCTTCGGGACGCTCGATCGGGCTCTGGCAGAAGGGGCAATGCTCGGGCATCTTCCAGGGCTTGGTTCCATCCGGCCGGGCCGAGAGCACCGGACCCACCACTTCGGGAATGACATCACCCGCCCGGCGCACCACCACCCGGTCGCCCACTCTCACGTCCTTTTGGTGCACCTGGTCCTCGTTGTGCAAGGTGGCCATCCCCACACTGGCCCCGCCCACGAACACCGGCTCCAGCACCGCAAATGGCGTGGCCGCCCCGGTCCGCCCGATGTTGATCCTGATGTCGCGCAGGGTCGTGATCCGCTCTTCGGGCGGGAACTTGTAGGCCACTGCCCAACGGGGCGCCCGGGCGGTGGCGCCCAACTCGTTCTGATCAGAGAGGCTGTCCACTTTGATCACCACCCCGTCGGTCTGATAAGAGAAGTTGCGGTGGTCGGCCAGCATCCCCTTCACATATTTTTTCACTCCCGCCAGGTCGGGAACCGCCTTCGACTCGGGATTGACCGCCAGCCCCAGCGAACCGAGGTAGTCCAGGACCTCCCCGTGCCGCTCAAGAGACGGGCCGCCCTCCAGCACCCCCGCCTGGTAGATCCAGATCTCAAGTGCTCGGGAGGCGGTCACCTTGGGATCTTTCTGGCGGACCGAGCCAGCCGCGGCGTTGCGGGCGTTGGCAAAGGGGGGTTGGTCTGCTTCCCGCCGTCCGCGGTTCAGTTCCTCGAATCCGTCCAGGGTCATGTAGACCTCGCCGCGCACTTCCAACAGTGCCGGAGCGTCTCCCAGCAGGCGCAGGGGCACCGAAGTGAGGGTCCGCAGGTTGGCGGTGATGTCCTCGCCCACCTCCCCGCTCCCGCGGGTGGCCGCCACCTCCAGTGCACCGTCCCGGTAGGTAAGCACCACCGCCAGGCCGTCCACCTTCGGCTCGCACATATATCCACCGGGCGGTTGGCCCAGCATGCGAACCAGCCGCTGTTCCCAGGCCTCCAATTCGGTTCCCGACACGGCGTTGTCCAAAGAGAGAAGCGGCCGGAGATGGCGTACCGGCGAGAACAGGTCGGAGACCCGAGCGCCCACCCTCTGGGTGGGGGAGTCCAGGGTGACCAGATCGGGATGCTCTGTTTCCAGGCTTACCAGTTCCCGCCAACGCTCGTCGTAGCCGGCGTCGTCTATGAGAGGGTCGTCCAGGATGTAGTAGTGGTGGTCGTATCGGCGGATTTCGGTCCGTAGTTCTTCTATCCGGCGGGTGGCATCGCTCATCTCAACAGCCTGGCTATGGTTCCGCCGCCCAGCACCTCATCGTCCCGGTAGAAGACCGCCGCCTGGCCGGGCGCTGCTCCCGGTTCGGAATGTGCGAAGGCCACCAGCCATTGATCGGCATGGGAATCGGAGTGGGCCAGCCTTGCCTTCACCGGCTCACCATGCGCCCTGATCTGTGTCAGGCACTCTACGCTGGTCTCCGGCGGGGGAGAGCCGTCCACCCAGGAGACTTTCTCCACTTCGATGGCTTTTGTCTGCAGCTCCCGGGCCGATCCGATCACCACCGTGGAGGTGTGAGGATCAAGCTCCACCACATAACGCGGCTCGCCCACCGCCACTCCCAGACCCCGGCGCTGGCCCACGGTGAAATGGGCTACTCCCGGGTGCTCTCCCAACCGGTTGTGGGAGGTGTCCACGATCCGGCCCGGTCGGATGGCCTCGGGCGCCGCCTGGGCGATGAAGCTCCGGTAGTCGCCCTGCACGAAGCAGATGTCGTAGCTGTCCCGCTTGTCGGCGTTGCGAAGTCCCAGTTCGGTTGCAACCCGGCGCGTTTCGGCCTTGGTCATTTCCCCCACCGGGAACCGGGTGCGGGACAGCTCGGACTGCCCCAGCATGTGCAGCACATAGGACTGGTCCTTCGACTGGTCCACCCCTCGGCGCAGGCGCCACCGGCCCCCCTCCCGGCTGACGCGGGCATAGTGGCCGGTTACCAGCAGATCACAGTCCAGCCGAGCGGCTTCCTCCAAGAGGATGGAGAACTTGATGGAGCGGTTGCACTCCACGCACGGGTTGGGGGTCCGTCCGTTGCGGTAGGCGTTAACGAAGGGGTTCACCACCGCCGAGGCGAAGTCGTCGGTGTAGTCGAAGACGTAATAGGGGATGTCCAAGCCGGCAGCGACCCGGCGGGCGTCCTCTGAGTCCGAGACGGTGCAGCACCCGTGGACGGGGGCCTCGCCATCCGGACCCTGCCACAGCTTGAGGGTCACTCCGGTTACCTCGTGGCCCTCCTGATGCATCAGCGCGGCCGCCACCGAGGAGTCCACCCCTCCGCTCATGGCGGCCAGCACCCTCATGACAATCCCTCCAGCGCCCGGAGGGTCAGCTCGGCCGCGCGTTCGCCGTCGGAGGGCCGGGTGGTCCAGCCGAACGAGAACCGCACACTTGACCGGGCCTGGGTGTCAGAGATCCCCATGGCCGAGAGCACATGGGACACTTGGGCCGCACCCGACTGACAGGACGATCCGGCCGAAGCAGCCAGTCCCAGCCGGTCGAGGCGGACCAGCAGGGTCTGGTTGGCCACTCCCGGAAACCGGAGATGGGAATGCTGGGTTGTCCGGACGGGGTGAGAGGTGATCGCCAAGCCGGGAACCTTCTCCAAAAGGGCCGTCTCGAACCTTCGGCGGGCTTCGCTCACGTCCCGCTGAAAGCGCGCTCGATCAGCGGCCGCCAGTTCCATGGCCAGCGCCATCCCCACCGCTCCCGGTACGTGATGGGTTCCCGAACGACGGCCCAGTTCCTGTCCTCCGCCATGGACGACCGGTTCCAGGACCACTCCGTCCCGTACATAGAGAACGCCGACTCCGGTCGGTCCGCCGAACTTGTGAGCGGCCAAGGACAGAAGGTCCACCCCCAGTTCGTCCACCCGGAGTTCCTCCGAGACGAACGCCTGCACAGCGTCGGTGTGGATGAGCGCATTCGCTCCGAGGCGGTCCCTGACCGCCTCGGCAATCTTTCTCACTGGCTGTCGGGCTCCGGTCTCGTTATTGGCCGCCATCACCGACACCACCGCAGTCCCGGGGATAACGGCCTCCGCAACCTCGGAGGGGTCCACCAGGCCATCGCTGTCGACTCCTACCCTGGTTACTGGACAGCCCCAAGCTTCCAGGAAGCGAACCGAGCTAAGCACCGCCTCGTGTTCGACCTCAGAAGTGACAACTCCGCCGCGTCCTCCCCCCGCCAGGGCCGCGCCCTTGACCGCCAGATTGTCCGACTCGGTGCCCCCACCCGTGAAAACCACTTCCAGTGGACGGCATCCCAAGACCGCCGCCACCCTCTCCCGCGCCTCTTCCAATGCATTCTTGGCGGCGCGCGCCGAAGCGTGAAAGCCGGTGGGGTTACCCCATCCACGATCGGCCAAGGCGGAGAGCGCCTCCCATACCTGGGGGCGGATCGGAGTGGTGGCGGCATGGTCGAGGTAAAGCATGGACTCTCTACAACAAATTATCGGGTGTTCCCCTTATTTTCGCAGGGTTGGTTTCTTGAGTGGGTATTGGTTCTCTCCCTTTGGGATTTTGCCGCGGCAAGCCCCAAGCCTCACCGTTCGATTCCTCCCGGGTTAAGGTGAGCCGGATCGGTGGGCACGGTTCGGGCTGGCCCTGCCATAATGGCGATATGAAGGTTCCTCTCACAATCCGGGACCACCTCGACCGGGCCTTGGCCGTGTACCCCGACCGCGTCGCCTTCGTTGACGAGCCCGACCAACCCGCCCCATCGCTGGGAGAGGTGACCTTCTCGCGTCTGGGACAGTTGGCTGACGCCGCGGGGGCTGGTCTCGACGCTCTGGGCGTGCCCATGGGAGGGCGCGTCGCCATGGTGTCGCACAACGCCGGCCGTCTGCTTACCTGTTTCTGGGGCGTGAGCGGGAATGGCCGCATCTTCGTGCCCGTCAACTTTCGGCTCAGCACGGACGAGGTGGCCTACATCGTCGAGCATTGCGGCGCCGATGTGCTGCTCGTCGATCCCGAACTGGCCGACACGCTGGCGTCCATTGACTGCCGCCACAAGTTCGTGCTCGGCGCCGAGTCCGACGAGGCCATGTACTGCTTCGGTGCTGACCCTCGGCCCTGGACGCCGGACGAGGAGGTTACCGCGGTCATCAACTACACCTCCGGCACGACCGCCAGGCCCAAGGGCGTGCAGCAGACCCACCGCAGCCTCTGGCTCAACGCGGCGGTCTTCGGCTGGCAGACGACGGTGAGCGACCGCGACAATTACCTACACACCCTGCCCATGTTTCACTGCAACGGCTGGGGGATGCCCTACGCCCTGGTCGGCATGGGAGCCAAGCAGGTGGTGTTGCGCAAGGTGGACGGCGCAGAGATCCTGCGCCGGGTGGACCGTCACGGCATCACGATCATGTGCGGTGCGCCCGCGGTTGTGGCGGCCATCCTCGACGCCGCCGCCGACTGGGACGGAGCCATCCCCGGTGCGGGCCGCACCCGCATCGTGGTGGCCGGTGCGCCTCCGCCCACCCGCATTATCGAGCGGGTGGAGACGGAACTGGACTGGGAGTTCATCCAAATCTATGGCCTCACCGAAACGGCGCCGCTGCTCACCATGAACCGCAGACGAGCCGAGTGGGACCACCTGTCACCGGCAGACAGGGCCCGCAAGCTGGCCAGACAGGGCGTGCCCGGGCTGGGGGTGCGCATGGCCGTGAGCCCGGACGGTGAGTTTCTGGCCCGCACCAACCACGTCCTCGAGGGCTACTGGGAGCAGCCCGCCGCCACCGCGGAGGCCATTGTGGACGGGTGGTTCCACACCGGCGACGGGGGGTATTGCGACGACGACGGCTACTACACCATCACCGACCGCAAGAAGGACGTCATCATCTCCGGAGGCGAGAACGTGTCGTCCATCGAGGTGGAGGACGCTCTGTTCTCTCATCCGGCCGTGGCCGAAGTGGCGGTGATCGGCGTTCCTCACTCCAAGTGGGGCGAGACGGTCAAGGCACTGGTGGTGCTGGCCCCCGGCGCCGAGGTGACGCCCGAGGATCTCATCGCCCACTGCCGGGATCTCATCGCCCACTACAAGTGTCCTACCTCGGTGGAGATCCGCACGGAACTGGCCCGCACCGCCACCGGCAAGCTCCAGAAGTTCAAGCTGCGCGCCCCCTATTGGGAGGGCATGGAAAGGGCTGTCAACTAGCTGTCCACGAAGGCTTTCCTGAGCCTCATGGACGATGGTTACCTACAAACGCACAGAAGTGGGGTGGCCGCTGATCCCTGACAGGGCAATGTTTGGCGACGGGTACATGCCATGCGCGGAAACTGTGTGGCGTAGCAAGTGTCGGGCAGGGAGCGCCTGCGGGCCCCTAGAATGGGAGTTGGTATGGCTTCTACCCAGACGGATGTCTTTTCAGTCAGTGGCATGACTTGCGGTGCATGCGCCCAACATGTGGAGGGTGCCCTTCTGCAAAGGGAGGAAGTGAGAAAAGCCAAGGTCAACTTGAAGGCGGCCAGAGTAAAAGTTACTTATGCCCGCGGGACCGACGTCACCTCCTTGTTCGACGACGTGCGGAATGTCGGGTACGAGATGGGGCCGCTGACGCCCAAAGCCACCTAGAACCGGACTCGTCTTGGAAACTCTCCAGACGGACGTCTTTGCTGTTGGGGGCATGACCTGCGCCTCTTGTTCTCAGCGGGTGGAGCGTGCTCTTCTTCAAAGGGAGGAAGTTGCAGAGGCCGAGGTCAACCTGATGGGGGCCAAGGTAAAGGTCACTTTTGCTGCCGATACCGACGTTGCCTCGCTGTTCGACGAGGTACGGAGCATCGGGTACGAGATGGGGCCGCTCACGCCCGAAGTCACCGAGGCAGGCGGTGGACCTTTTGCACGGGAGTCCAGGAGACAGTTACGCAACTTTGTTGCTGCGGCTGTTCTGGCGGCGCCGTTGATGGTCATTTCCATGCTGGCCCCTCATGAACCTGTGTGGTTGACGATCCAGTGGGTGTTGGCCGGATTGGTGGTATTCGTGTGGGGACGCCAGTTTCACCAGATCGCCTTCCAGAGGGCGCGGGGCGGTCAAGCGAACATGGACACGCTGATCTCCGTCGGATCTCTGACTGCTTTCATCTATTCGACCTGGGCGGCCTTTGACGGTCAGGCCGTATATTTCGAGACGGCCGGGATGATCGTCACCTTGATCCTGTTGGGACGCTATCTCGAGGCTAAGGCCAAGGGGCGGGCATCTCAGGCGGTGGCAAAGCTGGTGGAACTTGGGTTTAGCGACTCGGTACGTGTGATACGAGGTAGCGGGGAGACGGAGATCCCCCAGGAGGAATTAGAGGTTGGCGATCTGGTGGTGGTGTTGGCGGGTGAGAAGATACCGGCCGACGGCGTCGTCACCGGTGGTCATTCCACGGTGGACGAGTCAATGCTAACCGGAGAGTCTGTGCCGGCGGAGCGAACCGTGGGGGATTCGGTCTACTGCGGGACTATCAATCAGACGGGGCGGCTCGTGTTTGAAGTGGAGCAGGCCGGCGCCGACACAGCGCTCTCTCGCATTGTTGAAATGGTCGAGGAAGTTCAATCTTCAAAGCCTCCTATACAGAGGTTGGCCGACCGGATTTCCTCGGTGTTCGTGCCCGTGGTGATTCTGTTGGCGGCTGCCACCTTTGTGGGCTGGTTGGTGGGGGGCGCGGATCTGTGGGAAGCCATTCGAAACGGAGTTGCGGTGTTGATAATCGCCTGTCCGTGCGCGCTGGGTCTGGCCACACCCACCGCCATCATGGCGGGCAGCGGTCGAGGCGCCGAGTTGGGGGTGCTCTTCAAGAATGCCGAAGTATTCGAACGTACGAGGGCGGTGGACACCGTGGTCTTCGACAAAACCGGCACGCTCACCGAAGGCAAGATGACACTGACTGATGTTTCAGCCGACGATCCGGAAAAATTCCTCCGCCTGGTGGGTTCGGTGGAGGGGGGGAGTTCCCATCCCATTGGCCAAGCGGTGGTCAAGGGCGCCCTGGATCGGGGAGTCGGAACCACAATGCCCGAGCAGGTGGAGGAGTTGGCCGGTCAGGGAGTGGCGGGAGTTGTCGACGGCGTGCAAGTCTGGGTGGGTAAGCCCGGGTTCCTGGCCGATGCGGGTTTGAGGCCGGGGCCTGGCCACTTGGAGACCATGAAGGAACTGGAGGAAGAAGCCAAGACCGTCTTCCTGGCGGGCTGGGAAGGTGAGGTTCGCGGTGTCCTCGCAGTGTCTGACTCTCCCCGCCCTACGGCTGCAGAGGCTCTCTCCCGATTGCGTGAGATGGGAGTCGCACTGGCGCTCTTGACAGGGGACAACGTGGGATCAGCCTCCGTGATGGGCCGGCGCTTGGGGATCGATCAAGTCAAAGCCGATGTGCTCCCCGCCGAAAAGGCCCAGGAGATCGCCCGGTTCAAGCAAGAAGGGGCGGTGGTCGGGTTTGTGGGTGACGGGATCAACGACGCAGTGGCCTTGGCAGCTGCGGACTTAGGAATAGCGATCGGGACCGGAACCGATGTGGCGGTGGAAGCGGGTGACATTGTGCTGATGAGCGGGGACCCGGTCGGGGTTCCGGTCTCGCTTGCTCTGGCCCGCGCCACCTACCGGGTGATCGTCGCCAACCTGGTGTGGGCGTTCGGGTATAACGTGGCCGCTATTCCCCTGGCGGCAGCCGGGGTGTTGAATCCGATGGTGGCCGCTGCCGCCATGGCCTTCTCAAGTGTGTCGGTGGTAACCAATTCCTTGCGGCTGCGCCGGTTCCGACCTGCTACTGCACCCTGAACGTCCAGGTGAACTCGCCCACATCGGGCAGGCCGTAAATCTTCTCCCATTCCACCCGGATGGTGTGTTCTCCCACCGTCCACTGATCCGTTATCAGGCTCCGGTCGCTGGGTCGCCACCGATAGACTCCTACCCCTTCGGCGAACGACAGCTCCGATTCCGGTATGGGGTATCCGTCCACGTAGATGCGTGCTTCGTATCCCACCTTCAGGTCGATCTCCAGGCCGCTTTGCATGGGAACCGCGTCGTAGGGATTGGGGAGGACCTTTTCCAGGGGATCTGGCAGGGAGAGGGGATCGCCGCCTCCTCCGAAGACATAACAGATCGACAAGGTCGCCAGAGTTAGAAGTCCCAGCCCCAGATATATCAGCCGGTAACGCACTTCGGGTCATTGTAAGTACTTCCAAGAAGTGCTTGTTCTTTGATCGGTTGGCGATGCCGTTCCGATCAGGGCTCGGTGACCGCCGATTCCCACGGGTTCAGTATCTCCAGTGGGTGGAAGCGCTCGAAGTGGCGGGTGTTGCGGGTAACCAACTTCATCCTGTGGGCCAAAGCAGTAGCGGCGATAAGAGCATCGCCCACCGGCGCGGGGTCCGGAACGTGCAGAGCAGCAGCCCGGCGTGCTACCTGGGCATCGACCGGCAAGATGCGTTGGTCGAAAGCCTCGAATACCTTGTTGTCGAACCAGTTTCTCAGTGTTGCGCCTGTGGTGGGGTCGCGTCGCTCAGCCAGCAGCACGACGATCTCAAGTTCCTGGATGGTGACCGCTGAGATATATAGGGATTGCAACTCCACCGAGTTGGCCCAGGCCGCAACGTTGGGGTCGGCCCTGCCGCCCTTGATTTTGCGTATCTCCGAGACAACATTTGTGTCGAGCAGATACATCAGTCGAAGACCGCGGCTCGCGCTACATCATCGAGCCGGGGAATTTCGAAGTCGATGTCGGCAATACCTGGCGTTTCCCCCAGAATATCGGCGATGTTCGGCCTTTTGTAGACCAGCTTCCGGTAGTGGTCGTAGCTCAGCAGCACATGGGACGGTTGCCCCCGATTGGTGATATATACGGGTCCGCTGCGCGCAGCCCTCTTTGCGGCGCCGGTACCCTGGTTGAACTCCCGGCTGCTGATGGTACGGGTAGGCGATGTCGCCAAACGATCCTCCTCTATGAGTATATGTTGCTACATCATAGCCGGTCTCAGCCGAAGGGGACACCCGCAATAAGGGCATTTGCGCATGGGAGGGCGGCTAGCGTGATGGGGATGCGGATCAACCCGGTGTTGAAGAAGATGGGCGCCTATCCGATTGCGGCCATCCAGGACCGGGCTCGGAGCATGCGGGATGCGGGGGAAAGGCTCATCGACTTTTCGATCGGCGACCCTCGGGAGCCAACGCCCCCGTTCATACCGGAGGCTCTGCGCAGGGCCGTCCCCGAGGTATCCCAATATCCGACCACCCGCGGGCTTCGGGAACTGAGAGAGGCGATCGCCGGCTATGTGCGTCGTCGGTTCGGCAGGGAGGTGGATCCCGAGAGCCAGGTGCTCCCGGCCACCGGATCCAAGGAGGCGATTTTCTCCACACCCTTGGCCTTCGTGGATTCCCACCAAGAGGATGTGGTGATCTGGCCCACTCCCGGGTATCCCGTCTACGGCCGGGGAGCCCTCCTGGCGGGAGCGATCGGGCATCCGGTCCGGCTCGGAGGGGACTTCGTGTTCCGGGCCTCCGACGTACCTGAAGCAACCTGGTCGCGGGCCCGGCTGGTGTGGACCAATTCGCCGCACAATCCGGCGGGATCGGTGATGAGCCGCCCCAACATCGAAGAGTTCTACCGCAAATCCAGGGAGTTCGAGGTCCTCCTGTGTGCCGACGACTGCTATGTGGATCTCTACGAGGAGGAACCGCCGGCCTCGGTGCTGGAGGTGGCCGACTCCGACCTGTCGGGGGTGATCAGCTATCTGAGCCTCTCCAAGCGGTCGGGGATGACCGGCTATCGCTCGGGAGCGATGGTGGGAGACGCCCGGGCGATCGCGGCGCTGGCCTCGCTGCGCACCTCCACCGGCACCGCTCCCCCCGAGTTCACCCAAATGGCTGCGGTGGCGGCCTGGTCGGACGACTCCCACGTGAGCCGGCGGCGACGGATCTTCTCCGAGAAGCGGGCGATTCTGCGGAAGGTTTTCCAAGAGATGGGATATCGGATCGCGGCATCGAGCGCCGGGCTGTATCTGTGGGTGGCGGTGCCCGACGATGTGGAGGTGACCATGCGATTGCTGGAGCGAGGTGTGGTGGTCTCTCCCGGGCGGGTGTTCGGCGCCGGGGGAGAAGGCTATATAAGGTTGGCGCTGGTACCCAGTCCCGAGGAGTGCAAACAAGCCGTGGAGGTTTTGGAAGAATGTCTGACCAGGATGTGATCAGAGCGGCGTTCGCCGGCGAGGTAGAAATGGCCGAGGGCCGGGAGGCGGTGATGGCGACCATCGAGAGACTCGACCGGGGAGAGATCCGGGTTGCCAACAAGGTCGGCGGAGAATGGGTCGTGAACGAATGGGTGAAGGAGGCCATCCTGGTGTACTTCCAACTCACCAGCATGGAGGAGATGGACGGGGGAGCGGTGATGTGGCACGACAAGATCCCCACCAAACGCAACCTGGCCGAGGCGCAGGTGAGGGTGGTTCCCCCCGGGGTGGTGCGCTATGGCGCCTTCTGCGAACCGGGCGTCATAGTCATGCCCGGCTACGTCAATATCGGGGCCTATGTGGGGAGCGGGACTATGGTGGACACCTGGGCTACCGTGGGGTCATGCGCCCAAGTGGGAAAGGGCGTTCATCTTTCTGGAGGGGTGGGAATCGGGGGAGTCCTGGAGCCGCCCGGCGCCCGTCCGGTGATCATCGAGGACGGGGCCTTTATCGGAAGTCGGTGCATCGTGGTGGAGGGAGTGGTCGTTAAGGAGGGCGCGGTGCTGGGCGCCAACACCACCATCACCTCCTCTACCCGCATCATCGATGTGCGGGGCGAGACGCCCGCCGAGTACCGGGGCGTGGTGCCGGCCAACTCGGTGGTGATTCCCGGGATGCGCTCCCGGGAGTTCCCGGCGGGAGAGTTCGGGGTTCCGTGCGCCCTGATCATCGGGGAGCGGACCGCTTCCACCGACCGGAAAACCTCCCTCAACGAGGCGTTGCGTACTTTCGGGGTGCAGGTGTGAGCGACCTTATCACCACGCTGACCCGGTTGATCGACATCCCGTCCGTCACCGGCGACGAGGCCCGTATCTGTGACTATGTTGCGGAGAGGCTGGCCGCGAACGCCCCCCGGCTAACCCAGCACCGGGTCGGCAATTCCCTGGTGGCGGCGACTGCCGGCGAGGGGCCGCTGGTGGTGTTGGCCGGCCACCTGGACACCGTCCCCTCCCAGGGCCAGCCTCCCGCCTACATCCAGGGCGAGAGGATGCACGGTCTGGGGGCCTCGGACATGAAGGGCGGGGTAGCGGTGATGCTCCACCTGCTGGAGGAGGCCGGAGAGAACTGGCCCTACCGAGTGGCCGGAGTTTTCTACGAGGCGGAAGAGGGAAGGTTCGTCGACAACGGGTTGGAGCCTGTTCTAACCGAATGCGAATGGCTCACCTCGGCCTCCTTCGGGGTGTTGTTGGAGCCGTCCGATGCCGAGATTCAGGTGGGTTGCAATGGAGTGATGAACGCCAAGGTGTCGTTTCGGGGCAAGTCAGCCCACTCGGCCCGACCGTGGTGGGGGGAGAACGCCATCTCCAAGGCAGGCGCATGGCTTTCCCAGATGCATGATCGCCAGCCGGCGCCGGTGGATATCGTTGGGCTGGAATTCAAGGAAGTGATGTCGGTGACCCTTGCAGAAGGTGGGCTGGCCGCCAATATCATTCCCCCGGCGTTCCAGGTGAACCTCAACTACCGCTTCGGCCCCCACCGCACTATTGCTGAGGCGGAAGAGGAGGTGCGTGCAGCCTGTCAAGGGGCTGACGATGTGGAGATCGTTGACGCCGCTCCATCAGGTAAGGTCGTGACCGACCATCCCTTGGTGGCCGAGTTGGTCTCCTCGGCCGGGGTGGGGATCGGCTCCAAGCAGGGCTGGACCGATGTGGCAAGGCTCACCGCCCGGGGGATTCCGGCGATCAACTTCGGGCCGGGGGAGACCTCGGAGGCCCACACCGCCACCGAGAGCATGCCGCTCGACCATCTTGGCCTGGTGTATCACGGTTTGAAGAGGGTGCTGTCGGGATCGACATGAGCGGGCCCGCACCCTCTGGCGATTCGGATTCGATCACCCTGGCCCTGATCGGGGTGGGGAGGGTCGACATCGATCTCTAATTCCAGCAGATCGGGCGCGGTTTGTTAAGGTGACGGGCTTCGAAGCCATGGTGGGGCCCTTCCCGCCAGAGAGGAAGTGAACGACTTCCGGCTAGTTCGGTGGGTGCGTCAGAGATCGGGATGCACTATTCGGGCGGCCCGGTCGACCCAGCCTTCCACATCATCGTCCGCGGGATAGATGAGGCTCCGCCCGGCTACCAGTCCTCGAACCGTCGGCGCCTCCATTGCCTCCTCCCACGATGCCAGCGCCTCTTCACCAGGTTCGCCAGCGTCACCTCCCAGAAGCACGGGCAGGGTGGAGGCCGCGAAGACCCTCATGGGATCCGAAGTGGGAGGAGGGAGCTTCAGCCAGGTGTGGGCGCTGGTGGGGCCTATTCCCGAGGCGATGGCGATCACCCTGATCAGAGCCTCCGGGCTGGTGTCGATCCTGAGCGCTCCGTTTTCGTCACGATAGGCGGGAAGGGGTTCCAACATCGCCGTCACAGGCACTCTCTGGGTGGTGATAACTCGGATCGCCCGGGCGCAGTAAGTTATGGTCTTCAGGCTGGTCGGGTCATTCGGGTCTATCCGCAGCAGGAGCTTTCCGCCGTCGAGATTCATCCGGTAAATGCCGGCCGCGTGGTAGGCGGTGATGGGATCGTCCAACTGCCAGGCGGAGCCCGCCAAACCGCCCGGGTTCATGGAGCCGAACACGACCTTGTCATCCAGCAGCGAGGAGTTAGAGGTGAGTGATCCCAAGAGCAGGAGATCCTCGATGATGTCGGGAGTGGCCAACAGCCCGTCCACTCCCGGATGAGAGAGAGCGATGCTCAGCCGGGAGAGAAGGTCTCGGCGGTCGGCCATGCGCAGCGGGTCCCCACCCACGCCGATAACACCGCGGGCAGGATGGTCGGCCGCCAGCAGGAACAGCCGAGTACCACCGGGAATCCCGCTATTCAACTGCTCGTAGGGGAGGAGGAGAGGTCGACGCCGACGCTTCCGGGCGAGCTCCAGCACTTTTTCCGGAGCATGGGCGCGGATGTCGATCAAACGCTTGTATAGATCTTTGGTAATCATTCGAGGGACGCGTTTTCTATGGAGCCGGTGATGAACATGTCCATCTCTCAGAGATAACTAAGGGGCAGTCAGGTCTCTTCCGTCTTCCACGAGACCGGGGGACTCCCCGCTCGGTTCGAATGGACAGGGTCATCCTGACTGGTCCGCAGTTGGTCATCGTGGCCGGAAACCCCTTTCTGTCATTATCCACCAATCAGCCGGGCTAGGTCCAGCAGATATCGGGTGCTGGTGGCGGCGTCTTCTATCGGACCTTGGTGAAGAGGTGGCGCCCCGCCGAGAATCTTGTCCTGCTCGAGGACATACCAGCCCTGGTAGCCGGCGGTTTCCAACGCGGCGATCACCCCGCTGATGTCCACGTCTCCTGCACCCAGGGGACGAAACACCCCGGTTTTGACAGCCTGTCGGAAAGTGATTTCTCCTGCCCGTACCCGGGCTGCCAACGCTTCGTTCACATCCTTGAGGTGGACGTGGGCGATGCGATCGGGCGCCGAGCGCGCCACCTCCCGCGGGTCGATTCCCGCCAGGAACATATGGCCGGTGTCCAGGCAGAGCGAGACTTCGGTGTCCGACAGCACCCGTTCCAGGTGCTGGGGTTTTTCCACAGCCATTCCCCAATGCTGATGAAGCGCCACTTCCAGTCCCTCCTCGCCGGCTTGGGCCACCAGCCGTTCGAGATTGCGGTTAAAGGTCGCCCAATGATCTGCGTCCAGTTCCCCCGACAGGTCGTAGCCATTCTGGGGGAGGACCGGTCCCAGCACCATAACCTGTGATCCGCAGGCGGACAGGGTCTTGATGGCCCGTTGGGCGTAGGCCGACTGGTCTTCGGTGTGGGAGGGGAGATGAAGGAGCAGAGGAACGAAGCCTCCGACCACCGAAAGGCCGGCTGCCGCCGCATTCACCCGGGACTCCTCCGGGGAGTTTCCCAGGAAACCGTCGGGTCCCAACTCGGTGGCGGAGAGGCCGATGGAGGCCATCTCCTCCAGCACCCGGTCGCTGGGGAGGAGATATCCCCATCCCGGCGAACCGTCCACACCCCAGCTGATGGGCGCCCCGGCGATTCTCTGTCCGAGCGGAATCATTGACTTACTTCCGATCGAGGAGGGGGCTGGGGGGGCGGTCCCGCTCCCGGCACGGTCTGGTCGTAGTCGACTACCGCCCCGGTCATCAGCCCAGAGGCGTTAGAGGCCAAAAAGGCGATGGCTTCCGCGATTTCGTCCACTTTCAGGAGTCTCCCGAACGGTGCCTTGGCCTCCGCACGGGCCAGCCAGTCATCCCCGGCGCCCTCCTTTTTTCGCAGAAGGTGCTCGCCTGGTGTATCGGACCAGCCGGGTTGGAGGCAGTTCACGCGGATCCGGTCCCGCATCACCGCGTAGGCGACATTGCGGGTCAGGGTGGCGAGAGCGGCCTTGGACGCGGAGTAGGGAGCGATGTGTGGGGGCCCTCCGTGAGCGACCACCGAACCCACATTGACGATCGTTCCTCCCCTCCCTTCCCGTTTCATGATTCGCACCGCCTCCTGCATCATGAAAAATGGGGACCGGAGGTTGGTCGCCATGACCTCTTCCCAATGCTCGAGAGTGGTGGTTTCGATAGAGCCCCGCGCGGTTGTCGCAGCGCAGTTGACCAGGATGTCGATGCGGCCAAAGCACCGGTCGGCAGTCTCGACTATCTGGCGGTATGCCGTGGGGAGGGCCAGGTCGGCGGCGACGAACACGGCTTCCGTATCGTGGCTGCCGATAGATCGGGCCACTGCTTCTCCGCGCTCTCGGTTTCGTCCGGTGACCACTATCCCCTCCGCTCCCCGTTCGGCCATCAGACGGGCCGTGGCTTCTCCCATTCCCGAGGTGCTGCCGGTGACAACCGCTGTTGTACCTTCGAATTGTCGCATTGCCCTAAAAGTAGTGGGAACAGACCATCACGCCAACAGGTTGAGACCCGCTCGCTCCAGCACCTCGGGGTTGAGCAGATAGCTGGGCCTGCGACCGGCCAGCACCGAGACGATCTGATCCTTGGCTACCGACAGCATCCTGAGCTTGGCTTCTCTCGTCCAAGCCGCAACATGGGGAGTAACCAGCACATTGTCGAAGCCCAGCAACGGATGGCCGACGGGCAGCGGCTCGGGGTCGGAGACGTCCAGTCCCACTGCGCGCAGATGACCCGAGGACACCGCTTCCACCAGGGCATCGGTGTCTACCACCGGTCCACGGGCGGTGTTGATGAGGATGGCGTCCGATTTCATCACACCGAGCATCTCTCGGTCGAAAAGGCCTCGCGACTGGGGGGTGAGGGGGATGTGGATCGAGACGACATCGGCGGAGGCCAGCATCCCGGTCAGATCGTCTGCCCGGGTGGCGGACCCGAAGTGTTCGTCCGGCAGATATGGGTCGAAGGCGGTGATTTCCATCCCCAGCGCTCTGGCGACGGTCGCCACCCGGCGGGCTATCCGGCCATATCCCACCAGCGCCAACAGCTTTCCATTAAGTTCCTCCGCGGTGTGGGATTTGATGCTCGCCAGATCGCCCTGCCGTAGGTCGCGCTGGAGATTGGGAAGACGCTTGGCCACCGCCAGCATCAGGGCGATGGCCTGCTCGGCGGTGGGGATGGTAGGACCTTCGGGAAAGTTGCAGACACAGATTCCTCGCTCGGTGGCGTCGGCGATATTGATCGCGTCATACCCGATTCCGGTGCGGGCAATGATCGCCAGATTCGGCGCTCGGTCCATCACCTCGCCGTCGAATGGGAGATGTGCCGCCACTATCGCTTTCGCGCTCTCGATGTCGCGGAAGAGATCATTGGGATCTCCCGGGCCCAATACTGTTATTCCTGCTTGGCGTACCTCATCCATTCCCGGCCAGTTGGTCCGCTCGAACCAAACCGGGTAAGAGGGTGCGGTGGGTAGTGACGTATTGTTTGTCATGTTGGGGTAGGAGGTTAGAAAGTCTGGCGCAAGGACTTGCGGAACCAACTGGGCCCCCTTGCGGTCAGGGATGCAGACTGGCGGAACTCTCGGGTGGACCCACGGGCGCCGTAACTAGGGGGCGCCTCTTTTTCTGATTCTTCCCCAAAAGAGCGCAATGGCCAGGGCAATGAGAATCATCGCTGCCACCACTCGCCACCTGGTCATAAGCAGCACCCCGCCTCCGACGATGGCCAGCACGACTCCCCACCGTATGGAGCTGAGAGACGGATAAGCCAGCCACACCGCGGCAAGCAGGATGTCCGCCCGCACCAGCACTGATCCGGTTTCTGGCTGGCCCTGCCACCAGGCCACGACGGCGCCGACGCTGAGACACAGAACCGCCACTCCCAGCAGCAGGCGTCGACGATCAGGGGAGGATGGGTGATCTTGGCTCATCCCCATCAAGCTAGCGGGGAAGCGGCGGGGGTTTTCCTAAACTTCTTCTCCTATGCCGATAGATGTGGATGTTGCCCATGTCGCCGCCCTGTCGCGGCTGGCGCTCTCACCGCGCCGGTTGGACCGGTACCGACAGGAGTTGGGCGTCATCTTGGAGCATGCCTCCCGGGTGCAGGAAGTCGACACCTCCGCCGCTTTGCCCCTCTCCCATCCTCTGGGTCAGACCAACGTGTTCCGGGCCGACGAGGTGCGCCCCTCTCTCGACCGGGAGGAAGTCTTGGAGATGGCGCCGGAAAGTCGGGACGGCTTTTTCGTAACCTCGCCGGCGCTCGACTGACCGTCGATGTCTCCCGAACCGCTCTCGATTGTTGCCGCAGGCGCGGCCCTGCGTTCGGGGGAGACCACCGCCTCCGAGCTTTTGGAGTCGGTGCTGTCCCGGGCGGAGATGACCGAGTCGGAGTTGCATTGCTATCTGAACCTGGATCGGGAGGGCGCCCTGGGGGCGGCCGGACGGGCCGATGAGGAGCTGGGCCGGGGTGAGGACCGGGGACCGCTCCACGGCATCCCGGTGGCGGTCAAAGACAACATGTGCACCCGGGGATTGGAGACCACCTGCTCCTCGCAGATCCTGGCCGGCTATCGCCCTCCCTATGACGCCACGGCGGTGGCCAGGCTGCGGGAAGCGGGGGCGGTGATAGTCGGCAAGACAAATCTGGACGAGTTCGCCATGGGAAGCTCCACCGAGAACTCGGCCTACGGCCCCACCCGCAATCCCTGGGACACCGGGCGGGTTCCCGGAGGATCATCTGGGGGTTCCGCGGCGGCGGTGGCGGCGGGATCGGCGCTGGCCGCGTTGGGTTCGGACACCGGCGGCTCTATCCGCCAGCCCGCTTCGCTTTGCGGGGTGGTGGGGATGAAACCCACTTACGGGCTGGTCAGCCGATACGGATTGGTGGCGTTCGCGTCCTCTCTCGACCAGATCGGCCCCCTCACCCGTACCGTCGCCGACGCCGTCCTGCTGCTGTCCGCGGTGGCCGGACACGATCCAGCCGACGCCACCTCCTATGCCGGCCCGGTCCCCGACTTCGCGGGGAGCCTGGAGCGCGGCGTGGAAGGATTGAGGTTGGGAGTGGTGAAGGAACTGGGCGGGGAAGGCTATCAGCCGGAGGTCTCGGCGGCGACCGGGGAGATGGTGGACCGGCTATCCGACCGGGGCGCGGAGGTGGTGGAAGTCTCGCTCCCGCTGTTCGAGGTGGCGCTTTCCGCCTACTACCTGATCGCCCCCGCCGAGTGCTCGGCCAACCTGGCCCGCTTCGACGGAATGCGCTATGGACTGTCGATCAAGGAAGCCACGGCTTCCGCCACCATGGCCGAGACCCGCGCCGAGGGGTTCGGACCGGAAGTGATCAGACGAATCCTGTTGGGGACCTATGCTCTCTCGGCCGGCTATTTCGACGCCTTCTACGGACAGGCCCAGAAAGTTCGCTCCCTGCTTCAGGCTGAATTCAACGAGGCCTACCGGAAGGTGGACGCCCTGGTCTCTCCCACCACTCCCACCACCGCTTTCCGGCTGGGCGAGCGGACCCAGGATCCCCTGACGATGTACCGGAGCGACATCTGCACCATTCCCTCCAACCTGTCGGGGCATCCGGCCATCTCGGTGCCGATCTCCCTCGACTCGGAGGGGCTGCCCATCGGGTTCCAGGTGATGGCGCCCGCCCTCGGGGAACAGGTCATGATGGCGGTGGCGGCCGAGGTGGAGCGACTGGCGGGCTTCGACGTTTTGCCCCCGCCGGCGTTGGCCCCACCGACCGGAGTGCCCTTGTGAAGTGGTCGCCGGTGATCGGCATCGAGGTTCATGTGGAGTTGGACACCCTCTCCAAGATGTTTTGCGGATGTCGGGTTTCTTTCGGCGATCCCCCCAACACCCACGTCTGTCCGGTGTGCCTGGCCCTGCCCGGCTCGCTCCCCGTTCCCAACCGGGAAGCCATAAAGAGAATCATCCGTCTGGGGTTGGCCCTCAACTGCCGGATCAACCCCCGCTCGGTTTTCCACCGCAAGAACTACTACTACGCCGACCTGCCCAAGAACTATCAGATCAGTCAGTTCGACATACCGGTGTGCGTGGACGGCTGGCTGGATGTGGAGTCTGATGACGGGCAGTTCCGGGTGGAGATCGAGCGGGTTCACATGGAGGAGGACACCGGCAAATCGGTGCACGTGGGGGAGGGGGGAAGAATCCACACCGCGGCGGAGACCCTGGTGGACTTCAACCGGGCGGGAACCCCGTTGGTGGAGGTCGTCTCCCGTCCCGATTTGCGAAGCGCCGCCGACGCCCGGGCCTACACCCAGGAACTGCGGGCGGTGGTGGCGGAGACCGGAGTCTCAGATGCCCGCTTGGAGCGGGGCTCGGTCCGCTTCGACGCCAATGTCTCGATCCGCCCCGAAGAGAGCGAGCAACTGGGCGTGAAAGTGGAAATCAAGAACATGAACTCGTTCCGATCGCTGGAAAAGGCCATACGCGCCGAGGTGGAGCGGCAGACTGCGCTGGTGTCGGCGGGGGAGAGGGTGGTGATGGAGACCCGGCACTGGGACGAGGCGGCGGGGATCACGCACGGGATGCGCACCAAGGAGGGGAGTTCCGACTACCGCTACTTCACCGAGCCGGACCTGGCGCCGATGATTCTTGACGGCTCCTGGCTGGAGGCGGCCCGCTCTGCAATTCCCGAACTCCCCGCCCCTCGCCGGGAACGCTACCGGCGGTTGGGGCTGAATCCTGGCTCGGCCCGGGTGTTGGCCTCCTCCGAGCCGGGTCTGCGGGACCTGTTCGAGGAATCCGTGGAATCGGGCGCCGACCCGGTTGCGGCCGCCAACTGGGTGACGGGCGAGGTGACCGCCTCCCTCCGGCGGCGGGGGGCCTCGTTGGCTGACGTTCCGCTCCGGGGAGAAGAGATCGCCGCCCTGACCCGGATGGTGAGCGAAGGCCGGGTGTCGGCAAGCGCTGCCCGGGAGGTACTGGCGGGGGTGATCGACGGGGAAGGGAGCCCGTCCGAGGTGGCCGCCCAACGCAATCTGGAACAACTCTCGGACCGCGCGGCCTTGGAACAGGTAGTGGAAGAGATCATCTCCGTCCACTCCGAGGCGGTGGAGCGCTACCGATCGGGCGAACGGAAGGTACGGGGGTTTTTGGTGGGCCAGGTGATGAGGGCCACTTCCGGCCGGGCCGACCCGCGGGTTGTCAACGAAATACTCTCCGCCCGGTTGTGATCATCAGGACCTTGCCGGTTGATACGGCTAGCCCCCATGGGTGATGTATTCGTCGAGGCTTTTGTCCGGACGAGAGTCTCCGCTGTAGGTGAGAATCCGGTAGTTGGCCATCGACGGCTCGCCGACCTCCACGAACTCGTACTGCCCGCCTATTCCGTCGTAGTCGGGGTCCTCGCCGGAGGCGATTAGATCTCGACATTGGACAAAGCTGGAGCATTTTATTCCGGTTCGGGTTATGTCATTGATCTCCCGAGCGACCGAGGTGGGGTCGGTGGAGCGGGCCATCTCGGCGGCCAACGCGGTGATGATCACCGCGTCGTAGGTCTCCGCGCCATAGCCGTAAATACCGTCCACTCCGCCTTCGTAGGCTGTTTCGAGTCGGTCGGTGAAACTGCGGATGGTGCTCAGATCCACCGAGTTCTCAGCGCCGCGCATCCCGGTGAGGATGGAGGGATCGGAGACGGCGCCGCCGATACTCGAGATATGGCCGGCGGTTCCATAGACGTTGGTGTCGGAGGTGGGCCCCACACCTCGTTCGTGCATGGTGGTTACTATCGACGCCGCCTCTTCGAAGCCGATGATAAAAATGGCGTCGGGCTCGGCTGCGACCAGCAGGTCAATCTCGGCGTCGAAGCTATCCGTGCCGGGGGCATAGGCGATGAAGGGGTTGATTATGCCTCCCCGTTCTTCGAAACTCTCCCGGAAGGCAATGGCGAGACCGGTTCCGTAGGATTCCTGTCGATAGATCACCCCGACCGTCTCGGCGCCTTCCGACGCCATGAGTTGTGCCATCATCTCAGAGAGCAGCAGGTCGGGAGGGGCGGTGCGGAAATAGAGCCCGTTGTCGGGGTAGGTGGTGAAATCGGGGGAGGTGTTGGATGGTGCGAACTGGATCACGCCGGCCCCGGTTATCTTGTCGATGACCAGCTTGGAGACGGCCGAACTGGCCGCGCCCACGATTACATCCACATCCAGGGCGAGCAGCCGGTCTACTTCGGGGTTGGCGACATCCTGGCTGAGATCGCCCGAGTCGGCTTCATACAACGTCACTTCGGCGCCCAGCACTCCTCCCGCCGCGTTGATGTCTCCTACAGCCAGTCGGGCCGCGGCCGTCAAGGTCGGGCCGAAAGAAGCCAGGTCGCCGGTGATCGGGAACAAAGTGCCCACTACCAAGCGTCCGTCATCCGCACTGGAAGCCAGCGGTCTTGAGACCATTTCTCTGGCGGTCAAACCCCCCAGAGCGAGGAAAAACAGCACCAACCCCAGCGTTCGTTTGGGGAAGGCTTTCGAGTTTGCTTTATCGGACAATCGTATTCAGGGTTGGTGTACATCCTAAGACTAAGAAACCAAACGCCTGAGCCGTTCGTTTAAAGTGACCAACTGGGAGACGACATTTTCCAAGGGGTGCACCGCAAGCGCTGAAAAAAGCTAGCATTCAGCGGCATGCGCACCGGGATCTATCTGTTTCTGATTTGGGGAGTTCCCGTCATAACCATTGCGGTTTTCTTTTACCTGGCGTACTCTCGGCGCAGCCCGTCAGGCCGGTCCCCGCAGCAGCACTGACGCAGGGGGGTCGGGATGGAGTTCCTGTGGGAAGTTTTGACCGACGCGGTCCAGAGCCTGGTCGGCGCCGGCGCCGAACTATGGATAGTGGTTGCTCTCACCCTGGCGGTTTCCGGCGCCTCTACCCTGATCGGAGTGGTGCTGGGGGTGCCCTTGGGAGCGGCCCTGGCGCTGGGGCGTTTTCGTGGAAGAGGGGCGCTTCGCCTGGCGGTGAGCGTGGGAATGGGGTTCCCCCCGGTGCTGGCCGGGCTGCTGCTGCTCCTGGTGTTTTGGCGGTCGGGCCCGCTGGGCGGCCTAGGCCTGATCTTCACTCCCACCGCCATGGTGATTGCCCAGGTGATACTGGCCACCCCCATTGCGGCGGGAGTCGCCGCCGGATCCATCAGAGGCTTGGGTGACGCCGCCATGGAGCAATTGGCGGCTCTGCGGCTGGGTCGGGTCGCTCTTGGGGCGGTGGCGGTGCGAGAGGCGAGAGCCGGGGTGGCAACCGCGGTGGCGGCCTCTTTCGGGAGGGTGGTGGCCGAGGTGGGGGCGGTGCTGGTGGTGGGAGGCAACATCGTGGGTGAGACCCGGGTGCTGACCACCCTGATCGTGGAGGAGTCCCGCCAGGCCCGGTTCGGGGCGGCGGTGGCTGCGGGCTTTATGTTGCTGGTCATCGCCCTGGTAGTGAACATCGCGGTGGGCCGACTGGGGGGAGACGGCCCGTGAGAGTCTCGTTGCGTTATCCGAGTGAAAGTCCGATCCTGGACGTGGAGGGACTGGAGTTGGTAGAAGGCCAGCGGACCGTGGTTTTCGGGCCCAACGGGGCCGGAAAGACCACCCTGTTGAGGTTGCTGGCGGGGACTCTTCCCGGGGGGCCGGGTTGGGAGGCCACCTATTTACCCCAGACGCCCCATCTTTTCCGGGGTGGAATCGGATGGAACCTGGGGTTGGGTCTGGACACCGAGCAATCGACCCGCGCCGCCCAACTGGCCGACCGATTGGGAATGGGAGACCGGCTTTCGGAACCGGCCAGCCTTCTGAGCGGCGGGGAACGCCAGCGGATCGCCCTGGCCCGCGTGCTGGCCCGACCGGAGCAATGGGTGCTGTTGGATGAGCCGCTGGCGCCCATCGACGTTGAAGACCGGCCGGCGGTGGCCAGGCTGATCGCCGAGGGAGTGGGAGAGAGAGGGGCAGTGATCGTCACTCACGATCTGGAGACGGCCGCGGCGTTGGGCGCCCATATGGCGGTGCTGGTGGAAGGCCAGCTGCGCCAGCAGGGGCCCCTCGGGGAGGTGTTGTCCCGTCCGGGCGACTCAAGGGTGGCCGCGGTAGTGGGGGTCTCCAATCTCTGGGAGGGGGTGGGCGTGGCCCGGAGGGGAAGCTTCGCCAGCGCCATGGTTGGCTCCGTTCGGGTATGGGGAATCGGGGAGGTCGAGATCGGGGCTCCCTGCCGGGCACTGTTTCGAGGAGAGTCGGTGGCGGTGCTGGGCTCTGGTGAGGGGGCCGGCTCAGCTCGCAACCGGTGGGCGGGAAAGATAACCGAGGTTCGCCAGGGCGGCCGTTGGGTGGAGTTGGGAGTGGACGTCGGGGGAGCGGAGGTAACGGCGGTGGTTACTCCGGGGGCGATGGACGAGATGGAACTGGAGGTCGGCTCGAAGGTGGTTGCCGCGGTGAAGGCGTCGGCGGTGCGGTTGCTGGCGGGCGGCTGAGATGAGAAGCCGGTCATGGCTGGCGCCTGTCCTATTGGCATTGCTGGCAGTGGGGGGATGGGCGGGGTGTTCGCAGGAAAAGACCCGGGTGGTGGTGGCCGCGGGCACCACCTTGGTGGATGGGAGACTGTTGGAGAAGGTGGCCTCCGAATTTGAAGACCGCCACCCGCGGGTGGAATTGAGCGTGGTGGGCACTCCCACTGCCCGGGCACTGGCATTGGCGAGGGAGGGATCGGCCGATGTGATCATCACCCACGATCCTGATCGGGAGGCGCAATTCATTGCCGAAGGGCGGGCGGAGTTGGCCGTCGGAGTCTTTTCGAGCCGGTTCGTTTTGGCCGGTCCTCCCCGGGCGGTCCAAGCGGTGAGGGGATTGTCCGCGGCCGAGGCGTTCGAGCGAATCGCCCGCGAAGGGCACCCGTTTGTCAGCCGGGCCGACGGGTCGGGCACCCATCAAGTCGAGCAAGAGATCTGGAACAAAGCGGGTGTGGACCCCACCGATCGGGAGTGGTACGTACAGACCCGCCAGGGAATGGGGCTCACCCTGCAGGTTGCCTCCCAGAAAGAAGCCTTCGTTCTGGTGGAACTGAGCGTCTTTTTGACCGCGGAGGAAGCGACTGTTTTGGCGGACGCGCGACTGGATCCGGTGGGGTTGGAAAATCCCTATCGGGCAATGGCGGTGAAGGGCTCCCCGGTGATGGAGGAGTCTCTGGCCTTCGTCGAGTGGCTTGGCTCGCCGAATGGACAGGAGTCGGTGAGGCGGGCAAACCTGGATTTGTACGGCTCCCAGGTATTCGAACCGTAGTAATTCGCCATCGATTCGGTAGCGTTGCGATTGTCCATGGAGAGATTCACCAAGATCGTGGCCACTCTGGGGCCGGCCGTGGCGTCCCCGGAGAAGATCAGGGAGTTGGTGGTGGCCGGAATGGATGTGGCCCGCCTCAACTTTTCGCACGGGGACCATAATCTCCACCGCCGATTTGTGAAATGGGTGCGAGAGGCCGGGCAGGAGGAGAAAAAGACGGTGGCGGTTTTGCAGGATATCTCCGGTCCCAAGCTGAGGGTGGGAAGGCTTGCGGAAGGGAAGATTCTTCTCCGTTCCGGTGAACGGGTCTGCTTGATCCCCGGGCGGACGCCGCCCGCAAACCCTCGGACTATCCCCATCGATTACTCGAGGCTGCTGGATGACTTGAGGGAGGGAGACGGAATAGTGATGTCTGATGGGCTGATCAGGATGACGGTCGTCGAGCGCAGTCCGGATCGACTGGTGGCCGAGGTGACCTGGGGGGGTGAACTATTGAGCGGTGCGGGAGTGGCTTTTCCCGAGACCCTTTTGCAACTGCCCGCCGTCACCGACAAGGATCGTCGCGATCTGGAGTTGGGAATCGAGTTGGAGGTGGACTATGTCGCCGCTTCTTTCGTGCGCACCGGCGACGATGTCCGGATGATCAAGGAGTTGGCGGGCGGCGCCCCGGTGATTGCCAAGGTGGAGTTGGCTGCCGCCTATCGGAATCTGGACGGAATCCTGGCCGAGGCGGCGGGGGTGATGGTGGCCCGGGGCGACTTGGGCGTGCAGCTTCCGCTGGCCCGTCTTCCCATTGTCCAGGCGGACATCCTGCGTCGCACCAACCGGGCGGGTCTGATCTCCATCACCGCCACCGAGATGCTGGAGTCGATGACCCGCTCACCGCGGCCCACCCGGGCGGAGGTAACCGATGTGGCCACGGCAGTGGCCACCGGAAGCGATGCGGTGATGTTGTCGGCGGAGACCGCGGTGGGCGACTACCCGATCCGGGCGACGGAGGCGATGTCTGAGATCTGTGTCGAAATGGAAAAGGAGTTATTGAAAGCCGACGGAGATCCTGCGGTTCCCTACATCGCCGCGGGCGGCGGTACGGCGTCAGCGGTGGCGCGGTCGGCGGTCGACGCCGCCCACAACCTGGGTATCGACACCTTGGTGGCCTTTACCGAGTCCGGTTCTACCGCCCGGCTTCTTTCCAAATATCGTCCGCGGGCGCGTATCATCGCTTTCACTCCGATCATCCGCGCCCTGCGACAGGCGGCCCTCTACCGGGGAGTGATTCCTTTGGAATTCCATCGGAGGGATCACACCGACCTGATGTTCGCGGCCGCGGAAAAGATCTTGGAAAAGGAGGGAATATGTCAAAGAGACGATTTGGTGGTGATGGTGGCGGGGACGCCTCCCAACCAAGAGGCCTCCACGAATCTGTTCAAGGTCCAATCCATCGGGGAGCGTTATCGCCGCTCCTTTGCTCGGGAACGCAGGGCGGTTGGTCGCCGCAACCACTGAGGGTGGCGCGGGGTGGGAGTGTCCCTGGTGGCGTTTTCCGAGGACTCGGGTGGATCGAGGCCAGCAACTAGAATCTCCTGGGCGAAGATGAAAGGGAAGAATTGGGACAGCAGATAGAGATTCTTTCCACTGAGATGGTTGGTGACGTGTTGTTGATCGACACCAACCGCACCTTGGGAGGACAAGACGGGGAGGGATACGCCGATCGCGACGCCGCCCGGTCCGGAAAGACCTTTCCCGCTCGGCTGTCGGCTCGTTTGATGGAACTCGATCCCCACATCAACCGGGTTTTTACCCTCTCCAACACCTTAACCGTACGCCGGGCGGGAGGATGGTCCCCGGGACAGGTGGAGCAGGTATTCGAATCGGTCTCGGAGTTCTTTCTTTTCTACTCCGGGGAATAACAGCCGCGGTGGCCTCCCGGAAACCGACCGGGGACTACGAACGGGTCTATCTCTCCGAACGGGGATCGTGGCGGCGCTGGCTTGAGAAGAACCATGCCATCCAACGGGGAATCTGGCTGGTCTTCTACAAGAAAGCCACCCGAAAGCCCAGCTTGGAGTATGAAGAATCGGTGGAGGAGGCGCTCTGCTTCGGCTGGGTGGACAGCCGCACCAGACGCCTCGACGACGAGCGGTACATGTTGATGTTCACTCCCCGCAAGCCGGGTAGTCCATGGTCCCGCCCCAACAAGGAGAGGGTGGAGAGGTTGGTGGCGAGCGGGCTGATGACCCCTCCGGGTTTGGCCAAGATCGAGGAGGCGCAGAGAAACGGCGCCTGGACGGTTTACGACGCCATCGAGGATTTGGTGATTCCTGGCGACTTAGCGGCCGCCGAGAAGCGGAATCCTCTCTAGGGAAATCCCACCACAAGGGTCTCCGAAAACACCCACAGCAAAGGAACCAGCCGGTTGCTTCCTCTTCGGTGATCGGGGCGGCTATTCGGTGTCGGAAGCGGGAGTTTGTTCTTCCTCTCCATCGACGGGGGTTTGTTCTTCTTCGCCGTTGACGGGGGATTGGCCTTCCTCTTCCTCGATGGGGGTCTGTTCGCCCTCTTCGGGCACCAGTTCGGGAAAGCGATCGGTCAGTTCTTCGGGGAGCTCGGGAGTGTCCTCCTCGTCCTCTCCGGGTTCGGGGCATACAGGGTCCTCCCCGGCGGCAGAAGCGTCTTGGTCTCCGGTGCCCTCTTCCGTCCCTTCGGGCGCCGTCACTACTCCGGCCTCCGTCAGATAGGCCATTAAGCAAGGGTGCATCTCCACGATCTCCTGGCGAGGTATGTAGCGAACGTTCCACAGCCGGTTGCGCGTCTCCTCTCGGTGTTTGATGGTGCGGGTCACCTTCACCTTCCAACCCTCTTTGGCGGTTTGGATCTCCGACACCTCACCGGAAGCCAACTCCGGGTTGGAGCGGTACAGAGTCTCGGGTGGCGCCAATTCGTCGGAGCGTTCTGAAATACTGGCGGATACCACTCGCGCCCCTGGTCCTCCTTCCGAGACGACCCGCAGACGGCCCTCCCCGGCTTTCCAGTTTCCGATCACGGTCCGTCCGTCGTTGTCACCGAAGAACTTCACGGTGATGGAGGTGTCGGTGTACTCGGTACGGATCAGCACCTGTCCGGGGGAATCGTTGCGGAAGACCAGATCCACCTCGGGCCAGTTGATGGTGGCTTCTATGCCCTCGGGGTAGCGGGTGAAGTGAAAGCTATGGGTCTTGTGGGATATGTCCTCATAGCCCCCCCAGAACATAGCGTTGTAGAAAGTGGTGGCGAACTGGCTTACACCTCCTCCCACGGTGTCGGTCAGTTCTCCTCTCAGCAAGGTGCCCGCCTCCTCGAATCCGTCCTCCGCGGTCCGCTCCCCCACACGTAGGTTGAGGCTGAACCTTTCGCCGGGCAGCACTATCGCGTCGTTGACCCGGTCGGCGAACAGTTGGATGTTGTTCACCCGGGGAGCGCAGCAATCGTGGTATGTGGTGTATTGGGACACCAGGTGGCGAATCCCCAGATTTTCGATGTCTTCGGTGGTCACCGGGGGTTGGGTTCCCTCCATTTTGGGAAGTATCCCCCCACGCTCCCGGGCGTCGGCGAGTGTTTCCAGCGAATCGCCGACCGTGTTCAAGTCGACGCCGATGCCGGTGGCAGACGGGTGGATGATCACCCTGTCGTTCTCGTCTATCTCGTAGTAGGCGTTGACAGGAGGAACGCCCACCAACTCGCTTATCGCTGACACTTTGCGGGTTACCAGTCTGCGGTCAATGCTTAGATGGACAGGGGGTGAGGCGTTGAGGTCGAAGCTGAAGATGGTGGCGTCGGCGATCTCTTGGGCGGTGAAGACTAACTCGGCTTCACCGTCCGGATCTTTCAACACCACCGGGGCGGATATCCATTGCTCGACTGTGGCCAAGGCGTCCGCGATCTGTTCGATAGTGGTGTTCGGCGCAACCAGCACCGTATCCAGCCGGACCGTTCCGCCTCCACCCACCGCGGCGGCGCGAATCTCCTCGCCGGCCTCCGAGCTGTCCAAAAGCCAACCTGGCGAGGGATAGGTGGGGACGGGCCGGCCGTTCACGAACTCCAGGTTCCCCTCTATGGGGGGTATGCCGTGCTGTTGGTCCAAGTCCCTGAGAAAATCATCCACCAGGCTCTGGTCGATGGTGGACTCGGGAAACAGCTCCACGGGGACAGGGTCGTTGAAGAAACCCCTTAGCCACCGCCGCCACCTGGTCAAGAGGCCTCCCTGCCTTTCTTTCTGCATGGCTGTGTCAATCAGTTCCCCGGTGTTTATCCGATAGCCAAATTCAGAGGCGGTGACGGTCAATGGTTGGTCGTTGACGAAGATCTGGATCACGACCTCCCCCTGCTGTGACTCCATCTCGGAGAGAATTGATTCCGCTTCCGTCCGCTCCAGGCCCTCCAGGCTCATTCCCGAGACGGTTACGGATCCGAGAATGATTCCCTGGTGGGAGCGGCTCCATGCCACATAGCTCCCCAAGCCGATGATGATCAGCATCGCCACGGCGATGACAGTGATCAACAGAACACGAGCAGTGCGTGACATTACGAATGGAAGGAAGAGGAGATAACCCGGTTAAAGTGTAGAGAGCGAGACAACATATCTGAGCTGTCCAAACCAGCCGACCAAAGGGAGTACGGATCATGTGGGAAGCGATCACCGACTGGAGATTCATCGAGGAAACGCTGGGAACCGTGTTCACCGTGTTGGGCCTGTGGATTGGGTACCTCAGCGTCAAGCGGGTAGGGAGAAGGGTTGTCCGAGAGATGGCCGGCCGGGGTGAGGAAGACGGCGCCAGAGCTGCTACGCTGTGGTCGCTGGTACGGAGAATTGTCATGATCGCCTTCCTGGCCACCGGGGGGCTGATGATCATCTCCGTGTGGGGGTTGCCACTGGCGCCTTTCCTGGCGGTCGGCTCGGCGGCGGGTGTTGCGATCGGCTTGGGAGCAAGAGGCTTGGTGCAGAATGTCATCTCCGGGTTTTTCATTCTGGCTGAAGATCAGTTCCGCGTCGGAGACAGGATCAAAAGCGGGGCGGCTACCGGAGTGGTTGTCGATATCCGTCCCCGGGTAACCATCCTCCGCGACGAAGATGGAGTTACCTACTACGTACCCAACGGATCTTTGGGGGGGTCAGTCTCCATGGTGTTTCCCCCCGAGGCCCCTTCTGAAGAGGGCGGCTCGTAGGCTGTCCCGGCGTTGATCCCCCTCAATATGTAAAGGGCGGTCAGGCCTATGAACATCAGTGAGATCATGGCGACATGGCGACTCAAGCCGAGAACATCCACTATGAAGCCCCAGAGCAGCGGACCGAGGACTGCGGCGAAGCGACCCACCGTGGCGTACAGGCCATAGAACTCTCCCAGCCGATGGGGAGGTGATAGCCCGGTCATAAGCACCCGGTCAGTGGCCCAGAGTCCTCCCAGCGAGACACCGCCCGACAGCCCGGCCACCCAGATCAACCAGGCGGCGCCCGACACCGCCGCGGTTACGCCCAAGCCTATTGTGACTATCCAGAGGCCCAGGATCAGCCGCAAAGCGGGGCCTGCCCCCAGGCGCATGGCCAGCCAGCCGCCCAAAAATCCGCCCCCCATGGAGGCAGCTATCGCGGCGCCCAAAAGAGCAGTTACCTGAGAGGTGGTCAGGCCCACTTCCTCGGTGGCGTAGATCGCCAGGAATCCCCCGATCAGGGTGTTGACGGTCTCTGTGTAGCAGAACCTGCCCACCAGGAACCTGGTCAGGTTCGGGTATTGGCCGGTCGCCTTCCACGATTTGAGTAGGTCGCCGATGATTCTCCGCAAGAGCGGAGGCTCTCCCACAGTAACAGGTCGGGGTGCGGGCCGGATCAGGAAGAAAGCGGGGAGGGAAAAAACCGCAAAACCGACCGCCAGGGAGCGGAACACCGCAGGATACCCTCCCCCCACTCCCAGGACGAGGGTGCCGATGCCCAGTCCGATGAAAGATCCCACATACCCGATTGCCACGCCCATTCCGGAGACGCGGCTGCGGGTTTCGGGAGTGCTGACATCCAACAGCAAGGAGTCGTAGAGGGCCGATCCGACATGGAATCCGATCAGGGATATCCCAAAGATGAACATGGTCATGATGACGGGACCCACCGCCAGGAGCGCGCTTCCGCAAACGGCCATCCCGGTTGTGATCGCCAGGGCGCCGATTCTGTTCCCCCGGTAGTCGGTGCGGGCTCCTACCCAGGGCGCCAAGAATGCCACCACCAAGCCGGCGCCGGCGGTTGCCAGTGATAACGCCGAGTCCGGGAGATCCTTCTCCAAAATCCATTGAGGTAGGTAGAGGCCCACCACTCCCAGGGCGAAAATGGTGTTGGCCAAGTCATAGCCGACCCAGGCCCGGACCGACGAGCGGGAGGGCTGCCAGCCGGATGAGAGCGTTTCCTCCGTCACCGCTCGCCTGCGATCCGGCCTGTCAAAAGCTGATTGCCACCGAGATCAGCTCTTCATGTCCCAACTGCCCGGCAGTGGCGGCGAGGGCCAGATGAGACTCGTCCAACGGGAATTGGTGGCTGACCAGCGTGTCGAGCCGAGGATCAATCTCCAGTTGCTGGACCCCCCATTTGAATCCCTCCTGGGAAGGTCCCAGCACCCCCACCACGTGCAACTGTTTGGTGACGATCACATCCGAATAGAGCGAGGAGATGGGCCGCCCGCCCTTGGTGGAAGCCAGTATCACCTGTCCTCCCGGCCGCACTATTTCCAGAGCGACGTAGATGGCTTCGGGGTCGTTGGAGGTTACATCCACCACCAGGTCGGGGCGTTGTCCAAGGCTGTTTCCCACCGCTGTTTCCAGGTCATCGGCGGTTATGTTCACTGTTAGGTCGGCGCCCAGAATGCGGGCCATCTGCAGGCGGTCGGAGTCCACATCCAGCCCACTGATTCCCACCCATCCGGCGCCGGCGCTCTTGGCGGCCAGCAGGCAGGCCAGGCCCCGGGGTCCGGGACCCAGAATCAGCACGTTCTCTCCCGGCTTGAGGCGCGGGGTTTCCACCGCCCAGGTCCAGCCGTCGGCGAGAGAATGGGCGATGGTGGCGGTCACCGCCGGAATATCGTCACTGATGTGATGAAGTCGGGCATTGGGATCAAGATAGAGCGTTTCGGCCATTCCTCCCCACAATCCGGGATGCTCGGTGGAGGGAATCAGACCGTAGGCGTTGACCGGGTAGCGGCGAGAACAGAAAGACAGCCCGGCCAGACAGGATGAGCATTGGCGGCACCGGATGATCGGCTCCACCAGTACCCGGGAGCCGATCGGATAGGGCAGGTCCCCGTTGATAGTGTCCGCGATTCTTCCCACCACCTGGCGGCCCAGGATGAGCGGATACGCCAGTTGGGAGATCTCTCCTGCCCAAGCTTGGGCATCTATTCCCGAAAGGGTGGTGGCCTCCACTGCCAGCCATCCACCTTCTTGGACCGAGCGCCGCGGTAGAGTCCGGGGGCTCAAGGTGCGGGGTTCAACCAGTATCTGCGCTTTGACGCTGACTTCGCTCATGGCCGCCCGCTCCTTTATCTAAGCCAGAGCGTACATTTTCAGCTATGTCCGCCGAAATCCCCACCGATAGTCGATGCGGGGGAAGAAGTGGCTGTGAACCGATACTGATGGGAAGGGCTGTGATGATTCCATTGAAAGGAAGCAACAAGACGGGGAAAAACCGGACGCGCCGGATCGGTAGGGTAGTTGTCTCTCTGGTTGGTTATCCGCGGCGTCTCTTGAAAGAACCGCCTATCCCAAGAAGTCGGCGAGGCGCCGGACTCCCCTGGCCAGGTCGTGGTCGGAGAGGGCATAGGAGAAACGAACGAAGCCGGGAGCGCCGAACGCCTCCCCGGGCACTATCGCCACCTTGATCTCCTCCAGGATGGCCGAAGCCAACTCTATGGTGTTGTTCACCTTCCGGCCGCCGAGGCTGCGTCCCAGGAGACCCGAGCAGTTGGGAAAGGCGTAGAAAGCGCCTTGCGGCATGATGCATTCCATGCCGGCGATGTTCGACAGTCCTTCGTACATGGCGAGCCGCCGCCGGTCGAAAGCCGCCTTCATCTCGGACACCGACTCCTGGGGTCCCGAGAGTGCAGCCAGGGCCGCATGCTGGGCGACATTGCACACGTTGGAAGTGGAGTGGGACTGGAATCCGCTGGCCGCTTTGATGACATCGGGGGGTCCCACCATCCATCCCACCCGCCAGCCCGGCATCGCGTAAGCCTTGGCCACTCCGTTTACTATCACCCACCGGTCATCCATGGAGGCCGCGATAGAGGAAAACTCCGCCCCGTCATAGACGAAATGCTCGTATATCTCATCGGCTATCACCCAGATTCCCCGCTCTGACGCCCAAGCGGCCAACTCATTCACTGTCTCGGGGTTATAGACGGCGCCGGTGGGATTGGAAGGCGAGACAAAAATCAGCGCCTTGGTGCGCTCGGTGACCACCCGGTCCAATTGGTCTATGGTCACCTGAAAACCGTTGGCCTGATCGGCCAGCACCGGTACGGCAGTTCCCCCCGCCAATTGGATGGTCCAGGGGTAGGAAACCCAGTAGGGGGCGGGGACGATCACTTCGTCTCCGGGGTCCAGCAAGGTGGCGCAGGCGGCGAACACCGCATATTTGCCTCCGTTGGTCACCAGTACCTGCGACGGAGAGACTTCCACCCCCGAGTTGGAGGTGGTGGCGTCCGCGACCGCTTCTCGCAGTTCGGCCAGCCCGGCGGTGGGGGAGTAACGATGGTTCTTGACATCCCCGCAGGCCTTGGCGGCCGCGGCCACGATGTGGTCGGGGGTGGGGAAGTCGGGCTCTCCCGGCCCGAAGCTGATTACGTCGTGGCCCGCGGCGCTCATCTGCTGAGCCAGGGCAGAGACCGCCATGGTCGCTGAGGGGGCGATGCTTCCGATGCGGTTTGAGATGCGATTCATAGTTGAGAGGTTAATAGGTCGCGCGGCGGGCGGCGATATGGATTAGATCCCACACTCCTGAAAAAGGCGGAGCGTAGGCAAGGTCGGTCCAGGCCAACTCGTGAGCAGTCATCTCGTTCCAGATGGCAGTGGCGAACACGTCGATGCGTTTCCCGGCGCCCGGGCCTCCCACGATCTGGGCGCCCAGGATTCTGTTGGTGGCGGCTTCGGTGATCACCCGGATGGCCATGGGCGCCGCGGCGGGCCAGTAGCCGGCGGTGGTGGTCCCTTCCGCGTCTCCGATCACCGTTTGGTACCCCGCTTCCCGAGCGGCGGCGCTGGTTAGCCCGGTGGAGGCGACTTCAAGATCGCAGACCTTGGTGATGGCGGTTCCCAGCACTCCTGGGAACTCGGCGTGTCCACCGCCGATGTTGATCCCGGCGACCCGACCGGCCTTGTTGGCGATGGTCCCCAAGTGGTAGTTGACCGGCCGTCCGGTCACTCGATGGAGGGCTTGGGCGCAGTCTCCTGCCGACCATATTCCCTCGATCTCGGTGTGCTGACGCCGGTCCACGGCGATGGCGCTGGTGTCCCCGACCGGTATCCCGGCCTGGAGGGCCAGTTCGGTCTCGGGTCGCGACCCAAGCCCCAGCACCACCAGTTCGGCTGGGAAGGTCTCCCCTTCACAGCCCACGCTTTGCACTTTGTCATCCCCGTTGATGCACTCCACCCGCATACCCGTGACCACCCTTATCCCCATGTTCTCCATGGCTTCGACCACTTTCTGGCCGAGGTCGGGGTCGAGGGTGCGGTCGAGCACCGCTTGCCCGGAAGTGATCACCACCACCGGAAATCCCCGATGATGGAAGGCTTCGGCCGTCTCCAGCCCGATGTATCCGCCCCCGATCACCACCACCGGACCCGGAGCGCCGTCGGCTCGGCGACGTAGCCGGGCGGCGTCGTCCAGGGTCCGCAACTCCGAAACACCCCGAAGGCCTATCCCCTCGATGGGCGGGCGGACTGCGGTTGCGCCGGTGGCGACCACCAGTTGATCGAATCCGAGTTGGTATGTGGCGCCGCGCTGAATGTCCCGCGCCGTCACACGGCGGGTGTCAAGGTCGATCTCGACCGCCTCATGGCGGATGCGCACTTCGATATTGCGGTCATGGAACTGTTGGGGAGTGCGGGCCACCAACCGCTCCAGCGGATCGACAAAGCCTGCTACGTGGTAGGGCTCCCCGCAAGCCGAGTAGGAAACGTAGGAAGAGCGCTCCAAAGCGATGATGCCCAAATCGTCGGCCGATCGACGGCGACGCGCCTGGCTGGCTGCTGACATCCCGGCGGCGTCCCCTCCGATAACCACCAGTCGTTCGGTCACTCTTTTCCTCCAGCCTGTTTCTTGCGGCGGCGCCACAGAGACAGGGTTTCCCACACCAGGATGGCGGAGACAGCTACCGCTGCCATCAGAAGGATCATCGGGTATTCGCCGCTCCACCAAAACAGGTTGACTTGCACCGAGTGGGAGTTCTGGATAACGAACCAGATCAAGAGCAGGGCCAGCGCCCCGCCACCGGCTACCTTCCAGGGAAAGGAGGATTTCTCCTTATGGCTTTCAACCATCGGTGGAACCGGGGCGTGTGATTGTCCCTCTGTGGTTTTCCGGTCACGGTCTTTCATCTCTCAAAACGCAATTGTATAGACCCTGTGCAGACGTAGTCGCCGGTTTGGCGTGAGGCAAGTGGCCCCAGGGCTATCGAATGGACCGTCGGGAGTGCGGCTTTGAGTGGCTGGCGGGCTGGAAAGGAGGCTTTATGTGCTCTTTACCAAACAATCGGCCATAACAACAGAGGAATAAGATCAAGGGAGACATATGGAAGACCAGTCAGACCCGAACATGGAAGAATCGACGACCGCCGGGCCGGAGGTGGTGGAGAACGGGGCGTCTGTTCGGAAAGGACGCTTGCGTCGGAACCTCGGATTCTTGGGCTCTTTTACGTTTTGGGCACGCCTGGGAGTGGGCACTTTAATCTTGGGACTAGGGGTGCTGATTGGATTGGGAATTGCTTGGTTCATAGACGACTCTCGGGGTTCCGATTACGACCATGGGCGCCGAGGGAACTTCCTTTTTCAAGTGGACCCCTCCGGAGAGCGGTTCGGGGAGGGGGCATTCTCGCCGGACGGAAAGCGATTCCGGTCCCGGGCTCCTGAGGAAAAATTCGGACGGGAACGGAACGGCTGGAAGGACAAGGAGTTCGAAGAGGGGAAGTTCCGATCAAAAGAGTTCCCTTTCGAGAACGGCTCCTATCTCCCCGATGAGGCGCTGGAACGGGTAGAGCGCCTCATCGAAAAGATCGAACAGCTTATTGAAAAGGTCGTGGACTATCTGGAAGAGGGGGACTTCGAATCGTTCATGGACAGGTTCTTCGGGCCCGGGTGGTTCGAGGATGGTTTCTGGGATGAAGATGATGAGAGCCGGCGTTTTGGTGATGAGTACCGGGAGGGCGATGGGGACTCCATGGGTGACCAGGATGACGACGAGGATTTCCGGGGAGAGGGCGAGGGAGAGGATCGAACCTTTGAGGGCTTTGGACTCCCATTTGGAGACTTCTTGCCCGGACTGGCGTTCTTGGAGGACTGCGAACTCGATCTCGAGAAGCTCCCGGACCTCCTGGAGAACCTTCCGGACCCCGAGGGCGATGGTTTCGAGGACGGGGAAGGCCTCGATGAGTTCTTCGCGCAAATAGACGAGTTGTTCCGCGAGGTTTGCGAAACTCCCTCCGATAACTGATCACTCGTTGGCCCACGCAACGGGATTGGGCGCCATCCGAACCGATGTCACCGAGCGCGGCAGACCGGCCGATCAAGGGTTTCTCAGGGCAGTTCCAACCGGACGCCGCCGATGGCGGTGTCATCGGGTTCCAACAGCGCATTGGTGGCCTCCAACTGGCCCTCGGTTGCTGCTCGGTCCTCCCATGGCATGGCCGCTGTTCACCGCCAAGCGAAGCTCATGGTTTTGACCAGCGCTGCGATGTCTTTTCCATCGGAAAGCGATACCCGCCGTATACCGAACGGACCTTCTTAAGCTGGACCGACATCAAAACTCCCCCCTCTGGGTGCCAGGTGGTCTTGAGTCCGCTAGCTTAAACTGGAAGCAAACGGCCCCTTAGAAGGAGGAAACTTTTGAAGCCCAACAGATTTGATTCCGGATTCACCCGTCGCCAGTTTTTAGGGGGCAGTTCTGCATTGCTGGCCTTTGCGGCGATGGGTGGTTTCTCCTCCCTCCTGGCGGCGTGTGGAGGCGAAGATCCCACCGATGTGGGAGCGGTGCCCGGTGACGATTTCACCGGCCAACTGGGAGTGTTGATCGGCACCCATATGGATCCGATCAAGCAGCTTCTGGAGCAGCATCAGGCCACTCACGGGGTTGCTCCCAATGTCGAGGAAATTACGACTCCCGATCTGCGCAGCAAGCTCACCACCTCGTTCTTGGCACAGAGTTCGCCCTGGGACGCGGCATTCGTCACCGCTCAATTGGGGGCTGAACTCAGCAACCGGGAATGGCTCACCAACGCCGGTCCCTTCATAGACGAGCGGGTTCGGAGCCAACCGGACTTGTTGACGAGGGGTATGGGCGCCGTTGAATTCGGTGGGGAAACTTGGGCCGTTCCCTGGACCATGGGCAGCCAGCTGTTGCACTGGAACAAAAAGCTCATGGAGCAGGCCGGGTTGGATGCCGATGCTCCGCTCGACTGGCACTCCACTCCCAATTCCTGGGACACCTTCATCGAATACGCCAAAGCGATGACCGGAGAGCGGGACGGTGTGCAGTATTACGGATATACCGATGCCTGGGCGGACAAGCATGTTCTGTGGACCTGGGGCGGTATGCTCCAAATGCACGGAGGGCGGTTCTTGGACGAGGAGCAACAGCCGGCCTTTAACAGCGACGCCGGCGTGGAAGCACTTCAGAAGCTCCATGATCTGCTCCATGTCCATCAGGCCATCGATCCCGCCGTCACCACCTACACGTGGGTGTTCGACGCCACTCCCGGTTTCTTCGATGGCACCCGGGGTATGTTCATCTCTTGGCCGTTCGTGGCCGGGGTGGCCGCCATCCCAGAGGCAGCTCCCGGTATTGCCGGACACAGCGCTTTCGCCCCCAACCCGGCGGTCGAAACCAGCGGTTCGGTGGACGGGTCGGAGTTCTTCGGAGTTCCCGTCTACGCGGAGAACAAGGATGAGGCTTGGCGCCTGCTGGAGTTGATTTCCTCCCGCGAGGGTCAGCGAGTGGTGGCGTTGGGCGGATGGGGTTCCATCTACAGTGGGATTCTGAACGAGCCCGACATTGTGGAGGCCTTCCCCTTCTATCCGGCGCTGGCCAAGGCTTATGAGTATCCGGTGGACGGAGGCTGGTCGGAGGATCGTCCCCGCTGGACGCAATTCCTATCAGATGAGATCCACGAGGTCCTGGCGCAGCGCAAGTCGCCCCGACAGGCTCTGGACGACGCGGCCTCGGCCACTGTGGAAGCTCGCAAGCAAGACGAAGCGTAAATAACATTCCCGACCCTATGACCGGCCAGGTCCAGGTGGTCGAGGATCGGACAAGGCGCGATCGCCGCCGCGGTCGACTGATCGCGGCGGCGATGGTCGCCCCCGCAGTGCTGCTGGTGGGCGGGGTTTATGCCTACCCGGCGGTATCAACCCTGCTCTACAGCGTCGCCAAGATCGATCTGTCCCCCCGTTTTCGGATCGAGCGCTTGGTTTGGTTGCGGAACTTCATCAACCAGCTAACCAGCGACGCGTTCTGGGAAGCTACTTGGATCACGATCTATTTCGGCGTGATGCTCTGTCTGGTGACGGTGGTTTGTTCCTTTCTGATCGCCCTGCTGCTCAATCGGACCTTTTTGGGCCGGGGTCTGGTGAGAGTGACGGTGCTGTTGCCCTGGGCGGTGCCGCCGGTGGCATCAGGCGTCTTGTGGGTGCAGATGTTTCACGCCGAATTCGGTTTTCTCAACGGATTGATACGAACGTTCGGCGGTGAGGGGAACATTATTTGGCTGGGAGGCTCGACCATCGCCCTGCATTCGGTGCTAATCGCCGAGGTGTGGAGATGGATTCCCTTCGCCACATTGTTCATTCTGGCCGGCATGCAAATAGTGCCCAAGGCGGTGCGGGAGGCGGCTGCCATTGATGGCGCCGGACCCTTGCGCAGCTTTCGGCATGTCACCCTTCCCCTCATGCTTCCGGTGGTTGTGCCAGTGGTTATCTTTTTATTCGTGTGGGCCATGAAGGTGTTCGACACCATCTTCGTTCTCACCCGCGGCGGTCCCAGTCGGGGCACCACCACCCTCAATTTTCTCACCTACCGGCAGGGTTTCGAGCAGTTTGACTTCGGGAGCGCAGCGGCCACCGCCTACCTTCTCTCGGCTCTGACCGTGGCTGTAATCGCAGGATTGGGCTGGATGCTGGCCCGTTCCCGACGGCTGGCGGGAATGTAGTCATGGCTGTAGTTGCCAGAACCTCCACCGGTCGTCGTTTCAAGCAGGCGGTGACCTATGGTGCGGCGGTGCTGGTGTTGGTGGTGATGGCTTTTCCTCTCTACGGGATCATCCTCACCAGCATTCAGACCGAACCTGACATCCGCTCTCGGAACGTGGCGTTCGTGCCTACCTATATCGAGACCGAGCACTATCGGGAAATATTCGCCGAATCTTCGGGGATCCCGGTGGCGGAGTCGATGGTCAATAGTTTGGTGATTGCGCTTGCTACCGCGCTGCTGACCGTGGCGATCGCGGTTCCCGCCGCCTACGCTTTGCATCGCATGCCCGTTCCGGGGAAGCGGATCATTCTGGGTGGGCTCGCGGCTATTTACGTTCTCCCCACCCTGCTGTTCGTCCTTCCTCTGTTCATCGCAGTGGTGCAGTTGGGCCTGTACGACACTTACATTGGACTGGTGCTTCCTTATGTGGCGTTTACCCTCCCCTTCATGGTGTGGATGATGAGATCGTTTGTGCGTTCCATACCGGTGGAGGTGGAAGAGATGGCCCGGATCGACGGCGCCGGGCTGGCTCAATTGATGTTTCGCATCGTCATCCCGTTGCTTCGTCCCGGGATCTTCGCTGGGTTGCTGTTGGGCTTCATCCTGGCCTGGGTGGAATTCTTGACCCCATTACTCTTTACCAGCGATCTTTCCATGCTTACAGTGACCTTGGGACTGTTCCGCTCCACGATGGACATTGCCATCGGCCAACTGGCGGCGGCCACTGTGCTAACCGCCCTGCCGGTTATTCTCATCACCGCTTTTTTCCAGCGCAACATCTCCGAGGTGGTGACGGCCGGGGTGGAAAGGTGATCTGTGTGTGGAAGCGAAGGCGTCGGCCCCCACGTGGCCGATCCTGAAATATGAGAGGAGCTGATTTATGCCCAACCAGGTAGATGTGGTAATCCAGCCGGTGGTTCTGAGATTTACCTTGCAAAAGGATGAGGTCGTCTATTTCTTTGCGGCCGACACCGAAGCCACCTTGGACCGAATGGAGTTGATGATGGGGATCAATCCGAAAGAGGATTCGCTCTTCGACTCCAATCTGGGCTTCATGCCTGTGTCGACGACAGTGTTGATCAGGGGTGAAAAGAACATCGTGGTCGATCCCGGCAATCATCACACCGGGTTCTACGGACAACTAGGTATCGGCTTGAAGCGTTACGGGCTTACTCCGGCCGACATCGACATGGTGGTGTGCACGCACTGCCATCACGATCACATGGGCAGCGCCTTTTGCATCCCCGGCGCCGACATCGTGTTGGGTGAGGGGGAGGCCGACTTCTGCGAAGAGTTGTATGGAACGGCCGAGACCGAAGCGCGGCTTTCGGTGATGGGCTCTTTGATCGAGGTGGGGAGGGGCGATGAGTTGGAGTTGATGCCGGGGGTGGTGGCGATCTCCACACCGGGACATACGCCGGGTCACATCAGCGTGATGGCCGAGACCGAAGACGGAGACCGGGTGATAGTCGCAGGCGACACAGTGATGACCCGTCGCGAGTATTCGGAGCGTTCGTTCTCGCACTGGTACACCTCCGATCAACTGCGGGGACTCCACTCCAGCCTTGACCGGATTCACGCGCTCCGCCCGACCACGGTGATGCCAGGCCACGATCGGGCCTTCGCTCCCCGGGAGGGTTGAGATGCCGGCCCTGCGAACCGCGGTTGTGGGGACGGGGGTGATCGGATCCCTCCACGCCCGCATCTACGCTGAGCACCCGCTTTCGGAGTTGGTGGGGATCGTCGACATCAACCCCGAGACGGCCGAGGCCGTGGCCGGACCGTTGGGGGTTCCCTGGTTCACCGATGTGGCGGACCTGCTGGACGCCTGTGAATTCGACGCTGCCTCGGTGTCGGTTCCCGAGCACTATCGCTACGAGACGGCCATGCCCCTGGCCAGCGCGGGGAAACATCTGCTGTTGGAGAAGCCACTGGCGCCCAGCCTGGCCGAAGTGGATCGGCTCGTGGCCGATCTCCGGGCGACCGGGGTGCTCACCATGGCGAATTTCATCCTCCGCTTCGATGCCCGCTACTCGGAGGCCAAGGCGGCTGCGGCTGCCGGTCGGCTGGGAGATATCCACACCATCTTCACCCGTCGCCGGGGATCGTATCTGGGCGCGGATATCTATGGGGTCTGGACCGATCTGTTGATCTCCACCGGCATCCATGATCTGGACGCCATGGCCTGGCTGGCTGATTCACCGGTCATCCGGGTGTATGCGGAGACCATCTCCCGCCGCCTGGCGCCCTACGGACACGACGACGCTGCCATGGTGATGGTGCGGTTCGAGAACGGGGTGATCGGGGTGCTTGAGACCAGTTGGGTGCTGCCCGCCTCCTTTCCGGTGCCACTGGATGCTTCTCTGCAGGCGGTGGGAACCGGGGGAGCTGTGTTCATCGACGGGTCCAATCACGGGCTGTCGGTAGTGGACGTCGACCGTTATTCCGTGCCCGATCTCGCTCATTGGCCGGTGGTGCGGGACCGTGTTGGTGGGGATCTGGCCGCCTCGCTCGACCACTTCATATGCTCGGTGGGGGCGGGCGTCGCTCCCGAGATGACTCTCGATCAGGCCCGGCACGCCCAAGCGATGGTGGATGCCGCCAAGCGCTCGGCATCCTGCAACGAGCCGGTTGGGCTCACTCCTCCCCCCGAGTGAGGGAAGTAACCCGCCAGATCAGGTTGAGAAGGTCACCTCGGGAGGCTCGGCCAGATAAGGAGGATCACCGCCGGGGCGGGAGCAGGTTATACCGGCGGCGGCGATGGCGCGCTCAAAGATTGGGCGCCAATCGGTCAAGCCCAATCCGCTGATCTTCCTCGGATCCTGTGCCAGGCCGAGACTCCAAACCGATGCCAGGATTGCAGCTACGAATGTATCTCCGGCACCCACTTCGTCCACCACCCGGACCGGGTGGCTGCCGAGGGAAAGTGATCCTTGGGCAGTGTAGACGGTTGCGCCGGCTCCGCCATGGGTGATGAACACCACCGAGGCCGCTCCGGACAGAAGCTCCTCTGCACAGGAATCTCCACTGCGACCAGGCCATATCCAGGCCAGATCCTCATCTGACGCCCGATAAATGTGCGCCCTGGTCGCCCAACGGCTGTGATAGTGGTCCCATCGAGTTCGATCATCGATGATCTGGGGGCGGATATTCGGATCCACCGAAACGATGCCCCGATGCTCCTCAACCAACCGGACCAGGGTGTCGGCGGTGCGACCCCTGAACATTCCAAGCGTTCCTCCGTGGAGAATGTGGGGTCCGTCACCGAGCAATCCCAGGTTGGCTTGAGAGAGCAGGTTTTCAGCCGTCCTCCCTCCCTTGAAACGAAATCGAAGCTCGGGGGTGTGTTCAACGATGGCCAGGGCGGTGGGTTCACTCCCTCTTTGACATGCCCGAAGGTTTACTCCGTTTTGCTGTAAGTGAGCCCAGACCACCTCGCCGTGGGCATCGGTGGAGACCCTCCCGACGAAAGCGGAGGGAACCCCCAGGCGGGCGGCGGCGATGGCGACATTCATGGGACCTCCACCCGGCGCCGGTTGGGGAACCAGATCAACCAATGCCTCGCCGCAACTTACGATCATGTGCTGTTCAGGGGCGGTTTGAGGTTTCGGCATGCCCCTTTCTGGGCCGAGGTTCTTTGGATGGGAAGCGTCTTCATGCCACTCTATTCCGCGAATATGCCCTCAGGAGTTGCTGGTTGGGGGAGGTTATTCGAGTGTGAAACAGATATCAGCCCAGCCTTGGGATTCCGATGGATGACTCGATTAACTTAGGGGTAATGACAGGGAACAAACTTGGTAACTTGGCGTAGTACCTCGCTCAGCGGAATGCTAGTTATGGGACAGCAGCGCAAGCGTTTGATATACGTCACGACCGTAGGGGACTGATGGTCCGGTCCAGTCCGAGAATCGGGATTGCCTCCGTGTTTCAGGAGACCAATACCTTCAGCCCCAAGCCGACCGGATGGGAGGACTTTACCGTACTGTTTGGCGAGGAGACAGTGCAGGCGTTCGCTGGGACCAACACCGAGTTTGCGGGGGCGCTTGCTGAACTTGAGCGGCTGGGCGCGGAGCCGATTCCCCTGATCTCGGCCTATTCTCTCCCATCGGGACGGGTGAGGGGGGAAACCTTTCATCGCCTCGTCGGGCTGTTGGACAGTGCTCTGGAGCAAGCCGGTCGGCTCGACGGGCTGGTGCTGGCCCTGCACGGGTCGATGGCCTCGGAGTCGCTCTTCGATGCCGACTCGTCGCTGATCGAGGTCGCCCGGCAACGAGTAGGAGACGTGCCTTTGGGTGTATGCCTGGATCTCCATGCCAACCTGACCGTTCGGATGGTGGAACTGGCGGATGTAATGGTGGGATACCACACCGAGCCGCACGTCGATATGGGATCGACCGGCGAGAGAATTGCCCGGTTGGTGGCCGCTACGGTGCGGAGTGAGATATCCCCAGCCATGGCTTTGGCCAAGCGGTCCCTCCTGATCCCGGCCGAGGGAATGCGCACCGACCTGGGTCCGATGTCCGAGGTCCGGGATCTCGCCGACCGGATGACCGTGGACCGGGTTCTGGATCTCTCCCTTTTTCCCGTTCAGCCCTGGCTGGATGTGCCGGAACTCGGCCTCGGGGTGCTGGCGGTCACCGATGACGATCCGGCTGGTGCTGGGTTGCTTGCTGAGGAACTGGCGTATGAGGTTTGGAGGAGACGGGGACGGATGACCACGCCCCGGATCATGACTCCGTCTGCGGCTTTTGCGACGGCGCGGCTTTCTTCGACCCGGCCGTTTTTGATGGCGCACACCGCCGACTGCCCCACTGCCGGGGCTTCAGGAGACGATCCGGTAATGGTGACCGAGGCCGCGTCGTACGGGGCTGACCTGATAGTGATGCATTCGGTACTCGATCCAGAGGCCGCCAGACGCTGCGCCCGGGCGGTGGGAACCCGGGTGCGGTTGGAGGTAGGAGGCGCCTTCAACCCCGCCGCCCGCCCGGTCACCGTCGAGGGTGCGGTTGCTGACGCGGGAGCGGGGAGTTATCGGCTGACGGGCCGCTCTTTCACGGGAAAAGAAGTTTCGATGGGGGAATGGGCGGTGATTACTTCCGGTCGCCACCACCTGCTGATCTCTTCCCGGCCCTCCCTCACCTACGACCCTTCCACCTGGCGGCACGCCGGTCTCGATCCCGACCGACCGGACGTGCTGGTAGTGCGGTCATGCAGCGACTACCGGGCGAACTTCCCCTGCTCGGCTCCCGAAGCGATCACCCTTGACCTACCCGGCGCCAGCACTCCTCGGCTGGAAAGTCTCCGCTTCGAGCACGCCCCCCGCCCTCTTTATCCCCTCGATCCGGTTTTGATCTGATGTTCCTCTCTTTTTGAAGACTGCATGACACTTGGCTTTGTCTCTGAGAGAGGGAAGGCATGACCCTCGGTCTGGCTCTGGTTGACATTCCCCACAACCAGACCGGCACGGTGCTGACCGCGCATCACCCAACCGGCCGGCGCGACATCGAAGTAGCGGATCTGCCGTTCTGCGGGCCAGGTCGACGCTGAGAATCCGAGGCCGTTCGGCTCGGAAGAATCGATGGCTAGTGTTGTGGGGGTGTCTGCTTTGACGCCTTCTGAGCGGGACGCGCTTGCCTTCTTGGAGGAAACGGCCGAGGATCAACTGGCCTTTGCCCGGGAACTGATCGCCACTCCCAGCCCCACCCCGCCCGGTGATGAACGGGCAGTCGCCGCCTTGGTGAGAGAGCGGCTCGAGCACCTGGGTCTGACCGATATAACCGAGTTGGCGGTGGCGCCCGAACGGCCCAATCTGGTGGTGAAGATTCCCGGCGCCGGGGATGGCCCCACCCTCATCCTGTCCGGCCACCTTGACACCAAGCCGGCGGGGGACATGGCCCGCTGGGAGACAGATCCCTGGGATCCGGTGATTCGGGACGGCGACCTCTACGGGCTGGGTTCGGGGGACATGAAGGTGGCGGTGGCCGCCATGGTGTACTCGGCGGCGGCGCTGTCTCGCACGGCCGGATGGCCGGGCCAGCTTCAACTGGTGTTCACCGCCGACGAGGAGGCCGGCTCGAATTTGGGCTCCAAGTGGATGGCCGGAGAGGGTTACCTGCATGGGGACGCGGCCATCATCGGCGAGCCGTGTGGGATTCTGTCCGAATGGGAGAACATCGGGGTGGTCTCCCGGGGCGGGGTGCTTCTCAAGGTGGAGGTGATAGGCACCCAGATGCATTCCAGCGTCTCCGACCGGTTCGATCCGATCAACGCAACCGTGGAGATGGCCTGGCTGATCCAGAGGATGCACGCGGAGATGAAGGGTTATCTCACCTACGAGCCCCACCATCTGGGCGGCCTCGGCCCTACCGTCAATGTGGGAGTGATGTCGGGGTCCGGGGTCTACTACGGGGTCTATCCGGGAAACGCGTGGTTCGCCTGTGATATTCGCCTGGTGCCGGGGATGACCGTGGAGAGCGTCACCGCCGACCTGCAGCGATTTCTGGAGGATGCGAGGGCTGACAACCCGCGGCTTCAGGCAGAGTTGAAGATCGAAGGCGGTATCGAAGCCACCGAGATTCCCTTCGATCACCCGGTGGTGAACGCCATCCAGCACGCTTCAGCCCATGTGTTGGGAAAACGCCTGGAACCCGCTATTTTTCCCGGCGCCACCGATGCCTACAGCTTCCAGGCCACGGCCGGAATACCTTCGGTGGCGGCTTTTGGTCCCGGCTATATTCCCCGGGCTCACTCTCCCAATGAGCATCTGGCTGCCGACGGCGTGTACCAGGCGTCCCGCATCTACGCCCTTGCTGCAATAAAGTTTCTCACCGAGTATCGATCATGACCAACCGGCTAAGACCATGGTAAAGATGATCTGCTGGAACATTGCCAAAAAACGTGCCGCTTGGCGGTTCCTGCTCGAGTGCGAAGCGGACATCGCCCTCTTGCAGGAGACGAGTTTGCCGCCTGACGATGTGGCTGGGAAGGTCGAGGTGGACCCGGCGCCGTTTCATGACGCCGATGGGAAAAGGCTATCGCGGGCGGCCGTCGTGAAGCTCTCCGATCAAGTTCAGGTGGAATGGCTGGAGCCCGTGCCGATCCACGAGGCTCGGGGAGGTGACTTCGTTGAGAGTCAACCTGGTTCCATTGCGGCCGCCATCATCTCCGCGCCGGACGTCAGTCCGTTCGTCGCCTCCTCAATGTGCCAAGGATATGCCAGGGTCCATAGATGCATGGGCAAGAACCGCGTAGACGACGCTCCCCTCCATCGGGTCATCTCTGACCTGTCGCTGCTGATCGGGAACGTGAGCAAACACCGCATCGTGGCGGCGGGGGACCTGAGCATCTGGCATGGTTACGGAAGCCCCTCTTGGAAACGGCGCAAAGACACTGTCTTCCATCGCATGGAGGCCCTTGGGCTTCCTCTCGTCGGGCCACAGCATCCTCACGGACGGCAGGCCGATCCCTGGCCGACCTGGTTGCCTGAGGACAGCCTGAACGTTCCCACCCACTACAACATAGGCGCATCCCCCGCCACGGCGACAAACCAGCTTGACTACGTGTTCGCCTCACAGAGCATGGCGGAGTCCATAGAAGTACGAGCGCTGAACGGTGTTGAAGAGTGGGGACCAAGCGACCATTGCAGAATAGAGATCGTGGTCACCTGAAAGGGAATAGCAGGTCTCGGTCACCGGTTCGAAAGCATGGAAAGAACGAGCCCGCCTGTAAGCCGGATTCTGTGAGGACCGTTTCCGGTCCCCGGTGGCCATCCATCTGGGATCACCGTCACCGATGACCTCATGCGGCTCACCCGGAACTAATCAACGGGCCGTTGCGTTCCTGCTTAGCCTTGCTCCGGGTGGGGTTTACCGAGCCGCCCCGGTCACCCGGGGCGCTGGTGGTCTCTTACACCCCCGTTTCACCCTTGCCTGTGCCTCTTGTGAAGGCCATCGGCGGTCTGTTCTCTGTGGCACTTTCCGTCGGGTCGCCCCGCCTGGGCGTTACCCAGCACCCTGCCCTGTGGAGTCCGGACTTTCCTCAAGCGCCGGGAAAAGTCCCCACGCCCGCGGCCACCCGGCGAGCTCGTTCTTTTGCCATATGTTATGCCCCTGCTGTCATGGCCGGCCACCGGTTTGCCAGTTGGGTGTGAGGGAGTGTCTACAAGGAGGCGGGCCACCGGGGAAGGGCCGGGGTCAACGGCGGCCGGCCCACCAGCCGGTCAGGCCGCCGAGGACCACTCCCAGGGCTGTCGCTGACAGCACTTGGAGGGTTGTGGTGTTTGCCCCTCCACTGGAGGCCAGCGTGACCAGGATTCCCACTATGACCAGCCCGGTGAGCGAGCCGTGGAAACGCTGGCCCCGGGCAACGGATCGCCCGGCTACCCATCCGCCTAATAGGACTCCCACCACCAGGCCTGCCACCGCGCCTCCCCCTCGGCTGTCAGTGCTCCCAAAACCCGGGAAGATTTCCCAGCCGAGCGCGCCAAACCACCATTCGATCAGGGTGGTAAGGGCCACCGCCAACAGGCCCACCGTGGTCCCCATGACCAGTGCCCGCAGCCGTATTCGTGGAATTGTCACACTCGCCACCTTCCTGTCGAGCGATGGCCCTCTGCCGGTAAGTTGAGGGCGGTAGAGTGTTGGGTGTTCATCGTATAGCCAGGAGGAAGCATATGAAGCAGACGTATGTAGCAGAGTTGATCGGGACCTTCATCCTGGTGGCCCTGGGATCGATGGCTGTCTTGGGGTCAGGCGGGAACCTGGTGATCATCGCATTCGGGTTCGGCATAGCCCTGATGATCGCCTTGTACTCGGTGGGACACATCTCCGGGGGACACTTCAACCCCGCAGTCAGCTTGGCGATGCGGCTGGGCGGCGCTCTGAGCACCTCGGACATGATCGGTTACTGGGTGGCCCAGGTCGTCGGGGCGATCCTGGCGTCCTTGGCGGTGCTGGCCATGGCGGGATCGAACGCGGTAGCCGACACCATGAACACCTTCAGTGATGTCGGACCAGCTTTCGGGGCCGAGATCATTCTTACCGGGGCCTTTGTTCTGGTGATCATGGTGGTGGTCAGCCAAGGCCTCGGTCACGCCCGGACCGTGATTTCCCTGTCGCTGGTCGGCATTCACCTGGCAGGTGTTCATATCTCCGGCGCCTCGGTCAACCCGGCTCGCTCGCTGGGCCCGGCGTTGGTGGCCGGGGACTTGGGCGACATGTGGCTGTATATCGTTGCGCCCCTGATCGGAGGAGTGGCGGCCTGGGTGATTACGAAGGTGGCGCGCACTGAATCGGTCGACGCCTAAAGCGACATAGAGCTGTATGGATTGGCCCGGGGTTCTGGGAAAGCTGGCGGCCGGCTCGGACTTGAGCCGCTCCGAGGCGCGGGCGGCTTTGGATGAGATCATGAGCGGGGAGGCGACTCCCGCTCAGACATCGGCTTTCATCATCTCGCTTCGTATCAAGGGCGAGACCACCGAGGAGATGGCGGGGCTGGTGGAGACGATGCGAGCCGTGGCCGTTTCGGTTTCGATCGGGGAGCCGGTGGTGGACACGGCCGGAACGGGCGGCGACCGCTCCGGCACTTTCAATATTTCTACCACCGCCGCCTTGATAGCGGCGGGGGCAGGCGCCAAAGTAGCCAAACACGGCAACCGGTCGGCCTCTTCCCAATGCGGATCGGCGGATGTGCTGGAGGCCCTGGGAGTGGGGATCGAGTTGGCGCCGGAACACACCGCGGAGATGGTGCGAAAAGCCGGATTCGGGTTCTTTTTTGCTCCCCGTTATCACCCGGCCATGAAATATGTGGTGCCGATTCGCCGACAACTGGGGATCCCCACCGTTTTCAACTTTTTGGGGCCGCTGACCAATCCGGCAGGCGCCACCCGCCAGTTGATCGGGGTGTACGACGGCCGGATGGCGGACAGGATGATCGGGGTGCTCTCCCGTCTGGGGACGGAGCGGGCTTTGGTGCTCCACGCCGACAACGGATTGGATGAGGTGTCGGTCTCCGGCCCGACCCGCGGGTTCGAGCTGTCCGAGGGCAAGGTGTCTCCGGTGGTGTTCGCTCCCGAAGACTTCGGCCTGGCACCCTCGGATGTCTCCGCGCTGGCGGGCGGGGATGCCCAGACGAACGCGATGATCCTGCGTTCTGTGCTTGCGGGTGAGACAGGCCCTTGCAGGGATGCGGCCGTGGCGAACGCGGCGGTCACCTTGATGGTGGCCGGGTTAGCCGAGACCTCGACAGACGGAGCCCGGCGGGCGGCCCGCTCGATCGACTCGGGGGCCGCTGAGGGAGTACTCGACCGAGTGATCGAAATGAGCAAGTCCTAGCCCCCGAGGGGGGCTCTGAGGGAAGCTGCATAATCTTTCGGAAACTCGTATACTTTTCCACATGAGTCGCAGGAGGCGTTGGTTGGGCCTCACCGGGGTGATGGCTGTGGTCGTTCTGACCGCGTCGTGTGGTGGGGGATCGGATACCAGCGGCAGTGGAACGGCGGAAACTTCTGCTGTTGTGACCACAGCGCCCGCTACCACAGCGCCTGCTACTACCGCCGCGGCCACAGCTGCTGCGCCCGAGACCAATGCTGCTGCGCCTGAGACCACAAATGCGGCGCCTGAGACCACCTCTGCTGCGCCTGAGACCACAAATGCGGCGAGCGATACCACGACTACTACAACGACCGTGGCAGCTACTACCACAACCGCGGCGTCTGAACCTCTCGGGTCACCTGCGCCGGATTTCACCTTGGAGTTGGGCACGGGAGGGACCTTCGTCCTTTCGGAGCAAACTACCCCCGTGCTGATGATCTTCTGGGCGGAGTGGTGACCGGCCTGTAAGCGGGAGTTGCCTGCTATCGATCGGTTGGCCGAAGAGTACGAAGGGCGGGTCACCGTCGTGGGCCCGGCCTGGAAGTCGAGCCTGGAGGACACCGCCGAGGTTGCCGAGGCTCTGATGCCTTCTGGTCGGGTGCTGTGGGGGCTGGATGAGACACAGGAGATCTTCTCCGCTTACGGGATAGGCGGCCAGCCGGCCGGTGCGATAATCGCCGCGGACGGATCTTTGGTCGTCACGTGGCCAGGCGCAAGAAGCGCCGACGAAATACGGGAAGCGTTGGACGAGGTGCTAAGCGGGAGCAACTCATTCTCGATCGGTTCGGCGAGCATTACGAGGCCTGGGTGAATGCTGTAGGGCCGGCCTGTAGGTCGAGTTTGGAGGATACCGCTCTGGTCGCCGGGGCTCTGATGCCTTCTGGTCGGGTGCTGTGGGGGCTGGATGGGACACAGGAGATCTTCTCCGCTTACGGGATAGGCGACCAGCCAATCGGGGCGATGGTCCCCGCCGACGGATTTCTTGTATCCACCTGGTCAGGAGCAGGCGGCGCCGGGCAAATAAGGGAAGTGTTGGACACATTGTTAGCCATTACCTGATGAGCCGTCCAGAATCCGGCGTCCTCGGGGGCCGGGTGGCATTGACTCTCTGGGTACTTGTCGGACTGATGTTGGGCGCCTGCGGGTCCTCGGACACCTCTTCGGAGGTCGATAGCCCTTCGGCGACCGCGGCTACCTCTCCTCCTACAGTGGAAACCGCTCCTTCCACGGAGGAGACTGTCCCGGTCGAGGAAGTTCCCTCTTCTGAAACCACGTCAGCGGCGGGCGATTCCTCTTCACCTTCTGAAGACCCGGTGGTGACGACCACGACTGTGAAGGACACCTCCACCGCTGTTGTGGAGGCGGCGCCTACGACCACTACCTCAACCACTGCTGCCCCCACTACTACTACCGATGCCGGTTCCGTCTCAGCCGCTGCTGCTCCTACTACGACGACGAGGGCTCCCACCACGACGACGGCTGCTCCTACTACTACGACGACGAGGGCTCCCACCACGACGACGGCTGCTGCTCCTACTACGACGACGAGGGCTCCCACCACGACGACGGCTGCTGCTCCTACTACGACGACGAGGGCTCCCACCACGACGACGGCTGCTGCTCCTACTACGACGACGAGGGCTCCCACCACGACGACGGCTGCTCCTACTACTACGACGACGAGGGCTCCCACCACGACGACGGCTGCTCCTACTACTACGACGACGAGGGCTCCCACCACGACGACGGCGCCGCCCACCACCACAACCACCCAGCCGCACAACCGTCGATCCGCTCCTGACTTCACCCTGGAGTTGGGAACGGGCGGCACTTTCACGCTTTCCGCTGAACCTCGACCTGTCTATCTGGTGTTTTGGGCGGAGTGGTGACCGTCCTGTCAGCGGGAGTTGCCCGTTGTGGATGGGTTTGCCGCCGAGTATCAGGATCGGGTGGCGTTCGTGGCGCCGGCTTGGAAGGCCAATCTGTCCGCTACCTCACGAAAGGCCAACCAATTATTGAGAACCGGAGCGGTGATGTGGGGCCTCGACGAGCGGCAGAGGATCTTTTCGGCGTACGGGGTGGGATACCAGCCCATTACGGTCTTGATCGGGGCGGACAAAACGATTGTCAAGACGTTGTTCGGCGCTCAGTCTCGCTCTGTGATAAGAGAGGCCATCGAAGAGTTGCTGTCGATCTCCGGCTAGGTTCTCTGCGAGATCCAGCCAGCGGTTCCGGTGGCTGACCGCGACATAATTGGGTTCTGATGAGACTCTGGGAATGGCTGCTCACCGGTGTGTGTGTGCTGGCGGTGCTGTGGCCGGCTCTGGAGGGTCGACGGCCCCGCCGGGGTCTTGTGGCAGCGGCTCTGCTGGCAACTCTGGTTGTCCAGTTCCTGGCGGAAGGGTTCCGGTGGCAACTCTGGGGGTTATACGGTGTCGCCCTGGGAATGGCGTTGGGTGATGTGCTGACGGGAGAGCGACAACTGGTCTCCTATCAGCGTATCCGGAGAGTCGCCCTGGGTCTGGTGGGGATCATTTTGGTCGTGGCGCCGGTTTGGGCCTTGCCGATAGTGGAAATCCCCCCTCCCACCGGCCCCTATCAGGTCGCCACCACCAGCTTGGAGCTTCCCGGTTCCGATCGCATCGAGGACTACGGCCCCAATCCGGGTAGTTTCCGGCGGCTGATGGCCCAGGTGTGGTATCCGGGCAAGGCGCCGGAGAATGCCGAACCCCTCAGCCCCTGGTTAGCTGACTTGGAGGTGGTGGGCCCCGCTATGGCCGAGTCGTTCGGGCTTCCCGGGTTTTTCTTGAATCACACCCGCCACACCCCCTCGCACAGCTATGGGCAGGTCGTTCCATATCGGGGGAAGATCCCGGTAGTCATCTATTCCCACGGCTGGCGGCTCTTCCGCAACGCGGCAGTTCATCAAATGGAGTCTTTGGCCAGCCATGGATATCTGGTGATCGCGCTGGATCACACCTACGGATCGGTGGCCACCGTCTTCCCCGACGGGCGCATCGCCCTTTTGGACCCCGAAGCCCTTCCCGATTCCGACGAGGTGGGAGACGAGGCATTCGAGGAGGCGGCTGTCCAACTGTTGGAGATTTACTCCGAGGATCTGCGTTTGGTCATCAGAGGATTGGAACAGGGCGCGAGCGGGCCTTTCGGCGCTCTGGCCGATCTCGCGGATCTGGACCGTCTGGGGATCTATGGCCACTCTCTGGGAGGTGGAGCGGCGGTGAGGACCTGTCTCGTGGAGTCCGTTTGCCGGGTGGTGGCGGCCCTGGACGGCTGGGTGGAGCCGATCAGTTCTTCGGAGCTTTCCGGAGAGCTGGATGTGCCCTCCATGTTCATCCGCTCCGATCCGTGGCGGGAGTTGGAGAACGATCGGGTGCTGCGGGGGCTCGTGGAGCGCAGCAACCGGCGGACCTATTGGATTGGGATCGAAAACACCGTTCACAGCGATTTCACCATCGCTCCCCTGCTCTCTCCCCTGGGAAGCCGCTTGGGGCTGCGAGGCTCCATGCCCCCCGCCCAGGTTTTTGCGGTCCTGGACCACTACCTGGTGGAGTTTTTCGACAGGCACCTCCTGGAAGTCGGAGGCCGGGAACTGACCGAAGCCCCGCCCTCCGGGGTTTTGTTCGAATTGATCCCCTGAGAGGGGCGTCCGGCCTTCTACTCGGGCTGGCCGCTCCCGAGGATGCGGTCAATCTGCTCGCCAAGGGAGAGAGCGTTGGAAGGGCCGGTGATCCTTCCGGTCACCACGCCGTCTGGTCCGATGAAGTAGGTTTCGGGGACCCCGAACACCCCGAATGAGATGGCGGCGCGGCTATCGGGATCCGATACGTATCGGACCAGGGGAGAGACGCCCATCTCGTTCAGGAAGGCGATCGCGTCTTTGGTGCGGTCCTGGTAGGCGATCTGGATGAGGCGCACTCCCGAACCAGAGAAGGCGTCGGCGACGGCCAGCAGGTCGGCGTGTTCCAGCCGGCATTCCAGGCACCACGAGGCGAAGAAGTTGACCACCGTCACCTTCGCTTCCGGATCGGGGATCGCCGCCTCGCCCGATCCGTCCAGAAACGGGAGGGCCATGGTTGGGAACAGAGCGCCCACCAGCGGCGAGTCGGAGGGCTTCGGGTCGCCGGAGAGGCGAGTGGCGAACACTCCGGCGAAGATGGCGGTCGAGACTACCACCAGCACAGCCAGCGCCACCGCGGCTCGTCCCGGTCGCGTTTTCACGAGCATTCCTCTCCCGCTCGGGCGGCGGCCAGTTCGGAGGCCACCGCAGCCTGGGAGGGGAAGGCATCCCGCGCTTTTTCCAGAAGCGGGACGGCTTCGGTGGTTTGACCGGCCCCGCACCACAGGACGATGGCTTTGAAATAGAGCGCCTGGGGATGGTCGGGCACCGCTTCGAGCGCCCGGTCCAGCGTCTCGACGGCCAGTGCAACCTCTCCCGAACCCGCCCAGGCCATCCACCCCAGGCGGCTCAGAGCCTCCGCCTCCTCGTGCGGTGTCGGATTGCGTTCCAGTACCCCTCGATAGTGGGTGAAAGCCCCCGAAAAGTCCCCGGCCTGAAAGTAGCGTCCGGCCAAGGCGAGCCGCATGCCGTTGATCTGGGGATGGTCGGCGTTGGCGGCGATCACCGCCTCCATGGTCTCATTGGAGTACCGGGACGGATCGAACTCTTCAGTGGCTGCGGTCTGCTCTTCGGGCTGGGCGAACCATCCCACCGAGAGCACCACGGCCAACGCTGAGGCTCCCAGGATGGCGGCCACCATCATTCGTCCTGTGTTCCAGAATCGGGGCGGTTCGCGAGGCGGGCCGGCGAGCGCCTCACCGTCCCCTTGGGCCGACGCATCCTCCGTCAGTCTCAGCCGGGCCTCCTCCATCTCCTCCAGATATATGTTCCGGAGCCGCTGCGCGGCCGACGGAGGGATTTCTTCCTCCGCCAACTGGTTATCCAACTCTTCGAGGTCGCGGACGGCCTGGGCGAGTCGCGCTTGCCACCTGGTCCGCTCGCTCACGGCGGTTCTCCAATCGAACCCGAGGGGGTGGGCCTTCTCAGACGGGAGAACGCCAGACCCAAGCCGGCCAGCAACGCGGCGGCGGGAAGGACCCACAAGAGGAACGTGCTGGTCCGAAACGGGGGATCGAGCATCTGTGAGCGGGGATAGGAGGCCATGAGGCGGTCGATAACCTGTTGGTCGGAGAGACCCTCGGAGACCATCTCCCGCACATAGGCCATCATGTCGGCCGCGTAGGAGCTTGGGGACTCGGCGATGGATTCCCCTTCGCAAGCCGGACAGCGGACCTGTTTTCCGATGCGCTCGGAGCGGTCCTGGGCCACCGGGTCGGCCGTGATCACCGAGGCCACCACGAACACGCCGAGGGCGACGGTGATCACAGAAGAGGCCCATCGGAGAAGACGACGCGGATGCCTTCGGCTATCCATGCGGCCGCGCCCTCTCCACCGGGCGGACGGAGCGGTGCTTTCGGCGGTTCCTTCCCAGGAGGGAGTAGACCCCGCCCGCCGCGCAGGTCAGGCCGCCCAGCCACAGCACCCATTGGAAGGGAGCGGTGGCCGCCCGCAAGGTAATTCCCTGTTCATCCACACGCGTCAAACTCAAGTAGAGATCCTCGGTGAAGGTCCGGTGGATACCGGGAGTGGCGATCGGCAGAGCCGAGGTTTCGAACCGGCTGAGGGCGGGCTCCGCCCACCCCGCTCGCCGGTCGTTCTGCCATATCTCCACGCGGGCCGCACTTTTCAGCCGGTTGGGAGTTCTGGTGGTCGACACCCCGGTGTGGACCAGTTCGTAGCCGGCGAACTCCACCCGGTCGCCGGGCGCCATCTCCACCCGGTCGAGAGTTAGTCCTAGGTTGGAGGTACAGGCGATGGCCACCGCCGCCAGGGCCACTCCGGCATGGGCCAGTTGCCCGCCCCAAAAGCCGCGATCCGATCTGATCACTCCCGCTATCTCCCCCCAGGCCCGTCCGCTCCGGGCTCGGGCGGCCCGACGGGCCTGGGACCAGAGTCGGGTCGCGGCGACTGCCACCACCCAGGTTCCGGCCGCCACGGCCAGCACCACATACCCCACCCGGGTGGTGGTGATGATCACCAGCGCACCGGCGGCGAGGGCTATTTGGAGGGGGAGATGAATCCGGGGCCACACCACCTTGGGGCGGGCTATCCGCCAGGGGAGGGCGGGTCCGAGTCCCATCGCCAACAGGAGGGCGAAGCTGATCGGGACGGCCATGCGGTCGAAGAAAGGCCGTCCGACTCCCACCTCCGATCCGGTGAACGCCTCCAACACCAGCGGATAGAGGGTTCCGGTCAGTACGACCATGGCATAGACCGTTAGCAGCAGGTTGTTGAGCAAAAAGCCTCCCTCCCGGCTGGAGAGGGACTCCAGTCGGGCCGGGGAAGAGATCTGTTGGGAGCGCGCGGCGAACAAGGCGAACGAGCCCACCGTCACCACCACCAAGAACCCCAGGAGGGCTGGGCCGATCGCCGATTGGGTGAAAGAGTGGACCGAGGCGATCACTCCCGAGCGGGTGAGGAAGGTGCCGAGGATGGTCAGGGCGAATGCGCCGATCACCAGTACGAAGTTCCACGCTTCCAGCATCCCCCTTCGTTCCTGTACTACAGAGGAGTGAAGGAAGGCAGTGGCCACCAGCCAGGGCATGAAGGAGGCGTTTTCTACCGGGTCCCAGGCCCAATAGCCTCCCCAGCCCAGCACCTCGTAGGCCCACCAGGCGCCCAGGGTTATACCGGAAGTGAGGAACACCCAGCTGACCCTGGTCCACAGACCGCTCCGGCGAAGCCATGTGGGTCCGGGGTTACGGAGGGCCAGCGCCGAAATGCCATAGGCGAAAGGGACCGTCAGACCCACATAGCCCAGATAGAGCAGCGGGGGGTGAATGGCCATCAGCAGATGGTTCTGAAGAAGCGGATTCGGACCCGACCCGTCGGCGGGTCCCACGGCTTGGGAAAAGGGAAGGGGGCTGGAAGCCGTGCAGGAACGGGCGGCGGCCTCTGTGCACACCTCGAAGGGATTGGCCACGGTGGCCATGAGCCCGAAGAAGAACACCCCCACCGCCCCGATCACCGCCAGGGCCCCCCAGTCGAGCGAGTCGGGCTCGGCCCCTCCGGCGGTCGCTCGCCGCCATACCGCGTAGGCGTAGGCGGCCAGGACCAGTCCCCACAGCACGATCGAGCCCTCGAGCGCCGCCCAGGCGGTGGCGATGTTGAAGGGAAAGGGAGTGTGGCGGGAGTGGTGGTTGGCCACATAGGAGACGGTGAAATCGTTGGCCAGGAGAGCGGTTTCGAGGACGATCATCGCCCCCAGGGCGGCGAGAACCATGACCAGTAGGGGTCGGCGGAGAGCGGCGACCGAGGGAAGGGACGGCGCCGGGCGCTGCGCCGCCTGCCAAGCGGTCATGGTCAGCCACGCCGCGGCGACCAGGGCCGTCCACACCGCCAGGGTTCCAGCCAGCGAAAGCATCAGCGGGAGGCGTCGTCGGCTACGGGAGGCGCCCGATAGTTCTCATCGTGGGAGATGAGCGCACCGTCGGCCCGGTATTGACTACCCCGCCAGGCCCCGTCCAACAGCACGTTGACGTCCTCGTCGAAGAGCAGGGGGGGAGTGTCGGTGAGCACCACCCGGATGGTGGATGCGCCATCTGTCACCTGAAACCGCAACGGGTCGGTCCCTTTCTGAAGCGAGCCTTCCACTACGATTCCCGCCAGCCGGAACCGCCGTCCGTCGGGAAAGTCGGCGCGTTGGGCCACCGCCTCGCGGGGAGTGAGGTAGTAGACGAGGTCGCTCCCGATGTTTTGTACCAGAAAGAAGCCGGCTATCAGGATGGCCACCCCCGCGGAGATCAGAAACGGCCAGCGGCGTGATTTCATCAGTCTCGGCGGCCTGCTGCCCTCCGCCATCGGATGGCCAGGCGGAGGATGTAGGCGGCCAGGATGATCCCCGTGGCCAGATAAGCCGCCCACACCCAGCCGACGTTCATGCTTCTACCTCACCCAGCCGGGGGATAGTGACGGGGTTCTGCGCGGGAAGCCGCTCGGCGGCGCGGGCCTCTTCCATGCGGGCCAGTTCCGTGCGGAAGGAAAGCAAAGTGATATAGAGCAGCGTAAAGGCCGCCAGGTTCACCAGGAGCGCGGTGACCATGGCCCCATCCATTTGGATGCCGTCGGGCCGGATAGTCAGGCCCTGATGGAGGGTGCGCCAAAGCTTCACCGAGAAATAGACCAGGGGCACCTGCACCACGGCGATGGCGCCCAGCACCGATGAGCGGCGCGCCCGGAGGCGAGGGTCGGTGGTGGTGCGGCGCAGGGCCAGGTAGCCGAGGTACACGAAGAACATCAGGGCGGTGGTGGCCAGGCGGGCGTCTCCCCAGTCCCAGTAGGCGCCCCACACCGGCTTTCCCCAGAGCATGCCGGTGGCCAGGGCGATGGCGGTGAACAGTACTCCCGTCTCGGCGGAGGCCTCGGCCATCTGATCCCAGCCCATCCGGCGGGTGAACAGCCATCCGATGCTGCCCGCGGCCGTCACCCCGAAGGCCAGGAATGCCAGCCATGCGGAGGGGACGTGGATGTAGAGGATGCGGACGAAATCTCCTTGGAGGAAGTCGGGGGGCGAGGTGAACGCCAAGACAAGTCCCGCTCCGAGCGCCACGCCGGTCATCGCTGCCAACAACCTCTTTTTCACAAGGCGATTTCCTCCAAGGCCCGAGCCGACATGACTCCTGCGGCGGCCAAGCCGAGATCGGCGATTACCAGCACCAATACCCAGGTGATGATACTCTTTCCGGCCACCAGGTTTTCCAGGCTCTGGGAGGCCCCCATGAGCAGAGGTACCGCCAGAGGCGCCATCAGCAGGGGAGCGAGGCTGGTACGGGCCCGGAGCCCGATGGTCACATCCCCGGCCAGGGTGCCCAACATGGCCAGCCCCGCCGCGGCCAGGAGGATCACCGGCGCCATGAGCCCGGCGCCGGAGGGAGGGCGGTAGTCGTAGAAGACGATCACGGGGAGGACCAGCGTCCCGGCCACCGTCGCCAATATCAGCCCCGAGGCCGCCGATCGGCCCGCGAAACGGGAGGCCGGGTCGAGGCCGGTCAGAGCCAGGGCCCGGCGCTGGGCCGGAGTCTCCAGGGCGGTCTGGCGGAATACGATCATCATTCCGAACAACAGGGTGATTAGCCAGTAGATGGGGGCGGCCAAGTCACGAAGCAGCAAGGGAGAGGCGTTGGTGGACAGGGGCGCCACCCAGCTCGCCACCACCGCGAAGGGAAACACCACCGAGAGCGCCTCGCCACTCCGGATCTCGACCCGGAGGTCCCGGAGGGCAATGATTCCCGCCGACCGCCAGAACCCCACCCTCATAGAATCCTCCCGTCTTTGATCTCTACCACCCTGTCCACCCAGCCGGACAGCCGGGCGGCGTCGTGGGAGACACACAGGACAGCCCCTCCCCGGCCGGTGGTCGTCCGGATGAGGTGGTCGATGATCGCAGAGGCGTCTTGGTCGAGTCCGGCGTCGGGCTCGTCGAGGAGGATCAACTGGGGAGCGCCGATCAGCAGCCGGGCCAGGTCGGCCCGCCGCCGCATCCCGTTGGAGCACCGCTCGGCCCGAATGCCCGCCGCGCCTCCCAGACCTACCTGCTCCAGGGCCAGGTGACCCCGAGAGGCCGGGCACCCACTCAACTGCGCGGCCAGCGTGAGGTTCTCGCCCAGGGTCAGGTCCGGATAGAGAGCCGGGAGGTGTCCGGACCAGCCGATCCCGGTGCGCACCGCCGGGATTTGGGGATCGCCAAGAGAGATGCCCAGGACCGTTCCCGATCCCCCGGTGGGAGCGATAAAGGTGGCGACTACGGCCAGCAGGGTGGACTTGCCGGCGCCGTTCGGCCCGGCCACCCCCAGAGATTCACCGGGGCGGAGGGAGAGGCGGCAGCCGGAGAGCACGCGGGTGTCCCCCAGAGTGACGGAGAGGTCGACCAACTCGACCAGCGGGGCAGTCGATGAGGTAGGTTGGGCATCTGATGGATGGGTCACTTGCCCTGAGTGTATGGGCCTTACCGAGCGGGTACTCCGACCGGAACAGGACTCGATCCCCCACCTGTTCGGTGGAGAGTATCCGCCATCCCTATTTGTGGTTCTGCCGATCGTGAGCACGTCTTTCTCGCACCCCTGCACCAGGTAGGCGACTCCTCAACCGGAACCCTTGAAAATGGGTGGCCCGCTGAGTAGATTTCGGACTGTTCGTCAAGACAGGATAACGAAGGGGTGTGATCAGATGATCTGCATCGCCCCTCGGGTAACACGCCTCAAAGAAGGGCAGAGATAGCGGTGAATAACAGAAAGATAGGCTTCGGTCTGGTAGGGACCGGGATGTCGGGTGACTTCATGGCCAAGGAACTCACCTTCGTCGACGGCGGCGAGCTTGTGGCGGTCTGCAGCCGGAACGAGGCCAATGTGAGGGGGTTCGCCCGGACTCACGGTGCGAGACACTGGTTCACCGACTACCGCCGGCTGGTGGAGCACGAAGATGTCGATGTCGTAGTGGTGTCGGTTCCAACCGGACTTCATGCCGACGTCACGATCGCCGCTTCCAATGCCGGCAAGCACGCCCTGGTGGAAAAGCCACTCGAGATCAACTTGGAGCGAGCCGACCGGGTGATCGGTGTTTGCCGGGTGAACAAGACCAAGCTCGGGGTTGTGTTCCAGATGCGTTTCGGCGTGGTCGCTGCCACCCTCAAAGCGGCGATGGATTCGGGCCGCTTGGGACGAGTGTTTCTGGCCGATGCCGTCGACAAATCAAGCCGGACTGCCGCCTATTACGCCTCCGCCGCGTGGCGCGGGACCAAGGCGCTCGAAGGTGGCGGTTGCATGATGACCCAGTCCATTCACGTCATCGATCTCTTGCAGTACCTGATGGGACCGGTGCGGTCGGTGATGGGACGGGTAGCCACCCATGTACACGACATTGAGGTCGAGGACACCGCCACCGCGGTGGTGAACTTCGAAAGCGGCGCGACCGGGATCATCGAAAGCACCTCTTCGGTCCGAACCGCCCTCAAGTCGCGGCTGGAACTTCACGGAGACGGCGGCACCGTGGTCGCCAATGCGCAGTACGACAAGTTCCTGGTCTGGGATGTGAAAGGTGACGACGGCCGCGTGGAGGTGGAGCGAAACTTCGAGTTGACCGACATCGATAACCCATGGGCCTATCCCCAGACCCGCCAGCGGATTCAACTCCAAGACATGGTGGACGCGATCCGTGAGGACCGCGATCCGGTTCTCACCGGAGAAGACGCCCGAGTGTCGCTGGCGATCATCATGGCCATCTACGACTCCTCACGGGAGGGCAGGGAGGTCTTTCTGGATTCCTACCGACCGGCAGCCGCTTCTCGCTGACTGCGGAACCGCCACCAGGGTCTCGGCAGGAGACCCCCGAGCCGCCGACGGCCGGAGGTCAGCGTTTTCGATTACTTGGTCGTAGTCTCCAACTCCCGGAAGGGCATCGACCATGTTCACCATCCCCGCCGAAGTCAACAAGCGCCGGAACCCGGGCATGGTGTGCTCTGTTACGGGTCCCCACTCGTCTCTTTCCAAAGGCCGCGCTCTCAACACACCGAGCGCCCTGTCCAGCCTGGCCATCTTCCCGGCATCCGTTCGGAGTGTGATGTCGGTGTTGTAACCAGAATCAACCCTCCAACCGCGGTTTGTTTCCAACCCTGTACAACGACGGCAAACCGCGGTCCTAGCTGGCGACGGACATCACCACGCCGACCGTTATCAGGGCTACGCCGGTCCACTGCAGGCGTTGGAGTCGTTCCTTGAAGAACATCACCCCGCCGACAACGGCTATCACCCGTCCGGTTTTGTGAGATAATCGCAATCAGCCAGGCCGGTGAATATGCCAAACCGTATCCGAATGATATGAAGGAGACGGTGTCGATCACTCCTATCACGCCCAACAGCCACCCTGTCCTCCAGGTAATCCTCACCGCGTACGGGGAATCATTTCCCCTTCGTCGACGCCGTTCTCTCACCCGGGAGACAATCACCAACACCAAAAGGACGAAAGCCACGGTGAAGACCCGCTGAGTGATGACGGTCACGTTGGAGTCGACTCCATCCCTGATGGGGACCTTTAGGCTGGCGTTGGAGAGCGATCCAACGAATACGCCGATCATGGCGAAGGCGGCACCCAGGTGACCAGTCGAATCTTGGTCCCGCGCTTGATCACCAGGGTTGCCAACACCGCTCCCAGAACCGCGATCGGTATTCCTGCCCACTGCACCGCGTCGGGTCTTTCCCCCAGCAACCAAAATGAGTAGACCACCGTCATGGCGCCCCCCAGAGCGCCGATCGGGCTCACAACCGAGATCGGACCGAGTCGGAGGGCCATGTAGGAGCCCAGCAAGGACCCGCCGATGCAGGAGCCGAGCAGGGCCAAGAGGATCAGGTGGTCTCTAGTCATCTCGAGTCGTACACCGATCAGCGCCGCCCAAGCCATCATCAAGAGGCATGCCAGAGTCACGGTGACGGAGACAGAGCGCAGCACGCCGAAGCGCCGCGTCACCACTGCAGTGAGCAGACGGTTGATCCCTATCATCACTGCCGTGATAAACCCGAAGATGGCGCCGGTCAGCACCTCGTTGACAGCCTCACATGCAGGAAGAAGCCTGGGTGGCTAGTCGCGGAGCGCCGCACAGACGCGGACGCTGATTCCGCGGCGCGGCCTATCCGCCCTCGAAGGTCTCCGCGCGGGCCCCTCCTGCCGCCCCGGCGACCTTTCTGATATCCGTCTTGCCGGTGGCCCGTTGTGGCATCCAACCAACCACCTTCTTGAATCCCTCGTTGAGCAAGAAGAAAGTCGTGAGAGAATAAAGAGCCACGATGAACGCCACTATCAACAGCCGGGCGGTGTTGGTTTCCTGCACCGCCGCGTCGGCCATGTACCCCAGCCCGGCGGAGTAACCCAGGAACTCGGCGGCGATCGCCAGTGACCAGCCCCCTCCCATGGAGAGCAGCATGGCGGTGCGCAGTTCTGGAATCGACGCCGGCACTATCACTTTGAAATAGGTCCGCGGCCGGGAGGCGCCCAGGGTACGGGCGCTTTCGATGTACCGGTCGGGCACGTTGGCTACCGCATTCATGGTGGCCACCACCAGCATCGTCCACACTCCGAAGGCTATATACATGGCGATACCAAAGAGGGTGGAGCCCACGGCGAACTGTAACCAGGGAACCGCCACCAGGAGGGGGATCATCCGCAGGAAGTTCATGGGCGCCCACGCGGTCTGGCGCACCGCCGGCCAGTAGGGAAGGCCCAGACCGGTCAGGAGACCGAGCGTCATGCCGACCACCAAGCCACACAACACCCTGAAAAGGGTTATACCGGAGTGATAAGCGATTGCGAGGAACACGGCCGGCCAGGTCGCCTCCCCACCATAGATGGGAAGGGGCGCCAGTCCGTCGAGATTGAAGGTCGCGAACCCAAGGTCCAACAGGCGGACGGTCCAGAACCTGGACATTCCGAAGAAGGTGTCACCGAGCACGTAGTCCCATCCGGGAACCAGGGGATGCTCGAGGATTCCCGGAGGCGCAATATAAGACGCCACCTGCCACGCCCCCAGCAACACCATCCAAGAGACGAAGAAGAGTGGGCTACGGCGCATACCAGCCCACAGCATCGGCGGCCCCGCCGCTATCCCCCGTCCCGCCCTGACCAGACGGTCCTTGACCCGGGTCGTGCGGAACACAACCTGCCACGCCCAGAACAACACCAACCCGGAAACGATATAGGACCACGTGACGTTGATCACACCCTCACCAAGTGTCCAGGTAACGAAAGGAAGGCTTTCCGGCAACTGAATAAGCAACCACGGAATCAGGACAGCCCAGATCAGCCATCCAATCCAATAGAGGCTTCGGAGGAGGGCAGGCTGATTCAAACCGTCGTCGCCTCCTCCTCGGTTATACCCAAATGGGCCAGGATCTTGAAGACACCCAACGCCTCGGCGCCGGCCTGGGCAGCCTCGTCGCGAGGACGAGGGAGCGTAACCGGGATGTCCTCCACCAGCTTGCCTTCGGCCAAGAGGATCGCCCGGTCGGCAAAAATCAGCGCTTCCTCAATGTCATGGGCGACGAAGAAAATGGTCTTCTTGGTCTCAACCCACAAGTTCAAAAGAACCTCATGGAAGTTACGGCGGGTGAAATAGTAAAGAGATCCGAAAGGCTCATCCATCAGGACAACATCCGAACCCACCGCCATCGCCGATGCCAAAGCCACCTGCTTTCTCATACCCCCAGACAACTCCCGCGGCCAAGAGTCGGCGAACTCCTCCACCCAACCGCCGACAACCAATAATTGGTGATCTCGTTCCGTTCGTCCTCGGGAAGCTTGTTAGCCCTGAGACCGAACTCAACGTTATCCCGGACACGCAACCAGGGGAGCACCGTGTCCTGCTGGAAAACTATGGCCCGGTCGCTAACCGGCCCCATCACCGTCGTGTCTCCCAACTTCACCGCGCCGGTGGTGGGGGGCTGAAGACCGGCCAGCACCCTCAACAGGGTGGTCTTGCCATGCCCGGACCTCCCCACCACGCACACGAAGTCGCCCGGATCCACATGAGAATCGACATCTTCGAGGGCATGCACCTTAATTCCCCGATCGGTGCTCAAACACACACCACAGGTTCTCGAAACTCACAACAGTTGACATAGTTCCTCCTTTCCTACAAACCCAGTCGGCGACCGGCCTCGGACCATCTGGTGAAGAAACGTATTACCAGTACCAGGATCCCGTCGACTACCACAGCCAGCACGCCGAAGAAAAGAATCAGGGAGACCACCGCGGTCGGCCCCTCCGAGAGGCCCATCGCGTAGCTCCACATGCGGATCAGAAATCCTCCTCCCATCTGTGGTCCCAGCACCTCCACCAGCGTTCCCAAACCCCAAGCTCCTCCCAAAGCGATCCGAAGACCTCCCGCGATCTCCGGAATCGTTCCCGGCAGATAAACCCATCGGAAAATGGTGCGGCGGTCTCCTCCCAGGGTGAGGGCTGACTCAATGACCCCCACCGGTATATTTTCGGCCGCCCGGCGGCTGAAGAAATACATGAGAAGGGTGGTGTAGAAGGCAACCACCCCGATGGTGGTCAACAGGGGATACTCGATCCCGAACCAGATCACGAAGAAAGGCGCCGCGATAAAAATAGGGGTAGTCCCGAAAAAACCGGCTATCGGTGTGACCACATCGGCAATCCGCGGTAAGAGCAGACTGCTCAGTCCAACCCCCAAGCCGAAGAACGTCCCCAGCGTAACTGCGATCATGATATTGCGGGTGGTCCGCACCAGATGGAGAATGTACCCAAAACAGTGATCAGGAAGATCGGACAGCCTACCTCTTTTGAATTCCAACTCATCCAACAGGTCCGGACAGGCGTGAACAAACCGCTCCCTCATCCGCTCACTGAAAAACAGGTTCTCCCCGAAGTGGGTTAAGGCGTCGATCGGCGTCGGAATTAGGTGGAAAAGGGGCGAGAAGGGCGCGGCCAACAACTGCCAGAACAGCAGAGAGAGCAGTATCCCCAGAACCAGATGGAAGACGTAGGCAATCTGGCCGCGCCGCCTTTTGCGGCGCGCCGCCGCTCTTACCTCAAGAACATCGGCGCCTGTCGTGGTCACTGTATCTCTCTTCGTCGCCCTCGTGGTCTTCGGATTCGCTCACCGGCCGAAGCGCGGGGCGCGCTCGGCGCCTTCTACTTACCTACTAGGCAAACGCTACCGGAAGCCTACCCGATAAGGGCAGCCTTCAGATAGCGCTGCACCTAGCTGAGCTTCCCATGGACGTGGTTGACCGAATGCTTGGATGAGTGAGGGCTTCCCTGGTTTGATTCGTGGGTAAGCGGATCGACATCAACTTCAGAAACCTTGCAGAATCTGGTTTCTTCTATTGGCTACACGCCGTGCACGGGACACCATCTGCCCACATCGCGGTCGAGTGCAAGAACTACGGAAACGAAATCCGCAACCCTGAGATTGATCAGTTTCTCGGCAGGTTTGCGGATAGCCGAACGAGAGTCGGCCTTTTCATTCACCGGGGATATGGAGACAAAAAACGGATAGCAGACCGATGCCGCAATGCCGCTTCCGATGGGAACGGTTTCGTTCTTGCTCTCGATGACGATGATCTCTGCCAGCTCGTCGCCGAAAGGCGACAGACAGATTGCCTCGAGTTCAGGTCCCTGTGGAAACGCTTCAGCGACCTTCTTTAGATAGGGAGCACTAGGGTTGTGTCTCTCACATCCCGATTAGATAGCATAAGTGATACCCAGCAAGGGTGAAAACGCCCTAACCTGGGGCAAGGCTCTTGTTCTTCGCTCCGGGGGTGGGACTCGAACCCACAACCTTCGGGTTAACAGCCCGCCGCTCTGCCGAATTGAGCTACCCCGGAAAGAGTGGTCACAGAGACCGGACGCCGCCGGTCTGCCGGGTCAAGTGTAGACGGATTTGGCTTGCGGAAGTCTCCCTTTGTCGCGGGAGGTGGTTAACGGAGGAAGTGCATCCGCATAGGGCGTTCCGGGGCATAACATCAGATTGTCTATGAACAGAAAACTGGCGGTTCTGAGTGTTGCGCTGGCCTTGCTGGCCGCCGCCTGCGGTTCGGGTGAGGAGTCGGCTCCGGAGCCGGTTGCCGTTCCTGATCGGTTGAACTGGATCACGCCCGAGGAATTGTTGGAGAAGTTGTCTGTGGGCCCGGCGTCGGTGGTGAACTTCTGGGCGTCGTGGTGCGGTCCGTGCCGGGCGGAAGCGCCGGTGTTGCGCAAAACCCATGAGAAGTACGGCGACCAGGTGAGGTTTATAGGAGTGGCGGTGGACGACACGGCCGCCGGCGCCTTCGATTTCATGGAATCGTACGGGATTTCTTTCGAAAACTATCTGGCGGATGGCAGTCCCATGATGGCGGAATACCGGGCTTTTGGGATTCCTTTCACTGTGTTCACGGATACGGCGGGGGAGGTCCTTTACGTTCATCGGGGAATAATCGATGAGGGGATTCTGAGTTTGTGGACCGATGAGCTTTCCCGTCTCGGGTGAGCGTTGGAGTTGGTTGCATGGTCCGCCCCTCGGGGCCCTCGGGATCGGTCCTTGGCAAAACAATCGCAATGTTGGGGAAGGAAACCGAGGCCTGTGGGTTGTCGGTGTCTCAACCTTGGTTCATAGTGGTAGGCAGTCGCATCACCTCTCGGTCCGCCCCGGCGTCGTTCGGGCCTCAAGAAGGGATCATATTTATCAAAAGCGCACCCCTGGCGGGACCGGCGGAGCGCGTTTTGACCAACGGAAAGGTGGCGGCGGGGGTGGGCCCGGCGGGAGAAGAGTCGCCGCGGTTTTCGCGGGTTAGTGATGGATTTCGCGGGCTTTGGAGCGCTCGGGCGCGGCGGGTCTTGAGATGGAAGTAACCCTCCTGGGGAGGGCGGTTGGGGCGATGGCCGCCGCGGCCCTGGTGCTGTGGGTTCTGGGTCGAAACCGCTCCGAGGAAATGCAGGCTCCGTTCAACGATCTGCTGGGAGCGGTCCTGGCGGGGATAGCGGTGGGGCGGCTTGCCTACCTGTTGGGAGAGGGGGTCGACCTGATTGCTCACCCGATCGAGTTGGTTCTGGTGCGCGGAGGCATCGCTCCGGTCCCGGCTGCGATGGCGGCCGTGGGATTTCTGGCTTGGACATGCCGCTCCGATCTTTTGAGTCGCATGGACTATCTGGCTCCGGCGGGGTTGGCCGGGCTGGCGGTGTGGGAGGCAGGGTGTTGGTGGCAGGGCGCCTGTTTGGGGTCCCCGTCCGGGTTGTGGTGGGCGATGGCTCTCTCGGGAAGCGACCTTACCCGTCACCCGGTGGGCCTGTATGCCTCCTTGCTGTTGGCCGCCCCGGCGGTATGGCTGTTGGTGCGGCCTCTCCCATGGAAAGGGGCGACCGCCGCCGCAGGGCTGGGATGGGCCGCGGCGGTCCGATTGGCTGTTCCTTTGTGGTCGGTCGGAGGCTGGTCGAACTGGGCATGGTGGTATCTGGTGGGCGCGACCCTGGGTCTGGGCGGTGTGGCGGCGGCGCGGTGGAAAGCCGAAGGCCGGTGAGGAGAACATAGACGCAGTCGGCGTTTGAACCGCCGAGCCCCGGGAACGTCCTTCACCCGCGGCCCGCCTCAAGACACAGAGTGGGCAAATAATCGCTGGGTTGGGAAAAATCGGAGTTTTCCAGTAAGGACTTCACCTGTCCCTGGCCCGCATATTGGGGATTATCCGATATTTGACGATGGTTATCGTTTCCTGATGAGGGCCCCTCCAGCAGCGGAGGGCGGTATGGCCATCGTGGAATCCCACAAGGAGAGGGAACATGAAAGCAACCGTTGAACGCAACCGGCTCAACAGCACCCTGCGAAGAATCTCGGCCGGAGTCGGCACGGCCGCGCCGATGATAATGACGGCTTCACCGGAAGGAGTCGATCTGGTGGCGATCGGAAAAGAGTCGATCATGTACTCGGGGTTGGATTCCTCGGTGGAGACGCCCGGATGCGCCGAACTGATGCTCAGACAGATCATCTCGGTGGTGAAGTCCCTCCCCAACGGCAAGGTCGGCCTGGCATCCGACGAGGCAGGCGTGGCCTTGTCGGGTGGGGGAGCCCGAGTTGTGTTGACCGAAAACGACGAACTGTGTGGCGCCGATCTACCGGAGCCGCCGGATGTCGGAGAGACGATTGATGGGGAGCTTTTGAGGTCTTCGCTTGGTGGGGTGATTCCCTCCGCCGCCACCGACAACCATCCCATATTCGGCGCGGTGCGATTCGACGAGTCGGAAGGCAACCTGCGGTTAGTTGCCTCCGACACCTTCCGCCTGGCGGTTCGGGATCTGCCGGGTATTCCCTCCCGGGGGGTCTTCTCGGTGAGCGCCCGGGCGCTCAAGCGGATGCTGCGGTCCTTCGGCAAGCCGTCCGAATACCGGATCGGGGTCACCGGCGGCTATGTGTGGTTCTCTGCGGAGAAGATCGGTGAGATGGGGATCGTCTGTGATCGGTCCGACTTTCCCCGCTATCGAGGATGGGCGCCCCCCTGGGAAGGGCGGGTGGTTTGTGACCGCGCTCCGCTCTCGGACTTGGCGAACCGGGTGGTGGCCCTGGACAGGAAGTCGCCTGCTCCGGTCAAGCTGGTTTTTTCGTCCGGGGGCATCGAATTCACGGCCAAGTCGCCGGTCGGGATGGTGAGCGGACACCTGGAAGCCGAACATGCGGCCCTGCCCGATGAAGTGACGCTCCGGTTCAACTCGCTGTTCTTGGCCGACGCTCTTTCCAACCTGATCTCCGACAAAACAGAGATTCGCTTGGCAGAAGACCCGCTGGCCCGTCCCAAGCCGGTGCGGATCGCCGACAGCCGCCACCCCGAGGTCTGGAATCTGGTAATGCCGATGCGCACCGGCTGAGAACAGAGCGCCAGAGGGCTGGGCGGTGGGACATTACGGCTTGGGCGGGCCGGCGGACGTTAAAGTCGAATAGCGAAGATGACAAGAGGGGCATTGGCCAGAACACCGGGAGAGGACACCGAGTGGTCGTCGCATGGGCGGGCGATCAAAGGAGTGACCCGATGACTGTGTTTCCCGAGCTCCCGGATCAGAAGTTTGGGATCATCTACGCCGACCCGCCCTGGGACTATCGGGGACAGTTGCAGCACGCGGGGGTGGGCTCCGGCGACACCGGCGGTGCGGTTCGACACTACCCCACCGTCAAGCTCTCCGATTTGATGAAGCTGGATGTATCCGGGATCGCCGAAGACGACTGCCTCTTGTTTATGTGGGCGACCAATCCGCACCTCGACCAGGCCATAGAACTGGGGAAAGCCTGGGGTTTCGGGTGGGCGACGGTCGCCTTCGTGTGGGACAAGGAGCGAGTCAACCCCGGATTCTACACCTTGAGCCAATGCGAGCTGTGTCTGGTATTCAAAAAGGGTCGGATCCCCGCGCCGCGGGGGGCGAGAAATGTCCGTCAGATGGTGCACAGCATACGGAGCGCCCATTCGGAGAAACCCGACGAGGTCCGGGAGAGAATCGAAGAGATGTTCCCCTCACAGACCAAGATCGAGTTGTTTGCTCGCAAGAAGGTGGAGGGATGGAGCAGTTGGGGGCTGGAGATCCCAGGGCGGTAGAAGACCTGTTCGTACGGCATCCGGTCTCCTGCCCTCTGTTTGAAATATAGACCACAACCGGATGACCAAGCGCCCGTATGTGTGTTACTCTCAAAGTGATCCCAAGGGGTAGTTTCACCGACAGGAGACCAAAAATGCATGGGGTTTTGCCTTCTATCAGCACACCGGTCAAATACACCTCGAAGGGCAGGCTCGAACGCAAGTACTACGAAAGCGAACTGAGGAGGCTGCAAGAAGAGTTGGCCATGCTCCAGCGATGGATCACCACCCAGGGACTCAAGGTGTTGATCATCTGTGAGGGACGGGACGCAGCCGGGAAGGGGGGTGTGATCAAGCGTATCGCCGAGCGTCTCAATCCACGGGTCTGTCGGGTGGTGGCGCTGGGAGTGCCGACCGAGCGGGAGAAATCCCAGTGGTACTTCCAGAGATATGTGGCTCATCTGCCCGCCGCCGGAGAGATGGTGCTCTTCGACCGGAGCTGGTACAACCGAGCGGGGGTGGAGCGGGTGATGGGGTTCTGCACCGAGCAGGAATATCACGAGTTTCTGGTTTCATGTCCCCAGTTCGAGCGGATGTTGATCCGCTCGGGCATCCAGATCATCAAATACTGGTTCTCGGTGAGCGATGAGGAGCAGGAGCGACGATTCCAGGCCCGGCTCAACGATCCCCGACGACGGTGGAAGCTGAGCGAAATGGACTTGCAGTCCCGGAGTCATTGGGTCGACTACTCAAAGGCAAAGGACGAGATGTTTGCTCACACCGACATCATCGGCGTTCGCTGGTATGTGGTGAATGCTGACGACAAGCGCCAGGCGCGGCTCAATTGCATAAGCCATCTGCTGCGCACTATCCCTTATCACGATATCGAGGTTCCGGAGTTGAGCCTGCCTGCTCGACAGAGCGGTGAGGGATACCTGCGGCCGCCTATTACCGACCAGACTTTCGTGCCCGACCTATACGCTCGCCAACCGGAGAATTAACCGAAGGGGTCACTTCCGGGGCTGATGAGGGGCGCGGACGGCGGAGTGACCGCGGCAAGCGGTGTCGGTTCAACGATGTGGCGGGTTTCCGTGACGGCCGTCGGCGCGGCGCCCGCACAAAGGGGATCACAAAGCCGTACTATTTTCGGCAATAGCTTGAAACGACTTTTGATTTCGATCGAATCGGCCTTCTGAGATGACGGACCGAGAGCGCACCGTGCTGATCATTGGCGCCGGGGTTTTTGGCTTGTCCGGCGCGTTGGCGTTGGCGGAACGGGGCTATGAGGTGACGGTGGTCAATTCCGGCCCGGTACCCCATCCGTCTGCGGCCTCCAACGACGTCAGTCGGATGGTGCGCATGGACTATGGAAGCGACCGGTTGTACAGTCGCCTTGCCGCCGAAGCTATCAAGGGCTGGCATCGATGGAACGCCCGCTGGGGACGGGAGGTTTACCACCAAGACGGCCTCTTGCTGCTCAGCAGCCAAACCCTGGAACAGGGTGGGTACGAGGGAGAGTCGTACGAGACACTGACCAGGGAGGGATGGCCGGTTCAGCGTCTGTCATCCTCGTCGCTCGCCCGGCGGTTCCCGGGATGGAACTCCGATTACTACATCGACGGATATTTCAACCCCCGGGGAGGGTGGGCGGAGGCGGCGGCAGTGATCTCCCTGCTGGCCGCGGAGGTGGAGGCAAGAGGCGTTTCGATCACGACGGGGTTTGCCGTCTCATCGGTGCTGCGGGATGGTGGCCGGGTGGTGGGGTTGGCCGCCGCCGACGGGAGCGAGGTCCGGGCCGACCGGGTAGTGGCGGCGGCCGGGGTATGGACGCCGGCTCTCCTGCCCGAACTGGACGGTTTTCTGCGACTGTCGGGCCAGCCGATTCTCTATTTCAAACCGACCGATCCCGAGCCCTTCGGAGCCGCGCATTTTCCTCCCTGGGGTGTCGACCTGGCTCTCTCCGGCTGGTACGGATTCCCGGCCAACCGCGAGGGGATAGTCAAGATCGGCAACCACGGCCGCGGCTACCAGGTGTCCCCGGATGCTCCCCGTGTGCTTCCGAATAAGAACGACGGGGAACGTTGCCGGGAGTTCTTATCGCACTCCTTACCTGAACTGGCCGATGCTCCCCTCTCCGCATCCAAGATGTGCGTCTACACCGACACCTGGGATGGGAATTTTCTCATCAGCCGCCACCCGGAAGTCGACGGCCTAACAGTGGCCACCGGCGGCAGCGGCCACGGTTTCAAATTCGCACCCGTCCTGGGCGGATTGATCGCCGACGCAGTCGAAGGTGTCCCCAACTGTTATTCGGACCGATTCGCCTGGAGACCTGTGGGAGACTTCGCCACCGAAGACGCGAGATACACCGGCGAATAGCGGAGGTTATTGTGCCCCGCTAATCGGAGGTATGAACAACCAGTTCGTCGGGGCTGTGGCCGAAGGCGCTCAGGAACTTGTGGGCCCGCGGCACTCTCCCCGTGCCGCCGGTATAGACCCAGTAGTCGCCCACAAGATGCTTGGACTTTACAGAGCCAAGTTCATTGGGGTCTTTGCTAATTGTCCACCGCTTGGTTCCCCGGAAAACCTTCTCGTCGCGTACCCGTTCGGCGAAGTCGTTCGGGTGTCGGGTTTGCAATTCGGCCACCACTGAGGACAGCATTTCCATGTAGTTCTTGGCAGGGATAGTCTCTCCGAATAGTGTCGCCCCTTTGAGTTTTGGGTAGGGACCGGACCCTCCACCGAAGGATGGGTGTACCACCAACTCTTTGGGATCGTGGCCGAAAGCGCTAAGGAATAGACGGGCACGGATGACCGCATTCTTGGCGTTGTGGTGAACATCGACAAAGTATTCGCCCACTTTATATTTTGCATGTGGAGGACAGAGGTCGTTCTTGCCCCTACTGATGTACTGCCACTTCCTACTTTCTTTCACAAACGGTTCTTTGAGCACCCGTTCGGCGAAGTCGCTCGGATGTCGGCTTTGCAATTCGGCTACCACCGAGATCAATATCTGCCTGTAGCTCTTCGCAGGAAGGGGAGTCCCGAATAGGGTTGCCTTCCCATCGGATGATGGAGGTGGTGGCGGTGGTGGTGGGCCGTTTTCGTAGTTTCGGCTGATGGCTTCGCTGACAAGGGGTGCCAGCATCTTCAGATTGGATTGCGTAAGAGGTTTAATCCCGGCTTTCTTGCCGACCAGCTTTAGGAATTCTTGGGAGGGGGCGCTCAACTCTTGGGCAAGAATATCGTTGATCAGCTTTCTGTATCGCTCCCGTTGGGCACGCTTGTGAATGGTGCTCTTGCTGGACCTGGCCTCTGGTCAGAGTCACGAGGTGGTGGACATCGTTGTTAGTGAGATGCTCAACATCTACTCTGTGATAAGGCGTCGCGTCCATGACATTGGTCTTGTCGAGGTCGGTGAAGAGCAAATAGGAAACGCCGTTGGTGAGGATTCCGGCAACTGCTTCTGAGAAGGTGAAGTACGAACGTAGTTGGTTGGTTTCCTTCTCGGATAGTTTGACGCCAGCTTTCTTGGCTTCGACTGCGATTTTGATGTTCGCTTCGCCCGTCAGTACGTAGTCGATTTTCCCGCCAAGCTCGGTCGGGACTTCCAGTGTTACCTGTTCGGGATCTTTCGGGGCGTATCCGAGACACTGCAAGAGGGGTTCGATCAGGGTGTTTTTGGTTTGCGCTTCACTCTTGGCGATGCCCGGGTGTGTCTGGAGTTTCTCTGCAACCCACTTCGTGTGTTCCATGATCTTTTCCCTGAACATGAGGCCATTGTAAGCAACACCGTAGTTCAGGTCGCGAAAAACCGGTTCTCGCCACCGGGGTCTGACTCTTATGGCTGCCCGGATATAAGTGGTGGGCGGGGGAATCCGTAAGTGTGGGTTGGGGTGGTCCATAAGTCGGGTGTTGCGCTTGGGATTCCTGAGATGCCATGGTGTGGTTGGCAGAGGTGGGGGAACCTGGCCTGATCCCCTTTGTTTAGTGTTTGTTTTGCCAACTTTGTGTGATATAGCAGTGTTTTGTCACACCCCCTTGGCATACTGGTAGACATGAACACAACAACTATGAACCGACAGGTGCTCAACGAGGCACGGGTGTTGGCGCCCAACCTGGCGGTGGGCGACGCGACGGTGGAACAGCTCGAGGAGCGGGTGCAATCCACTATCCGCGGTGAGAACCAACTTGCGGGGATCCGCGTCGAAGCGATCGCTGAGCTACGCCGCCGGGAGGGGACCGAACCGACGGAGACGGTGCTACGGGAAGGCGGTCTGCGGTCCCGCCGTCGGGCACGCTCGGAGATCGAGACCGCGGTGGAACTTCAGGGGCTGCCGGAGACCTCTGAGGGTCTGCGCAAAGGGGAGATTTCGTACGACAACGCGCGGATCATCGCGGGGGCCTCGAAACGAGGAGAGATAGAGGAGGACGAACTGGGAGACGCGGCCCGTACCCAGTCACCGGATAAGTTCGCCGCAACGGTCCGAAAGTACGAGCAGCAACGTTCCGAGGATGATGGGATGGCACGGTTGGAGCATCAGCGGTCCCGACGGTACGCCAAGATCAAAACCGACTCCGACGACGGGATGACGGTGTTGTTTGGGCGGTTCGATCCCATCACCGGAGCTCGGATCGAGACCGTCCTGTCCCGGAAGATGGATGAGCTGTGGCGAGAAGAGGACCCCCGGAACCGGGCGACGCCGGGTCAGCGGATGGCCGACGCCCTCACATTGCTTCTCACCCGCCCGACTGCGAAAGAGAGGGATGGTCGGTCCCGGGGGGCGAGGCTGTTGCTGATCGCCGACTACGACGTGATCGCCAAAGAACTGAAGAATGGTCGTCTCTCTGATGGGACTCCCATCCCCGCTCAGAGAATCCGGGAGTTGGCTTGTGAAGCTGAGATACTCCCCGCCATCTTCCGGGGAGCTTCACAGCCCCTGGACCTGGGAAGATCACGACGGATCGCCAGTCCCGCCCAACGCATCACCCTGGTGGCCCGCGACCGAAAGTGCGTGGGATGTGGCGCATCGGCCGCTTGGTGTCAGGCTCACCACATCATCCCTTGGGCCGCCGAAGGCAAAACCGACCTGGACAACCTGGTCCTGTTGTGCAGTCGCTGCCACCACAAAGTACATGACGATGGATGGCGAGTGCGACGGACCGCACCCGGACAATACACCCTCCGTCCACCACCCACCCATTACGGACGCCCACCCCGGCGGCGCAACCCCAACCACCGCCGACACCGGGCAAAACAAAGAAAATGACTCCCATCCCACCCATCACGGACAAGCCACTTTTATCCGGACAGGGTGAGGCCCAACTGGCGGGACATGGCTACCAGGTCTCCGTTGGAGTCCCAGATGTTGCAGTCTTCTTCGAAGGTTCCGTTCAGGAGGTGGCGGGAGATCAGGTCGACCGTCAGCCATCCCGGCCGGGGGCGGGCGCGGAAGTGGATGGTCAACTCCAGGGTGGGGGCCCATCCGTAGTGGCCGAGTTGGAAGATGGCGGGGGGAAACCCGTCGGCTATCACCGGGATAGACAGAAGGTCGGGTTGACGGCCATCGGCAAAGCGCATCCGACCCCGCGCCTCAGCCTTGCCGGTGGGTTGATGGGATGCGCCCCGGGCCATCTCTTGCGGCATCTGATAATCAAATCTCTTGGTGAAAGTCGTACCGAGTTCCATGTGAGGACCCCTATGCATCTCGGCATCTTCCGGGAGGTTGGGCGGGGGGAGAAGAGGACCGCTTGGCCCGATGAAGGTGGACAGGTCTCCCCATGTGATCAAAGAGGTAACGCATACTCGGTCGTTCTGGATGAGATCGACCGCAGTGACCGAGAGGCTGCGACCCCTCTTGATCACCCGGCTGCGGATGCTCGCCACGCCGGGCATGGTTCTTCCCAGAAAGTGGCTGTTCATGGAAAGCGGGTCCGGTTGGGAGACCTCCCGGCTGGCCGCGATAAGACACAGCGCCATCAGGTAGCCACCGTTGGGCACTCCGTCCACGTTCCACAGAGGGCTGACCTGGGCGGCCCATTCGCCGTCGCCGCACGGAGTCAGGGCGTCTCGCGTGTCGGTGTCAAAAAGGAACTCGGTCATGTTCGCTCTCTACCGGGGTCTGGTTGGCGTTGGTCTTGGATCGGCCTGGAGTCAGCCTACCCAAAGCTGAACGATCCAGCCTACCGCCAGGCCGTACCCGCCCGCGATCAGGTCGTCGCCGGTGATGCCCCACCCGCCTGGAAGCCGTTCGGCCCATCTCACGCCGGGAAAGCCTTTCTTGCGAATGTCAACTATTCGGAACATCACCCATCCGGCCACCGCACCGGCCGGACCCAGTCCCACCACCGCCAACATCGCTCCGGCCGCCTCGTCGATCACCACCCAGCCCGGATCGTCGGAGAAGGGATGGGATGCCCACACCGAGACCCCCGCCACCAGGCCGGCCAGGACGAGTTGCGCCGGCCACCCCAACACTCCGGCCGCCATCCCCGCCGCCAGTCCCACCGCGGCGCCCAGAGTGCCCGATCCGGCGTCGGATCCTCGAATCTTGTCCAAGAAAAGACCCACCCCGAACAAAGAGGCGATGGTCCTGCGCATCAACGCCTAGGGTACCGGAGCTCTTCGGGGACCGGAGAGAACCGACAAATCCGAAATGTTCGGATAAAAGGGCTTTCGAGTGTGCCAAACTAGGGGCGCATGGAACCCTCAATGTATATCTGGATGGACGGTGAGCTTGTCTCGTGGGACGATGCCACCGTGCACGTGCTCAGCAACGCACTTCACTACGGAACCGGCGTGTTCGAGGGAATCCGAGCGTATGAGACCAATGACGGGACGGCGGTCTTCCGTCTGACCGAACACATCGAGCGGCTTCACCGCTCCGCCCGGGCCTACCGCGTACCCCTCGAGTGGTCAGTGGCAGAGTTGGTAGAAGCCTGCCGGACCGTAATGAGGGACAACGAACTGGAGGCTGGATACATCCGTCCCCTGGTTTACTATGGGCTGGGGGCGATAGGCCTCAACCCGACCGGCGCCACCTCCCACACCGCCATAGCGGCCTGGAGATGGGGCGCTTATCTGGGAGAGGATGGGGTACTGAACGGCATCCGCGTGGGAGTCTCCTCCTGGCGGCGGATCAGCCCGGCGGCCTTCGTTCCGGTGGCCAAGGGGTGCGGGCAGTATCTCAACAGCGTGATGGCCAAGATGGAGGCGATCAGCAACGGATTTGACGAAGCCCTGTTGCTGAACCCTGACGGGAATGTCTCCGAAGGCAGCGGGGAGAACGTATTCGTGGTGCGGGGCGGTGTGGTTTTCACTCCTCCGATAGCGTCGGGGATCCTCGATGGCATCACCCGGCACACCGTGATGACCCTGCTTTCCCGGGACGGTGTCGAAGTCCGGGAGGCGACTCTCACCAGAGGCGACCTCTTCAACGCCGACGAGGTCTTTTTCACCGGCACCGCCGCCGAGGTGACCCCGGTGCGGGAGATCGACAACCGACCGATCGGAACCGGTCGCCCGGGACCGGTAACCCGACGCGCCCAGGAGTTGTTCCAACGGCTCGTCTCGGGTGGCGATCCGGAGTTGGGAGCCTGGCTCGAGTATGTGTGAGCGGTCTCAGGATCCCTTGGTGTAGATGCCCCGCCAACCCAATATCGATCCTCCGGACCAGGATCTGCCGCGGGCGGTACTCACTCCGGCGGCGCCGGCGCGTTGGAGTCCCACCCGACCGGGAATGATCACCGCGCCCGACCAGATTTCACCGGGCGGTCTGTTTGGACGCCCCGGTCCCGATACGGGTTGGGCGTTTCGAATTGTCCGCCAAGCCGGCCTCTCGGAAGAGGAGATGCAGGCAGAGGCGGTACTGGTGACCCTGATGGCGGCCCGGGCCTCCCTTTTGGGTCGGGCGCCGGTTCCCGAAGATCTGGATGTGGCTCGGATAGTTATGGGATATGAGGGGGGCGCCTCGGACCGAATGGCCGCTCGCCGGCGCCGCTGGCTCAAGGAATCCCGCCATGAGCCGGTTCCGGGAGCGGGCGCGGCCCAGGAGATCGGAACAGACCTTTTGGCCATGTCGCCCGGGGATCTGCGGTCGGCGCTTTCCGAGCGGGACTGAGTTCATTGGCCAAGATCGTTCGGTTTCGCCACGGCGACGAGATTGCCTACGGCTTGGCGGAGATGGAGGGGATCACCTTCTACAGAGGCTCTCCCTTCGTGGTGTGGGAGCCCACCGAAACGGTGTTGAGCTGGGAGGAGGTAAGGGTGTTGTCGCCGGTTCTCCCCACCAAGGTGGTGGGGGTCGGGCGCAACTACGTCGATCCCGACGACCACTCGCCCGGGGATCCTTACATTTTTCTGAAACCCACCACCTCGGTGGTGGGCCCGGGAGCGGGAGTGGTGGTCCCTCCGGCGGTGTCGGTGGTGAGCCACGGGGCCGAGTTGGCGGTGATCATTGGAAGAGTCGCCAGACACATCAGAGTGGAGGACGCCAGGGCCTACATACTCGGCTACACAGCCGCCAACGACATCACCGCCCGGGAGCTTCTGGACAGTCCCGAACAAATCACGCGGGCCAAGGGATTCGATACTTTCTGCCCGCTGGGACCTGTGATAGAGACCGAATTCGATCCTTTGGAACAGCAGGCGGTGGAATGTCTGATTGATGGCGAGTTGCGGCAATCGGCATTCACCTCCGAGATGATGTTCGGCCCCGGAGAGTTGGTCTCCTATGTGTCGTCGATGATGACCCTCCTCCCCGGAGACGTGATCCTCACCGGCACTCCCGATGGAGTGGGCCCCGTATATCCGGGCGACGTCATGGAGGTCCGGATCGAGGGGATCGGTGGGCTGATCAATCCGGTGGTGAGGGGATGACGCCTCGGCTACGCCTGGCGCCCTCCCCGACCGGGCCTCTCCATGTGGGCACAGCCCGCACCGCCCTGTTCAACTGGCTTTACGCCCGCCGGCACGGGGGTGTGTTCATTGTCCGAGTGGACGACACCGACCGGGAGCGTTCGACAGCCGACTTCGAAAAGGTAATACTCGAGGGGCTCCGCTGGATGGGGCTGGACTGGGACGAGGGAGTGGAGGTCGGGGGACCATACGGCGACTACCGCCAGAGCGGACGTTTCGACCGCTATCGGGAGGCGGCGGCCGGGCTGATCGAAAACGGCGCCGCCTACTGGTGTTTTTGCAGTCCCGCCGCCCTGGCCGAACGGCGGCAGGAGGCTCGCCGGGCGGGTCGTCCTCCCGGATACGACGGTCGGTGCCGCTCCATCGACGTCGGAGAGGGGGAGCGCCGCCGGGAAGCGGGGGAGAGTCATGTGGTGCGATTCGCCATGCCCCGGCCGGGCGTTTCGGTCTTCACCGACATGGTGCGGGGCGAAGTCCGCTTCGATCACGAGGTGATCGACGACTTCGTGATCCTGCGCAGCGACGGATCGCCCACCTATCACCTTGCCTCCACCGTGGACGATGTGGACTACCGGATCACCCATGTGGCCCGGGGTGAGGATATCCTACCTTCGACGCCCCGTCACATCCAGATCACCAGGGCGATGTCCGCCCCCGAACCGGTCTACGCTCATCTTCCGCTGCTCCACGGCCAGGACGGACGGAAGCTCTCCAAGCGCCATGGGGCCATCGACCTGGGGGAATACCGTCGTCGGGGTTTTCTGCCGGAGGCCATCTTCAACTATCTGTCGCTGTTGGGGTGGTCGATCGGACCGGAGTCGACCATTTTCACCCCTGCCGAGGCGGAGGCCGCATTCGACCTGACGGATGTCTCCTCCAGCCCGGCGGTCTTCGATCAAGTGAAGCTCGAGTGGATGAACGGCGAGTACATACGCAACCGCATTTCGGCCGCCGACTTCTCGGCCCGTGCCCGTCCCCATGCAGAGGAACGTCTGGGGATTCTGATTCCCGATGCGGTATGGGAGCGGGCCGTCCCGGTGCTTCCCCTCGTTCAGGAGAGGGTGAAGTTGCTGTCGGAGGTGGGCCCCCAGCTTTCATTCCTCTTGTCCGCGGGGATCGAGTATGACGAGCGGTCATGGCGCAAGGTCATGAGAGCCCAAGGGGTGGAGCGGGTGCTTTCCGCGGCGATCTCGGCTCTGGGGGAAGTGGGGGAGTGGCGGACGGAGGCCATCGAGCAGACGCTTCGGGAGTTGTTGGTCCAACTGGAGGTCAGCGCCCGGCGCGGGTTGCAGCCGATCCGGGTGGCGGTTACCGGATCTTCGGTCAGCCCTCCTCTGTTCGAGTCGCTGGCCGCGCTGGGGCGGGAAAAGACACTGGAGAGATTGGAGGATGTCCGATCAAGGCTTTCCTCCTGACTCGAAGGATCGGTGTGGATGGCACAAGTTGTGCTGCATATAGCATTATCGACAACAATCAAAAGGGGTTAATTTCATGAGTCGACCTCAACGGGTGACCGTAACGGGCGCTGCCGGGCAGATCGGATACAGTTTGTTGTTCAGGATCGCTGCCGGGGAGATGCTCGGAGCAGATCAGCCGGTGATCCTCCAGCTTTTGGAGATAACGCCCGCCTTTCCCGCTCTTGAGGGAGTGGCGATGGAGCTGGAGGACTGCGCTTTTCCCCTGTTGAAGGGGGTGGTGTTGACCACCGATCTCGAACAAGCTTTTGCCGACGCCGATGTGGCGCTGCTGGTGGGTGCCATGCCCCGCCGGGCGGACATGCAGAGAGCCGATCTGCTGGAGGCCAACGGGGCGATTTTCTCTGAGCAGGGCCGCGCCATCTCGGACTCCGCCGATCCCGATGTAAAGGTGCTGGTGGTGGGGAATCCGGCCAACACCAACGCCTATATCACCGCGGCCAGCGCAAAGAATATCGACCCTGCCCAAATCACCGCCATGACCCGCCTCGATCACAATCGGGCCATCGGCCAACTGGCGGCCAAGGTGGGGAAGCCGTTCAGCATGGTGAGCAAAATGAGTGTGTGGGGGAACCATTCCGCCACCCAGTATCCTGACCTGTTCCATGCCGAGATCGGGGGGAGGGAGGCATTTCAAATGGTGGGTGATCACGAATGGGTGGAGAACGATTTCATCCCCACCGTGGCGGAGCGGGGGACGGCCATCATCAAGGCGCGGGGAATATCCTCCGCCGCCTCTGCCGCCAACGCCGCGGTCAGCCACGTGCGCGATTGGGTGATGGGCACTCCTCCCGATGACTGGGTGAGCATGGCGGTTATCTCCGACGGATCATACGGGGTGCCCGAAGGCTTGTGCTCATCCTTTCCCTCTGTGTGCCGGGACGGAAGATGGGAGATCGTGTCGGGCCTCGAACACTCCGAGTTCTCCCAACAGCGGATCGATGCGTCGGTGGCCGAACTGGTGAGAGAACGCGATGCCGTGATCGAAATGGGGTTTGTCTGAACCCCACGCAAAGGTGAGGTTTGCGGAGGTATCGCCCCGCGGCTAGTAGTCGACTTCTATGTCGGCGACCGCCGCCAGCCATTGCTCGACCCCGTTGCGATGGACCATCAGCTTGGCCAGATTGCCTGACACTTTGATTTTTCCGGTGATGAAAGCCGACTGCACATTGAGGTCTCCCCTCATGATGGCAGCAGCGGTTTGATAGTTCTGGCTGATAGTTACGTCGAGATCGTCCCGGACGCCCAGCGCGACGGTGATCGCCTGGGGAGTGATCACCAGGTGATATCCGGTGTCTCCAAAAGGCGCGTCCAGCACATTGAACTGGATACCCAACTCCATGTCGCGGGCGGCGTCCTGAAAGCCCTGGTGGTTTTCCAGCGCCGTGGTTACTTCTGACAGCCATTCGGGGCTTAGAAACTTCACTGCCATAAGAGGCTCCCTTGGAAATAGTACGTGAGCCAGAGGCTAGTCATCGGGGCCGCTTGGACAGCAATCAGGCGATGGCAATCCGGTTGTTCTCGATGGAATCGATGATGGCCGCCGACTCGATCTTCCATCCATGCTTTTCCAGGAGAGCCCGTCCCCCGGTGAAGGTTTTTTCGATGACGAAGCCGAATCCCCCTAACCGGTTGCCCGACTCTTCGATCATCGAACCCAACGCTTCGGCGGTGCGGCCCCGCGAGAGGAAGTCATCCACGACTACGATGTCCCGTCCTTCTCCCAAAAGCTCTCTGCGAATGGTTATCCAAGTTTTTCCACCTTTGGTGGGGGAACTGATCTGTCGGAGAATGTGGAGCTCGGGATCGAGTTGGCGGTTTTGCTTCTTGGCGTAGATGAAATCCACTCCCGCAGCCTTGGCGGTGCTGAATGCGGCCGGTATGCCGGAGGCTTCTGCGGTCAGCACCATGTCGAAGTCGCCGAGTTTTTTTGCCAGCCACTCTCCCACCCGGCTCATCAGCGCGGGGTCGGTGCGGTGATTCAGGAAGCTGTCCACAATCACCAATTGGGATTCGACCCGTCCTGCTTCCAGGATTCTTCTTTTTAGTTCTTCCAAAGCGCGGTCCTTACAAAAGAGAGGGGAGGAGGGGGGATCGGGTTGCCTCAAAAGAGTCTATGTCTTCGAGATGTCGGAGAGTGAGCCCGATGTCGTCATAGCCGTTGAGCATTCGCCACTTGGTGAACGGGTCGATCTCAAACCTGGTGGAAACGCCGGGCGCCTCCACGGTCTGGGATTCCAGGTCGATGGTGATTCGGCTGTCCGGCCGCTCTTGGGCGAGGGAGATCAGCAGGGTCACTTCCGGCGCCGGGAGCTGGATCGGCAGCAAACCGATCTTGGTGCAATTGGTGCGGAAGATGTCGGCCAGAGAAGGGGCAATGACCGCCTCGAACCCCCAGTCGGCCAGCCCCCAGGGGGCGTGTTCGCGAGAAGACCCGCTCCCGAAGTTGGGGCCGGCCACCAGCACCTTGGCATTTTGGTATTGGGGCCGATTGAAGGCGAAGTCGGGGTCGAGCTCGCCTGAGGGGGTGCGTTTCCAGTCCCAGAACAGGAAGTCTCCGTAGCCGGTCCGCTCCACGCGCTTGAGGAACTGCTTGGGCATGATCTGATCGGTGTCGACATTGGCCCGGGGAAGGGGAAGCATGGCGCCACTGATCACCGAGACGGCTCTCATCTGTCGGCCTCCCACTCCCGGATGTCCACGAACCGCCCGGAGACCGCGGCGGCGGCCGCCATTTCGGGAGAAACCAGGTGGGTGCGACCGCCCTGGCCCTGGCGGCCCTCGAAATTGCGGTTGGAGGTGGAAGCGCACCGCTCTCCCGGCGCCAGAATGTCTGGATTCATGCCCAGGCACATCGAACAACCGGCGTCTCGCCACTCGAATCCGGCCTGTTGGAAAACGATGTCCAGGCCTTCCGTCTCGGCCTGTTGTTTGACCAGTCCTGACCCGGGGACCACCATGGCCGAGACCGAGGGGTGCACCTTCTTTCCCCGAACGACGGCAGCGGCGTTGCGCAGGTCCTCGATCCGGGCGTTGGTGCATGAGCCCAAAAAGACCCGATCGATAGTGATCTCGGTGATGGGAGTGCCGGGCGCCAGATCCATGTAGGCCAAGGCGCGCATGGTGGAGTCCCGCTCCAGGGGATCGTCGAAATCTTGCGGATGAGGGATATGGTCGGTCACTGCTACGGTCTGTCCGGGGTTGGTTCCCCACGACACATAGGGCTGGAGATCTCCTGCGTCGATCCGCATTTCGGCGTCGAAGGCAGCCCCGGGATCGGTGGGGAGCGACCGCCACTCGGACAGGGCTTTCTCCCAGTGTGGGCCCCGGGGTGCATGGGGGCGCCCCTCCAGGTAGGAAAAGGTGGTTTCGTCGGGGGCGACCATCCCCGCCCGGGCGCCGGCCTCGATGGACATGTTGCATACCGTCATCCGCCCTTCCATGGAGAGTCCCTCTATTGCCGAGCCCCGATATTCAACCACGTGGCCGCGTCCGCCGGCCGTTCCGATCCGGGCGATGATCCCCAGGATGATGTCTTTGGCCCCAACCCCGGTGGGGAGCTCTCCGTCGACGGTGATGGCCATCGAGTGGGGCTTGGGCTGGGGGAGGGTCTGGGTGGCGAGGACATGTTCCACCTCGGAGGTGCCGATCCCGAACGCCAGGGCGCCGAACGCGCCGTGGGTCGAGGTGTGGGAGTCACCGCAGACGATGGTCATCCCTGGCTGGGTGACGCCCTGTTCGGGGCCGATCACATGGACGATGCCCTGGCGAGGGTCGTCCAGGCCGTAGAGGGTGATCCCGAACTCCCGGCAGTTGTCCACCAGGGCGTCGATCTGTTTTTTGGACAACGGATCGCGGATGGGAAGCCCTCGACCGGTGGTGGGTACTCCATGGTCGATGGTCGCCAGGGTCAGGTCCGGTCGGCGCACCGCCCGCCCGGCCAGCCGCAGACCATCGAATGCCTGAGGTGATGTGACCTCGTGAACCAGATGGAGGTCGATATAGAGCAGGGCCGGTTCACCCTCGGCCTCCCGCACCAGATGGCGGTTCCATACCTTTTCGAAAAGGGTTCGTCGGGTGGTCATGTACTCCGGTGAGACGCGCTACGAAGGATAGCGGGGGTCGTGACCCTCAAATGGCAGGCTCTATCGGTGGACCGGCGGGCCACCGGGACAGGTTAACCTTGGTAGCGACCCTTTCCAGGAGAGGAATTCTTGGCAAAAAGCATGATCGCCCACGTAGTGGGAACCGGCACCGTTGGCGAGCCTCTAGTCGGCCTCTTGGCTGACAATCGCGAGGCTTTTGGTCTGGACGAAGTCACCTTTCACAAGCGCACTCCGCTATTGGCGGAGCGGAGCAAGGTGGAGGATCTGGTGCGTCGGGGAGCCATGTTGTCGGTCGATGAGGACCGTCGAGTCGAGTTTCAGTCCCTGGGGCACAATCCGAAATACGAGAAATGGGAAGCTCTGGAGCGAGCCTCGGTGGTGATCGACTGCACCCCGGCCGGCAATCAGAACAAGGCCGAATTCTATGAAGCGGTGTCGGGTCCGCGGGGCTTTCTGGCACAGGGATCGGAGTTCGGGTTCGGGAAGATGTACGCGCGGGGAATCAACGACGCCGCTCTGGACGCCGACCGGGATCGCTATCTGCACATCGTGTCTTGCAACACCCACAACATCTCCGCCATGATCAAGAGCCTGGCTATCGATCCTGACGGCTCCTCCCACCTGCTGAACGGGGAGTTTCTGTGTATCCGGCGGGCCAACGACATCAGCCAGGATCGCGGTTTCGTGGCCAGCCCGACCGTTGACTCCCACAAAGACGATAGGTTCGGGACGCATCATGCCCGCGATGCCCATCATCTCTTTGCCACGCTCGGCCTCGACCTGCCGGTTTACTCTTCTGCGATCAAGGTCAGCACCCAGTACATGCACACCACGCACTTCTCCATAACCCTCGATCACGAGATAACCAAAGAAGAAATAGTGGATCGTTTTTACGCCAACCCGTGGGTGGCGCTCACTCACAAGCGCTCCGCCAACCAGGTCTTTTCCTTCGGGAGGGATCACGGCTACTACGGAAGGCTTCTATCGCACGCGGTGGTGGCGGTGTCTTCTTTGACGGTACGCAACGGCAACCAGGTGGTGGGATTTGCATTCACCCCCCAGGACGGCAATCCGCTGCTGTCGACGGTGGCGGCCATGCTCTGGTATCTGTATCCGGACCAGATCGACCGCCGGATCAATGTTCTGCGCCGCTATCTGTTCCGGGAAGTCTGATGGCGAGTCCGGGACGGCTGCAGCGTCAAGCACTCACCGCCGCGGAGCGGGCCATCGAGGCGTTGGGGCGGGGCGATCCGGTGTCGGCGCGAATGGCAATCTCAACCGCGTTGGAGAGGGACCAGACCGGGATGTACGTGGGAGCGGCCGATGCAGTCGACTTGGCGGCGGGCATGTTGGAACAGGACGAGCCGGTCAGCGAAGAGGCTTGGAGTCATCTGGCCGACGCGGTGGGACCCGGACCACTGCAAGCCTTGGTGGAAGCAGTCAGGCATTAGCGAGCGTTCCCCGCTTACGGTTGGTCATGTCTGACTATCACCTCCATCTCTACCCTCATCGTTTTCATCCTTCCGATCCCATCCCCGAGGGATTTCCGGTTGACCTGATCGAGCGGTATTGCGAGGCGGCCGAGGCGCGCGGCGTGCCCGAGTTGGGATTCACCGAGCATCTCTATCGCTTCGAGGAGTCAGAGCAGGCTCTGGGCCGTTTTTGGGAGGCCGACCGGGCCAATGGACCTGCTTACGCCGCCCTGGCTGACTTCACCGCCAGGATGGTCGAGTTGGACCGGGTTTTCCGAATCGAGCAATACGTGGAAGCGGTGATGAGAGCCAAGGAGCGGGGTCTTCCGGTGCTGTTGGGACTGGAGATCGATTTCATCCCGGGGACCGAGGAGGAAGTGGTGGAGTTGTTGTCGCCCTATCCGTGGGACTATCTCCTGGGGGCGGTGCACTGGGTGGGGAGTTGGGCGATCGATACTTCGGCGTGCGCCGGGGAGTTCGAACGAAGGGGGGTCGAGGAGTCCTGGGAGCAGTACTTCGAGTTGGTGCTGGAGATGATCGACTCAGAGATCGCCGATGTGCTCGCCCATGTCGATTTGTGTAAGAAGTACGGACACAGGCCTTCCCGCGAGCCGCTCCACATCTACGAACAGGTGGTGAAGGCAGCGGCCGCCCAAGGGCTGGCGGTGGAGGTTTCCAGCCAGGGCCTGCGTAATCCGGCCCGCCAGGTCTATCCCTCACCCGTTTTCCTCAAGCTGTTCCATCAAGGTGGAATCCCCATCACCCTGGCCAGCGACGGGCATGCGGTCTCGGAGGTGGCGTGGGGGAGAGACGAGGTGGTAGCGGCCGCCCGGGAGGCCGGATACCGGACCCATCTGCGTCTCGGCGGCGATCCCTGTCAGGTTCCGCTCCCTGACGAGGTTCGAGGGGCAGACGTCCGATGATCGTAGAGGTGATCACGGTCGGCACCGAGTTGTTGTTGGGACAGATCGTCAACGGCAACGCCGCCGTCATCGGGGACGCCTTGGCGATTGAGGGGTTCGACGCCCACTTTCAGGTAACGGTGGGAGACAACCCGGCGCGAATGGAGGCGGCTATCTCCGAGGCTCTCAGAAGAGCGGACGCGGTAATCATCACCGGAGGGATCGGGCCAACCCCTGACGATCTGACCCGGGAGGCGATTTGTGCGGTGACCGGCCGCTCCATGCGGTTCAGCAGCGAGTGGGCGGAGATCCTTCGGAAGCGCTTCTGGGGGATGGAACAACAGATGCCCTCCAACAATCTCCGCCAGGCCGAATACCCCGAGGGCGCGGAACTGATCAAAAACCGAAAGGGCACTGCTCCCGGTCTGGCTCTCTCTTACCAGGACAAGTGGATATTCGCACTGCCGGGGGTGCCCATGGAGATGGCGGGGATGCTCACCGAAGATGTGATTCCCCGGCTGAACAAAGCGGCGGGGGTTTCGGAGACACTGGTCAGCAGGATCATCAGAACCTGGGGAAGGTCGGAGTCGCGTATCGCTGAGCTGTTGGAGGACCTCTACCGCGGCTCGGAGAATCCGAGCCTGGCCTATCTGGCTTCGGCCGGGGAGATCAAGGTGAGAATTACCGCCAAGGCGGCGGACGCGGCGGCCGCTGAGCGGATGATCGCTCCGCTCTCCGAGGAGGTCTGTCGACGTTTGGGGTCGGCGGTGTTCGGTATTGACGACCAGACCATCGAGCAGCGGCTGCTGGAATTGCTGGAGGAACGGGGGTGGACGATCGGGACCGCCGAGTCGATGACTGCCGGAATGGTGGCCGCCCGTCTCACTTCGAGGCCCGGGGCTTCCCGGGTGTTCCGGGGGTCGGTGGTGAGCTATGCCGTCGATCTCAAGGAGAGGTTGTTGGGAGTGGACGTCGCGACCCTTGTGGATGGAGTCGTCTCCGCCCGCACTGCCCGGGAAATGGCGGAGGGTGCCTGTCGGGCATTGGGAGTGGATGTGGGAGTGGGCATAACCGGCGCGGCCGGGCCCGCTCCGACCGAGGAGCCGGCCGGGGTGGTCTATGTGGGAGTGGCCACCCCCGAGGGGACGGCGACCCGCCGGTTGCAGATGCCCGGAGACCGCGAGCGGGTCCGCATCTACACGACTACCGCCGCGCTTCATCTGGCGCGGCTCGGCATCAGCGGAATATGGTGGAATCGGTAGGCCGGATTTTTCTGGCGGTGGACCTCACCTCCGAGGCGCGGCAGGCTTTGAGCCGCCGGGTGATGGAGATGGCGGGGGGCAAACAGCTTCCCGGCCGGGTGACTCCTCCCCGAAATTGGCATATGACGCTTTGGTTCCTAGGCGACGTCGCGCAGGAACGGTTCGAGGTGATGTCCCACCTCCTGTCCGAAGCGTTCCTGGGTGAGGCGTTCCGGTGTCGTTTCGGAGGGCTGGGAAGCTTCCCCCGGGCCCGGCGAGCCTCGGTTCTGTGGGTGGGGATATCACGTGGAGCTCAGTCGCTTACGGCCCTGGCCGCCGAGGTGGGAGAGGCGGTGGAGAGATCGGGAATACCGGTGTCGGAGCGGCCTTTTTCCCCTCACCTGACCTTGTCGCGACTACGTCCACCCCAAGATCTTCGGGCGCTTTTGGCGTCCGCTCCTCCGGCGGAAGTGGAGATGACGGTGGAGGAAGTGACGGTCTTCCACAGCGACCTGGGCGGCGGCCCTCCCCGCTATGAGGTGCTGGAGCGGATCCCTCTGGGCTGAGGGCGGGATCGGCTGTTGGGCGCCGAATCCGGATAATGCTTTGTTCCGAACAAATGTTCGATTACAATACTGGGAAAATATTCGGCCCGGATCGCTTGAACAATACTTCGAAATCGAACGACAATGACGTAGTTTTGTCACAGCGGTCTTATAGCTTTGTCTATGACCGTTTAGAAAGAAAGGAACCAACAATGGACAGGGAAAAAGCCTTGGAGATGGCGGTAGCCCAGATCACCAAACAGTATGGGAAAGGGGCTGTTATGAAAATGGGCGAGGCTGCCCACGGGAAACCGGAGGTGATCTCCACCGGCGCCTTGTCCCTGGACGTGGCCCTGGGGATAGGGGGCATGCCGCGGGGGAGGGTGGTTGAGATATATGGTCCCGAGAGCTCGGGAAAAACCACCCTTGCTCTCCATGTGGTGGCCGAAGCGCAGCGCAACGGGGGGATAGCGGCCTTCGTGGACGCCGAACACTGCCTCGATCCCTCCTATGCCGCGGTCCTGGGAGTGGATGTGGACGAACTGCTGATCTCCCAGCCGGATACCGGTGAACAGGCTTTGGAAATTGCCGACATGCTGATCCGCTCGGGTGCTCTCGACGTGTTGGTGATCGACTCGGTGGCGGCTTTGGTTCCCCGGGCGGAGATCGAGGGAGAAATGGGAGATTCCCATATGGGTCTGCAGGCTCGCTTGATGTCACAGGCTCTCCGAAAGCTCGCCGGGTCGCTCAATCGCTCCCGGACCACCGCGGTCTTCATCAATCAGTTGCGGGAGAAAATCGGAGTGATGTACGGGTCTCCGGAGACCACGCCCGGGGGCCGGGCGCTCAAGTTCTTCGCCTCGGTACGGGTGGATGTGCGCCGCATCGGCTCGATCAAACACCGCGGCGAAGATGTGGGCAACCGGATCAGGGCGAAGGTGGTGAAGAACAAAATGGCTCCTCCCTTCCGCAAGGCGGAGTTCGACATCATGTTCGGCAAGGGGATTTCCCGGGAGGGAAGTCTTCTGGATGTCGCTTTGGACATGGGCCTGGTGCAAAAGAGCGGCTCGTGGTTTTCCCTGGGTGATGACCAACTTGGACAGGGCAGGGAAAACGCCAAGCAATTCCTTTGCGAACACCCCGAGATCGCTATGCAGTTGCAGGCCAGGGTCTATGAACAGCTTGGCTTCAGGGTTCCCGGCCTGGACTCGGACCGCGAGGTACGAGCGGTGCTCGACGCCATGGAGGGCGCTGCCTCGTCCCGAGTGGGCTCGGCTCGATGAGTCGGGTCAGGCGGTGAGGTGGTTAATCGCTCACCAGAGGCAGAGAGAGCATCTACAATGGGGGCTTAACTTTTGCTAACAATGTAAACCGAGATCCAGGTGCTCTCCCCTGAAGGAGGCCCTGTCAAAACTCGGGTCTGGAAACCTCGCCAAAATGCCTATAAATCAAATTGCCTGGGTTGTGGCCTTGGTGGTCACGGTCGTCGTTGTTGTAGTGGGCCTGATAATTGCCCTGATCAGGGTGCGGATCGGTGGCAGCCCCGCCAATGCGGAGGACAAAGTGGCCGAAGCCCGCTTGGAGGCCCAACGCATCCTGGCCCGGGCCGAAGAGGATGCGCGGGCCCGCTCGGAGGAAAAGAGAGTCGCCGAGGAGGCGGAGTTGGGCCGCCAAAGGGAGTTGGTTGAGGTCCAGAGGGCGCGGACTGTGCAGCGGGAGGAAAGGCTCGACCAACAGGCCACCAACCTCGAAGAGCGGGAGCGGCTCCTCATTGAACGAGAAGTCGAGGCCAAAAGGCTCAGGAACGAAGCCCAAGAGGTGGAGGACCAGGCTTGGAGCGACTTGACCCGCTTGGCCGGGCTCGACCGGACAGAAGCCCGCAAGCAAATCATGGAGAAGGTGGAGCACGAAGCCCGCCGAGACGCCATGATGCTGATCCGCGATATAGAGATCCGCTCCCGGGAGGAAGCCGAGTGGCGGTCGCGGAGAATTCTGGCGGGGACGGTGCAGCGTATGGCTCATGAGGTTGTGAAAGACGCCACCTCGACGATGATCGACTTGCCCAGCGAGCACATGAAAGGCCGGATTATCGGCAGGGAGGGTCGCAATATCCGCGCCTTTGAGGCAGTCACCGGGGTCAGCCTGATTATTGATGACAAGCTTCCCGAGGCCGTGATCCTCAACAGCTATGACCCGGTTCGCCGGGAGGTGGCTCGTCTCGCCTTGGAGGCGTTGGTAGTCGACGGACGTCTCAATCCCACTTCTATCGAAGAGACTGTCGCCAAAGCCGAGTCGGAGGTCTCCCATTCCATCAAGGATGCCGGCGAGTGGGCGCTTTTGGAAGTCAACCTGAGCAAGATGAGACCCGAGTTGATCGAGCTCTTGGGACAGCTCCGCTATCGCACGTCCTATGGCCAAAATGTCCTGGATCACCTGGTGGAATCGGCCCATGCCGCCGGGCTGTTGGCCAGCGAACTGGGAGTGGATCCCGTCCCGGTGAAGCGGGCGGCGCTGTTGCACGACATCGGCAAGGCGGTAAGCCACAAACTGGAGGGATCCCACGCTCACGTCGGCGCCGAGATCGCCCGTCGTCTGGGGGAGGATCCCGAGGTGGTGCATGGTATCGAGGCCCATCACAACGAGGTGGCTCCCCGCACCGTCCTGGCGGTGCTGGTGCAAGCCGCGGATACGTTGTCGGCGGCCCGGCCCGGCGCTCGTCGGGAGTCCTATGAGCAGTACACGCAAAGGCTGGAGGGCCTGGAGAAGATCGCCACATCCTATGAAGGCGTGGAAAAGGCTTATGCCTTTCAGGCCGGAAGAGAGGTAAGGGTACTGGTCAATCCCCGACAGGTTGACGAACTGACGGCTGGAGCGCTGGCCAGACAGATCGCACGTCAGGTGGAGGACGAGATGCAGTATCCGGGCAAAGTCGAAGTTACGGTGATAAGAGAGAGCCGCTACACCGACTACGCCCGATGAGCGCGATTCTGCTTCCCAGTCCGGTTCGCAAAGACCCTCCCTCTTCCCGGAAGCCGCGGAGAGAAGGCCAGACCTATTACATACGCACCTTCGGGTGTCAGATGAACGTGCACGACTCGGAGCGAATCGCCGGTTTGCTCGAGTCGGACGGTATGGCGCGGGCTGTCTCGGCGGCCGGGGCCGATGTCATCTTTATCAACACCTGCACCATTCGCGAAAACGCCGACAACCGTCTGTACGGAAACCTGGGACAGTTGAAAGTCCTCAAAGATCAGCGACCCGACATGATGCTGGTGGTAGGAGGATGCGCCGCTCAGAAAGACCGCCAGTTGGTAAGGGAAAGAGCGCCGTGGGTGGATGTGGTGATGGGCACCCACAACCTGGGCCGGGTTCTGGATCTCATGGATCACGCCCAGGAATGGGGAGGGGTCACCGAGATATACGAATCGCTGCACGATCTTCCCTCCCAGTTGCCTACCCGCCGGGAATCCCGGCACTCGGCGTGGGTGACGGCGCAACTGGGCTGCAACAACACCTGCACCTTTTGCATCGTTCCCGCCGTTCGGGGCCCGGAGGTGAGCCGTCGCCCCGGCGAGATAGTGCGGGAAGTGGAACAGCTGGTCTCCGAAGGAGTAGTGGAGGTGACCCTCCTGGGACAGAACATCGACACCTACGGGCGCGACCTGGCCTTGGATGGGCGCCGCCGTCCTATCTTCGCGGAGCTGCTGCGGCGGGTCGGGGAGGTGGAGGGTATTCGCCGGATCCGGTTCACCAGCCCGCACCCTGCCGATTTCCGGGAGAACGTGGCGAGGGCCATGGCCGAGACCGCGGCGGTGTGTGAGCAGTTGCATCTTCCTCTGCAGAGCGGCAGCGATCGGATCCTGGCCAGGATGCATCGCGGCTACAACGCCAAGCGTTTTCTGGGCCGCCTGGCCATGGCCAGGGAGATCATCGACGACCTGACGGTTTCAACCGATATCATCGTCGGGTTTCCCGGAGAGACCGACGCCGATTTCGAAGAGACGCTGGCGGTGGTCTCCGAAGCCCGATTCGACCAGGCTTTCATGTTCATCTTCTCTCCCCGACCGGGAACCGCCGCGGCTGAGATGGCTGACCTTTTCGTGGATCCCGATCTGGTGAAGCAGCGTTTTCGGCGGCTGGTGGAGATCCAAAACCGGATTTCGGAGGAGAAGAACGACGAGATGGTGGGAAAGCGAGTGGAGGTCTTGGTGGAAGGCCCCTCCCGCAAGGATCCGGGAGTGGTGAAATCCCGCACGCGGGGAGGAAAGATCGTCCATCTTCCCGGGGAGTTTCCCGCCGGGTCGTTCCTGGAGGCGGAGATCACCCTGGCCAGGAGACATCACATGATGGGAAGGCTGTACTGAGCCTGCTGATGGCGGTGTTGGGGCCCACTGCCTCCGCCAAAAGCGAGGTGGCCATGAGCCTCGCGGAAAGAATGAGCGCCGAGATCATCTCGGTCGACTCGATGCAGGTCTACCGGGGAATGGATATCGGCGTGGCCAAGCCTTCGGGACTCATGCAGGCCCGAGTCCGTCATCACCTGATCGACCTGGTCGACCCGCATGAGTCCTTCACGGTTGCCGAGTTCCAGAAGAGGGCGCGAAGCGTGATCGCCGCCTCCACCGTTCCTTTGATCATCTGCGGTGGGTCGGGCCTTCACTTTCGAGCGGTGGTCGACCCGTTCACCTTTCCGCCGCACAACCCGGAGGTACGAGCATTTCTGGATCGGCTGGCGCCCGACGCCGCCCGCGCCCGGCTGCTGGAGGCCGATCCAGAGGCAGGCCACCACCTGGATTTGGGCAACCCCCGGCGCGTGACCCGCGCCTTGGAGGTGTTGAGCCTGACCGGTTGCACCCCCTCGGAACGGGCGGAGGAGCAACTTCGTTCGCAGGTGGACAACTATGAGCCGATGATCCCTTTTCGGGCGGTGGGGCTTGATCCGGGAGAATGCATCCGGGCGCGGGTTGCCGCCCGGCTGCAGATGATGAGAAGAGACGGGTTTCTGGAGGAGGTGGCAGGCCTGGCCGGCCGGATGGGCGTTACTGCCTCCCAGGCGGTGGGCTATCGCCAACTGCTGGCGGTGGTGCGGGGCGAGATTACCGAAGAGGAGGGGTTTCAGCAGGCGGAGCGGGCTACATTGGCCTTGGTGAAAAGACAGCGGACCTATTTTCGTCGTGATCCCCGCATCCAGTGGCTGGCGTGGTCTTCGGACCCCGATGAAAGGCTGGCCAGGGTATGGGAAGCCTTTTCTGGAGAGAAGTCATGAAGTTCTGGAAAATGGAAGGTTTGGGCAACGACTTTGTGGTGGTCGCCGGTTCTTATTCGTTTTCCACCTCGGAGATTGTCGCTCTGTGCGATCGGCGCAGGGGAGTGGGCGCCGACGGAGTGCTGGTGGTCTCCGAAGACCGGAAGAGAGTTGGCATGGTGTATTTCAACGCGGACGGGTCGGCGGCCGAGATGTGCGGAAACGGGCTGCGCTGTGTAGCCAGGCTGGCAGTGGATCTGGGTATGGCCGACAGCCCGGAGTTCGTTGTCGACACTCCCGTGGGTCCCAGGAGGGTGAAGGTCTCCTCATCGGAGGTCACGGCCGAACTGGGTCCGGTGACGGTGGGTGAACAGCGGCGCATCGGGAACCGGAGCTTCCAGTTGGTGTCGGTGGGCAACCCGCACGCGGTTACCTGGGTGGATGAACTGGACGGAGTTCCTTTGGCGGCCACCGGGCAGGCGCTGCAGGCCGTGTTCGCCGCTGGGATCAATGTGGAGATGACCAAAGTGGAATCCCCGCACCGGTTGTCGGTGCGGGTTTGGGAAAGGGGGGTGGGAGAGACCAGGGCATGTGGCACGGGAGCGGTGGCAGCCGCCGCCGCCGGCCTCGCCCAGGGTCTCACCCGAGAGGAGGTACAGGTGGGGTTGGCGGGAGGAGACGCCCAGGTGAAGCTGGCAGAGGGGACTTCGTGGATCACCGGCCCGGCCCGGTTGGTCTACCGGGGAGAGTGGCCGAACTGACGCCTCGCCGCGGCATGGAACGCCGGCTCCGGGCCAGCGGAGTCCGGGTTATCGGAGTGAACGGAGGACCGTCACCACTTTGCCCAGGATGCGAGGATGGTCGGGGATAAACGGGGGGTAATCGGCGTTTTCTGAGCAGAGCTCGATGCGTCGATCCGCCAGAAAGCGGACTCGTTTGACGGTGGCTTCTGTTTCGTCCACCAACACTGCCGCTATCTCGCCGTTTTCCACCATGGGCTGTGCCCTGACCACCACCAGGTCGTCCGGGAGAATGCCCGCTCCGGTCATGGATTCTCCCTTCACCTCCAACATGAACAATTCCCCTTGGCCCACTAGTCGGGTGGGGAGGGTCATCACCTCTTCGACATGTTGGTCGGCCAGGGTGGGAGCTCCGGCGGCGATGGCCCCCAGCAAGGGGACAGACCGGAGGGAGGTCGGATCCGAATAGACCGGGTCTGTTGTGGGCGGGTTTTCCTCGACCACCACCAAGGCCCGGGTTTTGGAGGGGTCTCGGCGGAGCCTGCCGGCCCGGACCAAGGTAGAGATCTGAGCGTGCACCGAGGAGGGGGATGCGAGGCCCACCGCCTCGCCTATCTCCCGTACCGTGGGCGGGTATCCGCGAGTGGCGATCCGGTCCCTGATGAGATCGAGTATCTGGCGTTGGCGAGCGGTTAGGCGAGTCATACCGGGAACCCTACTCTACATCATCGGCGATTCCAAACATATGTTCGGTTTGGATATCGAACATATGTTCTATACAATGTCCGAACATGCGTTCGAAGGATGCTGATACATGGATAGGGCTGCGAGCTCTTTTGCTGGGATTCCTGGTGGTGATGATCGCAGGCGCTTTGCTCCTGTTAGTTCAGGAGGAAGCGGTGAACGCCTCGGGACACCAGGAGATGGAGTCGGTGGTAGTCTCGCCCGGCGACACGCTGTGGGAGATAGCTGACCGTTTTTCACCGGAGAGCGTCGACCTTCGCGTCGTGATAAGAGAACTAGTGGAACTGAACGGGTTGGGATCCAAGGTCCTGAGGCCCGGTCAGGTCCTTCAGGTTCCTGCCGTGAGGTTTTGAAGATCAGAGGTCAGCGCCCGGATCTCACTATCTGCTATTTCCGTGATTTCGGAGACAGCCCGGTCGAGATCCTGGCCGATAGCCAGGAGTAACGAAGCGATCTGTGACAGTGAGGCGGTGGCCTGTTCCGGCTGGCCATCGTGAACGGCATCGGTATAGGCCTGGAGATGGACTGACAGGTAGGGCAGCGTCGTTTGAAGGGCTTGGTGGTTTTGCAATAGCCGCGGCTGGCTGGGCGGATTGAGGGTGGCTTCTTCGAGTCGGGATTTCCAACCGGCCAGCAAGGCTGTGTTATCCGCCAGATTGGTTATCTCCAAAGGATCGGTCAGGGAGGGGGGCATCAGATGGGGCACTATCTGACCCCGATAGGAGAAAGTTGCTCCGAAGGTTTCTCCCAAGCGGGAGATGCGCCCAGCAAGAGCGGTGGCCGATATTCGCGCCTCCGCCAGAGAGGACTCATTGGTGGGAAGAGCCGCGGCGGATTCCACCAAGCCACGCGAGGCGGCGCCCAAGGCGGAGATCGACGAGACGAGTTCGGGGGTGAAAGAACTACCCTCTCGCAGAGATTCCAGGGTGGCGAGGCTGTTACTCACCGCTCCGACGGCGACCGAGGCTGCATTCGATACCGCCGCTTGCAGTTCGGCCTGGTTTTGTTCCGAGCCGCGTATGATCGTCAGAACGCCGGCGGTGAGGACTGCGGCTATCACCACCAACGTGATAGCCGTCCAAAAGCCGGTGCGTGATCGGCGGTCGGTGATCTGTCGGAGAGAGTGTGCTGAACGAGGTTGCAGATGGGGGAAGGGAAGATCAGGCGCAGGCGCGTTCCACATGTGGTTGATGTCGGCCTCGGTGATGTTGTAGCTCTCTTGCTGGGGTGTTTTCCCGGGAAGGACAGCTGTCTTGCCGGGAAGTACATCGGTGGCGACGGCCGTGGTGACGGAGTGGGTGGCTGTCCCGTTGGAACTCTCCCGGCGGCCGTTTTCCCGGTATACGGAGTGTTGTGAAGTGACCAAAGTCGAGTGGGCCCCGTTTTGGGTCGGGTTAGTCCCGTTTCGGTTGGAATCTTGTTGACCGGAGTGATGAATATCCGGGCCGGAGGGGGTTGCCGGCCGATCAGGGGGGAGGGTCTCTTCCAGCGTGGAGCTACGACTGGGAGTCGGTTTTCGGGTGTGCCCGAGGCTGCGTTGTTTGCTGGGAAGGAGGTGCCTCCCGCGCGGCCTTTCCCTCCGTGCTGTAAAGTTGCGGTTGGACAAGCGCACCTACTCTGTGGTTGTCCGCCCGACTTCCACTATGCAAAGACTAAAGGTTAGCGTCCTCAGGCTGAATGGCGAAGTATCTTTTCCGCGGGCTGCCTACCCGGGAGATGCCGCCTTTGATTTACCCACCGCGGTTGCTGTGGAGTTGTCCCCAGGCGAGCGGGTCAAAGTGCCGACCGGTCTGGCTTTCGGAATTCCCGACGGATACGCCGGCTTGGTGTTGCCCCGTAGCGGATTGGCCGAACGGTTGGGGGTTGGGGTGGTGAACAGCCCAGGTTTGATAGATTCCGGCTACCGGGGAGAAGTCTCGGTGATACTGATCAACCTGTCGCAGGAAACCGTACGGTTTGCCCAGGGTGACCGGATAGCCCAGTTGATGGTGGTGGCGGTTCCCTCGGTCCGGTTGGAGACGACCGACCGGTTGGATACAACCGCCCGCGGTGAGGCCGGATTCGGGTCTACCGGGTGGTGAGAAAGGGGCTATACTGTCCCAAGATGCGGAAGTAGCTCAGCTGGTAGAGCGCAACCTTGCCAAGGTTGAGGTCGCGGGTTCGAGCCCCGTCTTCCGCTCGTCACCGCTTTCCTGCCTGGCGGTGAAGAAGCACGGCGACGTGGCCGAGTGGATTAGGCACGGGTCTGCAAAACCCGTTACTCCGGTTCGATTCCGGACGTCGCCTCCGGGATGAGGGATTTCCAATGGGGCCCTTAGCTCAGAGGGAGAGCGCTTCCTTGACACGGAAGAGGTCAGTGGTTCAATTCCACTAGGGCCCACCCTGTCTCTCGCCTGCTGAGCAGTGGCTCCTTGGAGCGAGGTGGAGAAGCACATCTGAGAGGAAGACGAAGGGGAGCATAACTCCGGAACCAGAGGAGTCTTTCTGTGAAAAAAATGGCTAACTCGGGGTAATCATTGGCTGGCTGAGCTCGTGTTTGTCACAAGCCTGGTACAGACTATTGGAAGTTGCAAACACCTCGGTTCCGATCGGACGTCATCGGGCTGCATGGGGTCATAACTTCGCAAAGCCCTTCCCGCGGCGGTAGCGTTTCTCGCGAAAAAAATCTCGGTGGCGGCGGCGGGGGTGGGCCCTGACCGAAAAGTAGCCCGCAACTTTTTTCGCGAGTTCGTGTTGGTTTTCGCGAGTTCGGGAGAGAAAGCATAAAGACCAACAGAGAGATAAGGGTTGTATCGGCTGCGTCTTACTGATCCGGAAAAGACCTTGTCTAACCGGGGTTACGGGAAGACGAACGATTCCCAAAGCTTGTGGTTTGAAGGGTGGAGATTTACTGCCCCGTCGGCGGGTCTGAATAGTTCTGTTCCCAACAATATTGTGGGATTACCTTCGTTTTTTGTGTTTGTTTCGGGGTATGTATAGTTGGGAACTACATCTCAAGAAGGGAGCAAAACTATGGACAAGCGGAGCAACTTATCTCCTGAGGTGAAAGAAGCCAGGGCCGCCGCTCGCTCTGAAACCAGAGCTGTGCGGGGGTATCTGGAGGGTCTGCAAACAACTTCAGCCCGTCGGGGTCGTCGCAAGTCTCCTCAGCAAGAACTTGATGCAGTGCAGGCGCAGTTGGGTACGGAATCGGATCAGATTCAAAGGCTGAGTTTGATCCAAAAACGCATCGATGCTGAACAACGTCTGTCGGAATCTTCAGATCCGGTCGACTTGGAAGCGTTGGAGTCGGAGTTTGTCAGAGTGGCCAAGTCCTACTCGGCACGTAAGGGCATTTCTTACAAGGCCTGGCGGGAGATGGGAGTCCCCGCGGCGGTGTTGGGGAAAAGCGGAATCGCCCGCACTCGCGGTTAGGGAAAACAGATAGGTGCGATTTCCTCGCTTGGAGAAGGGCGCTTAGCTCAGCGGGAGAGCGCTGCCTTCACACGGCAGAGGTCACTGGTTCGATCCCAGTAGCGCCCACTTTGCAGCGTTTATCAGCATGCTTCGTCTTGGAGTCGGCGGATTTTCGGCTAGATCACCGCCGTAGCGTCTTAAAGTTGGGTAACAAATGTTGAACCTACGTCGCGTTGACCTGCAGAGCGATTTGGCCGCTTTGGAAAGTCTGATCGCTCACATCGAAGAACATGACCGCCACCCGGCTCTGGGGGAGCGCAAGCATTTTTATCTGGTCGATCCTCTGTTTGACGCCGACCCGTCTCCACCCGGACTGGTGGTAGAGGATGGCGGGGGAACCATCGTTGCGTATCTGGCGATGCTGGAAGAAGACGGGCAACTCTGGACGGTGGAGGCGGCCGTCCATCCCGACTACCGCAGTCCTGCCCACCTCCGTGACTTCCTGGTGGCGGCCGACCAGGCTGTGAGCAACTGGGGCGGACGGAGTATTCGCTTGTGGGCGTATGTTCCCGAGTTGGTCCAGGCCGCGGAGAGGGCTGGTTTCGTCTTGGAACGGGAGCTTCACCATATGCGGGCGCCTCTTCCCCTTTCGGAAGCGCCGCAGTTTCCTCCCGGCATAGAAGTGCGAGGATTTCGGGAAGGGGTTGACGAGGAGGCGTGGCTGGAAGGAAACAACCGGGCTTTCTCCGGACACCCCGAGAACGGAAGCTGGGGAATGGCCGACCTCGATCGTCGCCGTCGCCGTCCCTGGTTCTCCTCCGAGGGCTTGCGGATGGCCTGGGACGGTGAGGCACTGGCCGGATTCTGTTGGACCAAAGTTCCATCGTCCCGAGCCGGGGAGATATACGTGATCGGAGTCGTCCCCGGCTATCAGGGAAGAGGTTTGGGTAAGGCGCTCCTGCTGGAAGGTATCCGCCACATGTACAGCTATCACGGCGCTCAGGCCTGCGTCCTCTATGTGGATGCCAACAACATCCCTGCAGTGAACATGTATCGGTCCATGGGATACCGTTACCACCACACCGACCGTTCCTATCTGCATCAGCTGGGAATGAATATCCAGGCGATCTCAGAGGGTACCCTTTCTGTCGAGTCGAGGAGAGAAGCTTGATGTTGCAATGGGAGTTGCCCGACGGCAGCCTGCGGGCGGGCGAGTCGGGTGTTACCGGTTGGGAAGTGGCCCGGGGGATCGGGGCCGGACTGGCCCGGGCGGCGGTGGCGGTACAGTTGGACGACGAGTTATTGGATCTCACCCGTCCCCTGGAAAAGTCGGGGAGACTTCGGATAATCACCGACCAAACCGAAGAAGGTCGGGAGGTTTTGCGACACTCCGCTGCTCATGTGTTGGCACAGGCAGTACTTGACCTCTACCCGGGATCGACTTTCGCGATCGGGCCCGCTATCGAAGACGGCTTCTACTACGACTTTGGGATCGAACAACCCTTCGCTCCCGAGGACTTGTCTCGGCTGGAAGAGAAAATGGCCGAGTTAATCGCCGCCGACCAGCCTTTCATACGCCGGTCGATAAGTCGGGCCGAGGCATTGGAGTTGTTTCGCTCCCATCCTTTCAAACTTGAGATAATCGAGTCGGTCGACCCTTCCGAGCTGGCGGAGGGAGAAGAGGTGACCACCTATGGCAATAACGGGTTTGTCGACTTGTGCCGCGGCCCGCATGTGCCGTCCACCGGACGGCTGAAAGCGGTCAAGCTGCTGCGCTCTTCGGGGGCTTATTGGAGAGGAGACGAAAACAACCCGCAGCTGCAGAGAATCTACGGCACGGCCTGGGAATCCCCCCAAGCTCTAAATGGCTATCTGCACCGTCTGGAAGAAGCTGAACGGCGTGATCATCGAAAGCTCGGCCCAGCATTGGATCTGTTCTCTTTTCCCCGACCGCTGGGGGCGGGACTCATGGTGTGGCACCCCAAAGGGGGCATGGTCAGAAAACTAATGGAAGACCACAGCCGCAGGCTCCATGAGCGCTATGGGTTCGAGTTCGTCTTTTCTCCTCATCTGGCCCGCAGCCGGCTCTGGGAGACTTCTGGCCACCTCGACTTCTATTCCGAGTACATGTATCCGGTGATGACATTGGATGGTGGGGAGGAATATCTGGTAAAACCCATGAACTGCCCTTTTCACGTTCTTATCTATGGGAGCCGGGGCCGTTCCTACCGGGACCTTCCTATGCGGCTGACGGAATTGGGCGCGGTCTACCGCTACGAACGCTCGGGGGTGATTCACGGCGCGCTGCGCGCCCGGGGGTTCACCCAGGATGACTCCCACACCTTCTGCACTCGGTCACAACTCCCGACCGAACTGGACATGCATCTTCTCTTTGTGCTCAACTGGCTGCGGGATTTCGGATTCGAGGAATTCGAGGCCGATCTCTCCACCCGACCCGGCAAATTCGTGGGAGATCCGCTTCTGTGGGATGTGGCGGAGGACGCATTGTTGCAGTCGATCCGCAAGGGAGGCGTCTCCCATCGGGTGGCGGAGGGCGAGGGGGCGTTCTACGGGCCCAAGATCGACGTTCACGTGCGGGATGCCATCGGTAGACGTTGGCAGATGTCCACCATCCAGGTCGATTTCGCCCTTCCCGAGAACTTCGGATTGGAATACGCCGACTCCGACAACGTCTTTCGTCGGCCGGTGATGATCCACAGCGCCAAAGCCGGCTCCATCGAACGCTTCTTCGGGGTCTTGGTGGAGCACTACGCAGGCGCATTTCCGTTGTGGTTGGCGCCGACCCAGGTATTGGTGACACCGGTGGCTGACCGCCATCTGGACTATGCGCGACATGTGGAAGAGCGACTGGAGTCGGCTGGTCTCCGGACGAAGGTGGATGCTTCGTCTGATCGGCTGGGAGAAAAGATCCGGCGGGCAATGACTGCCAAACACCCGTTGGTGATGGTGGTGGGAGACCAGGATGTGGAGAGTGCAACGGTGGGCATCCGCCGCTACGGAGAGAAGAGAGAGAAAAGGGCGGTTCCGCTCACCGAGGCCGTGGAAAGCCTTGCGGAGGAGGCTCTTCCTCCCACCGGCTTTTCCGATCGGTACCCATGAGCTATCGGGGACGCGACGGGATAATCATCCCCGAGGACCTGGCCCGCGCCGAGGCGGTGCCCGATGACCTCGACGCGGGGGCGGTGAGTCCCTACCGGTTTCCGGATCCCCGTCGTCGCCGGTGGGCGGGTTGGGTGTACCTGGCCATGGCGACGCTTTTGGCCGGATTGGCTCTTTCCACACCGGGATTGTGGATAACAGTCGCCCTCTTGGTGGGTATGGCTGTCTATCACTGGTGGGCGTCGTGGCCTCTCTCGCTTGACCAGACCGGCGCCTTGCAGACGGCGGCGGGAGCAGTCCCATTTGGGGTGGGGCACGCCTCGGTGGCGGTGAGTTTCACGGGAATGCGGTCTCGGCCCCGTTGGCAGGTGATCGTTTATTCTCCCGAAAGCCCGCCCAAGTGTCGGGCCCTGGTAGAGATCGACGGGGTGAGCGGAAAGCTTTGCTCGGATGTCTACATAGAGGAACTGGAGCCGCCGCAGTCCTGAAGAGGAGCGGCGTTTATCGCGGGCGTCCGGATAGCTTCCGCTCGGTCCGGCCCACATACACCTGGCGGGGCCGAAAGATGCGGCCTCTGGGATCGGTCGCCATCTCTCTCCAGTGGGCCAGCCATCCCGGCAGCCTGCCTATCGCGAACAGCACGGTGAACATATTGGTGGGGAATCCCAACGCCCGATAAAGGAATCCCGAATAGAAGTCGACATTGGGATAGAGTCGCCGCTTGGCGAAGTAGTCATCGTCCAGCGCCGCCGACTCCAGTTGCTTGGCCAGTTGCAGCAGGGGGTCGTCCTTGCCCAGACGGGACAGTACCTCTCCGGCTGTTGCCTTGATGATCTTTGCTCTGGGATCGAAGTTCCGGTACACGCGATGGCCAAAACCCATCAGCCGGAATGGATCGGAGCGATCTTTTGCGCGATGCAAGGCCCTTTCGATATCTCCTCCCTCGGCTTGGATCTCCTCCAGCATCCCCAGCACCTCCCGGTTGGCGCCTCCGTGAAGCGGTCCGGAAAGGGCGCCGATCCCCGCCGCGATCGACGCGAAGATGCTGGCGCCGCCCGAGCCCACCAGCCGCACCGCCGATGCTGAGCAGTTCTGGCCGTGGTCGACATGAAGAATCTGCAGCATCTCCAATACCGCCAGCGTGTCCTGGTCGGGAAGGGGCGCAGCGTCGGAGTCCGCCAGGGCGGTATGGAAAAATCGGGATGTGTAAGGGAGGTCTTCTCTGAGGCGGATGGGCCCCAGTCCCAGCCGGCGGCGATTGATTAGCGCGGCCAGCATGGGAATATCAGCCAGAAGGATGCGAATCGCTTCTTCCACCGCCTCCGGCTGACTGGACTGGGAGAACTCAGGGTGGCGACCGGCCATGGCGAGCACCCCGGCCGCCAGAGTGGCCATCGGATCGCTTGTGGCCGGGAAAATATCGAGAAAGTCATCCATGTAGGGTCGGTCGACCGCGTAACGACTGATCTCTTCCTCGAAGTGATCGATCTCGGAGGGAGAAGGAAGTTCCTCATACAGCAGCAGCCAGGCAGCCTCCAGAAAGCTCACCCGGCCGGCCAGTTCTTCGATTGGATATCCCCGGTAGCTCAAAGCTCCGTGCTCGCCATCCACATAGCTGACGGAACTGGGGTTTTCCGAGCTGTTGGCAAATCCCCGGTCTACGGTGATCACCCCCAACTCCGACCGCAGCCTGGAGATGTCCACGCCCCTGTCACCGCGAGTCGACTCTATTAGGGGAAGTTCTAGTTCACGGTCTCCGAACTGAAGCCGCGCATGGTCGTCCATGTATTAACTCTCATCTTTCCGCGCGGCGCTGATCACCTTTTGGGCTTCCTGTGGTGGGATTTCCGAATAGTGATCGAAAGCCAACTCGAAAGTGCCGCGCCCGCTCGTCATTGAGCGGAGGTCCACCGCGTAGCGTTGGACCTCGGCCATGGGAACCTCGGCGGAGATAACCCGCAGTGATCCATCGGTGTCCATTCCGAACACGCGGCCCCGCTTGGAATTGATGTCTCCGATCACATCGCCGGTGTATTCCTCGGGAACTTTTACCGACAGCCGCGTAATCGGCTCCAACAGCACGGGCCGAAGATCGGCGGCGGCGGCTCGCACTGCGGCGATCCCGGCCATGCGAAAGGAGAGTTCGTCGGAGTCCACCGAGTGGTACTTCCCGTCGTAAACCTCGGCGGACACGTCGATGACCTGAAAACCAGCGAGGACGCCGCGCGCGAAGGCCTCCCGGATCCCCTTGTCCACCGCCGATATGTACTGGCGGGGAATGGATCCTCCCTTTATGGAGTCGATGAACTCATAGCCCTCTCCCTGGGGTTTGGGGGCGAACCGTACTAAAGCCACTCCGAACTGGCCGCGTCCCCCGGTTTGCTTCTTGTGTTTTCCTTCCGCCTGGGCCCTGCCCGTTATGGTTTCCCGATAGGCGATCTTGGGCAGGGCGGTGTCCACCTGCACACCGAATTTGCGGTCGATGCGGGCCAGGGTCACATCTAGATGGACATCTCCCAATCCGGCCAGGATGGTCTCTGCGGTTTCGGACCGCCGCTCGACCGCCAGGGTGGGATCTTCCTCCACCGCTCGCTGCAAAGCCGTAGAGAGCTTTTCCTCATCCTGGGTGGAACGGGGAAATATCGCAAGTTCCATCACCGGCTTGGGATAGACCGCCGGGAGGACCACCGCATCCGCTCCGGGGGAGCGCAAGGTGGAGCCGGTAGTGGCCTTGTCCACCTTGGCCACCGCCGCCACATCGCCGCAGAGCACCCGATCGGTCGTGACAGGGTTGCGGCCCTGGAGGAAAAACAGGTTGCTGACCCGCACAGTCGGACCCCCCGCCAACTCCAGGTTGTCGTCGGTCTGAAAAGACCCGCTGAATACCCGCAGGATCGAGATGCGCCCCACATAGGGGTCGCCGAGCGTCTTGAAGACGTATGCGACGGCCGCGCCGTTCGCCGATATCTCCAGGGAGCCCTCCGAAAGGGGAGGAACGGCGCGCTCCAGCGGGTTGGGCGCAAAACTCTTGAGAAAGTCGGCAAGGACATCGATCCCGATCATTCGACTGGATGAACCCGCCAGCACCGGGAAGATCTCTCCGACCGACATGGCTTCCCGAAGGACGGACACGATCACTGCCTGTTCGGGTTCCTCGCCTTCGAAATAGGCGGTCATCAGGTCGTCATCGGTCTCCACGACCGACTCCACCAGGTCGATATGGGCTTCTTCCAGAACCGATGCCACTTCGGGGGGCGCTTCGGGAGCGATTGTTGCCCGGGGGTTGTCCTCCTCGTAGAGATCCACCTGGCCGGAACTGACCCGAGCCACGCCTCTCAGGTTGGATTCCTCTCCCACGTTGATAACCAGAGGCGCAATTCCCTTGCCGAACGCCTCGCGCAACTCGGCGAGAGTGCGGTTGAGAGAGGAGCGGTCCCGGTCGAGCTTGGTGACGAACACCGCCCGGGGGGTTCCTTCCTCGGCGGCCACCTTCCACAACAGTTCGGTCTGCACCTCCACGCCGTCCACTCCCGAGACCACGAACAGGGCGAGGTCCGCTACCCGGATGGCAGAGCGGGCGTCGCCCGAGAAGTCGGCGTATCCGGGGGTGTCGATCAGGTTGATCTTGCATCCGTCCCACTCAAAGGATGCAACCGACAGGTTGAGGGAGAGTTTTCGCTCCTCTTCTTCCGGCTCGTGGTCCAACAGGGTGGTGCCCTGGTCCACCGAACCCAGCCGGGTGGTAACTCCCGCGGTGTACAAGAGGGCCTCAGCCAGGGAAGTCTTGCCACTTCCGCCGTGGCCGATCAGGGCGATGGTGCGAATCGAATCGGGCGACAATCCGGTCTCCTCCGAATAATTAATCAGGTGATTTCAGGATAGCGGAAACGGCGCGTCTGCTATTCGGCTGGCGCCCACGGTAAATTTCAGCGGTGTGGATAGGTTGATTGCTTGGTCAAGGCGGATGATTGCCCGTTTTTCAGAGAATTGCTAGCGTGAGGGAACCGTGATCGATATTTGGGTGCGCCCTCGCCTGAGAAAGGTGCTCGATCCGATCGGCCGCTTCTTGCACCACCGACGGATGAGCCCTGCCGCGCTCACCTTTTTAGGGTTGGGGGTGACCATCTTGGGGGCGGTGCTCATTTCATTGGAATTCCTGGTCACCGGATCGGCCATCGCCCTGGCCGGGTCGGCCATCGATGGTCTGGACGGAACGCTGGCCCGGGCGGCGGACAAGGTGACCAAGCGGGGCGCCTTCCTAGACGCCTCGGTGGACCGGCTGGGAGAGGTGGCCTGCTTTTCGGGGTTGGCGGTAGCCCGCGCCGGGGAGCCGCGGACCCTGATGCTGATAGTTCTTTCGGTAAGCGGCGCCCTGATGATTCCTTACCTGCGCGCCCGGGCCGAGGCGGAGGGAATGAAGGGCACCGGCGGCTTCATGGGCCGGGCTGAGAGGGTGATCCTCTTCACCTTGGGACTGCTTACCGGGTGGGTGGAACCCATGTTGTGGGCAATGACCACCCTATGTTGGATATCAGCCCTGCGCCGGTTCGTGATTGCTTACCGAGGACTGAAGCGATGAAGGCCCGGCTCGCCTACTGGGGCGTGAGAGCGGCGTCCGGCTTTATGGGTATGTGGCCCTTGGCGGTGGTGCAAAGGTTTGGCTCCTTTGCGGGGCTGGTCGCTCATCTGGTGCTTCCCGGTCGGCGGCGGATGGCCGGACGTCATGTCCATCGGACCGGATTGGAGGCAACCCTCGGCAGCCGGTCGGCGGCGGTGAGAAAGATATTTTCCAGCTATGGCCGTTACTGGGGAGAGTCCCTTTGGGCGGGGCCGCGCAATGTGAGGCGGGTGGCCGATCGATTCGATATCGAGAGACTGGACCTGATCGTCAATTCCATCGCGGATGGCCGGGGAGTGGTGGTGGTGCTGCCCCATCTCGGCAACTGGGAGATGGCGGGCGTGGCGGTCTGGGATCTGGATATGGAGGTGGTGGCCGTGGCCGAGAATCTGGCCAACTCCTATATCAGGGATTGGTTCGCCCATGTCAGGGCGCTGTCGCGAGTGAATGTGGTGTTTGCCCACAGGGGTCTCCTTACCGAATTGGAGAAAAAGTTGTCCACCCGCACTGCGGTGTGTTTGCCGGCTGATCGGGATCTGAGTGGAAGGGGTGTGCCGGTCCGGTTTTTCGGTGAACAAACCACCCTGCCGGCCGGTCCATTGCTGCTGGGAATCCGCTCCGGACGCCCAGTTCTTCCGGTTGCCGTCTATTGCGAGAAAAATAGCCGGTACCGGGTGGCTGTCAAGCCGCCTTTGGCGATCCCTCGGGACGGCAACCTGAATGCAAGGCTTCGGCGCGGGGCGCAGCTCATGGCGGATGCTTTCGAGGATCTGATTCGCGCAGCTCCCGAACAATGGCATCTTCTCCAGCCCAACTGGCCCTCGGACCGGATCCAATCCCCGTAGATGAAGGTCTGTTTGGTCTCACCCTACGATTTGACGAGAGAGGGGGGCGTGCAGTCCCAGGTCTTGGGACTGGCCGGTTGGCTGAGCGACCAGGGGGACGAGGTGAGGATCATCGCGCCGGCATTGCCAAAGGACCGGCCCGGCGCGGCGGTGGGCAGCGTGGTGCGCATCCGGGCCAACCGGTCGGTGGCGCCCATCTCCTTGTCACCGAGAGTCTCCGCCCGGATGAAAGAAACCATTCGCTGGGGAGAGGTGGCGCATATCCACGAGCCGCTGATGCCTGTGGTGGGAGTGGCTGCATTGCGTTCCCCGGGTCCCAAGGTGGCAACCTTCCATGCTGACCCGCCGGGCTGGGTGAGCGTCCTTTACCGCAGCTTGCATCCCTGGGTGCGGTCCCTCAGGGCGCCGCGGACCATGGTCACCGCGGTGAGCCGTCAGGCGGCGGTCGCCTTGCCGACCCGATGGGGACCGGAGCAGATTATCCCCAACGGGGTCGAGACGGTAACCGGCCCCGCTGCGGTGGAGCGCCGCAGAGGAAGAGTGGTGTTTCTGGGTCGGGATGAACCTCGCAAAGGCCTGAGCGTCCTGTTGGAAGCCTGGCCGCTGATCAGGAAGGGCCATCCTCGTGCCGAGTTGGTGGTGATGGGCGCCGAGCGTCCGAATCCACCCGAGGGAACGGCCTTTCTGGGCAGGGTGAGCTCTGAAGTAAAAGATCGGACGCTCAGGTCGGCGGAGATCTATGTCGCCCCCAACCTGGGCGGGGAGAGCTTTGGGATTGTGCTGGTGGAAGCAATGGCAGCAGGTTGCGCGGTGATCGCCTCCGACCTGCGTCCCTTCCGGGATGTGGCCGGTGCGGCGGCGAGGTATTTTGCCCCTGGCAGCGTGGTGGGATTGGTGGAGCAAGTCGACGAGGTGCTGAACAGCCCCTCCGTCTCGGGTCGGATGTCGGCGGCGGGCACGGAGCGGGCGGGTGACTTTTCCTGGGATAGGATCGGCCCGGCTTATCGGGAGTGCTATGAGAAGGTGATTCGCCGGGGCGATTGATCTGCGAGTTGCTCCAAGTAGAACAGGGCTATTGTGGTCGGCGGGGAGCATGAGAATGGTACGATTAGATGAATGGAGCAGAGCAACGGCATGAAGACCGGCACCGAGTTGGTGAAGCGGGGACTCGCCGACATGCTCAAGGGCGGAGTGATCATGGACGTGGTTACGGCCGACCAGGCCCGGATCGCCGCGGATGCGGGAGCGGTGGCGGTGATGGCCTTGGAACGGGTTCCGGCCGACATTCGCAAAGAGGGCGGGGTGGCCCGGATGGCCAATCCCGGCAAGGTGACCGAGATCATGAGAGCGGTGACCATTCCGGTGATGGCCAAGTGTCGGATCGGGCACTTCTTGGAGGCCAGGGTATTGGAAGAATTGGGGGTGGACTTCATCGACGAGTCGGAGGTGCTCACCCCCGCCGACGAAGAGAACCACGTGGACAAGTGGCCTTTTACCACTCCTTTCGTATGCGGGGCCCGTGATCTGGGAGAGGGGTTGCGGCGAATATCGGAGGGAGCGGCCATGATCCGCACCAAAGGCGAAGCCGGCACCGGCAACGTGGTGGAAGCGGTTCGCCACATCCGGGCTATCACCAGCCAGATCGAGGCTTTGGCAGGCATGTCCGATGAGGAGCAGGTTCTCCAGGCCCAAGCGATGAGGGTCTCCCCCGAACTGGTGAGGGAGGTAGCCGCATCGGGCCGTCTGCCGGTGGTCAACTTCGCGGCGGGAGGGATCGCCACGCCTGCTGATGCAGCCCTGATGATGGCGCTCGGCTGTGATGGGATATTCGTGGGTAGCGGCATCTTCAAAAGTTCCCAACCCGCCGCCTACGCCGCGGCCATAGTGGAGGCAACCACTTTCTGGGACAGCCCCGGGGTGGTGGCCGAGGCGTCGCGAGGTCTGGGAGAGCCTATGGCGGGCATCGAGATAGGAACCCTGGAAGCAACAGAGCGTTTGGCCACCCGGGGCTGGTGACCATGCCGCCCATCGTAGGGGTGTTGGCCCTTCAGGGCGATGTGCGGGAACATTGCCTGGCTCTTGGCCGTCTGGGCGTCTCTACCCGACTGGTGCGCCGACCCGAGGATCTGAGGAGGCTGGACGGGTTGGTGATACCGGGGGGCGAGTCGACCACTATCGGCCGCCTCGCCGATCGGTTTGGGCTGCTGCAGCCTTTGCGCGCCGTCTTGGCCGAGGGTCTTCCCACCTTGGCCACCTGCGCGGGCATGATCCTGGTGGCGGCCTCCATCGTCGAGGGAGACCAGCCGCTTTTGGGAGGGTTGGATATGGTGGTGCGCCGCAACGCCTTTGGACGGCAGAACGAGTCCTTCGAGATGGATTTGGATGTGAAAGGCTTGGACCGGCCCTTTCATGGGGTGTTTATCCGGGCGCCGTGGGTGGAGAAGGTGGGTGCCGAGGTGGAGGTTCTGGCCCGGGTGGGAGACCGACCCGTAATGGTGCGCTCCGACCGGCTGGTGGCCGTCTCCTTTCACCCGGAGTTGACCGGGGATTCCCGGCTGCATCGTCTGTGGCTGGAAGGTGGGGGGGAGTAGGGACGTCATGGCCGGCCATTCCAAGTGGGCGAACATCAAGCACCGCAAGGGTCGCCAGGACGCGGCGCGCGGAAAGCTCTTCGCCAAACTGGCCCGGGCCATCGAGTCGGAGGCGCGCAAGGGCGGGGGAGACCCCGAGGCCAACTACGCGCTGGCGGCGGCGGTGGCCAAGGCCAAAGCCGCCTCGATGCCCGGGGACAACATCATCCGGGCGATCAAGCGGGGGACCGGTGAGACCGGCGGGGTGGCGTATGTCGAGTTGTGGTATGAGGGGTATGCCCCCGGGGGAGTGGCAGTGTATGTGCAGGTGCTCACCGACAACCGCCGCCGGGCAGCCTCTGATGTGCGGACGGTGTTCACCCGAAACGGTGGAAGTCTGGGAGAGCCCGGATCGGTCGGGTATCTCTTCCAGCTCAAGGGGCTGATCGCCGCGGCCGGCGAGGAGGACGAGGTGCTGTTGGCGGCGCTGGAAGCCGGTGCGGAGGACATCCGGGAGACAGGAGATTCCTGGGAGGTGATCACGCCGCCCCGGGCCATGGCCGGGGTTCGGGACGCCTTGGAGGAATCGGGTTTGGCGGTTGAATCGGCGGAGGTGACGCAACTGCCCATCTCGGAGGTGGCGGTTGACCGGCGCACCGCTCCCCGGGTACTGCGGCTGATGGACGCCTTGGAAGATCTGGACGATGTGCAGAGCGTCTTCTCCAACTTCGAGATCAGTGACGAGATCCTGGAGGCTTTGGCGGACCAGTGATCGACCGTGGGAGGGTCCTCGGAGAAGAAAGGCCGGGATAAGGACCTGCCTTTCCTTACACTTTCTCTAGGTGTTGGTATTGGGAGTAGACCCTGGATTGGCCCGCACCGGGTACGCGGTGGTGAACCGAGGCAGCCCCCATCGGGTGATAGCGATGGGGGTGATCAGCACTCCGGTGAAATGGCCGCTCGAAAACCGGCTGAGAGAACTGGCGAACGATCTGTCCGATGTCATCAGGCGATACCAGCCTGGCGCGCTTGCTTTGGAGAAGGTCTATATCAAGGGGAACCGTTCCGCAGCCTCAGCGGTGGAGAGAGCCACCGGGGTGGTGATGCTGACCGCCGCCGAGGCGGGGATGCCCGTTCGGGAATACACCCCCAGCACCATCAAGAAGATCGTTACAGGCGACGGGGCGGCCGCCAAGGACGCAGTCCAACGATCTCTGCGGAAAACCCTGAACCTTCCCGAAAACAGTTTGCCTCATGACGCTTTCGACGCGGTGGCGGTGGCGATTTGTCACCTCCAGCACCTGCATTTGGAACTTGTGTCGTGATAGGATCATTACGGGGAACGCTGACTGAGAGAAAGCCGGAGGGGATCATCATTGATGTGGGGGGTGTGGGATACGAGGTGTTGATGTCACCCTCGGCGGTGGAAAACCTCTCCACGGAAAGAAGGGAGATTGTGATCAGCACTCACCTTCACGTATGGAGTGAAGGAATGAGAATGTACGGGTTTGGCCGCCCGGAGGAGCGCGATCTCTTCCGGGTGCTGCTCTCCGCCCAGGGGGTGGGGCCGAAGATGGCCTTGGCGATCCTCTCCACCCTGGGTGCGGAATCCGTCCGGCAGGCGGTGCGCCAAGAGGATGTGGCAGTCTTCACCAGGGTGAGCGGGGTCGGGAAAAAGACCGCCCAGAGGCTGATTCTGGATCTTAAAGGGAAGCTGGAAGCCACCGAAGCCAATGTGTTGGAAGGCGCATCCCGCTCCGCCGATCTGTGGGCGGCGCTCTCCGGCCTCGGCTATCGCAGCCACGAGATCCGCGGGGCGACGGAGGGTCTTGATCACCGGGCCTCCTTCGAAGACCAGCTCAAGGCGGCGCTTCAGGAGTTGGGAAGATGAGAGAGGAGCGGGTGATCGCCCAGCAGCCGACCAAGGGGGAATCCGAGTTGGAGGTCACCTTGCGCCCCCGGTTTTTGGGAGAGTTCATCGGCCAGCCCCTTTTGCAGGAACGGCTCCAGATCTCTATCGAGGCGGCCGCAAAGATGGGCGCCCCCATGGGACATGTGCTGTTTTCGGGTCCCCCGGGGTTGGGAAAGACCTCCATGGCGGGGGTGATCGCCCACGAGTTGGGGGTGACGATGCGAAGAACCTCCGGCCCGGCCCTGGATCGCCCGGGGGATCTGGCCTCGATCCTCTCCGGTTTGGAACGGGGCGACATATTTTTTGTGGACGAACTTCATCGGCTTTCACGGCTGGTGGAGGAAGTCCTGTACCCGGCGATGGAGGACTACGCGCTGGACATCGTGGTGGGAAGAGGAGTGGGCGCCACCACCTACCGGCTCAACCTGGAGCCTTTTACCCTGGTGGGCGCCACCACCCGCCTGGGGATGATCTCATCTCCCCTGCGAGATCGATTCCAGATCATCGAGCGGTTCGACTACTACTCGGCCGAAGAGCTTCGGCAGGTAGTGGTCCGCTCGGCAGGAATTATGGGAGTGGAGATCACCGGTACGGGGGCGGAGACCATCGCGGCGCGGAGCCGGGGTACCGCCCGGGTGGCCAACCGGCTCTTGGCGCGGGTGCGCGACTATGCGATTGCCCGGTCGGACGGATCCGTGACGGCGGAGGTGGCCCGCCGGGCACTCTCCATGCTGGAAGTGGACGAACTGGGGCTGGACAAGGTCGATCGGGCCATCCTGGAGTCGGTGGTGCGCAAGTTCGGGGGCGGCCCGGTGGGTTTGGGAACCCTGGCCATCGCGGTCGGGGAGGAGCCGGAGACGGTGGAAGAGGCTTACGAGCCCTATCTCCTTCAGGCAGGGCTATTGCAGAGAACCCCACGGGGAAGAGTCGCCACCGAAGGTACCTACCTGCATCTGGGACTGACGCCTCCGGCCGACCCCCAACTCCGCTTGGTCTGACTTCTGCCCGAAGATGCTCACCGTCGAGCTGGACTATCCCCTTCCGCCGGAGGCGGTGGCGCAGACCCCGGTGGAACCGCGGCATACCGCGCGCCTGTTTGACACCCGCACCCTCACGCACCGGACTTTCCTGGAGCTGGCAGACCTCCTGGAAGGGGGTGACCTGTTGGTAGTCAACCGGACCAGGGTGCGGGCGGCCCGCCTGCTGGGCCGAAAGGTTGGAACGGGAGGAAGGGTGGAGGCGTTGCTGGCGCGCCGCCTCTCCCCGGAGCGGTGGGAGGCGCTGGTGCGTCCGGCCCGACGGCTTCGCACCGGAACTCTCCTGGAGTTCGGTCCGCTTCGGGCCGAGTTGGTCTCCGACCCCCATGAAGGAGTCGCAGAGCTGGTGCTGTCGGGTTGTGGGGAGGTGGAGGAACTGGTGGAGGAGGCGGGAGAGGTGCCGCTTCCCCCCTACATCAACCGGCCCCTGTCGGACCCCGAGCGGTATCAGACTGTCTTCGCCTCCCGGCTGGGGTCATCCGCCGCTCCCACCGCAGGGCTTCATTTCACATCCCGGCTTTTGGAGGCTCTCTCCCAAAGGGGGGTGGAACGGACCGAGGTCGACCTGGAAGTGGGCTGGGCCACCTTTCGCCCGATCGGTGTCGAACACCTCGAGGATCATCCCATGGGAGTCGAGCGATTCCGGCTGTCCACCGAGGCGGCGGAGGCGGTGGAACGCTGCCGGGAGCGGGGAGGGCGGGTGGTGGCGGTAGGCACCACCGTGGTGAGGACTTTGGAGACCTGCGCCTCTTCCGATGGTTTGGTAACCGCCCAGGAGGGGCAGACCGACCTGTACCTGACTCCGGGTTGTCGCTTTCGGGTGGTGGATCTCCTGGTCACGAACTTCCACGCTCCCCGGTCCAGCCTGCTGGCCCTGGTATGGGGGTTCATGGGCGAGAAGTGGAAGGAGGCTTATAGGACCGCATTGGCCCAGGGGTATCGCTTTCTCTCCTTCGGGGACGCCATGCTGGCCGAGCGTGATCCCGGGATGGGCCGCCGATGACCGCGGTTTCCTGGACCCCACAGGCCGCCGACGGCGCCGCTCGGGCAGGGACGCTTCATACTCCGCATGGCGATGTCCCCACTCCGGTGTTCATGCCGGTGGGCACCCGCGCCTCGGTGAAGGGGCTGGAAGCCGCCGATCTGGAGGAGATCGGGACCACGATCATGTTGGCCAACACCTATCACCTCATGCTGCGGCCAGGGTCGGAGTTGATTGAGCGGATGGGAGGGCTGCACGGGTTCATGTCCTGGCGTCGTCCGGTTCTTACCGATTCGGGGGGGTATCAGGTTTTCTCCCTTCGTCCCCGGATCAGCGAACGGGGAGCGGTCTTCCGGTCCATCTACGACGGTTCGGAGGTGAGCCTGACTCCGGAGCAGGCGGTTCGTCACCAGGAGAGGTTGGGGGCCGATATCGCCATGGTGCTCGACATCTGCCTGGGCCTTCCCTCTCCGCTTGCCGACCTCGAGGAAGCGATGGAGCGCACGCTGCGCTGGTCTGAGCGGTCCTTGGCGGCGCATCGCCGCACTGACCAGGCTCTGTTTGGAATCGTGCAGGGGGGTGTGTCACCCGAGCTCCGCCGGGCCAGCGCCTCGGCCACCGCCGAGTTGGGCTTTCCCGGATTCGGTATTGGGGGACTGTCGGTGGGCGAGCCGGCTGCCGAGCGCAACCTGGCTCTGGAGGCGAGTGTGGGGGAGCTTCCTTCGGACCGTCCCCGTTATCTGATGGGTGTGGGAGATCCTCAGGGGATTCTGGACGCCATCGCCAGAGGGGTGGATATGTTTGACTGCGTCTGGCCCACCCGCCTGGCCCGGCACGGAAAGGTGCTTGGCCGGAACGGTGATTACAACCTGCGCGCAAGCGCCTATGCCCAGGATGAGCGGCCTCTCGACCCCGACTGTGCATGCTCGGGGTGTGGTCGCTACACGCGGTCTTACCTGCGACATCTGCTGCGGGTGGGGGAGACCTCCTCCCAGCGGCTGATCTCCATTCACAACCTCACCTATGTAACCGAGTTGATGAGAGGGGCCCGCCACGCGATTATGGCGGGGGATTTCGCCGGGTTCTGCCGCCGGTTCGGTGAGAGGAGGGTTTCCCAAGCCGGGAGCAAGCCGCTAATCTGATACCTTCTAAGCGGTCTGAAACAGGAGTTGTCAGTAATGATTTTCGCTCAAGAGTCGTCAGGAAGCCCGATATTCACTTGGCTGGTCCTCGGCGGGTTTCTTTTATTCTTCTATTTTCTGCTGATCAGGCCCCAGCGCAAACGCGCCCGCCAGCAGCAGCAACTTGTGGCACATCTGGAGTTGGGAGACCGGGTACAGACCATCGGGGGGATCATGGGACAGGTCCGCAGCGTGGAGGACGACTCGGTGGTGATCGAGATGGAGTACGGATCGGTACGAATCGCCAAGAGGGCCATCGCTTCCAAACAGGCCTTGGAAGGCTGATCCGTGCTTCGGCGGGTCATTGGCCTGCTGATTATCGCAGGGATCGCGTGGGGAGGTTTGGTTGCCGTCTACCTGCTGGGTATCGAGCCCAAGCTGGGACTGGATCTGCAGGGCGGGACCTCGGTGGTGCTCACCGCGCCGGATGACACCGATCCTGACGTAATGGAGTATGCGGTGGAGATCATGCGCCGCCGCATTGAGGACGTGGGCGGTGTCCAGGAGCCGGAGATTTCAATCTCGGGAGGGACCACGGTATTGGTGCAACTCCCGGGGGTGCAAAACGAGCAGCAGGCGCTCGACGCCATCGGCCGAACCGGACGCCTGTCCTTCCGTCCCGTGCTGGAGTCCACCCCCGGCTTCGAGGGTCCCCTGGTTACCACCACCACGATCGAGCCGCCCGAAGCCGATCAGTCCGGAGGGGAGGGCGCCGAGGCGGAGGAAGCCGCGGCAGTCACCACACCTACCACCACCACCCTGCCGGACGTTCCCGAAGGAGTGGATCCGATAACCGGGCATACGGTCGAAGACGACCCTGACACGGTTGCCTATCTGCCGCGCTTTACCGTGTTCGGGATGGAGGTGTTGACCCTCGGTCCGGCCGCCATGACGGGCTCGGATGTTTCCCAGGCGCTTCCCGCCTTCAACAACAACTCGGCCCAATGGGTGGTGAACCTTTCTCTGACTTCGGAGGGATCGGACTTGTTCGCGGCGCTGACCGGAGAGGCCGCTGTTTACCCGACCGGTGATCCCCGTCGACAGATTGCCATCGTGCTGGACGGACAAATCATGGCCTCGCCGCAAGTGTCCGAGGAGGTAAGCGCCGGAGAGGGTATCACCGGAGGGAGCGCGGTTATCACCCTGGGCAACGATCCCGCGGCAGAAGAGCAAGCCCAGAACCTGGCGGTGATTCTTCGCTATGGTTCGCTGCCGGTTGCCTTCGAGCGGAGCCAGGTGGAGAAGGTCTCGGCCACCTTGGGATCGGACTCGCTGCAGATCGGCCTGATATCGGGGGTTGCGGGATTGATCCTGGTGGCGGTGGTGCTTTTGTTGTACTACCGGGTGTTGGGACTGGTGGCGGTGCTGGGGATAGCGGTCTTCGGATCGCTCTTGATCGCCATCTACTCCCTGTTGGGGCACTACCAGGGGGTGACTCTCACCCTGGCCGGCATAACCGGAATAATCGTGGCAGTGGGTATCACCGCCGACTCCTACATCGTCTACTTCGAGCGGATCAAGGACGAACTCCGGGCGGGGAGAACCGTCCCCTCCGCCGCATCGCAGGGTTTTCGCGCCGCGTTTCGCACCATTCTCACCGCCGACACGGTCTCTATCCTCGGGGCCACGCTTCTCTGGTTGTTGACGGTGGGAGCGGTGAGGGGCTTCGCGCTCTCATTGGGAATCGCCACCATCCTGGACATCTTTGTGGCCCGGGCTTTTACCCGCCGGGCGGCCTGGGTTTTGGCCCATAGTGCCGTGGGCAGCTCGGGCTGGTTCTCCATGCCGGCCGCCGCGGGAGAGAACCGATGAGCGTTTGGCGCAGGATCTCCCGGGGCGAGACTCGCATCGACTTTGTGGGTCTGCGACGCCGGTGGTTCTATATCTCGGCCGTGTTGCTGTTGGTTTCGGTGGTGGCGGTGACGGCGTTCGGTCTTAATCTGGGGTTGGAGTTCACCGGGGGCGTACAGGTTCAGACCGAGAATCGGAGCGAAGTAAGCGTGGGAGAAATGGAAAGCGCCCTTACCGGTTTGGGGGTGATCGATTTCCGGATCCAGGAGATTGACAACGGGCAGGGGATACGGATCCAGACCGGGCCGATCACCTCCGCCCTCGAGGACGAGATGGTGGCCTCGGTGGCGGTGCTGGTGGGGGCGCCGCCCGAAGAAGTGAATCGCCAGGCGGTGGGTCCCACTTTCGGAGCGTTGGTGGCCCGCCGGGCGCTGTTGGCACTGACAGTGTTCTTGGGGGCGGTAGTGATTTTCATCTCGATCCGCCTGCAGTGGAAGATGGCGCTCTCGGGAATCGTCGCCCTTTTGCACGATCTGGCGCTCACGATCGGGGTCTATGCCATCACCCGCTTCGAGGTAACCCCAGCCACGGTGGTGGCGGCGCTCACGGTGTTGGGGTATTCCCTCTACGACACGGTGGTGGTGTTCGACCGGGTGAGAGAATTGGAAGACGACTTTGCCGACGTCCTCACCTATTCGGAGATAGTCAACCGGTCAATGAACATGGTGCTCGCCCGGTCCATAAACACCTCTCTCACCTCCCTGATTCCGGTGGGGAGCATCCTGTTCGTGGGATCCTTGATTCTGGGCGCCGCCCCGCTCCGTGATTTCTCCCTGGCGCTCTTTGTGGGAATAGCGGCGGGGACCTACTCGTCCATATTCGTGGCCTCCCCACTGTTGGCTCTTTGGAGGGAAAGGGAGGCCGCCTGGACTGACCAGCGGCGCAGAGTGGCCAAGAAGCGAGGTGGGACCGTCGTCGACTTGCCGGAAGAACCCCAAGCACCTCCCGAGGCGCCCACTACATCCGAGCGGTTTTCCTTGGAGGGAGGAGCGTCTCCCCGCGCGCCCCGCCGCCGCAGATAGAAGCCCGCTGGCCGCAAGTGGTCGGCTAGACTCTCGCGGGTGGCCGACACCTTGGCGCGGCGCCCCCCCTCCGATGCTCGTCCATCCGGGTCTGATGACCCGCTGGCCGGAGTGATATCGCGCTTTTTTCACCATCATCCTCAGGGTGATGTAGACCTGTTGCGCCGGGCCTATCACGTGGCCGAAGAGGCCCATAGGGGACAGCACCGCAAGTCGGGGGATCCTTATATCATCCACCCTCTGACAGTCACCCGCATACTGGCCGATCTGGGGATGGACGCCACGACTCTGGCGGCCGGCCTTCTGCACGACACCCTGGAGGACACCGATCTGGACTATCGGGATGTGAAGAAGGAATTCGGCGCCGAGATTGCCGATCTGATAGATGGGGTCACCAAGCTGGATCGGATCTCTTATCCCAACCGTGAAGAGGCGCAGGCGGCCACCATTCGCAAGATGGTGGTGGCGATGGCGCGGGATGTGCGGGTGCTGGTCATCAAGCTGTGCGATCGTCTTCACAACATGCGCACGGTGAGCGCTCTCCGTCTCCTCAAGCAGGAGGCGGTGGCCACCGAGACCCTGGATGTGTACGCTCCGTTGGCGCACCGGCTGGGCATCCAGGAGATCAAACACGAACTTGAGGATCGATGTCTGGCCATCCTCTATCCAGGTCCTTACGCTGAAATCGACGCCAAGCTGCTCAGTCTGGCCCCCGAGCGGGAGTTGGTCATAGACAAAATGATCGAAGAGGTCTCCGGCGTGCTTGGGGATGCGAAAATCTCCACCGAAGTGAGCGGACGGCCCAAACACCACTACTCCATCTACCGAAAGATGATGGAGACCGGAAAGCAGTTCGAAGAAATCTACGACCTGATCGGCATCAGGGTGGTCGTGCCCCAAATCCGGGACTGCTACGCCGCTTTGGGGGAGATCCACTCCCATTGGCAGCCCTTGAGCGGGCGGTTCAAAGACTTTATCGCCATGCCCAAGACCAACCTCTATCAGAGCCTTCACACCACGGTGGTGGGGACCGACGGCAAGGCGATCGAGATCCAGATCCGCACGATGGAGATGCACCAGTTGGCGGAGCGGGGCATCGCCGCCCACTGGCGCTACAAGGAGGGATCCGACGCGGTCGAATTGGAATGGGTGGGCGATCTGGGGGGATTGCGGGAGGAGTTCGAGGATCCCCGCGAGTTTTTGGATCACCTCAAACTGGATCTCTATCGGGACGAGGTTTTCGTCATCACCCCCCGCGGCGAGGTGAAGTCGTTTCCCTACGGCGCCACCCCTGTGGATTTCGCATACTCCATCCACACCGAGGTGGGAGATCGGTGCGTGGGGGCGCGGGTCAACGGGCGGCTGTTACCTCTCTCCACCCTGCTTGCCTCGGGAGACATTGTGGAGATCATCACCTCGCGTTCCCAGGGTGTGGGTCCCAGCCGGGATTGGCTGAAGACTGTGCAAACTTCCCGGGCCCGCACCAAGATCAAGCAGTGGTTTTCCAAAGAGCGCCGCTCGCTCTCCATCGCGGAGGGCCGGGAGGCGCTTTGGACCGAGCTTCGCAAAGCCAAGCTGGGACTGACCGCGGCCACCCGGGATCTACTGCTGGCCTCCATCGCCGAGGACCTGGGTCGATCCGAAATCGATCATCTCTTCTTGGCGCTGGGGGAAGGCGAGATCGCCCCTTCCACTGTGGTTCAGCGGCTGGAGAGAGCCGTGAGGCCGACCCTTCCCGAGGAAAGAGAGAAAGTAGATCTATTGTCGCCCCCGGTGCGTCGCCGTCGACCCGACGCCGCCTCTTCGGGAGTCTTGGTGGAGGGGATGGGGGACACGATGGTGAAACTCGCTCGCTGCTGCGGACCGGTTCCCTCGGACGAAATCATCGGCTATGTGACTACTGGCCGGGGTGTCGCGGTGCACAGGACCGAATGCACCAACCTGGGGGTGCGCACTCCGGGAATGGAACGGATGGTGGAGGTGGCCTGGTCTCCCGACCTGATCAACGCCTTCACTGTCTGGGTGCAGGTGGAGGCGCTGGATCGCTACCGGCTGCTCCGGGACGTGACGGCGGTGATCTCGGAGATGGGAGGCAACATCATCGCGGCCACTTCGGCGGTTGGGGACGACCGGGTGGCTGTTTTTCAGTACGAGGTGGAACTCTCCGATGCGGACCAGTTGAGTCGTCTCCTCTCCGATCTGAAAGGGGTGGACGGGGTGTTCAAGGCATTCAGGCTCACCTCCGACCTTCCCTACTGACCGATACCCGGATGCTGATCGATAGCGTTCCCCTGTGGTTTGCGCAGACCAACTGCTATGTGGTGGCGCCGGAGGCGGGTGGCCCGTGCGTGGTTGTCGACGCCCCTCCCGATCCCGAGGGGGTGGCCGAACTGTGCGCAAGTCATGATCTGGCGCCGGTGGCCCTGTTGGTCACCCATGGACATGTTGACCACATAGGAGGGGCGGGAGCAGTGGAGGAGCAAATGGGGGTGATTTCCTATGTTCATCCCGATGACGACTTTTTGTCGCTTCATCCGATCCGACAACTCATCGCTCTGATGGGGCAGGTGCCGCCCGGCGACTATCGGCCTCCAGCCACTCGGCTTCCCCTGTCGGACGGCGATATCCTGGCTCTGGCCGGACTGGAGATGACGGTGTTGCACACTCCCGGTCATACTCCGGGGCATTGTTGTTTCCATCTCCGGGGAGAGGGAGTTCTTTTCTCGGGGGATCAACTGTTCCGGGATTCGATAGGACGCACCGATCTGCCGGGCGGCGACTTCGACACCTTGATGGAGAGCATGCGCCGCAAGATCATGGTGCTGCCGTCTGACACCGTGGTGCTTCCCGGACACGGGGAAACCACTACCCTCGGTCGGGAACGTCTCCACAACCCTTTTTTGACTCCCCTTCTCTAGACGATGGTTATCCGCTCTCCCAAGGGCACCGATGTAATCGGCCCGCCTCGATCCGCTCGCTGGCGCGAGGCGCTGACCATGTGGGAGAGCCTTTCCGCCTCCTACGGCTATGAGTTGGTCATAACTCCGGTTTTCGAGTTCACCGAGTTGTTCGAGAGAGGGGTGGGGGAGACTTCGGAGATGGTGACCAAGCAGATGTACACCTTTCCGGACCGTCGGGGACGTTCCCTGAGTCTCCGTCCGGAGGGAACGGCCGGAGTGATGAGGGCGTACCTGGCCCAGGGAGGAACGGGACGGTGGAAGGTGGCCTATTCGGGGCCGATGTTCCGCTATGAGCAGCCTCAGGGCGGCCGCCGGCGACAATTCTGGCAGGTGGGGGTGGAATGTGTCGGCTCGGCGTCGGCCGCCGCCGATGTGGAAGTCATCGCCCTGGCCGAGGAATTCCTGTCGGGGGTGGGAGTTGAAAACCAACTCTTGATCAACAGCCTGGGGGATGCGGCCTGCCGCGGCGCCTACCTGACAGATCTGAAAACGGCGCTGGGCCGATCCGTTGCGGACTTGTGCTCCAGCCATCGTGATCTGGTGGATTTGAACCCGCATCGCATTCTGGACTGCTCGCGGTGCCGACCGGATCCGCAGGCCCTTCCGGATATCGCCGACTACTGGTGCGAGGAGTGTGAGGACCACTTCCGGGAGGTTCGGGAAGGCCTTGATGGCCTGGGGGTCGCCTATCGGCGCTCGTCGCGGCTGGTGCGGGGGCTCGACTACTACTCGCGGACCACTTTCGAGTTTGTCGCCACCGCCTTGGAAACCACCCAGTCCACGGTGCTGGGAGGAGGCCGGTACGACGGGCTGGCCGAAATGCTGGGAGGCGCCCCGGCGCCGGGGGTGGGGTTCGCCGGAGGGATCGACCGGATGCTCCTGGCCGCCTCCTCGGGAGAGGCGGCCGCTTTGGACGTCTTTTTGGTGGGGGAAGGCAGGATCACCCCGACCGACCTGATGGGATGGGCGGCGCCGCTCCGTAAAGCGGGGCTCCGGGTGGGATTCGAGTTGGACCGCCGCAGCGTCAAGGCCCAGTTCCGGGCCGCCACTCGTTCACGGGCCAGATATGTGGGAGTGGTGAACGGCGAGCGGATGGAGATGAGAAGCGCCGGTCGCCGCCTGGTTCTGGCCCTTGGTGAAGTGGGGGAATGGGGAAGAAGAGCGGTGGTCGAGGATGGTGCTTTGTGAGGTCTCATACCGCATCCCAAATAGGGTTGGGGATGGTGGGGGAGATCGTCACCCTGGCCGGGTGGGTGGATCGAAGACGCCACCACGGAGGGGTGGTGTTCGTCGATCTGCGCGACCACACCGGCAAGGTGCAGGTGGTGTTGGACCCCGAGCGAATTATTGAGTCCGCCGAGTTGCGTCGCGAGTTCTGCGTGCAGGTGAGGGGAGAGATGCGCCGTCGTCCCGAGGGATCCGAGAATCCGGAGATGACCAGTGGGATGGTGGAGGTGGAGGCCTCGGAGTTGAGCATCCTGAGCCGTTCGGAGGAACTCCCTTTCCTCATAGAGGACCGCACCAACGCCGAAGAGCTGCTGCGTATGGAGTATCGCTATCTGGATTTGCGTCGTCCCCGGATGGCCCGCAACCTTCGGGCCCGTTCAGAGGCCCTGCGGACGGTGCGGCGCACCCTGGAGGACATGGGATTCTGGGAGGTGGAGACGCCGACCTTGATCCGCTCCACCCCCGAGGGAGCGCGGGACCTGTTGGTACCCAGCCGACACAATCCCGGGAGCTTTTACGCCCTTCCCCAGTCTCCCCAGATCTACAAGCAGCTCCTGATGGTGGCGGGGGTGAGTCGCTACTACCAGATGTGCCGGTGCTATCGGGACGAGGACTTCCGGTCCGACAGGCAACTGGAGTTCACCCAGATCGATCTGGAGGGTTCTTTTTGGGGACAGGAGGACGTGCTGGCCACGGTGGAGAAGGTGATCGAGGCGGTAGTGGCGGTTCTACGGCCCGACCAGACTCTTGCGGCCCCGTTTCGGCGTCTTACCTACCCGGAGGCGATGGGCCGCTATGGGACGGACAAACCCGATCTCCGCTTTGGCATGGAGATAGTCGAGTTGTCCGAAGTGTTTGCGGACACCGGATTCCGGGCGTTTGCCAAGGTGTTGGAGGCGGGTGGGGTGGTGCGGGGAATCAACGCCGGACAGATCGGGTTGAGCCGGGCCCGGGCGGATGCCCTGATAGACAAAGCCCGGGAGTTGGGAGCGGGAGGACTGGTTTGGATGGTGGTGCAAGAAGACGCCCCTCCGCGTTCGCCGGTGGCCAAATTCTTGTCCGACGCCGAACTCGAAGGGGTGGTGGAGTGTCTGGGAGGCATTCGGGGCGACGCGCTCTTGTTGGTGGCGGACACCGAGAGGACAGTCGCCGAAACCCTGGGACGGCTCCGTCTGGAGTTGGGAGAACCTGACGATCCGCAGCGGCTGGAATTCTTGTGGGTGGTGGATTTTCCCATGTTCGAGGAGCGGCAGGGGAAGATCACCTTCCTCCATCATCCCTTTACCTCTCCGGCCGATGTGGAACTGATGGAGCAGCGTCCGCTGGAAGCCGCGGCCCGCGCCTACGACCTGGTGTTGAACGGTGTGGAGCTGGGTTCGGGGAGTGTCCGGATTCATGACTCCGATGTCCAGCGGCGGGTTTTCGAGATTCTGGGGATCTCCGACACCGAGGCAGAGGAGCGCTTTGGCTGGTTTATTCGGGCCCTGCGTTTCGGCACGCCCCCCCATGCCGGCTTTGCGGTGGGGTTCGACCGGCTGGTGGCGGTGTTGAGCGGGGCTTCGAGTATCCGGGAGATCATCCCGTTTCCCAAGACCCAGTCAGGGGCCGAACCTCTCAGCCGGAGTCCCGCCGTGGTGGACCACCGCCACTTGAAGGAATTGGGGATCGCGGTCGATCCCCGCCGGATCAAAGCTCCGCCTCCGGGATAGGACCGATGGCCACCTACGGCGCCGATGACCTGTTCGCCGCCCGGCGAGCGGAGGTCTTGGCGGAGGTGGCCCCGCTGGCGGATCGAATGCGGCCAAGGAGTCTTGCCGAGGTGGTGGGCCTTCCTGCCCTCTTGGACCCCGGCGCCGCTTTCCGTGTGCTGGTGGAATCGGGCCGGCCCGTTTCGATGGTGCTGTGGGGACCACCGGGAAGCGGCAAGACCACCCTGGCGCGGCTGGTGGCCCTCCATTGTTCGGCGGCCTTCGAGACGCTCAGCGCCACTTCCGCCGGGGTGAAGCAGGTGAGAGAGATTCTGAGCGCCGGCGGTCGCAGGCTGGAGAGCGACGGCCGGCGCACCGTATTGTTTCTCGACGAGATACACCGTTTTTCCAAGAGCCAGCAGGACGCCTTGCTGCCGGGGGTGGAGAACGGGACCCTGATTCTGATAGGGGCGACCACCGAGAACCCCTTCTTCGAGATCAACAGCCCTCTGATGAGCCGGTTGGTGCTGTTCCGGACCCACGGGATCTCTGAAGAGGCACTGGAAATCCTGGTGGACAGGGCTCTTTCTGAGGAGCGACGGGGACTGGGAAAGGACCGCCTGCAGATCGCGTCCGACGCTCGGGAGGCGTTGGTGCAAAGATCGGGGGGAGATGCCCGGGGACTGCTGAACGCCTTGGAAGTGGCGGCGTATCTGGCCAGGGGAAGGGGATCGGAAACCATCGAGACCGGTGACGTCTCCGAGGCGCTCGGTAGGCGGATCGTGCAATACGACAAGGGCGGGGACCGCCATTACGACGTGATCTCGGCTTTTATCAAGAGTGTGCGAGGTTCGGATCCCGACGCCGCCCTGTACTGGCTTTTTCTCATGCTGGAAGGGGGAGAGGACCCCGAGTTCATCGCCCGGCGGCTGGTGATTCTGGCGTCGGAGGATATTGGGATGGCTGATCGATGGGCGCTGGTGGTGGCGACCGCCGCGGCGCAGGCTCTCTCCTATGTGGGGATGCCCGAGGCCGGTCATCATCTGGCCCATGCCACCCTGTTCCTGGCTGCCGCCCCCAAATCCAACTCGGTTGCCTCCGCCATGGCTCGAGCCCGGGAAGCGGTGCAGGAGGGGCCGAGCCCTTCGGTTCCTCTCCATCTCCGCAGCGGTGGCTATCGTGGTGCGGAAATGATCGGACACGGGGAAGGTTATGTCTATCCGCACGACCATCCCCGACATATCGTTCCGCAAGACTATTTCCCACCGGAGGTGAACCCCCAAGTGTTTTTCCGCCCCACCCAGAGCGGTTTCGAAGCTGAAATCCAGCGTCGTTTGGTCGAGATAGACCAGGTGTTGGGCAGGGCCGGAAGACAGGAGGGGTAGGCGTGCCCGCTTTGGGAATCGACATCGGAGGATCGGGTATCAAGGGCAATCTGGTGGATACCGTCACCGGAGAGCTTCTCTCGAAACGTCTGCGCATACCCACGCCCCGCCCCGGTTCCACCGCCGCGGTGGCCGGAGTGGTGCGGGAGATAACCGAGCGCTTCCGCCGGGATTGCGGAGATGAAACTCTGCCCGTGGGATGCGGCTTTCCCGGGGTGGTCAAGTCGGGGTTGGTGAGCAGCGCCACCCATCTGGACAAGGCTTGGTTGGGCGCCGATGCGGTCGGCATTTTCTCGGAGGCGGTAGGCGCTTCTGTGACGGTCCTCAACGACGCCGATGCCGCCGGGGTGGCCGAAGTCGCCTTCGGGTCGGCCAGTGGTTGTGGCGGGACGGTGCTGATGCTCACCTTTGGAACCGGGATAGGGAGTGGAATGTTCCGCAACGGCCGGCTGGTTCCCAACTACGAACTGGGCATGCTGGAGTTTGACGGTCATCACCCGATCGAGGACCGGGTGGCTTACCGCGTCTGCAAACAGCAGGCCTTGAGCTGGAAGGAGTGGGCAGGAAGGCTGAATCGCTATCTGCACCATGTCCTATCACTGTTCGCCCCGGATTTGATAGTGATCGGAGGGGGAGCGGTCAACAAGTGGTCCCGCTTCAGTCACTTTCTGGATGTTCCGGTTGAGTTGGCGCCCGCCCGCTTCGGAAACCACGCCGGAATAGTGGGCGCGGCACTGGCCGCGGTGAACCCGGACGTTCTGGAGGAGCCGGCCCGGATGAGGGTGGTCGGGGTCGGCTAGAGTCGGCTGTCGGTCTCGGGCGCAATGAAGGCCGAAAAGCGATGCACCTGGTCGGGAGGGAGCCTGACTTCCATCTCCAAACCGTCGGGGCACTCTTTGGAGGAGAGCACCTCGCCGGTCCGGTGGAGAGCCGCGACCGCGTCTCCCCGTTGGTAGGGAACCCGCACCGAGATGGTTGCGGACCGGGAGTTGATCCAGTTGACGAGGGCTTCGGTCAGTTCGTCGGTTCCCTCGCCGGTCAGCGCTGAGACCGCCACCGCGGCCTCTCTCCCTCCCAGCAAGCGGCGGACCACCGTGGGCGGCGCCACATCGGTTTTGTTGACGACGGTGATGGTTGGTATCGAATCCGCCCCGATTTCGGCCAAAACCTCCCGTACCGCCTCGATCTGGCCCTCCGGATCGGAGTCGGCAGCGTTCACCAGATGGAGCATCAAGTCGGTGTCGCGTACCTCCTCAAGGGTGGATTTGAAGGCTTCCACCAGGCGATGGGGGAGTCTCCGCACAAATCCCACCGTGTCGGCCAGGAGCACCTCTCGGCCTCCGGGCAGTCGAAGCCGGCGGATGGTGGGATCCAGGGTGGTGAACAGGCGGTCCTCGGTGAGTATCCCTGCCCCGGTGAGTTGGTTCAGCAGGGTCGATTTGCCGGCGTTGGTGTAGCCCACCAGGGCGATGGTGGGAATCGCGGCCCGGATGCGAGCCCGGCGGCGGGTTTGGTTTTGCTTCCGAAGAGCGGCAAGGTCACCTTCCAGGACGGTGATTCTCCGCCGGATGCGACGCCGATCGCTTTCCAGGCGGGTTTCTCCCGGTCCCCGGGTCCCGATTCCTCCCGCTTGCTGGGAAAGTTCCTCGCCCTGGCCCCGAAGGCGCGGCAGCCGATAACGCAGCAGTGCCAGCTCCACCTGGAGCGCTCCCTCCCGAGAGGTCGCGTGCTGGGCGAAGATGTCCAGGATCACCGCCTCCCGATCCACCACATCGCATTCGAAGAGCCCTTGTAGGTTGCGCTGCTGGGCGGGAGTGAGAGAATTGTCGAACACCACCACGTCAATGTCTTCACTCTTGGTGATGTCGGCCAGTGCGGCCGCCTGGCCCTTGCCGATAAAAAGCCCCGCGTCAGGGACGATTCGGCGGAATATCTCTTGGTCGACCGGCTGAGACCCGGCGGTGTCGGTCAGGAGCGCCAACTCTTCGAGGGACTGTTCCACCTCGAGCGAGGAGGTGCGCCCGAACCGCACTCCTACCAGGAAGGCTTTCTGGCGGGGTACCTCGAGGTCTTCAACGGTGGCGGTGAGCCGACGGCGCTCTCGACCGAGATGTTGGTAGGTCATTGTTTGCCCCGGTGGGATGGCACCCTAGAGGTACTGGCCCTCGTCGAGGGGCTGCTCGGGTTCTTCTTCGGCGATTATCTGTGATTGGCGGACCGCCACCACGGGCTTACCGGTGGGAGGCCACAGAAAGCGCCAGGCGCCGGTGGGTACCGCCCAAAAGTGCCTCCCGCTGATCACATCGACCAGTGAAAGGGCATCGTTTTGGCCGTTGCTGCCCGTCGATACCAATAGTCCGGAGCGAGTCGTGGACTCCTGGGGCACATGCCCCACCCTCCACCCGTTGGACACCTTGTATTCGATCATTTCCTTCTGATGAGAACCCATGTGTCTTAGTTTGGCGCGTCGGTTGGGCATTTGATCTGTTTGAGGAATCGCACTTTAGCCACCTATGTAGCTCATCTCCACTCTTTGTCCGATCCCCGCTGTTTCTCCCGAGCGAAGTTCCGAGTACTGGTCCACCCGCTCCGACCAGACCGCAGCGATCATCTGACGCAGTTCCTCGTCGGACGCCTCGGAGCGGACCGCCTCCCGAAGATCGGTTCCCCACACCGCGAACAGGCAGGTATAGAGTTTCCCGTCGGCAGAAACCCTGGCCCGGGTACAGTCGCCACAGAAGGGCTGGGTCACCGAGGCGATGACGCCGACCTCTCCCTGCCCGTCCGTGTAACGCCAGCGCTGTGCCACCTCACCGCGATAGTTGGGTTCGACGGGTTCGATGGGAAACACTTCGGCGATGCGGCTGACGATCTCATGCGCGGGGGTCACGTCGTCCAGCCTCCAGCCGTTGGTGGCGCCCACATCCATGTATTCGATGAAGCGGAGGATGTGGCCGCTGCCCCGGAAAAAATCCGCCATCTCCAGGATGGACCGGTCGTTGACGCCCCGCTTCACCACCATGTTGATCTTGATAGGAGTGAGCCCGACGTCGGCCGCCGCCTCGATCCCGGCCAGCACATCCGCCACCTTGGCGCCCACGTCGTTCATGGCCGAGAACACCTCATCGGAGAGTGCGTCGAGGCTCACCGTCACCCGGTTGAGGCCGGCGTCGGCCAGAGCCTGGGCTTTTCGGGGGAGCAGGACACCATTGGTGGTGAGGGTGAGATCGGAGACGCCCGGCGTTTTCGAGAGCATGGCCACCAGCTTTTCCAGTCCGGCTCTCAGCAGGGGTTCTCCACCGGTGAGCCGTATCTTTGCAGCCCCCAGCGAAGTGAAGATTCCGGTGAGCCGGGTTATCTCTTCGAAGCTGAGCAGCGCGGCGCGTTCCAAAAACCTGTAGTTGCGGTTGAAAATCTCTTTGGGCATGCAGTATGTGCAACGGAAATTGCATCGGTCGGTCACCGAAATGCGCAGATCTGCCAGAACTCTGCCCAAGCGATCGGAAGGCTTTATTAATAGATCGTCCACCTTGGTCTTGACCTTAGCAATGCTCGCGGTTCCTTGTTCTTCGATATTGAGCGTGCCAGACTTGTTCAGCAAGCCTTTTCGAGGAGGAATAGCATGCGAAGCGACGAAATCGATTATCGGATTTACGGCGAGGATCTGCAGTTCGTGGAAGTCGGTCTGGACCCTGGCGAGTCGGTGGTGGCGGAGGCGGGCGCCATGATCTTCATGGACGAGGGAATAACCTTCGAGGCCAAGCTGGGCGACGGATCCGAGCCCGAAAAGAAGGGGGGGTTTCTTCGCAAGGCGAAGAGCGCGGCCGGGAGGGTGATGAGCGGCGAGTCGCTTTTCATGACCCACTTCACCAACTCGGGCGGAGGCCGGGGCAAGGTGGCTTTCGGAGCGGCGGTGCCGGGCAAGATCGTGTCCTTGGATCTGGCGGAGATAGGCCGGCCGATAATTTGCCAGCGGGATGCCTTTTTGTGCGCGGCTCGTGGAACCAGGGTCTCCATGCATTTCAACCGCCGGTTCGGCAGCGGGGCCTTTGGCGGCGAAGGCTTCATTCTCCAGAAGCTGGAGGGAGACGGGATTGCCTTTGTCAACGCCGGCGGCATGGTGGTGGAGCGCCGTCTGATGGGCGAGACCATCCGGGTGGACACCGGTTGCCTGGTCGGATTCGAAGAGGGACTCGAATACTCCATCGAGCGGGCGGGGAGTCTCAAGACCATGGCGTTCGGCGGCGAGGGAGTGTTCCTGGCCACCATCAGCGGAGTGGGGCGAGTGTGGCTCCAGTCCCTTCCCTTCTCCCGCCTGGCCGATCCCATTATCAGGGAAGCGGTGAGCCAAGCCGCAGCCCGAAGTTCCTCCTAACCACCTCAACCCTCCGATCCGAGAACATCCGGCACAGGCAGTGTGCCGGATGTTCGGAAAAGCCGTCGGATGCTAAAAGCCCCGAGCGACGCCGGATCGCAACAGGCCGGTGGCGTCTGACCGGCCGTCTCCCTAGATGGCGTGCTTCGACAGGTCGTCGAGGTTTACCCATTCCAGGGCAACCAGGGAGGTGGCTTCCAGCCGCACCGGCGGGGCCATCCCTGCTTCCAGGGCCTCCTGCCAGCGGGAAGCACACAGACACCAGCAATCACCAGGACGCAGCCCCTCGAACCCGAAAACCGGCATCGGAGTGCTCAGATCGTTGCCCCGGGATTTACTGAACTCGAGGAATTCCTCGGTCATCTCGGCGCACACCGCATGAACTCCCACATCGTCCCCCCGGGTTTCACAGGATCCGGTGCGGTAATAGCCGGTAAGAGGTTGGATCGAGCAGGGCTCGAGTTCGCTACCCAGCACGTTTATCAGCATGGAGCGCCGGTCTCCCGCCTGTCTGCCAAGTCGGCCCTCTTCAGGCGACTTGCCATGTTCCTGTGGAACTGAACAGCGCGTCCAGATCTCTCGGCCCCCGGTCTTGGGCCTCCACTATCTGCAGTTGCATCTCTTCCCCGTAGGTGGGACGAGAGGTCTTGCGGAAAATCCCTATCGGGGTGGGACCGAAGGGACCGTGGGACAATCGGCTGATGGAGAACGCCACGCTGGGATTCGCGCGAGAAGGATCGTGAATGAGAATCTGGTCGGGATTGACCGAGGAGGTGGGCCTGATCCGCGCCTCGCCCTCTTCCATCACCACGCAGTTTTCTCCCGAGGCGCCGAAGATGATCGGCTTCCCTGCCTGGAGATTGATCCGGTTGGCGGCCCGCTCGGTTCTGCCGGTCAGCTTGATGAAGGCCTTGTCATTGAAGACGTTGCAGTTTTGGTAGATCTCGATGAAGGCCGAACCCTTGTGGGAGACTGCTTCCCCCAGCATGTCCTGGGTATGGTTGCGGTCCATATCGATGGTTCTGGCCACGAAAGAGGCTTCGGATCCGATAGCCAGGCTCACCGGATTAAATGGAAAGTCGATCGAGCCGAACGGAGTGGACTTGGTGCGCTTTCCCACTTCGGAGGTGGGTGAATACTGACCCTTGGTAAGCCCGTAGATCTGGTTGTTGAAGAGGAGGATCTTCAAGTTGACGTTGCGTCGCAAGGAGTGAATCAGATGGTTTCCCCCGATGGAGAGGGCGTCTCCGTCTCCGGTCACCACCCAGACCGACAGGTCGGGACGGGAGGTCGCCAAGCCGGTGGCGATCGTCGGCGCTCGACCGTGAATGGTGTGGAATCCGTAAGTGTTTATGTAGTAGGGAAAGCGGGCCGCGCAGCCAATCCCCGAGATGACCACGATGTTTTCCCGGGGGACCCCCATCTGCGCCATGAAGCTTTGCACGGAGGCGAGGACCGTGTAATCGCCGCAGCCGGGGCACCACCTCACCTCCTGGTCGCTCTGGAAATCGGAACGGGTGTAGGTTATGTTGCTCACGATTCGAGTATCTCCAGGATCTTGTCTCTTATCTCCCCTATATAGAAGGGGGTGCCCGCCACCTTGTTGAGGCCGAACGCGTCCTTCAGGTAGTTGGCGCGGATCACATAGCGCAACTGACCCGTGTTGAGTTCGGGTATCAAAACCTTCTCATAGGAATGCAGCACATCCCCCAGGTTGGCGGGCAGGGGATTCAGATAGCGGAGATGGGCATAGGCGACCTTGTAGCCCTCCCGGTTCAGGTTGCGGCACGCCGCCCCCGAGGTGCCCTTGGTCGAGCCCCAGCCCAGCACCAACAGATCCGCGTCCAACTCTCCATGCACCTCCACCGGCGGGATGTCGTTGGCGATGTTCGCCACCTTCCAGGCGCGGGAGTCGGTCATCAACTGGTGATTGTCCGGGCTGTAGGAGATGTCTCCGCTGATGTTCTCTTTCTCCAAGCCCCCGATCCGATGTTCTAGGCCCTTGGTACCGGGGATAGCCCAGGGACGGGAGAAAGTGTTGAAGTCACGCAGATAGGGGAGGTACCGGCCACCGGCTCCGTTGGGGGCCGAAGCGAAGGGAACACTGATGTCAGGCAGGTCGGCGGCGGCCGGGATTTTCCAGGGCTCGGAGCCATTGGCGATGTGGTTGTCGGAGAGGAGGATGACCGGGGTCATGTACTTGAGAGCGATCCGGGCCGCCTCTATGGTGGTTTCCACCACATCGGAGGGAGTGGCGCAGGCCAGCACCGGCATGGGAGACTCTCCATGCCTGCCGAACAGGGCAAAGAGCAGATCGGTCTGTTCCGGTTTGGTGGGCATTCCGGTGGAGGGACCGGCTCGTTGCACATTGACCACCACCAACGGCAGTTCGGCGGTCAACGCCAGGCTGATCGCCTCGCTCTTCAGGGCGACTCCCGGTCCCGACGAGCCGGTTACCGCCAGACTGCCCCCGAAGGAGGCCCCGATGGCGGCCCCCACCGCGGCGATCTCGTCCTCGGCCTGAAAAGTCCTCACTCCCAGCCGCTTGTGGCGCGCCAACTCATGGAGAATGTCGGAAGCGGGAGTGATGGGATATGAGCCGTAGTAGAGAGGGAGCTTGGCGCAGTAGGAGGCGGCGATGAGTCCCCAGGCCAGGGCGGTATTGCCGGTGAGGCTGGTGTAGGTGCCGGAGGGAAGGCTGGCAGGCTTCACCATGAAGATGGTCTTTGACGCCTCGGTGGTTATTCCGAAGTTGTAGCCGGCCCTGAGGGCGGCCACATTTGCGTCGAGCACCGTTGGAAGCTTGGCGAACTTGGTGGCGGTCCACTTCAGGGTAGGTTCAAGAGGCCGCTGAAAGAGCCAGGCCAAAAACCCGAGGGCGACGAAGTTCCTGGAGCGAAGCACCGATCGTCCGCTGACCTTGTCTGACACCGCTTCCTTGGTGATGGTGTTCATAGGGATCTCTATCAGGTCGTATTGGTTGAGGCTGCCGTCTATTAGGGGATTGTCCTCAAAACCGGCCTTGGCGAGACCCCGCTCGTCGAACGCCTCGTTGTTCACTATCAGGGTTCCCCCTTGGCGAAGGTCCGCGATATTCGTTTTGAGGGCCGCGGGGTTCATCGCCACCAGGCAGTCGGGCCGATCACCCGAAGTGGAGATGTCCCAGTCGGCGATTTGGATTTGGAAAGAGGAGACTCCGGGAAGGGTGCCGGCGGGGGCCCGGATCTCGGCCGGAAAGCTGGGCAGGGTGAAGAGATCGTTGCCGAAAGCGGCCGACGTGTCGGCAAAACGGTTGCCGGCCAACTGCATTCCGTCTCCCGAGTCGCCCGCGAAGCGGACGGTTACCTGTCGCAATAGGGTGATGTCGCCGTTGGGCAACGGGTCGGAAAGGCTCGCCTCGGCGTGGGCGGTTGGTGATGTCACGTTAGTTATTCAAAGCTTAATAGCAGGCATCCAATGATACCCCTTGCTGTAGCTATTCAAACTGTTATTGCCAAATTACCGGGACGGATGGGATGGCCGGGCGCCGGCGGCGAGAATCGACCGGGCGATGCCCGCCCGCTCCAAGGCGGAGGCTGCTCGGAGTAGCAGGGCTTCCTGCCACCAGGGGGCGACCAACTGCAGGGAGAAGGGGACGCCGGTCGTCTGACCCGAGCGGGGAACGGGGATGCTGATGGCCGGACAGCCGGTTACGTTCACCAGGGAGGTGAACCAGGAGAGCACCGCCCGGTAGGCAAGCCTGCCATGGGAAACGGTGGTCATTTCCTGGTTGCCGATGACTTTGCGAAGTCCTCCGGAGGTGGGAATGGCTAACAGGTCGAAGCGCTGAAAGGCGGCTCTCATCCGGTGCTGCAGATGGGCCTGCCAACGCTTGGCGTCCAACAGGGTCTCGGCCGGGTGTTTCCCGCCGATCTGAAGAGTCTCCCGTATCCGGCCCGCCACCTCTTCGCCGTACGGTTTTCCTTTCTCCCACCATCGACGGTGCACCGCGGCCACCTCGGGATAGAAGATGTTGTTGATTTTCCCCGGCGGCGCCAGAACCGGGTCATCGAAATGCTCGATCCGGGCGCCCAGGCTCTCGAGTTGGCTGATAATGGCCCAGAACCGCTCCTCGTTTCCTGCCGTATAGGGGGCTTTCTCCAACCACTGGGTGGGCAGACCCACCCGGAGCGCATCGAGCTCCACCGGGATCTCGAGGTGGTCCAGATCGGTGGGGCGGGGCGCCGACCAGGGATCTTGGGGGTGCCAACCGGCCAAGGCGGCATAGGTGAGGGCAAGGTCCCCGGTGTTTGCCGCCAGGGGTCCCACCGTGTCGAGGGAGGGGCCGAGCGGGAAGACCCCGGCGAGCGGCACGCGCCCGTGGGTCACCTTCAGTCCGAAAATCCCGCACAGGGCGGCGGGAACTCTGATGGAACCGCCGGTGTCCGTGCCGATGGAGATCGGGGCCAGTCCGGCCGCAACCACCCCGGCCGACCCGCCCGATGATCCTCCCGGGGAGGTGGCGGGGTCGTGGGGATTGCGGATCGGGCCGAACCAGTGGTTCTCGGAGGAAAAGCCGAAGGCGAACTCGTGCAAACCCGCCCGGGCCACGATCACGGCTCCGGCTTCTTCCAAGCGCTCGGTCACCGGTGCGGAGTTTTCGGGGATGGTTCGATAGAAGGCCGATCCGCAGGTGTTGGGGATTCCGGCCTGATCGATCAGGTCCTTGATGACGACGGGCGCTCCGCACAGCGGGCCGGGATCCTCGCCCGCCGCCACCCGGGCGTCCAACTCCGCGGCGCGGGTCAGGGCGCCTTCGTCTATGAAAGTGGTTAGGTTGAGATCGCCTTGCTGATCATGCAGATCAGCAAGGGCTTGGCGGGTGACTTCTTGTGCTGATCGCTCTCCGGCTCGAATTTGCCGGGCGAGGTGCCGGACGCTCTCCATGGGCTTACAAAACCTACCAGGAAACGAGACGGCCGTCGGGGAAAAGGCTGATCCATGCCCGGCCGGCCGGAACCGTGATGGGAGAACCATCGGGCAGGATGAGCGAGAAGGGCTGGGAGGTGTCTGCCCGCTCCCACTTTCCTTCCACTACCTGGCTCTTGGCGAACACCAGTGCCCGTCCTTCACCGGTGGTCTCCATGGTGGGCAGCGACACCCCTCCTTGGGGAGGTGTGGTGTAGAACAACCTGGAGAACAGCACTACCAGGGTGTCGGCGGTGATCACCTCCTCCAAGCCTTCGCTCTGAATCCAAGTATGGGGTCCGTCATCCAGGAGACGTTCCCACCGGACGCCGTTCCACCGCCAGGTAACGGAGTTGGAGGGCGCCCACTCCATGTTTATCTCCGAGACGCTTCCCGCGGCGCCGGCGGGCGGCAGGTCCCCGAACTCGAAGAGAGGAGGAGGAGGGGTGTTGGGATAGAGCCGCTGGTCGGCTGTCGCACGGAGTTCGGCGGTGTTCACGTAGTAGTTGTGAGGCGCCCGCCGGGACGAGTCGCGATATCCTCCCACACCGATCTCCCCGATCACTCCCACCCCGTTGCGGGGAAAGGAATTGATGATCCAGTCCTGGCCTCCGCTGGTCAACACGGTGGTGTTCAGGTGTCTGAGCAGATGGGGATCGGTGGGCCGCACCGAGCGGACCGGGCCGACAAAAGAGGAATCGACGGATTGAAACAAGGCAATGAAACGAGTGATCCCCGACTCCACCAGAAGTTCGAAAACCGCTTCGGCCTCCCCGATGCCGAACTGGGGACGCGCATCCCAGTGATTGTCCACTTTCACGGCCATGGTCCGCCGGTTCAACGATTCCGGATTCGCCACTCCAAAACCGGTTAGAGGGCTGGGTGGGAGGACTGGATCGGGAAGGGTGGTTGTGGTGGCTGTGGTTGTGGTTTCGACAATGGTGTCAGTAGTGGCGCCGGCGGTGGTGTCGGGAGCGGCGCTGGTTGTGGCGGTGGTTTCGACATTGGTGTCGGGAGTGGCGTCGGCGCTGGTGGTAGTACTGGCGGGGACTTCTGTGGTAGTGGTGACAGAAGAGGTTGTCGTGTCGGGGGCTTCGGTTGACGCTCCTGTGGTGGGGGGCTGGGAGGTGGTCTCCCCTCCGGAGTCTCCTCCGCAAGCCATGGTGAGAGCGGCCAGCACGGCCAGCACCAAGAATTTTCGCATGAAGAGGGATGCTAAACCGGAAAGAGCGCGTCTTGGTGTTTTACTGCTCGCACCCGATTCCACCCGAGATGGATATCAGTGTGTCCTCGGGTCCGGATCCGCTGAAGATGCCCCGCAGGTAGCCGGGCCCGGGCACATCAACCTCCAGAATGGTCCCCTCGGCGGGATGATCGGTCGTGATGGACGCCTCTCCATAGATCGAAGACGCACGGGACAGGACAGCCCCGAGTTTCAGGCCCTCGGAGGTTCGGAGCTCCGGCCCGGCCGGCGATGAAGAGCCCTCTGGAAGGGAATAGGCGAACGAGAACAAATGCTCATGGCCGTCCGGCCCCCAGTCGGTGGGCCCGTCGGAGAAAAAAACGGTCAGGCTCCCCCAGGTGACCACCCGCGCTCTGATTCCCGGGCATTTCAGGAAGTCGAGGTCGGCAGGCACCCACCCGGTGTCGTTGTCCGGATTACCGAGTGCGCCGGTGAGAACCTGGAGCGTCCTTTGGACGTCGGTTCCGAAGGGAAGAGGGCCCAGCCCTTCGGGTTGGAGGTAGAGATCCGAGGCGACGATGGGTTGCTCCACGAAAGTGGCCGGCATGAGAGTGGTCTCCGGTAGGGAAGTTCCGGGAACCGGAGTGGTGGTGGGCTGAATGGGTCCGGGTCGCTCGCCCGGAGAGGTGGTGGCGGTTACGGTGGTGATGCCTGATGTGATGGTGGTCTCCGGGCCGGCCGGCCCTCCGGTCAGGCCCGAGCTCCCCAGGGCGTTTCGGATCACCAGCGCCACCGCCGTGGCGGCCATGATCACCACCAGGGTACCCAGGGACACCAATAGGGCCCTTTGCCATTTCTCCAGGCGGTTGGCGGGTCGGGGAGGTGGGTGCATGTTGGCCGGATATTCTTCTAGGTGTGGCGGTTGTCGGGTGGCCGGGAGGTGGTGGCCGGGAGGCTCTTGGGGAGCCGTGGGGGAAATATCATGCGGTACAGGCCGCTGGCGGTGATCGGACCGAAGCCGCGGGAATCATCTCGGGTTAGGGAGCGCTGGTCGGAGAGGACAAACACCTTTCCCGGGGGCACGGCCCACTGTCCATCGGGCGACGAAAATCCACTTCCCCAGTGGTCGAGACCGGCTTTTCCGTCGATCAGCACTTCTCCCATATCGATGGTAATCACCTCTCCGCCGATCCCCACCACCCGTTTGACCATCCAGAATCCGGGACGCAGGGGATGCATGAAGGCAACGACCTTTCCCCGCCGGACGGATCTATCCCGGCTGCCGCGCCACCCGATGAAACGGGCGCCGTCCCCGAGGGTGGGGCTCATGGAGGCGCCGGAGACGATGAACGATCGAAGGCGGAGTATGCTCATTTTCGCTATTCTGATGAGAACAGGATTTGTTTGTTCCCCAGAGAGGAGATAACCATGGCCCTTTTCAGGCCAGCCACCGTTGTTCATGCCCACTGCGATCTTTTTTGCGGAGTCTACGACCCCGCCCAAGCCATGATCGAGGCCCGTTCGGTGCTCAATGCCTGCACCAAGTACGCTGAGTCCGACGATCCGGTGTTCCGGGACCGGTGCGTGCTGATCAAGGAGCAGCAGGCCGAGTTGGTGAAGCACCATCTCTCGGTGCTGTGGTCGGATTTCTTCAAGCCCCATCATGTTGAGCGCTTTCCTCAGTTGCACGATCTGTTCTGGCGGGCGGTCAGAGCGGCCAGTGACGCCAAGAAGTCGATGGATCCGGCCGTCTCCCAGGGGCTCTTGGATCTGATCGGTGAGATCTCCGACATCTTCTGGCAAACCGACGAGTCCCAGGCCGCGGGCGTTTACCCGCCCTCATAGCCAATACGCCTGCTTTTTATTCGGGCAGGTCGGAGTCCAGCTTCGCGAACAGCGGCCGGGGGGCGTCCAGGACGGCGTCCTCGGCCAGGGGCGATCGTTTCCAACCGCCGTCTGACCCCGATCCCGGCTGTCCCAGCATGGTATGGAGTTGTGCGGAGGAAAAGGGCAGGTAGGGAGAGAATGCCACTTTTAGCCCGTTGACAGCCGAGAGTGCGGTTTGCAGCACCGTTTCGGCCCGGTCAGGATCATGGCGGCGCAGCAGCCAGGGCGCTTGGGCGTTCAGGTAGACGTTGACCGCTTGGGCGCCGTCCATGGCCTGGCGCAGTCCCGCCCGCAGTTCCACCCTCTCCAGCATCTCGCCGGCCTCCACCAGCCCGGCGTCGATCTTGGCCAACAGGACCGCATCCTCCCGGGTGGGGGATCGGGATTCCGGCATTCTGCCCCCGTACCAGCTATGCGCCATGGAGAGCACCCTGTGCACCAGGTTGCCCCAGGTGGCCACCAACTCGTCGTTCACCCGCCGGATGAGCTGGGAGTCGGAGAAGTCGGTGTCGTTCTGTTCGGGAAGCACCGAACCCAGCGCGTAGCGGAGCGAGTCGGGTTGGACTCGATCGGCGTACCAGCCGATGGAGCGGCCCACTCCCCGGCTGGTGGAGGCCTTCTCCTGGCGGAAGGTCACGTATTGGTTGGCGGGAACGTCGGTGGGAAGGTTTAGACCTCCGTATCCCATCAGCATGGCCGGCCAGATAACCGCGTGAAAGGGGATGTTGTCCTTCCCGATGAAGTAGTAGGACTCGGCTTCGGGATCTTCCCACCAGCGTCTCCATTCATCAGGGGTTTCCCGCCGCCGCGCCCACTCTTTCGCAGCTGACAGATAGCCGATCACCGCGTCGAACCACACGTAGATGCGCTTTCCCTCTCCGAGCCGGTCGGCGTGGGCGGGGAGAGGCACTCCCCAGACCAGGTCGCGGGTGATGGCCCGCTGGGGAAGCCCCTCGTTGACCATTCCCAACGCCCAGTTTTTAACATGGCGCCGCCATCCCTGACGACTTGACAGCCACTCGGCCAGCCGGTCTCCGAAGGCATCCAGCCGCAGGAAGTAATGGCGGGTTTGGCGGGTTACGGGCGTCGCCTCCGACATTTTGCTCCGCGGCTCGATCAACTCGATGGCGTCGAGGGTCCGCCCGCAGTTGTCGCACTGATCCCCCCGGGCGTCCTCGTAGCGGCAATGAGGGCAGATGCCCTCCACATAGCGGTCGGGAAGAAACCGCTCCGCCTGCGGGTCGAACAACTGGGTGGAGACCCCCTCGGTTATATAGCCTTTTTCCAGCAGGCGGGAGAAGACGTCCTGGGTAACCGCGTAGTGATTGGGGGTGCCGGTGGAGGTGTAAAGATCCCAGGAAATACCCAGCTTTTCCCAGTCGGTCACAAACTCGGCGTGATAGCGGTCCACGATCACCTGTGGTTCCACTCCCTCCTGGTCGGCGAGCACGGTGATGGGGGTGCCGTGGACATCGCTGCCCGACACCATCAGAACCCGGTTGCCCGCTAAGCGGTGATAGCGGGCGAAGATGTCGGCGGGTAGATAGGCACCGGCCAGATGTCCCAGATGGCGGGAGCCTGCCGCATAGGGCCACGCAACCGCAACCAGTATGTGACGTGAGGAGTTCACCGGTGGTTTTCGAGTTTACCGCAAAGAGGGGGACCTGGCGGCCTCAAGAGGGGGACCTGGCGGCCTCGGCTCTTCGCCGGTCGTCCCGTCGGTCGGGGCGGTCGCTGACCACTATCCCAATGGCAACCGCCACGACTCCCACGATCAGTTGCAGGGTGACCGGCTCCGACAGTAGCACCACACCCAGGGTTACTCCCAGCAGAGGCGATATGTATCCGGTAAGAGCCGCCCGGGCGGCGGTGGTTATCCGGGAGGCCCACATGAAGGCGGCGAACGAAATGGCGGTGGGCACGGCCCCCAAATATATGATGAGCCACAACCCGGTGGCGTCGATAGTCATATAGCCCCCATACCCGTCGAAGGGAATCGAGAGCAGACCAAGTATCACCGCGGATGTCAGGTACTGGGAGACGATCAGGGGAGCATTTCGGTGGCGAACCGCATAGCGGCGAGTCAGCGCCCCGCCCAGCCCCGCTGAGACTGACCCGGCCGTCATCAGGACAACTCCCAGAATCCAACGGGAGGAGGGTTGTCCGACCGGTGCCCAGCCCATGACGCCGATTCCCAAGATTGCCACTATCAGGCCGGGCACCCGGGCGATCCTGAAGTTTTCGCCCGGGACGACCCAGTGGGTCAAGAGGATGGTGGTCAGGGGGATGATTCCCACGATCACCGCCCCGATGCTCGCCGGAAGCACCAGAAACCCCAGGGTGAAGAGAATGGTGGGAACAGTCATATTGAATACCCCGATGGTTGCTCCGGCAACTAACGTTTCCCGGTCCATTCGTAGATTGCGTCTGGTCAATGCCAGGGTGCCGATGATCACAGAAGTCCCGATCACCTGTTTGAGGGGAAAGATGGTGAATGGGCTGACGCCCAGCAGGAGTATCGCCCGATTGGCAACCGGTGCGCTTCCCCAGGCCAAAGAGGCGATCATGATGGGGATCCAAGGGTTGTGAGTGATGGAAAGCCAACGCCCGCTCTCCCCGGAGGCGGCAGGGCCCTCCCCGTTACCGATGGGGGTCTTGTGACCGAACATGGGTGGCGATTCTCCAGATCTAGAGTGGGCGGGCTGGTGGTGCCAAGATTCGCTGGTGGCGTATCGGGGTGGTTTGACTCACCCACGAGGTGATGGCGGGGGCGCGGGACAACGTCTCAACGCTCCCGCTCCGCCTACCACTCGCGGTGACACTTCCCCGATCACTTTAGTGGGAAGGAGGCCCTCCGATCGCGGCTCTCCGCCGGTCATCCTGTCGATCGGGGCGGTCGCTGACCACGATGCCGATCGCCACCGCTACCACCCCGACGATCAGTTGGGGTGTGATCGGTTCAGATAAGAGCACCACCCCTCCCGCTGCTCCCAGTACCGGCACCAGGTATCCGATGAGGGCCGCGCGGGCGGCGGTGGCGATCCGGGAGGCCCACATGAAGGCGGCGAAGGAGATCACTGTTGGCACCGCCGCCAGATATATGATCAGCCACAAGCTGGTTGCGTCGATGGTGAGATACCCTGCGTACCCGCCGAAGGGGATCGATATGGTGCAAAGAAGCACCGCAGAAACCAAAAACTGGACGACGATCAGGGAGTGGTTGCGGTGGCGAACGGCATAGCGGCGGGTGAATGCCCCGCCCGCTCCGGCGAAGATTGCCCCGAGGGTGGTCACCGCCACTCCCAGAATCCATCGGGACGAAGGTTGCCCGACCGGCGCCCATGCCATGATCGCAACCCCCAGAAAGCCGACCAGCAGGCCGGGCACTCTGTCAAGCCGGAACCGCTCCCCGGGCACCACCCAGTGGGTGAAGAGGATGGTATTGAGAGGGATGATCCCCACCACCACGGCTCCGATACTGGCCGGGATTATCTCGAACCCCAGGGTGAAGAGGATGGTGGGAATGGTCATGTTGAACACGCCGATCACCGCTCCCGCCTTGAGAGTCGGCAGGTCGATCCTGGGGAGGCGTCTGGCCAAAGCCAGGGCGCCGATCGTCACCACCGCCGCTCCCACTTGTTTGAGAGGGAAGATGGTGAAGGGATCCACGCCGTTCAACAGGATCGCCCGGTTGGCGGCTGGAGCGCTTCCCCAGGCCAGGGAGGCGATCATGATCGGTATCCAGGCGTTGTGGGTGATGCCGTGCCACCGGCCTCCCGCCACGGACCCATCCGTGGGGAGATTCTCTACAATCGGGGTTTTATGACCGAACATGCGGCGGCGATTTCTCCGGGTCGAGGAGGGTTGGGGTTATCAGAGCAGGAGCTCCGGTCGTTTGTCAGGTCGGTGCGACCCACCGATGAGGTGATGGTAGAGGAGCGGGTGGCGGCGCTTTCCACCCGTTCTGTAAAGAGCGAGGCCAAGATGTGGGCCTTGCGGACAGCGATAACCATGACCGACTTGACCACCCTGGAGGGGATGGACACCACAGAAAAGGTAAGACAACTGGCTTATAAGGCTATCAGACCCGATCCGATGGATTCCTCCATTCCCTCGGTGGCGGCGGTGTGCGTCTATCCCAATCTGGTGGCGCTGGCCGCCGAGGTTCTCTCAGGCGCCCCGGTGGCAGTGGCGGCGGTCTCCACCTATTTCCCTTCGGGCCAAGCGCCGCTCGATTTGAAGATCGCCGAAACCCGGCGGGTGGTCTCCGATGGGGCTGACGAGGTGGACATGGTGATCGACCGCGGGGCTTTTCTGGCGGGGGACTACGTGAAAGTCTTCAGCGAAGTGGCGGCTATTCGGGAAGCGGCGGGGGATGTTTGTCTGAAGGTGATCCTCGAGACAGGGGAGTTGGGCTCCTATGACAACATTCGGAAGGCCTCGATGCTGGCTATGGCGGCCGACGCCGATTTCATCAAGACTTCCACCGGCAAGGTCTCTCCGGCCGCCACTCTGCCGGTTACCTTGGTGATGCTGGAGGCGATCAGGGACTTTTATGCCATGACCGGACGGGCGGTGGGAATGAAGCCCGCCGGTGGGATCCGCACTGCCAAACAGGCCATCAGGTGGCTGGTGGTGCTGAATGAGACCCTCGGCTTGGAGTGGATGACTCCCGAGCGGTTCCGGTTCGGCGCCTCTACGTTGCTCAACGATCTGCTGATGCAAATAAGGTGGTTGGGGACGGGGCGCTATCAATCTGCTGAATATTTCACCAGGGCCTGAGAGGATGAGCAGCCACCGTTCCCTGGTCCCGGGTTCGGGCGCCGATGTTCGGATGTGGGAATACCAGGAGTCGAGAGAAAACCCCGATCTGGCGGCGATCCGCGACCGGTACGGATTGTGGATCGACGGAAAGGAGGTGGAGCCCCTCTCTGAGAAGTGGTTCGCCACCATCGAACCGGCCACCGAGTCGCATCTGTCGATGGTGGCCGAGGCGGGTCCCGCCGATGTTGACCGGGCGGTTGCGGCGGCCCGGGCGGCGGCGCCGGGGTGGGCGGAGCGGCCTGCCGCCGACCGGGCCAAGCTGCTGTTTCGTATTGCCCGGCTGATCCAAGAACGCAGCCGGGAACTGGCGGTCCTCGACACCAGGGACGGGGGAAAGCCCATCCGCGACGCGCGGGATGTCGATCTCCCGTTGGTTGCCGCCCATTTCTTCTACCACGCCGGGTGGGCCGACAAGCTGGAGTACGCCTTTGCGGGAGTCGAGCCTCGGCCCCTGGGGGTGGTGGGACAGGTGATCCCCTGGAATTTTCCGCTGCTGATGGCGGCCTGGAAGATTGCGCCGGCCCTGGCCACGGGTAACACGGTGGTGCTCAAACCAGCCGAGACCACCCCCCTCTCGGCGTTGCGGTTGGCGGAACTGGCAACGGACGCCGGTCTCCCGCCGGGGGTGCTGAACGTGATTTCAGGGGCGGGTGCAACCGGGTCGGAGTTGGTGGGCCATCAAGGGGTGGACAAGGTGGCCTTCACCGGCTCCACGGAGGTGGGAAAGGAGATACGGAGACGTCTGGGAGGATCGGGAAAGTCCCTCACCTTGGAACTGGGTGGAAAGGGCGCTCACGTGGTGTTCGAGGACGCGCCGTTGGATCAGGCCGTGGAGGGGGTGGTGAACGGCATCTTCTTCAATCAGGGCCAGGTTTGCTGTGCGGGAAGCAGGCTCCTGGTGCAGGAGTCCATCGCCTCGGAGTTTGTGGATCGTCTCCGGCGGCGGCTCTCCATCTTGCGGGTGGGGGATCCGCTGGACAAGAACACCGATATCGGAGCGATCAACTCGGCGGCCCAGTTGCGAAAGATCACCGAGTTGGTGGAATCCGGCCAAGAAGAGGGCGCTCTCATATATCAGCCTCCATGCGAACTGCCCGAGCGCGGATTCTGGTTCCCTCCCACCCTTTTCACCGATGTATCCCAGTCCCACCGCATCGCCCGGGAAGAGATTTTCGGCCCGGTGCTGTCGATACTGACCTTCCGCACTCCCGCCGAGGCGGTGGAGCGGGCCAACAACACTCCCTACGGGCTGGCCGCCGGGGTGTGGACCGCCAAGGGGTCACGGATCCTGTGGATGGCCGACCGGCTTTCAGCGGGAGTGGTGTGGGCCAACACCTACAACAAGTTCGACCCGGCGTCTCCGTTCGGCGGGGTGAAGGAATCCGGGTTCGGGAGAGAGGGCGGCCGGCACGGGCTGGCGGCCTATTTGAAAGGACTCGGGTGATGGGCGAGCGGATGGCGGTTCGCAAGACCTACAAGCTCTACATTGACGGGAAATTTCCCCGCTCCGAATCGGGGCGCACCTTTCGGTTTGTCTCCGATGACCGCTCGGTGGTGGTTCACTTGTCCCGAGCCTCTCGCAAGGACCTGCGGATGGCGGTGAGCGCCGCCCGGAGCGCCCTGCCGGGATGGAAGGATCGTTCCGGCTACAACCGGGGACAGATTCTCTATCGGTTGGCCGAGATGGTTGAAGACCGTACGGAGACGTTCGCGGCTCAGTTGGAGTTGGGAGGGTCCTCGGCGGCCGAGGCCCGAAAGGAGGTGGCGGAGGCCATCGATCTGTTGATCTGGTATGCGGGGTGGTGCGACAAATACATGCAGGTGATCGGGAACATGAACCCGGTGGCCGGGCCCTTCTTCAATGTCTCCACCCCGGAGCCGGTGGGGGTGGTGGGAGTGGTTGCTGTCCCCGAACCGTCCCTCCGGGGATTGGTGGGGGGACTCGCCCCGGTCATGGTTAGCGGGAACACGGCGGTGGTGGTTGCCTCTTTCTCCCAGCCGATGACCGCGGTCACCTTCGCGGAGGCCCTGGAGACCGCCGATGTCCCGGCGGGGGTGGTTAACATCCTCACCGGCTCCCCCTCCGAACTCGCTCCCTGGCTGGCCGGGCACATGGATGTCAACGCTCTCGACCTGTCGGGGGCGCCTTCGGGGATGATCGCCGGGTTGGAGAGAGCGGCTGCCCACAACATCAAGCGCACCGGCTGCTGGGACAATGCCGGCCCGAACCTCTACCGGATTGCGGCTCTCACCGAGATCAAGACGGTCTGGCATCCAAAGGGCCGGTGAGGGCCCCATATGTTCCTAAAGGGGGGTAGAGTTTTGTTTGTTCGCCATGGTGAACAAATTACGGTGAACAAAATATAAATGTAACGAAGTCAGCAGAACAGGAGATAGAAATACCATGTTTGTAACCAAATCAGGCACCCGTACTCTCGGGGTGCTGACTGCGCTTTTCTGTGTAGCGCTCTTGGTCTCGGCCTGCGGAGACGCTGCTGAGGAGGTCACAACCACCACCGCTGCGGCGGAAGAGATGCCGATGATGGACCATCTTGGAGATGGCTCGCTGGGCGTCGTGGAAGTGGCCCCCGGCGATGCCATCCAGATCCGTTCGTTGAACGCCATCACGGGCGATGTGGCTTTCTTTGGTCTGCCTATCGAGCGATCCGTGGTGCTGGCGATCGCGGACTATGGGCAGGTTCACGGCTTCGATGTCGACATGGGGACCGGACTCGATGACCTCTGTTCCAACGACGGAGGCCAGGCAGCCGCCCAGATTATTGTCGCCGACGAGGATGTGATCGGCGTGATCGGCACATCGTGCTCGGGCGCCGCCACCGCGGCCGCCCCGCTGATCACCAATGCGGGTATGGTGCTGATCTCCGGTGGCAACACCTCGCCGGCGCTCACCTCGGACCTGGCCGGCACTGCGGGAGCGAACTACAGCTACGGCTATTATCGCACGGCCCACAATGACCTGTTCCAGGGCAGGGTCATGGCCGAGTTCGTCTACAAGGAACTCGGGTTGACCACCGCAGCCGCCATTCACGACGGCGACCCCTACACGCAGGGCTTGGCGAAGGCCTTCACCGATGCGTTCGCAGCATTGGGAGGCGATGTCACCGGCTTTTCGGCTGTGAACAAGGAAGACACCGACATGGTGCCGGTGCTCACCGAGATCGCCGCCGGCAGTCCAGGGGCGCTGTTCTTCCCGATCTTCCAGCCCGCAGGTGACTTCATTGCCGAACAGGCGCCTGGCGTCTCCGGCTTGGAGGACATTGTCCTGCTGGCTGCGGACGGTCTGCTGAACACCTCTTACCTCGCTCTGTCCCAGACCGAGGGCATGTACTTGTCCGGTCCCGACACGCGTTTCGGCGAGAACGTCAACGCGAGCACCGAGAAGACCGCAAATGACTTCCTGGCTGCTTACGAAGGGGACTACGGTGAAGCGCCTGCCGCATCATTCTGGGCCCATGGCTACGACGCCACCACCTTGCTGCTGGACGCCATCGCAGCCTCCTCTTACGTGTCTGAGGATGGCTCCCTGATGGTTGACCGGGCCGGGGTGCGCGAGTTCCTCGACGGGGTCAGGGATTATCAGGGCTTGATCGGTCTCATAAGTTGCGACGACTTCGGTGACTGTGGTTCTCAGCTGATCACAGTGGTCTACCACGAGGACGCCGACAACCCCGAGGCAACTATGGGCAATGTGGTGTACTCCGGAGGAGGCAACTGAGAACGGGCAACAATCCGACGATGCCGAAGCAAGCGTGAATAATGTAGTCTTTGACGTCGTCGTTTAAAGAGAGCAGTCGTTGGCAAGCAATTGGGTTCCCAGAACCAAGGTTGACTGGTTTCTAACCGTCTTGCGTGTCGTGGCGCTCACTGTTGTGACGGTGGGGTTGTTGGCGTTTGTCGCCCAGCAGATAGACGTTGACAACCCCTTCGCCCGATTGATAAATCCCGACGCCACCGGACTTACCGGTCCCCAATTCCGGGGGCTGGTGATCTCGGGATTCGCCCAAGGAGCGATGTACGGACTGATCGCCCTTGGCTATTCAATGGTCTACGGCGTGCTCGGTTTCATCAACTTCGCTCACGGTGAAGTGTTCATGGTGGGAGCCATGACCGGGATGATCACGTCCAACAAGCTGGCCGACGCCGGACTGTGGGAAAGCAATTTTCTGGGGTCTTTGGTGTTCATCGTGGTGGTCTCGATGGTGGTCTGCACGCTGACTGCGGTGGTGATGGAGCGAGTTGCCTACCGACCTTTGCGTCGACAGCCCCGTCTCATCCCCCTGATCACGTCGATCGGCATATCCTTTTTCATTCAGAACACTTCGGTGGTGCTGCTCGGCCCCTCCAGCAAGGCGTATCCCAATATGCCCGAGTGGCTCACCGCCAAACGCACTTTTCTTGAAATTGAGGGCACGAAGATTTTGGTGATATGCGTGGCCGCGGTATCGATGCTCGGTTTGTGGCTTCTGGTGGAACGCACCAAGACCGGCAAGGCGATGCGAGCGGTGGCCGAGGACGCCGAGATAGCCGGGCTGATGGGAGTGGACGTGAACCGTACCATTGTCAAGGTCTTCGCGGTGGGTGGCGCCATGGCCGGCGTGGCCGGCATCTTGTGGGGGGTCCTGTTCCGCAGCGTGATACATTACACCGGGTTCCTTCCCGGCATCAAGGCCTTCAGTTCGGCCGTGGTGGGAGGAATCGGCAACCTGGGTGGCTCCATGGCCGGTGGGTTGTTAATCGGTTTGGCCGAGTCGACCGGGCCTTTGCTTATCCTGGAGCCCCTCGGGGTCAGCGGCGTGTCGCAACTGCGGGACGCGGTCGCCTTCGCCATGCTGATCGGTGTGTTGCTCCTGCGGCCCAGCGGGCTGTTCGGCGAGCGCCTGTCGGCTGAGGATCGTGCGTGACGACTGCCGTCCGCCTCCGGATCCAGCGCCGTTTGTCGAAAACTTGGATCCGGATTGTCCGGGTTGGCGCCGTCGCGGCTCTTGGGCAGGTATTTGTAGCCCTGTCGGGTATGCCGGTCAGACTCGATGTCAGAGAGATTGTCGTGCCGGTCCTGAGTCTTGGGTATGTGGTGGTGCTGGTTGCACCCTTGGTGGTGGGCCTCTTGCTGGCCCGCCGCCCTGAGCACGAAGCATTTCTCGAAAAACCACCCAGCCGCCGTGACTTGCTGGTGGGCGCTACCGTCGGCGGGCTCATAGCAGGTGGCGGATTGTCGATGTTGGTTTTGCTCATAGTTAATTTTGACCTGCGCGACCCCCTCATCAACTGGAGTCCGCAACTATTGGAGTTATTGAGCCTTGGGCGCGGGACCTTCTTCGGGTTTGTGGTTTGGCTGGTGATCGGCGCCGGACTCGGCATTTTGGGAGGCGCTCTGCGCCTGGCTTCCTCTCGAACCCAGCGTGTCATAATGACCATGGCACTCACCGTCATCGCGGCCGCCATTCTGGAATCGTTGGTGCTCGATCTCGTGGAAGGCGTCAATCTCGAGGTTGTTGTCGAGTGGATATATGCGTCCCGTGGAGGGGTGACACTGATCGGCGCTGCGTTTTTGGCGGCGGTATCCGGGCTGATCTCACTCGTGGGACAGGGTCGGATCAAGAATGCCCGAGCCCGGATCGAAGCCCTGGAGGGTCCCAAGCGCACCCGTGCCAATGCCGCCCTGATCGCGGGTGTGGGAGCGGTTTTAATCTTCATGCCCCTGCTGGTGGGCAAGCTAACCAACGAGTTGTTGGCCAATATCGGCCTGTTCGTGCTGCTTGCCCTGGGCCTCAACATCGTAGTGGGTCTGGCCGGAATCCTCGATTTGGGCTATGTGGCGTTTTTCGCGGTCGGCAGCTACTCGACCGCAGTGCTCACCGCGGCGACCTCGCCGAGAATCGCACCCGAACTGCCGTGGTTCTTCGCTCTGATAGTGGTGGTTTTCATCGCGGTGCTGGTGGGGCTGTTCATTGGCGCGCCTGTGATTCGGATGCGGGGTGACTACCTGGCCATCGTCACGCTCGGGTTCGGCGAGATCATCCGGCTGCTGTTCCTGTCCGATTGGCTGTCGGGGTGGTTCGGCGGATCCCAGGGTATAACCAACATCGGCGGAGTGGATGTGTTCGGGCTGCTAACAGTGGATGGCACCAACCCGCGCCGGGTGTTCTATCTGGTGCTTTTCTTTTGTGCTATTGCGGTCTACATCTCGTGGCGTCTGGAGCGTTCCCGGCTGGGGCGGGCCTGGATGGCGGTGCGCGAAGACGAACCGGTGGCCGAGGCGATGGGCATCAACACCGTCAACGTCAAATTGATGGCGTTTGTGGTCGGGGCGGTGCTCGGCTCGTTCAGCGGCGCCATTTTCGCAGCGAAGGTGGGATCCGTTTTCCCGTCGAGCTTTCTCATTCTGGTGTCGATCATCATCTTGGTGGTGGTGATCTTTGGTGGTATGGGCAACATTTTCGGGGTCATCGCCGGAGCGGTGGTGCTCATCGGGGTGCTGGGGGGTCCGAAGCAGCCTGGTCTGCTTGTTGAATTTTCGGAATTCAAGCTGTTGATCTATGGGGCCCTGCTGATATGGATGATGTTGGCCCGCCCCGAGGGGTTGATTCCCAGTGCGCGCCGCTCACGCGAGCTTCACCAAGAGGAATTTCTCCAGGACGCATGGTTGAAAGGCCAAATCGATACCGATGAAGCCAACAGTCCCGATGTCGGTGTCCGGAAGACGGCGACCGATCCGGATGGCGGTTTGTGAACGGGCGGCCTCTACTCGATATCCGTGGTCTCACCGTGGAATTCGGCGGGCTTCGGGCCTTGGCCGGAGTGGATATACAGGTGCAGCAGGGTGAAATTGTTTCGGTGATCGGACCGAACGGCGCGGGCAAGACAACCCTGTTCAACGCCATCACCGCCTCAGTGGAGGCCTCCGGCGAAATCATGTTTGAAGGACGTTCATTGCTGGGTCTTGACGGCAACCAAGTGACCTCGCGGGGCGTGGCGCGAACTTTTCAGAACGTGCGGCTGTTCGCCAACATGTCGGTGCTTGAGAACGTGATGGTCGCCCAGCATTGTCGGACCAAACAGGGCACCTTCGGGGCGCTGTTCTACACCAAGGCGTTCCGACGCGAGGAAGCCGAGATCGAGGCCCGAGCCCGGGAAATCCTCGGTTTCTTCGGAACCCGCCTGGTGGGTTTCCGAGTTGACCAGCCTGCCGCGGTGCTGTCGTATGCCAACCGTCGCCGTCTCGAGATAGCCCGGGCCATGGCCACACAGCCCAAGCTGCTGCTGCTCGATGAGCCCGTGGCTGGGATGAATCCGGTGGAGTCGGTGGAGCTTACCGGGATGATCGGACAGCTAAGGGACGAGTGGGGTTTCACCATCGTAGTCATCGAGCACGACATGGAGGTGGTTCGCGAGGTGTCAGATCGAGTGATCGTCCTCGATCACGGCGAGTTGATCGCAGACGGGGACTATCAGGAAGTCTCTACCGATCCCCGTGTTATAGAGGCTTATCTTGGTCACGGGGTGGTGACAAAATGAAGAAGGCCCATCCCCTGTTGGAAATGAGATTCGTGAACGCCCACTATGGAGCTGTACAAGCATTGCGCGACGTGAATCTCGCCATTTACGAAGGCGAATTGGTTTGTCTGCTGGGAGGCAACGCCAGTGGAAAGTCCACCACCCTCAAGACCCTGCTCGGCATGCTCACGCCTACCTCGGGCGAGGTGTTGCTCGACGGCGAGGTGGTCAATGACAGGCCAATCAGCTATCGGGTGAAGAAGGGCGTCACCATGGTTCCAGAGAACCGACGACTCTTCAAGCGTCTCAATGTGAAAGACAACCTCGAACTCGGCGCCTACCTCCGCAAGGACACAGAGCAGATCGCGGCCGACATGGAGCGGGTGTTCGAATTGTTCCCTCGTGTGAAGGAGCGGTTGAACCAGAAGGCGGGCACCCTCTCTGGCGGAGAACAACAGATGGTGGCCATTGGCCGAGCCCTGATGTCCGGACCGCGTGTTCTACTCATGGACGAGCCCTCCATGGGTTTGGCGCCCGTTTTGGTGCAGCAGAATTTTGAGTTGATCAAACAAATCCACGAGGCAGGCATGACGGTGTTCATGGTGGAGCAGAACGCCAACATGGCTCTATCCATCGCCGACCGGGGCTGGGTGCTGCAAACCGGACGGGTGGTGCTGGACGACACGGCCGAGAACCTGTTGGCCCATCCCGAGCTGCGTACTTCCTACCTTGGCGGTGGAGGTTCGTGACCATCCCCTGAGGTTGTCGGATACCCCCCCCTCCGGACCGAGAGTTACTGATCGAACTGGAAGGTCGGTCTCTCGATTTGAGAGCGACTCTGGCGCCGTTGGGAAAAATGGTCGGCCGGTTCATCGAGGGTGGATGGTGGCGGGCGGCCCGCACTCCCGAGGGGGCGGCCACCGTCCGGATAAGCCGCCCGGAGCAGGATCAGGTGCTGGTCAGGGTGTGGGGAGAGGGGAGCGACTGGATTTGTCAGCGGGCGGAACGCTGGGTGGGGCTGGCGGACGATCCCGGAAGTTTCGTCTCGGACCATCCGTTGGTGAGGAGACTCCATCACCTCAACCCCGGGGCGCGGTTCGGCGCCACCGGGTTGGTTTCAGAGGCGCTGTGGGCGGCGATCATCGCCCAAAAGGTGACCGGACGGGAGGCGGCTCGCAGCATGCGGACCCTGATCCGTCGATGGGGCGACGCCGCCCCGGGCCCGCCGGTGGGAGTGGGCCTGTTGCCTGCTCCCGAGAAGCTGGCCTCGGCCGCCTACTACGACCTCCACCCCCTGGGGTTGGAGCGAAAAAGGGCCGAGATACTGATGGCGGCGGCGCGTTGGCACAACCGTATCCAGAAGACCGCCGATCTCTCCCCGGCAGAGGCTCGTCGATTCCTGGAGCGGTTACCGGGGATAGGGAAGTGGACTTCGGCGAAGACAGTGGCGGTTAGCCATGGTGACGCCGATGCAGTGGCCGTAGGTGACTACCACCTGAAGAACGTGGTTGCCTGGCATCTTGAAGGTCGCCCGCGTGGGACGGATGAGGAGATGATGGAACTTTTGGAGCCGTTCCGGCCCCATCGTGGTCGGGTGGTGAGACTGTTGGAGAGGGGCGGCCCGGCTCCGCGGTTCGGGCCGCGCATGCCCCTTCGCGATTTTCGGTATCAATGAGCAGCGCTCAGGAAGGAGACAATCGCCGTTGATAGCCACCACCCCCCGGCGGCCGTGCTCCACCCTCCTCCGAAAGGAAAGTCATTACCGGTAGCGTCCTGGCTGGAAGGGAGCGTGGACGTGGGTGAAGAAATTCCGGCATGAACTCCACGGTGGAGATCGAGACTTCATGGCCAGACGGGGTTGACGCTCTTTTCCAGACTTGTGGGCCGGCGTCCCTTTGGTTTGGTCATGGGTGGCCGTCAGGGTAGGAGTCGCTGCCAGCTTCAAACACATTGTTAGAAGGGGATAAAGGGATTGACTCAGTAAGCCTCTTCCAGAAAGGTGAGGATTACCTCTCCCACCACTTGTGGATCCAACAACGCCGGATGATCCGCGTCCGGGATGATCTCGGTGGACACCTCGTGTCCTGCCTCGGACAGTGCCTGTGCGAAACGCTCCGAGTGGGAAGGGGAGATGATCCGATCTTCGGCGCCGGTTACCAGGAGGAAGCGACGTTGCGGATGGTTTCTCACCTGACGCATGGGATTGAGGGCATTCCATTCACTAGGGTCTTCGGGGGTGGCGCCGGTCAGGAGGCGCAGAAAGATCCGCATGGCGATCCGGCTTCCCTGTCCCAGCAAGGCCGCTATTTCCGGGAGATTCTCGACGATGAGCTCTGCGTTCCAAAGCTGATCGAAGATCCCCTCGTTCCACAGCTCATCGAGGTCGTAGGGTCCGGCCAGGCCGATGGCTCCGGCGATCTCTCCCGTTTCATAGGGACAGGACTGTGCCAGATGGTCCTTTGAGAGCGCAGCGAGGGCCGCGAGCTGGGCGCCCGAAGAGAAGCCCAGCAGCCACACCGGGCCCGCCGGCTCCGTAAGGTGAGGCTGCGCCAACCGGGGCGCACGCGCGGCCAGGCATGCGACTTCTTCCACCATAGAAGGAATGCGCCCGTTCCGGGACAAGGCGCGGTGTTCGGCGTTAATCGCCACGACTCCGCGGGCGGCAAGATGGCTGGCCATCCTCGACAGTTGGGTGCGGTCCGCGATGGTCCACGATCCGCCGAAAGTGAGCGTCACCACCGGATAGCCCCCCGGTTGGACGGGAGCGTGGATGTCGGCGTATAGCCCAGGCATGAACTCCACGGTGGAAATCGAGATTTCGTGCACGGATGGGACCCAGACTCTCCCGGCTCCGGGATCGGTTGTGGTTGTGGTCGGTGTGGTTGTAGTGGTGGTTGTGGTTGTGGTGGTGGTCGGTGAGGTCGTGGTGGGTGTGGTGGTTGTGGTGATGGCGGGTGTGGTGGTTGTGGTGGTCGGTGTGGTGGTTGTAGTGGCCGGTGTGGTGGTGGTAGTAATCGCGGCTGTGGTTGAAGTGGTGGTTGTATGCGCCCTGGTTGAGGAGGGCGAGGTTTGGGGAGTAGAGGTGGATGTTGGAATGGCCGGTTCCGCCGTGGCTATGGAGGTGGGTGAAGGGAGGATCTCGGTCGGCTTCACCTCCTCCTCCGACTCGGAATGGCACGCTCCGAGAAACAGCCCGGCCGCCACGAGCCATACCGTCCAATGTCTGCGCATTGGTTAGAGCGTAGGGTTCTTCCAAAAAGAGCTGTCCACTCAGATCAAGGCCCTCCGTTCAGTACTCTTTAGGTTATGAAGTTGGCCACTGAGCGGGTGGAATGGGCGCCGGGCAGATGGACCAGCCTGTGGGCAGCGGGAGATCCGGGTTCGGAGCATGTATTGATTCTGGCCCATGGCGCGGGAGCGGGCGCCGGCCATCCACTGGTGGCCGGGCTTCGGGATCAGTTGGTGACGGCGGAGGCGTTTTGTGTCACCTTTAACTATCCCTACACCGAGGAGGGTCGCCGCTGGCCCGATCCCACTCACCGGCTGCTGGCTTGTCACCGGGCGGTCTCCGAATGGGTGAGGAGCAACACCGCCCAGACTCCGGTGCTGGCGGGACGGTCCATGGGAGGCCGCATGGGCACCTATCTGGCCGCGGATGGCGACCCTGTGCGGGCTTTGGTGCTGTATGCCTATCCACTCCACCCGCCCAGCCGACCCGACCGGCTGCGTTCTGAGCACTTGGGCCGTATTGAGGTCCCGATGCTGTTCTTTCGGGGCAGCCGAGACGCCTTTGCCACCCCCGAGTTGTTCGACCGGGAGGTGAGAGCCCTCAAGTCGGCCGCCGTGGTTGACTTGGAGGGCCTCGATCACTCTTTCCGGGGTCGGGGCCAGCGCGCCGAGGACATCAATCGGCGAATGGCCGAGATGACCGTCTCCTGGCTGAATGATCTCCCCGAAAGTGGCTTTTGAAAAAGTGCCCCATCTCGGGCATAATTGAGTTCCCCAAGCAGGTAAATGGAGAAACCACTATGGAATCGCACACTCTGGCGGCCGCGGCGGGCCGCTCGACGGGCAGCCGGGAATCTCGTCGTCTGATCCGCGCGGGAAGGGTGCCGGCCATCGTCTACGGTGGCGACCAGGAGTCGGTGCTGTTGACTCTTGATTCCCACGAGTTTGAGCGGTTCTGGCGCACCACGCGGCCGGGCGAACGGGAGGTGTCCCTCCGGTTCGATGACGGCAGCCGGATAACAGTCACTCCACACCAGGTGGACCGCCATCCGTTTCGGGACTATTTCCGACACGTGGATTTCCTGCGGGTTCCCGTTTCTTGAGGCATCCGGGACCGTGCCCTGCTCCGGCACGGATTCTTGTGCATTAGAGGGGCGGCGTCGGGGGATGTATGCGGATAATCGTCGGACTTCGCAACCCCGGTAGAGAATACGCGGCAACCCGTCACAACGTGGGCGCCGAGGCGGTGGCCTCCCTTGCCGAGTCTCACCAGGCTTCCTGGCGACGCAGGCCCTTGCGATCCCGCTCTGAGACCGCTGGGGTGCGAGTAGGAGGCGAGCGAGTGCTCCTGGGACTGCCGCTTCGCATGATGAACGTCTCCGGTGGGCCGGTCGGCTATCTGGTGAAATACAACCGCGCCGCGGTGGAGGACCTGTTGGTGGTCCATGATGACATCGATCTTCCCTTCGGAAGGTTGCGAATTCGCTCCGGCGGGGGTGCGGGAGGCCACAACGGCATCAAGTCGGTGGTCAAAGCGCTGGGCTCCGACGGGTTCTGGCGACTCAAGATCGGAGTCGGCCGGCCCCCATCCGGTATGGATCCGGCCGACTACGTATTGAAGAGGTTTCGGTCCGTAGAGCGAGACACCATAGAGCAAGCTGTGGAAAGGGCGGCCGAAGTGGCCGAACTATGGGTGAAAGATCCCCAAGCCGCCCGCCAATCAGCTGGGGAGTGGAAACCCTGCAACTGAGTCACCCCGGGCGGCCCTAACCAATCAACTTCTGGTGTTCTTCTGGACGGTCTATGACTGACGCGTCTGAGTGGGTCTAAGTGTTTTGTAGGAACCTGGCGGTGCGGAGGAGGAAGGTGACGATCTGAGCTCGGGTGACAGTCCCGTCTGGATCGAACAGTCCTTCGCCCGCTCCGGAAGTGATACCGAAGGTGTACCCACGCAAATGCTTGGCAGCGGGTAAAGTGATAGTGAAGCGTTGGTGAACTATCAAGGAGGCGGCTAATCACTATTCCAGATGCGATGGCGGTGGCTCGGGTGCTGTTGACGCCGGTCATCATCGCTCTGATCAGGGCGCATGACCGGCTGGAGCATGCCTACGGGTTCGCCTTTGCCCTGTTCTTGGTGGCGGCCTTCACCGACTTTCTGGACGGCTATCTGGCGCGCCGAATGCAAAGCGAGTCGGTGCTGGGCAATTTCTTGGACACCACCGCCGACAAGCTGCTGGTGACCGCCACACTTCTGGCGCTGGTTTCTGTCTCCCGGGTTTCGGTGTGGGCGGCTCTGGCGATCATGATGCGGGAGTTTGTGGTGATGGCGCTTCGAGGATTGGTGGCGGTGAGCGGAGGGCTCATCAAGCCTTCGATGTGGGGGAAGATAAAAACCACCGCCCAGTTCGCAGCTATCGCAATGGCCATTATGCGACTGCCCGAGCCGTGGGGACCGCTCTATCTCGACCAGTGGGCGATGTGGGTTGCGGTGATCCTTACCATCGCCTCGGGCTGGCAGTATCTGACCGCCTATTGGAACACAATTATCTGGGAGGAATCCCCATCGTGAACGGGTTGGGGAGCAGATCATGACCACGCTAATCACCGGCGCCACGGGAGTGGTGGGGGGCGCGATGCTCCGGCATCTCTCCGAGCAGGGAGACCGCCCCCGCGCCTTGGTCCGCTCCGAGGACGGCGCCGCCCAGGTGTCCCGATGGGGCGCGGTCCCGGTGAAGGGGGATATCACTGATCCCGCAACCCTGATGTCGGCCTTGGATGGAGTGGATCTCCTCTATCACGTGGCCGGGCTCAACGTCATGTGTCCCCGGCGGCCGAAAGAGCTGATAGAAGTGAACGTGGACGGAGCGGTGAATGTCATGCGGGCCGCCCGACGGACAGGGGTGCGTCGGGTGGTGTTCACTTCCTCGGCGATGGTCATGGGCGAGCGCCGAGGGGAAATCGGAGACGAGCAAACCATCCACTCGGGCAGATATCTTTCCCATTACGGTCGCTCGAAACACCTGGGGGAACAGGCGGTGATCGCCGAGGCGGGAGAGATGGAGTTGGTGATCGTCAATCCTTCATCGGTGCAGGGGCCGGGCCGAACCACCGGAACGGGGAAGCTGATCCTGGACATAGTCAACGGGCGCCTTCCCGTCATGATGGACACCTGGGTGAGCATCGTGGACATCGACGACTGCGCCCGTGGGCATCTGCTGGCCGCCTCCCGGGGTGAGCCGGGGCGTCGTTATTTGCTCAACTCCTTCAGCCTGCGGATCCGGAGGGCGGTGGAGATTCTTGAGGAACAGTTGGATCGTCCGCTTCGTATGCGGTACCTGCCTCGGCCGGTGGCCTACGCGGCGGGAGCGGGAATGGAGGGCGCTTGGCGACTGCTGGGTCGACAGCCTCCCTTTTGCCGGGAGACAGTGCGCACTATCAGCCACGGCCACCGTTACGACGGGGGACGCGCGGTTCGGGAACTCGGAATGTCTTACATCGGACCCGAAGAGTTCTTGGCGAAGCTCGTGGGGTGGTATAGGGAAGCCGGGCTGATCAACCTGGCTTCTTAAACTCCCCGACCTGTTCTAACATTCTTTGAGCTTGGCTTCACCGCCGCTTTCATCTCTCATAGAAAGGTGGCTTCCGGCCCGCTTCCCGTCACCCCCGGGGCGCTGGGCGGTAGCCCCGGAAGGGCGCGCCGTGGCGCTCTCGGCGTTGGCCCGGCGGCGGACCGAGCCGTTGGTGGTAGTGGTCGCCGAGGAGCGGGAGGCCGAAGAGTTGGCCGAGGACATGTCGCTCTTCTGCGGTGGAGTCCTGTTGGTCCCCGCTTGGGAGACCCTCCCATTCGAGCGACTTTCCCCCAATGTGTCCACTATGTCCCGCCGCTGCCGGGCGCTTCATGCCCTCTCCCGTCCGGCGCCGGGCCTGGTGCTGGTGGCCTCCGTACGGGCTGTCACCCAACGACTCAGCCCCTCCGATCCCTCCCCCCTGGTGATCACCCGGGGCCAATCGGTGACTCCCCAGGAGGTGGCCGCCACCTTGGCCGACCTGGGCTTCGAAAGGGTCTCCAGGGTCGAGTCTCCGGGGGAGATGGCGGTCCGGGGTGGAATCGTGGATGTGTACCCGGCCGCCGACGGCCGGCCGGTACGGCTGGACTTCTGGGGAGACGAGGTGGAAGAGATCAGGTTCTTTTCTCCCTCCACCCAGCGCTCGGACGACCATGGCCGGCAGGCGGTTTTCTACCCGGCGCGAGAGTTTCGCCCGGATGCGGAAATAGCTGCCCGGGCCGGCCGACTCTTATCCACTCACGCCTGGGCGGCGGACCGCTGGGACCGCTTGGCTCAACGCCAGATCTTCGAGGGCATGGAGTCGTGGATGCCGTGGGTGGCGCCCTCTTCCTGTCTGTTCGACCGGGTGGGGCCCGAGGCGCTGGTGGTGGTGGCCGATCCGCCTCGGGCGATAGCCCGCTCCCGTCACCTGCTCTCCGAAGAAGAGGAGCTGGCCAACGCTCTTTCCACCACCTGGGCCGCCGAACCTCGGGTGGGCGAGGGGAATCCCCGGCTCTATCAGTCGCTCGAGGGAGCACTGGAGGGTCGGTCGCTTCTTGAGATGCCTGCCGTGCCGGTGGGCCCTGCAGACGATGTGTTGGCGGTCCGGGGCCTGGGCGCCGCGCCGGGGGACGGTCCCGCCATCGCCGCCGCGCTCTCCCGGCTGCGGTCTCAAGGGGTGGCCGTGGTAGTGGCGATCGAGGGGAGGACCGCTGCTGACCGGTGGAGACGGGTGCTGGAATCAGAAGGGATGGCCATTCCGCGCGGAGAGAGCCTCACCGAGGGGGGATCGGTGATCATCTCTCGGGGCATCCGCCAGGGATTCGTCCTGGAGACGCCGGCGATGGCCGTGCTGGGCGAGCGGGAGCTGGTTGGGCGGCACCGGGCGCATCGTCCCCTCCGCAGGAAGCGGAGAACCGCGGTGGGCACCCGGGATCTTTCGCCGGGGGATTACGTTGTCCACTACCAGCATGGAGTCGGAAGATTCGAGGGTCTGGTGTCCGAGGTGATGGTTGGGGTGGAGCGGGACTACCTGCTGGTGGCGTACGCCGGCGAAGACCGTCTCTATGTGCCGGTCGACCAGCTCTCCTTGATCACCCGGTATACCGGGGGAGAGGCGCCTCGTCTCTCCCGAATGGGAGGCAAGGATTGGGCGGCCACCCGGGAGCGGGTGAGGAACGAGGTGGCCTTGGTGGCTGAGGAGGTGGTGTCCCTGCACCGGGCCCGATCAGCCTCTCCCGGATACGCCTTTTCGTCCGACACCGTGTGGCAGCAGGAGATGGAGGCCGCCTTTCCCTTCGAGGAGACATCGGATCAACTGGAGTCGATCGCCGACGTCAAGGCGGATATGGAGTCGGACCGTCCGATGGACCGCTTGATCTTCGGCGATGTCGGGTTCGGAAAGACCGAAGTGGCGGTGCGGGCGGCTTTCAAGGCGGTTATGGACGGCAAACAGGTGGCGGTGCTCTGTCCCACCACCATTCTGGCCCAACAGCACCACCAGACTTTTTCGGAACGACTCGCCCCCTACGGGCTCGAAGTGGGGGTGCTGTCGCGCTTTCTGACCCCCGCCCAGGTCCGCAAAGTGGTGGCGGGTCTCGGATCGGGAGAGGTGGATGTGGTGATCGGTACCCATCGGCTGCTCTCCAAGGACGTGCGGTTTCGGGACCTGGGGCTGTTGGTAGTGGATGAGGAGCAGCGTTTCGGGGTGGCGGCCAAGGACGCCCTGCGGCGTATGAAGGTGGGAGTGGATGTGCTCACCCTCACCGCCACTCCCATACCCCGTACCCTGGAGATGGCGCTCACCGGCATCCGGGATGTCTCCCATATCAGGGTTCCGCCCCAGGGACGACGTCCCATCCTCACCTATGTCGGCCCCTATGACGAGCAGACGGTGTCGATGGCGATCCGCCGCGAGCTGCTTCGGGAGGGTCAGGTGTTCTATGTCCATAACCGGGTGCTGTCGATAGACCATACGGTTGCCTGGCTGTCCGAGTTGGTTCCCCGTGCTCGGTTGGCGGTGGCCCATGGGCAGATGGCGGAGTCCCAGTTGGAGCAGGTGATGATCGACTACTGGAACCGGCGCTATGACGTGTTGGTCTCCACTACCATCATCGAGTCGGGCCTCGACCTGCCCCAGGTCAACACCCTGGTAGTGGAGCGGGCCGATCGGATCGGGCTGGCTCAGCTCTATCAACTCCGCGGCAGGGTGGGGCGCTCGGACCAGCGGGCCTACGCCTATCTTTTCCATCCGGTCGACCAGATCCTCCCGGACTCGGCTCACCGTCGGCTGCAGGCCATCGGGCTGGCCACCGACTTCGGTGCCGGGTTCGATGTTGCCTTCCGGGACCTGGAGATAAGGGGGGCGGGATCCATACTCAGCAAGGTGCAGTCGGGTCATTTGCAGGCGGTGGGGCTGGATCTGTACACCGAGTTGGTGGCCGAAGCGGTCGGGGCGCTGGAAGGAAAGCCCGTCGACCGGGAGCCGGACGCGCCCTCGGTGAGGATCGACCTGGCGGCGGACGCCCATCTTCCCGATCACTATCTCTCCGATCAGGGGTTGCGGCTGGAGGCTTACCGTCGGCTGGCCTCATCTTTCACCCACTCGGAGGTGGAGGAGGTGGTGGCCGGCTGGGAGGACCGATACGGCCCGCTCCCGCCCGAGGCGCGTGCGCTGGCCCAAGTGGCGGCTCTCCGGGTGGAATGCCTGCGGGTGGGGGTCGATGAGGTGATGGGGATCCGGGATGAGGTGCGGCTTTCGGGGGTGAGCCTTCGGGAGTCGCAGCGGGTGAGAGCCCAGCGGCTGGCCCCGGGCGCTTTCTATCAGCCGGACGCCGGGTTGCTTTTCATTCCCGCCCCCCGGCCGGTCCTGGCTGGACTGTTGGAATTTATCCGCGAAATGTGGCCGCCGCACCGCGAGGACGCGGAACGGCGAAAGGACTCTCGCGCGGCTATACCATCTAGACGATGATTCGCGTTTCTTCGTCAGGATGGAGACGTCTCGGCCTCCTATCTCTGGCCGTTCTACTGGTGGGGGGCGCCTGCTCCAGCAAGGGTGATCTGGTGGCCACGATCAACGGGGAATCCATTTACATGGCCGACGTCGAAGGCCCCGGAGACTTGGTGGACGGGGAGGTTATCGATCAGGAGGGGGAGGTCATCGATCGGTTCGAATTCCTGAATCGCCTGCATAGTCTGGTCATCACAGAAGTGGTGGTCTCCAAGGCGGACGAGGAGTTCGGCCTTCATCCCGACAAGGATCCACTCCGGACGGCTATCGAGGAGGAGTTCGAGACCCTCAAGTCCGGCCTGGTGGACGAATTCGGGGACTATGAGGCAGCTCTGAAGTCCCAGGGGATCACCGATCACCTGGTGCGGCTGATCGTGACCGTCAATGTGACCTTCGACAGTGTGTATGAGGAACTGGCGGCCAGGGCCGGGGAGATCACTGCTCAGAGGGTGGAGGAGGTGTTCGAGGAGAGTCGGGTGGATCTGACCGAAGTCTGCGCCACACATGTCCTCTTGGATACCCGGGAGGAAGCCGAGGCGGTTCTGGAGAGGGCGCTGGCCGGAGAGGAGATGAGCGCCCTGGCCGCGGAACTCTCTGTCGAGCCGGGGACTTCGGAGAGCGGGGGGGACTTGGGATGTCAGACGGCGAGCGTGTTCGTCAACGAATTCGCTGAGGCAGCGCTCATCGCCGAAGTGGGAATCCCATACGGTCCGGTGGAGTCTGTGTTCGGCCAGCATGTCCTGTTGGTGACAGACAGAGACGATCCCCTGTTGGCCGATCACCAGGAGGGGATCCGCGCCGATCTGGAAGAGCAACGGCGAGTCGAATTCATCGAAGAGTGGTTCCTGCGCGCCACGACCGAGTCGGATGTACAGATCGAGCCTCAGTACGGAAGATGGACAACGGAGCCGCAGCCCCAAGTTCTGCTCCCCTCTTGAACCTGGTGGTGATCGGGTTGGGACCCGGCGGTCTCGACCGGGTCCCGCCCTCCACGATGGCGATACTCTCCGATCCAGGGCGCCATGTGATAGCCCGCACCATGGATCACCCCGCAGCCCGGGAACTGGCCTCCCTCCGTCCCGTGACCGGCTGTGACGATCTCTATCTGGAGGGTGAGGACTTCGAGTCGGTCTACCATGCGATCGCCTTGCGGGTCGTGGAGGCGGCCCGGTCACAGCCGGTGGTCTATGTCACTCCGGGAAGTCCGCTGGTGGGTGAGCGGGCGGTGGGAATGATCCGCTCTCTGGCCGCGCAGAAGGGTCTGAAGGTAACGGTGTGTCCCGCCGAGTCCTTTGTGGACGCAGCTCTCGAAGAACTGGGGATCGACCCTCTGGACCGAGGGCTGACGGTGCTCAACGCCCATCGGCTCCCCTCGCCGCTTCTCCTGCGCGGCCCGACCCTGGTGGGTGCGCTCGACACCCCCGCCGGGTTGGCCGACTTCTGCGCTGTGCTCAGCCGCATGCTCGGGGATCAGGAAGTGGCGGTGCTGGTCGATCTGGGCGGACCGGATTCCAGGGTGGTGCGCTCCCAAGCGGGCCAAGTGGATCCGATGCTGGCCGGCCCCCGGACCTCGCTCTATGTCGACGCCGACCCAGCCGGTCTGGCCGGAGCCGTGGCGGTCATGGATCGCCTGCGCTCCGAGTGCCCCTGGGACCGCCGCCAGACCCACCACAGCCTGGTCAAGAACCTGTTGGAAGAGACCTATGAGCTGGTGGAGGCCTTGGGGGCCCTGCCGCTTGATGCAGGCAGCCAGGATGCCCGGGGATCTGAAGGCCAGCCGGATTGGATGGCCTTCGAAGATGTCTCCGAGGAGTTGGGTGACGTGCTGATGCAGGTGCTGTTTCATGCGTCTATCGCCAATGAGTCGGGGATTTTCGACATAGAGGACGTGGCGGAGGGTCTCCGCCAGAAGCTGGTGCGGCGCCATCCCCACGTTTTCGGCGATGTGACGGCTGACACCGCCGAGCAGGTGAAAGCCAACTGGGAGCGGATCAAACAACAGGAAAAGCCCCGGTCCCGGGACGCATCGCTGCTGGATGGGGTGCCCCTTTCCATGCCCGCCCTGGCCCGGGCCGCCAAGATTCAGCGTCGCGCCGCCCAGGTGGGATTCGACTGGTCCGAAGTCCCGCCGGTGGTGGACAAAGTCTCAGAAGAACTGGAGGAACTGCGTGCCTCTCTGTCGGACCGGGAGGCCGCCGAAGCCGAACTGGGCGACCTGTTATTCGCCACGGTCAACCTGGCCCGGCACCTCGCGCTCGATCCCGAGACGGCGCTCCGGCGGGCCGTCGCCAAATTCTGCAGCCGCTTCCAAAGGATGGAGGCGGAGGGAGCCCTCGAAGGTCTGACCGCCGAGGAACTGGAGGAACGCTGGGAGCGAGCCAAGCTATCCGATTAGGTTCTCGCTGTTGAAACCGGTGGCAGGGACTTCAAGACTGACCGGGCCAAGCTGAAGATAGTCCTCAGAAAACGGCTCGCTGGCTGGTAGCGTTTTTCACCAAATGGTTTCCACCACTATTAAGGCGGTGCACGCGCGCCGCATCTTCGACTCGAGAGGATTTCCCACCTTGGAGGCGGAGGTGATGCTGGTCGGCGGCGCCCGCGGTAGGGCGGCGGTCCCCTCGGGCGCCTCTATCGGTGCCCGGGAAGCCTGGGAGTTGCGTGATGGAGGCGCCGCCTTCTCCGGCAAGGACGTGCAGATGGCGGTGGAGAACGTCAACCGGTTGATCGGCCCGGAGGTGGTGGGCCGCGATGCCCTCGATCAGGTCGGAGTGGACCAGGCCATGTGCGATCTGGACGGCACGCCGAACAAGAAGAGGCTGGGCGCCAACGCCATTCTGGCGGTCTCTCTGGCCATGGCCCGGGCAGCCGCCGCGGCCGGGGGGGTCCCCCTGTACCGCTATCTGGGGGGACCCACCGCCCGGATCCTGCCCGTCCCTCTTCTCAACCTGGTCAACGGGGGCGCGCACGCCTCCAACGGCTTGGAGATACAGGAGTTCATGGTGGTGCCCGCCGGGTACCCCACTTTCGGGGAGGCGCTGGTGGCCGGAGTGGAGATATACCATGCGCTCAAAACCATTCTGCGTTCGGAGGGCCGGTCGGTGAACGTGGGCGACGAGGGGGGTTTCGCTCCGGACCTTCCTTCCAATCGCGCCGCTTTGGAGGCGTTGTGCAAAGCAGTGGACAAAGCGGGCTGCCAAATGGGCAGGGACGTTGGATTGGCGTTGGATGTGGCCGCCTCGGAGATGTATCAAAAAGGCCGCTATCTCATTGAAGGGAGACAGTTGGAGAGCTCGGGGATGGTGGAATACCTGGCGGGTCTGGTGGAGGACTACGGGTTGGTCTCGGTGGAGGACGGCCTGGCGGAGGACGACTGGGAGGGATGGGAGATGCTGACCCGGGAAGTGGGCGGGCGCACCCAGTTGGTTGGAGACGATCTGTTTGTCACCAACGAGTTGATCTTGGGCGAGGGGATCAGGAGAGGGGTCGCCAACTCCATCCTCATCAAGGTGAACCAGATTGGTTCTCTCTCCGAGACCCTGAGCACCATGGAGAGGGCCGTCCGCTCCGGATACACCAGGGTGATCAGCCATCGCTCCGGCGAGACCGAGGATCCCTTCATCGCCCATCTGGCGGTGGGCACGGGCGCAGGCCAGATCAAGACCGGGGCGCCGGCCCGCTCGGAGAGAACCGCCAAATACAATGAGCTGCTCCGTATCGAGGAGGAGTTGGGCAAGGGAGCGCGGTTCGGTGGATGGGAGGCGCTGGGACGATGAGCGAGAGCGAAGCCACCTCCAAGCGACAGAAGTCCTGGAAGGGCAGATTGCTGTGGGTGGCGGGAGCGGCGATCCTGGCGGCTGGCGCCACCGTCTACGCCGTTCCGGTTTTGGATCGGCTGGAGGACCAGCACTCCGAGATCGCCGAATACACCGAGGAACTTGATGAACTGACAGTCCATAACGCTGAACTGCAGGAGCGGCTGGATTCTCTCCACACTCCCGTTGAGATCGAGAGGCTGGCCCGAGAACGGCTGGGATATGTCCGTGAGGGGGAGACGGCATTCATCGTGGTGTCACCGCGTGACCCGGCCTCGACGCCATCGGAGGATGAGGCGGAGGTCGTGATCGAGACAATCGAAGATGAGCCTTGGTACTCGCGATGGTGGAGCTATCTCAGCGGGAGCGATCTGTCCTCGGAATCGTGATGGACTCCGAGTTCGAACACCAGAGAGATCGGAGGGTGGTCGCCGTTCAAATCGGTCGGCCTCCCCGGTCTGATTCGAAGGTGCTCTCCACTTGTCACCTGGGTTTGCCGGTGGTGGTGGAGACTCCGCCCATCCTCGACGACGGCACTCCGTTTCCCACCCGCTATTGGCTGACCTGTCCCCTGGCGGTGAAGAGGGTGTCCCGGATAGAGGCGGAGGGAGGGGTGAAGGAGATGGACGCTCGGTCGGAGCGTGATTCTGCCTTCGCCGAACGACTGGAAGCTGCCCATCTCCGTTACGCAGCCCAGCGGGACTCCGATCTTCCGCCCACCGCCCGTCACCGCCCGACGGGTGGGGTGGCCGGTTCCCGCAAGGGAGTGAAATGTCTCCATGCCCACTACGCCGACTATCGGGCCGGCAACGACAACCCGGTGGGGGAGTGGGCGGCGCCCCGGGTGGAGCCGCTCGATTGTGCTCTGCCTTGTGTGATCTTTCCCACCGAGGGTCCGGTGGCCAACCCCGATTGGAGGGCGCGCTGAACAAGGCGGCGGTGGACATCGGCACCAACTCGGTGCGATTGCTGGTGGTCTCCCCGGAGGGAGAGGTGGGACGCTGGCAGACTGTTACCGGGTTGGGAAGAGGCCTGGGCGAGCGGGGCCTCGCCGAGGAGTCGATGGCTCGAACTGTGGAGACTCTGGGGCGCTACGGAGAGTTGATCTCTGACCGGAGGGTCACTGCCGGGAGGGCGGTCGCCACTTCGGCAGTGCGGGACGCTGCAAACCGGGAGGAGTTCCTGGATCGGGCGGAGGAGGCTCTGGGGATTCGCCCGGAGACCATCTCCGGGGAGGAAGAGGCCCGCCTGTCCTTTGTGGGGGCTGTTTCGGAGTTGTCGGGCAAGGAGAACTGCATGGTGGTGGACATCGGCGGGGGCTCCACCGAGTTGGTGTGGCGAAACCGGGAAGGGGTGATCGAGGGGGTGAGTCTCGATCTCGGCTCGGTGCGCATGACCGAGTCGATCCTGCCTGACCGCCCTCCGTCGCGTTCGCAACTCCAAAAAGCATTCGCCAACGCCGCGGAGATGCTGGGGGCAGTGAGCATCCCGCTTCGGTCCAGAGTGGTGGGCGTGGCGGGCACCTGGACCAGCCTGGCGGCGATCGGTTTGGGACTGGAGACCTACGACCGCCGGCAAGTCCATCACTCGGCTATGACCGCCGCCCAGTTGGCGATAATGCTGGGGGAGTTGGCCAAGCTGACCGTCGCCGAGACGGCCGCCATTCCTTCCCTTGACCCCGCCCGGGCACCGGTACTCCTAGCCGGAACGGTGATCGCTCACGAGTCGCTGCGCCGCTTGGCCTGCCCCGAAGCTCTGATCTCCGAATCCGACCTGCTGGACGGAGTCATCGCCGCTCTGTAGCAAGGCCGGCTGCAGGGGGTGCTCACCTCAATGGCCGGTGGCTCAGTCTCCGTGACCGTCTCGCACCAAGGCAGATAGTCAGTCAGCAGTACTTCGCCGAGCCCATGCCACCGCTTTCGCCATGTCGGCTTCGGTTATGCCTCGTTCCAACAATTCCACTCGTATCTTGTCTGCTGGAGTCATTACTGGGGTGAGCACAATTTCGCCTTTGTCCTTGGTCACATCGAAGTACTTCACACCCTCGAACCCGGCCAGCACCTCTTCGGGCAGAGTCAACTGGTTCTTGGAAGTGAGTTTGACCAACATAGGCCCGGATAAGGATAGGAGGGGTAAGGACGAGCCAAACAGGAGACTTGCCGCTCTTAGTGAGGCTGATTTCGACGGAGGGAGTCTTCAGTCGCCGAACTCGGGGAGCAGCCACTCGGCGAGCCACTCGAGTTGCTGCATGTAGTTGTTGAAGCCCAACCGTACGTCGAGGATCACCAATTCCAGCCCAAGATCGGCGAAGGTCTCCATGGCCCGCAGGCAGTCGGAGCGGTTTCCCGCCACCAACAGGCCTTCCAGATCGTCCACCGTGTTGAATCCTCCCGAGGCAGGCGTCACCCAATGTCGGGCGCCCGCCGAACTGACGCCCAGGGCCCCCACATCTATGGAGTCGCGGGCGCGTCGGCGGTCGGGGTCGGCCAATACCAGGGGGATGGTGCCCAACAACATTTCCTTTTGGTGCTCCTCGGTCAGATTGTGCAGATAGACGAGCCGGTTCTTCAGGGTGTCGATGGGGATCCGTCCGGGTATCCAGCCGTCCATGAGGGTCACCGCCCTCCGCACCGCCGCCCGGGTGCTACCTCCGTAGAGGAAGGGAATGGGGGCGACCGGCTTGGGTCGCAGGGTGAAGTCGTGCACTTCGAAGAACTCTCCCTGATATGAGACGCTGTCCTCCTCCCACACGCGGCGGCAGATCTCCACCGTGTCCCGGAGAATGGGAATCCGGCTGTCCTTGTCGAGCCCGGCAGCCGCGAACTCCGCCTCGTTGCTGCCCAGCCCCATTCCGGCCATGACCCGCCCATCGGAGAGGTAGCTGAGCGTGGCCAGGTTCTGGGCGAGCTTCAGGGGCCAGCGGAGGGGGATGAGCACTGCGGTGCCCAGCAACATCCGGGTGGTGACCGAGGAAAGGGCGGCCAGGGTCAGAAGGGGTTCCAGGAAGGTGCGGTCGCTTCCCTCCATCCCGTGGGGCTTCCACACCAGATGGTCTCGCACCCACAGGGAGTGGAAACCCATCTGCTCGATGAGCGGAGCGTTGCCCACCAGGGTTTCCCGGGATGTCCACTGCCCGAAATGGGGGACGAGCACACCGAACTTCATCAGCCCTTTTCCTTTCTATACGTGTACGTGGCTATCGGCGTCAAAGGTTTGGCCGGCTTGCAGGTGCTCAGGAGCGGGGACGCAGATAGAGGCCGGGATTTTGAGCGCCGGCCTTCTCCGGATCGGGTTCTTGGGGTACTCCGGCTATGTAGCGTCCGAAACCGGGCTCTCCCGTGACCTCCCCGTCCTGGAAGATAACCGTCCCCCGCAGCATGGTGAGCACCGGCTTTCCTGCCAGATCCCAGCCATGGTAAGGAGTCCAGTTGCTCTTGCACTCCATCATTCCGTCCCGCGGTTGGTGGACCGCATCGGGATCGACGATCACCAGGTCGGCGTCCGATCCGGGCAGGAGCGCGCCCTTCTTCGGATAGAGCCCCAGCACCCTGGCGGGCGCTTCGGTCAAAGAGTGCACCAGACGCTCCAGACGAAGGTTGCCCGCTCGGACATCGGTCAGCATCAGGGAGAGGAGGTCTTCGTAGTGAGGCGCTCCAAACGGGCCGATCAGGGGGCTTTCCTCCATCAGGGTCAGATCCCCCAGCAGGTGAGGGGCGTGGTCGGAGTCGATGATGTCGATCACACCGTTTTCGAGGGCGTCCCAGATGGCGGCCATCCGGTCGGGATCGGAGGTGACCGCGCCCCCAGGGATGGCCCGGGCGCCCTGGGTTCGGATGTCCTCTTCCCGGAGGTGAAAGTACTTGGGGTCCGACGCCACGGTTACCGGTAGCCCGTCCGCCTTGGCCTGGGCCAGCAGCCGAAGGCTTCCGGCAGCGTGCGTGTGGACCACCTGCAGGCGCATGCCGGTCTCTCTCTGGACTTCCAAGAGGATCGCAACCGCCAGTCGCCACACGATGTCACGGGTGTAGACATCGCTGAAGGTGAAGATATCCCCGGCCCGCCCCTTGGCGACTTCCTGGTGGTAGAGGCTTTCGAAAACGGTCTGGGCGAAGGGATGCACCACGCAGGGAAGGCCCGTCTCCGCAATGGCGTGAAAAGTCTCCAACAGCCGGGCGGGATCGTCGATGGCCAGCCGTGGATCGTGGGGGTATCCACCGGTTACCTGGAATATTTTGTACCCGGTTACTCCGGCCTTGGCCAGCTTGGGGATTTCATCGAGTTGGGTGGGACCCACGAAATGGCCCCAGTCGATAAGGCACAACCGGTCGGCGATCGCCTTTTTCTCTTCGAACAGGTCGACGGTGACGGTGGGCGGCTCCACGTTGGGCATGTCCACGAAGGTGGTGTACCCGCCGGCGGCGGCGGCCCGGGAGGCGGTGAGGAAGTCTTCTTTTTGCTCGTATCCGGGTGACCGCGTGTGGGCATGGAGGTCGATGAGGCCGGGAAGAATCCAGCGCCCGTGGGCGTTTATCTCGCGGTCGGCGGTGAGGGGGCTGGAAGGATCCAACAGGGCGGTGATCTTTTCTCCGGAGATCAGCAGGTCGCTCCGCATCCCTCCGGTGGGAGTCTGGATCGTCCCTCCCCGAATACGGGTGGTTGTCTCGCTCATCTGCGGTGTCCGTCCTTTCCTGTGCCGATGTCCCAGCGGAGTCGAATCCCGTTGGGGGTCGGACCGCGGAGAGCGCCGTCCTGACCAGCTATTTGTAGAGTAATCGGCTTGGCTTTCGCTTACAATCCCCAGGTGTCAGGCCCGGGTGGCGGAATGGCAGACGCGCTGGACTTAAAATCCAGTGTCCATCGTGACGTGTGGGTTCAAGTCCCACCCCGGGCACAGCCGCTCCGCGTCTTGCTATCCATCCCCCAGACAGCCGCGACGGTAAAAGGATAGGATTCTTGACTTTACCCGTTCGGCTGTCGTGGCATTCAACGCCAATGCCCTCCGTTCGCTGACGCTCCTAGACGATTACCACTATCTGGACTATTGCTCTTCTAACCTTCCCAACAGGCCTTGTTCAATACCCCGGAAAGCCCCTGCTGACACCTATCGATGCATAGAGATACCAGTTCGGGGAGCCGCCGGGGGGTGGGCGTCGCGGCTGTGGCGGGGGTGATCGCGGTCGCGGTTCTCTGGTTTGGCTTTTTCGATGACCGCGGCGAGCCACCCGATAGTCCTCCGGCCGAGGGGACCGGGTCTGTCACTGCCGCCTCGGGAACACCGTCCACGCTGGCAGCCCCGCCCACGGGCACGACCGCAGGCCCTTCTCCTGAACCTGCTGATGGAACATCGCCGGCTACCACGTCCACCTCGACCACCAGCACCACCACTACCACTCTCCCTCCGAGAACCTGCGAGGCGGTATTTCCCAACCCGGACGCATCCTCCCCTCCCCGGCTGGTGGATTTGGCGGGCGACGATCCGGCCGCGGTCGCCATAGCCATCTCCGAGCGGCTCCACACCTGCGTCGACGATGTGGTGGTCGCCCATCCTTTCGACCTGTACTCGGCGACGATCACCGCTCAGTTAGCCGCACGCTTCTCTTCTTCCTTGCTCTACTACCTCCCGTCTTCGGAAGCGGCCCTCACAGCAGAGTTGCGACGCCTGGCCCCGAGGCGGATATGGCTGATGGAAGGAATACCCGCTTCTGTCCAGCCCCCCGACGCGGAGATCATCCGGATGCCTGGGGGATCCAAAGATCTGATCGAGTGGATCCGCTCACACGATCCTTCGGTGGTGACCGGCCTGTCTCCTGTATCCGGGTACAGAAGCCTTCACCCTCTGGTGATCACCGGCGAAAGGCTGGGAATTACTCTCGCCCCACTTCACCAGCCGACGAATGAGTCTTCGGAGGAATTGGCGCTGCTTATGGGGAGCGCCGCCCGGGGTCTGGGGTCTCCCCGGCTTTGGCTGGTCGATCCCGATCGGCCCGCCATCGGTTTGGCAGTGGCCGCGGCGGTCTCCGCCCTGGGCGAGACGGCGTTCTACTGGAACCCCGAAGAGACAGTCGGCTGGGCCGAGGCGTCGGACGCTCTCAAACAACAGGCCGAGGGGGTGGCGGAGATATGGGCTGTTGGAGAGTTCTCTGACTCCGGGCGCTGGCTGTTGGAGACCACGCTCTGGGGCACGGAGCTTCCCGGCGGGGGGCTATTCATGTTCCCCAACCGGCGACTGGTGGCTTTCTACGGCGCCACGCATACCGAGGTGCTTGGGGTCCTCGGCGAACAAGACGCGGCAGATACCCTGGAGCGTTTGGCCCCCTACCTCGAGGAATACGCCGCCGACGAGGTGATGGCCATCCCCACTTTCGAGATGATCGCCACCCTGGCCACCGCCCGGGCGGGAAGAGACGGCGACTACTCGGGAGAGATTTCTGTTGAGACCCTGAAGCCCTGGGTGGAGTTCGCCGCCCAAAACGGCGTTTATGTGGTGCTCGACCTTCAGCCGGGTAGAACCGATTTTCTGACCCAGGCCAAGTACTACGAGGAGCTCCTGGCGCTTCCCCACGTGGGCCTGGCCCTCGACCCGGAATGGCGTCTGGGTCCGAACCAGGTGCATTTGCGCCAGATAGGGTCGGTGGACTCCGCAGAGATCAACATGGTGATCGAATGGCTTTCGGAGTTGGTGAGAAAAGAGAGGCTGCCCCAAAAGCTCTTGATGGTTCACCAATTCCGTTTTTCCATGATCCGGGACCGAGAGCTTGTGTCAGCTCCGCCGGAGTTGGCGGTGTTGATCCACATGGACGGACAGGGCCCTCTCGCCACCAAATACGAAACCTGGGAAGCTCTGGTGGCCGGCACCGAGGATCAGGGATGGCACTGGGGATGGAAGAACTTCTTCGATGAGGATTCCCCCCTCGCCACCCCCGGAGAGGTCCTGGAACTGACGCCCCTTCCCGTTTACGTGAGCTACCAGTAGTCCAAACCGACAACCAGGCCCGCCGGTGAAGCCGCCTGGCAGCCTCCGCCGTTCAGCGCCGGTGATGGCGCATGGCGATGGTCCAGGAGACCAGCGCCCGCAGCAATACCGCCACCCGATTGAGGATGCGGGGGTCCTGGAGTTCGAGGTTTTCATCGAACTTGTTCCAGATTTGGCGGACTGTCACCGCCGGGACGGGCAGTTCGTACACGCCGGTGTTGCGCAGCACTTCGCGCAGATGGGACTGGGCCCGGTGACTGCCGAACCCCCCACCGCCTCCCATCAGGGCGGCGGTCATTCCCACGAGCGGCGAGTCCGGACCCCGGGATGCCCAGTCGATGGCGTTCTTTAGCACCGCCGGCACCGAGGAGTTGTACTCGGGCGTGGAGATCAGCAAGGCGTCGGCGGCGGCCAGCTTGGCGCGGAAGGCGGCCACCGGAGCAGGCATGCCGGCGTCCTCCACGTCGCCGTTGTAGAAGGGGATGTCGGCCAGGGAGACCAGCTGCAACTCGGCGCTCTCGGGGACCACCTCCGGGGCCAGCCTCAGCAAGGCGCTGTTGTATGAGCCCCGGCGCAGGCTTCCCGACATGCCCACGATCTTGATGCGCGCGCTCATGCGCGTCTCATGGTATCCCGCCGTTACGCCCTCTCGTGATATGTAGCAAATGGGGGGTCTTCGATCCCGTAATCTTAAGAAGATGGTTGGCTTGACCGAGAGCAGCAGATGATCGTCTTGGACGGCCCACCCCTTGGCTGGCGCCTGCCCTCCTCCGTTTCGGGCACGGCCGTCACGATCGGGGTGTTCGACGGTGTCCATCGCGGCCACCAAAGCCTATTGTCCGAGTTGGTGCGAGCGGCCGCCGGGTCAGGACTCACGCCGGCAGTGGCCACCTTCGATCCGCACCCCCTGGAGGTGCTGGCGCCCCAAAAGGCCCCCAAAATGCTCACCTCCATCGTCCATCGTCTCGAGATACTGGAGGGGCTGGGAATCGGAGTGGTGGGGGTGATGCCGTTTGTGGAGATCCGGGAGATGGGGGCGGACGACTTCATAACCGAGGTGCTCTCGGAACGGCTGAGGGCCAAGCAGGTGCTGGTCGGACAGAACTTCCGGTTCGGAAGAGGCGGGAGGGGATCACCCGAGACCCTTCGTCAGGCCGGGCCGCAACACGGGTTTTCGGTGGGAGTGATGGACCTCCTGGAAGACAGCGCCTCCCCCGATTCCCCGGAGAGCCAGATCGCCTCCTCCCTGATCCGCCGATGTCTGACCGAAGGACTTACCGCCGAGGCGGCGGGGCTGTTGGGTCGGCCGTTCGAACTGCGTGGAGAGGTGACCGAAGGCGAACGGCGCGGCGCGAAGCTGGGCATTCCCACCGCCAATCTGGAGATCTCCTCCCGTATGTCGATCCCCGCCGACGGCATATACGCCGCCTGGGCCGAGATCGACGGAGAACGTCATCCGGGGGCGGTCAACATCGGCGTTCGCCCCACCTTCGGAGGGGGCAAGCGGCTGACCGAGGCCCACCTGCTCGACTTCTCCGGCGATCTGTATGGGAAGCGGATGAGGCTGCACTTCGTCGGCGACCAGATAAGGACGGAGGTCAAATTCGCGTCGGTGGAGGAGTTGTTGTCACAGGTTGAGCGGGATGTCGAAGAAGTCCGGAGGCGGCTGGAGACGCCGGCGCCAGGACCGTCACACCGAATGGAATAGGATTGTCCCCCGCCCGGTGTTAGAATGAGCCACGAGGTAATCGGGCCAGCTATCGTTTTCGACGCTTCGGCCCTATTTTCATACGAAGGGGTTCCTTTGAGGACTACATCCGAGTTGGTCGCCGAATACGGCGCGCACGACACCGACACCGGTTCGCCGGAAGTGCAAGTGTCTGTCTTGACCGAGCGGATCCGACACCTGACCGAGCATCTGAAGATTCACAGCCACGACAATCACAGTCGTCGGGGTCTGCTGAAGATGGTTGGGAAACGTCGTCGGCTGCTCAAGTACCTGCGTAATCAGGATGTGGACCGGTATCGGCGGCTTATCGCCTCCGTGGGACTCCGTAGATAACGCCCTGCGTACAGGAAGTACGCACCGGGGACAACTAGACGCATTGAGGAGCAATCTTGTCTGAACATATCGTTACCGGGATGGTGGGTGGAAAGCAACTCACCCTCAGCACCGGCAAACTGGCCATTTCGGCCCACGGAGCAGTGGTGCTCCGACTCGGAGGGGTGGAACTGCTGATTACAGCCACCGCCAACCATGCAGTAAGGGAGGGAATCGATTTTTTCCCGCTCACAGTCGACCTGGAGGAGCGGATGTATGCGGCCGGGCGCATTCCCGGATCTTTTTTCCGCCGGGAGGGAAGGCCCAGCGAGGGAGCAATTCTGGGCTGTCGGTTGATCGATCGGGCGCTTCGCCCCTCGTTCTCCGACGGCTACCGTTCCGAGACCCAGGTGGTGGCCATGCCGCTCTCCATCGATGGGGAGAACCCCTTTGACATTCTCGCCCTGATCGGCGCCTCCGCCGCTCTCTTGGTGAGCCCCATCCCCTTCGAGGGCCCGATCGGCGCAGCCCGTCTCGCTCTCATAAAGGGCGAATGGGTTGCTCTGCCCACTCACGAGGAAATGGCCGAGGGCGTTTTCGAGATAACGGTGGCCGGGCGGCGCAACGCCTCCGGTGAGATCGACGTCATGATGGTCGAGGCAGGGGCCACTCCCGGTGGTGTCCGCCTAGTGGCCGCCGGCGACCCACCGAGCGACGAGGCTGCGGTGGTGGAGGGACTGGCGAAGGCCAAGACCATTATCGCCGAGAGCATCGACCTCCAGTTGGAGTTGAGAGAATTGGTGGAGATCGCACCGGTGGACTGGCCGTCGGTTTCCGACTACTCGCCCGAGATCATGGAGAAGGTGGAAAAAGCCGCCGGACCCGCTCTGGCGGATTTGGTGAGGATGGCGGATCGGCGCGACCGCGCCACCGCCGAGCGGAATCTTCGCGAAGAGACCGTCGCCGCGGTTAGCGCTGACGATCCCGACCTTGCCGCCGAGGCGAAGCGGGCCTTCAAGCAGGCTCTCAAGTCCACCATGCGCAACCGGGTGGTACAGGAGGGCGTCCGTTTGGACGGTCGCGCACCCACCGACATCCGCCAACTCACCATCGAAGTGGGGACGGTGGAGCGCACCCACGGATCGGGACTCTTCCAAAGGGGAGAGACGCAGGTGCTCAACATCACCACCCTGGGCATGCTGAGAATGGAGCAGATGCTCGACGATCTGGGGATAGAAGAAGGCAAGCGGTACATGCACCACTACAACTTCCCGCCGTTCTCCACAGGTGAAGCCGGTTTCATGCGCGGACCCCGGAGGCGGGAGATCGGACACGGCGCCCTGGCCGAGAAGGCGCTCCTGCCGGTGGTTCCCACCCCCGAGGACTTTCCGTACGCGCTCCGGCTGGTCTCAGAGGTGCTCTCTTCCAACGGATCGACCTCCATGGCCTCGGTGTGCTCCTCCAGCCTTTCGTTGATGGACGCCGGCGTGCCCATCATCGCTCCGGTGGCGGGAATCGCCATGGGTCTGATCCATCAGGACGGACAGTACGTCACCCTCACCGACATCCTCGGCGACGAGGACTTCATGGGCGACATGGACTTCAAGGTGGCCGGAACGTCGGAGATGATCACAGCTCTCCAAATGGACACCAAGATCGCCGGTTTGCCCACCGAGATTCTGGCTCAGGCGCTTTCCCAGGCCCGGGATGCCCGTCTCTTCATCCTGGAGGAGATGAACAAGGTGATCTCCGAGCCGCGCGCGGAACTCAAGGAGTGGACGCCGCGCATCGAGGCGATCGAGATACCCAAGGACAAGATCGGCGAGGTTATCGGCCCCAAGGGCAAGATGGTGAGAGAACTCGAAGAGGAGACCGGGGTCTCCATCGAGATCGAAGAGACCGAAGGCAAGGGAATCGTACGGGTAGCCTCCGCCGACGGCGCCGCTCTCCAGGCGGCAGTGGAGAGGATCAACCTGATCGCCTTTCCGCCCCAGCCAGTCGAGGGCAAGGAGTATGAGGGTGAGGTGGTCAACATCACCACCTTCGGTGCCTTTGTCAACATCCTGCCCGGGCGCGACGGCCTGCTGCACATCTCCAAGATAGATCCTGACCGGCGGGTCAACCAGGTGGAGGATTACCTCTCCCAGGGACAGAAGGTGAAAGTGGTGGTGGAAGGCACGGACCGCGGCAAGGTCAGCCTGATCCTTGCCGAACGACTGGAAGGTCCGCCCCCCGGCCAGGAAAGCCGCCCCCGCGAAAGGCGTGATGACCGGCGTGGTCCTCGGCGTGATGACCGGCGTGGTCCCCGGCGTGATGGTGATGACCGGCGTGGTCCCCGGCGTGATGGTGATGACCGGCGTGGTCCTCGGCGTGATGGTGATGACCGGCGTGGTCCTCGGCGTGATGGTGATGACCGGCGTGGTCCTCGGCGTGATGGTGATGACCGGCGTGGTCCTCGGCGTGATGGTGATGACCGGCGTGGTGGCCGTTCTGACGACCGGCGTGGTCCTCGGCGTGATGGTGATGACCGGCGTGGTGGCCGTTCTGACGACCGACGTCGGGACGGACGCGGCTCCGGCCCTCCTCGCAAGGGGGGAGGCGGGGGTCAACGTCGCCAGGCCAGGTCCTTTGGAGACCATCTCAACAACTAGCGGTTCGAAGCCCGGGGCCGGGATACCAAAAGAGAACAAGTCGTATCCTTGAGCAATATGGAGTTTCTTCGTTCCGACCTGGCTGAGATCGCCGTCTACAAACCAGGGCGGCCGATCGAGGAAGTGGCGCGTGAGCTTGGGTTCGATCCCGACTCCCTGGTTAAGGTGGCTTCCAACGAAAACCCCTACCAGCCGCTGGACGAAGTCGTGGAGGTGATGGCCCGAGCGGTGTCGGGCGTCAACCGCTATCCCGATAACGAGGCCTATGACCTGCGGACCGCTCTCTCCGCGTACCTGGGGGTGGGCTTTGAGAACCTGTGGTGCGGAGCGGGATCGAGCGAACTGATTCGCCTGACGGCCCTGGCGGTGGGAGGCCCGGGACGGGAGGGGGTGTTCGGATGGCCCTCTTTCGCCATGTACCCGCTGTGTGTGCGCTACGCGATGATGACCCCGGTGACGGTCCCGCTCACCGCCGATCATCGTTTGGACCCCGCCGGCATCCTCTCTGCGATCGGCCCCGACACCGTTTTGGTCTACATATGCAATCCCAACAACCCTTCCGGCTCCTATCTCGCCGGGGACGAGATCTCCCGGCTGATAGACGGGATTCCTGAGCGGGTGCTGGTGGTGCTGGACGAGGCGTACCACGAGTACGCAACCGCCTCCGACTACCGGGGCACGGTCCGCCAAGCCACCGAGCGCGCAAACCTGGTGACGCTTCGCACATTCTCCAAGATCTACGGAATGGCCGCGCTCCGGGTCGGTTATGCGGTCGGCCAGCCCGGAACCCTCCAACAGCTGCGCAGGGTGCAGTCTCCTTTCACCGTTACCTCGTTGGGCCAGATCGGAGCGGTGGAGGCGTTGTGTCATCAGGATCAGATCGGGGCGCGGGTTGCGGAAAACGCCCGGGAGCGGGAGCGGATCCAACAGGGTCTGGGCACACTGGGCATCAACCATGTCCCGAGTCAGACCAATTTCATCTATTTCACGGTGGGATTGGAGCCCCAGCAGAACGAGGATCGGTTCTTGTCCCACGGGGTGATCATCCGCGCGTTTCCGGGGGAGTGGGCCAGGGTCTCGGTGGGAACGCCCGAGGAGAACGACCTGTTCCTGGCGGCGGCCGCCTCGATCACAGAACAGGGCTAGCCGAACCGCACCGGCTATTCGATGACGATTCGCAGCCGGGAAAAGGCCTGCGCCAAGGCGTGCTCCACCGCAGAGGGATGGGCAGCGGAGGCGAACAAAAAACCCAGGTAGCGGTCTCCCTCGGGGAGGGCCTTCACCTCTCCGCCGGGAGGGATGGTGATCTCGAGGCCGGTGATCTTCGGCGTCTCACGCGCCTCCTCGGCGCCCTCCACCGCCACCAGCCTCCCCGACCGGGGAATGGGAAGCATCATCACTCCGGTCGCTCCGGGCTGGCGGACCCTAGAGGGCATCTGCATTCCGAGCGCTTGGCGGAGGATTAGCGACTCCCAGGAGTCGGCCATCAGCCCGAAGCGGAGGGATCGGGAGCAAAGACCCCCGATGGACCGGGCCGCCACTTCGAGAACGCTCACCCGGTCGCGTCCGATTCGCAGTTCGGCATGGATGGGGCCTTCTTTCAATCCCAGTGCCGTCACCGCCCGCCGGGTGAGGTGATCCACCTCGCCAAGCATCACGGGGGACAGGCGGGAGGGGGCCACAAGCACCGTCTCCTCAAAGAAGGGTCCCTGGGGTGGGGAGGGCTTGTCGAACACCGCCAGGATCCTGAGGCGGCCTCGGGACAGGAGGCCTTCCACCGCCACTTCCCCTCCGGGAAGGAACTCCTCTGCCAGGAGAGGCTGGTTGGGGTTTTCCCCCGCCCCGGCCAGGATGCGGCGGATCCGGCGGGCGGCGCCCTCGGCCTCGGAGGGTCGGTCTACGCGGATCACCCCCTGTCCGCCCGACCGGGACAGCGGTTTGAAGACCACCGGGTAACCCAGTTCCGAGGCGACCCGGGCGGGGGAGTCCCCACGCTCGATCACCCCGAACCGGGGCTGGGAGATCTCGTCCTGGGCCAGGCGCCGACGCAGCATGGCCTTGTTGCGGGTGGCGGCCGCGCCCGAGGGCGGGTGTGGGCGAGTCCCATGAGTTCGGCGGCGCGGGCGGCGACCACCACTCCCTGGTCGTCGAGGGGAACGATGGCGTCGATGGGGTGCCGGGACGCATGGTCGGCCAGGATCTGTGCCGACCACTCCGGGCGGGAGCAGTCGATCCACACCCGCCGGTCGGGGGCAATCAGGGGGAGTTCTTCCTCCGAGGCCACCGAGAGCTCGACCCCCAGCTCGGCCGCCGCCGCCAGGAAGTCCGATGCCCGATAGGTTTGGGTGGGGATGATGAGAAGGACGTGAGACATTCGCAGAGTCCCAAATGTAGACAAGCTAGATGCCAATGTAGTCCGGTTGTCCATTGGTGACGGGGTACTATTGGCCCTATGTCTGAGAATGTACTGACCCTTTCCTCCGATGCAGTCGATATGATCGTCTCGCTCCGCGACCAGGAGCCGGGTGATCAGGAGTACGGACTGGCCATTGAGGTGAGCGGTATCCGGGGAGCGCAGTTCGAGTATGAGTTGAGCTTCGTGCCGGTGGAGGATCAGACCGAGAACCAGATCAGGGAAGACCACGACGGGCTGTCCATCCTCATTCCCCACCATGACGTGGAAAAGCTGTCGGGCGCCTCCCTGGAGTTGACTCCCCAGGGCTTGGCGATGAACAATCCCAACCTGCCCCAGAGCCCGGCGATGGCGGTGGGGGCCGAGCCGCGGGGGGATCTCACCGGGCCCCTGGCTGAGAGGATCTCGATCGTCCTGACCGAGAACATCAACCCGGCCATCGCCCAGCACGGCGGGGCGGCCGAGTTGGTCTCGGTGGATGGGACGGTGGCATTCCTGCGCTTGTCGGGGGGATGCCAGGGATGCGGGATGGCCCAGGTCACCCTTAGCCAGGGCATAGAGCGGATTCTCAGGGACTCTCTCCCCGAACTCACCGAGATAGTGGACGTCACCGACCACGCCTCCGGAGCCGACCCCTACTACCAGGCCGCCAAGAAGTAGCCCTACCCCGGGAACGGGGTATCCACCGGGAGGCGGCCACCGATTTTCGGGAGTGCGCAGTCCTCCCTCTGGGTTTCCGCTATGCCGTGTACCGCAAGCCATGGAAGAGCTTCCACAGAATCTATAGACACACCTCTTAGCCCGTCAACTGAGAGGAGAGTCGGAGTTGCCCGGAAGCTAGGAGAGGGTGGGGTAGGCGTCGTAGCCTTCGATCCCGACGGTGACCGAGGTGACCGGCTGGGGTTTTCCTTCCATTATCGCCGCCAACCGCTCTTCCAGGTGTCCGTAGCCGACCACGCGGGTGATCAGGGGCAGTTCCAGCCAGTCGGCTATCTCCTGGGCTTTGGCCAGGAGTTTTTCCTCCTCGACCTGGATCAGATAGGCCACCCGTCGGTAGTTCCCGAACAGCATCTCTTTGAGGTCGGGGTGTCGGTCGAGCGACAGTCCCTGCACCACCAGGTTTTTCCAGGATTTCACCAAGAAATCCGTGAGGAAAAAGGTTCCGGGTTCTTCTTCCATCAACCTCACGAACTCTTCGCCGCCGAACATCTCATAACAGTGGGGACCCAGAGGACGAACCGTGCCGGTTTCTTTGAGCAGAGAGTCGAGATCCGAGGCTCCGCAGTGCCCGTAGACCACCACTTGGCGGTCATAGCCCTCTCGGGTCTCCGCCAGCTTTTCCGCCACCGCCCCGGTGATCAACTGGGGACGGTTGTGGAGTCGGGCGTTGATCACCCGCAGATCGACGTCCCAGCCGTGGTGGTCGATGATCTCTCGGAGTTCCTTGCCCAAGGCGGCGCAGGCCACCATCACCGTCCGTTCTTGACTTTCCTCCGGAGGGGCCGGGAGGGATGGTGTGGTGGGATCAGCGGGATTCACGTGGCTTCAACCCTGCCCGGTGGGCGGTGATGATGGATCGCCGTACTTCCGAAAGGCGCCTGGGGGGATAGTCGGTTTCGAGCCGTTCGATGACCCGGTCCGCCACCTGGTCGGGCTCCCCGGGTTCCTCTACCGGGTCTCCCCATGACCATCCCGCCAGATAGGTCTGCTCGTCCGTTCGCCCGGTGGCGGTGGCCACCATGTCCACCGCAAACTGGAAACGATCACTCAGGTGCTTTCGCACGCGGCCGCGACGGCCATCCTCGGTCGCCTTGACTCCAACCGGAATCTCATCCCAATAGAGAATCTGATAGGTGGCCATGCGGCCCTCCTCGTGCAGGGGGCTTACCGGGTAGGAATCCTAACGGGTTGTCGGTGATCTAGGCGTGGGAACTACGCATCGAGCAACACACTCTGTTCCGGTGCTTCTAAAGCCCGGTGCCCATTCGGGGAGCCGGTGGAGTGAATCAGCTTGCTCTGGCGCCGGTAGCGGTTTAGCCGCCTTTTTCGGCGACAGACTTGCGCCGGCGACGGCAGAGGTCTCGCGCCGCCTCGGGCCATGAGGGAAACCGGAATTCGAATCCTTGTTCCTGGAGGATGACGGGGATCACCCGCCGGCTCTTCAGAACCAACTCCGACTCGGTCCGCATTAAGAAGGTGCCTATCTCGATCATCCATTTCGCGGCCGGCAACCCGAGGGGCATGCCCCAGGCTGCCCGCAGATCGCGCATGAATGCGGCGTTCGGCAATGGATTCGGTGCGGCGAGGTTGATCGCTCCGCTGATGTCCTTGCGGTCGATGATCCATTGGACCGCTTGAGCGAAGTCCGCGTCGTGAATCCACGACACATACTGACGACCGTGGCCAGCTTTCCCGCCCAACCCGAAGCGAACCAGGGTGAGCAACAGGTCGAAAGCCCCACCGCGGTCGGGACTCAACGTTATGGCCGAGCGCAGCTTGACCTTGCGGGTGCCGGGTACCTCGGCGTTGTCGAGTTCCCTCTCCCACGACTCGGCCACGTCGTAGCTGAAATGCCAAGTGTCGGGGTCATCGGGATTATTTCCCAAGATTCCCGTGGCTTCATCGTTCGGGGTGTCGAAGCGGTGAATATAGATGGTGGCGGTGCTGGCCTGCAGCCAGACCCGGGGCGGGCGGGCGGCAGCCGCGATGGCTTCACCGATGAGGCGGGTGGTCAAGACTCGAGATTGCTTGATCTCTTGGCGGTTTCGGACGTGGTATCGGCAGTTGACGCTTCCACCGGCCAGGTTGATGACCACATCCGCGCCGTCGATCTCGGCGTCCCATTCACCGTGGCTCGTCCCGTCCCACTGGACTGTCCGCCAGGGTCCCCCCTCCGCTTGGCGGCTGATCAGAACGACCTTGTGCCCTCCACGATCAAACGCACGCGCCAACACGGTTCCGACTTGCCCGGTCCCACCCGGAATAACAACCTTCATGACTTCCTCCAGAACCCTTTTCCTCAAAAATCCTATTCGGGATAGAGGGCGCGCCAACCGGGCCGAACACCACGCGGGATGAACCGACTGCGGCATTAGCCTTTGCGATGTGATTCGTCCCCCGGTTTGGGATTGACCAAGCACCACCCCACCCTAGGGGAAGACAACCAGCCGCAGAAAAGACGGGAGCGTTTTCTTGGACTTCGATCTCAGCCCTGAGCACCAGCTATTCCGACAGACCCTTCGTCGTTTCGTGGACTCCGAGATCAGGCCGGTGGTGAAAGAATGGGAGCATGCGGGACGGTATCCCACCGAGATTGTCGACTCGATGAAGAAGATGGGACTGTTCGGCATCACCGTGCCGGAGGAATATGGGGGGATGGGCGCTGACTTTCTCTCCATGGCGCTGGTCTTCGAAGAGATCTCTCGGGGTTGGATGGGTATAGCCGGCATTCTGGGCAGCCATTCGTTGTCCTGTTTCATCATCGCCCGCTACGGCACCGAGTCCCAGCGTCTTCGCTACCTGCCCGAATTCGCGTCCGGCAACCGGCGTACCGGGATCGCTCTCACCGAGCCGGACGCGGGCAGCGACCTGCAGGGAATCAAGACCCGCGCCCGTCGTGAGGGTGATCACTATGTGATCCGGGGATCGAAGCTGTGGATCACCAACGCCCGCTACGCCGACCCGCTGCCGGTGCTGGTCAAGACCGACCCCGACGCCAGCCCCCCACATCGGGGCATGAGCCTGATCTTGGTGGACCAGGGGACGCCCGGTTTTCAGATCAGTCGCGACCTGCCAAAACTTGGCTACAAGGGCACCGAGAGCTGTGAGGTGCAGTTGGATGACGTCCGGGTCCCGGTGGAGAATCTGGTCGGGGGAGAGGAGGGGCGGGGATTTCAGCAGGTGATGAGCGGGCTGGAGATCGGGCGGATAAACATCGCCGCCCGGGCGGTGGGGGTGGCCCAGGAGGCCTACGACCAGGCGCTGGCCTACGCCAACGCCAGAGAGGCGTTCGGCAGGAAGATCTCGGGGTTTCAGGCCATCCAGTTGAAGCTGGCTGAGATGGCCACCGACACCCAGGCTGCGCGCCTTTTGGTGTGGTGGGCCGCTTCCCGGGCCGACCAGGGCAAACGGGTGGATATCGAGACGGGGATGGCCAAGTATTTCGCCTCTGAGGTGGCCTGTCGCAACGCCCTGGATTCGATGCGGATCCATGGGGGTATGGGATACAGCCCGGAGCTGGATATCGAGCGTCTCTACCGCGACGCTCCGCTGATGGTGATCGGAGAGGGAACCAACGACATAATGAAGATGGTCATCGCCCGCGGACTCACCAGCGGAAGAATGGTGATCGACTGATCCCCGAGCGCCCCGATGGGCCCGGGATTCGCATCATGGCTTGGTCGGGTTGGCGAGGAAACTCGCCGCCCCTGGTCGTGGCTGTGCGGTCCTCTTCGGACATCGCCCACCACGGGTGCCCCGCGCCGGGCAAGCTACCCGGCATTGGGCGGTGGTTTCTCTAAAATCGGGTCCCATATGGTGTCGAAGGTCTTTCCGGAAGGGTTGGGCCGGGTGATCTTCGGTTGGGTGGCCGTTGCACTTGTGCTCCTCGGGGGAGGAACCGCGCTGGCCCAGGACGAGAGGCCGGAGGTGAAGCTGGTGGTAGAGGGGGGGATCGACCGGTGGGTGGATCCCTTTTGGCCCATGAAGCTTGAAGCACGTATCGAGACTGACATCCTTTTGGTGGGAGAACTGCAGGTGGTGCAAGGTCAGGAACTGGCCAGGTTGGAGGTGGAGGTGCCGGCCGGCGGAGTACGAGCCTATGAAGTGGTGGTGGCTCCGCCCGTCGATCGGGGAGTGATCTTGTTGAGGGTGATACCGGAAGGGGTCGAAGATGATGAACCGGTTGCGTCGGCCTTCTTTCGGCCGCGGGTGGCTGCGAAGGAGATTCTGGTGGGCCTGGCCGGCCTTCCCAGGTTGGAACAGGTGTTGGGGGAGGTGCGTTCTGCCGTCAGCGGTGAACCGATCACACCTGTGGGTGTGGAGGATGTTTCGAACAGGCTGGAAAAGGGGGAGTTCTATCAGCTTTCTTATCTGGTATTGGACCAGCCTCGACCCTTGCCTGCGGCAACGGTCTCCTGGTTGAAGGGAGGAGGGCGGCTCGTCACCACCTCGGCGGCTCTTGAGGCGATGGAACTGGATGCCACCTTCTGGGGGAGTTTTCCCGGTGTGGATACCGAGATCGGGTGGTATGGGGTGGGGGACGGCGAGGTGTTGGCATTCGACAGCCTTTCCGGCCACGATACGCGGTTGTGGGCAACGTTGCTCCGACCTGTTCACCTGTCAGGCAATCAGCAGACCGGCTTTAGTGGAGGACCGACGTCTCTGACCCAAGCTGCATTAGCGGTCGAGACCGAGACCCCAAGCTATCCCTGGTTGCCCTTGGTGGTGGTCGCATATGCCGTGGTGGTCGGTCCCGTCAACCTGTGGATTCTGCGTCGCCGTCGCCGACTGGAGTGGGCATGGTTCACCATCCCTGCTTTGGGTCTTGTCGGGGTGGTGGCCTTTTGGCTTGTTGGTGCAGGCGGCGTGAATCAGACCTTCTGGTCACATGGAACGGTTCAGGTGGCGGGGCCCGATCCCCAGGCGCGCAGCGGGGTGGTGGCGGCCACCAGTCGAGCCAGGACGATGGAAATCTCTTTCAACCCTGACTGGGATGTCTTCCCCGAGAGCCTGGACCGGCTTTCGGGAGATTCCGTGCAGCCAACTATCGGCGGGCCGGGAGTGTATCGATATGATCTTCCCTCCCTGGGATGGCTGTCGGTGAATGCCTTTCGTCGGGGAGAGCCGGTCGGAATCGAAGTTGCGTTCTCCGGACAAGGAGTGGAGATGACCAATTCCTCCTCCAATCCGGTTGTGGCGTGGGGTGTCCACTCCTATCCCAAGGCGGCGATGGGAGGTGATCTGGAGCCTGGCGCCACCGGGTCGATAAGTTGGGCGGGAGTTCTGACCTCCATTTCGTCGTGGGATTTTAGGGATGCCTTTTGGGTAAGCGATGCCTGGGAGAGAGTTGAGAATTGGGACGAGAACTGGCCATCCCTTATCGGAAGCCTTGCAGACATGGCTCTGGGGTCGGGAATGGTGGATGTCCCCTCCTTCGTGTTCGCAGTTATGGAGGAGCCGATCGCCGACGTGGAGGTCGACGGGCGAAAAGAGACGGTGCCTGGATTGAGGTTGATCCTGTTCCCCATCTCCGCGGATCGAATGGGGGAGACAGGGTGGGCGTACGCCCGTCCCGTGTGGTTGGACGAGGCTTTCCGGGCTGGGGGGTTTGAGGGCGCCCCCGTCTTTGCCGAGCAGTGGATCCTCTCTTATCGGTTGCCCTCCGAATTACCTGGGCCTCCGCGGCTGGTATTGGGCGGATTGGATCCTCGCTTCGTCGGTCTCGACCGTGCTCCCGCTCCCACAGACGGAGAAGAGGAACTCGAGGGTGGGCAGGGCTGGGAGGCCTGGGATTGGGAGGCCGCAGAGTTCGTCCCGCTGGACATCGATCGAGAGTTCGTCCCGGTGCGGCTGGTGGCCCCTTCGGGCGAGGTGCTGGTGAAGGTCTCTTCCGCCAGACTTGGGGTGTCGGTGCCTTTGGCTGGTGTGATGATGTGGGGAGATTCACCATGATGATCTCCTTTTCGGGGGTGAAGAAGCGCTACCGCACCACGGTGGCTCTGGACGGGGTGGACATGAGCATTCCCCAGGGCTCGGTCACCGGGCTGGTCGGTCCGAATGGAGCGGGGAAGACGACCGCCATATTGCTGATGAGCACCCTGTTGGCGCGTGATGGGGGGACGGTGGAAGTGGGAGGGCTCGATCCCGAACTCGATGCGCCCGGCGTCCGCCGGCTGATCGGTTACATGCCGGACTTCTTCGGGGTTTACGAATCCCTCACGGCTACCGAGTATCTGCTCTTTTTTGCGGCCAGTCACGGTATAGCGGCGGATCGTCGCCCCACCTTGGCTTCCGATCTCTTGGATCTGGTGGATTTGTCGGATAAGGCCACCGAGGATGTGAACACTTTGAGCCGAGGCATGAAGCAGCGCCTCTCTTTGGCCCGGGCGCTCGTGCACGACCCCGACATCCTGGTGCTGGACGAACCGGCCGCCGGGCTGGATCCCCGGGCTCGGGTCCATCTCCGGGAACTGATCGCCGAGTTGGGGCGGATGGGAAAGACCGTGGTGGTCTCTTCTCATGTTCTAACCGAACTGGAGGGCATCTGCACGGACATCGTGGTGATGGACGAGGGGAGGGTGGCCGCTCAGGGTGGCATGGACTCCATCCGGGCGTCGCTCACTGCCGACCGTGTTATCAGGATGCGCCTTGAGGACGAGGATGTGGAGCAGGCCTTGGCTCTGCTGGAGGTGGATACGCGGGTGTCCGGGTTGGCGGCGGAGAGCGGTCGGATCAGCTTTTCCTTGGGTGAGACGGGAGACGAGGCATCCACCGAGCTTCTGTCCCGGCTGGTCACCATGGGGGTGCGGATAGCCGAGTGGCGTATCGAAGAAATCGGTCTGGAGGAGTTGTTCCTTCGCATAACCCAGGACACGGAACAGTGAACCCGGTTCTGGCCCGAGAATCCCGACAGCGCTTCCGGGGGCGTTGGAGTTGGCTGGTGATCACCGGCTGGGTGATCGTGGTGGGGCTTTTGACCTATCTCTTTTTCGTCGCGGGGCGGAGCATCAACGTCGACTTCTTCTCGGTCCGCGGACCGCTGTCCGGACTGAATCAAGCCGGCAAGTGGGTCTTTGAGGGCATGACTCTGGTTTTGCTGACCGCTGTGGCGTTCATGGTTCCGGGTCTCACCGCGTTGTCGGTGGTCGGGGAGAGACAAAGCCAGACTTTTAACCTTCTCCAGATCACCCAGATCACTCCCCTCGGGATTGTGTTGGGGAAGCTCTTTTCTTCGATTAGCTACTTCTTGGTGTTGATCCTGGCGGTGATTCCCCTGCTGGGCCTCCCGCTGGCTTTCGGGGCGATCGGGCTGGTGGATGTCTTGGTGGTCCTGGCCATGCTGGTGTTGGTGGTGACGATGCAGGCGTCGGTTTCGATCTGGGTTTCTTCACGGGCCAGATCCAACCGGGGAGCGGTGGCGCTGTCTTATGTGCTGGCGGTGGCGATCTTTTTCGGGTCTTTCGTGCTGATGGGGGTGGAGGCGCTGGTCATCAGCGTGGACATCGAAGACAACGGTCGGGAGTTGGTTAGCACCTGGCTGAATCCGTATGTAGCCGTGGCGGATGCTGTTGCATTTCCATACGATGATCTGACCGGATTCTTTGAAGGACCTGATCTTCCAACGCCCATGGATCCTCTCGAGGCTTTGGTGGCGCTCCGCCAAGGTGATGACCTGGAAGATGGAGCATTGTTGGGATTACGGCGGATACCGGGATGGATAGCCACGACCTTGATCTACGGGTTGATCATTGCCCTCTGTCTTTGGAGAGCCGCCCGTCGGGTGACTGCCCCGCGGGCGTTGCCGGTGCGGCTGAAACGCGCTCGGGCGCCTGATGCCTCCTCCTGAGCCGCTGGTCAGACTGGTGGCTGCGGCGCGCAGGCGCTTGTGGGCCTCGCGTCTGGTTGGTGAAGTAACACTCGGGCTGGGGGTCGGAGCGGCGGGCGCGGCGGCCGTGTGGGGGGTCTCCAGAGTGGTTGTCTTTCCCTGGGCCGATGGTGTGGCGCTGGCCCTGGTGGCGGTTGCGGTGTTCTCCGTGCTGGGATGGTGGGTTGCTCATCGTCCCAGTTCTGCCCATGCAGCCCTGTGGGCCGACCACCGTCTGGGAGGAGAGGACCGGCTCTCCACCGCCTGGGAGTTGTCGCGGCTCCCTGCGTTGGGGGAGGCGGGGATTCGGCAGACGGAGGCGGCGGGGAGTTGGGCCGCCGCCGCCGATCCGCGCGGTTTGAGGGGAGAGTATCCCTCAGCCAGGATGCTGGGTATGGCCCTGGCGGCGGTGGTTTCGGCCGTGCTCTTGGCGGTGTCGCCTTCTTTGACCGACCGGGCCCTTGCCGAATCCCGCATGGTCCGGGAGGTGGTGGACCGAGAGGTGGAGGCCATCGAAACCCTGGCGTCCCGGGGTTCTGAAGAACTTTCTCAACCCTTGACCGAACTGGCGGAACGGCTGAGCGAGACACAGACTTTGGAGGAAGCTCTTTCCGAGCTCACCTCGGCGCGGCTGGAGTTGGAGGAGCGACTGGGTCCCAATCGACTGGCGGAGAGCACGGCACTGACGGGGTTGACCTCCCGACTGTCCCGGCTACCGGTCGGGCAGGGGGATGATCCCGCCGCCCGGTTGGCGGACCTTGCTTCTTCCCTGAGTTCCCTTACTGCTGGGCAACGGCAAGCGTTGGCCCAGGAGTTGGCGGATCGGGCGGCTGACTTCGCCGGCATCAACGATGAGCTTGGCTCGGCGTTGGAGGCGGCCGCTGCGGCCCTGTCCGATCAGAACCTCGATCCCGCTTTGGCGTCGGAGGCCTTGGAGCGGGCCGCCGAGCAAATCTCCTCAGCCCAAATGCGGGCGTCGGAGGCTTCCTCCCAGGCGGCGGCGGCGGCTCAGTTGGCCGAGGCCGAAGAGAGGTTGCGGAGGGCCCAGGAGGGTGCGGGTCCCGGGCAGGATCAAGGATCGGGGCAAGGTGAAGGTCAAGGTCAAGGTCAAGGGCAGGGGGAGGGAGCCGCATCGGGAGGAGGCGGAGGAGGGCAAACCGGCACATCGGGTGTGGGTCAGGGTTCGGTGTCGGGAGTCGGCGACGATGATGCTGCCCTGGCGCCCCATTACTCCTCTTCCATTTTTGAACCCCCTGCCGGCGGGTTGGGTGAGGAGGTGCACGTCCCCATTGAAGGAAGCGACCCGGGGGAAGTGGTGGGATCCGCTGCCGGACCCTCGGTAGCGAATGCGCCGCTGGTTTCTTATACCGAGCGGTTCGCCGAATATCGCACCACCGCCTTGGAGTCGCTTCAAAGACGTCCCCTTCCCTCTCATCTCACCGAAGTTGTCCAAAACTATTTCACGGAGTTGGAACCATGAGCCAAAAAACCCCAGCAATGGACCCCGACGGATTCGCAGCCCGACTCGACGAGGCTCGCTCAGAGATCGCCAAGGTGATCGTAGGGCAAACCGAGTTGGTGGAGAAGGTGCTGGTGGCCGTGCTGTGTGAGGGCCATCTCCTTTTGGAGGGGGTGCCCGGCCTCGGCAAGACCCGGCTGTTGACCACCTTGGGGCAGGTCCTTCAGATCGGTTTCGGGCGTGTTTCGTTCACACCCGATCTGATGCCCGCCGACATCTTGGGCACCAATGTCCTGCAAGCGGGTGAGTTCAGTTTCCATCCGGGGCCGGTCTTCACCAACCTGGTGCTGGCCGACGAGATCAACCGGGCCACACCCAAGACCCAGTCGGCTCTATTGGAGGCGATGGCCGAAAGAAGGGTGACGGTGGCGGGCGCCACCCGCCCTCTTCCCAGACCATTCATGGTGATGGCCACCCAGAACCCCCTGGAGATGGAAGGCACCTATCCGCTCCCGGAGGCTCAGCTGGACCGTTTCATGCTCAAGGAGTTGGTGCCCTTCCCCCCGTCTGACGATGTGGTGGAGATCCTGCGTCGCACCACCGGTGAAGCCGAACACCATCCTCAAGGTGTCCTGGAGGGGATTCATCTCACCAGGATGGCGGCGATGGTCCGGGAACTACCGGTCGGCGTGCACCTTTTGAGGTACGCCTCCACCCTGGTGGGCGCCACCCATCCCGATTCCCCCGGCGCAACCGACGGAATTCGCCGTTACGTTCGGGCCGGTGCCAGTCCGAGGGGCGCCCAGGCGTTGATCCTGGGTGGGAAGGCCCTGGCTTTGATGGACGGGCGTCCCAACCTGGCGGCGTCCGACATACGCCGGCTGGTTCATCCGGCGCTTCGGCATCGACTTGTGTTGGGGTATGAAGCAGTGGTGGACGGTGTCACCTCCGACCGCTTGATCGACGAGGTGCTCTCGGCGCATCCCGAACCGGTGGCCGAAGCCTGATGCTGGTCTCCGCCAGCCTGCGGGAGAAGATAGGACGGTTTTCCCTGACGGCCCGCGGGCGGGTGCGTTCCCCCCACGGCGGGAGGCACTCTTCTCACCACAAGGGAGAGAGCATCGACTTCGTGGACTTCCGGGAGTACACCCCCGGTGACGACTACCGCAGGATCGATCACCTCTTGTGGGCACGTCTGGGGACGCCTCTGATCAGGGAGTTCGAGGCGGAGAGAGAACTGTCGGTGCGGGTGGTGGTGGATCTTTCGCCTTCCATGGGCTTTCACCAAAAACACCCTTCCGCGCTTGGGTTGGCCGGCTTGATAACCTATCTGGCTTTGGCGGGAGGCGATCGGGTCGAGTTGTGGGCAGTACCCGGTGCGGGTGGTGGAGGTGTGGTCACGCGGGGGCCGTCGGGAAGGCATCTCTCGGCTTGGCCCCGGTTGGAAGCCTGGTTGGAGGGGGTGGGGATCCAGCCTGGTGAGGGCAGGCTGGCGCCTTCACTGGCGGGCGTCGTCGCCGGGGGTCGTAACCACTACATCGTTTTGGTGAGCGATCTGTTGGTGGCGGACTGGCGGGCGGGTCTGGATCTCCTGGCAGGATCGGTGGGAGGGATGGTGCTGCACATCTTGGGGACTCCCGAACTCGATCCGGAGGTGTTGGGTGATGTGCGGCTCCGCGATACCGAGACCGGTGAGGAGTCGGATTTCTCCGGCACGGCTGAGGCGTATCAACGCTACCGGTCACATCTGGACGACCTGTGCTCTCAGATGGCGGCCCGCTCGGCCCGTTCGGGTCTTCACTACCTGCTGGTGGAGGCCGGCCCCGATGCTGCCGAGGGAACCCTGTTGCAACTGGCCGGCGCCGGAGTGGTGTCCTAGCCCATGAAGTCCGAACGTTTCGTGTTCGATCGCCTCTCGGAGAGTTCCGGCATGCCTTCTGCGGTCTGTGAAAAAAACCGGCGGTCGACGCTTGATTCTGTCACAGCCCCGTTGCACATTGTGGATATCCGCAAAGCACCTGCACGGATCGACCCGGCGCGCAGTCCGATCCACTCCAGGGATCAGATTCCTCTAGGACGCCCTCTCTCGGCGAAGGCCCGAACGCGTCCTGACCAACGGCACGGTGGCGGTGGGGGTGGGCCCTGGAGGGGGAGTCTCGATCGACAGTTTTCGCGGGTTAGTCGGAGTTTTCGCGGGTTGGTGGTCGGGGATCGCAGCGTCCGGGCCGCGGATCGCAGCGTCCGGGCCGGGTTCCGCTCAGGTGGTCCGGGAGAGCGCCGGGATTCGGTCGGAGGGCAGTTGTGAGTTTTCTGGTTCCGGCCGCCCTGGGGCTCTCCTCACTGGCTCTGCCCCTCATCGCCCTGTACATGTTGCGGAGTCGTCGGGAGAGGGTTGAGGTCTCGAGCCTGCTTCTCTGGGAGACCGCCGCCGATCCGCTCTCGTCGGCCCGTCCGTGGAAACGGTTGAAGATCACCCCGCTGCTGTTGGTGCAACTGGCGGTGCTATCTGCGTTTGTCATCTCCCTTGCCCGTCCCTTCGGCTCCGAGGAGGCGCGGCTCGGGGCCCACACGGTGCTGGTGATGGACGTGTCAGGCTCCATGGGGATGGCGGGTCGATTCGAGCGGGCGCGAGAGGAGGCGCTGGGCTGGGCCGAGGAGATGTCGGGGGAGCAACTGGTCTCGGTTGTCGAAGCCGGAGCTCTGCCCCGGGTGGTGGCGGCGTTTTCCCGGGAGCGAGAGGAGGTGGTCAACGCCATATCAGGCCTCAAGCTAACCGGGGGAGAGGCCGATTTGGCCGAAGCGATCCGGTTGGGAAGAGGATTGGCCACCCCCGAGCGTCCCTCCGATCTGGTGCTGTTCACTGACGGCGGCGAAGCGCCATTGGCGGCCGAGCCGGTGGCGGCAGCTCGTCACGTGCCTTTCGACGAGACCGGGCCCAACTGGGCGATTGACGCTCTCTCCCTTGAAAGGGACTCGGCCGGCCTGGTCAGGGCATTGGTCTCGGTTGCCAACCATGGCGGGCCGGCTCGGCCTGTGGAGGTGGAACTGGAGACGGAAGGGAAGGTCATTTCCCGTTTGGAGTTTTCTCCGGATCCCGGGGAGACCGACCAAGCGTTCATACCTACTCCGGTGGGCTCCGGTTCGGTGGTCGTGGCCAGATTGGTCCACTCCGGAGACTCACTTCCGCTGGACGACCGGGCATGGGCGGCCTTGCCGATTCCTTCTGTGAATGTTGTGAGGGTGGAGGGGGTGCAGTCACCCTTCGTGTCCGCATTGATCAGGTCGATTCCCGATCTGACCGAGCTTGAAGGATCACCGGATTCCGCCGAACTGTCGGTGATTAACCGGGGTGACCCGGGTGAGATCGACCGGCCTTCCTGGCTGATCCGTACCGAGCCCCCGCCTCCCGGTCTGAGACTGACGGGACTCGCCACCAATCTGGGGGTGACTTGGCAGCGACCCGGGGAACCCGTGCTGGATGACGTGAGTCTGGCCGGGACAGCGGTGGCCGAAGCGCAGGTCGTGCAGACCGACCAGTGGTTGGTGGTGGTCAAGACCGGGGATGTTCCCCTGGTGCTCCTGGGACGGGTCAACGGACACCGGGTGGTGTACTTCACTTTCGATCTCACTCACTCCAACCTGGTGGTGCAGTTGGCCTTTCCCCTGTTGGGAGTCAAGCTGTTGGAATGGCTGGGCGGCGAGGCAGCGGGAGGCATCGACCCCTCTCCGGCCGGTGTTCCCATCCCCCTACTGGCTTCGGGGACGGGGACGGTCCGCGTGGAAGGCCCCGAGGGAGAGCCGGTGACCTTGGGCGCCAACGTCGCATCTTTCACCCACACCGGAACTCCCGGTGTCTATCGGGTGGAGTACCTGGGTCCCGACCAACAGGTCGAACGGTCCGAGTTGGCGGTTCGGAACTTCTCCCCATCCGAATCGCCGGCCCGCTCCCGTGGGTTGGCTGTCGACCCGGGATCGTTCGTCTCTGATCAAAGGACCGCCAGCATCCGGGAGTGGGGTCTGTGGGTGGCGGCGCTGGCCGCTTCTCTGATGATCTTGGAGTGGTGGATGGCGCTCAGAGGACCACGGGGTTCCCGGCGCCTGACTCCGGGATTGGTAACGCCTTGGGCCGCCCCGCCGGGGAGGAGGCGGATATGAGATTCCACGTTCCGGAATTGCTTTGGGCGGCGCCCTTGGGGGTGGCCGGAATCTGGTACCTGGCAAGATGGGGAAGATGGACGGTTGGGCGCCGCCGCCGCCGGTGGGTGCTGGCTTTGCGTATGGTGGCGGTGGCGATGGCGCTGTTGGCATTGGCACAGCCTATCCTGACCCTTCCCCAGCAGCAGAAGGCTGTGTTGCTTGTCCTGGACCGGTCCCTTTCGATGGTATCGGAGTCGCGGATCGAACAGGAGCGGCTGGTTTCGGAGTCCTTGAAAAACGCCGGGGAGGATGACTTGGCGGGGCTGGTGGTATTCGGTTCCACCGCCAGAATGGACACCGCTCTCACCACTGATCGGGAACTACTGCCCGTGCGTTCGGTGGTGGATTCATCGGCGACGGAACTGGGAGGGGCTCTCCGGGCGTCCGCCGCGCTGCTGCCGACCGCCGGGTCGCGCCGGGTGGTGCTGATGAGCGATATGGCCGATACAGGCGGGGAAGTCAGAGAGGCTGTCGAGGAGTTGGCCGAGGCCGGAGTGGCGGTGGATTTGGTGGTGCTGGAGAGTGGCATGGGCACCGAAGCGCTGGTGGAGGGGGTGGAGGCGCCCGGCCTGGTCCGGGAGGGCGAATTGCTTTCCGTCACTGTGAGAGTGCGCTCCACCCGGCCAGGCCCGGCGCGGCTCAGGATCAACGCCGGAGACCATCTCGAACTGCGGGACATCGAACTTCGGGCCGGTGTCAACCAGTTCAACGTCCTGGTACCGATCGATAGGGCCGGCGCGAACCGCGGTGGTCCATTGGCGGTGGAGGCCCAACTCTTAGCGGATTGGGACGAGCACCCCGAGAACAACCGGGCGGTGGGGATCACCCGGGTAGAGGGTCCGGCGAGGGTGGCGGTGGTGGAGGATCCGGCTGGCCGGGGTGAGGGGGCGTTCCTCCAGTCGGCCTTGGAAGCCTCGGGAGTGAATGTGGATCGGGTGGTCGGAATCCCCTCGAGTGAGGTCTTGGCCGAATACGACGGGGTGGTTCTGGTCAACGTGGATATCCAGGAGGCCCAAGTAGCCGAGGACCTGGTTTCCTTTGTGGAGGACTTCGGACGGGGTCTGGTGGTGGTGGGAGGAGATCGGAGCTTCGGAATGGGGGATTATCACCAGACTCCCCTGGAAAGCGTGCTGCCGGTCTCTTCCGATCCTGATGACCTGCTGCGACGCCAGCCGGTGGCCGAGGTTCTGGCGCTCGACACTTCCGGGTCGATGGGGTCCTGTCACTGTGGCGGCAACGCGGAGCGCATCGCGGGAGGGACTCCCAAGACGGACATCGCCCAGGCCGGGGCTTCACAGGCAATCGGCGCCCTCACCAGTTCCGACCAAGTCGGAGTGCTGGCTTTCTCGTCGGGGTTTGACTGGACCATTCCTCTGGGTCCCCGGCCCGGACCCGAAGAGGTAACGGCCGCCTTGTCCGTCCTGACGCCCAAGGGAGACACCGAGATACGTCCCGCACTGGCCGAGGCGCTCCGGGTGCTGAATGGAGTGGAAGGGTCGTTGCGTCACATCCTGCTGTTCACCGACGGTTGGGATCCGGATGAGGCCGGGCTTCTGCCCCTGGCGCGACAGATCTCCGACGAGGGCGTGACGCTGTCGGTTCTGGGGACCGGAGAGGGTCCCGGTCCAACCCTCGAGCGTATGGCGGAACTGGGGGGCGGGCGCTATTACCCGGGGGCGGATCTGGATCTGTTGCCGGAGATATTTGTGGAGGAAACCTTGCTGGTCGCCGAAAACCTGGTACGGGAAGGCCTCTTCTATCCGGTTCGCAGCGGGTCGACTCCTATCACCCGGATTCTGACCGAGGCCCCGCCCTTGCTGGGCTATGTGGCCACCAAAGCCAAGGGAACCGCCACGGTCTCCCTGGAAGTGGGAGCCGGGCATCCGCTTCTGGCCTCCTGGCAGCGGGGATTGGGAAGGGTGGCGGTTTGGACTTCCGACGCCACCTCCCGGTGGAGTTCTGAGTGGGTGGACCGGCCGTTCTTCGTACAGTTTTGGGGAATGGTGGTCCGGGACACGATGTCCGTGCAGGGCGATTCGGTTCTCTCGGCGACAGTGGAGGGGGGAGAATTGTCGATCGGGGTGGACCGGCCGGGACTGCCCGTCGAGGCGGCAGCCGTCGCCCGGGTCCGGGGGCCCGACGGAGAGGTCGATGTGGTTTCCCTCCGGAGGGTGGCTTCCGGGAGGTTCGAGGGTGAAGCGCCGGCCGATACGGCGGGCGCCTATTGGATCAGGGCTGATATAAACATGCCTGACGGGGGAATGACCTCGGCAAGCGTCGGGGCGGTCTCCACCTACCAGGAGGAGTTTTCCTTCCTGCCTGCAGACCCGGCCCTGGCACAGGAAATCGCCGAGGTCACCGGCGGAAGGGTCAACCCGCCGGCAGACACATATTTCGAGACTGTTGCCACCCGGGGGGTCACCGATCTGGCAATCTGGCCATGGCTGGTGGGGTTGGCGCTGGTGCTGTTCCTTGTGGACGTGGCTGCCCGAAGGCTTCGTTTCTCGGTGGGAAGAGTCGTTTCCATACAGACGGTGGGCCGCCGACCGGAAGGCGAACCGTCTGTGGTGGACGAACCACCCGGGCAATCCACATCCGCTCCTTCTCCCGAACCCGAACGCAGCGAGACCCTGGAGCGGCTGATGCGCCGTCGTCGCCGATGAGCGGCAGGTCTTCGCGGCCGAGGTTCAGCCGGGCCGAGTTGGAGAGCTATAGGGATACAACCGTGCTCGATCTGATCGGACCCGGCGTTCGTCTGCTGTTCGTGGGCATCAACCCGGGTCTTTGGACGGCGGCGGCCCAGACCCACTTCGCCCACCCCACCAATCGCTTCTATCCGGCTCTGCACCGGGCTGGCATAACAAGCTATGAGATCTGCAGGGAGAGCAGATTCACTCCCGCAGACCGGCGGTATCTGATCAAGCGGGGAATAGGGATCACCAACCTGGCCGAGCGAGCCACGGCCCGCGCCTCGGAGCTTTCCGTGCCGGAGCTTCGGTCAGGAGCCGCCGCCCTGTCCGAGAAAGTAAAGTCATGGGGTCCCCGGGTGGTGGCGGTGGTGGGGATCACCGCCTACCGGACCGCCCTTCGCCGTCCCCGGGCCCGCTCGGGTCTGCAGACCGAGCGTCTGGAAGGCGCCGAACTGTGGGTGGTTCCCAATCCCAGCGGGCTCAACGCCCATGAGACCACCGCCACCCTTACCGACTGGTATCGAAATGTCGCCCAGGCGGCCGGTCTCGTCCAATAATTGAGGTGGGTGTTCACCTGCGGTTCTCAGAGACCCGAGTAAGGTTGAATGTCTTAGGTTTCGGTTACGAAAGGAGATACTCATGAGCGAGCCGCGCGCGATGACTGGGAGGGTTACTTTGGGGAACGGGGAGGTACGAGACCTTGCCTCTCCCGGCAAGCGGCTGGCGGCCAGGATTATCGACGTGGTGATTATCGGGACTGTGGCCATCTTTCTGGCCATTGTGGGGTTTGCTGGTCTTATCTTGGGATCCGGAACCGGAGAAGAAGCTTTGGCGGTGACGGCCTTCTTCGTCGGCTTTGGCGGATTGGCTTTCTTCGCGATTCTCTTGCTCTTGTATGAGCCGACCCTGATCGCCCTGAGAGGGCAGACACTAGGCAAGATGGCTATGAGCATCATGGTGGTCCGGGCGGAGGACGGGGAAGTTCCCGGTTGGGGGAAGGCCATAGGACGCTGGATCCTTCCCGGACTTCTAGGTCTGATCCCAATAGGCGGAGGACTGCTAGTGCTTCTTGTCTACCTCTCGCTGTTGTGGGACGACCGCCGTCAGGGATGGCACGACAAGATGGGAACCACTGTGGTCATCACTGCCTGACCCGTGCCTCGGAGTTCGGTCCGATAGTCCGATTGGATCTTGGGAGCGGGACCAAAGGTAGACGGGGAGGGGGAGCCGGAAAGGGCAACTCTTTATTCAGGCGCTGGTAGTGGGCCAGTTTGGCCGCTCCACGATTTGGTGATTGTAGCCGGGGATGATTACCGGAGACGAATTATCTCGGCGGGTTCAGCCCGGTCGTCCAGTTTGAGAAGATAACGGAGTAGATTGATGAGAACCATGAAGGCCTCCTTCTGGTTGAAAAAAGTGCAGAGGTCTTCAGCGGAGCTACCAACTCCGCTAAATGAAGCCCCAGCAGATTGCGGCTGGGGCTCCAACCACTTTTTCAAAGGGTAGAGACGATCACAAAACGATTTGCGGTTTTGGGGTGTTCACCTGGTGGGGGCTGGTAGGGTAGGCCCTGCGTAATCACAGCTGGTCGCCGGTCCTTAGCCGGGTGGCCTGCCTAATAGAACAGCCTCTGAGAGGCGAATAAGTAGGATCTTCTCGGGCCAGTCTCGTGATTACGCACATTCCCGGCGCGAACAGGAGGAACAGATGTTGCGCAGAATATTGACCGCAGCGGCCCTGGTCGTTGTTATGACTTTGGGGGCGGTGGCTGTGGCGTCCGGTCATCGAGGATCCGACCGGTTCGATGACGTGCCCCGTGGGCACTACGCCGATGAAGAGATCGGATGGGCCGTCGACCAGGACATCACGAGGGGGGTGTCGCGTTACAGGTTCGATCCGGACGGGACGGTGACCCGGGCGCAGATCGTTACGTTCTTGTATCGCCTGGACAGACTGTGGGAAGAAGGCCAACCCCGTGACCTGACCGACGTGTACGAAGAGATGGACGACCTCGAAGACGACGTCAAAGACCTCACCGAAAACCTACGAGACCTGGAACGTCGCTTCGCCAACCTAGACAACAGCGGCTACATTCCTCCCGACGACAACGAGGCCGGCACCCCAACCACCCGACCCAACACCGACCCCATCCAAGAGGTGCGCTGCCCCCGAGGCGACACGGCCCAGACCGTCAAGTTCACATGGGAGTTCCACGCCGCCGAAACGAGCATCCCAGTCAACCATGCAGTGTTCCAAGCGTCCCTCCGGAACGCCGCCGGCAAACCCCAACACTCGGCGATGGTCGTCAACGACGAAGAGGTCGCCCCCTACAGCGAGGTTGAACTGGAGGTCATTATCGCCGGAGTCGAGGGGGCCTCCTACAGTCACTGTGAAGTGCGGCGCCTGAGCCCGTCGAGCACGGCCACCAGCACCGGACGCAAAGTCAGAACCGTGACTTGCCCCCGACTCGACGCAGACACCGTCACGGTCAATTGGGTACTGACCGCCAAGAACAACTTCCTCCTAGCGCGCCACACGGCGTTCCAAGCGTATCTACGCCACGGCAGCCAAACCCTCTACTCGGACATCATCCTCGGGAACGACGTCACACCGAACGCCGAAGACGAGACGCTTACGACCACGATCGAGGACGTGACCGGCGCATACAGCAACTGCCGGGTCCGGGCCTTCCGCTAAACCAGGTTCTCCCCCCGGTCGGCGCCCGCTCAAAGTTGTCCCGGGGGGAGCCAAACCCCCGACTGAGCAGGTCGCCGATACCGCTAGCTAGAGCAAGGATCCAACCGGTCCAATGCCTCGTGCCCTGCCCAGGTGAGCAGCCCGACCCCCAAGCAGCGGCCATTGAAAGGCACGCTCTTGGTGTTTTGCAGGTACTCAGCCTGGATACATAAGCCAATGTGGTAATGGACCTCAGCGTCTGTGTACCCGTCAAACTTCGGGATGCGACTCCAGACAGTGAGCGAAGCGTTCCCTTCTGCGTATCTGAGGATCCGAGCGATGAGTGTCATATCACGACGCATAAAAAAGCATCCTACTCAAGCAGGGCCGCGATGTCCAACGAGTCCCAGGGGCGGGTAGCGAGCCCTTCGGCCATTGCCGGGGTCTGTTTGAGGGTCTGGTGGACTCGGCCGTAGTTGTAGGCGAGGAAGTGCAGAGCGACCGCGGCGGCGTGGTTCTCTAGTTTTTTGGAGAAGGCGTTGGTGCGTCTGGTGAACCGTTTCATGTTCATTCGCATTGTGAGGTTCTGACGTTCGACGTGAGAGGTCCCGGTTTTGCTGGCGGAGTGGTTCATGTCATCGTCGAACACTTCCTGCTGGGCGATCCGATACGCTTCCCATTGGTCGGTTTGGAGGGTGGGGGTGGTGGTCAGTCGGTTTCTGAGGTCGGTTAGGAACAGAGTGCAAGTGTCGGCGGTGCGGTCCCCGATCCACCAGGAGGGAACCAGGCGGGTCTCGGCGCACAGGGCAACCCATGTCCACACGTCGCCCGAGTCGGTCCGGTTCACCATTTTGTCTCGTTTGGCGTACACGTAGGACCAGATCTCATCCGCTTCGATCACGTCGCAGGACAGGTTCTGGAACTGTGTGTGCTGAAAGACGGCAGCTGCTCGGCCGGCGTCGACCAACAGTTTGATGACCGTGTCCTTAGCGGCGCCGGTGATCCGGACGGTGCTGCGGATGCTCATGCCCTCGGTCAGACAGTTGATGACCTGCGCTCGGCGGTCAAGAGAAAGACGATTCATAACCTCCATTATAGCATGGAGCTTGCAAGTTAAGCGGTAGAATGAGTCGGGGGCCGCCTTACCAAAGAACAGCCTGCCGGGCGGCCCCGTTCTCATTTTGTGTCGAGGGGAGCGGGAGGTCCAACCGTTAGAAGCGGGCTAGGCTCGCTCCCCTCGAACTCTAAGTCTTGTTGCCCCAGCGTTTCTTGGCGCCGGCTTTTCCGGCTTTGCTGGCGATCTCCCTACGCCTTTCGGGTGATAGGGCCTCGGCTCTGGCGAGACCGGCCTTCTGACGAGCGAGAGAAGGGGGAGGGGGATCCTGTTTCGCGCCGACAGCCACATCAACGACGGCCTTGGCCCGTTTGTTCATGTCCGCCGGGCGGGGTGGAATCAGGGAGCGCACTGACTCATCTCCTTTTCTTGTGTCGATACGCGGAACTATAGCGATCTTCCCGATAGAACTGTCCATAATGGCCTCCGATCCCGGTGTGGTGGTAGGATTGGGCTCCCCAGAACACAAACTTCAGTCAAGGAGCCGATCGGCTCTCTCGCCCTTTACGGCGATAGCTCGGGGAAAACCCTCAAACTGGCCCACCACCCAGGCGCTCATGTCATCGATGCGAATGAAATGTGCTTTGCCTGGTCGCTTTCCGCCCAGACCGCTTACCCATGCCAGAGTCTCACTGAGCTTGGCTTTGTTGGTCTCGCTGGCGGCACTGGCAGGATGTGCAGGCAGTGACACTCCTGTCGCACCCCTCGACGAGGAACAAACACAGCGAATCATGGCGGCATTGCATGATCGTTCGTTTCGCCAATTCGAACCCTCGAAAGACGCCAGTCCGCGACAGTCGGTCATCCTCGACTTTTTCGGCGAGAACCGCATTGTTCTTTGGGCTCAATTCTCCCGTGCAGACCGGGCGATACACGAATGGAGTGTTATCTCCGAAGATTTCCACCTGGTGGGCGATGCCGACGGTTCTGAAATCACCGCGCGTTTCAATGAGTCGCGATCAGAACAGGTATTGCCGGGCAAATGCGAAGACTGCATTGATCATGTTGGTGTTTCCATTTCAATCAGGAATGTCTTCGATCCGCAGAAGATTTCCTTCAGGGTGAATGATCCTGACCATGTTCTACCTCTTCCGTTTCCTGTGTTCGACTCTTGGACCCGCTTCCAAGAAGACGAATACTTCGAGTGACCCGGGTTTGGGTTTTCCGGTCCCGCTTCTTCCCACCCCGGACTGGCTTGTCTCTAGGATGATTTGAACCAACAGGAAGCGATAGGTTCCGGAACCCCAGGATGGCTACGATCGCAGTTGCCCGAACCGCCGACCACTTGACGCTGGTGCGGCTCCCCCTGTCGGCGCTCCTCGTGGTGGTGATCGGCTCCGCTCGTTTGCTGCAAGCCGCCGCGATCCTCATATTCTGCTGGATCACCGATAGCCTGGACGGTATCCTGGCCCGGCGGGCGCCTGGAATGACCAGGCTGGGTGCTTGGGACCCGATCTTCGACGGCATGACGGGAGTGGGTCTGATGGCGGGGATGGTGCTGGGCGGATACGTGCCGGCTGTGTGGCTGGCGCCGTCGCTGGTTCTCGGTGGGCTGCTCCTGTCGGTTCGCAGCCTCGCATCGGGGATGCTGCTGCAGGGAATGGCATACTGCTGGTTCTTCTGGACCTTGGCGGCCGAGGACAGAGACGCGCTGAACCTGGTGCTGGTCGCGATCGCGGTGGCCGCCATCACCCACGGTCATCGGATTCCCCGAGTGCTGATACCCAGGTTCTTCGCCGACGTGGCCCGATTGAAGCGCACGGGCCACCCACCCGCCACAGGGACTTAGGCCTCTTGCCGGGAGGGTCCGTCAGCCGCGCAGGGCCAGGAGGTGGGGAACGGCGGCCACCAGACGGTCGTGGTATTCGAGCTTTCGTCGCCATCGGGAGGGGATGGCCTCGACCCCTTGAAGGACACCGACCAGGCCTCCTGCTATCGCGCCGGTGGTGTCCGTGTCGTCGCCGCGGTTGACCAGGGCCACGATCACCTCTTCGAAGGTTGCGTCCTGTTGGATGGCCCAGACCGCGCAGCCGAGCGAATCGATCACGTAGCCAGAGGTACGCAGACGGTCCACCGGCAACTGCGGGTCGATGTTCAGCGCTCCTCGGACCTTGGGGTCCAGGTTCAACGCCCGAGCCGAGGCCAGGGCCTCCGAAGCTCCCGCACCTTCCAGGAGGGCGTTGACGATCTCGCCGTATGCGACGCAGCTGTCCGCGCACCGGCGGTGGGCGTGGGTGACCGCGGAGATCTCGGCCAGTTCCCGGCGACGGATGATGGCATCGGCTCGCACCAGCGCGGTGGGGATGCACCTCATCAGCGAACCGTTCCCGCACGAGAACTCCCCGGTGGCCCCGCTCGTCCGGGGATCGCGGGACTGGTCCAGGCGCCGGAGGGCCCCGTAGGTCGCGCCACCGACATCGGGAGGCCCCGAGTGGAACCAATCGAGCATGTTGTCACTCGCCCCTTCCAGCGTGTAGGGGCCGTCGAGATAGGCAGCCAGCACGGCCCAGGTGAGGTCGGTGTCATCGGTCCCCTGCCCGGGCCGCCAACCGAAAAGCCCGCCCCCGATTATCTCGCGATGAACCCCGAATCGGCGTCTGATCTCCTCGGGCCTCATGAACTCGAGTGTCGCTCCGAGGGCATCACCTGCCGCAACCCCCAGCAGGCCTCCGCCGATCCGATCCCCAAGGTCCAATATGACTCCCTCCATCCGCTTGTTCGTCCAGCCTACTCGCAGGTATGGTCATCTGTCATGATGGCCGGCCGGTCCAAAGCCCAATCCCCGCGGCTTGCGGTCAGGAGTCTTCCCACAGTTCTCCGGTGGCGCCGAAGAAGGCGTACCAGGCGAACCAGAACTCGTTTTTATGGGGAGCGAATTTCAACTGGGTGCCGGCCAGGGGCCCGTCGATGGCCTGGCCCAGCAGGTTCCAGGTGCTGTTGGTCTCTTGATCCTCGAAGAGATCGCCATCGGCGGACACGAAAGTGAGGGGACCCTGGGGGCTGACGGCAACAAGGGCCACGCCCGTTCCGATCGGTCGCCCGTTGGGGATGATCGTGTCGTCCAACGCGTCGGCGGTGTGAGCGGCGCCCCACATCACCGCGATCGGCACCTCGTCCATCTTGTCGTTGATCACCCGCAGCGTTGCGAGGTCATCGAAGGAATAGGCTTTGTACTCGTTGTTGATCGTCACCCCCACTACCCGGGAGAGAGCCGGAAGCCGGTCATCCAGCTCTCCGTTGAACAGAAAGGGCTGGGACAACGAGGAGTAACCGGAATATGGGTTGACTCCGTAGGTGATGCCGAACTCTTGTTGCGGGCCGAGTACGCACCCAGCCGGATGGGCATCTGCGAATTCGGAGAAAGCCACTATGGCGGAGGGCAGATAGGCAAGCCCCGATTCGCCCGCGTAACTGCCCACGATGGGGTCTCCCGTGACCTGCTGCCACAGCGAGGTAGTTTCCAGATCCCACATCACCAGATCGGAGTTTCGCAACAGCCCAGAAACGCCAAAGCGCAGATAGGTGCCGTCCGGCGCTACCGGATCGAAGGCGACGGCGGTATTGCACAGAGGACAGTAGGTCACCAGGACCGGCCGGTCGCCGAAGCGGTCGTTGACGATCTCATGGCGGGTCAGCACCCGTAGGGGATAGAAGCGGGCATCGTCCTCGATCCGGACCAGCATCCCCGGGTCCTGGTCGGAGAGCCACAAACCGGCGGCTTTCACATCCACCATCACCGGCCGGTCGAGGGGAGCGATCAGATCCCGGGGATCGAGGGCGTGGATGCCCAGTCCCAGTTCGGTGAGGTCGATGGTGGTCCGGGACCAGTCTGTGGGCCAGGGCGCAACGGCGTTCTGAAGGTGGGAGGGGGGAGGATGGGGATTGTCTTCGACCACGGGGCGGGTGATGGGGGGTGTGTCGGGGGGTGGGGGACATCCCGCGGCCATATCCATTTCGGGCTCCGATGCGGTGGTAGTGGGAGAGGCCCCCTCGGTTCCCTCCGCCGGGTCGTTGGATGGAGAGTCCGCCCCGCCCTCGGTGGTGGTGGAAATCTCGGCATCGGCCGCCGGGGCGGCGGTGGCGGACGGAGTCTCTGTGGTGGTCGAGGGAGCGGCGGGGTCATCGCCTCCGCAGGCTGTGGCTGCCAGAAGGAAGACCAAACCGATGGCTCCAGCCCTCAGCCGCTGTGAGGGATCGCCGAACATCCCGACCAGTTTACTTCTCGGGGCGGGTCTTATAGTTATGTGCTGTTGGGACACGCCCCTTGCCTTTGGAGGAGACTTCCCCCATGACCGACCGTCCTTCCTTTCTCCCGCTCGACTCCTCCGTGGAGCAACCCGCATACACGGTCTCGGAGTTGGCCGGACGGATCCAAGAGGCGCTGGCCGAGGCTTTCGGGGCCATGGTGTGGGTGACCGGGGAGGTGGCAAACCTCACCAGGTCCAATGCCGGGCATGTCTATCTGGATCTGGTGGAGCGGGTTCCTCAGGGTTCTCCCGGCGAGCCGGCCCTTTTGCATTCGGTGATCTGGCAGAGCCGCAGGCTCGCCATCAACCAGGCGCTTTCGAAGGCGAACTGGGGGGCGGTCTCGAACGGGGACGAGATCAAAGTCCGGGTGCGCGTCGATTTCTACCCACCGCAGGGAAGAGTCACTCTCCAGATCCACGAGGTCGACCCCTACTACACCCTGAGCAGGTGGAAGGCGGAGCGCGAGCGGGTGGTGGCGCTGCTCAGAAAGGAAGGGGTGTTCGACAAAAACAAGAAGCTCCCCTTGCCCGCCGCCCCCTATCGGGTGGGTCTGATCACCAGCGCCGAGAGCAACGCCTATGCCGATTTCATCTCCACCCTCAGTGAAAGCGGACTGGGCTGGGAGGTTTCTTTTCACCATTCCGGAGTGCAAGGCGATGCGGCCCGGCCATCTTTGATCGGAGCGATCAGACGGCTTTCGTTGTTGAAACCCGATGTCATCTGCATCGTCCGAGGAGGAGGATCCACCACCGACCTGGCGGTTTTCGACCACGAGGAGATGGCTCGGGCGATCACCGAATGCGCGGTTCCGGTGATCACGGGGATCGGCCATGAACTCGACCGGACGGTTTCGGATCTGGTTGCCCACCGCTCTGAGAAGACCCCCACCGCCTGCGCCTCGTGGTTGGCGTCCCGGACCACCGGCTTCCTCCAGAGGGTCGGGGAGTTAGGAAGGGGAGTGGCGGAGACCGCCGGCGGGTTGGTGACGCGTCATCGGAGGCGTCTGGACGGCTCGCCCGGTGAGATGCGGGGCGTGGTGGACGCAGCTTTGGCCCGCTGCCGCCTGCGCCTGGGGAGATCCGCCCAGGTGCTGCCCGCCCAGGTGCGGCCCCTGTTTCGGCGGGCCGAGGCCCTGCTTTCTTCCCGAAAGGCCTCCCTCGCTCGGGAGAGCCGACAAAGCCTGAGGCGGGAACAGACCAGACTGGAGTCGGCCCGACAAGTTACGGAGGCCTACGACCCGCAGCGCAATCTGGCCCGGGGCTGGTCGATCACCCGCTACCGGGGTGGGGGAGTGATCAGATCGATTTCCCAGGCCAGCGAGGGCGATCGGGTGGAGACCTGGCTTTCCGACGGGACGTTGACAAGCACGGTGACAGAGACCCGCCCCACCCGCGGACCTGCGACCACAAAGGAGGTGGCACACCCATGAGCGAATCCCCGCCTTCCCCGCAGCTGCCCGACAGCTATGCTGCGGGCCTGGCCGAACTGGAGGAGATACTGACCTATCTCCGGGGAAACGAGGTGGATCTGGAAGCAATGGCGGAGAAGGTGGAGCGGGCCGGACACCTCATCCGGTTCTGCCGCCAACGGCTGGATGATGTCTCTTTCCAGGTAAACAACGTCCTGGAGTCGGTGAAAGCCGCACTCGACGAGGACCAGTAGGCCGACTTTCTTTTGTCCCCCCACGCGGGGGTTCGAAAAGGATCTCCCCTCTGGCGGCGTCGGTGCTCCTTAGCTTTGAGAGAAGTCAGGAGGGCGCATGGTGCCCGGCAGGGAGGTGCGGAAATCGGCGAAGAGGGTCTGCACCGACCTGCCGATCCCGCCGGTGGCATCGTAAACCTGGGAGTGGGCCACGCCTCTCCCCAGGGAGGCGAACCACGACTGCGAGCGTAAACCCACCCATTCGCCCACCGGCATCCGAAGGAGATGGATGTTCAGATCGGCGTTCATGAACACCCAGGAGGAGGGCAGGACCGAGCTGACCCCGTTTCCATGGTCGGCGGCGATTACGGCCCGGAGCAGCGGAGTCAACTCTTCCCCGGCTACCAGGGGAGTGAGGATCCTGATCCATACCGCACCCGGGCCCGGCTGATCGAACCGTCCCTCGGCCTGGCGCATCTCGACGCCGTGACGATGAAAGTACAGTCGTCCGCTCACTCCCACTCCTATCCGATCTTGATCCACGGGCCGGGCCTGTGCCACCGGGATGGGAAGCAGCGACGGGTCGGGCATGGCGGCCCGGGGCGGGGGGCGGTCGGCGATCCGGAGCCGCATGGCGGTGGCCTGGGCGAGTTCGGTGTCGCCGGCGCGCAGATAGGCCCGCACCAACTGGATGCGTTTGCCCTCCCGGAGGATGGAGGTGGTCACTCGGAGCGGCACGGTGGGCACCACCCGGAAGATGTCCACGGTCAGGCGGGCGATCTCCATCGGGGTTAGGGTGGGGACCGCGTCCACCGCCCTGGCCATGAGACCGGCCACCAACCCGCCGTGCTGTCCGTCCTCATACCACCCGGACTGGGAGAGGGGAGTGGACTCCACCACCTGGGGGTCGGCAGTGGGCAGATACGGGGCCGGAGGGATCTCCATCAAATCCGGGAGGTTAACAGCGTCAGGTAGTGTTTAATCCGATGGCCAAGGACAGAGCGTGGAGAGCGGCGGTGATCACTCTCAGCGACGGGGTGATCGCCGGGACCCGTCAGGACCGCTCCGGGGAGGTGCTCTCGGAGATGCTGGTCGAAGCCGGCTATGAGATCCGTGTGCGGACGGCGGTGGAGGACACCGAGGAGTTGATCGTGACGGCGTTGGTGGAGACCTGTCGACAGGTGGATCTGGTGGTCACCACCGGAGGCACCGGGCTGGGACCCCGGGACGTGACGCCCGAGGCGACCCGGCGGGTGATCGACCGGGAAGTCCCTGGCCTATCCCAGATGATGATGGCCGCCGGGCTGGCGGTCACTCCCATGGCAGCGCTCTCCCGGGCGGTGGTCGGCGCCCGGGGGTCGACACTGATCATCAACCTTCCCGGCAGCCCCAAGGGCGCGGTGGAGAACCTCGAGCCCGTGCTGGGGGTGCTGCCCCACGCCCTGGACCTGCTGGCGGGGGACACGGTCCACTAAAGCAAGGTGCGGCGCATTATCGGAGCGCCGCTAATACCGGGTTTTGTCACACCGTCCCTTCATACTTGGGCGCATGGACATTTTGATCATTATTGGCATGGCCGCGTTGGTTTTCTCGGCAGTGTGGAATGTCGCCCAGCACCGCCGCACCCAGCGGGAAAGACAGCTCCAGGACCAGTCCGAGATCGCTCTGCAGGCGATACTCGAGGCTCTGGATCGCGACCAGCAAAACAGACAGTTTCAAGCCGAGGAGTTGACCGCCAAGACCGCCACCGCCGCGGCCGCGGAGGCGGCCAAGATGGCCAAGGCGGAGCTCGAAACCCAGGCCCGGTCCAGCGCCGAACTCATCTCCCAGCAGCAGCGAACCTTCAGCCGGACGGCGGAGTTGATTGGAAATCGGATCGAGGGAATGCAGAGGGACCTCGCCTCCCGGCAGGGAAGCTGGTCGGAGCAATTCGGACAGGTGAACGAAACCCTGGCCAAGCTGGGCGGAACCACCGAGTCGCTCAGCCACATGCTGAGCTCACCGGGCCAGAAGGGAAGCTGGGGAGAGAAGGTGGCAGAGGACATCCTCCGGGCGATGGGAATGAAGGAAGGAGTCTCCTATGAGGTCAGGAAGAGGCTCCCCGGCGGGGCGATCCCCGACTTCGCCTTCCATCTCCCCAAGGGACAACTTCTGTGCATGGACTCCAAGCTCCCTTTCGACTCTTATCGGAGCTATCAGGAAGCGCCCGACATCGAAAAGGAGAGGCACCGGAAGGAATTCCTCCGGACCGTGCGAGGCCATGTCAAGGCTCTCTCGGCCAAGTCCTACGGAGACGCCGGCATGGTGCTGATGTTCATTCCGCTTGAATCGATCTACTCGTTCATCTGGGAAAGCGACTCCGGATTGCTGGATTTCGCGTTCGAGAAGGGGGTGATGCTCTGTGGTCCCTCCAATCTCTTTGCCGTTCTAACCCTGGTGAGGGAGACGAACGCCGCGTTCGGGCTGGAAAAGGCCGGTGACGAGATGTTGGACATCCTCAACCTGGTGAAAAGGGAGTGGATGGATACCCAGAGGGTTATCGAGGTGTTGCAGGGTCACATCAAGAACGCCGATAAAAAGGTGGACGAGATAACCGGGAGGCGCTATCAGGCCATGGATAAGGTCTTCGACCGGATCGACGCGGTGCGAAGCGAACGGGGAATGACGCCCACCGACGAAGTCCTGCCCGGCGAGTCGATCCCTCTTATCAAGGTCTCTTAGGTCTAAGAGGGCAGGGGCCCCCGTCTGGCGGTGGGAGGGCTGTTCCCGACGTCGGTAAGCAGTTCCCTATCCTCTGGCGCACATGTCGGATTTGGAGACCATCCTGCAGACCACCCTGGATTGGGGGAGGATGCGAAAGCGGTTCGCCCTGGCCACCGTGGTGGGGGCGAGGGGTTCGACCTACCGGCAGTTGGGCGCCCGGGAGTTGGTGGCCGAGGACGGATACTCGGTGGGGACTGTCTCGGGTGGATGTCTGGACCAGGATCTGCAACGGGTTGTGGAGGAAGTTCTGTCCTCTGATACTCCCCGGTTGGTGGAGTTCGATCTGACCGCGGACGACGAAGCGATCTGGGGATGGGGAATCGGATGCAACGGGGCCACTGAGTTGTTGGTTGTCCCCGCCAACGACGCGCGGGAATGGGCCGAGCAGGTCTCATCCTCGCGCACCCTTCAGCGTCCCATGGCGGTGGTTCACGAGCTCTTCGGGCCCCGGTTCGCCAAGCTGTATGTACGGGCCGACGGCGTCCACACCGGGTCCCTGTCGGAGGTCTCTCTGGAACCCCAGGCGATCGCCATGGCGCGCGAAGCCATCGCCGAGGGCAATTCCCATGTCACCGCCCCTCAGGGCCGACGGATGATGGTGGAGGCTCTGGGCGCTCCCTCGAGGCTTCTGATCTGCGGGGCTGGCCATGACGCGGATCCCTTGGCTCGTTACGCCGCAGAGTTGGGATTCGAGGTGGTGGTCAGTGACGAGCGTGAAGCACTGCTTACCTCCGAGCGGTTTTCCTCCGCGCATTTGATGCCGGCGCTTCCCGCCGAGTTGGGGTCGAAGATCCACCTCGACCGGCGTACCTATGTGGTGGTGATGAGCCACAACTATCTGCGTGACCTCGACTATCTGCGATCCTTGCTGGGCACCGATGTCCCCTATATAGGAGCGTTGGGTCCCGGTGCCCGGCTGCAACGGCTGATCGTCAACCTGGAGGAATCCGGATTCTCTCCCTCGCCCGAAGACCTCTCCAAGATGTACGGGCCGGCCGGGCTGGATATCGGCGCCGAGGGACCCAAGGAGATCGGCTGGGCGATAATGGCGGAAATTCTGGCAGTCCGACGTTGTCAATCCGCCGGCTACCTGCGGGATCGCAAAGGTCCGGTATCATCTAGGTGAAACCCGTCTTCTAAAATGTCGGTTTTTTTTGACCAAGAGCGGTTTCAGAGCCAGAGGAGTCCTATATGAAAATCGAACATGAAATTGAGGTAGCCAAGCCCCTCTCGACGGTGTGGGACTTCTTCCAGGACATTCCATCCGTTGTTCAATGCATGCCCGGAGCGGAGCTCGGCGAGGACAAGGGTGGAGGCGAGTACACCGGAAAGATCTCGGTGAAGCTGGGGCCGCTCAGCGCCAATTTCGAAGGTGAGGCCACGATTGAAGCGGATCCGGTTGCCCGATCGGCCACGATCACCGGCAAAGGGGTGGATCGCCGGGGAGGAAGCCGGGGTCGGATGACGGTTGAATATCAACTCCGTGAGACGGACGCAGGCACCGGGATCAACATCGAAGCGAACGTGTCACTGGCCGGGGCGGTGGCCCAGTTCGGGCGGAGCGGACTCATCAAGGAAATCTCCAATCGGCTGATCGGCGAGTTCGCCCAGTGTTTGGAAGGCAAGCTGAGCGCCGTCACCGTCGAAGAAGCCGCCCAGGTGCAGGCAGGAGAGGTGAAGGGAATCCAGTTGTTCTTCCAGACCCTCGCCGCTCGAATCAAGAGGCTTTTCTCCCGTTCGGAGTAGGGCGGCCGGAGAGGACAGCCAACGAACAATTGAGGCGCGCCGGCCGCGCCCAGTGTCAAAGAGGGAGAGCGCTGTTGCGGGGTTGCGCTATCAGGCCAGTTCGCGCAGCAGCCGATCCAACACTTCGGGCAAGGTGTTGAGACCGATGTCTGCCGTCCGCCCGGCGAGACATCGGGATTTCAATGACTGCCAGTTGACGCGATCCCGGGCCGCTACACCGAGCGACAGAGCTTCCTCCCAGGTGATGGCGGTGCCGTCGGTGGCTTGCATGAGGCGGTCCATCATAAGGTCGTTGACAGAGATGACTCTGAGCCGGCGGCCCCCCACGTCTATCAGTTCCGGGGTCTCTTCGCCCAAGAGAGAGTTGCTCGGCACCTCCACCGCAATGCCTTGATCGGCGGCCCAATGGTAGATCCAGTGGCGGCCCTCGCGAACGAATCCCGCGTCGGCCAATGTCCGTTCATCCAGAGGTGTTATCAGGCCAACCATGTCTATAGCAGTGGGCCGCTCCCCGGCGGTGTGGATCACCTGGGCGGCTCCTCCGACCAGCACCAGGGGGGAGCGGACCAGGGCATCGAACGCAGCGGCGGAATACAGAACCCATTCCGCGCTGCCGGGCGGCGCGCAACGCGCGCTCTCCAGGAGATGTGCCGCGGTCAGGGCCACAGCCGTTCCTCCACGGTCGTGTCAATCCCCGCGGGCGCGTTTCCACGCCAGCCTTCCCTCTACGTTCCTGGGGTGGAGTCCCCGCTCCGCCAAACGTCGGCGGCCCTTCTCCATCCGGGAGCGCACCTCCTCCATCGTGATCACGGGTCTCTCCACCGTTGCCAAGTCCATACCCAGCGCATGGGCGATCCTGACCAGCGTGGAGAGCCTGGTGTCCACTCTTCCGCCTTCGATGCGCGAGAGGTTCGGCTGGGCGATTCCGGTCAAAGACGACAACTCCGCCGGTGTCATCCCTTTTTCCAGCCGCCTGGCTCGGAGATCCCTGGTGAACATACAGCTATTTATAGCGTATGTGATATATTGAACTCTGAGGGGGAAGACTGGCCGCGTCTCGCTTTCAGTTGAACTGTTACCAACCTTTATGCGAAATACAGTTAGAACCTCCCGGGCCGTCTAATCAGCGTTTCCAGGAGGGCTCCAGTTCGGGATCTATCCAGTGGCGTTTCATTGCCTCGGTGACCACCGAGGGCGCCATGAGGTCCTGGGCGGCGAGCGCTGACAGGACGCTCACCACCAGATAGCCGGTGTCGATCTCAAAGAACCGGCGGAGCTTTTTGCGGGTGTCCGAGCGCCCGAATCCGTCGGTGCCCAATGTCACGTACCGCGTGGGAACCCATCTTGAGATCTGGTCGGGCACGGCCCGCATGAAGTCGGTGACCGCGGTCACCACCTCGCCCGCGCCGGCCAGCCTCCGGGTCACATACGGCTGTCGGGCACGTTGGCCGGGATGGAGCAGGTTCCAGCGCTCCACTTCCATCGCCTCGGTTCGCAAGGTCTGATAAGAGGTGGCCGACCACAACTCCACCCCCACTCCGTATTGTTCGGCCAACTGTTCTTGGGCCTGTCGGGCCGCCCCCACGGTCGATCCCGAGAAGAGAATCGATCCCTGTTTGGGCACACCCTCGGGGGAGGGCGCCCATCGATACAGTCCGGCCAGGATGCCTCCGTCAACCCCGACGGGTTTGGGCGGGTGGTAATAGTTCTCGTTGTACACGGTGATGTAGTAGGAGATGTCCTCGTTTTCCTGGTACATCCGCCGGATTCCGTCTTCGATGATCACCCCCAACTCATAGGCGAAGGCGGGGTCGTAGCTCCTCATGGAGGGGACGGTGGTGGAGAGCAGAAGGCTGTGGCCGTCCTGATGCTGGAGTCCCTCTCCCATCAGGGTGGTGCGCCCGGCGGTGGCGCCCAACAGGAACCCGCGAGCCCGGGCGTCGGCAGCCGCCCAGATCATGTCGCCCACCCTTTGGAAACCGAACATGGAATAGAAGATGAAGAAGGGAACCATCGGGATTCCCCGGTTGGCGTAGCAGGTGGCGGCCGCCGTCCAGGAGGCGAGTGATCCGGCCTCGGTGATCCCCTCCTCGAGGAGTTGTCCGTCCTGTCGCTCCAGGTAGGCCAGGATCATCGCCGCGTCCACCGGTTCGTAGAGCTGTCCGCGGGAGGCGTAGATGCCGAGATCCCGAAAGAGCGGGTCCATTCCGAAAGTGCGGGCCTCGTCGGGGACGATGGGTACCACCCGGGGGCCGAATTCCGGCACCCGGCACAGGTTGCGCAACAGCCTGATGAAGGCGGTGGTGGTGGAGACCTCCACTTTTCCGCTGCCTTGGTTGAGCACATCGAAGGTTTCGGGGGAGGGAAGGGTGAGGGACTTTCGGATGCGGATCACCCGGTTGGGGAGCCAGCCCGCCAGGCGCTTTCGGCTTTCCATCAGGTACTGGTATTCGGGAGAGGAGGTGGGAGGCCGGTAATAGGGCGGGTCGAGATCCCCCTCGAACGCCGCGTCAGGGATCTCCTGGCGGAGCTCGAGGCGGTCGCGGAGTTGCATGAGCTGTTGGTTGGTGAGCTGCTTGATCTGGTGGGTGGCGTTTCTTCCCTCCACGTCCGGGCCCAGGGTCCAGCCCTTGATGGTCTTGGCGAGGATCACCGTGGGTCTTCCCGAGGAACGGGTGGCCGCTTCGTAGGCGGCGTACACCTTGAGGGGATCGTGGCCGCCCCGGCGCAACGCCCAGATATCGCTGTCGCTCAGTTCTTTGGCCATCTCCAGCGTCCGAGGGTCCTTCCCGAAGAAGCGCTCCCGGACATAGGCGCCGCTCTCCGCCTTGTAGCGCTGGTACTCCCCGTCGAGGGTCCGGTGCATAACATCCACCAGGGCTCCCTGGTGGTCGCGCTCCAGCAGCGGATCCCATCCCGATCCCCACACCACCTTGATGACGTTCCAGCCCGCTCCCCGGAAAATCGCCTCCAGTTCCTGGATGATCTTGCCGTTGCCCCGGACCGGGCCGTCCAGGCGTTGGAGGTTGCAGTTGACCACCCACACCAGGTTGTCGAGGCCCTCGCGGGCCGCCAGGGAGATGGAGCCCAGCGTTTCGGGTTCGTCGCATTCCCCGTCGCCCACGAAGCACCACACCCGGCTGTCCTCGGTGTGATCGATCCCCCGGTTGTGGAGGTACTTGTTGAACCGGGCGTGATAGATCGAGTTGATCGGGCCGAGCCCCATGGAGACGGTGGGGTACTCCCAGAACTCGGGCATCAGCCGGGGATGGGGGTAGGAGGAAAGCCCCCCGCCTCCGATCTCCATGCGGAAGTTGTCGAGATGGTGCTCTTTGAGGCGGCGTTCCAGGAAAGCCCGGGCGTAGATTCCCGGCGCGGCGTGTCCCTGGATGTAGAGTGCGTCGCCCGACTGGCCGTCTTCCTTGCCTCTAAAGAAATGGTGGAAACCTATCTCATAGAGCAGGGCCGAGGAGGCGAAGGTGGAAAGATGCCCCCCGATTCCCTTCTCCATGTGGTTGGCCTTGATGACCATGACCGCCGCGTTCCAGCGTATGAAGCGGCGAATGCGCTTTTCCATCAACAAGTCGCCCGGATAGGGCGGTTCCTCCTCGGGAGGGATGGTGTTGATGTAGGGGGTGCTGATCGAGCCTGGCGCCGAAATGCCCTTTTGGCGGGCCCGGTCCATCAGCCTGGTGAGCAGAAACTCCCCGCGGTCGGCGCCTCTCTCTTGCACCACCGCGTCCAGCGACTCCATCCACTCGGCTGTTTCCTGGGGATCGGCGTCATGATGCTGGTGGACGAAGCCGTCCACATACGAGAGGCTGTATTCTTCCCAGTAGGTCATCGCTAAAAGGAAGAATACCCCAGATGAGGGAGGGTTTTACGGCTAGATTGCTCGGCAGGGAAGCTGGGGAGAAAGGATGTCGGACGTGCGGGTACTGCTGATCTCCACATACGAGTTGGGCCACCAGCCCCTTCACGTCGCCTGGCCCGCCGCTGCGCTCCTGTCCGCAGGACATTCGGTGAGGGCGCTGGATCTGGCCGTCGAGGAGTGGGACGACGCCAAGGTGGAGTGGGCGGAGGTAGTGGGGATCTCTGTCCCGATGCACACCGCCATGCGGCTCGGCACGGAGACCGCCCGGCGGATCAAGACGGCCCGTCCCGGGTTGCCCGTCGCCTTCTACGGGCTGTATGCGGCTGCGGCCTCCGACCGGGTGGTGGGCGAGGTGGCCGACCGGGCGATTGCGGGCGAGTACACCGCCGAACTGGTTAGCTGGGTCGGTGGGTTGGGCGCCGGCATTGGGGGAGGGGCGGTCCCGATCACCATCTCCACCGTCCGCTCACCCTCGCTGGTTCCCGCCCGCGGCCTGCTGCCGCCCCTGGATCAGTACGCCTGTCTGAAGCATGGGGAGGACACCCGCCTGGCCGGCTATGTGGAGGGGAGCAGGGGGTGTCGCCACCGGTGCCGGCATTGTCCGCTGCCCGCCGTCTACGACGGGCGCTATCGGATTGTGGATCTCCAGAGCATCCTGGCGGACCTGCAGTGGTTGACCGAGAACGGAGCGGAGCACATCACCTTCGGCGACCCTGATTTCCTCAACGGGCCGGCTCATGCCAGGCGTCTCATAGATGCCGCCCACTCCGAGTTCCCTGACTTAACCTTCGACTTAACGGTTAAGGTCGAGCATATTCTTGCGAATCCTTCGATCTGGGGGGATATGGCGAGGCGCAACGTGGTGTTCGTGGTGTCGGCTTTCGAAACGGTGAATGATCGGGTGCTGGCGTACTTGGACAAGGGCCACACGGTCTCGGAGTTGTCCCTGGCGGTGGAGACCTTGAGAGAAGCGGGGTTGGTGGTGCGTCCGTCCTGGCTTCCTTTCACCCCTTGGACGGAACTCTCCGATCTGGACGACATTTTCTCCCTTATCGCCGACCTGGATCTAATGGGGGCCACCGACCCGGTTCAAATGGGGATACGCCTGTTGGTGCCCGAGGGTTCGCTGGTGCTTTCCATCCCCGGCGCACGGGAGGAGGTCCTGGGGGACTACGACCTCCGCACCCTCAGCTACACGTGGGAGTCCCCCATTCGGGGGATCGATGAGTTGCAGCGCAAGGTCCTGGCCCTGGCCGAGCAGGGGAGCCGGGGAGAGATGGGTCCACGGGAGACCCTCCACGCCCAGTGGTCGGAGGCGCGCCGGGCGGTGGGGCGGCCGCCGCCCTCCCTGGGAGAGGTCGATTGGGAGGACTCGGTTCCCGGCCTCACCGAGTCCTGGTTCTGCTGTGCGGAGCCCACCGAGATGCAGATGGCGGGCGTCTCCCGCTAGGCAGCTCTCAGCGGTGGGATCGGCATCGCTGTTCGAAGGGGCAGGTGCTGCACCATTCTCCCACCCGGTATGGAGGCGAGGTGGCGTCGCGTAGGTCCCATCCGGCGGCGGTTTCGGCGACTTTCACCAACTGGGACGCCAGTTCGCTCATCTGGTCTCGATCCCAGACCTTTCGTTCACAGATCGGGTCTTTGCCGATGGCGAACTGGTGGATGTGCGTGGCCACGGTGGGCGGTTGCCTGAGTCGGAGAAAAGCGCCGAATGCGTACAGTTCCGCTTCGTAGGGGATGGCTTCGGCCGACCGACCGGTTTTGTGATCGATTATGGCGGGAGTGCCGTCGGCTTCTCGTCCCACGCCGTCGGCTATGCCGTACAACACCACCGCCACGCTGTGCTGGTCGGTGCGAAAGCGGACCGTCAACCCCAGTGGAAACTCGGTCAGTTTGAAATCGAGGCCGGGAGTGCAGGGAAGGCTCAGGTGCTGTTGGTAGAGAGTTTCCATCTCCAGGTCCTTTGAGAAGAACCCGGCGGGGTCATCGGACAGCAGGGCTCTGGCCATCAGATGGTGAAACTTCTTTCCCGCTTCCAGGCCAGGGGAGGCCTCACGGTAGGCGTGGTCCAGGTCGGGAGGGATGGAGTACAACACTCTCCAGGCGGCTCTCCTCTGGCAGTAGTCCATTTCCTGGAGGCGCGACTTGGAGATCATCAACTGGAAGGCGGCAGGTAGGGGCCTTCGCAGGGTGACCTTTTCCGACCGTGGGTCGATTCTCGGGAAGGCCATGCACAGATCCGCCACCTTGCACATCGAGCAGTGAGCACCCTCCACGATCTCGTCTGGATCGAAGCTTGCCATCTGCTGGTAGTCAAGCTCCAGCTTGGACAGCACCGCTCGAGCTTCATGTTTTGGCATCTCCAGGCGGATCATCTCTCCGTCCGTGGTTCTTATCTCATAGGCTTCCAGGGAATCGGGAAAGCGGGGATCGGTGACCACGGTGGCGATCTCTTCAGGGGCGGTGGCGAATTCGGTCTCCTCATCGATCTTCCCGGTTTTCAGTTTGTACATCTCCAACCGACCGTCGGTTCCTTCCCGGGTGAACTGGAAGAAGACTTTTAGCTCTTCGGAACCGATGGCGACGGTCAGATGCGGCCAGTCGAGGTCGATCTCGCCTCGGCCCGATGCCGGGAGGAGCGGTTTTGCTCTTTTGATCTGTGCGGCGACGATTGCGGCTTGCACAGGATCGAATTGCTCCTCGGGCGGGTCAGGACTTGGCCCGCCGCTCATTTCGGCGTCCAGAGCCCTCCAAGTCGCTTGCCAACGTCTCAGCGGGGGAACATTCTTGTTTGCCTTAGGCGGCGGTCTTCCCAGATTCCCAAACGAGGCCGGGCAGATCCGCTTACTCGGAGTGTCGAGCAATTCTTTAGGGGTGGTCATAACTGAGGCTTACGAGACACGAGCCGCGACGATTCGCCGCTCTAGAGAGATTTCTACCATCATGGCGGAGATGCGAGCAGTGGTGCAAAGGGTTTCCTCGGCGCGGGTGCTGGTGGACGGCGAGACGGTGGGGGAGATCTCCGGTGGCCTCCTGGCCTTGGTGGGCGCCACCCATGATGACACGGTTGAAGACGCCCGGGCGGTGGCTGCCAAAATCGCGGGGCTCCGGATATTCGCCGACTCCGACCAGAAGATGAACCTCGCCTTGGCCGATACCGGGGGAGCGGCGTTGGTGGTGAGCCAGTTCACCCTGTACGGGGACGTTCGCAAGGGCCGCCGTCCCTCCTTTGTCCATGCCGCCCGGCCCGAACCGGCCCAGCGCCTGGTGGATGAAGTGGCTGCCGAGCTGCGCGGCAGGGGAATTTCCGTGGCCACCGGGAGGTTCGGGGCGATGATGGAGGTTTCGCTGACCAACGACGGACCGGTGACCATTCTCATCGAGACGAGCGGCGGCCGGGTGATCTGACCATTTCCGACTCGAGGCCGCGGATGATTCTGCTGACCGTCCGAAGTCTCGGTTCAGCTCGCATTGACAAGAGCCGATATGACTTGCGAAGGAGAAAAAGTTAAAGTCACTGGGACGATTCATGCCAAACAGACCATGTCGTTTGTTAAAATAGAGGGGGGTTGATTAACGGGGAGTTCGTAGCGTGGATATCTTGGGTTCGCCCGCAGCGGGTGCGACTAAGGACCTTTTGATTATCGGATTTTTTCGCCGGCGAAACCGCGCTCCATTAAGGTGTCGATGTCGAGTGGGATGAGTTCAGACAGGGCCGGTCTCGACTTCGCGGCTGTGAAGCGCCACTAAGGCCCGGTCATGTTCGAGTGGCAGGCCCGCGCCATCCGGAGGGCCCCGAGGCTGGTCTTGATGGCCGTCGGCGCTGTGACGATCGCGCTGCTCGCCGGGTATGGGGTGCAGGATATCCCCCCGGCGCCCATTGACGCCACCGCCACCTTCCTGCCCGCCGACAGCGAACTCGCCGACGCCTCCGCCGCCATCCGGGAGAGCTTTCCGGCCGCCGCGGGTGTTGAGATCGTCCAAATCCTTGCCAGAGGTGATGTTCTCGCAGCCGATTCCCTCCGGGCGGTCAGGGACCTGCAGACCAGGATCGTCAGTGACCCGGTGGTCGAACCATTCGTCGTGGACGAACCTCTGGCCGGGTACGTCTTGATCGCCGAACGCCTCTTGGCCGTGGGGGGACTGGATCTGGCCACGGTCTCCGACGCCGATCTGGACGCCGCCCTGGCTCGGATGGCCAGCGTCCCCGAACTCGCCGAGGCGAACGCCGGCCTGGACCGTTTCGTCCCCCGTGACGCCGCCGGGACGCCGATCGCCGGCCTCTCCCTGATCACCCTCAACGAGGCCGGCGACCCCCTGGGCCTGCAGGCGGCGCAACTGCGCGCCCACGAGATCACGGACTCCGCGGACTTGGCCCCGCTGGCGGTGTCGGCCATCACCAAGGCGAACAGCAACACGGAGGGGAGGGAGGCCCGCCAGTCGAGTCTGTTCCTGCTCATGGGCATCGCCCTGGTTGTGATCGTCATCCTGCTGGTCATCTTCTACCGCACCAGCTCGGACGTGGCGCTGGCGGTCGTCGGCCTGTTGATCACGATCTTCTGGACGTTCGGCGCGCAGGCTTGGCTGTCGCCCGGCGGGGCGGACCTCGTCGATCCCGAGAACATCTTGATCGTCCTCGTGCCGGTGCTGCTGATCGGTCTCTGCGTGGACTACGCGCTGCAGATCACCGGGCGCTACCGGGAGGAGTTGGCCTTCGAGGGCGCCCCGAGTGAGGACGCGCCCGGACGGGCAATCGGTGAGGCGGTCAAGTTCTCGGGCGTGCCGGTCCTGCTGGCGGCAGGCACGACCGCCGTGAGCTTCCTCACCAACCTGACGGGCAAGTTCGAGCCGGTGGCCGACTTCGGCATCGTTGCCGGCATCGGCGTCCTGTCGGGTTGGGTTGTGATGACCAATTTCGTGCCCGCCGCACGACTGGTGCTGGACCGCAGGCGCACCGCCAGGGGCCGGAACCTGGCGACCAGGGCCGTCGCCGACACAATCCCCGGCGCCGGAGTGGCCCTGTCACGCGCGGCGACAGTGATCGTGCGCCGCCCGCTGCCGATCCTGGGCGGCGCCATCGTCGTCACGATCCTGGCCGCGATCGCCGCCACCGGTCTCGACACGACCTTCTCGCTCAAGGACTTCGTGCCGCGGGGCTCGGACACGGAGAAGAACATCGAGTTCCTCGATGAGAATTTCGACGGGGGAGCTTCGACGATGACGATCCTTGTCGAGGCCGAACTCGACACCGTCCGGACCCTTCGCGACCTGTTCGATTTCTACACGACCCTCGCCGATCCCCTGAGGCGGCCGGAGGGCATTGTTGGACCTCCCGGGGCGTCGGCGGGGACGCTGCTGGTGGACTGGCTCAATGACAGCGGGCAGCCGGGCGACAACTACGACCCGGCCTTCGCCGCCGCATACGCCGACTTGAACCTCAATGTTTTCGCAATAGACGAGGAGGTGCGCGACGCCTGGGCGCTCCTCGAAAACGCCGACCCTGCGGGCTTTGCCAGGGTCGTGGACTTCCGTGCCGAGGGCGTCGACCGCACCATCCTCCAGATACCGGTCACGGTCGAGGGCATCGAGGCGGCGCGGGAGTTGATCGCCGAACTCGAAGCGCTCTGGGGAGGCGATGCTTCGGAGATCACCATCACGGGCGGCGACTCGCTCATCGCCCTGGTGACCGAGGAGCTGGCCGAGAGTCAGGTCGTCAGCGTGAGCCTCACCACTCTCGCTGCGTTGCTCATCCTGGTGCTCTACTTCGGCCTCACCCGGTTTCGCCCGGCCCTGGGGCTGATCACCATCGTCCCTATCGCGGTGGTTGTGATCTGGGTGCTTGGGGCCATGTGGGTGATGAGGATCTCCTACAACATGGTGACGGCCCTGATCACGGCGCTCACGATCGGCATCGGGGTCGATTACACGATCCATCTCACGCACCGGTTCCTGGAGGAGGAACGCGAGTCGCGCCGGATCCGCGACGCCATGCAGCGAGCGATGACCACAACCGGCGGGGCGCTCCTGGCCAGCGCCCTGACCACGGCTCTCGGACTTCTGACGCTGCTGTTCGCCCCGCTCGCGCCGATGAGGCAGTTGGGTATGCTGACCGCGGTCACGATCCTGCTGGCGCTGATCGCCGCTTTCGTGGTGCTCCCGCCGTTGCTGGTGTTGTGGGCGCTTTACCACCGCTGGCGCACGCACGAGTTCAGCCCCGACAGCCACCACCCAACGCCCGGTAGTTGACAGCAGCCGCAGCGGCCCGCGGGATATGATCGACGCCGCCCGCCGACACGGCTAGGGCTTCCTGCCGATAGAGGAGATGAAGGTCTTCCCCTCCGGGCAGACGTGGAAGAAGTCGCACTTGCGGCATTCGGCGGAGGGAGTGGGATCCCAACGCTCGTTGGCGATCGAGCGGGCCATGCCTGCCAGCCGCTTTCGGGCAGACGCCATCCAGGCCTCGTCCACCTCCTCGGCGCTGGGGCTTTCCGCCAGTTGACCTCCTCCCAGGTAGGCGATGGTTACCGAGAGGTCGGAGGGGGCCGGACCCAGTTCGGGGATCTCGCGCACGGCCAAGGCGTAAACCTGCATCTGCGCCAAGCGGGCAGCATGAGGATCATCGGAAGGTGGCCGGCCTGATTTGAAGTCGACGACTTCCCAGCCACCGGTACCTGTTTGGTATACGGCGTCGATCCGGCCCCTCACTATGAAGTTCTCTCCCACCCGGAGGGTGAACCCCTTTTCCAGCCACTGGGTCTTCATCTCCGAAAAGCGGGAGTCGAGGAAGACCTGGAACGGGTCCGGTCCGGTCGGAGAGTCGACCGGACGATCGTCGTTGGTGAGTTCGGGAAGTTCGGAGTCGGGTTCCAACAGGGGGACTTTGCCTTGGTGGTGCAGCTCGATCTGGCGATGGATCCGGGTTCCCCGACGGGTGACGTAGGAATAGCGGCGGGGGAGGGGGTCCACCGCCGTCCAAAAGTATTTCTTGGGGCACTGGGCGTAGGTCACCAGACCGGTGGCCGAGGTGGAGAGCGCCTCCGGGCGGGTCTCGGGAGTCGGATCGGGCAGCCGGAACAAGAGGCCCGAGAATTCCTCCAGAGAAGCTTGGTATTCCTCTTCGACCTGTTCGCCATGGGCGATTCCGACTATCCAGTCGGGGTCTAGGAGAACGCGGCGGATCCCCTCCGGCCATCCTTCTTCGCCGAAGACTGGATCGGGGGCATAGAGAGCCTGAGTGGGGGTGGCGAAACTCTCGGGCCGGGGCGGGGCGGGATAGGCGCGCTCCAGTTCTTGGTCGACATCCTGGTCGGGGGGAGTCTTGCGGGTGGCCAGCCAGGCTCTTTTGAAGAAGTCGCTCGCACGGGGGAGCTTGGGCTTGAGGGAGGGTTCCGGATAGCCGTACCAATGCGCGCCCGAAAGCACCAGCTCCTGCTTGGCCCGGGTGGACGCCACATAGGCGACGCGCCACTCCTGTGACTGGTGGGCGGCCTTGACCTCCTCTCTGTTCCGCCGCAAAACGTTGGTCAGCGTCCCGGCGTCCATTTCGGCGGTGACCGGATCGTGGGGCGGCGGGTCGATCCGCCACTCCCAGGGGAGAGTCTCGGCTTTCTGGTAGGGATTGTCGTATCCTCCCACGGCCAGCGACGGAAAGTTCTGCTGGTAGATAGCCGGTACGAACACCACCGGCCACTCGAGGCCCTTGGCCTTGTGCACGGTCAGGAGAGCGACCGCGTCCTCATCGGAGAGACGGGCGGCGTCCACCTCTTCGGAGGGCTCCTCCATCAGGGCGTCCAGATAGTCGAGGAACCCCCCGATGGTTGACTGACCCTCGAGAGGTGACCAGCTTTCTGCCAGTTCCAGAAAGCGGTAGAGGTTGAGACGGGCGGAAAGCCGGGTGTTGTGGGACATGGACTCCACATCCGCCCAGGCGCCGGTCTCCTCCAGGATCATCCGACAGGCCTCTCCCGCCGATCTGCCCTGGCAGACGCTGAGCAGTTCTCGGTACTCCTTGTGAAAGCGATGGAAGGCCTGGTCCTGTGATTCGGAGAGTTCGTCCCAGAACGGGTCGTATTCCAATGCGTCCACCAGGGCCAGCCGCCGACCATCGGGGTCGCGGCCGGCAAACCTAACCAACTGTCGGATGTCGCCCAGGCCGAGTCGAAAACGGCTACCACTCAACAATCGGGCGGCTGCCACCCGGTCGTCGAATCGTCCTATCACTTTCAGCCAGGAGTGGATCTCCACCACTTCGGGAGTAGCCAGCAGGCCTCCCAAGTTGGCCACCTCCACGGGGATGTCGTGAGCGATCAGTTGCCGGTATACCCCCATGATGTCCTTGGTTTTACGGAACAGCACCGCCATCTCCCGCCAGCTTCTTCCCTCCCGACGCCGCTCGATCAACTGCTCGGCGATCCAGACCGCCTCGTCGATGAAAGTGGGATGCCATTCGGCTATCACCTCTGAGCGGGGCGCGTTCCGAAGAGGTTGAAGGTGGGGGGTTTGGGAGCCGATTTCCTCTTTTATGCAGTTGGCGAAGTCGATTATCTCTGGCCCGGAGCGCCGGTTCAGGGTGAGGTGGAGAGTTTGGGCAGGAGCTCCATCCGAGGAGGGGAAGTGGGTGGGGAAGCTGCGAAAATTTTCCAGGGAAGCCCCCCGCCACTCATAGAGGGTCTGGTCGGAGTCGCCCACCACCGTTAGGGGGAAGCCTTCACCGAAAAGGATCTGGAGGATTGTCCGTTGGGCGGCGTTGGTGTCCTGATATTCGTCGGCCACCACCGCTTGGTAGCGGTCTCTTATCCGCTGAGCAATCTCGGGCTCTCTCCCGACTATCCGATGCGCCAGGGCAATTAGATCTCCATAGTCCACCACGCTGAGACTCCGTTTGTAGTCCTGGTACAAGTAGGCCGCTTGCACCATGCCCCGCCGTTTCGAGAAGGATGTCCCCAGACGTTCATAGCCCTCCAGGTCACTCTTGCGCCGGAAGTCGGTTTGGTCCAGTTGGGGAAGGTCGGCCTCCAGCATTTCTTCATCTATCTGGTCGGGATCCAGCAGGTGGTCGGCCAGAGAGGAGGAGAAGCGGATGATGGCGCCGGGCAGATAGAACATATCGGTGTTGTCCAGCCCGGACAGGGCGTTGTCTCGGATCACCCTCTTGACCAGTTGGCGGGTTTGCGCCGGGCCGATGATGGAAAGGTTCCGCTCGATCCCCAAGAGCGCCCCGAACTCGGTCACGATCTGGGAGCAGAAGCCGTGATAGGTGTTGACCTGCACCCCCCGGAGAGGATCGGCGCGATCGGAAAGCACTTCTTGGATCCGGTGGGAGAGTTCCTCGGCGGCCTTGTTGGTGAAAGTGAGGCCCAAAAGGCGTTCAGGGGGCACTCCCTCCTCTTCGACCAACCGGGCCATCCGGTAGGAAACGGTGGTGGTCTTGCCCGTCCCGGCGCCCGCCGACACCCGTAGCGGCAGAAGCGGATATTCCACCACTGCCTGCTGCTCCGAAGAGAGCCGAATGGGGGGAGAAGAGTTCACGATACGAAAGCCCCCTGTCCCTCCGGCCATGCCGGACACAGCGGGCGAACCCGACACCTCCCGCACGCCTGGGACGGTCGCGGAGCCCAGGGCAGGGGATTCGCCTTCTCCGAGATGATGGCCTCCGCTATCTCGCCCAGGCTCTCCATCGCTTTTTCCAGGTTGGCGGAGTCGAAGGAGCGCTTCCATGAGGCCTTTTCGCAAAGGGGATACCACAGCTCAGCGAGCGGAGCGGAGCGGGCGGCGTCGGGTTCTTGAGTGGACAGCGCCCACAGATAGAACCCCAACTGCAATGAGACCGCGGCGTCTTTGACCGTCATCGGGCTCTTGGAGGTCTTGTAGTCCACGACGCGGAGCCTCCCGTCCTCCAGTTGGTCTACCCGATCGATTCGCCCCCGCCAGGGTATCCCGTCCACCTCGACTTTAATGCTCTCTTCGAACCGGATGGCTTCCCCGTTCTCGTATGTCCAGCGCACCGCCAGCTGGTCGAGGAGCTTCATCCCTCGCTCCAGCCAGGCATAGTTGAGCACCGGAGTGCCGAAGTCCAGGTCGGCGAGCTGGGTATTTAACTCCTTCAGAGCATCAGGGAGGTCGAAGCCGGGATCACCCTGGTCGAAGGACCGCCGCCCGCTCTTCTCCAGGACGGTGTGTATCAGTTTCCCGAACCGGACATACGGGTTGTCGTCGGAGGGGTCGAGACGCAGGCGGTATTCCAAGGCGTAGCGACGGGGACAGGTCTGGTAGGCCTCCGCCTGGGACGCCGACATTATATGGCTCGGATTGATCAGACCGACATCAGGGCCGGGCGGCGGTACCCCGGCGAAGCCGCGGGGATCCCACAGGTTGTCGCGGGGAGGGTGGGCCAGCACCATGGCGGCTGCGAGCCGACGGGGGAGGGTCTGATGGATGTCCCGTTGGGTGCGTCGCAGATAGCTTTCTGTCTCGAGCCGCCCGACGGGATGGGAGTCCGATCGTGAGGCGGGGTGCTCAAGGTTTTGGCCGTCGCGGTCGGCCAGGGAGAAGATGAACCTGCTGACGGTGCGGCGCGCTTCGTTGAGATCGGGGGAGGTGGCCGTCCACACCACCCGGCCACTGGCCCGGGTCATGGCGGTGTAGGCCAGGTTTCTCTCCTCCTCCAGTTGGAGTTCTGTGAGACCGAAGTGATCCAGATCCAGCCGGGACAGGAATTGTCCTTCCAGAAGGGAGTGATATGGTCGGGTGTCGGGAAAGACTCCCTCGGTGGCGCCGGCGATGAAAACCACCTCGAACTGTCGGCCCTTGGCTTGATGGATGGTGCTGACCGTTACCCTGCCTTCCGCCGGGCTTTGGGGCGAGAGCAGGGGTGAGGCCTCGAGATCACCTTCGAGGGTCAGCGTTCGGTAGTCGAAGAGAGAAGTCCCGGCGGATCGTTCGGCCAGCCGGCCCAGGGTTTGGGCGAAAGAGGCAAGGGCGGAGCGATAGTCGACCAGATTGTCCGGTTCGACCAGTTGACGGAACTGGGGAACGCTACTCCACAGTCTCCAGAACCCGTTGGTAGCCGGAGGGGTGATCGCCCAGGACGAGTCACCCAGCAAGCGGGAGAGCCCCTTGGCATCCGCTAGCTTCTCGGCCAGCACCTCCGACCACCGCCGACCTTCCCGGCGGCGGATGAGGCCGAGTTCTCTCACCCTGCCCTGGGTCAGGGAGAACAAGGGGCCCAACAGCGCCCCTTCCACGATCCGGTCTACGGACTCGATGAACCATTCCGGGTGGCTCTGGGGATCGGGAACGTCCACCTTCGCCACCCAGGCCAGGTCCAACACCAGGCGCACCGCGGGGTGGTCGATCAGCCGGGCGCCCGGTCGGGCGTGGGGGATGTGCTCTCGGTCGAGTGCCCGGGAGAGCCCGGGAAGCTGACCGGAGGTCCGGGTGAGCACGGCTATCTCCGAATAGGGGAGCTGTTTCGTAAGCCGGAGGCGTTTGACCTCCGAGGCGATCCAGTCGTTCTCGGTTGTCTCCTGGTCGAAGAGGCAGAGATCCACTTTTCCCGCATGGGAGGCGGGGGTCGGCAGATCCGGGTCGGCGCCGAGTAGCGCCCCGGCGGACGCCAGCACCTCGGCGGGGACCCGAAAGCTGGTGTTGAGCGTATAAACCTGCGGGGTTGTTTTCCCGACTGCGGCGAAATCTTCGGGGAAGGAGTGCACCGCAGCCCGCTCGGCGCCCCGGAAGGAAAAGGAGGTCTGGTGGGGATCGGCCACCGCGGTCAGATGGCATCCGGCTCCGACCAGCTTTTTCAGTATCTCCAACTGCACCACGGTCGCTTCCTGAAACTCGTCGGCCAGCACATAGGGGAACCGGGCCGCCGTACGGCTTCCAATCCCCGCCGTACCCAGCGCCCGGTTGGTCAGAAGCAGAAGCCCGGTGTAGTCGGTCTTCTGCTCGCTTCGCAGCCGGTCCAGATATCGCTCGTAGAACCCGGGCAGGGCCGCCCAGGCCGGTTTCCGCATCGCCTGGACGGCCAACTCCTCGGGAGTGACGCGCCGCTCCCCACACCGCAGCACGAAATCGCCCAGTTCCTCGGCCAGGGTGTGGGTCTTGAGCATGCGCCGGTAGAGAAGAGGCCAGTCCTGGGGCGATTCGTCGGCCAGCAAGACTTTGACGAACTGGATCTGTTCGGGAGCGGTAAGCACCATGGGGGGCCGTGCGCTGCCCAAGAGCATCTGGCTGTGCTCCTCCACCAGTGCCCGGGCGAAGCCATGGAAGGTGCCGACCGAGAGTTCTCCGAAAGAGCGCCGGGCCCCAGAAGTTATGCGGCCCCGCAGATCGGCGGCGGTCTCCCGGGAGAAGGACAGAGCCAAAACTCCGTCCGAGGGAGTGATCTCCGAGTTGATCAGATGAGTGGCCCGGCGCGCCAAAAGCTCGGTCTTGCCGGTTCCGGGCCCACCGATGATCAGCTGGGTTCCTTCCACCCTGGCTATCAGATCGGGCCACTCCCCAGGTGAGATCTCCCGACCCCGAAGCTGTTTGCCGGGAGGATCAGGCGGCGACATGGAGGTCGGTGGGCCGGCAGACGGAGCACGCATCGGCCGGTCTCTTTTCAACCGACTCGACGGTGATACCGCCCAGGGCCAGCCATTCCACGATCTCCTGGCAGTCTGCCGAGGGGTCGTCGACGGTGTTGTGGATCATTTGCTTTTTCATAGAAGAAAAGCCTAAGAGGGGGGTGTGACACTTTCGCCCGCCAGGGTGGGAGGGGGCCGCCGGTACGGAGGAAAGATCCGGTGGAGGCTGGTCGGCCCAAGCCGGGCAGATGGGTTGGTAGGAGCACCAGTCGCATAGCCGTGTTTTTCTGGTGGGGAACGTGTCGGTCATCATCGCCCGGTCGATCGCCCGCCACAGGGCTTGGAGCTGCTTTTTCACTCCCCGCAACTGTCCCTCTGAAACAGGCTGGCTGTAGGCGGCCGAGTTACCCAAGTAGAGCAGGCGTACCAGAGCCGGCGTCTTCCCGGAGTCCTGTTGGATCATGAGTGCGTAGACCTTCAGGGCGAAGAAGCTCGAATCGACAAAGCGCAGCGGCGGGGCCTTGCCGGTCTTGTAGTCGGTGATGACCACCGCCCCCTCGGAGTCGAGATCCAAACGATCAATTATCCCGCGAACCTCCAGCCGCTTGTCGGCGTCATCGGAGTTGATCCCGTCATCGATCTCCAGGGTGACGAACATCTCCCTCTCCAGCGGTTCTATCCGGCGGGGATCCTCGATCTGGAAGTAGCGCCCCGCCACCTCCCGACTTTTCTTATGAAACCCCTCCCGGCGATCGGGGTCTTCGGTGAACAGCACCCGGTACTCGTCTTGTTCGAGGGTCTCCTCCCAGGCGACCTCGAACAGTTCCAGCAGACGCTCGGGGCGCCGTTCGGAAGCAGGAAGCAGAAACAGTCTTTCCAGGGCGAGGTGAACGGCGGTGCCTCTGGCCTGCTCGGCAGTGGGAACGGAAGGGATCTTGTCGATGTGACGGAATTTGAAGAGCTGCGGACAGGTCTTGAAGTCAGAGGCCCGGCTGGGCGAAAGATTGACCAGCCTTCCGGTCTCCTCCGGGGAGGATGGAGCGCTCGGATGTGGAGGAGTGGGAGACTCCGTCCGGTCGGCGTTGGCAGGGTCGGCTTCGGCAACGTCGGTCTCTTCCGACACGGCGGCGGGCGCGGGTTCCATCAAGGGCGATCATAAGAGGATGGAGTGACATTTCTCGGTCTCTCCGGCGAGATCCGCCGGTTGTCGCGAAAAACAGGCTACCCGGCCCCGCAACCCCGAACAGCAGGCAGCCGAAGGCGTGCCTGTCCCCCCTGCGCTCTCTTGGGAACGTTTAGCCTGAATCCACTCATACTGGTAGGCGCCCCTTGGCCGGGGGCGGGTCTGACCCGGCCTGAATCTGGCTTTGTGCCTTTTCGGTGATCTGTCGGCCTGTTTCCCCGGCCTGGGGGCGGAATCCCCTTGACCCGGGGCGGATGTGACCTGATAGGAGCCTTGCTCTCCACCGTGATGGGTGGTTGGTCTCGTAGTTCGCTGTGGGGTCGGTGGTGATTGTAGGTGTTGATGAAGGTGGTGAGAGCCTGGCGGCGTTCTTGGTTGCTGGCATAGGGGCGTTTGTAGGCCGATTTGGGGGGAACCCCAGAGGCCAACTACTAGGATCAACAGAAGCGAGTCCAGTGCACTGGACTCAAGTAAAACAGACTCCCGGATACCCGGGGGCGCTTCAGCAACAACCAGGAGACGAAAACATGACATATAACCGTATATCCAGAATGAGGAAATTGTGTTTGCTTGTGGGCGTCTTCGCTCTGATCGCGGCGGCTTGTGGCGGCGCAGATGAGCCCACAGCCGCGGCGCCCACAACTGCGGCGCCCACAACTGCGGCGCCCACAACTGCGGCGCCCACAACTGCGGCGCCCACAACTGCGGCGCCCACAACTGCGGCGCCCACAACTGCGGCGCCCACAGTCCCGGGCGGCGAGCTGATGATCGCGCTCACGACGCAGCCCAACGCGCTCGACCTTGCGAACGGAGCCGAGCGAAACGCGAGCAACGTGTCCTACCAGATATTCGACGCGCTGGTGTGGATCAACGACGACCTGGAGTTCGAGCCGGCCCTCGCCGAGTCGTGGACAGTGTCCGACGACGGTCTCAGTTACACGTTCAAGCTGCGCGAGGACGTGGTGTTCCACAACGGCGAGCCGTTCAACGCGGACGCCGTGGTGTTCTCGTGGGAAGTGCAAAAGCAGCCGGAGAACGCTTACTTCAACTACTACGAACGAGCGGCCGAGGTGAACAAGATCGACGAATACACCGTCGAGCTAGTCGCACCGGAATCCAACGCACTGTTCCTCGGCCTCACCGCCGCCATATGGTTCTTCGTTCCTCCCAAGTACTACTCCGAGGTCGGGCTGACGGGCTTCAGCCAAGAGCCGATCGGCACCGGTCCGTTCATGCTGACCGAGTGGGTCCGGGGTGACCGCATCGTGTTGGACCGGAACCCGAACTACTGGCGCAAGGGCTACCCCAAGCTCGACCGGATCATCTTCCGGCCGATCACCGAGTCCTCCACCAGGGCCGCAGCGATCCAGACGGGCGAGGTCGACATCGTGAGCCGCCTCAGCCCCGACGAAGCCGCATCGCTGGAGGGCGTAGACGGAGTCAACGTCATCAAGTATCCGACCAACCGGGTCTACTACATCGCGTTCAACAACCTCACCTCCGGTGTGGATCAACCAACCGAAGATCCCAGAGTGCGCCAAGCGCTCAACCATGCGGTCGACGTCGAAGGCATCATCGGCGCTCTGTTCAACGGCAACGGCGTCCGAGCCACCGGGCTGATGACGGCCGCCGACTTCGGTTACAACGATGCGCTCGCGTCCTACTCCTACGACCCTGATCGGGCGCGGGAGCTGTTGGCCGAAGCCGGGTATCCCGAGGGGTTCGACATCGGATTCGCCTGCCCGTCAGCTGCCTACACCAACTTCGAGCAGGTGTGCGAAGCCGTCGCGGCCCAGCTCGGCGAGGTAGGAGTGAACGCGTCGCTCGATATTATGGAGTCCGGGGCGTACTGGGAGCTGGAGGCGAACAAGCAGTTGCCGCCGTTGTTCGGTGACAGTTGGTCGAACGCCAATCCCGAGGGCTGGGACCGCCTGCAAGGGGCCATGGGCGGCCAAGCTGCGAGCTACTCAGCATGGTCCGACCCGGTGGTTGACAGCCTCCTCCTTGAGATACTCGCGACCCCCGACGACAACGCTCGTGCGGATCTGTACCGGCAATTGCAGCAGCAGATGTACGACGACCCACCGTTCATCTATCTCTACGTGCCGTTCTCGTTCGAAGCAACGAGTGATCGGGTCGCCAACTACAAGCCGCGTTCGGCCGAGGAGTACTGGCTTTGGGACTTGGAGGTGGCCGGCTGATCGACGCAGGTTACTGAGCTGTCATCCATTGGTGGGGCCGGGGTGTTGCGCCTCGGTCCCACCAATCAAGATGAAAGGGGCCGAGCAGAGGGAGAGAGTCGGTGAAGAGGTACCTAGTCGGGCGCATAGGCCAGGCACTGCTGCTGGTGCTCGGCGTGATGGTGATCGTCTTCTTGATGCTGCGAGTGTCAGGGGACCCGACCAACCTGCTAGTTCCCCGGGAGGCAACCCAGGAGCAAAGAGAGGCGGCACGGCAGGCGTACGGCCTGGACAAGACCGTTGTTGAGCAGTTTGTCGACTTCGTGGCGGACGCGGCCCGCCTCGACTTCGGTAGTTCGCTTCGCTACAAGGCCCCGGTACGAGAAGTGGTCTTCGACCGGATGCCGGCGACGATCGAGCTCGGCCTCGCGGCGATGGCCTTAGCGGTAGCGGTCGGAGTACCGCTCGGAATCCTCGCGGGTGTCAAGGCGGGCGGCCGCTGGGATAGTGCGGCGCGCGGTCTCGGTCTGCTGGGCCAGACGATTCCGAATTTCTGGCTGGCGTTGGTCTTCATCGTGGTGTTCGCCGTTCAGCTCGGGTGGCTGCCGTCGTTCGGGCGCGGCACGATATCGATGTGGTTTTTCACCATACCTAACAAGTCGATCATCTTGCCGGCGGTCGCGCTCGGCTTGTTTCCGATGGCTCAGCTTCTGCGGTTCACGAGATCGTCAGTGCTCGAGATCGTCAACGAGGAGTACGTCCGCATCGCTCGCAGCAAAGGCCTCCGAGCGCTGGTCATCTACAGACGCTACATCCTGCGCAACGCTCTCATCCCGCTCATCAGCGTAATGAGCCTGCAGGTCGGGGCGCTGCTGGGTGGATCGCTGTATATCGAAGCTGTTTTTGCTTGGCCGGGAGCGGGAGGGTTGTTGGCCGAGGCGGTAAGCAACCGCGACTTCCAGCTTGTGCAGGGAATAGCTTTCTTCGGCGCGCTCGTCGTCATATTCTTCTCACTTCTTGCTGACGTGCTGTACACAGTCGCCGACCCGCGAATCAGAGTGGGCAAGCTGGGACAGACGGGGAACCGTCGGGGCAAACGAACTGCGGACGATGCGTCGGCGACGATGCCGAAGCCATACGGAGAGGGGATCACATGACTGATCACAGCGCTCGGGCAGGCGCTGATTCTCCTGCCGGCGAGATCGAAACCGGCCATCAAGTCGATATTGAGAAGGACCTGCGACTCCGGGCCCGGAGTCGTGATGCCCTGAGGCTGCTTCGCCGGTCCAAGGGCGGCACGTTCGGGGCCTTGGTCTTCGTCATGTTGCTCATCCTTGCGGTGTTCGCTCCCTGGATCGCCCCCCATGATCCTCTCCAACAGACTCTGAGTGACGCCAATACCCCGCCGTTCTGGACCTATGATGGCTCCACCGACTACCTGGTCGGCACCGATACACTCGGACGTGACATTCTCAGCCGCATCATCTTCGGAACCCGCGTCTCGCTTGGTGTGGCTCTCGGTGGCGTTGGAATCGCCATCACGCTGGGGATGGCGATCGGTCTTATCGCCGGGTACCGAGGCGGCAAGATCGACGCCGCCATCGTCGGCTTCATCAACCTGATCCTGTCGCTGCCCTACCTGTTGTTCGTGGTTTTCTTCGCCGCCGTCGTCGGGCGAAGCCTGATCAACGTGATCCTCATCTTCGGTTTCACTTCGATTCCGGTGTTCGCCCGAGTGACGCGGGGTGAGGTCTTGAAGCTCCGGGAGAGCATGTTCATCGAGGCAGCGAGGAACGTCGGCGTACCGGAGGGCCAGATCCTGTGGCTGCACCTGCTGCCCAACCTTGTCGGCCCGCTGGCCACGCTGGCCACGTTCGAGATGTCGGCCATGATCCTCTATGAGGCCGGTCTCGGATTCCTCGGTCTGTCCGTACCGCCCAGCACGCCGAGCTGGGGCAACATGATCAACGCCGGTCGAGGCGTGCTCGCGATCCGTCCGTGGATATCGCTCGCACCGGGCTTCGCCATTCTGCTTGCCGGGCTCGGGCTCAACATGCTCGGCGATTGGTTGCGCGACGCGCTCGACCCCCGATCTCGACGAGTGAAACAGTGAACACAACGAAACTTCTCGACGTTAAGAACCTTGAGGTCCGGTTCGACATCCCGGAAGGAACTGTGCATGCGGTCAACGGAGTGACGCTCTCCGTCGCCAAGGGTGAGACGCTGGCCATCGTGGGCGAAAGCGGAAGCGGGAAGTCTGTCACGATGCTCGCCCTGCTGCGGCTGCTCGCCGAGCCACCGGCACGGATATCCAACGGCACCGCAACGTTCGAAACCGCGGAAGGAACGATCAGCCTCCTTGAGGAGTCCCAGCGCCGGCTGCGACGGGTTCGAGGGGCCGAGATCGGGTTCGTTTCCCAGGATCCCATGAGCTCCCTCAATCCAACAGTGCGAATCTCCACCCAGCTCATCGACGTGATCCGCACCCATCTCGGTCTATCGAGGCGGCAGGCTCGCAAGCGCGCCATCGAGCTGCTGGAGAGGGTCGGGATACCCGACGCCGTGGGACGCGCCGACGCCTACCCTCACGAGTTCTCCGGAGGCATGCGACAGCGCGTCATGATCGCTGTCGCAGTGGCCTGCGACCCCCAGCTGGTGATTGCCGATGAGCCGACGACGGCGCTCGACGTGACGATACAGGCCCAAATCGCGGAGCTTATGCACGACTTGCGCGATGAGCTCGGGCTGGCCCTGATCTGGATCACGCACGACCTCGGTGTTGTCGCTGGTCTGGCCGACCGAGTAGCAGTCATGTACGCCGGCCAGCTCGTAGAGATCTCCGATGTGGCCAGCCTATACCAGCGGCCGCTGCACCCGTACACAATCGGGCTCCTAAACGCTCTGCCCAAGATGGGCAACCGGTCCGACCGGTTGACCAGCATCCCCGGTATGCCGCCCGATCTCATCGACGAGCCAACCCATTGCCCGTTCGCGGCTCGCTGCCCCTATGTGTTCGACCGCTGCATAAGCGAGGTGCCGCCGCTGTTCGAGCCGACCCGCGGCCGACACGTCGCGTGTTTCTACGACGTCGAGGCGGGGGCGCCCCGACATGACTGAGCTCGCTTCCACTGAGCCCGTCGCCGGGTCGGAGCCGGTGGCCGCGGCCGGCAGTCCTGCTGAGCCGGTGCTCCGGGTCGTGAACATGACGAAGTACTTCCCGGGCAAGTCGATCGACATGCCGATCAAGGCGGTCGATGGTGTGAGCTTCGAGCTCTTCGCGGGCGAGACGCTCGGGCTGGTCGGCGAGAGCGGGTGCGGCAAGTCCACGACCGGGCGGGCTGTGCTGCAGCTCCATCGCCCTTCTTCCGGCCAGGTCTGGCTGGGCGACATCGAGCTCACGACCCTGGGCGAGAAGGAGCTGCGCAAGCTCCGACCGCGTATGCAGATGATCTTCCAAGACTCGTACGCGTCGCTGAATCCCCGTCACACCGTAGGCCGCATCATCGGCGAGCCGATGAGGGTCCACACCGAGATGGCGCCGCAACAGATTCTCGACCGGGTGCTCGAGCTTCTCGACCGGGTGGGCCTCCGGGCCGCTCACCGCACCCGCTACCCCCACGAGTTCTCCGGGGGTCAGCGCCAGCGCATCAACATCGCCCGGGCGCTCGCCCTCAGCCCCGACCTGATCGTCTGCGACGAGCCCATCTCTGCGCTCGATGTGTCGATCCAAGCGCAGGCGATCAACCTCCTGGCCGATCTTCAGGACGAGTTCGGAATCGCCTACCTGTTCGTGGCCCACGACCTCTCGATGGTGGAGCACATCTCCGACCGAGTGGCGGTGATGTATCTCGGACACATCGTCGAGCTTGCCGAGACCGAGTCTCTGTTCGAGGCGACGCTCCACCCGTACACGCAAGCCTTGTTGTCGGCGGTTCCCGTTCCAGATCCAATGATCGAGTCCGGCCGGACCCGCATCCCTCTCGTCGGAGAGGTTCCGAGTCCCGCGGCGCCACCGCCCGGGTGCGTGTTCTCGACCCGCTGCCCGTTGGTTGTCGACCGCTGCCGTGCTGAGGTGCCCGAGCTCCGTGAGATCATCCCCAACCATTGGGCTGCGTGCCATCTAGCCGATCGGGAAGGCTCGTCGATAGTCGGTAAGCCCCGTCGTCCGATCAGCGAGGGGGGGGCGCGACAGTGAGTTCAGCGCGTCGTCCCCAGCAATGGGCCATCAACTAGCCGACGCGGCCCTGCCGGCTCCTCCGAGGGCGCTGTGATGAAGTTCGTGTCATACAACATCCGCTACTCACAGGGAAAGGACGGCCGCTTCGACCTCGGGAGAATCGCCGACGCGGTACGTGGCGCCGACGTGATCGCACTGCAGGAAGTCGTGCGCAACGTCGACGCGGTTCCTGACAAAGATCAACCAGCCCGGCTGGGCGAGTTGCTCGCTCAGCATCACTGGGTGTACGGAGCCAACGTCGATCTCGACGCGAGCCCTAGAACTGCCAGTGGGCCAATCGAGCATCGTCGACTTCAGTTCGGCAACGTGGTCCTTTCCCGCTGGCCGATCCTGTCGTGCCGGAATCTGCTGTTGCCGAGAGTCAGGGTCATCAATGCCCACGGAGCTCAACTCGGCGCGCTTGAAGCAGTCATCGACGCCCCGTCCGGGCCTCTTCGGTGCTACTCGCTCCATCTCGATGCGGTCAACCCCCGGCTACGGCGAACCGCGATCGAGTACCTGCTGCCGCTTCTGTTTCGAGTTCCCTTTGACGGGGTGTCGGTCACCGGCATCGAATGGCTGGGTATCGCCGAGAGCCCAGCGCCCGCTGAGTTCGTGGCGATGGGCGATTTCAACCTGACTCCAACGTCGGCCGAGTACCCGCTCATCGTCGGCGAGGCTGACTACTACTACGGCCGTACTCTCGCAGGTGACCGGCTGGTGGACACGTGGACCGCGGCCGGCAACCCTGTCGAGGAGGGAATCACCTGGTACGACGAGAGCCAGGGGTTCGAGGTCGGCTTGAAGCTCGACTACGGATTCGTGACCCCTGGCTTGGCGTCGTTGGTCAAGTCGGCGTGGATCGACGATGACGCGGCCGGATCGGACCACCAGCCGACGTGGTTCGAGCTCGGCTAGGAGCCTGCTGATTTACTCGGGTGTTGGGGGTTTGGGAAATGCGGTGGTTGGGGGTTGGTTTTTGGGATAATTGGGGGGATGTTGGGTACTGAACGTTTTGATCGTGGGTTGTTGGATGCGTTGTCGGTGTGTGGTGGCCTGATTCCAGAGGGGTCGGTTTACCGGTTTTTGGCTGAGCACCGGCTGCGGGTGTTCCCCGATGAGTTGTTCGGGGATTTGTGCGGTGGTCGGGGTCGTCCGTCGGTACCGGCTTTTGGTGGTAGCGACGGTGTTGGTGTTACAGGCGTTGGAGGGGCTGTCTGATCGGGAAGCGATCGGGCGGTTGCGTTGTGATATTCGTTGGAAAGCCGCGGCGGGTTTGGCGTTGACCGATGAGGGGTTCCATCCGACGGTGTTGACTTTGTGGCGGGCGCGGTTGCGTCGGAGCAGCGCCCCGGAGCGGGTGTGTTGTCGGGTCGTGGTCGTAGGGTGTTGGACTCGACGGTGTTGGACGACGCGGTGGTTACCCAGGACACGGTGACGATGATCACGGCTCAGATTCGTCGGTGTCGTCGGTTGATCGCCCAGGCTCGGGAAACCGTGGTTTCCCATGATTATGAACAGACTGGTAGGCCTTGGTGTGATAGGGGTGATCCCGAAAGCCGTTCCGGGTTGATCAATGGGCTGGTCGGTGACGGGCTGGCAGTGCTCCAGGCTGTGGAGGGTGTTGTTCTTGACCCAGAACAGACCGACGCGGTAGGTCTGTTAGCAGTGGTGGTAGGCCAGGACACAGAACCCGACCCTGACCGGGAAGGGAAATGGCGGATCGCCCGTGGGGTGGCCAAAGACCGAACCCCGCAACTGCGAACCCAGGAAACCACCTCTGAGTGCCCCCGGGGTGTGTTCTTGACACTGCGGTACTCCACCGGGCGGGTTTGCTCGTCGATGAGACAGCCCATCAACACGTCTTTGTGGGAATCGATCCCGATAACCATCATGCTAAGTTATCCTTTTGTGAAAATGGTGCACTAACGGCAGACAGCTTCGGTGTGCGCAAACATGCGTCGGGCCACTAACCAGGGTCATCACGCTCCTATCAAGCGACATCACCAAGCTGGGTTCACCGGTGAGGAGGCACTCAACTAGAAAGCCACCACCCCAAAGGGCAGGGCATGTTCTTCAGAGCTATCTCCACCGGTGGATTCAGGTTTAGCTGGTGTACCTTCAAGATTGCTAGCCTGAAAACCGCGACGCCTTTCACAGCCAGGAGATATGGAAAGCACCCGGATACGTCAGACTTTTCTGGATTTTTTCGCCGAACGCGGCCACACCGTGCGCCCGTCGGCCTCCCTCATCCCGGTCGATCCCACCCTCTTGGTGACCAACGCCGGGATGGTGCCTTTCAAGCCCTATTTCCTGGGAGAGGAGCCACCGCCCTACAAACGGGCGGTGAGCGTGCAAAAATGTGTACGGACCATCGACATCGACATAATCGGCACCACTGCCCGGCACACCTCGTTCTTCGAGATGATGGGGAATTTCAGCTTCGGCGACTATTTCAAGCAGGATGCGATCCGCTGGTCCTATGAGTTGGTCACCGAGGGGTACGGACTGGATCCCGAGCGCTTGTGGTTCACCGTCTATGAGACCGACGAAGAGGCGGCCGAGCTGTGGAAATCGGAGGTGGGTGCGCCCCCCGAACGGGTGCAGCGGGGAGGCAGGGACAACTTCTGGCAGATGGGGGTGCCGGGGCCGTGCGGACCGTGCTCGGAGATCTTCTATGACCGCGGGCCCGAATACGGAGAGGCGGGAGGCCCGATAGGGGGCGGCGAGGACCGCTATGTGGAACTGTGGAACCTGGTGTTCATGCAGAACATCCAGGACCGGCCCTTCCATGTGGTGGGGGAACTTCCCATGAAAGGGGTGGACACGGGGATGGGCCTTGAGCGGACCGCCATGGTTCTCCAGGGAGTCTCCAGCGCCTTCGAAACCGATGTTATGCGCCCGGTGCTGGAGGCCGGCTCTTCGATCTGCGGAGTGGCCTACGGAGAAAGCCCGCTTTCCGATGTCTCCCTGCGCATTCTGGCCGATCACAGTCGCGCCATGACCCTCCTCATCTCCGACGGTGTGGTGCCCTCCAACGAGGGACGAGGCTATGTCCTGCGAAGACTGATCCGCCGAGCAGTGCGACACGGCTGGCAGCTTGGCTATGAGGGTCTCCTGATGCCCAGGCTGGCCTCCGCCACGACCAAGGCGTTGGGATATGCCTATCCGGAGATCATCGACCACTACGACCTAGTCTTGAAGGTGGTCTCCCGCGAGGAGCACCGTTTCCTGCGCACCCTGGAGTCGGGCCATACCATTCTGCAGGGGGAGATGGAAAGCCTGGACGAGGGCGAGATCCTCTCGGGAGAGGTGGCGTTCCGACTTCACGACACATACGGATTCCCCTTCGAACTGATCATGGAGATCTCCGAGGAGAAGCAGGTGGAGGTGGACGAGGGGGAATTTTCTCGCCTGATGGGGGAACAGCGGGCGCGGGCGCGGAAGGCTTGGAAGGGGGGAGACGAGGCGGCGGCCGCCGATCTGTACCGGGGGTTGCTTGATGAGATCGGGACGTGTGAGTTCATCGGCTATGACCATGAAGCGGGAAGGGGTCGGGTCGTGGCCATACTCCGGGAGGGGGAGCCGGTGTCCGTGGCCCGGGAAGGCGAGGAGGTGGAGGTGTTCTTGGACCGGACGCCCTTTTACGCCGAAGCGGGCGGCCAGGTGGGGGACACCGGGATCATGGTCAGCGACACCGGAGAGATGGAGATCTCCGACACCCGCCATCCCCTGGTGGGCCTATCGGGGCACCTCGCCCGGGTGAAAAGGGGATGGGTGGGGGCGGGACAGACCGTGCGCACCGGCATCCACGCTCTGCGCCGGGAGGGCATCCGGAAAAGCCACACCGCAACCCACATCCTCCACTGGGCGCTCCGGGAGGGTTTGGGAGACCATGTCCGCCAGGCAGGCTCTTTGGTCGCGGACGGCCGGTTCCGCTTCGACTTCTCCCACTATTCGGCTCTCGAACCCCAAGAGTTGTCCGAGATAGACCTTCTGGCCAACCGGAAGGTGATCGGAAACGGAGGCGTCAGCACCACCGTGATGCCCATTGACGACGCCCGCGCCTCGGGCGCCCTGGCGTTCTTCGGCGACAAATACGGAGAACAAGTGCGGGTGGTGCAGGTGGGCGACTTCTCCCGGGAGTTGTGCGGTGGCACCCATGTACCCGCCGCTGGGCAGATCGGCCCGGTGGTTGTGCTGGGAGAGTCCTCAATCGGCGCCAATCTGCGGAGGGTGGAGGCGCTCTCGGGCCAGGCCGCCTACGACCATCTGATTGCGGTCCGGGACACTCTGGACCGAACCGGGAAACGGCTCACCGTCCCCTGGACGGCGGTTCCCGAGCGGGTGGATGCGCTCTTGGAACGGGTGAGCGAACTGGAGGACGAACTGAACGAGATACGGGCCGCCCGGCGGGGCGAACTGGCCCGGGAACTGGCTGGCTCGGCCCGAATCTGCAACAACTTCAAACTGGTGGTCTCCACCGCAGAGGGACTCGACACCAACCAGTTGCGCCAGTTGGCCATCGGGGTGAGAGAGCGCATCTCTCCGGGAGTGGCGATCGTCGGATCGGTAGCCAACGGCAAGGGTGCGGTGGTGGGGGCGGTGAGCCCCTTGCTGGCTCAACAGGGAGTGTCAGCCGGGGAGTTGGTGGGGACGGCAGCCCGGATAATGGGTGGGGGGAGCTCTCGCGATCCGGAACTGGCCCAGGGGGGAGGCCCGCGAGGACAGCTCCTCGAAGAGGCTCTGGAACAGGCCGAAAGCGCGGCGGCCCGGGCCCTATCGGAGGTGTGAACTGGGGCGGGTTTTGGCCGTGGACCCGGGTGAACGGAGAGTGGGAGTGGCCCTGTCTGACCCCGGGGGGATCATCGCTCAGCCCTGGGCGGTTATCGACCGGTCGAAAACCGATGTGGTGGCGGAGGTGCAAAACCTTGTGAGAGAAAACGATGTGGACACCATTGTGGTCGGCTTGCCCGTGAGCCTCTCGGGGCGGGAAGGGGCGTCCGCCGCTGCGGCCCGGGAACTGGCCGGAGAGTTGCGGCGCGCCACTGGCCTTTCCGTGGAGATGCACGACGAGCGTTACTCCACTGTGGCGGCCGAGCGGATAATGAGAGAGGGAGGGGCGCCTCCCAAGAAGCGCCGTCATCGCCGTGACAAGGTGGCGGCGGCCATCATCTTATCCGAATACCTGATGGGCCGATCCCCAGGGGTCGAGAGGACGGGCGGGCAGAGTTGACCGATCCTTCCGACTTCGACCAGCCTCCCCGCCAGCCCAACCTCTGGGGATTGTTGCGTGTGCTGGCGGTGGCCGCGGCCGTGGTGATTGCCGGAGTGTTGATCATCAACCTGGGTTCCCGGCTCGGTGAGAATGTGACCGAGCGGCTCGGCCCGGTGGAGACCACCGCACCCGTTGTCGCTGTCACTTCCGGTCTCTCCGTGGAGGTGGAGATTCCCTTCGGCTCTTCGGCCACCAGGGTGGCCGAGATCATGGTGTCGGCCGGAATCATCTCCGAATCCGGGCAGTTGCTGGCGGCGGTTCAGGATGCCGGGGTGGCGGGCTCGATACAGGCGGGCGCCTACCAGTTGGTCACCGGCATCTCCGTCGAGGAACTGCTGGTGGAGCTGCTGGAGGGCCCCGTGGCGCCCACCTATCGAATCACCGTCTTCGCCGGCCAGCGGATCGATGAGATCCTGGATCTTTTGGCGGATGCCTCCCGGACTGAAAAACAGCAGTTCGAAGACGCCCTGCTGGATGGGTCGGTCACCTCCTCGTTGCTCGATCAGACCCGGTCCGTCACTCTCCGTTCATGGGAGGGACTGCTGTTCCCCGACACGTACGAATTCCACAACGAAGCGAGTCCCACCGAGATTCTGCAACGGCTGTCCGACACCATGGAACAGCGGTTCTCCCTGGTGGACTGGAGCGTTCTCGAGTCGGGGGGCCTCACGCCCTACCAGGGCATAGTCATGGCTTCCATCATCGAGTCGGAGGTGCGGATCGCCGAGGAGCGCCCCGTGGTGTCGAGCGTCTTGCGGAACCGTCTCGACGACGGAACTGTCCTGCAGATGGACAGCACCATCCTCTATGCGGTGGGAAGCCGAGACATCGCCCTTTTCGATCCCGATGTCGATTCTCCCTACAACACCTATCGGGTGCAGGGCCTTCCTCCCACTCCCATCGCCGCAGCGAGCTTTTCCTCGCTCCAGGCCGCCGCCCAGCCCGCCGACACCGAGTATCGCTTCTTTGTGCTCAGCTCAACCGATGGCCAGCACACATTTTCGGTGACCGCCGAGGAGCACATAGCGGCGGTGGCGAAGGCCCGAGCCGACGGGGTGCTCCCTTGACGGCACAGATGGCGCCAACCTCGCCTTCGGGTGGTTACCGCCTGGCGGTTCTGGGAGACCCGGTGGAGCACTCCTTGTCTCCCCTGATGCACAACGCGGCGCTGTCCGCATTGGGGCTGGAAGGGGTGTACAGTCGGCGGCGGGTGGAGGAACGGGGGATGGCGGAAGCAGCTTCGGAGATGCGGCTGGGCACACTTCACGGCGCCAACATCACCATGCCGCACAAGGGAGTGGCTGCCCGCCTGGCTGACCGGTTGAGCACCGACGCCGAGCGGGCTGGTTCGGTCAACACCTGGACCCGGGAAGGGAATGGACAGATAACCGGACACAGCACCGATGTGGAAGCGATCCGACGGGTGTGGGAGAAGGCCGGGCTACCCACCGACTGCCCGGTGTTGTTGGTGGGAGCGGGAGGCGCGGCTGCCGCTGCGGTGGTCGCCTTGGAGAACCAGGTCCTCTGGTGCTCGGCCCGCCGCCCCGAGGCGGTCGAGTCTCTGAGCGAGCGGGTCGACGTCGCCGTCCGACCCTTGCCGTGGGGTGAGAACCTGCCCGGTGCGGTGCTGGTCAACGCCACCCCCCTGGGCATGCGGGGAGGAGAGTTCCCTTCGCTGTTGTTGGAGGTCTCGACCGGCCTCTTCGACATGGCCTACCGGGCGGATCAGAAGGACACCGCCGCCATCCGGTGGACAAGGGATCGGGGGCTGGCCCTGGCCGACGGGCCGGCGATGCTGGTTGCCCAGGCGGAGGCCTCTTTTGAGTTGTGGACCGGGCATCGTCCCCCTGCCGGGGTGATGGAGCGGGCCGTGAGAGCGGAGACAAGCGAGGACTGATGATCGGTTGGGGAGGGGCGTTTCTGGCGGGACTCGGGATCGGACCGGCGGTGGACGGATGGATCACCCGGCAGTTGGGGCACCGGGGTCTGGGAAGGCCGGCTGCCTGGCGACCGGCAACGCGATGGATGCTCTGCGTCGCTCTGGGTGCCGGCTGGGTGGGGGTATGGCTGCGAGTGGGCTGGACAGGAGTGCTGCCCGCTCATCTGGTGTGGGTTACGGTGACTGCGGCGGTGATGATGACCGACCTTGAGCACCGGTTGATCCCCAATCGGATTCTCTACCCGGGTGGAGCGACAACCGCCATTCTGTTGCTGATTGGCGCTCTGGCCGATCAAACACCGGGACGGTTGGGCAGCGCCGCTCTCGGCGCCGGTCTCTGCCTGGCGGGGATGGGTGTGCTGTCAGTGTTGGGAAAAGGCGCACTGGGAATGGGCGACGTCAAGCTGTCCGCCCTTCTCGGCCTGGTATGCGGCTACTGGGGAGTGGAAGTGGCCCTGCGAGCCACCCTGTCCGGATTCCTGATCGGAGGAACGGTGGCCTTGGCCCTGATGCTCACCCGCCGCGCCCACCGCCACACCCAAATCCCCTTCGCTCCCGCCTTGGTAGCCGGCGCCTGGTGGTCGCTACTTGGAATTTGAAGCTGCGGGTTGGGAACAATTTGAGGCTGAGGTCCTTATTTGGAGTTGAGGCATCGCTGGGATGGATACGCGACCCGACTACGGGTGGTCCCTCGATTGCTGCTCCTTTGCGTAGCGTCATGCGGCCTCGATGTCGGTTAGGGTGAAGTCTCGGCCCTTGAACAGGAGAGGTTCTCCGCTAACTTCCGCTAGCGCGTAGGCGAAGCAGTCACCGAAATTCAGTCCCGCCGGATGGTTGCCTTTGCCAAATCGCCGCCAGGCCCGGCGTGCCGCATGGGCATGTTCGAGGGTGACCGGGACCAACGCTATCTCTGCTTCCTGTAAGAAGGCATCAAGCTCATGTCCGGCCACAGCGCCGCTCCGGCTCTCGAGAACTATTGCTGCCTCCAGGAAACTGACGACCGACATGCGGCCGCCCGGTGTTCCTGCGATCGCCTCGTCGTAGCGCTCCGCCCCAGTTTCTCCGAATAGGATGGCCATGACCGCCGACGTATCGATGATCACTTTGGCAGTCCTTCCTCGTCGTATAGAAGTTCGCCGTGATCGATTGGCGGTCCTCCCTCACTCAGCAGCAGGGCACAGCGCTCCGCAATGGCGCGCATCCTCCTGAGACGAGTGTCGGCGCCGCGCTGGCGTCTCTCGCGCTCTAGACGCTCCTCGAGAGCGACAGTGATGGCGCCGGTCATGGTCTCGCCGGTCAGGCCCGCCAACTCGCTGGCTAATCTGCAGGTCTTTTCGTTTTTGATGTTGAGGCTCACCGGACTTCCTTGAGGGTAGATCAAAATATTTCTTTCTACCATACCACTGCGTCACGGCTTGCGTAACGTCGACACTTCGACCCCAATGGTGTGTCTATTCACACCATTGGGTTGTGATGTGGTTGGGGGAGGAGATCGACAAGCTGTTTATTTTCGTTGTTTGGTGGTGTGTCGGCGGTGGTTGGGGTTTCGTGGACGTGGTGGCGGTTGATGGTGTTTGGGTGGTGGCTGGAGGGTGTACTTTCCGGCAGGGGTTCGGCGCACTTGCCATCCGTCGTCGTGATGCTTCTATGTTTTCCAAATCGGGTTTCTAGAGGGGGTGGGGTGGTTAGGTGGGTGGTGGGTTTTCGAGGAGTCGGTAGAGTTGTCGGGCGATGTAGCGTTTGAGGCAGCGGCGGGTTTCGCGGGTGGTTTTGCCTTGGCTGGTGCGTTTTTGGATGTAGGCCTGTGTTTTGGGGCAGTGTCGGGTGCGGGTGATGGCGATGGTGTGGATGGCTTGGTTGAGTTGGCGGTTGCCTCGTCGGTTTAGTCGGTGGCGGGTGTGTTGTCCGGAGGAGGCTTCGAGTGGTGCGACGCTGGCGAGGCGGGCGAAGGCTGCTTTGTTGCGGCATCGGCGGGGGTGGGACCAGGCGATGTATATCTGCGCGGCGGTGATGGGGCCTATTCCGGGCTGGGCTAGTAGTTGGGGAGCGAGGGTTGTGATGAGTTGGGTGATGGTTTCGGTGAGTTCGGTTTTCTCGGTGGTGACCGCGCGGATGCGTCGGGCCAGGCTGCGTAGGGCTTGTTTGGTGGCAGTGAGTTCGTTCGGGGGTTGTGGGCCTGGTCGGAGCATGAGGCATTTGGTTACCAGAGCGGTGGTGGTGAGACCTCGGAGTTGGTCTCTGAGATCGATGGGTGCGGTTACCAGGAGGGCTTTGAGTTCGTTGATAGCCGCCACTCTGGCGGTTTGGGCGCCTCTTCGGGTGGTTTCCAGCACTCGGAGCGCTTCGCGGTCTCCCCGAGCTCGGGGAACAGCCGGTCAAGGGCGTCCCAGCACCTGGCGAGCGGCTCGGCGGGCGTCCAACGTGTCGGTTTTGGCGCCGTCGGGAGTGGCCGGGTGGGTAGGGTGATCGAACTCTATCACCCACTCGTCACAGTCGGTTAGGTAACCAGCCGCGCCGGCTCCGTAGCTACCGGCGCCTTCCACCACCCATGCTCGTTCTGTTGCCTGGGTGTGACGGTCTGCCCATTCCAACAACTGGGTATACCCCACGCGGGTGGTCCCGAAACGCGCAGATGCGAGTTCTCCGGTGGTGGAAGTGTTGACTATCGAGGCGGTGACCTGGTCGCGATCGGGGTCTATCCCGATTATGTGTTCTACCATTGTGTCCAACATGGCGGATTCTCCTCTCTATGGATCTGACATGTGCCCGAGAGGCCAGGACCGCAACGGCAAACCTGTGATGAGTCACACCCCAAGGGGGTGGACAAGCTTCTGATCAGGCCAGCAGCGGAACGCCACACGGGCGCCGCGGCGGTGTCGGACATATCACGACAAAGACACAAAAGGTCAAGACCTTGTGGGGTCACGACACCGCCGCAACACCAAGCATGGCAACCTCACAGAGGCACCCCCTACATACTCACAGGCCTTGTGGTCATGGCCGCCGAGGTGCGAAGAGCCGGGACCGATAAGAAGTGGGACGAGTTGTCCGAGATCCTCCAGTCGAAGCACATGACCTCGCCCGATGGAACCAAAAGGAAGATCATCATCTTGGGTTTGACGGGCGTTTCCGTGATCGCATCCAGGCGCTGGTCCTCACCCGGGACATATAGGCCGAAACCCACTCTGGAAAACATCTGAGAACACGGCCCCATCACCCTCTGCCCACGGTGGGGTAGAGTTCTCGTGCGTGGACTGCCCACCTGAACGGTAGACGATGCAGGATCCCTTGGTCGAGGTATTCACCGCGTCAGTGGTTAGGAAGCTGGCCGGCCCACGAGCCTACCGGCGAGGGAAGGTTTACTATGACCTGGGCCTGATAGGCATCTCGGTGGGCGCCGATCGGCGCCTCGCCGTGACCGTGCAGGGCACGGTCCCATATTTGGTGAAGCTGTGGGACGACCGCGGTGAGCCGAGGTGGTCTTGCACATGTCCCGCCGCCGAGGACGGGTCCTTCTGCAAACATTGCGCGGCGGTTGCTCTTTCTCTGGATCCCAGCGATCCCCCGGCCGAGTTGCGCGAATCGGCGCCTGACCCACTGTCCTCCGGGGCGCTGGATCAGGAGTTGAGCGACTTCGTGGAACAGCTTCCGCACGGCCGATTGGCTGATATCGTCTTGAGTCAGGCCGCGTCGGATCGACCATTGCGGGATCGTCTCATCGCGGAGGCCCGGACCGGCGGAGCAGAAAGCCCTGAACTCACAGCTTGGCGGAGGCGCATTGAAGCGGCGTTCCGGCCGTGGGGCGATTTCGTCACTTATCGTGATGCGCCTAGATGGGCCGCCGGTGTCAACGATGCGATCGACGATATAGAAGACCTCCGCGATACCGGCCACCCCGCCGAGGCGGCTCTGCTGGCCGAGCACGCCATGAGGTTGACCGACGCGGCCATCGAATATGTGGACGACTCGGATGGGTGGCTGACTGATTTCTCTTACCGGCTGATCGAGGTACATCACCGAGCCTGTGTCGAGGACTGCCCCAATCCCGTGGAGTTGGCGGGAAGGCTGCTGCAGATGGAGCTGACCACCGACCTGAATGGTCCGTACCGTTCGGCGGCGTCATACGCGGGCGTGCTCGGAGAGGAGGGCCTGGCCGCCTACCGCGGATTGATCGAACCTCGCTGGAGAAAGACCAGGCTGAAAGGAGACGACTACTTTTCGGGCGACAACTTCAGAGTCCATCAGGCCATGGTGGGCTGGGCTCTGGCAACCGGCGATCCCGACACTCTCATCGAGGTGCACAGTCGCACCCGAATGCTCCCCGACGAGTACCTGGAGATCAGCCGGGCGCTTCACTCCGCGGGCCGAGTGGAGGAGGCGATCGAGTGGCTGAGACGCGGGTTCCGCGAATGGGCGGATCGCCCCTGGCAGTTGGCCGATCTACGCGAGTTCCTCGCTGCTGTCCTGCGCGAGAGCGGCGACCCGACTGCAGCAGTCGGGCTCTTCTGGAACGCCTTCTGCTCGGAACCGTCGCTGTCCTCCTACCGTCGGCTCCTCCGAGAGGCCGGCGGAGAGGCAGATACGGATGGCGAATGGTCGCGGCGTTGTGTGGAGGAGATGCGCGCCCGTTTGAGTAAGGAAGTCTCCACCGAGGCGGCAAGACGGGGCGCCGCTACCGCGCCTGCAGACGTGCTGGCTGAGATACTTTTCTTCGAAGGGCGCACGGAGGAGGCTTGGAGATCGGCGGCCGACTTCGGCTGCAGGGATGAGGTGTGGATGACACTGGCGCGAGCGCGAGAGCAGTCTCATCCTCTCCAGGCCATCGACGTCTATGAGCCGGAAGTCTTCAGGCGGATTGACCAGAAGAATAATCACGCCTACCGGTCCGCGGTCGATCTGATGAACCACATTCGTCTATTGGCCGAGGCCGCCGGGGCGCTGGATCGTTTCACCGAGTTGCTCGGGCGGGTACGCTCGGAACACAAGGCCAAGCGCAACCTCAAAAAGCTGCTCGATGACAGAGGCTGGTAGGCCTGAGTCGGTCTCCCGCCAACGCGCCCCTGTCGGAATTCAATTTGGAGGCGTCCTCATGATCGCTGTACCCGGGAAAGGGACGACATCCACAACCCGCCTCAACTTTTCTCACGCTATTCCGCGCTATTAGTGGGGCTTCTGACCTGGTGTTTGTCTCTTTTCCCGTATTAATCGTATTCTATTCGGAGGGGGTACGTCGAGCTACCAATAGGAGTTGCCCCGTAACTGGTTGAAATGCTGGTCAAGAGCCGTGGTAGAGGCGGTCGAGATCAACCAACTCCAAATCGGGTCGACGTTCGGCATCGGCAACCAAAGCTGGGGTGAAGCCTTCCAGGGAGAAGAGCAGGCGCTTGAGGGTGGGGGTGGGAGATATTCGGTCTCGCCCGGCAAGCAATTTCGTAAGGCGGTCGAGACGGGCGAGGTCAGAGACGTCGAGACGGGAGGCTTTGGCTTCTCCGACTGTCTGGAGCGTCAGTTGGCGGCCTCCGCCGCCTTTTTGGGGATCGGCGGCGGGGGCGGCAATGTCCAGTTCGAAGGATCGGCGGCGGTTGGGGTCGTTGACCTGTACTCGATGGGCGGCGCTGATAGCTCCGCCCAGGGTTTCGGACGCGGCGTAGCGGTTGACCCAGTGGCGGCAGAGAAACTCTAAGTGGGGGCCGACCACCTGGGAGCGGTAGGTACTGGCCGCGGAGGCCCACACCTCGGCTGCTCGGCGTTGTTCCAGCATCACCCGGTGGCGACGGGTGACCAGGTGGTGGAAGCGCACGATGGGGTCGGCGATGCGGTATGTCGGTCGCCGGGAGGTGAGCAAGTCGTCGTCGCGCACCACGAACCCGGCGGTGGTCATCACCTTGAGGTGGTGGACTATGTCACCAGGCGCCCGACCCACCGCAGCGGCAATTCGCCCTTGGGAGATGGGTCCTCGGGAGATGGCTTGCAACAGGGAATAGTAGGGGGCCTCGGCCGTGATCCGCGGGTCTTCTCGGAGCAGGTACTCGTCCTCTCGGAACAGGGCGTGGGACGGGTTGAGCACGGTCGATTTCAGCCACTCACCCAGGTGGTCGATGGAGGGAGGGGACCCGGCGCCGGTGGTCAGGTCTTTGTATCCGGCTGCGCCTCCCACGATGGCGTCGACCGCGAAGGCCACTCTTGGGTCATCAATGCCCCAGAAGCCACGCGCTTGGCGGTAGTCGAAGGAGGCTAGGGGCATGTCGAGCCCCGCTCTGCCTCGCATGGGGGAAGCGCCACTGAGGATCGAGGTCATCACCGACATGGCTGATCCACAAACTATGACGGTGACCGGCGAGGTCCATTCCGAGCCCATGGTTCCGGCGGCGGTCTCATCGATGAGCGCCTGGATGGTCGAGTCCAGTTCGGGGCTGGTGTGACGTAGATAGGGATATTCATCGAGCACTAGCACCTGAGGCCCCGTCCGGCGTTCGCCCAGCATGTTCAATGTGTAGCTCAATGCGGCGGACCAATCGTCGAAGCGAATGGGGGGTGTTCCGGGATGGTGATGGCCCAGGCTGGCCGCAAATCGATCCAGTGCCGTCCGACGTTCCTCCTGGAGGGCGAGGTGATATATCCCGCCCACCGACTCCACCAGTCCCCGCAGCAGATGGCTCTTCCCGAAACGACGCCGCCCGTACATGATCCCCAACCGCAATAGTGGGCCGGGCGCGGTGACGAACCCGGTCAGATCAGCCCATTCGATATCCCGGTTGTACACGTTGTGTGGCTTCGTTGCCGACATCACTTCTCCGTACCGACGATTAGAAGCCTTATTATAACTCGATTTATACGAAATGGAGTTATATAGTGCCGCGCCGTGATGGTTTGCCAGCACCGACGGGGTTGCCGTATTGGTTGTGGATGCTCACCGAAGCCAGGATGCACAAACTTTCCCGGCGCTGTCTATGACGGCACACCCTGGGAGCCTTCCGACGCATTCACTCAGCGTCGGTCATGCGGCGTCTCCCCGTGACGGTTCGGTCCAGTTGCGGACGTACGCACGCTGCTTCTCTGTTTCTGGTGAGCGGGGTCGGCGGTACGCCTTGTCCATGCCTCGCCACCATTCCGCGATCTGGGCCAGAGCCTGGTCTCCCGTCCTGCCATGGCGCACAAGCCAGCAGCCGACCACGGTGCCGGTCCTGCCGATGCCGCCCCAACAGTGCACGTAGACCTTCTTGCCGTCATCCAACGCCTTGTCGATGGCGTCGAGGATGCCGGCTGTCTCCTGTGGACTGCGCGGCACGCCCACATCGACAATGGGATGCCGCGCATGCACGAAATTGGTGTCGAGTCGCATGGCCTCCGTCGCCGCAACCCCGGCATAGGGTTCCAACCCCTCATTCGACTCGGTCAGGTCGATGAAGTAGTCGAAGCCGGTTTCGAGCAGGATTCGCAACTTGTCAGCGGCTTCCTCGCGGTTCTTCGCGCCTGGATACTCGCCCGCCGCGAAACGGCCCGGAACAACCCAGTAGGTGTTCGCCATCGGCCGTTCGCCTCCACAAGATGCACTCATGTCTACGGTGGGCAAGCTCATACTCCCCGGCTCGGTTCCTCGATATTACCTTCGGCTCTGAACAGACGACCATCTCTGCCCGGCACTCCGCCGGATACGGCGCTCTCGAAGTCTGGTCGGAACCCGTAGATATGACTAGACTGCTGACTAGTTAGTCAAGAAGGGTGGCTATTTTGAGCATGATCTGGCAAGTGCAGGACGCAAAGGCGCGGTTCAGCGAACTCTTGGAGACGACCCTGGTCAAGGGGCCCCAAGTCGTGACCAAACGGGGCGTGGAGACGGCTGTCCTGGTTGCCATCGGCGAGTGGCGGGAGCTTCAGCAGCGGGCCCGGCCGGGCATCAAGGAGTGGTTGCTGGCTCCTGAGGCGAGAACAGAGTCGCTGACACCTCCGCGAGGGGAGTACCGTCGTCGACCTTTGCCCGAGTTGGAATAGGCGGTGTTCCTTCTCGATACCAATGTTTTATCTGAACTGCGTCGTCCCAGGCCGAACCCCGGCGTCGTGCGGTGGATAGCGAATACACCTGGGTATCAGCTCTATCTGTCGGCGGTGACGATCGGCGAGATCCAAGCAGGCATTGAAAACCGCCGCGAGCGTGATCCTTCCATGGCCGAGGTTTTGGAGCAATGGCTCGGCCAGGTGCTTTTCTCTCATAGGGTCTTGGCGATGGATACGGCAGCCTTCAGAGTGTGGGCCAGGCTCATACATGGCCGGCCGAGGACCCTTTTCGAGGACGCAATGATCGCCGCCACCGCCGAGGTACATGGGTTGACGGTCGTGACGCGAAACGTTCGCGACTTCCGCCAACTCGGAGCGGATGTGCTGGACCCGTTTGTCACCTGAGAGGATGGGTTACACGAAACACGGAAGTTGTCGCCACTCAACTCGGTCTGGCCTCCCACGAATTTGAGGAGCGCTCCTTAGAAAGACGCAGTCGAAGCCCAAGGGTGGGCACATGGTTGTCCTCGGTCCAGGGTTTCCGCTGTGCCTGATTCGATCAAGGCCGAAGGCCAAGATCGAGGCATCGACTATGAGGCTGACCGACGGCCTTGGTCTCGGTAGGCCAAGATGTCCTCTTTCGACAATGTTGTTTGGCAAATCTCCTTGCGCTCCGCAATACGGGCCAGCAATGACTCCATATCGGGCTTGTCCGCCAGTGCATCCAACTCACCCCTGAGGTACTCCTCAAGGGTGAGACCCTTTCGCGATGCCCGAGCCGCAAGTTCGTCCCGGACTGAGTCGGGAACGTCTTCGATTGTGATGGAGGTAGGCATGTCCCAAGAGATAGATGCTCCTGTTGTAGAAGTAGGGTGATGTTTGACGCCGTTCTCGCGGCTGGCTGGTCAAGAGCGTCGAGAGTAACCTGTAAGAAGAATGGCTGACCAGTTGGACGTTGATGCAATGATCGCCCGCTACCGGGCCCGGGCGGAGGCGGTGCAAAACCGCTCCCTTCCGCCGGTGGCCGGTGAGGAGCGCCGCCGGTTCCTCAAGCAGGCGGAGGAGGACTTCATGGACTACTCGCTGGTGGGAGCAGCAGAGTGGTCCGTGGAGGAAGGCCATTTGGTGCTGCGGATCCCCTTGGGCGGCGGAGGGTAGCCCTACCCGGGATTTTGTAACCGTCCGCTGCGTTGAGCGGAGCGGCGTTCCGAATCCAGTCTTTCCAGGTCCACGCCCTGGGTATTCAGAAATGTGAAGGCGTTGGCGATGCGGGTGTGGCCGGCCACCTCGGCGATCTGCCGGTGCATCTCGACACATACTCTGCGGTAATTGGGGTGACCGGCCGGCTGGGTGCGCAATTCGATGAGGTGCAAGGCCTGGCGGGCGTTCATCTCCATCATGAACCTGATGTGATAAGCGAAAGGCACCGCGTACTGGGCGACTTGCCGACCCCGCAGTTCCCGCACCCGCTCGTAGAACTCCCCGGCTTCTCCCAGCGTCTGGTCCCAGAGGCTATCCAGGCCGGCGTCGGATAGCTCTTCGGGTCGCTCGTATCCCAGCCGGGTGGTGAGCGGCTGCCATTCGATGGTCATCATCCGGTGGCGTTGCAGATCCCGGAACGCTCCGAAGTCGCACACCACATCGAAGCGGTAGTAGCTTCGCTCCAATGCCCTGCCCGGCTTGTGCCGCCGGTTGCCGCGTTCTCCCACCAACGACGTGATCAACTCGGTGACCTGTTCAGATGACATCTGGTCCACGGTCTCCCGGAGTTGGGCATCGGGGAGTTCCGAGACGCTGTACAGGGCGGCGGCGGCCAGTTTTGCCTCCGCGTCGGGATCCCAGTCGGTGAGGGTCACCTCGGCTGCAGGAACCGGGCGGATACCCAGGCGGTCGGCCATCTCCTCCAGGTGGGAGGCGCTGTCGGAGAGGTACCGGCTCCACAGCACTCCTCGGTCGGGGAGGTCCACCCGGGTGAGAAAGGAGGGGATCACCTTGCGGAGTTCGCTGAGCATCAGCAATCCGTAGTCCCGTATCTCGGCGAGAGGATGGGCCTGCATGCGGATGAGCGCCATCTCATAGGCTTGTCCGGTGGCGTAGATCCCCACGTTGGAGAGGGTGGAGGCGGGAAGCAGTCCCCGGATGGAGTCGAATGCCTTGGCCCGGATTGCGGCCCGGTGGATCCAGGCCGGATCCCCTTCCCGGCGGGGATGGCGCTCTGTGAAGTAGTCGATCATCACCGGGACCATCTCCCGGTAGGTGTCGAACAGCCGGTTCATCATGGCCAGATAGTTTTCCCGCAGGGGCGATTCGGTGATCTCGGGGGGAAGGAAGAACCGGTATCTGCCACCCAAGGGCTTGTCGTAGGCGATGTAGCGGGTGGACTGTTCAAGATAGGCGGCCAGGCGGCCCCACTCCAGCACCTTGGTCAACAGATTGGATGCCTGCTCGCAGGCCAGGTGCACTCCTCCCAACTGGGCCACGGAGTCGTCTCCGTACTCATAGAAGACTCGCTTGTAGAGGTCTTCGGCCCGCTTCAGCTTGATGAGGGGGTCGTCGGGGCTTATTTCTGAGGCGATGGCCTCGATTCCGGTGTCGGAGTCGGTGACGAACTCGTCCAAGAACAGCCGGCGGAGAGACTTGTGGGTGCGGCTGTAGCGGGCGAACAGGGCGCCTTTCACCACTTCGGGAAGATTGACCAAGGCAAACACCGGCCCGTCCAGGTTGGTGAAAAAGCGGCTCAACAGCACCCGCTCGGACTGGGTGAAGGGCTCGTGGTGGTAGGCCATGGAGCTAATAATGATATGAGGGGTGCATCAAGCGGTACCGTAACACCGATGGGCCCGGCTTTTTTCCGACTGGTGATGGGAGTGCTGGTGGTGATCGCCGTCGTCTTGGCGGTGATCCCCCTGCTTGCCGCCCTGGATCTGGCCCGGGGCGGGAGCGGATTTGGAATCTGCCCCGACGGGGTGTGGCTGTGTGCCGATCCCTATCTGCCGGTGGCCCGGCTCACCGGTCTGGTGGCGGTGGGCATGGGAGCGGTGGCGGTGGTTATCCGCCTCGCCCGGCGCGGGCTTCGCTGGGCGGAGCAGGAAGAGATGTCTCACCCGGGATAGCGGATCGAACCGGGGGCGCAGGGAGACAGTCCCCAAGGGGCTAACAGCCGGGAAGCGGGATGCCCATCTCCTCCAGGCTCTCGGTGGCGATGAACAGCCCTTCGGAGGAGGCGCACACTGCCTCGCCCGACAGCAACTCGGCTGTGATTACCAGCCGTTTGCCGCGTCGTTTCTCCACCCGGCCGCGCACCCACAGATCGGGATCGTCCACCCGGGCAGGCCGTTGGAACCGGACCTCGATCCGGCCGGTCACCGCCATTGTGTGCCAGGTGAGGATCGCCGCCCATACTGAGATCTCATCGAGGGTGGTGGTGACGACTCCCCCGTGCAGGGTGCCGTATGTCCCCCGGAGTTCGGCGCGGGGACGGAAGTTGGCAACCGCGTACCCGTCACGGATGTGAAAGCCTTCCATCCGCAGTCCATGGGGATTGGCGCTGCCACAGGCGAAGCATCCTTTCCCGTAGTAACTGCGCACGTCGACGATCAGCTGTCGGGTTGCTTGGCTGCTGGGTTCTTTCATGGCCGGAGGCGCTTTCCGACGATGGCCGGTCGAGCTCTCGATGCCTCGGAGGAGGAGGGGGGCTCAACTAGCATCGGGGTGGCGTGGCATCCAAGTTCCTATCGGACGGTAGCGCCCCCACCGCCGCCCAGCGGGGAAAGGCGCGGGCGGTGCTCAATCGTCTCACTCGCCGCTATCCGTCTCCTCAGACGGCGCTGGACTTTGCCAGCCCCTGGGAGTTGTTGGTCTCCACCGTGCTGTCCGCCCAAACCACCGACGAGAACGTCAACCGGGTGACGCCGGGATTGTTCCGGCGGTGGCCCACCGCCGGGGATCTGGCTGTGGCTTCCCTGGAGGAGGTGGAGAGTGTGATTTTCTCCACCGGCTTCTATCGACAGAAGGCCCGGTCGATCATCGAGCTCTCCCGGGACCTCATGGAGAGATACGGGGGAGAGGTCCCGGCGGAGTTGGAGGAGCTGGTCACCCTGCGCGGGGTGGGGAGAAAGACGGCCAGCGTGGTGTTGGTCGAGGCGTTCGGTGTCCCCGCCATTGCGGTTGACACCCATGTGCGGCGGGTGACGGGAAGGATCGGGCTGACCGTACAAACCGATCCCGTCAAGATCGAGAGAGATCTCAAGGCCCTCTACCCGACCAAGGCCTGGGGCGGCATCTCCATGAGGTTCATCCAGTTCGGGCGGGACATCTGCGACGCCCGCTCTCCTCGCTGTGGGGAGTGCGAGATGATGTTCGACGGCTTGTGCGACTGGCCGGACCGCTCCTGAGGTCGTCCCGGACTTCTGTTTGGTGAAAGGAATTCTCCGCCGGTGATCCCGAGTTTCGGAAAGCGGTGGGATCGTCGCATCCTGGCCTTGGCGGTCCCCGCCTTGGCCGCGCTGGTCGCCGATCCGTTGCTTTCTTTGGTGGACACCGCTTTCGTGGGCCGGTTGGGGAGGGTGGAGTTGGCCGCCCTGGGTGTGGACACCGCCCTGTTCGGAATGGCATTCGCGGTCTGCAATTCCCTGGCTTTCGTCACCACCCCCATGGTCGCCCAGAACCTGGGCCGCGGGGACCGCGCCGGAGCGGGCAGGGTGGTCAACCAGGCAATAGTGACCGCGGTCGGTCTGGGAGTGGTTGGGGTGGCCGTCTTCTGGACCGCATCGGGCACTCTGGTGGACCTGATGCAAGCGGCGCCGGAAGTATCGGCACCCGCCGTGGAGTACTTGCGCATCCGATCCTTGGCCTTCCCCGCGCTCCTACTGAATCTGGCCTCACACGGCATCTACCGGGGCTATCAGGACACTCGTACTCCGATGTGGGTCTCGGTGGGGGTCAACGCCTTCAACGCCCTGTTGGATCCGGTGCTCATCTTCGGAGTGGGGTGGGGTCTGGCCGGGGCGGGATGGGCCACGGTCACCGCCCAATGGCTGGGAACCGGGTGTTTCCTGCTGCTTTTGTCGCGGCGCGCCGGAAGGGAGGGTTGGTCCGTCCGGCACGCGGGGTGGGGAGGTCTGCTCCACTTCTGGAGGGTGAGCAGCGTACTGGCGCTCCGCAGCCTGTTTCTGGTGCTTACCCTCACCCTGACAGTGGCGGCCGCCGCCGGGGTGGGGACGGTGCAGGTGGCCGCCCACCAGGTCATGATCGGGGTGTGGGCGCTCTGCTCCTTCACCCTGGACTCGATGGCCATCGCCGGCCAGGCCCTGGTGGGCGAACAGGCCGGGCGCCGGGACGCCGCGAGCGCGTATGAGGTCACCAAGCGCCTTCTGGGGTGGGGACTGGTGATGGGGACGGTGATCGCCGGACTGCTGTTGGCGACCAGGCCCTGGCTGGGCGGGTGGTTCACCGACGATCGGGCAGTGGCCGAGGCGGTGAGGGGAGTGGTTCCCTATGCCGCGCTCCTGCAGCCCCTGGGCGCCCTGGTGTTCGTGGCCGACGGGGTTTTCATGGCGGTGCTGGCGGTCCGTCTGCTGGCCGCCTCCACCGCGGCGGGTTTGGTGGCGGCGGCCGGCGTGCTGTGGTTCTCGAGCGCGGCGGGAGGAAGCCTGTCGGCAGTGTGGTGGGCGATCATCGCGATGATCGTGGCCCGCTTTTGTGTTTTCGTGTGGGGAGGGCGACGGGGATTGGCGCCGTGGATAGGGAACGAGAATCGGTAAAATGCTATTGAGGCAATCGTGTTGTCCTTGCAAACCAGCCCGCGGAAGGCGCTGATATGAACTTTTTGGATATGGCCCTGGCCCTGCAGTTGGCGGTGGCGTTCGGAGGAGGCCTCTTGGCATTCATCTCCCCATGCGTGCTGCCGCTCCTCCCCGGGTACCTGGCGATGGTGTCGGGATACTCGGTGGCCGACCTGCAGAAGGGAGTGGCCTCCACCTCCAAGATGCTCCAGGCCACCCTGTTGTTCGTGGCGGGTTTCACCATCATCTTCGTGGCCCAGGGGGCGGGCGCCACCTCCATTTCCCGGTTTCTCCTCCAGAACCAGGTGGTGGTCACCAGGATCGCCGGAGCGGTGATCGCCATCTTCGGAGTGGTGATGGTGGGGATGTCATTCTCCACTCGGGGGATTTTTGCCTTCTTCGCCAGAGAGCGCCGGTTCCATGTGGCATCCACCCGTTTCGGATTTCTGAGCCCTGTGGTGCTGGGGGCCGCGTTCGGGTTCGGCTGGTCCCCCTGCATAGGCACGATCCTGGGAGGGGTGTTGGCCATCGCCGCCTCCCAGGACACGATCTTGGCGGGGATGTTTCTCTTGTTCGTCTTCTCTTTGGGCATCGGGGTTCCCTTTGTCCTGTCGGGCATCGGACTCTCCAAAGCCTTCACGGCCCTGGCGTTCGTCAGAAAAATCAGCCGCCCGCTCATCATCGCGGCCGGCGTCCTGATGACCGCATTTGGGGTGCTGATGATGTTCGACGGGCTCAGTTGGCTGTCGAGGGTTATCACGAACCTCTTCGCGGCGCTCCCTCTGCTCAGTAACCTGACAGAGATCTGATAAAAGCCAAGACCTCCCACGGGAATTCCCGCCCCGCCACCCTGTCGGTATGAACGATCTCACGGTCACGCCTTCCCTCGATGAGTATCTGGAGATGGCCGCTCATTGCCGTGTGATCCCCGTGGCGGTCAATCTGATCGGTGACCGGGAGACTCCCCTCACGGTCTTCGAGAAGCTGGCCGGCGATGATCCCGGGTTCCTCCTGGAGTCGGTGGAGGGAGGAGAGCGCTGGGCGCGCTGGTCGTTCGTGGGATGGGACCCGGCCTTCATTCTCACCGCCCGAGAAGGGAAATGCGAGATAACCGGATCCGACCTCGAGCTCCCTTCGGGCAATCCGCTGGAGGTGCTGGAGGAGTTGCACCGACAGTTCGCAATTCCCGAGATGCCCGGTTTTCCTCCGCTTTATTCGGGGGTGGTGGGATACCTGGGCTATGACTGTGTCCGCTACGTGGAACACCTCCCCTCCCGGCCTCCCGACGACCGGGGACTCCCCGAGATGCTCTGGCATTTCTTGGGCGGGCTGGCAGCCATCGACCGTTTCACCCAGACCATCACCCTGATGAGAAACATCTATGTGGGAGAAGACCCCGAGTCCGAATACCGCCAGGCAGTGGCCCAATTGACGGAGGACGCGGCCCGTCTGGCGGCGCCGCTTGACTACACGCTCCAGCCGGTGGCGTCCGAGCCCCCACCCGGTCCACGTTTCACTTCCACCTTCACCCGCGCCGAGTACGAGGCGGCGGTGCTGAAAGCCCGTGACTATGTGTGGGCGGGGGATGTCTTCCAGGTACTTCCCAGCCAGCGGCTCACCATCCCTTTCGCGGGGGACAACTTCGACATCTACCGGGCGCTTCGGCTCATCAACCCTTCGCCTTATCTGTTTTTCGTGCGCTCCCCGGGTGTGACGGTGATCGGCTCGTCTCCGGAGTTGATGACCCGGGTGCGGGACGGCAAGGTCTTTTCTCGTCCGATCGCCGGAACCCGTCCCCGCGGCGCCACCCCCTCCGAGGACGCCGCCCTGGCCACCGAGTTGCTGGCCGATCCCAAGGAACGGGCCGAGCATGTCATGTTGGTGGACCTGGCCCGAAACGACGTTGGACGGGTGTGCGAGTTCGGAACGGTGCAGGTGGACGACCTGATGGTGGTGGAGCGCTACTCCCATGTCATGCACATCGTCTCGGCCGTTTCGGGGACACTGCGGCCCCAGGTGGGTCCGGTGGATGTGCTGCGGGCGACCTTTCCCCACGGGACGGTGTCGGGCGCTCCCAAGGTTCGCGCCATGGAGATTATCGACGAGTTGGAGCCGGTGGCCCGCGGTCCCTATGCGGGGGCGGTCGGCTATATCGATTTCTCGGGCACCATGGACACCGCCATCTGTTTGCGCAGTGTGATCGTGGCGGACGGTTCGGCCTGGGTGCAGGCGGGCGGGGGAGTGGTGGCCGACAGCCTCCCCGACTTGGAGTACGAGGAAACAATGAACAAGGCGGCGGCGCCGCTGGCCGCCCTTGCCCTGGCGGCCCATCTGAGTATCTCCGGTTCCTCCGCCGCGGTGGGAGGCGAATAGTGGCCGACAGCTTCGGGAACGTGACCGGCGAATACTTGGCGCTCCGGAGAGGATGCGGACTGGTGGCGCAGCGGTGGGAAGTGGTGTGGGTGGAGGGAGCAGACTCGGTTTCGTTTCTGCAGGGACTGGTCAGCGCCGATGTGGAGTCGCTATCGGAGTGGGGGGTGTGCCGCTCTTTTCTCTTGACTCCCCGGGGCATGGTGCGCTTCGTGCTGTGGGCGCTGAAAGACACCCGGGGGCTGGGTTTGGTCTGCGAGCGGGGGATGGGAACTGATCTGGCCGAGACCCTCGACTACTACCGGATTCGTGTCAAGGCCAAGATCCACCTCGATCCCCGGCCGATCTCGGCCCTGGTGGGACCGGCCGGTCCATGGGCAGACGCCTTGGGGGAGGACCGGTGGGAACGAGACGGTGAGGACTTCCGGGCCTCGGCGCCTCTGGCGGGGCTTCCCCGGGCCTTTTTTACAGGTGACGCTCCCGGGGATTTCCAACCGGCGGGTGAACTGGCCTGGCGGGCGGTGCGGGTGGAGAGCGGCGAGCCGGAGACAGGGCGCGATCTTGACGACCGGACCATCCCCCAGGAAACCGGCGGATTGGCGGAGGCCGCGGTCTCCTTTACCAAAGGGTGCTTCCTGGGCCAGGAACTGGCGGCCCGCATCGACAGCCGCGGGCGGGTGAACCGGACGTTGCGCGCAGTGGAGGTGAGAACCAACATCCTCCCTCCCGAACGTGCGGAAGTGATGAGGGACCAAAGGGTGGTGGGAAGGATCACATCGGTGGCCGAATCCCTGGAAGTGGGCGCTCCGGTGGGGCTGTCCATGATCAGACGGGGAACCGACCCCGGCGACGAGGTGCGGATCCGCTGGGAGGGAGGAGAGGCGCCCGCCCGAGTGAGGGCCCTTCCCTTGGTGGATGGCTTGCCAGGCTAAGCGCGTAAACACCTGTTTAGTTTGCAATTAGCATACTAACTGCTATCATTATGCGACAATGAAGACATTGTATCTGCGGAATGTGCCTGAAGAGGTGGCGTATCGCCTGAAAGTGCTTGCCGGTCGAGAGGGTATCTCGGTTTCGGCGTTGGCCGTACGGGAACTGGCCATAGCGTCACGCCGGGCCGACAATGCCGAGTTACTCGGCGGTCTCCCCGATTTGGATGTCAGCAGGGAGGAGATTCTGGCTGCTTTGGATGAAGGACGCGCCGGTCAGTGATCGTCGTCGACGCCTCGGTGGCGTTGCATGCTCTGCTTTCCGCCGGTGACGCCCGCAGAGAGCTCAGCCTTGAACGTATTGCGGCGCCCCACCTCGTGGATTCCGAGATTTGCCACGCCCTGCGCCGTCTGCTGCGACTCGGCACAATCAGTTCCCCCGAAGCCGAACAGATCCTGGAGGTTTGGGGTCAACTCGGGTTACAACGTTTCGGAGTCGTAGGTCTCCTGGGCCGCATCTGGGCCTTGCGTGACAATCTGTCCGCCTACGACGCCACCTACGTAGCCTTGGCGGAGGCACTGAACTGTCCTCTCCTGACAGCAGACTCCCGCATCGCCAATGCCCCCGGCCCACAGTGCACCATCACTGTCCTGCCCACTTGACGGGGTCTGCTTGATCGAAGACGTTAGGCCTGCAGACAACTGGGGAAGCAATTGGCTCCCGAGCCGAAACCACCCTCCAAACAGCACATCTAGGATGAGGGCAGGCCAATGACAAATCACGACATGAACCAGGATCAGAGGATCAAGTTCTACCGGGCGATGTCTTTCATCCGCCGGTTCGAGGAGAGGGCTGCTCACCTGCGCCAGCAGGGTTTCATTCCCGGCTTCTAGGATCCCTATGTGGGCCAGGAGGGAGTGGCGGTGGGAGTATGCGCCGCCTGGAGGAAGGGGATGTGATCACCAGCACCCATCGCGGCCATGGCCATATGCCGGCCCGGGGCGTCGACCCGGCCCGGATGTATGCCGAGCGGGAGGTTCACTGACCATCTGCGGGATGCCTTGCCCTGGATGGGGAGGTTCGACGTGGCCGATGTGCCGGGACGGGGACAGCCCGGCACCGGGGAAATCAACTATGTCCACCTGCCCAAGGTGCTGGAAGCGGAGGGCTATGATGGTTTGGTTTCTTTCGAGTTGGACCCGGTGGACGGCGACAGCGATCGGGCCGCCCTGGCCTGCCGACAGGTCTTCGGCTTCTAGACGGCAACTCTGTCGGTGGCCATACCCGGTGTTCGTAGAATCCGGTGATGATGTTGGACGAGATCCTTTCCTCCACCCGCCGGCGGATCGCCGGGCTGACAGAACCGCCGGAGGGTGATTCCACAGCCCCGAGGCCACCGCGGGCGCTGGACATTGCGCTGGGCGGGGAGGGGTTGGCGGTGATCGGGGAGATCAAGAGACGCTCGCCGTCCCGGGGGGTGTTGGCCGAGGGCCTCGACCCGGTGCGCCAGGCCAGTATCTACGAGCAGGCCGGGGCGGCGGCGGTCTCGGTGTTGACCGAGCCGGAATATTTCGCGGGTTCCAACGAGGATTTGACCATGGTGGCCGAGGTAGTCGGGATTCCCGTGATCCGAAAGGACTTCATTTTGTCCGAGGCCCAGGTGTGGGAGTCGCTCCGCATCGGCGCCGACGCGGTGCTGCTGATCGTGGCGGTCCTGGATGATGATCGGCTGAAAGAGCTTCTGGAGACAACCGACCGGGCCGGGTTGGCGGCGCTGGTGGAGGTGCACAATCCCGAAGAGGCGCAGCGGGCGCTTCGGGCCGGCGCCCAGGTCATAGGAGTGAACAATCGGGATCTTCGTGACTTCACCGTCGACCTGGGAACTGCCCGGCGGGTGGCCCCTCATTTGTCCGGGGCTTCGGTCAGGGTCGCCGAGAGCGGCATTCACACTCCCGCCCAAGCCGCGGAGATGGCCGAGGCGGGATATGACGCCATCCTGGTGGGAGAGGCATTGGTGCGCGCTCCCCGGCCGGGGGAGTTGGTCTCCCAAATGAGAGACGCCGTGCTCTGATGGTCTGGGTCAAGGTGTGCGGGATCTCGAAGATGGCCGATCTGGAAGCCGCGGTGGAGGCGGGCGCCAATGCTGTCGGCCTGGTGCTGGCGGCCGGCACTCCGCGCTGTATCACGGCCGATCAGGCCAAGGGTCTGGCGGGATCATCTCCGGTTCCCGGCTTTTTGGTGACGGTGGATGAAACTCCCGAAGACCTGATGGATCTGGTGGAGCGGATCGGAGCCCGGGGAGTGCAGCCCCACGGAAAACATCAGGCAGAGGCTGCGGAAGCCGCTGCCCGCCGCGGGTTGATGGTGCTCCGGCCGGTCAAGGTGGGCGCCGACCGCATCTCGTTGGACCACGTTCCCGACTCCCAGATTCCTATTCTTGACACCGCCGATTCCCGCCGTCACGGGGGGACCGGTGAGACCTTTGATCACGACGCCCTGCCCCCGATCCACCGAGAGTGGGTCCTGGCGGGGGGGATGGGTCCCCATAACGTCGCCCAGGCCGTGAAAAAGTTGCAACCCTGGGGCGTTGATGCCTCCTCTCATCTAGAGTCGGCTCTGGGAGTGAAAGATCCCGCCCTGATACACGCGTTCGTGAGAGAGGCCAAAAGGCAATGAGAGCCAGACTGCACCGTCCCGACCGAAGGGGACGTTTCGGCGAATACGGCGGACGGTTCGCACCGGAGACCCTGATGACGGCCCTGGAGGAGTTGGAGGTGGAGTTCACCGCCGCGTGGGCCGATCCGCTGTTTGTGGGGGAGTATCACCGTCTGCTCGAGTTGTATGTGGGCCGTCCCACACCGCTCTATCCGGCTCATCGCCTGAGCGAGCGGCTGGGTGTCGAAGTGTGGCTAAAGCGAGAAGACCTGGCCCATACCGGTGCTCACAAGATCAACAACGCCCTCGGCCAGGGACTGCTGGCCCACCGGATGGGGAAGCCTCGCATCATCGCCGAGACCGGTGCGGGACAACACGGGGTGGCCACCGCCACCGCTGCGGCGGTGCTCGGGTTGGAGTGCCAGGTTTACATGGGGGAGGTCGACATCCGCCGCCAGGCGCCCAACGTCTCGCGCATGAAGATCCTGGGCGCAGATGTGATCGGGGTGGCGTCGGGGGCGGGGACCCTCAAGGATGCGGTGAGCGAAGCCATGCGGGACTGGGCGCGGACCGTGGAGGAGACCCAGTACGTGATCGGATCGGTGGTGGGTCCCCACCCCTTCCCGTGGATGGTTCGGGAGTTGCAGAAAGTGATTGGAGAGGAGGTGCTCAGCCAGTCCGAACAGTTGCCCGATGTGGCGGTGGCCTGTGTGGGGGGCGGCTCCAATGCGATCGGCATGTTCTGGCCCTTGGCGGGAACCGGAGTGGAGTTGGTGGGGGTGGAGGCCGGTGGTGAAGGTATCGGAACAGGCCGCCACGGGGCTTCTATCGGAGCGGGGAGCCCGGGGATCCTGCACGGCGCCCGTACCTACATGCTGCAGGACGAGGACGGACAAGTCCTCGAGGCCCATTCCATCTCGGCGGGTCTCGACTACCCGGGGGTAGGGCCGGAGCACTCCTATTTCCAGGAGATGGGTCTGGCCCGCTATGTGTCGGTGACCGACCGCGAAGCGCTGGGCGGGGTGAGGCTTTTGGCCAGGACCGAGGGCATCATCGCCGCCCTGGAGAGCGCCCATGCGGTGGCATGGGTTGCGAAGGAGGCGGCGGCGCTTCGCCACAAGACGGTGCTGATCAACCTGTCGGGACGGGGTGACAAGGATATGGAGATGTTGGTGGAGCGGCTATGAGCGTCACGGAGCGGACCACGGCGGCGCGGATGCGCTCGGGCTCTGAACGGATCGCCGACCTGTTCGCGACCGCCCGCCAGGAGGACCGGTCGGTCTTTCTACCTTTCCTCACCGCCGGACTTCCCGATCCGGCTTCCTCTCCCCGGTTGTTCGGTGCCATGGCGGAGGCGGGAGCGGACGGCTTCGAGGTGGGGATTCCGTACTCGGATCCACTCATGGACGGGCCGGTTATCTGCCGGGGAAGCGAACAGGCCATCTCGGCGGGGGCAACTTTGGACAAAAGCCTTTCCATCCTGGGAGAGGTAGCGGAGACCACCGCGCTTCCCTCCCTGGCGATGACCTACGCCAACCCGGTGTTCCGCCGGGGGGCGGACTGGTTTTGTGATCGACTGGCGGAGGCGGGCGCGGCGGGAATGATCGTCCCGGATCTGCCTTTTGAGGAGGCCGGGCCATTGAGCGAGGCGGCCCGCCGCCACGGTTTGGGGTTGGCGTTGTTCCTGGCGCCCACCTCCGGCTACAGGCGGATCAAGGCGGTGGCCGAGGCGGAGCCGTCGTTCATATATGCGGTGGCCAACCTGGGTGTTACCGGGGAAAGAAGCGAATGGAGCAACCGGGTTGAGCGACTGGTGGAGGGGATCCGCGAGGTAACCGATATCCCGGTAGTGCTGGGAGTGGGGATTTCCACTCCCGAGCAGGCCGCGACCGCCGCCGAGCTGGCCGACGGCTTCATAGTGGGGAGCGCTCTGGTCCGCCGGGTCCTGGAAGCGTCAGACGCCGATGAGGCTGCCCGATCCCTGGCGACGCTGGTTGGGGAGATGGCCTCCGCTGCCCGTCGATAGGCTTGGAGAGGAGAAACTTTCCGAACCGGAAGGCGTCTTGGAGGGAAAGGGAGGAAAACAACCAGTCATAGGGATTTGTCAATGCCTAATGTGAAATTCAAAAGGGAGACACTATGAAACGTGTGCTGGCTGTGGCGGTTGCCTCGATGATGCTGGCTTCGGCCTGCGGTTCCGACGATCCGGGTCCGATCACCACCTCCGTCGCCACCACCACCACTGTGGCCACTGCCGCCACTGATCAACCCACTTCGACCACCCGCGCCGATACCCCCACTACCGTCGGCGGGGGAGAGCCTGTCCTTGTCACGGTCGGGCTCCGCACTTTTGCGAGTTGCGACGACATACTGAACTACTACATCGAGAATGCTTTGGAGTTGGTGGGCCCCTACGGGCTGGGTGGTGGGGACAGGCGGTTAAGGGGGGATGGTGAGATGATGGTGGAAGAGGCGGCGGCGGCTGACACTGCGGCAGCCAGCACCAGCTCGCAGTCGGCGCCATCTTTCACCGGCACCAACGTGCAGGTTGCGGGGGTGGACGAGGCCGATCTGGTCAAGACAGATGGCCGGTACATCTATTCACTGCTGGACACCCGGAACCGGCTGCGGATTGTCGAGGTTGCCGACAGTGGGCTGAGGGTGCTGTCCACGCTCGATGTCGGTTTCGAGCCCCATGAGATGCTGCTCTACGAGGACACGCTGTTACTGGTGGCTTCCGAGTGGCGGGTCGGGACCGTCACCCGGATCGCTCAGATCGACGTCTCCGATCGGGAGTCGCCCGAGGTTGTTGCGGACTTGAGCATGGATGGTCTCTATAACGGCTCGCGTCTCTCGGACGGAATCGCCCGGCTGGTGATCACCTCCAATCCCGTGGGGATCGAATGGGAGCGTCCCCGCGGCACGGGCCTGCGAGCCGAGCAGGAGGCGATTGAAGCCAACCGGGAGTTGGTGCGGAACTCGACCCTGGGCAACTGGCTTCCGGCTTACGTACTGGGAGATCCGGAAGGCGAAGATCCGGAGTGGGGACAGTTGGTCGACTGCTCCAACGTGTTAGCGCCGGGGATATTCTCGGGCTTGAACACGCTTTCCATCATCATGTTCGACCTTTCGGAGGGGATAACCAACTGGACTTCGGCCAGCGTGGTGGCCGAGGGGGACACGATTTACGCCACCGCTGAAAGCGTGTATGTGGCCACTTACCGATGGGTCAACTGGCAGGCGCTCTCCGAAGACGATATGCGTTCCGCGTCGCGGGGGTACACGACCCTGATCCACAAATTCGACACGTTCCGCGCCCGTCGCCCTGCCTATGAGGCCAGCGGGGAAGTGGGGGGATTCCTCTTGAATCAGTTCTCGATGGACGAGTACCAGGGAGACTTGCGGGTGGCGGCCACTTCCTCTCCGTCCTGGTGGTGGTCCGAGGAGTCCGAGAGTCACGTTACGGTGCTCCGACCCGACGGCAACCTACTCGAAGAGGTTGGATCGGTGTGGGGCCTCGGTGAGGGAGAGCGCATCTTTTCTGTCAGGTTCATGGGACCCGACGCCTATGTGGTTACCTTCCGCCAGGTCGATCCTCTGTACGCTCTGGATCTCTCCGATCCGTTCAATCCCGAGGTGCTGGGACAACTGAAGATCCCGGGTTTTTCCTCTTATCTGCATCCGGTGGGCGAAGATCTGCTGTTGGGGGTGGGCCAGGATGCCACCCTGGAGGGAAGGGTGGAGGGTCTCCAGGTTTCCCTCTTTGACGTCTCCGACCCCACCGATCCCCGCCGCGTAGCCCAGATCCGCCCTCTCGTAGAATACGGCCCGGATCCCGACTACAGCTATTCACCGGTTGAACGCGATCACCGGGCGTTTGTTTTCTACGACGGCTTGGCGTTAATTCCCTACTGGGCTTACTGGTGGGATGGCGACGACAAGAACGACACGGGGGTGGTAGCTATCGAGGTGGAGGCCGCCGATCTGGTCTTGGAGGATCTGCTGCGTCCTATCGGAGACGGGCCGGTACAACGCAATACCGAGAGTGGGAGAAGGGCGGAGCAAGCCATCCCCGAGCGGGTGATAATCATCGAGGATCGGATCTATTCGATCACCCGGGCAGGAATTGCCGTTCACCAGATGGACACCTGGGACCGGGTGGAATTCGTGGAGTACCCGGTCCGCTAGCCAAGGCTCCTCGCCGAATGCTGTCTCCGCGCATCAAGGCTGGTTAGTTGTTCAGATGTCTCGCCGCGGAGCGGCGGTGATGCACTGGCGCGTGTGATGTTCTCGCGAAGTTCTGCACTATGTCGCGAAAAACGCGGTCAGATGTCTTGCCTCCGGGCCCTCCCCCTCCACCACCTGTCCGTTGGTCAAAACGCGTTTCCACAGGCCCCTGAAGAGGGCGTTTTGAATTCTGATCCCTGGTACGGGCCGAGCGACGCCGGAGCGGACCGATAGGTGTTTTGGCTATCTACCACTGTGGGACGGTGCTGGGACAGAAGTCAATCCCAAGCCGGCCGGATTTTTCGCGGTCCAGTTGATTCTTCGGGGGCACGACCCACCGCAGATTCCCATCCTGTGGAGGTGTAATCTCGGTGGGGTCCATGTGACGGGCGGATAAACGGAGGCTCTCTGATGTCAATCGTCGAATACTCGCTGGAAGGTGCGGTGGCGGTGGTGCGTCTCAACCGCCCCCCGGTCAATGCGCTCTCCTCGCAGTTGGGCGCCGAACTGAACGAGACGTTCGGGAGGGCGGAGGATCCCGCGGTCCGGGCGGTGATCCTAACCGGCCAGCCCCATTTCGCCGCCGGGGCCGACATCAAAGGGTTTCAGGCCGCTTACGACTCCGGGGAGATGACCGACGACCTGGCCTCGGAGTTGGTGGACGCCATCTGGCGATTGGAGGCGCTGGCCAAGCCCACCATCGCCGCCATCTTCGGATACGCCCTGGGAGGCGGACTGGAGTTGTCCATGGGGTGCGACTTCCGTTATTTGGCCGAAGACGCCCAAGTGGGACAGCCCGAGGTCAAGCTGGGGATCATTCCCGGAGCGGGGGGTACCCAGCGGCTGGCCCGCTTGATCGGGTTCCAGAAAGCCAAGGAGATCGTCATGTCGGGCAGGTTTGTCTACGCCGCCGAGGCGCTGGAACTGGGCCTGGCGGACAAGGTGTTCCCGGCCGATGAACTGTTGGAGCGGACCATGGAGGATGCCCAACGCTGGGCGACGGGTCCCACCGTGGCGCTGGGGGCCGCAAAGCGGGCTCTGATCGGAGGACTGGGACTCCACCTGCGGGAAGCCATGGAAGTAGAGCGCCGGGCCTTTCTGGACTGTTTTTGGAGCGACGACGCCCGAGAGGGCGTGGCGGCGTTCATCGAGAAGCGCCGGACGACCTTCGGGGGCACCTAGCTCTCAGGCGCCCAGTTGGCTTCCACCCACCGTTGGAAGCGAGTCAAATTAGCCTGAAAGATCCGGTGGAGGACCGGTCGGGACAACCACTTGACCAGAGCACCGCCCAAATACCAGGGGAATCTGAGTTGCTCCACCCAGATGATCCTGCTCGGAGGGTGATTACCCGACAACTCGAAGCGTCCCCAGCCGCCGATCCGACCGACATGGCGTACTCCCATACGCTTTCCTTCGATCCATTCGTATATCTCCATGATGTCGGTGACGCGCAAGGGCCCCACCCGGGTGGGCACTTCCATTCGTACTCCGACTCCCCGGCGTTGGTCGGTTGCAAAAGAGATGGAGGCCGCATCGCTCATCCACTCTGAGTGGGAGGAGAGGTCGGCAAGCCGTTCCCAGACGAAGTCGGGAGGCGCTGCTATGTCAACCTCTACGGTGATGGGACGCACTGCTCACCAATTGTAAAGAAGTCCCCGGCGTGGTTGAATATCAGCCGACCCACAGGGCGGTGAACTTCTTTGATCAGGGATTTCGCCGATTTTCAGCCGGTTGGATAAGCTGATATTTTCCATGCCGACCTCGCGTTCCACCTTCCCCCTGGTATCTCTCTATCGACGGATCAGGGCGCGGGCGGACACCTATCGCCACGGATGGTTCAAGGTCTTGGTGTGGTTCCTGTTCGGGGCTATGACCATAGCTCTGGTTCCGGGGATGGCGGCTGTCTGGTTCTTCCGGCTTTCCCACCGGCCCCCGCCGGCCCGAGGGCGGCGTTTCTCGATGCTGCTTCTGGCCGTCCTGGCGGGCCTCTTCCAGTTGGTGTGGCTGAATGTACTGATAATCGATCCTCTGGCAGGGCTTGGCGAAGCTCAAAACCAGCCTCAAGAGCAGACTGCAGTCGATGCAGCACCCACCGTTGAAACTACTACCACTGCCGGCTCGGTCGAGCCTTCGCCGACCACAACTGCTTCTCAACTCGTAGTCGAGAGCGACAGCGAGTCCGGCACTGCTACTTCATCTTCCACCTCCACTGCCGCGGCTTCGGACGCCACTACGACCACCGAAGTCGAGGCTGTCACCACAACCACCGCCCAGCCGGTGGCAGGGACCGCTACTACAGCAGCGCCGACCGCCACCGTCGCCGCCTCCACGACCACCACTTCCGTCCTGCCCACCACCACTGCCGCTCTACCTACTACGACGGCCGCCGCCTCCACGACCACCATCACTGCAGCACCCACCACCACCGTCCCGCCAACCACGACCACTGCCGCGCAAGAGACCGATCAGCCAACGTCCCGGAAGGGAGGGGTGCTGGCGCAAATGCCAGTGGCAGGAGAGAGCGACGGGGGAGTGGCTTACGACCGAGATCTGTACGGAGGATGGACTCGGGTCAGATCGGGATGTGACACGCGTTGCGCGGTGTTGGAGGATGAGAGGCGCGCCGACGGCTCGTGGCTCTCCTGGTACGACGGACAGGTGATCTCCCGTGCATCCAGCCTTGATATCGACCATATGGTGCCCCTGGCCGAGGCGCACTCGTCGGGAGGATGGCAGTGGAGTTCATCCCAAAAGAGAAACTACGCCAACGATCTGGTTCATCCGGAGGCGCTTACCGCGGTCAGTGCCTCCTCCAACCGCTCCAAAGGGTCGCGTGATCCCGCTGGGTGGAAACCATCAGATAGCTCTGTCTGGTGCAGGTACGCCTTGGACTGGGTTACGGTCAAGGAGGTGTGGGGACTGACCGCCGATCGGGCCGAGATACGTGCCCTTGAGGAAATGTTGGACACCTGTGACTCCGATGTCACCATCACTACCATCCCGGTCCCGACCGCGCCCACCACCACGTCCACAGTTGTGACCACCACCCGTCCCGCTGTGGATAGTTCCTGTCCCTACACATCGGCGGCGGGTGATCCGTGTGCGGCGGTTCCCGGCCTGGACAACCAGCAAAACGATGTGAACTGCGGCGACGTCCCCAATCGCTTCAAGCCGCTGACTGTGGTGGGTGAAGACTATGACCGGCTCGATGGGGACAACGACGGGGAGGCGTGCAGTCGGTGATTCTCTTGAACAATGTGTTCTCAGGCTGTTATGCTGGTAGACGCCCTCGGGGGTGGTGTAATAGGTAACACGACAGGTTCTGGCTCTGTTATTGAGGGTTCGAGTCCTTCCCCCCGAGCCAGGGCCGGGTACGCTCCCGGTCTGTTGGCCCCGTCGTCTAGTGGCCTAGGACGCCGGCCTCTCAAGCCGGTAACGCCGGTTCGAACCCGGTCGGGGCTGCCGTTGCCTCAGAAGCGGTCCGCGAATCCGCGAGTGGATTTGTGATTGCGCGGTGGGCTCTTCACGTGACCTCCTTTCACGACCAAGCCGTACTTCGCGAAATACCTCCGATCTAAAAAACAGTTGATTCTTCTTGACAGATATAAACTGTTCTCAAGTAACCAAATGCGAGGTTTGAAATGGCAGAGAATTCCAACACGGAAGGCGCTGGCTACCCGCCTGTGATCGACACCGCCCAAGTGGCGGAGTTGTTGCGCATGAATGTGCAGATGGTACGCAAATACGTCCGCGAGGGTCGACTTCCTGCTTATAAGTTGCCCGGTTCGCGGGTGTACCGCTTTATCTATTCCGAGGTGATCGAGTACGTCAGATCCCATCCGGTGCAACCCGACGCACACCACACGAAAGAGACTTCCCAATAGTCACTTCATAAGCCGTTCAAAGGGTGGGGAGAGGACGTATCACCACCGCGATCTCCTCCAAAGGGAGATAAGAATCGAATCCTGTCGGGTCCATCAGCCAGAGATGGTCGGCGGCGACCACTCTGATCCTTCCCGGTTGGGAGACTCCCAGGGATGGGGCATACACCTCCACCATCTCTTGGGTCAGCTCCATCTCGGTGAGCCGGGCCCGCCAGGTGGGCGCTGTCCCTCTCGCCTCGACCCCTCCTGAGGAGCGTCTGGTTACGCGTAGGGCGACCCGATCAAGACGGGCATCGGCGCAGAGGTGCTCGGTGTTGATGGTGACATAATCCCTCCCGCCTCCCACCACCTCGCCGGTGAGCTGCAGTTGGCCGGTTCGCATGGTCAGGCGGTCTCCCCGGTGGAGGAGCATCTTGGCTATGTCGCGCAAGGTGCGGCGGCGGAGACGGTCCTGATGGGTCTCGAACTCTGTGGCTTCGAGTTCGGCCCGCCACTCTTGTCCTACCCCCTGCCGCAGGTATCGAGCGAGGTCCGCCATCGCGTCCGGGGTCGAAGATGGGTCATGATCCGGTGAGGCAGTGGAAAAAAACGTCATGTTGGGAAAACCCTCCTCCCTGAGTAGCTGTTAGCCGGTTACCCGCCATATATAGTCGGTCGTCGAACTTACTTCTTCTGCGCGCTGGCCGGGGTGGCCGGCTTAGGGAGGGGACATGACCTCTTTTACATCTTCCAGCAAAGCCAATGGCCAGTCCGGCGGCGCTCCTCGTCGACGGAGACGGTTTCCGGCGATCTCCGGGATCCATCTGCTGATCGTGGCGGCCGGGGTGTTGGCTCTGGTTGGCAACCTGGTCCTCTTGCGGGGCGGCGAGACGCCTCTCACGCACATGGCGGTGAGCGGGGTCGATCTGGCGCCGGGCCGGATCCTCCAGCCCGAGGACATACAACTGACACCACTCGACGTTGCGGAACCGATCGCCTCGGGCCTGATCTCGGAAGCCGAGTTGAGTGAATACGAGGGATGGGTGGTGGCCGGGCAGACGGCGGCAGGATCTCTCATCAGAAAGGCAAGCCTGCGGGCGCCCCTTACCACCCTGGGATTTCGGGCCATGAGCTTTCCGATCAACGCCGAGCATGCGGCCGGTGGAGATTTGATCCCCGGCGATCTGGTGGATGTGATAAGAGTGGACAAGGAGAGGGCTTTCTTCGTAGCCACCGCCGTTCCCGTCCTGGCGGTCTCCACCCAGTCCGAGGGCGCCCTGGGCTTGTCCGGCGGCGGCTTCTACCTGGTATTGGAGGTGGATGAACGGACAGCACTGGCCTTGGCGCTTGCCTTGTCCCATGCCGAGGTGGAGGTGTTGCGCTCCACCGGGTCCACTCCGGTGGTGGTTCATGTGCTGGAGGAGTCTTCGGGTTCTGTTGAAGATCCCCCGTCTCTCCTGGGCGCTGAAGTCGACTCGATCGCCGATGAATACCTGGGATCGGAGAGGTACTCGTTGACGGAAGGAGCAATGCCATGAGAGACATAGAAATCGCCCTGGCGGTTTCCACTCGTCGGTGGTCCGACCATCTCCACCGTTTCCTAGTGGACCATGGAGGGGCGAGAGTGCGGTTGTATGTGATGCAGCCCGAGGATGCCTTTTCGGAGCGGTTCGATGTTCTCCTGATAGACGATATCTGCTCTTTTCTGTCGCCACATCTTGTGGAGAAGCTGAACCGTGCGGGCCGCCGGGTGGTGGGTGTCTACGACCCTGTCGAGTTCTCCGACGGAAAAGACCGGCTGCTGGCATGCGACGTATCCGAGGTCATCGAAGCCGACGCCGGCCCCGAGGAATTCCTGGCGTTGGTCGATCGGCTGGGGATCGTACGAGACGGCGCGGAGGATCTCATCGGGGACGAGACCGAGTTCCGTCCGGCCATAGCCCACCCTGACGAGCGACATGCGTTGGTTGCTATCGGCTCTCCTCCGGGTGGATGTGGCGCCACCGAAGTGGCCATTGCCGTGGCCCGTCGGTTGGCGGAGCGATACGAATCGGTGGCCTTGCTCGATGTTGATCAGCGAGCGCCGTCGGTGGCACAGCGATTGGGACTGGGTCTTTATCCCAACCTTTTGACCGCCATCGACGCGGTCCACCATCACAGCGAGCGACTCGATGCCTGTTGGCATACCCTTCGGGGAACCTCGCTTCGGGTGCTTCCCGGCGTACCCAAAATTTCGGACCGGACGGAGCTGCGCCGAGGTGAAGTGGCCGAAGTGCTGTTGGAGACCGCCAAGCTGGCCGACGTGACTGTTGTCAACTTCGGGTTTTCGGAGAACAGCCCGGCCGGCCAGCACATTTGGGAAGCCGCCGGAAACGTCTCCGACGCGGTGATGACCCTGGCCACCGTCTTGGTGGGGGTGGCCTTTCCCAGTCCGGTGGGGGTCACCCGGATGATCGAATGGATCGGCCAACTCCGGGCAAAGCACTCCACCATCGCTGCGCATTTGGTAGTCAACCGCACGCCCCCTTCCCTCTCCCAGAGAAAGGCGCTGTTCGAGGAACTGTCCAAGGCGATCGGGTCAACCCGGATTGTGTTTCTTCCTGAAGACACGCGGGTTGCCGAGGCGGCTTGGAACGGGGTATTGGTGGAGAGGGGAAAGTTCCGCCGGGGCTGTGACCGGTTGGCGGACCAAGTGCTGGGGGAGGAGATCGGGGTTGGTTGACAAAAAAGGCGCCGGTTTCGCGTATGCGGAGATCCGTCGTAGCTCCCTGGATCTGATCGAAGAACGCAACCTCGATCCGGAAGTGGATCGGCGCGGGGCGCGTGGATTGGTGGAACAGGCCGTGAGAGAATATTCCCGCCGCACACAGGTGGGATGGGGTCGCGCCCTGCGTGATCCGTCGGACATGACCGAGCGGGTGCTCCGCTCCATCGCCGATTACGGCCCTTTGACGGAGTTGCTGGGCCGCCCGGACGTGGAGGAGATCTTTATCGAGGGACCGAGGGTCACCTTCATCGACGGGGCGGGCCGCCTGCAAGGCCTGAAAGAGCCCACCACCATGGAGGAAAACCGACAGGTGGTGGACAGACTGTTGGCGGGAAGCGATCGCCGGTTGGATGCCTCCCAGCCCATTGTCCAGGCCCGGGTGATGGAAGACTCGGCCCGACTTACCGCGGTGATTCCGCCCATCGCAGACCAGCTTTCGGTCACCCTCCGGCGTTACGCTCTCCGGCGGGAGAATCTGGAGTCGCTGGTGGAGCTGGGATCGATGACCTCGGCGGCGGCCGGTTTCCTGGCGGCTGCTATGCAGACCGAGTGCGGGGTGTTGGTCTCCGGTCCGCCGGGCGCCGGCAAGACTTCGCTCCTGAGCGCCCTGTTGGACTCCTGTCCGCCCACCCGCTGCATCCGCTGCTGCGAAGAGGTGCGGGAGCTGCATATTCCCCTGGTGCACGGGTCGTTCTATGAGGCACGGCCCCCGGGCTTGGATGGGAAGGGTGAGATCAGCCTGCGCGTTTTGGTGAAGACGGTGCTGGCCATGCGTCCCGACCTGATAGTGGTGGGAGAGGTGAGGGGAGCGGAAGCCTTCGAGTTGACCCGGGCTGCCAATGCCGGGTGCGGGTTTGCCTGCACGGTGCATGCCAACTCGGCCGTCGACGCACTCAACGCTTTGGTGAGCGCGGCCCTGATGGCAGGCGAAAATGTTAGTGAGCGGGTGGTGGGTCGTGTCTTTGCGTCTGCCATCGATCTGGTGGTCCACCTGGATCGCGAAGCGCTGGGCGAGGGGCGGGGCGGGCTGATGAGGCAGGTGCGGGAGATCATCTCGGTGATGCCCGGGCATCACGAATCCTTCTCCACACAGGCTTTGTTCTCCCGTCCGCGCTTGGGAGAACCTATGACCTGGAAAGGGGATTCCCCTCCCGAGTCCCTGGTTGCACGCATAGAGCGGGCTGTCGGGGTTCCCCTGGCCGCCATAGTGAACGGCGGGGGAGGCGGGGAGTGAGGTTGGCCGCCGCACTGGCAAGTGGTGTCTTCGTCTCCCTCACCCTGGCTGTGCTGATGGGTATCCGGCCCCGTTTGCGGGTGACCCGGTCCCGCCGGGATGACGGAGCGCGGGAGCTGTGGCTCACCCAAGCCGGTTTGAACGTCACGCCGCTCCAGTTCACATTGGCCTCGGTGGGAGTGGGTGTCCTGGCGCTGGTGATTCTTCTGGGGATTTCGGGAGTGTGGGTGGTGGCGGCGCCGCCTTCGGTGTTGATCTCGCTCCTGCCCCGTTTCTATTTCGCGCGGGTGCGGACCCGGCGGTTGTCGGAAGTCAGAAAGGCCTGGCCGGATGGGATCCGGGACGTCATCGGAGGGGTCTCGTCGGGAATGTCGGTCCAACGGGCGGTGGAGAATCTGGCCCGCTCCGGACCGGCGCCGCTGCGGGAGGCCTTCGGTCGGTTTCCGATGCTGGCCCGCACGTTGGGAGTGGTGCCGGCCCTGGAGTCGATCAAGGAAGACCTGGCCGACCCCACCAGCGATCGGGTGATAGAAGTGCTGATGATCGCACATGAGCGGGGTGGGGTATTGATCCCCGAAATCCTCCGCGATCTGGCGGACTCCACCTCCATGGACCTGGCCGCCACCGAGGAGGAGCAGACCGAGGCTTTGGAGCAGCGCATCAATGCCCGGGTGGTGTTCATGCTTCCCTGGCTGGTGTTGGTGGCCCTCACCTTCCGACCAGGTCCCTTTCGAGCCTTCTACTCCTCTCCGGCTGGGATGTTGGTGGTGGCGATCGGGGCGGGGCTGTCGCTCCTGGGGATCGCAGTTATCTCTCGGCTGTCCCGTCCCCAGGAGGAGCCGCGTGTGCTCACCGCCTCGGGTGGAGGGGTGGATCCATGGTAGGTCCGGGGAATGTGATCGCGGCCCTGCTCACCTCGATCACGGTCATGGGGGTGATGCTTTGGTTTTTCCCGCTGCCCAAACGCTTGAGCAACAGGGTGCGTCCCTATGCAGGGGTGGGCGGTTTGCCGGGGGGTGGGTCCGACCCCGGGGTGCTGTTCGGACGGACCTCGGGCTCTGCCCCGGTCCGACTTTTCGGTCCGATGATTCTGGCCGCCGCCCACGCGGTGGGGAGGATCGCCGATCGGATGGGAGAGGAGCAGTTGATCCTTCGCCTGCGGCAGGCCCGCTTCTATCCGGGCATGGAGGACCGGGACCGGGTGGCGTCCTATCGGCTGGCGGTGCTCGGGACTGCGGTGATGTTTGTTGGCATGGGGGCGGGGATCACCCTGGTTCTTCGCCAGTCGACCCTGGTGGTGCTGGCCGCGTCCGTCGGCGGTGGACTGATGGGGTCTCTTCGGGTGCGCGGCCGACTGGATCGGGCGGTGGAACAGCGTCGTTCGGTAATGAAGATCGAGATCTCCACCATCAATCAGCTTCTGGCGATCAGAGTTCGATCAGGGAGCGGCGTTATGTATGCCGTGGGTGAGATCACGGCCCGCGGCAGGGGCGAGGTGATGGGAGAACTGGGGGTGGCCCTGCGTATGCACCGGTCGGGGATGAGCGCCGCCGGGGCGTTTCGGCGGATGGCCGAGATCACGCCCGAGTCTTACTGCGCCCGCACCTACAAGCTGTTGGCCTCATCGGAGGAGATGGGGGTTGATTTGGCGGCCGGTCTTCGAGCTTTGGCTGACGACGCCCGCCGGGCTCGCCGGGAAGCGCTCCGGCGGTCCGCCACCAAAAAGCGCTCGGCGATGCTGATCCCCACCATCGCAATTCTGGCGCCGGTCATGCTGCTGTTCGTGGCGGCGCCCCTTCCACAACTGATTCTGGGCTGGAAGTAACAAAATCATGAAAGGAGATACGGAAAATGCTGAGAATAGCTTTTTACATCATCGGGCACAGGCTCAGGATGATGCACCATGAGGAGCGGGGTTTGAGCACCGCGGAGCTGTTGGGAAACGCCGCTTTGGCGGTGGTGGCGCTGTTGGCCATCTGGGCCTTGCTGCAGGCGCTGGGCACCGACATCGTGGGATGGATCCGCTCTCAACTCTCTGACCAGCTTAAAGAGTGAGGGATTGCTCTTTCCCTCCTTGGTTACTAATGGGTTCGTTGGCCTGTCTTTCCCGAGCTGGGCGGCGGCTGGGCCGAGCTCATGGTTTTGCGACTATGGGCTTTGTGTTGGCGGTGGGCTTTTCGATGCTGTTCTTCGTGCTGCTGGCCAACCTGTTGGCGGTTCAGTACGGCCGGGGAGTGGTGCGGGCCGCCTTGGATGAGGGCGCTCGTCACGGGGCCCGCTACGGGGCGGGAGCCGCTGAATGCGAGACTCGGATCCAAACGGTATTGGCGGGGTTGTTGGCAGGGGAGATGGGTTCGGGGGTGTCCTATCAGTGCGTTAGTGAGGGAGCCGAGACCAAAGCCCTGGCCCAGGTGCATTTCCCCGGTTGGTTGCCAGGAGTTCCAGACTTCCGATTCGAGATGGCGGCGTCGGCCGCTACGGAGCGGCAATGATGAAGGTGAAGAGCGAAGAGGGCTCGGCGCCCCTTGAGTTGGTGTTGGGGATCGGATTGATCCTCATACCCCTTGCCCTCCTCTCTCTTTCCTTCGGCCCCTACCTCCAGCGGATGGTGTTCGTGAGGATCGCCGCGGTAGAGGCCGCCCGGGAGTTGGTGCTCTCTGACGGATCAGAGGCGGCTGTCCTTCGACTGGTGCGACAGATTGCCCGCAATCATGGCGTGGAGGGGGGCGGAGTGGCAGTCGGGTTCTGCGGCGGAACGATCCACCCTGTGACGGAGCCGCCCCGTTCCGACTGCGGCCCGCCTGTCAAGGGCAGAGAATTCACGGTGGTGATCACCGTTGGAGTCCCGGCTCTTGTCACTCCCTACGGTGCGGTGGGAAGCCTGACGGCGAAGGCTTCCCAAACCGAGATGGTCGGACTCTATCGGTCCACCCGATGAAGCGAGCGCCCAGGCAAAGGGGATCGATCACTCTCTGGCTGTTGGGCCTGGGTATCTGTCTGCTCGTGCTGGGCGGGATGGGACTGGATATGTGGTCGACGGTGGTGTTGCGCTCCCGTCTGGTGGGTGTGGCGGAGGCGATCGCCACCGCAGCGGCCTCGGGCCTCTCCGAAGAACACTGGCGGCGCACCGGGGAGGTTCGCCTGGATCCCGTGCGGGCGGATCGGCTGGGCAGGGGCCTGGCTTCGCGGCATCCGGGAGCCTTTTTGCTGGATTCTTCTCCCACCATTGCGGTGAGTCCCGATTATCAATCGGTGACGGTGAAGGTAACGGGGTCCGTGTCCTTGACCTTGCTCGCGCTGGTGTCCGACACGGGCCGGATAGAGATAGTGGCGTCTGCTACATCCAGGCCATACCTGGTCAAATGAGGAAGCGAGCGTTCTAGAAGATGAAGAGGCCCACCGCTCCCAACACCGCGGTATAGACGGCGAAGGGCGCCAGCCCGATCCGACGCAGCACCGACAGCAGGCCGACGATGGAAAGATAGCCCACTACCGCCGCCACTGCCAGGCCGACCAGGGTCTGCCCCAAAGGCTCGGACGCCAGGTCCATTTGGGTGAGAGAACGCAGGCCGGCAGCGAGGATCGAGGGAACGGCCAGCAAGAACGAGTAGCGGGTGGCTTGTTCGGGGGAGAGCCCCCGCCCCATCCCGGCCGTGATGGTCACCGCCGCGCGGGAGACTCCCGGCATGAACGCCAGGGTTTGGGCCAACCCCACCCACAACCCGTCCCGCCATCCGGCCTCCTCAAGTCGTCCGGTTCGTCCCCCGAACCACTGTCCCACGAGGAGGGTCACCGTGGTAAAGAGCAGCGCTCCCGACACCACCGTCGGGCTTTCCTGGGCGCTTTCCACCAGGTCTTCGACCACCAGGCCCAAGAGAGCGGGCGCGGTTCCCACGGCCAGCAGCCCAAGGATGCGCCGCGCCATCGGGGAACTTCGGAATCCGAGCAGCTCCCGCAGGTCCCGTCGGTAATAGACGATCACCGCTGCCAAGGTTCCCAGATGAAGAAAGGCGCTATGGGTTAGAGAGGGGGTGGAGACTGAGAACCCCATTTCCGACAACAGGGCAGGCACCAGCACCAGATGCCCGCTGGATGAAACGGGGAGGAATTCGGTGAGTCCCTGAATGATGCCCCAGGTGACCGCGTTGATCATGGGATGACACGCTAGCGGCCCGGCGCAACCGCCACGGTAAGAGTTCCATAGGCCGAGGCTGCGGAGACCCGGGCCAGATGCTCTCCGGGGATGGCGATCAGCGCCATTTCCCCGGAGTCGGTCCGCCCATCGGCCATCGGGCGGATCACCATTCCCGGGATTGGCTCACCCGGTGGGGAGAGGCCGTCTCCTCCCGCCACCAACAACACATATCGGCCAGGAAGGAGACCGGTCGGCGCCTCCAGCTCTACAGCCCACCATCCATCGGGAACCGCGGTCTCGAGGGTGGAGAGGAGCGAGGGCAGGAGAGGGTCTCCGGCCGCCAACGGCACAGCCAGGGTGCCTTGTGCGACGGCGGGCGGTAAGAGGTTTTCGGGTACCTCCCGATATTCGAGAAGATCCCCCGAAAGCTCTACTCCCGCCGGGATATCCACCCTGGCGAAGGGATGCAGCGTCACCGGGGCGGGCGCTAGCTGTATCCACCAGGAGAAACCCACTATCGCCACCGCCCCGGCCCATTTGAGGTAGGGGCGGGGAGCAAACCACAGCATCCCACAAGATGGTGTCGCAATAGGAGGCTATGACCGGCGAAAAAGGGAGTAGTTGTCGCGAGTCAGCGAAGTGTTTCCCAATCTCGGTCCCGGGACCGAGGGCTAATCGGAGGCGGATTTCTCGCTCGTCGAAGAATTGACCGGGGACTTGTCGCTTTCCGATTTGGAATCCGAGCGGGTCTCTCCGCTTTTATCGCCCTTCGGTTCGGAAGCGGTCTTTCCGTTGGCGCCCATCGTGGTGGGGCTGGGCTTGCGGGAGTCGGTTGTATAGAAGCCCGATCCCTTGAAGACCACCCCCCGGGCGTGAAACACCTTGCGGAGGGACCCTCCGCAAGCGTCGTGTCTGGTGAGCGAGTCATCGGCGAAGGACTGCACCACTTCCAGACGATCACCGCACTGGCGACAAAGATATTCGTAGGTAGGCATTACGTGGCGATTCGATTCGATTGCGCGGTGGGAACCAGATACCAGGATACCCCCATCGGTGCGGGGAGCATAAACTGGACGGCAGTCATGGAGTTTTCCATCTGGGCAGCCGTTGCCGTCGCTTATCTGATCGGCTCGATCGACTTCGCGATTTTCGTGGGGCGGCTTCATGGTGTGGATATCCGCTCCGAGGGGAGCGGCAACCCCGGAACCGCCAATGTCTTTCGGGTGTTGGGGACCTTCCCGGGGATCATGGTGCTGGTCGGTGACTTGCTGAAAGGGGTGGTGGCTGTCTACCTTGCCTGGTTGGCGGCGGGATCGGTCGATCCGGTTAACTCCTGGCAGGTGATGCTGGCCGGAACGGCTGCCGTGATCGGGCATTGCTATCCCCTATTTCACAAATTCCAGGGAGGAAAGGGTATGGCGACCCTTTTCGGGGCGATGCTCTTCATCCTGCCCCCCGTGACGGTTGTGATGGCCGTGGCGTGGGGGTTGGTGGCGAGGGTGGCCAAATTCCCGGCGGCTGGATCCTGTGCGGTGGCTATCGCCTACCTGCCGGTCGGCTACTGGCAGGGTATGAGATTTCCGGCCCTATTCTGGCTGCTGTTGGCGGTGGTGCTGATTCTCTATCGCCATAGATCCAACCTCGTCACTTGGAGGGAGAGGAGGTCCGGCTCGGAGTGAGTGTGACCGGCGAGAAGATGAAGCCGCTGGCCGCCGCCCGCCGGGAGGTGCTTTCCGCCATGAGACGCCTGTCCGCCATCGATGTTCCTCTCGATCAGGCGCAGGGATTGGTGCTGGCCTCCGACGTGATCGCCCCTCATCCTGTTCCTACCTTTGCCAACTCCGCCATGGACGGCTATGCGGTCCGGGTGGCGGATGTGGCGGACCCGCCGGTGGTATTGGAGATATCAGAAGATGTGCCGGCCGGCCGGGTGGCGTCCGGCCCGGTGCGCCCCGGCGCCGTCATCAAGATCATGACCGGAGCTCCCATTCCCGTCGGCGCCGAAGCAGTGGTGAAAGTGGAGGACACCGAGCCGATTCCGGGAGGAAGGGTGAGGATCATGTCCTCGGTGGCGATGGGCACCGCGGTGAGGCCCGCGGGAGGCGACCTGACCGAGGGGCAGTTGGTGATGCCCGCCGGTGTTCGACTGGGTCCTGTTCACCTGGGAGTCCTGGCCACCATCGGGGTCTCGGCGCCGAAGGTGAGAAGAAGAGCCAGGGTGGCGGTGCTCTCCACCGGGGATGAGTTGTTCCCCGCCGACTCCCCGAGCCTGCCGCCGGGCGGGATACGCGACTCCAACCGGCCCCTCTTGAAGGGGCTTCTCTCGGAGGTGGGTGTCGAGATTATCGATATGGGGATCATCCCCGACCAGGAGGATCAACTGCGCTCCGCACTGATGGAGGCCTCCTCCGAAGCGGATGTGACCGTAACCTCGGGCGGGGTCTCGATGGGTGAATACGACCTGGTGAAACAGGTCTTGTCGACCTTGGGTGATGTCGAGTTGTGGAAAGTGGCGATGCAGCCCGCCAAGCCCTTCGCATTCGGACACATCGCCGGTACTCCGCTGTTCGGCTTGCCCGGCAACCCGGTTTCGGCGCTGGTGGCCTTCGAGCAGTTCGTTCGGCCCTCGCTGCTGAAGATGATGGGGGCGCGGGCGCTCTACCGGCCGCGGGTGCCCGCCGTAGCCGGACATCTTCTCCGCACCAACCCGCAAAAAACCGTGTTCGTTCGGGTGGTGGTGGGCATGGAGAACGGCCGACTGGTCGCCCGCTCATCGGGTGGACAGGCGTCCAACGTACTTTCGGCCGCGGCGGCGGCCGATGGCATGGCGGTGGTTCCGAGAGGCGTGGATGTGATAGCGGAAGGGGAGACGGTGGCCGTCGAGCTTTTGCGGTCTCCGGAGTCCCGCACCGAGGAGGAGGCGCCGGATGAGTGACGAACCGACCTATTCGCATCTGGACAAGCGGGGAGAGATGCGCATGGTGGAAGTGGGGGCAAAGCCCGAGACGATGCGGCGGGCGGTGGCGGAGGCCCATGTTCGGTTGAGTCCTGAAGTGCGACGTTCGCTTGTGGAGGGAACGCTTCCCAAGGGGGACGCTTTGGCGGCGGTGAGGCTGGCGGGGATTATGGCTGCCAAGCGCACCTCCGAGCTAATTCCGCTCTGCCATCCGCTCCCTCTTTCGGGGATCGAGGTCAAGATCGTCCCCTCCGCGGAGGGGATGGTGATCACCGCGGCCGTTCGCACCACCGCCCGGACGGGAGTGGAGATGGAAGCGATGGTGGCGGTTTCGGTGGCGGCGCTGGCTCTCTACGACATGGTCAAGGGTCTGGACAGGAGAGCGGTAATCGGTCCGATCCGACTATTGGAGAAGACCGGGGGAAAGTCGGGGGAGTGGAGGCGATAAGGGTCGGCGGAATCTGGCCGTGATCGGTGGCGGATTGCATCCGTTGAGCGAACCGTCCGCTTTCCATGAGATGGTATACTGTTCTCCTCAATGGCCGCTTTGATCATCGCGTTGTTTATCATCCTCGTGGCTTGGGGATGGTATCTCGTACCCAAGAAAACAGGCGCCCACAAAGCCTCCACGTTGAGCTTTATCGGCCAGCAGTCGAAGAGCCGCCCGTCTCCGGATGTCACTGTCATCCCGGTTGCGCAGGTCGAAAAAGAAGCCGGGCATCGCATATATGTTCCCGGCGTCCCCGGACCGGGGCAACCCTCGTTGGCAAGTGCCCGTCGTCGTCGCATCAGGGGAACTTTGGTGACGATGGCGGTACTGTCTGTAGCGGCCGCCCTGTACACCGGCTCATCCAACTGGTGGCTTACCCACATTGGCGTAGACGCCTTGCTACTCATCTATTACGGCCTGTCGCGGCAGTTACGGAGCAGCGGGCCTCGGCTCTCCCGCTCGCCGGCTTATGCGGGTGCGGGGGAATCCGAGCCGATTCTCAGACGGGTCGCAGGCGGCTGAACCCTTCCTCATGGGAAAGAGGGGGGCTGGTACAATGCTTTTCCGCCGCGGGGGTGTAGCTCAGCCAGGCAGAGCACTTCGTTCGCAACGAAGGGGCCACGGGTTCAAATCCCGTCACCTCCACCCCGGAGGAGGGATGTTTGCCCAGGTCAGAGGCCTGTTGGCTATGTGGGTTATCAGTTTCGATACCAAAATAATACTTTTGATGTCTCTCTTGGGGTTTGGGAAGCATGGGAACCTTGGGCTCTTGGATTTTGAGTCCTCAAAAGTCCCCAGGTAGACATTCGGTTCAGGGAGCACCAAACGAGCTGCGCCGTTTTGCACTTTGGCTCTCTCGAAGTGGAGGTCGAGACGGTTGACTTCCCGCGGCGCCAGTCATCACCATTCAACATCCCGGAGTTGGAAGCCTGGCCGACTCTAAAGCGTTTGGGAATTCGAAAGCGGGATGCGAGGTAACTAGAGCTCCGCATTTCAAAGAGACGCTCGGCCCCTTGTGGTTTTCTATTGTGGTTGGGGTATGACGGCCCACCCGATCGATTCCTCCGCGTCCCCGCCTTCTCTTACGTCACCGAAAGCTTCCGATCCCAGGGAAGGGGCCGCAGGCCGCCCGGCCGCTCGCCACAAAAACGTGACGAACTGCTGGCGGGTGACATTCTGCTCGGGACAGAACATGGTAGGGGTACAACCCGCAGTGATCTGATAAAAGATCATCCACTCCAACGCCGACTCATAACACGCACCCGCCGGAACATCTTCGAAAACACCGAAAGCACCAGGCGATCCACCACTCCCATCTTCGGCCTGGATGGTGACTGTGACGGCGCTGATGATCCGGCTGTCATGTCGGGCGGTGATGACGATGGTCTCGGCCGGTTCGGTGACGCTGTCGGCTAGGGCCTCGATCATCGCGGTGCCCGAGGTTTGGCCGGCGGTGATGGTGATCGAGGCTGAAGTGATGGTGTATTCGCTGTCTTTGGTGGCCGTGCCGGTAAAGGAGAGAGTGACCGTTCGGTCCTGGGGGTAGGTGGCGCCGGCCTTGGTGGTGGCGGTCAGCGTGGAGGCGCCGCCCTCTTCTATGTGGAGTGGCGCAACTGCCAGTTCGATCAGCAGATCGGACTCTGCGGGGGCAGGGATATTTTGCAAACTGTTGTCGTCTTGCAGGTTCACTGTGACATCTTCCCCGTCTAGGTCGGTCCAGGCGGCTACCAACATCGGGCTGGTACTGTCGACCCGCGCCCCAGGTAAAGAACCCACCCCTAAACCTCCTCTAAACCTCCTCCGGCATTCGTCCCCAATGGCTGTCAATATCAGCGGCGCGTAAGGAGGTCTGAGCGGGGGCGACCCCGGCCAGAGTCATCAGGGCCGCCAGAAGGGCCGACGCTCCGACCAGCAAGAACGCCCGATCAGAAGGCCGGACGGAGAAAACCACGGCTCGGTTCCCGGTTTGGTCCTGTTCAGGAGTCGACGAGGCAAGCGCGGCTACGGCGCTTCTGACCCGGATCATTAGACCCGTCACAGGCCACCACTATCCGGAAGGACATGCATGCCACAACGGGACACAAAGTGCCCATCCGAAGAGCCATAATACCTCTATATCTCTCACAAAGAATATCTATTCCTTATGCTGTGGGATGATCTACAATTCCCGCCCACCCGGTGGGCATTGCAACTATTCAAGCGGGTGTCATATCACCATTTGGACATTTATCCAACGAACACCGGGGGATGGGTCTTTTATGGAATAGGGATGGAACTCCTACTCTGTACATCAACATAAGATCACACATCCTCCGAGTAATCTGGGCCATCCACTCTCGCCCCCTGGGCCAGTCAAAAAAGACGCAGGTTTTACGACAATCCGAATGAGGAGGGGATTGGCTTGTTATCGGATTGGCAATAGAAATAGCATCCAACAAGGCATGGTTGGCGACATGTTTCAGCTGCACCGGGTTGGTGATGTCGCCCAGGGCCCACACACCTTCCTGTACGGCCCCAGGTTTATCGAAGACTGAGGCGATACCCCAGTTTGGTGGTGACGGTTAGGTGTTGGTTTGGGCTTGTTGGAGAATCCAGTGGCGGAATGCCTGGACTTGGGGTCTTTGCCGGGAGGCGGCGGTGGTGATGAGACAGCACCGTTCGGGAGCTTTTGCCTGGTGGTCCAAGACGGGGACCAGCGTCCCGTTTTCGAGCTCGCGGGCGATTAGCACCGGGCGGCCTATGGCGGCGCCGAGCCCGTGCACGGCGGCGTCGATGACCATGCTGTAAAGACGGAAGCCCGAGGCTTGGGAGAGGTCCGGCGGGGGGTGGCGCTGGCAGGCGGACCAGTAGGCCCAGTCGCTCTCCCATCCCAGGTCGTACAGCAAGGGCCAGACGTAGAGGTCGGCTGGGCTGCGGGGCCGACCTCGCTCGGCGAGCAGAGCCGGGCTGGACACAGCGATCAGGTTCTCTTCGTACAGCGTCTCTTCGATCAGGGTGTCCTCGCGCCGGGTGATCGGACGCGGCGCCGCCGTCTCGCCGGTGTAGGCAATCCAGACGTCGAAGCCGCGGCTGTCGGGATCGACACCGCGATGGTCGGTCTCCAACTCGATTGTGATGCCCGGATGGGCTGCCTCTAGGGAGGCCATCCTCGGCAGCAGCCACTTCTCGGCGACCGCCTCGACCGATACAATCCGAACGCGGCTCGGCTGGCGGCGTACACGTTCGGAGGCGCCGTGGACGTCGGCGAGGATACGCTGCACCTCCTTGAGGTAGACGCCGCCCCGCTTGTTGAGGACCACGCCTCTGGCGCGGCGGTCGAACAGACGTACACCAAGACGCTCTTCCAGAGTCCGAATGCGGTGGGCGACAGCCGCGGGGGTCACCCCCAGCTCAGCCGCGGCGCGAGCAAAGCTTCGATGGCGCGCCGCGGCCTCGAAGAACCGGAGGCTATCAAGCGGGGGCAAAGGCATCAAGTCTCGAACGTCCAGCGGAATCTAGTTAACGGAAATATGGCACGGAACGTCGTGAACCGCATTAGTTGCAGAGAAGTTTAGAAAAGTTATTTTATTGTCTAGCCATAGTTTAACTTATGTCTATCTCCGACGCTGCTCCTATTTTACAGATATCTGCTTTTCCATACCAATAATCAGTTTACGTGCAGAGTTGGGATCCGCTCGCGGGAACGTTCTCCTCGGTAGGTCTCGATAGGCGCTATGGCCTATTTGCTTCTGCTGTCGTTTTCAACCGTATATCGATTCCCAACCCACAAAGCGATAATTGCATTATTGGATAGCAACAGCGTATTACTCCCTTCCTGCAATTGCAACGCCCTACTAGCCGTTCAGATTGGCAGGTTTTTCTGATTCTGGTAGGCCGGTGACCGCAGCATGCGTGGGTTGTGAGCCCGGCATTGTCACGCCCAGGGGGATAGTCTCGGTCTCGAGCACCAGCTTCGACGAGGCCTGCACAACCCGGTCGGCAGCAGTCGGGATACCCAACGATCGGACCCTGCCCGACTTCTTGGGAATCGTCTTCTCCCGCACTGGCTGAGGAACAAACCGGCGGGCTTTGAGATCATCCCGCAGCCCGACTGGCAGCTTCCCAACGCAGGAACCGAGCGAACGAGGTGTTTTGCCGTCGATTCCACCGGTTCGTGCACCCTTTCGCCCCGTACCCGACGCCACGCAACCGTGAGAAACGCCGGGTCATACACGAGGTTGTATAGATCATCGAAGCTACGGCCAGGATCGGCTGTTGCCCATTGGTGCAGCTTCGTTTGCATCACACGTACCCGCTGCTCGGCCTCTAGAAGGCCAGGACACGGTGCGCCGACATGTTCAACACCTGTGTGGGTAGCCCTTCGGTTCTCATTGTCCGGATCACTTCGTACCCTCTTTTGGGGACACCACCTTGGCTCCCAGCAGTTCAATAGCCCGTTTCGTTCATGGCCAGTTCGGTTTCCAGCTCGGTGATCCGACAGCGAGCGGCCACCAGTTCCGCCCGCGCCGCCGAAGTGGAACCCCGGGTTCGAGACCCCGGTCGATCGCGTCCTGACGCCGCCAGTTGTATTTCGTCTGATCCGACATCCCAAGATCCGCTGACAGAGACGCCACCGACCTGCCAACTGCTAACAGGTCCAACACCCTGTGGCGGAACTCGGGTGAAAATCGATACGGCGCCAAGACCCTCCTTCGGGTCAGCACATCACCAATTAACGCGACTCCACCAAAACGGGGTAACTCAGCTTTGTGCGTCGGTGTCTATTGGGGTTGGGTTATGAAGCTGGTGTTTCCTTCGCCCCAGATGTGGGGGCGGATGGCTACTCCGTTTATGCATTGGGCTGCTTCGGCTCGGGTGGCTGGGCGGTTGGGGCAGAACAGGTTGGGTGCGCATCCGGGTACGACCCCGAAGTCGGTGAGCCATGCGATCCTGGGGGCGTGACGGCACGCGCCGCGTTTCCTCATTAGCCGTCGACCTCTCCTCCAGGCGAACCCAAAGGGAGCCTCGCGCCATCGTCGGTGGCTTATGTTCTCCTGGTCCAGGTGTAGTTGTTACCCCAGCAGGTGAGGGTTTGGCGGTACGCAACCCACAAGAATACCTCCTGCCGACGTTGATAGCGGCAAACTCAGCCGACTCCAGGATAGGTTAAGTTCCACAATATCACGTGACGTGGTAATGGAAGCCGTCACCTCCACCCAGGAAAGTGGTATTATCCCAGGCATCGATGCGCTGAAACCGGTGGCGAATGCCCTGGGTCTTGCAGCCGGCTAGGTTCGTTATGATCCTCAAAGGGAACACAGCCACAACCCAACTGGAGGGGAAAGTAGCACTGGTGACAGGCGCGGGTAGAGGCCTCGGCTTTGGAATTGCCAAGGCCCTCGGACAGGCCGGTGTCAAGGTATGCGCCACCGATGTGGATGAAGCGGATATGGAAGCCTCTTTCCAAGGAATAGAGAGGAGTGGGAGCCACCTACTCAATCTGTTCTTGGATGTAGCCGACCCTGAAATGTTCGACGACGTCGTCCACAAAGTGGTTGACAAGTGGGGCAGGCTGGATGTGCTGGTTCATGCCGCTGCGATAATGCCAGTGATCAGTCTTGAGAGAACATCTCATGAGGCTTGGTGGCATGAGATACACATTCATCTAGGTGGTCTGTTCAACGGTGTGAAAGCGGTATTGAACGTAATGAAGGCCCAAGGTGGTGGACACATCATCTCTGTGGCCAGCCGCGCCAGCTTTTTCGCCTATCCCAATGGAGTTGCATACTGTGTGGGAAAACACGGCCAAGAGGCTTTTGCCAAGTCCCTGGCCATAGAATGGGCGCCTCTCAATATCGCTGTTAACACTATGAGCCCAGGAACTGGGAAGCGAATCAAGCCAACGGGGATGACCCTGGCAGAGGCGGAGTTGGTGCCCGAAAAGATGAGAGCAAGCTGGACTGATCCCGCCGAACTGGGTAAGGCGTTTGCCTGGCTGGGGAGCCAGCCTCCAAACAGATTCACTGGATTGTGCTTTGACGCGGGAATGGTGGCGGATGCCATTGCAGCCGAGGGATGGGATTTCGACTTTGCTCCTGAGAAGGTCACACCGGATCCAGAGGACATGAAGTCGCGCTGGGAATGGCATGAGCAGTGGGAGCGTGAACACCAAGCAGGCGGAGGATCCTAATAATCCTTCGCCATCCCTTGACTCTGGTCACCAGGGAGTCGAGACCTCTGACACTGACTGCCAACAACGCCTGCTTGCTGCTGCAGGACCTCCACGCGCCGTTCGCTGACCCCGAGCATGGATGGCTGGCGCGGCGCGTCAGAAAGAAGGTACTGAGCAGGGAGTTCGACGACTACTTTGAGTTGGTGGCCATCATCTCTGAGAACATTCCCAAAGTGCTGGGAGCAGCACGTCGCCTAGGTATGCCCGTGGTCTTCAGCAGCCTGGGCTGCAGCGACAACAACGTTTCAGTCTTTCAGCAGGCTACCGGCTGGTCATGGGACTTGGGAGGAGGAAACGGCAGTTACCCAGGAGCCTGGGAACCCGGTGACCAAGAGTTGGTTCTTCCCAAGCCGGGGTGGAGCGCTTTGTCGAATCCCGATTTCGCGGCATATCTGAGGGAGAACAACCTCGCCAACGTGGTGTTCATGGGAACTATGTTGGACTTTGGCATAAGCCAGACATGCCTTGAGCTCAGCGACCGTGGCATCGGCAGCTTGATCGTTTCAGACGCCGTGGCCGCGCTGACCAGAGCCAGCCAGGACTACGTGAGCGGCAACATCGCGCATGGCTTGATAAAGCTCCGCACAACGGGGGAAGTCATGGAACTCCTTCAAGTTGTGGAGAAGGAAGGCTCTGTTCTGATCTAGGTAACAGAGGATGTCGGAATGATTCAAACTGTCCTTGGTCCAATCGGCCCCGATCAACTGGGAGTATGCCTGCCCCACGAGCACATCTGGTGCGACCAGCGCCTGGGGCCGAGGGCAGACCTGCTGGGCGCCACCCGTCCTGAGAGCGCCTACATGCGGCTGGATGATTTTGATGTGATGGTGTCGGAGCTCGAGGCTTATCGTGAAGCCGGGGGCAGAGCAATGGTGGATGTCACCTGTGACGGATGGGGCAGAGACTTGGATGTGCTTGCCAGGCTGTCGGAGGCCAGCCAGGTACACATCGTTTCAACATCCGGGTTTTACATAGAGCCCCACATTCCGAAATTCGTCCACGAGTGGTCAATAGAGCGCCTTGCCGACCACATGACGGCAGAGATAGAGGAGGGGATAGGTAGCAGCAATCGCCGCTGCGGTCTTTTCAAGTCGGCGATACACCGAGCCAGAGTGGAGGGCGTGGAGTTGAAGGTGCTGATGGCTATTGCAGTTGCCCAGAAGCGTACGGGCGCGGTGATCACGACCCATACCACCGGAGACCGACGAATGGAGGTGCCTGGCGGCGTGGCAGGCGTGCAACAACTGGAGATTCTCAAAGCAGAAGGAGTGAGTCCTTCGCGCCTCATAGTGGGCCATGTCGACGAACGCCCGGACATTGACGTTTTATCCAGGCTGGCCGATGAAGGGTGCTTCGTTCAGTTTGACGTTATCGGGAAGGAGCATTACCTGCTGGATCAGACACGGGCTGAGCTGGTGCATGCACTGATCCAGAGGGGATACGTTGATAACTTGCTTCTCTCCCTGGACACGAACCGCAAGACATCCCTAAGGAGCGGAGGCCAGTCGGGCTACTGCTACATCTTCGAGGACTTCCTACCCAGACTGAGGGATCTGGGTGTTCAGAGCGCGGAGATACACAAGATGATGGTCACGAACCCCGCCAGGGCATTGACCATCCAGTAGCAGGTCCGCCTGCCGGTTCTCCAGCCGGAATTGACAACGACCGGGCTTGGATCGGCGCTGGCATAGCGAGGTGGCCTCCCCGATGCCGCCCGAGGCGACCGCTCGTCTGTGGCCCTACACAGGCCCTTCGACCACAGCACGTACCGACGTTCACACCTACACTGAACCGGTAGAAGTCAAACAGCGCGAGGACAGGAGAGAGCGAGCATGGCCACATCGAGTGCTGACGTCCTCATCCAAGGCGGCCTCCTGGTCTCCGGAAAAGGCATCACACGAGCGGATATCCTGGTTCGTGGCGGCAAGGTCGAGGAGGTGGGGAACGACCTGTCGGGTCGGAGCGCCAGACGCACCATAGACGCGTCGGGCAAATACGTTTTGCCCGGTGGCCTGGATTCCCATGCACATCCCGTTTTCGCGGAGAAAATGGACACCTACTCTATCTGTGCTGCTTATGGAGGCGTCACAACAGTGGTTCCCTTCATTGGTTCGGAGACACATCGCCACGAGATGTTTGGGAATCACTGGGGGGTGCGGAAGTACAACCCTGACATAGTGAAGGGGTTCATCGAATACGGCGAAGAGGTCTCATATACCGACTTCGCCATCCACGGACTGATCACCAAGCGAGACGAAGAAGACATCGACAAGGTCATCTCGGACCTGATTCGTCTCGGTGTGATTTCCTTCAAGATGTTCATGGTCTGGAACCCATGGGCAGGACCCGGCTCACGAACCAATCTCCTGGCCATTCCCGACGACTTAATAATGCGGGTCATGGACCTGGCGGGCCGTGAAGGCGGCATGGCCATGATCCATGCCGAGAACGGTGTGTGTAAGGCTTTCCTGGAGAGAAAGTTCAGATCTGAAGGCAGAGTGTCCGCCCGCCATTACAACGCTTCTGCTCCCAACATAATTGAAGCAGAAGCGGTACACCGCGCCGCCACTATGGCAACGGTCGCAAATTGCCCGGTTTATCCAGTCCACCTGAGCACACGAGAGATCGTCACCATACTGGAGCAGTACAAGAGCCAGGGGCTCCCCATTTACGGAGAGACCTGCCCGCACTATCTCACCCTGACCAATGATGACCTCATCAGGGAGGGTTATCTGCTGAAAGTGGCCCCACCTCTGAGAGAAGAGGAAGACAAGGAGGCCATGTGGCAGGGGCTGGCTAGCGGAGCGCTGGACGTGATCGGAAGCGACTACACCGGATACACGCGAGCTTTGAAGCTGACCGGGACCTTGCATGGTGAGGCTGAAGAACCGGAGCCGGGTAAGGAGAACATTTTCGAAGTCGGAGCAGGGCTAACCACCCTCGAGTTCATGATGCCCGTGGTATGGACACACGGCATCAACCGCGGGCGCATGACCATACCCCGGTTCGTCCAGGTCTTCTGTGAGAACCCCGCCAAAATCTTTGGTGTATACCCCCGCAAGGGAATCCTTCAACCCGGTTCGGATGCCGACATCGTGGTCTGGGACCCGACCAAAAGACACCTAGTGGACGAAGAGCACGGGATTAGCGATTTCTCGACTTTCAAGGGAACCGAGTTGTTGGGAATGCCGATGATGACCATGGTGCGGGGCGAGGTGGTCATAGAGGACGGCGAGCTGGTCGGGAAACGGGGCAACGCCCGGTACATCCCGAGCGATCCCAATTCTGCCGCTTACGCACCTGACGGATTCGACGTCAATTAGAGAGAATCGAACCCAATGCACAGAAAACAACTCATAAAGCTCCTCGAAGGTGAGCTATCGGGCGAGCGAGCCTTGGAGGCCGCTGATCACATGACGAAGTTCTACCGCTCGCCGGGTTCATCCGGATATCACCGCGCCACCGACTTTGTGGCACAGCTTCTCCGAGACAACGGCATGGACAGAGTCTGGGTGGAACGTTTTCCGTTGGACGGCGAGACCAAGTTGCTAACCCAAACCATGCCCCTGGCTTGGGAGCCCATAAGCGCCGAACTGCGGGTGGGCTCGGCAAATGGCAAACTCCTGGTGTCTTACGAAGACGCTCCTTCCTGCCTGCCGTGGTGGACACCCTCAACTCCGGAAGGCGGCATGACGGTTGAGGTGGTAGACGTGGGGACTGGTGAGCGGTCGGAGGATTATGAGAAACAGGAGGTTAGAGGTAAGGCGGTACTGGTGCGAAGCGATACGGTGCCCGACACCTTCAAGCAGGCTGTCAAGCTGGCGACCGAGCACGGCGCCGTAGGCGTGATCACAGACACATTGCTATACCCCACGTCTCCGTTCCGCACCAGGGAATCCTTGCCAGATCCCGTGCAGCTCCTGCGAATGCCTTCCATCCGCCCCGGAGTCTGGGGAATCGCCGTGAACTACCCCGCCGCGGAGCAGCTTGCCGGGCTGGCAAAGGAGGGAACAGCCAGGGTCTGGGTCGACATTCAGGCCAAGACGTTCAAGGGAGAAGCTCAGAATCTCTTTGGAGAGATAGCCGGCACCGACAAGGCGGATGAGTTCGTCCACTTTGTTTGTCACTCGACGGCGGGCACCAAGCCGGGCGCCAACTGTGCTTCGGGTCCGGCCCTGCTGGCCGAAATAGGACGGGTGATAACCCGTCTCATTTCCGATGGACGCATTGCGCGGCCCCGCCGCACCATAAGGTTCCTCGTCAACGTCGAAGGGCACGGGACGAAGCACTACCTCCAAAACCATCGAGAAGAGGCCGAGAACGGTATCGTCACGATCGCCCTGGACAGCGTTGGCCACGACCAGAGAAAAAGCAAGTCGGCGTTACTGTTTTACCACTCCCCGGATTCCATCCCGTCCTTTATTAACGACTATTTCGTGTCCCTTATAGAGTCGACCCCCAAGGACACGCGCTGGGTGTTCAGTAATGACGATGAGATCCCATTTGTGAACTTCACGGATCTGCCCTACACACCCTGGAGCGACAACAAGTACTATCCCGCCTTCGGTATAGCGTCTCCGCTGTTGATGTCCTGGCCTGACCTGTATTTCCACACGAACTATCTGACGTCCAGCATGCTTGACCCTGCAGTGTTCCGCAGGTGTGGGATCGTTACCGCTCTGGCAGCGTTGGAGCTGGCCTACGCCGGCCCGAAAGAAGCAGCCAAGATCATGAAGGAAGTGACGGCGCGCAGCGAGTTTAGATTGAGCCATATCGCACTACGAGGCGAAGGACCGACTCTGGCCACCAAGAGGCGCCTGGTACATCTGGCTACACGGGACAAGGGAGCAGTTGAGTCAGCCCTGGTTCTTGCCGATCAAGATGATCCAAAAGGAATGCAAGCCCTGGAAACGACCAAGGATCAGCTACAGAAACGAATCCAGGACCGGCTGTCCGATGTGCTGGGATCGCTGCCAGAGGCGGCCCCGGAGGAAGAATTCGCTCCAGGGACAGTGGTGCCTAGACGACTGATCGAGCGGGACGCGCCTGGCCTCGCCGGTACCGACTATGAGACATTGATTCGCATATCGGAGCAAATGAATGCTCGAGACCCCCGGGTACGCTATGACTCGCTACGAATAATCGGAGACGAGATATGGAATCTCACGAACGGGCGCCGGAGTGTGAATGAGATCGCCAACGCTATAAGTGCTGAATTCAACTTCGACCTGGAACCAAACCATGTTTTGGAGTTGTTTGAGGGCCTATCCAGAGAGGGCTTCGTCGCCTTGGAGAGCCTCCTAGGGGGACTCACAAATTAAGCCTGGGTAGCAGGCAATAGGAAGGGAGCACCTCCGCTATTCCTGGTCGTCTTCGGATGAGCGGAGGGAGTGGGATTCGAACCCACGAGGCACGGATGCCCAACAGTTTTCAAGACTGTCACCTTAGGCCGCTCGGTCATCCCTCCATTCGGGTCGAACCGGGGGTTTGTTCACCGGGCGGAGGGAGTGGGATTCGAACCCACGAGAGGGGTAACCCTCTACGGCATTTCGAGTGCCGCGCACTAGACCGGACTATGCGATCCCTCCGGGCTTCTCACCATTGTCGTCGATGATCGGGTCATAAGGCTAACCGGTCGTCTCCGTGATGAGATATCAGATAAGGTAGCCTCCGAGAAGTGAGAAGAAGCTTTCGTGTGGGATGGTCCGCGGTGGCGGGGTTGGCTTTGTTGTTGGGTTCCTGCGCCGATGAACCGGCTCTTTCTCCCACCTCCACGATGATGGTGGAGGTGGCTGAGGAAGTGAGTACCACTCCTGTCACCACCGCGCCGACCACCACCACAACCGCCACCCTTCCGCCTTCGATCGAAGATTTACTGTTTGTGCCCGAGTCGTTCCGAGAGAGAATGGTGGAATTGGTGGAGGAGACTCAGGCTCTCCGCGGTCTTTCCTTCACCGAGCCACTGCCGGTTGAGGCTATCACCCCCCAGGAGATGGCCCAGCGGCTGCGCGCCGGCGTGGAGGCGGATCCGCGCCTACCGGAGTTCGATCAGCCGTTGTTCAAGCTGCTGGGTTTGATCGGCTCCGAGACCGAATGGGCGGCGGTCCTGGCCGATTTCCGGGGGCGCGCCACTCCCGGGTTCTACGACGTGGCCGGCCAGAAGCTGTGGATCGTCTCCACTTTGGCGGCGCCGACCCCCCTCGAGGAGATGACGCTGGTGGGGGAGATCGCCAAGGCGCTGGTGGACCGGAATCTCGGTATATGGCGACGACAAAACCGGTTGGCCCGCTCGGGCGACAGCGACTATCTGACCGTACTGGGAGGGATGGCGGAGGCCGATTCCACCCTGGTGGAACTGCTCTTCATGGAGGGTATGACCGAGGAGGCCAGAGGCCGCGTAATCGAACAGGCCTGGGGGGTTGCCTCCGATGATCCGGCCCTCCCTTCCTTCTTGGCGCACAGCCTTGGCTTTGCATCGGGTCCGGCCCTCGAGTATTTGCAGGCCCTTTTTCAGTCGGGAGGCTGGGATTCTGTGAATGAGGCTCACAGGGAGCCGCCGCGCTCTTCTGAGTACATCTTGGCGAGAGGTGTCGGTCGGATGGATCCTGTTCTCCTCCCCAAGCCGGGAGTTTCCCCTCCCGAGGCGTATCTGCAAGTGGCCGACTCAGTGTGGGGACAGTGGGGATGGAAGACGCTGTTGGCCTCGGCACTCCCGGCCGAGCAGTCAACGGTCGCCTCCGGGGGGTGGGGAGGGGACCGCTATCTGGTTTTTAGCGACGGCGCGGACATGGCCTTGGTGACGGACTACATAGGGGACACTCCGGAGGACACCGAAGAGATGCGAACCGCCTTGGGGGAGTACGTAGCGGCCGCCATGAACGCCGGAGAGCCGCTCCGAGAAGCAGACGGGGTGGAGTTCTCTGCCGATACCTACGCCTGGGTGAGCGGAGAAGGGGGGGTCCTGACCTTCATCGCTGCCACCGATGTGGAGGTGGGACGCGGGCTGCGCGCTTCCCTCGACGGCTGATTACCGGTCCTTCTCCATTCCGCCAGGTTCGAGATAGAATTTCTGGGGATATGAGCTTGCTGGAACTAGTGATCCTGGCCGGGGGGGCGCTCGCCTCTTGTTGGGCGATCTACTCTCTCCATCTGCTGGCGGCAATTCCCCGCTGCGGGCTGCGGGTGTTCCAGGACCTCGCCGGGGCCGACTTCTCCAAGCTGGCTTCCGGCTGACCGGCGAAAATGCGAAGAGTCCTGATGTTGACGGCGGCCGGTTTGGTGCTGGCCGCGTGCGGCGGTGCCCCTGACCCGGCGCCATCCACCACCGCGGTCGCCGCCGAGGCCGTCGCTTCTACCAGCGAGGCCACCCCGGTTACCACCACCACTGCTCCGGTTACCACTACTATCCCTGCGACCACCACTGCTCCGGTTACGACCGCCACCACAACCACCACAACCACCGCCGCTCCCGTGACCACCACCACGATCCCTGTCCCATCCGATGATGACCGCCCTCCGATCAAAGGGCTCGGGCCCGACCTCTCCGCCCAGATCTGGGAAACGGTGGACATTGTCGAGGAGATACGGGGGTTGGAGTTCGACAGGCTGCCTTCCATCATCGTGCTCTCCCCCGAGGAATTCACCGAGCGGGTCAGGAGCGAGGTGGCCTCTGAACTGGAGGACATCGAGGTGGACGAGGCGCTGTTCAAGCTGCTGGGCTTGCTGTCTCCCGATGATGACCTGGCCGCCCTGTATGAGGAGCTCTACGGCGAGAGCGTGGCGGGGTTCTACTCCAGCGATGATCAGGAGATGGTGATCCCGAGTTCGGGCGAAGAGCTTTCCGCGGTCGAAGTTTTGACGCTGTTGCACGAGTTGGTGCACGCCGTCACCGACCAGCACTTCGGGTTCGGCTTGAGAATGGAGGACCTGGCGGACAATCAACTCTACGATCCCGCCAGCGGACTCGTGTCTCTGGTGGAGGGGGACGCCACGCTTTCGGAGGTTCTGTATGTGGAGAACCTCACCCCTTCGGAGAGAAGCCGTCTTTGGGCGGAGGTAATGGCCATAGAACAGCCCGATCTCGATATTCCCCTGTTTATGGAACAATCCCTTTACTTCCCCTATGAGCGGGGTTTCGAATACGTGTTGAATGGGTGGCGGAAGGGGGGATGGCAAGCTGTGAACGAGCTGTATCTCGATCCCCCCGCCTCCACCGAAGAGATCTATGAGGGCGCCGCGGCGTCTTTCACCCAGCCGGTGGAGATGGAAAGGCCGGCCGGCTCGCTTCCGGAGGGATACGAGGAGATCTACGACTACACATGGGGCTTCTTGGACATTCTGCTCATGTTCGAGCAGGTTCTTGGCCCCGAGGCCGCCATCGACGCCGCCACCGGTTGGGGCGGGGGGCGCAGCCTGGTGGCCTATGACCCCGAGGGCGAGGTGGTGTTCGTATGGGAGTATGCGGGTGATAATCCGGATGAAGCCGAAGAACTGGCGCGCTTGCTGAGCGATTACGCGGCGGCGGGGATGGATGTCGGAACTCCCCAACCTCAGGGGGAGCTGGGCTTCTTGGCCAGTGGAGAGGACTACGTCTTTGTCGGTCCCATCCCGCGGGGACTGGTGATGGTGGCTTGTTCGGATCCGGCGGTGTGCTCGTCGGTGACCGCTCCGTATCTCCCCTGAGCGTGGGAGAGCTGTGCCGTGGGGAATGGAACTCGGGTCCGATAGTGGTTGCTAACACCTTCTGGCGGAGACTGGGAGGGATTCATGTGGTTCCCCGGACGTGGGGGGTGCTGATTCCCGGCCGCTCGGTACACGGTATTTTCATGGCCGGGAGGCTGTGGGCGGTGGGATTGGACAGTGCCCTGCGGGTGGTGGGGGTGCGCGTTCTGCGCCCCGGCGGTCTGCTGGTGTTCGGGGAGACGGATGCGGTGCTCGAACTGCGAGCCGACCGGGTTCCTCCCCAGCGGGGCTGGAATCTTTCGTGGAAAGGAGGCGTCTCATTGTGGCCGGGGTCCTGATCCTGTGCAGCACTCCCCTGGGAAATCTGGGGGATGCCCCTCCCCGGCTGGCGGAGGCGCTCTCTGGGGCGGATTGCGTATACGCCGAGGACACCCGCCGGTCCGCTCGGCTGCTGGACGCGTTGGGTGTGGGACCCCGCAGAATGCGCTCTTTTTTCACCGGGAACGAGGCATCCCGAACCGGGGAACTGGCCGGGAGACTGGCGGCGGGAGAGACCGTGGCGCTCCTGACCGACGCGGGGGTCCCCGGCATCTCCGATCCCGGCCTGTCGGCGGTGAGAGCCGCCCACGCCCAGGGCGCGCAGGTCACCATCATCCCCGGTCCCAGCGCGGTCACCGCCGCCCTGGCGGTCTCGGGGCTGCCGGCCAACCGGTTCTCCTTCGAAGGATTCTTGCCACGCTCCGGCGAAAAGCGCGCTCGGCGCGTCCAGGCCGTGGCCTCCTCGGCAGAGACCGTGGTGCTGTTCTCCTCTCCCCACCGCCTGCTTGACGACCTCTCCGATCTGGTCGACGCGGGCCTGGCCGACCGTCCCGTCTCCGTCGCTCGGGAACTCAGCAAGCTTCATGAGGAAGTGTGGAGAGGCACCGTCTCGGGGGCGCGCGATGAGTGGGCCACCCGCCCTCCGAGAGGCGAATTCACCCTGGTGATAGCCCCGGGTAGGGAGAGAGGGAAAAACCCGCTGCCGGAGCAGATGAAAGGGGCGACCGAGGCGGTGGAACGCCTGGTTGCCGAAGGCCTTTCGACTTCGGCAGCCGTGCGGGAAGTATCCCGCCTGACCGGCATTTCCCGCCGGGACCTTTACCAGTCGGCGCACGGTTAGCGATGGCGAGCTTGTCGGGTTCTGCTGCTTGTTCCCTGTGGGTGGACACCCATTGTCATCTGCAGTTGGATGGGCGGCCTCCGGGCGAGTTGTTGGAACGGGCGTCTTCGGTGGAGTGGGTGGTGACGCCCGGAGTGGATTTGGAGTCGTCTCGGGCGGCGGTTCGGCTGGCGGCCCAACATCCCGGACGGGTTCTGGCCAGCGCCGGTCTGCATCCTCACCAGGCAAGCCGCTGGTCGTCCGAGAGAGAGGGCATCTCTGAGTTGGCCCGCGAAGCTTCTGCGGTGGGGGAGACCGGGTTGGACTTCTATCGGAACCTCTCTTCCCGACCGGAGCAACTGGAGGCGTTCCGTTCCCAGATCGAGCTTGCCACGGGGCTTGGAAAGCCCTTGGTGGTGCATTGTCGGGACGCTTTTTCGGATGTTCATCGCCTGTTGGAGGAGACCGGGGCCGGGCCGGCGGCGGTGATGCACTGCTGGACGGGCGGACCCCGCTGGACCAGACGCTTTCTCGAGTTGGGGGTGAGGTTCTCCTTCGCCGGTCCGGTTTCCTTCCCCACCGGCGATACGGTGAGAAGGGGAGCGGAGATCGTCCCGCCCCCGCGGGCGATGGTGGAGACGGACACGCCTTACCTGACCCCTCCTCCTCATCGGGGAAAGCCCAACGAGCCGGCCTGGGTTTCTCTGGTGGGCGAAGCCCTGGCCCGGGTGTGGGGCATGGAGAGCCAGGAGGTGGCGCGCATCACCAGCGCCACCGCCCGACAGACCTTCGGGGTTGGGGGATAGGAGCGCCAGTGAATGCTCTCACTCCCTCCCGGCTCTCCGACTTGCTGACCCGCCACGGGATCACTCCCTCCCGGAGGTTGGGCCAGCATTTCCTGGTTGATCCCAATCTGGTGAGAAAGGTGGTGGAGACCGCGCAGGTCGGTCCCGACGACCGGGTGTTGGAAGTGGGGACGGGAGTTGGCAACCTGACCGCCGTCCTGGCCGAGACCGGCGCCCGGGTGGTTTCCTATGAGATCGACCGTCGCCTCGTCCCGGTGCTGGCCGAGACCCTGGCAGGCTATCTCGAACGGGTTGAGATACGTATGGAAGACGCGATGAGAGTCGATTGGAAGAAGGAATTGGGCGGTGAGGGCTGGGTGATGGTCTCCAATCTCCCCTACGGGGTGGGCACCCCGCTGCTGATGGAGATGATCCAAAACGTTTCGGAGGTGGTTCGGTTCGTAGTGATGCTGCAGCGGGAGGTGGCCATGCGTCTCTTAGCCGGTCCTTCCAGCCGGGATTACGGTCTGCCGTCGGTGATCGTTGGTCTCCACACTCGCATCCGGCGAGCCTTCGACGTTCCTCCCCAGGTATTTTTTCCCCGCCCGGAGGTGTTCTCCTCGGTGGTGGTGCTGGAGCGCATCCCCTCACATTCCGACGCCGCCCGGGCCATCTCCCTGGCGGCCCGCGCCTTCGGGAAGCGCCGCAAGATGTTGCGCCGATCCCTCCGGTCGGAGTTGGCCGCTCCCGAGCGGATGCTGGCCGATGCGGGGATTTCTCCCGAAAGGCGGCCCGAGTCGCTTTCGCCCGCCGACTTTCTGCGCCTGGCCGGGGTGGTGCGCGGTTGGAAAGCGGACGGATGAGCGTCTGGCTGGCGCCCGCCAAGGTGAACCTCACCCTGATGGTTGGGTCGAGATCGGCTTCCGGGCTTCATCCTGTCCGGTCGCTGATCCAGACGCTGAACTGGTGTGATCGGGTTACGGTTGTGGAAGGAGAAGAGGATCGTCTGGAAATCGAGGGCGCCGACCTTCCCGGGGGTGGGGACAATTTGGTGTGGAAGGCTGTGACGGCCCTGGAGAGGGAGACCGGTGTGGTTCGTCCTCCGCTGGAGATTTCCTTGGAGAAACGTATTCCGATCGGGGCCGGGTTGGGAGGAGGAAGCGCCGACGCCGCCGCGGTGCTTGCCGCCTTGGGGGAGATGCTCGCCATCGATACCGAGACGCTCCGGAGGGCGGCGGGTCGAATCGGGTCGGATGTTCCGGCCGCGCTTTGGGGAGGAAGCCTCTGGGTGGAGGGTTTTGGAGAAGTAGTCTCACGGCTCTCTCCTCTTTCCGGTTTTGCGGTGGCGTTGGCTGCGCCCGATTTTCCCCTGCTCACCGCCGATGTCTACCGGATGTGGGACGATCTGGAAGAACCCCGTGGCGCCGAGTTTCCCTCCGGGTCCTTGCCCCCCGCACTCCGCCGTTCAGTTCCCATGAGGAACGATCTGACGCCCGCGGCTCTTCGTCTTCGTCCCGAACTGGGAGACCTGATGGAAGCAGCCGCCGGGGAGTGGGGGCGGCCGGTGGCCATGTCCGGGAGCGGATCCTCGCTCTTTTCCTTCTTCATGGATGCCGAGGAGGCGGCCTCGGCGGCCCAGGCGGTGGAAAAGCTGTTTTCAACCACGGTGGGCGCCCATTTGTTTCCTGACGGCCCGGTGCTCGAGGAACAGGTAACCTAGGAAACGATGTGCCCTTCTTTTCCCTTGGGGGGTGGTGTAACCGGCAGCACAGCGGGTTTTGGTCCCGCCGGTATGGGTTCAAGTCCTATCCCCCCAGCCAGGGCCGCACCGCCCGGCTCTAGCCTGATGTGGAGAAGACAATGAGCCATGTGGTGATAATCATGGCGGCCGGTGACGGCGTCCGGATGCGCTCGGATGTCCCCAAAGTGCTGCACCCCGTGGCGGGTCGGCCGATTTTGTCCTGGATAGTGGCGGCGGCGGCGGCCGGCGACCCGGAACGGATGATGGTGGTGGTGGGGTCCGGCGCAGGCCGGGTGAAGTCGATGCTGCCTGCCGGGGTGGAGACCTGTCATCAGCGGGAGCGGCGGGGGACTGGACAAGCAGTCTCCCTGGCGATGGAGGCGCTGGGAGAGCTTTCGGACAGCACGCCGGTGGTGGTGCTTCCCGGCGATGTGCCCCTGCTCACCGCGGAGGTGATCGGCGAGGCGATCGAGTCGCATCGCGCCCGGGGCGGGGCGGCCACCATGCTCACCGCCGAGGCGGAAGATCCGAGGGGATACGGGAGGGTGCTGCGGGATTCGGGCGGTCGGGTCCAGGGAGTGGTCGAGCAAGTCGACGCCACGGCCGCTCAGCGGGAGATTCGGGAGATCAACACCAGCATCTATGTCTTTTCGGCCGGTCCCTTGCGCGCCGGGCTGGGACGGATCGGGGTCGCCAACCAACAGATGGAGTACTACCTGCCTGATGTGATTGGAGTGATGATCGGCGACGGCCAGGAGGTGGCGGCCCGGCTGATTCCCTTCCATGACTCCCTGGGGGTGAACGACCAGGCTCAGTTGGCGGAGGCTGCGGCTTGGATGAGGCGACGGATACTCACCCGCCATATGCTGGCCGGGGTGAGGGTGGAGGACCCCGAGCGGGTTTATGTGGAAGCGGATGTGAGGCTGGCAGCGGGGGTGAAGTTGTATGCGGGGGTGCATCTGGAGGGAGATGTGGAAGTGGGGGAGGGGGCGATAATCGGGCCTGACGCCTACATCCGTGACAGTCGGATCGGAGCCGGCGCCCGGGTGTGGTATTCGGTGGTGCGGGAATCCGAGATAGGCCCGGGTGTAGAAGTCGGTCCCTACGCGTCGCTCCGTCCGGGCGCCCTCATTGAAGAGGGGGCCAAGGCCGGAACTTTCGTCGAGATCAAAAACACCCGGCTGGGGAGGGGCGCCAAGGCGCCTCACCTTTCCTACCTGGGCGATGCCGATGTCGGGGAAGGCGCCAACATCGGTGCGGGGACGATCACCGCCAACTACGACGGGTACGACAAGCATCGCACCAACATCGGGGCGGGGGCGCAGATCGGTTCCAACACGGTGTTGGTGGCGCCGGTGGAGGTGGGAGAGGAAGGATGGACCGGGGCCGGCTCGACCATAACCCGACCGGTGGAGTCCGGGGCGCTTTCGGTGGAGCGTTCCCAGCAGAGAAACATCGCCGGTTATGCGGCGCGACGGGCAGCCCGCTACCGTCAGGGAAAGGAAAAGGATCCTTCGCCGTCGGCGCCCGCCGACCCGGCGAGTGATAGCTGAACGGAGAGGCCCAGATGGATATAGCCGACCGCAAGCAGATGCGGATATTCTCCGGCAGTCACAATCTTGAACTCGCCGAAGAGGTGGCCGAGTTGCTGGGGGTGTCGCTGGGGAGGCTGCACAAATCCACTTTCTCCAGCGGAGAACTCTATGCGCGGGCCGAGGAGAGCGTGCGGGGCTCCGACTGTTTTGTCTTCCAGAGCCATTCGTTCCCGATCAACGACGCCATCATGGAGCATCTGATCATCATCGACGCGCTGCGCCGTGCCTCAGCGCGCCGGATCACGGCGGTGATGCCCTACTACGGGTACTGCCGACAGGACAAGAAGGTGCTTCCCCGGGAACCGATCACCGCCCGGCTGATGGGGGACCTGTTCATGACGTCGGGCGCCGATCGGCTGGTGTCGGTCGACCTTCACACGGGCCAGTTGCAGGGGTTTATCACCAAGCCTTTCGATCACCTTACCGCGATTCCTATCATCAGCCAGTACTTGTCAACGGTGACCACCGGGGACGTGACCATTGTCTCACCTGACGCCGGGGGCGGTAAACGCGCCGAGAAATACGCGAGGCAGTTGAACGCCGACGTGGCGTTGGTCTATAAGAGGCGAGACGACTATCTGCACAATTTCTCCGAGGCGCTGGCGGTGACCGGCGCGGTGGAGGGGCGGCATGCGGTGATAGTGGACGACATCATCGACACTGCCGGCACGGTGTGCAACGCCGCCGAGCTCATCCGAGGAATGGGGGCGGCCTCGGTGCGGATTGCAGCTACCCACGCCGTGCTGTCGGATCAGGCGATCAAGCGCATCATCGAGGCCGATATCGACGAAGTGGTGGTCACCAACACCCTCCCGGTTCCCGCCGCCGATCAGATCGAGAACCTGAAGGTGCTCTCGATTGCTTCCATTGTTGCCCAGTCGGTGCAGGCCATCTTCACCGATGACTCGGTGAGCCAGATTTTCCTGGGCGAAAACGCCTAAGCCGCCGTTGGACACTCTGGTTTTCGAGGTTCGCACCGGCCGACAGCCGACGGTTGCGGACCTGACGCCGCAGGTGATGACGTTTTGCAGGTCGCGGGGAGACGGGTTGGTCTCGGTGTTCGCTCCCCACGCCACTTGCGGCGTCGCCCTGATCGAGGTGGGAGCGGGGAGCGACCCGGATCTGATTGCGGCCTTGGAGAAGATGTTGCCCCGCGACTTCGAATGGCGTCACCGCCACGGGTCGCCCGGCCACGGGGCGGATCATGTCATGCCTGCCCTGGTCTCTCCCAGCCTGGTGGTTCCGGTGTTGGACGGTCGCCCGGCGCTGGGCATCTGGCAGTCGATTGTGTTGGTTGATCCCAACCGGGACAACCCGGTGAGAAAGGTGAGGCTGAGCTTTATCCTGGGCTAGAAGGTGGGAGGAGACTTTAGCTACCGCCAAACCGGGACTGTAAGGGACAAAAAACGAGCAAGGCCGCGAAACAAGGCCACCCGTCAGGGTTGGCTCCCGGGGCATTGGGACCCATACTGGTCAATAGCTGCAAACACCAACCGGTCCGGACGCAGAGCTCACCCGAACCGCAACATCCGGCAGAGGTCAAAACGCGAAAACGCACCTTCACCCAGGCGCGGATTTGCGCGAAATTCACAAATGGAGGCGGTGGCGGGGGTGGGCACCCAGCGGGGAGAACCGCCGAGCCGGTGTTCGCGACACAGTCTTCCTTTTCGCGAGAAAAGTACGGACTGGGGTGAGTGCTTTCTCAAACCTCTCGGATCTCGGAGAGGATGATTGTCTCGCCGGGGTGGATCAGGTTGGGGTCGCCGGAGCGGAGTGTCACCCGGTTGGCCTCGATCAGATCCACCCAGTAGGCAGCTATCTGCTGGTTGGTGGGGGGATGTGGCAGGAACTGAGAGAGGATCCGCTGGGCGATTTTCCACAGATTGTCCCCCGCCACGATCCGATATTCGTTCTCGGGTGTGGCCCGGCGGGTAGTTGAAAGGGCCAAGGAATACTCACTCTCATCCCGATCCCCGCAGGCCTGGATCGCGTCCGCGGCGGGCGAAGTTGGCCGCCCCTCCAGATTGAGGACCGGGAGGGGAAAGAGGAAGGGATCCAGGCGGAGGGAATCGCTTAGTGGAGCGGTGGGCGAGGAGCGCAAGAGTGGAACCGGGATGGGATAGGCGTCCAGCTGCCCGGTCGCAACCGGGCGGTCCGTCGAGGCCATGGCCGGGAGGGAGCCTCCCAGGGTGGTGGCTGCCACCGCTCCCACCACCAAGTGGGTGCTGAGCGTGCGAACGAACGGGAAAGTGAGGGGAGTGGCGAGCCGCAGAGCAGAAGCGGCTCTCGACGCTCGGGCGGTCAGATAGAAGAAGGTGGAGAGGAGAATCCACCACCCACAGGCCAGGCCCACCAGTCGGGCGGCGGCCGACAGAGCCTCGGTCGGTGGGGTGGTGTCCAGCCATTGTCGGAGGTGAGACCAGTCGACCGAAAGCCAGCTCACCTCTCCCAGGCGATGGAGAGCGAAGGTAATGGCGCCGGCAAACGCAAGGAGGCCGGATAGTGCGGCGGCGGGGATGATTCGGTTGTTCATACCCCAGCATGGAGCCGTCCGTCAGAGGATTACCAGCCCCTCACGGCGGAATGTTTCGCGACTTGCTTTTCGTTTTCAACTGTTAGCATCGGGCGGGCGCCAGAGCGGGAGAACCACCGAAGATGAAGATCAAGATCGGAGTCGCCCACACCAATCGGGTGATAGAGATCGAGTGCCGGGACGCCGAGCAGGTGCGTTCGGCCATTGAAGAGGCCTTTGCGGGTCCTCGACCGATCATATGGCTGGAAGACGCCGACGGGACGCAGATCGGCATCCCGCGTGAGATGCTGGCCTTTGTCGAGTTCGAAAGCACCGGAGAGCGCTCGGGAGTGGGTTTCGCTTCGGGTAGCTAGCTGGCGAGATAGCGGCGGCGGCGCTTGGCCAGCCAGCGCTTGCGGTGTCTCCGGCGATCCTCTTCCGACAAGCCTCCCCAAACTCCCGACTCTTGATTCGTGTTCAAGGCGTAATCCAGGCATTCTTCCTTGACCATGCATTCGATGCAGATGGAAGTCGCCATGGCGATCTGTTCGACAGCGGGTCCAGTGCTGCCGATTGGGAAAAACAGGGTTGGATCGGAGTCAAGGCAGGCGGCCAACTCCCTCCAGTCGGTGGTGGTGGTGATCAAGAAACCTTCTCCTGATATAAGATTGTGAACACTTTCACAAGGTTCTGCCTAGCAAAAACCTCATCAATAAAAGCTTACGGCAGGTAAGACTAGGGTCCGCGCAGCAGTTTGTCAAGCATTTCCCGGATATTTTTTCCGGTGAGCGGATTGAGTTTATCCTGGCTAGCCTTTGGAGAGCAGCTGATTGCCCTCGTAGCTCAGGGGACAGAGCGCCGGTCTCCGGAACCGGGTGCGCAGGTTCGAGTCCTGCCGAGGGCGCTGGCCGTCAATCCGCTCCCTGGGGGAGGGGGAGTCTTGATGCTGGCAAAGGTAAAGGACGCCCTCCCAGCGGGGAGAGGCGCCCTTTTACCAGTGGATAGGGGATCTCTAGATGTCGTAGTAGAGCTCGTACTCCACGGGGGTGGGATGACGCCTTACCAGGCTCGCCTCGTTCTCCCGCTTGTAGGAGATCCAGGTGTCGATCAGGTCTTGGTCGAACACGTTTCCTTCGGTGAGAAAGTCATGGTCCGCTTCCAGGGCGTCCAATGCCTCCTCCAGGGAGGAGGGAACGGTATTCAGACCGGCCGCCTCTTCGGCGCTCAACTCATAGAGATCCACATCGACCGGATCGCCCGGCTCGGTCTTATTCCGAATCCCGTCCAGCCCGGCCATCAGCATGGCGGCGAAGGCGTAGTAGGGGTTGCAGGACGGGTCGGGGCAGCGGAACTCCAGCCGTTTGGCGGAGGGCGCCTCCGAATAGGTTGGGATGCGGATCGCCGCTGAGCGGTTGCGCTGGCTGTAGACCAGATTGACCGGCGCTTCGAACCCGGGCACCAGTCTCCGATAGGAGTTGGTTCCGGGCGCCGCGAAAGCCAGGATGGCGGGAGCGTGGGCGATCAGGCCGCCGGCGTACCAGCGGGCCATATCCGAGAGGTTGGCGTAGCCGCCCTCTTCGTAGAAGAGCGGAACGCCGTCCTTCCAGAGGCTCTGGTGAGTATGCATTCCCGATCCGTTGTCGGCGAAGATCGGCTTGGGCATGAAAGTAACGGTTTTCCCCGCCTGCTTGGCCACGTTCTTGCATATGTACTTGTACAGCATCAAACGATCGGCTTGCACGAGCAGCGGCGCATAGCGGATATCGATCTCGGCCTGCCCGGCGGTTCCCACCTCGTGATGGTGGATCTCGACGGGTATGCCGGCCTTCAGCATCTGGGCCACCATCTCCGAGCGCAGGTCCTGTTGGGTGTCGTTGGGGGAGAGAGGGAAATACCCTTCCTGGTGGCGCATCTTGTGACCTAGGTTGCCACCTTCTTCCTCCCGCATCGAGTTCCAGGCGCCCTCGCCCGAGTCCACCTCGTAGAAGGACATGTTGCTGTGATGAGCGACCTGGGAGTACCGGGCGGAGTCGAAGATGAAGAATTCCGCCTCGGGACCCCAATAGGAGGTGTCGGCGAGACCGGTGGAGATCAGGTATTCCTCAGCGTTGCGAGCCACCCGCCTCGGGTCTTTGTAATACCAATCACCGCTGATCGGATCCTTGATGAAACAGTTGAGAACAAGGGTGGGGCGGACGTAGAAAGGGTCCGCGTAAGCGGTGGTGGGATCGGGAATGAGCAGCATGTCCGATTCCTCGATGGACTGAAAGCCCCGGATCGAAGAGCCGTCGAATCCCAGTCCTTCCTCGAAGGACTCCTCCTTGAGGTATTTGGACGGTATGGTGAAGTGGTGCATCTTTCCCGGCAAATCCGGAAAACGGAGATCAACGAATTCGTATTGTTGTGCGAGGGCAGAAACTTCGGCGGGGGTTGTCATCGAACCGTTCCTCGGGTAGCTTGCGGGAGCGTAGAATAGTAAAAGCCAAGGTCAAACGACAAGACGAGGGACTGTATGACTGAGACACCCCGGTTCCCGATGAGCACCGTCGCCGAGTTGCCGGATGATCTTCGTCGGCGGGCGGAGTTTGTCCACTCCAAGCTGGGCTTCACTCCCAACGTGATGCTGGCCCTCGGGCATCGTCCCGATGAGGCCAGGGCCTTTTTTGCCTATCACGACGCCCTTATGGAGAAAGAAGAGGGCTTGTCGAAGGCGGAGCGGGAGATGATCGTGGTCGCCACCAGCGCCGTCAACCAGTGTCCCTACTGCATCGTGGCTCACGGGGCGATTCTTCGCATCCGCTCGGGCGATCCGCTCCTCGCCGATCAGATCGCCGCCAACTGGCGGACCGCGCCGGTTTCGGGGCGACATCTCGCCATGCTTCGTTTCGCCGTCAAGTTGGCCCGTACTCCCGAAGAGGTGGAAGAAGCCGACTACCAGCCGCTCTACCAGGAGGGCTTCACCGACGACGAGATCTGGGAGATCGGGGCGATCACCGCCTTTTTCGCCATGTCCAACCGGCTTGCGCACCTGGGGCACATGATGCCCAACCCCGAGTTCTACCTGTTGGGCCGCGTGCCCCGTGAGCGGTGACCCGCGGTTCGGTGAGCAACCTCCGCCACCTTTATCTGGAGCGACAGGGTGAGATCGCCCACTTGGTAATCGACCGTCCGGAGCGGCGGAACGCCTTTACAGAGGAGATGTGGCCGACCCTTTCGGCTCTGGCGGAACAAGCAGAGGAGGACGACCGGATCAAGGTGATGGTGGTCAGGGGGGCGGACTCCACTGTGTTCTGCGCGGGAGCGGACGTCTCTGAAGGGAACAGGTGCGGAGAACGGCCTGGTGGTATCGGAGGCGGTCTCGGTGATCGCCGGTATGAAAAAGCCCACCGTGGCGCTCATCGGATCGGCTTGGTGTCCGCCCTCTAGGAGCCGGACTTCTACGACTCGGAGCTCGACGGCCTCCTTTCGCAGATGTGCGGCATGTCCCAGGCGTGGCTTCGGATGATGAAGGAGATGATTGAGGATGGTGGGCGGCCAAATCACCGACGACGAGGAGACCGAGCGGATGTGGAGGGAGTTGACGACCGGCCCCGATCACTCAGAAGGGGTACGGAGATTCCTGGAGCAGTGGAGATAAGTCCAGCTAGAGCCACCGGGCGGGGCGCCTTATTAGTATTCCAGCCGTGTTTCCTGGAAATCTCTACTTCTATCGGCGGTTAGCGAACTTCGAATACCGGCGGTCGGCGAACTTCGAACTCTATCGCCGGGTAGCGATTTCCATCACAATCATCTGGCTGGGTATCTCCGCAGCGGGGATGGCGGGTTTGCTTTATTTAAGAGACGATCTTGAGTGGAGCTTTTTTCTTGTCTTCGTTTTGGCGGGGGCGGGGGTGTTCATCAGCTCCCTGATCGGCTTGGGCTGGCTCATCATGCTGCCATGGGCCCGCAAAGAGCCCAAAGTGGGATTGGTGATGGCCCGATTCGACAAGGTGGGGAGTGCCCCGGTCTCCGAGCGTTTGGGGCAGGGGGCTCGAGAAACCCTGGAGGAGTTGGGGATCTTGCCGGAGAATATCGTTCGATTGGATGTCGCGGGCGCCTGGGAGCTTCCCTGGGGAGCGAGCCGGCTGATCCAGGCAGGGTGTCAGGGGGTGGTGGCTACCGCGGTGGTTCTTCAGGGAGAGACCCATCATTTCCGGTCCGTGGTGGAGGGAGCGGTCCAGGGGCTGATCCACCTGCAGGTAGAGACGGGCGTACCGGTGGGCAACGCGGTGCTGGCGGTCTCCGATTGGGAACAAGCCGTGGCTCGCAGCGAACCCGGCGCCAATGCGGGCGCCCAGGCCGCCCGGGCAGTGGTGGACGCGCTCCGGTCGGAGATCACATGAGCTTGGGCAACGCGCTTGGGTGACTTCTACGGTGGTGGCTATACTTACGGCTAGCTTTTATATAGGACAAAGCGGAAGCCGATTTGCTTCCCACCCGGCCACCCCTTCGGTGCGTTGCGGTTTTTCGGGAGCGGACTACGTTTTTGCTTGTCGCCAGCTCTGGAAACAGGAGGACAGCCATCGCAGAACTTCGCGTAAATGACACAATCAGGGCCGCCGAGGTGCGTTTGGTGGCGCCGGATGGGGCACAGATCGGCGTCAAGAAACTGGGGGAGGCAATGTGGCTGGCAGAGCAGTTGGATCTGGACTTGGTGGAGGTGGCGCCCATGGCAGATCCCCCGGTCTGTCGGCTCATGGATTACGGACGATTCAAATACGAGCGTTCGATCAAAGAAAGAGCTGCTCGCAAGAGCCAGTCACGCACTGTAATCAAGGAGTTGCGCCTTCGGCCCCGGATCGAGACCCACGACTTCGATATGCAGACGCGCAAGGTGATTTCTTTCTCTCGGGTGGAGACAAGGTGAAGCTGACTGTTCGGTTTCGTGGTCGGGAGCGGGAAAGACCCGAGTACGGCCAAAAGCTTCTGAGCAGGCTGGCCGAGGCGGTCAGCCAAGAGGGGGTAATGGAGCAGGCGCCCAAGATGGAGGGCCGCAACATGACCATGATGCTGGGGCCTCTCAACCACGGCTCGCGTGGACCGAAACAGAAGAGATAGACATCTTCTGTGTGACAATTCCAATCCAGGAGGACCAATGCCGAAGCAGAAGAGCCATCGGGGTCTCAGCAAAAGAATAAAAAAGACCGGCTCGGGGAAGCTGATGCGACGTAAGGCCGGCAGGGGTCATTACCGGCTGGCCAAGGGCAAACGCCGGTTCCGGCGACTGGACGGCACCGATGGGTTGTCGCCGGGCGACGATCGGATAGTTCGTCGCATGATCAAGACCTAGGGAGCGCATACCATGGTAAGAGCAAAAAACGTCCCCTCCGCCCGCCGCGCCCGCCGCAAGGTGATCGCTCAGGCCAAGGGCTATCGGGGAGCCAAGAGCCGGACCTTCCGGGCCGCAAACGAGCAGGTCATGCATGCCATGGCCGACTCCTACAGCCACCGTCGCGCCCGAAAGGGCGACTTTCGTCGGCTGTGGATCACCCGGATCAACGCCGCCGCCCGCCAGAACGGTATGAGCTACTCGCGGTTTGTGGCCGGTCTCAACTCGGCCGGGGTGGAGATAAACCGCAAGATGTTGGCCGATTTGGCGGTCAACGATGCAGATGCATTCTCGCAATTGGTGAAGATCGCCCAAGAGGCTTGATCCTCTCTCGGCGCAACCCCCGGATCGCCGAACTGGCCCGACTGCACCGGGTCCGTAATCGTAGGCTCACCGGGAAGACACTCCTGGAAGGTCCCCATCTTCTCTCTGCGGCCCTGAACGCCGGTGAGGAGGTATTGGAGGTGCTGGCGCTCACGGATGACCGCTCGACTCGCCGACTCTGCGCGGAGCAGGGAATTCCTCTGACCGCGGTGAGTGGGGAGGCACTCTCCCGGATCGCCGACACCAGGACCCCTCGGGGCCCGGTCGCGGTGCTGACCATTCCCAGGCATGAGATCGGTGGCAGGGACACTCTGTGGCTTCTGGTCTCCGAACCGGGGAACGCCGGGACCTTGATCCGCACCGCATCCGCCTTTGGATGGGATGTGGCCATGGGCACCGAAGCGGTCGATCCCTGGGCGCCCAAGGTACTCCGCGCCGGCGCAGGCGGCCATTTCCGGATGGCCGTTGGGGAGATGGGGGAGGCGCCCTCTGAGGCGATGGTGGTGGCCGCGGTTTCTCGGGGCGGAGTCCCGCTCCCCGAGTTGGGCCCTCGCCTCGATCAGGGTCGTGAGTGGTGGCTGATCATCGGCGAGGAGTCCCATGGCATTGGCGCCCCGCACACCGGCCGGGTCGATCTGTGGTGTTCGGTCCCCATGTCGGGTGGGACGGAAAGCCTCAACGCGGCGGCGGCGGGAGCGATTATCTGCCATCATCTCTCTGGGTTGCGCACCCCTTGGGGGAAACCGCGCCCTGGAACCGCCGCCCCGGACTCCTAAACTCCTATAGCTGGCATGGAAAGTCTCGACGCCCTATTGGAAAAAGCTCCCTCCCTTGTCAAAGGGACCACGAGCCTCAACGAGTTGGCGGATGCCGAGGCCGATCTTTTGGGCAGACGTTCTCTGGTGGCCGAGTTCCAACGAAAGATAGGAAAGCTCCCCGCCGAGGTGCGGCCCGCGGTGGGAAAGGCGATTCAGGAGGCGCGCGGTGTCCTCACCAAGCTGATCGAAACCCATAGACGCCGCCTCGAGACCGAGAGCGAACGCCGTATGCTGGCCTCGGACCGAGTGGATGTCAGCTTGTCGGCCCTGGAGTACCCGGAGGGATACACCCATCTGATCACCTCCACCATCGAAGAGGTGTGCGATATCTTCATTGGACTGGGCTATCGGGTGGTGGGGGGACCGGAGGCCGAATCGGGACTCTACAACTTCGACGCCCTAAACACTCCGCTCACTCATCCCAGCCGGCTGGAGTCCGACACCCTCTATCTCGACTGGGGCGATCCCGCCGATGAAATTCTCCTGCGCACCCACACTTCGCCGATGCAGGCCCGCTACATGGAGAAAAACGATCCACCTGTCTACGTGGTGGTGCCCGGCAAAGTGTTCAGGGCGGACACTCCCGATGCCACCCACTCACCGGTGTTTCACCAGATCGAGGGTCTGGCGGTGGATGAGAACCTGACGTTTTCCGATCTACGGGGAACGCTTGCCTATTTCGCCAAGGAGTTCTTCGGTTCCGAGCGTCGCATCCGTTTGCTACCTAACTTTTTTCCTTTCACCGAGCCGTCCGCGGAGATGCACGCTTCCTGCTTCTCCTGTGAGGGAGGCGGGGAGTGCCGGGTGTGCGGGGGCGTGGGGTGGATCGAGCTTCTGGGCTGTGGGATGGTCGATCCCAACGTGTTCGAATGGGTGGGATACGATCCCTCGAAAGTGAGCGGTTTTGCCTTTGGGATGGGAGTGGAGCGGATCGCCCAGGTGCGCCATGGCGTGTCGCCGCTGCGACATTTCTTCGACAACGATCTCCGAGTGCTTTCTCAGTTCCGATGAGAGTCTCGTTCAACTGGCTGGCCGACTACATCGACCTCCCGTTCTCGGAACCCGAGGCGATAGCAGAGGTTTTGGAGTCGCTCGGCCATGAGGTGGAGGAGACCCAGCGTCTCGCTCCCGATTTCGGGCGGGTGATAACCGCCCGGGTGGTCGAGGTCGAGCCGCATCCCCGCGCTGATCGGATCAGGGTTTGTCGGGTAACGACCGGCGGCGAGCCGATGACGGTGGTGTGCGGGGCGTGGAATTTTGAGGCCGGCGCCACGGTGGCATGGGCGCTTCCCGGGTCGAAGCTGAGCGGGGGCGCCGAGATCGGCCGCCGCTCCATCCGGGGAGTCGAGTCGAACGGAATGATCTGCTCGGAAAAGGAACTGGGATTGGGAGAGGACGCGGAAGGCATCCTGGTTTTCGACTCGGACGTCCCCCCAGGGGAGGATCTGGCCGGTTTCGACTCGCTCACCGACACGGTATTGGATCTGAGCATCACCCCCAACCGCCCCGATGTGATGTCCTATGTGGGGGTGGCGAGGGAGTTGGCCGCCTATTACCAGGTTGACTACCGCCTCCCCGAACCGGATTTCCCCCAAGTGGACGCCCGCCCCCGGATCGGGATCACCGTTGAGGATCCCACCGGTTGCTATCGCTTTGTGTCCCGGGAGGTGTGGGGCTGTCGGGTGTCTCCCTCTCCGTTTTGGATGCGAATTCGTCTCCGGGCCTCGGGACAGCGCCCCATCTCCAACGTGGTGGACATCACCAATTACGTGCTTCTGGAATTGGGACAGCCCATCCACGCCTTCGATCTCGACGAACTGGGCGGGGCGGGGATCGTGGTGCGAAGAGCCCGTCCCGGAGAGAGGCTCACCACTCTCGACGGAGTAGAACGGACTTTGACCTCCTCTGATCTGGTGGTGGCCGATCGTGAGCGGGCCTCGGCGTTGGCGGGCACGATGGGTGGAGGCGCCTCGGAGGTGAGCGAGGGCACTTCCGCGGTGCTGATCGAAGCGGCTTCATGGGATCCACCCACCGTGCTGCACATGTCCAAGCGCCATACGCTCCGCACCGAGGCTTCGGCTCGTTTCGAACGGGGGGTGGACCCCGCGCTTGCCCCGGTGGCCGCCGCCCGGGCCGCCCAGTTGGTCACCCGTCTGGCCGGGGGAGAGGCGCTGGCCGAGGTGACGGATGTGATCGCTCGGGAAGACCGGCTGCAGCCCGTCACGATCAGCTTTGAACTCCGACAGGCCGAGCGCATCCTGGGTCCGGGTTTCGACACTCCCCGGGTGGTCGACCTCTTGTCGCGGCTGCACCTGGGTGTGGAGGGCGAGGACCCGATCATGGTCGAGGTTCCCACTTTCCGACCCGACTTGACTCGGCCCATCGACCTTGTGGAGGAGCTGGCCAGGTTATGGGGATACAACAATTTTCCCGAGCGGGTGCCCCGGGGTCCGGGTGGGGGCCGCTCGATCCGACAACGCCGCACCCGATCGCTTCGTCAGGCCCTCTGTGGGCTGGGATTCTCCGAGTCGGTGTCGCTCAGTTTCATGCGGGCGGCGGAGATCGAGATCTGGGGATGGGACGAAGATGACGAGCGCGCTCGGGAGATCCACCTTAAGAACCCCCTCCGGGAAGAAGAGTCCATTTTGCGCACCACGCTCTTGCCGGGCCTTCTACGCGTGGCTCGCTACAACTACTCCCATGGGCTGGACGATGTGGCCATATTCGAGTTCGGCCGTGTGTTCTTGGACCGGCCCCATCCCGTTCTGCCCAAGGTTCCGGATCAGCCGGAGCGGCTGGGTCTGTTGGCGACCGGGCGCCTGGGGGGTTCAGGTCTGGGCATCACTCACCTCCCGGTGAACTTCTACACGGTCTCTGCGGCGTGGCGGGCGCTCTCCCATCATCTGGACTTGGGTGATTGGCGGCTTGAGCCGGTCGAGGCAGCGGGATGGCATCCGGCCCGCGCCGCCCGGTTGGTGTTGGACGCGAAGACAGTGGGGATAATGGGGGAAGTCCATCCGGGGGTGGTGAGGCGGGCAGAGCTTTCGGGACGGGTAATCGCCATGGAGCTCGATCTCGATCCCCTGATTGCTGACCGGAAGCACTGGCAGTTCCGGCCGCCGAGTGTCTTTCCTCCCTACACCTTCGATATGGCTTTCGAAGCGCCCGAAGAATTGGCGGCCGACGATCTGGTGGCGGCCACCGGGGAGGCGGCCGGCGACTTGTTGGAATCGGCTCGGGTCTTCGACGAGTTTCGAGGAAAGCCCCTGGGGGAGGGCCGGAAGAGCCTGGCCGTCAACTACACCCTGAGAGCTCCGGATCGGACCCTATCGAGTGAGGAGACCCAGGCGGCGCTGCGTTCTATGGCCGATGCGGCCCGCCGGATAGGAGCGGATTTGCGAGGCGAGCTATGAGCTTTTTGTCGGTGACTGATGTGGGCCCTGAGGGTCTGGGGCGGCTGGTGGAGTCGAGTATGGATCTCAAACGACGGCCCGACCACTATCTGGGTACCCTGTCGGGGAAGACGGTGGGGTTGTTTTTTCAAAAAGCCTCCTTGCGGACCTGGGTGTCGTCCAACGCGGCCACCGCCCTTTTGGGCGCCCACCCGATCACCATCTTCCAAGAGGTTTCGGGGGTGGGCGCCCGGGAGGAGCCTGCTGATGTCGCCCGGGTGCTCGACCGATATCTGGACGTTCTGGGCATGAGGGTTTTTGAGCATTCTCTCCTTGAGGAGTTGGACAGCAACATGAAGGCGCCGGTGGTCAATTTGCTGTCGGATTGGGAACACCCCTTACAGGCGGTGGCCGACCTGGTCACCATCGCCGAGCGGCGACTCCTGGCCGGCTCTGTTCTTGCTTATGTAGGCGACGGCAACAATGTCTGTCATTCTCTGCTGCTGGCCGGCACCATGGTGGGGATGGAGGTGCGGGTGGGGTGTCCGCCCGGGTATCGGCCGGATGGGGGAGTGGTTTCGAGAGCACGAGAGTGGGGCGAAGTCTCCATTCACGATCATCCCGCTCCGGCGGTGGAGGGCGCGCACGCCGTGTACACCGATGTGTGGACCTCCATGGGACAAGAAGAAGAAAAAGCCGAACGCCGCTCGGCTTTTTCCGGGTTCACTGTGGATTCGGCGTTAATGGAGCGGGCCGACCCCGAGGGGGTGTTCATGCATTGTCTCCCCGCCCATCGGGGCGAGGAAGTGACCGCCGAGGTGTTGGAGTCACCCCGCTCGGTGGTGTTTGACCAGGCGGAGAACCGCCTCCACTCTTTCGGAGCGCTGCTTCTCGACCTGTTGACTTGAAAGATCCTCCCCGTCCATTCCCCCGGGAGGTTCTTTCAGGTTCGGCGCCGGAGGTGGCGGCTCGTCTCTTGGGCAAGCGACTGGTCACCCGGATCGACGGGGCCACGACCTCGGTGCTGATCTGTGAGGTGGAGGCGTACGGCGGCGCCCATGATCCTGCAAGTCACGCTTTTCCGGGTCCCAACCGGCGCAACCGCACCATGTTCTCGGCGGCGGGAACCCTCTATGTCTACCGGTCGTATGGGATCCATTGGTGCGCCAACGTGGTCACCGGACGGGAGGGCGAGGGACAGGCGGTGCTGCTGCGGGGCGGACTTCCGGAATGGGGAGTGGAGACCATGATTTGCCGCCGGGGTCGGGATGATCATCTGTGCGACGGCCCGGGCAAGCTCACCCAGGCTCTGGGAATGGACGGCCGCCATGACGGGCTGGTATTGTCGGCCGGACGGGAAGTGTGGCTGGAGGAGAGCGGGATGGGTCCGCTCGAGTGGAGAAGCACGCGCCGGGTGGGGATCAGCAAGGCGACCGAGCGTCTCTGGCGGTTGGTGGCGGTGGGGATCGGCTACCGCTCACCCCGGGGTTGAGCCGGGGGCGGCCAAAAGAGGCGCATCAGGGGGTTTCTTGGCGAAACGGCGACGCCGGGTCCGGAAGGCGGCGGTCATGATCTGGTTGTCGAAATATCCCGACGGCGCCTCGCCTTCCGCTGCGAAGTGGTAGAGGGCGGCTTGGAATATCCCCAAGATCGCCGAAATCACCACCGCCACCAGCGCCATCCACAGCACGCTCACGCCGATCAGGGGCATGGTGGCTGGGCCTCCGACAGTGACACCCAGCGCGATCAGGACCAAGCCGGGGAGTATGGCGAGAAAGCCGATGATGCGGAAGCCCACCTGGGCGACGAGATGCTCTCCCCAGGTGCTGCGGAGCAGATTCAGGGAACGCTTAATCGCTTCTCTGGCGCCCACTCCCTCGATCACGATGATGGGCAGCACCAGGAAGGTGACCACGCCCCAGGCCAGGCCGACCTTGCGCAACACGATCCGGCCGAGGAAACCGGTCGGCTTTTTGATGGTTTTCAGAATCATCGAGACCACGGCCGAGATGAGCGCCCAGGGGAGAATGCGGCCCGCCCGGGATGCGGCGCCGCGCAGAGCGCTTCCCACGGTGGGATCGCCGCCCTCCAGCCGCTCACGGGCGGCGCTGATCAGAGCGGAGTTGAAGAAGATGGTGATATAAGCGAGCACGAAGTACAGCGCCACAAGAACCAGAAAACTGGCGCCGCCGGCGTCAACGGCCAGCAAGGGAACGAAGAACGTGGCAACCGTTATCACCGCGGCGGCTGTCGAGATGACCGGGAGAAGCATCAGTTCCTTGTCGGCCTTCAGCACCTCCCAGGATGCCTTAGCCAGTGCCATGGAAGTCCTGATCCGACGCATGCCCGAAATGCTAGAGCAGATGCGACCCTAGGACCTCAATTGTTGGTGGTCGGGAGCCGGTTCGTAGTTGACAAACCGCGGCTTTCTTGCCGAAGCGTCATGAAGGAACTGTGTGATCGGCTCGGTCGAACTCTTCTACCGATCCTCCGCTAGCGAGAAAGACCTGTTGGATGGGGTGGTGGAGGCATCGTCCTAATCATCACCATAAAGCCCGGCAACTGGAGAAACCGATGGAACCCCAACTCCCGATCTACCCGCTGTCCTTCTAGACGATGACTATATGCCGAAACGGCGCCGCCGCTTCTGGAAGGCGTCGGTGAGGATCTGGCTGTCGAAATATCCCGACGGCGCCTCGCCGTCCACGGCGAAGTGGTAGAGGGCGGTCTGGAATATTCCCGAGAGCGCCGACATCACCACGGCCACCAGCACCATCCACAGCACGCCCAAGCCAATCAGAGGTAGGCCGGCGGCTCCTCCGACTCCGATACCCAGCACGAGCACCGCCACGCCGGGGAGTATGGCGAGAAAACCGATGATGCCCAGGCCCACTTGGGCGCCGAGATTCTCGCCCCAGGTGCTGCGGAACAGATTGACGGAGCGCTTCACCGCCTCTATGGCGCCCATTCCCTCGATCACGATGATGGGCAGCACCAGGAAGGTGACCACGCTCCAGGCCATGCCCACCATTCTGATCACGATGCTGCCGAGGAATCCGGCTCGCTCTTCGAGGGTTTTCAGAATTATTGAAACCACGGCCGAGATGAGAGCCCAAGGGACAATGCGGCCGGCGCGGGATGCGGCGCCCCGCAGAGCGCTTCCCACGGTGGGATCGCCGCCTTCCAGGCGTTCATGGGCCGCGCTGATCAGAGCGGCGTTGAAGAATATCGTGATATAGGCGAGTACGAAATACATCACCACCAGAAGAAGGAGGCTGGCGCCGCCCTCTCCCGCGATCAGCACGGGAATGAAGAACGTGGCCACCGTTATGACAGTGGCGGCAATTGAGATGACCGGGAGCAACATCAGTTCCTTGTCAGCCTTTAGCACTTCCCAGGAGGCTTTGGCCAGGGCTATGGAATTTCCGATACGGCGCATGACTGATATTGTATTCCGCCGCCCACTCCACGGGTCGCATTTGTGAGGCCCCATGGGTGGTGGCCGGCAGATCGCAGCCGACCACCGGGTTCCCATTGAGGGATAGTGTGCTCCAATGTGCGCCCCGTTTGGGAGATCTGTTACTCTCCGAATAAGGCGCCTAGGCCGAACTATCAGGTGTTATAGCGATCGCAGGAGAACGGCTAAATGAATTTTGTCCATAGCAAAAGCAGATCTATTCAACTCGCAAACCGCAGACCTATCTGGATCATGGCTGTCATAGCGCTTTTGGTATTCGGATTCATTCTGCTCCGACCCGGCGCGGCCCAGGCGCAGGAGATGGTGGGAGTAGGCGGGGAGACACAGTTCGTCTTCAACACCTTCGCCTTCCTCATTTGGGGCGCACTGGTGATGTGGATGGCCGCCGGGTTCACGATGCTCGAAGCCGGGGCGGTCCGCAGCAAGAACGCTTCCATGATTTGCCTCAAGAACATCGGCATCTACTCGATTGCCGGACTCGCCTACTTCACCATCGGATACAACCTGATGTACGTCGACGTCGGGAGTGTGATCGGCTCGTTCGCATTCTTCTACGGACCCTCCGCCAGCGAGATCGCTCTGCTGGATGGGGTAACGGAGGCGACGGCCGAAGTGATCGAGAACGGATACGCCGTAATGTCGGACTGGTTCTTCCAGATGGTCTTCGTGGCCACCGCCGCTTCGATCGTTTCCGGCGCCATCGCCGAACGGATCAAGATGTGGTCCTTCTTCATCTTCACGCTGATATTGACGGCGGTGATCTACCCGATCGTGGGCGCCTGGACCTGGGGAGGCGGATGGCTCAACGAACTGGGGTTCCAGGACTTCGCCGGCTCGACGATCGTGCACGGCACCGGCGGCTGGGCCGCCCTGGCCGGCGTGCTGGTCATCGGAGCTCGCCTCGGCAAGTTCCGGCGCGACGGCACCATCAAACCCACGCCCCCTTCCAATGTTCTGGTGGTGACTCTGGGTGTCTTCATACTCTGGCTGGGCTGGTTCGGGTTCAACGGTGGCTCTCAACTGGCGCTGGGAAGCGCATTCGACGCGGTGGCGATGAGCAACGTGCTGGTCAACACCAACCTGGCGGCCGCGGCCGGCGTTGTGACCGCACTCCTCGTCTCGCGGCCTCTTTTAGGGCGCGTAGACCTTTTTGCCGGTCTGAACGGGGCCATCGCCGGGCTGGTGGCCATCACTGCCGGTCCGGGCCTTGTCGATCCCTACTGGTCGATCGTCATCGGCGCGGTGGGTGGTTTGATCTGTACCGCCGGGATCAGGTACCTGGAGGTGCTCAAGCTGGACGATGTGGTCGGGGCCATTCCCGCTCACTTGTTCTGCGGCATCTGGGGCACTTTGGTGGTTTCCGTCTCCGACGGCGCCAAGTTCCATATCCAACTCCTGGGTGTGGTGTCGGTGGGAGCGTTCGTGTTCGGTGTCTCTTGGGCGGTGTGGACCCTCATGGACAAGCTGACGGGCCTGCGGGTGTCACCCGATGTCGAAAGGCTGGGCCAGGACGCTGGGGAACTGGGAATCGAAGCCTATCCCGAGTTCATCCTCTATCCTGAGGAATTCGGCGACGAGGACTGACCTGCCCTCACCTTTCACTAATAAGCGCGTTTCTGTAGGAGTTGTTAGACGGCGATTGGGTCTGCTCCATACAGCAGGGTTCGCAGAGACCAGTCAAAGAGGAAGCCATGTCAAGTTCGTCAAGCGAGACCGCGACGGTATGCGCACTGTAATCGTGCCACGCCATCGTGAGGTAGCTGTTGCGTCTGGTTCAGCGCACCACTGATAAGTCCAAGACCAAGGCTATGCCTCTCTCGATCAACCGCATTGTTGCGGGATCAACTCTGGCCGTTGGGTCGGAGAGTTCAGTCTTGTTGAGCGTGACGATTTGGGAAAGGTTGACCACAGAATCGCGACCGAGACCGGAGGCTTCTGCCGCCAACTCGACGTTTCCGGGCGCCTCGGCGAGGCGCAGATTCGACGTGATGGCGACCGCGACCACCGTCGCTATCCGGCTCCTGTTGAACTGATCGCTCGACACGACCAACACCGGCCGCCGATAACCCGGCTTGGACCCAACCGGCTTGCGTAGAACAGCCCAGCGGATGTCGCCGCGGCGGATCACCAAGGGTCGCTCAGCGCCCCCTGCTGCGCAGCGCGCAGCGCTGGGACGATTTCTGAAGGTTCGCGGTCGTATACCGCATCGAGACGAGCTGTGACTTCTTTGTGGTCGGAAACCGCCAGCAAACGTTCCAGAGCCTGTGCGTACAAGCTTGATCGTGAGCACTGAAGCCGTTCCGCCAGCCGTTCCGCCTCCTCGAACACCGCGTCAGGAATGGAGACCGCTACCTTCATCTCCACCAGTATAACCAAGTATGACCACCGATGAACGCCAAAGTGCGGAGCGATATTGGTCAGCCACCATCCCCGACTACCGATCTTCCTGTTCGCAAAAAAGCGGCTAGGCCAGTTTGGCGGCGATGGCGCCTCCTCCCCGGAGAGCGGCGCCATCCGCCCCGGTGGTGTTGAGTGTCCGGGGATGGGCCAAGGCCTCGGAAATCATGTCCTCCAGCAGTTCCGCTCGGCTGCGGGGAGGATCTATCCACAGATAGGCGGCCAGGCTTCCTGGAAGTGTGTTGATCTCGTTGACATACAGACTGCCTTCATAAAGAAGGAAATCCACCCTGGAGATGCCGCGAATCCCCACCAACTCCGCCACGGCCACCGCCTGTCGGCGGAGTTCGCTTTCCAGGGAATCGGGGAGTTCGGCGGGTAGGCGGCGGGCGGCAGTCGGGGAGTCTCCCCAGGCCAGATACTTCTCGCGGTAGGTGAGGATCTCCCCGCTATCTGAGCGGACGGGCTCCTCGATCGCCGACAGCTCCACCGCCGGGTGGCGGCGCACTGCGATCTGGAGGTCCGCCGTTCCCTCCAAATAGGGTTCGATCACCGCCCCCTCCGCCATGTGAGGGGATGTCCTCGAAAGGGCCAGGGCGGTGGCGTAGTCGTTTACAACCGCGATCCCGATCGACGAACCGCCGCTGCGAGGTTTCATGATGTAGGGTGGATCGAAGTCGGGAGAAAAGCCGGGCGTTACCAACCGCCTCTCCAGCGTGGACATTCCAGCCGCTCGAACCGCGGCCGAAAAGACCAGTTTGTCCATTCCCAGGCTGGACGCTCCCTGCCCGGGGCCGGTGTAGCAGAGGCCGGCCATATCCCAGATCCCCTGGATGGTTCCGTCCTCACCCGGCCCCCCGTGAAGGCAGTTGACCACCACTTGGTATTCCAGCCGTTTCCGGCCCAACCGGTAGCCCCCTCCTGGAGCAGCCACCAAATCCAGGCGCCGGGCCTTGCGGGGAACGCTGTCCGCGAAGTCGGAGAGTTCCAGGTCAGGAGGGGTGAGATACCACTCGCCGGTCAGGGACCAATAGAGACAGTCCGATTGGGGCAGAACCCGGGCCGCCTGAAGTCCGGTGGAGACGCTTATGTCGTGTTCAGGTGAGGGACCGCCGAACGCCGTGGCAAGACGTATCATCGACCGCCTCTTGGGAAAGCGCCCGGTTTATGGATAGTGATCGGGGAGGTCGTTTTCATAGAGGATCGTGTCGCCCCGGTCTAGATTGGCCCGCGCCCAGCGAACCGCCTGTAGCCGGTTGTCCAACACTAACACTTGGGCTTTCCCTCCCATGGCGCCTTCCAGCAGATCCCGGCGGTTGGTGCGTCCCACCACCAGGAGATGGGTTGCGGCCTGGGCCGCAACCTCGCCCAAAGCCCGGTTCTCGATGCGCCGGCGCGGCCCCATCTCCACCAGTCCGGGAGTGACCACCACCCGCTTGCCTCCCGGCGCGGATTGTTCAGCCAGCCGCCGCAGAGCAGTCTTGGCGCCCGCTGGATTGGCGTTGAAGGTGTCGTCGATAACGGTTACCTCCCGCTCGTTCACAAGAGCGGTAAGGCGGTGATCAGGAGAGGGGAGCGTCTCCAGTCGGTCGGCTACATCTTCGGGATCTATGCCCAAGGCCAGGACCGCGCCCAGGGCGGCTGCCACATTCAGGGGATGATGAGACCTGAGATCGACCTTTCCGATCAGCTTCCCGCCCACCGTCACGTCTCCGCTCCGCGGATGCACCCCCACCTCGCAGGGAGCCTCATCACCTGAACAGCGCACCACCCGCCGGCCGGCCTGTGATTCGGTTTCCGCCAGTTTGGACAACCCCGGATGGTCCACGCCGATCACCGCCGTCGCCCCCTTGGTGAGTATCTCCCGCTTGCAGGAAATGATCCGCTCCTCGGTCCGCATCCGCTCCAGATGAACCGGGCCGATGGCGGTGATCACCGCTACCTCGGGGGGGATCCAGCCGCACAGCTCGGCGATTTCGCCGGGTCCGTAGGCTCCCATCTCCGCCACGAAGACCTCGGTGCCGGCGGTGAGCCGCTCGTTGATGGCCCTGGCCAGTCCCATCCGGTTGTTGAAGCTGGCCGGACTGGCCACCACCCGCCGACTCCCGGCCAGCAGATGAGTCACATAGAGCTTGGTAGAGGTCTTTCCATACGAACCGGTGATGGCCACCACCCGCGGGGAGATGTCGCCGAGCCGACGGGCCGCCTGTTTCACCCACTTGTTGCCGAGGGCTTTTTCCAGGGGAGCGTTGATCGCCAGAGCCAGGTCCACGAGGATCGGAATTATCACCAGCGCCATGGCTGCCACACCCGTTTGGCCGGTGATCACCGCGGTGGCCAGCGCCCCACCCATCAGCAAAGAAGTGGTGACCGCCACCCGGATCAGCCGCTTGGTCCAAACCAGCGGACCGGTGGATCCCCGCAGTCCCAGCCCGATGGGCCCGGTGGCTTTGATGACCGCGGTCAGCAGTCCCATCCCCGGCCACAGCCATTCCGCCGCGGCGGCTGCGGCGGCGACCGGTCCAAGCACCGAGTTGGAGATCCTGGAAATCCCCCACCGCCCTGCGAAGCGGGTAGCGGCCGGAGGAAGGTAATGCTCGCGTTGAGCGACCCGCAGCCAGCGCAAACCGGCGGGTATCGCGGCCAGTCCGCAGGCCACAATCACGGCCCATTCCCAAAGGCTCATCGGTCCGCCTTCTCCAGCATTCTCCGGATTGCCTCCCCGAACACCTCCGGTCGGTGAAGGGGCAGGTTGTGGCCCGCTTCGGGGACTATCTCCAATCGAACCTCACAACCCCCAGCCTCTTCAAGCCGTCGGCAGACGGCGTGGGCTCTCTCCACCGGCACCTCTTGGTCGTCGGCGCCCCAGATCAAGTCGACCGGAAGCGACAGGGCATCGAGCTGTGTCTCATGGGATTCGTTCACCACTTTGACCAGCACGTCCCGCATCACTCCCCGGGCCGCCTGATAGTCTCGCGATCCATGTCGGCGGCGCAGCGCCTCTAGCCGGGTGTCCGATACCAGGCCCCGGCGGTGCCCCCATCGGATGAGGCGATAGGAGAGGCGAGGCCGTGCCCGGCGACCGCCTCCCAGCAGCGGGGCGCCCGACAGGATCAGTCCGGTCACCAGGTCTGGCCTACGGGAAGCCAGGCAGACCGCAACCCGCCCCCCGAAAGAGTGGCCGACCACCACCATCGGCATGTTGATCTCCTCGAGGATCGGGATGAGCCCGAGGGCGTAGTCGTCAGCGCCCCAGACTTGAGGAGGCGGAGGTGAAGATCCGAACCCGGGTAGGTCGGGAGCGACAGCCGTCATCCCGTCCAGAACCTTGGTGAAGTCAGCGCCGTCTCTTCCCCAGCCGTGCAGAGCCAACACCCTGGGAGGCGGATCCCCGAAAAACCGGGCCATCAGGGCGCCGCCGGCCAGCGCCCGGAGGGGCGCGGCTCTCACTCGGGCTCCTCGACCGCCCCCGCCTTGTTCCCGGCGCCAACCGCCACCGCGTGGAATCCCCCGTCCACATGGATAATCTCGCCGGTGGTCATGGGCATCCAGTCGGAAAGCAGCAGACACACCATCCGGGCCACCGGATCGGGATTGGCGGTGTCCCAGCGGAGGGGAGCCCGGTCGTTCCACACCTCCTGGAAGAGCTCGAAGCCGGGGATGGACTTGGCGGCCACCGTGCCGAGCGGCCCGGCGGAGACGGCGTTGACCCGCACTCCGTAGGGACCCAGATCGCGGGCCAAGTACCTGGTGACCGCCTCCAGAGCGGCTTTCGCCACTCCCATCCAGTCGTAGGCGGGCCAAGCCTGGGAGTTGTCGAAATCGAGGGTTACCAGCGATCCTCGCCCGGCAGCCCGGAGCAGAGGCAGGATCCCCACCGCCAGCGCTTTGTAGGAGAAGGCGGAGGTTTGGAAGGCGATCCCCGCGCTCTCGGCGGGAGCGCTCAGAAAGTTGCCTCCCAGGGAATCGGCGGGAGCGAATGCGATGGCGTGGAGAGCGCCGTCCAGGCCGCCCCACCGGGAATCCAACTCCTCTCGAAGCGCCTCAAGGTGAGACGGTTCGTTGATGTCGAGCTCGTACACCGGGCAGGGGGAGGGTAGGCGTTTGACGGAGCGCTGGGTGATTCTCATTCCTCTCCCAAAGCCGGTGGCGACCAGGTCCGCGCCCTGCTCCTGGGCCACCCGCGCCGCGTGCCAGGCGATCGAGTCGGAGGTGAGCACCCCGGTGATGAGCAGTCGTTTGCCTTCCAGCAGCATGGTCAGGCCGATGCGCGTTTCAGAACGACCCCCCGAAAGTGGAGATCCCCCGGATTCCCAGGCCCATTACGAATAGGAGCAGAAGCCCGATATACAGAGCGGGCCGGCGACGGAAAGTCTCTCGATAGATGTAGGCGAAGGCGAACGCGAAGAGCACCAGCACCCCATAGAAGATGTGTTGGCTGCCCGGGGGGCGGGTGGTAGCCAGGTTGAGGGCCACCAGGCCGAGTACCACTTGTGCGGTCATGACGATGATCACTCCGCCCACTGCCCGGTTGAAGAAACGTCCGGCCGGTCGGCGGGTGAGCGCCAGCGCCAGTCCCCACAATCCCACCAGGCCGGTGGCGGCTGCCGCCCACCATCCGACCCAAATATGAAGCTGAACCAGAGTGGACATCGTGTTTCACTCTGCCAGCACGTTCCAATGGCGGTCGCGCAATACCTTCTTGTCGAACTTTCCGGTGCCGGTCTTGGGAACGGCATCGATAAAGACGACCCGATCGGGCAGCCACCACCCCGCCACTTGGGGGCGCAGGAATTCCAACAGCTCTTCGGGGGTGACGTCCGAGCCTTCCCTGGGCACCACCAATGCCAGCGGACGCTCCTGCCATTTGTCGTGCCGGGCGCCTACCACCGCCGCTTCTGCCACTTTGGGGTGGGCCATCAACAGGTTTTCCAGATCCACCGAAGAAATCCATTCCCCGCCCGATTTGATCAGGTCCTTGGCGCGGTCGGTGATGCGGACATACCCCTCGGTAGTGATTTTGCACACGTCTCCGGTGCGCAGCCATCCGTCCTGGAACGACTGGGGGGAGCGGGGATCTTTGTAGTACTCGGCGGTGACCCACGGGCCGCGGATCAGAAGCTCTCCGAACGCCTCTCCGTCCTCGGGCAGTACGTTCCCCTCATCGTCCACGATCTTGACCTGCAGGCCGGCGGTTGGAAGCCCGGCGGTCTCCATGATGTCGAGTTGGCGGTCGAACTCCCAGTCCATCATGTGCGGCTTGAGGAGGGCAACGCTGGCCACCGGATTGGTCTCGGTCATGCCCCAGCCCTGGATGATGCGCACTCCCCGGGCCTTCCAGAACCACTCGATCAGGGAACGGGGCACGGCCGATCCCCCGCACAGAAAAGCCCGCAGCGAGGACATGTCGGCTTCAGGATGGTCCTCCAGGTATTGCTTGATGCCCAACATCACCGTGGGCACCCCGGCGGAGAATGTAACCCCTTCGGACATAATCAGCGGCACCAGGCCCTCGGCGCTCAGGTCGGGTCCGGGATAAGTCAGCTTGGCGCCCTGGGTGGTTGCCATGAACGGGTACCCCCACGCGGAGGCGTGGAACATGGGCACGATCGGCATCACATTGTCGTCGGGGCCGATGTGCACCGCGGCCAGATTGGAGATGATGTGCAGATAGGTGGAGCGTTGGGTGTAGGCCACCCCTTTGGGCTCGCCGGTGGTGCCGGAGGTGTAGCAGAACATCAATGGTGACCGCTCCGAAAGCTCCGGCCAGGCACCGTGGGGTTCTGCGTCTCCGATCAGTTCTTCGTAGGCGATGGCGTTGGGAAGGCCCGATTCGGAGGCGTCATCTCCCATCACCACATAGGCTTTCACGGTCTTGAGTTGGGGAACGATCGGGGCCAGCAGCCCGGCGAGATTGGGATCGACGAAGACCACCTGGTCTTCCCCGTGGTTGATTATGTACACGAGTTGGTCTGCGAAGAGACGGATGTTCAGGGTATGGCAGATTCGACCGGTGTTGGCGGTGGCCCAGTAGAGCTCGTGGTGGCGCTGGTTGTTCCAGGCAAAGGTGCCCACCGCCTGTCCCTGGCCGATCCCCAGTTTCTTGTCCAGGGCGGTGGCCAGCCGCCGGACCCGTTCGTCGGTCTGCGCATAGGTGGTGCGGATCAGAGACCGGTCCGCCTCGACCGAGACTATCTCCTGGTCGGGAAACAGGCGCACTGCCCGGTCATAGAGGGTGGATAGAAGGAGTGGGAAGTCATCCATCATGTGCGGCATAGCCCACAAGGCTACCGCAATAATCACCGCCTTTTGCGCAGTCGGCACGGACGAACAACCCCTTCTACAAAGCGGCGTTGCGGCCACGACCAGTCTCCGAGGGATTGGGGATATTCCGGGATGATTACCACCTCCTCATAAGTGCCTGTTTGGATCCGTCGACCAGTAGGGACAGAGGAGCGAAGGGCATCATTTTCTTTGTCTTGTGCGGTGTGGGCGGCGGTAGGAATGCCGTGTGCGGGGTGGGCGTCCGTAGTGGGTGGGGGGTGGTCGGAGGGAGTGCTGTCCGGTGGGGGTCCGGCGTATTCTCCAGCCGTTGTCGTGCACTTTGTGGTGACATCGACTGCATAACAGACACAGATTGTCGAGGTCGGTGGGGCCTCCGGGCTGCCAGGGGATGATGTGATGGGCTTGACACCACGCTGCCGAGGCGCCACATCCTATGCATTTTCGGTCGCGGGCCACCAGGGCGATTCTTTGGGCGGGACTGGCGATCCGTCGGGCTCTTCCCAGGTCGAGGGGTTGGGAAGCGCCCCGGAAGATGGCGGGCAACACCTCTGCGTCACAGGCCATTTGACGGATCTTATGGGTGGGGATGGGAGTCCCATCAGCAAGACGGGCTTTTCCCAACTCTCGGGCGATGACATCGTATTCGGCGATCAGCAACAACCTGGTCCCTTGGGACCGACCATCATCGTCCTGTTGGGGGCGGGTGAGGAGTATCTCCAGAGCGTCGGCCATCCGCTGGCCGGGTGTGGCCCGGTTGCGGGGGTCCTCGTCCCGCCAGAGCTGGTCCATCTTGTGGGAGAGCACCGTGGTGATCCGAGCGCCGGTGACCGGATCGAACCGACCATAGAGGATGGTCATTCCATCATCGGGGTCGGTTCTGACCTTGGCGTACCGTCGGGACCGCTGGTGCTCCAGCTTGGACATGCCGTCGTCACTGGAACGTTCCTGTTCGTGTTTGCGGACGGTTCCGGCGAACTTGTCCGGTGACTGGGTACGGGCCGCGTCTCCCAGTTCGGTCTCGTCTATCTCTCCCCGTTTCGATGCCCCGGCGATGATCCGGGCATTGTCATAAGAGATCTCCCCATCACGCAAACCCTTCACAGTCTCCGGCAGCTTGGAGAGTTCATCCGCGGTCTCTACCTCCGAACGGGCCCGACGGCGGGACAAAAGACCCTTTTCCCGTAACACCGCTTCGACGAGTTCCTCGCCTTCCCGACGGCGTAACTCGGCCACTGCTTCGGAGCGGACCGCCACTGCCTGGTTCTCCGCGCGGATGGTGGACTGCACCCGTTCTTTCAGTTCTACCACGGTCGCCTTGGATGAAGGCAGCGTGGGTACCAACAACCGGGCCTCGTTGGCCGCCTGCCGGTTCGCAGTTTCTCTGTTCATACCTAACATTATACCATAAGGGGTGTGACAAAACACTACCATATATCACTAAATTGGCAAAACAAACACTACATATCTATCTGGCAGCCCTTCGCGGCGAACGGTCTGGACTCACCCCAAGCCTTCCCACCCAAAAACACCCCCCACCCCTCAATGAGGTGCTTCGGCGGCTTCTTTGATGGGCGCCAGTTCCTCCCGCAGGTCCCTGCGCATGCGGGTTTTCGAGAGGGTGCCCATGGCCGAGCCGAGCGCACCGCCGAGGGCGCCGGTGAGGGACAGTTCGGCTACGCCGTCTGACACCTCCCTGATCAGGTAGGCGTGAGAGTAGGTCATTAGGGGATTCTTGGCGCCTGTGACCAAATGGGTGGGAGGGTCGAATTTCGTGACGGTTACTTTGGATCTACTTCTGTCCACCCTGATCCGGATTGGTCTGCCCAGCGCCAGGGCTTTGCCATCGACGGTCGACATCTCCCGAAGGCGGTCACTCGATCTCACCCGGCCTTCCAGGTCGGTCAACTCCTTCCATACCCTCTCCGGCGTGGCGTTGATGGCGAAGGTCTCTGTCACCTGTGTTATGGATGAGTCCCTTCCTCAGTTAGATTTCCAGGTTAACTATGACCACTTCACAGATGAATCTGGCCACCCGCGGCGCCGACACCATATTGCCTCCCGGACGGCTGGAGGAACTCTTGGAGAGTGGACGTCCCCTCCGCGTCAAGCTGGGTCTCGATCCCACCGCTCCCATGGTCACCCTGGGATGGGCGGTGGTGCTGCGAAAGCTCCGCCACTTCCAGGAGTTTGGGCACACCGCGGTGCTGATTGTGGGTGATTTCACCGCAAGGGTGGGGGACCCGAGCGGCAAGAGCGAGACCCGTCGCCGGCTCACTGCAGAAGAGGTCAAAGCCCATGCCGAACCTCTCTTGGACCAGTTCCGCCAGGTGCTGCTTCCCGAACCGCTTGAGATCCGTTGGAACTCGGAGTGGCTCGAGACCCTGGACATGACCGAGATTCTGGAGCTCACCTCCACGGTGACAGTTGCACAGATGCTGGAGCGTTCCGATTTTGCCAACCGCTATGCAGAGGGCACGCCCATCTCGATCATGGAGTTCCTCTACCCGCTGCTGCAGGGCTACGACTCGGTGGCGGTCGAGGCCGATGTGGAACTGGGCGGTTCGGATCAGTTGTGGAATTTGATGATGGGGCGGATTATCCAGACCCGCTACGGACAAGACCCCCAGGTCGCCCTCACCATGCCGCTTTTGACGGGTACAGACGGGCGCCACAAGATGTCCCAATCTCTGGGTAACTACATAGGGGTCTGCGATCCTCCCAAGGAGATGTTTGGCAAGACCATGTCCATCCCCGACCATCTGCTGGGCGAATGGTTCCGGCTGGCGGCTGACCGGCCGGCCGAAGAGGTCGACCGGATGGTGGACGAGATAACCACAGGCGAGTTGCACGCCGGCCAGGCCAAGCGGCTCTTGGCCCGACAGATCATCTCTCTCTACTGGGGAGAGGAGGAGTCGGAGGCCGCCGAGGCCGATTTCGACCGGCGGTTCAAATATCGGGAAGTCCCTGATGACTCGCCACCCTTTACGCTCCCTGCTGCCGACCCTGTGTACCTGCCAGGGCTGCTGCGCGCTGCGGAACTTGTCAAATCGGGGAGCGAGGCCCGCCGCCTGATCGATGCGGGGGCGGTCAGAGTGGACGGCGACCCGGTGCAAGGCTACGAAGTGGCCCGCGACCACCTGGTGGGAAAAGTGCTCATGGTCGGAAGGCGAAAATCAGTCTTCCTCCGGGATTGATTTGACTTTTGTCGCCGGGCGTGTCTAGTATCTGGAGGCCCGATAATTTCGGGAGAACCCCTGCGGGCTTCTTGACAACTGAATAGTGTGCCAAAAGCCGGTATGCGCCGGTCCACTCCTAGGGCTTCACGGCCCGGAGGGCTGGGTCGGTAGCATCCAAACGAAGAGCTCGGGTCACAAGGTGGCCCGGGACCCCTTAACAAGGATGCGAACTCAAAATATTGACACCAAACGAGCGGGTTTACCCGCTCCCAAAAGTGTTCGTTGGAGAGTTTGATCCTGGCTCAGGACGAACGCTGGCGGCGTGCCTAATGCATGCAAGTTGAGCGACGCGCACTACGGTGCGACGGAGCGGCGAACGGGTGAGTAACACGTGAGCAACCTGCCCTGAAGACCGGAATAGCCCGGGGAAACCCGGAGTAATGCCGGATACACTCCCAATATCGAATGATATATGAGAAAATGCCTTTGCGCTTCAGGATGGGCTCACGGCCTATCAGCTAGTTGGTGAGGTAACGGCCCACCAAGGCGACGACGGGTAGCTGGTCTGAGAGGACGATCAGCCACACTGGGACTGAGACACGGCCCAGACTCCTACGGGAGGCAGCAGCAGGGAATATTGCGCAATGGGCGAAAGCCTGACGCAGCGACGCCGCGTGGGGGATGAAGGCCTTCGGGTTGTAAACCCCTTTCAGGAGGAAAGAAATTGACGGTACCTCCAAAAGAAGCCCCGGCCAACTACGTGCCAGCAGCCGCGGTAAGACGTAGGGGGCGAGCGTTGTCCGGAATCATTGGGCGTAAAGGGCTCGTAGGCGGCTCGGTAAGTCGATCGTGAAATCCCGGAGCTCAACTCCGGAACTGCGTTCGATACTGCCGTGGCTAGAGTCAGGTAGAGGAGAGTAGAATTCCCGGTGTAGCGGTGGAATGCGCAGATATCGGGAGGAATACCATTTAGCGAAGGCGGCTCTCTGGGCCTGTACTGACGCTGAGGAGCGAAAGCGTGGGTAGCAAACAGGATTAGATACCCTGGTAGTCCACGCTGTAAACGTTGGGCACTAGGCGTGGTGGTCCGACCAAGGGCTGCTGTGCCGACGCTAACGCATTAAGTGCCCCGCCTGGGGAGTACGGCCGCAAGGCTAAAACTCAAAGGAATTGACGGGTCCCCGCACAAGCGGCGGAGCATGCGGCTTAATTCGATGCAACCCGAAGAACCTTACCTAGGTTTGACATTATGGGAAAAGCCATGGAAACATGGTGTGCGGGAGCGTCCATAACAGGTGGTGCATGGCTGTCGTCAGCTCGTGTCGTGAGATGTTGGGTTAAGTCCCGCAACGAGCGCAACCCTCGTCCTATGTTGCCAGCGGGTAACGCCGGGGACTCATAGGAGACCGCCGAGGACAACTCGGAGGAAGGTGAGGATGACGTCAAGTCAGCATGCCCCTTACATCTAGGGCTGCACGCATGCTACAATGGCCGGTACAACGGGCAGCGATCCCGCGAGGGTGAGCGAATCCCTTAAAGCCGGCCCTAGTTCGGATTGGAGTCTGCAACTCGACTCCATGAAGCCGGAGTCGCTAGTAATCGCGGATCAGCAAAGCCGCGGTGAATACGTTCTCGGGGATTGTACACACCGCCCGTCACGTCACGAAAGTCGGCAACGCCCGAAGTCAGTGGCCTAACCCGCAAGGGAAGGAACTGCCGAAGGTGGGGTCGGTAATTGGGACGAAGTCGTAACAAGGTAGCCGTACGGGAACGTGCGGCTGGATCACCTCCTTTCTAAGGAGCATAAATTGCTCTCACTTGGTCACCGGTTACTCGGGCCACGAAAGTGGCTCGGGCGCACTATTCAGTAGTGAGGGAGTCCGCGCCCCCTAAAGGGGGGCGGGGGTTCGCCTCCTGGCATCTTGAAAGTTTCATAACAAGCAAAATGTCTTGGATTCTCTGTCCAAGCTACCAAGGGTCAACGGTGGATGCCTTGGCGCCAGGAGCCGATGAAGGACGTGGTAGGCTGCGATAAGCCCCGGCGAGCTGTCAAGCAAGCTTCGACCCGGGGATGTCCGAATGGGGCAACCCGGCTGGGGTCATGCCCAGTCACTCCGGTCTGAACACATAGGACCGGTAGAGGGAACCGGCGGAACTGAAACATCTAAGTACTCCGAGGAAGAGAAAGCAATAGCGAATCCCTGAGTAGCGGCGAGCGAAACGGGACCAGCCCAAACCTCTGCAGCGAAATAGCCCGACGGCGTTGCTGTGGGGGGGTAGTGGGACCCACTGGATGGTACGTCGGTGCCATCACAGAGTTACAAAGGCGACGATCAGCCGAACCCGGATGGAAAGCCGGGCCGCAGAAGGTAACAGCCCCGTAGGCGAAGGTCGGCGCTCTCTGAGCGGTGTTCCCAAGTATCACGGAGGATATTCCGTGTGAATCAACGAGGACCACCTCGTAAGGCTAAACACTTCCTGGCGACCGATAGTGAACTAGTACCGTGAGGGAAAGGTGAAAAGTACCCCGGTGAGGGGAGTGAAATAGTACCTGAAACCGTTGACCTACAAGCAGTGGGAGGAGTTCTATTAGAACTCTGACCGCCTGCCTTTTGAAGAATGAGCCGGCGAGTTAGCGGTATGTGGCGAGGTTAAGGTAGTTGTACCGGAGCCGAAGCGAAAGCGAGTCTGAACAGGGCGATTCAGTCGCATGCCCTAGACCCGAATCCGAGCGAGCTATCCATGGGCAGGGTGAAGCGAAGGTAAGACTTCGTGGAGGCCCGAACCCACCAAGGTTGAAAACTTGGGGGATGACCTGTGGATAGGGGTGAAAGGCCAATCAAGCTCGGTGATAGCTGGTTCTCCCCGAAATAGCTTTAGGGCTAGCGTTGCGCGTTTCGCAATGGGGGTAGAGCACTGATTGAACTAAGGGGCCTACCAGCCTACCAATTTCAGTCAAACTCCGAATCTCATTGCGTGAGAGCGTGGCAGTCAGTCTGCGAGGGATAAGCTTCGTGGACGCGAGGGAAACAACCCAGATCGCCAGCTAAGGTCCCTAAGTCTGAGCTAAGTGGGAAACGATGTAGAGTTGCACAAACAGCCAGGAGGTTGGCTTAGAAGCAGCCATCCTTTAAAGAATGCGTAATAGCTCACTGGTCGAGTGGCGCTGCGCGGAAAATGTAACGGGGCTAAAGCTCAGCACCGAAGCTGCGAGATTCCGCCCAACCGGGCGGGATCGGTAGGGGAGCGTCGTGCCGACAGAGAAGCGTCGCCGTGAGGAGGCGTGGAGATGGCACGAGTGAGAATGCCGGTATGAGTAGCGAATGGAGAGTGAGAATCTCTTCCGCCGAATGTCCAAGGTTTCCTGGGGAAGGTTCGTCCGCCCAGGGTTAGTCGGGACCTAAGGCGAGGCCGCAAGGCGTAGTCGATGGATAACGGGTTGATATTCCCGTACCGCTCTGTGCGCGCCCGACCAAACCCGGTTTTGCTAAGACTACATCTTCGGATGTGGTCGACCCAGACCGGAGGAGGTCAGCAAAGGGGCGACGTGGAAGGGTAAGCGGACCCGGGCGATGGTTGTTCCCGGGGTAAACGTGTAGGGTGTGGCCCAGGTAAATCCGGGCCACGAAAAAGCCCGAGGCGTGATGCCGATCCGCCTCAAGGAGAAGCCGCTGAACGCCCATGCCACCGAGAAAAACCTCTAGTGAGTTCACAGGGCGCCCGTACCCCAAACCGACACAGGTGGACAGGTAGAGAATACCAAGGCGAGCGAGTTAACCCTGGTTAAGGAATTCGGCAAATTAGCTCCGTAACTTCGGGAGAAGGAGCGCCCCAGTAAAGTGTAAGAGTTCGCCTCTGAAGCTTGAGGGGGCCGCAGTGACCAGGCCCAAACGACTGCTTATTAAAAGCACAGCAGCGTGCTAAGTCGTAAGACGACGTATACGCTGTGACGCCTGCCCGGTGCCGGAAGGTTAAGAGGAGGTGTTAGCCCTCGGGCGAAGCTCTGAATTGAAGCCCCGGTAAACGGCGGCCGTAACTATAACGGTCCTAAGGTAGCGAAATTCCTTGTCGGGTAAGTTCCGACCTGCACGAATGGCGCAACGATTTGGGCACTGTCTCAACCAGGGACTCGGCGAAATTGCAATGTGAGTAAAGATGCTCACTACCTGCGGCAGGACGGTAAGACCCCGGAACCTTTACTGTAGCTTGGCATTGAAGTCTGGCGTGTGATGTGCAGGATAGGTGGGAGACTAGGAAGCAGAGGCGCCAGCCTCTGTGGAGTCAACCTTGGAATACCACCCTTTGTACGACGGGCTTCTAACCCGGGTCCGTAATCCGGATCGGGAACAGTGTCTGGTGGTCAGTTTCACTGGGGCGGTGGCCTCCTAAAGAGTAACGGAGGCGCCCAATGGTTCCCTCAGTCTGGTCGGCAATCAGACGACGAGTGTAAAGGCACAAGGGAGCTTGACTGTGAGACCTACAAGTCAAACAGGGACGAAAGTCGGGCTTAGTGATCCCATGGTGGCACGTGGGTGCGCCATGGCTCATCGGCTAAAAGGTACTCCGGGGATAACAGGCTAATCACGCCCAAGAGTCCATATCGACGGCGTGGTTTGGCACCTCGATGTCGGCTCGTCGCATCCTGGGGCTGGAGCAGGTCCCAAGGGTCGGGCTGTTCGCCCGTTAAAGCGGCACGCGAGCTGGGTTTAGAACGTCGTGAGACAGTTCGGTCCCTATCCGCCGCAGGCGCAGGAGACTTGAGGGGATCTGTCCCTAGTACGAGAGGACCGGGATGGACGTACCTCTGGTGTGCCAGTTGTTCTGCCAAGAGCACGGCTGGTTAGCTACGTACGGACGGGATAAGCGCTGAAGGCATCTAAGTGCGAAGCCCACCCCAAGATGAGGTCTCCCACGGGTATAACCCGGTAAGGCCCCTGGCAGAACACCAGGTTGATAGGCCGGAGGTGTAAGCGCAGTAATGTGTTCAGCTGACCGGTACTAATAGGCCGAGGGCTTGGACAGGGAATCCTGGACATTTTTGCTTGTTGTGATTTGATTGTCCGGTGGCGATAGCGTTGGGGAACCACCCGTTCCCATTCCGAACACGGAAGTGAAACCTAGCCGCGCCGATGGTACTTGGGTTGCAAAACCCCGGGAGAGTAGGTCACCGCCGGACAACCTACTTTCAGGCTGCAATTCGTTGCAGTATCTTCTCAAAGCGGCACCGTAGTCAGAGTGCTGTGTTTCTCCCATCCCACCAATAAGCTGCTGGTTACCGGAAGGGTCAGGATCAACCCTGTAAGAGCAGGTCAGCCCCGGATTGCCAACTCCTGAAGGCCGTACACTTACAGCTAATGAGCTACTCCATTTCTCCCCTGGCCAAGCGGTTGCTGATCACCGTCTTGGCAATGGGGCTGTTTATTTCAGCCCCGGTCCTTGCCCAGGAAGGCCCCGCCGGCGCGGATGATTCCCCGCAGCCCACTGTTGTCTCCGTCGACGATTCCGGTGACGTCTTGACCAACCGGGATGCAGCGGTTTTGATAGCCGGCGCTCTGGGTCTCCCGGATGCGGTTTGGCAGGGGCTGTTCGCGGACGTGGGGGAGGGGAGCGAAAGCGCAGAGACGATCGAAGCGTTGGCACTGGAGGGAGTGGTGAAGGGAAACCTGGACGGAACTTTCCGCCCTGACGAAGCGATTTCCCGCGGCGAGTTTGCGGTTTGGCTGGATCGGGCGTTCTTCGCTAACCGGTTCCCGGCCGATCCGGCTCCCTTTACGGACATTCCCGAGGAGGTGGCTTATGCGGATGCCGTGCACAGCTTGTATGCCGTGGGGGTTACCAAGGGGTGTTCGGCCGACCCACTGCAGTTCTGTGGTGAAGACCCCATCACCCCGCGGGAGGCGGAGACATTGATAGAGAGAGCTTTGGCTCTTCCCTATGCGGTCTCCGATTGTGAGGATCCGGATGAGTGGTTGCTGCTATGCGAGGTATACGAGTACATCGATACGAGGTATTTGCTGGGCGTCACTCTCGAGGAGTTGGCGGCGCCGGTGAATGAAGCGGCCGTCCTGGCTGTGGAGGGAGAGGATGAGTCGGCGGCGAAGCGTTCCCGGTTTGACTGTTCAATCCCCGACCCGGTATTCGAGCCGGTGTGCGCTTGGGGGTTGGGCGCAGTCGACACTCCTCTCCGGGGGGTGGCGGAGGCAGCGGTGCGGGAGATGGTCAAGGCGTTGGATCCCAACAGCGCCTATCACGATCCCGAAGAGTGGATGGAAACCCAAGAGGCAGGCCGTTACGTGGGTATCGGAGTCCGCGTGATCACGGTGGATGACCAGTACAAGCCGTTTTGTTCTCCCCTCTCGGAGACTTGCCGCATTTTCATCTGGGATGTCTTTGAGGGAGGGCCCGCATCTAACGGAGGCTTGCTGAAATGGGACTTCATTGTCGCCGTAGACGGCAACCGTCTTTACGATCTGACTCTTCGGGAGGCGGCCAATCTGATCCGGGGCGAAGTGGACACCTCGGTGGACATCACCATTGAGAGGGACGGACAAGAGTACACATTCACACTGATTCGCCAGGAAATAGTCGTTCCGTATACCAGTGCGGCGTTCCACAGTACCGAGTCCATCGCATACATTCAGTTGAGCAGCTTCAGCACTTACCCGGGTGGAGCCGAGGAGGAGTTCGACGAGCGACTGGCCGAAGTGGTGGACACTGAACTGCTGGTTCTCGACCTCCGCAACAACCCCGGGGGACAGGTGGGCATATTGCAGGGCATAGCCGGATCCTTCCTGGGTGAGGTGCCTGTGATGACCTTCCACACTCTGGAAGAGACGTTTGACGTTGACGGCATAGGCGAACCCTTGTTGAAGGCGGACACGCCTCGGATAGCGGTGTTGGTCAATCAGAACTCCGCCTCGGCCGCGGAGGTGCTGGCCGGTGTGCTGAAGGAAACCGGCAGAGCGGTGGTGATAGGCGAGACCACCTACAAGAAGAACACCGGACAGCGCTTGTTTGATCTTCACAACGACGGGGTCTTCAGACTGACCACAATCAAATGGACCACGCCGGGTGGGATCGACATAGGAGAAAGCGGCGTGCCTCTTGACATCGAGACCGAGTTCCCCAACACCGATCTCCAGGGTCTCATGGAGTGGGTGAAGGCGCTGTTGGACAACCCGCCGGAGGAAACACCCGAAGAGACGCCAACGGAAACCCCGGAGGAAACACCCGAAGAGACACCGGAGGAGTAGTCGCCCGCGCCGCCCGGGCCGGGTGCGCCCCCCCGTTTTGGAGAGATCAGTCTCCGGAGTGTGAGTTCAGCCGGTGGTGCTGCTCGGCGTAGGTGGGAGAGATGAAACCGTCGGCCAGATCGGCGCGGACTGCTTGGGGGTCGCGGTCGAGCGGATCGCCGTACCCTCCTCCTCCGCCGGTGTAGCACCTCACGATATCTCCGTTCCGAAGAGGCATCCGATTGGTCTTGAGACGGCGCACCTCCTGAGGGGTGCCGGGATTGATGATCACTTCCGGGGGCGCTCCTCCCCGGCCGCCGAACAGGCCCCAGGCGGGGTGGCGGGAGCGTTCGAACCACAAACTCAATTCGGTGTCTGTGGTCATCTGGTACTCCCTGATGATCCCACTCCCTCCTCGCCACCGTCCGGCGCCGGCCGAGTCTAGGCGGAAGCCGTATTCGGTGACCCGCGCCGGGAACTTTGACTCAAAGACCTCGATGGGCATGTCATGAAAATTGCCTGACAGGGTCCAGATCATCCCATCCTCGCCGTCCTGGCCGACCGAGGCGCCCCATCCCCCCACATGCGGCTCGTTTTCCAGGAACAACTCCCCGGTGGGGGGATTGATCCCGGTGAACTGGAATACCATCCCGTCACCGTAATGGGCGGCCGGAACGGTGTCTGCAAGGACGGGAGAGAGGGCCAAAGAGATCAGGTCGATCATCAAACCCAGGGGGGTGAAATAGAACTGGCAAGCCGCTGGCGGGCGGGCTCCCAGTATCGATCCGGGTCGCGTCCGCACCTCCAAGGGACGGAAGGTGCCCCCGTTCACGGGCTGATGGGAGTTGAACAGGTATTTGAAAGAGAGGCGGCAGGCAGACAGCGTCTGCACCTCACCGCAGTTGATCGGACCCCGTCCCGGGCCGTCGGTATCGGTGAGGTCGAATAGGAGGCTTTCTCCTTCCACGGTGATCTTCACCCGAATCCAGACCGGTTCATCTCCCACCCCGTCGGAGTCCAGGAAACCCTTCGCGGTGTAGACGCCGTCGGGAATTGCCTTGATGGCCTCCCGGTCCAATTGCTCGCTTTGGCGGAATATCTCCTCGGCGGCTGCTTCCACGGTCTCCCGTCCATAGCGGTCGAACAGCGCTCCAAGGCGGTGTGACCCGATGGCGGCCACTGCGAACTGTGCCTTCATATCGCCGATCGCCGACTCCGGGAATCGCACGTTGCTTTCGATGATGGAGACGATATCCTCCACCGGGCGCCCACCTCTCATCACCTGGGTGGGCGGCAGGCGGACTCCCTCCTGGAAGACTTCGGTGGCGTCCATGGGCACTCCCGGGTCCTTGGCGCCGATGTCCAGCCAATGAGCGCGGGAGGCGGCGAAGCCTGCCAGATCTCCCCGATAGAAGATGGGAGCGAAGATGGTCACGTCGTGCATGTGAGTGCCGGTCAGATAAGGATCGTTCATGATCCAGATGTCGCCCTCGCCCCACACCGACCTTCCGAACATCTGCTCGGTGGCGAGAGTGCAGGCTTCCAGGTTTCCCAGGAAGAGGGGGACTCCCGATGATTGTCCCAACACCCGGTGCCGGCTGTCGATCAGGGCCACGGCGCAGTCTTTGGATTCGTATATGACCGGGGTGTAGGCGGATCGGATCAGGGCGGCGTTCATCTCCTCGGCGGCCATGATGAAGGCGTTGCGGAGGATCTCGATGGTGATCGGATCGGGGCTCATACCGGAGGCACTTTGATGGTGAGGCAGCCGTATTGGTCTACGGAGGCCGACCCTTCGGGTGGGATCACGGTAGTGGCCGTTGCCTCTTCGACGATGGCGGGGCCATCGATGAAGCACCCCGGGGCCAGCGTGTCCCGATTGAATCGGGCAGTGGGATAGGAGCCGGTGGAGAACAGCACGGGCGTGGTCTTGGACGGCACATCCGATGGTTCATCGGGCTGATAGTTAGCTTGCAAAAGGGGACGCCCCATATCGCCCAGGGCGGTGAGCCGAAGGTTGACGGTCTCCAGTGACGCCTCCGGATTGGAGTGACCGTACCGCGCACTGTAGGTGTCTTCAAAACGCCGACGGAGAGCCACGAACCGACCGTCATGGGAAGGGGACAGGCCGTTGGGGAGGCTGACGGTCAGAGTGTGCTCCTGTCCCTGGTAACGGATGTCCAAACGGTGGATGAGGGATATGCGATCGTGAGGCACTCCTTCTTCCAGCAAACTGGAGAAGGCCTGTTCGCCCAGTCTGGCGAACCGGTCCTCCAGATCTGTTGCGTCCAAGTTGGCGAAATCCCGGAAGAACGCCTCGCTGAAGTCTTGGCGGACGGCTGATTGCAACATGCCCCAGGCTGAGAAGCCGCCCGGATCGGGGGGAACGACCACTTCGTCGATTCCCAACTCCTGAGCCAGGGCCACGGCGTGCATGGGACCGGCGCCTCCGAAGGCCACCAGGCTGAATTGGCCCGGTTCGATCCCTCTCTCCACGGTGAGGGTTCTTATCGCCTGGGACATCTTGGCGTTGAGCACCTCGATGATCCCCAGCGCCATCCTCGAGCGGTTCAGGCCCAACTCATGTCCCAGAGTCTCCAGGGCGACATCCGCGGCCCGGGTGTCGAGGGTGAGATTGCCGCCCAGGAAATAACCGGGATCGATGCGGCCCAGCGCCAGGTTGGCGTCGGTCACGGTGGGTTGGGTCCCTCCCCGCCCATAGCAAGCCGGGCCGGGGTGGGCGCCGGCGCTTTCCGGTCCCACCCGAAGGCCGCCAGCCTGCAGGTAGGCGAGTGAGCCCCCTCCCGCGCCGATGGTGTGAATGTCCACCACCGGCATCAGCACCGGCAGACCTTCCAGCAGAGCGGAGGGAGAACTGTCGGCTTGACCGTCGGTGATCAAGCTGACGTCGAAGCTGGTCCCTCCCAGGTCGATGCAGATCAGATTGGGCCTGTCCAGAACCTCGGACAGGGCCACGCCTCCCGCCGCGCCGCCCACCGGACCGGACAGGAGGGTCTGCAGGGGGCGCTCGGATGCAGCCTGAGCAGAGATGACGCCGCCGTTGGACTGCATCACCAGTAGTGGCGCCGACATGCCCTGGTCTCCCAGACGTGTGGAGAGATCGGCCATGTAGCGGGAGACCGAGGGAGCGATGTAGGCGTCCATCACCGCAGAAGCGGTGCGTTCGTACTCCCGCCACTCGGTCGCCACCTGGTGGGAGAGCGAGAGAGATACACCGGGTGCCATCTCACCGAGGGTGGCCGCCGCGGCCAGTTCGTGGTCGGGATTCAGATAGGAGAACAGAAAAGCGATCGCTACCGAGCGCACTCCTTCGGAGCGAATCCGTTCGGCCGCCCGCCGGAGATCGTCGTGGTCGAGGGGCGTCAGTTCGGCGCCCTCGTAATCGAGTCTTCCCCCGATGGGGATAATGTCCCGGCGGGGTAGGAGGGGGGCGGGTTTTCGGTAGCGGATGTTGTACATGTCGAGGCGGTTGCCGCGGGCGATGTGATAGACATCGCTGGCGCCGGCCGTAGCCAACAGGATGACCCTTTCCCCGCGCCGCTGCAGGAAGGCGTTGAGCCCCACAGTGGACCCGTGGACGAAGGACTCCACCTCCCCGGGCTCTCCAACCACCAGTCCCAGGGCGTCCATCACCCCGGCGGCCAGGTCATCGACCTGGCTGGGCGCCTTGGCGGTTGAATACCGCCGGTGGCGGGGGTCGTACACCACCACATCGGTGAAGGTGCCCCCGATATCTGTCGCGACTCGGAGTTCTATGTTCGTTTCCAACAGGCGATGCGGTGTCCGGCCTCGATCTCAACCAGTTGTTGGGGAGTGTCGGCGCAGACCTCTTCGGCGATGGGGCATCTTCCATAGAGGGGACAGCCCGGCGCCCGGTCCAGGGCGGAAGGTTGCTCACCCACCAGTTGGACATGGTCGGTCTTGTAGGCGGGATCGGGGCGGGGGGCGGCCTTGAGGAGAGCCTCGGTGTAGGGATGGCGCGGGTTGGCGAAAACCTGGGCGGCCGGGCCCGACTCGACCACCTTGCCCAGGTACATGACGGCCAGATCGTGGGCGATGTAACGGACCACTGTCAGGTCGTGGGAGATGAACAGATAGGAGGTGTCCCGCTCCTCCTGGAGGGACTGGAGCAGGAGCAGAATCTGGGACTGCACCGACATGTCCAGCGACGAGGTGGGCTCGTCCAGCACCACCAGTGCGGGGTTGGTGATCATCGCCCGGGCGATTCCCACCCGCTGTGCCTGCCCGCCCGAGAGCTCGTGAGGATAGCGTCTGGCGTGCTCGGGGCTGAGCCCCACCCGTTCCAGCATGGTCGCCACCGGACCGGCGGTGTCCTGCATGGACATGTTCTCGTGCAACAGGAGCGGCTCGGCCACGGTACGCCCCACTGTCTGCCAGGGCGACAGCGAGTCGTAGGGGTCCTGGAAGACTATCTGCATCCGTCCCCGCATCTCTTCCAACTTGGCGCCCTGCAACCCGGTGATCTCGGTGTCCTCTAAGTGCACCGAGCCCTGGGTGGGTTCGATGAGGCGCAGAATCAGCCGGGCCAGGGTGGTCTTTCCCGATCCCGACTCGCCCACTACCGCCAGGGTGCGTCCGGGGGTGATGGAGAGGCTCACCTCGTCGACTGCCCGCAGGTCGGCGTGACGGAAGCTGCCGGTCTTGATCCGGAAGATCTTGGTGAGATCTCTGATCGCCAGGGTGTCGGAGAAACCGGTCATACCGAAATCACCTCGGATGTCAGCGGATGATGGCAGAACGCCCGCTGTCCCTCAATGTCAACCAGGGGAGGATCCTGCTCGAAACAGTTGTCCTCCGCCCGGAAGCAACGCGGGGCAAAAGCGCAGGCGTCGAGATCATCGCCGGGGTTGGGAACCCGTCCGGGAATCTCCCGGAGAGTGCTGCCGGAGTCGAGAGAGGTGGCGATAGAAACCAGTTGATTCGCATACGGGTGAAGGGCTTCCCGGTAGATCTCGGCGGTTGTACCCAAGTTGACAACCCGGCCGGCGTACATCACGGCCACCCGATCGCAGACATCGGCAACCACTCCCAGGTCGTGGGTGATGAGCATGCCGGCCGCGTTGTGCTCGGCGATCACATCTCCCAACAGCTTCAGTATCTCGGCCTGGATCGTTACATCGAGGCCGGTGGTGGGCTCATCGGCGATGATCAGTTCAGGTTCGCCCGCCAAGGCGATGGCGATACAAACCCGTTGACACATCCCTCCCGACAACTCGTGTGGATAAGAGCGATACACCCTCTCGGGATCGGTGATGCGTACCGACCGAAACAGATTGAGGGCCTCTTCTTTGGCTTCTCTCCTGGCCATGCCCCGGAGGCGACGGAGGGTGTCGACGAGTTGCTTTCCGACCCGGAACACCGGGTTTAGGCTCCCGCGGGGGCGTTGAGGGACGAAACCTATACGGTGACCTCGCGCCTGCTGTCGCGCCCTGGCCGGAATGAAGTCTGCTCCGCTAAACGTGCAGGTCCGGAAGGAGACCGTGGCCGCGCTCGGCAGAAGATCGAGGATGGCGCGGGCGGTCATCGACTTGCCTGCCCCGGTCTCGCCAACCACACCCAAAATCTCTCCCGGTCTGACTTGGAGATCCACGCCACGGAGAATGGGTAGACCCTCGATCTCGACCTCGAGCCCGGTGAGTTCCAGGAGGGCTCTCATCGTGACTTCCTTCTGGTGGGCTCCACCAGGTCGGCGATCGACTCTCCGATCAGGCTCAGGGAGAAGATCGTTGTGGCGATGGCTATCCCGGGGAACACCGAGATCCACCATCGGCCTCCCACCACCATCTCCTCGACGCCGTCTGCGATCATCGCTCCCCACTCAGGCTCGGGAAGCGGGACTCCCAGACCGATGAATCCCAGGGCGGCGGTGAGCAGGATCGCCCAGCCGCAACTGATCGCTGCCTGGGTGACGACCGTTCCCACGGTTCCCGGCGCTATGTAGCGAAGCATTATTCGGGCCCGTGAGTTGCCCACCGCCCGTCCGGCTTCCACATAGGAATGCTCCCGGAGAGAGCGGACCTCGGCTCGCACCAACCTGACAAAGGTGGGTATGCCCACGAAGCCGATCACCAGGATCAAGTTCAAAACCCCTTCACCCAACGCGGCCAGCACCCCCACTGCCAGTATGAAAGCGGGGAAAGACTGGATAACGTCAAGGCCCCGCATGGTAAGCGAATCGACACGTCCTCCCAGATAGCCGACGACTAGTCCGATGGGATGGCCGATCACTATGGAGAACGCCACTGCCGAGATGGAGATAATCAGGTCATACCGGGCGGCGTAGACCACCCGTGCGAAGATGTCGAAGCCCAACTTGCCGGTACCGAACCAGTGGTCGGCGGAGGGGGCCAGGAATTGGGTATGGAAGTCGATGGCCAAAGGGTCGTTGCGGGCGATCCATGGCGCGAACACCGCCACTCCGATCATGAACCCAAACATAATCAGCCCCACAACAAGACGGCTGTCCAATCTTCTCCGGGTGGATATGGCTGTCATTTCAACCTCACCCGCGGGTCGACTACCGACTGGAGCAGGTCCACTACCAGGAACACCAGCAGATAGGTGATCGCCGACAGGAGGACAACGCCCTGGATAGCGGCATGATCGGTCCTTTCCAGGGAGTTATAGGCATACAAACCCACTCCTGGCCAGGAGAAGACTCTTTCGATTAAAACCGCTCCTCCGATCATGTACCCCGAGATCAGGCCGGTCATGGTTATGGCGCCCGGTAGGGAGTTGCGAAGAACGTATTTCAGGTACAGGGGAGCGCCGCGTAGACCGGAGGCTCTTCCGAAAGCGATGTAGTCAGACTGAAGTACGGACAGTGTGGCGTTGCGGGTGAGCCGCGTGATAGGTGCGATGGCCGGAAACCCCAGGGAAATCATGGGCAGGATGACATGCGCCACCCCATTTCGGAAGGTTCCCCACTCTCCCCTCACCAGGGAATCGAATATGTAGAAGCCGGTTGGGCCGTCGGGAGGGACAGCCCCGAGATCCAGACGACCGACCGGCGGAGGCGCCCAGCTCAGGAATACAAAGAAGATCATCACCAAAATAAGGGCCGCCCAAAAGTCGGGGATGGCCACCCCCAAGGTGGAGATGAACCTAGAGAATCTGTCGATCAGCTTACCCCTGCGTACCGCGGCCCACACCCCCAGCGGGAGCGCCACCGAAAGAGCAAATATCAAGCCGAAGATCACCATCTCCACGGTGGCCGGGAGACGATTACGGATATCTTCGGCGACGGAGAAACCGGTGCGCAGCGACTTTCCCAGATCACCCTGGACCAGTCCCTCCATGTAAATCCAGTACTGGTGGTAAAGGGGCTTGTCCAGTCCCAGGTTGGCCCGGATCGCCTGCACCTCAAAATCAGACGCCTGCGTTCCAGCGTACAGCCGGGCCGGGTCTCCGGGTAATCCCCGGGAGACGAGGAAGGCAACCATGGTGACGCCGATGAGAATGGGAATCAGGGCTATCAGCCGTCGGAAGATGTAGGCGCCCATCAGTGCTTCCTCGAGTGGAAAAGGACAAGCCGCCGTGTCAGATAATCTGACACGGCGGCTTGTCCAGCTTTCAAGTAGTACTACCGAGTGATCAGGATGACTTGGTCACGTAGTAGTAACGGTTGATTTGGTCGGGTCGCCAGATGAACCCACCAATGGCTTGCGAGGAAGCCACGATCAGATGAGGTTCGGACACCCACACGGCGGGCGCGTCGGCCAGCATTATCGTTTGTACATCCACATACAGCTGGGTCCTGGCAGGATCGGCGGGGCTCAAGAGCTTGGCGGCTTCGAGCTTCTCGGTAACCAACGGGTTCGAGTAGTTGCTCCGCATGGCGTATGCATCCACTTCCCAGAAGAGCTCCATGTGGTACTGGGGCTCGTTCACCCAGGAACCGGACCCGAAGTAGAACAGGAACATGTCCATCGGGTTGATCCTGGCCTCCAGGGGGTCGGTCTTCGAGGAGTCCTCGGCGAACACATTCTCCGAGAATGCGCCGGAACCGTGCCTGACGATCTCGACGTCGATCCCGATCGGGGCAAGAGAAGCCTGCACCACAATGGCCAGCTCAGGAGCGAAGGCCAAGGTTGCATCTATGTGGAGCTGGGTTTCGAATCCATCGGGATATCCCGACTCGGCCAGCAATTCGCGAGCCTTGTCCAGGTCCTGGTAGTAGAAAGGAGCGTCCGGATCGAAGGTCGGAGTGGTCCTCGGGATCGGCCCACCGCCGCGGGAGGCGGCGCCGAAGTACACGCCCTCTAGGACATCGTCGTAGGGGAAGGCGTAAGAAATCGCCTGGCGTACCTTCAAATCGTCAAATGGGGGCCTGGTCGGGTTCATGTACATGACCGCTTGGTTGTTGCCGCCCACCGTCGTGACCTTCACGCCCTGTTCCCGGAGTTCGGGAATGGCCGTGACCGGAACCGCTTCGGCGAAGTCGATCTCACCGGCCGTCAACAATGCGGCCTGCTGGGCCTCGTCGGGGATGATCCTCAGGATGATCCGCTCCGCTTGGGCCGGGCCCAGGAAGTAGTCATCGTTGCGCCTCAGGGTGACCTGAACGCCTGGGTCGACGGACTCCAGGTAGTAGGGTCCGGTGCCCGTGTCGGTGGTCTGCAGGAAGTCCCTGGCCCACGGATCGTCCTCTGTGCCCTGCTGGCTCAGAACCGCGGAGTCATAAACCGTGACGCCGGCGTTCGAGAGCACGTGCAGAGGGAACGGGGTGGGATACAGGAAATCGAAGCGGATGGTGTGGTCGTCGATGACGGTGATCACATCGGAGATGGTCTCTTCGTCACCGTAGTCATAGAGGGCAATCACCGCATGGTCGAACCAGCCGCCCACACGGTCCTGGTGCAGGGCTGCTCTCTCGAAACTCCACTTCACGTCATGGGCGGTCATCACGTTCCCGGTGTGATTGAACTTCACGCCCTGGCGGAGGGTGAAGGTCACCGAGGTGCAGTCCTCGTTGAACTCCCAGTTCTCTGCCAGCAGTCCCTGGGGACGGGAGGAATCGGCAATCAGCACTCCGTCCTCGTTCTCCTCGAGGTGGAAGGTGATGAGCTGGTCATACATGTTGGCCGCCAACTCCGATCCGCGAGCCTCGAAGTTGAGTCTCGGATCGATGTTGGGCACGTCGCCGGAGTAGGCCTTGATGATCGTCAAACCATCGACCGGTTCCACGCCTCTGGGAGGAGCGGCTTCCGGAGGCGGAGCACAACTACCCGCCATCAGTTCCTCGCCCGTTAGGACGGTGGTGGTAGTCAGCTCTTCGGCGGTGGTGGTGGTCATTTCTTCGGCGGCGGTGGTGGTCGTTTCCTCCATGGTGTCCGCAGCCGTGGTGGTTGGCGCCACTGTGGCCGTCGGCTCATCGGCGTCGTCTCCTCCGCAGGCTGCGGCGACGAGAGCCAATGCCAACAGCGTGGCTATCCATACACGCGTTTTAGTCATCTTTCCTTCCTTTGCTTGTCTTGCTGTCGAAATTAGCCGCTTGCGGCGTAGTACCCCTCAGCAGCTAACCCGGAATCCTAACACGGCATTCCCGGGTTGAGTAAAGGGGAGAGGGATAAAAGCGGCTGATTGGCCCGGAGTATGGTAAAATAGTGGCTTGGCTCCTGAGCGGGCGCCGGGCATCTCGACCAAATCGCAGGTGTTTCATATGACAACTCACTTCACCAGCCACTTCCGTCGGCCGATCGGGGTGCTGGCGGGCCTGTCACTTTTGGCCAGTCTGCTGGTGGTGGCGCCCTCTCCGACCAAGGCGCAGGCCGGCGCGGCGCCCGACTACCCGGCCACCTTCGAGGCTTGTCCCGAAGACATCATCCCAGACGCCGGCTTCTCCGATGTCTCGGCCCGCAATGACAACGCCGGTGACATCGACTGCATTGCCTATTACGGAATCACCCACGGCACCTCTCCCACTACCTATGCACCGGAAGACCCGGTTATCCGCGAGCATATGGCGCTCTTTCTGATCAGATTGGCCAACCTGGTGGGAATACGAGTTCCCTCCCCCGGTAGCAGCACGCGCTTCACGGATGTCGCCCATTTGACAACAGAATCGCAGGATGCCATCAACCAGTTGGCTCTGTTGAGGATCACGATTGGCACCAACCGCGCTGGCACCACCTACACCCCGGATCGAGATGTCACCCGCGGCGAAATGGCGCTGTTTCTTCAGCGGCTGATGGACTTGATGGATCCTGTCGCAGACGGCCGGGATATCTACGGATACATCCCCGATGATGTCGATAGAAACGCCGGTGACTTCGAAGTGGAGTCTCCTTTTAACGACCTAGACGATGTGTCTGTTACGGTCTACGACGCGGTTACCCAACTCTATGAACTGGGGGTGGCGAGCGGCTATCAGGGCTCCGTCAGGTTCTACAGACCGAGTGAGGATATGTCCCGAGCCGCCATGGCTGAGTTCATGGCGGCGATCCTGGACCACTCCAATCTGCGTCCCGAGGGTGTGATGGTGCAGGTGTCACCCACCGAGGGCTTGGGCGACTTCGACATCACGGCGATGATCTCGGTTCGGGACGACCGATTTGGTCCTCGGGAGGCTCAGGCTGTGGACTGGTTCTACACCGACGATTCCGATGATGGTGGGCTGGAAAGTGACGGTGAATGTAACGCCGATGTGATCCTCGGTGATGGTGATTGCGAGTGGAACGACGACGACGACGAGACCGATGGAGACGGAAATGTCTTCGTGGAGCGTAGGGCCACGGCGGGAGAAACCATGACCTTCTACGCGTGGATTGGACGCCGGGACGGTGATGACTTCGACGAGGACAGTTCGAACTTCTCAAAGGCCGAGGCGAAGTCAGACAAGGACGCGACCAGCCTCTCTGTGCGACATGATGCTCCCGCAAATGCTGCCACAATCGGAGGGGATGAAGGTTCGATCATAGTTGATCTGGATCGCTACTCGTCGATTGAGTTCACGGTCCAGCTTCAGGATGAAGATGGGAACGCCCTGGAACGGGAAGGCGTGGAGATAGAAGTCGAGGTCACAAGCCGCGAGATCGTTGTGGATGCCGAAGCGGACGAGGGCGACGTCCCTATGCCTGACATCACCTACGAAGGCCGCCGTTCCAGCACTGACACAACGGTTCTCACGGACAGAAGAGGCGAAGCAGCCTTCGATTTGGACGGCCCTTCCAACGACGAGCGCTTGGACAGCTTAATCTTCAGCGCCGAATGCTGTAGTGATGAGAGAGTCGAGATCGCTTGGAGCGACGGTGACTCCGTTCTGGTTGCGGCGAGACCCAATTTCGATTTCTATCAATCTCGTTCCAGCGGAGGGAAGATCGAGTTCACTGTCGAATACAACTTGTACGATCAGTACGGAACCGCGTTGCGTAACCTCGATTCTCGCTATACGGGACGGGAGGGAGAGGTGAAGGCCACACCGACGTTTGAACTATATCAGGCGATTCTCGCCGGTGATGGGGGTTCATATGACGTGAGTCGGAAGCAGCTAGACCCATCTTCTAAGGAAACGCTGGAGGCGACTATTAGCCGTGGGCGAATCCGCTCTACCCTTGAAGTGGAGGAGTCAGACCTTGAACCCGACCGGTACTACTTCATCCTGGTTGATCCCAAGATTTTTAGTAACTTGGGGGATGGAGATACGGCGAATGATCTTTTAGACCCGAGCGAAATTCGGTACGCGTCCTCCGAAGTCATTGTGTGGATCGTTGAGGACGCTAGTGATGAGGATGATCTCGTTGAACGCGAAGATTTCCACACTGTTACGGACGTTCCCGATCTAGCGGAGGTGGAGTTGTACGCCGATGATAATAAGTTCCGTACTTTCTTCACCTTGTGGAGCTACGACAGCAATGATCGGTTCCAAACCGGTGGTGACAGTATCAATGTGGGCGAGTTTGAGAAACTATGGGAGCAAGTCGCCGGGATAGAGGATATCACAGTGATTTTCTATAGTTCGAGTAGAAGCTTTTTTGTGATCGATCCTTGACCGCAATCCACAAGGGAACTGCAGATGACAGTCGTTGACGGGGTTTGCCCCCTGATGACCGATCCCGATTCGTGGGACGGTTGGATCGAGGGAGGGGTGGATATTGCGGTGCCCACCGTGGCCAACTGGGAGGGTCCTGCCGAAACCCGGGAACTGCTTGAGCAATGGGAGCGGTGGCTGACCGAAGACGACCGGGTGATCGGGATCGGGGAGCCCTCCGATTTCGATCAGTTCCCCGTGCAGGGGAAGCTAGGAGTGGTGATCCATTTCCAGAACACCCTCCCGATGGGCGATGACCTGGCCAACTACGAGAGCTTTTACGGCCTGGGTCTGCGGATGGTGCAGGTTTGTTACAACCGCACCAATCTGGTGGGAGACGGGTGCCTGGAACCCGGTGACGGCCCCATGACCTCGTTTGGCCGGGAAGTGGTGAGAGAAATGAACCGGCTGGGGATGGTGGTGGACCTTTCTCACACCGGGCGTCGCACGACCTTCGATGCCATGCGGGTTTCATCTTCTCCGCCGGTGTTTTCCCACTCCAACCCCAAGGCGCTCTGCTCCAATCGCCGCAACATCGACGATGAGCAGATCAGAGCAGTGGCCGACCTGGGCGGATTGGTGGGGGTCAACGCCTACCCGGCTTTCGTGAAACAGGGGGGCAAGGGCGCAACGGTTTCGGACCTGGTGGATCACATCGATTACTTGGTGGACCTCATCGGTCCAAGCCAGGTTGGATTAGGGCTTGATTTCTGCGAAACCAGCCCCGAGACCCACGCCGAAATGATTGCCTCGGGAGAGTGGAGCATCGAAGACTATCCCGACGATTCCGGCACGTACCCGATTGGTTTGGAGACACCTGCACAGATTCCCAACATCACCAAAGAGTTGGTCAAGCGAGGTTATCCCTCCGACGCCATGGCGGGTATTCTCGGCCACAACTGGATAGATCTGTTCAAGAGGGTTTGGTCGGCTTAAAGGGGTCACAGCGGGAGGGAGTCGGTACGATAAGACCCTTGGCCAGTGCCGTGAGGTGGTTGTGGCAACTCGTTTCTCCATACACTCGAATCGCTCAGTTGGGTTGCTGGCCGCTTCATCGTTGCTGATCGGTGCGTTAGTGATCTTCCCGGCGCCTCTCAGAGCTGTCGACCCGGTACCCGATTATCCCGCCTCTTTCGAGGCTTGCCCGGAAGACATCATCCCGAGCGCCGGCTTTGTCGATGTTTCCGCCAGTCACTCCAATGCCGGCGACATCGATTGCATCGCCTACTACAGAATCACCAAGGGCACCACTGCAACCACGTATTCGCCGGACCGGCCGGTCATCCGTGAGCACATGGCGCTTTTCCTGGTCCGTTTGGCCAGGCTGGTGGGCATTAACGTTCCCTCGGTTGCAGATACCCCCTTCGAAGACATAGCCAACCTGGAGCAAGAGTCCCAGGAGGCCATCAGCCAGATATACCAGTTGAGGATTACGATCGGCGCTACCGCTACCACCTATGCGCCAGCGCGAAATGTCAGCCGTGGCGAGATGGCGCTTTTTCTACAACGGCTGATGGACTTGATGGTTCCAGTGACGGATGGGCGAAAGGCCTTTGGGTACACACCGGATGATGTCAATGACAACGACGGAAATTTCGATGTGGAATCTCCTTTCCAAGACCTGGGAGAGGTTCCGCACACCGTCGACGAAGCGGTGACCCAACTGTACGAACTGGGGGTGGCGAGCGGACTGTCCAGCCTCATCTATGGCCCTGACACAGACATGTCCCGAGCTGCCATGGCCGAGTTCATGGCCGCGATTCTGGACCATTCCAATCTGCGTCCAAGAGGGGTGCTGGTGCAGGTAACACCCACCGAGGGCACCGAAGACTTCGAAATCGTGATGATGATCTCTGTTCGCGACGACAGCTTCGCTCCTACCGAGGGTGTGGCGGTGGACTGGTTCTACACCGCCGATCCCGATGGTGGGCTGGAAAGCGACGGCACTTGTGATGGGGACAAGATCCTGGGCAACCGTGACTGTGTCTGGGACGACGACGAAGATGACGTAACCGACCTGGATGGAAACATTTTCGAGGACTTTGATGCAACACCGGGGGCAATCATGAGCATCTATGCCTGGGTTGGTCGCAGGGACAGACAAGAATTCGATCAGGACACTGCGAACTTCTCCAAGGCCCGAGCAAAGTCTGTAAAAGATGCAGACAGCCTCTTTGTGCAGCACGACGTACCCACCAACGCCGCCCGGATAGACGGTGACGGGGCATTCATAGTCGACCTGCATCGGCGCTCATCCGTGGAGTTCGCCATCCAACTCCTGGATGAAGATGGCACCCGCCTGGAGAGGGAGGGGGTGCCTATAGATATCGAAGTTGAGAGCCGCGAGATAAGGGTCGAAGCCGAAGATGTGACCGGTGGTCGGCCAGATCCGGACCTTGTCAGAATAGGACGTGATACCAGCGATGACACGACGGTGCTCACCGACGAGAAGGGCATCGCCATATTTGACTTGAGGGGTCCGACCAGTGACGAACGTTTGGACACGATAACCATCGAAGCAGATTGTTGCACCAAGCGACTTCATCAGATCGCCTGGAGTGATGGCGATTCAGTCCTGGTGGCCGCCCAGCCTGACTTCGAGTTGTACCAGCATCGGAACGGTGACAAGATCGAATTCACTGTCGAATACGATTTGCTCGACCAGTACGGAGGGACACTTCGCGGCACGGGCTCTCGCTACACGGGAAGGCCCGATACCGACGTGTATGCGACCCTTAGTTACCAGCTTTACCATGCCCGGGTTCCTGATGGCGACGGTATCTACACAGTCACGGAAACCTCCAACGCCGAGGGGACGCTGAGCATCAATATCAACCGTAGGAGCGTCACCGCCGATATTGAGATTGAAATCCCGTCTGAATATAGGAATGGTCATGAATTCCTCGTCAAGATCGATGCTCAGGTTTTCAGCGACAGGGACGACGATGAAACCTTGGACTCGCAAGAGGTCAGGTATGTGGATTCTGATTTGATTGTGTGGCTAGTGAAGAACGCCCGCGACGAGGAGGAGTTTGACGAACTCCGGGGTCGCGACTTCGCCACGCCTCCGCGTCTAAGTCTCAAGGAAGTCGAGTTGTACGCCACCGGTGGAAAGTTTCGTACCTTTTTCACCTTGTGGAGTTATGAGGCCAGCCATAAGTTCCAAGTGAAAGATGATTTTGTCAGTGTTGAGACGTTCGAAGAGACATGGGAAAAGCAAGTTGACGGGATTGATGATCTGGACATCTTGATATATGGCTCCGGGTTCAGCTTGATTGTGATCAAATGACTGTCGTTGGCAGTTTGCCCCCTGCATGACTGGATCCCTTTGCTGGGGACAGTTGGGTTAGGGAGCGGTGGACGTGACGGCGCCCACCGTATCAGATGAGGCGTATTTGAACATACGATCTCAATTCGCGAAAACTACCACTAACCCGCGAAACCCACCCCCGTTCTCCTCGCGCCAGGGCCCAACCCCCGCCACCGCCTCCATCGGTCGAAACGCGAACCGCTGGTCCCTCCAGGGGTTCGTTTTCGACGGTTATGACCTTGTCTGAATGTTACGGTCCGGGCGACGTCGGAACGGACCGGAGGTGTTTGTGACTCTTGTCAGTATGCGGCGGGGCTTGGGACAGGGCCAACCTCTCACTGCTCTGTTTTTTCGCGAACCGCTTCCGAGTTTTCACAACTCTTGTTCCTCAAACCAATCCGGCTGGCCTCCTTACACGGGTGCGGACCCTCTGAAGCGGTTACGATAAACCCTGTAACCCCAAAGGAGGAAAGCATTGCGTAGAGTTCCCACCACCGCGGCCGCCGGCGCCGAACTGGTGCCGATGTTCCGAGACCATATGAAATTGTGCGGGGTCGGCCCCGGCCAGACCGTCATGGCCTTCACCAACACCCACAGCAACCCCGCCTACATAACCGCCCTGATGGGAGCGGTTGGAGTGCTGGGTGGAGACTTCTTCCAGATCATGGTGGCTGCCGACGACTCCTGGATGAAGTCGCAGACCATCGTCGACGCCTGGAAAGGATGCGACTTGGTGGTGGGCTTTCTGGCCAGCATGGGGTCGCACTGGATCTATTCGGACGCCCACAACGAGGCCTTGGCGGCCGGCGTCCGCAGCTTGATGATTGAAGAGCCCGAGGACCATCTGCGCCGCCTGTTTCCGCTTCCCATTATCCGCAAACGCGGCGAGAAGAGCGTGGAGTACATGGCGACGTCCGACATCATGCGGGTCTGGTCTGATGCGGGAAGTGACTTTTCGGTCAAGTACACGGGACGGCCGCTGGGAAGCCAGTACGGTTACACCGACGAAGCGGGTCGATGGGATCACTGGCCCTCGGGGCAGTGTGGAGTGGCGCCCCTAGAGGACTCGGCGGAGGGCACCCTGGTGGTGGACGCCGGCGATGCGTTGCTGCCGATGGGCAAGTACGTGGAACAACCGATCCGCATCGAAATGCGGGAGGGAAGCATCGTCTCCATCGACGGAGGCGCAGACGCCCGCCTGCTCAAGGACTTTTTCGAGCAACCCAAAGACAAACGCACTTACGGTCTCTCCCACATCGGGTGGGGGTACGAACACCGGGCCAATTGGAACGCCCTCGGGCTTCGTTTCTGGGAAGGCGGGGGAGTGATGGACACCGAGAGCTACTACGGCAACATGCTGATCGCCTTCGGCGCCAACTTCTTCCGTAAGCTGGGCGGCCAGAACCGGGCGAATTTCCACTTCGACATCCCCACTCGCAACCATTCGATAGCGATCGGCGACACTCAGATCATCGACCGGGGCCAGTTCGTGGTTCCAGGGTTCGAGTTGGAATAGTCGAGCCCCAGCTATGCGATTAAAAGACAAGGTAGCGGTAGTCACCGGGTCCTCCCGTTCCATCGGGAGGGCCATCGCCCTGGGATACGCCCGGGAAGGGGCGAAGGTGGTGATCAACTACCGGAGCGACCAGGGAGCAGCCGACTCGGCAGTCGGTGAAATCGAAGGGATCGGATCGGAAGCCATTGCCGTGCAGGCCGACACATCTTCATCCTCGGACGTGGCCGAGTTGATGGCGGCCACCGTCGACCGCTTCGGGCGGATCGACATCCTGGTGAACAACGCCGGCATCCTGATACGGACCCCGTTCCTCGAGATCGAGGAGTCCGAGTGGGACCGGATCTTGGAAGTGAATCTGAAGGGATTCTTCCTGTGCTCCCAGGCGGCCGCCAAACAGATGGTCCAGCAAGGAGAAGGCGGCGTGATCATCAATATGTCGTCGGCGGGGGACACGCTGGCGGGCCGGGACCTCACCCACTACTGCGTGGCCAAGGGCGGGGTGCGGATGCTCACCCGCCAACTTGCGTCCGAACTCGCTTCTCACAAGATTCGCGCCAACGCCATCGCACCGGGTCTGATCGAGACGGATTTGAACCGCGCCGACCTCTCCGACCAGGAGTTCCGGAACTACCGACTGTCCATGATTCCCCTGGGGATCATCGGCGTTCCCGAAGACATAGTGGGCGCGGCGGTGTTTCTAGCCTCGGAGGATTCGCGGATGGCCACCGGCACGACCATCTATCTCGACGCCGGCCAGACGATTGCGTAACTCCCGGTAGAGAATCTCCGGCCAAAAACACTAAGTCGCGAAAATCAGGGAAATCGGTTTTGTCCCTTGGGCCCTCCCCCCGCCACCACCGTTCCGTTGGTTTTCGCGACTTTCCCAGGCCTGGGTAGGGCCGGTGTTTCGCTTGTTTGGATTGTGCCGGTCCGGGTAGAGCTCTGTTCCCGGACGGTTGGGTGTTGAGTAGCTGTTAGTCAATGTAGGTCGGTAACAGGCCGGAAGTCAACCCCTATGGCGGGGGATTGTTTCGCGGTCTGTCTCGGGTTTTCACAACAACAGCTTGGTTTTGGGTTTGCGAGGTCGGCGCCAGTTGGGGGTCTCGCCGGACATCGGTGGGCGGTGTTTGGTGTCCGGTGGTCGCAGTACGTGGTTTCCGTCAGGGGTTTGCTGGATTCGCCATCCGTCGTCGTGGACCTGATGGTGGCAGCGACTGCACAGCAAACACATGTTGTCGATGTCCGTGGGTCCTCCGGCGGCCCAAGGAACCACATGGTGCGCTTGGCCCCAGGCCGGGTCGGAGCCACAGCCCACACACCCTCGATCCCGGGCTATGAGCGCCATGCGCTGAGCCGAAGTGGCGGTCCGTTTGCTCATTCCAACCCAAAGCGGCTGGTTGCGGGTGTCGAAGATGGCGGGGACGATCTTGCCTTCACATGCCATATCTTGGAACACTGCCACCGGGATGGGGGTTCCATCCGCCAGGGTGGCGTCCCGGACCCGTTGTGCCCCGACGTCATAGTGAGCGACCAAGAACAGCGTCGCCCCTCGGGACTTTCCCTTCCCCTGGCCGGGTTCGCACAACAGCTCGGCCAACGCGTCTGCCATTCGCTGGGCGGTGGTGGGTCTTTGTTTCGGGTTCTCGGCTCTCCACAAGTGGTTGGTCTTGGCTGACAACACGTTTTTGATCCGGGCACCGGTGATCGGATCGAACCGCCCATACAACACAGCCATTCCATCATCGGAATCGGTCTTGATCCAGGATTTACGGTTCCTTTTCTGCTGCTCCAACCGTGACATCCCATCATCTTGTGATCGTTGCTGTTCATGCTTTCGAGCAGTCTGAGCGAACACGTCCACCGGCTGCTCCTTGGCTCTATCAGCCAACTCGTTCTCGTCGATCTCCACCTTCCCGGCGGTGTTGGCGATGATCCGAGCATGATCGTAGGAGATCTGCCCATCCTCAAAGGCTTTGGCGGTGTAGGGCAGGTCTTTCAGCCGCTTGGCGACTTCGACCTCTGTTCGTGACCCGCGAGCGGACTTCCCGGACTGTTCCCGCAGGGTTTTCTCGGCGGCTTTCTGTCCCAAGCGACGGGTGTACTCGGCTGCTACCCGTGCTCGCGCGGCGGCGGCCTGTGACTCTGCCTGGCTGATCGAACGCATCTGTTCTCCCAGATCGGCAAGGGATGCCTCCTGCATCGAGAGCGCAGGCGGCAGGAACCGCGCCCGGTTACCCGCCAACACCTCGCCAGCCCCCGGCCGCCGTCGGTTGGATCTTTCAACTCCCATACCCATAAGATACCAAAGGGGTGTGACAAAACACTGCTAAGCAATGCTATAATATGTCAAAGAATGCACAATAAAAGGGGAGCCAGGCGAATCGATGTTGATGACGGACTGGTAGATATCAAATCGATCTGCAAGGGGATAGTCCCTGCTTAGATTCCCACCCGAGGCCAGGGGTGGACGCTGATTGCCTGGTCGGCCCAAGCCGAGACGATCCGCACTATCACCCGGGTGGCCCGATGCATGTCCGCCGCGTCCACCCATTCGTTTGGGCCGTAGAAGTTGCCGGCCAGGGCGCCGAAGCCGACCGTGGCGGCGTTCAGGCACCTGATCGGGAAGCGGATGTCCGAAGCCACATGGGCCGGATACAGGGTGGGGGTTGTCCCGGTTTCGGTGGCGACGGCTTCGGTGGTGGCCGCCACTATCGGATGATGGGGAGGAATCTCGGCCGGGTTGGACTGCACGCCGAACAACCGGGTGGAGAGAGCGCCAGCTCCCAATGCCGCAATGTTCAAGCTCTCATACACATCGGCCACTGTCCCGTGGCGGAACCAGACGGATCCCTCCGCCACCGCCCGCTCGGGCAGCACGATCGGATTGGTACCGGCCGAAACCCGGTTCACCGAGCAGAGCACACCTTCCCGGTCAGCCCACCGGTCCACCTCGTCCAGCACTCCGCGCAGTCGGGTGAAGGCGTTGATCCCCTGCCCGGGGTCTTCGGAGATGGGGGTGCGTATCTCCACCGGATCGGGCCGTCTCCCCACCGTCTCTATGCGGAAGTTGAAAAAGCCGCGGGTAGCGATCTTGAAATGGGTCATTCCCCGTCCGGTTTCGGCGGGGTGACAGTAGATCGAGGCGTCCACTTCTCCCACCCTGGCCATCATCGGCAGGGTTCCCAGGCCGCCGCCCAGCTTGCCGTGCACCAGCCCGACCACCACCCGCACACCCTGCAGCCGGGGAAGCAGGGCCCGGGCGGCGGCCAGCACCGAGACCACCCCTGCCTTGTCATCGGCGGTCCCCACTCCATAGATACGGTCTCCTGACTCGGTTGCCCGGTAGGGGTCGGTGTCCCAGTCGCTCCGGGGATCGGGCATCTCGGTGTCGATGTGGGCAAACAGGAAAATGCCCGGTCCTTCACCGGACGATCCCAGCACGCTCAGCAGCCGTTCGGGGTCGGCGCTGGCCGGATGGGGCGGACACCACTCGGGATGGCGCTCCAATTCCTCCACCCGGGGAGTGATCAACTCCACTTCCATTCCCAGCTTTTCCAGTTCCCGGACGCACAACTCGTGCACATTGGATGCCTCGGCCCGGACACTGGGCCGGGACACCAGAGATGAGAGAAGGCCTCGCTGGTAGCCACGCAGGTGGTGGGCGGTTTCGAGAGCGGCGGCTAGGTCAACCGGCATATCAACCGTCCTTGTTGTTTGTGTGATAGCCTTGCAAACGTGGCTAGTGTCGGCTCGGTGTCCGCAGGTGGAGCACCCCAAAACCCCGCCTCACCCGACGCGCTCATAATCGGTCACTACGGATTCAAGAACCTCGGGGATGAGGCCATCCTAGCCGGGATGTTGAGTCTCCTGCGGGAGACGGTCCCCGATGGCCGGTGGATGGTGGTATCGGGCGATCCTGAGGACACCCGGGAACGGCACGGCGTCATGGCTGTGGACAGGGCCGACGTGCCGGCGGTTCTGTCGGAGGCCTATCGGTCCCGGGTGGTGATAGTTGGAGGAGGGGGACTTCTGTCCGACCAGTGGGGCTTCCGACCAGAGTACGCGCTCAGCCGCGCCGCGGGGGATATCCCCGGCTATCTGGGCCCGGCCCTGGCGGCGGCCGCCGTGGGACGTCCCGTTTTGGTATGGGGGGTGGGGGTGGGTCCCTTTCGGGGCCGCCGATCCCGGCGTTGGGTAAAAGCGCTGGCCGAGATTGCCTCGGATTTCACGGTCCGCACCGAGGAGGACCGGGCCGAACTCGAGTCGATCGGCATCCGCGACTCTCAGGTGGTGGGGGATCCCGCCTGGCTGATCCAGCCCCTGGACCTGCCGCCTGATCTTTTCGGGGTGCTGTCGCACCTGCCCCGGCCGCTGGTGGGAGTGGCGCCCCGATCGTGGGGGTCGGCCCGGGTGCAAACCCGCCGCGAGCAGATGCTGGCCGAGGCTCTGGACGCGTTCTGTGAAAAGAATGGAGGGTCGGTGGTGTTCGTCCCCATGCAGGAACTGGAGGGGGACGACTTCGACGATCGGGGGTGCTGTCAGCGCATTGCTGATCTGATGAGCGCCCCCGATGTGCTTATGGTCCCCCCCGGTCTCGATCCTGCCCAACTGCTCACGGTCCTGGGGCGGTGCGAACTGGCCATCAACATGCGTCTGCACGGAACCATCCTCGCAGCCCTGGGAGGCACGCCCTCGGTCTCGATCTCCTACGATCCGAAGGTGACCCGGCTGGCCGGCGAACTCGGCCTTTCCCGTTTCTGTTTGTCTGACGAAGAGGATTCCTGGTCCCGTCTGACCGAATCTCTCAACAGCGTCTGGGAGGATTACCCCGATCTCTCCTTTGCGATGCATATGGGCTCGGAGGCGATGCGAGCCAGCGCCCGGTCCGGGCGGCGGGTGGTGAAGAGGGCCTTGTCCGCCGTATCGGAGGCAGATACGTTCACCGATCAGCAAGCGATCCAGATGGAGTTGATGTTCGCGTTGACCCGGAATCTGTCCGGAACCCAGACCCGGTTGGATGAAAGTGAAGCGGACAATCTGGAGCTTCGCAACCGGATCATCCGGGGAGAGGACAAGCTGCAGTTGGCCAGGGACGAGTTGCGGTTGGCCAGGGACGAGTTGCGGTTGGCCGGAGACGAGTTGCAGTTGGCCAGGGACGAGTTGCGGTTGGCCAAGGAAACGGCCCGGGTCGAGTTGCAGGCGGCGTACGATCAGCATGGGCATGCGGAGCGAAGAGGCGATCTGCTCCAACTGGAACTCGACAACTTCCGTCAAACCCGCGCCATCAAGCTGGTAACCAAGTACTGGAGGATCCGCCACCGGCTTCGCCAGAAAACGGCCCGCATCATAACCACGCCCGAGAGCCAGACCCGCTCGTCGTCCGACAGTCCGGAATCCCAGATTCCCGAAGTGGTGACTGACCGGGTGGCGGAGAGCAAGGGAGTGGTGATCTTCCTTTTGACCATCGAGTGGTATATCCATCTGTTTCAACGTCCTCAGCAGCTCGCCCAGGCCTTTGCCCGTCTGGGTTACACGGTGATCTATGACAACTCCAACCAGAGCCGGCCCGGCTTCGAGGAGATAGAGCCCCGACTGTTTTTGTACAACGGTCCCCAGGAAGTGTTGCATGATCTGCCGGATCCCTTGGTGTGGGCTATCACCTACAACTGGGAGCGGGCTTCCCGCTATCCGGAGGGGACCCGGACGGTCTACGATTGGATAGACGAACTTGACGTCTTCGACGGCTATGACCTGAACAAACTGAAGAGGCTCCATTCTCTTGGGCTGGCGGATGCCGGGACGATTACGGCCAGCGCCCGGAGCCTGCTGGGGCGGGCGAACGAGCAACGCCCGGACGCTCTCTATCTCCCCAACGCGGTGGAGTTCGAGCATTTCGCCCACTGGCGGGTTTCTTCTCCTGCTCATCCCATCCTCGAGCGGTTCTTGCGGGAGGGCCGGCCTATCGCCGGGTATTACGGCGCAATAGCTCGCTGGCTGGATTACGACTTGCTGACCCAAGTGGCCGCGGAACGAGAAGACTGGAGTTTTTTGCTGATCGGCCCCCCCTACGACCAGAGCACCAAGGACCGCCCCCTCTTCACCCTCCCCAATGTGGAATGGATCACCGCTCAGCCCTATCAGGATCTGCCCCGCTGGCTGCAGTCCTTCGATGTGGCCATGATCCCGTTCGTGGTCAACGAGATCACCGAGTCGACCTCCCCTCTGAAGCTCTTCGAGTATTTCGCGGGTGGAAAGCCGGTGGTCTGCAGCCAAATGCCCGAGGTGGTGGCGTTTCCGGAGGTGCGTTCCTATTGTGATGCCGCGGGAATGTCCAAAGCTTTGGATCTGGCGCTGGCCGACTCGAGAAATCCGGAGATCCGGAATAGTCTGCGACAGCGCGGAGAACAAAATTCTTGGCTCGCCAGAGCCCGTACAGTTGTCGAAAGAATAGAACAAGGAGGACGATGATGTGGTTAACCGACGCCAAGGTGGTGGATGTTGTCACCGGCACTATCCGAGACGGGGTGAGTGTGGAGATCTCGGGGGGGAGGATCGGAGCCATCCAAAGCGGGCCCGGCGCCGGGGAACAGCTCAGCCTGGATGGTCGTTATCTGCTTCCCGGGCTCATCTCGGTGCACACCCACCTGTCGGTCGTTTATCCCTTCTCCGCTCACGACCTGGCCGAAAACCCGGGGCTGACGGTGCTCCGCTCCTACCAGCGTGCCCAGGACGCCCTGGCAGCGGGGGTCACAACCATCCGCTGCGTCCATGAGTTGAACCAGGCCGACTTGTTGCTGGCCGAAGCTGCCCGGGCAGGCTGGGCCGATGTCCCCAGGATCGTCGGCGCCGGGCGGGCAATCTCCACCCCGGGTGGGCATGGCGATGGGATTGGCAGCGTTATTGCCGACGGACCCGAAGCCTTCCGCGAGGCGGCCCTGGCCGAATTGGATTCGGGTTGTTCACACATCAAGGTGTTCATCACCGGGGGAATCGCCAATCTGGGAGAGACGTTTGACCATCCGGAGATGAGCCTGGCCGAGATGCAGGCCACAGTGGACGCCGCTTCCGATCGCGACGCCTACGTGGTGGCTCATGCCGGATCGTCCCTGGCCATCAACCGGGCTCTGGATGCCGGAATCCGTTCCTTCGAGCACGCTTATGACTTGGACGAGGACACGGCCGGCCGGATGGCGGCAAGAGGAGTATTCCTTACTCCCACCCTGTGCGTCACCCGCTCGCAGGAATGGATGAGGTGGAAAGGGTTCGAGGAGTTCCAGATCGAGACCTCCCTCGAGGTGGGCCCCATGCACCTGGCCAGCATCCGCCGAGCAGTGGCGGCCGGGGTGACCATGGTCAACGGCACCGACTATCCCCCCGGCGATCCCATCGAGGGAACCTCGGTGGCGGTGTACGAGATGGGCCTTATGGAGGGCGCCGGACTCCACCCCCACCTGGCGCTGGCGGGCGCCACTTCCAACGCCGCCCGGCTGCTGGGGTTGGAGTCGGAGATCGGCACTGTCGAGGAAGGAAAGGTTGCCGACCTGGTCGCCGTGGAGGACAATCCACTGACGGATGTGGCGGCGATGCGAGAGATCTCCTTCGTCATGCAGTCCGGCAGGGTGGTTCGCGACGACCGGCCGGCTTCGTGACCACGATCCTTTTCCATAAAGTGAGAGCATGACTGAACGCAGATACCGCCTCGCGGTGGACATCGGCGGCACCTTCGTGGACGCCATCTCCTATGACGAGCGAACCGGAGAGATCATGGTGCGCAAGGCCCCCACCACCCCCGCGGCTCCTGCCGACGGGGTGATCACCGCCACCCACGCCACCAACGCTTCCCTGGAGGAAGCTTCGGTCTATACCCACGGCACCACCTTGGGGCTCAACGCCATCCTGGAGCGCAAGGGTGCGGTGACCGGCATCATCACCAACGCCGGCTTCCGGGATATCTTCGAGATCGCCCGGGGAGATCTGCCGACCGGTTCGAAGTACGACTTCCAGTACCGGCGCCCGGAGCTTTTGGTCAAGAGGCGTCACACAGTGGGGGTCCCCGGGCGCATCGACCATCGCGGCAAGGTGGTGGAGGAACTCGACCACGACGCGGTGATCGAGGCGGGTCGGCTGCTGTCGGAGCGGGGAGTGGAGTCGGTGGCGGTCTGCTTTCTCCACTCCTACGCCAACCTCGAGCACGAGGAGACCGCCAAGAGCATCTTGACCAAGGCCTTCCCGAGCCTGTCGATCTCGGTCTCGGTCGATCTGGTGAGGGAGTACCGAGAATATGAACGGACCTCCACCGCGGTGGCAGATGCCTATATCCGGCCGATACTGGGCCGATATCTCACCGATCTGGAAGACCGGCTTCGGGCTCGAGGTTTCGACGGTTCCTTTCTGATATTGCGCTCGGCAGGCGGGGCGATGACTTCGGAGATTGCCCGGGTGTCGCCGTTGCTCACTGTTTACTCCGGCCCGGCGGGCGGCATCGCCGGAGCGATCAGCCTGGGAGAAGCCACCGGGCGTTCTTCTCTCATCTCCTTCGATGTGGGAGGAACCAGCCTGGATTCGTGCGTGATCGTGGACGGGGCCCCCACCGAGGTCTATGAAGCCGAGATCGAGAGCCTTCCGATCCGCATCCCGGTGTTCGACATCCGCACCATCGGCGCCGGAGGCGGTTCGATCGCCTGGGTGGATAGAGGGCTCCTTCGAGTGGGGCCCCGGAGCGCCGGCGCCGATCCCGGACCGATCTGCTACGGACGGGGGAACACCGAGCCGACCGTCACCGACGCTTCCCTGTGTCTGGGGTACTTGGCGGCGGACGAGTTCCTGGGAGGAGAAATGAGCCTGGACCGGGAGGCGGCGGTGCGGGGCGTCACCGAGAAACTGGCCGAACCGCTGGGGATGTCCACCGAACGAGCCGCCGCCTCGGTCTTCGACGTGCTGCTGGCCCGCACAGTGGGCGCCATCCGTGAGATAACCGTGGAAAGAGGGCTGGATCCCAGGGAGTTCTCACTGGTGGCCTTCGGAGGAGCCGGACCGATGCTGGCGCCCTTGCTGGCCAGGGAGATGGAATTGCCCGAAGTGGTGGTTCCCGCCGCTCCGGCGGTGTTCTCGGCCTGGGGGATGCTGATGTCCGACCTGGAGTACGACGTGGGGCAGACGGTGCTGACCATGCTGGACGATGCTGCTCTGGCCCAGTTGGAGGGTGTGTTCGCCCAAATGGAGACCGAGGCCGACCAGGTACTGGCCACCCAGTCGGTCCCATCGGAGAGAAGGGTGTTGCTCAGGCGATTGGATCTGCGTTACAACGGTCAGGAGCACACCTTGTCGGTCGACTTGGAAGAGACCGATGACAAGGACTCGGTGGCCGCCAAATTCCACGATAAGCACCATGAGCGGTACGGGCACAAACTCAACGAAGACATTCAGATCCTGACCGCCCGGGTCAGGGCGATCGGGCTCTTGGACAAGCCTTCAGGCCACCTCGGCGCGGGCCATGCCCCCTGGGTCGATGGGATGGCGAGTCGAGTCGGGGAGCGTTACGCCTTCGACTTCGCCACCCGGGAACGCCGTCTGTTTCCGATCTACGAACGAAGCATGCTTCAACCGGAAGTAGAGATTGAGGGTCCGGCCATTGTTCGTGAACCCACCTCGGTGACCATCATCCACAGCGACCAGAGCGCGGTTCCCGACCACTTGGGGAACCTGGTAGTCAAGTGAGCACCAGTCCCATCCTGGACGGCGCCACGGTGGAGGTGGTCCGTCACTATCTGAACTCCACTGCCGAGCAGATGCGCCGCACTTTGGTGAGAACCTCGTTCAACCCGGTTATCTATGAGGTTCTGGACTTCGGTATCTCCGTTTACGACCGGCACCTCCGGTTGATCTCCGAGTCGTCGGGGATACTCTCTTTCCTTGGCGCCAACGACTTCGCCATTCACAAGGGTGTGGAGAAGGTGGGCATCGAGAATCTTCACGCAGGGGATGTGGTGATGATCAACTTTCCCTATTGGAGCGGGGCGCACGCCGCCGACGCCATGTTGTTTACGCCGGTGTTCTGTGAGGGGAGCGACCTCCCCGACGCCTATCTGGCGGTACGAGCGCATTGGATGGATTTGGGCGCCAAGGATCCCGGTTATGTGCTGGATTCCACCTCCGTACACCAGGAAGGGCTGATCATGCCGGGCGTGAAATTGATCCGCCGGGGCGAGGTGGACCCCCAGATCATGGCCATCTTGCGATACAACTCCCGGATGCCCGAGACCATCATCGGGGACTTCAACGCTCAGATCTCCGCCATGCGGGTGGGGGAGCGGCGGCTGCGTCAGATTTGGAAGAAGTTCGGCCTGACCACTGTGGATGCGGCGATCGATCTGATCATCAAGCACGGGGCCGAGACGGCTGCCGAGGCGGTGCGGGCTATGCCCGACGGGCGGTGGTCGACCCATGACTGGTTGGACGACGACGGGGTCTCCCATGATCTGATCAGGATGGCGGTTACGGTAACCATCGAAGGGGAGAAGTTCACGGTCGACTATGGCGACTCCGACGACGGGGTGCCAGGGCCGGTGAACATGCCGTTCGGGAGTACCTTGAGTCAGGCCAAGAACGTTTTCAAGTCGCTCACAACTCCCGACACTCCTGCCAACCACGGCCATTACCAGCCGCTTCGGGTGATCTGTCCACCCGGGAACCTCTTCCATGCCGTGTATCCGGCGGCCACCTACACCTTGTGGACGGCCATGGTGTCGTTCGAGTTGATCAACAAGGCGCTAGCCCAGGGGATGGACCACATAGCCGCATCCTCCGGTTCCGACGAGCCGGGGTTCATGGCGGTGGGAACCCATCCCGACACCGGGGAGATGTACTCGGTCAGCAACAACGAAGGGATCGGATGGGGAGCCACCCCCGATCACGACGGCTCCACGGCTCTTCAGCATCTCTCCACCACCGCGGTCAGAAACACCTCGATGGAAGTGCTGGAGCACAAGTCACCGATCTTTCATGAGCGGTTGGAGTTGCATCAGGACTCGGGCGGCGCCGGTAGGTGGCGAGGAGGATTGGGGGTCTGTCGGGAAGTGAGGTGGGTTGCCGTGGGCGAATTGCTGGCGATGCGGAAGAAGACCAAGACCAAGCCGTGGGCGCTTCGGGGTGGGCACGAGCCGCGGACCACCAACACCATGATCGTCTGGCCGGACACCGACCGAGCCCACCGGGCGCGGATGGAGAGGTTCACCATGCAGCCCGGAGAGGGATTCCGCAACTTCTCGGCGGGCGGGGGAGGCTGGGGTGACCCGCTGGATCGGCCCATCGAGTTGGTGCAAGAAGACGTGGCGGACGAGTACGTCTCGGTGGAGCAGGCGGAGAAGGTGTATGGAGTGAAGATAGAGGCGGACGGGAGTGCCACTCCCACCGCGGCGCGCCAGGGCCGCCCAGCCTCCTGACTGTCCTGAGGGATGAGGTGAGCGACGTCCCCACCCTTGACGGCGCCACGGTGGAGGTGATCCGTCACCATCTCAACTCCGCGGCCGAGCAGATGCGCCGCACCCTGGTGAGGACCGCTTTCAACCCGGTCATCTATGAGGTGCTGGACTTCGGTATCTCCATGTACGACCGGGACTGTCGGCTGATCTCCGAGTCATCGGGGTTGCTTTCATTCTTGGGCGCCAACGATTACGCCATACGGAAGGGCGTTGAGAAGGTGGGGATCGAAAACCTTCATGCCGGCGATGTGGTGATGATCAACTTTCCCTATTGGAGCGGCGCTCATGTCTCCGACGCCATGCTGTTCGCGCCGGTGTTCTCCGAAGGGAGCGACCTCCCCGATGTCTATCTGGCGGTGCGGGCACACTGGATGGATTTGGGCGCCAAGGATCCCGGCTACGTGCTGGATTCCACCTCCATGCACCAGGAGGGCCTGATCATGCCGGGCATCAAGTTGATCAACCGGGGGGAGGTGGACCCACAGATGATGTCCATCCTGCGATACAACTCCCGGATGCCCGATACCATCATCGGGGACTTCAATGCCCAGGTAGCCGCGGTGCGGGTCGGGGAGCGGCGGCTACGTCAGATTTGGGAGAAGTTCGGGCCGGCCACTGTGGATGCGGCGATCGATCGCATCATCGAGCATGGCGCGCAGACCGCGGCGGAGGCGGTGCGGGCCATGCCCGATGGACAATGGTCGGCCTTCGACTGGCTGGACGACGACGGGATCTCCTATGACCTGATCAAAATGGCGGTGACGGTCACCATCGAAGGGGAGAAGTTCACGGTGGACTATGGCGACTCCGACGGAGCGGTGCCCGGGCCGGTGAACATGCCGTTCGGGAGGACTCTGAGCATGGCCAAGGCGGTATTCAAGTCTCTCACAACTCCCGGCACTCCCGCCAACCACGGTCATTACCAACCACTGACAGTGTCCTGCCCGCCGGGCAATCTGTTCCGCGCCGTTTATCCGGCGGCCACCTTCACCCTCTGGACCGGCATGGCGGCCTTCGAGTTGATCCACAAGGCGCTGGCCCAGGGGATGGCTCAGATCGCCGCATGTTCGGGTTCCGATGAGCCGGGATTCATGGCGGTGGGGACTCATCCCGACACCGGGGAGATGTATGCGGTCAGCAACAACGAGGGGATCGGGTGGGGCGCTACTCCTCACCACGACGGCGCCAACGCGTTGCAACATCTCGCTATGACTGCCGTCCGCAATACCTCGATGGAGGTCCTGGAGCACAGATCTCCGATCTTTCACGAACGGCTGGAGTTGCGCCGCGACTCGGGAGGGGCCGGCCGGTGGCGGGGAGGTGTGGGAATCTGCCGTGAGGTGAAGTTCCTGGCCACAGGCGAGATGCTGTCGATGAAGAAGAAGACCAAGACCAAGCCGTGGGCGCTTCGGGGTGGGCATGAGCCGAAGACCAACGCCATGATCGTCTGGCCCGAGACCGACCGGTCTCACCGGGCGCGGATGGAGCGATTCACCATGCAGCCCGGAGAGGGGTTCCGCAACCTTTCGGGGGGTGGGGGAGGGTGGGGCGATCCCCTGGAGCGTCCCATCGAGTTGGTGCGAGAAGACGTTGTGGACGGGTATGTCTCGGTGAAGCAGGCGGAAAGAGCGTATGGAGTAAAGCTGGAGGAGGACGGAACCGCCACGCCAACCGGTGCGCGTTTGGAGCGCCCGCCGTCCTGAATGCTCGCAGTGGATGAGATGAGCGCCGGCTCCACCTTGGATGGCGCCACGGTGGAGGTGATCCGTCACTATCTGAACTCCACGGCCGAGCAGATGCGCCGCACCCTGGTGAGAACCGCTTTCAACCCGGTCATCTATGAGGTGCTGGACTTCGGCATCTCCATGTACGACCGGAATTGTCGGCTGATCTCCGAGTCATCGGGGATACTTTTCTTTCTGGGCGCCAACGACTTCGCGATTCACAAGGGTGTGGAGAGGGTGGGCGTCGAGAACCTTCATCCCGGCGATGTGGTGATACTCAACTACCCCTACTGGAGCGGCGCGCACGCCGCCGACGCGATGATGTTTGCGCCGGTGTTCTCCGACGGCAGTGAACTGCCCGACGCCTATCTAGCGGTGCGGGCGCATTGGATGGATTTGGGCGCCAAGGATCCCGGCTATGTGCTGGATTCCACTTCCATGCACCAGGAGGGGCTGATCCTGCCGGGCGTGAAGTTGGTCCGGCGGGGAGAGGTGGACCCGCAGTTGATGGCCATCCTGCGATACAACTCCCGGATGCCCGTGAACATCATGGGGGACTTCAATGCCCAGATAGCCGCGATGCGGGTGGGGGAGCGGCGGCTCCATCAGATTTGGGAGAAGTTCGGCCTGGCCGCGGTGGATGCGGCGATTGATCGGATCATCGAGCATGGCGCGGAGACGGCCGCCGAGGCGGTGGGGGCCATGCCCGATGGGCAGTGGTCGGCCTTCGACTGGCTGGATGATGACGGGATCTCCCATGACCTGATCAAAATGGCGGTGACGGTCACCATCGAGGGGGAGAAGTTCACGGTGGACTTTGGCGACTCCGACGGGGCGGTGCCCGGGCCGGTGAATATGCCGTTCGGGTGTACGCTGAGCCTGGCTAAGAACGTTTTCAAGTCTCTGACCACCCCCGACACTCCCGCCAACCACGGCCATTACCAGCCGCTGACAGTCCTATGCCCACCCGGGAATCTCTTTCATGCCGTTTATCCCTCCGCCACCTATACTCTCTGGACCGGCATGGCGGGCTTCGAGTTGATCAACAAGGCGCTGGCCCAGGGGATGGACCAGATCGCCGCATGTTCGGGTTCCGACCTTCCGGGGTTCATGGCCGTGGGGACGCATCCCGAGACCGAGGAGATGTACCTGGTCAGCAACAACGAGGGGATCGGCTGGGGCGCAACCCCCAATCACGATGGATCCAACGCTCTGCAGCATCCCTCCACCACTGCGGTGCGAAACACGTCGATAGAGGTCCTGGAGCACAACTCGCCCCTCTTTCACGAGCGGCTGGAGTTGCGTCAGGACTCGGGTGGGGCGGGACGCTGGCGGGGAGGTTTGGGAGTCTGTCGCCAGGTAAAATTCCTTGCCACAGGTGAAGTGTTATCGATGAAGAAGAAGACCAAGACCAAGCCGTGGGCGCTTCGGGGTGGGCATGAGCCGGAGACAAACGCCATGATCGTCTGGCCCGAGACCGACCGGTCTCACCGGGCGCGGATGGAGCGATTCGCCATGCACACCGGAGACCGGTTCCGCAATCTATCGGCGGGTGGGGGAGGGTGGGGTGATCCCCTGGATCGTCCCAGCGAGTTGGTGCGCCAAGACGTTCTGGACGAGTACGTGTCCGAGGAGCAGGCGGAAAGAGCGTATGGAGTGAAGGTGGGGGCGGACGGGATCGCCACTCCCAGCGGGGCGCGTCTGGGCCGCCCGCCGTCCTGACCTCTCCAAGGCGATGACTGCCGACTCCATCCTCATCAGCGGTGCCCGGGAGCACAACCTCAAGGACGTCACGATCGAGCTTCCCCGCAACGCGCTGATCGTTCTGACCGGGCTGTCCGGATCCGGCAAGTCCAGCCTGGCCTTCGACACCATCTACGCCGAGGGGCAGCGCCGCTACGTGGAGTCCCTCTCGGCCTACGCCCGCCAGTTCCTGGGACAGATGGACAAGCCGGACGTGGACTTCATAGAAGGGCTGTCGCCGGCCATCTCCATCGATCAGAAGACCGCCAGCCGCAACCCCCGCTCCACGGTGGGAACCGTGACCGAGGTTCACGACTACCTGCGGCTCCTGTTCGCCCGGATCGGGATTCCTCACTGTCCCAACGACGGCGAGGTGGTGAAGCGCCAGACCCCCCAACAGATCGTGGACCGCATCCTGGAGCTGGACGACGGGGTCCGGTTCATGGTGCTGGCGCCGGTGGTGGAGGGGCGCAAGGGCGAGTATCAGGCCCTTTTCAAGGATCTGGTTCGCCAGGGCTATAGCCGGGCGCGGATCGACGGCGAGGTGCTTCCCCTCAGTGAGGAGATCCGGCTGGACCGCTATTACCAGCACACTATCGAGGTGGTGGTGGACCGGCTGGTGCGCCGGGAAGGGGTGGAGGACCGGCTCACCCAGTCCATCGAGACCGCCCTGGGGCTGGCGGAGGGGAAGGCGATGGTGGATGTCATCGACGGCCCCACCCTCAGCTTCAGCCAGCATCTGGCCTGTGATCGGTGCGGGTTGTCCTTCTCCGAACTCGCTCCCCGGAATTTCTCTTTCAACAGCCCCTACGGCGCCTGCTCGACCTGCGCGGGGATCGGAGCCCGCTATCAGGTGGCCGAGGATCTGGTGGTGCCCAACGATCGGCTGAGCGTGATGGAGGGGGCGATCGCTGCGTGGGCGTATCAGTACAGCGGCTATTACACACGGCTTCTGGACGCGCTCGCAGAGGACATGGGCTTCAGCCTGCAGACCCCCTGGCGTGAACTTCCCGAGCCGGTGCGGGAGGAGATCCTCCATGGGAAATTCCGCCGACAGCTCCGGGTGAGCTATCGCAACCGCCGGGGACGCCGGCGGGTCTGGAGCACCCGCTATGAGGGGGTGATCCCCCATCTGGAGCGACGGCATCGGGACACCGGCTCCGACTCCGCCCGGGATTCCTACCGCCAGTACATGCGGCAGGTCCCCTGTGACGAGTGCGGCGGCGCCCGGCTGGGCGAGATCTCCCGGGCGGTGACGGTGGGGGGTGTGAACATCCATCATCTCTCGGAGCTCTCCCTGGGAGGCATGCTGGACTTCATCGACCGCCTCGAGCTCACCGACCGGGAGACGACCATCGCCGAGCGGGTGCTGAAGGAGGTCCGCTCCCGGATGTCCTTCCTTCTGGATGTGGGGCTGGGTTATCTCACCCTGGGCAGGTCGGCGGCCACCCTGGCCGGAGGGGAGGCGCAGCGGATCCGGCTGGCCACCCAGATCGGCTCGGGGCTGGTGGGGGTGCTCTACATCCTCGACGAGCCGTCCATCGGCCTGCACCAGCGCGACAACCGCCGCCTGATCGAGACCCTCACCCGGCTGCGCGACCTGGGCAACACCCTGGTGGTGGTGGAGCACGACGAGGAGACCATCCGCTCCGCCGACCATGTGGTGGACATCGGCCCGGGAGCGGGGGAGCACGGGGGGCGGATCGTGGCGCAGGGAACGGTGGAGACGATCTGTCGGGAGCGGTCGTCCATCACCGGCGACTACTTGGCGGGGCGAAGGGTGATTCCGGTTCCGCCGGCCCGTCGGGAGGGCAACGGAAAGAGCATCCGGATACTGGGCGCCGCCGAGCACAACCTGGACCGCTTGGACGTGGATTTCCCGCTGGGGAAGCTGATCTGTGTGACCGGGGTGTCGGGGAGCGGCAAGTCCACCCTCGTGGAAGAGATCCTCTACAAGGCGCTCCTGCGTTCCATCTACCGCTCCCGGGTGCTCCCCGGCCGCCACCGGGAGATCGAGGGGATCGAGCATGTCGACAAGGTGATCAACATCGACCAGTCGCCCATCGGGCGCACTCCCCGTTCCAACCCCGCCACCTACACGAAGGTTTTCGATCACATCCGCGCCCTTTACTCCAAGGTCCCCGAGTCCCAGGCGCGGGGGTACAAGCCGGGGAGGTTTTCCTTCAACGTGACCGGGGGGCGCTGCGAGGAGTGCCGGGGGGACGGAACCATCAAGATCGAGATGCACTTTCTGCCCGACGTCTATGTCCCCTGCGAGCAGTGCCGGGGGAGGAGATACAACCGGGAGACCCTCCAGATACTCTGGAAGGGAGAGAGCGTCGCCGATGTGCTGGGGATGTCGGTCTCCCAGGCATTGGAGCTTTTTACCCACCATCCTCCCATCGCTCTCACCCTGCAGACCCTGAGCGATGTTGGGTTGGGCTATATCCGCCTCGGGCAGGCCGCCACCACCCTCTCGGGAGGGGAGGCGCAGCGGGTCAAGCTGGCCTCGGAGCTGCGCAAACGGTCCACCGGGCGCACCATGTACATCTTGGACGAGCCCACCACCGGCCTGCACTTCGAGGATGTCCGCCGCCTGCTGGGGGTGTTGCACCGCCTGGTGGACGGGGGCAACACGGTGGTGGTGATCGAGCACAACCTCGATGTCGTCAAATCGGCTGACTACCTTATCGACCTGGGTCCGGAGGGCGGCAGCGGGGGAGGGCGGGTGGTGGCAACCGGATCCCCCGAGGAGGTGGCCGCCAACCCGGCCAGCTACACGGGCCACTACCTGGAGGGGGTGCTGGCCGCCTGCGGCGCTCCCGCCGGCTAGCCCGAGGCCCTGTCCTCGCGGCTCAGTGCCAGGATATGTGCGCCACTGTTGTGGTGGTTGCGTAGTAGATGCCGCGGTTTCCGTCGGGGGTCAGGAACATGCCGTTGGCTATGGAAGATCCGGTCGCGGCTCTGTCGACCAAGCGGCCGGTGGCGATGTCGACGACGACGATGTCATCGCGGCCGGCCGCGGTGTAGTCGTTGATGGCCAGTTCGCCTGATTCGGGAAACACGATGGGTTGCATGGTCGGTCGAATGTCGAGACGCCAGGCGATCTCGAGGCGGTCGTCGGTGGTGTCAATGCCGGCCAGTCCTCCGTTGATGGAGTCCCAGGCAATGGCCATTCGTTGTTCGGCGATGTGGACGGGAGGGGCGATAATGCCACCGCCGGGCGTCTCGAACGGCTCGATACCGCTGATGTCGGCCGGGTCGTCGAGTCCGAAGCGCATCAGACGTTGGGCGCCGCTCCACGGGGCGGGGCGCCGCCATGACAAACCACGGCCGGGAGGGATGGTGAAACGGCCGTTGGGCTGGGCTCGGTGGATGAGGCGCACCGACTCGATGTCACCGCAGTCCATGATCCAGCAGGCGCCCTCGGATATGCAAGCATCCCAGGCCATACCCCAGGTGTCGTGGGGAGTGCGGTAGCGCGGTCGCCAGTCGTCGACCGCGAGGCTGTCCCGGTGGGCTTCGATACGCCAAAGGTGCTCGCTGCCCGGAACGTAGACGTGCTCGTTGCCGACCGAATCCAAGTCCGCAGCTACACGCCCCATGGACCCTTCGGGCAAGACGAGCGGTTCGTGCACCAACTCCAAAGTGTCGGGGTGAAGGCGCGTGATGGTGGTGCCGCCTTGACCTTCGAGGCGCAAATCCTTGGTGATCAGGGTCCCGTCGGACAACGCCAGGAGCCCGTTGTGGCTGCGGTCGACCGGCAGCCGCCGTTCGGCCAGCACCGTGAGGTCGTCGGGGTCCAGTCGGTGCAGATAGGAACCATTGACCGACATGATCGAACCGTTGGCGTGAGCGAGGATGGCGCCGCACCAGACGTGTTCGCCGCAGGGCAACTCGGGCGAGGACGCCAACGGATCGAGGGTTTCGGGATCGATCCGCTCCACCCAGCCGAACGGCGCCGGCCCGCTGAACGAGGCCATCGTCCCTCCCAGATACCACTGGTCCGGTTCGCGTCTGACCACCATGACGTTCCAGCGGCCATTGCGACGAGTCACGACCCGTGCCATGCCCGACGCGGCATCGAGTCGACCCGAAGCCGCTTTCTGGCGTCGGTTCCCGCCACATTCCACAGGCCAAGGTGATCGCCAGTACCCCGCATGCGCGCCGACTCGATCGAGTTCTGTCATCGTGTGATCACCTGCCCAGATGGTATCGGAGGCTTTTGATCGACTATTCCGCTTCCGCGGATGGCCGGTATGCAGCTTCCGATCCCTCTACGAAACCTGGGATCTCGGAGCTACACCAAGGACGGTTCCGGTCTCAAAATCTGTGCATGGCTAAGCTGAGGGACAGTGATCCCGAATGTCATCATAGCTTCGGCTGATCGTTCGATCTGCTTTGACTCAGAGGGTGGGAGCGGGGGTAGCTACCAGGTCTACCAGGAAGGGGCCGCCGGCCGGGCTCATCACACTTGCCACTTTTCCGGAGGGGGTGGTGGCCGCCTGCGGCGACTTCGGCGGGTAGTCTGAGGCACGGGATGGAACGTCCCCCCTCCATCGAGATTCCCGACGCTCCCGGCGCCTACTTCTTTAGAGATGATCACGGCCGGGTGATCTATGTCGGAAAGGCCAAATCGCTTCGCAAGCGGATCGCCTCCTATTTCGGGCGGGAGCTGGCACTGCGTACTTCGGCGATGGTGGAGTCGGCCCGGGATGTGGAGTGGATCGTAGCCTCCTCGGAAGTGGAGGCGATCATGTTGGAGTACTCGCTGATCAAACAGTATCGGCCCCGCTTCAACATCCGACTGCGGGACGACAAGAGCTACCCCTATCTGGCCATAACCCGCTCCGACCAGTGGCCCCGCGCCCATGTGATGAGGGGGCGCCGTCGCAGAGGGACCGCCTACTTCGGGCCCTACGCCCACACCTACGCGATCCGAAAGACTCTCGACTTGGTGTTGCGCACCTTCCCGGTACGCACCTGCTCGGATTCCATGTTCCGTCGCCAACAGCTCCAGGGCCGTCCCTGTCTGCTCTTCCACATTGAAAAATGCTCGGGACCGTGCGTGGGCGAGGTCACGGGAGAGGACTATCAGAAGGCAGTGGAGGGGCTTTCCGCGTTTCTGCAGGGTGACATCGACCAGGTGGTGGAGGAGATCACTGCCCGGATGCACCAGTCGTCGGAGGCCTTGGAATATGAGGCAGCCGCCCGTTACCGCGACCGGCTGGCCGATCTGGAGAAGGCCCTGGCCCGCCAGGAAATGGTCACCGACCGGCGGGAGGATTTCGACCTGATAGCCGGGCACGGCGACGAGCTGGAGACGGCCATCTGGGTGTTGTTCGTCCGGCGGGGGAGAGTGGTGGGCCGGATGGGGTCGGTGGTGGACCGGGTGGAGGAGGTGAGCGAGCGGGAACTGGCCGGCTCGATTATCCGGGAGCTCTACGGAGATCGTTCGCCGCCGTCCCTGGTGCTGATCGCCGACCTGCCGCCCGATCCCGAGACCTTCCGGGCATGGCTGGCCGACCGGCGGGGAGGACCGGTGGAGCTGCGGGTTCCCAAGCGGGGCGGCAAGCGGCGGCTGATGGAGACCGCGGCCGCCAACGCCCGGGAGATGTTCGGACGGCACCGCCTGCGGCGGCAGGCCGATCACAACGCCCGCGCCCGGGCGCTTCGCAGCCTGCAGGAGGTGTTGGGGCTGCCCGATCCGCCCCTGCGCATCGAGGCCTACGATGTCTCCACCCTCATGGGGACTCACACCGTGGCCTCCATGGTGGTGATGGAGGACGGTCTGACCCGCAAGTCCGAATACCGGCGTTTCAAGATCAGGAAAGTGCGGGGGCAGGACGACTTCGCCGCCATGGAAGAGACGATCCGCAGGAGGTTCACCGCCTATCTGGCCAGCCGGGACCTCCCCGCCCATCAGCAGACCCGCTTCCGGTATCCGCCTTCCCTGGTGGTGATCGACGGAGGTGCGGGGCAGTTGGGAAGGGCGGTGCGGGTGCTGGACGAACTGGGACTGGACATTCCGGTGGTGGGGCTGGCCAAGCGCATGGAGGAGGTGTATTTTCCCGACTCGGCCGAGCCGCTCCGTATCTCCCGCCGAGCCGAGGCGCTCTATCTCCTACAACGCATTCGGGACGAGGCTCACCGGTTTGCCGTGGAGTATCACCGTAAACTCCGTTCCAAGGGGATGATGGATTCTTTGCTGGATGAAGCGCCCGGGATCGGCCCGGTACGAAAACGCGCCCTGCTGCGCAAGTTCGGGTCGCTTCGGCGTCTTCGGGAGGCAGAGGTGGATGAGTTGGCCGAGGTGGTGCCCGCCGCGGTGGCCGACGACCTCTACCTGCTGCTGCGCGGGGAGTAACGGCCAGTGCGAGAGCGTCCGCCGTCTCTGTCGGAGCAGAAGCCGGAACTGCTCTTGATCACCGGCATGTCGGGGGCGGGGCGGGGATCGGTGGCCCGGGTGCTGGAGGATCTCTCCTATCGGGTGATCGACAACCTCCCCCCGGGAATGATCCTGGAAGTCGCCTCCCCGGACAAGCGCCTTGCGCAGACGGCCCCCTTGGCGCTTGTGATCCGGTCATGGGGCTCCTCGGTCAGCCCCGAGGTGGTGATCGGCCGGGCGGTGGGAAGACTGGATGGTTTGGGGATCAGTGCCGCGGTGGTTTTCCTGGACGCCGAGGACCGGGTGCTGATCCGCCGTTACGAGGAGAGCCGGCGTCCCCATCCACAAGGCGGGGAGACTCTCCCGGCGGGAATCACCGCCGAGCGCAATCTGCTTTTGGGCCTGAGGGCGGCTTCCGATCTGATCATCGACACCTCCGACCTCAACATCCATCAATTGCGGGAACGGGTGGTTGCCCGGTTCGGCGGAGAGGGAAAGGCCCGGCCGATGCACATCTCAATGGTCTCATTCGGGTTCAAGAACGGGCTTCCCCGCGACGCCGATGTGGTGTTCGATGTCCGTTTTCTTCCCAACCCGCATTGGAACCCGGAGTTGCGGCCCAAGACCGGGACAGATCCGGAGGTGGCAACGTTCGTGCTGGACAACCCCGACACGGCGGGCTTTCTGGAGCGGGTGATGGGGTTGCTGCTGTTCCTGGCGCCCCGCTACCGCGCGGAGGGAAAATCCTATCTGACCATTGCGGTGGGATGCACCGGTGGAAGGCACCGTTCGGTGGCGATTGCTGACGAGTTATCCCGCCGCCTGGCCCACCACCGGGTGGAGGTCTCCGTCTTCCACCGGGACGCGGACGCCCGCTGATATCCGGAATCCCTATTCCGATTGTCACCGGGCGCTAATAAGATGCGAGTGCTTCCAAAAGGAGCTGACTATCCGGCACCGATCCTTTCGATGATGAGGTAAGACGAATGAGGCAACTGCAGATCGAATCAAGGGTTTTGGGATTGTGGCCGATTTCCTGACTCTCAATGATGTTGAGACCGGCGGGCGCCGGGTGCTGGTGCGCGCCGACCTGAACACGCCGCTGGACGGCGGGGAGGTGGCCGACGACTTTCGCATCCGGGCGTCGTTGGGCGCTGTGGAGAGGCTGCGTTCCGAGGGAGCGGTGGTGGTGGTGTGCAGCCACTTGGGCCGCCCGAAGGGCCCCGATCCTCGCTACAGCTTGGCGCCGGTGGCCCGCCGCATGGAGGAGTTGGGGGGCTTTCCGGTGCGTCACCTGCCTACCGTGGTGGGACCCGAGGTGACCGAAGCGGTCATCGGAGGACAGCCCAGCGAGGTGTTTCTTCTGGAGAACACCCGGTTTCATCCCGAAGAGACATCCAACGGTCCGGTGCTGGCGGCCGAGTTGGCGGAGTTGGCCGATCTGTTCTGCCAGGATGCGTTCGGATCGGTCCACCGTGTCCACGCCTCCACGGTGGGGGTGGCTTCCCGGGTGCGGTCGGTGGCCGGCCCCCTGCTGGCTGGCGAGTTGGAAGCTATGGGAAGGTTGCTGGACGACCCGCCCCGGCCGTTCGTGGTGATCCTGGGTGGGGCCAAGGTCTCCGACAAGCTGGGTGTGCTCTCCGCCCTGGTGGAGAAATGCGACGTATTGGCGGTGGGGGGTGGAATGTCCTACACGGCGTTGATGGCCCAAGGGTACGCGGTGGGGGCCAGCCTCGCCGAGGAGGAGATGGTGTCATCGGTCGGGGAGTTGCTCGGAGGCTCTCAAGGCGATAAGGTGCTGCTGCCCGAAGATGTGGTGGTCGCTCGGCACCTCCGAGCCGACGCCGAGCACCGGGTGACCAGCGCTCGGACCATCGGTGATGATGAGATGGGCTTGGATATCGGCCCCGCGGCCGCCCGGCGTATCGCCGAGGTCTGCAGGGGGGCCGCAAGCATTTTCTGGAACGGTCCGATGGGGGTGTTCGAGTGGGAAGCCTTCCGGTCGGGAACCGAGACAGTGGCCCGGGCGGTGGCTTCTTCGGACGCATACACGGTGGCGGGTGGGGGCGATTCCGTGGCGGCTATCCGGCTGCTGGGTCTGGAGAACCAGGTGTCGCATCTCTCCACCGGCGGGGGAGCTGGCCTGCAACTGTTGGAGGGACGGTCGCTTCCCGGAGTGGAGATCCTCGAAAAGTGGGTACGGTAGGAGGGAACATGGCTGCGAAGAGCTTGATCATCGGCAACTGGAAGATGAACCTGACCCACTTGGAGGCGATCGCGGTTACACAGAAGCTCTGGTACCGGCTGGATCCCGCCGACTTCGACAGGGCGGAGGTGGTGATCGCTCCTCCCTTCACCTGCCTGCGCACTGTCCAGACCTTGATCATGGCCGACCGGATGCCCTTCGGGCTGGGCGCGCAGCATGTTCACTGGGAAAAAGAAGGCGCCTTCACCGGCGAGGTATCGGCCGGAATGCTCGCCAAACTGGATGTCGGCTACGTGATCGTCGGGCATTCGGAACGGCGCGCCATGTTCGGAGAAACCGACGAGCTGGTCCGAAAGCGGGTGCGGGCGGTGTTGGCCGCGGGGATGACCCCGGTGGTGTGCGTGGGGGAGACCCTTTCGGAGCGGGAGTCGGGAGAGACCGGGATGGTGGTGACCACTCAACTGCGCGGGGCGCTGCGGCGGCTCACCTCCGAACAGCGAGCGTCCGTGGCGGTGGCCTACGAACCGGTTTGGGCGATCGGCACCGGCCGGCACGCCACCGCCGACCACGCCGGGGAGGTGTGCGAGCTATTGCGCAACACAGTGGCAGCCATGGGCGGCCCTGAAGCCGGAGACCGGGTGAGGATTCTCTACGGCGGCTCAGTCAACCCCGGCAACATCGCCGGATTCATGGCCAAGACCCACATCGACGGCGCCCTGGTGGGCGGCGCCAGCCTCGACCCCGACACCTTCGCCGCCGTAATCCGCTACTGGATGTGAGGTTGGGGCCGGGAAAACGGCATTTCGCCACCGAAAACGCCGATTGCGACGAAAACTGTATAGCTAGCCGGCGCTTTTCGGCGTTTTCTGACCACATGGTGTAAAAAGGGGGACTTATATATCTGGGTTGACGTCCCCTGGTTGAGAGGTTTTGTCACACCCCCCGGGTACTTTGTGATTATGCCTCCGGTGCAGACCCTCAGGTTCCCAGCCAAGTGCTCACCGTCCGGACACCGGCGCCTTTCTGAGGTGTTCTCCATGTGCTGTGAGTTCTATAACGCCGCCCTGGAGTCCTGGAGGGGCACGTACCTCTGGTGGAGGGAGCATCACCCTGGAGAGCCCCTCCCTCCGGAACTCAGGAGCTCCAAGTATGACTTGATGAAGGAGTTCACGGGGGTGCGCTCAGATCTCCCGGAGTGGGAGAGGCTCTCGGTGAAGGTTGGAAGGGGCGTCCTGTGTCGCTTTGACCGCACGGTGAAGTCCTTCTATAAGAGATGCAAGGAGGGTGCCAACTCTGGGTTCCCCCGCTTCAAGTCCTCCCGAAGGTGGCGGACCATAGAGATACCAGATGCGACTTCTTCGATGGTGGCACCTCCCAATACCTCCTGGAACAGCTCTTCTGTGTGGTGGAGGCTCGCAGTGAAAGGGCTCCCCCGCCTGAGGTTCCGCGACAAGGGCCACCGTTTGGCTGCCGCCGTGGAGGGGGGCGCCAAGGTAGTGGAACTCCGCGTGGTGCGAACGCCCCTTCGGACGGAGATAAATGTTGTGGTCCGACACCCCGAGGTGGAGATGCCACAGGTGGAGCCCTCCAATCCCGTGGGGATAGACGTGGGCCTCACCGAACGCCTCACGCTCTCGGACGGACACGTGGTTTCCCCTCGGAAGGTCAACGCCTCCCGGATCAAGAGGGCCCAACGGAGGTTCTCCAGGGCCAAGAAGGACTCCCGCTCTAGGCGGAAGAAAGGCCTCTCTCTGGCCAAGGCGCACCGCAGGGAGAAGGAGAGCGCCATCCAGGCTGACTTCCGCCTCGCACACCAACTGGTCAATACCTACGACGGCATAGCGGTGGAATATCTCAACGTCGCGGGCATGCTCCGATCGAAGAGGTTCTCCAAGAAGATGTCGGAACAAAGATGGTCCTCCCTCGGGAACATCCTGGAATACAAAGCTGAGAAGGCTGGCATTCCATATGAGAGAGTGGATCCCAAGCACACCTCCACTGACTGCTCCTGCTGTGGTCACAGACAACCCATGCCTCTGCGGCTACGGGTGTTTCACTGTGGGGCTTGTGGAATGTGCCTGGGTAGGGATGTCAATGCCGCAATGAACATACGCGCCCGGGGCTTCCCGGGGTCGGGGGGACCTTTCCCGATGCGATGCGCGTAACAAACTTCCGCTGTAAGACGGACACCCCAGGGTGTGTAGTAGGCGGACATCGCAGAACAGTATTGCCTAAGACAGCACTGTCAACCTAGGTATATAAGTCCCTAAAAAAGGCAGTCACGGTCATGAGAGTTAGGTAACGCTTGACGCGCCGATGGAAGTCGATGGAGACGCTGGGACTGTGACCTACACAGTGGAGATGCGCTGATGCCCCTTTGTATTTCAGATGTAAATTCGGAATCAGATTTCGAGACCACCGACTACAGTCTCAGCGGCGACGGGATGCACCACACGGCCAGTGAGGCAAGAATGTTCACCATCACGGACAACATGCTTGAAGAGGAGAATGGACCTTTGACCTGGCTATGGTCCCACGCAGGGAATTGTGAGTACGCAGCCGTCGAAATCCCAGGTCAACAAGGCTGGATGTCTGTTGCGAAAGATGCACCGAGGCGAGCGCCTACTGTCGTGGGAAGAGTTCAGGGCGGCGATGGATGTCCTGCTAATGTTTCGCGCCTCGCATTCGGCACCGTTGGCGAAGGCCAACAAAGGCTTGCGCTCGATGTTGGTCACAGCGAATCTCGATGGGCGGCCTACGCAACGACTCAAGCGGGTCCGGACCATCATCGACAAGTTGGTCCGGCAGCCCACTATGGTACTTGCGAACATGCAGGATATCGGTGGGTGCCGAGTGGTCTGTGCCGACATCTCCCAGCTTCGACAGTTGGAGGAGCGAGTGCGCCTGAGTCGCCCGCCTCGCTTTGAGTACGACTACATCTGTAACCCGAAACCGAGCGGCTACCGGGGACTCCACCTCGTGGTTACCTACGACGAGCGGCTTATCGAGATTCAACTCCGCACGGGTCCGATGCATGACTGGGCTGTTACACAAGAGCGGATAGGAACCCGGCTCGGTGTCGACTTGAAGTCGAGTTTCGGACCACCGGAAGTGCTGAAACTGATGGAATTGCTTCACAGGCTATGGCACTCGAAGAGCAGGCTGAGTCGGTCGACCAAAAGCTTGCGAACGAGATCAAGCGTGCCCGTCAGTTAGCCTTATCATTGCTGAAGAAGCAAATGCCTGGAAGGTGAGCATCATGAGCGACCCCATTTTGCACTACCTGATCGTGTTCAACCACAAGACCAGCGAACCCGAGATACTTGAGTTCGGTCAGGATATCGATGCTGCGCTTGTTTCGTATGCGGCGAAGGAAAAAGAGTTTTTCGATGACAGGTTTGTAGAAATTGTGTTGGTCGGCTCGGACTCGCTTGAATCGGTGCGTGCGACGCACTCGAACTACTTTCCCAATGAGCGCGTGGCTTCTGGCTGGCTGGTTGGCCTCGGACCCGAGTGACGAGACGATGTCCTGATGTCCTGATGTCCTGATGTCCCACAGTGTGGACACTCCGCAGCAGGGAGCCCATTAAACCCATTCGTTTACCGACAACACCCGCGACAGATATCAGCTCCTTTCGTGGTCGCAGTAGAATTGAAGGGGTTGTGAGTGAGGACACCGCGGTGGGCGGGGAGAAGTCTCGTCATCCTGTTGGAGAGTCGCCTTGCGAGGGCGAAAAACTTCTTTCGGCCAGGGAAATGAAAGTTATGGCCGCCCTGGCCAGGCGGCCTTTCGGGCTTCGCTCGATTGCTGACATCGCCCGAGCCTCCGGTGTTCCTCCCACCACCGCGGGCCGGATTCTGAGGCGACTGCAAGACGACGATCTGGTGCGTCTCCATCGTCGAATGCTGGCCGAGTGGGGAAGGGCCAAGGAAGGGACGGTATGGGTGTTGACCGTCTCTCCACGGGTCCTGCGAATGTTGCCTGCCTTGTCCCAAATCGAGTTGCCCGATCCCTTGGCTAACCGGCCTCCGCCCCGGAAGGTTCCCCACCGCTTCTGGCATCACTTCTGGAACGCCAATCCGAGAAAGCTCGCATTGCCCGAGGATGCTCACTACGTGGCGGACCGGCTGATCCTCAGCTCGGACCCGGCGGCATGGGGTTGGGCGTTGATCAACTTGCCGGTCGATTCGCTGGCCAGGGTGGCCGAGTCGCGAGGCGCCGATCCCCGTACCCGTTCTATGATCCGCAACTTTATCTCGGCCCGTACTTGAACGAACTGGGCAGCTACCGCGATGTGCTCAGCCCCGCTTTGGTGGTTGCGTGGCCGCATGTCGCCGCCGCCGCTCCTGACGACAGCACGCTCATGGGCGGCACCGGTCTCGCTATTCACCTTAGGCATCGTATGAGCCATGATCTGGATCTGTTCACCACTCGGCGCTTCGATCCCGGCAAAGTCGAGCAGCGACTCCGCACCAGGGGGAGTTTGTTGCCACCCTCAAAGGAGAAGGTACCCTCAATGGGACTTTTGGCGGTGTACGGGTTCAGTTTCTCTGGGCGCGGGGTCGGCAAGTTTTGGAGTTCCCCAAGGTGGTGGCCGGCATGCGGGTGGGGTCGTTGCCGGACATCGCCGCCACGAAGCTGAACGCCATAGCCGGTCGGGCTCAACTCCGGGATTACTACGACCTGATGTGTATCGAACAGGCTGCCCGTCTGCGAGTCGAGGACGGGATGCGCCTCTTCATGGCTCGCTATGGAGTGGACACCTGCCATGAGTCTGTCTTCGCTGTGCTCCGCGGTCTCGGATATTTGGATGATGTGCCGGACGATCCCGGACTGGCTGAGGAACACGGGCTCGCGATAAGAAGCCGACTCGTCGGCTACTGGACGAAAAGACAACGGCAAATCATCTCTTCTTTGGGTATGGTTCTCTAGCTGTCGGTGATCGGGGTAGAGCCGCGTTGCTCAGCGGTCCTTTACAGCTGGTCGTTGATACGGGATTCCGGTAGCCTGACTGCTGATGTATCGGATGGTGTTGCTTCGTCACGGGCAGTCGGAGTGGAATCGGTCCAACCAGTTCTCCGGCTGGACGGATATCGACCTGACTCCCCAGGGCGAGGAGGAGGCACGGGCAGCCGGGCGGCTCATGAAGGATGAGGGGCTGATGTTTGAGGTGGTGCACACCTCGGTGTTGCTCCGCTCCATCCGCACCGCCGATCTTGCCCTGGCCGAGATGGGCACGGCCAGGCTCCCGGTGGTCCGGCATTGGCGGCTCAACGAGCGCCACTACGGGGCCCTCCAGGGGCTCGACAAGAAGCAGACCGCCCGTGAACACGGTGCCGAGCAGGTGCATCTGTGGCGGCGAAGCTATGACGTTCCCCCTCCTCCGCTGGATGTGGACGACCCTCGCCATCCCCGGTTCGACCCCGTCTACGCCGATCTGGCCCCCGAGGCGCTTCCCGCCACCGAATGCCTGAAGGATGTGGTGGCGCGCGTTCTTCCCTATTGGCGCGACAAAATCGTTCCGCAGCTCCGCCAGGGATTCACACCCCTGGTGGTGTGCCACGGAAACAGCATCCGCGCTCTCCTGAAGCATCTGGAAAACATCTCGGACGAGGAGATATCGGCGTTGAACATCCCCACCGGGATTCCGCTGCTCTATGAGCTGGACACCAGCCTGGAACCGGCGGGGTCGAGATATCTGGGCGATCCTGCGGCTGCCGCGGCCGCCGCGGCAAGGGTGGCCGCGCAGGCCGCGATAGAATAGGCGCCATGGCTATTTTGCAAGCGGTTGTGATCGGGATCCACGTGCTGCTTTCGCTGGGCTTGATCTTGTTGATTCTTTTGCACTCCGGACGCGGCGGCGGTCTCTCCGACGCTTTCGGCGGCGGAATCGGCGCCTCCATGGGAGGTTCGACGGTGGCCGAGCGCAATCTGAGTCGTCTCACCGTGATAACGGTCCTCGGGTTTACCGTGACCACCATCGCGCTCATCTGGATTCTGGCCTAGCGTCCCAGACAGTCACATAGCGGTGACGGAAAGTTTCACCGACTGGACGGTGCTTCTCAATCCCACGGCAGGACGCGGGAAAGTTTCCCCCCAGGAGTTGATGGCCGTACTTTCCAGCCATGGTGTGAACGCCCGGGTGGAATCCACCCGATCTCCTGAATGGATGGCCGAACGGGTGGTGGAGGTGGTCTCCTCGGAAGGAAGGGTGGCCGTTTCGGGGGGTGACGGCACTCTCAGCCTGACAGTCGATGCGCTTTGTCGAGAGCAGTGGCCCGAGCCTCCCCGGGTGGCGATGCTGCCCAGCGGGACCGCCTGTGATTTTCTCCGCACTTTCGGGCTGTCCCGCCAACTCGGAGAAGCCGCGGCTCGTCTGGGCACTCCCTACTGGTACGACATTGATGTGGGATGCCTGGAAGGGGAGTGGGGCCAGCGGTTTTTTGTCAACGTCGCCCAGGCCGGGGTGGGAGCGGCTGCCGCAGAGACCGCCGGCAGGCTGCCCGGCTGGGTGGGGGCGGCCCGCTACGGGCTGGCCTTCTTGGCCCGGCTGCCCCGCTTCCCGCGGGCCACGGTGCGGATCGAAAGCCGCCGGCGTTCCGTTTCCGCCGACGCTCTGGCGGTGATTTTCGCCAACGCCCAGTTCTTTGCCTGGAAGTGGAACATCGCTCCCAAAGCCAACCTGGTGGACAACCGACTGGACGTGCAGATCTTCACCGCCCGAAAACACCAGATGCCGGTGGTGGTACCCAAGATAATCAAGGGAATGCATCTGAAAGAACCCTGGTTACGGCGGATGAGCCTGGAGAGCTTCGAGGTAACCGCCGATCCGCCCTGGCCGGTGGAGGCGGATGGGGATATCGTCGGCTACACGCCGGTCAGAGTCTCCAGCCGACCGGCCGCCATCCGCTTCAAGATCTGAGTCGCCCGCGGTCAGCGGGCGAGATGGGTGGGCGCCGCTAAGAGACGCGGGTGAGAGTGCGGCGCAGCGAGAACGAGGCGAGAGCGGTCAGCGCCACCCCCATTGCCACCAGCACCGCCACGTTGTCGACGATGTCGAGTATCGATCCCTCCCACTGCAGATCTCTGAAGCCGAGCATGGCCCATCCCTGGGGAGTGAACCTGGCGACGGTCTTGATGGTGTCGGGCATGACCTCCAGGGGGACCATTGCTCCGCCCAACGCTCCCAGCACCAGTCCGCTCATCACCCCTATCCCGATGATGGCCGGTTCCGCCAGCCGGAGAGATCCCAGCAGCATCCCCGCCCCGGCTCCCGCCAGAGCCAGCGCCATCATCAACAGCACGGACGCGCCCAGGTTTTTCCAGTCGACCCCGAAGACTGCCAGGGTCAGCACCATGATGTAGACGCCCTGGAAGAAAGTGATCCCGAACTGCCCGGTGACATAGCCCGACATCAGGCGGCCGACGGAGGTGGGAGTTGAGATGATGCGGGTATCGAGACCCACCTCCCGGTCAGCCACGATGGCCGTGGCGCCGGTCAGGGCGGTCAGGAACATGAACAGCACCAGATTGGCGGCGGCGCCTCCGTCGAAACGGCCCATATTGGGGGGAAACAGCGACTCTCCCACCGATTCGACAGACACTGTCGCCACTTCGATCTGATCCACTAACTCCGCGGCGAGCGCCCGGCTTTCCTGAAAGTCGACACCCAGTAGGTCCACGGCGAATCGCGCGGCCCGATAGGGGATCAACCCTTCGGTGACAGCTTGCCGGACAGTGGCTTCCAACTGGGGACCCAGCCCGGTGGGAGCAGTGACAAACCCGATCAGAACCGGCTCACCGGCCGCGATTCGTTCGGACATTTGCGGAGGAAAAACCGCTCCGGCCGCGATGACTCCCCGCTCCACCGCCCTGAGCATCTCCGACTCGTCGTCATAGAACACCAGATTCAGGGCCTGGTTGTCAGCCAAAATGGCCGTGATCCGGTCGGTGGGGGATTGGTCTGTGTCCCCTTGGACGCCCAGCTGCACCTGTCCGCCCCGACCACCGAACTGGATGCCGATCACGAACACCATCGCCACGGGGAAAATGAAGAAGAAAAACAGTGAGGCAGGTTCACGCAGAATCCTGAGCACATATACCCAGCCGATCGAGAGTGTTTTCATATCCGCAAGCTCCGCCGGGCGCCCACCACGCTGACGGTGAGCGTTAATGCGGCGACGCCGGTCAGCACCAGCAGCGGGAGTGCCACCACTTCCAGACCGCCGCCCCCGCTCAGGTCTCCCAACCCTCGCATGAACCAGGCGTGGGGAGTTATCAGAGAAAGAGCGTTCAAGAAGGCGTTGCCGCCCGCCACCGGGAAAAAGGTTCCGCCCAGGATGCCCATCGTCACCGATACCACCGACTGGTAGTTCTGTGCTTGTTCGGCGGTGCGGGCCAGGCCTGCCACCAGTGAGACTATGCCGGTGGCGGCGCCCACCGCCGCCACCACCAACAAGGCGGTGATCGGTGGATCAACCCATTTGGCCCCCAACAGGAACCGGGAGACCACCATGAACACTCCGACGCTCCCGATGCCCACCACGAAGGAGAGGAGAAACTTGGCGGCCAGGATCCGACCGGGGGAGAGGGGAGTGGAGAGCAGTCTGGCCAGGGTGCGTCGCTTCCGCTCCTCCAAAAGACTGAGCAGGCCGGTGCCCACCACAAACATGGTGAAGAAAATGGCTGAGCCCGCCGAGTAGTAGGTGGCGCTGTCCAATTGGCGGACCTTGGCGTCCACCGCGGCCAGTTGTGCCGCAGGAGGCGCTTGCGAGGCGGCCATCCCCACATCGACCATACTCTCCGGACTGAGGCCTCCCAGAATGGAGGCGGTGGCGGCCGCAGCGCTCGCCGAGACAACCTCCAGGGAGAACTGCTTGGCGATGGAGGTTGCGACTCCTGTCACAACCCTGGCATTGGGATTGGCGACCACGATGATCTGCGGCTCCGACCCTTCGATGACCGCTTGGCTGAATCCCCTGGGGATGAAGAATCCCGCATCCACCTCGTCCTGCTCCACTGCGTTGTCGAGGGACGCCCGATCCCGATAGAAGGCAATCCCTACCAGACCCTCTTGTTCCAACTTCGTCATAGCCCCCGCAAACCCCTCCGAGATGGGGCCTCCCGAATCTGCGTTGGACAACCCGAATTCAAAGAGCACCGCTTCATCGGTTCGGAAGAGGTTCCCAAAGGCCAGGCTCAGTGCGGTGGCGATCACCAGGGGAGCGATCAGCCCGAAGATGATGATGGTCCGGTCCCGAATCTGCTGGCGAAGGTCCTTTAGGACTATCCAGACAATGTCGCGCATGCTTTTAGTCCCGCAGGGCGCGTCCGGTCAGGTGAAGAAACACCGCCTCCAGGTTGGGTTCTTCAACATCCACCCCACTCACCGAGACCTGCGATTGGGTCAGTGTCTCGAGAATCCTGGGCAGTAGGGGGGTGGCGTCATCCACCAAAAGCTCCATCGCGTTGGCGGTCACCACAGTCTCATGGACACCCTTGAGTTCTGCGATCCGCCGGGCGCCTTCGGCCAGGGGGCCGTCCGCTCCGATGAGTATCCGGTCCCGCTCTCCGACCATCTCCACCAGTTCGGCTCTGGTGCCTTCCGCGATCAACTCTCCGTGGTCGATGATGCCTACCCGCTGACAAAGCTTCTCCACTTCTTCGATGTAATGGGTGGTGTAGAGCACCGCCATCCCCAGGCGGGTCATCTCCGCCACCTGATCGAGGATGCTGGCCCTGGATTGAACGTCCACGCCCACGGTGGGCTCATCCAGGACCAGCAGGTCGGGTTGATGCAGAAGCCCTATCCCGATGTTGAGCCGCCGCCGCATTCCTCCCGAGAATTTGATGGTCTTGTCTCCGGCGCGGTCCCCCAGGCCGGTCAGTTCCAGCACTTCACCCACCCGTAGGGCAAGGTGCTTTCCGGAGAGGCCCTGCATGCGGCCGAAGAATGCCAGGTTCTCTCGGGCGCTCAGCCGGTCGTATAGCGCGACTTCCTGGGGCACCCAGCCGATATGGGACTTGACGGCGGTCGTAGTGGTGGTCAACTCCTTACCGCAGACCGTCACCCGACCACCGTCGGCGGCCAGCACTCCGGCGATCATAAGGATGGTGGTGGTCTTGCCGGCGCCGTTCGGCCCCAGCAGTCCGTAATTCTCACCGGGTGCGATCTCGAAGCTGATCCCTTTCACGGCCTGGATGTCTCCGTAGCTCTTGTGCAGGTCTTCGATCCGGAGCACGGGGACGGCGGAGTCGCGGATTGGGGGAGAGGGAGGGTGTGTCATCGATGATTTCGCCGGTGGGCCGGCATCCGCATGCTAATCAAGGGCAAATGACCGAGGCGGTTCACTGTGTACCACTACTCCCTGGCTCTGTCAGCACCATTCCCTTCAGCACCTTCTCCAGGTTGGCGAGATAATCCACAAAAGCCTGGCGCCCCTTCGGTGTGGCTTGTGCCCATGTGGATGGCTTCTCATCCCGGAACTCTTTGGTGACCGTGAGGTAACCGGCATCCCGGAGCTTGCGCAGATGTATGGTGAGGTTTCCCCCCGTTAGGCCCAGCGTTTTCTGGATGAACCGGTAGGCAACGCGAGCCGTTTCAGGCTGGGAGACCAACAGCGTCATTATTCGAAGTCGAGTCGATTGGTGGATGGTCTCCTCAAGGACAATCGGTTCGTCTCTCACGCAACGCCGCTTCTTCGTATCCACACTGTGCCCAGTGCCACGACCAGCAGTGTCGCTACCGCAGACACCGCCAGAGCCGCGTCACCGGCAAGGTGACTAGGAAGAAAGTAGCTCGCAGCGATTCCCACCCCTACGGCCGCCAGCGCCGGTCTGGTCATTATGCCAAACAAGACATACCCCAGCATCACTATTCCTATTGACACAGGTGGTATGTATTGCCCTGCTTCACCCGTCCACATTCCCGCTGCGCCCGGGATGAAGAACGCTGCCAGCGTGACCGCGATCCAAAAGGTAAATACCCGGATGCCGGTTGAGCGAGCAGCGTTCCCATTCACGTTCCTCTTCGCCGCCCGGCGTCCGATGATGGAGCTCCCGACCATCCCTCCTACCATCAAGCTCCCCCATAGGGGGGCTCTGATCCAGGGGTTGCGCCCCAAGAAGTCAACGCCCCAGGTTTGGAGGCCGTATTCAACCAAATACCCCAACGCCGTAATGGCTCCCCAAAGAAGCAAAATAGCTGAAAACCCGGCAAGGTACATGGAAGTCCGAGCCTTGTCCATGGTGGCCTGTATGGCACTCCAGCTCTCTTCGGGAGTGAGTGCTTTCCCTTCTCTGTTACTTCCTTGCATCCTGTTTTCGCTTATACACTGGATGCCAAATCGCTTCCAAGTTCTGGTTTCTCTCGAGAACGGATTCAACACAATCGTGAAAGATCCCGAGGCTGCATTCCAGCTTCTTCCATGTGTTTGGCTTCAAATCAAGGAACGGGACGGATGTCCTGAGAGAGGCGGTCCGGATGGAGGCTACGTTAGGAGTCGGAGTTGCCCATCTGTGCAAAGAGCTTCTCGGTCTTCCCGCTGAAAAGCATCGCTCCCACCCCCAGGAGCCAGATGAAAAAGGCGGCCCCCACGATTGGATGCACCATGGTGGCGGCGTCCATCCAGATGAATTGCATCGCTACTCCGATAATCGCCGACATCGGAGCGATGTATCGCAAGGCGCCTCCAACCCTCCGCTGGTACCTTGCCGCGACAACCAGCCCCAATCCCGCGATGGCGAACCCGATCTTCCCGGTGAGCCACCGGAGAAACGCGGATGACTCTATGAGTGGGCTCACTTCGGGCGCCGACACTGCCAATATGACGGCGCACACCCCGGATACGATGGTGAACGCGCCCGACACCGCGAAGAGGGCGGGAACCAGGGGAGTGCCCAGCCGCTCTCGGATGATCCAGGTTCTCAACAAGTACCAAGCCGCGGCGACCAGCGTCACCCCGGCCACGAATCGTGCGGCGCCCCCCAATCCGTAGAGTCCTGATTTGAGCGATATGGCGGACAGTGTTTCCGCAAGCGTGGGTTGATCGGCGTCGGCCGCGACCCGCCCCAAAGCGGAGATGGCAGTGACCACCGCAGTCAGCACCAGAAGCGCCCCGGCGATGCGGGCGGCAGGGTCTCGTCTTGATACGGCCCCGGCAACTTGGGATTGCCGCTGGTGTGACCCTAACCACTGCATTAAGACGATACGGATTTACTTTAATGTCCCAATCCTGGTCCGGATTGCCGAGAAATGGGAGAGCCGGAATCCATGATCGGGATGGGGAGGGGTCGTAAGTTTGCGCGGAGCTTTGGTTCTGTCCTCGGTCAGAGCGCCGCGGTTCCGGCATTGGATTGCAACACCCGATGGACACCCCCATATGCCGTGGTTTTGGGGAGGAGGCTCTTGGGGATCTTGCATGTGACCGTGTAAACGGTGTCGCAGACGTTTGCTATGGGAGTCAACGCAGCCTGTGATACAAGCTGGTAGGCATCCATGATCGATAACTCGAGGAGGGATGCGATCCACCGTACCATTTCAGTGAGAGCTATGCGAAAGGCGTCCTCCAGCGGTTTGGTCGAGCCGGTTGTGATCAGGAACTCGTCCGTCTCGAGTCGCGGCCAAGGGGTGTAAGTGCCGCGGATCACATCGATGATGAGGAGCGTGTTCATCGCGCACTCGACCGCAACTCCGCACGCTTCGCCTTCGCCTTGGCGGGCGTGGCCGTCGCCGATGCTGAACATTGCCCCGGGTACGTTCACACCGAGATAGCAAGTGGCGCCCGCCCGCATCTCGGGGGTGTCCATGTTGCCGCCCCATGCTCCGGGGGCGAGTGACGATCGAGCTTCCGCCAAGGCAGGCGCAACACCAACTGTCCCATGCATGGGATCCATAGGCAGTGGTAGCCGGAGGTCGCCGTCGAGGGCCTGGTAATAGACGAGGCGCGCCTCGGTGTCGAGGTCGTATACCCAAGTCCGCTCAGGCAAAGGAGGCTGGAGCGTCGCGGTGTCCCGGCTGCTGGTGAGCGCTCCGAAGAACGGGAATGTGCTGCTCACGCCCCAAGACTCACTGGGTTCGATACTGACGAAGTGGACTGCGAGCGTGTCTCCGGGTTCTGCTCCTTCGATGTAGAAGGGCCCCGTCTGGGGATTGAGATAACGGGGATCGCACACCTGGGAAGGGAGATCGGCCGTGGTGCGAACCCGTCCCGCAAAACAATCCCTGGTGGCCGTGGAGAGCATCTGTCCGGCCTTTATTTCGGCGACCGCATCAACCCCGCCGAACGTGTAAACCAGACTCGAAGGCGGCGCGTCCTTATCCAGTTGGAATTCGACGATGTCAATCATTGGCCTACCTCACTGCGAACCGTGGTTGTGGCCGGAGCCACACATCCGGTGATGTTAACAGGCGGCCAGATAGGGGTGGCCCCATCCGCGGTTTCCCACAGAGAAAGAGGCCAGGGAGCAAGAACGGGCGGCGAGAACCTGTGGCTCCCGTCGGGTGTGCGCACAACAGTGCCGACGGCCAGCGCGTGTCAGAAGACCATCACTGGTTCCAAACAGCTTCGAGGCCGACCACGACCTGCAAGTGGCCCCGCTTGACAGGCTGATATAGTCCCCTGAGAGGTCATCGACCGGGAGAGCGACATGCCGGCCTTAGCGTACGCAAGCGGTGACACGGCAACGCCCCTATTGCAGGAGACCATCGGTCAGAACCTCGAGTCGATGGTCGCCCGGTTCCCGGCCAGTGACGCCCTGGTGTCGATGCACCAGGAAATCCGCCAGAGCTACCGAGCCTTCAACGAATCGGTCGACCTGCTGGCGATGGGTTTGCTCCGTCTCGGCCTCGAGGTCGGTGACCGGGTAGGTATCTGGAGCCCGAACTGCGCGGAGTGGGTGTGGCTCCAGTACGCAACCGCCAAGGTCGGCGTGATCCTGGTAAACATCAACCCCGCCTATCGAACTCACGAGGTGCGCTACGCGCTGGCGCAATCGGGATGCCGGGTACTGGTCTCGGCTCAGAAATACCTGTCCTCGGACTACCGGGCCATGGTCTCCGAGGTCCGGGACGAACTGGACGGTCTGGAGCGGGTGATCTTCCTCGACACGCCCCAGTGGGATGCCCTGATGGAACCTGCCCGCGACGGCATGGAAGAAGTTCTGGCCGAGCGGCCGGCCGGATTGCATCACGACGACGCCATCAACATCCAGTACACCTCCGGTACCACGGGGTTCCCCAAGGGCGCCACCCTCAGCCACTCCAACATCCTCAACAATGCCTTCTTCATCGGCGAGGCGTGCGCCTACACCGAAGAAGATCGGGTGTGCATCCCCGTCCCCCTGTACCACTGCTTCGGTATGGTGCTGGGCACCCTGGCGTGTACCACCCACGGGTCGGCGATCATCCTCCCGGGCCCGGGATTCAATCCGGAGGAGGTTCTGGCGGCGGTGCAGGGGGAGAGGTGTACGAGCCTGTACGGGGTGCCGACAATGTTCATCGCGGAGCTTGCCCATCCTGACCTGAAGTCCTTCGACCTGTCGTCTCTTCGCACCGGGATCATGGCCGGATCACCGTGCCCGGTGGAGGTCATGAAGCAGGTCATCTCCGACATGAACATGACAGACGTGACCATCGCCTACGGCATGACCGAGACATCCCCGGTGTCAACCCAGACGATGACCACCGACGACATCGAGAGACGGGTCTCCAGTGTCGGCCGCGTTCACCCCCACGTCGAGATCAAGATCATCGATCCCGAGAACGGCAAAACAGTGGAGCGGGGCAGGGACGGCGAACTCTGCACTCGTGGCTACTCGGTCATGCTGGGCTACTGGAATGAGCCGGAGAGGACCGCGGATTCGATCGACGCCGAGGGCTGGATGTACTCCGGCGACCTCGCCACGATGGACTCGGAGGGCTATGTGAACATCGTCGGGCGGATCAAGGACATGATCATCCGAGGAGGCGAGAACATCTACCCGAGGGAGATCGAGGAATACCTGTACGGGCACCCGGCCATCGAGGATGTCCAAGTAATCGGTGTACCCGACATCAAGTACGGCGAGCAGGTGATGGCCTGGGTCAAGCTGCGGGAAGGCGCTGAAGCCACCGGCGAGGAAATCAAGGAATTCTGCCGGGGCCGCATCGCCCACTTCAAGGTCCCCCAATACGTGAAGTTCGTTGACGGCTTCCCGATGACCGTCACCGGCAAGGTTCGCAAGGTGGAAATGCGCGAGGTCTCCATCGCCGAACTGGGCCTGGAGACTGCCGCCCGGATCGAGTCTGCCTAGCAGAACCTCTCTTACCAGCGGTTACGACTCCACGCTGGAGGACGGGTCGCTATGGGACACACCAACACCACCGCTATTTCACGGGCCAAGGCAGCGATTTGGGCGACGGTGGGGACCTTTCATTAGAGCGAGGGTAGGCCAAACGCCAACTTGGCCCGAGACTCTCCAACAAAACCCGAGGCCGTTCGACACACGTTTGGAAAGTGGCGCCGCGAGGTCCGTGTGGTGTTGGTTGAATGGTGACCCGGTATCGCCGCGAAAAAGATTGTAGCCGCAAAACCATGTTCGCGGCTCCTACAACTTCCTCATTTCCGAAGAGCCCTTATGTAAAGCTGTTCATGCCCACTAATCAACCTCTCACTAGTTTCAAACTTGTCAGGTCTAGACTTGACTAACAGCGACATTCGAGAGTATCCATAGCTGCGGGGATCAAATGCGGGATCTAATTTGCGGATTTGGACACCGACAATACTAAGGATTACCCAGCCATCTTCATTTGTACCTGTCTCTATAGCTGTCTCGATGGCAAGACTCATCGTTGTGGTCCAGTCCGAGGTTTGTGAATCTGTGATCTGGTCAACTGGAGTTTGCTCCGATAAGGTGAGGTTTTCGGTGTAGACAAATACCTCACATGCGTTAACTAAAGAACTCGGTGTTTGCCTGCGGCCTATCCCCATAATAAAGAGGCCCTCTTCTCGTATGCGTGTGGCTAATCTAGTGTAGTCACTATCGCTAGATACGATGCAGAATCCATCGACCGCTCCAAGATGCAGTAAATCCATGGCATCGATTATTAGAGCACTATCGGTAGCATTCTTGCCTACTGTATAGCGGAACTGTTGAATAGGTTGAATGGCATATGTCTGCAAAGACTTTTTCCATCCGGACATCTCAGATGTTGTCCAATCTCCATAAATACGCCTAGTTGTGATGCTGCCGTGCTTCGAGACCTCGGTTAAGATGGGCTCTATAAGGGAGGGTTGTGCATTGTCGCCATCAACCAGTAGCGCAATGTGATTCGGCTGTGATGTGCGAGGTGGCATAGTCAGAAGCCTTCCATCAGTCCGTAGCGATTCAATTGCCCTACCAAGTCCTGCCAAATCACTAGCTTAGCGGTTGCGGTGTAACGCCCATTAGGGAGCGGTGGTCCAAGCCCGGCCAGGGGGTCTTCCCACAAGCTCCATTCTCTCAAGAAGGAGACTCTCCGGGAACACACTCATACTTCGGGGGATCTCCGGGGCGAATCACAGGATTGGGGGGAACCTCAGGTTGGAATTCCGTCGCGGAATCTGGGGCCATCGTCATATCGACAGCCTGACCACATGGTTTTGGTGGGCTCCTGTGCCGGAGCCCCATCCTCAGCTAGGCCTACATCCCGACTGCGATCATGAAGCTCCCGACCACTTGCTGTCCTTCCTACGGAGGTGGGCTACAGGCTGGCCGAGCAATCCCGGGAACCACATAAATCTGAGGTTACTTAACATAACGGTGATTATGGGACATTCTGAAAAGGGGTGGGCTCCCTGGAGCTTGAGGCACCCCGGATCCTAGAACCGGCTGCCTAGGCTCTCTATAAGACGCAGGGGTGTTGTTGAGCGTTACCTGCAGGCCTCAGGGACAAGATGTCCCAGCACCGCTCCTCTATGGCGATGCTGGTTCTTCGTTCGGCAGAATGTCCGATTCTCTCCACTGCGGGGTGCAATTCACTCCAATGCCGGGGACCGCGTTGCTGGCGGCACAAAGGGCGATTGGAAAACGTCGGAAGTGACACCCTACCCGGGACTGTCGGACCCGAGATTGAATGCGCGGGTCAGAAAAGAGGCCATCTCCTGGCGATTAACTGACTGATTTGGACAATAGATTGGCGGTTCTACTCCACATCCCTTGGTAACCCCGACTGAATACAATGCTTCAGCGGCAGGCATCAGGTCCGGATCTTCGATGTCTTCAAACAGGCCAACCGGCTCGGCGACCGGCTCCAGTGAGTCAATAGCCCGTACCAGGAACCATGCCATATCAGCCCTTGTAACCGGGCCCCCAGGATCAAAACCAACGCTGGATCGGGGAGGAATGATACCTAATTCGACAATCTTTTCGACATAACCTGAAATCCTCTCAGTTGGGTCAACATCTTCAAAGCGGCTTTCTTGCAATCCGGAGATTGGTTCTATTCCCATGGCCCTAAGGATGAATGCCGCCATCTGCGCCCGAGTCACTGTTTGGTCTGGGCAGAACCTGGTGCTTGATCGGTTGCAACCAACGGTGATGCCGGCGGCGGCGATCGTTTCGATGTTCTTTAGGTGACTGTTGTTTTCGTCGACATCGACAAACCGGCCAGGGAATAGAGAGGTTGCCTTCAACACGAAGCTGTCTTCGTCTCTCTCCACCACCTCCAACCGGAACTCATCCAGATCAATGCTGTCCCCTACGTCAAGGAATTTCCCTTCTTTCAGCCAATATTGGGAGCGATTTCGTCCGGTGCACAAGGGAAAGATCAGGGGGGCCGGGTTAGAACATGCGGTTCTTTGTTGATCCACGCGGATTATCTCGACGCCTTCTTGAGGCAACCCAACGTCGAATCCGGTTTTGAGGCGGACCCCCACGGCGTCGAATGCATGAGGGCTGTTTGAGGAAGGGAAGGCAAGCATCTGGGGGTGTTCGGAACCGATGGCTCCTATTCGGTAACTGCCGCTTCCACCGGGGTGAACCACCACATCATCGGGATCAATCCAACCGAGTGAGTATCTGTTTACAGAAGGTGTCCCGAGCAGGAACTGAGAGAATAGGTCCGTATTGACCGGTGTGTAAAGTTCTCCGACTGCGCTGAATCGAGCCTTTGTGGTAGGAACCGTACCCCGTCCGATTAATGGGCTGCCCAAGTAAACAATGCCCTCTTCTAAGACTGCGCGGTTTGTCTGTCCCGCCCATGCGATATTGGCAATAACAGGGTCTTGGGCAAGATCGATTCCCATGGAGAGGTAACCGCGAACGGCTCGCTGAAGTCGTAGCACCGCCCCGGCAGTCCATGGCTTTTCAAGTCCGTGCAGTTCAGGGCGGCCTTCGCAGACATGCGTATCTAAGCCTCCGGTACGGTAAGGAATCGCGGGGGCAGTACCTGCCCGCCTGATGTCCAAGCGATGACGTCCGCCGGAGAGCCAGGTGATAAAGGGGACGTAGTCGGCTTTCAGAATATCTATCGCTTCATCAATGTCTATCAGACTGTTGTCTTCGCGCAAACCGCAAATTCATACATTTACGACGGTGGCGCCTACCGGCTGGTTTTGGTCACGAAACGCGATCAGACGCAATGGGTCGGATTCGTAAGGATCAACCGGTTGGTCCGCACCCAATGGGGCAATAGTTACTAGCCACGCAACTATCGGCAGTAAGACAATTATTGCTCTTCTAGGTATTCTCAGAAATTCTCAATCTACAAGCAAACAGCATAGGGCAGCGTTTTTGGCCCTATGCCGCCAAAGTTGCCAGGGACCATTTGGCAGAGCGGAGGTAGCGGCCCGGTGGCGAGACCGATCCAGGCTTAGAGGCGCCCGATCACGGCGGCACGGCTACGCCGCCAGCTGTTGTCCAACGGGATGCTGTGGATCATCGCTAACAATCCAGCTCGCCCGTCTCTCATTCCCCGGTTGGATACCTAAACCTTTTTGAGGGACTACTAGCTTACGACGCTTAGGAAAGCAGTTGGAGCCGTCATGAATCGTGAAGCCGTAGAACAAGTCGTACTGGTATTCGCTGGTGGTGATCCCCCACTGTCCCGCGTTGCTTGTTGGATTCCTCGGGGGGCGTTTGCCATAGCCGCTGATTCGGGGCTGGATCATGCTCACCGGCTGGGTTTTGAGGCCGATCTGCTGGTGGGCGACTTGGATTCGGTTTCTTTGAACGCGGTTGACCGACATGATGGTGAAGTCGAGCAGTACTCCGTGGACAAGGACTACACGGATTTGGAGCTGGCCATGGAAGCGGCGATGCGATACGGTGATGTGGTGATCGTGGTGGGAGGCCATGGCGGAAGATTGGACCATCTTGTGGCGAATGCGGAGTTGCTGGCGGATCACCGCTGGTCGGCCGCACGGATCTTGTGGCTAGCTGGGGAAGATCTGGCCACTGTGGTCCGCCATCAAGCCGCCCTCCACGGAAGGGTGGGAGATTTGGTTTCGCTCATACCGCTGGGTGGCCATGCCATCGGAGTGACCACCCAGGGTCTCCAATGGTCTCTGAACGACGCCATTTTGGCGGCGGGGAGTACCCGCGGCCTTTCCAACCGCTTCGTCGGGACCGCTGCGCACCTTTCAGTCCGACAAGGCGCCCTGCTGGCCGTCCAACCGGGCGCGGTCCTGACTGAGAAACCGGTTGTGTAACCTTCTTATATAGCTTGATATCGAACTCAACGTCTTGTTCAGCTTGAGACACGCTGGGGTGGCAGGTTTCTGCGTCCGCACCTCTCCCCTGGTCTTATCGGGAATAGACCTCTGGGTTGGCGCACCATGGCACGGGTTCTCCCGCCAACCCGGCGAGCAGGTTCTCCGCCGCCCGGGTGGCCATGGCTAGGCGTGTGCCACGGCTAGCCGAACCCAGGTGGGGTATCACCAGACAGTTGGGAAGGGATAGCAGTGGATGATTGGCTGGGATGGGCTCGGGCTCGGTTACGTCCAGCGCCGCTGCCCCGATGCCACGGGAAGAAAGGGCAGCGTAGAGGGCTTTGGGGTCGACGAGCGGACCGCGGGCGATGTTCACCAAAGTGGCGGTTGGTTTCATGTGGGTCAGAGCCGCGGCGTCGATCAGATGGTGCGTTTCCGAGGTATAGGAGGCGGTGACCACCACATGGTCGGATTGGGCCAGCAGATCATCCAACCGGGTGTAGACCGCTCCAGTTTCTTCCTCCACCTCCGGTTTGGGCGAACGGGAGGTGTAAACCAGCGGCATGGAGAAACCAGCCGCTCTGCGAGCCACGGCTGCGCCGATCCGTCCCATTCCGACTATGCCCAGGGTGGTCCCCCACAGATCGCTTCCCAACAGAAGGTCGGGGTCCCACTCAAGCCAGTGCCCGTCCATAACATAGTCCCGTCCTTCGGGAATCCGCCGGGCGGCGGCGCCCAGCAGCGCCCAAGCCATGTCGGCGGTGGTCTCGGTCAAAACATCGGGTGTGTGACCCACCGGTATCCCCCGCCTGGTGCAGGTGGCCAGATCGATGTTGTCAACCCCCACCGCCATCTGTGAAACCACTTTCAGCCCGCGTCCGACCCCCAGGAGTTGGTCATCGATGCGGTCGGTGAGCATGACCAGCGCTCCCTCGGCCGTAGTAACTCGCTCCAACAGCAATTCGCGTGGCATGGTCCGGTTTTCCGGCCATGTCCAGACCTCGTGTTCGGACAGCAACCCCGCCGCCCGAGGGTTGATCGGCCTGGTTACTAATACCCGCGCCATGGCATGCGGAAGGATACCTCTCCCGCGCTTTTGATCTCGGCTCGACTAAGCGACGCGATCAGCGGGCGATGTCTTTCCAGGCAAGTTCCAGATCCACACGGGGCTCGCGGGGCAGGCCCAGCACTCGCTCCCCTATCACGTTGCGAAGAATCTCCGAAGTGCCGCCTTCGATGGAGTTGGCTCGGGATCGGAGAAACTGCCACTGGGGACTGTGGTCAACCGCCATGGTCTCGGGGGTGCGGAATTCGTATGCCTCGGGATAGAGCATTCCTTCGGCGCCCATCATGTCCACAGCCCAGGCGAAGGTTCGCTTGCGAAGTTCTGCCCACTGGAGCTTGAGGGTGGATCCCTCCGGACCGGGGGTGCCCCGTAACCGGGCCGTCCGGTCGCGCAGGCTGGTGAGCCGTACCGCTTCCGCGTCCACCCAGAGCCGGATCAGCTCATCGCGTCGGGCCTGGTCGTCGCTGTCCGAGTTGCGCCACACCTCCACCGCGGTGGCGATCGCGCCTTCTCCCCGGGGACTGACGTTTTCCCCGATTATCACCCGCTCGTTCATGAGTGTGGTCACCGAGACTCTCCACCCCTCCCCCACTCCTCCCAGTCGATTGGCGTCGGGAACCCGGGCGTCCGTGAAGTAGATCTCGTTGAACTCGGCCTCGCCGGTGATCTGGCGTAGCGATCGTACCTCCACTCCCGGCTGGTCCATGTCGATTATGAAGTAGGTAATGCCCCGGTGCTTGGGGACTGTGGGATTGGTGCGGGCGGTGAGCATTCCCCACTTTGCGGTGTGCCCAAGCGTGGTCCATACCTTTTGGCCGTTGATTACCCACTCGTCCCCATCTCGCATGGCGCGGGTGCCGATGCCGGCCGCGTCCGAGCCGGCCCCCGGCTCACTGAAGAGTTGGCACCAAATCTCCTCGGCAGTGAAGAGTTTCCGTAGCCAACGGTGTTGCTGTTCGGCAGTGCCATGGGCCACAACAGTTGGAGCGCCCATCCCATAGCCAATCAGATTGCGGCCCACGTTGTCCGACGGGGCGCCCGCCTCTCCCAGCGCCTGGGTCGCCAGGGCCGCTTCGGCGGGCGAGGCTCCGATCCCCCCCACCCCCTCGGGAAAGGACGGCCAGGCCAGCCCCAAATCGAATTGGGCGCCCCAGAACTCCTCGGGGCTGGTCTTTGCGAGCGGATGCTCGGAAAGCAACTGGTCAACCCTTCTATCTATGACATCTGGGACGGCGGTGGTTGTCATTTCTAACCCTTCTTCTCTAGGACACCCAAAGAGCGGCATTGGAGAGAACTGTCGCATCCCGGTCCTCCACCACTGCTTCCAGGAGTACCTTGTCTCCTTCTTCCCACATGCGGGTGGTAACCGTCTCTCCGGGGAACACCACGCCTGCAAATCGGGCCCGATAGCGCCGGGCCCGTGCCGGATCTCCCCCCAACACGGTATCGACCGTGGCCTTGCAAACAACACCGTAGGTACACAGCCCGTGGAGGATGGGGCGGTCGAAACCTCCCAACGCGGCAAAGGCCGGATCGGCGTGCAGCGGGTTCTTGTCACCCGAAAGCCGGTACAGCAGAGCCTGCTGGGGCAGGGTGGGTGAGCGGATTATGTGGTCGGGTTCCCGGGAGGGGGCTTGGTTGGATGCCTTCGGACCCGGATTCCCGCCCCACCCCCCTTCTCCCCGAATGAACAACGAAGACCTGTTGATGAACAGCACCTCCCCGGTTTGCTGGTCGGTGGAGGTCACCTCAACCACCATCAGAGCCGCCCGGCCCTTGTCGTAGATGTGGGCGATGCGGGGCTGGCTGGTCACTTCGCCGCTCCGCGGAATCGGCTGCCTGATCTCCAGGTCCTGTTCTCCGTGGAGCACCAGCGCCCAGTTGATGTCGACTCCCCGGGCCATGGAGGTGGCGGCCATGGCGGAATAGGCGGCCACCGTGCCGAAGGAAGGAAGAACCGAGAGGTTGCCCTCGTAGGTGTAGGACAACTCCAGCGGATCGGTGGGCGGCGCCCCTGCTCCCAGACCCAGGTGGTAGAGGATCACCCGGTCCTCGTCCCAGGCGAACTGCCGGGACGGGAGGCTGGAACCCAGCGCGGGTTCGACGTCGATCGGCAAGACTCAGCCCCCCATGGCCTTGGCGATCAGCATGATCTCCTCGGTGGAACTCATCGGGATCTCGTATTCGGAGATGTCGCGGATCTGATCGAGATTGTCGCGGATCTCCTCAACCGAGGGCACCACTTTCATTCCCGAAAACCACCCCTGATTGGTGCCGACGAAGATGCGTCCGTAACGGCCACCGCCGGCGGTGAAGATCTCATGGGAGAATTGGTTGGTTTCCGAGCACAGATACACCACCATGGGGGTGACCTGTTCAGGATCCAGAAAATCGGTGAGCGGTCCCAGCAGCTCCTCGGTGAGGCGGGTCCGGGCCACCGGCGCGATCACATTCGATTTGATATTGTATTTGGCGCCTTCGATGGCCAGCACGTTGGAGAACCCGACCAGACCGGCTTTGGCGGCCCCGTAGTTGGTCTGGCCGAAGTTGCCGAAGATACCGGCGTTGGAAGAGGTAAAGACGAACCGGCCGTAGCCCTTCTCCTTCATGATTGGAAACGCCGGTAGGGAGACATAGAAAGCGCCCAGCAGATGCACGTCCATCACCGCTCCGAGCTCGGAGATGGTGAGGTTCCCGAAGCTTCGGTCCCGAAGGATTCCGGCGTTGTTGATCACGACATCCACCGTTCCGAACGCGTCGAGGGCGGTTTGGATGATCGCTGCTCCGCTTTCGGGGGTGGCCACCGAGTCGTAGTTGGCCACCGCTTCTCCTCCCCGCCCGGTAATTTCCTCGACCACCAGATCGGCGGGTCGGCTGTCTCCGCCAGTGCCGTCGATCGCCCCTCCCAGGTCGTTCACCACCACCCGGGCGCCGCGGCGCGCCAGTTGGAGGGCGTAGCTTCGCCCCAGGCCGCCTCCCGCTCCAGTGACGATCGCCACCCTCTGGTCAAATGTGATATCAGACAAAGCAAGGTCTCCTGTCTCGATGAAAGGTTAGGTGGTCACGTCCTGATAGAGATCCTCGATCAGCCCGGAGTACTTTTGCAGAACCACATGCCGTTTGACCTTCATGGAGGGGGTTATCTCCCCGGTGTCGGGGTCCCATCCGTCCGGAACGATCGCTGTTTTTTTGATCTGCTCGGCCCGGGCGACCAGCTGATTGGCGTTCTCCATGGTGGACTGTATTTCCGTGACTACTTGGGGATGGGCGATCAGAGACCCCCAGTCGTCGGCGCCGATCCCCTTCTGCTCCGCCCACCGGGGGGCCTCCAGGGGATCCAGGGAGACCAACATGGTCAAATAGGGCCGGTTGTCGCCCACCATGCATACCCCGCCAACCAGCGGATGGCCGGAGAGGGCGGTCTCCAGCAGGGCGGGGGCGACGTTCTTTCCCGACGAGGTGATGATGATCTCCTTTTTCCTTCCCACGATGCGAAGGTTGCCGGCGCTGTCCCACTCCCCCAGATCCCCGGTGTGGAGCCATCCGTCTTTGGTGAAGGTCTCGGCGGTGGCTTCGGGAAGCTGGTAGTAGCCGTCGGTGACCACTCCGCCTCGGATCTTGATCTCACCATCCTCTTCGGTTTCCACCTCCACGCCCATGAAGGGCTTGCCCACGGTCCCCAGCGCCGGGTTGTCGGCGGTTGTGCAGGTGGCCGGGCCGGTGTTCTCGCTCATCCCATAGATCTCATAGAGAGGTATCCCCAGGGCGTGAAAGAACACCAGGAGGTCGCGGCTGATCGGCGCCGCAGCGGTCACCGCCAGGGTCAGCTCTTCCATTCCCAGGCGCTTTCGGATCTTGGAGAAGATCAGGCGGTCGAAAAGGGCGTGCTTGATCCTCTTCCCGAGCGGGGCGTTCTTTCCCGACACGCGCCCCTCCACCACTTCGCGGCCGTTGGCGATGGCCTTCATAACCAGGTCGCGGCGCTTCGGATCGGCCTCCAGGGCCTCCATGAGCCGGGCCTGAAATTTCTCCCACACCCTCGGCACTCCCAGGAAAGCCTGGGGACGGCACGCCCGGGCATAGTCGGCCACCGCGGTGAGGTCGGGACAGTAGTAGACCTCTCCGGCCTGATAGAGAGGCGCATAATGGGTCCCGGCCCGGGCTGCGATGTGAGCAAAGGGAAGATATGCCAGGGTCCGGACATGGGGCGCCATACCCAGGGTGCGGGCAGTGGTTTCGGCTGTCCACACCACGTTGCGGTGGGTGACCATCACCCCCTTGGGGTTGCCGGTGGTGCCCGAGGTGTAGATCAGGGTGGCGGGCTGGGAGGGAGTCACCTCCTTGCCAGACCGCTCCACGCTTTCGGAATCGGCGCTCAGGCGTTCTGCTCCCCTGTTCAACAATTCCTCCCAGGAGATAGCACCGTCGGGAAGGCCGCCTTCGGGAACATCCATCAAGACGATCGTCTTCACCAAGGGGAGTTCAGGGCGGGCCGCTTCCCAGCGTCCCAGCATCTCGGAGTTTTCCAGGATGGCGACTTTCACATTGACCTGTTCGGCGATGTAGGCAATTTGGGGAGGGGCGAGGGTCTGATAGAAGGTAATGGGAACCGCGCCGGTGTGAACTATTCCCAGATCCGCGAGGGCATGCTCGGGACGCACCCCGGCCATTATTCCTACAAAGTCGCCGGCTGTTACCCCCAGGGTCTGCAGCCCCGCGGCGCACCGGTGGGTGATGCTGCGCATCTGCTTCCAGGTGAGGCTCCTCCACTCTCCGTCCCCGTCCTGCCACCGAGCCGCGGATCGGTCTCCGTGGTTATCGGCGGCCCGATCGAGAAGATCGACCAGAGTCAGGCCCTCGGTCGCGTGATCGATCTGCTCTCGCTCAGTTTTAAGATCGCGGTTGTTCATCTTCGCTGCACCCCATTCATCATGTAACTGTGCCCGTTTGCCGGAGTTTATCCATTTCCGAGTCGGAAAATCCGAGTTCTGCGAGGATCTCGGTGGTGTGAGCCCCCCGGGATGGGGAGGGAGAAGGCCGGCCGGCGGGAGTGGCGGAGAATCGGGGCGCCGGAGCGGGTTGGCTCCATCCCCCCACCTCGATGAAGGTGGAACGCGCTTGCATGTGAGGGTGCTGCGTGGCTTCGGCCAGGGTAAGCACCGGCGACACGCACGCATCTCCTTCTGCGAATTCCTCAGCCCACTGGTCGCGGGTCCGACGACGGAAGGTTTCCGCCAGACGACGACGCAGTTCCGGCCATCCGCGCGGGTCGAGACGCGAGGGCAGATCGTGACGGTCAATCTCCAGTCGTGAGCACAGCTCCTCCAAGAACTGCTCCTCCAGGCACCCCACCGCCACATGCCCTCCATCTGCGGTCTCATAGACGTCGTAGAAGGGAGCGGCGCCGTCCAGAAGGTTGGAGACCCGTTGCGGCCTCCACCAGCCTCCGGCGATGCCGGCGTGGAAGATGGAAGTCAGGAGGGCCACCCCGTCCACCATGGCGGCGTCCACTACCTGTCCCTTCCCGGTGGCGCGGGCGCAGGTCAGGGCGGCCAGCACTCCGGTCACCAGGAGCATCCCTCCCCCACCGTAGTCCGCCACCAGGTTGAGGGGAACCGCAGGCCGTTCGGCCGGGCCAATGGGATGCAATGCGCCGGCCACCGCTATGTAGTTGATGTCATGGCCGGCGGTCTGCGACAGGGGGCCTTCCTGTCCCCAGCCGGTCATCCGCCCATACACCAGGCGCGAGTTGCGTTCCAGACAAGCTTCAGGTCCCACACCCAACCGCTCGGCCACCCCCGGCCGAAATCCTTCGATCAGTATGTCCGCCGCCGCCGCCAGCTTGAGGGCCACCTCCCTTCCTTCGGGCTGTTTCAGGTCGACTGCGATCGAGCGTTTTCCGCGGTTGAGAATGGTCTGTCCCGCCGCATAGTCGACACCCCCGCCCGAGCGATCCACCAGTGTCACCTCGGCGCCCAGGTCGGCCAGGACCATGCCGGCGAAGGGCCCGGGTCCCAGTCCCGCCAACTCCACGACCGAGACTCCCGCCAAAGGCCCGTGTCCGTCCGGTGCGCCGGAATGGGTTGACTGTTCTTTGGCCACCTACTCCTCTGGGCTGTTGTTTGGGCTGCTGTTCTCTTCTATCTCCACCACGAGTTCATGACGTCTACGTGAGGTGGAGATTAAGGACTGCACGATGGCGGCCACCGGTAGGGAAAGCACCGCGCCTATGGCCCCCATCAGGGATCCCCCGGCGATCACCGCTCCCACCGAAACCGCCGGATGAATGGCCATGGTGCGTGAGGTAACCCGGGGAGAGATGACCAGGTTTTCGATCTGCTGATAGACGATGATGAGCACCAGCACCCACAGTGCGGTGATCGGATTCTCAACGAGGGCTATGAACACTGGCAGGGCTCCGGCGACGTAGGTCCCGATCACCGGCAGGAACTGGGAAATCACCCCCACCCAGACTCCCAGCGCCACCGGATAGGGCACCGAGAGCAGGGCCAACACCACGGAGGTGATCACCGCCGACAGCACCGCCAGGATCAGTCGCGAATAGACGTATCCTCCGGTTTTTTCTATGGAAACCTCCCAAATCCGCAGCAAGAGGCGTTGCCGACTCGCTGGGAAGAAGGAGAGCACCAGATGCAGCATCTTGGGGGCCTCGGCCACCATGTAGAAGGCGAACAGCAGGATGGTCACGCCTTGGAAGACCACATTCACCAAGGTGGTCCCCACCGCCAAAACCCCTCCCGCCACCTGTCCTCCGTACTTCTGAAGGAGCGATCCCAGATCCTCCAGTTGGGCGCGGATCGCGACGTCCAACAGATCGATGTCCACGAACCTTCCCAGCCACTCCTCGGTGGTCACCAAATAATCGGGCAGTTTGACGGCGATGGCGGCGGTCTGGTTGATGAAGAGCGGCAGCAGGGTGGCCAGGAACAGGATGATCAGGAAGAGGGCCGCCAGGAAGACAACGACGGTCGCCCATCGGCGGTTCCATCTCTTTTTCTCCAGCCAGTCCACCGCCGGGCCGAGCGCCACCGCCAGAAAGAGCGCGATGAACACCATCAGGAACAGGGTGGTCAACTGTCCGATCACCCAAACTATCGCGAGGATCACTATCACCGTCAAGGCAACGGTGATCAGCCAGCGATTGAGCCAGGGAGGAGGCTGGTCAGACTGTGAGGATCGACCTTCCGGCGGCACGATTCCCCAGTCTACCGGAGGCGGTCAACCGGGGAAGATGACTCGCCCCCGATTGACTGGTTACGAAGCGTTTGATCCGTTCAGGGCTTTTCGATGGGAACGCCCACCGTATTGCCGTACTCGGTCCACGATCCGTCGTAGTTGCGGACATTCTCAAACCCCAGGAGGTAGGTGAGTACGAACCAGGTATGGCTTGACCTTTCCCCGATTCGGCAGTAGGAAATCACCGTATCGTCAGGTTCGAGACCTATCTCTTCCTGGTAGATGGCCCGCAACTCATCAGCGTCCTTGAAGGTGCCGTCGTCGTTGGCAGCCCGCTTCCATGGGACGCTTTTGGCGCTCGGAATGTGGCCGCCCCGCGTGGACCCCTCATTGGGATAGCCGGGCATGTGGAGACGCTCTCCCCGGAACTCCTCGGGTGAGCGGACATCAACCAGGGGCTCATTCGCCTTGGAATGTTCGAGCACGGAAGGGAGAAACGCGCGGATGCGCTCGTCGTTGCGCGTCAGCTTCGGGTAGTCGACCGGGGCGCGCTGGGTGGCTGCGGTGGTCAGGGGGCGGCCTTCTTCCTCCCATTTCATGCGGCCTCCATCCAGCACTCGGACATCGCGGTGGCCGAAAAGCGAAACCACCCACAGCGCGTAGGTGGCCCACCAGTTGAAGTTGTCCCCGTAGAACACCAGAGTGGAGTCTGCAGAAATTCCCTTGCTGCCCATAACCTCGGAATAGTCGTCGCTATTCAAATAGTCCCTGATCAGCGGATCGTTCAGATCGAGGTGCCAGTCGAGATTGACCGCTCCCGGGATGTGTCCGGTGTCGTAGAGCAGCGGATCCTCGTTCGATTCCACCGCTATTACGTTGGGATCTCCCAGCCGCTGGGCCAGCCATTCGGTGGTAACCAGCATCCCGGGGTGTGAGTAAGCAGAAAACTTGGGATTGTCGTGGGTGTCAGACATGCATTATCTCCGATTGGTGCTTCAAGGGAAGGTTTTCCCTAATCGTAATTAGGTTTAACCCCGCGAGGTACTGGGAGTATTCCCGGCCCTCCCGATGGTATTATTCGTGGTGATGTCCCTTCCTCCCCGCCTCGAACGGATCCTCACGCTGTTGCAGAGCAGTCCCCGCTCTATACGCGGTCACGCGTTGTTGGATTTCTCTCGTACGCTTCCGCCTCTCCCGCCGGAGTATCACGGCGAGATGAAAGACCAGTTGGAGCGAGTGGTGGAATGTCAGACTCCCTTCTTCTTGGCCATTCGTTTGGAAGAAGACCAGACGGTGCGGATTTTCTTCGACGCCCCTCCCCAATCTCCAACCATCCGCGGATACGCCGGATTGCTGGCGGTGGGACTGGACGGCGAATCCGCCCAGACGGTATTGGATCTTCCCGAGGACTTCTATTACGGGGTGGGTTTGGAGGAGGTGGTTTCACCGCTGCGGCTGCGGGGGATGGGGGCGATCGTGGCCACCTTGAAGAATCAAGTAAGAAGACATCTAGAGCTAGCCGCCTGAAACCCGGGCTGGTTCTGAGATCGTGGCCGGTCAACTGGATCCCTGGGATCGTGCTCTATACGAAGCGGTGCATCAAGGCGGTGGTGCGTCCGCACTGGATGTGGGGCAACTTTCGGAGGCGTCGGGGCTCCCGGTAACGGTTTTGGAGGCTTTGGAGCGGCTGGGGATTCTGATTCCTGAACGCTCCGTTCCCAACAGGCTGTACAACAGTGAGGACGCCGACGCCTTGCGGGCCGGCCGGACGCTCCTCGAAGAGGGTGTCCCGCTCGATGAACTGTTGGCTCTGGCCAAACAGATGGATGAGGCCATGCGTCCGATCGCCGCCCGGACGGTGGAAATATTCGTCCGGTTTGTCCGGGATTCGGTGGAGTTCACCGCCGGGTCGGAGAGCGAGGCCTCCGAACGTCTGGTTGAGGCGTATCGAACCATGTCGGGCACCGCCGGGCTGTTGGTGGCCGGTCACTTTCGGAGGGTTCTCTTGCAAACCGCCCGCGCTGCTTTGGAAAAACCCATCGCCCTGTGAGTCTTATGATCCGCTCGGTTCCCCTCAAAGGGAGCGGTCTTTTGCCCGAGCGGTTCTCGCCTCCCTCCTATGTCTGGATGAACGGAAATTTCTCACTGGAGGGATACGGTCTTGCGTGGCGTTTCGATCCGGGTGTGGGGGAAGGACGTTTTCTGCGAGCCTGGGATGCCTGGAGTAAGTGGTTAGCCCAGATGGAGGTGGACAACCGGGTAGGCGGAGTCGGAAGCGGCCCGCTGGGCTTCGCCTCTTTCACCTTCGACCCGGACGAATCCGGATCGGTGGTGGCGGCGCCGGCATTGGTGGTGGGTCGAAGGGGGCGCCGCGCCTGGATCACCACGGTGGGGGATCTCGATCCCGTCTCGTTCGCACAGGCTCCCATCTCCGACGCCGAGCCTCCCGATCGTCCCCGCTATGTGGGTGCCTCTCATCCTGACTGGGAATGGATGGAGTCGGTGGCCCGGGCGGTGAGGATGATCAAATCCGGCCGTCTTCAAAAAGTGGTGCTGGCCCGGGATGTGGAGGTGTGGAGCAAGTCCTCTTTCAATGTGCAGCTGCTCCTGGAAAGGCTTCATGCCGCATTTCCAGAGTGCTTTACCTTCTTGGTGGACGGTTTGGTGGGCGCCAGCCCGGAACTGCTGCTGCGCCAATCCGGAAGAAGGGTGGAGTCGGTGGCTTTGGCAGGCACCGCACCCCGCCACGCCGATCCTCAAAAGGACGAAGAGCTGGCCCGCCGGCTCCTCGATTCGGACAAAAACCGCCGTGAACACGAGTTGACGGTTCGTTCGGTGGAAGGACCCTTGGGGAATGTGTGTTCCCGACTGGACCGCAGCCCCGGGCCGACCATCCGGGAGTTGGCCAACCTGCGCCATCTCGCCACCGGATTCACAGGTATTCTGGCCTCCGGGCTGTCGGCCTTCGAGGTGCTGGAGCGTCTGCATCCCACCGCCGCGGTGGGAGGCGTTCCTCGCCGCGGCGCCATGGAAGCCATCGCCAGCCTGGAGCGGATCGATCGGGGAAGGTACGCGGGTCCGGTGGGATGGTTCGACTCCGCCGGAGATGGGGAGTGGGCGATCGCCCTCCGCTGCGCGCAGTTGAAAGACACCGGGGCGCGCTTGTTTGCCGGAGCGGGGATAGTCGCCGGTTCGCTGCCCGAGGAGGAACTGGCCGAGACGCGGCTCAAGCTCCGGGCGATGACCAACGCACTCGACCTGCGCACCTAGCCGAGGATCGGGGCCAGCCGGCGGGCGGTTTCCTCCGCGATTCGCTGGTGCAACCGGTGGTTCTCCTCCCGGTCGGTACGCACCTCTACCAGCCAGACGCCGCCTTCCGCCATTCCGGCTTCCACCGCCGGCGCCAGTTCCGAGGCCCGTTCCAGCTTCCGATAGCCGAGTTCGTGGAAGGCGGCCAGCGTCCCGAAGTCCCGCCCGTGCGGAGTTCCGAACAGCTTCTCGAAGTGGGGATGGCGGGCTTGGGGCAGGAAATTGAAGATTCCTCCCCCGTCGTTGTTGATCACCACCATCACGCATGAGGGACGCTCGTTCACCCCGAACCCGTTGGAGTCGTGGAGCAGCGCCAAGTCTCCGGTGAGACACACCACCCGGCCCGGCCGCGTCCAGGCCACGCCCAAAGCGGTGGAGATCAGCCCGTCGATGCCGGACGCACCCCGGTTTCCGACCACCGTGGCCGGGGTGGTGCGGGCAAACATCTCCACTTCCCGGATGGGCAGAGAGGACCCCACCACCAGCGCGCCGAGCGACAGCCCAGCCAGGTCCCGGGCGGTCCGGGGCTCGGTGGGGAGGTCGATAGCGTCCAGGATGTCGTCGATCACCAGGCGGCAGACACCCTCCGCCTCCTGCCACTTCTCCAGCCACCCCCGGGGGCCGCTCCTCTCCCCCACCTGCTCCAGCAGGGCCTGGGCGAGGGCCGTCGGCGAGCCGGAAGCCATGTGGGAGACCGCCCGGCCCGGATCGGCCCACCGTCCCGGAGCACCTGCCACCACCTGGATGATGGACGGGTCCGACAAGAGCGCCGAAAGATTGGGACTGAGCCCGGTTTTGCCGAAGCACAGCGCCAAGTCGGGCCGGAGGGCAGGGGGCGAGCCGGCCAAAAGATGGTGATAGGTGGAGACAGAGGGAGGGCGTCTGGCGCCGGAGAGCGCTTCGGTGATCAGCGGCCACCCCAGCCGCTCGGCCAGCATGGCATAGACCTCCGATCCCCCCGCACCCTCCCCCACCACCACCAATCCCCGCCGGGCCCGCTCCACCTCGTCCAGGAAGGAGAGATCGACCGCCGCTGCCCGTCGAGCGGTGATCCAAGGCTTTCCCTCCGAGCGTCCTTCCGTTGGCGAGATGAAGGGTTGGGTTCGAACGCGTCCATCGTCGTGGGTGGGGACGGTGGGCTCCCGGAATCCCAGGTTGAGATGAACCGGCCCGGGTCGGCCTCCCCATCCCTGGGCCTCGGCCACCGCCCGTGCTGTTGAAGCTCTCCAGAAGGAGTTCGATTCCGGACGGTCCTCGGCCGGTCCCGCCTCCCAGAACCACCTGACCACCTCCCCGAACAGTTTCAACTGATCTATGGTCTGGTTGGCGCCGGTCTCCCGCAACTCTGGAGGCCGGTCGGCGGTGAGCAGAATGAGCGGGACGCCGGAGGCGTCGGCTTCCACCACTCCCGGAAAGAGGTTGGCCACCGCGGTTCCAGAGGTAGTGATCACCGCCGCGGGAAATCCGCCCACCCGAGCGGCGCCCAGCGCAAAGAAGACTGCCGAGCGCTCATCGGCCAGTATCGCCACCTCCGCCCCGGGGTGTTCTTCCACTGCCCTGGCCAATGAGGCGGACCGGGATCCAGGAGACAGAGCAAACCGGGAGACTCCCCCCCTCACCAGTTCGTCCACCACCGTCTCGGCCAAAGCCACCGAGGGGTTGGGGTGGGCGGATCTCATAGGTCTCCCAGCAATGCAGCGGCCCTTTCCAGTCGGGCGATCATGGAAAAGGCTACATCTTCTTCGGGGCGCCATCTCTCCAGCAGCTCCGGTGCGGGTGTCGGACGGCGGAGCGTTATCTCTCCCTGGTCGGGGACCAGAGGCCGGTGGGCGACATCACCGGCCAGAAGGGAGGCGGTGGCCAGCCCGCATGCGTAGGGAAGTTCGGGCAGAGCCGCCGCCGCCGCCAAGCCGGCGGCGAGCCCCACCGAGGTCTCCAATGCCGAGGAGAGAATCACCGTCAGCCCGGTCCGGGACGCCCAATCCAACATCGCCGCGACGCCTCCCATTGGCTGTACCTTCATCACCAGCATGTCCACCCCTTCGGAGGCGACGATCTGCTCGGGCGAGGCACCGGCTCGGATCGATTCGTCTGCCGCGATCGGAGTTGGGGTTCGCTGCCGCAGTTCGGCCAACTCGGCGAGGGTGGCGCAAGGCTGTTCGACGTATTGGAGGTTGTATTCCTCCAAGCGGCGGAGACAAGCTTCCGCCTCGTCCACCCCCCACGCTCCGTTGACGTCTATTCGGAGGAATCCGCTGTCCCCCAGGGCCTCTCGCACCGCCGCCACCCTGGCCAAGTCGTCGGTGAAGTCCTGCCCGGCCTCGGCCACCTTTACCTTGGCGGTCCGACAGGCCGAAGCTTCTACCAGTTTTCTGGCCCGGCGGGCATCGACGGGAGGAACGGTGACGTTGACCGGAATCCGGTCCCGGATCGGTGATGGAAGAGGGTGGACAGCCGACTCGCGAGCGGCGGCCAGCCAGCGAGCCGCCGTGCGGTCGTCGTACTCATCGAAGGGCGAGAACTCTCCCCATCCAGCCGGGCCCCGGAGGAGCACCGCCCGCCGTTCTTTCAATCGCCGATAGCGAAGGGCCATCGGAATCGCCACCACCCAGGCCTCCAGCCCGGCCAGAGAACCGTCGGTAAACACCCGATCCGGTGGAGGAATCATCGCCCGGCCTGAACATCCCGCAGGTAGGTGACCAGCCGGGCGATCTGGTCGTCGCTCAGGTAGTCGAATGAAGGCATTTTTCCCACCCCCCGACGAATGGCGGTCTCCAGATAAGTGTCGGGCTCTGCAGTGCTGGGAGCGCCCTCCCCCAGACGGGGACCCGTGCCTCCTTCCAATCCCGCCCCATGGCAGGAGGAACATAGTTCGCTGTAGAGCTCGGGTCCCGTGGCGGTTGGGGGAGGTGGGGAGGAACAGGACGCCACCAGCCCCACCAAAAGCGACAGAACGACAAACCGAAGCCTTCCGGCTCCTGCCGCCCGGTCAGGAGAGGCTTTCGAGCCGCTCAATTGTCTCACCGGCTTGCTCCCACATCTCCCGGCTGACCACCAGCACCCGTCCGTTGGCGACCGCCACTACCACGTCTGAGACTCCCACCACCGCCGTCTTGGCGCCCTGTGAGTGGACGTGCACCCCTTCGCCGCCCTTCACCACTGCCTTGCCGCTCACTACATTGCTCCGGCTGTCGCTTCCCAGCGCCTCTCCCAGGGCCTCCCACGATCCGATATCGGACCATCCGACGTCCATCCGTACGGCCAAGACCCGCTCGGCCCGCTCCCACAGTCCCTTTGCCACTGAGATCGATGGAGCATTCTCGAAGCAGTCTCCCAGTTCCACCGTTCCATCGGCGTGGCGACAGGCCGTGGAGAACGCTTCGGAGACTCTCTCTGCCACCTTCGGCAGCAACCGGGTGATCACCGCCCGCAGCACCCCGGCCCGGGCCAGGAACATCCCTCCGTTCCACAAATACCTGCCGGACTCGACCATCTCTTGTGCAGTCCGGATATCCGGCTTCTCCACGAAGCGGTGGATCCTCAGCATCCCGGGGATAGGGCCGGGGCCCACCTCCATATATCCCAGTCCAGGATGAGGATGAGAAGGTTCGATCCCGAAGATGACCAACTCTCCCTGCTCCGCGGAGGGGACCCCCTGTCGGATGGCCGCTCGGAAAGCCTCGACATCGGTGACCAACTGATCGGTGGGAAGTCCCAGCAGCAGATCGGCAGGGTCGGCCCACAGGGCGGCCGCCATCGCGGCCGGGGCGGTGTTCCGGCCCACCGGTTCGGTCAGCACCGCGCTGGGCGTACAGTCGATCTCGCCGAGGTGATCGATCATCCGGCGCCCCATGGAACGGCTGGTGACCATCACCGGAGAGGAGACCTCCTCCATGCCCATCACACGTTGGGCGGCGGCCTGTAGAAGGGACTGGTCGCCGAAGACCCGCAGAAGCTGTTTGGGCGACTCCGGCGTGGAGAGCGGCCACAGTCGGGCGCCGATCCCTCCGGAAAGGAGCACGGGAGTGATCATTGGTAAAAAGATTAGGGACTTATATACCTGAGTACGCAAAGGCGCTTGGGCGATACTGTTCTGTGACGTCTAACTGCGTAGCCCTCCCTAGGGAGGGATCGGTCTCACGACAGAAGTTTGTATGGCGTGTCACGTCTGCTGATAGTTCCGGCCGACCCCGAGACTGGTGGCGCGGTCGAAACGGCGCAACACGCCCCTGCCCACCCTGACAGACAGTCGGTCCCACTCAGGGAGGTCTCGGCGCACGTCGGTGAACATCCGCATGCGGTCGTACAGAGACTGGTTCAGTTCTCTGGGGAACTTCTCCGCTCCGGGATTGTGATGTTCCGCCCACCACTGGTAGGTGCCTTTCCAAGACTCGAGGCAGGCGTTGTACAACTCCGCGCACAAACCGAATATCTCCGTGAGGCGGCGGTGCTGGGAGGGGGAGCACTTGGCTCTCAGGCGGAAAGTCTGGCACCACTCGGACATCTGCATCTCAAAATACTTAACGGGTGCGACAAACCTAAGTGGATCGTCACGGAAACCCAGGTATAAAAGTCCCAAAGATTACCTGTGGCGCCGGGTGTCGCCTCCCCTAGAAAAACAGCATTCGCAGCGCCACCGCCACCGAGGCGATGGCCAGCAGCCAGCGGATCAGTCTGGCGCCCTTTTTGATGGCGAGCCGGGTGCCGGCCCAGGCGCCGGTGCCGTTGCCGAGCGCCATCACCAGCCCCACCCCCCAGTTGACCTGTCCGGCCGCAACGAAGATGGAGAGGGCCAGCACGGTGTAGCAGGCGATCAGGAACATCTTGGCGGCGCTGCCCTTCACCAGGTCGAGCCCGCATCCCACTACCAGGCCGGTGATGAGGAGGAATCCCACCGCCACCTGTATGAAACCTCCATAAAACCCGATTGCGAAGAAAGCCGCTGCCCTGCCCAACGGCCCAAGCCGCGGTTCCACCTGCTCTCTCAGCCAAACCGAGGGCTTGAGCAGCACCGAGAGCGCCACTCCGATCAGCACCACGGCAAAGGCTGTGCGAATCGTTTCGGGAGAGACCCGAGTGGCGAACCAGGCTCCCAGTCCGGTACCGGCGAGCGTGGGGATGATGAGGCTCGCGGACATCTTCCAGGGAACCTTTTTCTTCCGGGCGAAGCCCACCGTTCCCACCGTGTTGGCGAACAGGATGGCCACCCGGTTGGTGCCGTTGGCGATGTCCGCTCCCAGGAGGGGCACGAGGATGATCAGGGTGACGGCCGAGCCTCCTCCCGCCATAACATTGATGAAACCGGCGGAGAACCCGGCCAACACCAGCAGCACCCCGGTCAACAGGTCCAGTTCAGCCGTCAAATTTCCGTGGACCTGAAGGACATACAGGAGAGGATGCTACTTCTGATGGGTACAATTTCGCGAAAGCGAGACGGCTAGGAGATATTCATGAACGCAACGATGCTCGACGCCCGCCAGGAAGAACTGTGCAGCCAAAGCCGATGGGACTTCTCTGACCTGTCGGCGGTTTTTATCAACTGCACTCTCAAGAAGTCACCGGAAATTTCACACACCCAGGGGCTCATGGATCTTTCGGCGGCGATCATGGAACGGAACGGGGTTTCGGTTACCCAAATTCGGGCCGTTGACCATGTGATAGCTCCGGGAGTTTGGCCGGATATGACCGAACACGGCTTCGACCGCGATGACTGGCCGGCGATCCTGGAACAGGTGATGGCCGCCAACATCCTGGTGCTGGGCTCTTCGATCTGGTTGGGAGAGAAGACTTCGGTTTGCACGCAGGTGATCGAGCGGCTTTACGCCGCCTCGGGAATTCTCAACGAGCACGGACAGTACGCCTATTACGGCCGGGTGGGAGGCTGTTTGATCACCGGTAACGAAGACGGGATAAAGCACTGTTCGATGAGCATCCTCTATGCCCTTCAGCATCTGGGGTATGTAATTCCTCCGCAGGCCGACGCCGGGTGGATTGGAGAGGCCGGTCCCGGACCTTCCTATCTCGATCCCGGGTCGGGGGGTCCTGAAAACGACTTCACCAACCGCAACACCACCTTCATGACCTGGAACCTGCTCCACACGGCCCGCATGATCACCGACGCGGGCGGATGGCCCGTCCACGGAAACCAGCGCTCGGAATGGGATGCCGGATGCCGCTTCGACTTCGAGAATCCCGAACATCGCTGAGGAGACTCCCGGTATGGAGACACAACGCATCGAAGAGGTGCTGTCGCTCGCTGAGCGGGCGGTGGATTCCAGGAAGGGCCTGGCCGGCTCGGGGTTCTGGAAGGCCGTGGCGTCTGTCAAATCCGCCCCACAGTTGGTGGATCGCTTCGCGCCGCGGATTGCCGAGATAGATCGGAAAGCCTTCTTGGAGTGGGCGTTGTTCACGGTGACGTCCCGGGTCGGGAATGCGGTGATGACCTTGGTGACCCTGGCGGGGGCGCTGTTGGCGGTCTGGGCGCATTATCTGCCCAGTCCATGGGATGGCTTGGTGCTGCTGGGGGGCGCCGGCATTTTGGTGACGACCACCCACGGACTGGGCCACCAAGTGGTGGGAAGGATGGCCGGGATACGCTTCACCCATTGGTTCGTGGGCTCGCTCAAGCAGCCGCAGCCGGGAGTCAAGGTGGACTACGACTCTTATCTACGGGCGGCGCCGCGCGCCCGAGCCTGGATGCACGCCTCCGGCGCCATCGTCACCAAACTGCTTCCCTTCGTGATGCTCGTCCTGGCATTGTCGTCCGATTTTCCGTCATGGACGGCCTGGTTATTCCTGGCCCAGGGTGTGCTTCAGATCGTCACCGATGCGCTGTGGTCGGTGAAGGTCTCGGATTGGAAGAAGTTCCGTCGGGAGATGTCCTACGTCTGAGGAGCGGTGGCCGGCTGGCCGGAAGTCTCCGGTGATCGGACCAGCCCGGAACTGACGAACCCCCACATCTCCCGGGCCAGTTCCTGACGTTCCAGCCTTCCACCGGGCCGGTACCAGCGCCCCACCGCGTTGAGGATGGAGAGGATGAAGATGGTGGTCATGACGGGATCGGTTCCCTGAACGAATTCGCCGCTTCTGATCCCGGCTCGGATCACTTGTCTGAAGAGGCGCTCGTATCCGTCCCGGGCCGCGATCACCGCTTCCCGATAGGGTTCATCCAAGGCCCGCGCCTCGTTCAAGAAGGTGCTGGCCTCGTCGCGATGGTCGAGGATCACCCACAGGTGGCCGGTGATGAGCGCCCGCAGTCTCTCGGCCTCTCCCCCGCCCGATTCCAGCGCCTTCTGGGCAGACTCGTTGAAGAGGCGTTCGGCGCGTCGCACCACCTCCAGCAGCAGGTCTTCTTTGGAAGAGACATGGGAGTAGATGGACGACTTGAACAGCCCGAGTTCGTTCCCCAGATCCTGCATGGAGGTTCCGTGATATCCCCGGAGGGCGAACAGCTTCCCCGCCGCCTGGATCACGCTCTCGCGGCTGTGTCGGGTATGCGCGCTCATCGCCGGTCGAAATCCACGGTCAGCCGCTCAGTCAGCGGAACGGCCTGGCAGGTCAGCACGTAGCCCGCTTCGAGGTCTTCGGCTACCAGGGCGTAGTTGTGCTCCATGGAGACCTCTCCCTCCACGACCTGGGCCTTGCAGGAGGCGCACATCCCGCCTCGGCATGACCAGGGCAGCTCATGGCGAACGGTCAGTGCCGCGTCCAGAACCCGGGTTCGGGGGCCCATTCGCACCTGTGAGGTGCGTCCGTCAAGGGTGAAGGTCAGATCCACCGTCTCCTGGGTCGACTGTCCGTTCTCGACCGCGTTCGGATCGATGGCCGGGGGCGGTCCGGCGAAGAACAGTTCGTCCCGAATGTGGGCGGGCTGTACTCCCCGGTCCTCCAGAGTCTCCCGGACGGCGGTGACCATCTCATAGGGGCCGCACAGGAACCAGCGATCCACCGAATCGGGGTTTATCAGAACACCGAAAATCTCTTCCAGGCGGGGCCGGTCGATACGCCCGCTGAGGAGCGGCGAGGACTGTTGTTCCCGACTGAGGACATGGATCAGATGAAAACGTTCGGCATAGCGGTCTTTGAGAGCCGCCAGGTCCTCCAGGAACATGATCGAGGCTGACGAGCGGTTACCCAACAGCAGGGTCCAGAAACACTCCGGCTCGGCCCGGAGCGTGGTGGCGATCAGGGACAGCACCGGAGTGATGCCGCTCCCCGCCGCAATGGCCGCATAGTGTCGTTTCGACCCGGGATCGGGAGTAATGGTGAACTCGCCCACCGGCGGCATCACCTCCAGGGTGTCCCCGGCCTGGAGCCGGCGGTTGGCGTAGGTGGAGAACTTGCCTCCCTCGAGTTCCTTGATCCCGACCCGGAGCAGGCCGGTGTCAGCATCGGCGCACACCGAGTAGCTGCGCCGCACGTCCTCGCCGGCGATCTCGGCCCGCACGGTCACGTGCTGGCCGGGCAGGTATTGGAAACTGGACGCCAACTCGGGGGGAACCGCAAAGGTGACCGCCACTGATTCGGAAGTCTCACGTTTTACTTCAGCTATACATAGACGGTGAAAAACCGGAGGGTCCTCCATCACAGTTCCTTGAAGCGGTCGAAGGGCTCGAGACAGCGATTGCAAACCATCAGCGCCTTGCAGGGGGTGGCGCCGAACTCGCTCACCTGTCGAACCCCCACCGAGTCGCACAGCGGGCAACGGGTGGCGCCCTGGGGGTCCTCGGCCGGTCTCCGGGGAGGGGCGATGCCGGCCTGGGCGAGCTTTCGCCGTCCGGCGTGGGTTATGTCGTCGGTGGTCCAGGCCGGGCTGTAGCGGGTATGGATCTCGATCTGGTCGACGCCGAAGCCCGCTTCTCTCAACACTGCCCGGATGGAATCCCTTATGGCGTCCATCGCCGGGCAGCCCGACCAGGTGGGAGTGATCTCGACCACCGCCCGCTCCCTCGCTATCTCCGTTCCCCGCAACACCCCCAGTTCTTCGATGGTCACCCAGGGAAGCTCGGGATCGGGCACCGCCGCCACCAACTCCCGGATTTCGATGGCGGTGGTCACCACTGCATTCCCGGATAGGACCGCTGCATCCACTGCATCTCGGCCAGAATCAGCCCCAGGTGCTCGGTGTGAAATCCCGACCGTCCTCCCGAGCGTACGAAGCTGTCATCGGGGACGGCCAACCCGGCGGCCGAAAGGGTTTTCTGCACGCATCGTTCCCACGCCGGGCGCAGCCGGACGGGATCGACGCCCACCCCGGTTTTGGCCAGATTCCCGGTGGTCTTGGTGGTCTCGAACATCTCGGCCGTGAAGCGCCACAGCTCGTCTACCGCCCGCTGGGTCCGCTGATGGCTCTCCTCGGTTCCGTTTCCAAGCCGCGCCAGCCAGGTGGAGGAATGTCGCAGGTGATAGCGGGCCTCTTTGATCGCCTTCCCGGCGATGCCGGCCAGGGAGGCGTCCGCCGAGCCGCACAGTCCCTCCCACAGTTCTGTCTGGTAGGCGTCGTAGAAGAACTGGCGAACCAGGGTGTGGGCAAAATCGCCGTTGGGCTGTTCCACCAGCAAAAGGTTGGTGAACTCCCGCTCGGAACGGAACATGGCCAGATCGTCCTCGGAACGGCCCATGCACTCCAGCTTCCCGGCGTAGTCCAACAGCATCCGCGCCCGGCCCAGGAGGTCGAGGGCGATGTTGGCCATGGCGATGTCTTCTTCCAGGTCAGGCGCGCGAGAGATCCATCCCGACAGCCGCTGGGCAAGGATCAAGTTGTCATCGGCGTGAGAGAGCACATAGCGAAACAGGAGTTGGCGGGTTTCATCCCGGATGTCGCTCATGGCGGGTCCCGACCGGGCGGTCACAGCCACTTGACCTCTTCGGGCACCCGGTAGAAAGTGGCGTCCCGGTAAGGCTTCTCACCGGTGGGCTCGAACAGCGAATCGGCGTCGGAGGCGTCGGAGGCGGTGATCTGCGATGAGGGCACCACCCACAGGCTGATTCCTTCCCTGCGGCGGGTGTACACATCCCGGGCGGACTGCAGCGCCATCTCCGCATCGGGGGCGTGCAGGCTCCCGGCGTGGACGTGGTTCATCCCCCGGCGCGGGCGGATGAACACCTCCCACAGCGGCCAGCCGGAACCGACGCCCGGGACCGTCGGCTCGAAGTCCGCGGCCCGCTCTTCGGGCAGGCGGGGAACCGAATAGGACATCAGGCGACCTTTCCGGCTTGGCGGGCGGCGTAGGCCGAGGCGGCCTCCCTGACCCAGGCTCCATCTTCCCAGGCCCCCCGTTTGTGGGCGATCCGCTCCCGGTTCATCGGTCCGTTGCCACGGACCACCGCCCAGAACTCCTCCCAGTCGATCTCGCCAAAGTCATAGTGCCCCCGTTCGGGATTCCAGGCAAGCTCCGGGTCGGGGATGCTCATTCCGAGATAATCGGCCTGCGGCACGGTCATATCCACGAACTGCTGACGCAACTCGTCGTTGGAGACCCGCTTGATGTTCCACGCCATGGACTGGTGGCTGTGGGTGGAGTCGGAGTCGTGCGGCCCGAACATCATGAGAGAAGGCCACCACCACCTGTTGAGCCCATCCTGGGCCATCTCCTGCTGGGTTGCGCTGCCCCGACTGAGGGTCTCCATGATCTCGAACCCCTGCCGCTGATGGAAGGACTCCTCTTTGCAGATCCGCACCATCCCCCGCGCATATGGGCCGAAGGAGCAGCGGGTCAGCATCACCTGGTTGGTGATGGCCGCCCCGTCCACCAGCCATCCGATGCATCCGATGTCGGCCCAGCTGAGCGTCGGGTAATTGAAGATCGAGGAGTACTTGTGCCTCCCCTCGTGGAGCAGTCTCATCATCTCGTCGCGGGTGATGCCCAGCGTTTCGGCCGCCGAATAGAGATAGAGTCCGTGTCCCGCCTCATCCTGGACCTTGGCCATCAGGATGGCCTTGCGCTTGAGGGTGGGAGCGCGGCCTATCCAGTTCCCCTCGGGTTGCATCCCGATCACCTCCGAATGGGCATGCTGCGCGATCTGGCGAATAAGCGTCTTGCGATATCCCTCGGGCATCCAATCGGCTGGCTCCACCTTCTCCTCGGCGGCCAGGAGCGCTTCAAAGTGGGCTTTTCCGGGATGTTGGTCAGTCATTGAGCACCATAATAACTAACGATCGTTCGTTTGTCGAATGTACGCCGCTACTAAAGTTGGGCACATTAGAACCGAAGGAGAAAACATGCAGACCGACGGCTTGGAAATCACCTGGCTCGGACACGCCGCGTTCCGGTTTCGCCTGGATGACGGCACCACCCTTATGATCGACCCTTTCCTGAACGGCAATCCCCTCTGCCCTCCCGAAGAAGCCAACCCCGCGAAGGTGGACGCGGTTCTTATCACCCACGGTCATGCTGATCACATGGGCGATGTCGTGAGTATCGCCGGATCCACCGGGGCCGCGGTTTTCTCCATCTTTGAGATCAAGAACTGGTTGATGTGGCAAGGCTTGGAAGACGAGCAAACGGTTGGTCTTAACAAGGGAGGGACAGTGTCTATGCCGGGTGGAGTCGAAGCCACTTTCGTCCACGCCGTGCACTCCTCGGCCATTTACGGGGACGAAAAAATGCCTACCGGTGGTTCACCGGGCGGCTGGGTACTCAACTTCCCGGGCGGACCCACCATTTACCACGCCGGAGATACCGATGTGTTCGGAGATATGAGCCTGATCGGCGAGTTGTGGGAACCGACCATTGCATGTCTTCCGATCGGTGGACACTTCACCATGGATCCCCGCTCGGCGGCCAAGGCTGCCCGCCTGTTGGGGGTGGAGACAGTAATTCCGATGCATTTCGGGACATTTCCCATCCTGGCGGGCCGACCTGACCAGTTGCGCGACCACAGCGGAGGCGATTTCGAGGTGCGGGAACTGGACGTCGGCTAGCCGGTTTCCAACGCCGACGGCATTGGGGCTTTCGCGCCCCCGCCTTCGGTTGTATTCGAGCCGCGTGGTTCGACGGTTCCTATCCCTCCAAACGCCGGTAGGTGGTACCCAGGGTCAGGTACTCCTCGACTCCCATTTTGGCCCGCTCGATTTCCTGGGGCCGGAGCTCTCGGAGCGGGCGGGCGGGGGTTCCCACCGCTATTGTCCAAGGTGGTATCTCCTTCCCCTCAGGTAGTACTGAGCCGGCCGCCAACCATGAGCCCTCTCCCATCACCGCCCCGTTGAGAGCGATGGCGCCCATCCCCACCAGGCAGTGATCTCCAATTACGGCGCCGTGGATCACCGCTGCATGGCCGATACTGATCCGGTGGCCCAGAAGCGTCGGAAAACCACGGTCGGTGTGAAGGACGGCATTGTCCTGGAGGTTGGTCTCCTCCCCCACCACTATCCGATCCGTTTCCGCCCGGATCACCACGCCGAACATCACCACAGCCTCGGCTTCCACCACCACGTCCCCGAATATCCGGGCGGTGGAGGCGATATAGGCGGTCGGGTGAACAATGGGAGCGGCTAGTCGGCGGGGCACACGGTCCATGCAGAACTCTTTCGTCTCAGGATTGCTTCAAGGCTACCGTTTAAGAAGAAATAGTCGGGAAACACGAGCTTTGTCTTTCCGTCCTGGAGCTGATTGGAAAGGAGATGCGAGCCGGCTTGCTCCGAGTATCAATGTAAGAGACGGACCAGGTAGCTGGCTTATTCTCAAGCCGCTCTCAATAGTCAAACGCTAGACGGCTGTTGTGGAATTTGCTGGGCCTGATCAAGGCGACGGTGCATGGCACTGATGAATGCCAACCATTCCAGCGCCGGCACAGCGTCCAAACCATAGTTGTCATGGTGTGTGACGACGTTCCTTATTGCTTGGGTGAGGCCAACCGCAAGGAACCTGTATCCATTGTGCTCATCACGCTCGATCAGGGTTTCACGATCATTGCATTCCAGTAAAGGAGACTTCTCCGAAAAGGAATTGTTCATCAGTCCGGCGCCGTCGAGATCCGGCCGATCCGCCAACTCCTGCACTCGATTCACGAACCGTTGTGATGCCTTTCTGACCGCATCGTCGTAGTGTCCATCCTTGAAGAGGCCATTCGCGATAGCAACATCGGAGTGGAGGCTCTCAAGAGAAAGCATGGTCGGGGCCTGTGGCTGGGGAGCCTTGTCCGGCGCGAGTCCGTTGTCCTCGTCCCTCCCGTCAATAGAGGTCTTCAACTGACAATTCTCTGGGCAATAGCTTGTGCCGCCTCTACACCAGCGACCTTCATGCGCATGATCCGGTTCTTTGATCTGGGTTTACCCAACACTGAGACTTCATCCAGGTTTGTCAGGGTTGCCATGAAATTCGCTCTGTCGTATTTTCCATAATCATCGGCTACATCTTTGACCTGAGAAGTTGTGGTCTCCAGCCCAAGGGCCGTTAAGGCACCTGTAACAAATAGAGCGATCTCCCGGGTTGCCTGACTCTTTGCCTCCGGTAAATGTCTGGTCGGAATTGCCAGTTTGGGCTCCTCTTCCGAAGCATCGAAAATGTGACCTACATCTTCAGGGGAGATCTTGAAATAGCGGGCCAATGCGTCTACTCGCTGTTGTTCGTCCGCCAGTACACCGTCCGCGTCTTGGTTGGACCCTGCAGTATCCGGGAAAGTCTGGCGGGTCGGCGTGGCGGAGCCAGCATCTCCGCAATTCCCGAGAAGATGATCGAGCACGCGCTCAAAAGCAACTCGTCGTAGCTCAACATCGAGGTTCTTGGTTGCCTCTTGCGCCTTGGTAACCAGGCTTTCCAATTCCCTTGTGCTGGTAGGCATTAATCAGGTTCCTATCTCAGATCTCTGGTATGAAGGCAATTGTACTGGTGGGGGTGTGACAAACTATCGGTTTTCTTCGCGATTCGACATGATGAAGAGCCTTCGTGGTTCTGCCTCCCTAACTTCACTTGAACAAAGGCTACTTCGCGATCACTCCTCCATGTAGGACTCGATCGGCGGACAGGAGCACTGGAGGTTGCGGTCGCCTTCCACCGAGTCCACCCGGCCCACCGGCGACCAGTACTTGTCAGGGGCCTGGCCCGGTCCCGGATAGGCCGCCACCGAGCGGGGATAGGCACGGTTCCAGTTGTCGGCCGTTACCACCCGGGAGGTGTGGGGGGCATGGTGCAGAGGGTTGTCATCCCGCGGCCAATTCCCGTTCTCTATCCGTCGGATCTCTTCTCGGATCGAGAACATCGCCTCACAGAACCGGTCCAGTTCCGCCAGCGGCTCGGATTCGGTCGGCTCGATCATGAGCGTGCCCGGCACGGGAAAGCTGAGGGTGGGGGCGTGGAATCCGTAGTCGGTCAGACGCTTGGCCACGTCCTCGGCGCTCACCCCCGCCGAGTTGGTGAACTCTCGCAGGTCTACGATCACCTCGTGCGCCACTCTGCCCTGGTCTCCGACATACAGAATTCGGTAGTCACGCGACAACCGAACTGTCAGGTAGTTGGCTGCCAGGATAGCTGTTTCCGAAGCCCGCCTCAGGCCGTCGGGGCCCATCATCCTCATGTACATCCACGGGATGGGCAGGATCCCCGCCGATCCCCAGGGAGCGGCAGAGATGGGGCCGATCCCGGTGGGAGGCCCGGCGGCGTGCTGCAGAGGATGGTTAGGGAGATAAGGCGCCAAGTGAGCCCCCACTCCCACCGGACCCACCCCCGGGCCCCCTCCTCCATGGGGAATTGTAAAGGTCTTGTGGAGGTTGAGGTGTGAGACGTCCGCGCCGAAACTTCCCGGTTGGGCCAGTCCCACCAGGGCGTTGAGATTGGCGCCGTCCACATAGACCTGACCCCCGGCCCCGTGGACCATTTCACACACCTGTCCCACGCTCTCTTCGAACACCCCGTGGGTGGAGGGATAGGTGATCATGATGGCCGCCAGTTGATCTCCGTGGCGGACCAGCTTTTCCTTCAAGTCCACCAGGTCGATGTTCCCCTGGTCGTCGCAGTCCACCACCACGATGCGCATTCCGGCCATCACGGCCGAGGCAGCGTTGGTCCCGTGCGCGGAAGAGGGAATGAGACACACCCGACGATGGTCTTCCCCCCGGTGCTGGTTATAGGCGCGGATCGCCGCCAGCCCTGCCAGCTCCCCCTGTGAGCCGGCATTGGGCTGCAGCGAGACGGCGTCATACCCGGTGATCTCGGTCAGCCAGTTCTCCAGGTCCGAGAAAAGCTCCACATATCCCTGCGCCTGGTCGAGGGGGGCAAAGGGGTGGATGTCGGAGAACTCAGGCCAGGTGACCGGGATCATGGCCGATGCCGGGTTGAGCTTCATGGTGCACGATCCCAGCGGGATCATGGTGCGATCCAGGGCGAGATCCCGATCGGAGAGACGGCGGATGTAGCGGAGCATCTCATGCTCGGAGTGGTAGGTGTTGAAAACCGGATGGGTCATGAAAGAGCTCTGCCGGGCGAGGCGTTCGGGGAAGGCAGGAGTGATGCCCGTTGGCGGAAGCACCGCCGCGAAGGCCGAGAGCGCCCGGGAGGCTATCTCCTCGTCGGTGGTCTCGTCCAGCGAGATTCCCACCGTCTCCCGGTCGATGCGTCTCAGGTTTATCCCTGCCGCCAGCGCTCTGTCCATCACCAGGTCGGCCGCTTCCCCTGCTCTCACCGACAGGGTGTCGAACCATCCGGCGTTCTCCACTCCCCAACCGGCCGAGCGGAGGCCCGCCGCCACCCGGGAGGTGAGCCCGTTGATCCGCCGGGCGATGGCCGTAAGTCCTTCCGGTCCGTGCCAGGAGGCGTAGAAAGCGGCTATCACCGCCAGCAGCACCTGAGCGGTGCAGATATTGGAGGTGGCGCGCTGGCGGCGGATGTGCTGTTCACGGGTTTGGAGCGCCAGACGAAGGGCAGGGTCTCCGTTTGCGTCCTTCGACAATCCCGCCAACCGCCCGGGAAGGGAGCGGACGTGCCGCTCCAGGGTGGCGATGAAACCGGCGTGGGGACCACCGAACATCATAGGCACCCCGAAACGCTGTGAGGATCCCACCGCGATGTCCGCCCCCCACTCCCCCGGCGGGGATAGCAGGGTGAGCGCCAGGAGATCGGTGGCGACCACAACCACCATTCCCGCGGCCCGGGCTTCTTCCACTGTGGGGATCAAGTCGGGTACTTCGCCGCCGGCGCCCGGATAGTGGAACAGAACCCCGAAGGATTCTCCATCTAAGAAGTCCATCTCGTCGGGATGGGCCACCACTACATCGATGTCCATCCAACGGGCGCGGGAGCGGATCACCTCGATGGTCTGGGGAAAGGTGTCGGCGTCCACCCAGAAACGCACGGCGCGGCGTCGACGGGAAATCCGGCGGGCCATAGTCATCGCCTCGGCGGCCGCCGTCCCCTCGTCGAGAAGAGATGCGTTGGCCACCTCCATCCCGGTCAGGTCAGAAACCATGGTCTGGAAGTTGAGCAGAGCTTCCAGACGCCCCTGGGAGATCTCCGGCTGATAGGGGGTGTAGGCGGTGTACCAGGCGGGGTTCTCCAATACCTGACGGCGGATCACCGACGGGACGTGGACGTTGTAATAACCCAGCCCGATCAGAGAGGTCATCACGCGGTTCCGGGAGGCTGTCTCCCCCAGACTCCGAAGCGCCTCGGGCTCGCTCAGAGCCGCGGGCAGGTTTAGCTCCCCGCTCATGCGGATCGAGGAAGGAATCGTTTCGCTTATCAAATGCTCGATGGATTCGGCGCCCACCGCCTCGAGCATTGTTGAAATGTCTCCCGGGCGCGGGCCGATGTGTCGGTCTGAGAAGTGGAGGGGCTGGGAGGCGGTCATGGCAGTCTCCTCGGGACGCGGCTGCTTCCTCCTCCCTGCTGTCCCGGTTACCTGAGAGTTTCGCTCCGTTTGGCGGAGTTTGCTCCTTCGGCGGCGGCGCCAGTCCGCCTTCTTCAGCTCTGCCTCTTCAACACGGTCCTGTGGCCTGAGAGATTCCTGGGAGGGTTTGCCCCTTCGGCGTCTCGACGAGCGAGACTCTCCCGCATTGCTTCACTGGCTTTACGGATTGTAAGCCCGTCCGGGTAAAAAGTGACATCAGAACAGGAGGAATGTGAGGAGATGGCAGGCCTACCGGGTTACTCTCCGTGAAAATGGGTGCTGCAGTCGTGGTGTTGTTCGGATTGTTGGGAGGGGTGGTGGCCGCCGTCCAGAGCCAGATGATGGGACAGTTTGAACAGCGAGTGGGAATGATGGCCGGCACCGCCGCCAATTTCGTGGTCGGCGCGGTGGTGATGGGCGTGGTGCTGCTGGCGATAAGGAGCCCCTCGGTCGCCGAGTGGAAAGAGGTGCCGCCCTATTTGTATCTGGCGGGGATCAGCGGGATCATAATTATCAGCAGCATCGCATTCACCGTCTCCCGTGTGGGAGTCCTGGCCGGGTCAATGCTCCTGGTAACCGCCCAGTTGACCGGCGGGACCATCATCGACCACTTCGGGTGGATGGGGGCGACGGTTCGGGAAATCTCTCTGAGCAAGCTTTTGGGAATCATGTTCCTGGTGCTGGGCGCCCGGTTGGTATTGCGCTGAATCAGAGAGCGATCAGCGTCAGCGAGACTATCGCAAGCGTCAATCCCACCATCCGGTGGGGGGAGATCTTCTCCTTTTCCACTACTCGGGCCATAAGGGCGATAACCACCGGACAGAAAGAGACGACGACCACAACCAACCCCAATGGACCGATTCGCACCGCGAGAAGGTAGCTCAGGTTGGCCAGGACATAGAAACCTGAGAAGAGCGCCAGCGCACGCGCTTGTGGGGGCAGACCGGGTTGGACCCTTCGGATCAACATCAGGATTCCCAAGCAGGCCAAGGTGGCTATCTTGACAGTTACCACGGGCCAAAACCCGGCTTCCGGGGAGGTTTGGGCAATGGTGATATTAAACAGGGAGAAGGACAACCCAGCCGCCAGTCCATATACAGCCTTTCTGGGACCCTCTTGCTCGTTTCGTTTGTGAACGGTGAACCATAGGGCGGGGAGGGCCACCACCACTCCCAGCCATGCCGCCAGGGGGTAGCGCTCTCCGATGGCCACTCCGAAGAGAAAGGGAATCGCCGCCAGGGTGACTGCCGAGACAGGCGCCACCACCGCCATCTGTCCTTTCGCCAATCCCTGGAAGTAGAAGGCCACTCCGGCGGCGCCCGCCACTCCGCTGGCCGCTCCCCAAGCCAGATCGACGAGGGTCACTGAGTCGCCCACCACCTGATGATGGATCACCGAGGCGAAGACGGCGATGCCCAGCCCCACGATGTTGGCCCAGAATGCGACAGCCAGGACATGCGCCCGACGGCTGGCCAGTGCTCCGGCGAAGTCGCATACCCCGTAAAGGAGGGAACTCAGTCCTGCCAGCACAAAGGCCATGGTGTTCCGGAGTAGTGAGAGATGACAAGCATTTAAGAGAATCCCGGTTGCCGAAACGGGCATCGGGCCGAGCCGAGATTAGCGGAAGATCAGAGTGTCTTCGCTTTGAATCGGTGACGCCCCGCTCACTTGGACCACATTCCTATGGGCGATATGGACCTGGATCAATCCGGGCTGCTGCTGTCATGTTGCTGGTGCTGGGCACCCGTTTGGTGTTGCGCTGAGTCAGACCGCGTCAGAGGGTTATCAGCGCCAGCGAGAGCACCGAGAGGGTCAAACCCGCCATCCGATAGGGAGAAATTTCCTCCTTTTCCACTATTCGGGCCATGATGGCGATCACGATCGGATAGAAGGAGGAAACCACTGCCACTAGTCCGAATGGACCGATTTGCACTGCCAGGAGATAAGTGAGATTGGCCAGGATCGTACCACCTGCCAGGAACGCCAGCAGGCGGGCTTGTCGGGGAAGGCGGATCGGAACTCGGCGCAGTATCAGCAAACTTCCCACTGAAGTTAGGCTCCCCAATTTGACTGTTATGAGAGGCCACAATCCGGCCTCTGGTGAGATTCGGGCGATGCCGATGAAAAACAGGGAAAAGGCCAACCCGGCCGCCAATCCATATAGGGCTTTCCCAGGCCGCGTTTGATGGCTTCGTGTGTGAACAGTGAGCCACAAGGCCGGGATAGCCGCCATAACGCCCATCCAGGCCAGAACCGGGTGACGATCTCCCGTAGCTACTCCGAAGAGAAAGGGGACCAATGCCAGGGTAACCGCTGAGACAGGCGCCACCACTGCCATCTGACCCTTCGCCAATCCGAGGAAGTAAAAGATTGCTCCGGTGACTCCGGCCAATCCGCTGACCGCTCCCCAAGCGAGGTCAGGGAGAGTTACTGAGGCGCCCACAACCTGATGGTGAATCATCGCGAGTAGGAGGGCAATGCCCAGCCCCACGATGTTGGCCCAGACGGCGACCACCAGGACATTCGCCCGACGGGTGGCCAGTCCACCGGCGAAGTCGAACACCCCGTACAGAACGGCAGTCAGTCCCGCCAGTAAAAAGGCCATGCTGCGTCAGAAGGTTATCAGCGTCAGCGAGAGCACCGAGAGCGCCAGGCCTAACAACTGATAGCTAGAGGTCTTCTCTTTTTCCACCACCCGTGCCAAGAGGGCGATTACCACTGGATAGAAGGAGGAAACCACCGTAACCAGTCCGAACGGCCCCATTCTCACAGCCAGCAGATAAGTCAGGTTGGCCAGAATGTCACCGCCTGCCAAGAATGCCAGTGGGCGCACTGCCCGGGGTAGGCCCGGTCGGATCCCTCGGATCACCAGCAGGGTTCCCAATAGGAGCAGACCGCTCATACGCATGGTGACCAGGGGCCACAGTCCGGCATCAGATGAAGTCTGGGCGATGCCGATCATGAACAGGGAGAAGGTCAATCCGGCTGCCACCCCATAAAGGGCCTTCCCGGGGCGATCCTGTTCGTTTCGTTTGCGAACGGTGAGCCACAAGGCCGGGAGGGCCAGTGTCACGCCCAGCCAAGCCACCAAGGGGTACCGCTCTCCAGTGGCCACCCCGAAGAGAACGGGAATTAACGCCAGGGTGACTGCCGAGACGGGCGCCACCACCGCCATTTGACCCTTCGCCAATCCTTGGAAGTAGAGCGCCAATCCGGTGACCCCCGCAACTCCGCTGGCCGCTCCCCAAGCCAAGTCTGCGAGGGTTACTGAGTCCCCCACCACCTGATGGTGAGTCACCGAGACAAAAACGGCGATGCCCAGCCCCACGATGTTGGCCCAGACCAAGACAGCCAGGACATGCGCCCGACGGGTGGCCAGTCCCCCGGCGAAGTCGGACACCCCGTATATGAGGGAGCTTATTCCCGCCAGCACAAAGGCCATGCTGGTCCTGGGAAGCGAGAGAATCGAGAGATAACAGGCATAAAACTGCCCCGTCGCCAAGGCGGCAAATCGGGGTCGAGCCGAGATTAGCAGACCGAAGGCCTCCCGATGGAAGGGTCCGGAAGACCCAAAGCCGGCCACACCGATAACCGGGATGGGAAAGGGCGGGCCGGTATCGTTGCCATAGCAGATGCGGAATGATCGACGCACCATTTTCGGATGGGCCATGTACGACTGGGCCAATTCCGGCTATGTCGTTATCGCAGTGGGGATACTTCCCGCCTATTTCGGGTCGGTGATCGTTCCCGAAGAAGGTTGGATGGGTCTTAGCGCCGAGTCTCTGTGGGGATACATGGTCGGGCTGATCTCCTTGGGGCTGTTCTTGATAACCCCTGTGCTGGGAGCAATAGCTGACTACAGTGCCCGACGCCTCATGTTCCTGAGGGTGTTCGCGTTCGGGGGGGCCCTGTTCGTCACATGTTTCGCTTTCGTTTCCACCGGCCATGTGCTGCTGGCCATATTGATGTTCTTGGCTTCTCACTTCGGGCTCGCCGCCGGCAACGTCTTCTACGACGGCATGCTCCCCAATATCAGTACCGACGACACCATTGACGGGGTCAGTTCCAAGGGCTATGCCTACGGGTACATAGGAGGTGGAATCTATCTGCTGTTGGCCTTGATATTCCTCTTCTACTCCGAAAACCTGGGATTTGAAGAGGATCATGCCGCCCGGCTGGCTATCGGTGGAGCAGGGTTGTGGTGGGCAGGTTTTTCGTGGTACGCCTTCCGGAGAATGCATGAGGTTGGAGAAGCCCAAGAGGCGCTGGGAACCCGAGAAGGCGAAAGTCGGCTCCTGGCTTACATGCGGTTTGGTTTCAGCCGCACCTGGAGCACCTGTCGAAGCCTTTCCGGGCACAAGCACCTGCTGTTATTCGTGGTGGCCTACATCTTCTATATAGACGGGGTTCAGACGGTCATAAGCATTTCCGCCATCTACTCGGCTGAGACGCTGAAGATCAGCACTACCTTCATTGCCTTCCTGCTGCTGGTCGTGCAGTTCACGGCTTTCTTCGGAGCGCTGATGTTCGGACGGTTGTCCGATCGGATCGGTCCCAAACGTTCCGTGTTGATCGCGTTGGTGGTCTGGTCTTGTGTGCTGGTCGCTGCCTACAACCTGCCGGTGGGGCAGAACTATCCCCTGTTGGCGCTGGGAGTGGTCATCGGGGTGGTGATGGGCGGCACCCAGGCGCTGAGCCGCAGCCTGTATGGGTCGATCATCCCTGAGCAGGCTTCGGCCGAGTTCTTCGGATTCTTCTCCGTATTCACCAAATTCTCCGCTATCTGGGGGCCGATCATCTTCGCGACTTTCCGTCAGGTGACCGGTTCCAGCCGACCGGGCGTGTTGTCGCTGGTGATCTTCTTTGTGGTGGGATTCGTGCTACTGAGTTTGGTTGACGTGGATAAGGCCCGGGCTGGTCGCACTGAATGGAATCCCATCAAGGGTTGAGGTGTCGACCCACCCGTGGTTCTAACTGATGGACATTCCAGTCTGGCTGTCGAAGAAATGCAGCTTGGAGACATCGAGTACCAGTCGGATTCGCTCTCTGGAGCGGGGAGCGAAATCGGGATTAACCCGGGCCACGAACTTGGTGCTGTCCCCCAGTGAGGAGACATCACTTCCCTCGTCTTCCAAAAGCTCGCGGATGTCAGGGGTGATCACCGGAGGCGCCGGTTTGCTGAAATGGACATAAGCCTCTGAGCCCAACTGCTCCACCAGATCCGCATCGGCGCCGATGGTCGCCAGACCGTCGGGTTCGGAGATCGCCGAGTCGATCTCGAAGGCTTCGGGCCTGATTCCCACCACTAGTTGGGTCTCCGAATAGGAGGCCAATCGGGGATGGGCGGAGAGCACGGACCGGTCCAGGGAGACTGCTTCGTCAGCGAAAGCGAGAGACCCTCCGACGGCGTTGGCTTTGATCTTCCCGTAGACGAAGTTCATGGAAGGCGAGCCGATGAACCCGGCCACGAACAGGTTGACGGGATGATCGTACAAAACCCGGGGAGTGTCGATCTGCTGGAGGTTGGTCTGGTGCTCGCCGGCCTTGCGAAGCACCGCCACGCGGTCCCCCATGGTCATGGCCTCCACCTGATCGTGAGTCACATAGAGGGTGGTGGTCTTCAACCGGTTGTGAAGGAGCCCCAACTCCGAACGCATCTGGACCCGCAACTTGGCGTCCAAGTTGGAGAGAGGCTCGTCCATCAGGAAGGCGGCCGGCTCCCGGACGATGGCCCTCCCCATCGCCACCCGCTGCCGCTGTCCACCTGACAGTGACTTGGGCTTTCGCTCCATGAGTTCGGAGATCTCCAGGATCGATGCGGCTTCATCCACCTTGCGCCGGATTTCCTCGCGCGGCATGCGACGCATTTTCAACCCGAAAGCCATGTTGTCGAACACGCTCATATGGGGATAGAGGGCGTAATTCTGGAAGACCATGGCGATATCGCGGTCCTTGGGCGAGACGTCGTTGACGACGTTCTCGCCGATCCTCAAGGTTCCCTCGGTCACCTCTTCCAACCCGGCCACCATCCGCAAGAGAGTGGATTTTCCGCATCCGGATGGACCGACTAGCACCACGAACTCCCCGTCCGCGACTTCGAGGCTCACATCGGTTATCGCCCGGGTCCCTCCCGGATAGACCTTTCCCACACTTTCAAAAGAGATCGAGGACAAGTCGTTCTTCCTCCGCCTGGTTTGGTGGTATTCGTCTCTAAATCGTAGCCGGTTTCTTCGCGCTGTCGCGATCCTACAGGTTCAAAAGGCGCGGTGGCCCCTCGCGAAATAGAAATTGGCAGACTAGATAAAGAGCTGGCGTCTCTGCCTGACTGAGTACATGCTGTGTATCTGGATAGGTATTTCGATGGGGACCGCCGCGATTGTCAGGGAGAGTCTCGTCCGGAAAGGACCTACACATCCCTCCTTCATCGGGGAACGAGCGCTTTGGGGCGGGGGCTGGGATCCCACCCCGGATCGTGCTCGGGTTAGGTCCAGATCATCAGACCGGCGTCAACCAAAGCCAACACGGCGGTGCCCGCCACTGCCACTCCCGCCGCGATCAGCCAGGAGGCTCGGCGCAGAGGCACTCCGAAAACGTGGGCGGCCAGCACCCCTGTCCACCCTCCGGTGAACGGGAGGGGGATGGCAACCACCACCAACAGGGCCAGATCCCGCAGGCGCAGAAACCGGGCGGTGTGGCGTCGGCGGGTGCGGGCGTAAAGGCGGTCCAGCCAACGGCGCATCCAGGGTACCCGCCGCGCAGTGCAGTACCGGTCCACCACCCTCAGCAGCCAAAATGTCGGCGGCAGGACCGCCAGGTTGCCGCCCACGGCCCAGATCCAGGTTGAAAGGGACCCCATTTCCAGAGCCAGCCTTCCCAGGGGGATGCCCGCCCGCAGTTCCAGCACAGGAAGGGCCGAGACCACCGCCACCGCCACCGGGTCGGCCACTCCCCAGCCCTCGAGCAATTCGACCAGGAATTCCCGCACCAGCGGTCAGCGGGTTGTCGAGCGGTAAGCGAAGTCGGGTACGGCCACTATCACGAGGGGAATCGTGACATGTTTGAGTATGTAGGCCATCCCGTAACCGAAGAAGGGTCGGTTGGTGAGGGGCCGATTGGCGGCGCCCACCACCAACAGGTCCCAGTTTTCCGAGTTGGCGGTGGTGGTGAGCTCTCCCTCCGGCTGGGCGACGGGCCGGACATCGGCGTGGACTCTGGCTCCGAGCCGCTGTCCGTATACCACCGATTCCTCCACCAGTTCCCGGCCGGCCATCAAGTTTGCGGCGCTGCTCTTCATGTCGAAGAAATAGGGGCCATCGACGGTCTCGGTGATCAGATGCAAGGCAAAGACCATCCCATCGTTGTGAGCAGCCAAAGAGTAGGCTACCTCCTCGGCGGCGCGGGAGGCCCGGTTCGACTCCACCGACAACAGCACTCTTCTCACTTCGGGTATGGTGGCATCGGAGAGTTCGCCTTCGGGTTTGAGGTTCGGATAGCGAAAGATCAGGGTGGGAAGCTCCAGCCTGGCCAGAACACGGTCGATCACCGTTGAGAAAACTTCCCTTTCCCCGGTCCGCTCCGGCGCTCCCAGCACCACCAGGTCGTATCCGAGAGTTGCTTCTCGGAGAATGGCGTCCGCCGGATCACGCCCCCGCCTTCTGATCAAGCGGCATTCCTCGCCTTCCAACGCCTTCATCGCTGCCTCGGGACCGGCCTCCTGCTCGACTTCTTTTCCAACCAGACGCCTCCACCACCCCTTCGAGGAGCCGCTAACCACCAGCACCGTCAACTCTGCTCCTTTGAACAGGCGACTAATCTGGGAAGCGGCATAGACGCTGTTCGCTCCTCCGCGGGTGGGCAGGAGAATGCGTCGCGACCCCAGAATCTGGGACTGTGAACGGATGGCCTCCGACTCCAGGCGGATCCTCTCCTCCTCGTCGGCTTCCATTCCCCGAACCGTCCACTTCAGCATGACCGGAGCGATGAGCGAGGTGACGATGGCTGCCAACACGATCACCGTGTATCCGGTGTCGCTCAGCACCCCCAGGTTCAGGCCCACCAGGGCCACCACGATTCCCATGGCGCCCAGGGCGGACAAACCCGATCCGAGCGCCCAGGCCTCCCGGACGCCGAGGCCGGCACGACGGGCGCCCACCAGGGTTCCGAACAACTTGGCCAACACTGCCAGCACGATGAGAACCACCGTCCAGACAATGGCGCTGGGCGTTCCCAACAGGGAGATGTCCACCCGTAGCCCGCTGAAAGCAAAGAACACCGGAGCGAAGAACGAGTCGGTGATCGTCTCCAGGACATGGCGCACCTCGACCATCTGATAGCGAAGCGTGGCGAGGATGATGCCTACGATGAACGCCCCCAGGATGGCTTCGAGGCCCAGCGCCTGGGTGAACGCGCCGCCGGCGATCGCCGCCACCAGGCTCACCGTGAGAGCCGCCCGCAGGTTCGACCCCCCGCGTAGCGCCAGACGCATCGCCTGATTGAGCAGCCACCTGCCCACCGTGGCCGCTAACCCCACGAACAGGACCAAGCCTCCCAGAGAGGTGAGCAACTGGGCGGGCTCGAACCCTTCCTGGGCGACGCCGGCCAACCCGGCCAGGATCAGCCATCCCACCGAATCCATGGTCATGCTCACCGCCAGAGTCACCTGGCCGAAGTTGCGGCGGAGCATTCCCATGTCCTGGAGAATCTTGGCCACCACCGGCAGGGCCGCCACCGACAGAGCCAGCGCCATGAAGGCCGCGTACAGGCCCCGTCCGGCGGTGCCCACGAAAGAAGAGGGAGTTAGGAGCGCCACCAGTCCCACCACCACCAGGGGCACCAGCAGGGCTCCTGCCGAAACGTTGAGGGCTGCACTGCGGAGACGGGAGATGATTCCCAAATCGGTCTCATAACCGATGACCACCAGCACCATGATCACGGCCAGCCAGGCCAGTGCGTAAATGGCTGACCCCACCGTCGAGTCCGAGAATATCCACTCGAAAGTGTCCGGATAGAACTGGCCCAACACACTTGGCCCGATCAGCACTCCGGCCAGGAGCTGTCCCACCACCGGCGGCTGGCGGAGTTTGTTGGCAATCCCTCCCAAGAGACGCGCGGCTCCCACCAACAGGGCCAACTGCACCAGAAATACGAGAATCTGGTGTTCATCCAGAAGGCTCGTGGGTCCGGGTTCGGCGGCGGCGAAGAGAAGTGTCATCCGCCTGATAACAATACAGAATTCATATCGAAAACCTGACCTGTATGACATCTTGGGACCGCACCGGATAATCCCGTCCTTCCACACGGACGATGCCCGTCGCCCGGGCCGAGTCCCAGCCACCGGCGCCGATCACCGCCCGAGCGGTCGCCACCTCCGCCCGGATGAAACCCCGCTCCATATCGGAGTGGACCTTGCCGGCCGCCCGTCGAGCGCTCGATCCCTCCGGTGTCAGCCAGGCCCGGGTCTCTCGGGAGTTGGCGGTGTAAAAGATACAGAGGCCCAGGGCGGCCTGCGCGGCCTCCGAGATAGTCCCCGCCGCTCCATCACCCAGCCCGAAGGCGTCTCGCATCTCCGCTAGGTCCTCGGTGTCCAGTGAGGCGGCCTCGGCCTCCAACGCCAAGGTCATGGTCAGCACCCGATCACCGGCGGGAACCACCTCGCCCACCCGGTTGTTGGTGGGCGAAAGCTGCTCTTCTTCTACATTCACCACCCAAATCATCGGTTTGAGGGTGAGGGGCGCGAAGTCAGCCAAAGCCGTTCGTTCGACGTCCGACCACTGTGCCGACCGCAATAGGCCGCCCTCCCGGGAGATCTCGGACGCGCGGGCCACCGCCTCGTATGCCGCCCGCCGCTCGGGACGGGAAGTGGCCTGATTGCGAAGCCGGACCACCGAGCCTTCGAACATCTCGGCGTCGCTGATCGCCATCTCGAGTATCACCTCCTCGGCTTGTCGGGTGGGATCCACACCCGACTCGGTGTCCGGGACGGAAGGATCTGTGAAAGCGCGCAGCACCACCACCAGACAGTCCGCCTGACGAAGTTTTCCCACCGTTTGGGCGTCCAGTTCTCCCCCAGATTTGTTGAGGGGAGGACCATCGGTCACTTCCAGAGCCGCCGGGGTGATGCGCGCCGAGCCCTCCAGCCCGCCCAGTTGCTCGAGGATCGGGTCGACGATCCGGGCGACGCCGGGCCGGGTCTCGGTGGTGGAGAAGGGAAAGGGGGCTATCCCCTCGGGGCGGCCGGTGAGAGCTGCGAACAGGGAGGTCTTTCCCGTGTTCGCCAGACCGGTGATCCCCAGGGTGGCCATCAAATTACGAGAGTAGACGAAAAACATACCCAACACCACTTCTTTGGCGAGGGCTTTGTAGCAAATGACCTCGGTTTGTGACGCGGACCTGCCAAAATCAGGACCAATGAGAACCGTGGTGATGACCGGCGGAACCGGCTGGCTGGGACAGGCACTCGCTAAAAGGCTGCTGAGGAACGACAACTTGAGGCTGGGGGTCACCTACATCAAACCCGATGAGGCCGACCGTTTCGAGGACCGCTTCGGCACCCATCATGACCGCATCATCCTGCGCCGGGTGGACGTGACCGACGCCCGGGCAGTGGAGGGGTTCTTCGCGGAGGTCGGAGAGAAGGGGGGAGTCATTGGCGGCCTGGCTTGTCTGGCCGGAAGCTGGGCGGGGGGAAGGACGATCGAGGAAACCTCGGACCTGCGACTCGAGAGAATGCTCGACTCCAATCTCCGCTCCACGTTCACGACGGTGCGGGCGGCGCTTCCCCATCTCCGCCGCGCCGACTGGGCCCGGGTGGTGCTGACCGCCAGCCGCGCCGCCTTCGAGACGCCCCCGGGGCAGGCGGCGTTCAACATCGCCAAGGCGGGGGTGGTGGCGCTGGGCCGCAGTCTTGCCGCTGAACTTAAGAACACCGGCGTCTCGGTCTCGGTCCTGGTGCCCTCGGTGATCGACACCCCGATCTCCCGGCAAGCCATGCCCGATGCCGATCACAGCCTCTGGCCAACCCCCGACGACATCGCCCGGGTGGCGGAGTTTCTGCTGAGCAAGGAAGCCTGGCTGCTGAACGGCGCCGAGATCCCGCTCTAGCGCTTGAATGCGGTATCCTTCCGGAATTATGCGATCCGACGAAACCCTTCGCCCCGATCTGGTGGAGGGCCCCCAAGTCGGGGCGGATGTCGGGGCCTCCGATGCGGGAGATGGGCGTTCGGATTCGGAGACCGACGTCGAGGTCACCGAGCCGGCCAAGCTGATCAGGATCGCCACCATGACCAGGGCGATACTTGAGGAGGTGCGGGTGGCCACCCCCGACGAATCCGGGCGGGATCTCATCTCGAGAATTCATGACCGTTCGCTTCATGAGCTTCGGGATGTGCTCGGTGACCAGCTTCTCACCGAGTTCGATCGTATGTTCGAGCCGCTGCTGGGGGACGATCCCCCCTCGTCATCGGAGGTGCGCATCGCTCAGGCCCAGTTGATCGGATGGCTGGAGGGGCTTTTCCAGGGCATCCAAGCCAGCCTGGTCAGCAAGCAGATGGTTGCCCAGGCCCGGGCCGCGCAGCGCGCCAAGCTGATGGCGGGCCGCGCCGAACCCGACGACCGGCCGGCCACCGGACTATATCTCTAGAGACGACCATGACGCCTCTGCGGGCTGCGGTGATAGGAGGCGGGATCGCCGGCGCCGCCGCCGCCTTCTATCTGGCGGAACGAGCCGAGGTGGTGCTGCTCGAAGCCGAGCCCACTTTGGCCTATCACACCACCGGTCGCTCCGCCGCCCTACTTTTCGAGTCCTACGGATCGCCGGGAGTCCGCCCCTTGACCACGGCCAGCCGCACTTTTTTCGACAACCCTCCCTCGGGCCTGGCCGACTTCCCGTTTCTGGCGCCGCGGGGCGGAATGTTGGTGGGCGCCGGGCATCAGATGGAGGCTCTGGAGCGATGGGAGGTGGATGCCAGGGAGTCGGGCGCCTGTGTTGAGATCTTGGACTCCGACCAAGCGCGGGAGATCTGTCCCGTTCTTCGGCAAGAAACCCTGGCCGGGGCGGCGTGGGAGCCCGGCGCGGCCGATATGGATGTGGCCGCCATCCATCAGGCCTTTGTGCGGGGCGCCCGCCGCCGGGACGCCCAGATCCGGGTCTCCTCGCCAGTGGACGCCCTTGAGAAGACCGGGGGAGGGTGGAGGGTATGGGCCGGGGACGAAACGCTGGAGGTCCAGGTGGTGGTGAACGCCGCCGGAGCGTGGGGTGACGAGATCGCCCGCATGGCGGGGATCGATCCGGTAGGCCTCGCTCCCATGCGGCGGACGGTTTTCATGGTTCCCGGATCCGATGACTATCAGTCCTGGCCGATGGTGGCCAATGTGGAGTTGGAGTGGTATTTCAAGCCGGACGGAATCCAACTGCTCTGCTCTCTTTCCGAGGAGAACCCCTCTCCTCCCTGCGACGCGCGCCCCGAGCCGCTCGACATCGCCTTGGCCATCGAGCGGATCAACGAGGCCACCACATTGGGGATCCGCTCGGTTCGCTCCTCGTGGACGGGACTGCGCACCTTCGCTCCCGACCGGGAGATGGTGATCGGCTTCGATCCCCGGGCAGAGGGGTTCTTCTGGCTGGTCGGCCAGGGCGGCACCGGCATCCAGACCGCCCCCGGCGCCGGTGAGCTGACCGCTTCCCTGATTCTGGATTCCAAAGTTTCTTCTCGGCTGATCGCCCATGGTTTGAATCCGGCTGTCCTGGCGCCCGAGAGATTTGCCTGATGGGCACTTTTCAACTGAGTTTCGCTCGTCCTCTCGACCTGCGGCTGTTCTCCGACCGTGTGGCGCTGGCATCCTTGTTTGTCTTCGGCGCGGTGGGCTTTTGGTGGGGAGGATTGGCCGAGGCGGTTGAATCGGGACTGGCCGCCTACCTGTCCTGGGCGTTGTCCCGGGAGATCGACCCCGACTACCCTTCCTCGGCCAACCTGGCGGCGTTGGCGGGCGGCGCCATCGCCCTGTGGCTGGATACTCACGCCGGGGTGCTGTTCGTGATGCTTTTGGCCATCAGGGTGATGGTGGGAAGCAGCGGACTGTCCGCGGCCCGCTGGGAGGCCGGGCTCATGGGTCTTGGCGCGATCGTCTTTTCGGGGACCCAAACCGGCTGGTGGGCCGGGATGGTGATGGCCGGCGCCTTGTTTCTCGACACCCGGACGTCACCGGCCGCATCCCCCTCCCATCGGTGGATCTCCGGGGGCGCCGCGTTCGGGGCGTCCGCCTGCTATCTCTTTTTGGGTGATGCTGGTGTCTGGTGGTGGGCTCACCTTGCTGGGGTAGCCGCGGCGAGCCTGATCCTGGTTTATGGGAGGATCGACCCGAAGAGGAGCTTGATCATCGCTCTCCCGATGGCAGGCTTTCCCACGGTGGCGGCTCTGTTGGGCAAACTGGCCGGCGATGGGCTGGAGGACGGTCCTCTCGGGATATCCGTCTTGTTGGGCGCTGGTTTGTTGTTCTCGCTGGCGCTGGGCGCGCTCAGGGCCGAAGTGGCTTCTCCTACCGATCGCGGGGGTCACAAGATCTCCGCAGGACGGGTGGAGATGGCCCGGATCCTGTTGGCGGCCTTTCTTTTGGTCTCGTGGGCGTCGGCGTCGACCGCATCCGTGACCGGGGCGGCTGAACCCGCCGCGCCCCTCTTGGCCGTGGTGGTCCTGGTAGCGTTCCGGGAGATGTGGCGCCGGGCCGGATGGAATATCCCGGGGAGACCGTCCTAATGTCCCAGACCTCTCTACTGCGCACATTCGTCTCCTCCCCGCAGAACCCCCGGGTGAAGGCACTGGTGCGGCTCCGCACCCGTCGGGAGCGAGAGAGGAAGGCCACCTTCCTGGTGGAGGGGCGCCGGGAGGTGCGGCGGGCGCTGGCCTGGAAGTCGCACATGGTGGCGGTTTACTGCTGTCCCTCCCTCTATGTGGGGAAAAGCGAAGAGAAGCTGCTGGCCGAAGCGGCGCAGGCGGCCGAGGTGGTGGAGATGTCCGAATCGGCCTTTCGCAAGGTCTCCTATCGGGACCGCCCGGAGGGATTGTTGGCGGTGCTGCGCCAGCCCGCGCTGCCCCTCGGCGCACTCCGGATGGGCGCCGATCCCCTGGTGCTGGTGGTGGAGTCGGTCGAGAAGCCCGGCAACCTCGGCGCGATGCTGAGGACCGCCGAAGCGGCCGGAGCGGATGCGGTGGTGGTGGCCGATCCGACCACCGATGTCTTCAACCCCAACGTGGTGCGCGCCTCCCTGGGATCGCTCTTCACCGTCCCTCTGGCCGTGGCGGACGGCGAAGAGGCATTGGGGTGGCTCCGCGAGGTGGGCCTGCGGGTGATCGCCACCAGCCCGGCGGCGGCCGAGCCGTGCTGGAAAGCCGACTTGAGCGGCGGAGCGGCGGTGGTGATCGGCGCCGAGCAGCACGGCTTGTCCGGCCGGTGGCTGGAGGGCGCCGACCAGACGGTGCGAATTCCCATGTCCGGCACGGTGGACTCTCTCAATGCCGGCTCGGCCGCGGCGGTGTTGCTGTTCGAAGCGCGCCGCCAGCGATCGGACAGCTAGCCGGCCGCGGCGATTGCCTGGGACAACGTGAATCGGCCTTCATAGAGGGCCCGTCCCACTATCACCGCCTCGCACCCGAGGGCTGCCACGGCCCCGAGGTCGGAGAGGTTCCCCACCCCGCCCGAGGCGATCACCGCCATGCCCGAGAGTGCGCTCACCTCCGCCAACAGGTCGAGGTCGGGCCCCTGCATGGCGCCGTCCCGTTCGATGCCCGTGACCAAGAGCCTCACCACCCCGGCCTCCGCAAGCCCGGCCAAGGTTTCGGTGACGGAGCGGCCCTCATCGAGCCACCCCGCTCCCCTGGCCCGCCCCGCTCGGATGTCGAGGGCCGCCACCACCCGGTCCAACTCCCCCACCTCCTCCAAAGCCGCTGGATTCCATACCGCGGCGGTCCCCATCACCACCCGCCGAGCGCCCGCCCGAAGCGCCGCCCGGGCTGTGGAAGGAGTGCGGATCCCCCCACCCACCTGGAACGGGATCCCCGCCCGGCTCATCTCCTCCCATATCCGGCGGTCCGGGTCCCCGGTTCGGGCGCCCGAGAGATCTACAACATGCACCAACTCGGCCCCCTGCTCCAACCAACGCCCCGCCACTTCCACCGGATCGTCAGAGTAGCGGGTGACCCGTTCGTAGTCGCCATGCAGCAGCCTCACCACCCTCCTCTCCAATATGTCGACCGCCGGGATTACCTGCATTTTTTTTGGGCCTTTCTTCCAGGGTGTTGGAAACCGGGTTGTGCTATTGTGTTATTGTGCTATCATAATAGCACAATAAGGCGACCATCAACACAGAGACGATATATGACTTTTGACAGATCATGGCGTAATCAGGACACGCGGGCGTTATTTTCCGCGGTGCTTTCCTTGGAGACGGTGGATGAGGCCGCTCTCTTCTTCCGGGATCTGTGCACCCGCAAGGAGTTGTCCGACCTGAGCCAGAGGTGGGCGGTGGTCCGGCAACTCGATCGGGGGCTCTCCTATCGACAGATCTCCGAGGTGACCGGCGCCGCCACCGCCACCATCACCCGGATCAACCAGTGGCTGCGCCATGGAACGGGCGGCTATCGTCTGGCGCTCTCCCGTACTCAATCCGCGATCGGATCGGAAGATTCCGGATGAACAAGGCTTCCCTCACTCTCGCGGTTCCCAACAAGGGCCGGTTGCGCGAGCCTTCCCTGCGGCTTTTAAAAAGCGCAGGGATGTCCTTTGAAGTGACCGACCGGGCGCTCTCGCTGCGGGTCATGAACGTGGAGGTCGATCTGGTGCTGGTCCGTACCGAGGACATACCGGGAATGCTGATCGAAGGGGTCGCCGATGTGGGAATTACCGGGCTGGACCTCATGGAGGAATCTGATCCGGATTCGGCCCTCGAGGCGCTTGCCAAACTGGGTTTCGGGTTCTGTCGGCTGGCGGCGGCGGTGCCCAATGCATCCCCCATCAAGTCTATGGAGGATCTGAAGGGACTGCGGATCGCCACTTCCCATCCCCAGACCACTGCCCGTTTCTTAGCCGACCGCTCCATCCCCGCCTCGGTAGTGGCGCTCAAGGGATCGGTGGAGGCGGCCACCAAGATCGCTCTGGCCGATGCAGTGGTCGACCTGGTCTCCACCGGCTCCACTCTCCGGCTCAACGGACTCCGGGAGATCGGCGTCCTCCTGGAATCCCAGGCGGTGCTGGCCGGACTGCCCGGGGTCGAGGACAATCGGCTGGTCCGCCAGTTGGTAACCGCGGTGGGAGCGGTCACCGCCGGGCGGCGCAAACGCTATCTGCTTCTCAACACCTCCGCCGACAACACCGCCAAGATAAGTCGTCTTATGCCCGGTCTGTCCGCGCCCACCGTCGTTCCCCTCGACGACTCCGCGATGGTGGCTATGCATTCGGTGGTGGACGCTTCTGACCTCTGGGATCTTCTGCCCAGACTGGAGGAGGCGGGTGGGAAAGGCATACTGGTGCTCGACATCGGACAGCTCATCCCATGACCGTCTCCCCCCAGACTCGGCTCCAGCAGGTGCGGCTGGAAGATCTGAGCGAGACCGAACGCACCCGGCTGTGCAGCCGCACCGCGGTGCCCGACCCCGAAGTCCGAAAGATCGCCCAGGCCATCTGCGAGGAAGTGCGGTTGGAGGGCGACCGGGCCATGGAACGGCTGGCCGAGCGCTACGGAGGCGGGTACTTCCGGGTGCCGCAGGCAGAGGTGGAATCGGCCGCCCGGGATATTCCGGATGTGGTGGCCGCCCTGGAGGATGCCCGGGAGCGGATCGCCGCCTTTCACCGCTTCCAGATACCGTCCGATCTGCACACCGAGATCACGCCCGGCGTCGCCGTCACCCGCCGCTGGTCTCCCCTCCAGCGGGTGGGCGCCTACGTTCCGGGCGGAAAGGCCGCCTACCCGTCCACCGCGCTGATGACCGTGATTCCGGCCAAAGTGGCCGGGGTGAGCGAAGTTGCGGTGGCTACTCCCGCCGGCCCCGACGGCTCGGTCAACCGGGCAACGCTGGCTGGCTGTCTGGTGGCGGGCGCCGACGAGGTATGGGCGATGGGAGGGGCGGGAGCAATCGCCGCCTTCGCGTACGGGACCCGACAGGTCAAGCGGGTACAAAAGGTGGTGGGCCCCGGCAGCCAGTGGGTGACGGCCGCCAAGCTGGCGGTTTTCGGAGACTGCGGCATCGACCTGCCGGCCGGGCCGTCGGAGGTTTTGGTGCTGGCCGATCATTCGGCCGATCCCCTGCTGGTGGCCGCCGATCTCTTGTGCCAGGCCGAGCACGGGCCGGACTCTCCGGCCGTCCTGGTCACCACCGACCCCGATCTCCCCCTCCGGGTGGAAGCCGCCCTGGAAGAGCAGTTGGCTACCCTGGAGCGCCGGGATATCCTGGCCGAGGCTCTGGCCGATCACGGGATGACGGTGATCGCCTCCGATATGTCCCAGGCGCTGTCGTTCACCAATCAGTACGCCGCCGAGCACGTCTCTCTCCTCACCTCCGACACCGACACCCACGCCAAGGCGGTCACCGCCGCCGGTTCCGTCTACGTGGGGCGCTGGTCGGCGGAGTCGGCGGGCGACTACGCAACCGGTGCCAACCATGTGCTGCCCACCGGAGGCCTGGCCGCCTGCTACGGCCCGCTCTCGGTGGAGGACTTCGGCTCCTGGCGACAGGAACAACGTCTTACCAGGGAGGGTCTGGCCGGGATTCTTCCCATCATCACCCGTCTGGCCGATGTGGAAGGCTTCACCGCCCATCGGCGGGCCGCAGAGCTGCGGTTTAGCGCAAAAGGAGCGTGATCAGGAATATGCCAAACAGGACCGCACACATAACCCGGGAGACCCGGGAAACCTCGGTGGATGTCCGCTTGGATCTGGACGGATCGGGACAGGCCCAAATCTCCACCGGAGTCGGGTTCTTCGATCACCTGCTCACCTCACTGGCCCACCACGCTTTGTTCGATCTGGCCATCACCACCCGGGGCGACCTGGAGGTGGACGACCATCACACCGTAGAGGACACCGCCCTGGTGCTGGGCTCGGCCCTGGCAGAGGCGCTGGGCGACCGGGCGGGCATCAACCGCTTCGGAGACGCCGCGGTCCCCATGGACGAGGCGCTGGGGAGCGCGGCGGTGGATGTGGGCGGACGTCCCTATGCGGTGATCGACCTTCCCCTCCGCAACCCGACCATCGGAACCCTAACCACCCAGAACCTCCCCCACGCGCTGGAGGCGCTGGCGCGCACCGCGGGTTTCACTCTCCACCTCAGCTCCAGGGGTCTCAACGACCATCATCAGGCGGAGGCGGCCATAAAGGCTCTGGCATGCGCCCTCCGTCAGGCAGTGGCACGCGATCCGAGACGAGAGGGAATACCTTCCACCAAGGGCGCGACTTGACGACTATAGCGGTTGTCGATCACGGCGCCGGCAACCTGGTCTCGATCACCCAGGGGCTGGAGAAAGTCGGCGCGGACACGGTGCTGGCGACAGCACCCGCACAGCTCAAGGGAACCGACGGGGTGGTGCTTCCCGGTGTGGGAACCACCGGCGCCGCCATGGACCGGTTGGAGCAGGCCGGGTTCATCTCCTCGCTGACCGACTGGCAGGGACCGCTCCTGGGGATTTGTGTGGGGCTGCAATTGTTTTTCGAGGGGAGCTCGGAGGATGACAGCGCCTGCCTTGGACTGATGGATGGCCGGGTGGAACAGTTGAGGGAGACGCCCAGGCTTCCCCATATCGGCTGGAACGACCTGTTGATGACCACCGAGGACCCGCTGTGGGATGGACTTCCCGAAGACCCCACCTTCTATTTCGTGCACTCCTATGCTCCGGCGCCCACCGACCGAAGCCTGATAACAGCCGAGGCCCACTACGGCAGCCGGTTCTGCGTGGCGGTCCGGGACGGACATCGGGTGGGAGTCCAGTTCCATCCCGAGCGCTCCGGCGCCAACGGGCTGCGGGTGCTCTCCAACTTTGTCGCCGACTGCCGTTCCTGGTCGGCGGGGTGCCCGGCGACGGGAAACGGCGCCTTCTGATGCTGCGGAAACGGATCATTCCCTGCCTGGATGTGGCTGGCGGCCGAGTAGTTAAAGGAGTCAACTTCGTGAACCTCACCGACGAGGGAGACCCCATAGAGCTGGCGAGCCGCTATGCGGCGGAAGGCGCCGATGAGATCTGCTATCTGGATATCGGCGCTGCTCCCGAGAACCGGGACACCCTCTGGGACGTGGTGAGACAGACCGCCTCGGAGGTGTTCATCCCCCTCACCGTGGGTGGAGGAATCCGCTCCCCCGAGGACATGAAGTCGGCGTTGCGGGCCGGGGCCGACAAGGTGAGCGTAAACACCGCCGCAGTCCGCCGTCCCGAGCTTCTCCAAGAATGCAGCCGCCGATTCGGACGCCAGTGCGTAGTGCTGGCCATCGACGCCCGGCGGCGTCCCCGAGGCGGATTCGAAGTTGTGGTGGTGGGTGGCCGGGAGCCCACCGGCTGGGATGCGGTGGAATGGGCGCGGCGGGGAGTCGAACTGGGCGCCGGTGAGATCCTGCTCACCTCGATGGACCGGGACGGAACCAAAGACGGCTACGACCTGGAGCTGACCGGGGCGGTTACCGAGGCGGTCGAGGTGCCGGTGATCGCCTCCGGCGGAGCGGGTACCACCCACCACTGCGTCGAGGTCTGCCAGAAGGCCGGTGCGGAAGCGGTGCTGGCCGCTTCCATCTTCCATCGCAAAGAGATTGCGATCTCCGAAGTCAAGCAAGCCATGGCCAGGGCCGGCCTGCCCGTTCGTCTGCAATGATTTCCACAGCTGTTCCCCGGCCCCGCGATCTGCGCTGGGATGCAGACGGTCTGATACCCGGAGTGGTGCAGGATGCCCGCACCGGGCAGGTGCTGATGGTCGCCTACCTCAACCGGGAGTCCTACGCGGCCACCTTGGAGAGCGGCTACGTCCACTTCTGGTCGAGGTCCCGCCAGGAACTCTGGAAGAAGGGCGCCACGAGCGGGGCGACCCTGGAAGTGGTGAAGATCGCCGCCGACTGCGACGCCGACACTCTGTTGATCACCGCTTTGCCCGCCGGTCCCGCCTGTCACCGCCAAACCAACACATGCTTCGACGACGGTCCCCGCGGCGAGGGCTTTTACTGGCTGGAGCGGCTGTGGGAGGTGATTGCTTCCCGCACCGCCGAGCGACCTTCCGGCTCCTACACCACCCGGCTGCTGGAAGGCGGGGTGGATCTGACCGGCCGGAAGCTCATGGAGGAGGCCACCGAAGTGTTGATGGCCGCCAAGGACCACGCCCGCCGAGAGGCGGACAACCGGCGGGTCGCCGAAGAGATGGCCGACCTTCTCTATCACCTGCTGGTTCTGGCCGCCGAACGGATGATAGATCCGTCAGAGATGATCACGGTGCTGGAGGAACGCTTCTCCACCTGACCGTTCTGCTTCCAGAGGGGACAAATAGCATTGAGGACCTACCAGGGCAGCCGGATAGAAGAGAGTTGAAGCCGTGTATGCCAATCGTAGGCGATGGTTCTGTAACGGATCGGGATCCGGAATGGTCCCCAGATGGCACCCGCATTGCTTTCGCTGGCTCCGCAGGGATTTTGGGTAATGGATGCGGACGGCAGCAACCAGAAGCAACTCACTCACGGTCCCGACCATCGTCCAGCCTGGTGGGGCCCGACTGAGCAAGGCCAAGGAGAGGCGAGTTGAGTGTGAAGCGGGGCGATCGGTACGTCCGGCCCTGGTGGGTGACTTCTACAATTCACATTCAGGAGAAGCCTCGGATTTCGGAGTTCAGTGGATATTGTGAGGAAATGGATGGTGCGGTTGGCCCTTGCACTTGTAGGAGGATTGACGCTGTGCCTGCCGTTGGGTGTCACCGCGGGCATTCATAACACACAGGGTGCATTTACAGCCATGCAAAAACCGGCACTGACATCGCGTACCGAGACGTTGCTCGCAACGTCTCCTGCGACCGGATCGCCGTCTGTCACCCCAGCCTTTAGGACTGAGTTGTCGTCCATGGCGACATTGATCGAAGAGTTAGATCGAACGGATTCCTCACCCCTCACCATGGCCACGGAAGGGTGGTCTGCCACAACAACACCCGTCGCGGACGCATTGCGGTCGCAGGTTATCACTCCTCTGGATTGGCCTGGTGAGCCAATCCCGGCCAAGGTTCTGATGATCGGTTTCAAGGACGGCCGTTTCCTGGGATACGCGGTTGCTGACCTCAAGGAGCGTGCTCTCAAGATTTACCGCGGAGGGCACATTTCCTTTCAGGCCTGGTCGCACGGCGGCACTATCACGGCTCGTGGCGATGTTCTCATCGAGGGTGGCTGGGGTGGGTATTTGGTGCCGGGCGGGGACTTCACCGAGCCCTCGTTACGCGTGAGGCCTTCACGATACGTTCCCAAACGTGAAGGGATCGCCCCCTATATAGGGTTTGTGACAGACCCCGGCGGCTCATTGGTATGGATGAGCCAGTATATCAATATGCCCGGGCTCTGGCCGGATAAGGAAGGTACCCGATATCGGATAGAAGAGACATGGGTAGACCTGTTCAATGTCGATACCGGCAAGATTGTTTTGACAGCCGACATTCGAGGCGACTGGGTAGTGGCAGGGGCCCTCGAAGAAGGCCTGTTGATGCGCGAATTGCATAACCGGGTCATCAAAGTCGACCGGTACACAATCGACAGCACGGTGTTGGAGGAGCCGGGGCGGATTCTGATCCTTAGACCTGACGGGAGCAAACACTATGTGACACCGAATCTTGATGAGACACCGGACCTGGACGGACCGGCAGAGGGATGGAGACAGGGATTCGGGATACTCCAGGCTTACGGCAGCTCCTTTGTCCTGCTCAGGAGGGACAACGGGGAGATGTTTGTGGTGGACTCAGAAACCAGTGCAACCTACCCGGTGCCAAAACCAGGCGCCGGTATCTGGACGCCCACCAACCTTCCGCTAATACCGATCGAATCAGTATCGTGGACACACTCCGACGAGTTCGTGATCGGGTTCCGAGCCACGGCGGGCGGCAAGCCCATCGACGACTGGTCTCTTTATAAGATCAGACTGTCAGATCAGTCGGTCCGCAAGATTTACCAACGCCCCGACCCGTTGCCGAGCGGGTTCTACTGGCGGGCGTCCGCCCTCACCGCGGAGACCGTAGCTGAAGGCACAGCCGTGCTGGCCTTTACGGGATGGCCGGTGTCACCGGACAACGATGCAGTAATAAAGCTGATCGGCCCCAATGGTGAGCTAATCGCGGTGGCCGCGGTCCCGGACGACTTCTTCATCCTCGACGCCTCCTGAAAAAGCTTGAACGTCGACTATGTGTGGCTCGACCATTTAAAAAGAGGCTGAGCTTCTGATGATGGGCTGCTTACTTGATTTCGGTGTCTTCGCCTAGCGGTTTGGGCGGGACGTAGAGGCCATCGTAGATGGTGCGCTGGCCGAGTGGTTGGGAGAGTTCGATGGTGACCGGGGTGGATGGGTTCCCCTGGCAATTGACTACACGCGCACCGAGGCGGATGGCCGCGAAGGCCACCAGTACCGAGGTGTCGTTCTCCACTACCTGGGGGCCCTGCAGGGCGTCGCCCATCTCGCGGCCGCTGGCACATGCCGCTTCGGTCACCAGCAGGTCGATGGTGGTGCTGTCTGGGCTGGGCGGCGACTCTGGGTCGAGGCGCACGTCGACTCGGTTGAGCCCTTCGGGAAGCACCACAACCGGTTCGCAGGGACGGCCTCTGCCAAGCGACCCCAACACCCACTTGTCGCCGTAACGCCTGAAACGAGCGTAACCGGATTCTTCTGACGACAGGGTATCAAAGGTGGCTTCGTCGTCTTCGATGTTCATGACCACCCACTGTCCCGGTGGCATCGGCTCCCCGCCGGGAGCCTCGAGTTCGGCGCGTAGCGCGTCGACCGCTGGATGGTCGACATCATCGATCGAGGGCGGATCGACCAACTGCGAGTAGCGCACCGATGGAATGCCCCGGCAGGTAACGAGAGGATCCTCGGCATCGAGATCGGGGATCACGTCCAGCGGCCCGCTGGGAGGCTGCGGGGTGTAGGAGACCGAAACGCAGACCGCCGCTGGGTCTGACACGAGTTCGGCGAGTTCCTCCAAGGTTCCCTCGGGTGGGTTGAACAAGCCAAGGCCCACCCGGTTACGGCGAATGAAGATCCGCGCCGACACCGTCTCGTCGAGGTTCCGACCGGACACCGCATCCATGATCTGTTCCTGGATGGCCTCCAGTTCGGCCTGACTGTACCGCACCTGCACCACGTCTATCGTCACATCCTCCCGCTCCCCCAGAGACCTCGGATTGCCATCGGGATAATCAGCAGGAGATGGGACCAGTGCCAGGATCGCCTCCAGATGTCCATCGGGATCGTCAGTGAACCCCAACACCACCACACCGCTCGCCCGGTCAATCCACGTCCCGGCGTAAGTCTCAGGATGCTCCTTCCGGTAGGCGCTGAGCACATCCATCACGACAGAATCAGGGTTCTGACGGGCGCCCAAGCTACCCTCCAGACGCGAGCCGAGCATCGCTATGTCGTCGCAGCGCACGAAGCCCACCGGGTCGGCCGACACATTCTGGACAGAGGACCCTTCTACAACCGAAACGTCATCACCGGTCCCAGAGGAACGAACCAGCACCGCAACAACCAAACCGGCCGCCGCACCAACTGACAGCAACAAGACCCAGCGTCCCACAGTGTTAACAGCCAACTCCCAGCACCTTTATACCCCAACAACACTATCAATCACAACGTGAACCGCCCGGGTGGTGTCGCCACCGACACACCAACTGCTAACAGGTCTGACACCCTGCGACGGAACGCGGGTGAATGTCGATAAGGCAGCAAGACCCTCCTTCCGGGTCAGCACACCACCAAAATAAATATCCCGCCTCCACGAAAGTGGGGGCACACCTAAGTCTCCGGGAAACACGGGGCGGTTCACCCGCGCAACAACCCACCCCCACTCTCTACCCCAACTACCATAAACCCTAAACCCAAACCAGTTTCGCGCCAACCCCGCCCTTGTGGCGCTGGCGCGAAACTACGAAACCCCAGGTCGTAGGTGTGTGAGCGACGGGCCTTGACACGGTTAAAGCCCAGATTTGACACGGTCTGACAGCTTCGTAACCGGGGGATCACTATGGAGGGTGGGTCGTAACCGGTGATTTCAGGACTTGATGGCTGCGATCTCAGGCCAGGATAGCCCCAGGGTCAGGAACTCCGGTGGGGGTTGGCCGTTTTCAATCCCGCCGGGTTTTGGTACCAAAGGAAACGTCCGGGAAGTGTTCTTCAAACACGCCTTTCGCGGCTTCTACGGCGGCTTCGGCCAAGCACATTGCCTGTTCGTTTCTCCAGCCAAGCCCGCCGATTTTCCGAATGAAGTATCCGGTTCCTGGACTTGCCCAAGCCTCTTCCAACTCCAGCAGGGCTGACACCACTTGGGATTGGCTGTCATAAACCACCAGGTAAGCTGCCCCAGCGATGTCGGCGACGTGACCGTGTTTTGTTCGTGGAGCTGACTCAAGGCGTTCAGCCGCAGCTCGGTCGGCGGCTTCTCTCGCTCTTGTGAGCACCCTACGGACTTCCTCAAGGACCTCGGGCGATGTTTTGGGCCTCTTGAAGTTTTTGAAGCGGCTGGCTGGGATGTTCTCCAACCGCACACGGCCCCTGTCGACATCTCGGAGGTCATCAAGGGCCACCACTGCTGTGGCTTTCAGGGTCCTTCGGGACCCTGCCGGTGCCGAGGATTCGTTGGGCGGCTCTCCCGATCTTGGCCGGGTCTTTCAATCTCCCGGCGCGGACGCGGTGTTCCAACGCCAACAGTTGGGTTTCGGCTGTGGCGATGATCTCTGCGGTGCGTTGTGTGTCCCGGCGGGCACGGGCGTCTGATTCGACCACCACCGTGCGGGTCCCGTCTTCGAGGGTGATATCCGCGGCTCTGCAACCGTGTTGGGGTATCTGGATCCACACGGTGTCTTGGTCGATGGCGGCGAGGGCTTGGACGGTGATCCGATCGCGGCGGAGTCTGGTGGCCAGCAGGTGATCAAACCCGGCCCCGGTGACCGTTTCCAGGTTGGCCCCGGATATGAGACCCCGGTCGGCGACTACACAGATTCTTCCCACCGCGAACCGCTTGGTAGGTCGTCCAACACGTTGGGTAGGGTGGTGGCGTCGTTGGTGTTACCGGGGAACACGTGATGGGCTAATTGGGATCCCGTCTGTGGTGCACAACAGGCCGATCACGATCTGGGGTCGGTCACCGCGACGGTCCCGCCAATACCCGAACGCCCTGGACGAAAAACGCTTCGGAGGGTCGGGTGGAACCCTCGAAATAGGTGGATGTCAGATCGTAGCACACCAACCGTAGGTTCAGGTTGGTCAAATCACACAACCGCCGATACAGATGCGCCTCGGTCTCGTCTTTGACGTCGGCCACCGCCTCCAGGGCCCGGTAGTACTGGTCCAAAGACGGCGCCGACCAGCCGGAGGGCATCACCACATCACGATCTGTCCATTCGGGCAGACGACGTTTCGAGCAGGGCGCCACCAGCCGGTTCACCACCATCGCGAACACTGCATGCTCCAAAACATCGGCGCCGCGTTCCGCGCCCACATCGGCGAAGAACCCTCCGAGACCCAGCTGTTCCCACACCGCCGCCGCGGCTGCTACTCCTCCCACCGCGGGTGCTCCCTCGGCGACTATCCCGTCAAGGTCGACGCGTTCTTTGTGCAGGTGGCGTTCCAACGCGGCGATGATCCGTCCCAACTGTCCGGTTTCGCGTAGAGCGGTGACTTCTCCCAGGCGCAGCAGGGTCCGATAACCGGTCTTCGACCCTTTCCGAACCGATTCCACCAACGACAGGTACTGGTAAACCTTGTCGCCCCTCCGACGGCGGGTCATCATTAACGAACATACCCCATAACACTGCCACCACACCCCCCACACCACCAACTCAATGTCGCCCCTACAAAACCGTGCCGGACCACCCACTCACAACACAAAACCCCAGGTCAACACACCAACCACCTCCCACCAAACCCCTCGACCCGCCAAACTCGGGTCCGAACGACGCCGGAATGGACCGTTTCGGTGTTTGGCTGATTCCAATTTGCCACGTGGGCGGGACATAATTCAACATCACAGCCTCGGTTTTTTTGCCAGTCCCCTTGAGACGAGCGGATAGTACCTGCACCGCAGGGAGAGGATGCTTCGACTCTCTCAGTCTCGATGGCGTCTCCGAAGGCCGGGCGGGAGAAACTCTCCTAGCCAGGGCGCCGATGGCAACAACTGGGCAGCGGTGTACAGACCGGGGGCTGCCGAAAGAACCGCGGGGATACTGTTGACCAGGCGCGCCGATGTGGTGAGTATTGATTGTGTTCCGGGCTGGATGGTCACGTCGATGGTGTTCTCTCCCTCAATCCGGATGTGATCCCGGGTTTGGATCCCCACTGAGCCCGGATTGACGTGGAGAGACAAATCAAACTGCAGCCACGGCTTTCCATCCACCCAGCCTGTTGCATCCTGCACCACGCCGGCGGTCTCGCCGGGAGATACCAGGTATTCGGCTAGTTGATAGGGCCGGTCAGCGACCAGCGGCCGGACTCTCTCCTCAAAGCGGTCAAGTCTTCGACCCAACACTTCAGCGATGACTCGAGCGCTTTCCTCAAAGCCGATGTGACCCCGGATGATTCCCGCCTCCTGGGCTTCTTCGAACCCCGCCGGGCTGTATCCCACTCCCAGCGACCGATGGACTGTCTGCCCGAAGACCGAGCAGTCAAGCGCCCGAGTGACAGAAACCCGATTGACGTCCCAAGAGGCGCCCGCGACCACCACCGGTAAGACGTCGAACACAAATCCGGGATTGATGCCGGTAGCCACCACCGCCGCGCCGGAGCGACGGCAGGAAGCATCGATCTCCGGGGCCGCCGCCGGGTCATTCACATCCGGGTAGGCCAACTCCTCACTGGAGGTGACAACGCTCACTCCGCGCCGCACACATCTCATGACGTCCTCTTTTACTTCAGCCACGGGAGACCGGGTGGCAATAAGGGCCACCTCCGGGCGGACTTGATCGAGCAGCCGGTCGGGATCGGTCGTGATGAGCATGCCAGCAGGGATCTCTCCAGACTCGATTCGCTCCTCCACAGAGGAGTTGCCGCCTACCACCGCCCCCACGGAGCGAATCCACCTACGGGTGCCACAAAGACGCAACGCGGCCCGGCCCACGGTCCCCAGACCGAAGTGAACGACTTCCACCGGAGATTCCAAATTATGTTCGCTCAATTCGATCGGCTCCTTTCTCAACTGGGCTGCTTGTCCCGGCACAGTCCGCTTGTCATCCGGTGAATAGGCGACGAGGGTTGTCCACGGTGAGCGTCGTTGTGTCTTCCTCTGGGATTCTACGCTCCCATAACAGCGGCAGGAAACGAGTGATCACGTGGTCATAGCCCGTTCCTCCATATGATCTCATTGCGCCCCGCTTTCCCACATCGGTGGAGAGCAGGATCCGGTCCCGATAGCCTGCCCGGATCAGCCGGACTATGGCATCGGCCCTTCTCTCATCCGTCTGCTTGTCGAGTTGGCCGATAGCGTCATAGGCGATCCAGACTCCCCGCTTCAGCAACTCGATGTGATAGTCGACATCCGGAGTGGTGTCGACATGTCCGATCACCAGCTTGTCGAGATTGGCCCCGGCATCCTCGAACAGCCGCACTTGCTCCATGCCAATCCGGGTAAAGAGCGCATGGGTCGAGATGGGCACTCCCGTCTCCCGCTGGGCCACGGCACAGGCTCTGATAACGCGCGCTTCGGCTGCGGAGACCCTTCGGTGGTGAGTCCCGATCTCGCCCAGGATGCCAGCTCTGATGTCGGTTCCGTAAGAAGCCATCGGTGAGATCTTTCACCAACATGGCCACGATGTCCCGGTCGGTCATGTCCTTCAGCCAGGGTGGATGGAACTTCTCCCAATAGAAACCGGTCCCGGCAACGATATTGATGCCCACATCCCGGGCTACCTCTCTCAGCGCCACCGGATCCGGCCCCAGCCCGTAAACCGTTTAATCGACGATGGTGGTGCCACCGCATTCCTTGAAGAAGCCCAACTCGTACCGGGCCACCTCCGGATCACTCAGGATGAGATGGGAGTTCATGGTTATCTCGTAGAGGTCCATGAAGACATGCTCGTGGGGCAGGGTCACACCCAACTCGTCCAGAGAAACGGGTCCCAGAACGGTTTGAACGGTGTTCAGTGATCCACCCCCCTAGTACATCGTCAGCGCGCCGCTCACGTTGATGGTGGCGCCACTGACGAAACTGGCGTGTTCGGAAGCCAGGAAGGCCACCACCCGGGCCAACTCCTCGGGTTGTCCCATCCGCCCCAGTGGGCATTGCTCGATTCCGGCCGCCACGATTTCGGGGAGATTGTCAACGTGCTGCATGGGCGTGTCTATCTGCCCGGGCGACACGCAGTTCACCAGAATGTCATGAGGACCGTAGGCCCGGGCAAACCCCCGGGTCATGGAGACCACGCCCCCCTTGCTGGCCACGTAGATGTGGCTGCCATGCACCGGTCCGCTCAGCCAAGCTCCGGACGTGAAGTTGATGATGCGTCCCCCTCTGCCGGTGGCGATCATCGCCTCTCCAACCGCCTTGTTGAGAAAGAATGACCCCTTCAGGTTCACATCCAACTGAGCGTCCCAGTCCTCCTCGGTCACATCGCCCAACTCCTTGCGCCGCAGGTAGGCCGCCACATGAGCCAGCGCCCACAGCGGACCCAGCCGCGCCTCGATGCCGGCCACCAACGACGGCATCGACCCGCTGTCAGCCAGATCGAAGACCACCGGCAGGTGCCGGCCGGGGTCCTCCAGGTCCCCCACCACTTCCCGCACCGTCTCCTGAACGTCCAATGCCGCCACCCTGGCGCCCAGGGCCGCCATGGTCCGGGCGGTCGCCTTTCCGATGCCGCTCGCCGCTCCGGTCACCAGCACCGCCTGGCCTCGGAGACCGGCGCCCAGCGACCAGTCCGGTGCGGTCATGCCTGTCCCCACCCATCGGCGGCTTCTCCGGATCCGAAGCCCGAGATCATTCGGCGGGCATCTGGAAGGGCTCGGGATCCAGGAAGCGGTTGAGGACGTTACGGCTCACTGCCGCAACGTTGTTGTCGTAGCCCGAGGCGCTCAGACTCCCCGACCAGGCGATCGAGCCCACCGAGAACACCGCACCTCCTCCGGCGGTCTCGTAGAACACTATGTCGGCCCGGATGCGGTCGGGATCATCGGGATTGCTGGGCGGCAACGAATCGACCAGGGATGTGACCATCAGGTCGTACAGATTGGAGTGCCCCTCCGAAGAGGCGACCACCAAAGCATGCCGGGGGGTGCCCATCAGGGCGTCGGCACGGTCAATCTCGTATCCGGCCGCTCCGCCCATCAGCAAGCCGAAGTCGCCGATGAGTTCGTCCTCCACACCCTCGAAGATGAAGGTGGCCCGCTCGTCCCGGGAGGCAGAAGTGCGCCGGTAGTAGGAGCACTCGTCGAATCCCTGGGTGATGAAGCCCACCCCCAGGAAGGTCTCGGGGGGACGGCCCGCCCACGACCAGGTACCGGCCCGCTCTCCGGAGAACGAGAGATGCCCCTGGCTGACGTCGGCCGCCCACAGGCGGGGCTCGTCGGGCCGGCGGACCTCCACGATTCCCGAGCGGGTGGGGTGATAGGCGATCCGCCAGTACCAGCCGTTGCCTCCCAGGTACATCATCCGTCCTCCCTGCCTGACATGGTCTTCGGTGGCGTCGAACATCCGGGTGCTGAAGTATTCGGGATGGGAACTGGAGATGACCACCCGGTAAGGCGTCAGAGCAGACAGGCCCTCCCGGTGCACGTCCTCGTCGGTGATCACGTCGTAGTCGTATCCGTCCTCCTCGAGCCAGGAGACCAGCAGCATGTCCTGGCAGAACTTGTAGATGCGGCCCTTGGGGCGGAAATTGGTGACCGGGCGCCGCATCGAGGCATAGACAACGGTGCTCCCGTCGGTGTGGCTGTCGTAGGTGGAGGAGCCGATCTCGGGAAACCTGAGCATCAGCAGATCGGTGTCGTCCAGCACCGTCAAGCGACCGTGGATCAACTCGTTCCATGGGAAGACGACCCGAAGCCTCAGGTTGGCGTAGGCGCCGTAGGTAGCGGTGGCCAGCAGCAACACCGCATCGGCCTCCTTGCCGGGAGTCGGCCGCACCACGAAGGGCACGTAGAACTCGGCGTCGTCGGCCCGAAGGCGAGCCGCATAGCATCCGCTCTTCCAGTCCTCGGGTACGACCAGGGTGAAACTGGTCCGCCACCGGGCGTCATCGACGTCGTCATCGTGGAAGTGGATGGCGCCGTACTGCTCGGGCCGCAGCCGCCAGCTGTCGGTCTCACCCGCCCAGTTGGAGCCTCCTACACCGCGGGCGGGCAGGTTGACCGTCTCTCCGTGACGGCCGTTGCCCGACACGTCGGTGACCGAGTCGGTATTGATCCCGATCGAGAGGTCCCAGTCTGCACACGCTCCTCTAACCGGCGCCGGACCGGTCACCTCCGACAGACGGGAGATGTCTTCATGATCCAGCAGCCGGGCGTAGACCCGGGGCCTCTCGATCCGGCCATTGAAACAGAGCGCGGTGTGCTCCACGCCGCGGTCATCCACGGCTTGAGCGGCCCCTATGTGGAAGTGGCTTCCTCCCGATGCTCCGGGCGCCGCCCCTTCGTGTCTCTCCCGCGATGACAGCGCACCTTCCAGGCGATGGCCCTCCATTCCCCGAGCATGGAACTCCACAGTGCCGGCGTCAGGCTCATAGGTGACGGCCACCGCCGTCCAACGGTGCTCCACCGGGGTAATCGAACTGGTCACGATGGCCGTGGACCCCCCACTTCCCACCGCCAGAGCGAGAGCCCCGTCCTCCAGGATCAGGCTGAGGCCCGAATCGTCGGTGGGACTGTGGGTGCCCAGGATGCCCTGCCGACCCGCCTCGGCCAAGGTGGGAAAGATGTTGGCGCTGAGGGTTACTCCCTTATCCAGGGGAAGACCCCCCGGCATCGGGACCCGCACCGCCGAACCGGGATGTATGGGCTGCCACTCCGTGGGATAGTCACCGCAGACCTCGGTGTGGAGTTCGATCTCGCAGAAGTCCGGACAGTCGTCGCCCAGACCCACTTCCGGCGCGATCAACCGCACAATGTCCGCCCGGTAGGTCTCTGGACCCAGCGCGCTCACCTTGAACTCGATGCGCTCTCCCGGCCGCACGCTCTGGCGGTCCGCATATCCCATGACCGCGGCCTTGACGCTCACGACTCCGCTCCCGGGTCGGCGCCGAACATCTCCTCCCAGCGGCGGCGGAACACGAAGTATTCGGCGTCTTCGATGGTGGTGAAGACGTGCTCGGGCAGAGTCTCGGTGGCCAATGGGTACGTGGTGCTAAACCGAGCCAGCGTCCACTCCGAATGAGGGCCGGTCAGCTTCAGGAAGTACTTGCCGGCGATGGGACCGCCGCGCATGTATTCCAGCAGCGCCTGCAGGTCAGGAGAGTGCTTGCCGAACGGCTGTCGCCGGAATTCCTCCCACAGATCGCGGCGGGAACCGTCGATGCCGGCAGGCAGTCTGGGGCGTTTCAGAAAGTCGGACATCTCTTGCCCTCCCATGGTATACATCTCTTGGCGGATCTCCCTTTTTCTGGGGAATTACCACTTTCGTAATATATTTTCCCTTTTTCTGGAAGCATGACCTACATATTGGTTATTCTGACTCTCAGAGGTCTTGTCGCGTGTAGACATGACCGACGACAAAGGAGCACTCTGATGAAGAAACTGATCGCACTGCTGGCCATCCTGGCCTTGGTTGCGACGGCCTGTGGAGAGGACACTTCGGAAGCTGATGCCGCAGCCGCGGCCGCAGCCGAAGCACAGGCAGCCGAAGCACAGGCGGCCGCCGACGCAGCCGAAGCACAGGCAGCCGAAGCACAGGCGGCCGCCGACGCCGCCTCAGCCGAAGCCGCGGCCGCGGCCGCGGAAGCTGCCGAAGCGCAGGCTGCCCTGGATGAGGCCATGGCGGAACTGGAAGACACCAAGATGGCCGCCGAAGAAGGAGACGAAGCAGCCATGGAAGCATTGGCTGAGGCCGAAGCGGCCGCAGCCGAAGCCGAAGCAATGGCAGCCGAAGCCGAAGCGAAGGCAGCCGAAGCCGAAGCAATGGTAGCCGAAGCCGAAGAGGCAGCGGCCATGGCCGAGAAGGAGTTGGAAGAGGCCGCCATGGCGGCGACGATTCCCCGTGGTGGGACGCTCATCATCGCCCAAACGGCCGATCCACACCAATTGCATCCCAACCGGTACGGATCCACAGCTGGCCGCAACGTCGTCACCAACATGTATGAAACCCTGGTTGAGTTCAACCTGAACACCTACGAGATCAGGCCTTTGCTGGCCACTCATTGGAATGTCTCAGAAGACGGACTGTCGCATGTCTTCAGCATTCGTCCGGACGTGGTTTTTCACGACGGCTCGGATCTGGACGCCGTTGACGTTGTTCGCTCAATCGAACGCGCGCAGGAGCCCGGGTCCGGAAGGACGGCTTCCTTGCTGACTCGAGTCGCAGAAGTCGTAGCGATTGACGACCTCACCGTGGAGGTTCGACTCTCAGAGCCGGATCGCATATTGCACAGCACGCTGATCGACGTGTATATATCGCCTGCCGAGGACATCGACTTGAACCAGACGCCTACCGGCACCGGCCCGTACAGGTTCGTGTCCTGGGAGAGAAACCAACGGGTTGTCATAGAGCGCAACCCCGACTACTGGGGCGACGCTTACCTGGACAGGATCGAGTACGTTACCGTTCCTGATACCAGCGTCATGTCGCTTCAGATGCGAACCGGCGAGGTCCACATGCTGGCCCAGGGTCCGTTGGCCGAGTTGGCAACCCTCAGCGAAGCGGGCATCGTAATCGCCAGTCCTCCATCAGGGAACACCGGCCTGTATCACTTCCACGTCAACACCCGCAGGGACATCTGGTCGAATCCGTTGGTGCGCCAGGCCACCAGCATGGCGATTGATCGCCCTGCGCTGCAACGAACCCTGCTGGGCCACATGCAGATTCTTTCCAACCCCATGGAGAACAACGCGCAGTTCTTCAACCCGGACGCGGCCTCATACAACGCTCCTGACGTCGCCGGAGCGAAGGCCGTTCTCGAGAGTGCGGGGTACGCCGACGGCTTCGACGGCGGGGAGATGATAGTTTGCGATACTGACCCCGAGCACACCTGGCTGGCCCAGGCCGTTCAGGAGCAACTGAGAACCGGCTTGAACATCCAGATCGAGCTGAACATCATGGACGTGGCGACCTATATTGACAGAACGCTCCCCACGCATACGAATGACCCTGACCAGCTTGGCCTGTACGACCTGGCCGCGTGCGCAATGGTGCCCAAGCCGGACGAGTACGACTTGCTGAATCATCCCTACAACAAACTCTTCGTTGAGACCATGGGATGGATCGACCACAAGCCCGAGTTCTTCGAACTGCTGTCCAGTGCCCGATCCATCGCCTCCAACATCGAGTACAAGGAAGCCATCCACCAGTTGCAGGCGTGGGCCATGGAGGAACAACCCCAGATCGTCCTCGGAGGGCGATTGAACCCCATACCCCACAGTCCCAACGTCCACGGCTTCATCTCGCATGCTCAAGGAACCCTGTACCTCACCGACGTCTACCTGACAGACAACTAGGTTCCGCTAACGCAAACTGAGGAGAGCGGGGGCGCTTCGGCGTCCCCGCCCCTCCTCTCCTCCCGCCCAAACCTCCCCCAGCAAGGTATCTTCTATCTCGATGCCAATTCCGTTGCTAACCGTCGAAAACCTTTCGGTCCGGTTCAAGACCCCTGATCAGGTGATCAATGCCGTCAATGGCGTGAGTTTCTCCCTCAACACCGGGGAGACCCTCGGAATAGTCGGCGAGTCCGGATCCGGCAAGACGGTGACGGTGCTGAGCATCCTGGGGCTCATCCCCAAACCCCCCGGGGAGATAACCGGTGGAAGGGCTCTCTTCGAAGGGCAGGACTTGCTGCCCCTGTCCACGGAAGCGCTCCGCTCGATCCGGGGACAGGAGATCTCCATGGTGTTCCAGGATCCCATGACCTCGCTGAACCCGGTTATCAAGGTGGGGGAACAACTGCGGGAAGCTCTGTGGACCCACAATCCTTCCGAATCGAAGTCAAACCACAGACGGCGTGGCATCGAATTGCTGGACATGGTGGGGATCCCGCAACCGGAACGACGCTACAACCAGTTTCCCCACGAGTATTCGGGCGGAATGCGCCAGCGCGCCATGATCGCCATGGCCATGGCCAACCGGCCCAAGCTGCTGATCGCCGACGAGCCCACCACGGCCTTGGACGTGACCATCCAGGCGCAGGTGATCGAGACCCTCAAGGCGGCCCGCGAGGAGACGGGGGCGGCTTCCATCCTGATCACCCACGACCTGGGACTGGTCTCCCAGATCGCCGACCGGGTGATAGTGATGTACGCCGGTCGGATCGTGGAGGAAGGGCGCATCGGCGACATCTTCTCCCGGCCACGGCACCCGTACACGATCGGACTGTTGGCTTCCATTCCTTCGATCACGCAAAGGAGGACGAAACTCTACTCCATTCCCGGCCAGCCTCCCGACATGGCCAACGTCCCCCCGGGGTGCCCCTTCCATCCCCGGTGCGCCATCGGAGCGCAGCGTTCGGCCTGCCGATCCGACTCCCCGCGGCTGATGGAGGTGGGGACCGACCAGCAGGCAGCCTGTCACTTCACCGAGGAAGCGGCATCCTGGCTCACCGAGAGAGCAACATGAACACCGACACCGCCCAGAGACCGATTCTCGATATCCGGGACATCACCACCAGTTACCACATCCGCCGCAGCGGCGCCCAGAAGGCCACCACCCTGGTGGCGGTGGAGGACGTCACCCTGTCCATCAAGCCTGGTGAAACTCTGGGCCTGGTGGGAGAGTCGGGATGCGGCAAGTCCACCCTGGGGAGGACCATCATCCGACTGCTGGAACCCGCGGCGGGAACGGTGAGCTTTGCGGGACAGGACATCACCCACTACAACCACCAACAGATGCGTCCGTTGCGCCAGGAGATGCAGATCGTCTTCCAGGATCCCTACGCCTCCCTCAATCCCCGGTTCAGAGTCCGGCAGATCCTGTACGAGCCCTTCCGCATCCATGGCATCTCCCGGGCGGTGGCCCGGCAAAAGATCCCGGAACTGCTCTCCCTGGTTCAGTTGCCACCCGACTCCCTGCGCCGGTTCCCCCACGAGTTCTCCGGCGGGCAGCGACAGCGGATCGCCATCGCCCGAGCCCTGGCTCTGGAGCCCTCTCTTCTGGTGCTGGACGAACCGGTGTCGGCGCTGGACGTCTCCATCCAGGCCCAGATTCTCAACTTGCTGGAAGACCTGCAAACCGAACTCGGCCTGGCGTATCTGTTCATCGCCCACGATCTCTCCGTGGTGGGCCAGGTCTCCGATCGCGTGGCGGTCATGTACCTCGGCCGCATCGTGGAAGAAGGCCCCCGGGACGCGGTTTTCAACTCCCCCCAGCATCCCTACACGATCGCCCTCCTGTCGGCGATCCCCGACATCTCCGCCGCCCAGGGTCGACAGACCCAGGAGCGGATAATTCTCGCTGGCGACCTGCCCAATCCCCTCGATCCGCCCTCCGGCTGCCGGTTCAGAACCCGGTGCTGGCGAGGCGACCAACTCTGCGTCGAACAGGACCCCCCATTGGCGCTTGTCGCCGACAGCTTGGTGGCCTGCCATTACCCGGGCGCCGAAAACCACTCCGGCGCTCGATCATGACCAGATACGTTGCCCGCCGCCTGTTGCACGGGATCCTGGTCATGTGGATCGTCTCAACCGCCGTGTTCGTGATCTTCCGGCTGGTCCCGGGCGACCCCGCCGCCATGACACTCGGCCTCGACGCCACACCGGAGGACTACGAAGCACTCCGAGAGGAGTTGGGCCTCAACGACCCCACCCACGTCCAATACCTGCGCTGGATGGGGAACCTGGCCCGCGGCGACTTCGGGAAGTCGATCACTCACGGCTACGCCGAGGTGTCCGGTCTGGTCTTTCCCGCCTTGGGCAAAACCTTGGAACTGGCTGCTCTCTCCATACTCCTGGCCGTGATTGTGGCCGTGCCCCTGGGGATGATCTCGGCCATCCGGGAAGGGACATGGGTGGACCACATCGCCCGGGTGTTCACCACCCTGGGATTCAGCATGCCCACCTATGTGATGGGAATCGGCTTGCTCATCCTGCTGGCGGAAGTGTTCCCCCTTCTACCTCCCGGGGGGTACGTTCCCTTTGGAGAAGATCCCGTCAAGCACCTCAGTCAACTCATAATGCCGGTGGTCACCATCGGTTCGGTGACCGCCGCCCGGCTGACCCGGTTCATGAGAGCGGGGATGCTGGAAGTGCTCAGCGCCGACTACGTGCGCACCGCCCGCGCCAAGGGTCTGACGGAGCGTCGGGTCAACTACTGGCATGCCTTCCGGAACGCCGCCATCCCGCTGATCACCGAGGTGGGCGTCAACTTCGGATTGCTGGTGGGAGGGATGGTGGTTATCGAACAGATCTTCACCTGGCCGGGGTTGGGATGGCTTATGATCCAGTCCATCCTCACCCGGGCGTTCGACGTGGTTCAGATAGCCGTGCTGGTCTCCGCTGCCACTTTCGTGATCGTCAACCTGCTGGTGGACCTGACCTATTCCTGGCTCGACCCGAGGATCGCCCGTTCATGAGCGCACAAGGACCAACCCGGATATGACCTCTGCCGCAATGTTCTCGGAGAGACGCAAGATCTGGAGGAGGATAACCCGCAATCCCCTTCACCTCTTCACGCTCAGCATGGTGGCGCTGCTGGTGCTGATGGCGGTGTTTGCCGACCTCCTGGCGCCTTACGGCGCCACCGAAGTGGTCGCCTATCCCTTCGAGTTGCCTACCGCACAGTTCTGGCTGGGCACCGACGAGATAGGAAGGGACATCTTCAGCCGGATCATCCACGGATCACGCGTCTCACTGTACGTGGGCTTTGCCTCCACCGCCATCGCGGTGGTATTCGGGGTGCCGATGGGCGTTGTCAGCGGGTACTTCGGCAAGCTCACCGACACCATAATGATGCGCACCACCGACGGCCTGCTGGCTTTCCCTCCCATCATCCTGGCCATGGCCATGGTGGCGGTGTTGGGAACCAACCTGCGGAATACCATCATCGCCATCGGGATAGTGCAGATCCCCCGCTTCGCCCGTCTCGTGCGAGGAATGGCCCTCTCCCTCAAAGAGAGTGAATTCATCACAGCCGGCCGAGCATTGGGCGCCAGTCACGTTTATCTGATGCAGCGGTCGCTCCTGCCCAACCTCACCTCGATCATCATGGTGCAGTTCACCCTCACCTTCGCCACCGCGGTGCTAACCGAGGCCGCCCTCAGTTTCCTGGGTCTGGGCGCCCAGCCTCCCACCCCGTCCTGGGGCGCCATGCTCCTCACCGGAAAGACCCTGGTCTCCACCAATCCCTACCTGGCGTTGGGAGCGGGAAGCGCCATATTCATAACGGTGCTGGTCTTCACCCTCCTGGGCGACACCCTCACCGACCTCCTCAACCCCTACCGCACCGACCGTTAAAGGACAGGGGTTTCCCTGTCACGGAGAGACTCCCGGAGCGATCGATGATCACAGCTTGTACTTCTGGAGGACGCTCTCCTGCACGTCGATGCCCAGACCGGGTCGCTCCGGGGGGATGCCGACGGTGCCCCGATCATGGACGAAGGGGTTGGTGACCAGTTCATGCTGCATCGGATTCTCGATGGGTTTGAACTCGAACAGCAGGCATCGGTTCGTGGTAAACGACAGCGCCAGGCTGGCGGCGGTCACCGGTGCGCCGCTCCATGCATGGGCGTTGAACCACACTCCTGCGTCTTCCACCAGGCGAATGATCCGCAGGGCGCCGGTGATGCCCCCGACGCGACCGGGGTCGACTCCCAACACGTCGGCGTTGCCGGTGCCGATCACCTCGCGGTAGCCGTCCTCGTCCCACTCCCGCTCTCCCCAAGCCAGCATGGTGTTCACGGCGCCTCGGAGTTTCTTGTAGTTGATGTATTCGCGGGGCTCGAAGGGCTCCTCCATCCACCGCAATCCGTACTCCTCGAATTTGCGGATCAGTCGGATGGCGTGTTCCAGGTCCCAGGTGCACTTGACGCCGCGGTCCAGCATGATCCAGGCATCGGGGCCCACCGCCTCCCGGAGACGGCGCATGAATTCGATGTCCCGGTTGGCGTCGAAACCCAGGCGGGTTATCCCCGCCTTGCCCAATCCGATCTTCACCCCCCGGTAACCGTCTTCCTGCACCCACCGGCCGTGTTTATCGATCTCCTCGTCCATGGTCAGAAAGGCGTGGGTGCTGGCAATGGCCGGCAGCGACTCCCGGACGGCGCCGCCCAGCATCCTGAGAACCGACTGGCCCAGGTCCTTTCCCTTCAGGTCCCACAGAGCCAGGTCGATCGCCGAGAGGGCGAAGTGAGAAATCCCGCCGCGATATCCATACCACCAGGCGTGATTGCGCAACTCCCGCCAGATGGCGATGTTGTCAGCCACGTCCCGTCCCAGAATGAGTTCCCCCATCCCTGAGATGACCTGCTCGGTTGCTCGGCACGCCTCCGGCCACATGGTCACCGACTCTCCCCAGCCCACGGTCCCATCGGTGGTCTCGATCCGGCAAAAGGTGAGGTACCGGGTGGCGCCCGAGTCGTTGGGCTCGGGATAGGCGACCGAGATTGGAGTTACTTTGGCTATGCGCATCACTTCTCCTGTTCCGGGACCACTCAGCCCCTACTTCTGCAAGAAAGCCCTATGAGGTAATGGTAGAGCACAGACCCTCCGGCGCTCCGGTGGGAGAGAGAGAGAGAGTTAATTGGCGGGGAGAATCCCCGGGCCGAGGCCGGTATCAGACCGCCCGGACCTCGAAGCCCATCCACTCCGCCATCAGTTGAAGCGTCCGGAGGTGGTGGCCGGGGGTCAGCACGCTGTGGTGGGTGGCGCCGGCGTTGCAGAATCGCTGGAAGGCCTCGGGCGCCGGACCCGAGGAGAAGCGGAACATTCCGTTGGGTCCCTCGATCGATTCGTGCTTGGACCCGATGATCTCGCCTTCCCCCACCACCAGCGCCCAGCCGCCCTAGTCGGCTGATGATGTCCGGCCACCACTTCTCCAAATTCATCGAACTCTTGATGGTGTTGGAGAAGGCGATGGCCCGCTGGGCGGCGTGGGGAGTGTTGACCTGCCCGGTGACCCGACCATTCGTGCCACGGGTGGTCGGATCGGCCAGAGCGTCCCAACACCCGAGGAGTTTCACCGCATCCTCGACGTTCACCCCGGTTTCTTCATGCTCCTTGACAAAGTCGCCCGCCAGATTGGCGAACAGACTGTCAGACACCGCGACGACGGCTACTTCATAGTCCGACAAGAAACCGTCGTCTACGGCTTTTTTGAAGCTCATCTTGTAAATCTCAGGCCCGTAGGTGGCTTCGTCGTCCATCGAATAGATAGCCGCCTGCCGCTCTTTGGCTTTTTCTTTGACATTGGCGCTGTAAAGCCGAGGCGTGGCGGTCATGTACAGCCGCCGGTCGGCTTGGAGAATCGTCTGGTCGTGGGGCAACAACCACGAAGACACCGTGATCCGGGCTTTCTTATGAACCCCGGTGGTTCGATGGGCTACGTCGCAGATCATCAAATCAAACGGTTCGGCGCCGTCTGCTTGGGCGTCGGCGATGACCTGCAGCGACTGGTAGGTACTGAACACCACCGTCATCTTGTCGGGGATGGTCTCTCTGAGAGCCTTGCGGATCGCCTCCGGGTTAGTTGTTACAGGGATTGAAAGTTCTGTCAGGTTGGCGTTCTCGGAACCGCCCGGGCCAGCGCTGCTGTCGGAACACTGACCACCGCGCTCATAGCACACCACCAACGCACCGGCATCCCCCTCAAGGACTGGTTTGGTGAACACCGGCCACGGGTCAGAGCCGGCCCGGCCAAAGCAGCCTAACCCCCGCAGCCACCAAACCCGCCCCTCCCCCCAAACAGAGACGCCCCACCACACACAAGGCCGGGCTTGCACTCCCACCTCACCAACAAAACCACCACCCCACACCCACTCGCCACCCGACTACCCTACAGAAACAACGCTCCACGACAAACACGGCCAATTACGCGCCACAATTCGCGCCACCCCCGCCCTTGTAGCTCAGGGGATAGAGCAACTGCCTCCTAAGCAGTAGGTCGCAGGTTCGAATCCTGCCGAGGGCGCTGTATGAATCCGAGCGGAACGTGGGCCACTTCCACTATCACCCGGCATCCGTGGGTAACGGGGATATCAGCGGTCCATGTCACGGCGTGGACCATCTACGGTCTTGACGCGGGTTCCAGACTGGCTTTTCCCTATTTTCTGTGGATGCTGTCCGCCGGCTGCCTGGTGTTCTTGGTCGACAGCCGTGTTCGTTTCTCCACCGAGGTGCTGGTGCTTCTATCCTTGTCCGGCTTCTTCCACATGGCTGGAGGGAACGTCGTAATCAATGGTGACTTCTTGTACGAGCACACCTGGGGGTTGGTTGGCTATGACCATTTCATCCACATCCTGGGACTGGGCACCGCGGGACTGGCCGTTTGGGAGGCGACTTCCCGGATGCTGCGCGCTTTCGGTGGCAAGGAGGCGGCGGTGGTGACCTTCTTGGGCGCCCACGCGGTGGGGACCGTGATCGAAGTCGGCGAATATCTGGCGACCCTGGTCATGCATGAGGTCAGAGTGGGTGACTACGCCAACAACATGCAGGATCTGATCGCCAATATGGTGGGTGCGCTGCTGGCCGCCTGGTGGGCCAGCCGGTCGCCGCGTGGGATTCCCCGCCCCTAGCTACGGCGAGCCACCACCACCACCGCCCGCCACGATCGGTTTTCTTCGCTGTTTCTCCCGCGGTTGTGTGGATCAGCCTGCACCGACTCCGACCGGATGATCTCCAAGCCGGCCAGGGCGGCGGTCAGAGCGCCCAGGGTGGCGAAATGGTCGGGATCGCCGCCCGACGCTCCTTCCGTATCCCACTCCCCCACTATCAGTAGGCCACCGGGCGCCAGCGCTTTCCGGGCGGCGGCAAGGAGGGTGTCCCGAGCGGTGCCCCTGGGCGGAAGAGCGTAGGAACTGACCACTAGGTCGTAGAGACCATCGGGTTGCCAAGTGGTCATATCCGCCAGTAGAAACCTCGCTGGCGCGTTGGCGGCGGCGGCGCTGATCCGGGCGGAACGGATGGCCTTCGACGCCGAATCCACGCCGGTTGCCGTCCAACCCCGCTGTGCCAAACCGATGATGTTCCCCCCGGCGCCACAGCCCAGGTCGAGAGCCCGGCCCGGCGGCAGGTCGAGAGCCTCGGCCAGCAACTTGTGATCGAAGGGCTCGGTGTCGCTGCCGTCGCCGATGTAGATATCGTCCCAGTCGGCGCCGCCCGGTCCCTCGGTGGACATCTGGTCAGGTCAGTGAGAGATGCTTGGCGGCCTCTCGGAAGGAGAGCCCTGAGAGTCGTTCACGGTTCTCAACCAGGAAAAGGCCCACCTCCCCGGGCGCGATGCGTGCGTGTTGGCGAAGCGCCCAGCCGATGGCCTTTCGGATGAAGAAGTCCTTTTCGTCCATGGTCAGGAGACAAAACCGGAACAGGCGCTCCTGATCGCAGTCCTCTTTCCATTTGAGCTGATGCAACAGGGCCGCGCGGCGTAGCCACAGGTTTTCGTGGGAGATCCACTCCTCCATCACCGGCGCCGATTCGGGAAACCGTCTCAGGATCCCTCCCACCACGGTACCTGAGAGAGGATCGCAAGAGTCCCACCAGGGTTTGGTGATGATCATCCACCGGAGCTCGGTCAGAAACTCCTCCGACAGGCGTTTGGTTGCCCTCCTTAGTTGGTCGATCGCCGCGTACTGGTACTCTCTTTCGGGGCGATTCCAGCACCCCCGGGCGAGTTCGCCCAGGTCTCGCTCCTCGGGCCGAGGCATGCCGGCCAAAGCCATCTGCGCCAGGCGGCGGCGTTCGGGGGATGAGATGCCCAAGAACGGGAAACGATGTTTCATGTAGGCGCTCATCCCCTCCGCCCGAGAAGGATTGCGATGGGCGGAAAACGTCTCCACGATCGCCTCTTCCATGCGGGCGCCGATCAAGGTTTCGGCGCTCCTTCTCCCACCAGGTCTGTAAACAGGTCGTTGACTCTGCCCGTGATCTCCTTCACCTTGAGCAGCATCTCCTCCCAGCTGTTCTGGGTGAGGGCGTCGAGGGCGCGGCGCGGCAGGCTGTCCGGCTCGGTAATCACTCCCACTACCCCTGATTCTGAAAGCATCGACGTCAGGCTGTCGGGAAGCGGAAGAAAGGATGCAAACCAGATGAGGGTCATGACCCAGAGCACCAGCCACCCGAGGCCGAGCACCGCGCCGCCTGCGCGGTCGGCGGTGTTGAGGCCGGGAAATCTCATCATTCTGGTCAGAGCCTGCAGGGCTGCCCACACCACGATTCCCACAGCAGAGAACACCGCCAGCCCGACCAGCGTCAGCGCTGCACCGTAGGGAATGCCCAGCCATTCCTCGACCACCGTGGCCCAGTCGGGGGCTAATCGAACCACAACCAGCAAGCTGAAGATGAAGGAGACGAAGGCCGCCACTTGCCGGATCAGACCCCGCCGCCATCCCCGGAACGCCATCCCCGCCGCCGCCGCCAAAACGATCAGATCAAACATGGGCGTCAAACAAGAGCGATGCGCATTCGCTTGTTGGACCGGCCCTTGCTCTCGGTCTTGACCACTCTCACCCCTCCCACCTCCAAGGTGGACCGGACGTGGGTTCCGCCGTCGGCTTGGCGGTCGAGTCCAACGATGTCGATCACCCGGATCTCCTGCACCCAATCGGGGATGAGATTGACCTTGGTGCGGATCAGATCCGGGTCGCGAAACGCCTCGGATCGGGCCATCCACAACACTTCGGCCGGGTATCCCTTGATCAGTTCGGCGTTGAGGCGCCGTTCCACTTCTTGGCCGAATTCCCGGGAAATCCCCTCCAACTCGAAGTCCATCCGCGCCGTCCCCTCCTTCATGTCGCCGCCGGTCACCTTCGCTCCGAAGTCCCGCCACACCACTCCCGACAGAGCATGGAGGGCGGTGTGGGTGCGCATGATCGTGTAGCGGCGCTCCCAATCGATGGTGGACTGGATGGGGGTTCGGGGATCCAGCACCCCGGGCTCGGGAACCACATGCACGATCTTTCCTCTCCGCCGGAAGGTGTCGGTGACCGGGGTCTCGCCGCCGTGCCAGCGGATGTATCCCGTGTCCCCGGGTTGGCCTCCCCCGCGGGCATAGAAGGGCGTCCGATCCAACACCACCCCCTCTTCCACCACTTCCAGGACGGTGCCCTCCGCGGTGGTGAGATACGAATCGTGGGCGGCCAGCTCTTCGGTGATAGCACTCATGGCGATCAAGGCTACCCTCAACGGATCTTGGCCGACTAGTTTTCAGGTTATGACAAAAGATCTTCCCTCCGGAGCGGAACTGGTGATTATCGGAGCAGGCGTGGTGGGGGCCTCCACGGCTTTCTGGGCGGCCCGGAGCGGACTGCGCCCGGTGGTGCTGGAGGCTCGTCCCGCCGCTGCCTCTCTCACCACCCCGGCTTCCACGGGCGCCTTCCGTCTGCAATTCGACAACCAGGAGGAGACCGAACTGGTGAGCGAGTCGGTGGAGTTGATCCTCAATTTCGCCGAAATCACCGGGCAGGACTCCGCTCCCTTGATGGTTCGCCAACCCGGTTACCTGTGGGCTACCACTTCGGTTGAGCGAGCCGAGGAACAGCGCCGGCTGGTGTCCCTGCAGCACTCTTGGGGGCAAACCGATATCGAGATTCTCAATGGAGCCGAGGCACGGGAGAGGTTCCCCTACCTGAGCCCCGCGGTGATACAGGCCCGGTATCGGGGCGACGACGGGTTTATTGAGCCGCGCGCTTTGACATTGGGCCTACTGGCTGCCTCCCAGGCTCCCCTCTACACCTCGTGTCGCGTCTCCTCGCTGCGGGCACTTGCCTCCGGCGGTTTTCTTTTAGAGACCAACCGAGGTCCTGTCCAGGCCGACCGGGTGGTGAACGCCGCCGGACCTTTCTCGGGGAAACTGGCTGCCATGGCGGGTGTGGAGCTGGCACTGGAAGTGAAGCCGCGTCACAAGATCGTGGTTCCGGACTTGGTGCGCGTTCCTCCCGACGCGCCGATGACCATCGACGACGACACCGGCGTCCACTGGCGCCCGGCGTATTCGGGCGCATACCTCTTGGACGCTGCTCCTCTCGGGCCGGACAGAGAACCCGTTGAGGATGTCACCCCCGACTCCAGGATGGTCTTTGGAGTGCTAGATCCCTCCCGTCCGGAGTCAGCTGCCCGGATCAGTCCCTTCTGGGGGGAGGCCTGGCAGCGGGGAGAGCTTCGCTGGATGATGCACTCCGGCCAGTACATGATGACTCCCGACCATCGTCCGCTCATCGGGGAGACTGCGGTCGAGGGACTGTGGGTGAACACCGGCTATTCGGGGCACGGGATCATGTGCTCCCCGGCGGGGGGTCGGATTCTGGCCGACCTGCTCACCTCCCGGCTGGACGATTCGCCCTTTTCCCTCGACCGGACTTTCGTGAAGCGGACTATGGACCGGATTTAGGTTCAGGGTCCAGGTCGTCAGGTTCAGGGTCCTGGTCGTCCAGTTGCCCGATTGTGGTCTCTTGCTGTTTCCGGGCGGCCCTTCTGCTCCACAGCGTCGGAGATTTGATCTCGGTGATGATTGACTCCCGGGCTTGATGCCAGTCCTCACCCAGAACGCGGGTGCGCCAAACATGTCCGGCCAGCAGCCGGAAGAGGCCCACCACGGGCACCGCTATCAACACTCCCAAGAACCCTCCCACCGATACGCCCACCACCAGGGCCAACACGATGGTGAAGGCCGAGAGTCTCACCCGGGTCCTCTGAACGAGTGGGGTGATCAAATGGTTGTCGACCTGCTGGATGGCGGTGAACAACAGGATGGCGACCAGGCCGGTGAGCGGCTTTCCCACCAGCAGCGAGACCAGAAAAGCCAGGGCGGCGCCGGCCACCGGACCAGCGAAGGGGATGAGGTTCAGCACTCCTGAGAGGACTCCCACGATCAGCCAGAAGGGGAGGTTCAACACCCACATCACCAAGCTTCCCAACACCGCCACGATCGTCGCCACCAGGAACTGTCCGCGCGCGAACCGACTGATAGTGGAGGTGATGGCGCCCAGCAGGTAGACCACTTCTTCTTTGTGGCGTTGAGGAGTAAGGCTCAAGAGGAGAGAGCGAAGCCGCGGCAGATCGATCAACACATAGAATGCCAGCACCGGAGCGAGCACTATCACCGCCACCGCCTCGGCCACCCCACCCACCAAACGCCAGAAGGTGTCGCCCGCATCGTCGCTCAGGGCGTCCGCCAGGCCTCCCAGCGCACCCAGGTTTTCACGGTCAGACAGCCATTCGCTGATTTGCTCAGTGGTCTCCGGCAGGCTGATAGCCAGCCCCAGGGTGTCGGAGATCGACTCCACCTGGTCATAAACCGCCTCATATAACTCGGGAAGCCGGTCGGCCAGGTCCTCGGCTTGTTCGACCACCGGAACGCTGAGCGCTGACCCGAACACCACCAGTACGGCCAGCGCGAGCAGATAGGAGACCGCCGCTCCCAGCAGGCGAGGCACCCGGATACGATGCAACAAGCTCACGATCGGATTGAGGATCACCACGATGCCGGTGGCGAAAACCAAAGGCAGCCAGATGATCCGCACTTCCTTGCCGACCCAAACCACAAAACCCGCCAGAATCAGGGCGCCGATCGCCCCCCAGGTGGTCACTACTATCCGAGTGAGGCGTGTCCCGTCAGAAATGGTCGGCATAGGCGCTCTCTAGGTTACTTGCGCATTTGCGACAGTTATGGTGAAGTGGAGTGCCGTCAGCGGGTGCCTTATTGGCTCCGCAGTTCTTTGATCGCCTCCACGTAGCGGTCCATCTCCGCCATGTACGCCTTGGAGTCGTCTTTGAACTCTTCTCCCAGGTGTCGATGGCGTAGGACTAGGGCGAGTGCCGCGAAACGGCCTCCCCGAAAATAGGGGATCATGGCTCTGACCGGCATGGCTTGGGGACCGGGCTGTGGGTCGCCTGCGGTTGGCCGGGACTGGGTGGTGGGTGGCAGTCGGTGGGGGTTGAGGATGTTGATCAGGTCATCTTCGGGGAGACGGTCGGCGAAATCCCGCGCCACGAACCGGTAGATCTCGGCGCCTCCGGGCGCCGCCGCCACGAGGGCGGGGCGGGCCAGATTGCGGGGATCCGACTCGTCGGCCACCCCGTAGGGAACGATGGCTTGGGAGCGGGCGGGGTCCGAAAGCATCGGGAACGGCAGTCTCAGCTTTTCCACCATGGCGGCGTGTTGGGAGGGAGTGTCGATGTCTATCGCCGCTGTCCTGAACCCGGCGGCGAGTATCTGCTCATGGCGCTGGGACAGGCTGGCCAACTGGCCGTTGCAGTATGGTCACCAATCGCCGCGCAGGAACACTAAAAGCACTCCTGCGTCCAGGTGGTCGGCCAGCCTCCAGGGCTGTCGGGCCTGGTCCTCCAGGGTGAAATCTGGAATCGTCATCCACTGGGCACTATACCGGGATAAGCTCGGTGCGAATGAGGCTCGGTGGCAAAGTGGCGTTGATAACCGGCGCGGGATCGGGAATCGGCCGCCGGACGGCTCTGCTTTTCGCCTCGGAGGGCGCCTCGGTAGCCGCTGTTGATATCGATCCTGTGAGTGTCTCGGAGACGGTGGCCGAAATCGAAGAAGCGGGAGGCCAAGGGTTGGCGGTTGTGGCCGATGTCTCCCGGGACGCCGATTGCCGGGCGATGGTCGAAGCCGCCGAAAAGGCTTTCGGGGGGCTCCATGTCCTTTTCAACAACGCCGGTGTCAGCCACGCTCAGGACTCGGATGCGGTGCAGACCACCGAAGAGATATGGGACTTCACGTTTTCGGTTAATGTCAAAGGAGTGTTTTTGGGCTGCAAGCACGGCATACCCGCTCTCCGGCGTTCCGGGGGCGGCTCGATCATCAACACCGCTTCATTCGTTGCCAAAGTGGGAGCGGCCACCTCCCAGTTGGCCTATACCTCCTCCAAGGGGGCGGTGCTTTCCATGACCAGGGAGTTGGCGGTGGTTCACGCTCGGGAGAACATCCGGGTCAACGCCCTCTGTCCCGGACCGCTCAACACCGAGCTCTTGATGCAGTACCTCGACACCGACGAGAAAAAGCAGCGCCGACTGATTCACATTCCGATGGGCCGCTTCGGAGAAGCCGCAGAGATCGCCCAGGCCGCGCTTTGGCTGGCCTCCGACGAATCCTCGTTTGTTACCGGCGCCGAGTTCATGGTGGACGGCGGCCTCACCGCGGCCTACGTAACTCCCCTGTAACGAGCCCCGGCGCCATGGCAAAACACTCCCAAAGCTGGTAAACAAAAGCGCGCGGAGCGCTTGGTTTTGTCTCACCCGCCTTCCATACTGATTTGATAGCTGCAAGCACCTTGCATCCCGATCCGACGCGTCGTTCGGGACGCTCCAGGGATCATATCCTCAAAAAGCGACCCCTCAGGGGACTGGTGGATCGTGTTTTGACCAAAGGCGAGGTGGTGGCGGGGGCGGGCCCTTTGGGGTAGAGTGCAGCGACGTATTTCACAGGTTAGTGTGCGTTTCCGCGAGTTTGCCGGTTCCTCGGAATCGTGCGAGGTCCGGGGGCGCGGTTGTGTCAGATGCCTATTCGGTGGCGGTGACTATCTGAGCCGAGCCATCCTCGGTAACACTGATTCTCCAACCCGTGCCCCTCTCTCCGAACCAGGCTGCCTCCTCTTCGACCGTCCAGTCTTCAGGGACGACCGCGGCGCCGATCACCTCAACGAAAGTCTCAGCCGGCACCTCGATGGTGAAAGCTCCGTTGATCGCTATTTCAACCGGACCGGTTACCTCTCCCACCTTGATCGACCCCTCCCCGGTCACAGCCAGACCGGCTATCTGCATGCCTCGCAGATCAACCGCGATCTCTGGCGCGGAAAGGGTCAGGTTCCAGGTCGGTTCGGGATGCAAACCCACTTTCCATCCGGCGAAACGCAGCCAGGCGTTGTCTGCCAGATCGGACTCGAGGTCGAAAGGAAGGGGATCTCTGACATCGATGATTGTTATCTCTCCCCCATCATCTCCCATACCTTCGATCGCCAGGGGAATCCCGGCGCCACCCCCGCGTCGAGCCATCTCCACCTGGTATGCCGAGGGGCCGGTCTTCCCCGAGACGACCAACCGGCCTTCTCTCATCTGCACCGCAAGCATCGTGAAGTCGGTTTGGTCAACCGGCGGGCCCCGCAGATCGGCACTGCGAGAAGGAAGCGCCGAAATATCGGTGAAGTGAAGTGATACCGAGAGCATCAGCCACGTGAAAATCAAAAGCGGCATAACCGGGACATAGGCGAGCCGGCTGCTCGGCCAGATTCTCTGTGCTAGCCACCCCAACGCCAACAGAACTGCTCCGATCGGCCACAGCGCACCTATGTCCAAAAGAATCGCAGGCGAGAAGAGCCTGATTGCCATCCCCACCAACAAGATGGCCAAGACCGCACCGTTCAGCCCCCAAGCCCCCCTCTTCCGTCCCAAGAGGTGCTCTAGATGGGTCACTCCTCGAAGGAACGCCCCAGAATCACCACAATGTCAATCCCCTCCTGTTCCAATGGGATGGCTTCCACCAGCGCATCAGGAATCCATGCCTCTCTGACGACCGCTGCCTCTCTCGAGAGATCATCCCGGTACCACACCCGGGACACATCCAGGCGTTGCGCATGATTGTCAGGTGCAGCCACGCCATACCCAGCCTCCTCCATGCGGGAGGTCATCCTTCCCGCCACACCCGGGACGCCGTTGGCGTTGAACACCCGTACCACCAACTGGGCTGGATCAAGAGGTGGGGGGATGGTAGTGGTAGTGGTGGTGACGGCCTCTGTGGTTGAGGTAGTCGTTTCGGCTGCTGTGGACGCGGTCGCGGGGGGCTGGGTAGTAGTCGTGCGAGCGGCTTCCGGCTCGGTCCTCGTGGTTGTGGCATCGGAGGTTACGGTGGTTTCCTCGCCCGAAGTAGTTGAAACGGCATCCGTAAAGAGGTCGTCCTCGGAGAAAAGCCACCATATGAAGACGACCATCGCCACCAGTAACAGAGCCAGGATGGTCCGCAACACTATGTCGCGCCAGAAAGGCGACCATCCTCCGGCGGTGTGCCGGCCCTTCATGAGCGTCCTACCGGCGCAGGCCCGACGACCAAAAGCCATACCAGCTCTCGGCAGTCATCGAAGACGAGCACGCGACTAGACATCCCAAAGGTAGGATATCGGCTTGGGGCGCTAAATATGGCATCTTTCCCAACAGATGTCTCGGAGCTGGCGGTGGGACTCGAACCCACGACCTGCTGATTACAAATCAGCTGCTCTGGCCGTCTGAGCTACGCCAGCCTGGTTGGGATGGAAATCGTACCATTTCCAGGGTGGAACCTTCTCATGGTTTCCCAAAATAGCCTCGAACCCGGGCCAGTTCGAAGAGAGCCAAACCAGCCGCTACCGAGGCGTTGAGGCTCTCCGCTTCCTGGGCCATGGGGATCGAGGCCAGTTGGTCCACTCGTTGGGCCACCAGCCGCGACAAGCCCTGATGCTCAGCGCCCACCACCAGCGCGGTGGGAGCAGTCAACAAATCCAACCCCAGGAGAGAGGTGGGTGCGTCGGCTGCCAGCCCGACTGTCCAGATACCCATCCGGGAGAGTTGGCTGAGTGTGGCTGCTATCGAGGAAACCAGACAAACCCGTGTCCATTCCAGCGCTCCCGCCGCCGCCTTGAAGGCTGTGGCGGTCAGAGGCGATCCCCTCCGCTGGGGAATCACCAGCCGGGGGGTTCCCGCCGCTACCGCACTTCGGGCGATCGCTCCCAGGTTTCGGGGATCCGAGATGTGATCAATCACCACTAGCGCGGCCGGTTCAATCTCTGTCGCCATCTCTGCGAGGGTGACCGGCCGCAGCAACCGGCAGTCGGCCGCCACTCCCTGCGGCGAGGAGGTGAGAGCTATCCCTTCCAGGGTTTTCACTACCTCTATCTCCACGTCTCTCCCCCGGGCGGAATCCAGCAATTCAGCCATCCGCGGTGAAGACGCTGAGCGACGCACGACTCGGAGCTTTCGCACCCGGCCCGAGGCCAAGGCTGCCTCCACCGCCGGGATTCCCTCGACCCTAGCGCCGTATCCAGCGAGTCCCATCTCGGGAATCCTCCAATATGATCCCCAGGGAGGCCAAGTCGTCCCGGATTCGATCAGCCGTTGCGTAGTCGCCTTCGAACCGAGCGCTGGAGCGTTTTGTGAGAAGGTTGTCCACTATTTCGGAGGTGTCTCCCGCGGGGTCCGCCCCCTCTCTGATAGCGACTTGCGCCACAGAGGCCCGAAGCCTGCCGCCTTCTTGTTCGTGGGAAAGCGAATGGAAAGAGGCCGAGAAGTTGTCCAGGCCCAAAACACGGGCCATCTCCCAAGCGGCCGCCGCATACGGGCCTCCCGATCCGTTGCACTCCAGCTCGCGGTTGGCCTCCCGTACGGCGGTGAACAGCCAGCCAAGCGCCCGGGGAGTGGAGAAGTCGTCGTCCATTGCCTCTTCAAATCCCGCGATTGTCTCCCCGTGAGGCGGCTCCTTCACATCCGAGGTCTTTTCCAAGAGACGGCTGAGACGAACCAGGGCAGCCTGAGCGTCTTCCAAAAGTTCAAGCGAAAACTCCTGGGGAGATCGGTAGTGAGCCTGAAGATAAAAGAACCGGACTACCAGGCCTCCGAATCGACGGTTGGCTTCGTTCAAATCAACCAGGTGGCCGGTGGATTTGGACATTTTCTCCCCGCTCAGGTTGAGCATGCCGTTGTGCATCCAGATTCGAGCGAAGGGCATTCCACTCGCTCCCTCCGACTGGGCTATCTCGTTCTCATGGTGAGGGAAGATCAGATCGCTTCCGCCGCCGTGGATATCAAAGGTCTCACCCAGATATCGGGCAGCCATGGCGGAGCATTCGATGTGCCATCCGGGCCGGCCGGGACCCCAGGGCGAATCCCACCACGGTTCTCCCGGCTTGGCTTTCTTCCAGAGGGCAAAATCCAGGGGATCGTCCTTTTGTTCGGAGATCTCCACCCGGGCGCCCGCCAAGAGATCATCAAGATTGTGACCCGAGAGCTTCCCGTAGCCGGGCAGAGACCTCACCACAAAATAGACGTCCCCTCCGCGGGGATAGGCCAAGCCTTTCTCGATAAGCCGGTTGATCAGGGCGATCATGTCAGGGATGTGTTCGGTCGCCTTGGGCTCGATGTCGGGAACCGCCACACCCAAATCCCGGTATCCGCGGTCAAACTCTTCGGTGATGCGCACCGCGTGTTCCCCGGGCGGGACTCCCTCCTGTTGGGCAATGGCGATTATCTTGTCGTCGACATCGGTGATATTGCGCACAAAACGCACATCCCAGCCTTTCCAGGCCAAATAGCGGCGGACCACATCGAAGACCACTGCTGAGCGACCATGGCCGACATGTGGAGAAGATTGGACAGTAGGCCCACAGACGTAGATCCCGACTCCCGGGGGATCAACCGGCTCGAAAGGCGTTGCCAGTCGTTCCAGGGTATTGAAAATCTTCAAGGCATCGCAGATGTTAGAGGAGCTTTGGGTCGGCTCTGGTGAAACGTCGTGTACATGGGGTTGATTCGTGAGTTTTGCTCGCGATTTCTGTTGCTGTGTCGCGAACCTACCGAACCACCGTCACCGCAGCCACCGCAGCCAGTCCTTCATCCCGACCCAGCCAGCCAAGTCCGTCGGTGGTGGTGGCCTTGACCGAGACCTCCCCTATCTCCAATCCCAGAGCCTCAGCCAAGGCGGCCCTTACCGCCCGGCGACGGGGAGCGACCCGTACCGATTCGGAGATCACTGTCACGTCACAGAAGGACGGCCGCCAACCGGCCCCTTCGGCCTTCCTCACCACCCGGTGCAGCAGTTCCATGCTGTCGGCGTTCTCCCACCGGGGATCCGACGACGGGAAAAACGCGCCGAGGTCCCCCAGCGCAGCCGCCCCTAACAAGGCGTCGGCCACGGCATGGGCGACCACATCCCCATCGGAGGTGGCGATAACCCCCCTGAGCATGTCCATCTCCACACCGGCCAGTCGAATAGGGGGTTCTGATCCCAGTCGATGGGCGTCCAAACCCCATCCAACCCGCCAATCCGGGCGAGATTCGCTCACTTCTTGCGGGCGATAGGCTCGAAAGCGGGCAGCGCCCGGTTGATCTTGATTTCGGCCGCCTCGGCGTCCACCCCCAGAGAAAACCGGATCTCGGTAATCAGCGCATGCCGGGCGCGATTAAGCATCTTTTTGAGAGCCGGAGAGATGCCCTTGGTCTGATTGGAGTAGTTGAGGTCCCTGACCACCTCCGCTACCTGAAAAATGTCCCCCGAGTACATCTTTTCTTGAAGCACTTTGTACCAGCGACTCCAGTTGGCACCCGATTCCTGAGGCTCCCCTTTGAGCTTTTGAACCACTTGGGCGGCCTCTGTCTTGTTTATAAGCGGCCGGATGGTGTAGAGAGTCTTGTTGATCGGAACACTGATCACCATCTCCTCGGTGGGAAAGTTCAGAACGAAATATTCTCGAGTCTCGCCAAAATCGTTTTTGGTCTGGATATCTGAAATGTGGGCCACACCGTGCTGAATATGGACCACATAGTCGCCTTTTTTGTACTTGGGCGTCTGATCGGCTGCGGCCGCCCCGGAACCGGCCGCGTTCCGGGTATGTCTCGGAGGAGACTTGACCTTCCGTTTGCGAGCCGGCGGAGCCGCCGCAACGGCTGTCGCGCCCTGCGTCGCGGCGCCGGGCCTATTGCTATCTGCGGGGTTCTTCTTACTGGTCTGAGCGCCCTGCGTCATATAACCAAGTATACGACGTACTCTTGTCTGTCAGGACTCGTTGTCCAATGGGATGAACGGCGGCCAGTAACCGGTCGAAATAGTGCCTCAACCTGGTCGCGGTTTTCTTGCCGATCCCCTTCACTTCCATAAAGCCCCCGAGCGAGGTGTGAAGCATGGCCTGCGCGTCGGGGAACTCCTCCAGCAACGTCTCCTTCAGCCTTTTGCTCGCAAAGCCGGCCTCATAAAGGAGTCGGTGCCCGCGTGGAACGAGCACGTCCTCCAGTTTGTTCAATCCGATTTCGGACTCCACGAGCCAAGTGTGTGCGAGCTGATAGTTCAACAACCCGGCCAACTTGCGGCGAGCGGCGGCCGCTTCCTCCCCCAGGTAGTCCTCTAAGGTCAGCTGCACAAGTTTCTCGACCTCGAACACCCGGTCGGCCAGGAGAGCCGCGGTGGTCCCCGGATCTTGGGCGGAGTCGGCCATCATGGTCTCTATGGCGGAGGCGGACCTGGCCACCAACTCACCCAACCGCACCGTATGCGCCACTTCCCGGGAGTTGACCAGATCCAGTAGCTCCATCCGCAGCAGGTGTTCCTCGGCGTCATCAAAGCGCTTGCGCATTGCCACGAGTATCTGCAAGTGGTGAAGTATCCGCCTGCGGATCGTCCACCGGGGAGTGAGGTCGACTTTCTCGGAGTTGATGTAGAGGGTGACCACCGCCCTGTCCTTGCTCACCGTCACCACCGGGAGTCCGGTGACCTGCGCGGTCCGCTCGGCGGTGCGATGGCGGGAACCCGACTCGGTCGTGGGGATATCAGCTGGAGGGGAAAGGTGGGCGTTGGCCTTCAGAATTCTATTCCATAAGTCGTCGATGATGATTGCCCCGTCCATCTTGGCCACCTCCGCCAAGCGGGCCGCGTCGAAGGAGTCGGAGGCTATGTGCAGCCCGTCAACGCTGATACATCGCAACTCCGGGTTGAAGCCGAGCACGATCAAAGCGCCTTCCCTGGACTGAAGTATCCTTTCCAGCCCGTCCCGGATAGGACGATGCGAGAAAAGTCTTTCCACTACTTCTTGGGATGAATGCGCTCCCACCACAGTTTGCAGGCTAGCAAAAGACGGCGGCCTCGCCATGTATCAGTCCTGTTGACTATGGATAGGACCGAAGCGGAAGAGGGTACCCTTGCCACAGATATGAAATCAACCGCCAGCCGTCGGGGTTGTGCCAAAATAGGCTAGTTATGAGACAAATCTGTGGTCGATGCGGCGCTGACGTAGGCGACGCTGATTTCTGTTCCTCGTGCGGCGCTCTCCTCGAAAGGCCGACCCCGTCCACGTCAAGTGAAGAAACCCCCCCGAGTGACTCTTCGCTTGCTTATTCATCCACGCACAACATGGTGGCATGCTCGCTGTGCGGACACCTCAACATGCCTTCCAGACAAAGTTGCGAACAGTGCCACATCAGACTCAGTCACGCGGACATGCCCCTGGCTCCCCGTCCCACCATCGGGACCAACGCCCGGGTCAGAGCGGTTATCGCCACCGGGACGACCATTTTCGCGGTCGCAATCTTCGCACTCCTGTTCAACCTCTTCACGGGGGGATCCGACGATGACGAGGGAGTCTCCGACTCGACCGTGGCGGTCGAAGAGAGCACGACCACCACTATTCCCCCACCGATTCCCACCACCCAGGGTGTGCTGAGCGTAGAGTGCACTCCCGAAGGTTTGGGCGCAATCTACTCCTGTGACAACCTTATAAACGGGAAAAGCGGTGAGTGGCAGATCAGATGGACGGATATCACTCCCGGCACCCAGGTCACCATAAACCTGGTTTTCGAACAGCCCATCACCGTTCGCCGCCTGGAATGGGTGAATCTCAGCGACGAGACCCGTTTCTATCAGAATTTCCGGGTGAGAACCATGGAAGCGGGCAGCGACAGCGGCGTTGCGGTCCCGCTCAATCTGGTGGATCGCCTCGGATCACAGATCATCGACCTGGCGATCATGCGCACCAACCAACTCGCTTTGACGATCACCACCGTCTATGACGCCGAGGTCCGCAATGGCACAGTTTACAAGGAATTGGCGGTGGCAGGCATCAACGTGATCGGTTATCCGGCTGCCCCGCTCAGTTCGCAGACCACCACCACAGCTGTCTCTTAGGCGAAAGTCAGGCTGAGCGGCAGCTTCCGCACCCCCCGAAAGACCAGGCTGGGGATTCGTTCGGGAGCATCGGCCTCCATCTCGAAGGAGCAGACCCGGTTCAACAGCACCTCGAAGGCGACCTTCAACTCCTCCCGGGCGAGCGCCACCCCCACACAGAAGTGCACCCCGCCGCCGAACGAGACATGCGGATTGGGGGTTCGCCCCAGATCGAGCCGCTCTGGTTGGGAGAACACTTCCTCGTCGTGATTGGCGGCGCCGAACAGCAGCCCCACCTTCGATCCGGCTTCCAACTCCACCCCTCCCCATTCGAGGTCCTGGGTCACCCACCGCTCGAACATTTGGAGCGGAGTGTCGTATCGGAGAAGTTCCTCCACTGCGGTCCCGCTCAGCCCGGGATCGGATCGCCAGCGCCGCCACTGGTCGGGATGGGCCGACAGCGCCATAAGCCCGTTGCCGATGGCCTGCACGGTAGCCTCATGCCCGGCGTTGAGGACCAGGATGGCGGTGGAGATCAGCTCCTCTTCGCTGAGGAAATCCCCCTCGTGTTCTGAGCGGATCAGATGGGACAGGAGATCGTCTCCGTCCCGACCCCGATGCTCGGCGATCAAATCCCGCATGTAATCGCGGAAACCGATGACGGCCCTCTCGGCCGCCTTCCCTTCGGCAGGGGTGCATCCCTGGTCGAACAGCCGCACGATGAGATGCGACCACTCCACCAGCCAGGGCTGATCGGCCGGAGGCACTCCCATGAGCTCGGCGATCATCACCAGCGGTATGGGGGTGGCATAGTCGGAGATGGCCTCCATCCGCCCCGCGTCCGCAACCGCATCCAGCCGCCGGTGCGCCTCGGCTTCCATCCTCTCCCGATAGCTCCGTGAGGCTCGGCGGGTGAACGCCCACTGCACCAGCCTGCGGATGCGGGTGTGACGGGGAGGCTCCAGATCGAGGAAGGAGTCCCGGATCAGGCGGGTCCACACCGGATATTGCGGCGGGTAGATCCGCTCGTACACCTGCGGAGCAACCCGGGCGGCGGCGCATGGCGCATGGCGGATGTCCCGTCCGAAGCGGCGATCCCGCAAAATGTGTTCGACATCGGCATGCCGCGCAAAAAAGGTGAGGTTCCAGTTCTCGTCGTAAAAAACGGGAAGGCTTCGCCGCAGCCGGGCATAAACGGGATAGGGGTTGGAGATGAAATCAGGGTGATAGGGATCGAACCGGGCCGTCACAACTGCTGCCCGCGTCGGTAGGGACGTCCGTCGGCAGCCGGCATGCGCAGGTGTTGGGAAGCCAGGGACATCACCACCAGGGTGGTGACATAGGGAGCGATAAACACGAACTCACGAGGAATGGAGTCGGTGGACAGGAACACCAACAGGGCAGCCGCGGCCGTGCCCACCAGCCACACGGCCGGGATCCACCTCTTTCGGTATCCCAGCCAGACCCCCATCCCGATGCCGACGATGGCGACCAGCAGCAGCAGGGCGTGAACGGCCGGCTCGTCCCGCAGCTCCAGGGCGAAGGTGAACCCGAACAGACCGCCGGCGGCCGCGGCCCCTCCGGGACGCCAGTTGCCCATGATCATGGAAGCCAGGCCGATGAACCCTCTCCCGCCGGTCTGTCCCTCTCGATAGATCCGGGCAAATTCTGTCACTAGCATGGCGCCGCCCAGTCCGGCCATTCCCCCCGAAAGCATCACTCCCAGATATTTCATCCGATATACATTCACTCCCAGAGACTCGGCGGCGACGGGATGCTCTCCCACCGAACGCATCCGAAGTCCCAACGGCGTTTTCCACAAAAACCACCAAGAGGCGGGAACCAGCACCACCGCCAGCACCACCGCCCAGGAAACATCAACGGTCAGCCCGCGGATCAGTCCCGCCAGATCGGAGAGGAAAAACCAGCGTTGCGATTCCAGGGAGCCCAGCCAGTCGGGGCTTTCCCATCCCAGGATCTCCCCGCCCGCGAGGATGGGAAGCGAGGCCTTGCCAATCACCGCGGCGATGGGAGGTGACTGGGTGGCGCCTCCCCCGCTGTCACCCCCATAGCTGACCACCGACAAAAACCTCATCCCCCCGAAGGCCAGGATGTTGATCGCAACCCCCGAAACGATGTGATCAACATTGAACGTGACGGTGGCCAGGGCATGAAGCAGTCCGCCCAGCGCCCCGGCTATCACTCCCACCGCCAGTCCCGTCCACGGCCCCCACAGCCATCCTGCCCAGGCCCCGAACCAGGTGCCGAGGATCATCATTCCCTCCAGTCCTATGTTCACGATTCCGACCCGTTCGGCGTAGACGCCGCCCAAACCGGCCAGGAATATGGGAGTCCCGAGCCGCAATGCGGAGCCGAAAGTGCCGCTGGAGGTGAGGTCGGGAGTGTCGGCCAGCGTCCGGGTGATGGCAAGCGTGGCCACCACCCCCAGGGCCAGCCACAGCCAGCGGTTGGTCCGCATCATTTGAGCGCGGGGAGACAAAAGACTGGTCATTATTCGCCCTCCTCTCCATCCCTGGGCGATCGGCCGGTTTGGAGAGCACCGGTGACGGCGCGGCTCTCAGCCGCCTTGGTACGCACCTCCACCACCGCGTAGGCAACCACCACCGACAAGAGGATCACTCCCTGGAGAATGAACACGATCTCCTTGGGGATTCCCCGCAGGTCAAGGATTTGGGTGGCCCGGTCGAACCAGCCGAACAGCAGCGCGCCGGCCGCCATTCCCACCGGATGGTTGCGGCCCAACAGCGCCACCGCTATGCCGGTGAATCCCAGCATGGTGGGGAAGTCGATTGTGTAGCGATGGAAGAATCCCAGCAGATGGGCCATCCCCACCAGACCGGCGATCGCTCCGCTGATCACCATGGTCAGCACCACCATCCGGTTGGGATCTATACCGGCTGCCCGAGACGCTCCCGGGCTGGCGCCCGAGGCGCGCAACTCGAACCCGAAGCGAGTGTGGTTGACCAGCACATGGAAACCGATCCCCGCCAACACCGCCAGTACCACCATTCCATAAAGATCTACTCGGCCCGGATCCAATCCCACCAACTCCAGCACCCGGTTCAGAGAGGGGAGCCGGCCCGAATCCGGGATTTCGGGGGTCTTGATCACCAGGTCGCCCGGGGGGTTCTCCTGCCGCAGCCAGTTGGCCAACAAAAACGCGCCCAAGCCGGTGGCGACATAGTTCAACATGATGGTGGAGATCACTTCGTGCACACCCCGCTTTACCTTCAGATACCCGGCGAACCCCGACCAGACAGCGCCCACCGCCATGGCCGTGAGCATGATCACCAGCACATGCAGCGGGCCGGGAAGTGTGATGGCCGCTCCCACCGCCGCCGCGATCAGCACGGCGATCCGGTACTGCCCTTCCACGCCGATGTTGAACAGTCCCATCTTGAACCCCACCGCCACCGCCATGGCCGAGAAGTACAGGGGAACCGCTCGGTTAACCGCCGAGGCGAGCGAGTCGATCCTTACTCCATATTCGAACATCTGCCCGTAGGCCTCGAAGGGGTTGTTGCCCGAAACCGCCAGGATCACACCCGAGAGCGCCAGTGCGAAGAGGATTGCCAAACCGGAAGAAACAATCGCGTATATGAGGCGGCGGTTGGCTTTCATTGCGCCGCTCCGGTCATATAGGAGCCCAACTCGGCGGGAGTGACATCCTGGGGATCAAGAGTGGCAACCAGCTTTCCTCGGAGAATCACCATCAGGGTGTCGGAGAGGCCGATCAACTCATCAAGGTCGGCCGAGATCAGCAGCACTCCCAGACCTTCGGCGCGGGCCTCGCGGATGCTCTCCCAAATCGCAGCCTGCGCGCCCACGTCGACACCCCGGGTGGGATGGGAGGCCAACAGCACCTGGGGATTGCCCAGCATCTCCTTTCCCACCAACAACTTTTGCTGATTGCCACCCGACAGGGCGTGGATCTTGACCTCCACTCCCGGAGTGCGGACATCGTAACTCTCCACTACGTCCTCGGTCCGCTGGCGGGCGCCTTTGCGATCCACCAGCGGGCCCCGGGTGAAAGGCACACGGCTTTGATAACCGAGCATGGCGTTTTCCCACAGGGGCGACTCCAACAGCAAGCCCTGGTGGTGCCGATCGGCGGGGATAAGCCCGATCCCGGCTTCTCTGCGACGCAGGGTGGACAGAGGCTTGATGTTCTTCCCGTTGAGTTTCACCCATCCCGAGTCTGCGGACCGCATTCCGACCAGCAGTTCCACAAGTTCTCCCTGCCCGTTTCCCTCCACCCCGGCTATGCCCAGCACTTCCCCGCGGTGGATTTTGAACCTAACATCTTCGATCACCCACCGGTCCCCCTCTTCGGACAGTGTGCCTAGGCCTTCTGCTTCAAGTAGAACCTGCGAGGTGACGGTGGACTCCCGGGTGTCGGGAGTCGGCAGTTCGGCGCCGACCATGAGTTCGGCCAGTTCCCGGGTGGTGGTTGTTTTCGGGTCGGCGGTGGCCACCGTCCGGCCTGCCCGGATGACGGTTATCGCATCGGCTATGTCGAGCACCTCGTCGAGCTTGTGGGAGATGAAGATGATGGTCACCCCTTTCTCTCTTAACTCCCGTAGCGACACGAAGAGATCTTCCACCTCCTGGGGCACCAACACCGCGGTGGGCTCGTCCAGAATGAGAATCCGCGCTCCTCGGAACAGCACTTTGGCGATTTCCACCCGCTGCTTCTCCCCCACCGACAGTTCTTCCACCATCTGGTCGGGATCAAGGGCGCCCTCCCCGGTTATCTCGAGGATCCGCCGCTTCGCCTCTCCAAAGTTGATTTTCAAACCGTCGCGGGGTTCGGCGCCCAAAATCACATTTTCCAGCACCGTCATCTGCTCGGCGAGCATGAAGTGCTGGTGAACCATTCCGATCCCCGCCGCGATGGCATCCCGGGCCGAGGCCATGACGGTTTGTTCGCCCCTTATGCGAATCTCCCCCTCATCGGGAATAACCATCCCATAGAGGATTTTCATCAAGGTTGACTTGCCTGCCCCGTTCTCACCGATCACAGCATGAATCTCCCCTTCCCGCACAACCAAGTTGACCCGGTCGTTGGCTATCACTCCCGGGTACCGTTTGGTGATGTTCACCAACTCTATGGCAAGGTCGCTCACCGGTCAGACACTACCACCGACCCCTGTTGAACTCCGGTTCCCCAATGATAGATATTTACCGGTAGCCCGGTGCCCCAGCGCGTGAAGGATTTCTGATCAACGGCATACGCGCCCCAAAAGAGAAGGGGCGCCTGGAGGGGCGCCCCTTCTCTAATGTCTGGGATAGAGGTCTATGTCACGGCGTTTCGGGAACGGTGATAGCTCCCGACACCACTTGGGCTTTCAGGTCATCGAGTTGGGCGGCTATACCGTCCACATGGCCACCGGTGGTGGCATATCCAACCCCGTCATCGGCGAGACTGAAGGTACGGTAGCCACCCGCGAAGGTGTCGTCGACAAAGGCGGAGATGGTCTGATAGACCGCCACATCCACCCGCTTCAGCATCGAGGTCAAGATGAAGGGCTGGAACTCGGCGCCGGCGGTCAGATACTGGTCGGAGTCCACCCCGATCGCCCACACATGGCTGCCAGTGCTCTCGCTGTGCTCTTTGGCGGCTTGGAACAGTCCTCCTCCTGAGCTTCCCGCGGCGTGGTACACGACATCGGCGCCGGCCTGATACATGGCGGCCCCGATCTCCTTGCCCTTGGCGGGATCGCTGAACCCGTTGAAGTCGGGCGGCTGGGAGATGTACTTGATATCGATCTCAATACCGGGATTAATATGACGCGCCCCGGTAATAAAGCCCGCCTCGAACTTCTTGATCAGGTCGATCTCGACACCACCGATGAAACCAACCCTGCCGCTGGTGGAGTTCAGCGCGGCGGCGGCGCCCACCAGGAAGGAACCCTCGTGTTCGGCAAAGCCCAGAGCGACCAGGTTGCTGTCGGCGGTCAGATCGGGAACAAACCCGTCAATCAGCCCGAAGTTGGTATCCGGGTAGGCCGCGGCTGCGCCAGCGATGGAATCAGCAAACAAAAAGCCCACTCCAAACACGAGTCCCGCTCCGTCCTCGGCAGCCAGGTTCAACAGATCGTCGCGGTTTTCTCCTCCGGAAGTCGGCTCCAGTTCGCTGGCGGTGACGCCCAACTCCTCGGTGGCCAGATCCAACCCGGCGGCGGCGGAGTCGTTGAACGACTGGTCACCGCGGCCCCCGATGTCAAACACCACATACACGGAAGTGTCGTCACCACCCCCGCAGGCGGCCAGCAGCAGTGACAGCCCCGCCAGGATTGACAACCCGATTAATCTCTTTTTCATATCTGTCTCCTTGTCAGCAGATCGGAATTCGGATTTGTAACATGTCCTCCTCTTGCCTTGAGCATAATGACCGATAGCGAGCTAAACCCGCCAGAGAGTTCCCGCGTTTTCACCGACCCGCGTCTTTCGCCGCCGCCGCCCGAGTGGGGAGTCGAGGTGGTGGAGGAAGCCATTGCCACCGCGATCGGGCAATGGCGCAGCCGCCGGTTCCCGGCGCCGAAGTTCGACTATCCGGGGCCGCCTGCCCACCTTCGGGACGGACCCTGGTTCGACTACTCCGTCCTGGTGGTCTCCGTGCTGGCCTGTCTCTGGCCGCCCCGGGGCGAGCAGATGTGGTCCATCGACTATCGGGGCGAGCGGCTCAGTGACGCTCCGGCCCTGTTCGGAGCCTTCACCAACTGGATCGGGCCCGTCGCCCGACCGGATCTCAGGCCGTTTTCAGAGTTCGGGCCCACCCAGGCCCTCCGCCTTTTCGCAGGCCGGGGCGTCTTGCAGATGGTTACCGAACGAGGCGTCCGCATCGCAGAGGTGGCCGCGGCGCTCCTGGAGCGCTGGGAAGGCGCCGCCCTCCATCTGGTGGAAGAGGCGGGATGGAACGGGACGGGGGTGGCGAAACTGTTGGCTTCCACCATCCCCGGATTCGAGGACGAGGTCTCCGTGGGCGGACACCGTCTCCGGTTCCGAAAGCTCGCCCACCTGGCGGCGGCGATCATGGCCTCGCGGTCGTCCCGCCCCTGGTCGGGGCTGGACTCCTTCCCGGTTTATCCCGACTACATGCTTCCCCGATTCCTGCGCCATCTGGGGATACTTCGCTACTCACCACGGATGGCCGAAGAGATAGACTCCCGCACCGAGATACCCCGCCACTCAGAGGAAGAAGCAGCCATTCGCTGGGCGACGGTTCGCTCCGGCCATCTCCTGGTGGAAGCCCTTACCCGCACAGGTGTCTCGATAACCGGGCCCCGGCTCGACTATTTCCTCTGGTCAGAGGCCGTCCTGGGACCAGATGCCTCCCGGATGGGCGAACACCACCGAACCGTCACCTTGGATTATTGAAGCCGGGCGGCGGCGAAGATCAGCCCGAGGAAGCGGCTTCCACCGCCGAGCGGTCGTCGTAGACGTCGAAGCCTTCGAGCACCAACTCGTCGTTTTCTTCATCCAGGCTGACCAGGATGGTGGTGCCCGCGGAGAATTCTCCCATGAGCACCTTCTCTGAGAGGGCATCTTCCACATGGCGCTGGATGGCTCTCCGGAGCGGCCGGGCGCCCAGTTCGGGGTCGTACCCCACCTTGGCGAGATGGCCCTTGGCCGAGTCGGTGACCACCAGTTCGAGACGTTGGGTCTGGAGCTGTTTCTGGACTCTCTCCAGTAGCAGGTCGATGATCAGTTTGATCTCTTCGAAGGTGAGTTCCCGGAAGACGATCATCTCATCAATCCGGTTCAGGAACTCGGGTCGGAAGTGGCGCTTCATCTCGTCGAAGAGTTTGCTGCGCATCTGCTCGTAGCCGGCCTCGCTCGATTCGCTGTGGAACCCCACCGACTTCTTTCGGAGTTCCTTGGTGCCAAGGTTGGAGGTCATGATGATCACCACGTTCTTGAAGTCAACAGACTTTCCATGAGAGTCGGTGAGCCGGCCATCCTCCAGAATCTGCAGAAGGACATTGAAGACATCAGGGTGGGCTTTTTCGATCTCGTCGAAGAGCACCACCGAGAACGGGCGGCGCCGGACGGCTTCGGTGAGCTGGCCGCCCTCGTCGTAGCCCACATAACCGGGAGGCGATCCGATCAGCCGGCTGACCGTGTGTTTCTCCATGTACTCGGACATGTCGATCTGGATCAGCGCGTCTTCGTTTCCGAACAGAAACTCGGTGAGCGCCTTGGCGGTCTCGGTCTTGCCCACCCCCGAGGGTCCCAGGAAAATGAACGAGCCGGCGGGGCGTTTGGGATCCTTCAGCCCGGCGCGGGTGCGCCGAATGGCCCGGCTGACCGCCGCGATGGCGTCGTTTTGGGCGATTATGCGGCGGTGGAGTTCTTCTTCCATATTAACCAGTCGGGCGGTCTCCTCCTCGGTGAGCCGATGAACCGGAATCCCCGTCCACTGAGCCAGCACCTCTGCGATCTCCTCCTCGTCGATAACCGCGGCTGCGGAGACCGATCCTCCCTTGCCGATCGCCTTGTCCATCTCTTTTCGGATGGCTTTCTCCTGGTCGCGCAGTTCAGCGGCCTGCTCGAAATCGTCGGCGTCGATGGCGTCCCGCTTCTTGAGCCGAATGTCGGAGAGCTTTATGTTCAACTCCTCGACCTCGGGGAGGGGGGACATGCTGTACAGCTTCTTTCGGCTGCCCGCCTCGTCCATCAGGTCGATCGCCTTGTCAGGCAGAAAACGGTCCGAGACGTATCGGTCGGCCAGATGGACCGCGGTGACGATGGCCTCGTCGGTAAAGACCACATGATGGAAGTTCTCGTACCGGTCCTTGAGTCCCATGAGGATCTCGACCGCGTCCGCAACGGTGGGCTCGTCCACCTGCACCGGCTGGAATCGCCGCGCCAGCGCCGAGTCGCGCTCGAAGTGCTTGCGGTACTCCTCCAGAGTGGTGGCGCCGATGGTCTGCAGCTCGCCGCGTGCCAGCATGGGCTTGAGGATGGAGGCGGCGTCGATCGCCCCCTCGGCGGCGCCGGCGCCCACCACCGTGTGGATTTCGTCCAGAAAAATGATGACGTTGCCGCGCTTTTTTATCTCCTTCAGCACCTTCTTCATCCGCTCCTCGAAATCCCCCCGGTATCTGGTGCCGGCCACCATCGCACCGAGGTCGATGGTGTAGAGGGCCTGGTTGCTTAGGGAACGGGGTACCTCCCCGGCTACGATCCGCTGGGCAAGTCCTTCCACGATGGCGCTTTTCCCCACCCCGGGCTCTCCGATCAGCACCGGGTTGTTCTTGGTGCGGCGCGCCAGGATCTGCATCATGCGGTCGATCTCCCGCGACCGTCCGATCACCGGGTCGAGCACCTTTTCGCGGGCGGCCTGGGTCAGGTTGCGGCCGAACTGGTCGAGAATACTCGACCCCGAGCGATGCCCTTCACGGGCGGCGCCGGTGCGGGCGGCCTGGGGGGAAGGTTGGCCTTTTCCCCTTCCTCCCTCTCCTCCGGAGCCTGCCAACTCGGTTAGAACCGTTTGGCGGATCTTCTGCAGTCCTGCCTCGGCCTGGCCGAGCACCTGGGCCGCGACGCCCTCGCCTTCCCGGATCAAACCCAGGAGGATGTGTTCGGTGCCGATGTAGTTGTGCCCCAACTGGAGGGCCTCCCGAAGGGCAAGTTCCAGCACCTTCTTGGCCCGGGGGGTGAATGGAATATGGCCGGTAGGCGCCTGCTGGCCCACCCCCACCGTCTCGATCACCGTGTCCCGGGTGCTGTTCAGGTCGATACCGAGGCTCCCCAGGGACTTCGCGGCCACACCCTCGCCTTCGGCAAGGAGCCCCAGCAAGAGGTGCTCGGTGCCGATGTATTTGTGGTTCATCTTGCGCGCTTCTTCCTGCGCCATGACGACCACCCGCCGGGCCCGGTCGGTAAATCGCTCGAACAAAGGACTCTCCTGACTACGCCTGCGTCCCGGGTGCCTCCGGGTTTCCTAGTCTATAGCAACTACTGAACGCCATTGTTTTCTTCCCTCTTGGAGTATAAAACGAACACGACTATTTTTGTTCTTCCTTTCTCCCCCCATGGATAACCTGCGACATCTCATCGACATCCCCGACGTCTGGACCCGCCTGGAAAAGGTGGAGAGCCGCCTGTTGGAGCTCAGCGCCTCCCGGGACCCCTATATGACCCGGATCTCCCAGCACCTGCTCCGGGCGGGAGGAAAGCGCCTCCGCCCCCTTCTGGCGCTCCTGGCTGCCCGGTTGGGACCTGCCGACGACCGAAGGGCGCTGGAAGCGGCGGCGGCGGTGGAGTTGATCCATGTGGGAAGCCTCTATCACGACGATGTGATCGACGAGTCCGACACCCGCAGGGGTGCTCCCTCGGTGAACGCCAACTGGAACAACACCCTTGCGGTGCTGGCCGGGGACTTTCTGATCTCCCGGGGTTCGGAGGTGGCCGCCACCTATCTCGACATCGAGTCGGTTCGGATGTTGGCCCTCACCTACACCGAACTGGTGGAAGGCCAGACTCTGGAATTCCGGTTGGTGGGCAAGTTCGACAATGACATCTCCGTCTACCAGAAGCTGATCGACCAAAAAACCGCCAGCCTGATCCGCACCTCGGTCTATGTGGGAGCTCGGGCCGCCGACGCTTCGCCGGCGGTGATCGACACTCTCACTCTCTGGGCTTTCGAGCTGGGCAGGGTCTTCCAGATCGCCGACGACGCCCTGGACCTGGTAGCCACCACCGACCTGCTGGGGAAGCCGGCCGGCGCCGACATCCGGGAGGGGACTTTCACCCTTCCGGTGCTCTTGGCCGCCCGCGGGGAGGACGCGCCTCGGCTCAAGGACCTGTTGGGCCGCCCACTCCCCTACCCCGAGGAGGTGGTGGAAGAGGTGATAAACTTGGTGGTGGATGGAGGGTATGTGGATCAAGCGCTGTCGAAGGCCCTGGAACATGCCGAAGTGGCCTTCGAGGCGTTGTCCGGGCTGGCGGCGGATGAGACCACCGCAGTGCTGGGAAGGATGGGAGGCTATCTGATCGAAAGGGTCGAGGCCGCTCGACAAGCGTTGTAGGGGCTCTCAGATCCAGAGTTGGCGAAAGAGCCGCACCCAGTTTTCCCCCATGATCGCCGCGACGTCCTTGGGGGAATAGCCGCGGGAGGTCAGGCCTTGGGCGAGGCGGGGCATGTGGCCGGGTCCGGCGATGTTCCGCGGCCAGTCAACAAACTCCGAAAGGTCGTCGGCGGTCCATAGTCCGCTCCGTGTCCATTCTCCGAAGTCCACATCGCTTCCCGCCCAGAAGTCGAGCCCCAGACAGACTTGGCCGGGACCGATCATCTCCACCAGATAGTCGATGTGATCCAAGAGGTCGGAGAGATTGGCGCCCACGCCGTCGGTGCGGAGGAACGAGGCGACCGCGTTCACCCCCACCAGACCGCCCCGCTCGGCCACCGCCCGGACCTGTCGGTCGGTGATGTTGCGGGGATGATCGAACAGCCGCCTGACGTTGGAGTGTGAAAAGACCGTGGGCGCCGAAGAAGCCTCGATCGCCTCCATGGTGGTTCGGAGCCCGGTGTGGGAGAGGTCGATCACGATCCCCAGCCGGTTTATCTCCGCCAAGAGATCTCTTCCGAAAGCCGAAAGACCGGCGTCCTCGGGATCGAGGCACCCATCCCCCACCGCGTTGCGGTGGTTGTAGGTGAGTTGGATCATCCGGACGCCGAGCCGCTGATAGGCCTCCAGCAGATCCAGATCATCACCCAGGGGGGTGGTGTTCTGGAAATGAAACGCCACCCCCAGCCGCCCATCGCCCAAGGCGTCCAAGTCGGCGGGCGAGGCGACATGGAAGCGCCGCTCGTCCTCTGCCAGCCACCGCCTCCACCTCCCCACCCGGCGGAGCGCCTCCCCCGGACTCTCATGGGTTGCCACGGTGGGAATCGCCAGATCCACCCCGCCCACCAGCCACCCCTCCCAAGCGTCAGGATGTGACAACAACGGAGCACACCCGTCCACCACCACCGAACGGGACCGTGTCGTCTTTTCAGCCATCGCGTGCCACATTACCGCGACTAACTGATGTCACAGTCTCCTCGTAGGATTACCGCAAGCGAAATGTCGAATCTCACTGTCCTCCAACAGGCGGAATTGCTATCCGAAGCCTGGGCCGCCTGAATGCAGGAGTCACGCACTTCTTCTGAATCCATGAATAAGTGACTCCGGCCCGGGAGCCGGTCTTGCGGGAGGTGCCGAAACGAGCATCAGAACCCAACTCACCACCATCACTCTCCCAATGACTTACGATGAGCCGCTTTAGGAGTCTGTTGTCTTATAGTAAATAATTGTAGTGTTTGTTGTACCAACTTAGTGATATATAGCAGTGTTTTGTCACACTCCTCTGGCATACTGTTAGACATGATCAAAACAACTGTGAACCGACAGGTCACCAACGAGGCGCGGGTCTTGGCCCCCAACCTGTCGGTCTCAGACGCGACGGTGGAACAGCTCCAGGAACGGGTGCAGTCCACCATCCGCGGCGAGAACCAACTGGCCGGGATCCGCGCCCAAGTCCTGGCGGAGTTGCGCCGGCGGGAAGGAACCGAGTTGGTGGAAACGGTGCTGCAAAAAGATGGTCTGTTGTCTCGCCGTCGGGCTCGTTCGGAGGTGGAGACCGCGGATGAACTTTCCAAGTTGCCACGGACTGCTGACGGGTTGCGTAAAGGGGAAATCTCCTATGAGAACGCCCGGATCATCGCGGGGGCATCGAAACGGGGAGAGATAGACGAGAACGAACTGGGAGACGCGGCCCGTACCCAGTCACCGGACAAGTTCGCCGCAACGGTCCGCAAACACGAACAGGAACGTTCCAGTGACGACGGAATGTCCAGGCTGGAGCACCAGCGGTCCCGACGGTATGCCAAGGTCAGCACCGACCCAGATGATGGGATCACTTCGGTGCTCTCCCACAAGATGGACCAGCTCTGGCGGGACGAGGACCCCCGCAACCGGGCCACACCCGGCCAGCGGATGGCCGACGCCCTGGAAGCGTTGCTCACCCGCCCGGGACAGGACGATGATGGCCGGTCCCAAGGGACCAGGCTGTTGCTGATCGCCGAATACGACGCCATCGCCCGAGAGTTGGGAAAAGCCCGTCTTGCTGATGGGACTCCCATCCCCACCCATAAGATCCGTCAAATGGCCTGTGACGCAGAAGTGCTCCCCGCCATCTTCCGGGGCGCTTCCCAACCCCTCGACCTGGGAAGAGCCCGACGAATCGCCAGTCCCGCCCAAAGAATCACCCTCATAGCCCGCGACCGAAAATGCATAGGATGTGGCGCCTCAGCCGACTGGTGCCAGGCCCACCACATAATCCCCTGGCAGCCCGGAGGGCCCACCGACCTCGACAACCTCTGCCTCCTCTGCTCCCGCTGTCACCACAGAGTGCACGACAACGGCTGGAGAATACGCCGGACCCCCACCGGCCAGCACTCCCTCCGGCCACCCCCCACCCAATACGGACGCCCAGCCCGCCCACGAAACCCATACCGCCGCCGATACCGCGCCAAACAGAGAAAATAAGAAAGAGCAGGGTTAGCGGGTAGGGCGCCACATACAACCGGGCCATCACCACCAACCGTTTCCGCTCATCAGCGGTCCGCTCATCTCCAAAGGAACCGGCTGTTGTCATCGGAGTACGACCGGTTGTGATTTTGGTATCTCCTAGGTATTCGTTTGACAGAACTAGTCTATAATGGACTACTATTACTCACCGCAGGAGTGGTTGAGAGTGCAGAATTCCAAACCGCATCGAGTGTGGACGGTTGCCGAGAGCAAGGCGCGTCTGTCAGAAGTATTGCGTCTTGCCGAGGAGGAAGGGCCACAATACATCGGCAGGCGCAAGTCCTTTGTGGTTGTACCCGCCAAGGAATGGGACGCCAAGACTTCGCCACCCAAACCCATGGGCCAGTGGCTGGTGGAAAACCTGCCACGCGGGGTTGATCTCGAAATCCCGAGCCGCAGGGAACCTGAGGGCAGGATTCCGTTTATCACCCCAGAGGGCGAATGAGGGGTTTTCTTCTCGACACGAATGTCGTCTCGGAGCTAACCAAACGGTCGCCGGACCCCGGGGTCATAGCCTTTCTGACCAATCAAAGCGACCTGTGGCTGTCGTCGGTCGTACTGCATGAACTGCAATTCGGCTCGAATCTTCTGCCACCAGGGCAGCGCCGTGACCGAATAGGTGCCGCGTTGGCAGCGTTTGTCTCAGGATTTGCGGACCGTGTGCTCGTGTTGGGCAGCAGAGAGGCAGAAGACGCCGCCCTCCTCCGGGCACAGGCGCATCGTTCAGGTCGCGTGCTGCATCTGGGAGATGCTCTGATAGCGGGGACGGCGAAGGCCCATGATCTATGCGTGGTGACACGGAATGCCTCCGATTTTGCCGACTTGGATGTCGATGTCACCAACCCCTGGGAAGTGCTGTGAAGCCTGGCCCGCCTGAATCGCAGGCGGCGCCGCGGTGCCTAGGCGGGCTGGTCGGTGGGTTCGGTGTCGGCGACGGTGATAGCGAGGGGGATGTCGGTTAGGGGCAGTTCGACGATCATGGTGGTCGACTCGCCCGGTTCGGTCTCGACGCGGAGCCGGCCGCCGTGCTGGCGAGCGATGTCGCTCGACAACGCCAGGCCCAGTCCGGTCCCCTGGTCGGTGGGCTTGGTAGTGAAGAAAGGGTTGAATATCTTTTCGATGTTCTCCTGGGGAATCCCGCCGCCGTTGTCCCAGACGCGGGCGTCGACCCGGTCTTCTCCAAGCTGGGTGCTCAGTCGCATCACAGGTATGTAGCCTCGTCCCTCTCCCGCCTCCTCCAGTTTGCGACGCCTGTCGTCTGTCGCAAAGCAGGCGTTGCTCACCAGGTTCAGGAATACACGACCCAGATCCTGGGGGATAACCTCCATCTCGCCTATGTTCTCGTCGTAGTTTTCTTCTATGGCGAGGTTGAAATCGGGGTCGTTGGCGCGGGCGCTGTGATATGCCAACAGCATGTGCTCGTGCATTATGTCGTTCACCCTCGCCAGCCGCTTTTCTCCCGAATCCCGACCCATCATCAGCATGTCCTGCACGATGCGGTTGGCGCGTTCTCCGTGGGACCGAATCCGTACCAGGTTGTCCTCGAGGTCCCCGGCAATCTCCAGAATGTACGACATATCGTCCTTCCCAACCTCTCCGTTGGTGCTCTCGCCCAGGATCTCCCGCAACTCTTCCAACAACTCCTCGGACGCCTCAGAGAAGTTCTTCACGAAGTTCAGCGGGTTGCGGATTTCGTGGGCCACTCCGGCAGTCAGTTCGCCAAGGGCCGCCAGCTTCTCCTGAATGACGATCTGTTCCTGCGCTCGCTGCAAATCGGCGAGTACGGTTTCCAACTGGGTGTTCTTCTCCCCCAGTTCCGCAGCCAGCTTTTCCACCAGGTTGAGGCGCTGCACCTCCAAGGCATGGCGGCGGAACACCTCCAGAGCGGCGGCCATGTCCGCTACCTCGTCGCGTCCCCTGATCTCTACTTGTGTCTCGATGTCTCCCTCGGCCATGCGCAGCATCCAGTCGGAGAGTTGACTGATACGGCGCAGCAGGACCCGGCCCACGAACAGCCAGGCCATGAGAATGGCGCCGGTAATGCTCAAGATGCTGATCGCCAACAGTAGGGTGCGACCGGTCAGAATCGCATTGTCCGAAGCCAGCGTTGCCTCATCGGCTCGCACGCGGGCCGCGCTCACCAGGCCGTCCACCGACCCGAGCAGATCCACGGCAAGATCGCGGTTGGCCGCCAGCAACTCCCCCTGACGGGCGATCAGTTGCAATTCCTGATCGACCAGGTTGAAACCGCCGTCTGTTCCCACGCCCAGATCGAAGAGTTGGGAGAAAAGCTGTTCGAGACCCGCCTCCTGCCATCGGGATCCACCCAACTCCTCGAGGCTGGCCTCGATTTGTCCTGCGGCCGCCTCGAACCGTTCCCGCAGCGGCTCGATCTGAGAGGCGTCGGAGAGACTGAAGGCGGTGGCCAGAAGCTGGGTCGTGATGTTGGCGTTGGTCTGAATCTCAGTCAGGTGACGGTAGGCAGCCAGCTGTTCCTCGGAGAGGTGCTCCGAGCGCGCCGCGGGAGGCTCACCGAGATCGAGATAGCCGGTCATGCCGAAAAAGAACTGGTCGTCGAGAGCCGGGATCACGATGCCGTCCAACTGAGCTCGGAGCGTCGCCAGTTCGCTCTGAAAGTTCTCTTTCTCCGCGGTCAACCGGGACAACTGGACTTTGTCGATGTAGATGGAGTCGATGTTGTCTATCAGGGACTCCACGTAGGACCGGAGCTGCTGGAACTGGCCGGTGTCGGCTTCCATCTGCTCCACCAGGGCCAGTTGGTCCAAAAAAGCCGTGTTCGTCTCGGCGATGCCGGTCGCGATCGAGTCGAGTTCCTCCTGGGATGTAGCGGTAGTAAGGCGTGGAGCGGCGTTAACCAGAGTGCTGCTGTACTGGGCGACCTCAAAGGCGGCCGCCAACTCTGGAACGGTGTCGTCGTTGACCACGCTCTGGGCAGCCCCCACCTGGTTGAAGGAGAACCAACCGACCAGACCCGCCGACATGGTGAGCGCCACCGCGCCCCAGATCCCCGAATAGAGCTGTGTGGATATCCGGAAGCGGCTCTCCAAAAGGCGCCTCAGATAGTTTTTCACGATATCGCTTCCCCCAGCGTTTCTATCGGGTGATACTGCCCGTCCTCGCCGAGCACAGTCCAGAACACGGCGTCAGAGCCCTGGTTGTCGTTCTCCCCGTAACGTAGCCTGAAGCCACCAAGATCAATGGCAACAGACTCGCTGCGCAGCCGTTCTGTGAAACATAACCGGCTGACTTCCGGCCCGCAGCGCTCCAGCGCCGCAATGGCCAGCCGCCCGGCCAGATAGCCTTCCAGAGAGACAAATCCGGGGACGGCTTCGGGAGAATATGCGCCCAGAGCGGCCAGGTAGTCGGCGACTACGGGAACGCTGTCATCGGTGGGAAACGGCACCACCTGGGTCACGAAGACGCCGGCGCCCTCCGCGCCTAACTTTTGCGCCAACGCGTTGCTGCCCACAAAAGAAATGTTGATGAACACGGGGTCAAAACCCGTATAACGCGACCAGGCGATCATCGCCGCCGCCGGCTCGTAGGCGCCGATGATGATCACCGCTTGCGGCTCGTTTTCGCGGAGCTCCAGGATCGCGGTCTTCACTGCGGTGGTGTTGCGGGTATAGGACCCCACGGCCGCAGCTTCCATGTCGCGGCGATCCAAGGCGGCCAGCACACCATTGTATCCGGCCCGGCCGAAGGAATCGTCCTGGAAGAGCACGGCAATCCGCGTGATGTCCAGATCCTCGATCAGCCGCTTCACCATCTCTTCGGTTTCCTGGTTATAGGAGGCGCGCAGGTTTACGACGTTGCCCAGCTCCACCGCGTCCCGCAAGAACCCTGCCCCGGTGAACGGAGCTATGTAGGGCACTTCCGCTTCTTTGGCCACAGGTGTGGCGGAACGGGAGGTGGGCGTGCCTACCGCGCCGATCAGGGCGAACACTCCCTCCTCATAGATCAAAGCCTGCGAGTTGGTGATGGCGGCCTCCGGCTCATAGGAGTCATCCAGAGAGACCAACTCCAGTTGGCGTCCGTGAACGCCGCCTCCCTCGTTGACCTCGCCAAAGGCTGCCTGAATCCCATATCGCATATTGGTGCCCAGTGCCTGGGCGGGCCCGGTGAAGGCGGCGGACTGGCCAAAGAGAATACGCTCGTCCGTAACGCCGGGGGTCCCCTCCCCCGCCGGGGCGTCCTCTGGGTCAGGGAGCTCGTCACCCTCGGAGGTGGAGGCCGCATTCGTCGTGGAGGTACCGAAAAGCTCCCCGACTTGCTCTGCGATATCCGATGGAAGCTCGAGAGTGGATGTCGAATCAGAAGTCGTGGGGGGAATATCTTCGGCGTCGGAGGGCGAAGAGCAGGCGCTCAGCCCGAAGACAGCCACAAGAGCGATGGTCCCTCCAAGCATTGACAGTCGACTTATAGGCAGATGGAATCTCTGCCTCATGCAAGTCTGCGGGTTATCAGCTTTAGGTGGTTCTGTCCGTCCTGCCACCGGTAATGCATCTCGTCCACCATTGTGCGCACGAGATAAAGACCCAGACCGCCTATCGGCCGTTCCTCCAGCGATAAGGAGAGATCGGGGGAGGGAGCCTCCTTGATCGGATCGAAGGGTTGGCCGACATCGGTGATGTTGATGGTGACTGTGTCTCCCTTGGTGGTCAACTTGATGTGGATGGGAGCCAGACCTTCCCCGCTCCCGTAGTTGATGACATTGAGCGCCATCTCCTCCAGGATCAGCTTGACCTGAAATATCAGATTGGAAGGCCACTCCGCCCGCTCGCCGAACTCTTCCACCGCGGCGAAAACATTGCCGAGGTCCTCGGCGTCGGGTTCCATCGTGATACAGGCCGATACGTTCAAGATTCCACCGTCTATTCGTCTCGATGCAGCGTTAGACACGTGATGTCGTCAAACTGCGAAGCCTCCCCCATGAATTCTCTCACCTTCTCGAACACCAGGTCTGTGCCCTCGCGGGCCTTCAGGTATGAGGAGGAGCCCGCAAAAATCCTGTTCAGTCCCGCCACCTCGAAGGCCGCTCCGTCGGTGTTCTGCGCCTCCGTGACTCCGTCCGTGTAGAGAACGATGGTGTCCCCCGGGGAGAGAGTGACCGTATTCTGTTTGTACTCCAGATCCGGAACAATCCCCAGAGCTATGCCATCTGTCAGAGGTAGCAGGGAGATGTTCCCATCCGAGCGAATCAGAAGAGGCGCGTCATGTCCACCGCTTGAGTAGGTGAAGACTCCGGTCGCGGGGTCGTACACGGCGTACAAGACGGTGACAAACAGCATGCTCTCGTTGTCCTCGTGCAGCAGTTCGTTGACCTCTCCCAGCACCGCCCCGGGATCGGTGAGACCGATAGCGACGCCCTTGAGCAGGGTACGGCACGACATCATGAACAGAGCGGCCGGCACCCCCTTGTCCGAGACATCCGCGATCGCCAAGCCGATTTTACCTTGATCGAGGAGCATGATGTCAAAGAAGTCACCCCCCACGTCCCGGGCAGGCTCCATGTTGCCATACACCTGGTAGCGGAGATCGTCGGGAAACTCGGAAGGCAGGATGGACTGCTGAATTTTGCTGGCCACTTCCAACTCGTTCTGAATCGAGACCAGCTTGTCGCGGTAGGAAAGCGCTTCTCGCCATTCTTGCATGTGGATCAGGGTCCGCTCGATGGTGATCTGCAGGTCCTTGAAATCCACCGGCTTGGTGACAAAGTCAAAAGCGCCGCGATTCATAGCTGTGCGGATGTTCTTCATGTCTCCGTATGCAGAGATGATGACCGAGCGGATGTTGGGGTCCACCTTGGGGATTTGTTCCAGAAGCGTGAGGCCATCCATCTGGGGCATGTTGATGTCTGAGAGCACCATGTCGATCCCCCTGTCCTCGTGCAGCCGGTCAAGCGCTTCCAAACCGTTGCGAGCGAAGACAAAGCTATAGCGGCCGGCGCGAATGTGGCGGCGCATGCGCTGCAGCATGAGCGGTTCAAGATCCGGCTCGTCATCCACCACGAGGATCTTGTAGGGTCGATTCATAGGCTGGGAGTTGAGGTGAGAGCGTCAGCCACCAAGTGCGGAGACGGCGTCTCCCTGCGAGGAGTGGATCGTGACGATCTTGTCAAAGCCAACGATCCTGAACACTTCACTGATGGCGTTCTGGAGAGAGCACACTGCAAACCGCGAATCGCGTTTTTGGAGCCCTTTGGCAATAAGAAGGATAGACCGGAGACCAGCGCTGCTGATATAGCTCAGATTTTCCATGTCCAGGACCACGGCGCGGTCGCTGTCTTCAATGACAATCTCGACCGCTTTTTGGAACTTACGAGCATTGGCGCCGTCCACCCGGCCCTCGACCGAGACAACCAATGCCCCGCCCGTGCGCTGACTGGTAACATCCATGAGACTTCCTTTCTATAGGTAAGCTTGCTCTCCCTGCAAAGAAGGACATACCGATTGTCCTTGATAATAACGCTTGAGTACCCGGGGGAAGAGCAAAGCTAGGTTGTGATTGTAGCCCACCTGGCCATCCATGGTACATCGCCAACCTCCCTCTCGGGTCATGGCAGATGCGTAGGCATGATCCCAAGCGGAGGCGCCGCAGCCGAGAGCCTTTCCGATGTGGCGCCGGTTCAAGACCAGGCCCTCGAGTTCCACTCGGGGTGACGCACCGCCGTCTCGGCTCCCAAACTTCGATGGTGCGCACCATTTGTCACCATTCCCTGCCTGTGGGAAAGCCTCTGTGCGGCCTCGTAAGGAGCGCCCGGGCTCGCGGTGCGGTCGAATCTCACCCATGCTTCCTTCCACCTTCTTGATGGGAACAAGAAAGCTCCTTGCAGAGCGTTGAGTCTCGCCGCTTCCTCGCTTGGCACAGCGCGGAAATCCGTCCCGCACTCGTGGCGACGAGGAACTGTGGTGTGGTAACTTTGCCCTGTTGGCCGTACCAGCGGTATGCCGGAGTTTGCTGGAAGGAGTGGTTGTGATGGGAAGTGCAGAAAACAGGATCGGTGGTGTGGCGCTGATTGTGGGCTCGGTCATGGTCGTTGTGACATTCTTGCTAACACCCGGTGGCCTGGTGATCGATCCTGTGGAATTGGCCGATTTGGTTGGTTTGAGCGGGGTCATGCTTGAAAATGCGGCTCTCAGCTATTTCACCACGATATTGAACTCTCTCGGGTTGGTGATGCAACTGTACGGTTTGTTTGTTATCCGCCGGGCAATGCGAGGCGGGGGCGCTAGCGATGCCTTGGTGCGATTCGGGGTTATGGCCATGGCTTTCGCCATTGTTCTCTTCATTGTTGAAAAGGGTGTGCTGTATACGGTTGTCCAGACTCTCGAGTACGGGGTGGGCGCGGGCGCCGGCCCGGACCAGACGCAACTGCTGAACCTGATCGCGGTCACCCTCCTGTCAGCCAATTCCGGGATTCGCATCATGGCGGGTTTTACTTCCCTGTTGGGGCTGATCGGTTTGGGTGTGGGCCTGTCGACCCGGTTGCCTGGAACCTTGTATAGGATCATCGGGCTCTTGGTGGTTGCGAGCAACTCGATGGGGTTGGTTTTCCTGGTTGTCATCAGTCCCCTGTATGGCTTGACCGACACTTTCCGATTCATTTACACATTGAGCTTCACGGCTGCAATCATCTGGTTCATAATGCTTGGCGCCGGGCTTTTCAGGGGTTTGCCGGAGCTTTCACCGGACTCAACACATAACTAGCCATCGCCTTCCGCGTCCATCATGCGATCTGTGCCGACCGCAAGCGGCGGATCCTTTAAAGAGTGAGGCCCAACCAAATTCTCACGGTTGGAAGACCGATGGGCGCTCAGGGCGCCAGCTTTGCCAGGCGCTCCTGGACTGTGGCATGGTCGGTGGGCTCTACAGGGTTGGGGAGCTTCTTGAGCTCGGGCACTACCAACTCGTGGAGCGTCTGAGCCTCCTGGGAAGTGAGGTCTGAGCCCGCGGCGACGTCGTCGGTACCCCACATGACGGCTAGACGGAACCCATAGTCGACCACCGCCCGGTTGATGATCTCCCGAAGAGTCTGTTTGGACATAAGTCTTTCTCCCTCTTCGTCGTCTTACACTTGGCCGCCGCCGTCGATATTGAAAGCGGCGCCGCTTATAAAAGAGGACTCCTCCGAGGCCAGAAACAGCATGAGGTTGGCGATGTCCTGGGGAGTTCCCACGCGCCCCAGGGCGACACGGGAGGGGATCAGATCAAACTCCTCCGCGCTGCCGGTGCTCCCCCGGGCCTGGGGGGTGTCGATGGGCCCCGGGACGATGACGTTGCAGCGTACTCCCTGGGGGGCGTACTGGGTGCTGGTGGTCAGGGTGATCTGGATGACTCCAGCCTTGCTAACGCCGTAGGGGACGGCGTGGGTGGTGGGGTGTATCCCGGCGCCCGACGAGACGTTGACGATGGCGCCCCCGCCCCCAACCATGTGGGGAATGGCATACTTAGTGCAGAGGAAAACCCCCCGTATGTTGGTGTTGAGGGTCAGGTCCCAGACCAGCTCCGAAACCTCCGCCAGTGGCGGCGTCCGGATGAGGATCCCGGCGTTGTTCACCAGCACGTCCAGCTTCCCGAAACGCTGGATCGTCTGCTCCACCATATCGCTCACAAGGGCTGACTTGGAGACGTCTGTTTCAACGAATAAGGCATCACCGCCCATCTCGCCCACCAATGCCACCGTTTTCCGGCCCTCCGGCACGTTGCGATCGGCTACCACCACCTTGGCCCCTTCGCGGGCGAAGAGGAGAGAGGCAGCTCGACCCATGCCAGTGGCGCCACCGGTGATGATGGCTACTTTGTCTTCGAGACGGCCTGGCATCGCTCCTCCTCATAGGGGGCTCTCTCCCCCGAATGCGCTCCAAGCGTACCAGCCGCACCGCTGCGCACCAGGACATGTTGTCCCACAGATAGGGACGAGAACTCGGGCCGCTGTCTTTCGTTGGAAAGCTCGTAACCTCAGCCTCGGTGCGATAACCGGAGAGTTGATCGGCCAGCTCGTCGATGGGGATAACACCACTGTCGACCTTGAGCCCTTCCGCCCCACACGTTTCAGGATGCTGGGGCGCCGGAGTGGCCTCAACCCCTGCTTGTGATACCGGTAGGGGTATCGATCTGTCCGTCTACCACCAAGACGCTCACGTTGGTGGTGGTGTGCAGCGATGTCACCTCAGAACGGCCTGCTCCCGTAGGCGCCACGCCTGTTCGATTTGATCGCCGCGGACTCCGTACAGTGTGTTGGCTGAAGCCAGTACCCCGTCGCAGGAGTTCGGGACGATGGTAACGATGTCTCCAATGCGAGGCTGTGCAGATGGGTCTGGGAGGTCGACCACTGCGTGCTCCGTGTAGAGGCGTGTTACTAAGGCTTCGGGATACTCCAGGATGTGCCCGTAGGTGGGCCGGCCGGGATTCTCGTTGTTCGAAAGTATCCGCCATCCAGCGTCGAGGATCACGCGAGTAAGGCTCGGTCGACTGATTACGGTGCTTACGACGCGCAATGCACAGTCTTCATAGGTCACCAGTCCATACTCGACTTTGGTGGCGTCGTAGAACGAGTAGTTGCCGGGTCGAGCTTCCGTAACCGTTTTCGGCGGACAATCCGGCCAGGCGCGCATGGCGAACACCGTTCCTCCAACGCTCACGGCAGGGACATTGATTCCCGCCTGGGCGAGTTGGGACACCACCTCTGCAAGAATCGTTTCGCTTCGGTCGATGTCCGAACACTTCGGATTGCCACCCAGGTAAGCGGCAAGCCCGGAAAACTCGAGGTTGGACGATTGCTCGACCCTGATGGCGAGCGCGGCGGCCAGGCTCGGGTCGGAGAACCCTGAGCGAGCGCCCCCGATATCGCACTCGACATACACGGAGGCCTTCCGGCCTGAGACCCCGGCAACCCGGGACAGCTCGTCTGTGGCTTCGTCTGAGTCTGCGGTGATCGCCAAGGCCGATTGAGACCCCAGCCCCATAAAGCGGCTCAGCTTCTTTTGGTCCACGAGCGAGTTTGTCAGCAGAATCTCGCTGAACCCTGCTGTCACCATCGTCTCTACTTCGTCAAGGTTCTGGCAGGCGATAGCTGCTGCACCCGGCGAAGCCTGCAACCGACCGAGCGCAGGGATGCGATGCACCTTGATGTGAGGGCGCAGGCTGATTTGACTATCTTCCAGCCGCCGTTGCATGGCCTCTGTGTTCCTCTCGACCGTATCCATCATCGCCATGGCGTACGGTGTTGAGGGCGTGTCGAGGTTCAGGCCGGAGATGCGTTCCCCTATCCGGTTCCGTGTGGATGGTGGTGGCCGTTTTCAGGATCGCAGTCATCGCAAAACCCCAAGAACGCGAAGTGGTGAGGGTTGGTTTGGAACCCGTACTTGCGGAGGAGGAGCTCGTAAAAAGGAGCAAACTCCGAATGGGGTATCTCGATTGTTTTCCCACAGATTTCACACACGAGGTGTTCGTGGTCGTGATTCAGCGTGATGTGCCATCTTCCGGACTGACCGTTTCTCAGCGGAATGTGGTGGACCAGCCCGACACGGGCCAGATCGTCGAGGATGCGGTAAACGGTGGACGCTTCTATCCGCCCCGCACTCTCCAGCACATAATCAATGATCATCCGCGCGCTGATGAAAGGCTGATCACTCGCTACCAGGGCGCGAACTACGGCTCTCCTGGGAAGGGTTAAGCGCAATCCGGCTTCCCGGATTCTCTCAATCAACAGGTCTTCAGTCAGAAGGGCATTGTCGGACATGCGGTTATCACATTATAGCAAGTGCATATTGCTGGCTATTGCAGTTCAATGTTATCGGAATGAATATCCGATTTGGCTCGCCGCCAGCCCCTTTCGCCGGGCGGACCAGCCACCGGTCGCACATGCGGATCGGGTCCATCTCCACGAGCCGCCCATCTGTTCAGCCGCGAAACCGCGCCGGGTGGGTGATGGCCGGATCAACGCCGGCCTCCAGCAGTTCGTCGGACAACCCGGCGCCCAGCACCTGGCTTACAAGCAGAGCCCCGTATGCGGGTGAGGTCCGGATGCCGGCGCCCCCCTGGCCGACCAGCCAAAAGAATCCCGGCGCTGTCGGATCCTCACCAACCACCAGCTCGCGGTCGGGCGCGAAAGTGCGAAGACCTGTCCACTGGGAGTTGACCGAACGTATGCCGAGCGTCGTTGCCCGGTTGATACGCTCGATGGCAAGGGCCACGTCTTGCATTCGCGGCCTTGCGTCCATGGGCGCGGAGAACTCTTCCTCGGCAGATGAGCAGAGCAGTTGGACTCCGTCGGGCTTGAAGTAGAAGCGTCGGTCGGCGTCCACCACCATCGGCCACCCGGCGTAGCCCGACCTGCCGGTGACCATAAAAGCGGTCCGGCGAAGTGGCTGGAGGCCGATCGGCCCCACTCCTGCCATGACTGCCACATGGTCTCCCCACGCCCCCGCGGCGTTGATGAGTGCTCGACACCCGATGCGCGCACCACCGCCGGTGACAATCCAGCCTGTCGGCGTACGATCTATTGCAGTAACCGCCGCCTGTGTCCGGATCTCAACTTTATGCCGGCTGGCGATCCGCACGAAAGCCTGGTGGAGGCCGGCGGTGTCGAGATCACGAGCCGTCGCCTCGAAGAGGCCTCCCGCTATTCGTTCGCGCCTCATCACAGGCGCCATCTCCATCACTTCCTCACCCGAGACAAGCCTTGACCCGGTAACCGAGGCGCCCCCATCTTTCCCTCCCATCTCCTCGAGATGAGGCATCTGGCTGTGGTCCGCCACCCACAGCAATCCCCGATCGGTCAGAAGCGGCGCGTCTGTCGAGCCCGGCGGTGGGTTCTCCAAGAAGTGTTGACTAGCCCGGGACAGTGCTACAGAACCCCGGTCCCCGTAGTTGACGCGGAACATTGCCGCCGAGCGTCCAGTCGCGTGATAACCCAGTGCAGGCTCCATCTCCAAGAGGGTGACCGACCCGTGCGGCCCCAGGTGGGCCGCGGCCGATATACCGGCAATCCCGCCTCCGATCACGACGAAGTCGATCACCAGTGGCGACTCCGGGTTCTGCGCCCGGTGAGACGCGCCGACGGTGGCGGCGGTGAAGGATCCGCTTGCGCCGATCCGATCCCAGCCCGTCCTTTCAAAGGCTTCCCGGTTTGTTCGGTCGTAGTCATAGGCCGGTGGAGTTGGTCACGGGGACCACTCCCCTACCCCGCCGCGATCGCCGCGGTTGTCTCCAGGAAGGTGTCGACTTCGGTCGGAGTCGTGTAGTGACACGTGGACATGCGGACTACGGGACCACAGCCCAGAGTTGTAAGGACGCGCCCCGAATACGCGTCCATGTGCCGAGCCCTTACGGCGATGCCGGCTTGTTGATACATCTTGACGGCGGTGTCCGTATCGACCGCATCAAAGCTGAATATGAAGATGCAGATACGGTTCTTGATGCCGTCGGAGACTCCGTGGGTGCGTACTCCCGGGATGTCCGCCAGTCCTGGCGTGGCATACGAGCCTCGCCAGAATCGCTCACGGAGGAAGGCATCATGCTGTGCAGTCGCACCCATGGCGATCAGCACTGCTTCGCGGCGACTGGCCGGATCACCCAACTCCCCACCCAGCCACTCCAGGTAGTCCACTACCTTGTCCCAGGCCGCGTAGGTGGCGTCTTCCTTGGAGCCCAGCTTCCATTCATCGGGTGGCGCCCCGTCGAGTTTCCAGTGTGGAAGAGCCGCGAGACGCTCTGAAAGGACACCAAAGCCTATGCCCTTTATACCGAACACTTTGTACGGTGCGAATATGTAGGCATCAACGCCTAACCGGTGGACATCGACCGGGCGGTGAGCCGCGTATTGGACACCGTCGATAATGGTGATCACGTCGGGGTTTCGGATCAGCGCCCCGGAGGCGATCTCTGCCACATCGACCACCGCGCCCGTGTCATTGGATGCGTGGGTGGTTACTACTGCATCGGTACCTTCATCGACGAGGTCCAGCACACTCGAAGCCGATACCCTGCCCGCATGAGTGTCCAGCCGAGCCACGCGGACCTGCTTCCCGTACTGACGGCCGAAGAATTGCGCCGCATCGAATGCAGCCGGGTGATCGAGGTCAGTGGTGACGATGTTGTCGCCACTCCCCCCGGCCACCGCAGCTCCGACGACGCGGAAGATGGCATGTACCGCGCTCATCGCCGGCATGACCACCCGGTCGACACCACCGAGGAAGTCGCGGACCGAGGCTATTCCCCGCTCAACCGAGGCGTCTACCTGTAGTGACCCAGGACTGGGGCGCCATGCGGCGTCGGGCCATCGACTCATCTCGGTCAAGGTGCGCACGGCCTGTTTCAGGCGGAGTGATCCTGCGGCTCCATCAAGGAAAACGCGGGGACCGGATAGAGGATCGCTGTCTGCAAAGTGGAACCGGTCTCGTATCCGCTCAAGTAACTGCGGGTCGAACGGCTTCGAGTTTGCCACCAATCCTCCAGAGTCTTGTCGTCTTATCGACACTTGTTGCAACTGTAGCCTAACCGGAATATAATGATTTGCAGCAACGGCCACGCGCAAAACGGAGGTAAAAAAGTGGAAGACACGGCATCAGATCACGCCCCCGGTCACGATCATGATCATGATCACGGCCACGGACATGATCACGGCCACGGACATGATCACGGCCACGGACATGGTTCTACATCGCTTTGGTCCGGGATCAAGCACGGATTTAGCGAGTTGTTCGGAATGCACTCTCATGATCCGGCCGAGTCAATCGACAGCGCCCTCGAGAGCAGCTCTCGTGGTATCCGGGCGCTGGTTATCTCGTTCTCCGTTTTGATGCTGACCGCCGTGATCCAGGCGGTGATTGTCTTCTACACGGGCTCGGTGTCACTGATCGCCGATACCATTCACAACTTCTCCGACGCACTCACCGCTGTGCCGCTATTCATAGCGTTCCGGCTGGGGAGGAGAGCAGCGACCCGTCGCTTTACCTACGGCTACCGCCGAGCTGAGGACCTTGCCGGACTCTTTGTCGTATTGATGATCCTCATATCGGCGATCGTAGTGCTCTGGGAGTCGATAGATCGGCTCTTCAATCCCCGCGACCTTGAGCACCTCGGCGTGCTCTTTACCGCTGGGGTAGTGGGTTTCGCGGGCAACGAACTCGTAGCCCTGTATCGCATTCGGGTCGGCAGGCAGATCGGATCGGCGGCTCTCATCGCCGACGGACGTCATGCTCGTGCCGACGGGTTCACGTCCCTGGCGGTGGCGGCCAGTGCCGTCGGCGTTGGGCTGGGCTTTGAACGTGCCGACCCAATCGCAGGGATCGTCGTGGGTATCGTGATCCTGCGGGTCATGTGGTCGGCGGCCCGTGACATCTACGGGCGACTCATGGACGCCGTCGACCCGGAGTTGGTGAACGAAATCGAAAGCGTCACGACCTCGGTCGAAGGAGTTCTCAGCGTGAACAGTTGCCAGGTGAGGTGGATGGGCCACCGGCTCCGCGCTGATATCTCGATCGGCGTCGACTCGGCACTCTCGGTAGGAGATGGCCACCATGTTGGACAACATGTGCGCCGGACCCTCCAAGAGAATGTTCGGTTCCTGGATGAAGCCTTCGTTCACGTGGACTCGATCGCAACGGTAGTCTCAGCAAGTAACACCCGTCACACCATCGAACAAGAAGAACAAGGTGCATGACCCCATTTCGAGAAATTTCACAAGACATGCCCACGGATCCTGACAAAGGAGGACCACAATGAACCTGCAACACAAGAGATCACACTGGTCGCGTTGGGTGGCGTATATCGCCGTCTTCGCGCTGATTGCGGCGGCCTGCGGCGGCGACGATGAACCAACCGCCACCACCGCAGCCGAAGCCCCAGCCACCACCGCAGCCGAAGCCCCAGCCACCACCGCAGCCGAAGCCCCGACCACCACCGCAGCCCCCATGGAGGAGGCCGAGGAACTGCGGCCGGTGCCGACGCTGCGGATCACCACCAAGACTGCCGCTGAGGGCCCGCCCCGGTACGAGCAGGCCCGTTTGATTGCCGAGTCATGGACCGCCGGGGGCGTCCCGGCCGAGATCGAGCCAGTCGACAGCTCCGAGCTTGGACGACGTGGCTTCACGGTCAAGGACTTCGACGTCTACATCATCATCTACGACCCGACCACCGACCGGTTGGATCCGGAGAACTTCCTGGCCCGGTTCACCACCGCAAAGGCGGTTATAAACGGCTCCAACCTCTCCGGCTATACCAACCCGGCCTATGACGACCTTTACCAGGCTCAGGTCAATGCCACCAGCTTCGACGAGCGGGTTGCGGCGGTGCACGAGATGCAGCAACTCCTCTTCGATCATCAGCCGGTGGCGCCTTTCATCCATATCGTGATCGGCGGGGCTTACAACAGCGCCGACTGGACGAACTTTGTCAAGTCGGTGGGGACACCCGTCTATCACTTCTGGAATGCGATCAGCTTGACCCCGGTCGGCCACTCCGATCCGCTAGTTATCGGTGTGACCAGCGGCGCTGACACGCTCAACCCCGTGGTTGCAGCGACCTCGGAGGCGGCGGGAACCATCGCCCACATGTACGACCCGCTGCTTCGCATCGGGCCTGACGGCGACCTGGTCAACTGGGCGGCGTCGGATTACTCCATTGACGGAGCGACTGTGTCCGTGACGTTGCGGGATGGCATGACCTTCCACGACGGCGAACCGGTGACCGGGGAAGATGTGGCTTTCACCTTCAACTACCTGGTCGAGAAGGAATCTCCGCTATACGGAGGACGCCTGGGGCCAGTGGAGTCGGTGACGGCCGACGGCAACAATGTGGAGATCACCCTCTCCGCGCCTAACGCGGCTTTCGCCACCACCGCGCTGGCACAGGTTCCGATCCTTCCGGAGCACATCTGGTCGGCTATCGATGACCCCGGCGCTTTCGCCAATGACGAGCCGGTTGGCTCCGGTCCGTTCAAATTCGAGTCGAGGGCCCTCGGTGAGGATCTGCGTTTGGCGGCACATGCCGATCACTTCAGCCCACCGGCCGCATCAGGTCTGATATGGGCGGTCTTCGGGAGTCTGGATGGGTTGCTGGCGGCAATCGAGACCCAAGAGATCGACGTTCTGGGTGACTTCGTCAGCTTGACCCAGTTGTCGTTGCTCCAAGGCGTCGAAGGAGTTGCCATCGAGTCAAACACCGGCCACGGTGTGAACGCCCTGCACTACAACATGCGGCGCGAGCCCTTCTGCGACCTGCACATGCGCACCGCGCTGTCGCTCTTGGTTCCCACCGAGGACATGATCGACATCGTGTACGAGGGCGTGGCGGCGGTCTCCAACGGGATCATCGCTCCTCCGCTGTGGGCCAATCCCGACGTGGGACCCGTCCCCTATGACCCCGACGCGGCTCGCTCCCATCTGGAGGCGGCCGGGTATGTGTTCGGTGACGACGGCACCCTCTACTATCCACCCTCAGACGCGGACAATCGAGACATGAGCTTCTGCGCATCGTCATAACCGTTGTCTGAATAGCATTTGGGGCAGGCAGCCAACCGGCTGCCTGCCCCGTTTCTTTTCAATACTGACCAAAAGAGGGATTAGGTGACCCAGTACCTGACCAAGCGCCTCAGCATCATGCTGTTCACGCTGTGGATTGTGGTGACCGTCACGTTTTTCTTGTTCCGGGCGGTGCCTGGGGATCCCAGTCTGGTGCTGATCGGACCCGAGATCGAAGCCAGCGCCGCTGACTCGATTCGTGCGTCTTTCGGACTCGACCGCTCCCTGGGAGTGCAGTACTGGTCGTATCTGACCAATGCAGTCCAGGGCGACCTCGGAATGTCTTTCCGCTACCGGGTACCCGTCTCGACGGTACTGTCTGAGAAGTTGGCCAACACGGCCGTGCTGGTCCTACCCGCAATGCTGATCGCCTTTGCGCTCGGCGCCCTACTGGGCTCGTACACCGCGGTGCGCCCACACTCGCGCATCGACCGCATCATCACCCAGTTTTTCCTGTCTGTTAAGTCGGCGCCATCGTTCTGGGTGGCCACGATGGCGCTGGTTGCCTTCAGCCTGTGGCTGGGGCTTACGCCATCGGGGGGCATGACCACCCCTGGCGCCCCTCGTATCGAGGGGTTCGAGCGGTTCTTCACCGCCGATGTGCTGTCCCACCTGATACTGCCCTTGGTGATCCTGGCGGCGATCTTCACTGTCGAACCTCTGCTGACCATGAGAACCTCGATGACCGAGATCCTAAACGACGACTTCGTCGAGTTTGGTCACGCCAAGGGTTTCTCCCGATCCCGCATCACCCTCCACGCCGCCCGGAACTCGTTGTTGCCCATGGTCAGCCTGATTCCCTCGATCGCCGGTCACCTCATCGCCGGGTCGGTCATCATCGAGATCGTCTTCTCCTGGCCGGGAATGGGCCGGGAGATAGTTGACGCGGTGAACCGCTTCGACTACCCCATGATGCAGGGGACTTTCATGGCGATCGCCGCGCTCGCAATTGTCGTTAATGCCTTTGCAGACATCCTGTACACCTACCTGGATCCGAGGGTTCGTCTCACATGACCAGGCGTCAGTTCGACCCCGCCCCCCATGCCGAGCGCCCTTCCTCCAACCGTGTCGGCAAGCCTCCCGGCCCGATCCGAAGAGCGTTGCGAGAGAACAACGTGAGGGTGGGCCTGATAATTTTCGGCCTGATCGTGCTGGTGGCCATCTTTGCCCCGATCATCGCCCCCTACGATCCGCAGGAACGGCTCCGCACCGCCGATGGTGAACTGGCCAGGCTGTTGCCGCCTCAGAAGGACTACTGGATGGGCACCACCAACTTCGGTCGCGACATCCTCAGCCAGTTGATCGTGGGAACGCGGCGGACGCTGTCGGTGGGCGCCATTGCCGCTTTCATGGCGGTGTTCATAGGCGCGAACGTGGGACTGATCGCCGGGTTTCGCGGTGGTCGGGTCGACAACCTGCTGATGCGCATCACCGACGCCGCCTACGCCCTTCCCTTCCTGCCGTTCGCCATAGTTCTGGTCGGAATCGTCGGGCGCACCGACCTGATCTTGATAGCGGTGATCGGACTCCTGTTCTGGCGCACCACGGCCCGCGTGATCCGATCCCAGGTGCTTACCACCAAGGAGCGCACCTTTGTGAAGGCCGCGATTGCAGGTGGAGCCTCTCCCCGCCGAGTGCTCTATGCGCACATCGCGCCCAATGTGCTGGCACTGGCGCTGGTATATGGCATGTTGCTGATCGCCGAGGCGGTGATGGCAGAGGCTTCTCTCAGCTTCCTTGGGTTCGCCCCGCCGGATTCACTCTCGTGGGGCACGATCATGTTCGATGCCTTCACGTCTCAGAGATTGAGACAGGCGTGGTGGTGGCCGATGTTTCCCGGGCTGTCGCTCATGGTCTTCATGTACTCGGTGTACAGCGTGGGTCGCGGATTCCAGCGGGCCCTCCGGCAGATGGACAGCCCCAACATTGGCGGGTCCACCCGCCGTGTTCGCCGGGCTTTGAAACGGAGCGCGGCGCTCCAGCTTGACGGGAGCCGCCACGATAACCTGGTTGCCGTGGAGAACCTGGCGGTGACCTACCAGGCTCGCACTCCGGAGGAGAGGCAGGTCCAGGCGGTAAGAGGTATCTCTTTCCGACTAGACGCCGGTGAGATGCTGGGTATCGTTGGCGAGAGCGGGTCCGGGAAGACCACGGCCGTTCGCGCTCTTCTCCGTTTACTGCCCCCAACCGCAGAGGTCAGCGGAGGGATGTGGTTTGAAGGCCGCGACCTGTATGGAATCGGAGATAGTGAGCTTCGCTCATTGCGATGGGAGCACCTCGCCTTCGTTCCGCAGTCAGCCATGAACTCGCTCAACCCGGTGCAACGGGTCGAGAACCAGATCATCGAAGCGATCCGGGTTCACCGCGATGTGACCCGCAGCGAAGCAAGGGAGATGTGCGCTACCGCGTTGGCCCAGGTGGGGATCAATCCTGCGCGCGGCAAGCTCTACCCGCACCAGTACAGCGGTGGCATGAGACAGAGGGCCCTCATTGCGATGGCCAAGGTCCTGGAGCCCACGCTCCTGGTCGCTGACGAGCCCACCACCGGGCTCGACGTGGTCGTGCAGGACCAAATCATGGCTGACCTCGAACGGGTACGCGAGGAACTTGGGACGGCGATCATCATCGTTAGCCATGACCTCGCCCTTGTTTCGGAGACCTGCTCTGCCTTGATAGTCATGAAGGACGGTGACGTCGTGGAAGCCGGGCCAACTGATCTGGTTGTCTCCAACCCCCAAGACCCGTATACCAGGATGCTGCTTGGAAGCGCCCATGGGTCATCGGCGTTACAAGCGGGGGTACCGAACGGGAGCGCCCCAGGTGGCTAGCCCGCCGGCAGCCGCAATTGACGTACGCGACGTCACAGTCGTATATAGTTCCGCCCGCGGATTGTCCACCCTGCTGAAAAAGCATCAGGTTCAGATCATTCAGGACATCAATTTAACGATCCAACCGGGCACCGTGTTTGGGGTGGCCGGTGAGAGTGGTTCGGGAAAGACCACCCTGGCCAGAGCGCTCACCGGCCTCGCCCCGGTTAGCAACGGATCGATCACGATCCATGGCAGGGAGGTGGCCGATCTCGACCAGACAGAGTGGCGGTTGGTTCGGTCGGCCGTGCAACTGATCTTCCAGGATCCATACGACTCCCTGAACCCGCGGTTTACCGTTTTCGACAGTGTCGCGGAGCCTCTGCGGTCACAGGGAGTCAAAGACAAACGGGAGGTGGAGCGTCGGGTTCGAGCCGCGCTGGCAGATGCCGAACTCGACCCGGATACCTTCAGCTACCGGATGCCGAGTCAAATGTCGGGAGGTGAGCGACAACGGGTGGCGATTGCCAGGGCCCTGGTGCTGGACCCGAATGTGATCATCGCTGACGAGCCGGTCTCGATGTTGGATGTATCCACCCGCGGGGAGATCCTGTCCTTGATACGTAAGGCCGCCCGAGACCGAGGGGTGGCCGTCGTTCTAGTTTCACATGACCTTTCGGTTCTGGAGCGGGTGTGTGACGAGATTGCCGTGATGTACCTGGGTCGTATCGTTGAGCAGGGCGCGGTGGCCGATGTCTTCGGCCGGCCTCGCCACCCCTACACCAAGGCCCTGATCTCGGCCATCCCATCGGTCGACCAGACCAAGAAACGAACCCGCACCACCCTCAAGGGCGAGCCGCCCCAACCGTCAAACCGTCCGGCGGGGTGCTCATTCCATCCGCGGTGTGAGCGCTGTGACGACTCCAAGTGTCTAACGACGGTACCTCTACTTGAAGGGACGGAACACATGTATGCCTGCTGGCACCCTATCGAGTTCGTTTCAGAGAACCCGGCATGACGCTGCATTGCCCGAGATGTGGTGGGCCGGGCTCCGGCTACGAGGGCTGTTCGGTCTGCGCTGAAGAAGGAGTCTTCGTCAATCTGGCGCCTCCCCCGGCGGACCTCGCCGGATACGACCTCGCCAACTTCCGGGGAGGCCTCTATGGGTGGCGGGACACCCTCCCGATTGCCTCCCACGTGGAGCCGGTGACGCTCGGAGAGGGGAATACGCCCAGTGTTTCACTCCACACGGACCGAGGTTCTGGCCCGTTGGCGATCAAGAACGAAGCCGCAAACCCGACCTGGTCTCACAAAGACCGTGGGATGAGTGCCGCGCTGACCAAGGCGCGGGAACTCGGCGCCACCACCGTGGTGGTGGCTTCGAGTGGAAATGCCGGAGCGGCGGCCGCTGCCTACTCGGCCCGGGCGGGGCTGGAGTGCGTCGTGCTGACCACCGTTGGCATCCCCCCCGTTATGGAAAAACTGCTTGCCGGTGTCGGCGCCACGTTCATCGGCTACCGATCCACCTCCGAACGAAACCGTATGCTAAAAGCGGCTGTCACAGAACTCGGCTGGTATCCCGCCGCATTCACCGACGATCGAGTGGGCGGCAACCCTTACGGGAACGAGGGTTTCAAGAGCATCGCCTACGAGCTCGCCCGCGACCACGGCGACGAACTCGCAACCGTTGTCGTCCCCACTTCTAAGGGTGACGTCCTGTCCGGAATCGGGCGCGGCTTCCAAGAGTTGCACGCAGCCGGTCTTATTGACAAGATGCCGGCTCTGGTGGCCGCGGAAGCCAGCACCGGCGCAGCCTTTACCACAGCCCTTTCCGATCCGGATCCGAACTCTCAGGAACGAACCCAGGTAGTACGGCATGAATCTCCGGCCTGGTCCATCGGGAACACCTATGCATACTTCCAAGGCCTCAATGCTCTGCGTATCTCCGGCGGGCACGCGGCGGCGATCGATCAGGACAGGTATATAGCCGAAAGGGAACGAGTCGGACGCGAGAACGGCTTGTACGTGGAGATCTCGTCTGCCGTGGCTATTGCAGCAGCGCGCGACATTGCGGCCAGCGCCTCGGGCTTGACAGTTGCCATCAGCACCTCGACAGGGATCAAGGATCCCGACCTGCCCGGAACAGAGTCCCCCGAACTGAGCGTGCTGGAGCCAACCGTCGACCAACTGCAAGCCTTTGTAGCCCGCACCCGAGTCAATCGCTAGTCGTCGGTGACGAAGGAGTCGGCCTTCGTGCGAGTAATGCTGCTACCCGCCGAGTGGGTCGGCAGGCGAAGAATCCCCTACACCGATCGGGTCCACGCCGACCGGCCCATCCGCCGGCAGGCGAGGGTGTTCCTGGAGGAGCCGTTGGCCTGATGAGTTCGGATCCGAGAGTGCGCCACGGCGGGCGGGTGCTGGTCGATCAACTCCGGCGGCACGGTGTGGACGTTGTTTTCACAGTGGCTGGAGAGAGTTTTCTGGCCGTGCTGGATGCCCTGTATGACGACCCGGCCGTTCGCACCGTAGCTTGTCGCCACGAATCGGGAGCGGCGATCATGGCAGAGACGCAGGCCCGCCTGTCCGGCGGCCTTGGTGTGGCTTTCGTGACCCGGGGCCCGGGAGCGACGCACGCATCGGTAGGCGTGCATAACGCTGCCGAGAGCAGCACTCCCCTGCTGCTGTTTGTGGGTCAGGTCCCGACCGCGCACCGGGGCTGGGGCGCCTTTCAGGAGGTGGACATGGAGGCTTTCTTCGCCCCGATGGTGAAATGGGCGGTGGAAGTGGATCGACCCGAGAGCCTGAGTGAAGTTGTGTCCGAAGCCGCCCGCGTGGCCCGCGGGGGACGTGCCGGCCCCGTGGTCGTGTCGCTGCCGGAGGACGTGCTGGCAGCAATGGTGTCCGTGCCAGATGCTCCCTTGGCGCCCCCTCCCCTACGGCCGGCGCCGAGCCCTCAGGATCTCGCGCAGTTGCGCTCCCTGCTGGCCGGGTGCAGCCGGCCGCTGGTGATCGTCGGCGGCGGAACCTGGGACGCCGACACCGGACGAGCGCTGACCTCTTGGGCCGAGCGGAGCAATCTACCGGTGGCGGTGTCCTTCAGACGCCAGGACTACCTCGACAACCGGTCGCCGTGCTATGTGGGTCACGCCGGCGTGGGCGTCGCCACGAGTCTGGCCGCCCGTATCATCGAGGCCGACCTGATCGTGGCCATCGGAACGCGCCTGGGCGACACCGCCACCCGCGGTTACACGCTGCTTGAACCGCCAAAACCCCGCCAGACGCTTGTTCATATCCATGTTGATAGAGACGAGTTGGGCCGGGTCTACCAGCCCACTCTCGGCATCCACGCGGGCGCCCCCGAGACCGTATCTGCTCTCTCATCAACCGAACCCGTCGACTCGCGGCGATGGCAGGACTGGACGGCAGGAGCCCGTGCCGACTACGAAGCGACACTGGCGCCACCGTCGGCGCCCGGCCCGGTGGACTTCGGGAAGGTGATGACGTACCTGGACGGTCGCCTGCCTCCGGAGTCGATCCTCACCAACGGCGCCGGCAACTACTCCCTGTGGCCCCAGCGCTACTACCGGTTCACGCAGTACGGGACCCAGTTGGGACCCCAGAGCGGCTCGATGGGCTACGCGGTGCCGGCCGCGGTGGCCGCCAAGCTCCACCGCCCCGATGTCCCGGTGGTGGCATTCTCCGGGGACGGGGACTTCCTGATGACAGGCCAAGAATTGGCCACGGCGATGCAGTACGACGCTCCGATCATCGTCGTGGTGATCAACAACGGCATGCTGGCAACCATCAGGATGCACCAGGAACGCACCTACCCGGATAGGCCGAGCGGCACGGACCTCGTCAACCCAGACTTCGCCGCCTACGCCCGGGCGTTCGGCGGCTTCGGCGCTACGGTCGAACGCACCGAAGACTTCCCCGCGGCATTCGAGCAGGCGCTCGCCGCCGGCGTGCCCGCCGTGCTGGACCTGCGGGTCGACCCCGAGGCAATCCTCCCCCACACCACGCTCAGCGAGGTCCGGCAGAGAGCGCGGGCCAACTAGCCCGGCAGACCAGAACCGCCGAGGGTTGCTGTCAAATCAGACCCGATTGGTCGGTCAAGAGAGGGTCCTTCGGGACCACAGCCTATCCGTATTCGGGTGCCCGGCCGGTTTTCGGCAACCTCGTCCACAAAACGAACACAATCCAATGATTCTCCGAGTTGTGGATGCCAAACTCTTCGAACCTTCAACCGGCTAGTGACTGCCTGGAACGCTCGAACCATTTGTATTTGCGGTTGAGGATCGCTACTGCCAGTACAAGACCGAGGATGTCGATGAAGACATTGGGGAACAATGGATATCCATCTCGGTGGATCAGAAACAGTGAGGGAGTCTCCATCACCGATCCTTCCGAGTTCGCTACCAGGCCCAGGAAGAGATTGTTCATGGCGTGGTATCCCACCGCCAGTTCGAGTCCACCATCGAGCAATGTCACTGTGGCAAAGAAGGTTCCGTTTGCCATCAGCCCGACAACATAAGGAACAATGTCCGACGACGCCTCCGGATTGGTGAGATGCGGCAGCACGAAAAGGACTCCCGACAGGATGGCGAGCACGAACTTGTTCCTGAAGAGCAACATCGTGCCTTGCAGTATGTACCCTCGGAATAAGACTTCTTCAAAGCCACTCTGAATGGGAACGAAGACAATCGCAAACAGCAGGAAAAGCACATATTCCCAGCCCGGTTCCTGAAAGGTCATCTCCAACCCAAGAATGAATCGATTGGTCAGGAAGATCAAGAGGGAAACGGCCAGCGCCACCAACATCCCGTACAGGCATCGGTGGTATTTGAACGAAGATCTCCCAGTGACTACCCGTGCCAGCGGCTTCTTATGAATCAGCCTTACTACCGCCCAAAGGCCTAGTAGCCCGATCAGGAACCCTGAGCCTCCCACAACAATTCGTGCTACCAATGAATGCTCGCCCGTGATTGCGCCGTCGGAACACGAGAGCCCGAAGACGTTGGTTTCTTGCAGGAAGGCACATCCAACGAGGGGCAGAACAACACTCCCTATACCGATCCAAGCCAGAACGATGGCGATAAAGCCCAGAACCCATTGCCACCAACGATTCGAACCAAGGCCGGCATTTATGAAGAACTGATCGGCCGGAGTTCTCGACTCGACCGGCGAGGATCTCTCCCCTTCGTTTGGTTGTTGAGACATTATGACCTCCTCCTAGCTATTGGGAAAGGGTTTGTTTGACGGTAGTGAAATATGTGCTAACGCTACATTGCGCAAACGATGGCGTCGTAGCCGTCGAGTTTCCCCCGCCCGGCCAGTTCCTCCAATTCGATCACGAACCCAAGCCCGACGACCACTCCCCCCGACAACTCCACCAGCTTCGCGGCCGCGGCCGCCGTCCCCCTTACCTTGTTTGGTAGGCCCTTTGTGTGATGCTTGGGGCTGATCGCCCGCCACGGCGGGTAGGGCTTTTTCCCCCTGTCACCTAGATGGCCTGGGGGGTGTTGCCACCCGCCGTGTCAGGGCGCTGTTGACCTCTAATAGAAACACGTACACGGTTTGATGGCTGGTTCGTAAGGTGGTTGACGGCAACCGCGCCTGTGGGGCGATTTTGATGGTTTGAGTCTACCGAAAGGCGGTTTCCCGAATGAGCAAATCTGAGATCGAGGTGTTTGTTGGGGTGGATATGGCCAAGGAAGAGCATTACGCCCAGGCGATCACCACCCAAGGTGTGGAACTGTTCTCCCGGCCGGTCCAAAACGACCAGGCCGCTATCGAGGCGATGCTCAACAAGGCATCCGCTCATGGTCGGGTGGCGATAGTAGTGGACATGACCTCATCAGGTGCCCAGCTGTTGTTGGGGGTTATGGCCCAGCAGAGAGTTCCGGTGGCGTATGTCAGTGGTTTGGTGATGCGCCGCGCTGCCGACTTGTACGCCGGCGCCGCCAAAACCGACCCCCGCGACGCGTGGGTACTGGCCGACTACGCCCGCCGCAATCCGGACCGTCTCACCTGGATAGAAGCAAACGACGAACTACTGCTCCGCCTGCGGGTATTAAACGGTCGAGACGCAGACCTAGCCGGAGACGCCAACCGGGCCATAAACCGTTGCCGAGATGCCCTATTAGCCATCTCACCTGCCCTGGAACGAACAATCGGCCACCGACTCACCCAACCCGGCATACGAGACGCCCTAACCAAATGGCCCACACCCACCGCGCTAAAAACCGCCGGACAGACCAAAATCTGTAACGCCATCAACAAACGCTCCCCACGACTGGCCACCAAACTCACCACCCAAATACTCACAGCAGTCAACACCCAAACCGTGACCCTACCCGCCGAAACCGCCTGGGGACAAGTCATCACCGACCTGCTCGACGACCTGGAACAAATCCAATCCCAACGCCGCGAACTGGCAACCACAATCGAACACGTATACCTGCAACATCCCCTAGGCCAAATTCTGAACACCCTATGCGGGTTCGGACCCCGAACCGGCGCAAGAACCCTCGCCGAAATCGGCGACCCCCACCGCTTCCTAAACGGAGCACGCCTCGCCGCCTACGCCGGACTCGCTCCCGTCAACCGAAGATCCGGCAAAAGCATCAACCGCGTCTCCCAACACCGCGGAGGCAACCACCGCCTCAAAAACGCCATGTTCATCGCCGCGTTCGTCGCCAGCCAACACGACCCCACCGCCAAAACCTACTACCAACGCAAACGAACCGAAGGCAAACACCACAACGCCGCCGTCATATGCGTCGCCCGCCGCCGCTGCGACCTAATCCTCGCCATGCTCAAAACCCAAACCCCATACAACCCCCAACACCCCAACACCCGGCAAACCGATTTGACAAAAAGATAGAAACCCCCCCCGTCGCCAGAGGTCATCCACGATGTACGCCGGCTCCCCCACCGACAGCGCGTCCTCGTGGATGTCGATCTGGCTGTCACCATTACTCCAGCGACGGCCTATAGGCTCGGGGTCGTGAGCGAATCTGACAGCACGAATGGCAATGAGGGTCACCCGACGAGTGTGACCCTGCGCGGGTCGTTGCAAGAGGCTGTGAAAGCGCCTCCTACTGTTTACGAGGCAGTCGGCGGCCAACCCTTTTTCGATGACCTTGTCAACCGTTTCTATGACGCCGTGGAGGGCGACCCACTGCTGCGGCCCATGTACCCGAAGGACTTGCGGCACTCCAAGGCGCGACTGGCTGGCTTCTTGGCGCAGTATTGGGGCGGCCCCCCGCTTTACAGCGAGTTGCGTGGCCACCCACGCCTGCGGATGCGCCACATGCCTTTCACTATCGGATGGCCCGAGCGCGAGGCGTGGATGGCACACATGACAGCCTCGCTCGAGGTAGCCAGGCTGGGCGATGGAACCGGCCGTCCGCTGCCCGATGAGATCCGGGTTGTCATGTTCGAGCACTTCGACAACGCCGCCACGGACTTAGTCAACAAGCCTGAATAGAGGGTGGAGACACCCGGGTGGTCCACACTTCCACATGCACATGACGTAACGTTAAGGGAGTCACACCGGTGCGGCATTGGCGGCGCTGAATCCGGACCCCCCGCATTCTCTCAACCGGATGAACGTAGGCCCGTTGACTCAACGAACTCGCCGTTTTGGATGATCGGGACGCCGTCCAAGGTCAAGTTGGCCTCGAGAAGTATGCCGTCCATGTGCCCTTTGGCGTGGTGGCTTCCCCCGAGCTGAGGGGCCGCGTTTGCCCCGAACGCCACCAGCACGCCCCCGTAATAACTTTCCCAAGCGGCGAGGTCGAACGACTCCAGATCAGCTCTTGGGTCGAAGCCAAAGCCGAGATGGGCCACCAGATACAGGTTGGGATCATCGAATTGGCGGATCCAGCGGTCAAAAACCCGCGCCTCCTCGTGGTCGGCGTCAATGTGGACGATCCGTCCCACCTCCACCTCGATACGGATCGGGGTTTTGGTCGTGTAGCAGTATTGGGGAAACAAGATCATCGGGCCATTGAAGTAGACCACTCCTTCTACGGTCTCCTCGACGGGGGCGCAGTTGATCATGCAAACTCCGTAGCTGTCCCACTGGCCTGACTCCCAAACGTAGCCCCGCTGGGCATGCCATTGGCGGTCACCCCGTCTCCCCCGCAGGTCGGTCCCCAGGGAGCTGGTGATGTGAATCTCCTGTCCGCCGGCAGTCAGCTGTTCTGAGATATCCGCTCTCCACAGGATGTCGTCGGTGGGAGGCCGGTCGATGATCGAACGCTCGGGTACCAGGACTTGCAGGATCCTGGTACCCGCTTCCAGGATCGGAGGCAGGCCAGGCGCGTAGAGCCACGTGTTTGAGGCGAGATCAAACACCATATCGGCCGATCTCATGGCCTCCAGCGCAACCTCGGGGGGATCGGTCTCCGGAAAACGGGCGGTGGCCCGGATCAAGGTCACGTCAGCGCCGGTGGCCAGGGCGGCCGTATACCATGCCTCGACCACCGCCGGGTTCTTTTCCGAATCGGTGTAGACGACTACCCGCTCATCCGCTCGGACCTGACAACGCCGCACCGACTCCATGGCGGCTCGAAACAACTCGGGAAACCCGACATCCATGGTCTACTCCTCTCTTACCGAGCCTTCGGAGACCAACACCTTTCCGTCGACCATCACGAATTGGACCGACCGCAAAGCATTCAGATCATCCATCGGATCACCGTCCACCGCTATGACGTCGGCGGCCATGCCTGCCTGAAGAACCCCGAAGTCGGGATGTGGAGAGATGACCAGGGCCGCGTCTCGGGTGGCGGACTGAAGGGCCCGATAGTTACTCAGCCCGAAGGTGGTGAACAGAATCATCTCATCCACTATGTCGCCAAATCCATCGGTGCCGGTGGCGAAGTGAACCCCGGCGTCGAGGGCATGCCGGAAGGAATCGAGGTGAGGTTCGAGGATCGATTCTGAAATGGGGATCCAGATCTCGGGCATCCCGTACTCCAATCCATGGTGATAGATGCCCTGCATGGTGGAGAGGGTGGGCACCATTGCCACGCCGTGATCCGCCATGAACTTGGCGTGATCGGCGTTCAGATAGATGCCGTGCTCGATGCAATCGACTCCGGCCTCCAAGGCGTTGGAGATTCCGGGAACGCCGTCGGCGTGGGCGGTGATCCGGCGGTCGGCCGAATGCACTGCCTCCACGGCCGCCGCCATCTCCACGACCGATAGCTCCGGCTGTGAGGGACGTTCCCCGACACGGGTGATGCCCACTCCCCCCGAGGCGACAATCTTAACGAAATCAGCTCCGGCCTTGAGCTGGGCCCGGGCGGCTTTGCGGGCTTCCCATGGACCGTCCACCTCCGCTCCCCACATGGAGCCGTGTCCGCCGGTCATGACGACGAGTTCCCCCGCACATACCAGCTTCGGGCCGAGAAGGTAACCCTCACCGATGGCTCGGCGGATCATCAAGTCGATGTGGCCCGGGGCTCCGGGGATCCGGGCGGTGGTGACACCGATCCTTACCAGCCGTCTGGCGTGGTAGGCGCCGACCAGGGCGTACATCATGGCCGGCTCCACCACGCTCGGATCGCCGATCGCGTAGCGATCATGCCCGGAGAGGTGCTCATGGCAATCGATGAGCCCCGGTAAAAGAGTGGCCTCACCAAAATCGAATACCTCGTCTTCGGACTCCCGGATGTCATCCGCCGGCCCGACGGCCACAATCCGCGATCCACGGATTCGAATACCGCCGTTCAGAATGGGGGGCTCGTCCCCTCCGGTCAGGACCTGTTTTGCTTGCAATAGCTTCTCGCTCATCGAAGGTTCTCCTCTCTTCGGGACAACGGGGTGTGGTGGGTCGGCTGCGCCTCCCATGCGTAGTGGCAGGCGGCCTTATGAAGGGGGCCGGGCGGTCCGTTCTCGAGTGGTGGATGGACCGTGACGCAGTGATCGGTGGCCTGGGGGCACCGGGGGTGGAACCGGCACCCTTCCGGGAGGTCAAAGGGACTGGGAGGATCACCCCCAATCGCTCGGGCATCGTCCTGACTTCTTTTATCCAGGCTGGGTGCGGCTGCCAACAGCGCCTGGGTGTAGGGGTGTCGCGGGTTTTCAAAGAGGTCCTCGGTGGGCGCGATCTCCACGATCCGGCCCATGTAAATGACCGCCACTCGGTCACACAAGTACCGCACGACGCTCAGGTCGTGAGCGATGAGGATCAACGTCAGGCCAAGGCGTTCCCGCAGCGAGGCCAAAAGGTTGAGGACGGTGGCTTGGATCGAGACGTCCAGCGCCGAAACCGGCTCGTCGGCAATCAACACCTCGGGCTCCACCGCCAGGGCGCGGGCGATGCTCACTCGCTGTCGTTGACCTCCCGAGAGCTGGCGGGGGTAGACGTTGGCGATGTCGGTTTCCAGGCCCACCAATGCAAGCAACTCCACCGCCCGGGTGGCCACCTGGCCCGATGACACCACTCTGTGTACTCGGAGCACTTCCCGGAGGGCTTGTCCGACTGTCATCCGGGCGTTGAGCGAGGAGTAGGGATCCTGGAATACGATCTGTATCCTCCTGCGGTCGACCAGCGCCCGTTTCGCCTCGAGTTCTCGTCCCTGGTAGATCGTCTTTCCGGACGTCGGCGCATACAGTCCGACCAGGCAGCGGGCCAGCGTGGATTTGCCGCATCCCGATTCACCCACAATGCCCAGACTCTCCCCTGGAGCGACTTGGAAACTGACGCCCTCCAAAGCCCTCAACTCCTCCACCCGCCTGCGGAAAATGACGTCCCCCAGAGAGCGTCTCGAAGAAAACGTCTTGGCCAGGCCACGCGCTTGTAGTATCGGCTCCACGGTCACGATGCTTCCGATTCGGGGATGGGAGCGGAAGTGGACAGCGCATCATGACGAATACAGGCCGTCGAGTGTTGGCGGTGCAGGCGTTGTAGGGGAAACAGCCCGTCGGCGCACTCGGGTTGGGCATAGGAGCATCGCGGTCGGAAGGGACAACCCTCGCCGGGGCTCACCAGATCGGGCGGCGATCCCGGTATGGCCACCAGTGGCGTCCGGCCGCGGCTGACATCGGGAACCGCGCCGAGCAGACCAAGGGTGTATGGATGACGCGGCTCTCCGAATACGCCATCGATGGTTCCGGACTCAAGGAATTGCCCGGCATACATCACCGAGACCGTTCGACAGGTCTGGGCCACCACCGCCAAGTCGTGCGTTACATAGACAATCGCCACCCCCGTCTCTTCGGAGATTCGCCTGAAGAGCTTCAGGATCTGGTCCTGGACGGTCACATCCAGGGCGGTGGTGGGCTCATCGCAAAGAATGATCTTGGGCTTTGCCGAAAGCGCAACCGCGATCAGAACCCGCTGGCGCAGGCCCCCCGACAGCTCGTGGGGATAGGCGTCGAAGCGACGCGCCGGATCGGGGATCCCGACCTGGCGCATGAGCTCCAGGGCCCGTTCCCGGGCGCCTCTGCGTCCCAGGCCCAGCTTGAAACGGGGAGCTTCGGCGATTTGGAAACCCACCCGAACCACCGGGTTGAGGGCCGTCATCGGCTCTTGGAAAACGATGCTGACCCCGTCGACCGCCTTGGTGCGGCCACCCACCAGCGGGATGCGCCGGCCGGAGACGGTGATCGTTCCACTGGGCGCGGCATTGGCGGGCAACAGCCCCAATATGGCGCGCAGCAGAGTGGTTTTTCCGCTGCCCGATTCACCGACGATGCCGTGGGTGTGTCCGGCTTCGACGCCAAAAGACACACCCCGGACGGCGTGCACTACGCCGCGCGGCGACGAGAGCCGCACCTGCAGATCGCGCACCTCGAGAACCGGATCTGTCACTCGGGACGCAGCCTGTGAGTCAGTCCGTCACCGATCAGCGAGAAGGCCAGTCCGACGAATACCACCGCGATGCCGGGGATGGTCGACAACTGCCAATGGGTGGTGAGAAAAATTTGTCCCGATGCGATCATCGATCCCCAGTCGGGGGTGGGCGGGGGAACGCCGAGGCCCAGGTAACTGAGGGTGACGACACCCACGATGATCACCACGATATCCGACATGGCATAGGTCACCGGCTGGGTGATCACGTTGGGGAGGATATGGCGGACAATGATGCGCAGATCCCTGTATCCGAGAGTCTTGGCCGCCAGGACGTATTCCTGACCGCGGGCCGAGAGCACCTCCCCCCGTACGATGCGCGCATAAGAAACCCACGCCACTACCGCCATGGCGATGAAGATGGACGGGACGCCGGGTCCCAGCGAGAACACCAGGGCGATGATCAGCACGTAATAGGGGAAAGCCATCAGCATATCGGTGGCGGAGGAGACCGCCAGATCGACCTTCCCGCCGTAGTAACCGGCCACCGCTCCCAGCAGCGTCCCCGTCACGAAGGGGGTTATCACCGCTCCGACACCGATCAGCAGATCGATTCGCGCCGCGTACAAAAGACGTGTCCACACATCCCTGCCCAGGTGATCGGTGCCCAGCAGATGATCGAGCGAAGGAGGAAGAAGAGTCGAATCCAGATCCAGCGCGATGGGATCATAGGGAGTCAGCCAGGGCGCCAGGACGGCGGCAGCCACCATCACGCCCAGGAGAGTGGTCCCGATGATGAGAGAACGCGAACGGCGCCCCCGGTTCGCCGATTTGGGAATCTTGGATCGGGATGGGGCGGTCATGACAGCTGGACCCTGGGGTCGAGCGACGCCCGGAACACATCGGCCAACAAGTTCACCAGCACCACCAGCAGCCCGAATATGAGCGCCAGCCCTTGGACGACAGCGAAGTCACGTTCGAGGACGGCGTCGATCATCAAGGCGCCGAGGCCGGGAATGGCGAACACCTTCTCCACTATCAGGGTGTTGCCGACCAGCCAGCCGAGGTTGACAGCCAGCACGGTGGCGGTGGGAATCACCGCATTACGCAGCCCATGGGCCAAAAGGACCCGACCGCCGCCCAGACCCTTGGCGCGCGCCGTCGCTATGTAGTCGGCTTCCATGACCTCGATCAGCGACGAACGGAGGCTTCGGATGGTGAACGGCGCGATGCCGATTGCCACGGTCAATCCAGGCAGGATCATGGCGATGAGGCGGTCCGGCCACGTTGTGCCGTATCCACCCACGGGAAGCCAATCGATCCGCAGAGCGACAAAGGCCAGAAGGAGAATACCCACCCAGAAGGCCGGCAGCCCAAGACCGACCATCGGGATGATCCGCACGACGTGATCCGTCGTTCGCTCCTCCCTGAGAGCCGCCATTACGGCCAGCGGAAGGGAGATCACTATGGCGAACAGCCCACCGATGGCCAGAAGTAACAGGGTGGGGGTAAAGCGGCCCGACACCAGTTCGGTGGTCGGAACGTTATAGCTGAGAGAGGTTCCCAGATCTCCTTGCAGAAGGCCTCCCAGGAAGGAGAGGAACTGTTCATGGAGGGGACGGTCGAAGCCCCACCGCTGGTTGAACGCCTCGATCACCTCGGCCGGCGCCCGGGGTCCGAGCAGGGTTCGGGCCGGATCCCCGGGCACCAGATGGATCATGAAGAAGACGATGACCGTCATTCCCACGATCACCGGGATCATTCTGAGCAGGCGGCGGAGGAAGTACCGCAGGGCCATCTTCCACGCCGCCTGCTACACCACTGGCGTTACTGGTCGAGCCAAACGTTCTCCAGGTGCCTCTTTCCTACCGGGTTCACAAACAGGTCAATGACTTCGTCACGCCAAGCGAACGGCGCATCCAACACCACCAGGGGGATGAACGGCGCCTCTTGGGCGTTGAGCGCCTGGATGTCGGCGTAGATCTGGGCTCGGGCGTCGTCAGCAAACGTCTGCTGGCCGGCTCTCACCAGATCGATCATCTCCTGGTTCGTGTAACCGGTGCTGTAGGAGTCGCCGCCTCCCTGTTCCGGATCGAACATGAAGGAGATCTTCTGGTCCGGATCGGGAATGTCCATCGTCCAACCGGTGAATGCTATGTCGTAATCGAACGAAGACACGGTGGAGTAGAGCTGTCCCGGATCGATGGGCCGAATGACTATGTCGATACCCAGCGGCGCCAGCTGCCCCTGGATGATCTCCACTATGGGCAGGTTCGGCGATTGATCTGCCACCAGGTATTCGGCGGTGAAGCCATCCGGCACACTCGACTGCGCCAGTTCGGCTCTCGCCGCCTCCATGTCGGTCTGCAGGCAGGGTGTGTTGGGATCGTGATAGGGCACGGCCGGGGAGATGACCGAGCATGCCGGGCCACCGTGACCGTACAGGGCGGCGTTGGCTATTGCCTCCTGGTCGATGGCGTGGGCGATTGCCCGCCTGACATGTACGTCATCGAAAGGTGCGATGGTCGTGTTGAAGCTGACCCAGTAAACGGTGGTCGCCGGGAAGGTGGATGCGGTTATCCCGTCCTTTTCGTCCAGCGAGTCCAACAGGTTGAGTGGAACCCCCTGAGCAATATGCGCCTGGCCGCCCTCCAACTGGAGGATGCGGGTGTTGTCGTCCGGCACCTGGGTCCAGGTGACGCTGTCCAGGTAGGGCTTTCCTTCCTGCCAGTAGTTCGGGTTCTTCACCAAGCGGATGTACTCGCCCGGGGCCCATTCATCGAAGATGAAAGGACCGGTGCCAATCGGGTTCTCGAAGAACTCTTCGGCGCTCATGCCTCCGAAGTCGGCGGGCATGATGCCGGCCGCCCACACCGAAAGATCGGCGAGGAACGGCGCCCATGGGAAGCTCGTGGTGAAGATGACCGTGCTGTCGTCGGGAGTCTCGATCGACTCTATGGCAGAGAGCAAGAAGCCGAACGCTGCCTCGTCAATGGCGCGCTGTACCGAGAATTTCACATCGGCCGACGTCATCGGCTGGCCGTTGGAAAACTCGACCCCTTCCCGCAAGGTAATGGTCCACGTCTTACCGTCGTCGGAGATTTCGTAGCCACTGGCTAGCCAAGGCTCCACGCTGGCGCCATCGGCGCTGGTGGCAAACAGTGTCTCGAAAATGTGATCGAGGACATAGATGGTGTCGGTTTCCACCGCGGCCCCGGGATCGAGGGTGGTGTTGTCCCTATTGCGGGCGAATACCAAGTCGCCCCCATACTTGGGACCCGCCGCATCCTCTTCTTCGGCCATGGTGTCGTCCGGCGCCGACGTCGTTTCCGGCGTGGGCTCCTCTTCGACGGGCGCCGCGGTCGTTGTGGTGGCTGCGGCTGTGGTGGCAGTTTCCTGAGCCGCCGCAGTGGTGGTAGTGGTGTCGTCATCGCCTCCGCAGGCGGCCACGATCAGCGACAACGCTAAAAGCAAAGCGATGTTAAAGGTCCCTCTCTTCTTGAGCAGGTTCATTATCGCCCTTTCCGTAGGTTCATAGAAATAGCGTAACTCTTGACTCCCGGGCTACTTGGAGAGGAGGGCTAATAATTTTTCTAATCATCTAATTTGTCGATATCTCGTGGGGGGTTGAGTCGACCACGTTTCCGAGCGGTAAGACTCCGCCTTTTCGGGAGCCTTCACAAGACGTGGAATTCGGGACTGCGGCCGCCCGAGCTTGGGAGACCCAGTGTCTCGTTTTGGACAAGTGCCCACACCTCATCAGGACGCAGGTTGGCCAACCTGACCAGATCAAAAGGATCGGCCGGCCGACGAACGTGGGGCGGCGCCCGATCGCAGGCGACCTGGCAGGGATTTGTCTTCTAATCAGGCACTGTCCCAGCAGTTGAGGTCCACCGACATCCCAGCCTCCTGGGCCTACAGATCCATACCGTCACGAGATGTCGTTCCTAGCGGCTGAGGATGTTCCTTACTTGAGGGGAAGGCGGATAGTCACGGTGGCGCCCTGTCCGAGCCCGTCACTCGTTATGGCGATTGTGCCCCCATGCGCTTCGACTATGGCCTGGGTGATCGCCAGTCCGAGACCGGTACCGCCCATCCCACGACTACGAGACCGGTCAGCACGGTAGAAACGGTCGAAGACGTGGGGAAGGTCTGCGGCGTGGATACCGATCCCGTCATCGATGATTGAGATAGCCAACGCCTCGTCCCTTTCTAACCTCGCCCTGAGCACGATATTCCCGCTGGCCTCGGTGTAATGAATGGAGTTGCTCAGGACGTTTCCCAATGCCTGGCTCATGCGCATCCGGTCGAGGTTCATGTCCGGAAGGTCAGCGGATAGTTGCAGCGACAGTTTCAGCTGTCGGGTCTGGGATTGCGGCTGCCAGCGAACTACCTCTGCGGTGAGTAGCTCATGAATCGACGTCGGTTCGAGCGTGAGCCTCAACTCACCATAGTCGGTCTCCGCAAGCCAGTTCAGATCGACTACGAGACCGCGTAGCCTATCTACTTCCTTGATGATGTTATCGGACGCGCTCTCAGGCGTCTGAAGTCCATCGCGTAGCCCTTTTGCTTCTAGCTGTATGACGCTCAGTGGCGTATTCAACTCATGAGAGACATCGTTTATCAGGCGCGTGCGGAGGTCGCGCTGAGCTTGCAGGGTCGAGGTCATCTGGTTGAAAGCCGCACTCATCTGTCCCAACTCATCCGAGGATGTGACTGGTAGCCGGGTCGTATCCCCTTGAGCAATAGCCTGGGTTGCCTCCGTCAAAGCCGTCACAGGTGCTGTGACGCGTCTAGATAACCAGGCGGCCAGCAGTAAGGCAGCGCCACCTGTCAACACTCCGCCAATGACGGTGACATACAGGAGCGTGTTAAGAAATCCATGGGACTCGGTCGATAGGAACTGATGGTTTACGTCCACATAGACGTGGCCTACGGGCTGGTTCGTATTCAGGTCGAACACAGTCTCGCGATGGCCGTCCACAGCCGGTGGGGTGTCTCCAGGTGACAACTCGGACAGGTTGTCTTTCACCACACGTCCATCGACGCCGGCGATGACGACTCGTATCGGATCTTTGTGGAAGAGCTCGAAGGACTCTCCCTCACTCTCTTCAGATCCCTTCCCTGGCAGAACAGCATCGTAGATGTATCCGGCCTCAGACAACGGGTTGTCCACGGTTTCCCAGCCGTCGGCAGTGGTGTATTCCCGACTCAGATTCTGGGCTAACCGGCTCGCCTCAGCATCACCTATCTCGTCCACGAACATACCCAGGCGGGACTGCGTCGCGTAATAGCCCACCCCAATGCTGATCAAGATGGTGGGAACGATGACATAGACGAGTGATCCCATGATCCGCCAGCGGAGCGACATTATATGTTCTCCACCACGAACTTGTAACCGACGCCGTAAACGGTCTGAATAGGCTGGTTACCATCTCGGCTGATCTTCTTTCGCAGGCGAGCTATCCGGCTGTCGACGGCGCGGTCGAACTCATAGAATTCGTGGTCGAAGGTCAGCAAGATCAGCTGGTCACGGGTGAGCACCTGGTTAGGATGGCGCATGAAGGTTGACAGCAGCGCGATTTGCGACTCGGTCATTTTCACGGGTTCGTCATTGACCGTCACACTCCGCGTGGTTTCATCCAGTGTGATGTTGTCGCGTGTCAGAATCTGCTGAACTCTGCCTTCGACGCGACGAAGCACGGCGGCGGCGCGCGCAATGACTTCCTCTGGATCGAAGGGCTTGACGATGTAATCGTCAGCTCCGCTGTCTAGTCCAATGATTCGCTCGGCGTGGGCTTCTCTGGCCGTCAGCATAATTATTGGAACGTCTGACGTTCGGCGCAGGATTCTGCATAGCTCAACCCCATCGAGACGAGGAAGCATCAGATCGAGGATTATCAGGTCTGGCATCAGATGACGGGCTAAAGCCAGACCGGATTCGCCATCATGAGCAACCTCAGCCGAGAATCCGGCGCGCTCAAGATACACCTTGAGCCAGTTCGCGATCCTCGTATCGTCTTCGATAATCAATACTGTGCCGCTCATCACCAATCCTCTAAGGGGGTCATCTCCAACGATGCCTCATGGAGAACACCGCGTCTATCCACCGGATGGGCCTGTGGTCAGATTACTTCGCATGAAGTTTCGCCTTTTTCCCAAGGTCGACTCCGAGCTCTAGCTGCCGTCTCCCCGCTCGCCACCACTCCCATGCTCCTCGCCCGACTCGCTCTCCTCATCTCCGGCGCCAACCTCGGCATGTGTTGTCCATCCAGTGAACGACGCCGACGTCGCAGGCAGGTTGATCGCTACCACCTCCCCCGGAGCCATGTCCGTGGGAGTTGTCGGACCGAGCTCCGTTCCGTTCGAAAGGTGCACTTCTATCCTGACCCGGGTCAGGACGCCGCTGGTCGTGTTCTCCACAGTGCCTTTGAAGGAGTTGCTTGGAGCGTCGTAGGTCAGGATCAGTCGGGCGCCGCTGCGAACTGCATCAAAGGTCTCATCCAAGGCTAGGAGACTGGCGCCGCTACCTTCTTCACCACCATCTCCGGATGATTCATTGTCGCCGTCACCACCAGAGCCGTGTTCACCCCCGCGTTCGGTACCCTCTCCTCCCCTGTGAACCGCAGGGCCAGGCCCGCTGCAGTCAAATACCTCCATGTGAACGACGTATCCGTCGTAAAACACTCCTGCCAGTTCCTGCTCACTGGCGACCGACAGGCTTGACGTAACTTCCTGCCCAGGGTTCAGATGTCCCAGCTTCTCGGGGCCAAGCTCTCCTACTGTTTTGGATCCTGACTTCAAGTGAGGTTCGGCCTGCACGTAGCAAAGTACCTGTGAGAGTGTGTTTCGTACTGTTCCGTGGACCGACTGGCTTGCTGCATCGTATTCCATAGAAACAGCCAATCCACCGAGAACACCCTTCCACGACTGTCCGAGAGGTGTGATTGGGCTCGACATGGCAGCTTCACTGCCCTCTTCACCGCCGTCAGAACCTGTACTACTGCCATCACCACCAGAGCCGTGTTCACTGTTGCCTCCACCACCTTCTCCGCTGGATTCGTTGCCTTCACCTCCACTGCTGTGCTCTCCTTCAGAGTCGCCACCATCTCGCTCCAAGACGCCCTTACTCTCCGTGGGGAGGTCAGAATCCCGGCCGTCACCGAGTCCGGTGTCGGCCGCACAGCCACTGATTATCACCGCGGAGAGTGTTACCCCCAGGACCGACCCAACCAGGAACTTCTTCGTCATCAGTCTCTTGTAGATCATCATCCAACCCTTTCGCGAAGCCTTTTCAGAAACCCTCACCGTAACGACCAAATGTCGCAGAAATATGTCGCCCTGGCAACGATTACGAGGCGGTGTCCTTTGACCACTGCACGGTTGGAAAACGCCTCGGTGCGCTCTATGTCGGTGACCCGACAACTGCATCGGATTCGAGAAGGACCGAGATTGGGATCTACCAGAATCGGCCGGCGTGTCTACGGGCCTTCGAAGGAACGGCTCGTTAACATATTCCTATTCGGAGACAGAACGCACGTCCACACCCGTCGGCTGGCGTTTGTACGAGAAGGCACAGACGGAGAACGGAATGAGCTTGCAAGGACGATTGGCCATAGTGGTCCCGGGCGACGAGCCGCTACAGATCCAGGGCTCCCCCCACCTCGATCGTCTGAAGCCGTTCGGAGAGGTGATCGTATACCCAGACCGCCCCACCGATGAACAGAAGGTAGAGCGGGCCAAGGACGCGGAGGTGATCATCAACACGCGCGGGGCGGTCACCTGGCGCGCGGAGGTGCTGCGTTCGCTGCCGAAGCTGCGTCTCATCTCGGTTTGCTCCATCGGGACCGACAGCATCGATCTGGCGGCGGCATCCGAGATGGGAGTGGCCGTTACAAATCAGCCCGGGCGGACTGCCGGGGTGGTCGCCGAGCACATCTTCGGCCTGATGTTCGCGGTCGCGAAGCGGGCTGCGTTCCAGACGATTGAGCTGAAGTCCGGCCGTTGGACGCGCAGGGAAAATGTCTATCTGCAGGGCAAGACCCTCGGCGTCGTCGGGACCGGCAACATAGGATCGGAGATGGCGAGACTGGCCAACGCGCTCGGGATGGAGGTGGTGGCGTGGACGTTCCACCCGTCGGACGAACGGGCACAGCGGCTGGGAGTCCGCTACGTCGAACTCGATGAGCTTCTAACCACCGCGGACGTGGTGAGTCTCAACGTTGCGCTGACCGACGAGACTCGCGGGATGATAGGTGAGCGCGAGATCGGGCTCATGAAGCCCGGGGCGCTTCTGGTGAACGGAGGCAGGGGGGCGCTTGTCGAAAAGGACGCACTGGTGCGTGCCCTGCACTCGGGCCATCTCGGTGGAGCGGCCCTGGACGTCTACGACGTCGAGCCGCTGCCCGCGGACGACCCTATCCTGTCATGCGAGCAGGTGGTGCTGACGCCTCACATGGCCGACCAGACACCGGAGGGGATGGAACTGCTGAACGAGGGCGCCGTCGACAACGTGATCGCTTTCTTGAAGGGACACCCCCAAAACGTCGTCAACCCTGAGGCGCTAGGGCGGAGCTAGCCCGGTTTACAGACCCCTGACGATCTGCTTCTGCTGCCGTCGGTTCCCCGGCGCCACGAAGGCGAATGACAGGGTCCCGAATATGCTCATCGGAAGTTTGTGGGGAGTGATAGTGGTTATTGGGTTCCAGTAACTGCTCATTGATGACAAAACCCCAAACCGGGTCGAACCACACAGGGGTGGTGTCAGCTGGCGTCCAACCACTCCCTGACCATCGAACGGAGGGTGCTCAGTGGGATGGCGCCGTTGCCCAGGACGGTTCTGTGGAAGCTCCTGATGTCAAAGGCCGCGCCTAGTCGGGCTTCGGCCTCGGCCCGAAGGGACTCGATTTGGAGGCGTCCGAGCATGTAGGAGAGGGCTTGGCCGGGGGAGGCGATGTACCGGTCGATCTCCTCGGTGATTCCGTGGAGGGACATGGGCGAGTGGTCGACCAGGAACCCAATGGCCTTGCTCCGCGACCAGCCCAGGGCGTGGATGCCGGTGTCCACGACCAGCCGCCCGGCGCGCAGCGAGTCGCCGGTGAGCATCCCGAGCCGCTCCCAGTCGTCCTCGTACAGGCCCATTTCGTCGGAGAGGCGCTCGCTGTACAGACTCCATCCTTCGCCGAAGGCCGGCAGGTAGGTGTTGCGGTGGATGTCGTGGATGTCGGTGTTCTCGATGGCCAGGGCCATCTGGAGGTGGTGGCCCGGGATGCCCTCGTGGTAGGCCACGGCTGGAATCTGGAACATGCTCCAGGCAGTCGGATCGGAGGTGTTGAAGAAGAAACGGCCCGGTCGCACACCGTCGGCGCTGGGCGGGTAGTAGTAGGCCATGGAACCCAAGTCGATGGGGTTGGCCAAACAGGGCGCCCGGGGGGTGGGGTCGAACCATTCGCCCATCGCTGCGGAGGCCTTGTCGAGGCACCTGAGCGCGTCCGCCACCAGATCCTCGGGGCGGGTATATCGCAGTTGTGGATCGTCGCGCAGGCGGCTGTACATGTCGGTGACGTCGTTGGCGCCGAGCAGCGGTCCGGCGATGCGCCGGTACTCGTCCTCCAGCAACCCGACTCTCTCCAGGCCCAGCTCATGGATCGCCTCGGGTTCCATGTCCAGGGTCGTATGGCCCCGGACCATGTCGGCGTAAACCGCGTCACCGCCGGGGAGATGGCAGAGCCCCGCCTGGTTGTCGGGGCGTCCGGCGGGGAAGGTCGCCTCGCGCAGTACCTCTTGGAAGCGGACCAGGCCGGGACGCACGCCGGTCTCGATCGCCTCCACCAGCGCGGCCCGCCAACGGGTGGCCTCGACCGGGCCGAGTTCGGCGGGAGCGGGCTGTGTGGCGATCGGGTCGTCTGCCGGCGGCTGGGCGAGGACCTGGTCGAACTTCCCGATGGTCTGGCGCACATGGCGGGCGAGGGGCACTATGCCGGTGGCGGCGCCGTCCTCGAGCCGGTCCACCAACTGATCGATCATCTCTGGGAAACGACCCAGCTTGTCCAGATACCGGCGGCCGTGGTCGGCTGTGACGAGAGGCTGGAGGTGGAGCGCCGGAAGCAGCGACCGGAGCAGACCGCTCTGGGAACTGGGCGCCTGCAGTTGCGGCCACCAGACCGGCACCGCCGCATCCATGAAGGCCGTTGCGGCGACCGTCTCTGCGAGTATCCGGTCGGATGCATCCCCGACCGTCACGTTCGCCGCATCGCGGGCGAACCGGAGGAAACCCTCCCTGGAGGCGGACAATCCCTCGGCCGAGAGGTCGTCCCACTGCTCCAGACGGCTCAACTCGCCGCGGGAGAGGTTGGCGAAGTGGCGGCGTTCAAGCTGGAACTGCCAGTACTCGTCGGCCAGCGTTACAGCGGTGGGCGTCATTGGCCGAAGGAGTCCCGGTGGATGATCTCGTCGAGGGGTTTGCGGCCCCCGAACCGGGCAGGGCGGGCGGTCGGGTCCGGGTAACCGAGCGCGATGGCGTAGCGGCAGCGCCACCCCGGCGGCACCCCGAGGACCCCAGCCGCGTCCTCATCCCGGTGCAGGGTTATCGGGCAGGTAGCCATACCCAGAGCATCGGCCGCCAGCATGATGTTCTGCGCCATGCGACCCGTGTCCAACTCGTAGGTCTCCGGTCCCTGGACGAGCGACAGCGTCACCGGCGCCGCCCGGAGAGGCTTGGTCCCGTTGCCGCAGGCGGCCAGCCGCTCGATCTGATCCCGGTCGCGGATGACCACCACCGCCCAGTTCTGGCGGTTCTTAGCGCTGCCCGTCCACCGGGCGGCCTCAAGCACCCGGTCGAGGTCTTCCTGCTCAAGGGGACGGTCCTGATAATGACGGATGGCCCGCAGACCGAGGATACGTTGCAAAGTTTCACTCATGAATCAGCACATTACCGTCGGGCACACAGGTCTTGGCCTCCCCTCCCCGATCACGTGATAAGTGGAACGTAGCGAAACCACAAGAAACTATGTGGGGTATTAGCGACCACCTCTGACCTGCTACGCAACGGGGGGTTCGGCAGAGGTTCCACATTTCAAAGGGGGGTTGCTCCACATTTTTGCAAGACATGCTGCGCTTCGGGCTTCCAAACTCGAATACGACCACAACGTCATGCTCGGGAAGCTCAACGACGCGTCGGTGCCTGGGAAGTATCCTTTAAACAGGCGCTGAGAACGACTCACCGGGGCTAATGCCCCATTTCCCTCTTGTCTATCCAAGCTAGAATCTTATGAGATGATGGTGACAGGAGAGAGACCTCGGCAGCCACCTGGACAGCCTGAACGGATTCTCACTATGGAGGAGGCCCGAGCCCGCGCTGAGCAAGGCTATCAGCGTTTGTTGGCGCTGGGACGAGGTACCAGGGACATTGAAGGTAGGTTGGCTTGGAAACGCGCCCGGGGGATAGACACAACGCTGGAAGAGCAGTATTGTGGCATTAAGCCCCGGTGAACTCCTGGATCAGGCGCGGCGGGCGGGCCAGGTACTTTTGATTGGGTTCTATATACCGCTGCCGCGTTCGATGCACTGGTCGAGTCCAGGTTGGTACTCGTCGGAGGAGCCGCTCAGGTGGTGCACACCAAGGAACATCGCCCTACAGACATAGATATGGTCGGGCCGATAACCTCCCGCGATGAACGGGCTCTCGCTGACGCGGGCTTTGTGCGGGAAGGGCGACACTGGGCGTACGACTGGTCAGAAACCGAGGGTTTCCTAGTTGAGGTACCTGGTACTGCCCTTTGGGATGAGGAAACCGCGGAAGAGATAGATGTAGGTGGGTACGGACTCAGGGTGGTTTCAGTTAACGACCTGATGGTGGATCGGCTGACACAAGCGACCGACGGTACCCAGATCACATGGGATGAGGTGCTGTCCCTGGCCGACGCAACATGGGATAGAGTTAACTGGGATCTAGTACGTTCTCGTTGCATGAGCAAGCGCAGAGAAGACCTCGGTTTACACAATCTGCCTGATGTCTTAGACAAAGTGCTCGCCGCGGTTGGTCATCAGCGGGACATCGAGGGTTCCCGGTCTTCCATACAGTTGGACCTGTAGGGGGATAACCCTTGTTGCTGGTACACGGCAGCATGAAACCAAGGCTTCCGAGGCTTTAGGGTGTTCAGATGGGAAAGGGCGGCGGGCCTAAAAGCCCCGGACCCCAGATCGCCGCGGGGTGATTCCGTGGTACCCGATCTGTAGGCCCGGTTTGCTCCACATATCCCGGAGCAACACCCGGAAGCGGATGCCAAGCTAGCTGGGGTTTCGTTTTAGCCTTGGTGCGTGAAACCGTCTCATATTGCCGACCAACAGGCGTGATGCCGCAAAATGCGTAGCATGATGGCGATCATTGGTTTTCCTCAGAGTCGATCACCGTAAATCCCCACCCTGGGTCGTTTGGTTTTAGGCTGATGGCTCGGAACGGATCGGCCGCTTTCCACGCCCCCGCCACAAGCAGCACGCCCGGCCCTACCGATAGAGGGCAATGAGAATAGCCGATACGCATGAACAAACAGGAGTTCTGGGTTAGGCGGCGTGCGGGCGCTTATGGTCTGTACTCGTGTCCCCGCCTAGAATTATGGTGGAGGAGTTGTGACGTGACGACCATCTCCGGCCAGTTCGCCGACCCCGACCGCGGGCGGGATGCATGCCCTGCCTTCGGTGTCCGACCCGTGGGCGTCTGCGAGTGACGATGAGCGGACGCCCAGGATCGATCTGGAGGATACCGCTCGCCGTGGGAACGGCGTTCGCAGCATTGGTCCTGATCGGCTGCAGTAGTCTGTTTCCCGACGTCGATGACTGGATCGTCGACTCCGAAAAGCTCGCACGGCGCTTTGACGCACTCCTGGGGGACCTGCAGGAGTGCCTGGAGTTGGACGACTGCGACGAGGTGCTTGATTCGGAGGAGAGCGTCTTCGTCATGTGCTCGTGGGTAAGGTCGCGAGGTGAGCTTGCGCCGGAGGGGTTCGAGGCGGCGGAGTGGCCGCGGTTCGACGGGCTCTGTGAAGGTCTGGACGGCGTGTTGGCGATACCGAGAGTCGACGCGCTCGAGCGCATCAAGGAGCTGAGGGTGGAGCCGGACCGCATCAGCGAAGGAATCCGAGACGACATTGAACCCCGAGAGCGGGAAGAGGCGGAACGGGACGAAAGCTAGACACCCGGCGGCAGACGAGGAGCAGCACCCGCAGCCCGCCGACAGGGGAACAACAAGGAGAGCCAGCACACATCAGCGGACGGCTGGCCCGGACACAAGAAAACCGCAATGCGTGGACGCCAAGGAGAGTCAGGGACACCGCGATTGCCGCGTCCTCGTTTCCTTGGTGCGCCCCGCAAAAGTGCCAAGGCCCAGACGAGTGACAAACAAAACCCCAGGACCCCGTGCGCCGAGGCAATGTCGAGACTCTCCTCATGAACCGCGATGAAACGATGTGGGCCCGGCAGGACTCGAACCTGCAACCAACGGATTATGAGTACGCGTATTTAACCAGGTAGATGGCCGAATTTCCAGGTTTGTCCCACAATCTGTCCCACACTCTTCCTGCGACGGGATGAGCGGTACCGCAGACCGCGGGGTCCGATCTCCGTAGCAGCGATGTTCGTGCTTGTTCCGCTCGACACAGGTAATCTGGGCTCCCTTTCCACAGTCCAGCATTCTAACGTGCTAACCCATCCCGCCCGAGACATTCGTTGCTGACCGACCAAGGAGTCAAGAAGGCTATCACGGCTCCTCCGTGGCGTTACCAAGCAGTGGAGCTGACGGAAACTGTCCCGACGCAGCCGCTTTTGGGTCAGTTCCCTGAACCATCGCTCGACCAGGTTCAGCCACGACGCCGAGGTAGGCGTGTAGTGGATATGCCAGCGTTCCCGACGGTGGAGATGCTCCAACCAGCGGGTGACATTGGCATGCTTGTGAGCGGCGTAGTTGTCGATCACCAGATGCACATCTAGATCTTGGGGAACATGGCGTTCGATCAGTTTCAAAAAGGCCAGGAACTCTTGGTGACGGTGTCGGGGCCGACAATCTGCGATGATCCTCCCCGTGGCGGTGTCCAACGCCGCGAACAGAGTCGTGGTGCCATGCCGTCTGTAGTCATGGGTCAGGGTCCCGGCCCGTCCCGGTTTCAACGGCAGGGAACGTTGAGAGCGTTCCAAGGCCTGGATCTGGGACTTTTCGTCCACGCACAACACCACCGCCCGCTCGGGCGGGTCCATGTACAAACCCACCACATCAACCAGTTTCTCCTCAAAATGGGGATCGTTGGACAGCTTGAGTGTCTCGGTTCGCCACGGTCTCAGACCCCGAGCCTTCCAAACACGGGCCACAGTGCCCTTTCCCACCCCATACCGGGCCGCCATCGTCCGGGTCCGACCAATGTGTCGACCCGTCCGGGGGACGGGCATGCAAAGTGTCCGAAACGATCTGTTCCACAACCTCGTCACCGATCACCGGGGGACGGCCTCTACCCGGACGGATCACCCTCACCCCTTCCACAGAAAACCGCTTCCGCCAAGCCCGCACAGTGTCAGCCTTCACCCCCACCCGGCGGGCTATCGCCTCGTTCGGTGTCCCATCAGCCGCCAACAACAACCCCCTCGCCTGGCGAACCCGCCGAAACGGCAACGATTCTGACCTCGCCATCACCTCCAACGCAGCACGCTGCTCAACCGACATCTCCAACGGGGGCGCAACAACAACAGGCATACCGAGACATTAACACCCACCCAACTACAAAACCGACGGACCACTAGGACGCAACCTCCGCCTATCCACCGGGTTTGCGTCCGAGGCTCGGTTTCCGCCGGTAGCGGAGCGGCATGGCATTAGCCTCCCCTCTAGGTTATGAAACGTTCGGAAAAGGTTTGATGAGATGGCGAAGCGCCTGGACCAGTTTGCCAGGGAAGAGCGGAGGCGTACCGGGGAGCGCCTGCCCCAAGAGCGGAGACGACCGGCCTAGGGACGGCCGCGGCAGGAGCGGGAGAGTGCCAAGGAGCGCCTGCGCTAAGGACGGGAGCTGAAGAAGATCCTCCGTAACCAGCGCAAACAGGCGGCCGACCCGGACCGCATGTGCACGCCCAAGGGCTCCCACCGAGTGAAAAACACGAGCGAGAAGCTACCGTACGACGGGTGTGTGGGCGGGCTCGGGTGCAACATTTTCGCCCACGGCGGCGAAACCTACATCGAATACTGCTACTGCGGTCAGCAACGGCGGGCGAACAGCAACCTGGACCCCGCCAGCACCGGCAGGCTCAAGACAGAGCACGGCACCTGTAGTATTGAGCGACACGGGTGATTTCATTAGATTTGACCGTCGGCCCGGGGACGAACCCGGCCAGAGAGCCACAAGGAGAATTCGATGACCATTATCGACGATCTGCTCGCAAACAACACTCGCTATGCGGAGAGCTTCGACAAGGGCGACTTGCCGTTGCCTCCCGGGCTCGGCCTGGCGGTGGTTGCGTGCATGGATGCACGCCTGGACACACACAGCTTGCTGGGGATCGGGGAAGGCGATGCTCACGTTATCCGAAACGCCGGTGGGGTGGTGACCGACGATGCCATCCGCTCTTTGACCATCTCTCAGCGCCTGCTGGGTACGACGTCTATCATGCTCATTCACCACACGGACTGCGGGATGCTGACCTTCCGTGACGATGACGTGAAGGACGCGATCATGGCTGACACCGGCCTGCGGCCGGCCTTCGCGCTGGAGGCGTTCGGTGACCTTGAGGAGGACGTGCGACAGTCGAAGGCGCGGATCGAAGCAAGCCCGTTTGTTCCCAACAAGGGCGACGTGCGTGGCTTCGTATACGACTGCGCTACCGGGAAGCTGAACGAGGTCACCTGACCCCGCCTTCCATCAAGATGTAGATCCATTCCCGCGACCTTCAGGACCCCACATGCATGAGTGAAGGAGGGGTAGGAACATGCATGAGTGAAGGAGGGGTAGGAACTCTGAGGGCATCCCGACGCTATGTTGACACTTGATGGCCCTGTTCGTGACGGTCCGGGAACGTCGACTGTGGCTCTGGGCCCTGGCGGCGGCGGTAGCTATCTACTCGACCCTTGGCCTGACGGGGACCCTCGCCCGGCGAACCAGCGAGGGCGGCCATCAGTCTTTCCAGGTTTTGTCGTTCTCTCTGGAATGCCATGTCAGCGTCTTGGGTTTGCACCTCGACTCCGTGCAACTGAGCACCGTAGTTCCCTATCACCACGAAGTTCACGTGGTGGGCGGCGATGGTTTCTGCTATGCGATCGAGAGGTTCCATTTGGAAGCGTGTTTCTTCCTCAACGCTCTATCCGTCACGCTTGATGGCGCAGGGGGAAGTACGTACGGCCAGGAGCTGGCTGTTCACCCACCCACTAAACCCTCAAACCGAAAAATGATGGTCCCCTGGTTTTGTGGAGTCAGCTCACTTGGATCAGTGGTGTGACGGTTCGGTTGTGGTAGTGGTTTGTTTCGTATTCGATGGGGGTGCGCATGTCCAGTGCGGTGTGGCGCCGCTGGCGGTTGTGGAAGACCTCAAGGTACTCGAAGATAGCGTTGGCAGTTCGATCCGGGTCCTCCAGCGCTGGCGGTCCAACAGTTCGACTTGCATGCGAGCCCAGAACGACTCCATTAAGGCGTTATCGAAACAGTCCCCGACGGTTCCCATGGACGGTACCAGACCGGATTCGTGGGCCCGTTGGGTGAACGCCTAGGAGGTGAATTGGGTGCCCTGGTCGGAATGTATCACCGTGCCGGGGTGTGGTTGACGATTACTGATTGCCATACCCAAAGCGGAGGTGACCAGTCCCGAGGTGGCCGAGTTGTCGATCGACCAGCCCACACCGCGGCGGCTGAAGACGTCCAACACCACAGCACAGTACACCCTGCCTTCCCGAGTGGGATGCTCGGTTATATCGGTGACCCAGAGTTGGTCTGGTTTGGAGCGGGCGAAGTTGCGGTCGACCAGGTCCACCGGTGTGTCTACGGGGCGAGGGCGTCGCCTGGGGCTTCGGTTCCCACTGAGACCAGCGAGGCCGGCTCTTCTCATGAGCATTGCCACTGCGTTGTGCCCAACTGCGATCCCATGACCCAACCGCAGTTCAGCGTGCACCCGCCGCGCTCCATAGATACCGCGTGAGTGTTGATGGATCTGACATATGATGTCGGTGAGCCAGGTGTGGCGGATGGAACGGGCTGACGGCGGCCGGGACCTCCAGGCGTAGAACCCCGACTGTGACACGCCCAACACTCGACACGCTACCTGGGTGGGAAGCCCGTCGGTTCTCATCGTCTGGATCACCTCGAAGCGTCTATTGGGGACACCACCTTGCCTTTGAGCAACTCAACGGCTCGTTTGGTCACGGCCAGCTCGGTTTCCAACTCTGCGATCCGGCGACGAGCAGCCCGAAGTTCCGCCTGCTCCGCCGAAGTAGAGCCGGGCTCGACACCGCGGTCAATCAGATCCTGACGCCGCCAGTTATAGATCGTCTGGTCCGACACTCCCAGATCCTTCGACAACGAAGCCACCGACCTACCATCTGCTAGCAGATCCAGCACCCTGCGACGGAACTCGGGTGGATATCGATACGGCATGAAGACCCTCCTTTCGGGGTCAGTCACACTATCAATTCAAATATCTCGACTCCACCAAAGTGGGGGCACACCTGAACGGCTTTGGAATATGCAACTGCCCAACACACATTCAGGCTGGTTGTCGTTGGTCGGTTCTCATGCCCACAGACTAAGCCCGGAGGTCCTATAGTCTGTGTTCACGGAATGGCCCTTCTGTGCATAGACTCGGTGGAGTAGGAGGAGATAGCATGGGTTATGGGGGTTCACAATCCTCGAGAATCGCTTCACGAAAAGAGATGGGGGTGTTCGCGATGGCGGCGGGGGACAGTCTTGAGGTGTGGATTTCCCGGTATCTGTTGCTGGCTATTGAGGGGGTGCGTTCTGAGGAGGTGGCCGCCAAGATAGAGTTGCATCTTGGCCGGTTCCGCTCGTTTCTGGCAGAGGCGTATGGGCATGACCGGATTTCAACGGTGGTGCGGCGGGATGTTGTGGAGTGGCAGCAGCACCTTGCTGGGTCGTTCGCTCCGTCTACTGTGAATGGCCATTTGGCTTCTCTTTCGGGGTTTGCTTCTTGGGTGATGGTCCATGCTCCCGAGGCGTTCCCGCTGGGTGATCCCGTTTCTGGTGTGTCAGCGTTGGCGCTTCCCGCTTTGGAACCCCGGAGCCTGAACAGAGACCAGGTTCGTTCTCTGAAGAACCTGTGTGATCGTTTGGAGCGGTTTGCCCGACAGAAAGGCCGTCGGCATTCTGATGCCGAGGGTGGGGTGCCCACTCATCGGCATGCTCGGCCGTGGCGAGATCGGGCATTGGTCTTTGTGATGTTGTCTACGGGTCTTCGAAGGTCCGAGCTGGTGGATCTCGATCTGGAAAGGGTGGTTCCGTCGGTGCCGTCTCGGTTGCGCTCGGCCCGGTGGGCAAGGCTGGTCGGGGTACGGGGCAAGGGCGGCACCCAGCGGACAGTCTTTTTGTCAGCCGACGCACGGAACGCTCTAGCCGACTACCTCGAACGGGAACGCTCCGGGGACGCAGCAGAGACATCGGAGGTGTTGTTTCTCACGGCCAGGTCGGTAGCGAGCCGCCGTCCCGACGGGCGGCTATCAGCCAGGAGCGTCAACGCCATCCTCGAGCGCATCGGAAGGCTCCACGACTCCGAACACACCGACAAGACAAGACATGTCAGTCCGCTACGGCCCCACGACCTCCGTCACACCTTCGCTTTCGGTCTGGCAGAAGCCACCGGCGCCGACACATACGAACTGGAACGGCGTCTCGGCCACCGCTCCCAAAGGTACATAGCCCGCTACACCAACCCTCCCGAAGAGATAGCAGCAGGCTACATCGAAAACATGTAAACCCAAGGATCCACCCGCTCTCCGGTAGCAGCTTCTCAGGTAAACACCGAATTGAGGCTATGCGATGCCGCACAGCACGTCGTCCACACTAAGGGAAAGACACAAACCCGAAAACGCCCCATCGCACACCTAACCCTCCGGGAAAACCAGGGCGGTTCACGATAGCCTTCAACAAGCCAATGGAGCTATAGACGAGAGCACCGCGGTCCGGTGGGCATTCCAGGGCGTATCTGGTACCGCCGACGATCAACGGCGCATAGGGCTGCCGTCGGTACTTCAGCGTACCGAGACAGGAATCGGCTTGCTGTTGGAAACGGGAACCGCGGCGTTCGTGGGTGTTCAAGGGGAAGGTCACCTAATAGGGAAAAGCACCCAGGGGGTCGAGGGAGTGGCGGCAACGCTCAACATTCCCCGATGGATGCTACGACCTGACGAAGATACTCACTGATGTGCGAAGTTGAATCGGGTTCGCTACGGAGCAGACCATATCCAAAGCCGCTCCGATCCGATGTTCTATGTGGAGCAACGCCAGAAGATCCACGTCAGTAAATGATGGTGGCAGTTACCGGACAGCCGGGTAGGCGGCCCCTGGCGGCCCGGGGGGCGAATGCGATGCCCTAGCATTCGAGAAGCCGGATGGAAATAGCTCCCTTCTTCTTTAGGATCTACAAGGTTGACAATGGCGGCAACCCCAACGCGTACTTGGGGATGGCTGTGCCTATCACTCCCGACGGCCACCTGCTAACTGCGCGGCACGCTGTCGATGTCGATCTCAGCGGTGATGAACGGCTTGCGCTCATCGATCATTATGGGCAACACCTGTACCTGGTCGAAACTACACTCTTCTCAGCAGACCCTTCACTTGACCTTGCCTGCATCAGATCTTCTACGTTGCGTGACACGAGCCAGTACTTGCCGATTCTGCCGCCACCCCACATCAAGATGGGCCTCGATGTCCATACTTTCGGCCATTACCTGCCAGCAGGAGACAGAGTCAAGACGCGGCACGGGTTCTTCAAGGGACATGTCGTCAACGTAACGAACGCCATGCCGAGCGGTCATGCGGCGCTGACGCTCTCGTACCCGATCCTCGAAGGGCTCTCAGGATCAGCGGTCCTCACCTATCACAACGGTCCCAAGATTGTGGGTTTGGCCATCGGCAACGCGACCTCGCAAATCGTGGCCCACGAGTATGCCGAGTATGCGAACCCCGGCAAAAACATCAACGAGAGAGAAACGATCAAGCGGATCGTCGAACTCGGGCAGGCTCACCATGTTACGGCCATCGCCAAATTCGCCAGAGAACACTCGCTGCCGATCATGATGACATCGAAACGAACGGAAATACCAGGACTAACCGACTAGCGAGGCAGCGTCCCTCTCGGTGATGGGGTCGGGACTGTCAGACCCTCCTTTTCGGGGTCGGTCACACCACCTAATTCAAATATCCTGACTCCACGAAAGTGGGGACACACCTGCTGAACACCAACGGGATGTCACTGAGCGAGTACGTAGTCAGCCGCGCAGTCGCCTCGGCTGTCCAAGACCTAGCCGACTGTCAGGTCCTTGCTGTGTCCGAAGAGGATTGGGAGAAGCTCCAAGAGGTGTTCCAACGGCCAGCGACAGCCAAGCCGAAGATCGCGGCGTTGCTGGCCGAGGACTCGGTACTCGACTCGGGGTGAACCCATATCGGGGGCCAGAACTGCTGGCTGCTTCGCACGACGTTGACAGATTCGACTGCGGGAACGACTCGCTCAACCACTGACTCAAGCGTCGGGCGCCACGCAATCAGCGAGAGGGGTCCAGCCGGACCTGGGTCGTTACCGACGGCACTCGGGTGGTCGCCTTCTACGCGTCTGCCACGGCGGTAGTAGCTCGTATAGAGGCCACTACCCGCGCGGCCCATAACCAGCCCGACCCCCTGCCCGCAATGCTCCTCGGTCGTCTGGCTGTTGACCGCAACCACCAAGGCAAAAGCCTCGCCGCGGCGCTGCTCAAGCACTTCCTCCTCAAAGTTCTCGAAGTAGCCGAATTCGCCGGGGTTGCGGCTGGTGTTAGTCCACGCCTAAGACCCCAAGCCGCCGGCCTTTACGTCCACTACGGGTTCGAACCTTCCCCGGTCGACGACCTCACACTCATGTTATTAATCAAAGACATCCAATCCTGAAAGCCAGCGGCGGGTACATCTCCGTCGAACATGGTTGTCAAGGGGTTTGAGCAGTTACAGGACCCACCCGAGGGGGTCAGCAGCCGACCCCGGGCTCGGATGCCACCCCAGGCTGCTAATCAAAACCCACGACGGACATTTCCAGAGTATCTGTCGTAGCTTTCCGAGTTTGTCGGGTGGTTGCTCTGCGGTTATGAGGGTGGGATCCCCCAGTATTGGTCGGTGAGTCGGGGCGCCCCGGCTTCGTAGTGGGAGAGTTGCCCGGAGGTCAGAACAGATATTTATGGAGTATCTGTCGTAAGACACGGCTAATGTGTTGATCTACCTGGTGGTTTGGTCCTAGGATCCATGCACGAACCATGTGGAATATCTGTCGTAACAGGAGATCCGTGTCGTGAACGGCCGGGTGGTGGCCTTGTCCGACTACCGGGGAACACCCCGACTCCGGTCGGCGGTGGACGCTTTCTTCTCGGACAAGCAACTGTCGGCCAACACCCGCCGGGCGTATTCGCAAGCACTCCAGGCTATCGCCAAGGAGTTGGGAAGGGATCTTCCCCTTGACCAACTCGACTCTCGAAAACTGCTCGGTGCTTTCCAGGAGCGGTGGGGGTCGGCTCAGCCCTCTACTTGGAACACTCGGATCACCGCCGTCAAATCGTTCCTCTCTTACTGCCGGCGGAACGGATGGCTAGATCATGATCCCATGGCTTTGGTGGACCGCCGGCGTCAACCCCGCGACCAGACCAAAGCCATCCCCTACGAAGACCTGGAGAGGCTTTGGTCTCGGCGGGACATCAGGCTGCGGGAGAAAACCCTGTGGAGGATGCTGTACAAGACCGCCGCCCGGGCCGGGGAAATCCTCGCGCTCAACGTGGAGGATCTGGACTTGCCTCGTAAGCGAGCGGTGATCACCGGAAAAGGCGGCCACAAAGAATATGTGTTCTGGGCATCCGGCGCCGCACGTCTTCTATCCCGTTACTTGGCCGGGCAACAGCGGGGGCCGGTGTTCCTTACCCATCGGCGGCCGAACGTCATCCCTGCTCGGGGAGACGAATGCCCTCACACCGGCCGGGGAAGACTGCCCTATGAGCGGGCTTCCACCATCTTCAAACAAGCAACCGGGGGGTGGACACTTCACCAACTGCGCCACTCCTCACTCACCCACCTCGGCGAGACGGGAGTGTCTACTGTCCTGTTGCAGGCCAAAAGCCGACATCAAGACCCACGCACCCTTGCTATCTATACCAAACCGGGAAACGAAGCCGTGGCGGAATTGACGTCCACCTTTGACAGATAGCGGTCGCGGCGATGACCCGCCTCGGTTCGGGTCATCGCCGCGCAGTTGAGGGTGACGTTGGTGATCGTGCTGACCGTTCACACCTGAAACTCCGCAAAACCCGACGTTTAGGAAGGCTCCTCAATGGATCGCAGACTGGGGAAACCTGACAGTGTGATCTGTGGGTAGTTACCGTCGGGATCGTGGGCTATCTGGGCAACCCGCTTAATGAGGTACTGTATCGCGTCCTCCAAAAAACGGGATTCCTGAGCCGTCAGCGGATCGCCTATACCCTCAGCCTTTCTTGCCTGTGAGTCGCCCTTCTCCGACGAAAGGCGCCTGATCTTGTCGAGAACATTCCGTGAAACCCCATATTTTCTTGCGGCCTCTTTCTTGCCCACCTGGTTCTCTAGCACTGTCAGGCAGAAATAGGCCATGCTCGTCAGAGGCTCCCTTCCTTGCCGGTAGCCCATATACCGCTCGTACATACTCTCCACATCGGGGGTGAGATTCACTCCCGAGGGCGGCTGCGGATAGCTGGGCAAAAGACGTCGGAGCGTAGGGGCGCTCATCCGTGGCGTTCCCGCCCTGATGGTTGTCGGAACTAGCACACCCGGAGCCAGATCCCGGTACTCGATCTCGGAATCAAGGAATTCCAGCCTAAAGACGCCCGGTCCCCGCCTGAGACCAGCGGTGAACTCCCACTCGCGGATATATCCCTCAATGGCGTCCCTCGCCTCCCTTTCGGTCGCATAGAGGTCTTCGAACTCAAAACGAACCCTCTCATCTTCAACCCTTATACGAAAGCCCGGCTCTTCATGACCCGACGGCCCGGCTTTACCGTAATCAACTGACACATCGTGCTTGATGCGGTAAATCAACGCAACGACAAAAGCCTCATTCATGGATCAGGTCACCCCTAATTCTTGCAGGCTGCTGGCTTGGACGACGGCAAAGGAGCAGTCATCGATGGTGCCGATGGCGTGGCCACCTCTGCCAATTGGTCGGGAACGTTCTCGAGGAGTTCTTTCATAGTCCTGCGAGCAGGTCAAGAATAGACCTGACTTCACTGTGGATGCGCGACTGTGCTAGTAAGGAAAGGAACCCGGCCCCTTCCTACCACCATCCCTTAGACCGGCGCCGGTAGCCACCATCCCTCGTCTTTGTTGTACCGAGGGTTCTTCCCGCCTGTCCGTGTGCGATGTCTTACCAGCCTCGCACCTTCCCAACGCCTGGCTCCTTTCCGAGAAAGGGGACGGGTCTCTACTCGCAACTGCCCTCGCTTTCCTGACCGTCTGTGCTTCGAGGCCCTCCGTCTGGGGTTGTTGGTGATTCCCACATACTTGACCCTCCCCCGCCGGTCCCCGAGCGTATAGCCACGAACTCTCTTGGACTTCGGAGCCCTTCCGCTGTAACTCCCGTCTCCGTCTCTTGTATCGCTTCCTTCTGTATCTGTCCATGATCGCAGTCCGTGAGCATACAGTTACACCCGCCCCCAGGGACTCTTGGCGAGAATCGCCGATTCCTTCCAGCGGCCTGTTGCCACCACGCCTCCAACACGGATCTGGACCAAGCTCGCTGTCTCCCAATCAAGACGCTTTCCAAGCAAACGTCAGGAACCCCGCAAACATCCGACCCCCCATCCTGACGCAGACAGCCCGAGCGCCGCCCTAAACCCCCGGCCTCAGCCGCACTTTCAGCACCAACGGCATCCAGCGTCGGCATCGCCGGGCCCGAAAACCCCGCACCTGAAACTTCGCCGACCCGGGACCCTCCCGGTTTTCCCACTATGACCGAGATCGTGCTGCATTCACCCCCATAGTCATGTGACCATGCTGAGAAGGTTCCGAACGCCCTTGATCAGATCAACCACGTCACTGTCGGTGAAGTCGTCAAAGGCCCCGTGGGCGGCAGCATTTCGAACATCAATCCAGAAAGCCACTTGCTTCTGTCGAAGCCGGTTGTAGACACCTCTGTCGCCAATCTTGTTGTTAAGCGATGAGAGGTCGTCCTTAGCCTTTACTGTGATGCCTTTCCGTGCTGCGAGTGAACGAAGTCCGTTTTCTAGGACCGCACCAGCGAGGGTTGCGGCGGGAGCCCAGTAACCCTGCTGACACAGATGGTCAGCCTGATCAAGAAAGTCGGAAACACTTCGGCAGCGGCCATCTCCTGAAGGGTGTCAAGGTGCCCCTTCTCTACATCCTCTAAGGCCGCTTGGAGGACACCCAGACCTCGGTAAACGTTGTCAACTGTCGCTCTGTCTCCTAACGACCCGAAGCTGGCTGTGTAGGTGTGACGGCCACCAAAGATCTGCGTTAGCCGTGCCAGCGTCTGGCTTCTCCACTCCGAAAAAAGGCGACCATCCACATATATATATATAAGGACTGATGACATTGGCCGGGTTCGGTTTCCGAGTACGCAGCACCGCTTTCCCCTTTTCGATCAGGGCAGCTAGACCCTCCTTCGTTTGCTCAGAGACCATGATCTAATCCTTCCTCACCTACCCCGCCCATTGGCCCAAGCATCCAGTGTGCTATCCGGCATTTGAGGGGACAGCACCTACAAGGGCGACCTGGCACCGCCGCGCCGGTTTACCAAACATACCACTAAAGGGCTCCGATGCGGGGAAGCGAGGGTGTCCTGCCGCCCGGGTGATGATGACCAACGCCGACCGGGGAAGATAGGCAGGATGCAACAATGTGGGATCCGAGTGGGGATATGTCGGCGACGTTTCGGGACAGGTAGGGAGTGAGGTTCGTGTGTTAGGGGCGGATTTTGCGGAGTTCGCTTCCCCACAGCCGACCCTTCCGGGCACCGCCTAGTTTGGCGATGGCGGGGAGGTCTGCCCAGGTTGTGCCGTTGAGGATGTCCAGAACTCCAGCGCGGTGCTCCGATCTGCCGTTCCGGGCGCCCAAGACCCAGGGGACACCTGAGCCACGGTGGTCTTGGAGGCGACAAGAGTTGGCTAGGGATTCTCATGATCGGGGATGTCGCGAATGGGTCTCCAGGTGTGCCACACCTCATCGGCTATTTTCTTACCGGTGTCCTGATCGAAAGCGGGGCCTTTGCTAAACCGAAAGGTCGGTCTCCGGCTTGCCAGCACGACACGGGGGAGCACCAGTAGAACAGGATTGTGCAGCACAGTTACGGCAGATATTGGGATAGTATCCGCCGTAACGGAGGGCACGCCAGGCGGGAAGGATCTTAAGGAGGAAGAGGGTTATGAGTCCCTGCAAACTACCAGTGCACTCCCCAATTCAGCGGGTCCTGCCCCACATCCGGTCCCACAACACCGAAGTGGTAACTACCATCCCTCATACGACCATCTGCAGCCCCGAGATGCTCCTTTTGCTCATTTCTGAATCCACCCTCCCCCCCTCGCTGATAGTGAGAGCGTTGGGTGTAAAATTCGGGAAGTGGTGGGGTGTTGGCGACCATTTCCAACCTGCACCTTAGCAGAGTGTTTTGAGAGGACTCCACATTTCAAACAGGGGGTTTCCACATTTGGGAAGCGCCGTCGCAGCTAGCATCGGCCCTTCCACGTCAGAGGGGTTCCTAGCGTCCTGTCGGCTCAACAACAGGGGTGGTCAGACCTAATGGGGTCAACCTAATCGGCCCGTCGTGTGTTTCACTGGCGACTCGGGCCTCTGGTATCACATCGCCGAGATCGAGACTGCTGTCAGATCGGGTATTGACACAGTAACGGTGGTCAACAATAATCGCTCTGGTACCAATCAAAGCGTGGTTTCGACCGCGCATACTATGGCAAACAGACGGAGCAAGCGAAGGAGCTCTGGGTATCCTCAGACGTCGATGTCGCTCGCCTCGCGGGTGATATAGGCGCCGTAGGTATTCGTGTCGAGCAGCCCGGTACAATCGGCCCAGCATTGGAAAGAGCGTTTGAGTTGAACCGGCCCGTAATAGTCGACGTAGTGACTGATATTGATGCCCTCGCTCCCCTGGCGGACTTAGCTCCACAGACATGAGTGTCGTGACCCCTGAACGTAGACTCCGCATCTGGTAGTAGTCGTTGTGAGTCATCTATTCCTAACGGGCCTACGATCGTCACTCAACGTAGCGGCCAGAACTTCTGAGGATACCGACCGCTGAACAGTGAGTACACAAGTCAGAAAGAACCTCTTCCACCGACATCCTCTCAATCCTTGGGATCGAATTGATGACAGGCTACCAGGTGACCAGGCCGGACTTCGATGAGCTCTGGTCTCTCGGTTACGGTTCTTTTGTAGAAGATTGGGTCGTCGCTTCTTGCTGCTACCGAGACCGGACAGCGGGAATAGAAGGCACAGCCGGAAGGGGGATTAACAGGCGACGGGATGTCGGAAGCCAGAAGACGTGCTGCTTCTTCATCTACCATTGTCGTCGATCGTGAGCCAGCAATTAGCGCCTGGGTATAAGGATGCAGCGGGTTCTCGAATAGCTCTTCTGAAGGAGCCACCTCTACAAGTCTTCCGAGATACATCACAGCCACTCTGTCGCTCAGATAGCGGACGGTCGCGAGGTCGTGAGCGATGAGTAGATACGATATATGGAAGCTCTCTTGGAGATCACGGAGGAGGTTCATGATCTGCGCCCGGATCGAGACATCGAGTGCTGAGACGGGCTCGTCGAGGATGATAACGGATGGATTGAGCGCGAGTGCACGGGCAACCGCAATGCGCTGACGCATTCCACCACTGAACTCATGCGGGTAATGCCTCATGACAGTGGGACCGAGCCCTACGGCCGCAAGAAGCTCCTCAACACGAACCTGAAGCTCCGCCTTTGGCAACGGTTGGTTGATGACTATCGGTTCAGCGATGATCGATTCAGCTCGCTTGCGGGGATTGAGAGAACTCCAGGGGTCCTGGAACACCGCCTGAACCGATGCTCGATAGTGTCCTAGCTTGGTGCCCCGTAACTTCGCCACGTCTTCCCCCTCGAAGACGACACGGCCGGACGTAGGGGCGATGAGCCGGAGGATCATGCGAGCAGTGGTCGTCTTTCCTGATCCGGATTCGCCAACCAGGCTCAAGGTTTCTTGTGCATAGAGGTTGAACGTCACACCATCTACAGCACGCACAAACTTCCTCTCCTTCCGCGGCAACAGAGTTCCACTACCAATTGGAAAGTGTTTTTTGAGCTCTCTAACGCCGATGATGGGGTCGGGGTGGTTCATTCCAGCAGCCAACAACTCACTGAGTGATCGTCGGCGATGTCGAATTGAAGAGGATAGGACTCTCGGCAGCGGTCCATGGCGTACGAGCATCGCGGTTCAAACGTGCATCCCTTCGGCAGATCGTAGATAGACGGTGGACTCCCCCCGATGGAGTTGAGCCGCTTTCTGCCCCGGTCGACAGACGGAACGGATTCGAGGAGCGCTCGCGTGTAAGGGTGTTCTGGAGAGGAGAGCAACTCAGCGGTGGGTCCAGTCTCAACGATCTTTCCTGCGTACATGACAGCCACCCTGTCACACATCTTGGCGATAATGCTGAAGTCATGAGTGATGAACAGAATCGCAAGACCTCGCGCTCTCTGTATTGCTTTTAGGTGAGCGAGAAAGGCAGCCTGGAGCGTAACATCCAGCGCGGTGGTTGGTTCGTCCGCAATGAGCAGATCAGGGTCTGCGGCCAACGCTATCGCACTCACCACTCTCTGACGCATTCCACCGCTGAACTGGTGGGGGTGATCATCGAGTTTCGACTCGGGTCCGGGGATGTGTAACTGACGGAGCAACTCGATCACCCGATTGCGCAACGCCGACCTGTCCATGTTGCGATGGAGCCGCAGCGGCTCGCCCACCTGCTTGCCAATCGTGAGAACGGGATTCAGCGACGTCAAGGGATCCTGGAGAATCATCGAAATTCGTTCTCCTCGAATCTTACGCATCTCCCGCTTCGAAAGCGCGAGAATGGACTCCCCATCCAGTTCTATCTCACCGCAAACAACCCTTGAGGCAGGCCTCGGATGTAGCCCGATGATCGAGAGGGCGGTGATGCTCTTACCGCATCCCGACTCGCCGACCAACCCCAACGTCTCGCCTCGCTCCAAGTTAAAGGAAACACCGTCGACAGCTCGCCCGGTTCCCTGCCTCGTTGTGAAATGGACCTGAAGGTTGGTGACTTCAAGCACAGCAGTGCTCTTCGGTACGGCGTCCGTGGATGGCTAGTCGACCGTACTATTCCGGCGCGGTGTGCAGCGTGAATACATCATCTCACCAGCCTTCCAACATCAGGTCTACTGCTCGGCGCATATACGTGATGTTATCGGGTACGAGCAGAGGCGTCGTGATTCCAGCCGCCATGTACTCACGGATCCTTCCGCACACTTCTTGGTGGTCACCGTAACACCCGAGGCTTTCGACGAGACTATCGGGGATCAAGGCAGCCGCCCTGATGGCCTCCCTCTCGGATGAAGGCCAGGACATCATCGATCTTAGACGGGTTACAAGCCGAGGATCAGCTTCAGAGGACCGGGCGATGTGAGCTTGTTCGGCAATGTACCGCGCAACTTCCGGTTTGTGTCCTGCAATCGCCCTCTCCTTGTTGTTATCGACACGGATCCGCAGCATCTTAAGAATGTCAATCTCGTCATAGGGGCGGCCTACCTTCTTCGCTTCCTCGCGGATGACCTCAACCTCGCGGCGGGTTGCCGCCACAGTGTGACCGCCGTTCAACACGATGCCATCCGCCACGCGGGTAGCCAAACGCAGAAGCTCAGGGCCCACTGCACCTATGTAGATACGGATCTTGTGCGTGTCATCAACCCGGTTCTCCAGCCGAACTTCCCGCAGACGAACGAATTCGCCGGCGTAACTTACGGGACCCTCTGCAGTAAGAAGGAGCCGGATCGATTCGACAACCTCTCGCATGGCCGTAACGGGCTTCTTAAGGCTGAGACCTACGCGAGTCGCTAACGGGTTCCACCAAGCGCTCAGACCTAGTACTACTCGCCCGGGCGCCAGCGCATGAAGTGTCGCGAACGTCTGAGCAATCAGTGCGGGATGCCGCGTCCAAATGGGGAGCCCGGCCGTACCTACGCGGATCCGGGCTGTATTGGCTGCGTACACCGAAAGTGGGGTGATCGCATCTCCTGTCAGCCGCGTTTCGATGGTCCAGAGCGAGTCGACAGACTCGGCGTCCGCCAACTTGGCCAATGGAATGGCTTCCCTAATGTGATTGCTCGGCAGAGCCACAGCGAAGCTGCACTCGGACATACCCCGATGGTATTCAGCGTAGCCACCAGGCGCGACCCAATCGGCCTGCGGGCCGAAGAACCTGGCCAAAGACCGCTTCGTTCGGCCTGGGATCATCGCCAACACCTTGCCGCTGCCACCGCACGCAACCACGGCCACATACCGATGCCGGCGGCGGATCGAGGTCTCGTCCACCAACAGCACCCGACACGGCCGTGCCCGGCGATACTCCGCCACCAACTCCGACTGGCCTCGCACCAGGACCATGATCCGATACCGCCCCTTTACCGGCTCTTTGATGCTCTGAACCTGAACCACCCCGGGTTTACCGAAGAGCGAGGTGTGCCCCCACTTTTGCGGAGTCGGGATATTTGGAATTGGTGGTATGACTGGACCCAGAGAGGAGGGTCTTCATGCCTTATCGAAATGTCCGCCCGGTTCCGTCGGAGGGTGCTGGACCTGCTTGCAGCTGGCAGGTCCGTAGCGTCGTTGTCAGAGGATCCTGGAGTGTCCGATACAGACGATGTGCAACTGGCGACGTCAAGACAGGATTGACCGCGGTCTGGAGCCGGGTCCGACTTCGGTGGAGAAGGCCGAACTGCAGGCCGCTCGCCACCGGATCGCCGAGTCGGGTGACCGAGTTGGCTGTGACTAAACGAGCTATTGAGCTGTTGAAAGCCAAGGTGGTGTCCCCAAAAGACGGTACGAGGCGATCCGCACCATGAGAACCGAAGGATTGTCCACACAGGTGGCTTGCGGGGTGCTGGGAGTGTCAGAGTCCGCGTTCTGCGACTGGCGGTCCCGTCCACCGTCGGCCCGTGCCATACGGCATGCGTGGCTTACCGACCTCATCTCTCAGATACACCAACAATCACGCGGCACCCACGGAGCGCGGCGGGTCCACGCCGACTCCTCGAAACCCGCCAACCCCACAACCAACCAAAACCTCCCAAAAAACCAGCCAAAACGGGGGAACCTCAACACCGAAACACCCACCACCCCGAAAAACACGATTTTGAATAAAAGAAGCATCACCTCGCCACCCTATACCAACACTGGCTCACCCCCGATTTGTAAAACATAGAAGCATCGAAGAGCCATCAAACACCGATTTGTAAAAAATAGGAGCATCATAGAAGCATCTGGTAAGGCCAGGATCCGATTGCTGCTAGGGTTCGGTTGACGCGATCTCGAAATGGAGAACTGATAATGCGACGGTACCTGGCTCTCTTGTCCTCACTCCTGGTTGTGGTCGCTGCTTGTGGAGGCGGTGATACAGACACACCCTCAACCTCCGCCACCACTGCAACCGCCCAAACCCAAGCACCGACTACCGCTGCACCTACCACCGCGTCCACTGCGCCGGAGGCCACAACCGCAGAATCGGCTGCGACGACCGCGCCGCCGACTTCAACAACGTCTACCACCCTTAGCCCACCGGAAGCTGGGCCCACAGGGACCGTGATCGTCGCGATTCCAACCTTCGGCAATGAACTCCTTGATCCGACCCGGTCCTCGAACCCCGATATGCCGTACTGGGGCAGCTCCTTTGATTTCCTCATGGGTATGGATGCAAACGGAAACCCGACGACCGAAAACGGTGCAGCCACGGCTGTCGAATCCTCCCCGGACGCCAAGGTTTGGACGATCACACTCCGCGAGGGCATGACATTCCACGACGGTGTGGAGGTTACCGCTGAGGACGTCGCATTCAGTTTCGAGTTGTACTCGGGTGAGGACTCTGCCTGCACCTCCTGTGGAAAGATGCAGAAGAACTTCGATTCTGCCGTTGTCACGGGCAAATACAGCCTCGAAGTGACCTTCAAGGAGCCAAACGCCCTGTTCCTTCGCGACCTGACCAGAGTGAATGACACTCTTGCCATCATCCCGAAGCACCATTGGGAAGCAATGGGGGGTGCCGACGGGTTCAACGCTAATCCTCTCGGAAGCGGACCCTATGTCTTCAGCGATCGCGCCATTGGAGAGTTCGTCGAATTCAAGGCGAACACCGAATATTGGAACCCTGACCGGGTACCCGGATTCGAGACTCTTCGCATAGTCCTCGCTCCTGAAGCGACCAGCCGATTGGCTCTGCTCGAGCGCGGAGACGCCGATCTTGCGTTGATGGACCCGTTTACGGCCCCCGACGTGTTGGCGGCTGGCCTGGAAATTGCCGGGCCGAAACGCGTCCAGACATTGAGTCTCGCGTTTGGTATGCCCTGGAAGACCGAGTTCTTTTACAACAACCAAGCTGCCCGCGAAGCTCTGATCAAAGCGGTTGATGTCGCAGCGATCGTATCCGCCATTTACCCTGAGGGGACAGCGACGCCAGCCGCCAGCTTCGCAGCGGTTCCGAGCCAGGAAGGGCACGACCCTAGCCTGACGCCATACGTGTACGATCCCGGTGCTGCCGCGCAAGCAATTCAAGATCTGGGGCTAGCCGGCCAAGAGATCACGATGTACCAATACGCGTTCGGCGCAACGCCGGAGTTCCCGCAGATACAAGAAGCTGTTGCAGCCTTTTGGAGCATAGCCGGGCTTAGCCCTCAGTTGAGGCCCACAGACTTCGCCACTATCCGTCCGAATTTCCTTGAGGCTCCGTACTTCACCGAGCCCTTCACGCACCTTTGGTTCGTTACAGCTGGCACAACCACAGAGAACGCCCTAAGGATTGGGGTCATCAGCAAGGATATCGGTGGCTTCTACTCGGCTCTCGGCGATCCTGTACTCGACGATATCTACGGTCAATACCGATCTGAAGTTGACCCTGGGAAGAGAGCGGATCTCGCCGGCAGCGCCGTCCATCTGATCTACGACACCTTCGCGGTGCTTCCTATCGCCACTACCGACATGATTTGGGGTAAGGGTCCTCGGATAGCCAGTTGGTCACCAACCAACGGATCTATAGCGGCCGTGAACTTCGAGACCCTCCGGCCATGACGACCAGTCACTGCTGAGCTGGAGAAGGCGTAGCCTGATGAACGACCTACCCAAGAGATTCGGAATCAAGCTACCGGGTGCCGGAATTCGCAACAATATTGATTTGGCTCAATACGCTGATGACGTTGGTGTGGATTCAGTTTGGATGGCTGAAGGGCGTCTCACCAGTGATGCGATAACTCCGATGGCCGTATATGCGGCGAACACGGAGAGTGTCAGGGTCGGATGTGGTGTGCTCCCCATCTGGACTCGCAATCCAGCCCTAATCGCACAGACCTTTGCCACCTTGGACTTCCTAGCGCCGGGGAGGATAATTCTCGGTCTAGGTGTATGGTGGGATCCGATCGCCACGAAGGTTGGCATTGACCGCGGGACCAAACTTATCCGAGCGGCCCGTGAATACCTCGAAGCGATTCGACTTCTGCTTGAACGCAGGGAACCGGTCACGTATGAGGGCGAATATGTACGGCTCGATGATGTGTTCCTCGACCACAGTTCAACTGGTCCACACCATGTTCCGATCTACTTGGCCGCCGTCGGACCGCAGATGCTCAGACTGGCCGGTCGCCTTGCCGACGGTGTGGTCCTGAACAGCAGTCACACTGTTGAAGCCACGCGGAACGAGGTTCAGCAGGTACTGGTGGGGGCCGAGGCAGCAGGCCGCAGCCTCGACGACATAGATATCGTGCAGCCATGCACCATTCGCCTTACAAACGACAAGCCGACCGCCATCGCTCAGGACAAGGTCGTCGTCACACAGTTCATCGCGCAGCAACCACACGTTGCGGGACCTACCGGAATCGAACCGGAGTTGGCTGATCGAATCCGAGACGTAGTGGGCGGTTGGCCGGCGAGCCGAAGCGCCATTGTGGAGGCGTCCAAGCTCGTTCCCGACGAGATCATTGAGAATATCGGTTGTTACGGGGACGATGATGAGGTGAGAGAGCGGCTGCGCGCATACGAAGATGCAGGGGTAGATTGCCTCTATGCCGCAGCCGACAAGGCACTGATTGACTTCCTCGCGCAGGGCTGGTGACCTAAAACAGTCACTCCGATGCTCACTGTAGATACCCACTGCCATGTCCTCGATACATGGTTTGAACCGGTTGAGGTACTCCTGTTCCAGATGGCGCGAGCCGACGTCGACAAAGCTGTATTGGTTCAGCTATCCACCAACTATGACAACAGCTATCTTGTCGAGTGTTCCGATCGATTCCCGGGGCGGTTTGCCATCGTGGGCGCTGTCGACACTTCTGCACCAGACTGCCTGGAGAAGCTCGAATACTGGGCCGGCCTTGGTGTGATAGGGGTCCGGCTCACGCCGATGCAGAAGTCAGCAGGCAAAGATCCGCTCGCTGTTTGGAAGAAGGCGAACACGTTGGGCATGTTGGTGGACCTGTGGGCTTTGCACGGCCCTGATGCCATGAAGGGATTCGTGTCCGACGAATACACCGGATTGGTAGAACGCTTTCCGCAGATGCCATTCATCATCGAACACCTCGGGTTTGTCGCCAATGACCCGGATCCTCCTTATGCTGACTTCAAGCGGATCCTGGCTCTGAATCGATACGCCAATGTCTTTTTGAAATTGCCTGGGATCGGCGAGTTCGTTCCCAGACCGGTCCCTCACCGCAGTCCACCATATGACTTTGACGCTATCCCACCCTTCATCGACATGGCTCTCGATGCTTTCGGGCCGGATCGGGTAATGGTCGGCTCTGACCATCCTCGCTGCTCGGATTGGGAAGGATATTCGAACGTCTTCGGGTACCTGCGGGAGTACCTTGGGCGCTTGCTGAACGCTGATGAGATGGCCGCGGTCTTGGGGGCTACCGCCGAGCGGATCTATTTCGCCAACCACATGGAGTGAAATCGTTGGCGCGTAGTATGACACCTTCACACGAAGAGGGTGTACGGTCGTGAGTCGGGGTCGCGGCTACGGCGTGATAGACGCGAAGGGTCCGCGAACAGTACCGTCTGCCGTGCCTAAATGAGGCGGGCTCGGGTTACGACAGTCGCCTCAAGCGTGGTCGCGCTCGGTGCTATACCGGTATTCCTAACTGGTGCCATGGGCGTTCAGATACGCGCCGAATTCGGGCTCGGTCCTGCTGGATTCGGTATAATGTTGAGCGCGTTCCATGTCAGCTCTGCTTTGGCATCGCCAGCACTGGGCCGAGCTGCCGAAAGACGCCCAGCGATGTCAATGCGATGGGCTGTGATTCTCACTCTTGTATCCCTTGTCGGTATCGCGCTGGGCGGGAGAAGTCCCGTCCTGTACGCAGGCTTCCTAATCGGAACCGGGCTGGGGTTCGCACTAGCGCAGACTTCTACGAATCTCTTCATCACGCGAACTGTGCCTGCAGGCAACCGGGCCACGGTACTAGGCATCAAGCACGCTGCCATTCCGCTCGCCACCTTGTTGGCGGGATTAGCGGTGCCGACGGTTGCCGTGACCATCGGCTGGCGCTGGGCCTTCGCCATCGCAGCAGGCGGTGCGACTCTCCTATGGGCACGGCTGCCGAAATCATTCACGGGGTTCAGCAACCCTCCTGCAAGAGATGGCGGAGGCAGTCCCCCGAAGGAACTTATCGTGCTGGTATTGGCAACCATTCTGGCGATGGCCAGCGGTTCTGCCCTTAGCGCCTTCCTGGTCTCTTTCGCTGTCGCAACGGGCATCGGCGCGGCTTCTGCCGGATTCTTACTCGCCGCAGGCGGTGCTTCAGCTATTGCCATGCGAGTCATGTGGGGATGGTTAGCCGATCGCCGGTCAACCCAAGGTTACATTGGCATAGTGTGGCTTCTGACTGTTGGTAGCGTAGGCTATTTGCTGCTTAGCACGGAGCAACCAACGCTTGTCCTCGTCGGGGCCATGACCTCGTTCGGGGGGGTTTTGGGTTGGTCCGGGCTTCTAGCGCACGCGGTAGTTGACAGGAATCTGAAAGCTCCCGCTCGTGCCACAGGGGTGACCCAGGTCGGGTTCTACGTCGGAGGCGGTATCGGGCCGCCACTCTTCGGTTTTCTGATCGATCAATTCTCATATCGTTTCGCGTGGGTGACAGCCGCAGGCTTTGTGCTTGTCGCAGCCAGTCTCGCGCTTGCAGTGGAGTTGAGTAGTCGCGCCAAGCAGACCTGACCCAGCTAGGCCGCATCCGCCCTGCGGAGTATCAGAGAAGATCGAGACGTGAACCCGGCTGGACCCGAACAAACACTCTCCGATGAACCTGGGCGGCTCACCGACACAACGACTACCTCAAAGTCGAGATAAGAGTTCATGGAACCACTATCCTCAACTCACATTGAGGTAGGTTTTCCATCCTGAACAGGAGGTCTGGTCGGATGAGCCCAGCTATTCCAGAGATGGAACGCTACCGCCAAATCACCCCCGGGTCTCGAGCGCTCTGGGAGCGAGCCGCACGTGTCCTGCCGGGCGGGGACACTCGATCTAGCATCTATTGGCGACCTTATCCAATCTACCCCATGGACTCTGGCGATATCGCCACGTATGCCGAGAGCCTGGGACGCGTAGTGACTCACCTCGGATCAGCACTGTCGAGGGTCGGGACCTGATGGTCGAAACTCTCATCAAGAACGGTAGAGTCTACGACGGCGTTGATGTGACATTCGATGCCTACCCGTACGTACACACTGGCAGCCGTGCTCTGGTGATGATCCCCGAATGGACGCATGAGGGTGGGCCGCAAGCCCTTCTCGCGAGGCTCCGCGATCCGAAGGTTCGCAGTCGCATGCGTCAGGAATCTGATCCGCGGGCAGCTCGCTGGCGAGCGGGCGACGGAATCACCCTAGGCGGGTTTCGTAAGCCTCAGAACAAGAAGCTTGACGGGATGACCATCGGCCAGATTGCGGACGAGCTGGCAAAAGATCCGCTTGATGCCCTATGCGATCTCTTACTCGACGAGAATCTTGGCATCTCAGAGGTAGGTCTGTACGCCAACAACGCCACGAACAACAGGAAAGTCCTGGCCCACCCCAGATGCATGGTCGGAAGCGATGCCCTTCTCTTGGGCGACTACCCCAGCCCGCGTTCCTATGGCACGTTTCCGAAGGTGCTCGGTGATCTCGTGCGTGACGAAGGGCTGTTGTCGATGGCGGATGCGATTCGCAAAATCACTTCCCTGCCGGCGCAGCGACTTGGGCTCCAAGATCGAGGGATTCTGCGCAATGGCTTCGCAGCCGATCTGGTCGTATTCAATCCGCTCGAGATTCACTCGCCGGCAACCCTGGAGAGTCCGCGCCAGTTCCCTCTAGGGATTTCGCACGTCATGGTCAATGGTGTCCTCGTGATAGACGATGGGGAGCACACCGGCGCTCTCCCGGGCCGAGTCTTGCGGAACGGATGACCAAGCCCAACGCTCGATGTGTCCAGGGATTCGGATGACGCCACCGTGATCATCAAGGGTGGCCGTGTTGTGACAGAAGTTGGCGTTGTCGACGCAGACATCCTCGTCGTAGATGGGTCCATCGAGTCGATCGGATCTGACTTTTCCGGGGGTCCGGTCGTGGATGCTCGCGGAGCATGGGTGTTACCCGGCGTCGTTGATCCGCATGTTCACACATCGGTGGGTGGTTTCCACACGATTGATCCTCTCGCCGAGGATCTGAAGCAGGCGACCGCTGCGGCTCTCATGGGCGGTGTCACGACGGTCGGATCCTATGTCAGTCGTGGACCCGAGATGGGGTTGATCGACACCGTCAAATATCAAATCCAGTTCGGGACCAAGCATTCTGCGGTCGACTTCGCTATCAACGCTCTGTGTCTTCCGGGAGACCCGCTGACCGAGGTGGTTGATGCAGGCGTCGGGTTGGGTGTAACCACATACAAGGCCTTTCTCGGGTACTACGTGCGTGGCGCCATGTTGGAAGATGACGAACTGGTCGAGTTGATGGTGGCAGTAGCCTCCCACAATGGTCTGCTCCTAATACACCCGGAGAACGGGAGAGCAACCAAGTACTACCACGATATCGAATACGCACGCGACCCGGCTGACCCTGAGGGCTTTCTGCGATGCTCGCCGGGAATACTCGAAGCCGAAGGCATGTTCCGTGCAGCCGCGCTGGCCGAACTCACTGGCTGCGATCTGCTGTTTGTTCACCTGTCCGCAGCCGAGACTGTTCGCGTGCTCTCTCGGCTCAAGGATGGTGCGGCTTCAGTACGGGTATGGAGCGAGACGCAGCCGCACTACCTCATATTGACGGAGGACGCCCTTCTCAAGCACGGTTCCCTCGCGAAGATAGGCCCCCCGCTTCGCAGAAGTGAGGATGTGGCTGCAGTCTGGGACGCCGTCGACGCGGGGCACGTTGACTTGCTCTCAAGCGATCACTCACCTCGCACGAAGGCTATGAAGCAAGCTACACCGGCCATATTCGACGCCCCCTACGGTGGCATCACGTCGTCAGAGGCCCTACTTCCGCTAGCGTACGCACTCGGCATTGAGACGGGTCGATTCGACATATGTAGGTTGGCGGAGCTGACAGCAACGAACGCCGCAAAGGCATATGGTCTCTTCCCTCGAAAAGGTGCCATACGAGTTGGAGCCGACGCCGATTTTGCGATCGTCCCGATTGAGGGGGAACCCCGTGAGATAGGGCCACACACTCTGCACGGTCGCTCGGACTACTCGATTTACACAGGCCTCACATCTAGAGGGTTTCCAAAGTACGTGGTGAGGCGTGGGTACTTGGCAGTATCGGAAGGTGAGGTGTTAGACAACCCGAGCGGCAGATATCTGGCTCGAGGTATGAAGTCGTGATTCTAGCTTCCGCGTCGAGTACTGCCAGACTCCGGTAATGACAAGAATTATAGCAAGTCGTGCACTACAAGCGTTGGTTACCCTCCTCGGTGTCAGCGTGGTTGTATTCGCGTTGAGCCAATCGACCGGTAATCCGGTGGATGTCCTGCTACCAGTAGAAGCGACGCCCGAACAGCGGATGCAATTGATCGATGAGTTGGGGTTGGATGAGCCACTCGTCGCTCAGTATCTCGCCTTCTTAGGCAATGTGATCCAGGGCGATTTTGGCAAATCGATACGGACCAAGCAACCTGTTCTTGAACTCGTTGTGGACCGCCTTGGGAACTCGGTCGTGCTGGTCAGCACGTCACTCCTCTTCATGGTCGTATTCAGCCTTCCTCTCGGTGTCCTTGCGGCAGTGAAGCGCGGTACGATCATAGATCGTACCGCAATGGGCCTAGCCGTTCTGGGTCAATCACTTCCGCCCTTTTTCACTGGCATCCTAGCGATCATTCTGTTCTCAGTCAGATGGCAGGTGTTCCCAGCGCAGGGTTCGGGTACCTGGCAGCATCTGTTGCTTCCCGCAGCAACGATGGGCCTATTTACCGGAGCCGGGATCACGCGACTGATGCGCTCGGCCATGCTTGAAGTGCTTGACAGCGAGTACGTCAAGCTTGCTCGTATCAAGGGTGCGAGCGAGATGAGGGTTGTGTGGAGGCACGCCTTCCGAAATGCCTTGATTCCGGTCGTAACGTTTGTGGTACTTATGTACGGTGTTCTCGTAGCTGCTGCGGTCACGACAGAAGTCGTCTTTGCGTGGCCGGGTTTGGGTCGGCTTGCCTTCGAGGCAGTTCTATGGAGGGACTTCCCCGTGCTGCAGGCTGTAGTCATTTTGTGGGCGGCGCTTATTGTCTTTGCTAATCTTCTCGTAGACCTGTCATATGCAATCATCGATCCGCGGATTCGTCTTAGTGTCTGAGTTCTTTGGCAAGGTACGGATCGGATTGGGCACAGTCTGGCGTAGCTTTCCCATGTTTCCTCTTCTGGTTGTCTTGTTGGCCGTAGCGGCCGCCTTATTGGCGGACTTCATCGCTCCCCACGGACCGGAGGAATTGAACTTGGCGCACGCCCGTCAGGGATGGGTCTTTTCAGAAGAAGGTAGCTGGGAGTTTCCTCTGGGGACTGACGTCCTAGGCCGCGATATCCTTAGTCGGATTATTAAGGGCGCTCAGGTGTCTATGTCCGTGGCCGCAGGCACTGTCCTACTCGCGGGGTCTATCGGGACGACCCTCGGTTCTATCGCCGGCTACTTCGGAGGTTGGGTTGATACGGTGATCATGCGACTGGTCGATGGTTGGCTTGCCTTTCCCGCAATCTTGATCGCCCTCGTTTTTGCTGTCACTGTCGGCCCAAGTGTTACGGTTGTCGTGTCAGTAATGGCGCTTATCCTATGGGCACGCTATGCCCGTCTGGTACGAGGGGAAGTTCTTAGCTTGAAGGAGCGCGACTTCATTGCGCTCGCGCGAGTCGCGGGAGGATCACCCCTGCGGATAATGGCTTCACACCTGCTGCCAAACGTGCTCAACAGCGTGATCGTCCTTTCCACCCTGCAGATCGGTTGGGCCATCACGGTCGAAGGCACCTTGAGTTTTCTTGGTGCCGGTGTTCCTCCACCGACGCCAACGTGGGGTGGCATGGTCGCCGAGGGGCGTGACCTGATCCGGTCGGCCTGGTGGATTTCCGTATTCCCTGGAGCTGCGATAGGCCTGGTGGTACTTTCTTTCAACCTGATCGGTGACCGCATTCGAGACCTCCTGGATCCTAAACTCAGAGCGCTTTAGTGGCTCATCGATGCTCCTACAAGTATGAGTGGATTCCAGTGGGGAGTGAACCGGCAAGCCCTGAGAGCCTCGGGGTTTCAAGGTGTGTCAGTTCCGCAACTGGTAGCGGCTATTCCAAGATTTGTTGAGACCTGTAATCGGTGCCTCCAACCGTTATCAGCGTTCTTGAGGATCTCGTCTCAAGAATCGGCAAGGACGCCAGCGCGTTGACAATGTTGAATAACGTCGGGAGGTCCTCCCACGTCGACTTATAAAAAGATACAGACCCTTCCCCGGTCCAGGCTTCTTTGAGATAGGGACTCAGGTCGGGAGGAGGCGTAAACGTGACGTACTCGACATCATGTTCCCCCCAGTCGTGGGTCCGAGGCATGTATTTGTAGAGAAGAATACCCTGTTGGTTCATGGCTAAGTCGGCCATCTCTTCGTCGTCCAACTTGGTTTGCTCACGAACCGTCATCGACATGAACTGGTGTCCGAGCCAACCCGCGCTACAAAGTATCGTACCGTTCGAATGACGCGGCTCAGGAAGTTCCCCGTAGATCTTCGGGTATCCCAGTTCCTCGCGGCCGGTGATAATCGGGTCAGTTAGGTTCTCCCACAGTACCATGAGGAAAGAGCCCGAGGTATTAGTCCGTTCACCACGAAAGACAACTGGACAAGTGACCCCAAGCGTGTTGTATCCGCGCCCCGCCAGCCACTCAATGTTAGTGATGTAGCTCGCCGTTACGGTGACGACCGGCTCACCAGCGAGTTCAAATCTGGGCGGAAGTAACTTGTTCAACGCTTCAGCCGTAGTACGAAATCTGACCGAATACATCGTCTTGTTGGGACTGCTTGTGTTCGTGTACCGGTTTCCATCTACCCCCTGTCGGGGACCTAAGCTCGGGCCGAAGTGGGTCGGCATCCTGTACATCTGGCCTGGTTCAAAACTGTATGGCACCGGTGTCTCTCCTCAATGTAGAGCGCAGGACTCTCGTGAATGGTCGCCGTCTTCGCCGGGCGAGTTGGTCCTAGACCCGAGAGCCATCAGAAACCCGTCGATACGGTGTCCAGAGTTCCGAGGATCAGGGCTCCCTTCGCAAAGACCCTTATGGGATAGGTACTGTATATTAGCACCCATTGCTCTGAATACCTTGGTCTGACCGACCTCAAGCTCGGTCCCGATTACGAGCAGGCACTCGCCTGAGTCGTCCACCATCCGGGTGAGCGCCATGCGGCAGGAGGTGCACGTGGCGGTCTCCGTCTCCGACGACGGCGGAGGCATCCCGGCGGAGAGGCTGCCCCACCTGTTTCGGAAGTTCTCCCGCATCGACGCCGAGCAGCAAGGGGGCGACGCCTTCGTTCTGGCCCCTTTGAGCGAGACCGTCGGATAAGAGCCAAGGCCAAAATCCCGTCGTCTTCCTTGTACGGTTCCTCTCCATACCCACCGTTTGCCTCCGGTGGGAAAGACCCTCAGAATGGAGCCCGTTTCCGTCGCGGTGTGATCCTGGCCGGGGCGAAACGCGCGGCGTTTTTGGGATGGGTCTGCTTTCGCAGCCACAATTGCGGCGGGCATCAGGGAATTTGGGCTCCAGTTAGTTGCGTGTCTGCCGGGGCTCCCGAAAGATATGGGACCGCGGCAGGACGGAGGCCCTACTCTTCCATGTTTATAACTATGTTGTCCGGTCCGCGGGCCAGGAACTGTTCCGACGGTACGTCGTAGGGATTTTCCTCAATGTGCCACATGTGGGCAGGCACGAATAGATAGTCGCCTGGTCCAGCCTCTACCCATTCCTTGAAGTCCTCGCCATAGTAGACCCGGACATGGCCGGAAATGATGTACACGGCGGTCTCGGCCTCACCGTGCATGTGGGGCGGACCCTTGTGATTGGGCTCTGAGGTGACGGTTCCGAACCAGATCTTGCTGGCGCCTACCGATGACCCGTCGATTGCGGGACGGCGGACCAGGCCGGGAGTCTGTGCCGTGTCGCTTGGCGACCGGGTCCCGCGGACCACCTTCGGGACTATGAGTTCAGTCTTCGTTGCCAAAGGTTTGGCCTCCTCCTACGCCTATGCGCCGCGGCCGACGCGGGGTTATCGTATGTTCGCTTCTGATGGTTAGCTTACAGGCACTCGCCGCGCAGGTTGTGAGAATGCGCTGTGAATATGCGGATGGGGGCGACAAGGGGGCGAGTCAAAATGCTTCGTCGGTATTCGCGATCGACCGATTCACAAGTCGTCTCCCCCGAATAGAGCCTGCTTGCCAAGTTGCGGCCAGGCGGCAGGCGCGGCGGCCTTGTCGAGCCGCTGTTCTATGGGCAAGCTGTCGTCCCAGTAGTGGGCAATCACGCGCATGCCGTTGATCCCGTCCGACTCCTCGGACGCGAGCCACACCGCGGCTCCGTTCATCACTTCCGGCCGCATGAGGATCGCCCGCCCCACCGCGATGTCATCGGGAATGATGTGGGTGTCGGTCTGGCCGCCGGGGACGAGTACGTTGGCGGTTACTCCGGTCCCCTCCAATTCACGGGACATGAGAGCGACGAGCGCCTCGTGGCTTGCCTTGGATGGACCGTAGGGGCACAGGCCCGGCCGGTACATGCTGTCGACGCTGGTCGTGACGCCTATTATCCGACCCCATCCCTGGTCGAGCATGTGGCCCACTGCCGCCCGGGCCATGAAGAACGATCCGCTGGAATTGACAGCGATGATCCTGCTCCATGTCTCGGGAGCGATGTCCCAGAACTTGGGAAGATTGCCGCTGGCGAGGTCCGCAAGGTTGATCGTTCCAGCGTTGTTGATCAGCACGTGGAGCCCACCGAGCCCGGCTATCGTCTTGCGGACAGCGTCCTCCACGCTTTCGGGGTCTGAGATATCGCAGACCAAGTCCAGGACACAGTCGTCCCCACCGGCCGCTCGGACCTCGCCTGCGGACTGCTCCAGCCACTCTTCGTTGATGTCCAGCATCGCGACGCGTGCCCCGGCCTGCACCAGGGCAAACGTCATGGCGCGGCCCATGCCGATGGGGCTGCCGGCGCCGGTAACGATTGCGACTTTTCCGTTTAGCGGTTTGTGTTGCATGTCGACTTTCTCAGTTCGTGTGCGTATTCGAATATTTGACTTGCCGTCAAAGATGTTCGAGAAAAGGCGTCCAAAGGGCCACCGATGCAATGAGCACTAATCAGTTTACGAGGGTGGGACGGCGGCGTGACCCAGCCCAGTCTCGCATTCTGGACGCGTATGTCTCATCCCTGACTGGCAGGGATGCTGCTCTCGGGCTGGCTGGAGATGATATGCAGTTGACCCGCATACTTCAGGACGATGGGCGCGCCCGATTTCGAGCCCGATGTCACCAGAGAGGAGGTCGCAGCGGCGGCAGGGGGCGACATCTCCTACTTCGCTTCTGGCGACCACAAAGACGAGGCCATGCAGACCATGGCAAATGGCCTAACGGTCCGTCGGCTGCACGACGAGGAAAAGCTCGGCGGAATCATCGGGATGGGCGGCGCCGGCGGTACCTCCATTGCCACGACGGGGATGCGCGTTCTGCCCGTTGATGCGCCCAAGGTGGTGGTTTCCACGGTGGCGGGCGGCGATGTCAGCACCTACGCGGGCGCCAGGGACATCGTGTTCGTCCCGTCATCGTCGACGTCGGCGGGATCAACACCATCAGTCGCGCCATATTCTCCAACGCGGCGGGGCAATCGCCGGCATGATCAAGCTGGACCAGCCGCCGGCAGGCGAGGAGCGTCCCCTGGTTACCGCGTCCATGTTCGGCAACACGATGGAGGGCATCGAAAAGGGCCCGCGGAGTGGTGGAAAGCGGCGGTTACGAAGTGCTTGTGTTTCACGCCACCGGGATAGGGGGCAAGACTGCTCGCTCTGCTAATCGCGCACAACCTACGTCAACCCCAACAACTTCGACAACGACGAAAACTAACTAGACAGCGAACAGCCACCCACCCCCACTCCGCGCCCGGCCATCCCATCCAATGTCGCCAACGGGCTGACAACCCGAGGCCCAAGTCTCGTCGTTTTCCTTGGATTGTCCCTCTCCACATCCATCGTTTTGCTCCGGTAGGCGAGACTCTCAGAATGAGTCCGTTGCCGTCACTATGTGAACCTGCTTTGGCTGAGCGGACACCCACTGCTGTCATTTTCGGCATTTCTGCCCCCTATTCTGTTCCATGCTGCCACAATCTGCCCCACAATGAGATGAAACTACCAGAAACAACTTGGGAAATCAGTAACGCCATATGCGGGGGATGTCAGTGCCACTGTGAATGCAAATGGGCTTCTGACCTGGGCGTATAGCAATGCGTGAAACCCCACGGAACGAGGTGGAACGGTGTGGGCCCGACAGGACTCGAACCTGCAACCAACGGATATGAGTACGCGTATTTAACCAGGTAGATGGCCAAAATTGCCGATTCGTCCCACAATTCGTCCTACACCCGTCCGGCGACGGGATGAGCGGTACAGCAGATCGCGGGATCCAGTCCCCCAAGGACGGTATTCATGGTTGTTCTGGGGACCTGGCATCCAACATTCTTCCGGAGCATCCTGCTAATGAGGACTGAGGAGGGTCTTCAATTCTGCGCAGAGGCGGTCGGTGTCATCCTGTCCCACCCCGAGGTGCGTCACTATTCGTACCCGCCTCTCTCCGAAGGCGCCAACCACGAAGCCCCGTGAGAGTAATTCTGATACCAGTTCGGCTGCGGTGGGGCCATCTTGGGAAATGTCGAAAATCACGATGTTGGTGTCTGCTGGCAGGACGGTATCTACCCAATCCAGGCGCTCCAGAAATGACGCGATTTGAGTTGCGTGGCGATGGTCGTCCGCCAGTCGGTCCACATTGTGGTCGAGGGCATAGATGCAAAGAGCCGCCATGAATCCGGACTGTCGCAATCCTCCTCCGATCGACTGTCGGAGACGCCAGGCTCGCTGGATGAACTCCTCGGATCCGGCAAGAGCGGCGCCAAAGGGACTGCCGAGGCCCTTGGTGAAACAGAAGGTGACGGAATCGAAGCCGTCCGAGTATTCCTTCGCCGAGATGCCGATCTTGACCACCGCGTTCATCAGCCGGGCCCCATCCAGGTGGGTCGCGACTCCGGCTTCGACGGCTACTGTGGCGACCCCTGTCATTTGATCGAGGGGCCAGATCGCCCCACCCACAAAGTTGGCGGTCTGTTCGACAACCACGAGAGCGGTTTCGGGGATATACAGGTTGCCTTTGGGGCGAATGGCGGCGGCAACCTGCTCAGCATCGAACATGCCGTTGGAGCCGTCCAACATCTGGGTCTGCACTCCCCCCAGCAGACCTGGGCCGCCAGCCTCGAAGTTTACTATGTGCGAGGACCTTTCACAGATGATTTCGTCACCCGGGCAACAATGAATCGCAACCGCGATCTCGTTGGCCATGGTTGCCGACGGCATGAACAGGGCGTCTTCGGTCCCCAACAACTCGGCCACCCGTTCAAGAAGTTCGGTCGTGGTCGGGTCCTGACCCTTTTGCTCGTCGCCGATCGGTGCATCGAGAGCCGCTTCCCGCATCTCGCGGGGAGGTATCGACCTTTCGGCGTAGAAATCGGCAATACCAGGCGGCAATGGGCTGGCTTTCTGTCCTCCGTACGTGCCTACCATTGCCTATTCTCCTTCTTCGAAGTTGCCTTACTTCCCATATTACGTCCCCCTAAATTTCTGGGTCAATCTGACCACACTTGAACCAAGTTGAACAAAGTGTGTGGCCAGCTACCCGTTGGGACAGACTACCCTATGTAGCTCTTGACCTGGGGATATAGGGCATTTGCTACGTAGTAATAGTCGAATCTGTAGTGTGGGCCCGGCAGGACTCGAACCTGCAACCAACGGATTATGAGTCCGCTGCTCTGACCTCTTGAGCTACGGGCCCTCCGCTTCTACTTTACTTATGTCCGGGCCCTCCGCTCGCGGTGTTAGCATCTACCCGAACCGGGCTGTGGCGCAGCATGGCAGCGCGCTTGACTGGGGGTCAAGAGGTCGCCGGTTCAAATCCGGCCAGCCCGACCGAGATTCCTCCTCCCGTTTAGGGTATTCGCGCCGGTTCTTGGAAGCTCAGGTCAATCCAAACCGGATGTCCGGACACAGCCCGCACCTGACGAAAAGGATCCCTGTTCCGAAAGGGGCTGTCAAACTCCCACGTCGATGGGCGTCTTTGGTAGATGGCCAGCCACGAGAGGCTCCAGGTATGTACCTAGGCGTCTGGGCGCGAACTCGACTTCTCGGGCAGCTTCTATTTCCTGCAGGCTCCACCAGCGATGGTCCAGTTGGGGCTCTCCGTCGATCATGTCCGGAGCCACGGGAACGACGTTGAAACGCGGCGTCCGCAGAAAAAAGAACCTCTCCTGATTGTCGTACCAGACATTGCCCCACTGCCAGACATGCCGCCTCGTCCAAATGCAAGGGCCCAGCATCACCGACTCCAGCCCGGTTTCTTCCCGAAGTTCTCTCACCGCGGCCTCCTCATAGGTCTCAACTGGTTTCAATCCTCCACCAGGGGTCATCCATAAGGAGAAATCCCTCCGGTGGGGAAGGCAAGTCCGGAACAACAGCACCCTGCTGTGCTGGTCGAGTAGCAAAATACGAGCAGCGGGGCGGGGTATCGGACTTTCGGGGGATCCCGTGGGATCGTTATTCATGTGCATCTTTGGTTCCGCCGAAGAGGTCACCAGACCGGTGGGCTTTGTCGGTAGGCCGGACAAGTATCAACCGAACATTGCGGAGATCAGCCACAGGACGCCCTGCCCCAGTCGGTAGAGAAGATAGAAGACGGTCAGGGCCACCGTTATCTTGAATCCCAGCGGATAGGATACGCGTTCCTCGGCTTGCCCGTCCCTTTCCGGGAGGTAAGGGTCTCCATGGCTCATCTATGAGCCCTTGGACCGGCGGCGGGTTATGAATCTGACCGGGGTTCCCACCAATTCGAACCGCTCGCGGAGCTTTCTCTCCAGATAACGCAGGTATTCGGGAGCTAGCCGCGCTCCGACCGTGAACAACACCACTGTGGGCGGCCTCACTCCCGCCTGCACGGCGTACATTATCCGGCAACGTCGGCCTTTGTGAGGCGGCGGCGGCTGGGCGGCTACCCATCCGGCCACCAGCCGGTTCAACTCGCCGGTGGGAACCCGGCGTCCGGCGTTTTCCAGCACCATCTCCACCGCGGCTCCCAGACGCCCGACCCGTGCGCCGGTCAGAGCGGAGAGGCGCAGCACCGGCGCCCAGGAGACAAAACCCAGCCGGTCGGGTATCGACCGCTCGGTCCACTCCCGCTGTTCGGGATCTATCCCGTCCCACTTGTTGAGCAGCACCACCAAGGCGGTTCCCGCCTCCACCGCGGCGCGGGCGATCTTCTGGTCCTGATAGGTGGCGCCGTCCAAGGCGTCCACCACCAGCAGCGCCGCATCGGCCCTGGAAAGAGCTTCCTGGGCTCTCAGCACCGCGTAGTAGTCGGCGTCCTCGGTAATCCGGGGGCGGCGGCGAATCCCGGCCGTGTCAACCAGGCGGTAGGTGGCGCCGTCCAGGTCGACATCCACATCCACCGGATCGCGGGTGGTGCCCGGAACGTCGGAGACGATCACCCGCTGGGTTCCGCACAGGCGGTTCAACAGGGTGGACTTGCCGGTGTTGGGCCGCCCGACGATGGCGATCCGGGGAGGCTCGTCGACCGGGACGGCCTCGCTTTCGGGCAGGACCGTCAGCACCTGATCGAGGAGGTCTCCCACTCCCCGTCCGTGGATGGCGCTGACCGGCTGGGGTTCTCCGAGTCCGAGGGCCCAGTAGTCGGAGACGGTCATCTCCCGGTGGGGGTTGTCTATCTTGTTGGCCGCCACCACCGCCGGGATTCCGCTCTTTTTGACCACTGCCGCCATGCCCTCGTCATCGTCGCCCAGGGCGGCCGTGCCGTCCACCACGAACAGCACCGCGTCGGCACCGCTGACAGCCGCTTCGGCTTGAAGGCGGACAGCTTCGGAGAAGGGCGAGGAGGGATCGAGCTCCCAACCGCCGGTGTCCACCACCAGGAAATGACGGTCTCCCCAATGGGCGGTGAAGGTACGGCGGTCGCGGGTCACCCCCGGCTGGGACTCCACGACGGCCGCCCGGCGGCCGATGATCCGGTTGATCAGGGTGGACTTGCCCACATTGGGACGTCCCACCACCGCCAACACCGTCAAACGCTCCGCAGACATAGCCGGAATCCTACGGGGCCTCTGTCCGAAGTTCGCGAAAAGTTTGTCAAGAATCCGACCAACAGGACTTGAAACCGTCCCTGCAGGGTCACATGTTTATAAGTACCACAAACATCGGCAGGGGTCCGGACCCCTACGATCATCACCAAAGTCTCATCTCCCCGGCGAACCGGCCTCTTTGCCAACCATTCCCGGAGTAGAGCAAAAGCCGACGACCAAACCCTCGGTTCGGATGAGCCTGCGCCCATCTGATCTTTTTTCACCGGCACGGCGGCGGCGGGTCGGGAGGGAAACCCAGACAATTAAAGAGGTATTCGGTCGTCGGCGCCACCGGGAGAAACCGGGAAATCGGGCGAAAAACCCGTCCCGTAAAGCACGATTGGCAAAAAATATCTGCCAACGCTGTACAGCCGTCTAACATCATCCACATGGTTGAGCGGATCATCCTGGCCGAGCCCCGCGGATTCTGCGCGGGAGTGGAGATGGCCATCAAAGCGCTCACCTGGATGCTGCGCATCTTCGCGGTGCCCGTCTACTGCTATCACGAGATCGTCCACAACGAGTGGGTGGTGCGCGCCTTCCAGAGAGCGGGAGTGATATTTGTGAACGACATCTCCGAGGTCCCGACCGGGTCTCCGGTGATGCTGTCGGCCCATGGCTCGGCGCCCCAGGTGGTGGAGGAAGCCTCTGATCGGGCGGCGGTGGTGATCGACGCGGTCTGTCCCCTGGTCACCAAGGTGCATCATGAGGTGAAGCGGATGTCACAGAACGGCTATGACATTCTCTATATCGGACACGAGAAGCATGACGAGGCGGTGGGCACCCTGGCGGTCGCGCCCGAGGCGATCACCCTGGTGGCTCCCGAGTCAGGGCTGAGGGATTTTGCTCCTAGGAATCCCACCCGCGTGGCTCTGGTCGCCCAGACCACTCTCGGAATGCACGAGTGGGGCGCCGTTCACGACCAGGCCGCCGAGCAATTTCCCGATCTGTGGACCGCCCGGCGCTCCGATCTTTGCTATGCCACCACCAATCGCCAGACCGTCGTGCAGAGCCTGGCCGAGACCTGTGACCTGATCCTGGTGGTGGGATCGGAAAACTCCTCCAACACTCAAGCGCTGGTGCGGGTCGCAACGGATTTGGGGACCGTTGCCCACCGCATAGATAGAGCGAGCGATATCCTGCCCGAATGGCTGGAGGGGGTGGAGATAGTGGGTTTGACCGCCGGGGCTTCGGCGCCCGAGCACCTGGTGCAGGAAGTGATCGATGCGTTGGAACCCCGCCAGGGGTTCGAACTGGCCCACGTCACCGACGAGGAAGAATACTTTCCCCTCCCCCGCCAGCTTCGGGTTTTCATTTCAGTGCTGGGCCAAGTGGTGGAGGCGGGACTGACTCTCCCCGGATCCGACTGGCAAAGCTGGACGGATTTCGATCGCTCCTGGATGGCCACCGACGCTCTGACGCTTATCGGCCACTAGCCGCTAAGGAAAAGTCGAAGGCTCGCCTCCGGGTGGCGAGGGATCAGCCAACTTCGGGATGGGCACTCCAAGAGGTGAAGGGTTCGCTGGTTGCCGGGAGGGTGACGTCAACCACCTGACCGGGCGCCAGATCAACCGGAGTCGTCGGACCCAACTCGGTCCCGTTGGAGAGATGGACCTCGACCCTGACCCGGCTTAGGGTGGCTCCGGTGGTGTTTTCTACTGTGCCAAGGAAAGCATTGGCATCCGAGTCGTAGGAGAGAACCAACCGAGCGCCGGCCCGAACCTCGTCGAAGGTCTCGCCCAGGGCGAATTGGGTACCGGATTCTTCATCGCCCTCATCCGACTCCGAACCACCGTCGTGCTCACCCGATTCCGAACCACCGCTGTGCTCGCCCGACTCGGAACCACCGCCATCGCAACCCGTGAGTGCGAGTACCGCGACGACGCCGATCAACACAAGGACTGTCGAGAAACGGCTCAAAGGATTCTTCTTTTTAGCATTGGCGACCGAAGGCGCGGAAACGTCAGTGCGTCGAAGACACACACGAAGCTCGCTACCCAACCGGCTGGAACTGCGTTTGATACAAGGTGGCGTACAGACCACCGAACTCCAGCAGTTCCTGATGGGTTCCCTGCTCGACCAGGCGGCCCCGGTCGATCACCACAATGAGATCTGCGGCTTTCACCGTGGAGAGTCGGTGTGCGATCACGAGCGAGGTTCTCTTCTTCATCAGACGTTCCAACGCTTCCTGGATGAGCGCCTCGGAACGGGTGTCGAGATGAGAGGTGGCCTCGTCCAGGATGAGAATGGCGGGATTCTTGAGTATCACCCGGGCAATGGCCACACGCTGCTTCTCGCCTCCGGACAAACGGTAGCCGCGTTCGCCCACCACGGTGCCGAGACCGTTGGGGAGGGCGCGGATCATCTCGGTGAGGTTGGCCGTCTCACAGGCTTCCCAAAGGTCCTCATCGGTTGCGGCGGGACAGGCGTAACGCAGGTTGGCGGCGATGGTGTCATGCAGCAGATAGGCCTCCTGGGTCACCTCTCCCACCGCCGCGGCCAGGGTTGAAAAAGTCAGATCGCGCACGTCGGCGCCGTCGATGCGCACCCCTCCCCGGTTGACCTCGTAAAGCCGGGGAACCAGGTAGGAGAGAGTGGTCTTCCCGGCGCCCGAGGGCCCCACGACCGCCACCAGGGAGCCGGCCGGTACCCGAAAGGAGACGTCTTCGAGCGCCCACTCCCGGGTGGAGGCCTGTCCCCGGCTCTCGTCATCCCCATCGAAGGAGGCGACATCCCAAGGAGTGAACCGCTGGGCCGAGCCCAGACCCTCGGGTCGCTCCGAGGGGTACTGAAACCAAACCCCGTCGAACTCCACCTCTCCGGCCACTTCCACCAGCTCGCGGGCATCGGGTGACTCGGGAAGGTCCAGGGGAATGTCCAGCACCTGGAAAACCCGCTCGAAGGAGACCAGCGAGGTGGCGAACTGGACCCGGGTGTTGGAGAGGGCGGTGAGCGGCGCGTAGAGCTGACCCAAGAGGGTGGAGAACATCACCACCGTTCCCAGCGAGATGTGGCCCTCGATCACCATCCATCCCCCCACCCAGAACACCGCCGCGGCCCCGAGCGCGCTGACTGTCGCCATCGCCGCCTGGAATCCCCGGCCGATCAGGGCGCTTCGCACTCCCAGATCCCTCACTCCGACCGCCTCCGCGGAGAAGCGGTCCCGCTCGCGCTTTCCCCGGTCGAACAGCTTCACCAACAGGGCGCCCGATACATTGAAAGTCTCCTGGAGGATGGAGGACATGTTGGCGTTGTGCTTCATCTGCTGTTCGGTGACCGCCCGCAGAGTCCTCGCCACCCGGCGGGCAGGGGCTATGAAGAGCGGCAGGGCGGCCACCGCCAGAATCGTCAGCCTCCAATCGGCGCCGATCAACACCGCCAGGATGGCCACCACCGCCACCAGATTGGAGAGGATGGTCACGAAAGTACCGGTGATGGCCTGCTGTGCGCCCACCACATCGGTCTGGATGCGGGATATGAGCTCGCCCGTGCGGGTGTTTGTGAAAAAGCCGAGCGACATGCGCTGCAGATGGGCAAACAACTGGCAGCGAAGGTCGAAGATGATCCCCTCCCCCGCGTGGGAGGACCACCAGCGCTGGATGATTCCCACCCCGGCGATCACGAGCGGCACGGTCACCATCCCGATCCCAAGCCAGGTGAGAGCCCCCAGGTTGCCCTCCGGGATCGCCTCGTCGATCAGGAGGCGAATAAGGATGGGCGGCACCACCGAGAGTCCCGAGATGAACACCACGGTGATCAGCACGCCCACCAGCCGCCCGAGATAGGGTCGTCCGTATCCCGCCACCCTCCGCAGCAGCGCCCTGTCGATCGCGGGTGGGGTCTCCCCCACGCTCCGCATATAGCTGTACCAGCCGTGCCACATAAGAGGGGCAGGCTAACCCTCTTTCGCACCTACCAGCAATCCGGTGGCTCTTATGGGTCTGTTTCTCTATCCTGACCAACCGGTCCTGACCGCCGCGGTCTTCGACCTGGTCGGACGCGAGGTCTCGGCCACAGGTTTGGGGGTGGTCTCTTTCGCAAGCGTCCTGATGGCCACGGCCTCCCCCCTTATCGCGGGAGCGTTGTACGAAACGGCGGGTTTCGCCGCAACCCCCTACTACATCGCATCGCTGTTCGCCATCGCGGCGATAGTCTTTCTTTTCCTGCCGGTATCCCAGGGACCAGGCCATCAACCGGAGTGACGGCGTTCCCGTAGAGCCCGACGCATGCGGGTCCGGGGTTTTCTCCAAACTCTTCGTTCTCTCGTCCGTCCCCGCACTCACCTGGATATTTCCATAGACTGCACTTGAGCCGCCGTCTGGCCTAACTTCTATGGCAATGAGCTCCATCACCTCGGGGACTCGGCGCATCACGCTGGTTCGCAACTCCCATCCCCACAGCCCCGCGTTCGACACGGCCGTATCCCACGCCCTCTTGGAGGAGGTGGCCGTCGGGCGGCTCGGTGAGACCTTTCGGCTGTACGTGCCCGGGCGGGTGGTGGCCTTCGGGCGACGGGACGTGGTGAACCAGGGATATCGGGGAGCGGTCGAAGCCTGCCGGGCGCAAGGCTACGAGGCGGTGGAGCGGCTGGCGGGCGGGCGGGCCGCGGTCTTCCACCAGGGCACCCTGGCGTTTTCCTGGGCCATCCCCACCGACGACCCGCTTCGAGAAATCACCGCCCGCTTCGTCGAGATCGACCGGATCGTGGTTGGAGCCCTCCGGGCGCTGGGCTTTGACGCCCGGGTGGGAGAGGTGCAGGGGGAGTACTGCCCGGGACGCTACAGCATCAATCTGGGCGGGCGCTGGAAGGTCATGGGAGTGGGCCAGCGTCTCCGCCGAGGAGTGGCGCATGTGGGCGGAGTGGTGGCGGTCTCGGGACACGAGGCCATCAACGAGGTGCTCACCCCGGTCTACCGAGCGCTCTCCTTCGACTGGGATCCGGCCGTAACCGGCTCGCTCCAAGCCGCCCGCTCAGGCACAACCACCGCCGAAGTGTCAGAGGCGCTACTGGCCGAGTTGTCCTCTTTTGGCGAGATAGCGAAGGGCGGCCTGAACCGCTCCACTCTGGAGCTGGCCGCCCGGCTCCTTCCCGATCACTTACCGACAGAATATCCCACCCCATCCTGAGTAGCCTCGGACCGATGAGCATGCGGATCGCAGTCATAAACGGACCGAACCTCAACCTGTTGGGAACCCGCCAGCCCGAGGTGTACGGCTCCACCACGCTGCCAAAGCTGGTCCGGCTGCTCGCGGCCTGGGGGCGGTCGGTCAGCGCCGAGATCTCCCATTTCCAGTCCAACCACGAGGGCGCCATTATCGATCACCTCCACGACCTGCGAGGCCGCGCGGACGGCGTGGTTATCAACCCCGGAGCCTTCACCCACTACTCCTACGCGCTGGCCGACGCTCTGGCGGCGGTGGAGATCCCCACCGTGGAGGTGCACATCTCCAACATCATGAAGAGAGAGGAATGGCGGCGGCGTTCAGTGGTCTCGCCAGTGTGTGTGCTCACCATCTACGGCAGAGGGATCGAGGGCTATCTGTGGGGGATTCGCCATCTCCACTACCGGCGGTTCGGCGCTCCCGAGACCATTGAGGGAGACGGCGGAGCGGTCGGGGATCTCCGCCTGCCCGAGGGCGCCGGCCCCCACCCGGTGGTGGTGCTGATGCACGGAGGGGGATGGATGGGCCATTGGCGTAGGGACCAGTTGGACGGGATGGCGGTGGACCTTTCCTCGCGGGGATACGCCACCTTCAACTTCGAGTATCTGCCGGATGATCGGGACGGGCGGTTCCCGGCCGTCCTGGAAGCGGCCGACCAAGCTCGCCAAGAGATCGACGCCCGCACCGAGCTCGATTCAGGTCGCGTGGCGCTCATGGGACATTCGGCGGGAGGAAACCTGGCCCTGATGGCCGCCGCCCGGTGGCGAGGATCGGGGTGCGCACCCCTCTTTGCCGTCTCTTTGGCCGGAGTCACCACTCTTCGGACGGACAGCGACCTCGACCGGGCCTATCTGGGAGGACAAGATCCGCGGGCGGCTTCTCCCCGGTGTTTGGTGCCGCTCGGAGTAAAGACCCTCATGATTCACTCCAGCGATGACGAAATGGTTCCCCCCGAACATTCCATCGGATACGCACAGGACGCTTCCGCGGCCGGTGATCAGGTAGAGACAATGATCCTCGACCACGGCGGCCATCTGGGCTTTCTGTACCCGAACAACCGAGCGTGGACCACAGCCCGGGAAAGGTTCATCTCCGCTTTTCCGGTATGAACACCTCTTCTCAGAACCGCACTTTTCACCAACCCGAGCGGGACTGGCTTCAACAACTGCGCAGACGCCGGGCAATCTGGGCGAGCGTCTCTTTCGTGGTTCTGGCGGTGACCGTGATCGCCTTCCTGCGTTTGTTTTCCTCACCCGAGCCCGATCCTTCCCCTACCGAGGCGGCTGCAACTCCCATCCTCCACGGTCGCAATGCGGGAGGCGCCGCCGCCCAGCTTCTCGTTTCCTCCCTGAGCCCAGAGGGGATTCCAAGACCGGTGGGCCCCCCCGACGAGGGCGTCGCGGTGTCTCCGGGAGAACTGGAGTTCGGAGATGCGTTGGGCGCCGGTTCGGAGACCGGTCCGTCGGATGCTCCTTTTCTGCGGCGAAAAACCCTCACCTCCGCAGACATAGTGGCGATCGCCTCCCGCTATTTCCTTGAGGAGGATGTCCTCCGGGCGGTTCGCCTCGCCTGGTGCCTGTCCCGCTTCGATCCCGAGGTCGTTGATCCACTCACCGGTCACATAGGGCTCTTTCAACACCATCCCTCCTTTTGGCCGGACTATGCCCAACTGGCGGGGTTCCGGGGCTATGACCCCTTCGATCCGGTCGCCAACACCGCGGTGGCCGCCTATCTTGTCTATGAGGGCGCCGGATGGCAAACCTGGGACTGTCCCATTTAGGCGCCCTGGCAAAATGAAACGCATAGAACGCCCTCGCTCCTCCTCGGGGCGCCGCACCAATCTGGCTTTGGCAGTGCTCCTTCCCCTGGCGGCTCTGACCGGAGCGCTTTCGTTCGCCGTCGGTGTTGACCTTCTGGTCCGACCGACCGTGATACACGCGGTGGTGGCCTTGGCGGTAGCCCTCCTCACTCCCTGGAAGTCGGCGATAGTACGCCGGGGCCTGGCGCGCCGACGTCCCACCCGGTGGATTTCAGCAACCCTGGGAGGGCTGGTGGCGGTAACGCTCTCGTCGGGGCTGGTGCAGGCCGCCGGATGGGCGGACCGGGTCGGCCCGCTCACCATGATGCAAATCCATGTGGGCGGCGGGCTGGCGGCAGTGGTCATGGTCTGGCTGCACTATCGCTCCCATCCGGTGCGCTTCCGCCGCATCGATTTTGACCGGCGCGCCTTTCTGCGTTCGGCGGGGCTGGCGGGAATGGCGGCAGTGGTGTGGGCGGGCTGGGAGTCAACCGTGCGCGCCGCGGGCTGGTCGGGTGGTCGGCGCCGCTTCACCGGCTCCCATCAACGCTCCTCCCACCATCCCGCCGGGATGCCTGTCACTTCCTGGTTCAACGACCGGACTCCCCGCATCGAGGGCGCTGACTGGCGACTCCGGACGGGCGAGGCGACGCTGACTCTCGGAGACTTCGACCGCTTTCCCCGGGAACGGATCACGGCCATCCTCGACTGCACCGGCGGCTGGTATTCCGAACAGGAGTGGGAAGGAGTCCGGCTCGATCATCTGATAGAACCCGGCGAGGCGCGAAGCCTCGTGGTGCGGTCGGCAACCGGCTATCAGCGCCGCTTTCCCACCAGCGACCTCTCCCGTTTGTGGATGGCCACCCATTTGGGGGGAAAGCCCCTGAGTGCCGGGCATGGATTTCCCGTCCGTCTGATCGCTCCCGGACGCCGGGGTTTTTGGTGGGTCAAATGGGTGGTGGAGATAGAGGCGTCCGCCCGACCCCCCTGGCTCCAGCTTCCCTTCCCCCCCACCTGAGATCACCTCCTCGGGGCGTATGCCGACCTGGGCATGGGTCAACCTGCTTCTTGTTTCCCCACCGAAGGCTCTCTTTGATCCGCCCTCATAGAATCCCGGGTATGTGTCGCAACATCACCACCCTGCGCGGGCTTGAACCGCCTGCCACCCCCGAAGAGATAGATGCGGCCGCCCGCCAATATGTGCGCAAGGTGAGCGGCGTGCAGAAAACCTCGTCCGTCACCCAGGAGGTCTTCGAAAATGCGGTTTCGCAGATAAGCGCCGCCACCGGCAAACTGCTCGCCGCCCTGCCACCCCGGAAAGCCCCACCCCGTAGCGAGCCCCCTTTACGCCGTCTGGCAAAACGCGTTTCGTAAGTCAAAAGAGGCCGCGCCGCCCGCGAAACCTGGCAATCACAAACCCTATGGACTTCCCGGCCTGCTTGCCTCGAATGATAATGATTATTATTATGATAATGATTATTAGTTGCATACAGGAGGAATCGAGAAATGTGTGAGGCGGGGACATTCAGGGTGTGGGCGGCTATGGTGGCGGCGTTGCTGGTGCTGGCTGCATGCGGTGACAGCGCCCAAGGACCCGCTGCAACCACCGAGGCGGATGGATCCGGGCCAGCCGAGGATCTGTTGGTGGTGGCGACCACCACCATCTTGGGTGACCTGGTGAAAGGGGTGGTGGGAGACGCCGGCGTGGTGGAGGTGTTGTTGCCGGTGGGCGCCGATCCACACGACTATCAGGCATCGTCCCAGGACGGCGTGAAAATCAGGAATGCGGATCTGGTGGTGGCCAACGGACTCGGGCTGGAGGAGAGTCTGCTTGCGGTGTTTGAATCCGCCCGCGAGGACGGCGCCCGAATTCTTGAAATGGGAGAGCTGGTCGACCCCATGGAACGGAGCGATGGGGTCGAGGAAGACGATGAGGAGGAAGAAGAGGGCGAGCACGGCCATGAGGGAGCGTTCGACCCCCATTTCTGGTTCGATCCCTCACGAGTCCAAAAAGCGGTGCGCCTGATCGCCGCGGAGTTGGCCGAGGCTGGGAAAGTGCTAACCGCCGCCGAATGGACCGAGCGGGGCGAGAGCTACAACCTCAAGATCGAGAGAGCAGCCACAGAGGCCCAAGAGATACTCTCGGCAGTTCCCCTCGACGAACGAAAGCTCGTAACCAACCACGCTTCCTTCGCCTATTTCGGAGAATATTTCGAATTCGAAGTGCTTGACTCGATCCTTCCGGGATCAGGCACCCTGGCCCAAGCTGACACCGCCCGCCTGGCCCGCCTGGTCCAAGAAATCCGCTCCGAGGAGGTGACCACCCTCTTCACCGAGACCAGCGCCTCCGCGGGGGTGGTCATGACGGTGGCCAACGAGTTCGACCCGCCCCTGGCGGTGGTGGAACTCTACACCGGTTCCCTGGGTCCCCCGGGCTCAGACGCCGACACCTATCCGAAGTGGCTGGTGGAAAACGCCCGGAGGGTCGCAGAGGCGTTGGCGCCCTGAAGCCTCAGGAGGAAAGCTGAGCGGAGACTCTCTCCAGATCGGCGTCGGCGAGGCGCCGGAAGCACCGTCTTGCCGACCCCTCCTCCAATACCGCCGCCTCCCATCCTTCCAGAGGCCGCTCTTCGGTCTCCGCGAACACCTCCATCCCCAGCCGGATTGACTCCTCAAGATCCAGACCCTCGGTGAATCGCTCCCGGAGGGCCGCGCCCAGGACATCTGCCTTGCCGCCGATGGCCAGAACGCCCCGCTCGTCCACCAGAGTTCCGTCGTAGCTGATCTGCAGCATGTGGTTGGGCTGGCCGCCTCTCCCCAACTCACAGATCAGGAGCTCCACCTCGAAGGGCTTGGTCTCATGCGAGAAGATCACCCCGAGGGTCTGTGAGAAGGCGGTGGCCAGACCCAGAGCGGTTACGTCGTCGCGGCTGTAGAGGTATCCCATCACGTCGGCCTGGCGGATGCCGGCCTTGCGGAGCGTCTCGAATTCGTTGTAGCGGCCCACACCGGCGAACGCTATCCGGTCATAGACCTCACTGATCTTGTGCAGGGCCTCACCGGGATTCTCAGCCAGTAACAGGATGCCGGTCCGGTACTCCATCGCGACGATCGACCGTCCCCGGGCGATTCCCTTGCGGGCGAACTCGGCGCGGTCGCGCACCAGTTGTTCGGGCGTGACATAAAACCCCGGGTTCATTGGCCCTCCCCCAACGAGGAGCGGACAACTTCCTCCAAGTGGCCCTCGGAGACCTCCCGCACCCCCTGTTGGTCGATCACAACCAGGTTGGGCAGGATTCCCCGCCGCAGGTCAGGGCCGCCTGTGGCCACATCGACATCGGCCGCGGCCACCAGAGCCGCCATCACCTTCTCCACCGCGTCGGCCTCGGTCATCTCGGTCTTCCAGGCGGTGCGAAGATAGGCCCGCGCCTGCACGGCTCCCGAGCCGGCCGCGCCGTAGTTATATTCCTCATAGCGTCCCCCCACCACGTCGAAGGTGTAGACCCTGCCCCGTTCGGAGGTCCGGTCGTACCCTGCGAAGAGCGGTACGACCGCCAAACCCTGGAAGGCAAGGGGCAGTTGAGCGCGCACCAGCCTCGACAAGAAGTTGGCCTTTCCCTCCAAGCTGAGCATCGCCCCCTCGATCTTCTCATAGTGCTCCAACTCCACGCAGAAGAGCCGCACCATCTCCAACGCCAGCCCGGCGGTGCCCGCCACCGCCACCGCCGACATCCGGTCGGACGGATAGACCTTGCGCATCCGGCGGTGGGCGATCATATGCCCTGCGGTGGCCTGGCGGTCGCCGCCGATCACCACCCCGCCCTGATAGCGGGAAGCCAGCACCGTGGTGGCCTCGGGAGCAGAGAGATCCCGGACCGGCGATCCGGGAACCACCCAGCGGGGCGCCAGCCCCAAAGACTCCAACAGATCCGAGAAGCTCGCTCCGGGAGCGGGCGCGCCAAGAGGCAGTCCCCACGCGGGCTGTTCGGTCACTCTCCGCCCTTCTGTATGTAATTCTTCACGAACTCCTCGGCGTTTTCTTCCAGTACGCTGTCGATCTCCTCCAGCAGATCGTCGATCTTCTCGGAGGCGACTTGCGCCATTCCCAGTCCGGATCCGTCCCCGTCTCCGGACGGAGCGTCCCCCTTCGTTCGCCGCCGCCGTTTGCCCTTCTCTTGGTCAGCCATTCTTTTCACCCAACTCGCGGATCAACTCGGCCGGATCCGATATTCGGCCCAGCAATGGACCGGCACTGACGCGACCACCTTCCAAAGGTTCCATCATAGACACCTTGATGAGACCATCGTGATTCGTTTCGAACAAAAGCGAGTCCCAGTTGGCCGCCACCAGGGATTCGCCGAAGCGGGAGACGCAGGTGCCGCGGAACCAGGCCCGGGTGCCTTCGGGCGGATAATGCTCGGCTCTCTCGACCTCGGCGTCGGTGAACAGCCGCCGCACCGCTCCCCTTTCAACCAGCCGCTGATAGATGCTCCGGGAGGGCTCGACATCGTGATACTGGAGGGCCATCGCCGCCAGCCGGGGATGGGACCAGCTCAGGTTTTCCCGGGCGCGGTAGGCCTCCAGGATCGCCAGCTTGGCCGTCCAGTCCAGCCGATCGGAAGTGAGCATGGGGTCCTTTTCCAGATCCACCAGCACTCCCTCCCATTCCTCCAGGAGCTCGTCCCACACCGGGTCATCCAATCGGCGGCGGGCGTATTCGGAGAGCCACTCCAGATAGAGGAACTGCAGATCCAAGGCGGTCATGGTCCCCCCCTCGGACATCTCGAGCGGTTCCGCCAGGGTGAGATCGTGGCTGATCCGCCAGCACGCCTTCACCGGCTCGGCGAGTTCCAGCGCCGAGGGCAGGGCATCGTCTTCGAGAGCATGGAGAAAGAGAGCGGTTACGCCCAGCTTCAAAAAAATCTGGACTTCCGAGAGGTTGGCGTCGCCGATGATGATATGCAGCCGACGGTACCGGGTGGGATCGCCATGGGGCTCATCCCGGGTGTTGATGATCGGCCTCCGCAGAGTGGTCTCCAAACCCACCACCTCCTCGAAGAAATCGGCGCGCTGGGTGATCTGATAGGAGCAGAAAGGCCGGTGGTTCTCCGAGCCAACCTTGCCCGACCCGGTGTAGATCTGGCGGCTCACCAGGAAGGTGGGAAGGTACTGGATCACCTTCCCGAAGGGCGTCCGGCGGGAAAGTAGAAAATTCTCATGAGCCCCATAGCTGCTGCTTTTGCCGTCGCTGTTGTTTTTGTACAACCGGATCTGCTGATTGGGCGGCAGCGTTTCCTGCACGGCCCGGCCCGCGCGGGCCATGACCAGCTCACCCACCTTGTCGTACAAGGCGCCCTCTCGGGGATCGAAGCATTCGGGTCCCGAATATTCAGGATGGGAGTGGTCCACATACAGACGGGCGCCGTTGGTGAGGACCGAGTTGATCAACGCCGACTCGGGATCGGGCATGCCGAAGTTCTCGTGGCCGAAGCCCCGGGAGTCACTTCCCGGAGACTCGTGCTCATAGGACCACTGAACCCTGACCGGGCCACCCGGATAACTGTCGATCACCGCCGCGGCGGCCAACGCCTGATGGTGGTGGCCCCGGTTGCGGATGATCACCCCGTACTCGGTCTCGGTGCCGAGCACCTTGGGAATGGCCATCAGGGGTTGGGATCTCGGGCGATCAGAGGTACTGGCCGGTGGTCACCGTCTCCACCATGCGGCCCTTCCCGTCCTCCAACAGGGTGCGGACATAGACGATCCGCTCTCCCTTCTTTCCGGAGATCTTCGCCCAGTCGTCAGGGTTGGTGGTGTTGGGAAGATCCTCGTGTTCGCTGAACTCTCTCCGCACCGCCGCCAGCAGGTCAGCTCGGCCGACGCCGGACTCCCCACCTATCAGGTGGCGCTTGATGGCGCTCTTCTTGGAGCGGCGCACGATGTTCTCGATCATCGCCCCGCTGGAGAAATCCTTGAAGAACAGCACTTCGCGATCACCGTTGGCGTAGGTGACCTCCAAGAACTGGTTCTCCTCATTCTCCGAATACATGTCATCCACCACCGCGGCGATCAGTTCTTCCACCATCCGGGAAATGTCGCCCCCCGAGCGCGCCAAGTCCCCCCGGTCGTAGGGCAGGTCCGACGTCAGATAGATCCGGAAGATCTCGCGGGCGGCGACTTCGTCTGGACGGGAGATTTTGATCTTCACGTCGAGGCGCCCGGGACGAAGGATGGCCGGGTCGATCAGATCCTCGCGGTTGGAGGCGCCGATCACGATCACATTGCGGAGCGACTCCACGCCGTCGAGTTCGGAGAGCAACTGTGGGACGATGGTCGACTCCACATCCGATGAGATACCGGTTCCCCTGGTCCGAAAGAGCGAATCCATCTCGTCGAAGAAAACGATCACCGGCACTCCCCCGGAAGCCTTCTCCTTGGCGCGCTGGAAGATCAGCCGGATCTGGCGTTCGGTCTCGCCCACCCATTTGCTCAGGAGTTCGGGGCCCTTGATATTCAGGAAATAGGAGTGGGCGTCGGGCTGGCCGGTCCGCTCGGCCACCGCGGTGGCCAGGCTGTTCGCCACCGCCTTGGCGATCAGCGTTTTGCCACAGCCCGGGGGGCCGTAGAGGAGGATCCCCTGGGGAGGCTTGAGGTCATAGCGGGAAAAAAGCTCCCGATGGATATAGGGCAACTCCACCGCGTCTCGGATCATCTCGATCTGGAACTTCAGCCCTCCTACCTGCGTGTAGGTGACGTCGGGAACTTCTTCGAGGATCAGTTCCTCCACCTCGGGGCGGGCCAGCTTCTCCAGGGCGATGTGCCCCTGGACGTCCACCCGGACGTTGTCACCCATCCGGATGGGCTCTTCCTGGAGCGGCCCGGCGATCCACACCACCCGGTTCTCATCACCATGGGCCTGCACCAAAAGCCGGTCCTCTCCGAGGCGGTCCTTGACCACCATCACCTCTCCGGTCCCCTCGAACTCCCGGACATCGATGATGGAATAGGCCTCGTTCAGCAGAACCTGTTGGCCGGGCTGGAGCAGCTTTACCTCGATGGAGGGCTGTGCATCCACCCGGAGTTTGCGGGTGCCGGTGACCAGGTCCACCTTCCCATCGGTGTTGACCTTCATCACCGTTCCGAAGGAGTTGGGAGGGCTGGTTAGCCTCTCCACCTCGGTGCGCAGCATGGCCAATTGCTCCCGGGCCTCGGTGAGGAGGCCCCCTAGCTTCTCATTCTGGCCGCGCAGCCGGTCGAGCTGACGGCGGGTCTGCTCCATCTGATGCTGCAGTGCGTCGATCCGGCGGGGCGTCTCCGAGCGCAGCCGGGCCAACTCCGCCTCCAGTTGGGCGATGACCGCAGAGGGATCCGAAAAATCGGGACGTCGTTTTTCGTACATCGTTCCTACTTTAGGACTACTTTGGGAAACACGGCCATGACGGGCAAGTATACGGAAAAGGGATTGCAATTTGATGGGCCCAACTGTCTATAATTGGCACTACCCACTCCAGCAACGGGAGACAAGAACAGAATGAAGGTTTGGATCGATCAGGATCTCTGCACCGGCGACGGCTTGTGTGAGGAAATCGCCCCTGACGTGTTCGTCCTGTTGGATGACGGATTGGCGTACGTCCGGGACGGCGAAACCATCTATGCCGAGGCGGAAGGCCACATTCAGGGCGCCGGAGGAATGGCCATAGTCCCCGCCGGCCAGGAAGACATCACCATCGAGTCCGCCGAGGAGTGCCCCGGGGAGTGCATCTTCATCGAGCCCTAGCTCCGGCTGGGTAATCGCCGCCGCAGCGGAGGGGAATCAAAAGAGGCTGGTTGGTTCCATGGTGGTCTCAGCGTCTGAGGGCTGTCAGCAGATCGCGAATATTATCCTGGAAAAACCCGGCGATCAGACTTGAAAAGTGTCCCAGGGGCGCCGCATAGTGACAGGACACAAACATCGCTTGTGGTCCGGACCACTTCGATCATCACCAAGTCTCATTGTCCCGGGCGGGGCGACATTCTTGACAACGCTCCCCGGAAAAGAGCATATAGCCAACGACCATATCCTCGAGTTCGGATAGGCCTGCGCCCATCCGAAAATTTCGACCGGAAAGGTGGAGGCGGGCCGGGTGGGGAACCCTAAGGATTAAAACATTGGACGGCCGCGGTGCAAAAAGCTAGGCGCGGTCCTCGGCCCGTTTCCTGCGGGAGACCACCACGAATCCGGTGTGGCCGACCATCTGGTGACGAGGGCGAACCGACGGTCCGGAGACGTTCCATTCCCGATGGAAAGTCTCAAAAATCTCCGTTTCGCAGAACCGTCCGGTCTTCCCCAGTCCCTCCACGAGCCTCTGCAGTTGGGGAACGGTGGGAAGATAGGCACAGAAAACCCCTCCCAAGGGCTGTGCCTCCGCCGCGACCGCGGCGGCATGCCAGGGTTCGGGGACATCCAGCACCACCCGCTCGGGGCAAACCTCTCCGATCGCGTCCTCGACCTTCCCCTGCCACAACTCCAACTGAGCAGGAACCTCCCCGAACCAGCGCTTGATCATCTTCCGGGCGTGGGCGGCATGGTCCTCCCGGACCTCCACGGAGACCACCCGCCCCGTCTCGCCAACCGCCCGGGCCAGCGCCATGGCCAAAGCGCCCGACCCGGTTCCGCCCTCCACCACCGTCATCCCCGGAGCGATATCCGCCCACACGAGGATCGGGCCGATGTCCTTGGGATACACGACCTGAGCGCCGCGCTTCATCTTCAGGATGAAGTCGGCCAGCCGGGGACGGAGCAGCCGCAGCCCCGCACCCGAAGACGATCTGAGCAGGGTTCCCTCGGGCTGTCCGATGATCCCGGTGTGAGGAACCACTCCCATGTGGTATTCGAAGCGGCGGGAGCGGTCCAGGAGCACCATGAACCGACGGCCCTTCCTGTCGATGAGGAGCGCCATCTCCCCTTCTCCCAAAGGTGGCGACGAGCTGCCCGAAGCGTTAGACCCGCTCATCACGCGCTGCGGTGGGCAATACGGAGCACGGTTACCTTCTTCATCCGACAGAATGAGCACGTCTCCTCCGGGGTGGGACGGCCACAATGCTGACAAGCCGAGAGCTCGGGGGGGTCGGGTGGAAAATACGCCGCTCCCCTATCGAGAAACCCGAACAGAAACCGCGCCTTCAAGCCAGGGGCCTGTTCCTCCAGGCGGTTCAGCCACTCCTTGTAACGGTTGACGGTGTTCCCCGCCGCCATGGGGCATTCTTCGATCTCGTATTCGATGCCCCGCAGAACCGCGTAGGCGGCCGTTTCCCGCTCGGCCACCCGCAGGAGCGGTTTCACCTTGCGCACCAGCCCGCCGTCCGAGGACGGAAGCACCGGGCGCTGTCTGGAGAGATAGTCCACCTCCCAGCGCAGCACGTTGCCCAGGAGCACCGCTGCCTCATCGTCGAGATTGTGGCCCGTCACCAGCACATCGTATCCCCTCTGGGCGGCAGCCTCGTTGAGAAGATAGCGTTTGGAGAGACCACAGGCCGAGCGGGCCACCCTGCTGGTCAGTCTGCTCGCATCGGGAATGGCGAAGCCGTGATCGGAGCTCAGATCCACCACCTCCAGGGACAAGCCCCGCTCGGTGGCAAACTTCTGGCTGAACCGCAGGCCGTCGGAGCTGTACTCGCCGGTCCCCAGATGCAGATAGACACCGTCCACTCTGTATCCCAGCACGGTGAGGATCTCCCAGAGCGCCAGGCTGTCCTTTCCCCCCGACACCCCCAGCGCCAGCCGGTCCTCGGGGCCGAACATGTGATGCTCGGAGATGGTGCGGGCCACCTGGCGATGGATGTGCTCTATGAAATGGGGCTGGCAGAAACCGGCGTTGTGCCGCCGCACGGAGATCACCGCTCGCTCCCGACACACCCGGCACTTCACAGCGTCGTCAACCTCCCGAGATAACCGGGCGTAACTCGATCACATCCTCGGGGTGGAGGCGGATATCGTCGGTCAGCAACTCATCTCCCCGGATCACCAGCACCGACTCGGACACCAGGTCAAGCCTTTTCAACAGGGCCTTGACGCTGGACGTTCCGCTCAACTCGATCTCCCGTCGCGGCTGATGCAGGAAGATTTTCATTGGAAGACCGAAACCACCGAGGTCAGCAAGGTAAGAACCAGCGCCATGACCAGTATCCACACCAAGGCTCTCCTCACCCTGTCGTTCCTCAATGGCGCCTCCTTCCGATCGGTGGTCTAGGCTTGGTTCCCAATACCTTACCTCTTGTTATGAAAAGCCACCGCCTGAAAAGTTTGGGAATCACCAACGCCTTCCGTGGAGCACGCACGGGGGATTTCTGGCTGATGGCGGCAGGTTTGATACTTTGGCGAATAGTGTCCCGGGGAAAACGCCGCCACCGGCGATAAACCCTCGAACCGGATCAGACCATGCGGGCGAGGTCGGAAATCGCCCTCTTGATCTTTCTGCGGCTCTTCCGCCTCCCCGCCCAGTAGACCACACCCATCATCGCCGCGGTTCCCAGGCTCTTGAGAAAGACCGGATTGGTCATCGCTTCACCGGTTTTGCCCAAGGTTTCGACAATCTCCCGAGCCCCCTGCTCGAGATCATCACGAGTCACGACCGGCGGTCGATCATCCATGGCCCTTACCGATCCTTCCCACCACTAACGCCGCCGCCGCCAAGAACACAACTGCGGTTATCCCGGCTGTGGCCACCCCCCACCAACTCGTATCGGGGAAGGCCTCGCTCAAGAACCGATGCAGAGCCAGCGACCCCAATACCGCCCCCAGACCCACCAATACCGCCACCATTGCCGCGATAGCCACCGATCTTCCCAGCCTCTTCAACGGGTCGACCGTCTCCTGGCGCAGATACTGCTTGGCCAACTCGATCAGGTCGGCGACCTGCTGAGGGATCTCCCTGGGATCTGTCATAAGGCTTTCAAGGCTACACCGACCCCACCCGAACCTCCGAAGGAGTTGCTGCGGCTCTCAGGCCTATATCAGGACCGCGCCCTCGGCTGCAGGGCAATATCTCGGGACAATGGGCGTCGGAGGAGTACACCACATCTGTGTGGTTGACATGTTCCTGTTATACTGTGTTTCTCCTGATTTGCGGGTATATGACCACCCGCAAAGAGCGCGTAGGTAGCGAGAGGAGAACTTGTCATATGGATGGCCTGCACCTAGCTGCCACAACCCCGCGCGGGGACATGGGTTGTCCCGGCTCCCGGGTGGCTCACCCGGGCGGGACCACTGCCCGCCCATAGACAACGCCACCACCCGGGAGCGACTGGTGACCAAACGCCGCGGCGTTTGGTCACATCAACCGGGACCGGTCCTTGACTCGAAGCTCAAGACTCGAACAACAAAGACCCGGCCCTCCGGGAAAAAACAGATAACAGTAACCAAAACGTCGAACCAATAAACAAAGAACCAAAGGAGAATTCATGAGCAAGGGTGAGATCAACGGAGTAGACACGGCGCATCTGCTGTTTGCCCGGGGAGTGGTCGGAGAGACACCGGCCGCGGGCGAATACACATGGAGAGCCTCGAACGAATGGGTACACGGAACGCACAGCAGGACCACGATCGGCGGCTACTTCGGACTGGGTGAAGAGCGCGCCCACAAGTCGACATACCGGGTGGAGGCCGACCATCCTCTGGAATTCAACGCCGAGGACGACGCCGCCACCCCGGTGGAGATCGTGCTGGCGGGCCTGGCGAGTTGTTTGACCGCCGGCGTGGCAGCAGTGGCCGAGAACCGCGAGATCAAGCTGCGTTCTGTAAAGGCGACGGTGGAAGCCGACATGAACATTGGGGGCATCCTCGGAGCGGATCCCGATGTCAGAAACGGTTTCAGCGACGTGCGCGTCAGCTACGAGGTCGACGCCGACAACACCAGCGCGGCGGACATCGAGGCCTTGGTCGCCCAGTCGCAGAAGACCTCGGCCGTGTTCGACATCCTGACCAACCCCACCAACGTCACCGTCAGGGTCAGCTAACAGGCCAGGCAGGGTGCGTACTGGCACTGTCGTAATCGGGGCCGGGCACACCGGCCTGGCGGTCAGCTACCTTCTTTCCCAGCGCTCGATCGACCATGTGGTCCTCGAGCGCGGGGAGGTAGCCAACACGTGGCGGACGGAGCGCTGGGACTCGCTTCGCCTTCTCACTCCGAACTGGCAGACCAGGTTGCCCGGCTTCGCCTACGACGGCGACGATCCCGACGGCTTCATGACCATGCCCGAGATCGTCGAGTTCATCGACCGGTACGCCCGATTGGTCGATCCGCCCCTCCATACGCTTACCACCGTCACCTCCGTGCGCAAGGATGGCGAGGGCTACGAGGTCGTGACCGACCGTGGCGTGTGGTCGTGCCGCTCGGTGGTGCTGGCGACCGGCGGGTTCAACCTACCCAAGATACCGCCCATCGCCGCGGCGCTTCCGACCTCGATCGATTCGGTGACCCCCCTCGACTATCGCCGCCCGTCAGACCTGCGGGAGGGCGGCGTACTGGTGGTGGGAATGTCGGCTACCGGTGTGCAACTCGCCGAGGAGATCCACCGTTCCGGGCGCCCGGTGACGGTGTCGGTGGGCGAGCACGTCCGCATGCCCCGGGTATACCGTGGCAAGGACATCCGCTACTGGTTCGAGGTCACCGGTCTGGCCGACGAGCGCTACGACGAGGTGGACGACATCGTGCGGGCCCGCTCGGTTCCCTCCCCTCAGTTGGTCGGAACGCCGGAGCGACTGATGCTCGACCTAAACGCCCTGACCGACCAGGGAGTGCGTATGGTGGGCCGACTGGCCGGCATCAGGGACGGGAAAGCCCAGCTGTCGGGGTCGCTCCACAACAAGTGCAACCGCTCCGACCTCAAGATGGACCGGCTGCTTCTCGGTATCGACGAGTGGGTCACCGAGAACGGCTTGGACGCCAAGTACGACCCTCCCCACCGCTACGAGCGGACCCGCGTCGAGAAGTCACCGCCTCTGGGTCTCGACCTCGCCGGCGGAGAGATCAAGACCGTCGTCTGGGCCACCGGCTACCGGCCCGATTACTCGTGGCTCCATGTTCCGGTGTTAGACCACAAGGGTCGACTCCGCCACGACGGTGGCATCGTCACGGACTCGCCCGGCATGTACAGGATCGGGCTGAACTTCCTCCGTCGGCGCAAGTCGAGCTTCATCCATGGCGCCGAGGACGACGCCCCCGAACTGGTCGACCATCTGTCCGCCTATCTCTCGACCCGTGTCCCGGTGGGGAGCCGCTGAGCCGGCATTGCCTTCCCGGTGGCCGATGCCGTGCTCGACGCCAAGCCTCGACTTCAAACGGGAATCAGCATCAATAGTGGTAACCGCGGGAAGCTAAAACGCTTTGAACTGAGGAAAAACCCCGATTAGGAGTGGGGTATTGGTGACCACCGCTGACCTGCACCTTAGCGATGGGTGCCGAGGGGACTCCACATTAAAGCAACCGGCACTCCACATTTGGGACCGGGGACCGGTGCCGCCCGCGGTATTTCGGAACATCCATGGAATCTCGGGTTGCTATTTCCCCGTCCCAAGATACACTGACTTTGGAGGATGCGCTGACTCGTGTTCAGGTGGGCAAACAGCGCCTGATCGCGGCGGGACTGTCGACTACTCGGAATATCGAACGCAGGCTGGCGTAGAAACGCTCCAGGGGAATTGACTCCACAGTGGAAGAACGATCCTGCGGCCTTGGATCCCGCTGACTTCTTGGGAAACGCCCGCCCAGTGCGGCTCTGACTAGGCGATTAAGATGTCAATCGGGAGTTCCTTGGAGGGTGATACCCCCGTGATGGCAATCACCGGCAATCGGGGACAGCGTCAGAACGACGTCTGATCTGTAGCATCGCATCAGAATCGTCGCCTTGCCTAAATCCTTTGTACTTGCAAGAGCAATCCCATGCGTAACATGCCTTACGTCGCCCAGGTCTTCGGCGCGGACGGTGGTCACATCCTATTCCTCCGGTTGAGGATTGCTGGTATGTCGGCGAACGGTGCCGGTTGTTCGGGGTGAAAAGTGGAGTGCTCCACTCTGATCGTCCAGTCGCCGTACTTGATTGTCTCCCAAAGAGGTTCATCGGCGATTGGCGTGGGTGGCCAATCCAGCACTTCAACCAGGTTCCGGGCCGTGTGGTCATTGGTGGGCAACAAATGTTGTACCAGGATCAGCGACCGTATTTTGATGTCACTGGCATCCAAGTCATGCACAGGCATGGTGTCGTGGGTCAACACGAACCATCTACGTTCGCATCTATCGGTGTCGACATTGCCCCATTCGGGCGGCCATTGCACTTGGACTGTCCCGGCATCCATCTGATCGCGAAGCGTCTCCAAGTCTTGGCGGCCCTTCCTCGCCCTTTCCTTGCTGGTATAGGGCTTCGTATTGGCTGTTCACCATGATGTGCCATTTGACTTGGATAACCACCAACAACTCTCCGGGAGCGTAGACCACCACATCAAGGTCAGTGGCCGGTTGGACGCGAGTGTTGCCTCTACGCACCATCACGTTCCTCGCGATGAGAACGTCGCTCCGCAGTTTTTCTTTCAACAGATCAATGACCCTTTTCTCGCCTTCGTCTCCCAACTGTTGCCGTAGTTTCCCTGAGGGACTTCCCGAGTAGGCCACCTGTAACATTTTCGTGGTTCGGTGCTGACCCATAGAAGGGACAGTGAGGGTGGTGGCCAGAAAAAGTCCGCCTTCCACCTGCACAAAGGGTCTCAATTGCGGATTGTGTTCAGCGACCCGATCTTGCGTCGAGTTCCCGTGCCTGTTAATCGTCAACTTTGCGGTGATCTCATCAGCTTCCAGTTGGGAAATCCCAGCCTCTCTCGCCATGTGCGCCACGAACTTTCGATGGGGATAAACAACCCTGCTAGGTAGCCCTGTGCGCTGCATAACGGAATGGTCATACAGGCTGATGGCGCTCAGTTCGTTCCAGTAGTTGATCAGGTCGCCCAGGGTTCAAACCTATGGGTGTCCGCAGCCCTGGGTCCACATAGGATGGGCCCTGCCTCGATATTTGGCGGCTGGCCTGTCTAGCAACGGTCCGTATAGCGTGGGGAGCACGGAACCACGAACGCGCAACATTGCCGCCGCCGAGATAATTCCATAGAGGCTCCAAATCTGGGAAAGGGAAGTTTAGGAGCTCTCCGGCGTGGATCAACAGTAGAGCTTCCTGTAGCAGACCGAGGTCTGGGTGTCTCCTATAAGGAAGACGGATTGTGTCATCCTCGTATTCGACGTCCCTTACTCCACAGCGCACCTCCGACAGAAGGTCCTTGACTTTCTTATGCACTTTCGCTACCGACCATGCCTCCTCTATACCCGACAAGTCGTTCAGGGAGGACTCGCGGGCGGCCCTCGCCTGCGAACTGTGCCCGTAGCGTGTCAGCCAATAGACTATCCAACTTAGAGCTTCCCGGCGCTCATTAGCTTGTTTAGACGACTTCCCGAAAAGCAGCCGACCGGGTTCGTAAATTGGCCTCAGCAATAGCACACTGAGGATCTCCCCGCCCCAACTGTCTCCACACCGGCAGTTCCTTCGGGATCCTCTCGATCAGACATTCGAGGTCTTTCACGAAGCCAGAAACCATTTTCGCTCTATTCCCAAGGGGTGTGTTTATCGATCAAAATAGGTAGGTGTCGCAATGCGATGTCCCCGGGCCGCCGACCTCGACTGGCGACTGGACACCACCCCCGACCTGTACTCTACCGGCTAGAAGAGTGGCGGCCTACGGGCGGCGGGCCGAGGCGGGCGCCAGCGAGAAGTGGTCGTAGTCGTTCTGGGCGGGCTGGCCCCAGCACGCCCAGAAGTCGCCGGTTCGGGGCCGCATGATCACCGCGCCGCTCGTCTCCGACCGGTAGGGGTCGTCGGGCCAGCGGCAGATGGCGGTGGGCTCGCGGGTGACCTCCATCAGCCGTTCGGGGTCCACCGGCCCGTCCTCACAAGCGAGCAGGTTCGCGGCCACTTGAAGGCGCTGGCGCGAGTTGGCCATCAGATCGAGGTCCCTCTCTCCCTCGTACGGCAGGGCCGCGGGATGGGTCACGTGGTTGGTATGCACCAGCGGCTCGGTCTCGAGGGCTTGCACCGGCCGGGCCGAGGGCATGGCCTCGACGTTGAACCCCTGTCCCGCGGCGTCGAGTATCAGGTAGTTGTGGGCGCCGGCCAGGTCTGCTCGCAGCAGCACGCCCAACGCCTCGGCCGCGGTTGGTTGCGTGAGCATCTCGCGGACAACGGTGGGCCACGTCACCCCGAAGCGGCCGTCGTTGCCGGTGAGGTTGTTGATGGCCACGCACACGCCGGCGGAGTTCATGCCAATCTGGCCCAGGCATCCCAGCGTGGTGAACACCAGGGCGTCGGGTCCGGTGTCGGGTCGCAGGCGGGCCAGGATAACGTGGTCGGTGGCGATGTCGTGCATGTCCCAGGTCTGGCCCAGCATCCCCGCACCCGCGGCCCGCCCGTCGGGCACTGCGAACGCGGTGCAGTCGTCCTCCGTCACCGTGGCGGGATGCGGGCCCCCGGTTGCGGCCCGCACGGTGTCAACGAAGTCGGTGAACCCGCCCACCACCACTGCTTCGGCCGGGGTGATGCCCGCGGCCGACGCCATGGCCAGCATCTCGGCTTGTAACCAGGGCGAGAACGCCTCATGGGCGGGGAGGCACGCCTCGGCCAACTCGATCACAGCACCCCGCTCCAGCGGTCCACCGCTCCATAATCCCCCGGCCACGAGTCCCACCCGGTCGCTGGCGTAGCGGCGAATCTCCGCCGCGTGGGCGCGTCCGTGGGCATCGCCCATTTCCTCGGGCGACCCGGCCAGGTCGAGTTGCCTGATCGGCGGCCGTCGCATACCCTCAGACTACACCCCAGCGAAAGAAACAACAGTGAAAACACTCCGTCCGCACCGAAGGAGCGGTTCAGGTGGGCAGTTAGCCACCACCCGTGACCTGGAATGCTGTAGGGGGTTTCAAAACCGTGTCACACTTTAACGGGGAGCGTGTCAAACCTCTAGGATCCCCGCCATAGTCCCTACTACCTGAGGACCCTCGCATTCCTTATGGCCCTCCGCGGGTAGGCCGTGGCTCGTGCGCCAGTCGTGTAGTTGTCTCTCGGGCGGAAAAACCCTTCAATGATGGATGAAAATCTGTCCATACAAGATCCGAGTTTTCGTCCTTCACTCCGTTCCGTTTCGGTACTGAAAGTAGTACCGAAATTTGTCCAATGCCCTATGACCTGCGGTTCTATACCTAGTTGAAGTGTCGGAGGAGGGACTTGAACCCTCACCCTCCGTAGAGGACTAGGCCCTCAACCTAGCGCGTCTGCCATTTCCGCCACTCCGACAAGGGTCTCGGAAGTATACCCGAAGAGGTCCCGATCCGATCCTGGCGATTGTCTATCCTGGAAAGATGGCCGAACGAATCGATCAGGTCACCTGGGATGTGATAGTGGTCGGCGCCGGCCACAACGGGCTCACCACCGCGGCGTACCTTGCACGAGCCGGCAAGAAAGTCGTGGTATTGGAGCAGCGGGAGCAAATCGGAGGGTCGACCGGCAGCGAAGAACCTTGGCCGGGGGTGACGATTTCCACCTGCTCTTACATGGTGGGATTGCTTCACCCTCGGATCTGGGATGATCTGAAACTGTTCTCTCATGGATTGCATCTGTACTATCCCGACCCCCAGCTCTATGTTCCTATCGAGCCGGGAATCGGTTTGGTCGACTACCTGGATGAGGATCGCACCTGGTCGGAGATGAGCCGTTGGGCCGCGCCTTGCGATGTCAGAGGATTCGGGGCGCTCGTCAAATACCTGAAGGGAATCCGTTCCAAGCTCCGTCCCAAAGACGATGACGACCTGTGGCTTCACGAAGCCCCCACCCGCGAGATGATTGCAGAGCGGGTGGGGAACGATCCAACAGTCATGCACACCCTCTTCGAACAGTCTTTCGAAGACTTGGTGAGTGGCTTCATCTCCGATCAGCGGATTCTGGACGCGATAGCTGCCAACGGAATCATCGGAACCAATGTCTCTCCCCGTGACCCCGGCACGGCCTTCGTCAAATTCCACCACGCATCGGGAGGTCTGGCCGGACCCTCGGCGATGACCTGGGCCTTTCCCCGGGGCGGGACCATCGGGGTGGCAAAGGCCATTCGCAACGCCGCCTTGTCTCATGGCGCCGAAGTGGCCACCGGGGCGGCGGTGATCGCCATCATGCCCGGCGAGGGCGTGTTATTGGGGGACGGGCGGCGGATCAAGGCGCCGGTGGTTGCCTCCAGCGCCGACCCCAGACGCACCTTCGCTCTGGTGGATGGACAGATACCGGCCGAATTTTACGAAAAGGTGGCGACTTGGCCCATGGTGGGGACGGTGGGGAAGGTCAATTTCGCCCTCACCCGATTGCCGGTTATCAACGGATTCCCACAATCCGCCCAAGCCATGGTGGACATCGGGAGCGGGATGGAACGGCTCCATCAATCCCATCGGGCCACCACCCGCGGGCACCTGGGTCCGATCTGGGCCGAGCTCTATCCCCAAACCTCCTACGACACCACCGTGGCGCCCGAAGGCGTTCATGTGGTCTCCTGTTTCGTCCAGCACCTTCCCTACTCATGGGCAGACGGCCACAGTTGGGATCACCATCGTGAGCGGGTCGGCCAGAGGGTGATCTCGATGATCGAAGAGTGGTCGCCGGGGTTTTCGGAGACCATCCTGCACTGTGAGGTGGTGGGTCCTCCCGACATAGAAGCCAAGACCGGACTGACCGGCGGACACATTTTTCAGGGCGATCATCTGCCCTGGTACGCATGGGACCAGCGCATGCCCTACCGCACACCCGTGGACGGCGTTTACCTGTGCGGCGCCTCAACCCACCCGGGAGGAAGCATCATCGCAGCCTGCGGCCGCAACGCCGCAATCCGTATCCTGGCCGACCTCTAGAGGCCGGCGCGCTGGATCACTCTCGGATCAACGTCCGAGCCTGCTCCCGGACATAGGATCGCATGTACCAGGGACCTCCGCTTCCCGCGCCTGAGGTGCCCGAACCCTTCCAGCCACCGAAGGGCTGGATGTCGGGCCAGGCGCCGGTGGTGGAACCGGCCCGGCGGTTGGCGTACGCCACGCCGACCTGGATCCTGTCAAAGAAGCGGTCCACTTCCTCGTCGGTGCCTGCGAAAACCCCGGCGGTCAGCCCGAAGATCGTGTCGTTGGCCTTGTCGATTCCCTCGTCCAGGGAATCCACCGCGGTCACAGCCACGAACGGCACGAACAACTCTTTCTCCCAGATCCAGGTGTCCTGCGGCGCAGTCACCACGGTGGGCTGGACGAAGTTACCCCGCGCCAGGTCACCGTCGGTCACGACCTCGCCCCCCGACAGTATCTCGCCTCCCGCCTCTCTTACGGCTTCCACCGCCGAGCGGAAACGCTCCACCGCCTCCTGGTCGATAACCGGTCCCAGGAAGATCTCCCGCTGGCGGGGATCCCCCACCTGGATCTCGGCTGTCTTCTGGGTCAACAGGTCCACGAACTCTTCGAACGCGGGGCGTTCGACATACACCCGGGAGTTGGCCGAGCACTTCTGTCCCGAAAGCCCGAAGGCGGCCCTCATCACTCCCTCGGCGGCCAGATCCAGATCGGCCGAGGACGCCACCACGGCCGGATTCTTTCCGCCCATCTCGCACACCACCGGCTTGGGGCGGCCAGTGGCCACCGTCCGGTACAGGTACATACCAACGTCGTAGGACCCGGTGAAGGTAACACCGTCCACATCCTCGCTGTGGGCAAGCCGGTCACCCGCCTCGTCGCCACCGGTTATCACCTGCAGGGCGCCGGCGGGCAGTCCGGCCCGAGAGAAGATGTCCGCCAGCAACAAGGATCCCAACGCTCCGGTGTTGGACGGCTTGAGCACCACGGTGTTGCCGGTGAGAAGTGCGGCCGAGGTGGGGCTGGCCACCAGCGCCATCGGGAAGTTGAATGGAGAGATGATCGCCCACACTCCCCAGGGCCGCAGCACAGAACTGTTGGTGTCCCCTACCCCATAGGCTCCCATCGCCTTCTCCAACCCGCCTGACTCCTCCAAGTGGTCGCAGTAGTAGTTGGCGAAAGCCACCGCCTCCGAGACATCACCCAGCGCCTCGAGCCGGGTCTTGCCGATTTCCAGACTCAGGAACCCCGCCAGAACCGGGGTCTCTTCGTCGGCGATCTCCGCCGCCCGGCGCACGATCGCCACTCTTTCCTGCCAGGGGGTGGCTTCCCACTCCGGCTGGAAGGCTTGGGCCACAGCCACCGCGTCGTCCACATCGGCGTCGGAAGCCTGCGAATAAATGCCCACCACCAACTCCGCATCGATCGGAGAGCGTTCGGTGTAAGTCTCCTCGGTGAACCGCTTCTGGCCGTCAATCAGGAGCGGATGGGTCTGACCTATCTGCTCGGTGGCCGACGCCAGCCCCTCCTCAAAAGCCTGATGAAGAGCCGGATCGTCCGCCGACATGGTGGCATAAGTGATTTTTCCCATGGTTTTTCCTCTACCCTCTGTGCTAATGGTTGGAAGACAGAACCAGAATTTTAGCATGACATCAAGACACTTCAATCGAGAGCGCCGACCATGACTTTTATCCGCCGTCTTCAGGTGATCGACTCCCATACCGCCGGGGAGCCCACCCGGGTTGTCACCGGCGGCCTCCCCGATTTGGCGGGGGACACCCTCCGGGAGAAAGAGGAATACCTTTTGGCGAACTACCCGGAGCTGTCCAGGATGCTGGTGGGAGAGCCCCGGGGACACGCGCCCTGGCATGCGATCCTGCCGCTTCCCCCCTCTGACCCACGAGCGGACCTCTCGATTCTGATTCTCTCGTCGCTGGGTTCGCTCAGCATGTGCGGCCATGCCCTGATCGGGGCGGTCACCACCCTGGTCCAGACCGGCAGGCTGACTCCCCGAGAACCCGTCACAGAGGTGGTGGTGGAGACCCTGAGCGGTCTGATGGAGACCCAGGCCCGAGTGGAGGGCGGCAAGGTGCGTTCGGTCACGTTCCAGGGAGTGCCCTCCTGGGTGGCGGTCTCCGGGATGGAGGTGAAGGTGGACGGCCGGGTAATCGAGGTGGACATCGGCTTCGGGGGGAACTGGTACGTGCTGGTGAAAATCGAACAGACCGGCCTGCCGATCGCCGTGGACTCGGTCCCCGCTCTGGTGGCGCTCAGCCACCGGATCCGTCTTCGGGTCAACAAAATGCTGCGGGAACGAACCGATTGGCCGCCGGGGACTCCCGATCGGGCCGACCAACTGCTCTACATGGGACCGCCCACCAGCCCGGGCGCCGACGGACAGAACCTTGTCACCTCCAGCAGCCTGGGATTCGACCGCTCCCCGTGTGGGACCGGGAGTTCCACTCGCATGGCTCTGGCTGTACTAAGGGGAGAGCTGGAAGTGGGCGACACTTTCATCCACGAAGGGGTGCTCAACACCACCTTCGTGGGAAAGGTCAGAGCCGAGACGGAAGTGTGGGGGCGACCGGGGATCATCCCGACCATCACCGGCTCGGCCTATCTGACCAGCTTCAGCGAGTTGGTGCTCGACCCCGACGATCCACTCGGAGCAGGGATCTTCCTTCCCGCCGCCGGAGGAACCTAGCCGCCTCCTACTCGTACCAGCCGGAGCCGAACAGCAGCCCGTCGTGACGGACCGCCCATGTGTGCTTCTGCTGCTCCTCGCCAGTCTCGGGGTTCAGTATCACGTAGTCGACCCAGCGGCCCTCCTCGGTGGCCCCCAGCAAATCGTCGCCGTAGAAATAGCCGACGGCGTCCACACGCAGGCTGGGATCCCGGTTTCTGAACTTCGGGTTGTGGTGAGATATGGTGAAGCCGTCCTCGTTGACTATGAACACGTACCACTGGCCGTCGACGCTATCGACACTGTTGTAGTAATCAATCGCCACTTCTTGACCGTAGGTCTCATAGCGTTCGATGGCTTTTTCCACCAAGTGCCGGGTGTAGGAAGCAGGATCATCCTTGGACGGGGAGCCATCCCCGGCAATCACCCTGAACGCAATCAGCGCTACCACCAACACCGCAACCATGCCAGCCATTCGAGAAGTAGACACCGGGCCATCCTTTCGTGCCGCCTACCGGACACCTCCCATTGCCCAGAAGTATAAAATGCCCTGACGAAAGTACGGGCAATCCTCAGTCCGGCCTGATAACCTCGCCCCGCCGGGAGGATTCGTACAGAGCTTCCATCACCGCCATGGTCCGACGCCCCTCCCAGCCGTCAACCAGCGGCGCCCGGTCCTCGGCCACCGCGGCCACAAAGTCCTCCATCTGGTGGAAATGCAGGGTGGGGTCTGCATAGCCGCTGGAGGTCAGGGTGTCGCCCCGGTCGACCGGTCCCGCTGCCAACAGGCTCGCGATCTCCGGGGAAGGTCCTCCCGGGACGTCCCATTGAGCCAAGTCGTCGTCCACCAAGCCCACGGTTCCCTTCGTGCCGCGGATGGTGAGGCTGCGAGGCTGGGGATTGACCGCGGCGGTGGAGCTTGCCACCGTGGCCAGAACGCCGTTCGCAAAGCGCACCACTCCCAATGTCAGGTCCTCCACCTCTATCCGATGGAGAGGCGAGGTGGTGTAGAACCCGGCGACCGACTCGACATCTCCCAGCATCCACACCATCAGATCCAGAACGTGGCTGGTCTGGGTGACAAGCGACCCTCCCCCCTCCGATGCCCATCTTCCCCTCCACTCCGCCGAGTCGTAATAGGACTGGGAGCGAAAACACAGATCTCGGCACTCTGCCACCAGGGGTTGGCCGATCAACCCCCCCGACACCGCCTCCTTCATCCGGAGGGCGCCGTCCATGAAGCGGTACATGAAGATAACCCCCAAGGTCACACCCGCCTGGCGGCATGCCGCAATCATCCGGTCGGCATCAGCCACCGTGGTGGCGATGGGCTTCTCGGTGAGGACATGGAGGCCCTGAGCGGCGGCGGCGATGGTCATCCTGGCGTGGTCGCCGGTGGGGGTCGCCAGACAGACCGCGTCGATGCCCGGGGCCTCCAACAACTCACGCCAGTCAGTGAATACCTCCGAGACACCGTATCCGTCGGCGAATTCCGTGGCCTTTTCGCGATTTCGGGAACAGACCGACACCAATCGGGCGCCTCCGGGGCTCCTCGCCAGCGCGCCCGCGAAGAGATGACCCGCCCCACCCGTGCCTATCAAACCGAACCGAAGACTCACAATCGGGGATGGAAAGTAGGCAACCGACGGGGCGCAACCCTCAGCATCACCCTTAATATAGGGAGCACCAACCAAAAAAGGAGTAAATGTGCGTCGAGTTCCAAACACTGCCGCGGCCGGAGCAGAACTGGTCCCCCTCTTTCGGGATCAGTTGAAGCTCTGCGATCTCAAGCCGGGCGAGACCGTGCTGGGCTTCACCGATACCATGAGCAACGACGCCTACACCACCGCGCTGGCCGGCGCGGCGCGGGTGCTGGGCGCCAATTTTTTCCAGATCGTGGTGGCCGGCGATGAAGAATGGATGAAGTCGAAGGCGATCATCGACGCCTGGAAAGGCTCCGATCTGGTGGTGGGAATGCTGACCACCGGGTGGATATACAGCGATGCGCACAATGCGGCTCTGGACGCCGGGGCGCGCACCCTGATGATCGAAGAACCCGAGGACATACTGCTCCGGATGTTCCCCACCCCCGACATTCGGCGCCGGGGAGAAGTCAGCCAACGACTCATGGAGGCGGGGAGCACCCTGCGGATCCAGTCGGAGGCCGGAACCGACCTGACCCTCAGCTACGAGGGACGTCCGGTGGGCGTCCAGTACGGATACTCGGACACGCCCGGACGCTGGGACCACTGGCCGTCGGGACAGGTAGCGTTCGCGCCCCTTGAGCACTCGGCCGAAGGCACTCTCGTGCTGGACGAAGGGGACTGTCTGATCAATCTGGGCCGATATCTGATGTCCCCCATCCGAATGGAGCTTCGGGAAGGAAGCATCGTCTCGATGGAAGGGGGCGCCGACGCCCGCCTGGCCCGAGACTATTTCGAGCTTCCCAAGGACAAGCGCTCCTACGGCGTCTCCCACATAGGGTGGGGCTATGAGCACCGGGCCAACTGGAACGCCTTGGGCCTGCGCTTCTGGGAAGGCGGGGGAGTTATGGACGTCGAGAGCTATTACGGCAACATGCTCATCGCCTTCGGCGCCAACTTCATGCGGGGCCTCGACGGGGAGAACCGGGCGCCCTTCCACTTCGACATTCCCACCCGCAACCACTCCATCTGGGTGGACGACACCCAGATCATCGACCGGGGAAGCTTTGTCATCCCCGAGTTGCAGCTCGACTACCAGGAAGGAAGCGACGAATGACCAGTCTCGTAATCCGCAACGCCGAACTCCTGGACTGCACCGGAAACGATCCCCGGGCGGGCATGGATGTGGCCGTATCGGGTTCGATCATCAGTGACATCGGCCCCGGGGTGGGCAGCTCGCCCGACCAGGTGATCGACGGCACGGGACTGACCCTGATGCCCGGACTTACCGACGCCCATGTCCACATGGGCCTGGTTGACCCTGCAGGGGGGATCGGTGATCTGCCCTGGATCGACTACGTGTTCACGGTGCGGGGAATCATTGAAAATACCCTTCAGGAGGGCTTCACCACTGTCCGGGACGCCGGCGGGCTGGATCCCCACTGGGCGCGGCTGGTGGAACAGGGTGTGATCGACGGACCACGTATCCTGCCTTCCGGGGCAGTGCTTTCCCAGACCGGTGGGCATGGCGATCTTCGTCCCGCCCACCACATCGCGCATCCGCGAGGCAGCATTCCGGGACTGTCGGCAACTCCGGAGATAGTGGACGGGGTCGCCGAAGTCCGCCGGGCCGCCCGCGAGCAGCTGCGCAAGGGCGCCACCCAACTCAAGGTGTTCAGTTCAGGTGGGGTCCTCTCCCCCACTGATCCTTTCGACAGCCTTCAGTTCAGCTACGAGGAACTGCGGGCAGCCGTGGAAGCGGCAGCCGACTGGCACACCTACGTGCTGGCGCACTGTCACACCTCCGACGCCATCCGTCGCGCCCTGTCCGCTGGAATACGCTCCATAGAGCACGCCAGCATCCTCGATGAGGACGCTGCTCGCCAAATCGTGGAATCGGATGCCTTCGCGGTAGTGACTCTGGCGGTGAAATACGACCTCTTGGAGAACCCGGAAAGGGCGGGTCTGACTCCTGCCCAGTTGACCAAGCTGCAAGCGGTGGAGTCGGCAGTCCACCGAAGCATCGAGATCATGGGAGAGACCGGAGTGAAAGTCGGCTCGGGTTCGGACATTGTCGGTCCCCTGCAGGACAGAAGAGGCCGGGAGTTTCCCAACAAGGCCAAGTTCATGAGCCCGGCCGAGGCCATCGCCACGGCCACCACCGCCAACGCCGAACTGTTCTATATGGAGGACCGGATCGGCGCCGTCGAAGTGGGCAAGGACGCCGACCTGATCTTGGTCGAAGGCCGGCCCCTGGACGAGATAGAAGTGCTGGCCGAACCCGACCGGATAGTGGCAGTGATCAAAGGCGGCAAGCTCTACAAGGACACGCAGAGGAGGCTGGCTCGAGCCTGACAGGCAGGAGAAACTTCAAGGAGGTTGTTCAGACCGGAGCCATGCCATGTCATTTGTGGCGGCCATCGTCCAGCGAAGTCAGGCGGGACACCCCACCCGGTCTGATCCGACCGCAGAATCCCTGCCGCGGTGGTGGCGCTAACGCGAGCCCTCGACATGGATTTTGACGATGTCTATATCATGATATTTCCGGTGATGCACAGAAGAGGCGTAGTGCCGCAATAAGTGAGACGAGATCTCGTCCTCGTCCGACGTATCGAGCCACTCGCCCGTGTGCGCCATCCGGTCTTCGATGTTCTCCTGTTCGGAAAACGCCAGGAATTCCAGTTCAACTGCTTCCCCTTCGGTACGTGCGTAGAGAATCAAGCCCCGCGCTTGATCGGATTCATAGTCCTCATCTTGTCGAAACAGGCTCAACAGCGTCTCCTCCCCCACTGCGCGCAGCCGCTCTCTCGACTCGCCGTCCCAGCCGATCTTCGATGCAAATTCATGGAGGAACGCGTCGAGTTTTGGCAGAGAGGCGATACCCAAATCAACCTTCAGGCGCCTTCGTCTCGGACTGGTCAGTTCCAGAAACGAGGTCATCAGAATCGCCACAAGGGCACCGACCGTCAGGCCGTTGCTGAGCAGGGTACTCCACGCGCCGCCCAGCAGGTCTGCGAGGAACATCTGATTCTGCAAACCCACTCCGATTGGGAACGCCACCGCCACCACCAGGGCCTTTCGATAGTCGGGGTTGTCCTGGACAACCGTTTTCATACCCTCCAAGAAGATCGGACCAAGTATTATCAGCAGGTAGGCTCCTATGACGGGACTGGGAATGGTGAGCATGAGGGCCGCCAGCTTGGGCAATAGCGCCAATCCCACCAACATGGCCGCGATGGCATACCCAACCCTGCGTGAGGCGACCCCCGTGAGTTGGGTGAGCGTCACACTCGCCGCCGAGTAGGTAATGGGAGGAGGCGTTCCTGCAATGCCGGCCAGCAGAGTGCCCAACCCGTTGGCGTTGACTGCGCCCTGAACCAGGCGAAAATCGGTTACCCGCGGCCCGCGTCGCGAGACCCGTTGAATAACGATGCTGTCGCCGACGGCCCTGATGGTGTCGACCAGAGTCACTACCAAAAACATGGGCAAGATCGCCCAGAACCGGGCACTCAATCCCAGTTCGAGCCCCGGCAAAGCACTCTCAGGGAAACCAAACCAGGGCGCCTGGATCACTCGCTGGATGTCGTACAGTCCGAAGAATGCGGCAACTATGCAACCTGCCGCGATCGCGATCAACGATGACCATAGCCGCAAAGCCCCGGTAGCCCGCAGCCCCAGCACCGTGGACAACCAGCGACCGCCAAGGCGCTGAGTAGCCCTCCAGTCAGCGATGCTCCCTCGGGCGCCTGCTGAAGATTGTCGAATGCGATGGGGATGAGCATCGCTGCGATCAGCATGAGCACCGTTCCGGAGACAACCGGCGTAATGATCCGTCGCAGCAATGGGAGCCACGCGGCCAGCGCGAACTGGAGTAGCGACGAAACGACGATGAGGCTGGCCAGCATGGCGGGCCCGCCTTTGGCCAGCGCAGTGATAGAGATGGCTATGAAGCTGGGGGTGGTGCCCGAAATGAGCATATGCCCAACTCCGAACCGCCCGATCCGAGCCGCCTGTAGAGCTGTGATACCCCCATTGATGATCAGCGCCGCGAAGACGGCCCATGACAGATATCTCTCGCCCTGACCGGCCGCCAAGACAACAATGGACACGCACAACACCGTCGGCGCCAAGGAAAGAACGACGCCCTGAAAACCTACCTGAATGGATAAAAAGAGGGGAGACTTCTCGTCCGGCTCGTAGCGGATATGTTCATTCAGGTGCGGCTTCTCCAATGTTCCGACCTACTCAGGATTGTTGATCCGCACGGCTGTTGCCACCAGAACCAGTGTAAGCCAGCACGGTCGAAGAACACCAGCAGCCTTCGGGACCAGCGCCTTTCGGGAGGAGATCGCCTGTGAGTCCTAATCCCGATTCAGCTGGATGGATCAGCCCGGCGTGCGGTTGAAGGGATTCAAACCTTACAGATACCCCCATCCAAACGCCCCGCCGCTCCTGATCAAGCCAGGATTTGGGAGAGTTGGCGGCGTTCTTTCTTCAATTCGGCGACTTCGTCGCGGAGGCGGGCTGCGTATTCGAAGCGGAGTTCGGCGGCGGCTTGGCGCATTTCTTCCTCGAGAGAGAGGATCACCCGGGCGAGGTCGTCGCCGGTCAGGTCGATGATGTCCCGGTGCACCTGCGGGCCTTTGCGTCTTTCCACCGCCGGCGCTTCCGAGGCCACCAACTCCAGGATGTCGGTGATGCGTTTGCGGATGGTCTGGGGATCGATTCCGTGTTTGGTGTTGTACTCCAACTGACGGGTGCGGCGACGGTTGGTCTCCCCGATGGCACTCTCCATAGACGAGGTGATCGAATCGGCATACATCACCACCTGCCCGTCCACATTGCGGGCTGCTCTGCCCATGATCTGGATGAGGGAGGTCGCCGACCGCAAAAACCCCTGCTTGTCGGCGTCGAGGATCGCCACCAGCGACACTTCGGGCAGGTCCAAGCCCTCGCGCAGGAGGTTGATGCCCACCAGCACATCGAAGTCGCCCAACCGCAATTCCCGGAGAATCTGCACCCGTTCCAGGGTGTCGATCTCCGAATGCAAATACCTGGCCCGCACTCCCATCTCCAGCAGGTAGTCGGAGAGATCCTCGGACATCTTCTTGGTGATAGTGGTGACCAGCACCCGTTGGTCGGCGGCGGCACGCTGACGGATTTCACCCAACAGGTCGTCGATCTGTCCCCTGGTGGGACGGACGATCACCTCGGGATCCACCAGGCCGGTGGGGCGAACCAGGAGTTCCACCGGCTTGGGGCATCTCTGTCGCTCGAAGGGGCCGGGGGTGGCTGACATGCAGATCACCTGCCCCGTGCGATCCAGCCACTCATCAAAGCGGAGGGGGCGGTTGTCCAAGGCGGACGGCAGCCGGAATCCGTGCTCCACCAGCACCTCTTTTCTGCTCCGATCCCCCTCGTACTGGCCTCCGATCTGGGGCAGAGTGATATGGGACTCATCGATGATGGTTATGTAGTCGTCGGGGAAGTAGTCCAACAGGGTGTAGGGGGGCTCTCCGGGTTCGCGCCCGTCCAGATAGCGGGAGTAGTTCTCGATGCCCGAGCAGTAGCCGATCTCTCTCATCATCTCCAGGTCATAGTTGGTCCGCATCCGCAGCCGCTGGGCCTCGAGCAGCTTTCCCTCCTTCTCCAACACCGCCAAGCGTTCCGCCAACTCCTGCTGTATCCCCCTGACCGCCTCGGCCATCCGCTCCTCGGGAGTCACATAGTGGGTGGCGGGAAACACATGAAGCTCATTCAACTCCGAGATTGTTTCCCCGGTAACCGGGTTGAGAGAAGCAATCCGTTCCACCTCGTCTCCGAAATACTCCACCCGCACCACGGTCTCCTGGTAGGTAGGGAAGATGTCGAGGGTGTCCCCCTTCACCCGAAAGCGGCCCCGGGTGAGGCTCACCTCGTTGCGTTGGTACTGGAGCATCACCAGCCGGCGCAACGCCTCGGACATGGGGAATTCCACCCCCTTGATCAGCCGCAAGAGTTGCCCTTCGTACTGCTCGGGAGACCCCAGTCCGTAGATACAGGAGACCGAAGCCACAATGACCACATCGTCACGCACCATCAGCCCCGAAGTGGCGGAATGGCGCAGGCCATCGATCTCGTCGTTGATGGAGGAGTCCTTCTCGATGTAGGTGTCGGTCTGTGGCATGTAGGCCTCGGGCTGGTAGTAGTCGTAGTAAGAGACGAAATACTCCACCCGGTTGTCGGGAAAGAACTGACGGAACTCGTTGGCCAACTGAGCGGCCAGGGCTTTGTTGGGCGCAATGACCAGGGCCGGACGCTGGGCCTGCTCAATGGTCCAGGCCACCGTGGCGGACTTTCCGGAGCCGGTGATGCCCAAGAGGGTCTGGAACCGTTCGCCCTGCTCCAATCCCCTGGACAGCGATGTGATCGCCGAAGGCTGATCGCCGGAGGGGGCGAAGTCGGCTTTGACCTCAAAACGATTCATAACGCTCCCTTGAATCGTATCGGACTATTGGGACAGAATGCTCATCTCCAGAGCGGCTCTTTTTACCTCTTCGGCAAGCGCATCCCGTCCCGACCGGTTTGGGATCACCCGGTCAGCCATCTCAAGCCATTCCTGGCGGGAACGCTGGGAAGCCATGCGATTGCGGATATCGGTCTCGCTCATCCCTCGCTCAAGCAGGCGCTTGCGGATCATCTGGGGGTCGGAGTCGACAACCAGCACCGGCCAGTCCGGCATCACCCGGTCAGACGGCGCCGAAATCTCCACCGCTACCGGCCGTTGCGGATAACAATCGACCTCCCGAAACATCCGGGCGCGGATATGGGGATGCGTCAAGGCCACCAGTTCGGAGAGCTGCGCGGGATCGGAGAAGACGATCCCTCCCAAGGCTTTTCGGTCGATCTTCCCGTCTGACACCACTTGTGGCCAACGAACGGAAACCTGATCGAAAGCCTCGCCCCCCGGCGCCAGGACCTCATGCCCCAACTGATCGGCGTCGATGACTGCAACTCCCCATTCAGAAAGGAGGAAACAAACCAGGCTCTTGCCTGAACCTATTCCTCCGGTAACCACCACCCGGGGAGGAGTCCGGCTCATCGACTTGGGGAGCCCGGCGAGGGCTATCTACCCCCGATACCCCGTTTTTTGAGTTCTTCCAGAATCGCTTCGAGGGAAGAGTCAACCCGGACCGACCGACGCTCGGGCTCCGGCTTCTCCCTGGGCGGCCGGGGCTGTTCCTCCCGACGGGGACGGGAACGGGGCTGGCTGCGAGTCTTCCACTCGGGAAGCGCCTGCTTCACAGACAGGCTGACCCTCCGACGATTGGTGTCCAGTTCGGTGATCTTGACACTGATGGTCTGGCCGATCGAGAGTTCCATTTCCGGGGACTCCACGCGGTGCATGGCGATCTCCGAAACATGCACCAAACCCTCCACGCCATCGCCGATAGCGACAAAGGCGCCGAAAGGCACCGTCTTGGTTACCTTGCCCTCGATGATGGTCCCCACCTCGTTGGCCTGGGAGAAGACCGACCAGGGATCTTCCAGCGTCTGGCGGATCGAGAGGGAGATCCGCTCCCGATCGCGATCCACTTCCAGCACTTTGACCACGACTTTGGCCCCCACCTCCACCACTTCGGAGGGGTGGCTGATGTGGGTCCAGGCAAGTTCGGAAACATGCACCAATCCGTCCATCTTGCCCAAGTCCACGAACGCCCCGAAAGGCACCACCGACGATACCGTTCCCTCCCGGACCTCTCCCTCAACCAAGAGGTTCATAAAGGAGTCCCGCTCCTCGGCCTGCTCCTCCTCCAAAAAGGCGCGCCGGGAGAGAACCACATTGTTGCGTTGGCGGTCCAGTTCGATGACTTTGGCCTCGATCTCGCTGTCAACGAAAGGATGGAGGTTGCACACCCTTCGCAGGCCAACCAGAGAGGCAGGAAGGAAGCCCCGCAGGCCGATATCCACGATCAACCCTCCCTTTACCACCTCGATGACCGTCCCTTTCACCGATTTGCCATCTTTGTGGACTTCTTCCACTTTAGTCCAGGCCCGCTTGTACTGGGCCCGCTTCTTGGAAAGAATCGGCCGGCCGTTCTCGTCCTCCCGGGTAAGCACCACCCCTTCCACCTGGTCTCCCACCGCCACGATCTGGCGGGGATCGACGTTCTTTCGGATGGACAGTTCGTTGGCGGGGATCAGGCCTTCGGACTTGAATCCGATATCAACCAAGGCGCCTTCGATGTCGACGCTGACCACCGTTCCCTCCACCAGTTCGTTTTCTTTGAAGACCCTGATGTCGCGTCCCAAAGCCTCCTCGAAGATTGCTTCATCATCCATGAAGCCGGCCTCGGCTTCATCCACCGGGGATTCTTCAGCTTCAGCTGCTTCCTCCGCGGCCTCTCCGGCAGGTTCGGCACCCTGATCCGCACCTTCCACAACAGATTCGTCCGCCGCCTCGACCTCCACGGCCTCCGTGGCCTCTCCGGCAGGTTCGGCACCCTGATCCGCACCTTCCACAACAGATTCGTCCGCGGCCTCGACCTCCACGGCCTCCACAGTCCCCGCTATCTCCTCTATGGCCTCGCCAACCGCCTCCACGGGCTCCACAGTCCCCGCTATCTCCTCTGTGGCCTCGCCAACCGGCTCCACGGGCTCCACCTCTTCGGTGTCGCTTTGCTCGGCGGCGTCACTGTCTTCCGCAGTGAGGACTCCTGCCTGTGGCTCTTCCTTCGGACTCGCGGTCTGCGATGAAGCCGGCACCGCCGTCCCTTCGGCGAGCAGGTCAATTTGTTTTTCGCTCATGTAGGGGTGGTAGTAGATGATTTCTTGTCCAAGCGTGCGTGCTAGGCCGTCGGACTAACCCCCAGTTTGGCACAGTCAACCGCCGACCGCAAATTGCCTAGCTTTTGCACTCCGCCAGGCTACGTCCAGAGGCGACGTCGACCTTGAGCGGTACCACCAAGTCCGCGACACCCTCCATCACCTCCACGGTCAGCGCTGCCACCTTCGAAAGGTCGTCTTCCGGCGTTTCTATTACCAACTCGTCGTGGATTTGCAACAAGAGACTGCATGCGGCACTCACCTTCGGGAGTTCGGAAGAGAGAACGATCATCGCCTTCTTGATTATGTCCGCAGCCGTCCCCTGCACCGGAGCGTTGAGCGCCATCCGCTCCCCCATCTGCCGAATCCGGAAATTATCGCTCCGCAGCTCCGGCAGATAGCGGCGCCGCTTGAAAAGCGTGGTGGTGTATCCCTTCCGCCGCGCCTCAAGCACCATCCCGTCCATGAAAGACTTCACCGCGGGAAACTGTGAAAAGTAAGCGTCGATGTGCCCAGCGGCCTCCTCCCGGGAGATATCCAAGCGCTGGGAAAGCCCGAAGGCCTCCATCCCGTACAGCAGCCCGAAGTTGATGGTCTTGGCCCGTCGCCGCATATCGGTGGTGACCTCGGAGATATCGGTCTCAAAAACCCGGGATGCGGTGGCGGTGTGGATATCGACATCGGAGAGAAAGGCTTCCAGCAGACCAGAATCCCGGGTGAGGTGGGAGAGCACCCGCAGCTCGATCTGGGAATAATCGGCCACCAGCAGCAATCGTCCGGGCCCCGCCACGAAGGCTCTTCTCACCGTCCTTCCCACCTCGGTGCGAATCGGGATGGTCTGCAAGTTGGGGTTCTCCGAGGAGACCCTGCCGGTGGAGGTGCCCATCTGGTTGAACCGGGTATGAATCCGCCCATCGGCGTCTATCAGCGAGATGTATCCGTCCACATGGGATGAACGGATCTTCTCCAACTGCCGGAACTCCAACAGCAACTCCACCATGGGGTGTTTCAGTTTCCCCAGCACCGAGGCGTCGGTGGACGGTTTGCCGGTGGCGGTCTTCTTAATAACCGGAAGGTCGAGTTTTTCGTATAGCACCTCGCGCAACTGCAGCGTGGAGTTGACGTTGAACTTTCCTCCCGCCAACTCGAAGATGCCCTCCTCCAATCTGTTGATGTCCGCCCTCAGTTGCCCGCTCAATTCCAGCAGGTATTCACGGTCGACGCCGATTCCTGCATCCTCCATCTCCGCCAGCACCGCCACCAGGGGAAGCTCCACCTCCGTGAAGAGTTCCATCTCCTCCCTTTCCTCCAATTCGGAGCGGAGCGGTTCCACCAGCCGGGCAATGGCTTCCACCCGCAGCCCGATCTGTTCGAACCGGGGACCCGGGTCGAACACCAGGCTCCCCTGCGCGGGACGATCCTCTTCCGGGAGGTCCTCGGTGAGCGAGAAGCCGAGCATCCTCTCAGCCAACTCATCGAGTTGATAGCGGCCGGTGGCCGGGTCGACCACATAGGCGGCCAGGGCGGTGTCGAACTCCAAGCCTCCAAAGTCCATTCCCCGGGATCCCAGCCACCGTATCAGAGGCTTGGCGTCGTGGGTTGTTTTGGGAAGTTGCGGATCGGCCAGAATGACCCGCATAGCGTCCAGGAGGTCCTCGGGGACCAGCCCTACCCGGTTCTCCCCTTGCCGCACGGCCAACCCCAGGAAGTGCTCGTCCCGCACCATCTCCAGGTAGAGGTGGTCGAGTTCGCCCAGAGCCGCCACCGCCTGGGCCGAGGTCAGGACTCGGGTCTCCACCTCGGGCCTGGTGACCTCGGGCTCCGCTCCCCCCACCCGGACAGTTTGAAGATCAGACCAGAGACTGAAAAACTCCAACGAGGTGACCAGTTCCCGGACACGTTCGACATCCCAGGCCCGGCGAACAAGTTCGGGGATCTCCACTTCCAGTTCCAGGTCACGGCGAAGAGTTATAAGTTCTTTGTTGAGGAGTACCTGCGAACGGTTCTGGGAGAGGTTGGAACGAAGCCTGGGGGTGAGTTCGCCCAGGTTCTCGAAAACCTCCTCCACCGCCCCGTACTGCTTGATCAACCGGGCGGCGGTCTTCTCCCCCACTCCCGGAACCCCCGGGAGGTTGTCGGAGGTGTCCCCTCGCAGAGCCGCCAGTTCCACATACCGGGAAGGAGGCACCGAATAGCGATTCTCCACCCACTCGGGGGTGACTTTCACCGTGTCGCTGACCCCTCGGCGGGTGTACAGCACCTGGAAGTGCTCGTCCACCAACTGGAAGACATCCCGATCACCGGTGACCGCCAGCACCTGCCATCCCTCGTCGGCGGCGCGGCCCGCCAAGGAAGCGATCACATCATCGGCCTCGAAACCCTCCTTGCGGAGCTGCGGCACTTCCAAGGCATCCAAGAAATCCTCCAAAAGGGAAAACTGCGGAGTAAGTAGTTCGGGCGTACTGGACCGCTGGGCCTTGTAGTCCGGATACAACTCGGTGCGGAAAGTCTGGCGGGAAACATCCCAAACCACCGCCAAGGCGTCGGGGTTCTCGTCAGCCAACAGCCTGATGAGCATGCGAGTGAAGCCGAACACCGCATTGGTCACCTGACCCGAAGAGGTAGCCAGATCTTTAGGCAGAGCATAAAAGGCCCGGTAGGCGATCGAGTGTCCGTCCACCAGCGCCAGGGTGGACATCAGAACAGTTCCCCGAAGGTGTCCATTCGTTCCATCAGACGATCCCGCTTGGCCAGGAGCGTTCCCCGGCGGTGATCGATCTCCTCCAATGCCCGCTCAAACCGGTCGACATCGGCCAAGGCGCGATCCGCCTCGTCGCGGTGGAGCGAGGACTCATAGACCGCCGCGTCCCGAACCGCGTCATCAGCCAGATGGCGGTGGTAGTCCAACTCTGCCGAGACCCGCGCCTCTTCCTCATCGAGATGGACCAGCCGCTCGTTGACCAAAAAGATCTGCTTGGAGAGGCGGCGTTTTCCCATGCGATTGAGCATATCGGGAGTGTTTGCCCCCTCTTCGCTGTAAGATCGGGTTCGTCTAGGCCGGGATGGCGAAATCTGGCAGACGCGGTGGACTCAAAATCCATTGGGGGCAACTCCGTGTGGGTTCAAATCCCACTCCCGGCACCGAGCATTCATGCGGTTTCCTGCTGTTTCGGGAAGTAGCAAAAGCCATACGCCCGATCGGATCTCTTGGAGAGACGTCGAGATTTGATGGAAAGATGGGCTGGCTACCTGGCAACCTCAGAAGCGTAAACCCTCAGGCAGGACGGATGGTTACCCCGGGATCGATCTTGCGAGGCAGTAGCCGGCCAGCGGGGGCAGCGCTGAAAGCACCGTGAGACACCACCACCTTGCCGCGCAGGATGGTGATCACCGGCCAGCCTTCAATGTCGTATCCCTCCCAAATGCTGTAGTCGGAGATGTGAAAGTCGTCCGCGGTCAGCTTCCGCTTGACAGTCGGGTCAATTAGGCAGATGTCGGCGTCGCTGCCCGGCGCCAGCACACCCTTGCGTGGATAGAGGCCCATGATCTTGGCGGCGTTGGTCGACGTAACATCCACGAACCGCTGCAATCCCATTCCCTGCCGGACCACGCCCTCGCTAAAGGTAATGCCCATCCGGGTCTCGACACCGTTGTGGCCGCCGGTGACATCGGAGATGGTCCGCCCGGCTGTTTTCGTCTCCCACGACGTGCAGTACTCGTCGGTGGCCATCGTCTGAAGGTCGCCTCCGATGATGGCCTTCCACAGCGCCACCCGGTCGTCCTCGGACTTCAAAGAGGGGTAGGTGTGGTACTTCATCCCGAACTCCTCCTGGTAGTTTTCCTCGCTGAAGCAGCAGTAGTTGTGAAGTGTCTCGCCGTAGACCGGGCGGCCGTTGGCGCGGGCCTCGGCGATGGCCTGCACTCCCGATCGGGCGCTGACGTGGACGAAATAGACTGGGGCACCGGTCCACTCGGCCACCCGCAGCACCCGTCGGAACGATATGTCTTCTGATTCGGCGCTATGCACCAACGGCATATTGGGCCACTCGGTGCGCCCTTCCCGGATCAGCTTTTGGTGCATATGCTGTACCATGTCGTCCTCTTCGGCATGTACCAACAACATGGCATCCAGCTCCCGGATTTCGCTCATAAGGTGGCGGAGGTGCCCGGTTCCGACCATGCGGGGTACGTCGCCTGCGGTAGGCGGACGGACCTCGGTCGTAAAAACCTTGAAGGTGGGGAAGCCATCCTCCACCGCCTCGTGCATCGAGCCGATGATCTCGGGCGGAATGTCGCCCAGGAGCATCAGGTGGTGGGAGTAGTCGGCATAGGAATTGCCCTGCCAGACGTCGGTCCGCTCTTCAATGGCTTGGGGGATATCGACGCCGGGATATAGGACCGCGAAGTCCAACAGAGTGGTAGTGCCGCCGAACAGCGCGGCGCGGCTGACCTGCTCCGGAGGAGCCGTCCGAAGATCGCCGTGACCGATGATGGGAGCGGCGATGTGAGCGTGTGGTTCGATGCCGCCGGGTACCACGACCATCCCGGAGGCGTCGATGACCTGGCCGACTTCGCCAGCCAAAACACCCGGCGCGGCCACGGCCACGATCTTTTCCCCCCTGACCGCCACGTCCCACACACCAACACCCATGGGTGTAACAACTTCCCCACCCCGAATGACCAGGTCCAACATTTTTAGGATCGGACCGCTTAGTCGGTGGTGAGGACCAAGGCAGTCAGAGTTGCCGCTGATGCGGCGAAGCTGGCCGGGTCGTCGTATGGCATCGAACGCCAAGCCTACACCCTAGAAGGCGGACGCACCCCCGGTCAAACAAGACAAAACATCACCAACCAGACTCTGCGGTGGGTTTCTGCCAGTAAGTGAACTCCACTCGTCACCCTCGCTCTCAATCTATGACACCCTACGAAGGGTGGACACGCCTTGGCTGGGCGGAAACGGTAACCTAGGCATCTACCTTTGGTAGGCAAGGAGTGAGAATATGGTTGGTCATATTTCCCCGGTTGCGGATGGCAGCGTATCGGGAGGTGGTGAAGGGGTTGGGGCCGACTTGACGGTTTCTGTTCTCTTGGCTGGTACGCCGACCCCCACGCCGACGAGGTGGGGAACATCCATCCTGGTGCGAAGCCGCACGACTGCCGTGCTGGTCGATACCGGTCCGGGAGCGACCCGCCGATTGGTCGAAGCTGGCTTGGGGCCGACGGATGTGGACGCGGTGGTGTTCAGCCATCACCACTTCGACCACACGGCCGGATTCCCTGGCTTCTTCCTGAGCCGCTGGGATCAAGGAGCCGGGCTCGTGGACGAACTCTCGATATACGGACCGCCGCCTACGTCCGCTTTCGTCGAGAAGCTGTTCGGCGCCGATTCTGGAGCCTTCTGGCCAGACCTGAAAGCGCGCCTCCATGCGCCACTGAGCCGAGCCGTCTACATCAACCGGGGTGGACGCTTACCGCGCCTTCCCCCCGACCCAGCGGTCCGAGAGATCCAACCGGGAGACAGCTTCACGATCGGTGACATCGAGTTCGTGCCGGGTTTCGCCCGACATGTTCAGCCCTACCTGGACTCCAACGCATATCGGATCATGTCGGGTTCGAGTTCGGTCGTCTACACCGGCGATACGGAACCGTGCGAGGAGGTGGTGGAGCTCGCCCGAGGAGCGGATGTACTGGTATCGATGTGCTGGGACGAGGAGCGAGCGATGACCGAAAACGGCGAGGGGCCGGGCCAGACCGGAACTCTGGGAGCTGCGAGGATGGCCGCGTCGGCAAACGTCGGTGCTTTGGTACTAACTCATATGGGTCCGAGTATCGGCGCCGGGATCAAGGAGGGGGAACTGGCAGCTATGACAAGTATCTACCCGGGAACCGTCCACCAAGCCGATGAAGGTTGGACTCTCAGAGTGTCCCCAGGAAGCGCCGAAGTCCTGGTCCGATAACGCCGGAAGCCTCCAATGTCCATCCCGACCCGGATTGGATAGTGGTTGTTGACCCCCCTGGTGAGTCGGTTGTGATCAGCGTTGGAAGCGGGCTTGTGGAGGGTGTGGGGTTTCATGTAACCCGGACGGACGGCCCGTTTGTCGCGTCGTCCGTCAGCAAGGCGCCAGCCAGGCGAGGCTCAACGCGCAGGGTGTGAAGATTCCCACCGAAGTTCCCCCGGTTCGCCGGACTGATGCTCCTGTTTTTTCAAATCGGTCGTTGGGTGATCCAGTGTTGGTATCGGATAGCGGGTTGGTGGTGTGGTAGGGGCCTCGTTCGAGCCGTGAAATGACATTGCGATGGGTTTGGAGATGTTTCCCGGAACGCAAGACACCTACCAGCGTGGAAGCTCTCCAACATGTCCAAAGACCTCAGCTTGGGGGGACCCTCCACGGGATGAGATCAGCCCTTCGTGCTAAATGCGCCGAAACGGGGGTGGTCCGGGAAGTTGGTAAAGCCTGTCTAGCCCACCAGGTCAGGAACGCTGCTGAAAGACCTTATGCCCGAAGCGATTAGATCGCCGCCCGGCGGAAGGTAAAGGACGAATGGGCGCATACCTGGCCTCAACATCCTGACATAACCGACGGAAAGTCCTTACCCTAAGCTCCCCGCAAACAGCTCTCAACTCCTGCGTGAACCGAGCCGCGTCGAGTCGTCGGGCTTCGACGGTTGGCTCGGGATTGTCGTTTGATCTCGCCATTTATCTGATCTGGATCTAAGTCCAGGAGGTCAAGAAGCAATCCGTCACTACCCACAATCCCACGTTAGAAGGGTATTCCCGCGTCAACCGCCCACCCCAACCATCAACCCCTATGAATAATCAGGATTAGCCCGGGTTAGGTGGCGATGTCTCTCCGATTGATCCGGCTGATAGCCACCCACCCCGTGACGAGCGCACCGGCGAGGAGCAGAAAGTAGGTGGGTTCGAAGCCCTTGGCGAGTGGTGGCGTGTCTCCGAAGTACCAGTAGAAGGGAGAGATCATCCGGGCGGGTTCCAGGGCGTCGCTGAGGGAACCGAGACCGTTCAGCAGGAAGGTGGCCATCGCCACCACTGCGGTGACCCGAACCGCGGGGAAAGACGATCCCCCCATTGCCCACATCGCCATTGTCAGCCCGCCGAAGAACAGGCCGAGGAGGCCCAGACCTGCACCGGCGGCGAGGATCCTTCCAGTGCCCAGCTCGGTCTCCCAAGCGGAGTCTCCCAGCAGCGCCGCAACCGTAAGGATCACGACCACCAGGCCGGTCGAGAACACCACTCCCAGCGCCTTGCTTGCAACCACCGTTCTGCGGGAAGCGGGGACGGCGAGCACCAGGTCGAAAACACCGGCGCTCTCCTCCTTGACCATCGCCATCGAGACTCCCCTGACCACGAACATGACGATGAGAATCGGACCGATAGCCTGATAGGTGCGTGAGGAAATGAACCCGGCCGGGGTAACTATCGCCTCGGGGTTGCTCATGCCGAACATGGCAAAGACCTCTCGAGGAAGGGAGGTGATGAGACCCGCCAGCGCCTCGGCATCCTCCGCGAGGGCCGGCCAGGCGGAGAACATGACCAGCGTCAGGAGTCCGAGACCACCGCCCCAACCCCAAACGGAGCGTCGACGATCCCAGATGGTCTTGCGGAACGACCCCGTCAACAACCACGCCGCCCGGGGTCGGCGCTTCCGTTTGCGAGAACGTCGGGTGGCCCTGGTCTCGGGAAGCACCGCACGCTCGGTGGCGATGTCACGGCGGCAGAACAGGAAGGTGGCCACCGTCACCAGCACCGCAGCCGTTACCACCAACCACAGGTGGCCGGCGACGACCCCCTGGATAAGTGGATTGGGTTCCTGGTACCAGGTGAACGGGCTGGCCCAACCGATGCTCTCCAGCGGAGGGTATAGAGCGGAGAAACTATTGATGAACCAGGCCAGGAACGCCAAGGAACCCGCCACTCCCCCTGCCACCACACTGCGACCGGTGAACGCGCCCGCTGCCAGCGTCACCGCCCCGAACACCACGCCCAGCAACCATAGAGAGAGACCAGCGGCCAGCACACCGGTCACCGAGAGGGACAACTCGAAGATCGGGTTTACGACCAGAAGAGCTGCGGTCAGGACAGCCACCAGTACGAAAGCCGCCAAGCCCACGCCCCCAGCCTTTTCCAAAAAGACTCGGGTTCGGGATACCGGCGACGAGAGCAACATGTCCATTAGGCCGTCCCGTTCCTCGGCCATGATCTCGGCGGTAACCGCGCTGATGACGAAGAAAAGGATGAGCAGCGGCCCGAACAGCGAGTAGAGGTAGGCGGTGAGGAAGCCGGCCGCGGAGAGAAAGGTGGCGGAGTCTATTCCGAATGCGGACAGCATCCCCGCGGGGAGATTGTCCATGAATGCGATGAAGTCGTCGGACTCGCGCATCACCGGAAACAACAGCCCCAACCAGATGGCGAGTGCCACCAGGCCCAGGCCGTACCCCATGACGGCTCGCCAGCGATCACGCAGGGCCTTGCCAAGGATGGCGGGAATCACGCGCTCAGCCCGTCGAGTCCCGATGGGTGTCGGACCCGTAGTAGGAGAGGAACACTTCGTCGAGATCGGCCTCTTCGGAAGTGACGGTTATCACGTCCCGGGCAGCGGCGGTCCCTATCACCGCTTTCTGGGATCCGGCGACGCTGAGCCGCAACAGGGTGCCTCCGTCGCGGAGATCGATCACGGTCACGCCGTCGATCGCGGCGAACGTGGCAGGGTCGACCGGGGAGCCGAACTTGATCGACAGGTTCGACTGGACCTTCGACCTGAACCCGGCAAGGGTGTCCACGTCCATGAGGCGGCCGTAGCGGACTATCCCCACGCGGTCGGCCACCCGCTCCACCTCCGGAAGGTAATGGGAGGACAAAAATACCGTACGTCCTTCCTCTCGGACCTCGGCCAGCAGTTCCGCGAACTCCTGTTGCATGAGGGGGTCGAGCCCACCGGTGGGCTCGTCGAGGATCAGCAGTTCCGGCTCGTGCATGAAGGCGTTGACCACGCCGACTTTCTGGCGGTTGCCCTTCGAGTATTCCTTGATGCGCCGGTCGAGGTCCAAGTCGAAACGCTCGGCCAACGTCTCGGTGGCGGCGGCGGTGTCGATGCCTCTCAATCTGCTGAAGTAGAGCAGGAACTCCCGACCGGTCATAGAGGAGTAGAGCGCCAAGTCGCCCGGCAGGTACCCGACTCGGCTGCGGATCTCCAGTGACCGGTCTGCGATGTCCATACCGAAGATGGACCCTGAACCTGCCGAAGGGCGAAGGAGATTCAGCAGCAGGCGGATGGTGGTGGTCTTGCCCGCCCCGTTCGGACCGATGAAACCGAACACCTCACCGACATCTACCGCCAGATCCAGATCGACGATGCCCGCCGTGTCCCCGTAGTACTTGGTGAGACCCGCGGTCTCTATGGCTCTCGACACGGTCACACCTGCCTTCTCTACCCACGAAACCATCGCGGTGCCGCGGGCTACCTCGTGTTGATCTCCATGAACTCTAGCCCTGAATCTTCATGGGCTTGGAGTTGCCCGCCAAAGGCCATTTAGCTGGCACTCTGTATGGTCTCAAAACCCTCTGGGTGTGACTCCCTATGGGTCGAATCCCACTCCCGGCATCGACGTTCACAGCGGTCCCTAACCTTCTCAAATCAGGGGACCCGCCTCATCGGCGTTCGGGGTGAGGATGATCCTGGTGCTCCAGGTTGTTCTAAGGGTTGCGCTGCTACCATAAGTCCGCTGCTCACCCAGGACTTGAGACATAGATGACAGGGGACAAACACTTCTACATCGAGTCGTTCGACACGGTCCAGTTAAGTTCGTATCGACTCGACAAGTCGCCCTTTGCCGATCGATACGTTACTGATCAGACGGTTTTCGGCGTGTACTGCGATCGCCTGTATCCCCTCAAGACCGCCCTTGACGAGGACCCCGTTACCCAGTATTGGAAGTTGCGCCGTGACGTCCTGTTGTACGACGTTCCGGAGAAACCGCTTGAGATCATTGGTCTGGATGCTGCCAGACTGCTCGAGAAAGTCCTGGCGTGCAGAGTCGAGACACTCCCACTAGGCCGGGTTCGGTACGGCATCGCCTGCAATGAAGATGGCACTGTTCTGATGGATGGCGTACTCATGCGTCTCGGGCAGGAGCGCTACTGGTATGTCAAGGCAAACGGCGAGTTCACGAGTTGGCTGCAGGCAAACGCTATTGGGCTGGATGTAGAAGTCTCCGATCCGAGTTCACGGGTACTGCAGATCCAGGGACCGAAGTCGCTTGATGTGCTGGATGCGGCGATTGGCGGCGGGCTATCGGCCGATTTCAAGTATTTTCACGCGGGGTTCTTTGACGTTTGCGGCCAAACATTGTGGGTATCGCGCACCGGGTGGACCGGGGAGGTGGGAATGGAGATCTATTGCAACAGCGGCTCGGAACCGACAGATCATGATGCCCTCTGGGATGGTCTGTTTGCCTGCGGTGAGCCCTTTGGCATGGAGTTCAGCTCGGGATTATCGATGGGAATTCGACGCATCGAGTCCGGGATTCTTGACAACGGCAGCGACATTGAGCCGGACTTGACGCCGTTTGGCGCCGGACTTGGGCAGTTTGTCAGACTTGACAAAGAAGACTTCATCGGCCGAACCGCGTTGGAACGGGCCGATCGCAGCCAACTCCTGTTTGGCCTTCTCTGTGCCACCGCTACGCCGCAAGCCGGTATGTACGTCCACTTCCGCAACGGCCCGGTTGGGCATGTGACGATTGGAACGTGGTCGCCCACGCTGGACACAGGGGTCGGCTATGTGCGTTTTGATCGGCCTTTGTTGGACGACAACTGGTTCGGAAAGACGGTCGTCTTGCATGACCGCGATGGAACGCCACACCAGGCGACCGTGGACACGTTGCCATTCGTCGACAAGGAGAAGCGGCTACCCCGCGCGGTATGGGGTGGCTGACGGCCACGAACGACGCAGATGAGATCAGCACGTGCCGGCGGCCCCGCTCGGCACTCAGGAACTCTGCTCAGTTAGCGGAAAGCAGGTCGGGAGGATGGCGCTCGTGCCAGTCGGTGAGCGACTGGTAGGCGCGGGCTACCGCGAGAATGGCGTTCTCCTCATAGGCTCTGCCCATAAACTTTATTCCCGTAGGCAGGCCCTCGGCTGAAAAACCGCTCGGCACCGATATGGCTGGAAGTCCGGCCACGTTTCCGACCGCCATCATGGTGTCTTTCCCCGAGTGCAGGGTCGCGCTGCGGAACTCCTGGTCGAGCGGGGTTGCGATGCCAGATCGCGAGGGCGAGACCAGCGCGTCGTACGGCGACATAACCTCTTCGGCGTTCTCCGCCATAAGCTTTCTCAGGCGCATCGCCTTGATGTAGTCCTTCGCCAGCACCGCCACCCGCGGATAGCAGCCGAAGCGGTCTTCCGGAGCGGTCAGTTCCGCCAGCATCCCGCTGTCCACAATCTCCTCGAATGCGCTCGACGCCTCCCCGAACAAGATCATCTGGAGGATTTCTTCGTGCGGCAGGTCGGAGAACTGCACCTCCCCTATGTCAGACACCTCTCCCAGCACGTCCAGCGCGCGTTCGAAGTTGGAACGCGTAGCGTCGTCAACATTGTCGGCCACACCCTCCAGAACACCGAGCCTGAAACGCCTCGACGACACGTCCGAGTCGTCGTAGCTGAAGCTGCGATGGGTCGTCGTGGGGTCCTTCGGATCTGGACCGGCGATGGCCTCCAACACCAGACCACAGTCGTCCGCGGTCAGGCACAGCGGCCCCAGCTTGTCCAGCGTCCAGGAGAGGGCCATCGCCCCGTACCGGCTTACCCGCCCGTAGGTGGGGCGCAGGCCGGCGACTCCGCAATTGCTGGCAGGCGAGATGATGGAACCGCCGGTCTCCGAGCCGATGGCGAACGGCACCAGACCGGCCGCCGTCGCCGCCCCGGATCCGGTGGACGATCCGCCGCTCCATCTCGTCTTGTCCCAGGGTGTGATGCCCGGGCCGGTGAACGAGGCGTTAGGTTGCCAATAGCCTCCGCCGCCCGCAAGCTCCACCATGGCAAGCTTGGCCGCAAGCACCGCTCCCGCTGCCTCGAGCCTCCGTATCACGGTGGCGTCGTAGTCGAAGACCTGATTGCGGAACGGAGCGGCTCCCCATGTTGTGGGGATGCCGTCCGACGTGGCCAACAGGTCCTTTCCGCCGTAGGGAATGCCGTGCAGCGGGCCCCTGTAGCGGCCGGACGCGATCTCCTGCTCAGCGCGTCTTGCCTGCCGTAGCGCTCGCTCGCGCGTCACGGTGACAACCGCGTTGTAGTCGGGTCCCAATGTCTCCAGTCGGGCCAGGAAGAGTTCGGCAAGCTCTACCGGCGACACCTCCCGGTCGCGCACGAGGCCGCCGAGTTGCCGTATGCTCCTGAAAACGAGACCGTCTGACAAGACCTCAGCCCTCCTCCCGGTAGGGCGTGAACACCGAGAACGGTTCATCGCCATTATCAAGCTTGACAGCTCTCATAGCGGCTGACACCCGGACAATGGTCTCAATGCCCTTCCGCACCCCTTCCAACTGCTCATCGTCCAAGCGATCCCCATAAAGACGCTTCACGATATTGAATCGTTCGTTCACTTCCCGTTTGGTAGCTTCGCCGTTCAAGATGTTCCTCCGCTACTCTCGCTGCGTGATATGCCCCACTTCAGTCCTCCCCCAAGCCTGCGTCGCCAATCAGCATAGCAAGCGGTAGGACTTCGTCACGGCGATGGTCATTCGGTGATATATGTGTGGGTGATGACCTCCCACGCGTGCCCGTTCTCGCAGTCGAAGTAGAACCCGCGTCCCCGGTGCTTGTGGTTGATCTTGCCATCCGTCCGAGAGCGGGGGCCGCTCCCGAAGGGGATGCCCTCGTCCTTGACGCGCTGGAGCACCGCATCGAATTCTTCGTCCGAAGCCAGAAAGGCGTAGTGGTTGGACCGTGGATCATCCGAGTCGTCGAAGTCGAGCGTCAGCGTGTCGTTGACCTTGACAGGGGCAAAATGTCCCCAGGTCCCTTTGTATTCCAGTCCGAACATGCGGGCGATGAACTTCGCGGACTTCACCTTGTCGTAGGCGGGCACGATTGTGTGGTCTAGCTGCAAGGCCATGGCGAACCTCCTTTATGAACACTCTACACCCAGCCGGAGCGTCAATCCAGTGCGCCGACCCCAGGCACAGGTCGACAGCGCGGATCGGCCGCCAAACAGTCCCCACCGGGCCAGCGTGAAGCCAAGGCTGGGCGTTGGGACACGACGGCGGACCGTCATGGGGCCCACCCTTGTCGGAGAGATCCCTTCGGACCCACTCCGGCGCGCTGTGCCTGCGGTCCCCATCACCAGGAAGTTGTGGCTGCGGCCCCTGGAGGCCTATGGGCTGTAGTATCATGCCGGGCAGGCGCCATCTACCGATTTAGTACTCAGGGGGAAACCGTGGGCAAAGCGCAGACGGTTATCCGGGCCAAAGCCCTCTTCGACGGCACAGGGGCTCCGCCCGTCCAAAACGCCATCGTAGTCGTGGAGGGGTCCCGCATTGTGGCCGCAGGCCCTGAAGGCCCCGTCGAGGCGCCCCGCGGACCGGAGGTCCGGGAACTGGACTGTCGCGACGGGTACCTGCTGCCCGGTCTCATCGATGCCCACACACATCTCATGTTCGGCTCCGGGGACGCCACGTACGAGGAGGTCATAGAACGGGACTCCGACGAGATAATGCTGCTGCGCGCCGCGCGCAACGCCCACATCCACCTCAACGCCGGGGTCACGACCCTGCGGGACTGCGGCGCCCGCAACCAGGTGACCTTCGACCTGCGTCGGGGCGTCCGCCAAGGCCTGGCGCTGGCGCCCCGGCTGCTCCTCAGCGGCCGCCCGGTGACGACCACCGGGGGCCACTTCTGGTGGTGTAACCAGGAGGCAGACGGAGTGGAGGGCGTGCGGAAAGCCGTGCGCCAACTGGTGCGGGACGGCGCGGACTTCATCAAAATCATGGCCTCGGGCGGCGGCACCGCCGGTACCGACAACCGCCGGCCGTCCTACAGCGTGGAGGAGTTGCGGGCCATTGTCGACGAGGCCCACACCCTGGGCAAGCCCACCACGGCCCACTGCATAGCCACTCAGAGCATCGTCAACGCTCTGGACGCAGGCGTCGATACCATCGAGCACGCAACCTTCATTGATCCGGACGGCTCCTACCGCTTCGACCCGTGGATCGCTGAACGCATTGCCGGCCAGGGGGTCCGTGTCAGCCCAACTGTGCAGACGGGCTACCGGCGCCGAGAAAAGCTGCTGGCGCAGCGAGACCAGGGGCATGCTCTTACCCCTGAGGAGGACCGGGGCCTGGAAGACCTCCAGATCAAATGTGAGCGCCAGGTCGAGTTCCTGGGCAGGCTCTGGTCTGAATGGGGGGTTTCCATCGTGGCAGGCACCGACGCCATCCAGACCTTCGGCGATTACTGCCTTGGGTTGGAGCTCCAGGTCCAGGCGGGCATGAGCCCAGCGGACGTCGTTCACTCCGCAACCGGGGTGGCGGCCCAGGCCATCGGTCTGGGCCATCTCATAGGGACCGTCGAGCCGGGCAAAGAAGCGGACCTCATCGTCGTGGACCAGGACCCCCTCCAGGACATCCGGGCCCTGCGGTCCATGCGGATGGTGATGCAGGGGGGAGCCGTCGTGCCGCCGCCGGTGGTCATGGGAATCTAGAAGGAAGAGGGGACCATGGGGGTTGGTATTGGTCTGAACGGACCAGTCGGCTAGTTGAGCACTACCTCTGGGATCAACTCGGCGCCGCACCGGCGGTAGACAGCCCAAAGACGCCCGGACTCGTCCAGGATACGGGTGGGCTCGCCTTCCGCAAGCTCTCTCGCAGGATCGGCGGAGAGGCGTCTCCCGTGGCGCACCCCCTCCAGCGCCGGTAGATCGGCTGTCCAGCCCGGCAGGTCCGCCAACCCCTCGGCAGGAGACAGCATCCACTTCTCCCACTCTCCCAGATCATCGAGACCCTGAGCGCCGCCCGGCCGCTCCCCGACCGACAGGCTTCCCACCCGGATCCGCCGCAGCTCCACCAGGTGGGCGCGTCCGTCCAGCTCCTTGGCCAGATCGTCGGCCAGTGTCCGCACATAGACTCCCTTGCCGCACACCACCCGCAACCCCACCAGGGGATGCGAACCTTCCTCGAAGCCGGTGACCTCCAGACTATGAACCGTCACCCGGCGAGGCTCTCTTTCCACCTCTTTTCCCTGGCGGGCCAGCTCATACAGGCGTCGGCCCTCCACCTTGACCGCCGAGACCATGGGGGGAATCTGGCTGATCTCTCCAACAAATGACCCGAGAGCCGCTTCCACCTCGGTCCGCGAAACCGGCATCTCCCCCCTCCAAACTTCCCTTCCGTCGGCGTCCAGGGTATCGGTGGCCACCCCGAAGCGCGCCACCGCCAGATACTCCTTGGGCAGGGGCTGGAGAAAGCGGATCAGCCTGGTAACTCGCCCCACCGCCGCCACCAGGGCGCCGGTGGCCATCGGATCGAGAGTTCCGGCGTGTCCCACCTTGCGGATACCCACGGCTCTTCGCACCGCCGCCACCACGTCATGTGAAGTAACGCCCGAGGGCTTGTCCAGAACCAGAAAACCCTCAGGCAAGCGGTATTCTCTCCAAAACCGCCGCCGCCGCCGCGGACGGATCGCCCGCGAAGGTGAGGCCGCCGGCGTTGTGATGCCCCCCGCCTCCCAGCGCCTCGGCGATCGCGCCCACATTCACTACCCCCCGGGACCGAAGACTCACCCGCACCTGACCCTGGTCGGCCTCCCGGATCAGCATCGCCACTCCCGCTTCCCGGGGCAGGCGAACGAGATCGATGAGGAGTTCTGTGTTCTCCCCGTTGAGCGAGGCGGCCTCCAGATCTTCGGTGTAAAGGACCGACCAGACCACCCCCCGTTCGATATCCAGCCGGGCCCTGGCAAGCACCGCCCCCGCCACGGCCAACAGCCCAAAGGGCTCCTCCTCGTAAATGGCCTGGCTGATCACTTCCGGACGGGCGCCCGCCTCCAGCAGCCGGGCGGCCAGCCGATGAGTGCGCGGGGTGGTGTTGGAATACTGAAAACGTCCGGTGTCGGTCACCAGCCCGGTGAGCAGACAGGTGGCGACCACTTCGTCCACAGGCCAGCCCAACTCCGCGATCAGGTCATAAACCAACTCGACGGTGGCCGAGGCCCCCGGGTCGATCAGGTCGATGGTTCCAAAGCCCGGGTTGGAGACGTGATGGTCGACCACCACCAGGTTCTCCACTTTCCCAGCCATCTCGGCCAACTCCCCCAGCCGATCCGCCGACGCACAGTCGAACGCCAACAAGGTATGTGGGAGGTCGGTGAGCACAATGGGCACAGAGAGCAGATCGAGCGGCAGAAACCGATAGCGCTCCGAGAGAGCATAGGGAGGAGGGATGGCCAATGACACCGAACGGCCGGCCAGCCGAGCAGAGGCGGCAAAGCCCAACAGGGAGCCCAGCGCGTCCCCGTCCGGCCGTTCGTGACAGACCCCGCCCAGTGACCGGGAGGCGGCTATTACCTCGGCCGCCCGCCGGATCTGCTCGGACAGTTGCGCCGGCCCGCTCATTCTTCTCCGCGCGGGCCCGATGGTGAGGCGCCTCGGAGCAGGCTCTCGATCTTCAATCCCCCGATCACTCCCTGGTCGGGCCGGAATTCCAGTCGGGGCGTGTATTTGAGTCTTACCTGGGACGCCAGCAGGGCTTGCAGGCGTCCCGCCGCCGAGGTCAGTCCCGATCCGGCTTCCTCCAGTCGGCTCATGTCCGCAGCCGAGAAGAACACCACCGCCCTGCGCAGGTCCCGGGAAGTGTCAACACCGGTGATCGTCACCCCGGACAACCTGGGATCCGACAAACCATGCACCTCGTCCGCCAACACTTCCCAGACGATGGCGTTGACACGCCGCATACGGGGAAACGGTCGTTGCCCACTTCTCATCTCGCCCTTGGTTCGGGATGATCGAGATAGGAAATCAAGACCTCTATCACATCCACCTCGTGGCGGCCGTCAAGAAAATGCTCAGCCCGCTGCATCATCCGCTCCAGTTCCCGGCGGTCGGTTGCCACCAAAGCCACACCCAGCCCTGCCCGCCGCCACAGCTCATGATGGGCAACCTCCGCCACCGAGTAGGAAGCTGTTTTCCGCAGGCCTTCCACCACCGGACGGAGAACCGATCTCTTCTCCTTCAGCGACCGAGTGGCGGGAAGCGATAGGTCGAAACGCATCGCCGCCGCTTCCATCAGGTGCGAGCAACCTCCCTCACCATGAACGCCTCTATCAGATCCCCCTCTTTCGCATCGTTGTACCGCTCGAGGACAATCCCGCATTCCAGACCGAAGACGACTTCTTCCACGTTTTGTTTGAAACGCCGGAGCGAGGCGATGGACCCGGTGTAGATAACCACATCGTCGCGGAACAGACGAACCTCGGCACCGCGGCTCACCCGTCCCTCGGCCACGAAGCACCCCGCGGCCATGGCTCGCGGCACCCGGAACAGGGCGCGCACTTCGGCCACTCCCAAAATGTCCTCGTGGCGTTCGGGGGCGAGCTTGCCCACCAGCAGTTGCTCCACATCATCCAAAAGCTCATAGATAACCGAATAGGAGCGGAAATCGATCCCGCGCTGCTGCGCTTCGCGTGATGCTTTGGTTTCCGCGCGAACATTGAAGCCGACGATCACCGCTCCGGTGACATCGCTCAGATTCACATCATTGAGATTGATACCGCCCACCGCGGAATGGATGATCTCGATCCGTCCCTCCTCTCGTTTGATCTTGCCGATCGCCTCCCGCAAGGTCTCCACCGAGCCGTGGGAATCCGCCTTGATCACCAGCCTCAGTTCACCTTTGGTGGACTGCAGCTGCTCGAGATGGGAAACGAAGCGGTCCCGGGCGGTGGGCATATCCATCCTTATCTTGCGCTGTCGATCGCGGTCGGCCTGATCCGAGGCCAACTGCCGGGCCAGACGCTCGGTTTTGACCACCTCGAATCCATCTCCCGCCCCGGGCACATCGTTCCATCCCATCACCAGCACCGGCGTCGAAGGAGTAGCGGTGGACACCTTCTGTCCGGAGTGGTTGAACATGGCCCTCACCCTGCCCGACACTCCCCCGGCCACCAGGGCGTTTCCTCTGCGAAGGGTGCCGCGTTGGACGATCACCGTCGCCACCGGCCCCATTCCCCTGTCCAGCCTGGAGTCAACCACCACACCGGAGGCAAGGGGCTTGGGAGAGGCCTTCAACTCTTGGATCTGCGCCATCAAGTCGATAGTTTCCAAAAGATCATCCAAGCCGTCCCCCTTGGTGGCCGAGATCTCCACACTGGGGGTATCGCCTCCCAGTTCCTCGGTGATGACCTCCTGCTCGGTCAGCTTGGTCCGAACCGCCAGAGGATCGGCGCCTGGCTGGTCCATTTTGTTGATGGCCACCAACAGCTCCACCCCCGCCGCCCGGGCATGGCTGATCGCCTCCACGGTCTGGGGCATAACGCCGTCGTCTGCCGCGATGACCAGCACCACGATGTCGGTCAACTCCGCTCCCCTGGCCCGGAGAGTGGTGAAAGCCTCATGTCCGGGGGTGTCGATGAAAGTGATCGGATTCCCCTCCACAGTGGCCTGATAGGCGCCGATGTGCTGGGTGATCCCTCCCGCTTCCCCGGAAACGACATCGGTGCGGCGCAAAGCATCCAGGAGAGTTGTCTTGCCATGATCGACGTGGCCCATCACTGTGACGATGGGCGGCCGTTCGACCAGATCCCTGGGATCGTCGGCGGGTATGTCCCGGAGCCGCACCACCGGGGCGCGTTCGGGAGTCGACTCGACCACCTCAACCAAAGTCCCGAAACTCTCCCCCACCTCTTCCATGTGCTCTGTGGGCATGGCATAGCCGGCGCCCGCCACCGTACCCATCCCGATCAACTTGGCGACGACCTCGCCAACCGGAACGCCCAGGGCCTCGGCGTATTCGGCGACCGAAGCCCGATCGGAGACTTCCACCACCACATCCGGCACCACATCCGGCTCAGGCGTCTGTTCCGCTTCCTCCTCGGAAACCGGGATCTCATCTTCGGGCTCAACCGGGGCGGGCTCCGCCTCCGGGGGTGGTTCAGGTTGGGGCTCCGGTGCCGGTGCCGGTGGCACTTCTCCAACCAACGCAAAGCGAACCAACTCGGCTTCCTCACTGGAGATGCTGGAGGAGGCGGCCTTCACCGCCAAGCCGATCTCTATCGCCTGCTGTATCACGTCCTGGGAAGAAAGGCCCAGTTCACGGGCGATCTGATAAATCCTGACCCTAGCCATATATCACTGAACCCGACCCGCCGGTCAGGCGGTATCTGATCGGGAGGGGGCGGCAGGCGCCGACGCGCCCGGGGCGCGGGATGCGGAAGCCGTTCGGGGTCGGGGACGGAGGTGGCGCGTACCGCCTTCGGCCCCCGGAGAGGGAGGCGGCTCGTCAGAGCGGATGTCGATCCGGTATCCGGTGAGGCGGGCGGCAAGGCGAGCGTTTTGACCTTCCTTGCCGATCGCCAGGGAAAGCTGGTGTTCGGAGACGATCACCTCCGCGCTTTTCTCCTCCTCGTTGATCCTGACTTCGCGAATGCGGGCCGGCCCCAGAGCGTCCGCGATAAAGGAAGGCACATCTTCCTGGTATTGGACGACGTCCACCTTTTCGTTGCGCAACTCCTTGACCACCTGCTGCACCCGCGAGCCCCTCGCTCCCACGCAGGCCCCGCGCGGATCGACGTTTGGATCGTGGGAAACAACCGCGATCTTGGTGCGATGTCCCGGCTCCCGGGCGATCGCCACGATCTCCACCACCCCCTCCACCAGTTCCGGCACTTCCAATTCCAGCAACCTTCGCACCAAATCGGGATGAGAGCGACTAAGAATGATCTGCGGTCCCTTGGGTTCGTTCTTGACCTCCAGAATGAGAGCCTTGGCCCTATTCCCCCGGTCGAGCAGCTGATGGGGAATCCGCTCGGAGGCCGGCATCAGTGCCTCGGCGTTACCCAGGTCAAAGATGATGTAGCGCCCGTCGACCTGCTGCACTATCCCGGTGACCAGGTCGCCCTCCCGTCCAGCGTAGGCAGCATAGATCTGCTCCCGCTTGGCTATTCGCAACCGTTGGGCGATCACTTGCTTGGCGGTTTGGGCGGCGATCCGTCCGAAATCCCGGGAGTCGTCCTCCCATTCTCTGACCACCGCGCCCTCTTCATCAAGGATCTGCGCATAGACCTTGATGTCCCCGGATTCGGGATCGATGGTGACACGCGCCTCTTCCGCGGTGCCGGAGGTGCGCTTGTAGGCAGAGACCAAGGCGTTGGCCAACGCGTCCAGGATTGTGTCCACCGGGACCCCGCGTTCGCGCTCCAGAAGCTCGAGGGCCTCCATGACCTGATAGTCGATTTTCACGAGCGCACCTTGCCTTTCCCCGGTTTGGGGGCGGCCTGCCAGCGGAAAACGGTACGAGCCGAGAGAATGGCACCGTACAAGACAGCCTGTGGCTCACCCTCCGCCAAAAGTTCACATCCATGGGAGTTCGCCGACACCAAACGACCCCGGAGAGTCTCGGTTCCCTGAACGCCGCGGGTCTTTATCACCACTTCCCGGTCGACCGCTTTCACGAAATGCCGGGCACTCCGCAGCCGACGCTCCAAGCCCGGTGAACTCACTTCCAGGCGATAGGGACCCTCCAAATCGGTCTCGGCGTCCAAGAGCCGCGAAAGCCGGCGGGAAGCCTCAGCCAGTCGGTCGACATTAACCCCTTCACCGGCGTCGACTACCACCCGCAACACCCGGGCGCCTCTATGGCCCAATAACTCAAGGTCGTCCAACTCTAGGTGCTCGGCCGCCAAATAGGGGCCGAGCACAGCCGACAGCCGGTCGGCCATGGTCGTCTTGGGCAATGTGTCGGTGTTGCTCATTCGGGCGGCACTACTCCTTATCTCGTCGCCTAGTCTAACCCTCCCACCTCCTCTATTACAGGCAGGGATGTTCAGGCGCTGTTCACCCGAAAATCATTCATGAAGGAAGCCAGCCGCGCCGCGCTTTCCATCTCCAGACCGGCGTAGAGACTGGCCCGGCACCCTCCCACCGACTTGTGGCCTCGCAAACCTATCAAACCAGCCGCAGTGGACTGCTCCAGAAAGCGGGACTCGTCCTCGGAGGTGGGGAGCCGGAACACGACGTTGGTGTGAGAGCGATAGCGGCGCTCCACCGGGTTGTGATAAAAGCCCTCGCTCTGGTCGATGGCATCGTAGACGAGCCCGGCCTTTTGGGCGGTGCGCTGTTCCAGGCCGGTGACTCCCCCCAGGTCGCGGAGCCACTTGAGCATCTTGCCCATCAGATATATCGGGAACACCGGAGGGGTGTTCCCCAAAGAGTCCTGGGCGGCGTACCAGCGGTAGTCGAGGCTGCGAGGAAGATCGGCGGAGATCCTCTCCAGCGTGGATCGGCGTATGAACACCAGCGCCATCCCGGCCGGGGCGAGGTTTTTCTGCACCCCTCCATACACCATTTCATAGCGGTCCCAGTCGATGGGCCGCGCCAAGAAATCAGACGACATGTCACACACTTGCGGCGCCCCCACCTCGACGGACTCCACCATCCTGATCCCGTCGATGGTCTCATTGGAAGTCACATGGAGGTAGCGGGTATCCGGCTCGATTGCGATCTCCGCCGAAACCGGCATCCGGCGGTATCCCTGTGGCTCTCCGTTCCAGGCGCAATAAGCGTCGCCCCACCGCCGAGCGTCTGCCAGCGCCAAGTTTCCCCAGGAACCAGCGGTGACATAGGCGCCCCGGCTCTTTCGGTCCGCCAACAGGTTGAGGGGAATCATGGCAAACTGCATGGTCGCCCCGCCCGCGATCACCAACACCTCGAACTCCGCCGGCGCGCCGGACACCTCCCGCGCCAGGGAAAGAGCCTCCTGATGAACGGCCGAAAACACCGCCGAGCGGTGACTCATTTCCAACACCGACATCCCGCTACCCGCGAAATCGAGAAACTCCGCCTGGGCCTCTTCCATGATGGGCAGGGGAAGGGTGCAGGGGCCGGCGCCGAAATTGTCCACTCGCATAGGCCCAATTGTCGCACAACGGGGGCAAAACGTGAAACCGGCGGCCGATCGGCCTAATGTTTCCCACATGTCTCGCCACAGCGGGCGACAAGTGCTGAAAGTCGGTCCTCTCCTCACCCATCAGGTGGAAGATCGGCTGGTGGAAGAGTCCCCCATGGAACTGCGAATGATGGGAGTTCCCATCGCGGTGTTGATGCGCACCCCCGGTCAGGAAGAAGACCTCGCGCTGGGTTTTGCGATCACCGAAGGGATCGTGGACGGACCTGCGGAGGTGGCCCGCGTGCATTCCATCGGCTCGGGCGACCGCTACGAACTGGTGATGGCCGCCGGAGTCGAGATCGATCCCGAACAGTTCCGCCGCAACACCTACACGTCCTCATCCTGTGGGGTGTGCGGAAAGGCCTCCATCGATGCGGTGCTGATCGCCTCCCGCCCGTTGCCCACCGGGCCCGAGCTCACCCGAAGGACCATCACCCAACTTCCCGACCGTCTTCGCCGTGCACAGGATTCTTTCTCGGCCACCGGAGGATCCCACGCCGCCGGCTTGTTCAGCCCCGCGGGGGAGCTTCAAGTCATCGCCGAGGATGTCGGCCGGCACAACGCGGTGGACAAGGCGATCGGAGCGATGGCCAGAAGAAGATGGCCCCTGGGAGAGTTGATCCTGGTGGTTTCGGGAAGGATCTCCTTCGAGATAACCCAGAAAGCGGCAGTGGCCGGGATCCCGGTGGTGGCCGGCATCTCCGCCGCCTCGTCTCTGGCCGTCGACCTGGCCGTGGACGTGGGGATGACCCTGGCCGGGTTCGTCCGGGGAGAGGAGATGGTGGTTTACGCCGGAGCGAGACGCCTCAGCGGCCAAGGCTCTCCCTAGGCAGGCGCCAAACCGGCTCTCACCAGGCCGGCGACCCTTTCGGTCACATCCTCCGCAGGAACCTCCACGGTGTGCAGATCGCGGCGGGAGGTCAATTCCACCAAACCGGATGCGAGCTTTCGGGGACCGACCGTGATCCGATACGGGATGCCGATCAGTTCGGCGTCGGCGAATTTGACACCCGGCCGCTCCCGGCGGTCATCCAAGAGAGCCTCCACCCCCGCCTCTGACAGCTCCGAGTAGAGACGCTCCCCCATTGCCAGGGTCTGGGGGTCGTCGGCCCGCAGGACGGTGATCACCACCTGATAGGGAGCGACCGAGACCGGCCAGACAATCCCCCGTTCGTCGTGGGAGAACTCCACCACCGCGGCCATGGTCCTCTCCACCCCTATTCCATATGAGCCCATCACGATGGGATTGAAGTCGCCCTGGGGGTTCTGGACCATGGCCCCCATCGCCCGTGCGTACCGATCGCCCAGCTTGAAGATGTGCCCCACTTCGATTCCCCGCCACACCTCGAGCGTCCCGCCGCCCTCCGGACACTGCTCTCCCGCCGATATCCCCCGCAGGTCGGCCCACATCCCCACTCCGATATCGCGTTCCATGTCCACCGAGGTCAGATGCCAGTCGTCCCGGTTGGCGCCGGTGACCAGATTGCGCCGACCCGCCAAGGCGCGGTCGGCGACGATGGGCAGATGCTTCACCCCCACCCCTCCCAGGCTCCCCGGATCGGCCCCCAGGGCGGCGCGTATCTCGGGCTGGGACGCCGGGCGGAGATTGGCCACGCCCAAGGTGTCCACGAGCTTCTGCTCCAAGAGTTCGTGATCTCCCCGTAAAAGAATCAGTGTGAGTTGGCCGTCAACCAGATAGACCAGGGTCTTGATCTGTCGCTCCGGGGCAGCCCGGTCGGGGTAGGCGTCGGCCAGGGCGCGAATTGTGCGGATTCCCGGCGTGGCCAACGGCTCGGTCCCCTGTGAGGGGCCATCCTCGATCGGCGGTATCACCGAGACAGCCCGTTCCAGGTTGGCCCGGTAGTCACAGCCATCGCAGGTGACGATCCAATCCTCCCCGGCGGGACTGGGAACCATGAACTCCACGGACTCCGATCCGCCCATCGCGCCCGAGGAGGCCACCACATCCAGCGCCTCCAGACCGCACCGTCGGAAAATGGCGACGTAGGCCTGGTGATGGAGGTCGAAGGCGACATCCAGACCTGCTTGGTCCACGTCCAGGGAGTAGGAGTCTTTCATGGTGAACTCCCGCACCCGCAGCACCCCCGACTTGGGACGGGGTTCGTCGCGGAATTTGGTCTGGATCTGATACCAGATCTGTGGAAGGTCGCGATAGGAAGAAACCTCGCCCGCCAGAACGGCGATCACCTCTTCATGGGTCATTCCCAGACAATGATCAACGCCTTTTCTGTCCTGCAGGCGGAACATCTCATCTCCCATTGCCTCCCAGCGCCCGGACTGCCGCCACACATCGGCGGGGTGGAGCGCCGGAAGATGCACCTGCTGTCCCCCGATGGCGTCCATCTCCTCGCGGATGATCCGATCCACCTTGGCCCGCACCCGCTGCCCCAGAGGCAGCATCGAATATTGCCCGGCGGCCAACTGGCGTATGAAGCCTCCGCGCAGCAGCAATCGGTGACTGGCCGCCTCGGCATGAGCGGGATCATCCCGCAGGGTGGGTATGAACAGCTTCGACCAGCGCATCCCCGCAAAGATACCGCCTCCCGATGCCGTTTTTGGCCTTCCGGCCCGCCGACACATGGCGAATCCGGACGTGGTGGCAGCCGATTACCCTTTGCCGCGGGTGGCTGTGAACGAAAAAATGGAACTCGGGCTGGTCGGAAAAATGGAACTCGGGCTGGTCGGACTGGCCGTCATGGGCCAGAACCTGGTGCTCAACCTGGTCGATAACTGCTATCGGGTGGCGGTCCACAACCGCACCACCGCAACCACCCATCAATTCCTGGCCGAAGCCGCCCGGGGCCGCGCCGTTCGGGGCGCCGACACCCTCGAAGAACTGGTGGACATGCTGGAGCGGCCCCGAAAGATTCTCCTGATGGTCAAGGCGGGCGCTCCGGTGGACTCGTTCATAGCGCGCCTTCTGCCCATGCTCTCGCCCGGTGACGTGCTTGCTGACCTCGGCAACTCCTTTTTTGTCGACACTGCCCGGCGGTGCTCGGAAACCGAATCCCACGGGGTTCACTATCTGGGTGTGGGGGTGTCGGGCGGGGAGGAAGGCGCCCGATATGGCCCTTCCATCATGGTGGGGGGAAGCCCGGTGGCCTGGGAACTCCTTCGGGATCCCCTGACCGCCATCGCCGCCAAGCTCGAGGACGGAACCGCCTGTTGTGACCGGATGGGTCCCGACGGGGCCGGGCACTTCGTGAAAATGGTCCACAACGGCATCGAATACGGGGACATGCAGCTTTTGGCCGAGGCCTATCACCTGCTCGGGTCCACGGGAATGTCCCACAGTCAGATGAGCGAGTTGTTCGAGTACTGGCGGAGCGGCCCGCTCGACTCCTACCTGGTCGACATCACCGCCGAGATACTTGCCCGCCGGGATGACGACGGCCAGCCGCTCCTGGAGAAAGTGCTGGATGTGGCCGCCCAGAAGGGAACCGGCCGGGACACCGTCAAAGTGGCGCTCGACCTGGGCCAGCCCATCACCCTGGTGGCCGAAGCGGTAATGGCCAGAGCGGTCTCCGCCCAAAAAGCAGCGCGGGTCGCCTCCTCTCGCCGGCTGGCGGGGCCCGGCGGCGACTCCTCGGGGGGACCGCATTTGACGGGGGACCGCGTGCGGTTGGCCGGATGGATTCACGACGCCCTCTACGCCTCCAAGATCGTCTCCTACGCACAGGGCTTCATGATGCTGGACGCCGCCTCCGAGGAGTTCGGGTGGCAACTCGACCTGGCGCGGATCGCCGAGGTGTGGCGAAACGGGTGCATCATCCGCGCCCGGCTCCTGGAAGAGGTGATCGCCGCTTTCCGCTCCGACCCGCCCCCCGCCAACCTGTTGGTCCACGATCACTTCACTCAGGCTCTGGCCGCGGCTTCCGAAGGCTGGCGGCTGGTGGCGGCCAAGGCGACCCTGGCCGGGATCCCCGTTCCGGGTTATTCGAGCGCGCTGGCATTCTACGACGGCTTCCGCTCCGAAAGGCTTCCCGCCAACCTGATCGCCGCCCAGCGGGACTATTTCGGCGCCCACACCTATCAGAGAACCGACCGCCCCCTCTCGGAGTTCTTCCACAGCGACTGGTCCTCTCCAAGCGGGGAGCAACCCTCCCAGTGAGCAAAGCCAGCCCCCATCGGCTCCCCCGGACGGTGGTCCCCCACCGCTATGACCTGAAGATCGAGCCCGACTTCGAGAATTTCACTTTCGAGGGCCGGGTGGAGATCGGAGTGGAGATCACCGAGCCCCTGACGGAGATCATCCTCAACGCTGTGGACCTGGAGATCACCGACGCCACTCTGGCAGTCGACGGGGGAACGACCCGCCTGGATGGCGAGATCAGCTATCAGACCGAACTGCAACGGGCCACCATAGGCCTGGCGGGGGCCGTTCCGGCCGGCGCCGGGATACTGGTGATGGAGTTCACCGGCGTCCTGAATGATCAGCTGCACGGCTTCTATCGCTCCACTTTTACCGACGTGGACGGCAACACCCAGGTGATCGCCACCACCCAGTTCGAGGCGACCGACGCCCGCCGGGCCTTTCCCTGTTGGGACGAGCCCGACCTGAAGGCGGTGTTCGGAATAACGCTGGTGGCGCCCAGCCATCTCATGGCGGTCTCCAACGGCCGGGAGGTCCGCAGGACGCCGGCGGGAGAGGACCAGGTGGCCGTCACCTTCGCCGACACCATTGCCATCTCCACCTACCTGGTGGCGTTCGTGGTGGGGGACTTCGAAGCCACTCCGCCGGTGGATGTGGACGGGGTGGCGGTGCGGATCGTAGCCCCGCGGGGCAAGCTGGATCTGGCCGACTACGCCCTGGAATGCGCTACTTTCTGCCTCGAATATTTCCGTTCCTACTACGGCATTCCCTATCCGGGAGACAAGATCGATCACCTCGCCGTCCCCGACTTCGCGTTCGGGGCCATGGAAAACCTGGGATGCATCATCTATCGGGAGACAGCGCTTCTCACCGACCCGGAGAGCGCCACCACCGGGGAGTTGACTCGCATCCTGGATGTGATCGCCCACGAACTGGCCCACATGTGGTTCGGCGATCTGGTCACCATGAGATGGTGGAACGGCATCTGGCTGAACGAGGCGTTCGCTTCGTTCATGGAGATGAAGGCCGCCGATGCCATGCGCCCCGAATGGAAACGGTGGCTCACCTTCGCGGGTCTGGAGAGGCCCTGGGCCTACGGGGTCGACTCGCTGGCCAGCACGCGGCCGGTGGAGTTCGAGGTCAACTCCCCCGCCGAGGCCAACGAGATGTTCGACGCCCTCACCTACGGTAAGGGTTCGGCTGTCCTGCGCATGATCGAGCAGTACCTGGGAGAGGAGACCTTCCAGAGAGGCGTGGGCGACTACCTGCGCGCCCACGCATACGGCAACACCGACACCGCCGACCTCTGGGAGAGTCTGAACCGAGCATCGGGCGAGCCGGTGGGCGAGATCATGGACACCTGGATTCTGCAGGGCGGCTACCCACTGCTGGAAGTGACGGAAGATTCCGGAGGCGTCGGGATTACCCAGCGGCGCCATCTGAAAATACCCGGCGCCGACCAGACCCGGTGGCAGATACCGGCGCAACTGCGGGGTCAGACCGCCGAAGACACTTTTCGCCTGAAGACGCTGGTGCGGGACCGCCGATCCATGGTGGCGACCGACGCCGCCCCCCGGTGGGTGACCGCCAACGCCGGCGGGCACGGATTCTATAGGGTCGGCTATTCGGACCGGCTCTCAGAAGGGCTGTTGGCCCGTCTGGTCCTACTTGACGATCTCGAGCGGTTTTGTCTGATCGACGACGCCTGGGCACTGGTGGAGAGCGGGGAGATGCCGGCGGCCGCCTATCTGGATATGGCCGCCGCCTACCGGGACGAAACCGAGTTCGTCATCTGGACGACGGTGCTGGGCGGGCTGGGAACCATGCACCACCATCTGGTGGGAGAAGACCAAGAGTCGAGGTTCTCTGCCCTGGTGATGGAGTTGATCGAACCGACTCTGACCCGTCTGGGCTGGGATCCGGGTCCCGGCGACAGTGATCTGACCCGCCAGCTTCGAGGGCTGATTCTGGGTTGCGCCGGCAGGCTGGTCCGTCGCCCCGATGATATCGTCCGTTCCCGGGAGCGGTTCGAGGAGTGGCTCGCCCATCCCGGACAGGTTGACCCGGAAGTGGCCCAAGCCTGTTTGTTCACGGTGGCAGCGCACGGCGATGATCAAACCTATGAGCGCCTGTTCTCACTCTATGAGGACGCCTATTCACCCCAGGAGAAGCTGCGGCTCCTGCGCTCGCTCACTTTTGTCGAGACCCAGTCCAGCGTGGACGCCACTCTGGAGGCGGTGCTGGAGAGAACCATACGCACCCAGGACGCCTCCTGGGTGGTGGGCGGACTGTTCCGCCGGAAGAAGACCGGCGCCTACGCCTGGGAGAGGGCACAGGAAGTGTGGCCCGACATCGTGGCCTCCATTCCGCCTATGACGGTCAGGTACCTGGTGGACAGCGCCCACCAGCTCTCCGATCCGGGGGTCGCCCACCGGGTAGCAGCCTTCCTGTCCGAGGCCGATCTGCCCGAAGCCGAGAAAGCCACGGCCCAGGCCCTGGAAAGGCTCCGCGCCTACATGCTCCTCCGAGAAAGTCAAACAGCGGTGCTGGCCTCCTACCTGGGAAAGAGGCAATAGCGGGCTCCCTTCGGAGCCAGACGCACCCGCCAAATCCTACCGTCCTCTTCCCGATTTCCTCCCTACCCGATTGCAGGGCGACCAGCCTGCCAGGTGGTTCAAGACAGGTTTGGTTCAGCCAGCAAGCGGCACACCCCGCAGACAAGGCCCACCGCTTCATCCCGCCTTGTCGCGGCGAGCCGTCATCATCCTGTGTGGCTGACCGCCCGCCTCTGCGACCCGGCAGCACTGCGATGATCACGGCAGGCCTTGACCACCAATACCGGGGACAGCGATCCCAATAACGAATCATCGATGTCGTTGGCGCCAGTTGAGGAAACGCCGCCGCCAGAGCCAGAGATGTATGAATGGATCAAAAGGGGCCAGTAACCACAACCATTCCCAGGGTTCATAAGCAACGAACGTGATTGGGAACAACAGGCACAGGAATCTTGATAACCCGTGGGGCTAACGTTGCTCGCTTTTCATTGACCGTCGCCTTAGCTGGCGCCTCTTTGGTTGTGGCGCTACCGGAAGTATTAGGGGGTCAGCCGACTCGTAGCTTGCTTAGCGGACCTCGGCGCTGGCGCCGGCACCTTCCAACTGCTTTTTGGCGGCCTCGGCAGCCTCGGCGTCCACACCTTCCAAGATCGCCTTGGGGTAGGCGTCGACCAACTCCTTGGATTCCCGGAGGCCGAGCTTGGTGATAGCCCGCACTTCCTTGATGACCGCGATCTTGGCGTCGCCGATGGCGGTGAGCACCACATCGAACTCGGTCTGCTCCACTTCCTCCTCGACCTCGCCCGCTCCTGCCGCCGGCATAGCCGCCATGGCCATCGGCGCCGCGGCGGTTACATCGAAGTGCTCCTCGAAGGCATCAAGGAATTCCTTCAGTTCCAACACGGTCATTTCTTCAAAGACACCCAACATCTCTGCAGTGTTCATCTTGGCCATTTGCTTTCCTTTCTCTCGTTTTGAATTTCAGACTGACTCGGCGGACTGCTTGCGCTCCAGAAGCTGGGAAAACGCTCCGGCTGCGGAGCGGGTGAAGGAGGCAAACATGCCGGCCGTTTTGTGGAGGGGCGCCGATATTCCACCAGCAAGTTTCCCCAAGAGCTGGGACCGTGATCCCAGCGCGGCGAACTCGGCGACCTGGTCGACGCTGATGAACTTCCCATCCATGATCCCCCCCTTCAATACCAGCTTGTGGAACTGCCGGCTCTGCTCTCTCACTGTTTTGGCGGCGACCAGCGGATCGCCCTCGGCAAACACCAGCGCCGTGGATCCGGCCAGATGTTCGGAGAGGTCTTCATAACCCAGGTCCTCCACCGCCCTGCGGGTCAGTGACATCTTGACCACCCGCATCCGGGCGTCGTTCTCCACAAGAGACCGCCTGACCTGCTGAATCTCCTGGACGCTCAGCCCGCGGAACTCGGTGAGATAGATGGCGTCCACTGCTGAAATGTGGCCGCGAATGGTGGCCACCCGCTCTACCTTCTCGGCTCGGCTCATCGGCATTTTTGGTCCTCCAAGAAAAAACCCGGCAACCTCAACCAGAGAGCCAGGGCGATAATGCCGACCTGCGCTGGCGGGAAACTTCTCCCTTTAGGCCTTGGGGCAACCAGCGGTCTGGGGCCGAGGTGCAGAGATTTGCGTTGTGAGTCTTATTTTAGAGTTGGGGACCCGCCCAGGCAAAACTCCTTATGACGGGGCCAGTTCGTCCAAGCGGTTCACGTCTATCTTGACGCCTGGGCCCATGGTGGAAGCGATCGTCAAAGATCTCATATACCTGCCTTTGGCGGCGGCCGGGCGGACCCGGTTCAACTCGTCGGTGAGGACATGGAGATTCTCGGCCAGCTTGTCGGTGCTGAAGCTCACCTTGCCGATCACGGCATGGATATTCCCGTAGCGATCGGTCCGATACTCGATCTGGCCGGCCTTGAAGGCCGAGACCGTGCCGGTGAGATCGTTGCTCACCGTACCGGCCTTGGGATTGGGCATCAGCCCGCGCGGCCCGAGGATCCTTCCGAGCCTTCCCACCCGGGGCATCATGTCGGGAGTGGCGATCAACACGTCAAAGTCGAGCGACCCTCCCCCCGCAATCTCTTGGATCAGATCGTCTGCGCCCACCCGATCGGCCCCCGCCTCTGTGGCTTCGGCGTGCCGCTCCGGCGGCGCAAACACCGCCACCCGCACCGATCTGCCCGTGCCGTGGGGAAAGGAGACGTTTCCCCGCAGCATCTGCTCGGCGCGGCGCGGATCGACGCCCAACCGAAAAGCGGCCTCCACCGACTCGTCGAAGCGGGCCGAAGACATGAATTTGACCAAGTCCAAAGCCTCGGTCGGCGAGTAGGCCGATGCGCGGTCGTACCGCCGCAAAGAGTCTTTGTAGCGCTTGCCCTTGTTTACCATTTTCTACCTCCGTGGTCCAGGCGGCTCAACCAACAGAGCCTCCCACTGGTGTGTATTCATTCGAATTTGCTAGCCGGAGACCTCGATCCCCATCGAGCGGGCGGTTCCCGCCACTATCCGCATGGCGGCCTCCTCATCGTTGGCGTTGAGATCCGGCATCTTGATCTTGGCGATCTCCCTCACCTGCTCGTAGGTGACGGTCCCCACCTTGGTCATATGGGGTTCTCCCGACCCTTTCTCAACCCGGGCGGCCTGGCGAAGCAGGGACGCCGCCGGTGGGGTCTTGGTGATAAAGGTGAAGGTCCGATCCTTGTAAATCGTGATCTCCACCGGGATGATCGAGCCACGCTTGTCCTCGGTGGCGGAATTGTAGGCCCGCACAAAGTCCATGAGGTTCACCCCGTGCGGCCCCAGGGAGGTGCCCACCGGAGCGGCGGGAGACGCCTCTCCGGCCGAGAGTTGCATCTTCACCTTGGCGGTTATCTCTTTGACAGCCATTCTGTTCAACTCCTGTGTGAAACGCGTCTTCTAGTTCTTCTGGATATCGGCAAAGCCCAGTTCCACCGGGGTGTCCCGTCCGAAGATCTCCACCAGCACCACCACCTTGGACTGATCGAGGTTGATCTCCTCGATGATGCCGCTGAAATCGTTGAAGGGCCCCGACACCACCCGCACTGTCTCCCCCACTTCCCAGGCCGGCTTGAACCGGGGCTTGGACTTTGCTTTCGTTTCGCGAAAACCCAGCATGCGCTCTACTTCGCGACGGGAGAGCGGTGGGGGACGATTCTGCTTGCCCATGTTGGAAGCGACGAACCCGGTGACGCCGGGGGTGTCGCGCACCGCCGACCAGGAGTCGTCGTCCATTCGCATCCGCACCAAGAGATACCCGGGGAAGACCTTCTTGGGGACCGTGACCTTCTTTCGGTTCCGGATCTCCACTACGTCCTCGCGGGGAATATGCACATCGAAGATGCGGTCGGTGAAGCGCATCGACTCCACCCGCTTCTCCAGATTGGCCTTGACCTTCTCCTCGTGACCCGAGTAGGCGTGGATTACATACCAGTCGCCGGGCAGGTCGTACGGACTGACCGGAGTTTCTTCCTCGGTCTCGGGGACCAGCGCCTCGGCTGTCGCCATCTCAGCCATCTCCGATACCTCCGACAAAATACAACACAATCTGCTTGAGGACGACATCGAGACCGAAAATGACCAGAGCAAGGATCACTGAGGTGAGCACGGTCACCACACTGAAGTTGACCAGTTGTCGGCGGGTCGGCCAGGAGACCCTGGACAGCTCGGTACGCACTTCCCGAAGAAAAATCCCGATCCGGGTATAGATAGGGAGCCGCTCCACCGGGGCCTTGTTGCGCGAGGCCACCGCGCGTTCCGCCCGGGCGGACGGCCGCTTGTCTCGCCCTTGTTTTTTCTGTCGCCGCTCCTCGCGCTCTACGAGGCGACGCATTTGTCGGTTCATGCTTCAGCCGTTTCAGGTTTTAGATTAAGCATCGGGACGGGGGTTAGCAGGGGTGGCGGGACTCGAACCCGCAACCTCCGGTTTTGGAGACCGGCGCTCTGCCAAATTGGAGCTACACCCCTCAAGGGGGTTATCAGCCTCGCTTGAAGTATACCCGTTCGATCGTCGGAGTTAAACCGCAATCTTGTGAGGGCCACTCCCCGAGAGGGTTCAGCCGCCACCTTTCACCCGCCGGCTCACTGTCCAGGCCACTACCGAGGCTACACCAACCACCGCCGCGGCGATGGCCACCTTTTCGGCGTTGAGCGCCGACTCCATCTCGGCGTAGGACGGCGCCATGTTCAGGCTGCCCCGGACGGCCGGCATCAACCCGGCGGGCGCCATCATCAGATTGCCCTCCATCCCGGCCAGAGTGCGGTGAATCCGGTGTTCGATGGCGGTCTCGGCCTGACAGCGAAGGCAGTGATCGACGTGGCGAGCCAGAAGTCGTCCCCTGATTCTCTGATCAACCGCCAGAAGCCGCACCCAAGGACGGGTCGCCCAACAGACCGTCGACTGCATCCGCCTCAAGGCGAGTGCTCCAGAATGGTCCGCAGACGTTTGCGTGCCCGGTGAAGACGGACTTTGGCGGCCGAGACCGAAATGCCCAAGGCCTCGGCAATCTCGGCGTGGCTCCAGTTGTACACATCGCGGAGCACCACCACCACCCGTGCCCGCTGGGGAAGCCGGAGCAGCGCCCGACGGAGCCGGCCGCGCAGATTCGCCGCCTCCAGAGCCAACTCGGGGTGGCTGAAACTAGAAAGCGGCGCGGCCATGTTTTCCACCATCTCGAGCGGCGCATGCTGGGTGCGTCCGCGTCGACTCAACTGCGTCCATGCCACGTTGACGGTGATGCGATAGAGCCACGACGAAAAGCGCGCCTCTCCCCGGAACTTGCCGATCCCCCGCCAGGCCCGAAGCAACGCCTCCTGGGATATATCAGCCGCCAAATCGCGATCTCCCGCCAAACGCATCGCCAAGGTGAACACCTGATGCTGGTGCCGCTCGGCCAATCGCGAAAAGGCGTCCTGATCGCCCGCTCTTGCCCGAGTCACCAACTCGTGCTCGTCATCCCCTTTGACCGGATCCACGTTCATGGGGTTACAGAGTACCCAGCAAATGAAACCTGTCGTCCCCGAAGAGCCGTTCAGCCCGCGGTGGAGTGGATCATCGCCGTTATCAGGGTCTCTCCCTCCGAGTCAAGGCGCACAGAAAAGCTGTCGCTCCCGGTCCGACTGCCCCGCACGGTCGCCGGGACGCTCGGACGGAGCGGTCGGCGAAAGCGAAAACGAGCCCGGTGAAGAGGCGACTCGCCCCTAACCAGGCGGGTTACGCCCTGACACATCCAAGCCGCGCAGGCCAAGCCGTGCACCACCACCCCCGGAAGCCCCGCCGCAACCGCCGAACAGTGATCCCAGTGGATGGGATTCCAATCCCTGGTGACCGCCGCGTAACGGATCAGGTCAGCGCGACTTGCCGACTTGGCGAGCACCGGAATCTGCCCACCCGCCTCGGACAGGTCGGCGGGTAAAGCCCGCTGGTTGTGGGCCCGGCGGTCGGGCGGAGGCTCGGACTCGTCCGTCTCGCTTCGGGCGGGAGGCGCCCCGCCCGCTATCAAGAAAGAGGAATCTCCCTCAACCACCGGGTTCCCCGCGGAACCGGCCATGATGAAGGCGAAGTCCACGAACCACACGTCCCGGCGATGCCGCACCCGGTTCACCTTGCCCCGCACCGTCCAGTCCTCCTCTGCCCGAAGCGGCGCATTCCATCTGAAAACCTGGTCACCATGAACTGCCGCTCCTCCCTCGGCCATTACCGCCGGGTGGGAGAGAAGTTCGGGGGCTACCGCGAAGAGCGCGGCGCTGGCCAGCCCGGGAGGCGCCACCTCGCCCCAACGAGTCGGATCGTCACCTGTGGCCTCCACATAGGATTCCACCCGTTCCCGGGAAATCCGCAAAGGCTTCGGCCCGATGACCATTCCCTCCAGATCAGCGAGGTTCATCTCGTCCCCACTCCCGACGCGCGGCGTGTCCCGCCCTATCGGGTTTCTCGGTGGGAGGTATGAACGCGGCACCACCGACAGTACTTCTTCAGTACCAGTCGGCCCCTGACCAGGTTGCGCCGTTGCTCCTTGTCGCTCGTATTGGCCCTGCCTCGAGTGGTCACATAGTTGCGCCGTTTGCAATCTGTGCAGGCAAGCTTTATAGGAGGTCTCTTGTCACTTGGCATAGGGCTACATTTCTTTCTCGTTTTGTGCTATAGAGGTTTTTGTAGGACTGGGGTTTTGTGTTGTTTACTGATCCAAATTACGTAGTGATTTTAGTAACCCGACCAGCACCCACCGTACGACCACCCTCACGAATCGCGAAATCCAACCCCACCGACATCGCAATCGGAGCAATCAACTCCACAGACAACTCCACATTATCACCAGGCATCACCATCTGCACCCCAGAAGGCAACAACACCGAACCCGTCACATCAGTCGTCCGAAAATAAAACTGAGGACGATAACCCGAAAAAAACGGATTATGCCTCCCCCCCTCCTCCTTCGTCAACACATACACCTGCGCCTCAAACCCCACATGCGGCAAAATCGACCCCGGCGCAGCCAACACCTGACCACGCTCCACCTCCGACTTCCCCACCCCCCGCAACAACACCCCCACATTATCACCAGCCCTACCCTCATCCAACAACTTCCTAAACATCTCCACACCAGTCGCCACCGAACCACGCGTATCACGCAACCCCACCACCTCAACCGCCTCACCAACCCGCAACACCCCCTGCTCCACACGCCCAGTCACCACCGTACCCCGACCAGTAATAGAAAACACATCCTCAATCGGCATCAAAAACGGACGCTCAACATCCCGAACCGGCACATCCACATACGAATCCACCGCATCCAACAACTCCATCACCCCATCACCAGCCACACCATCACCCTCCAACGCCAACAACGCCGAACCCCTCACCACCGGCACATCATCACCCGGAAACTCATACTCCGTCAACAAATCCCTCACCTCCAACTCCACCAAATCCAACAACTCCACATCATCCACCACATCACACTTATTCAAAAACACCACCACCCGCGGCACACCCACCTGCCGCGCCAACAACACATGCTCACGCGTCTGCGGCATCGGACCATCCACAGCCGACACCACCAACACCGCCCCATCCACCTGAGCCGCCCCCGTAATCATATTCTTAATATAATCAGCATGCCCCGGCATATCCACATGCGCATAATGACGCAACACCGTCTCATACTCCACATGCGCAATCTGAATCGTAATCCCCCGCTCACGCTCCTCAGGCGCCCGATCAATATCATCAAACCCCGTAAACACATTCAACCCACCAACCCGCTCAGACAACACCCGAGTAATCGCAGCAGTCAAAGTCGTCTTCCCATGATCAATATGACCCATCGTCCCCACATTCACATGCGGCTTCACCCGCAAAAACCTCACCTTACCCACAACCAAACACCCCCTTTCCGAGTCCTTTTAGTAATTGCTTGCTTTCTTTCCATGTAGCGGCGGGCAGACTTGAACTGCCGACCTCTCGATTATGAGTCGAGCGCTCTTACCAACTGAGCTACGCCGCCTCGGCCCGCCTTCGCCCTAGCTGGGCGGGAGAGCCCCCTTCCGGATTCGAACCGGAGACCTCCTCCTTACCATGGAGGCGCTCTGGCCGTCTGAGCTAAGGGGGCATCTTTCGTCTTTGGAAAGCCAGTGCCGGGAGAAGGATTTGAACCTCCGAAGGCTTCGCCGGCAGATTTACAGTCTGCTCCCTTTGGCCGCTTGGGTATCCCGGCCTGCTAAAGGCTTTCCCGAAGGGGATAGTTTAGCGCGTTTTGCGCCGGATCCGCATTCCTATTCTACGAAGGGCCGCCCGAGGGGGTGAAGGAGGGACGGCCGGGCTCTTCCTGATCTCAGGAGAACGGGTCGGCCATCTCCTCCAGGATCCGGATCCGGCTCTCGATGGGCGGATGGGTGGACAGGAGCTTCATGATGCCCCCCTCCCGGCGGAAGCGGCTCTTGAGGGGGTTCTCGATGTAGAGCTGGCTGACTGCGTCGTTGACCCGCATGGGAATGCGGTCGGTGGCGATCCCGATCTTGCCCAGCGCGGAGGCCAGCAGCAACGGCTGTCCGGTGAGATCAACCCCGGAACGATCCGCCTGGTACTCACGGGAGCGGGAGATGGCCATCCTGATCAGGATGGCGGCGATCGGAGCAACGATCATGGCCACGATGGCGATTATGGCTCCCATTTGATTATTCCGATTACGGCCTCCACCGCCGAACCAAAACGCCATCCGGGCCAAAATAGTGAGAGCGGCCGCCAGCATCGCCGCCACCGAGGAGATGAGGATGTCCCGGTTGCGGATGTGAGAAAGCTCGTGAGCCAGCACCGCTTCCAACTCGCCGCTGCTCATAATCTGCAGAAGTCCGGTGGTGACCGCCACTACGCCGCGTCGAGGGTTGCGCCCCGTGGCGAACGCGTTGGGCTGGGGAGAGTCCATCACATAGATGCGGGGCATGGGCATATCGGCACTGTCGGCCAGCATGTGCACTATGGCGTAGACCTCGGGGAGTTCCTCTTCGGAAGCGGGTTTGGCGCGACTCATCTTCAATGCGAATTTGTCGGAGAAAAAATAAGCGCCCAGGTTGAAGAACGCCGCAATTACCAGCCCAAACCAGAAGCCTCCGTTGGGGAACAAAGAGATGCTCACCCACCACAACACGGTGGTGAGGAGCGCGAGAAGCATCACGGTCTTTACGTTGTTCATGTCCGAGACGAAGTTTATACCCTCGGGCGGGCTATCAGCACTCGGAAGTCTCCCAACCCTCGGGGGTGCAACAGCGCCTCGGCGCCGGTGCGGAGAGAGCGTATTTGAAGGCGCCGCAACTCATCTCCCAACCGGGCATGCTCGCTTTCTTGTCGGCGGAGTCCCTCCATTCGCTCCCTGAGGCCGAGGTCTTCCAGGAAATCGTCCTGGCGATGCAACGAAACGGATGCGCCCGCTTCTCGGGCAGCCTCCATCATCGCACTGAAGTTCAGATCGGCGGTGATGTCGGTCTCTCCCGGCTCGGCCAGCGGATGAGGACCGAGATGATGGGCCCGATAGGTGCGGAGCGTCCCCTCCGCACGGCGGCTTTCCAACCCCGCGGCCGTATCGCCGTAATCGATGACCACCAACGCTCCTGCCTCCAATCGGTCCAGAGCCTCCGTGATCCACTGGCCCGCCCGAAGTTGGCACTCCACCATTCCCCCCTCCGGGGTGGGACCCGAGAACCTGTTCAGCCACTCCTCCACCTCCGGACGGACCGGCGCCTCCACCCATCCCAACTCGCCACCCTCTTCTCCTACCCACAGCTCCCGCCACTCACCGCCCCGTCGACGCGCCAGCGCCATGGGCAGATTGTCCAAGAGTTCATTGGCGAAGATCGCCCCCCGAATGGCCCGTGGCAACTTGTCCAGATCCGAAACCACCCGCCGTGCGCCCACTAACTCCGCAAGAGCCTCACGGGCAGGTGGCGAGACCTCCACCGCCCACGGCTCGGCGTTGTCCCCGAGAACGGACAGAAGCGGCCTCAAAAGCGACCCCGATCCCGCCCCCGCGTCCACCACCATCGGGCGAGAAAGCCCCATCTCGGCCGCCTCCCGGAGAACCAGCGCGGCCAGGGTTTCCCCAAAGAGCGGACTCACCTCGGGACTGGTGAGAAAGTCCCCACCCTGCACCGATCGCAACTGCTCTCCGGTGAAATACCCGCCATAGGGGTGATAGAGGGCGATCTCCATATAGACCTCGAAAGGAATAGCTCCCTTCCCCGTGATGAGTTCTATCAAAGACTCCAGCAATGCCGTCCTGATCGTCGTTGCGGCCAACCCTACGGTATCACCGCGCATCGATAGAGCTCATGGAGTGCGTCAGGAGTCTGCAAGAATGGGGGCATATCGAAGAGCCGGTAGAGGCGGCCTCGGTCGGCCCCGGGGTGTGATAGTCGTCCCTATGCAGCAGAGCGAACCGGACGCGCAGAGCAGGTCCGTATCCCGGGCTGTTTTCACCCTGGGAAGTTGGCAGCGTAGGAGTTGTCGGGGTACCACGGTGGGATGCTTAGGTGATACCCATGGGTCGCATGGAACCAGTGGAGGCTGTTACGCGCCGTGGGAAGATACACCGATCGCAGTCTTATTTGCGCGCGACGCCGTCGGTGACGACGATCCGGACACCGTGGCGCTGTCTGAGTCCCTTGTTCCAGGGACGGATAGTGCTGCTATTTGGTATTCTGTTTTGAAAACCCTAAAGCTGACCACCGCCCATTACCGAAACCACAGAAGAGGTCTCCGCCCATGTCCGAGCAGACCAATGCTGCGCTGAAAGAACAAGCCAAACAACGAGTCACCGCCCAACAGCCCCGCCTGGAAGAGTTGAACCGCTGGCTCTATGACCACCCGGAGACGGCCTACCAGGAGTACCTCTCCTCCCGACGACTCGCCCAAACCCTGGAGGGATACGGATTCACCGTCGAATACCCCGCCTACGGCTTGGAAACCTCTTTCGCAGCCCGAGCCGGCCACCAAGGCCCCGAACTGATCATCTGCGCCGAATACGACGCCCTCCCCGACATCGGCCACGCCTGCGGCCACAACATCATCGCCTCAGCGGCAGTAGGCGCCGGACTCGCCCTCCAACCCCTCACCGAATCGCTCGGTTTCCGCCTGACCGTCCTCGGCACACCCGCCGAAGAAGGCCAGGGGGGGAAGGTAGACCTGATCAACGCCGGAGCCTTCACCAACGCCGCCGCCGCCATGATGGTGCACCCCTCCCCCCGCGACGTAGTCGACCCGATCTCCCTCGCCGTCAGTCATTTGGAGGTGGCATTCCACGGCAAGGAAGCCCACGCCTCCGCCTTCCCCGAGAAGGGCATCAACGCCCTCGACGCCTTCGTACAGTCCTACGTCAACCTATCCACCCTCCGCCAACACATCCTGGCAACCGACAAGATCCACGGAATCATCACCGACGGCGGAAAAGCCCCCAATATCATCCCCGCCCTCACCCGATCAAAATGGTACGCCAGATCCCAGAACTTCGAACGCCTCCAAGTACTGGAAGAACGAGTCCGGTCCTGCTTCAAGGCAGCCGCCCTCGCCACCGGCTGCCAGGTGGAGATAAGGGACTACGGACACCGATACGCCGAATTGATCCACAATCCGCTCCTCATCGAACTTTACGCCGCCAACTCCCAAGCCCTGGGACGCGACCCCCTCAGAGGCTCCGAAATGCCAACGTCGGAAGTCGGCTCCACCGACATGGGCAACGTCTCCCAAATCGTCCCCTCCATCCACCCCAGGCTCTCACTCCACTGCGCTCCCATCGGGAACCATCAACCGGCTTTCACCCGCCGAACCATCACTCCCGAAGGCCACCAAGCCATCTTCGACGGTGCGGTAGGAATGGCCTGGACCGCCATCGACCTAGCCGCCGGAAACCTCTGGGACCGGTTAGGAGACACCTAACTTAGCTCCCCGACCGCTGCGGGCGCTTCCCGCAGACGTGTGTTACAAGCCTGACAAAGAAAGGGACCCCCGCCGAGCGAGGGTCCCTTTCTGGTTCTAAGGGATTCTGTCCGAGGGACTAGAAATCCATGCCGTGGCCGCCGGGGTCTCCCCCGGGCATTGCCGGCCTGTCTTCTTTTTCCTCGGCGATCAACGCCTCGGTGGTCAACAACAGTCCAGCGATCGAGGCTGCGTTTTGCAGAGTCGAACGGGTGACCTTGGCGGGATCGATGATCCCTGACGCCATCAGGTTCTCGTACTGACCGGTTGCCGCGTTGAAGCCGATGTTGGTGTCGCTGGAGCGCACCCGCTCCACCACCACGCCGCCTTCGTATCCGGCGTTGAAGGCGATCTGACGAAGAGGCTCCTCGATCGCCCGACGCACCAGCGCCCGCCCGGTCCGCTCATCGGCCGAAGCATCCTCCATCTCGTCGATGGCGGTCTGTGCCCGAAGCAGGGCCACCCCGCCACCGGGGACCACTCCTTCTTCCACTGCGGCCCGGGTGGCCGAGACGGCATCTTCAATGCGATGCTTCTTCTCTTTGAGCTCCACTTCGGTGGCGGCGCCCACTTTGATGACCACCACTCCGCCGGAGAGCTTGGCGAGCCGCTCTTGCAGCTTCTCGCGGTCCCAGTCGGAGTCGGTACTCTCGATCTCCCGCTCGATCTGGCTGATCCGAGCCTTGACATCGCTCTGGTCGCCGGCGCCGTCCACGACGGTCGTGTCGTCCTTGGAAATCACGACCTTGCGGCAACGGCCCAGCATGTCGAGGGAGATATTCTCCAGCTTGAGGCCGACCTCTTCGGAGATCACGGTGCCACCGGTGAGGATGGCGATGTCCTGCAACATGGCCTTGCGGCGCTCCCCGAATCCGGGAGCCTTGACGGCTGCGGACGCGAAGGTGCCGCGGATCTTGTTGACTACCAGGGTGGCGAGAGCCTCGCCCTCCAAGTCCTCGGAGACCACCAACACTGACTTGCCGCTCTGCATGATCTTCTCCAGTACGGGCAACAGATCGTTGACCGAACCGATCTTCTGGTTGGCGATCAGCACGTACGGATTGTCCAGCACTGCTTCCTGGCGCTCGGGATCGGTGATGAAGTAGGGGGAGATGTAGCCCTTGTCGAACTGCATTCCCTCGGTGAACTCGAGCTCCAACCCGAAGGTCTGGCCCTCCTCAACGGTGATGACCCCGTCCTTTCCAACCTTATCCATGGCCTCGGCGATGGTAGCGCCGATGCTGGAGTCGTTGTTGGCGGAGATGGACGCCACATTAGCGATCTCCTCGGAGGTTTCGATGTCGCGGGAAAGCGCCTCGATGGATTCGACAACCTTGTCCACCGCTTGCTCGATGCCGCGCTTGAGCCCCATGGGGTTGGCGCCGGCGGCCACGTTGCGGAGACCTTCCCGCACCATGGCCTGGGCCAGAACGGTGGCGGTGGTGGTTCCATCGCCGGCCACGTCATTGGTCTTGGTCGCCACTTCCTTGGCGAGCTGGGCGCCCATGTTCTCCCAAGGGTCCTCCAACTCCACCTCTTTGGCGATAGTGACGCCATCGTTTGTGATAGTGGGTGCTCCCCACTTCTTTTCCAGCACCACGTTGCGGCCGCGTGGCCCGAGGGTGACCTTCACCACATCGGCCAGCTTGTTGACGCCGGATTCCAGCCCTCGACGGGCATCCTCATTAAATCTCAGGTTTTTAGCTGCCATTTTTGAACTGCCTCCCTGAACTACTTGACCACGGCCAGCAGATCGTTGGCAGAGAGAACCAGGTAGTCGACTCCGTCGACCTTAACCTCGGTGCCGCCGTACTTGGAGTAAAGAACATTGTCGCCTTCACTCACATCCACGGGCATTCGCTCTCCGTCCTCGTTCCGCCGACCGGGACCTACCGCTATTACTTTCCCCATCTGGGGTTTTTCCTTGGCTGTGTCGGGAATCACCAAACCTGACGGGGTTCTCATGTCTTGATCCTCGTCGGGTTCCACGACCACCCGATCACCAAGAGGCTCGAGCCTCATAGGGGTCTCCTTCCTTGTTTTCCGATAGGGAAAACCTCCCTTCAAAGGGATGCTTCCCCAGCCCCCGGAATTTTAGCACTCTCCCCCTTAGACTGCTAAATCGGTTTCAGCGCGCCGCCGCTGGCTCAAAGGGCGCCGAGCCGAAGACCCGGATCGACCCCCGCTCCCCAGGGGGTGAACTCGCCTCTTCCCAAGCGGTATGCGCCGGCCGCTCCGATCATGGCCCCGTTGTCGACACACAGATGGGGAGAGGGCAGATACAGTTCCAAGCCGCGCGCGTCGGCCTCCGCGGCCAGCTTGGCGCGCAGGCGGCGGTTGGCCAACACCCCTCCCCCCGCGCCCACCACTCCCGCACCGGTGTCCTCCACCGCATTGAGGGTCTTTTCGATCAGAACGTCCACGATCGCCTCCTGCACCGAGGCGGCCACATCCGCCCGGCTGGGAAGGGCGTCTCGTTTCGCCGCCTTCTCCAAGAAGGTGATCACCGAGGTCTTGAGGCCGGAGAAGGAAAAATGGTGGCGACGTTGGGAGAGGGCTCGGGGAAAGCGAATCGCGGCGGGATTGCCTGTCTGCGAGGCCCGGTCGATGGCGGGACCACCCGGAAACCCCATGCCCATCACTCTGGCCAGCTTGTCAAAGGCCTCCCCGGCCGCGTCGTCGATGGTCTCCCCCAGCACCTGATAGTCACCCCAGTCCCGCATGTACACCAGCTGGGTGTGGCCTCCCGACGCCAAGATCACCACCGCCGGCGGTCGATAGTCGGGGAACTCCAGTCGGGGCGAGAAAAGATGCCCCTCCATGTGGTTGATGCCCAGAAAAGGCAGCCGGCGCGACCAGGCGAGGGCCTTGGCGAAAGAATGCCCCACCAGGAGGGCGCCCACCAGACCGGGTCCCTGGGTGGCCGCCACCGCCTCGAGATCATTGAGATGGACACCGGCTTCCAGGAGGGCGCGGTGGGTGAGTCCCCTGATCGCCTCCACGTGGGAACGGGCCGCCACCTCCGGCACCACCCCGCCGAAGCGGGAATGAAGCTCCACCTGGGAGGAGAGCACGTTGGACAGCACCCGGTCGCCTGCCACCACGGCCACCGCCGTCTCGTCGCAACTGGTCTCGAAGGCGAGGATCGGCCCACTCATGGGATATCCTCGGCGATCCGGGACAGCCGAGCGCGGTATTCGGGAGCATCGAGATCGTGCACCCACATGATCAGCGCATCTTCGGAGACGTAGTACTTCTTGCGCACCCCCACCGGGGCCATTCCGAAGCGCCGGTAGAGCGCCTGGGCGGCCTGGTTCGAAGAGCGCACCTCCAGGGTGAGGCTGCGCGTTCCCTCCTCAATCGCTCTGGAGACGAGCTCCAGCATCAGCCGGGTCGCCACCCGGGCGCGGCGGCGCTCCGGAAGGGTGACCACCGAGGTGATGTGCGCCTCGTAGGGGACCAGCATCATCCCCCCGTATCCCACCACTCTTCCCTCCATCAGCGCCACCAGATAGACCCGCAGAGGCGCGGACAGCTCTTCCAGGAACGTCTGCTCCGTCCAGGGAGTGGGGTACACTCTCTTCTCAATCTCCACCACCTCGGCCAGCCGATCCAAAGTGAGCGGAACGATCTCAATCATGATCCTCCTCCCAGCGGAACGGGGAGCGGAGACGCTGCCAGTTGATGTTGACGTCGGCGTCCCGCAGGTACTGGGGACGCACGGCATCGGGATGGGGCGCCTCTCCCCGCTCCAGGACCCCCAAACCCGCTTCGGCCAGCGCCTCGGCCGTCGGGTAGCGGGGCCGGCCCACCCGGACGCCCCGCAGCCCGCTTAAAGCTCCCTTCCCGAGCGCCGGGATGTCCCCCACCAGCAGGATCCCCTCACGTTGGGTGCTGAGCATGGCCAGCAAGCGCTCCGGGGTGGTCAACTCGATGGGATGGTCGCGCACCACTCCGCCCGGCACCGGGCTGTAACCCGCCACCGCCACTTGCCCCCGGCGCACATCCACCACCGGGAAGATGCGCCGGTGTCCGGTAGCGGCGCGCAGCGCCAGGACATCCAGGGAGGAGGACGGCGCCACCTGGACGCCCAACGACGCTCCGATGCCCTGGGCGATCGAGATGCCCACCCTGATCCCGGTGTAGAGTCCCGGCCCCACATCCACCACTACCGATTGGATATCTTCGGGCGACCATTTGGCGGTCCTCATGCAGAAATCGAGAGCCGCCACCACGAACTCGGCGTGTCCCCGGGCGTTGACATTCTCCGCCGAGGCCACCACCCGTCGCCCTTCGGCCAGCGCCACCGAAGAAGCCGGCGTGGAGGTGGTGATGGCTACGATCTTCATGCGGTCACCTCCTCCAGGGGTCTTGATTGCCAGGATGGGGGCGCGGTGAAACTCAGCAGGCGCTCCCCGTCCGATCCGACCTCAAAGCGCACCAGGAGGTGTTCGGGAAGGAGCGACTCCACGGCTTCCCCCCATTCCACCACCAGCAACCCGTCCGCGGCGGCGTCCAACACTCCCAGATCCAAAAACTCGTTGTATGACCCCAACCGGTAGACATCCACATGCACCAGCGGCAAAAACCCGTCGTCGTACCGGCGCTCCAGAACAAAGGTGGGACTGGGAACCGGTCCATCCACCCCCAATGCGGCGGCCAATCCTCCCGTGAACAAGGTCTTTCCGCACCCCAGGGGGCCGGAGAGCGCGATCACATCTCCCGACCGAAGCAGGGGCGCAAGCCGGGTGGCGACGGCATAGGTGTCTTCAGCGGTGGGACAGGCCACCCGAATAGTCATCGGATGTTCATCAGAACAGACCCATTTGCTCCGGTTCGGCCACCACCCCCTCCCCGGTGTTCATCGAGTCGATCACCGAGCGCATCAGGGCCAGGTCCTCGCGAATCTGGTCGGTGACCCGTTCTCCTCCCCGCAGGGCGGCTGCCGGATGGAAGGTGGGGATGACGATCTTGTCTCTCCACCATTTGTAGCTGCGGCCCCGCATCCGGCTGATGCCGGTGGTGGTGCGCAAAAGGAGCTGGGTGGCGAAGTTGCCAAGTGTCATCACCACCTTGGGATCCACCAGATCGAGCTGGGCGCGCAGATACCCCTTGCAGGCTTCTATCTCGTCGGAGCGCGGGTCCCGGTTGTTGGGGGGACGGCATTTGATCACATTGGCGATGTACACATCCTCGCGCCGCATCCCCACTTCCGCCAACAGCCGGTTGAGCAGGTGACCGGCGGCCCCCACGAAAGGCTCGCCCTCCAGATCCTCGTTTCTGCCCGGCGCTTCTCCGATCATCATCACCTCGGCATTGTGATGTCCTACGCCGAAAACCACCTTGGTTCGAGTCTCTGACAGTCGGCAGTCGGTGCACACCCTTGCCCGGGCGCCCAGCGCAGCCAGTTCCTCCATAAACCCCTAACGACCCGGGTTGGAGGCGTGGGGATGGCTCTCGGCCACTCCGGCGGGCGTGGTTCTCACAAACCGGGCATTGCGGCGGAAAGAGGCCAGATCGGTGGCGCCGAGATAGCTCATGGCGCTCCGCACTCCCCCCATCAGGGGACGGATCACGTCGGCGGCGGTTCCCCGGTAGGCCACCGTCCATTCGATTCCCTCCGGGGAGCGATGCTCGAAGTACTCATCCTCTAGTTCCACACCGCGGCGGGCGGCCCGTAGCACCGCCGCCTCCTGGGAAGCCATGCCCCGCACCCGCTTCACCGGCCCGGTGGAGGTCTCCTCCACCTCCCCGGGGCTCTCCCGGGTTCCGGCCAGGAGACTTCCCACCATCACCGAGTCGGCGCCGATGGCCAAGGCCTTGGCTATGTCGCCCCCCGCCCTGATCCCCCCATCGGCGATGATCGGCGCATCCACTCCCGCTCTCACCACGTCATAGAGAGCGGTCACCTGCGGAACGCCCACCCCGGTGACCACTCGGGTGGTGCAAACTCCCCCCGGCCCCACCCCCACCTTGATAGCGTCCGCACCCGCCTCGACCAGATCGATCGCTCCCTCGCCCGTAGCCACGTTCCCGGCGATCAAATCGACCTCGGGGAACTCGTCCTTCAGGACGCGCACCGCCCGCAGGGCATGCTCGGCGTGTCCGTGGGCAATGTCCAGAACCAGCAGATCCGCTCCGGCGGCCACACAGCTCTTAGCGCGCCGGTTCATCTCCTCACCCACCCCCAGGGCGGCTCCCACCAACAGACCTTCTCCGGCCTTTTTCACCTTCTCCACCTCCCGGGCGTGGTCTTCCACCGGCAGGAACCGGTGGAGGATCCCGACACCGCCCATCCGGGCCATGGCCACGGCCATCTCCCACTCACAAACGGTATCCATGTTGGCGGCCAGCACCGGTATGTCGAGGTCGATGCGGCGGGTGAGCCGGGTGGCGAGGCTCACCTCCTGGCGTGATCCTACCGCCGAACGGCGAGGCACCAACAGCACATCGTCGTAGGCGAGGGCCAAAGGGAATTCAGTTGGATTCATGAAACGTAACGCCTGGGCAAGCGGGAACCAATCCGACAAACGACTTCGTAGTTGATTGTATCGGACATCTCCGCCCAGTCATCGAAACTTATCGACTCGGGTCCCTGGGCGCCGATCAACACCGCCTCATCCCCTACCTTCACCGGATGCTCCCCCACATCCACCACCAACTGGTCCATGGTCACCCGCCCCGCCAGGGGAAAGCGCCGACCGCCGATCAGCGCCTCGCCTCCCTCGGAGATGAGACGCGGAATCCCGTCGGCGTAGCCGAGCGGAAGAGTGGCTACCGTCGACGCGGCCGGCAGGGGACGGACCCGGCCGTAGGAGGGGCGGGCACCCGCCGGATGACGGAGCACATGGGAGACGTGCGAGATGATTTTCATGACCGGCCGCAGTTCTGTCAGTCGGCGGGCGGAAGGATGGGGATAGAGGCCGTAGATCCCGAGGCCGGTCCGCACCATGTCCAAATGGGATTCGGGATGAAGCAGGGTACCGGGGGTGTTGGCCAGATGCCGAAGGGGAGGCCGGGCACTGGATGACAGCGCCCCTTCTGCGGATCGAACGGCCCGAAGATAGGTCCCTATCTGGTGTCGGGTGAACTCCGGGTCGATGTCGGCCACCGCGAAGTGGCTCCACACTCCCCCCACGGCCAAACCATCGGAGGCCGAAACACGTTGGATCATCTCCGGGAGAGACTCGGGCGGGGCGCCCACCCGATGCATTCCCGTGTCCACCTTGAGGTGCACCTCCATCTCCTCGATTCCCCGGCGACCCACTTCCCGGGCCAGGGCGTCGATGGTCGGGAAGCGGTAGAGGGTGGGAGTGAGATCTTGATCGACCACCGCTGCCAGATCGTCTTCGGGAGGCTCGGAAAGCAGCAGCACCGGAGCGGTGATTCCTTCACCCCGCAATTGTGCCCCCTCTTCCACTGTCGCCACCGCCAACCAGGCAGCGCCGGCGGCCAGGGCGGCTTCGGCCACCTCCGGGGCGCCATGGCCGTACCCGTTGGCTTTCACCACCGCGCACAGCTGCGCGCCAGCGGCATAGGCGGCCAGCGCCCGGACATTGTGAGCCACCGCCCCCAGGTCCACCTCCACCCAGGAGAGCCGACTCACCGGAGACCCTCCCAAGCCCAACGGCCGACCTGCTCAGCCAGAGTATCGGCGGTGACGGTTCGCCGGGCGGCCAGTTCGGCGCCCGCCCGACCGTGCCAGAACGCCGCGGAGCGGGCCGCCGTTTGGGGTGAAAGCCCGCGCGCCCACAAGGCCGCCACCCATCCCGCCAGCACATCACCCGTGCCGATCGTGGCGAGCTCGGGGCCGCCCTCCCGAACCACCCAGGTTCGGGCCGAATCGCACACCAGGGTGGGATTGCCCTTGGCCAAAACCACCATCCCCAGCGCCGCCAACCCCTGAATCTCCGCCACCCCGGGGTCGGTATTGGTCAAAGAGGCCAACTCGCCCCGGTGGGGAGTGATCACGGTCGCTCCCCGCCTCGCCGACAAGAGCTGCGGATCGGATGCCCACAGCGCGTCGGCGTCCACCACCAGCGGGCCTTCCCATTGCTCAATGACCCGGCGGGCCCACCCGCCGGTCTCTTCGGCCCTCCCGATACCCGGTCCGATCACCATCACCTCGAAGCGGGAAGCAGTCTCCAGACAGGCGGCCACCTGGGCCGTCTCGAAATGCTCTCCCTCCCCCAGGCCGTAGGTCAAAAGCTCGGGCGCCGCACCGGCCGCCACCCGCTGGCATCCACCGGGAACCATCAATCCCACCGCGCCCGCTCCGGCGTGAAGGGCCGACCGGGCGGCCAGCAGCGGTGCACCGGTCATTCCCCGGGATCCTCCCACCACCATCACCGATCCGGCTTTCCACTTGTGGACGGTGCGTCGCCGAACCGGCCGGGGACAGTCTCGGGCCTCGGCCAGGAGCATGGCGGGAGTCTCTCCGGACAGGCCGATGTCGACCACCTCCACCACCCCGCACCGGTCCGGACCCTCCCCCAGCAGATGTCCGGTTGTCAAGGCATGAAAGGCAACCGTGCGCCGGGCGGTGAAGCAGCGGTCGGCGACCTGTCCGGTGGCCGGGTCCAGCCCGGAAGGGAAATCCACCGCCAGGACCGTAGCGGGATGGTCCATCCAGGCAGCCAGAACCGGAGGACACTTCCCACGAAACCCTCCCCCGAACACCGCGTCCACCACCAAATCGATCCGGGGAGGAGGCGCCGCCAGCGTCTTTATCTCCACACCGGCTGTGACGGCGCGATCCCGCGCCCATCTGGCCGCCTCCGTCTTGGGCTCTCCCAGCCGGTGGACCACAACCGCCGCCCCCCGGCGGCGCAGCAACCCCGCGGCCAGGTAGCCGTCCCCGCCGTTGTTGCCCGGCCCGACCAGCACCGCCACCCTGCGCCCGTATCCCGCTCCCATCCGAGCCGCGGCGATCTCCACCGCCCAGCCTGCCCTCTCCATCAGGGTCTCCACCGGCTCGGGGCTCATCCGGTCCAGGTGGACGGCCTCCTCCGAGGAGATAACCGGCTTCATCTACCCGCTCCCAGGGAAGGGCCCGCGCGAAACGACCGGGATGATCAGTGTTCTCCAAGAGCCAGCGCCATTACCAGTGCGGTGTCGTTGGTGTGGGTGATACTTACCTGCACCTCGGTTACTCCCAGCCGCGCGGCGCGGCGCAGGGCGGTTCCCGACAGGTTCACCCGCGGCTTTCCACCCCCGGTGATCTCTATGTCGGTCCAGCGCAGGCGCCTCCAGCCCGTCCCGAGCGACTTCATGACCGCCTCCTTCCCGGCGAAACGAGCGGCGAACCTTCGCTCGGGTTTCTGGAAGCGGTCGGCGTACTCACGCTCATGAGGAGTGAAGCAGCGCTCCCGAAAGCGCGGATAGCGCTCAAGGATCGACCTCACCCGGTCCACGGGCGTTAAATCCACTCCCATGCCAATGATTCTCACTCCACCGATGCTACCGGATAGGCTTACCGGCCCTCGCAGGAAAGTGCATCAGGCCCTGAAAGGGTTGACGGCTTAGAGAAGGCTTTCATATGGATGCCCACAAGAGATTCCACCTGGAGACACCCTGAACCGCCCTCGCCGATCCGTTGGTTTCCATCCCGCTGCAAAGTCTTCACACAAGCGTGCTGTGAGAGTCAATTCGCGTTCCTTGAGAACCACACTCCGTTCTTCGAGCTTGATCCGTTCTGGCATGGCATACGTGCTAACCACTGCCACATTGTGCGAATTGAACATTGGTTGGGCGTTGAATCGGCTACTCCACGGTCACGGTCTTGGCGAGGTTGCGGGGTTGGTCCACGTTGAGTCCCTTGCGGGTGGCCAGGTGATAGGAGAAGAGTTGGAGGGGAACCACCGCCAGCACCGCGCCGATCAGATCGCCGGCCTCGGGAAGCGGGATGACCAGATCGGAGGTGATCGCCGCCGCTGCCTGGTGCTCGGCGCCCACCAGGGTCATAACAGTGCCACCCCGGGCTCTCATCTCCGAGAGGTTGGAGAACATCTTGGAGCGGAGCCGCCGGTCGGTGGCCACCCCGATCACCACCACCCCCGGCTCGATCAGGGCGATCGGGCCGTGTTTCATCTCTCCCGCCGCATATCCCTCCGCCCGAACATAGGCCAGTTCCTTGAGCTTCAGGGCACCCTCCAACGCCGCCGGGTAGTCGACCGACCTGCCCAAGAAGAAGAAGTCCCGCACGTCCGACCACTCCTCGGCCAACTGCTCCATCCGATCCGAGAGCTCCAGCACCTCTTCCAGCCGATCCGGCAGGCTGGCAAGCGCGGCAACCTGCCGGGCCGCCTCGGCGCGGGTCATCGCCCCCCGCTCAATGGCCATGTGCAATCCCACCAACTGGAGGAGCGCCATCTGGCTGATGAAGGTCTTGGAGGCCGCCACCCCGATCTCGGGCCCGGCCCGGGTCTGGAACACCATGTGGGACTCGCGCGCCAGGGAGGATCCCACCACGTTGGTGACCGCCGCCACCTTGGCTCCCTGCGCCAGGGCATACCGCACCGCTCCCAGCGTGTCGGCAGTCTCTCCCGACTGGCTGATCCCGATCACCAGCGAACGAGTGCTGAGCACCGGATCGCGATATCGGAATTCCGAGGACAACTCCACCTCCACCGGGATCTTCGCCCACCGCTCCAAGGCGTACTTGGCCATCATCCCGGCGTGATAAGAGGTCCCGCAGGCCACCACGAACACTTTGTCCACATCCTGGGCCACCTTCCCGGTCAGACCTGTCTCCTCCAGCCGGGGCTCCCCCGCCGGGCTGATTCGTCCCAGGAGAGTCTCGGCCACCGCCTTTGGCTGTTCATATATCTCTTTGAGCATGAAGGTGGGATAGCCGCCCTTCTCGGCCGCCTCCACATCCCACTCCACCTCCCGCTCCTCGGGCTCGCATTCCTCTCCGAACAGGTCGGTGATCCGCACCGACTCCGAGCGAAGTTCCACCACCCGCTCCTCGGGGACCACCATCATACGTCGGGTGTGGGCCATGAAGGCGGGGATGTCCGAGGCCAGGAAGTTCTCTCCCGAACCCCGGCCGATCACCAGGGGGCTTCCCTTGCGCCCTCCCACCACCAAGCCGGGATCCGAGCCGCGAATCACGGCCAGTGCCAGCGACCCCTCACAGCGCCGCAGGACCTCTGCCACCGCGTCCACCAAGGCAACGCTTCCCAACTCCTCGATGAGATGCGCGGCCACCTCGGTGTCGGTGTCGGATGAAAAGCCATGCCCCCGAGCCTCCAACCACGCTTTCAATTCGACCCAGTTCTCGATTATCCCGTTGTGAACGACCGCAATCTCACGCGTGCAGTCGAAATGGGGATGGGCGTTGGGAGTAGTGGGCGCTCCATGGGTTGCCCACCGGGTATGACCTACTCCATAGTTTCCGGGGAAGGAATCCGGTCCCTCGTCAACGGCGGCCACCAAATCAGCGATCTTTCCGACCCTCCGTACGCTCTTCAGGTCGCCGTCCCCACCGATCGCCAATCCTGCCGAGTCATAGCCGCGATACTCCAGACGCGCCAAGCCCCCCAAAAGCAAATCCTGGGCGGGACGGGCCCCCACATAGCCAACAATTCCGCACATAGTCGCACACCCCGCGAAACCCCTTGCCCGGACGCGTACACACGACAACAAACTCACTCCGAACGGCTTTTGTCCCCGCCGTCACCGACGGGTTTTGCTCCGCTCGTTACGACTGTGGCAGCCGGAAAGGCATCCGCCGAAGATTCGATCACCTCTCTCCTCGTCACCTCCCGGATCCGCGGTGGGCGGTCCAAGAGGCCTGGCGCTTGTCATTAATCGGTATATCGCTCCGTCACACGCCGAGCTTTCGGGCCGGGTTTCTCCCTTTCTCTGGACGGCTGGTTCATTGCCGAGGATATCACCCCGGCTAAGTCGTGAGCATACCGGTCGGCCAGCTCAGACTCTCGACATTCTACCATCACACGCACCAGCGGCTCGGTACCTGAAGGCCTCACCAGCACCCGTCCGGCCTCACCCAACTCCTTCTCCACCGCGGACACCGCCTCCCAGATCCTGGGAAACCGCTCCACCTCCCGGGGGCTTTCCACCTCCACATTCACCAGCACCTGCGGATAGCGTTCCATGGCTTCTGTACGGAGCTGGACCAGGGTCTTGCCGGTGATCGACACCACTTCCAAGAGTTGAAGCGCGGTTAGCAACCCGTCACCGGTGACCGCCAGGTTTCCGAAGATGATGTGTCCGGACTGCTCTCCTCCCAGCACCGCTCCCCGACGCACCATCTCCTCGCGCACGTACCGATCCCCCACTTTGGTCAGAGCAACCTCGATGCCCAGGGAGGCCAGGGCCAACTTGAATCCCAGGTTGGACATGACCGTGGCCACCACCAGAGAAGGCCGAAGCCGGTCACGGAGGTGGAGGTGTCGGGCCAGGATCGCCATCAGGAAATCCCCGTCCACGATCGCTCCGCTCTCGTCCACCGCGATCAGACGATCGGCGTCCCCGTCCAGGGCTAGTCCGATGCGCCCCCGTGCCTGGGAGGCCACCCACTGGGGGTGAGTGGCGCCGCATCGGTGGTTGATAGTCGATCCGTCCGAGTCGTCCCCCGTGGCTTCGGTCTCCACCCCCAGCGACCGAAGCACCCGGGGCGCGGCCTGGAAGGCGGCCCCGTTGGCGCAGTCGACCATCACCGCAAGCCCCGACAGGTCGGCTGAGACCGAGCCCGCAAGCCACTCCGTGTAGATGTCCTGTCCCTCCGGCCATTCCGATCCGACCCGGCTCTCGCCTCCCCGAGCGGACCATTCGTATTCGGCGACCCGGACCCGGTCTGAAATCTCTTTTTCTTTTTGATCGGACAGCTTGGCCCCGTCGGGTCCCAGCAGCTTTATCCCGTTGTAGGGAGCGGGATTGTGGGAAGCGGAGATAACCACACCCAACACCGCGCCGGCCGCGTCGGTGAGGTGGCTGATTCCCCCTGCCGGCATCACACCCAGATCGATCGGCGCCAGCCCCGCGGTCTTCAAACCCGAGCGGAGAGCGAAAGAAAGCTGCGGACCAGATGGCCGGGTGTCCATCCCCACCAGGACCTTGCCTCCCCCTGCCATCTCGCCGGCGGCTCTCCCCACCGCATAGGCCAACCCGGCGGTGAGATCCCGACCGGCTATGCCTCTGATACCGTCGGTGCCGAAAAGGTTCTCTCGTCTCGCCGAAGCCATATGACCCTGGCGCCCAGTATGGCGGTGGACGGGTTAGCGCTTGGTGTACTGTGGAGCGCGGCGGGCTTTTCTGAGGCCGTACTTCTTGCGCTCCACCACCCGCGCGTCCCGCCGCAACAGTCCCTGCTTTTTGAGCGTCAGCCGCAGTCCGGGTTCCACCGCGGCCAGCGCTCTGGCGATGCCCAGCCGCAGCGCGTCGGCCTGGCCGGTGACCCCTCCGCCTTGAAGAGTGGCTTTTACGTCATACCGGCCCCTGGTGCTGGTTATCTCCAAGGGCTCCAATACCCGGATGCGGCGGGCGATGGTGGGAAAGTAATCCTCGATGGGGCGGTCGTTCAGGGTGATCTGCCCGCTTCCCTCATAGAGCCTCACCCGGGCCACCGATTCCTTGCGACGTCCGGTCGCCTGCACCAGCGGAGCGTTCATCTGCTCTCCACCTTGCGGATCTTGAACTCCAGCGGAGCGGGTTTCTGGGAGGTGTGGGGATGGGAGGGGCCGGCGTACACCTTGAGCTTTCGGAACATCTTCCTGCCCAGCCGGTTCTTGGGGAGCATCCCCCGCACGGCCCGCTCGATGACCGCCTCCGGGCGCCGCTCGATGAGTGCCTCGAAAGACTCGGCCTTGATCCCACCCGGATAGCCGGAGTGGCGATAGTAGATCTTCTGCTCGCTCTTGGAGGAGGTGACCGCCACCCGCTCGGCGTTGACCACCACCACGAAATCGCCCCCGTCGACATGGGGAGCGAAAGTGGGCTTGTGCTTGCCGCGGATCACTTGGGCTATCTCCGACGCCAGTCTGCCCAGGGGGAGATCAGCCGCATCCACCACCCACCAGTCCGGCGTCAAACGATCAGCGGATGGCGAATAGGTTTTGGAGATGACGGGTTTGGTTCGCGCAGTCAAGCCAATGACTCCATTTAGCTCAGAAAGAAAAGCAAGCCGATCCGGAAACGTCCGGCTCGCCCACCCATGATAGCAGAACAACAGCAGATCAAAATCCGCTAATGGGCGGCGCCGGCCCCGCCCAGCGCCTCGGCCATCTCCGCCACCGACGAGACACTCCGCACTTGGTCGGAATTCAGGCCGAGCGGATCCACCAGCCAGGCTTGGCCGTAGCCGGCCCTACGGGCGCCTTCCACATCGTGGAACACCGAGTCACCCACATAAACGACCTGTTGGGGGGAGACACCGCCCAACTTTTCCACTCCCATAGCAAAGATCTCCGGCTCCGGTTTTTTGAAGCCCACCTCGGCCGAGTCGATCACGAACTCGAACAGATGGGAGAGCCCGGCTTCTTGCAGCGATGCGCCAATCGATCCGTCCGAGTTGGAGATAACCGCGCACCGCAATCCCTGCTCGAGGATCCGGGACACCCCAGCCTCCACTCCGGGGAGCGGGAGGGTCCATATGCCATGCCCGAACCTGATCCTGGGTCCGGCTTCGGAAGGCGAAGGCACCCCCAGGGTCGTGAAGTAATGCTCCAGCCACCACTCCCACCCGTGGCGGTGGTCGCCGCCGGAGCGGAGCCGGGAGTAGGCGTCCATCGCCAGATAATGCGCCTCGAAACAGGCATCGTGTTCCAATTCCACCCCCAAGACCCTGCCCATCAGTTCGGGGTGCTGCAGCACCAGTGTCCCTCCCGCATCGAACAGAACCGCTTCCACTGTCACTATTTGTCTCCCGGTCGACTTTCCTCTGGTTCCCCATAACCTACCTCCCAGAGGATCAGTCCCTGGGGAGGCGCCACCGGACCGGCTGCCTGCCGGCTGCGGGCGGCCAGCACTTCGGGGGTCTCCGAAGCCGCTTTGCGCCCCTTCCCCACCTCCACGCACCACCCCACCATCGACCTCACCATCTGCTGACAGAAAGAAGAAGCCAGCACCTCGAACTTCAGGCTCCCTGGCCCGTCAACCCGCCACTGCGCCTCCCGCACCTCCCTGACTGTCGAACGGCCCTCCGCAGCACGACAAAAGGAAGCGAAGTCGTGCGTCCCCACCAAGTAGGCCGCGGCTCTGTTCATGGCTTCGACGTCCAGCGGGACACCGAGATGCCATACCAGGCGACGGCGCAGGGGATCGGAGAGAGGATCGGTGCGCACGTAGTAGCGATAGGCCCGCCACTGCGCCGAGAATCGAGCGCTCCATCCCTCGACAGTCGGCGACAACCGGTGAACCGCCATGTCGGAAGGGAACAGCCGGTTGAGAGAACGCATCACCGCCGCCTCGTCATCGAGCGGGCGGGAGAGAGTCATGGTCACCACCTGGCAGCGGGCATGCACTCCAGTGTCGGTGCGACCGGCGCAGGTGGTCAGCACATTCTCCCGAAGCACCACCGAAAGCGCCTTCTCCATCTCGCCCTGTACGGTGCGAACCGAGGGTTGACGAGCGAAGCCGCGAAAATCGGTCCCCTCATAAGCCAGGTCGAGACGGTACGTGAACGCTCCGGACTCTTCAAGCGGCGCCATTTTAAAACAGCCGGGCGCCCCAGATGAATTGGCTGATCACGAGCAAACCCGCCACGCTGCCCGCCACCGCCACCGTCGCCTGCCAGTAGACCGTCTCCAGAGCCTCAGCGGTGACAAACACCAGCGCCGCCATAAACCAGATCAGTCCCACCAGGGCCAAGGGTGCGGTGAGATAGGTCAGAACGAGAGGAAGATAGCAAAAGCCCTGGAGGCGCATGACGGTCGACATCGATGTCTCCGTCTTCCACAACACCTTGCCCATCAGCAACGTGATGCCCGCCATGATTATCCAAATCATCAGATAGTTGAGCAGTTGCAAGACGAGGAATCGCAGTGAGAAATCCGTTCCCCTCATCACGTCCCACAGATAGCCGATACCCGCCACCCCGGAGACCAACAGGGCGGCGTCCGCGGTGGCGCGCTGGTCCACCGCGATGTCGAGCAGCGAATCTCTTTTGAAGAAGGCGGTCCCGACCACCCTGCGAATGATGATCACGGGCGTATCCCGCGGTGCGGTTCCGCGGAGCCGTCCGTCACACCAACTCGATTACGGCCATCTCCGCTCCGTCGCCACGGCGAGGACCCAGTTTGACGATGCGGGTGTAACCACCCGGTCGGTGGCTGTATCGAGGCGCCACGTCATCAAAGAGCTTGGTAACCACCTCGGTGTCCTGAATCGTTTTGAGAACGATGCGGCGGGAGTGCAAGTCGCCCTTGCCAGCACGGGTGATTAGCTTCTCCACCAAGGGACGCACCGTACGAGCCCGGGCGTGGGTGGTGGTGATCTTTTCCTCTGAGATCAGCGAGGCAGCCAGGTTGGACAGCAGCCTATGGTGATGGGCTGGAGACCCGCCGAAGCGGGTGCCCTTAGGCGGGCGCGGCATTCGTAATCTCCTGGTCACTGAGGCTCAACCCCATCTCGTCGAGGCGCTCCTGCACCTCTTCGAGACTTCTCTGGCCGAAATTGGTGATGTCCAAGAGTTGAGCGGCGGTGCACTTGACCAGATCTCCCACCGTCGCGATCCCCGAACGCCGCAGACAGTTGCGGGGTCGCTCCGACAGCTCGAGGGCTTCGATGGGAAGATGCAGATCATCGGTCTCGGTCTCGGGGACGGAGAACTCGCCCAGCTGCAATCCCATGCCCTCGCCCACCCCGGCGAAGAGGTTTACCAGTTCACCCAGGGTCTTGCCCACAGAAGAGACCGCCTGGGCGGGACGCATTGATCCGTCGGTCTCCACATCAAGGATGAGCCTTTCATAGTTGGTCATCTGTCCGACCTGGGTGTTCTCCACCGAATAGGAGACTCGGCGCACCGGCGAGAAAATAGAGTCGATGGGAATCACGCCCACCACCCCGCTGGTCTTCGACTTGTTGTCCTCGGCGGAGCGATAACCCACCCCGGCATGCACCCAGGCCTCGATCTCGAGTTTGCCTTTCTTGGAAAGGGTGGCGATGTGCGCGGTGGGGTTGACAACCGACAACCCGGCCGGCGCTTCGAAAGCACCCGCAGAGACCGTGCCGGCGCCCGTAGCCCTCAGGGACAACCGCTCCGGACCTCTTCCTTCCAGACGCACCACGACCGCTTTGAGATTGAGAATGATGTCCACCACATCCTCCACCACTCCCGCAATGGTGGTGAACTCATGAGCGACGCCTTCGATTTGCACTGCGGTGATGGCCGCGCCCGGCACCCGTGACAACAGGGAGCGACGGACCGTGTTGCCGAGGGTGTGACCCAATCCCGGTTCCAACGGCTCCATCACAAACTTCGAGCGGACACCGCTCAACTCGGTCTCCTCAAAAGCGGGACGTTGCACTATCAGCATGGTGAAAACCCCCTTCGTCCGTTCGGACTACTTGGAATAAAGCTCAACGATCAACTGCTCGTTGATCGCTGTGTCAATCTGCGCCCTGCTGGGCAGACTGAGAATTTCGATTTTGCGTTGGGAGTGGTCCACGATCAGCCATTCGGGAACATTGCGGCTGAGAGTATCGATGGCATGTTGCACGATGATCAGATCGTGACTTTCTTCCCGCAAGGTCACCACATCACCCTGACGCACCTGACAGGACGGGATATCCACCTTCCTGCCGTTGACCCGGAAATGGCCATGGTTGACCAATTGGCGGGCTTGCGCCCTGGTGGCGGCCATCCCGGACCGCCATACCACGTTGTCGAGACGCAACTCCAAGAGCCTGAGCAGGCTCTCTCCGGTGACCCCTTCCCCGCGGGCGGCCTTTTCGTAATAGCCGCGGAACTGCCGCTCCAACACCCCGTACATGGTCCGTAGCTTTTGTTTCTCCCGCAGGCGGATCAGATAGTCGCTCTCCCTGATCCGGCGACGCCCGTGCTCACCAGGTGGATAGGGACGACGATCTACCGGGCACTTGCGCGACTGGCAGATCGACTGGCGGGCTCGGCGGCAAGCCTTGTGGCGGGGACCGGTGTAGCGCGCCATCAGCCCCTTCTTCGCTTCTTGGGACGACAGCCGTTGTGAACGGTGGGCGTGGCATCGCGGGGGGAGCCGGAAACCTCGAGACCCATGTGCTGAAGAGTCCGCCAGGCGTCCTTGCCCGGCCCGGTCCCGCTGATAATCACTTCGATTTTCCTGACGCCATGCTCCCCGGCCTGGCGGGCTGCTTCTTCGGCCGCCAACTGCGCGGCGTAGGGAGTGGACTTGCGAGAGCCCTTGAAGCCCACCGAACCGCCCGAGGTCCACACGATGGTGTTGCCCTGCTGGTCGGTGATGTTGATAATGGTGTTGTTGAAGCTCGCCTTGATGTGCGCCCGGGCATAAGCAATGTTCTTGCGCTCGCGGCGACGAACCCTTTTTTGCGATCCTCTGGCAGTCATTTTCGTCCCTAGTGCTTAGCGGGCTTTTTCTTGCCGGCGATAGCCATCCGCCGACCCTTGCGAGTCCGGCCGTTGGTATGGGTGCGCTGGCCCCGGACCGGCAGCCCTCGACGGTGCCGGATGCCCTGATAACAACTGATCTCGGTCTTTCGGCGGATGTCTTGGCTGATCTGGCGCCGCAGATTTCCTTCCACCTGATAGTTGGCGTCGATAAAACGGCGAATGGAGGCGGCTTCCTCCTCGGTGAGATCCCGCACCTTGGTCCCCGGGTCTATCCTCATGTGGTCACAGATGTCCAGCGCCCGGGTGCGGCCCACTCCGAAAATGTAGGTGAGGGAGATCTCCAACCGCTTATCGCGGGGGAGGTCGACACCGGCGATTCTGGCCACGGCTCAGCCCTGCCTCTGCTTGTGCCGGGGGTTTTCACAGATCACCCACACGCGACCATGGCGCCGGATGATCTGGCACTTTTCGCACATTCTTCGGGTCGAGGGTTTCACTTTCATCTGTATCTCCAGACGATTCTTCCCCTGGTGGGGTCGTAGGCGGACAACTCAAGGTCCACTCGGTCACCAGGGAGAATCCGGATGTATCTCATACGCATTTTCCCCGAGACGTGAGCCAGCACCTCCAAACCACCATCAACCTCTACCTTGAATGTGGCATTCGGAAGGTTTTGAAGGACGGTGCCCTGGACCCGAACGACAGAATCGTCTTCAGTCATTCAAAGTTAATTGCGCCAACTTGACGCATTTTAGCGAATACCCGTGCCTTCAAGCAAATTTATCGGCGCGGGAGTGGTGGTCACCAACGGGCCGTCGGGAGTAAGACAAACAGTGTGCTCCCAGTGGGCCGAAAGCGACCCATCGGCGGTACGCACCGTCCACCCGTCCCGGTCCACCCGTGTGGCCGCGCCACCCAGGTTGAACATGGGCTCGATACACAGTGCCATCCCTACTCGCAAGCGGACTCCCCGGCCCGCTTCCCCCAGGTTGGGGACATCGGGTTTTTCGTGCATCTCCCGACCTATTCCGTGTCCGACATACCCCTCCACCACCCCGTAGCCGTCCCGGCGGGCCACCGCCTCCACCGTCGCCCCGATGTCGCCGATCCGCGCCCCGGGGCGGGCCTTCCCAAGCCCCTCCCAAAGCGCCTCCTCGGCGGCGGCCGACAGCGCAGACGCCTCCCAGGAAACCTCCCCTATGGGAAAGGTGCAGGCCGCGTCGCCATGAAACCCTCTGTAGATCGCCCCGATGTCGATCGATAACAGGTCTCCCTCGCGTAACCGGCGGGAATCGGGGATGCCGTGAACCACCACATCGTTGGGAGAGGCGCATATCGAGGCGGGGTAACCGCGATATCCCAAAAATGAAGGAACGCACCCCGCACCGCGAATTACCTTTTCGGCAATCCTGTCCAACTCGAGAGTTCTCATCCCCGGCCGGGCGGTGGAGCGGACCGCCTCATGGGCCTTGGCCACGCAGCGCCCGGCCATCTCCATCTTCTTGAACTGGGCGGAGCTTTTGAAAGTGATCAATGAAAGAGTCCGAGAAGGAGAGTCATTGCAGAGTGGCGATGATTCGCTCGGCCACTTCGGAAATCCTCCCAGATCCTTCCACGGGAGACACTATCCCCCGACCACCGTAGAACTCGAGCAGGGGAGCGGTCTGTGTCTCATACATTTCGAGCCGACGGCCGATGGTCTCGGGAGTGTCGTCGGCCCGACCCCGAGCCGTCATTCTCTCCATCAATTCATCGATCTCCACCTCCAGGGAGACCACCCGGTCCAGGGCGTCCTCCCCCAGCAAGTTATCCAAGAGCTCCGCCTGGGGTATGGTGCGAGGAAACCCATCCAAAACAAACCCGTTGGCGCGCTCTGAACCCGTCAACCGCTCGGCCAGCATCTTCCCGGTGATCTCATCAGAGACATACTTCCCCGCCTCCATCAGCGCTTTGACCTGTCGGCCCAACTCGGTGCCGGTCGAGACATGTTCGCGGAACATCTCGCCGGTGGAGATGTGGGGAATACCCAATCTCGCCGCCACCTGCTCCGCCTGCGTGCCCTTTCCGGCGCCAGGAGGACCCAAGAACAAGATCCTCATGGAACGCCACCCCCCATCGTCAAGTCAGAAATCCCTCGTAGTTGCGCATGGTGAGCTGGCTCTCAATCTGCTTCATGGTCTCTAGTGCCACGCCCACCACGATGAGGATGGAGACTCCCGAAAAGCTGATGGGGATATTCCACAGCAGCCCGGCCAACGCCGGCAGTACCGCAATCACCGCCAGGAAAACCGAGCCGGGAAGGGTAATCCGGTTGAGAATCCTTCCCAGGTAGTTGGCGGTCTGACCACCGGGGCGCACCCCGGGGATGAACCCACCCTGGCGTTGCAGCATCTCGGCCTGACGGGTGGGATCGAACTGGATGGCGTTGTAGAAGTAGGTAAAAAAGATGATCAACGAGAAAAGAAGCACCACATACCACCAAGTGATCTGGCCGCCGCCGCCCAGGTTCCGATCCACCCACCGATAGAGGGCCTGCACAAAGGCAGCGTCGGAGGGAATGGCGGTCACCAGCAGCGATGGAAACAACAGCATCGAGGTGGCGAAGATCACCGGGATCACCCCAGCGGTGTTTACCTTGAGGGGGATGTAGGTGCTCTGGCCGCCCATGACCCGCCGGCCTCTCACCCGTTTGGCGAACGAGACCGGGATGCGCCGCTGGCCCTGATCCACATAGATGATGGTGACGATCACCAGCATGAAGACCAAGATGATGACTACGAAGCGCAGCATCAGCCCCACTGCCACGGTCTGGCCCCAAATCTGGCCGAACAAGAAGGGGAATTGGCTAAGAATGGAGACGAAAATCAGAAGCGACATGCCGTTTCCGATTCCCCGCTGGCTGATCTGCTCACCCAGCCACATCACAAACGCGGTTCCCGCAGTCATGGTCAACACGATCAGCGCCACCCGGCCAGGCGTGTAGTTGGGCACCAGGTCGATGCCGTTGGTGAATCGGCCAACGTGGAACAGGTAGGTGAAGCCCGTGGACTGGATGAGTGCCAGGATCACCGTGATGTACCGGGTCCACTGGGTGATGACCTTCCTCCCCGCTTCACCCTCGTCCTGTAACGCCTGGAGCTTGGGGATGACCACCGTCAAAAGCTGCATCATGATCGAGGCGGTTATATAGGGAATGATCCCCAGCGAAAAGACCGAGAACTGCTCCAACGCCCCGCCCGAGAACAGATTGAGCAGACCGTATATACCGCCTGCCTGCTGCTGCTCCTGGAAAGCCCGGACCGCCTCGAGGTCGATGCCGGGCACCGGTATGGTCGCTCCCAGCCGATAGACACCGAAGATGGCGAGCGTGAAGAGAATCTTTCCCCGCAGGTCGGGGACCTTGAACATGTTCCGATAGATGCTTAGCATGACCGGACTACTCCCGACTCGCCTTCAGCGCCGTCGACATCAGCCGACTATCTCCCACTTCCCGCCGGCTGCCTCGATTTTCCGCCGGGCGGCGGCGCTGAAGGCATGAGCCTCGATGGTCATGGCTGATGCAAGTTCCCCCTCGGCCAGTATCTTGACCCTGCCCCGTCGCTTCGCCAGCCCTATCTCCCGAAGAGTGTCGGGAGTGATCACCGAGCCCTGCTCAAAGACCGAGAGCGCTCCCAGGTTCACCACCGCGTATTCCTCCCGGTTAGGGTTCTTGAACCCCTTTAGTTTGGGCAGGCGACGCGACAGCGGGGTCTGGCCGCCCTCGAACCCGGGACGGAGCTTGTTGCGAGCATTGAGGCCCTTGGTCCCCCGGCCGGCTTTGCGACCCCGCCTGCCGGACCCTCCCCTGCCCACCCGGATCCGGTTCTTCCGAGAACCGGGAGCAGGTTTCAGATCATGCAGCATCAATCGGTCAGGCATGGGGTTCCTCCACTTCCACCAGATGACGCACCCGGTAAATCATCCCCCGGATCTCGGGACGGTCAGCGTGTTCGACGGTGTGGTCAATGCGACAAAGACCCAGACCGCGCACCGTGCGGCGCGTCTTCGGCTTTTCACCGATCACGCTGCGACGCAGGGTCACCCGAAGAGTCTTTTCTCCGGTCATCGGACCGGCTTGGGAGCGGCACGCATCGCCTCGGTGGAGCGATAGGCGTCCAACAGAGCTGGAGGTACAAACTCTTCGGGGCGCTTTCCCCGCAGACGAGCGACCTCGTCGGGGCGGCGCTGCCCCATCAGGGCATTCATGGTCGCCCGGGCCACGTTGAGAGGGGAAGGAGAACCCAGCGACTTGGCGAGGGCGTCCTTGATGCCCGCCGCTTCCAGGATTTGGCGGACTGCTCCGCCTGCGATTACACCCGTGCCGGGAGAGGCCGGTTTAATGAGCACCCGAGACGCATCTTGCTTGCCGATGGTCTGGTGGATCACGGTGACGCCGGTCATGGGAACGGTGACCATTGAACGGCGGGCGGTCTCCATCGCCTTTTGGATGGCAACCGGAACTTCCTTGGCCCGGCCGTGGGCGATGCCCACCCGACCGGCGCCGTCGCCCACCGCCACCAAGGCGGTGAAGGAAAACCGACGGCCGCCTTTCACTACTTTGGCCACCCGGTTAATTTTGATGACCCGCTCTTCGTATTGTTGTATCTCGGCCATTGGCTACCTCAAAAGCTCAGTCCGTCAGCCCGGGCGGCATCCGCCAAGGCCTTGACTCTTCCCCCGAACGCGTACCCGCCCCGGTCGAATACCGCGGTTTCCACCCCGGCCCGGCGGCTTCGTTCGGCCAAGAGCTTTCCCACCGCACCTGCGGTCTCCACGGTCAGGGAGCTGCTGCGAAGCTCCGGCTCCAACGATGAGGCGGCGGCCAGAGTGTGGCCCTGATCGTCGTCGATGACCTGGGCGTATATGTAGCGGTTGGAACGAAACACCGCCAAGCGGGGCCGCTGTGCGCTCCCGCGAATCTTTTTGCGCACCCGCCGATGACGGCGCAACCGGGCCTGGCTACGGGTCGATTTCATATTCTTCCTGCCTTGCCTGCCTTGCGACGGACCTTTTCGTCGACATAGCGAATACCTTTTCCCTTGTAGGGCTCGGGAGGGCGAATGCGTCTGATGTCGGCCGCCATGTGGCCGACCTTCTGCTTGTCGATGCCCTTTACGATGATCCGGGTGGGGGCGGGGGTTTCAAAGATTATTCCCTCCGGAGCCTCTATCTCGACCGGATGGCTGAACCCGAGTTGCATGAGCAGACGATCTCCCTGCGACTGGGCCCGATAACCCACTCCCACCACGGTCAGTTCTTTCTGATAACCCTTCACCACCCCGGTGACCATATTGGCCAAAAGGGTGCGGGACAATCCATGAAGAGCACGCGACATCCGGGATTCGTCCAGGCGGGTCACCAGGACCTGGCTCTCCTCAACATCTATCTTCACCCGCTCGTGGAAGGTACGGGACAACTCGCCCATAGGACCTTTCACCCGCACGGCCGATCCCTCCACCTTCAAGTCCACTTCGGTGGGAATCGGAATCGGAACCATTCCTACTCTGCTCATCACCACACCTCACAGAGGATCTCGCCGCCCAGCCGACGGCGGCGGGCTGCCCGATCGGTGAGGAGCCCCTGGGATGTGGAGACGATCGCCACTCCCATGCCTCCCTGCACGCGGCCGATGTCCGAAGCGCCGCTGTAGCGGCGCTGGCCGGGCTTGGAAATCCTGCGCACACCGGAGATGGCAGAGGTTTTGTCCTCGGTGTACCGAAGCTCGATCTTCAGCATCCGGTGGGGCTGGGAGTCATCCGTCGCACCCACGGAGAACCCGTCCACAAAGCCTTCGGCGGCCAGAACGCGGGCAATCCGCTCCTTAAGCCGCGAGGAAGGCATCTCAACCTGTGGGTGGCGGGCGGAGATCCCGTTGCGGATGCGGGTCAGCATGTCGGCCACCGGGTCGGTCATCATATCTACCACGACGCCTTTCTAATTCCAGGCAACTCCCCGCGGGAGGCCAACTCGCGCACACATATCCTGCACATCCCGAAGTCGCGCAGAAAAGCGCGTGACCGGCCGCATCGGCGACAGCGGTTATAGGCCCGCACCTTGAACTTGGGTGTGCGTTTGGCTTTGGCGATGAGTGATTTGCGCGCCACTAGAACTCCTTAGTACAAAGATTCCCTGATCCGGAAGGGAAATCCGAAAGCGGACAGGAAAGCGCGGGCGTGATCATCACCGGTGGCGGTGGTGCAGATGGTGATGTCCATCCCCCGGGTCTCCGATACCTGATCGTAGTGTATTTCGGGAAAAACCAACTGTTCGTCGAAACCGAACGAATAATTGCCCCTTCCATCAAAAGACTTGGGGTTCATCCCCCGGAAGTCACGCACCCTGGGAATGGCGATTGACATAACCCGGTCGAAGAACTCCCACATCCGATCTCCCCGCAAAGTCACCGAGACGCCCACAGGCATTCCTTTTCTGATCCGAAACCCGGCCACCGATTTGCGCGCCCGGTTCACGCGGGGCCGCTGGCCGGTGATCAGAGCCAACTCCCCCAGGGCATGGTCGACCTGTTTGCGGTCCCGGACCGCTTCCCCGACCCCCATGTTCACCACGATCTTATCCAGTCGGGGAACCTGCATCGGGTTGGAAAGGCTCAGTTCGACCTGGAGAGCGGCGGCGATCTCTGCCTTGAAACGCTCCTTGAGCCGGGGAGGCGCCGCGCCGTTGGCCTCGCTCACAGGTCACCTCCACATCTGCGGCACACGCGATGCTTACCCCGCTCGTCGAAGCGTTTTCCGATCTTGGTGGGCCCGCACTCCTCGCAAAGGATCATCACGTTGGAAACGTTGATAGGCATGTCCTTGTCGATGATCCCGCCCTGCATGGTCCCGCTCTGGGGACGCTGATGGCGCTTGGCGGTGTTCACGCCTTCCACGATCACCTTGTTCCTCTTGGGAATGACCCGCGAGATTCTCGACTCCCGTCCGACATCCTTGCCGGTGATGATCTTCACCCGGTCTCCAACGCGCAGCTTCATAGCACCTCCGGCGCCAGAGAGACGATCCGCATGAACCGCTTCTCCCGCAGTTCGCGGCCCACCGGGCCGAAGATCCGGGTACCGAGGGGCTGCCGCCCCGGATCGATGATCACACAGGCGTTGTCATCAAAGCGGATGTAGGTTCCGTCAGGACGGCGCCGCTCCTTGCGGGTGCGCACCACCACTGCCCGGACTACCTCGCCTTTCTTGACGACGCCCCCGGGAACCGCTTCCTTGACGGATACCACGATCTCGTCCCCCACTCGAGCGTAACGGCGACGGGTGCCGCCCAGCATTCCTATGCACAGCACCGAGCGGGCCCCGGTGTTGTCCGCCACGCGGAGCCTGCTTTCTTTCTGGATCACTTGGCTCGCTCCACGATCTCGGTCATCCGCCAACGCTTCTGGCGAGAGAGCGGACGAGTCTCAACAATCCGTACAGTGTCTCCCGCCCGAGCGTCGTTGTCCTGGTCGTGGACGTGGTAAAGCTTGCTCTTCCGCACCACCTTGTAATAGCGGGGATGCTTGTAGGAGGTGGCGACCTTGACCGAGATGGTCCGGTCCCGTCGATCCGACACCACCACTCCCACCCGGCTCTTGCGTCTATGGCGGTCACTCATGGGCGGCGGCCTCCTGCTGGGTGTACCAAAGTTCTATCTCCCTTTGACGAAGAATGGTCCGGATCCGGGCCACCGTCTTTTTGACCTCCTTGAGGCGGGCGGTGTTGTCCAGTTGGTTGGTGGCCAACTGAAAGCGGAGGTTGAAAAGCTCCTCCTTGGATTCGGCGACCTTCTCGGTAAGCTCCCGGTAGTTGAGTTCCCGCAGTTCGGCCGGCTTCATGACTCCTCCCTGGTTACAAACCTGGTTCTGATGGGGAGCTTGTGTCCCGCCTTGCGCATCCCCTCCCGGGCAAGGTCTTCGGGAACGCCTCCCAACTCAAACATGACCCGGCCCGGCTTGACAACCGCCACCCAGAACTCGGGGTTGCCCTTCCCGGATCCCATACGGGTCTCGGCCGGTTTGACGGTGACCGGCTTGTCGGGGAAGATGGTTATCCACACCCGTCCCCCGCGTCTCACCGACCGGGTGATCGCCACTCGGGCGGACTCGATCTGGCGGGCGGTGATCCACCCCGCCGACAGGGCCTGCAGACCGTAATCCCCGAAATTCACTTTGGTCCCGCCCTTTGCGACGCCCTTGCGACGGCCGCGGTGCACCTTGCGATGGCGGGTTCTCTTGGGCATCAACATCTCAGGAACTCTCCTCCGCCGATGTTTCGTCCACAGGCGCCGAATCGGCTTCCGAGGTGGGAGGAGCGGTGCCTTTCATCTCCCACTCTTCCACGTCCTCTTCGGCTCTCTTGCGTCCGCCCCCGGCCTCGATCAGCCGTTTGCGGCCATCCCGCTTGGGCGCCGGAGCCTCCACCGGACGTTTGCCGCCGCCCGCCTCGATGAGGCGAGGACCTTTTCTTCCCCCGGCGGCGGCTTCGGCCCGCGCCTTGGCGGGTGTGCGGCGCCTTCGGGTGGGGCCTCCGGCCGCCAGCGCGACCTCAGCTGCCATCTTCTCTCCCGAAGAGCGGGTCTTGAACACATCTCCCTTGTAAACCCAGACCTTGACGCCGATGGTTCCCACCATGGTGTGGGCGGTGGCCACCCCGTAATCGATGTCGGCCCGGATGGTGTGGAGCGGAACTCGGCCTTCCAGATACCACTCCCGGCGACCCATGTCGGCGCCGCCCAACCTGCCTTTGCACTCCACTCGCACCCCTTGCGCGCCCGCCTTGCGGGCGGTGCCCAGGGCCCGCTTCATGGCTCGACGGAAGGAAACGCGGTTCTCTAGTTGGTCGGCAATCCCCTGCGCGAGGAGCTGGGCATCCAACTCGGGATCCTTGACTTCGATGATGTTGAGCTTGATGGACTTGGAGGTAAGCTTCTCCAAACCCTTGCGGAGCCGTTCAGCCTCCGTTCCCCGGCGACCTATCACGACCCCCGGCCGGGCAGTGTGGATCTCCACCACCACCCGATCCCGAGTTCTCTCCACTTCGATGCGGGAGACCGCTCCCCGCAAAAGCATTCCCCGGAGATAGTCGCGAATCTGCCAATCCTCGTTGACCAGGTTCACATAGTCCTTGTCCGAGTACCACTTGGACTTCCAGTCGGTTACGATTCCCAGACGGAAGGAATAGGGATGAACCTTCTGGCCCATCAGCCTTCCTCCCCGTCGTACTCGGAGTCGGCGACCACGATGGTCAGATGACTGGTGCGCTTGCGAATCCGGGCCACCCGACCCCTTGCCCGGGCGCGGAAGGACCGGAGCGTGGGGCCTTCATCCACATAGGCAGCCTCCACCCTCAAGTGCTCGGGATCCAATTCCAGATTGTTCTCGGCGTTGGCCACCGCCGAGTTCAACACTTTGAGAATGGCGGGGGCAGCGCCCCTGTTGACGGCCGTCAACAGGTGCTGTGCCTCCTCCACCGGCTTTCCCCTCACCAAATCGGCCACCCGCCTCATCTTGTAGGGGGAATGACGGAGATAACGGGCGCGTGCCTGGGTCCTCACGTCTTCCTCACCGCCTTCTCCCGCTTGCCACCCGGATGCTTGCGGAAGGTCCGGGTGGGGGCGAACTCTCCCAGCTTGTGACCGACCATCGACTCGGTCAGGTAGACGGGCACGTGGCGGCGTCCGTCATGAACAGCGATGGTGTGTCCGATCATGGCGGGTATCACAGTGGAGCGTCGGCTCCAAGTGCGGATCACCCTCTTTTGACGCGTCTGGTTCAGTTCCTCGACCTTTTCCAGCAAATGGTCATCAACAAAAGGGCCCTTCTTCAAACTTCTGCCCACGGCTACCTCCGACCTTTGGCATAACGACGGCGAACGATGTACTTGTTGCTCTGCTTGTTCTTGTTACGAGTGCGTCCCTCCGGCTTTCCCCAGGGGCTGACCGGCGTCCGTCCTCCCGATGACTTGCCCTCGCCACCTCCCAGTGGGTGGTCGACTGGGTTCATGGCCACTCCCCTGGTTTGGGGGCGCACGCCCTTCCAGCGATTGCGCCCCGCCTTGCCCAGCTTCACCAGCTCGGCCTCGGTGTTGCCCACCTGTCCGATCGTGGCCCGGCAATCCAAAGGAACCATACGCATCTCGCCGGAGGGAAGCCGGAGCAGGGCCATCCCGCCTTCCTTGGACATGAGCTGCACCGACGATCCGGCCGACCGGGCGATCTTGGCGCCTCCGCCCGGGCGCATCTCTACCGCGTGGACGTTGGCCCCCGCTGGAATGTTGCGCAGTGCCAGAGCGTTCCCCGGCCGAATCTCCGCCTTGGGCCCGGAGGTGATCCGATCCCCGACGCCGACGCCCACCGGAGCGAGAATGTAACGCTTTTCGCCATCCACGTAGTGGAGCAGGGCGATCCGGGCATTGCGGTTGGGGTCATACTCGATTGCCGCCACCTTCGCGGGAACCTCGTCCTTGGTCCTCCGAAAATCGATCACCCGATACCGACGTTTGTGACCGCCTCCCCGATGACGGGAGGTGATGCGCCCATGGCTGTTGCGTCCCGCCTTGGAAGGCCGGGGAGCGAGAAGTGACTTCTCGGGACGGCTGCGCGTGATCTCGGAAAAATCGGAGACGGTCTGAAAGCGCCGTCCGGGCGACGTGGGTTTGCGTTTCTTCACTGCCATGTTTACACCCCAAACAGGTCGATCGAGTCGTCTTCGGCCAGCTTCACCAAGGCCCGCTTGGTGTTTTTTCGCCTGCCCAGGGTGCGACCGGTGCGTTTGAGCTTTCCCCGGCGGTTGTAGGTGTTGACCGAGAGCACTTCCACTTCGAAGATGGCTTCCACCGATTGGCGAATCTCGGTTTTGCTGGAGCGCTGGTCAACCAGAAAGGAATAGGTGTTGTTGGACTCGATCAGGTCAAAGGACTTCTCGGAGACCACCGGCCCCAGAATCACGTCATGTGGATACTTCATGACGCCTTGGCCTCCACCGGTTCTTGCGCTCCGTCGGCGGCAGACTGGGAACTTTCGGTATCCAAAGTACCGGCGCAGAACAGCAGATTCCGGGCCCAGATCACATCGTAGGGGGTGACATATACAGCTTCTGAGATCCGTACGTGAGAGAGATTCCGAAAAGAACGCGCCTCTGCGTCCCCCCGCCGCTCCACAACCACCAGTGTCTTTCCCTCCAAACCAATCGCTCCCAGGAGGGCAAGGGCCGTCTTGGTGCCAGGAATCTTCCACTCCAGGGGCGCCACCGTGTGAATGGCGCCCTCCGAGGCCCGGGTGGAGAGGGCGCTGCACAGCGCCAGTCGGCGCATCTTGGCCGGAGTGCGCTGCTGATAACTACGCGGCTTGGGACCGTGCGCCACACCTCCCCCCCGCCACATGGGTGAACGGATCGAGCCATGCCGGGCCCTTCCGGTTCCCTTCTGACGCCAAGGCTTGCGTCCTCCTCCCCTCACTTCGGCCCGGGTCTTGGTGGAGGCGCTACCCGAACGCCGGCCCGCCATCTGGGCGGTGACCACCTGATGAAGCACCACCAGGTTGGGGGTGATTCCGAATACCGAGGGGTCGAGAGCAGTCTCTCCCTGGAGAACTCCGTCCCGGTCATATAGAGGAGCGCTTAGCTCAGCCACTGGCCTTGACCGCCTTTCTCACCAGTACCAGACCTCCCTTGGGACCGGGCACCGCTCCCCGCAAAAGCAGGAGGCCTTCTTCGGAAAGCACCTTCACCACCTCGAGGTTGAGGACGGTGGTACGTTGCGCTCCCATGCGACCGGGCATGGCCTTGCCCCGGAAAACCCGCGAGGGGGTTGCGCACGCGCCGATCGCTCCGCCCGCGCGGTGCTTTTTGTGGTTCCCGTGACTGGCGCACTGTCCGGAGAAGTTGTGTCGTTTCATCACTCCCTGAAAGCCCTTGCCCTTGGAGATGCCGGTGACGTCGGCCCGGACACCGGGTTCGAAGACTGCGTCCACAGCGACTGTCGATCCCGGCTCGAACTGTCCGGAATCGTCCACCAACATCTCCACCAGGTGAGGGGAGGGATCCACCCCCGCCTTGGCGAAATGTCCCGCCAGGGCCTTTCCCACTTTGGGAAGGCGGGCCACCTCCAACGCCAGTTGCACGGCTTCGTACCCGTCTTTTTCCGCGGTCTTGACCTGCACCACTCGACAAGGTCCGGCCTTGATGACCGTGACCGGCAAAGCCTGGGCGGATTCGTCGAAAATCTGGCTCATACCGAGCTTTGTGCCCAGAATCGTGTTCACAGCTTGATCTCTACTTCCACTCCGGCGGGGAGGTCGAGACGCATTAGTGAATCCACTGTTTTGGCGGTCGGATCGAGAATATCGATCAGCCGTTTATGGATACGCATCTCGAAGTGCTCCCGGGAGTCTTTGTCAACGTGCGGTCCGCGAATAACGCAGTAACGATGAATCTCGGTGGGCAGAGGAATCGGTCCCTTGATTTTGGCCTGGGTACGGGTAACCGTAGCGGCGATTTTGCGCGCCGACTCATCCACACTCTGGTGGTCATAAGCCTTGAGCTTTATGCGGATCTTATGGGATTCGTCCATGGACCTCTTCTACTGTTCCTCTGAATTGGATTTTCTTTTTTTGTTTCTTCTTGTTTTGTGGTCTCTTTGTTGCATGAGTCTTACTTAAAGCATCTCTGTTCGTCTGTGTTAGTTGGTGATTTTGGTGACTCGACCAGCACCCACCGTACGACCACCCTCACGAATCGCGAAATCCAACCCCACCGACATCGCAATCGGAGCAATCAACTCCACAGACAACTCCACATTATCACCAGGCATCACCATCTGCACCCCAGAAGGCAACAACACCGAACCCGTCACATCAGTCGTCCGAAAATAAAACTGAGGACGATAACCCGAAAAAAACGGATTATGCCTCCCCCCCTCCTCCTTCGTCAACACATACACCTGCGCCTCAAACCCCACATGCGGCAAAATCGACCCCGGCGCAGCCAACACCTGACCACGCTCCACCTCCGACTTCCCCACCCCCCGCAACAACACCCCCACATTATCACCAGCCCTACCCTCATCCAACAACTTCCTAAACATCTCCACACCAGTCGCCACCGAACCACGCGTATCACGCAACCCCACCACCTCAACCGCCTCACCAACCCGCAACACCCCCTGCTCCACACGCCCAGTCACCACCGTACCCCGACCAGTAATAGAAAACACATCCTCAATCGGCATCAAAAACGGACGCTCAACATCCCGAACCGGCACATCCACATACGAATCCACCGCATCCAACAACTCCATCACCCCATCACCAGCCACACCATCACCCTCCAACGCCAACAACGCCGAACCCCTCACCACCGGCACATCATCACCCGGAAACTCATACTCCGTCAACAAATCCCTCACCTCCAACTCCACCAAATCCAACAACTCCACATCATCCACCACATCACACTTATTCAAAAACACCACCACCCGCGGCACACCCACCTGCCGCGCCAACAACACATGCTCACGCGTCTGCGGCATCGGACCATCCACAGCCGACACCACCAACACCGCCCCATCCACCTGAGCCGCCCCCGTAATCATATTCTTAATATAATCAGCATGCCCCGGCATATCCACATGCGCATAATGACGCAACACCGTCTCATACTCCACATGCGCAATCTGAATCGTAATCCCCCGCTCACGCTCCTCAGGCGCCCGATCAATATCATCAAACCCCGTAAACACATTCAACCCACCAACCCGCTCAGACAACACCCGAGTAATCGCAGCAGTCAAAGTCGTCTTCCCATGATCAATATGACCCATCGTCCCCACATTCACATGCGGCTTCACCCGCAAAAACCTCACCTTACCCACAACCAAACACCCCCTTTCCTATCTACTTACCTGTTCTCATGTGAAGCAGCTCTTCACAAATAGATTCGGGAACATCTTGGTAAGCCTTAAATTGCATCGTGTACGTTGCCCGCCCCTGGGTCCGCGAACGGATATCAGTGGCGAAGCCGAACATTTCGCCCAGCGGAACGGCGGCGGTGATTACCCGGGCCGCTCCCCGCTGACCGGTTTCTTCAATCCGGCCCCGGCGCGCGGAAATGTCGGCGATCACTTCTCCCATGTACTCCTCGGGAGCGACCACTTCCACTTCCATCACCGGCTCCAACAGCTTCATCCCCGCCCGCTGAGCAGCGGCGCGAATCGCCATGGACCCGGCTATCCGAAAGGCCATTTCGGAAGAATCTACTTCGTGATGTGAACCATCGACCAGGCTCACGCGCACGTCCACCACCGGATAGCCAGCCAGAATCCCGCCATCCAGAGCTTCCTCTATGCCGGCGTCCACCGCCGGTATGTACTCGCGGGGCACCCGGCCCCCGGTGATCTTGTTGACAAACTCATAGCCGCCGCCCGGGCCGGTGGGTTCGATATCGATCACCACATGGCCGTACTGGCCGCGCCCGCCGCTCTGCCGGATGTAACGGCCCTCGATTTTCTTCACCCCCGAGACGATGGTTTCCCGATAGGCGACCTGGGGCCTTCCGATGTTGGCGGCGACCCTGAATTCCCGCACCAGGCGGTCCACCAGCACCTCCAGATGGAGTTCGCCCATCCCGGCAATGATGGTCTGACCGGTTTCGGCGTCACTGCGCACCAGAAAGGTGGGATCCTCCTCGGAGAGCTTCTGGAGGGATTCGGACAGCTTGTCCTGATCCACCCGGGTGCGAGGCTCGATCGCCACCCAGATCACCGGGGCGGGGAAGGCCATGGCCTCCAGACTGATTGGAGCATGGACGGCGGAAAGAGTGTCGCCGGTAGTGGTGGTTCGCAATCCAACCGCAGCAACGATGTCGCCCGTGTAGACATTCTCCAGGTCCTCGCGGTGATTGGCATGCATGCGCAGCAGTCGGCCCAGCCGTTCCTTTTTGTTGTTGGAGGTGTTGAGCACCGTGTTGCCCTTGGAAACGGAGCCCGAATAGACCCGGAAGTAGGTGAGTTTCCCCACATGGGGATCGCTCATGATCTTGAAGGCCAAAGCCGAGAACGGCTCGTTATCGGTCGCTTTGCGCTCCAGGGTTTGGTGGGGATTCTTGGGAAGGAATCCTTTCACCGGCGGAAGGTCCAGGGGGCTGGGCAGATAGTGAATAATCGCGTCCAGGAGGGGCTGGACTCCCTTGTTCTTGAAGGCCGCCCCGCACAGCACCGGCACAAACAGGTGATTGAGAACGCCGACCCGAACAGCCGCGCGGATCTCATCGGGCGTGATGTACAGATCCTCCAGGAATTTGACCAACAGCTTTTCGTCCACCTCGGCCACCTGCTCGAGGAGTTGGGCCCGATAGCGGTAGGCGAGATCCAGCATCGGCTCGGGTATCTCCCCGGTGTCCCAATGCTTGCCGTCGTCTCCCCGCCATTGGTGGACCTGCATCTCCACCAGATCCAGCACACCCCGGAAATCGCTCTCCTCACCCACTGGAAGCTGGAGAACCAGCGGCGTCGCATGAAGGCGGGTGCGGATCGACTCCACATCCGCGTAGAAGTCGGCGCCCACCCGGTCGAGCTTGTTGATGAAGCAGATGCGCGGGACTTCGTAACGGTCGGCCTGACGCCAAACCGTCTCCGACTGGGGCTCCACTCCCGCCACCCCGTCGAACACCGCCACCGCCCCGTCCAAAACCCGCAGGCTTCTTTCCACCTCGACGGTGAAATCCACATGTCCGGGAGTGTCGATGATGTTGATGCTGTGATCATGCCAGATGCAGGTGGTGGCCGCCGAGGTGATGGTGATTCCCCGCTCCTGCTCCTGGGCCATCCAGTCCATGGTGGCGGCGCCCTCATGAACTTCGCCGATCTTGTAGTTGCGACCGGTGTAGTAGAGAATCCGCTCGGTGAGGGTGGTCTTCCCCGCGTCGATGTGCGCCATGATCCCGATGTTGCGTGTCCGGCTCAGGGGCACTTGGCGCATGCGCAGCAGGCGGTTATTCCGGTCAGCGGCCACAGCAACACCTCTTACCAGCGGTAGTGGGCGAAGGCCTTGTTGGACTCCGCCATCTTGTGTATGTCTTCGCGTCTCTTGAAAGCGGCCCCGCTGTTGTTGGCCGCGTCGAGTATCTCCCCGGCCAGCCGCATCGCCATGGTGGGCTCCCGCCGCTGGCGGGCATACCCCACCAGCCAACGGATGGCCAGACAGCGCGCTCGGTCGGGGCGGACGTCCATGGGCACCTGGTAGGAGGAGCCCCCGACCCGCCGGGAACGCACCTCCATCTCGGGCTTGAGATTCTCGATCGCCCTCCTCAGCACGCTCACCGGATCCTGGCGGGTGCGCTGCTCCACCCGTTCCAAGGCGGTGTATACGATCCTCCGGGAAAGATCCTTCTTCCCCTTCCACAACACCTTGTTGATGACCCGGCTGACCAGAACGTTGCGAAATACCGGATCGGGGTCGATCTTCCGCTTGGTGGCGGCTGACCTTCTCATAACCCTGGCCTTCTCGCCCCGTAGCGGGAGCGGGCCTGGCGGCGCTCGGGGACCCCGGCGGCGTCCAGCGTGCCCCTGATCACCTTGTACCGCACACCTGGCAGGTCACGGACCCGACCGCCCCTCACCAGCACGATGGAGTGCTCTTGGAGGTTGTGTCCCTCTCCGGGGATGTAGGCGGTCACCTCGATGCCCGAGGACAACCTCACCCGGCACACCTTGCGCAGCGCGGAATTGGGCTTCTTGGGGGTGACGGTGTACACGCGGGTGCACACTCCCCGGCGCTGGGGCGCTCCGGCCAGACCGGCGGTCTTAGCCTTCTTCTTCTTAGGTTTGCGCCCGCGGCGCACCAACTGCTGGATAGTCGGCATAACTTCCTTCACCGGCGAAAACGACTCCCCGGCGCGCGGAAAGATCGAGTCACCTATTTCTTGGTTTTGACCGCACCCGGAGGACACTCCGGAACTGGGTCAGGCGGAGATCCCTAGGAGACGGGTTGAGGTACTAGGACCACGAAGGGCAAGTATATACATCCCTTATCCACCAGGCAAACTCATATAGAAGCGGAGTCTGCCCCCGAGGCCTTTCCCTTATGTGGGGTGTGATACCAGTCCCGGCGGCGGGGAGTGAGGCGAACCCACAGCCACACAAAACCCCAAATCAGGGTGAGCGGATACCAGCGGAGATGGGGCCGCACCTCCCTCACCCGCCATAGCGCCAACAGTGGACGTCCGCCCAACCACAGAGCGATCGCCGCCCATACCGGCCAGGAGAGCGGAAACCCCCATCCCCAGAGGGCGGCCAGGACCCCTAGCGCCAGCGTCACCAGCATCCGAAACGAGCGCCCCGGCGCCGTCAGACGGAGGGCCAGGAGCATCATCGGGAGGGAGCGCCGCGCCAAGGCCTCTCTCCACAGCGCCCCGCCCCGGGTCTTGCGTACTCCGGTCCTGCCCTGGGCCCACCTTCTCCGCTGGCCCAATGCAGCCTGGAGGCCGGTGGGCTTTTCGTCCCACACCCGAGCCCCGGGAAGGTATCTGACCCGATGACCCGCCAGCCAAAGCCTGACCGTCAGGTCAAGATCCTCGGTGAACAACCCGCTCCACCCTCCGACCTCCGCCAACGCCGCCGAGGTGACGCAGAACCCGGTCCCCCCCAACTCCACCGGCCGGCCCCGACCCGGGCGGCGGGCATAGACCATTTCTCTCGTCATCCAGTCGCCCAACCCTGCCGCGGCCGCGATCGGGGAGGCGTCGAGGTTGGCGGGTAGCACCGAGGCCTGAACAGCCTCCGCACCCTCCGCCAACGCTCCGGCCAAGCGGGAGAGGAGATCATCCTCCACCCGGTTGTCGGCGTCCAGCACCACCAGCGCCTCGTCTTCGGCCAAGGGGTGATCGGCGAGGTGCCACTTCAACAACTCGCCCTTCCCGTCCGGGCCGAAGCGGCGTTCCACCACCTCCGCCCCCGCTCGGGCCGCCACCCCGGCCGTGTCGTCACCGCAGCGGTCGGCCAACACCCACACCGTGTAGGCCCCGGACGGGTAGTCCTGTCCCAGCAGGTCGGAGACCAGCGCTCCCACCACCCGCTCCTCGTCGTGAGCGGGGATCACCACCCGCAAACACCGCCCACCGGACTCGGGGGCGGAGAAAGCGACGGCCTCAGACACCGGACAAACGTAGGCTGACATCCACCACCGGGGCCGAGTGGGTCATCCAACCTGTCGAAATGATGTCCACACCGGTCTCCGCCACCTGCCGGACATTGGCGGGGGAGACTCCCCCGCTGGCCTCCACCGTCACCCTGTCACCCACCCTCCGAACCGCTTCGGCCATCTGTTCGAGACCCATGTTGTCCAAGAGGATCACATCGGGGCGGGCTGACAGCACCTCTTCGAGGTCGCTCAGGTCGGAAACCTCGACAACCACCGGGACCTCTCCCCCGGTCTCGTCCCGGGCTTTTCGCACCGCCCCGGCGGGGCTTCCGACCAGAGCCAGGTGGTTGTCCTTGATCAGCACCGCGTCCCAGAGGCCCATCCGATGGTTGACTCCCCCACCGAGCCGCACGGCCTCCTTCTCCCATGCCCGCATGCCCGGAGCGGTCTTGCGGGTATCGCTGATGCGGGCGCCGGTCCCCCCAACGGCTGCCACCAACTCCCGGGTGGCGGTGGCGATCCCCGACATACGACCCAAGAGGTTCAGCGCCACCCGCTCTGAAGACAGGATGCTCCGGGCCGGCCCGCTCACCACGGCCGCTTCCGACCCTTCGCTCAGGTCGGCGCCGTCTGTCGTCACCGGTTCAAACACCACCCGGCGGTCCAGAAAGCGGAAGGCGGCCTCCGCCAGCGCCAGGCCGGCCACCCGTCCCGCCGATTTGAAGACCACTACCCCCCGCGCCCTGCGCTGTTCATCCACCAGGGCGGTGGTGGTTAAATCTCCCGCCGTCCCCAGATCTTCGGAAAAGGCCTGCTCCAGGAGGTGATGGGGGACTCCCGGGCAGGTCAGCTGCGCCCCACCTGGAGCATCCGCTCCACCGCCAGCCGGGCCCGGGCCGCGATATCGGGATCCAACAACACCTCATGCTTCATGGTCATAAGGGAGGCTCTGATGTTGTCCAGGGTGATCCTCTTCATGTGGGGACACAGATTGCAGGGGCGCACGATCTCCACATCGTCCAGTTCGTAGGCGACATTGTCTGCCATGGAGCATTCGGTGAGCATCATCACCTGGGAGGGGCGCCGCTCGCGCACCCAGTTGATTATCCCGTGGGTGGATCCCACGAAATCAGCCTGGTCCAGAACATCAGGTGCGCACTCAGGGTGGGCGATCACCGGTATCCCGGGGAGCTGTTCCCGCAGGGCCGCCAGTTCCCTTCCGCTGAACTGGTCATGGACCATGCAGCGTCCCTCCCATAAGATGATCTCCACATCGGTCTGGGAAGCCACATATCGACCCAAAAATCCGTCGGGAAGGAAAATCACCCGCTCGGATCCCAGCGACTCGACCACCTTCACCGCGTTCCCCGAGGTGCAGCAGATGTCGGACTCGGCCTTTACCTCCGCCGAGGTGTTCACGTAAGTAACCACCGGCGTCCCCGGGTGGAGGCTCTTGAGGCGGCGCACATCAGCGCCGGTGATGCCCTCGGCCAGAGAACACCCCGCCCGCAGGTCGGGGATGAGCACCGTGGCGTCGGGGTTGATGATCTTGGATGTCTCCGCCATGAAGTGAACCCCTGCCACCAGGATCACCTCGGCATCGCTCCCCGCCGCCATCTGCGCCAGGGCCAGGGAGTCTCCCACCATATCGGCCACCCCGTAGTAGATATCGGGGGTCATGTAGTTGTGGGCGGTGATCACCGCGTTGCGTTCGGACTTGAGTTGCTCGATCTCCTGGATCAGCGGCTCAAGCGCAGCCCGCTCCTCGGGAGGAAACACCGTAGGCTTCCGAGAAATTTCAAGTGTGGCGACGGTCATTGTCTGCTATATATGGGAATTTATCCAAGAATACCCTGCCTTGGCGTCCGGCGTCCCGCATAACGAGCCGTATCCCCAGGTTACATTCTCTCTATCACCGCCGAGGCGAAAGCCGAAGTCCCCACCTCGGTAGCGCCCTCTCTCAGCCGGGCCAGGTCGTAGGTTACGATTCCCTCGGAGATGGTTCGCTCCATGCCGGAGACAACCAGTTTGGCCGCTTCCTCCCACCCCATATAGCGGAACATCATCTCCCCCGACAGGATCAACGAACCCGGATTGACCTTATCCATCCCGGTGTAACGGGGAGCGGTTCCGTGGGTGGCCTCGAAGACCGCGTGCCCGGTCACGAAGTTGATGTTGCCTCCGGGAGCGATCCCGATCCCCCCCACTTGGGCGGCGAGCGCATCGGAGACGTAGTCGCCGTTCAGATTGAGAGTAGCGATCACGTCGTATTCGGCGGGTCGGAGAATGATCTGCTGCAGGAAGGAGTCGGCGATCACATCCTTGACCAGAAGCCGGTCGCCGGGATCTCCTCCCGAGTCTGCCCAACTCACCGCCCGGTCCGAGAATTCATCTCGCACCACTTCGTATCCCCAGTCACGGAAGGCCCCCTCGGTGTACTTCATGATGTTGCCCTTGTGAACCAGGGTGACCGAGCGGCGACCCCCCTCGAGAGCGTAACGGACCGCGGCTCTCACCAGGCGCTTGGTGGCCGTGACCGAGACCGGCTTGATTCCGATTCCCGAATCTGAACGAATCTTCCATCCAAACTCGGCCTTCAGATAATCGATCAGCCTGGTGGCTTCTGCACTCCCATGCTCCAACTCCATTCCCGAGTACACGTCCTCGGTGTTCTCCCGGAAGATGACCATGTCCACCAACTCGGGGTGGAGCAACGGAGAAGGCACCCCTTTCAACCATCGCACCGGCCGAATGCAGGCGTAGAGATCGAGCGTCTGACGCAGGGCTACATTGAGGCTGCGGATCCCTCCCCCCACCGGAGTGGTGAGTGGGCCCTTGATCCCCACGAGATACTCCCGGATGATGTCGAGAGTCTCATTCGGAAGCCAGGAGCCGGTTCGCTCGAACGCCTTCTCACCGGCCAGCACCTCCATCCAAGCGATGCGGCGGTCACCACCATAAGCCTTCTCCACCGCGGCGTCGACCACCCGTCGGGTAGCTCCCCAAACGTCGGGGCCTATCCCGTCACCCTCTATGAACGGGATGATCGGATGGTCGGGCGTCACCAGCCCCTGGTCGTTTTTCCGGATTTTGTCCGCCATTTTTTGTTTCATCACCTAACCGTCAGGAATCTCAGCCCTCAGCAGGTTACATCCCTTTGCCAGTCTCCCGACCGATTCTCCCCGGGAGGGCAACCCGCTCCCTCCGATGCCGCGGGCGATCAACCTGGCCTGGTGCGGGTGAAACGCCCGGGGCAGATCAACTGGCAGACCTGAAACCTGATCACGCCTCGAGAACCACCAGCAGGTCCTTGGCCTCGACCTGGCTTCCCGCTTGCACCAACAACTCCTTGATCCGGCCCGAGTCCGGGGCGTAGATGGTGCTCTGCATCTTCATCGCCTCGAGAGTCAGCAACTTGCTGTTGGAGGTCACCTCGTCACCGACGGTTACGAACAGTCCCGTCACCACCCCCGGGGTCGGGGCGCCGACATGGCGTGGGTTGGCGCCATCAGCCTTGCGGGCGGCCGGTTTATCCATTTGGAGGGACAGGTCGCGAACCCGTACCTGGCGGGGCGCTCCGTTGAGGTCGAAGAAGATCGTTCGGGTTCCATCGGATTGCGGTTCGCCCACGGTATGGAACTTCACGAACAGCCGCTTCCCCGGCTCGATGTCGAACACGCACTCCTCGCCCTCCTCCAACCCGTAGAAGAAGACCGGGGTTGGAAGCAGTCCGACATCGGCGAACTTGTGGCGGGTCTCGGAAAAATTAGCGAACTCTATGGGATAAAGCAGGTAGCTGAGGCCGTCGGCCCACTCCGCTTCCCGCCCGAGCAACGCCGAGGCGGTCCCCACCGCGGCCTCGATGTCGGCGCTCGGGAGCTTGGCGCCCGCCCGTCCCTCGATTGGCTCGTTTCGACACAGCAGTATCCGCCGGATGTCCTCCGGCCACCCACCGGGGGGCTCACCCAGTGACCCCCGCATCATGTCCACCACCGATTCGGGGAACCCGATGTTGTGGTCGGGAGGGAGCCGGCCAACCTCGTCGCACGTCATCCCCTTGGAGAGCAGGAACAGGGCCAGATCGCCCACCGCCTTGCTCGATGGGGTGACCTTCACGATATCGCCCAGCAACTGGTTGACATCGGCGTACATCTCCTCGACCTCCCGCCAGCGCTGGCCGAGGCCCAGGGCCGCGGCCTGCTGTTGCAGGTTTGTGAACTGCCCACCGGGGATCTCGTGGTCGTAGAGCCGGGCGCTTCCGGACCTGGGCGAGTTGTCGAAAGGCTGGTAGTAGGTGCGGACCGTCTCCCAATACAGCGAGCAGTCGCCCAGCGCCTCCGAGTCGAGCTCGGTGTCACGCTCGGTGCCTTTCAGCGAACCAACAATCGTGTTGAGGTTGGGTTGGCTGGTGGAGCCCGATACCGCGGCCACGGCGGCGTCGATGATATCGATCCCGGCCTCGCTGCCCTTCATCAGGGTCGCCGCCTGCACACCACTCGCATCATGGGTGTGGAAGTGGATCGGCATACCCAATTCCTCCCGCAGCACCCTCACCAACTGATCAGCGGCGTAGGGACGGCACAGCCCCGCCATGTCCTTGATGCAGAGAATGTGAGCACCCATGGCCTTGAGCCGTCGGGCCAGATTCACGTAGTAGTGGAGGCTGTACTTGGGACGCCCCGGATCGAGGATGTCGCCGGTGTAGCAGATGGCAACCTCGCATATGGCATGTGTGCCCCGTACGGCCTCGATGGCCACCTCCATGTTGCGCACATCGTTCAGCGAATCGAAGACCCGGAAGACGTCGATGCCCTGGCGGGCGGACTCGATGACGAACTCTCGCACCACGTTGTCGGGGTAGCTGGTGTATCCCACCGCGTTGGAAGCCCGGAGCAGCATCTGGAAACAAATGTTGGGGATAGCTTCGCGCAGGAGGCGCAGGCGCTCCCACGGATCCTCATACAGGAAACGGAGGGCAGCGTCGAACGTGGCACCGCCCCACATCTCCAGGCTGAACAGGTTCGGCAGGCGCCTCGCCACGGCCCCCGCCGTCCCCATCAGATCGTAGGTGCGAACCCGGGTTGCCAGCAGTGACTGGTGGGCGTCACGGAACGTAGTGTCGGTTACCAGCAGCCGTTTCTGCTCCCACACCCACTCGGCGAACTCTTCCGGTCCGATTTCCAGCAACAGATCGCGGGTGCCGGGTGGCGGCTCCCCGCTCATGTCAACCGGGACCATCGGGGGAGTATTCAGGTTCTTCGGGTGTTCTTTTCCCGCCACAGTGGGATTCCCGTTGAGGATGGTGTCGCCGATGTATCTGAGCAGCCGGTTGGCGCGATCACGAGGCGACTGTATCTCGAAGAGTTCGGGCTTTTGGTCCAGGAAGTCGGTGGTCACCACTCCGTTCTGGAAATCCGGGTGGTTGATCACATTGCGCAGGAACTGGATGTTGGTCTCGACCCCCCGGATCCGGAACTCCTGTAGAGCCCGGTCGGCCCGGGTGCAGGCGTCGGAAAGGTTCTGATCCCAGGCGGTCAGTTTCACCAGGAGAGAGTCATAGAACGGGCTGAGAACCGCTCCAGCATAGGCGGTCCCGTCGAGGCGGATTCCCATCCCCCCGGGGCTCCGGTAGGTCTGGAGGCGGCCATAGTCCGGAGAGAATTCGTTTGCGGGATCCTCGGTGGTTATCCGGCACTGCATGGCGGTTCCCCTTCTCGGAATCTCGCTCTGAGGAGGAATCGAGAGCGGCGCCTCGTGGAGTCGGCATCCCTGCGCCACGAGAATCTGGGAACGGACCAGGTCGATGCCGGTCACCATTTCCGTGACGGTGTGCTCCACCTGGATCCGGGGGTTTACCTCGATGAAGAACCACTCCCCCGTTTCGGCATCGACCAGGAATTCCACGGTGCCGGCATTGACATAACCCGTGGTCCGAGCGACCCGGATCGCCGCCGCACAAATCTGGTCCCGCAGGTCGTCCGAGAGGTTGGGCGCCGGCGCCAACTCGACCACCTTCTGGTGACGCCGCTGTACCGAGCAATCGCGCTCCCAGAGATGTACCACTGAACCGTGCGAATCGGCCAGAATCTGTACCTCGATATGGCGCGCTCGGGCGACGTAGCGCTCCATGAAGACGGAGCCGTCTCCGAAGGTGCGCTGAGCCTCCCCCCGCGCCTCCTCCAGCCTGCCCAACAACTCATCGGGACTGTTGACCACCCGCATGCCGCGGCCGCCCCCGCCGAAGGACGCCTTGACGATCAATGGATAACCCACCGACTCGGCGCTGAGGAGGATCTGGCAGGGGTCTTCCGGCGCAAGATCAGTACCGGGAACGGTGGGGACCCGAGCCTGGCGGGCCAGCCGCCGGGCGGCGGTCTTGTCGCCGAGCGCCTCGAGCAGTTCGGGTGGTGGGCCGACGAAGGTTATACCGGCCTCCGCACACGCTCGAGAGAACCGGCTGTTCTCCGACAGGAACCCGTAGCCGGGGTGGATGGCATCCACCTCCCGGTCCTTGGCCAGGGCGATGATGCCGTCGATATCAAGGTAGGCCGCTACCGGCCCCTTGTCGCTACCGACCTCGTATGCCTCGTCCGCCTTGAACCGATGCAGACTGAAGCGATCCTCGTTCGAGTAGATGGTGGCGGTACGCAGGCCGAGTTCTGTGCCGGCCCGCATGATCCGGATGGCTATCTCACCCCGGTTGGCAGCCATGATCTTTTTCATAATGCGCAAAAGATTATCAAACGAAGGCCGGCGGTCGGGCTCCGGGCCTCGGACCTGCCAGCGGTGCGGTGACAGTGGCTGGAAGAGGGGGAGATCGTCAGGTACGGAGATTGACCCGTAGCAGGAGCATCAATTCATCCCCCGATCGGCCCTCCGGCCCGGGTCAGAAGCCGAACCGGTCCAGGAGCACCGGGCGGCGCTGCCATTTCTTCTCCACTACCACCCGCAGATCCAAGAAAACCTTCGCCCCGAAAAAGGCTTCCAGCTCCCGACGGGCGGCGCTCCCCGCCTCCTTCAACCGGGCGCCGCCTTTGCCGATCACGATTCCCCTCTGCGAACCGCTCTCCACCACCAGCTTGGCCGCCACGGTCACCAGTCCGTCGGGACGGACCGAAAAATCCTCCATCGCCACCAACAGGGAATGGGGAAGCTCTTGGCGTAGCCCGGCCAGGAACTTCTCCCGGATGACCTCGGCCGCGAAAAACGAATCGGGCTGGTCGCTGACCGCGTCGGACGGAAAATACATGGGACCCTCAGGCAGGCGGACGGAGATCTCGGTAACAACCGCCTCCAGATTTTCCTCTCGGAGGGCGCTGATCGGCACATAGGCGGCGAAATCCCACTCCGCCGCCTCCAGAAGACGCATGGCGATCTTCTCCTTGGAATAGCCGTCCGTCTTGTTGACCAGCGCCACCACTTTCGAGCGGTCCTTCGCCAGCCGCTCGGCGATTCTCTGGTCCCCGGGGCCGATGGGTTGGCGGGCATCCACCAGAAAAGCGATCACATCGGCGTCGGCCAGCGCGCCGTACACCAGCCGGTTGAGGCGGTCACCCAACTCGTTGCGGGGCTTGTGCAGACCGGGGGTGTCCACCAGCACCATCTGCCAGGAGGGAGGGTCGCCATCGGGATCGGTGACCACGCCCCGGATGGTGTTGCGGGTGGTTTGGGGCCGTTGGGAGGTGATGGCGACCTTATGTCCCACCAGGGCGTTCACCAAAGTGGACTTGCCAACATTGGGACGACCCACCACGGAGACGAAACCCGATCTCATAATCCCGACCCGTCGGCAGAACTAGCCGACCGCCGCTGCTCTCATTCCTCCCCCGCCCCGCCGCACTCTCACCTCCGACACCCGGTGACCGAGGACCTCTTTCACCAAAAACTCCACGCCTTCGGTGGACAGTACCTCCCCCACCGCGGGTACCCGGCCGGCCAGTGCCAGCACCAAGCCCCCCACCGTATCCCACTCCTCCTGGGGAAGGGTGACGCCCAACAAGTCGCCCAGGTCGTCCACCGGGAACCGGCCGTCCACAAACAGCACTCCCCCCTCCTCAACCCGGAGCCACTCATCCTCCTCGTCGTGTTCGTCCACAATCTCGCCCACCAGCTCCTCCAGCAGATCCTCGATGGTCACCAGCCCCGCCGTGCCGCCGTGCTCGTCAACCACCACCGCCATGTGGTCACCGTGGCGCCGCATCTCTCGTAGTAGGTCGGAGACCGCCTTGGTCTCGGGCACATACAGAGGAGTCCTCTGGATCTCCGCCACCGTGGCGTTGCTCTCCTCGTCGGCCAAGGCGGGGAGGAGATCCTTGGCCAGCGCCAGCCCCACTACCCGATCAATCCCCCCATCCAGGACCGGGAAGCGGGAGAAACCGTATTCCTTAACAATCTCGACCAACTCGTCCAGCCCGGCGTGCACTTGGACCGTAACCATGTCAGGACGGGGAACCATCACCTCTCGGACAATGGTTTCGGAGAACTCCAGCACCGAGGAGATCATCTCTTCTTCCTCCGACAGTTCGTGGTTCTCGAACTCGGGATCATCGGAGTCGAGCGGCGACCGCGACCTCACCAACCGGGAGTGGAAAAGGGCCGCCGTCTCGACCAGCCCGCTCATCCGCTGCGCCCCCCTCCATCGCCGACCCACCCATCCGGTGACAATTCTCGTCATGGCGGTGATAATCACCGCCCAAGCCGCCGCGGTCCAGCCGCTCAGATCCGCGGCGGAGAGCCCCGCCGTCAGGAAAACCACCGCCCCAATGGTGATTACTCCTTCCATCCGCCATCCCGCGGAAATCTTCCACCTATCCCTCCCCAACAGGCGGTGATGTCGCTCGGCGCCGGCCGCTCCCTCGGCCGCGGCCTGGGCGGCGGCGGTCCGGTCCATACCCTCCAGGGCGCCCAGTCCCATGCGCAGCAGACCGGCGATCACCAAAAGCGCCGCTCCTGTCCAGACCAGCATCATCGCCGCATCAGCCCCTCTTTGGCCAGATGCCGTCGTTCCCTCTCTTCCATCACTTCGGCCTCGCGATCCGAATCATGGCCATAACCCAATAGGTGCAGCACGCCATGGACCACCATCAGTCCCATCTCCTCGGAGAACTCCGTTCCCTCCCGGGCCGCTTGACGGATTACGTAGTCGGGAGCGATCACAACGTCCCCCAAATGCAGCGGAGGGCCGCTTTCGGCATCCGCAGGGATCCCAATTCCCGGTTCGATCAACTGGAGAGGAAGAGCCAGCACATCGGTCGGGCCCCGATTGCCGCGGTGACGACGGTTCATCTCCGCCATTCGCTCTTCGGGGACCAGCGTCACATCCACCAGGCAGCCGCGGCCGTACCCCTCCCCGGCCAGGACCTCTCCCGCCAGGCGGCTCAGTAGATCCAGATCCACCGAGGAGGTCTGCTCGTCGATAACCTGCACGTTCATCCGCGAGCCTCGCCGACCGGACCAGGAGGTTCTTCGGGATTGCTAGATGAAGGTTCTTCCATTCAGGGGAAGTTGGGGTATTGGATGCGCTGATGGTAGTGGCCCGACATGGCGTCTATGAAAGCATTACGTATGGATTGAATATCGGCGAAAGTCAGCGAGGCCTCGTTCAGCTGCAAATCGGACATTTTCTCGCGGATTATCCCGTCTATCACCGCACCTATGGCTTGCAGGGTCGGCTCGGACGGCGAATCTCTTCCGGAGGTCGCCTGGAAAGCAGCTCGGCATGCCCCCTCCACCCCGTCGGCCAGCATCAAAATGGCCATCTCCTTGGAACGGGGCTTCTCTCCGACATGTCGATAGTCGTCCACCTCGACGTTTTCCTCCCCATAGCGCCCCATCGCCTTGTCGTAGAAAAAGCGCATCACTGCGGTGCCGTGATGAGTGATGATGCCTGCCGCAACCGAGGAGGGGATCCGGTAACGGGCGGCCAGCCTCATGCCGTCGGTTACATGACGGCGGATCACCGCCGCCGAGTCCTCGGGATTCATCTGGTCATGAGGGTTGACCGTACCGAATTGGTTTTCGATGAAGAACTGGGGATTCTCGGTCTTGCCCAGATCGTGGTAGTAGGCGGCCGCCCGGGCCAGAAGATTGTTGGCCCCGATCGCGGTGGCGGCCGCTCCGGCCAGGGTCCCCACCATCAAAGAGTGGTTGAAGGTGCCAAAGGCCTTCTCCTGTAGCAATTGCAGAGCAGCGTGATTGCGATCGGTGAGATCCAAAAGCCGCAGGGTGGTGGTCACGTCGAAGACGCTCTCGAAAAAGGCCATGGCCGCCAATGCCACCAGGGCGGCGATCAAAGAAGTAGCGAAAGCCAGCACCGCGGCCTGCAGCATGACGCCCACCGGCGACTGGGTGAGGCTGGTGTGAAATATCCAGGCGGTGGCGGCGGCGATCACCCCCAGGGCAGCCGCCGAGACCGCCACCGAGTTGCGGAACGCCCGGCGGCTGGAAGCGGCCGAGACGAAACCCACCGGCGCCAGGGTGGCCAGAAGGGCGTAGGTGGTGGCGCCGGCATCGCGGGTTCCCACCGCGGTGACCACCGCCAAGGCCACGGCCATGAGAATTCCCACCCGGTTGTCCAAGAGCACTGCGGCGAAGTAGCCGAAAGCCACCGCCGGCAACACATAGATACCCACCTCGTATCCGAACACCTCTCCCACAAAGTTGACGCCCCGCACCGCTCCGGCGGCCAGCACTGTCAACAGCCCGAACAGCGTAAGCAGGTGAACCCGGTTCCAAAGGTCGGGTCGATAGCGGGAAATGTACAGGGCCAGCACCGCCACCACCGCTCCCAGCACCACGAACACCCCCGCCTCCTGCACGGGTCTCCCGGTCGCCGCGCCGGTCTGGTCGATGATGTCGATTGCGAGCCGGGTCAGCGGCTCCCCCTCACTGACAATGGGCTGCCCGGAGCGATAGGAGACCGTCACTTCCTCCTGGGCGTCGCGGGCATCTTGGCGCAACCGGGCGGTGGCGCCGGTGTCGAGGAGTGAATTGGGCCTCAGGAACGAGGCCGCGATATCCGATGCGGCCGCGCTGGCGGCCGGATTCCGGACATCGTCGATGAAGACCACCGGAGGGTCCGATAGGATGCTGCTCTGGGCGGAGAGCAGCTCCTCGCTCTTGATCTCCTCGGCGAAAGACTCCACTATCAGGGTGAGAGCGGCCTGCTCGATCTCCACCAGCCCGGGCGCTACTCTCAAGGCCTGACGGATCACATCGTCTCCGGCCACTTCCACCAGGGTGGCGACCGAACTCTCGTCCAACTGGGGATAGGATCGGAGCAACTCTTGGTTCTGCAGCAGGGCGGGGCGGGTAAGCGGTGTGAAAGGAACCGGATTGACAACACATTCGGCGCCCTCCCCCAGACAGACGGCCCGTTGGCTGCGGCGGGGAAGGAAAACCGTGAAACCGGAGGGGAGATCGGAATCCGTGTTGTCGACTATCACGTCCCACACCCCCTCGGGCACCTCCAGGCTGAAATCGCCGTTGCCCTCGGTTTGGGTGTCATATCCCTCTCCGGTGGGAGCGAGCGCCCGCACCGTGACCAACTCCAGCCCCACCTCCGGATAGTCCCCGGACCCGGTGATCTCCCCGTCGGAATCGAAATCCAAAAAGACCCGGCCCCGGAGGGTGACCCTCGCCGGTGGAGGCTGGGTCGTGAGGGTTGTGGCAGCCGTGGTGGTAGTGGTCGGAGAAGCGGTGGTGGTGGTGATATCACTCTCGCTCTCCCCTTCATCCACGGATGGCTCCGCTTCGCCTTCCGACGGCGTTGCGGCCGCATCCGTCTCTTCGCTGGAGGAAGCCGGCTCGGTGGAAGCGGTGGTGGGAGGCAGGGTGGTGGTCGTGGCAACGGTGGTGGTGGTCGTCGGAGGAGGCGTGGTAGTCGTGGTGGTCGTGGTGGTGCTGGTGGGCGGCAGGGACAGCGTTTCCACCCACTCCGGTTCGGCGTCGAGAACTCCGCCCCTGACTGCCGAAAACAGGTCGGAGAGATCGTTGCTCACCTGCTGTTCAATGCTCTCGTCGCGGCTGGTCACACCCTCGATCTGGTTGGCCGCCGCATCGCGAAGCGCCTGGGTGGCGTCCCGGTCCACAACTTCACTGCCGCGCTGGGCCACGTAGGACCGGGTGGCCAGGTCGGCTTCGGCCAACTCCACTTCGCCGCTGGCGGCGCCGACGGTCAAAGTCGCCCAGGAGAGCATCACCGTTGACAGCAGCACCAACCACCGGATCAATGTCTTTTCCCGCGCGGCGGGAGGCCCCTTACCGGAAGCCGTCATAGTTTGGGTCCCTCGAACCGTCCCGATCCCGGCGGAAATCGCCCGTCTCATGGCGCTCGTAGGCGTTGATGATGTCGGCAACCACCCGATGCCGCACCACATCCCGGCTGGTCAACTCCACGAACGCCACTCCGGGAATGCCCCGGAGGATGTGACGGACCACACTTAACCCCGACGAACGGCTGGAGGGCAGATCGGTCTGGGTGAGATCGCCGGTGATGATCATCTTGGAGTTGAAACCCAGCCGGGTGAGAAACATCTTCATCTGTTCGGGCCAGGTGTTCTGGGCCTCGTCGAGGATCACGCAGGCGTCGTTGAGAGTGCGGCCCCTCATATAGGCGAGCGGGGCGATCTCGATGGTTCCCCGCTCGATGAGGCGGGAGGTCTCATCGGGACCGAGCATGGTCCACAAGGCGTCATAGAGTGGACGCAGATAGGGATCGACCTTGGCGGAGAGATCGCCGGGAAGGAAACCGAGCCGCTCTCCCGCCTCCACCGCCGGTCGGGTGAGGATGATTCTCCGACAACTCCCCTGCACCAAGGCCTCTACCGCCGCCGCCATGGCCAGATAGGTCTTGCCGGTACCCGCCGGCCCCACCGCAAAAGTGGCCGTGTTCTCCCGGATGGCCTGGACATAGAGCAACTGGCGATGGGTCTTGACCCTCACCAGCCTGCCACGTCCCACCGACAGTGTCTGGCTCAGCACACCGGCCGGATCAGGAAGCTCTTCGCGCACCATCTGCACCACCGGACCCACATGCCCCGTCAAGGAGGTTCCCTCCTGGACCAGGAGCAGAAGCTCGTTGATGGCCGACTCGGCCAACTTCACCTCCTCCGCAGGCCCCTTGAGGGAGATGCTTGCGCCCCTCGCCACCATATGCACCTTGGGAAAGGACTCCTGAAACTCCCGGAAATAGGAGTCGCTGGTCCCCAGCAGGTCGCGCAGCAGGTGCTGGCTGGGCACCAGCACTTCCCGGACAGCGGCTTCAACGGTCATGTATAGCTCTGGAAGGCAATCAGGATGCTCCGGGGATCATCCCGGCGGCCAGATCATCCGCCGGCCTCCCAGCAGATGAAAATGCAGATGAAACACGGTTTGACCTCCATCACTCCCCACGTTGGCCACCCAACGCCAACCATTCCCCAACCCTTCCTGGGCGGCGACCGCCTGAGACAATCTCACCAACTCCCCCATCATCTCCGGATCATCGACCTCGTTCAGGGATTCGACATGCTGGCGGGGGATGACCAGCACATGCGTGGGCGCCTGGGGGTTGATGTCCCGAAAGGCCAGGGCGTTCTCGGTTTGGGCCACTATCCCGGCCGGAATCGACCCATCTGCGATCTTGCAGAAAAGACACTCGCTATTCACTGAACCTCCCAACCGAAGCGGTCTGTGCAGTTATCGGCGCCCGCCCTTTTGGAAGAAATCCTACCAGCCCCCTCCACCCTCCGGCCTGGTTTTGGACGATCCCCGGCGTCTGCCCCTCCTGAACCCCCGCGGCAGAGGAGCTTCACCCCGAAGTTCCGCCAGCTTGCGCAGAAGATCCTCCTCCTCGGCCGTCAGGGTTTTGGGAACCTCCACATCCACCTCGACCAGCAGATCCCCCCGCCTTCTACCACCCATTTGGGGCGTTCCATAACCCGCCAGCCTGTTCACCCAACCCGGCTGGATGCCGGGCGGGATGCGCATGGTGTGAAAACCTCCCTCCAAGAGCGGGATTTTGACCTCCGCTCCCAGCGCCGCCTCCGTAAAACCGATGGCGATCCGATGGATCAAATGGTCCCCCTGCCTTTCGAATCGGTTGTCGGAGCGGACCTCTACTTCAACATACAAGTCACCGGGCGCCCCACCCAGGGGAGCGGATGCTCCCCTGCCCCTCAGTCGCAGCCGGTTTCCAGCCGATACCCCCGCCGGGATCTCGACCGTCAGGGAGTGAAGCCGGGAATGCACCCCGCTCCCGTGGCACCGTCCGCAGGACCGCGTCACCTCCTGGCCCCTTCCTCCGCATCTGGGGCAAGTCGTGGTGGTCATCATCGATCCAAAGAAGCTCGATCGGGTGGAACGCACCATCCCCGCTCCCCCGCAACCGCGACAGGACAGCACTTCCGCTCCGGCCGCCGCCCCGTCCCCACCACACGTCGAGCACACCGCTTCGGCTTCGAATTCCACTTGGGTCTCGGCGCCGAAGGCGGCCTCCTCCAAGCTGAGCCCGACTCTTACCATGACATCCTGGCCCCGGGAACGCTGGACAACCCCTGCCCCTCCGAAAATCCCCGATCCGCCGAACACGGAACGGAGCAGGTCGTCGAAGTCCGAGAACAGCCCCGAGACATCGATCTGCTCTCCCCGGTCATAGGAACGACGGCGATCGGGGTCGGAGAGAACCTCATAGGCTTCCGCCACTTCCCGGAAACGGGCTTCAGCCTCCCGGTCTCCGGGGTTGGCGTCGGGATGGGTTTCCCGGGCGAGCCGCCGAAAGGCCTTTTTGATCTTGTCGGGGTCCGCGTCGCGGTCTACTCCCAGGATCTGGTAATAGTCCTTGGCCATTGGCGAAACGGATCAGCCGCCGATGCGGCCGGCCAACTCGGCGCTCACCCTCTCCACCACCGAGATAGCCCGGCCGTAATTCATACGCATCGGCCCCAGAACACCTATCCGCCCGAGGGCACTTCCCGCCATGAACGAGGTGGAGACCACCGCCAGATCCACTTCTGCCAGATCGGGTATCTCCTTGCCGATGCGGATAGTTATGCCCGGATCGGCGGCCAGGAGATCCAACATGGTGGTCTCCCGCTCCAGCACCCCCAGCACCAGGGCCACCGCATCGAGATCGTCCCACAGGTCGGCCAGCCGCCCCGTGCCCATCACGTAAATGTCCGAGGCGCGCCGGGCCGCCCGCTCCAGAGTCTCCCACACTTCCCGAAGACAGCTTTGGAACGGATCGTTCGCTCCACCCGGCCCCATAAGGGCGGGCGGGGTCGGTAGTCCCAGCCGCGAGCCCACCGCGTGGCTACGCACCAGCCGCTCCATGTCGGAGATATCCCTCCCGGTCATCGGCGCCGGCAAATGACAAAGCTCCTGGAGCACCCGGGCCGACTCGGTGACCACCACCATCAGCGCCAGCCGCAATTGGAGAGAGACCAGATGGATGCTGCGGATTCGCTCGGCGGCCAAGCGGGGGCCCACCACCACGGCCGGCAGTCGGGTGATGTCCGAGACGAGCCGGGAGGTGGCGTGAAGCAGCCGATCCAGTTCCAGTTCCACCTCGGAAAAAAAGGAAGAGATACGGGCTTGAACCGCCCGCCGCAACCGGAAAGCCGCGTGATGGTCCACGTAGTAGCGGTAGGCAAGCGCGGTGGGTACCCTCCCCGCCGAGGTGTGGGGCTGCGCGACATAGCCCTCCTCCTCCAGGCGGGCCAGTTCCTTTCGGACAGTGGCCGGGGAGACCTCCAGATTGCTCTGGTCGAGCACCATCCGGGAACTCACCGCCGCGCCGGTCCGAATGTAGCACTCCACCAGTGAGCGGAGTATCTCCGAGCGCCGATCCTCCAACATTTTCTCCAGATTACCAAACTGTCCGAGGTTTTCCCTCAGAGAGCGATTTGGACCCCTTTGGGAGGCGGCATCGAGAGGATCGCCCGGCTCACCTCGTCAGTGAGAAGCGGGCGCTCCACACAGAGCCGTCCTCCCCGCAAACCGATCACCCCCGCTCGCTGAAGTTCTCGGCCCCGCCGCGAATCCAGCAAAGCCCTGCCCACCCGGCCCGGAGTCACTCCGGCCCGTCTTCTGATCCCCAACAGCACCCGCTCGGTTTCCGCCGCCCAGCCCTCTATGGCCTCGAACCGCCGTCCGGGGGATTCACCCGCCTCCACGGCCCCCAGGTACCGGTCGAGACCGCGCACATTTTCCCACCGGCGTGCGTCCCGAAACGAATGGGCGCCGTTTCCGAACCCCAGGTATTGGCCCTGCCCCCACACCGAGAGATTGTAGCGACAGGGATGGCCGGGCCGGGCCGCGTTGGAGACCTCATAGCGGACCAGGCCCGCCCCGGCGCACACCCGGTCGGCCTCCTCCCAGCAGTCGGCCTGCCGGTCGGGATCCGGAGCCTCTGCGCCGGACCGCACCGTCTTCCACAGAACGGTTCCGGGTTCCACCGTCAGGGCGTAGGTGGAGAGGTGATCCGGCTCGCAGGCGAGAGCCCTTCCCAACGTCTCGGTCCAGGAAGCGGCGCTTTCGGGGGGAGCACCCATGATCAGATCGAGATTCACCGAGAAGAACCCGGCCCGCCGGGCGGCCGCCACCGCCGCCACGATCTCCTCGGGGGTGTGGCGGCGGCCCAGGTAGGAAAGAACCCCGGAATCGAAGGACTGGGCGCCGAGTGAGACCCGGTTGAACCCGGCGGCCACCAGTGACCCGGCCTTTTGCTCCGTCCAGTCCTCGGGGTTGGCTTCGAGGCTCACTTCCGCTCCCTCCCGGAGACCGAAGCGGGAGACAAGCTCTCCCAGAATCTTCTCCAGCCATCCCGTCGGCATTCGCGAAGGGGTACCTCCCCCGAAGTTGATCGCGTCCAACGGTCCCCAGTCGGACGCTGATCCGATCTCAGTGATCAGCGCTTCGGCATATCGGGAAAGCAGATGATCTTTTCCGGCCACCACCGCGAAATCGCAGTACGGGCAGACCTTTTCACAAAACGGAATATGCAGATAGGCCGATCTCCAGTTACCGGCCCGATCCGCCAGGCGGGGATCGTCGGGAGAGGAGAAGGCCTCGGCGGGCGGCTTCAATCCCTCACCCGGAGCGCCGCAACAAACGCCTCCGACGGCACCTCCACCGACCCCACCATCTTCATCCGCCGCTTTCCTTCCTTCTGGCGGGCCAAGAGCTTCTTCTTGCGGGTGACATCGCCCCCGTAGCACTTGGCAAGCACATCCTTGCGCTTGGCCCTGATGGTCTCCCGGGAGATGATCCGGCTCCCGATAGCAGCCTGAATGGGGACATCGAACAACTGCCGGGGGATCAGTTTTTTGAGCCGGATGACCATCTCCCGGCCGTATGCGTAGGCCTGTTGGCGGTGGATCACCGCCGAGAAGGCGTCCACCGGCGACCCGTTGAGCAGCAGGTCCACTTTCACGAGGTCCGAGGGCCGGTAGCCGTCCGGCTCGTAGTCGAGGGAGGCAAAGCCCCGGGTCTTGGACTTGAGTTGATCGTAGAAGTCGAAGACCACCTCCGCCAGGGGAAGCCGGCAACTGAGCTCCACCCGTTCGGCGCCCAGGTAGTTGAGCGGTCCGAGTTCCCCCCGACGGGAGGTGAGTATCTCCATCACCGCTCCCAGATGCTCGGGGGGAACCAGGATGAGCGCCTTGATCCAGGGCTCCTCCACCATCATCTCTCTTCCCGCCGCCGGGAAGTCCGCCGGGGAGCGCACCTCGTTCGGCTCCCCGCCCGGGAGCGTCACCCGGTAGGCCACCGAGGGAGACGTGGTGACCAGGTCCAGGTCGTACTCCCTCTCAAGGCGCTCGCGCACTATTTCCATGTGCAAGAGGCCCAGGAACCCGCATCGGAACCCGAATCCGAGCGCCTGGGAGAACTCCGGGGAGATCTGGAGGGAGGCGTCGTTGAGCTGGAGCTTCTCCAGGGCCTCCCGCAACCGGGGGTGGTCATCGCCGTCGGTGGGGAAAACCCCGGCGAACACCATGGGCCGCGGGTCGGTGTATCCGCGCAGGGGCCGGGAGACAGGCTGATAGGCGGAGGTGACAGTGTCGCCCACTCTCACCCGGTCGATTTCCTTGGCGCCGGTGATAAGATATCCCACTTCTCCGGCGCCCAGCGTCTCCACCGGCGCCGAGGCGGGAGTGAGCACCCCGATCTCGGCGGCGTCCCGCTTCTCGCCGGTGGACATGAACATGACCCGCTCTCCCGCCGACATCCGCCCCTCCATCACCCGCACGTAACAGACCACTCCCCGGTACAGGTCGTAGTAGGAGTCGAAGATCAGGGCGGAGAGGGGAAACTCTTCATCTCCGGAAGGCGCAGGGATGATCTCCACGATGCGCTCGGTGAGTTCATCGACTCCCTCTCCGGTCTTCGCCGAGACGAAGAGGGTGTCGGCGGGATCCCCGCCTACCACCCGGGCCAGTTCCTCGGCTGCCCGCTCCGGCTCGGCCGAGGGAAGATCGATCTTGTTGACAACCGGGATGATCTCGAGCCCGGCTTCCACAGCCAGATAGGCGTTGGCCACAGTCTGCGCCTGCACCCCCTGGTTGGCGTCCACCAACAGCACCGCCCCCTCACAGGCGGCCAACGAGCGGGAGACCTCGTAGGAAAAATCCACATGACCGGGAGTGTCAATCAGGTTGAGCACATATGAACGCCCGTCGGCTGCCGAGTAGTCGAGACGCACAGCCTGCGCCTTGATGGTGATCCCCCGCTCTCTCTCCAGGTCCATGGTGTCGAGCACCTGATCGCGCATCTCCCGTTGGGAAACCGCTCCGGCGGATTCCAGCAGACGATCGGCCAGGGTGGACTTACCGTGGTCGATGTGGGCGATTATGCAGAAGTTCCTGATCAGGGAACGAGAAGCCAAGCTGTGCGCAACCTAGATGAGACGAAAGGGTCAGACTCCATTTTACCCGCGGGGAGTCAGAAGAGCCGGGTGATGGTACCGAGCGGGCCGCTTCGGAGGCCAGACCTGCATACCGGTGGCACCGGCCTCATCGCTGATTCGGGATTGTGCTTTTGGAACACAGCGGCGCTAAAATGGCCATTCGGGAGGAAACGGTTTCCTCCTATACCCCACAGCACACGCATCCCCGAAAGTCGCAAAGCCCTATGGCCAACATCAAGTCACAAAAGAAGCGCAACCGACAGAACGAGCGCCGTCGGGTGGCCAACAAGGGCATCCGCTCGGAGATGAGAACCCGCATCAAGACTGCCAGCGCGGCGGCAGAGGCGGGGGATCCCGAAGCGGACGCCAAGCTGCGCCTTGCCCAAAAGCGGATCGACGCGGCCTCCTCCAGAGGCATCATCCACGCCAACAAGGCGGCCCGGCTCAAGTCCCGTCTGTTTCGCAACGCCCCCGCGGGATAGTCCCGGCCCCCGCTATCTTCTCCGCCCTCGGGCGAACCCCTGGTAGACACTGCACAACTCGGCCACCGTTCGTTCCAGAACGGGCTGATGGACAGCGACCGGAAACAGCTTGAGGGTCCGATCGGCCTGCACCACCAAGGCCAGCGCCCGCTCCGCCGACCGCACCTGCTGACGTCCGCTCACCGAGGTGAAGGGTTTTCTCTGACGCCAGATCCGGTCATGTCGTCGTTGGCTGGAGCGAACCCGGCTCTGGGCCGCCGAGCGGAGCTTTGTCTCGGCCTTCTGGTCGAGCGGCCCGGGCGCCGACTCCAACATCCGGGAGAAAACACCCGCCTCCTCCATCTGCCGGAAGTGCTCCCGGTCGCGGGCTTGTGACGCCATCAGACGGAGCCGGATGTCCGACTCCAACGTTCCCAACAGAATGTGAGGGCGGCCGTCGGAAGAGCGGGCGTTGGCCAAATAATCGCCGACCCTGCGCAGCGCCGCCTCGGTGTTTCCGGTCAGAATCTCATCGAGAATGCGGAACACCGGTTGGTCGGGACGGTTCCGGAACCGCTCGATGATCATCTGGGCGGTGATGGGACGATTCTCGCCCTGGAGCTGCTCCATGGCTCTCCGGAGGGCCGAACGGTCGGTCCCGAACCTCTGCACCAGGGCGGCCCGGCTCTGATAGCCCATCCGCAGACCTTTCTCCTTGGCCTGTCGATCGAGCCAGCCGTGGACCTGATTCTCCCATAGCTGGCGCATCGACTGGATCTTGCCGATCTCCTTGATCTTGTTCGACAAGGCCCTGGGCAGGGACCCCTCGGCGACGATGGCCACCGCCACCGCCGACGGATCGATGGAGGGGACGAGTTCAACCAAGGCGTGGAATTCTGAGGAAAGCAGATTATGGGCGTCCACCAACAGCAACCCCTGCTTCAGCCCGAAAAGACTGGAAGACTGCAAGAGCGGCACTATCTCCAGCAAGTCGTGCCGGAACGCCCCGTGTTGGTCCGGGATGCCCGGCGGAGGGGCGCCGGCCCCCCGGGAGGACGGCACATCCATCCTGATGATCTGATCGGCTTCCACTCCGGACCGGCGCAGGTGCTTTCGGGCAGTGTCGAGACCCTCCTCGCGTTCGCCCGGACCGCCCCGACCCGGGATGATCACCGCCAGCACCTCGCTCACGTGCCCCACGCTAGCAATCCCAGCTTGACAACACGTAATGAATGCTGTATAATAGTGCTGTATGACTAAACCTCGTACCCAGGTGTATTTCCGGGAAGAGCAACGTCGGCGAATCGACGCTTTGGCGCAGGCGCGTGGCGTGACTATGGCGGAAATCGTTCGGCGCGCGGTAGACAGCTATCTGGATAACCAGGCGCCGACTCCCGAAGAAACTCTGACGGCTACCTTTGGCGCTCTGCCCAATGCAGACGCGCCGGATAGGGACGAGTGGGACCGTGGCTGATGTCTTGGTAGACACTGACATTTTCATTGACCACCTTCGAGGCGCCACTGAACTGAAACCAAGAGGCAATCGACTCCACTATTCCGTCATCACCCGTGCGGAGCTATTCGCCGGTAATGATTCGACAAGTGTGCTGCACGCCTTGCTTTCTCCATTGTGGGAAGTAGGAATCAGCACCCGGATAGCAGAGCAGGCAGGACAACTGCGCAGAGCTACCGGCCTCCGGCTACCCGACGCGCTCATCGCCGCAACCGCCCTGGAACACAGGATGATTCTCGCCACCCGCAACCGCCGAGACTTCAGTCGGGTGAGGAACCTGTCGCTGCTCACTACGACCTGATCCGGAACTTCTCAGAGCGAGTTGGGAGATGTTTGATCCCAGATCAACCGCCTGGCTGGACCGGCTTCACCACCACATCGCCGTGCTGATCGGTGCGCACCACCCGGGCGCCGGCTTCCGCCAATAACGTCTCCACCCACGGGGCGGGGTGGCCGTAGTCGTTGGCGCCCACGCTGATCACCGCCAGCCGACCGGCGTTCTCCTTCAGCCACTGCCGATCAGAGGTGGCGGCGCCCTGATGGGGAACCTTGAGAACGTCGGGTCGGATCTCACCCAACTCGGCCTGTGCCACCTCCTGGATGTCGGCCGCCATCAGGAAGGTGGTGCCGGCCAAGTTCACCATAAGCACGATCGACTGGTCGTTGATGTGCTTGTATCGGCGCGGGGGCCCCAACACCTTAACTGCCAACTCCCCCGCCTCTATCCCCTGGCCGGGATGGGGTCGGTGCACGGGAATGCCCTCGGCTGTAATGCGCTCCAACAGAAGTCGATGGGCGCCAGTCTCGTGGGGATATGAGGCATCCCAAACCGCTCCCACCGGCATCTCCCCCACCACCGCCTCCAGTCCACGAACATGATCTGCGTGAGGGTGGGAAATCACCACCAGATCCACCTTCCTGACACGGTATCTCCGCAGTTTCTCCACCAGCGTCGCCGGATCGGGACCTCCGTCGATCAGGATTGTCACCTCGCTTCCCAGGACCAGGATGGAGTCTCCCTGGCCGACATCCAGGAACACCACCGCCGGGGCGCTCGCTCCCCCGGTCACTGCGAAGGGAACCAGTGCGGGGAACAGCCACACGGCCGTCAAAATGATCGTCCCCGCCACCAGCATCGGCAAACGCACTGCCGACCATCGCCAGGCCGCGAGCCCCACAGCGGCGGCCGCGGCCGCTCCCATCCATCCCAGTTGGGGAAAGGGCGAGAGAAAACCAGCCACGGCCAACACCCCCTCGGCGGCCAGGGCAGCCAAGCCGACCAGCGGCTGCCAACCGGTCACCGCCCCGATTCCCCCCAGAACGGTGGAGGCCGCCACCAAGGGCGCGGCGACCAGGTTGGCCACCGGCGAGAGCAGGGGAAGTGACCCGAAGAACCCTAGGAGCAGAGGCGCCACCGCCACCTGGGCGGAGAGTGCCGCTCCCAAGGTTTGCCACATCCAGCGGGGCCGGCGTCCCGACGGCATCCGCATCCCCGCCATCACTCCCAGGGTGGCAGCCACCGACAGGGCGAATCCCAAGCTGAGCGCAAGTTCGGCTGAGACCAGGAGCGCCAGCGTCACAGTCGTCCCGAGCGCCGCCCAACTGCCGAGCGGGAAACCCACCGCCTGAGCGCCCATCACCAGGGCCGCCAGCAGCCCGGCGCGCAGCACCGAGGGCTCCCAGCGGGTGACCACCATGAACACCCCCAGGGCAATCAGCCCCACCAGGGCGCGGATGCCGGGACGCCCCGCCACCGGCCACATCAGAATCCACAGCGCTCCCAGGAAGAGAGCGACATTCCCTCCCGACACCGCCACGTAGTGGCTCAGGCCGGAGCGTCGCAGATCGGCCACATCGGTGGTGGAGAGCCGCGAGGTGTCCCCCACCAGAAACCCGGCCACCAACCCAAGCCCGTCCGGCGGGCCGGTACGGAGATTCGCCATCACCCTTCGCCTCACCCCGTTGCCGGTCGCCACCAGCCACCCCTGGGCCGGCGACACCCGAACCAGGGCGCCGGCCCAAATCCGGGCGGAATAGACCGCGTTTCCCCAGCGTCCCGCCTCTTTAGCCAGATGGCCGGACGCCTCGAAGACCTCACCGGCAGCCAACTTCCCGGCATCGGTGGCGTGCACCATCACCACCGGACCCAGCCACTCATTCCATGGCTGATCATCGGCCAACCGGTAGGAAAGGGGCCGGGCCAGCAGCCACGGACGATCCCAAGTACTCCGGGGATCGGTGCGGGCCACGGCCCGGATCGTCACTTGCCCTTCGATCACCTGGGCGGAGAGCATCTCCGCTTCCCGATGTGCGGATCCCCATCCTGCCCAGGCTCCCGCCACCAGCCCGGCGGCCATCAGCAGCACTATCCCCGACCGCTTCGAGACGAACATCGCCGTCCCGATGCCGACCGCCGTCCATAGGCCCCAGGTGTGCCTGCCCGCCAACGCTCCCGCCCAGACAAGCCCGGCCACCAAGAGAAACCGAACCTCGTCCCAGTCCGGCAGGGCAGCCACCAACCCTGTCTCCTCCCCCAACCCCTCCTTGTTTGTCTCTTTCAAGAAAGGACTACATATTCCCGAAGCTCGGCGAGCTTCTTCTCACCGATGCCGGACACATCCAACAAGTCCTCGACCTCCCGAAACGGCCCCTTGGACTTCCGGAAGTCCACAATCCTCTGAGCCAGTACCGGCCCCACTCCTGGAATCTCCTCCAACTGCTTGGGAGTCGCCTGGTTGAGGCTCACCCGATTTGAAGCACCCGCCACACCCCCGTTCCAACTTTCCCCCGCACCCAATCTCGTTCGAGGACCGGGCACTAGCACCTGAGCGCCGTCCACCACCGGCGCCGCCAGGTTGATCTCCCCCAGCCGGGCATCGGGCAGAGCGCCCCCCGCCGCCACGATCACATCCCCCACCCGAGCGGAAGCGTCCACCCTCACCAACCCCGGCCGCAACACCCTCCCGGAGACATGCACCACCATCCAATCATCCGGCTTCTCGCCCTGCTCCACCGGAGCAAGCGAAACCACGCCGGCCTCAGGCGCAGGCGCCGCCTCCGGCGGACGAGGCCGCCACAGCCCGAAGAACACCCCTGCCCCCACCGCCGTGACCAACATCGCAGCCGCCAAACCCCAATATGTCTTCCCCATACCTCACTATGGCCGAATCCCCACCGGAAAGTCCACAATGGGGCACCGGTTTCAGTAGATGTCGGAAAAATCTAGGCCACTCGTCGAAGACGATTAGCGGCTAGCTCAAAGCCAAACGAGGCATCGTTGACAGCGCCCCGCCAGGCCCGGTTATCGGAGGCGGCCAGGGATTGGGGTTATTTTCTTTGTTTGGCCCGGTAGGGGTTGCGCGTGCGGGGCGGGCGCCCGTAGTGGGTGGGTGGTGGTCGGAGGGAATACCGTCCGACCGGAGCCCGTTCCACTCGCCAACTATCGTCGTGATGCTTCTATGATTTCCAAATCGCTCATTGGGGGTGGGGGTTGTTCGAGCTTTTTGGAGGGGTGGTTTGGGGTTGGAGCGAGTTCTCGGGATTTGGTGGGGGGTTTTCCAGTAGCCGGTAAAGGTGGCGGGCGATGTACCGTTTCAGGCAGCGTCGTGCTTCGCGGGTGGTTTTTCCTTGGGCGGTTCGTTTAGCTATGTAGGCGCGGGTTTTGGGGCAGTGTCGGGTGCGGGTGATGGCGATGGTGTGGATGGCTTGGTTGAGTTGGCGGTCGCCGCGTCGGTTTAGCCGGTGGCGGGTGTGTTGTCCCGAGGAGGCTTCGAGGGGTGCCACGCCGGCTAGACGAGCGAAAGCGGCTTCGTTACGGCATCGGCAGGGGTGGGACCAATACTCCGACCGGTTCTGACCAGGCGGACTATCTCCGCCCGGTATTCAGACAGATACGGCTTTCTCGTTTTCGACATGAAACACTCCTTCTGGGATAAGAATCCCAAATCTCAGAGTGTGAGTCAGTATGTATCTATGAATAGACATAATAAATTTGCTCCTAACCTGCGACAGATCTACTCCCTTTTTGGTTAGAGATATCTCATGCGCCGATAGAACAGGCCGCCCCGATTTGTCCGGCGCCGCCGACCACCTTTGCTGAATAAGAGCCATTGCCAGCCGGAGTCTTATTCTGCACAGAAACTGGGTTGTGGAAATTTAGACAAGGTAACCGTGGGTTGAGAAAAGGCATTTATAAGCAGGCGATATATTGCTATGCCCTGGCCTATAATCACACTACCTCTTATTGGGTTGGGAACTGCCCCAAATACGACGGAACAGCCCCTTCGCATGGTCCTAACGCCAGCCCGATACCGCCGAACGAATGCCTATACAAAGCGGGTCATCGATGCTCCTACGATGCTCCTATTCTTTGCAAATTGATGCTTCTATGATTTGCAAATCGCTTATCGGGCCTGGGGGTTGTTTGAGCTTTTTGGAGGGGTGTTTTGGGGTTGGGGCGAGTTCTCGGGGTTTGGTGGGGGGTTTTCCAGTAGCCGGTAGAGGTGGCGGGCGATGTACCGTTTGAGGCAGCGTCGTGCTTCGCGGGTGGTTTTTCCTTGGCTGGTGCGTTTGGCAATGTAGGCCCGGGTTTTGGGACAGTCCCGAGTGCGGGTGATGGCGATGTTGTGGAGCGCTCGGTTGAGTTGGCGATCACCGCGTCGGTTTAGCGCCTCAGGCGCTTGTTGTTCTTTCGGTGCGGACGCGATGTTCTGCGGCACCGCAATACTGGCCCTCGCTTTCTTCCCCAACTGGTTCGGGGAGGCCTTTACAGAGCATGCCAACGTCGATGCCGCCTGGACGGTCTGGCACCTCATCGACACGGTGTTGCCGGTCCTCTTCATAACCGAGGCGCGCCGTCTGCTCCGGACCTCATAACCCACAGCATGCCCCGAACCGGTAGCGAACCCAGGACTTGGCAATGGTGTTGAAGCGGGCAATCAGTATCTATCTGGCCTTGGTAGCGGTGAGCGTGACCGTGCAGTTCACGGTGTGGAGGATCTACGCGAGCGCCTCCGACCGCGCCAATGACACCGCCGTCGCCTTCTGGACCGTGCTCGGCTGGTGCATGCTGGCCGGGCTGGTGATGATGGTGGTCACCACCTTCCAGGAGAAGCAAAAGAGTGAAGCAGACTCCTCCACCAGTGCTCGATGCTGTCACATGTCAAACGTGTTGTTCTACGGCGCCGTGTTGCTTACCCTGGCCTTCTTGCCCAATTGGTTCGCGGCCCGCTGGGGTCAACCCCCGAGCGAAGGAACTTTCTGGGCTGTCTGGTACATCATCGACACCGTGGCGCCGGTCCTCTTCGTGGTCGAGGGCCTCCGTCTCTGGCGCACCGCCTCGGACTAGCCGTGGCAGAACAACCAGAACCGGAGGGGTCGCCGCTACTTCACCACGACGTTGACGACCCGGGGTGGGCGGTATACCAACACTTTCGAGACTCGCTGGTACCGACTCCAGTTATGAGATGGTTTTTAGTCGTAGGAGATTACTCTGAACCCGGATGCGTCCGGGATGAGAATCACGGTGGTCCCCGGCGCGGATGACACTTCTTCGGCCAGTCGGTTGATCTGATCGGCGTCCAGCGTCGGAACGAATGCATCGGGGTCGGCCCATCGGGCGGAGACAACCGGGTATCCGAGCGCTTCTCCGACGATGGAGACGAACTCCGAGCCGCCCGCTGCCGACAGCACAAACACATCCTTTCGGACCGGTGGCGACTCTACGGATTCCACGTCCAGCTCAACCCGATCCCCGCGATAGATTATCCAGTGGTAAGGCACGAATGTGGCCGATGTCAGCAGCGCCGCCAGGGCCCCACTCACATCACGCAGGGTATGCGAACCCAGTTCAGCGGCCAGCAGGTCCCGGAGGAATATGAAGAGGGTCGCACTCGCACTCCCAGCCAGCGCCAGAACACCGAGGCACAGAACCACCAATATGTAGAGCTTTCGAGGCAACGCGGTACGTTCCGACGCGGGGTCGCTGGCGGATGCGGCTTGGAGCCTGCGCCAATGCGTCCACCAGACCGGGATTCCTACTATCAACAGCATCAGAGCGACAGCGATGCTATTCTGCCACTGCGCTCCTCCAGACACGACCACTGCCTGGTAGTCCGCAAGCAGCCTGAAGACGATGTCGAGGAGTGAAGCGAAGCCTGCGGCCGTTATCGCCAGTCCCAAGGCGGAGAGCAGGTGGTCGTATGACCTTCTAACCGTATCCATCACGGCGCCGCTCGCCTCCCCGAGGATCTGCCATTTGAAGTACCGCCAGGCCACCAGGCCGACCATGACGGCAGACAGCGCAGCCGGAATCTCATCGAAATGCGCGCCGACCGGCTCAACGGCTGCGCCGATCAGCCACGACAACACCGCTAACAGAGCGATGCCATAACCCGTGTGGAAAGTGACGGCCCCTCCTATGGACACCATGAACAAGAACACCCACCTCAGCGCGGATTCCCGGTCTGCCCCGGCGAACCTGATCCAGTGCGACCAGGCGACGATGCCGCCCACAACCACCAGCGCCACCGAAGATCTCATTTCGTCACCCAACAGGCCAGAGTCACCAGGGGCGATCACCTGGATGTCGAATGCCGTCAAGTAGCCTTCCGCCAGGATTACGTAGATGAGCCGTCCCAGGCCTATCGCCAACATGACCACTCCTACCGCCGACGCCAGATACAGGTACAACCGCCTTATGGCGCGAGTCTCCGTCGTCTGGTAGGGCCCATCGGATGAGGAGAGGCGCCAGTGGTATCCCCAGACCACGCCCCATACCAGCAACGCGGACCACATGAAGCTGGGAGCCGGTCCGACGGACAGCGCAAACTCCACAAGCCGATATCCGTTGCCAATTAGGAACCCAAGTGCGACTCCCAGGGCGACAAATATATAGAGCCTTCTGAGAATGGAGGACCGCTCTCCGGGCAGAGCACGCGCGCTTCGCTGGATGAATCGCCAGTGGAAGCCCCAGAGCGGCAAGCCGACGATGACCAGAGCCAGGCCAGACGCCAGCAGGGTCGTCGAGTCGGAGAGGACAGGTTCGCCTCTCAGTGCATCAAACAGCCTTATCAGGACGATAGTGACGCCGCCGAGCAGCATCCCAAGTCCGATGATCGAGATACTGTAGAAGTAGACGCGCCTGGGAGTGCCCAGGCCAGCATCCGGCTCGGAACCCGGCCGTCCCCTCCTCCAGATGTAGATGCCATACGCAATACCGCCAATGACGATCAGTAACAACAGGCTGGGGATGATGAACGACAAGAACATGAGCTTCTTTCCGAGCGCGATTCGGACCGCCCTTCAGTCGAGGTTACGCAGTCTGCTGTAGGAAGGTGATGTCGGCCGCGGTTCCGGATCGGCGGCGATACATTTGATGTACGGCCAGCGAGCCCCGGCAACTCTCCACTTTCCGTCAAAAGCCCGGAGTTCGTACCGATGAGTGTACGTCCTCTCCGCCGATCCCAGGATGCCATGTCCGTCCATCGGTCCCAGGATGCCATACCCGGCCACCGTGGAAATCCTGACGGTTACAAATGTGGCCTGATCGACCGCCTCGACGCCGACGAGCGTAATTCGGGCCTGGTCGGTTCGCTCCCATCTGCTTCCCAACTCCTCAAACAGTTCCTTGACAGAACAGCGCTCTTGCAACTCAGGAGACAGCCACCTATGGGCAGCTTCGTGATCGGACTCTTCCAGCGCGCGCAGGTACTGCTGTACCGCGTATTCAGCAGAGCTGGGACCGAACTCCGTTTCCCCCCGCAGCAGCGTGACCGCGACGCTTGCAACGAGCAGTGCGGCCAGAATGCTCCCTCCGCCGATCAGCCAGTATCGTTCCGCGAACGCCCCCGATCGCTTCGGCATCATTTCACCCGCTTTGACATCATTTCACCAGTGTGTCCCAATATGACGGAGAAGCAGGAGAAGCAAAAGAGCGATTCCCGAATCATGTCTCAAGTGAAACCATCATTAGGGGCCATTCGCTAGACCCAAATCCACCGCCTAGCCGGCAACCCACTAGCTCCGACCGCCGCTAACTGACCACCACGTTGACCACCCGGGGTGGACGGGCTATCACCCGGGTCACCTGTCCTCCCTCCAGCCAGCGCTGGATCCGCTCGGAGCGGAAGGCGTACTGCTCGGCCGTCGCCTCGTCGATGTCGGTCGGAACCTCCACCCGGTCGCGGACCTTGCCGTTTACCTGGAGCACCATGACCACCTTGTCTTCCCGGGCCAACTCCACGTCCCAGGCCGGCCATAGCCGAGTGGCGAGAATTCCCTCATAGCCCAGCCGCTCCCATAGCTCGTGGGAGACATGGGGCGCCAGGGGTGCGAGCATCAGAAGCAGCAGACGGTAAACCTCCCGGAAGGTTTCGGTTCGCCCATCCCCTCGCAGGTAGGCGATCACCTCGTTGATCATCGCCATCAGCGTTGAGACCACCGTGTTGAAATGGAAACGGTCGATGTCGGATGTGACCTTGCGCAGAGCGCGGTGCGCCACTCCCAATATGGCCTTGTCACGCCGATCCTCCTCCCTGTCTGTCACCGAGCCGACCTCGCCCATTCCCAGTCGCCACACCCGGTCGAGGAAGCGAGCGGTTCCCTCCACTCCCCCGTCTATCCACACCGCGTCGTCGGTGGGTGGTCCGATGAACAGCTCATAGAGGCGGACCGCATCGGCGCCGTATCGCTCGTAATAGGGCTCGGGAGTCACCACGTTGCCCCGCGACTTCGACATCTTGGCCCCGTCCTTCACCAGCATTCCCTGCGTGAACAACCGGGTGAAAGGCTCCTCGGCCGGACAGAGTCCCAGGTCGTAGAGGACCTTGGTGATGAACCGGGCGTAGAGCAGATGGAGGACCGCATGCTCCACTCCCCCGATGTACTGGTCCACCGCCATCCAGTACCTGACTTTTTCCTCATCGAAGATCCGCTCTGAGTTATGGGCGTCGCAGTAGCGGAGGAAATACCAGGAGGAGTCGACAAAAGTGTCCATGGTGTCGGTCTCCCGCCTCCCGGGGCCTCCGCACTGTGGGCAGTTCACCTCGACCCAGTCGGTGGCCAGGGCAAGAGGCGACTGACCTTTGGGCCGATATTCCTCCACATCGGGATGGATGACCGGCAGATCCTTCTCGGGCACGGGCACCAAGCCACACGATTCGCAGTTCACCATGGGGATGGGACAGCCCCAGTAGCGCTGTCGGGAGACCAGCCAGTCATGGAGCCGGTACTTGACCGCCCGGCGTCCGATCCCTTGGTCCTCCAGCCAGGCGATGATCCTTTCCTTGGCGGCCGCGGTCTCCAAGCCGTTCAGGAAATCCGAGTTGATCGAGACGCCATCCCCCGTGTAGGCCTCCCCCTCGAACCCGTCAGGAGGCTGGACGGTGCGGATGATCTCCAGTCCCCGCTCCGCGGCGAACTCCCAGTCCCGCTGGTCCTCTCCCGGCACACCCATGATCGCTCCCGTCCCATAGCCCATCAGCACGTAGTCGGCTATATAGAGAGGAACCAACTTTCCGTTGGCCGGGTTGATGCAGTACCTCCCGATGAAAATCCCCGACTTCTCCCCGGTGGCCATCCTTTCCAACTCGCTGGCCGCGGAGACCCGCTCCACGTATGCCCGGATCTCTTCCTCGTAGGGTCCGCCTGCCACCAGCTTCTCAACCAGAGGGTGCTCGGGAGCGAGCACCGCGAAGGTCATCCCGTAGATGGTGTCGGGCCGGGTGGTATATACCTCGAACTCCCCGTCGCCGTCGGCCACTTCGATCGTGAAATCACATCCCTCCGAGCGCCCTATCCAGTTCTTCTGCATCAACTTGACCCGCTCGGGCCAGTCGAGCCCCTCCAGATCCTCCAGCAGGCGGTCGGCGTAGCTGGTGATACGGAAATGCCACTGTTCGAGATCGCGGCGGACCACCGGCGACTCGCATCGCTCGCAGGCCCCGTTCACCACCTGCTCGTTGGCCAGCACCGTCTGATCCTGCTCGCACCAGTTCACAGCGGAGCGGGACTTGTAAGCCAAGCCCTGCTCGTAGAGCTTTAGAAACAGCCACTGGTCCCATTGGTAGTACTCGGGAGTGTGACAGGCCAGTTCCCGACTCCAGTCGTACACCGCTCCCAGCCGGCGGAGTTGGACCTTCATACGGTTTATCTGGCGCTCGGTGTACTCCCGGGGATGGACCCCGGTGGCGATGGCAGCGTTCTCGGCAGGCAGGCCGAAGGAGTCCCAGCCCATCGGGGACAGCACGTTGTATCCCTGCATCCTCCGGTAGCGGGTGAGCAGATCCACATAGGTGTAGTTGCGGAGGTGTCCCATGTGGAGGTCCCCGGACGGGTAGGGGTACATCTGCAGGTTGTAGTACTTGGGCCGTTCGGAGTCTTCGCTTGTATAGAAGGTCTTCTCCCGCTCCCAGTAATCCTGCCACTTGGCTTCGACCGCGGCGACATCGTATTCCATAAGGGAGAACATTACCGATCAAAGATCTCCCATCCGATATTGCAGACCTTCGGCGGGCAGGCTCCACACATCGAAGCGGGCCGCCGGTTCGCCCCAGGACAGCGCCTGCGCCGCGATGAAGCCGCTCCTTTGAGCATCCGACCGATCCCATACCGGGAAATAGGTAGGATGGTCGCCCAAGGCGCCTCATGAACGGGAGGTCAGACCCGATGGCACAGCGGCTCAAGTATTGGGGATGGGGGTACGAAGGGCATGGATTGTCGTCCGGAGACCGGGAGATGCTGCTGCGGACGCTCGCCAAGGAGTTCGGCATCCGCGGCTCGGGAGACGCTTCGGTGCCACATCTCGAAGGAATATCCCTCCCGGCGCCCCTTCTGAATCCACCGGGGAGCCTGGCACCGATATGCACACAGGAACCTTACGAGCGGATCCTGCACAGTTTCGGACAGTCCCAGCCGGATTCGATCCGGATTTTCGCCCGAGACTTCGCTCATGCCCCCGACGTGGTGGCCTATCCGAGAGACGAAGCCGATGTGGCGGCCCTGCTGGAGTGGGCAGGTGAGGCAGGAGCGGCCCTGGTTCCATTCGGGGGCGGCTCATCGGTGGTAGGTGGGGTTACGCCCGACATCGATGACGGTTTCGCCGGGACAGTCACCCTGGACATGAGCCGGATGAACCGGGTACTCGAGGTGGACCCGGTTTCGCGAGCGGCGCGGATACAGGGTGGTGCGCGCGGCCCCGAACTCGAGGCTGCGTTGAAGCCGCACGGCATGACGCTGCGCCACTTCCCCCAGTCCTTTCAGCACTCCACCCTGGGCGGGTGGATAGCCACCCGCTCCGGCGGCCACTTCGCGACTCTCTACACCCACATAGACGACCTGGTCGAAAGCGTCTCCCTGGTCACACCGGCCGGAAGGATGGAATCACGCCGCCTGCCCGGTTCCGGCGCCGGTCCCAGCCCTGACCGCCTGGTGCTCGGATCGGAGGGCGCCCTGGGAATAATCACCGAGGCCTGGGTACGGCTGCAAGGTCGGGTGACCTTCAAGGCCACCGCCGGATTCCGCTTCCCGGGCTTCCTCCAAGCCGCCGGGGCCGTGCGGGCCATCGCGCAGGCAGGCCTGTTCCCGGCCAACGTACGGATAGTCGACGGAGTGGAACTTCAGGTGAACGGCGCCGGCGACGGTTCCTTCACGCTGCTGGTGGTTTCCTTCGAATCGGCCGACCACCCGGTGGAGCCCTGGATGGACCGAGCCGTGGAGTGCGCGCGGGATGACGGCGGCGTGCCCGATGTCGACTGGCGAACCAACCCGGACGCCCACTTGAAAGGAGCAGTGGGCGCCTGGCGCGACGCCTTCATCAAGATGCCGTACAACCGGGAGAACCTCACACCCTGCGGAATCATCTCGGACACCTTCGAATCGGCCATCACGTGGGACCGCTTCGAGTCCTTCTACCACGCGGTCAAGGACGCGACACAGCAGGCTATCAGGGATACCACTGGTCAGGAGGGCGCTGTGTCCTGCCGGTTCAGCCACGCATACCCGGACGGTCCCGCCCCCTACTTCGCATTCCACTGCGCCGGACGTCCCGGATCCATGCTCGAACAGTGGCGCGACATCAAACGAGCCGTCTCGGACGCCGTGATAGACAACGGCGGCACCATCACTCATCACCACGCCATCGGACGCGATCACCAGCCCTGGTACCAGAAGCAGCGACCGGAGCTATTCGGCGATGTTCTGGCTCGTGCCAAGGCACATTTGGACCCGCACGGAATCCTCAACCCGGGAGTGCTCGTGCCAAGACCAAGTACGGTTTCGCCGGATACCTATCCACTCCCATAGGCGCCAACCGGCCCCAACTTCCCTCCGGCTCTTACCCTTCCAGGGGGTGCGGGGATAGGCGGTTAGCCCGTTGAGCAGCCGGCATCCAATAAACTGGCGATTACGTGACACTTAGTTCCCTTCTTCGTTCCCGGCAGGCCGCCGGAAACCCCATCAAGGTAGGGATAGTGGGCGCCGGGCAGATGGGCGAGGGTCTGGCCATCACCATGGAGCGGATGGAGGGAATGGGCACCTACGTCGTAGTGGACCGGGGAAGCGGACGTTCGGCGGAGATCTACCGCTCGGCGGGGGTCCAAGAACGGGACATCATCCAAACCGACGACCTCGACCGTGCGTCGGAGGCGATCACCGACGGCAAGCGAGTGTACACCACCAACACCGCCCTGGCCAGCGCGCCGCCGCTCGATGTCACGGTGGAGGCCACCGGCATACCGGAGATGGGCGCCAAGGTAGCCATCGAGGCCATCGCGGCTGGAAAGCACATGATGCAGATGAATGTGGAGGCCGACGCCACGGTCGGCGCAATCCTCCGCCTCCGCGCCCAAGAGGCGGGAGTGATCTACTCCCTGTCGGGGGGCGATGAGCCGGGTGCCATCTCCGAGTTGTACGAGTTCGCCACCCTTTTGGGATACGAGGTGGTGAGCGTGGGGAAGGGAAAGAACAATCCGCTGATCCCCACCGCCAATCCCGACACAATGGAAGAGACCGCCCACCGCCAGATGATGAATCCCAAGATGCTGGCCTCCTTTGTGGACGGAAGCAAAACGATGATGGAGATGACCACCATCTCCAACGCCATCGGGTACCTTCCCGACAGGCGCGGGATGCACGGCCCCGAAGTCACCCCCGGCACCCTGGCGTCCACGTACATTCCCCAAGCCGACGGGGGAATCCTCTCGGAGAAGGGCCGGGTCGACTACGGCCTGGGGATCGCCCCCGGAGTTTTTCTGGTGTTCACCACCGACCACCCCAAGCTGGTCCGCGACCTCCAGTATTTGAAAGTCGGACAAGGCCCCTATTGGGCGCTGTACCGCCCATATCACCTCACCAGCCTGGAGACTCCCATCTCCATCGCCAAGGCGGTGCTCCGCGGGGAGACCACCCTGGCCACCGATCGTCCCCCCTCCGCCGAGACGGTGGCCGTCGCCAAAAAGCCGCTGCGGAGTGGGGAGATGATAGACGGGATAGGGGGTTTCTGCGTCTATGGGGTGATCGAAAAAGCGGAGGTCGCCCGCCGGGAAAACCTGGCACCGCTGGGCCTGGCGACCGGCGCCCGCCTCACCAACGATGTGGATGCAGGCGCCTTACTGACCTATGAGGATTTAGAGCTCGACGAGTCGAATACCATCATTTGTCTGCGACGGGAACAAGACGCCCTGGTCTGCCAAGGCTTCTGGAACGGTTCTCACTAAGGCCCTAATCGGTAACCAACCAAACAGCCAATCAGGAGAGATACATGAACATCACGAGAGTGGGAGTGGTCGGCGGTGGCCTGATGGGCGCCGGCATCGCCGAGGTGTGCGCGCGGGCCGGAAGCGAGGTAACGGTGGTGGAAGCCGACTCGGACCGGGCCGAAGCCGCCTACCAGCGCATTGTCGGCTCCACGGGGAAAGCGGTGGCGCGGGGAAAGATGCTCGCCGAGGACCAGGAGCAAACCCTCACCCGGGTGAGCGTGAACGCCGATCTGGAAAGCCTCTCTGAGAGCCAACTGGTTATAGAAGCGGTCTCGGAGGTAGAGGACCTCAAACTGGATATCTTCAAGCGGCTCGACCAGATCGTCGATGACCGGCAGGCAATCTTCGGCTCGAACACCTCCTCCATTCCCATCGCCCGGTTGGCCGCCGCCACTTCCCGTCCCGAGCAGGTGGTGGGGATCCACTTCTTCAATCCGGCGCCGGTCATGAAGCTGGTGGAGGTTATCCCGGCGGTCACCACTTCTCCTGAAACCCTCCGGATCGTCAGAGAATACGCATCTGCCCAACTTGGCAAGAAGGTGGTGCTCTCCCGGGATCAGGCGGGCTTTGTGGTCAACGGTCTGCTGACGCCCTATCTGATGTCGGCGGTGCGCATGCTCGAGTCGGGCGTCGCAACCCGCGAGGACATCGACATGGCCATCAAGCTGGGCACCAATCACCCGATGGGACCCTTCGAGTTGGCTGACTTCATAGGGCTCGACACCATATGCGAGATCGGCAAGGTCCTCTACGAGGAGTTCAAGGACCCCTCGGCCGCTCCCCCGCCGCTTCTCATCCGACTGGTGGAAGCAGGGTGGACAGGCCGAAAAAGCGGACGCGGGTTCTACACCTACGAATAGCAGCCTAGGGTCAGAAGGCAGCGGCGGGACGACTGGTGTTCCGAGAACAGAGCCAGGCTCCATGTTCTCTTCCGCTAACTTTGCGATGATGGATATGAAGTGGTGCCCCATCGAGCCACTCGATAGTACGGTGGAGGGAACTCTCAGGGGCGATCTGGCCGCTTTGGACACCCAACATCGTACCAAATGCGGTTCGTGGTATCAATCCACCATGTGGGTAGGAGCCGTGACGGGGTGATGGCGATAACCTCGTTCGCAGACATTCGGGTTCAGGACAACGAGGATGAGCCGTCACATCACGAAGACACATTCGTAGAAACTTCCTGGGACGCCCTTTATTTTTCTCACGACGAGGATGTCGAGAATCGCTCCCATGAACTGTACGAGTGGCTGGACCAATCCTTGGCGGTGGCCCTCCAAGAATTGCTGAACCTTACCCTCGGTCGCTGAGCAATCATGCCAATCTTAAAGGTCCCATGCTGAGAGTCCCATCCGCAGTGCAGCCATTGCAGTGAAGTTTGCCGGTCTGATCCTAGGACGGGGTTGGCAGATTGGGCGCCCCAGTAGATAGGAGGTTTATGGGTCAGGCCAAGTACGGGCTCACGTTGTCGAACCGGAGCGTCTTGCTCGGAATGTCCACAGTTGGGGAGACGTTGGAAATGGCCGCCGAAGCCGACAAGGCTGAAGCGTGGGATTCGGTTTGGCTAGGTGACTCGATCTTCGCCAAGCCGCGGCTGGACGCCTTCGTGGCGCTCGGGGCGCTGGCGGCCGTGACCGAGCGGGTGAAGCTGGGAGTGGGGTGCATGGCCAGTATGCCCCTTCGCGATGCACTACTAATGGCCTACCAGTGGCTCAGTTTCGACTTCATCTCCGGAGGGCGGTCCATTTTCGTGGCGTGCCAGGGGCAGAGGGAAGCAGGAGGGGGGAAGTTCGAGGAGGAATTCGCGGCGTTCGGAATCGATCCGTCCACGAGAAGCCGAAGAATGGTAGAGGCGATCGAGATACTCCGACTGGTGTCGGTAACCGAGAACGCCTCCTATGAGGGAACCTACAACCGCTTCCAGGATGTGACCGTGCTCCCCCGACCGGTGCAGCAGCCGATTCCCATCTGGATCACCGCCCATGCCAACCCAGCCTTTCCCAAACTGGCGGAGAGGGTTCTGCGCCGGGTCGCCCGGCTTGGCGACGGCTGGATGACCACCGCCAACACGCCCGAGAGCCTGGCCGCCAACCTGGCGACCATCAAGCGCTACGGTGAGGAGGAGGGCCGCCCGCTGGGGGATAACTTCGAGGCCTGCCTGTACTACAACATCCACGTCACCGAAGACCCCGAATCCGGCATGGAGGAGGTGGTTTCCTATATGAGCGACTACTACGGAACTGATTACGACCGAGCATTTCTGGAGAGATGGGTGGCGATCGGCGATCCTCGGGAGTGCATCGAACGCATCAAGGAGTTCGCCCAGGCCGGGGCGACCACCATCACCCTGAGACTGGCAGCCTACGACGAGGCCCACCAGTTCGAGAGGGTGACGAACGAGGTGCTCCCGGCGCTGGTGGACTGACAAGCCCGTTCATGATCGAGCGCTTCGACCACGCCGTGATCGGTATTCCCAACCTGGAGTCCGGAGTGGCGGCCTTTCGTCGTCTGGGCTTCGCAGTGTCGGAGGGCGGTCGCCATCCTTCACTCGGCACTCGCAACGCCATAGTCCGTTTCGGGCTCGACTACCTCGAACTGCTCTCGGTTGAAGACAAGGCGCGGGCGGCAGCGCGGGGACCCTTCGGCACCGAACTGCTTTCTTTTCTCGGGAAATCCTCGGGACTGGTCGGCTACGTGTTGGCCGGGACCGGCTTGGAAGAGCAGGCCGAGGGTTTGAGGACCCTGGGAGTCGGGGCGGAGGGACCGTTCGACATGGACCGGGTCCGACCCGATAGCAGGCGCTTGGAGTGGCGGCTGGTGTTGCCGGGAGGGTCCCCTTGGCGCAAACCCTGGCCATACCTGATCGACTGGATCACCCCAGAATCGGACCTCCTGGCCTGGGATCCGCCGGGAAGTCATGACTGCCGGGTAACCGGGGTGGCCGGGATCGACCTGGTGGTGGACGACTTGGAGATTTCAGAACGCATCTACCAACAGGCCCTCCGTCTTCGACCCGAGGACACCGGGGCAACACCGGCAGAGCCGGGCACCCGAAGCCACTACTACCGGATCGGCTCATTCCGATTGGGATTGCACCAGCCTATCCAGAGCGGCTCTGCGGCGTCGGAATTGGAACAACGAGGTCCGGGACCCTTCCGCTTGTTCCTGTCCACCTCCGACATTGCGGCTTCCGCCGAGGCGCTGTCCAACCGAGGCGTCACGTTCTCCGAGACGCCTCGAGGTCTGGACATCGACGCGGACGCGGCGGCGGGCGCCCGGTTACGTATTGTTTCGGCTTAGATCAGGCCCCTACCGGCTCGCCGCCCTTGTAAACCGCAGTGATCCGTTGTGTGTTACGGATGTCATCCAGAGGATCGGATTCCAGCACCACCAGATCGGCCAGCTTGCGCTTCTCGACGGTCCCCAAGTCGTTGCTCTCGCCCAACAAGTCGGCGGCCCGGCTAGTGGCAGCCACGATCGCATCCATGGGAGAGAACCCGCAGCCCTCTACCAAGAGACGCAACTCCTCGTGCATGCTGTGGCCGGGCACCACGAACGGGTTTGTGAGATCGGTTCCGGCCGTAACATTCACCCCGCCCTGCTGGGCCCGCCCGATAAATGCCATCTGGTTGCTCAACTCCACCGGCGCCTGCTCCCAGTCGGTTTCGCTGTAGTCGAACGGATAGGCGTACTGGCTCCACTGTTCGGCGACCGCAGCCGGCATCTCGTCCAGGCCTGCGGGGTTGACCGCCTCCGGCGTGTTGCCCATGAGGATGCTCTGGGACAGGGTAAGAGTGGGGGTGATGTATGTGCCCCGCTCGGCCATGAGGGCGATCAGACCGTCGGCCAGATCCGACTCCGGGTCGACGAAGCGCCAAGGCTGAAAGCCGACCAGCGGGTCGAGGATCCTGCCCGGCAGCGCTTCCAACTCGGCCCTACGGTCCTCCGGCACAAGCTCGCGACCGATCCGCACATGCTCGAGGGCGTCAACGCCCACTTTGACCGCCTCCTCTACGGTCACCATGTGGCCGACATGCGCCGAGACCCGCACTCCCTGCCGATGGGCTTCGGAGACCACTGCCCTCAACACCGGAAGTCGGGCCCACACGTACACCTTAAGGAAGTCCATGCCGGCCTCGACCAGTCTGGCCGCCTCCCGCCGAGCGGACTCTTCGTCGTCGATGATCGCCAGCCAGCGCCAGGGTGCGGCGGGATCGGCCGGCCCGTCCAGGATGGTCCCGGCGCCAAAGAAACGCGGCCAGTCCGCTCGACCCTTCTTGAAGGTGCGGAACACCGCGCCGGGGTCGAAGTTGCCGGTGTCCCGGACAGTCGTTACGCCGTGGCGCAACAGCGTGGTCATGAACTGGTCGGCGAGTGATTCGGGGTCATCCACCTGCAGGAAAGAGTTGTCGGCCAGCACCCCCACATGGACATGGCAGTCCACCAGGCCCGGAATCACCACAGAACCGGTGATGTCCACCACTTCGGTGTCCGCGGAGATCTCAACCTCGCCTCTGCGGAACACCGCGTCAATGCGGTCCCCGTCGATCAGCACCACGGCGTCGTCGATCGGATCCCGTCCGGTGCCGTCTATCACTCTTCCTCCTACCAGCGCCTTAGGCATTTTCCTGTTCCTTCCTGATCTGGGTTTGGTTTACTTAATCTAGTCAGGCGCCCCATCCCGGATTCCGGGACGTGCCGGCGCTCATGACATCAAGGATTCGGTTCCGGCCCGGTCAGATGGATTAGTTCTGGGCGGCGATCATCTGGCGGACATGGGCGGTCATCGTCTTCTTCATCGCATCGAGTTCCTCGGGAGTCTTGCCCTCAAAGAGGTTCGAGTGCGCTTCCTCGCCGTGCGCCATCATCGCGTCGTGGAACTCGTCAGCCGTCTCCCGTTCGGTGACCCAATCACAACCCTCACATGCCAGTTTCATATCTGTTCCTTCCACGCAATCATGCTGTCGGATCGCAATCTTAGGAGAAAGCGTGTGCACGGAACAACTTGGGGACACCCTCCCAACATTGTCCCGCTCATTGGCCGTTGGCGGCTCAGGTAGCCTTGTTGTGGTCATATGAAATCCACAGAGAGATAGAACAAAGGCGGAGGGTGTCGCCATGAACCGGTATCGGCTGTCCGGATGAGGTAAGTGGAACAGAACGTGACGGGTCAGGATCCGAGTTACAACAACGCCGGGCCCGAGACCATGAGAGCCGCATTACTGCTGGGCATCGGCGGACCCGAAATGCTGCAGGTCCGAGAAAACGTACCCGTGCCTAGGGCCGGCCCCGGTGATGTGCTGGTGCGGGTGGCCGCCTGCGGCATCAACAACACCGACATCAATACCCGGGTAGGTTGGTACAGCCGGTCAGTAACCACCGCCACCACCGACTCCGGTTACGAGGAGGCCGACTCCAGCGATGTGGGCTGGGGTCGGCGGGGGTTGTCCTTCCCACTAATACAGGGCGCCGACATTGCGGGAGTGGTCGTGGAAGTGGGAGACGGGGTCAGTTCTGATGTCATCGGGCACCGAGTGCTGGTCGATCCCTGGCTCCGAGATCGACACCATCCCGAGGATCCCGAGCGCGCTCTCTATCTGGGAAGCGAGCGCAACGGAGGCTTTGCCGAGTACTGCACTGTGCCAAGCGAGAACGTCTATCCAATCTCTACCGACCTCTCAGACCTGGATTTGGCCACCTTCGCCTGTTCGTGGTCGACCGCCGAGCACATGTTGCAACGAGCCGGCCTCGCGAGTGGTGAGTCGATTGCCGTGCCAGGAGCATCCGGCGGTGTGGGTAGCGCCCTGGTGCAGCTCGCCAAGCTTCGCGGCGCCCGAGTAGTCGCCATAGCCGGCGCCGACAAACTCGACCAGGTAAGAGAACTCGGCGCTGATCAGGTCGTGGCTCGACAGGTCAGCAGAGTTACCGAGGCCGCGATGGAGGCCAACGGGCATCGATTCCATGTGGTCGCCGACATTGTGGGCGGGGACGACTTCGGGGGCTGGCTGGAGGCATTGCGTCGCAGGGGACGGTACGTCACTTCCGGCGCCATAGCCGGGCCGATTGTCGAACTCGATCTGCGAACTCTTTACCTGAAGGACTTAAGCCTCTACGGCGCCACTGTCTACAGACCCCAGGTTTTCTCTGATCTCGTGGGCTACATCGAGCGAGGGGAAGTCCGGGCGATCGTAGGTGGCGCCTACCCGCTCTCGGATATCCACACCGCCCAAGAGGCTTTTCTCGCCAAAGGCCACGTAGGCAGCTTGGTCATCACCATCTGACTCTGTTACACGCAAGCTCGGCAACTCATGGCACCGTCCCGAAGTACCATCATGCCTGTGGCGCTGCGCACACTGGACCGGACATGCTCGATTGGCTGCTGACCGGCGGCACGGTGATCGACGGGACCGGGCGTCCCGGATTCCGCGCCGATGTGGGCCTGGTGGGGGATCGGATCGCCGCGGTCGGACCGTTGGACGGCCGAGAGGCGCGGCAGACGGTCGATGTCACCGGCCTGGTCATCTGCCCCGGCTTCATCGATGTTCACTCCCATTCGGAGTTCGCCCTGCTGAGGGGAGACGGTCTCGAACCCCGGCTCCGGCAGGGAATCACCACCGACCTGATGGCGCCCGACGGTTTCGCCTACGCCCCCCTTTCGCCGCCCCGCCTGGCCGAGATGAAGGCATACCTGACGGTGTTCAACGGCGCTCCGGACGAGGACTGGGAGTGGTCCGACCACGCGGAGTACCTGGCCCTGTTCGACAGGCGGGTAGGAATCAACCTGGTTCCCCAGGTGGGATTCAACGCGGTGCGGGCGGAAGCGGTGGGATGGGAGCCGCGTCCGGCAACGGCCGCCGAGATTGAACGAATGCAGGCGCTCACCCGCCAAGTCATGGAGGAAGGCGCCTGGGGTATCCAGGCGGGCCTCGACTACTTTCCCTCGGGACACGCCGCCACCGAGGAGTTGGTGGCGGTGGCGCGGGTGGTGGCGGAGTACGGTGGGGTCTACTCGTCACATGTCCGGGGTAACCGGGGTAACGTTCCATCCGGCGTCCGGGAGGCTCTCTCGGTCGGTCGCCAGGCGGAGATACCGGTGCACATCTCCCATCTGTTCGGATCCGACCGGCTTTATGAGGAACTGGTGGAAGCCCGGGAGGAGGGCATCGACGTCACCTTCGACGCCTACCCCTACATGGCAGCCAGCAGCCACCTCGCCTACTCCCTTCCGCGGTGGGTCGATCAGGGTCCGCCCGAGCGGGTGATCGAAGTGCTGGCGGATCCGTCGGTTCAATCACGGGTGGCTCCTGACATCGAGAGCTTCTTTGAGGGCTACGTCACCCGACCCCGGGACGCTTTCTTCTCATGGCTCCCGGATGGTCCCTATCGCTACCTGGAAGGTCGCCGGCTCACCGACGCGATCGGGACGGTGGGAGAGACCCTGGCCGAGACGGTCTGCCGACTCTTGGTGGAGTGCCGGATGCGAGTACTGATGGTCTATCGCTGGAACGATGAGGCCAAGCTCCGCCGGGCCATGACCCATCCGCTGGGAATGGTGGGCTCCGACAGCGTGTTCCTGGGGAGCTATCCGCATCCGAGAGGCTTCGGCGCCCATGCACTGGTGCTGGCCCGCCTGGTGCGGGAGAAGGGATGGCTGGAATTGCCGGACGCGATACGGAGGATGACCGGCATGCCGGCCGGCCGGTACGGCCTGGCTGATCGAGGGGTGATCCGTCCGGGCGCCGCCGCCGACCTGGCGGTCTTCGACCCGGACCGGATCGAGGACCGAGCCACTTTCGAGAACCCCCGTTCGAACGCAGTCGGAATGGACTATGTGTTCGTCAACGGCCGAGCGGCCATCCAAGCGGGCCGCCTGGTCGACACCACCGCCGGTCGGGTGCTGCGCAGAGCAGAAACCTGACCGTCCTCATCCACACCTGAGACATCCACCTTGATATTGACTGGCTCAGACAGGCAACATTAATTTTGGGTGCATTCAAATCAAAAGAGAGCGATTTAACTTACACTGGAGAGGGAGAACGATATGGTAAGAAAACCCCGCAGGAAAGCTAGAAAACGGCCATCCATAGAGGAACGTGGTGGTTACACCTCTTCACGACCGGTCAGTGATCTGAGTCCACCTCCGCTGGGTCCGGGGCCGGGAATGCCCAGACCGAAGGCGGCCAAGCAGGAGACTGCCAAGAAAAGTTAATACCCCTCCCCGCAATGCCTAGTTGGGGTCGGGGTAGTAGCGATGACCCATGCGGGCGGCTTTGGTCTCCAGATATTGGCGGTTCTGCTCGTTGGGGGTCACCACCAGGGGAACGCGCTCTTTGATGGTCAATCCGTACCCCTCGATCCCTCCCCGCTTGACGGGGTTGTTGGTCAGAAGCTTCATCGTTCTGACTCCCAGGTCATAGAGGATCTGAGCGCCGACCCCGTAGTCGCGGGAGTCCACCGGCAGCCCCATGTTCTGGTTGGCGTCCACCGTATCCAATCCCTCATCCTGAAGGTTGTAGGAGACCAGTTTGGGGAACAACCCGATCCCCCGCCCCTCGTGTCCTCTGATGTAGAGCACCACTCCCCGGCCCTCTTCCGCCACCTTGGTCAGCGCCAAATTCAACTGCTCTCCGCAATCACAGCGAATGCTGGCGAACACATCGCCGGTCAGACACTCGGAATGAACCCTCACCAACACGTCTTCCCCATCCCCTATCTCCCCCATCACCATGGCGACATGCTGCCGGCCGTCCACCAGCGAGTGATATCCCACCACGTTGAACTCCCCCACTTTGGTGGGCACCCGGGCGCCCACCACCCGCTTCACCAGCTTTCCCTCCGAACGGCGGCGATAGGAGATCAGATCGGCGACCGATCCGATCAGCAACTGGTACTCCTCGGCGAAACTCTGCAGGTCCTCCAGCCTGGCGACCTCGCCCTGATCGTTCATCACCTCGGCGATCACCCCCGCCGGGTAAAGGCCTGCCAGGCGGGCCAGATCGACGGCCGCCTCGGTATGGCCGGCGCGCCTCAACACTCCTCCCGGCCGGTAGCGAAGCGGGTAGACATGACCGGGCCGGTCGATATCCTGGGGGCGGGTCTCCGGATCCAGAATCGCATGCACCGTCCGGCAGCGGTCGGTACCGGAAATCCCGGTGGTGACCCCATGGCGGGCATCCACCGCCACGGTGAAGGCGGTGCCCTCCTCGGAGGGATAGGCTTGGGGGATCATGAGGGGAATCTCCAGCGCATCGAGCCGCTCTCCGATGATGGGAAGGCAGACAATTCCGCTGGTGTGCCGAATCAGAAACCCCATCTGCTGAGGGGTGATCTTCTCAGCGGCCACGATCAAGTCACCCTCGTTTTCCCGGTCGGGATCGTCCACCACGATCACCATGCGCCCCTCTCGGATTTCATTGATCAACTCGGGGATGGTTGCGAATTTCACCTTCTGATCACCAAGATCCTTTCGACATATTTGGCCAGAATGTCCACCTCGATATTAGCCCTGTCCCCCACCGCCCAAGAACCCAGGATGGTCGAGGCCAGGGTATGGGGAATCAGGGCGACCTCGAAAGATCCTTTCGCCACCGCGGTCACGGTCAGTGCCACCCCGTCCACCGCCACCGATCCCTTGTAGACCAGATAACGCTCCAGATTCTCGGGGATGGAGAGCGAGACCCTCTTGCTCTGGCCCTCCGGCTGGATATCGAGCACCACCCCTACCCCGTCGATATGTCCCTGCACCACATGCCCATCGAGCCTCCCTCCCACCCGGACCGGGCGCTCCAGGTTGACGGACGATCCATTCACGGCCTCGCCGAGGTTGGTGCGGGCCAAGGTCTCCGCCACCGCCTCTATCCGGAATCGGGGAGGTTCGACAGTGACGGCGGTGAGGCAGATCCCGTTGACGGCCACCGAATCCCCGACCGCCAGATCCTCGGTGGAAATCGGCGCCTCGACTGTCAGCCTCCTCCCCTGGTCGGTCCGCTCAAAGTCGACCACCCGCCCCACCTCGGCCACGATTCCGGTGAACATCAGGCGTTCTCCTTCCGGCGGCGCCACTCTATGCGAAGATCTTCTCCCACCCGCTGTACATCCTCAATTATGACTTCCTGGGCATTCAACAATGTGGAGAAAGCTCCCCGCATGATCGGCCATCCCTCGCCCCCTGCCATCCGGGCTGCCAGGTAGAAAACGCCCCGGTCGATCAGCCCCTCGGCCCACAGGGCGCCGGCCAGCCTGGGGCCTCCCTCCACCAGCACTTCCAGCATCCCCCGTTCACCCAGGGCCCGGGCCGCCGAAGCCAAGTCCACCAGCCCCTCCGCTCCGGGCGCAATCACCTGGCGCTCGGACGGAGTGACATCGGTTGGCCGCGGCGCGACCACCAGAGCACCCCGTTGCCAGAGCTTGCGGGTCGGGGGTAGCGGAGCGCGACCGGCCACCACCACCGCCTCCGGCTGGGGTCCCCGATAGCCGTTGAGCCGGACCGTCAGCCGCGGATCGTCGGCCCGGAGCGTTCCGGCCCCCACCATCACTGCGTCGGCGGACGCCCGCAGGCGGTGACCGTCGAGCCGGGCAGCGGACCCCGATATCCACTGGGAAGTCCCGTCCTGGGCGGCGATCCAACCGTCCAGCGTGGCGGCGGCCTTGAGCGTGAACCGCGGGCGGGCGGTGCGTCGATGATGGAAATAGCCGGGATCGGCGGCCTCCACCTCATCGGTGAGCAACGGGCCCACCACCTCAACCCCCGCCTCCTCCAAAAGCGCTCTGCTGCGTCCCGAAACCCGCCGGTCGGGATCAGATGCGCCCACCACCACCGAGGCCACTCCCGAACTCCGAATCCGATCGATGCAGGGAGGAGTGCGTCCGAAATGCACGCAAGGCTCCAAAGTGGTGATCAGCACGCCTCCTTTGGCCTTAGTTCCTGCCTCGTCCAGAGCAATCGTCTCGGCATGGGGACTGCCCGGCCCCTGATGAACCCCGCTGCCCACCTGGCATCCGGCGGAGTCCAGAACCAGGGCGCCCACCCGCGGATTGGGGTGGGGGCGGGCGTCAGCCACCATCCGCAAGGCCCGGCGAACCAACCGCCGCCGCTCGGCGGTAGTCGGGCCCATAGCGATCTAGCCGCCGTCCGTGGAGGGAAGGGCGGCGGAGATCGCGCTCCGCAACATCCGCACCGCCTCGACCGGATCGGCCTCGGCGAAGATGGCAGTGCCCGCCACGAAAACATCGGCGCCGGCCGCCGCAGCCAGCGGAGCGGTATCCGCGGTGATGCCGCCGTCTATCTGCAGGGCGGTCTCCAGGCCCTCTTCATCTATCCAGCGCCGGATCGTCTCCACCTTTGAGAGGGTCTCCGGCATGAACGACTGTCCCCCGAAGCCGGGTTCCACCGACATCACCACCACCATATCCAGCCCGGAAAGATGAGGCCGGATCCACGAAGGAGGAACGGCGGGAGAGAGCGCCAGGCCAAATCCCATCCCCAGCCTCCGGGCCAGCCCTCCCGCTTCCCCTGGGTCGGGGCAGACATCGGTGTGCAGGGTGACATGATCGGCCCCCGCGTCCGCCAGGGCCTCGAACAGCCCCAAGGGCTGGGAGACCATCAAATGGCAGTCGAAGAAGGCCTTCACCGCGGGGCGAACCCTTTTGATCACCGGGGCGCCGAAGGTCAGGTTGGGCACGTAAATGCCGTCCATCACATCTATGTGGAACATCTCCACGTGACCGTCCACGGCCTCCATCTCGGATCGAAGTTGTCCCAAATCGGCGGCCAGCACCGAGGGCGCCACACGAATCTTCCTGCTCACGCGCACAAAGACTAACTCTGGGAGAAACTAACCCCGGGTAAGGAACCCGAGCCGGCGCCGGACTCCCCGCGCCCAAGCCGCACCCGGCATGGCCCGCTTCCCCGGCGGCTGGATGCTCTCCAAAACCAGTACCCCGCTCCCCGCTCCGCACCAGAGGCGGCCCTCCGCCGCCGCCAACTCCCCCACCCGGAGCGGAAGAGGCGCGGAAGGCGCCCACCGGGCGTCCAGAATGCGAAGCCGGGTCTCGCCCCACCAGGCGAAGGCGCCCGGTCGGGGAGACATGGCTCTCACCTGACGGGCCAGTGCCTCGGCGGGCCGGGCCAAGTCCAGGCTGGCGTCCTCGGTGGTAAGCATGGGGGCGTAGGTGGCATCCGGCTCGTGCTGGGGTGTTCCCGCCAACTCTTCCGACAACGCTGTGGCCAGGTTCCCCACCAATAGTTCCGCGCCCATATGAGAGAGCCGGTCGGTGAGGTCTCCCCGTGTGTCCTGCTCCCCGATGGGATGGGCAATGGCAGCCAGCACCGGCCCGGCGTCGAGGCCCTCGGTGACCCGCATCAGGCTCACCCCGGTGACCGCGTCCCCGGCGCGGATAGCGGCCGCAACCGGCGCCGCACCCCGCCAGCGGGGCAACAGTGAGAAGTGAACATTCACGAATCCCGACGCGGCGCAATCCAGCATAGACCGGGTGAGCAGCATCCCGTAGGCCACCACCACCCCCAACTGGAAGGACCCCGCCGACTTCAGAGCCTCTCCCAACTCGGCCCGGTCGGCGGGACAGGCCGTGGCCAGACCCAACTCCAAGGCGGCCTTCTTCACCTCCGAGGGAGTCTTGCGGCCCGACCTTCCCCGTCTCCGGTCCTCCCGGGTGATAACCAGGGCCACCTCGGCTCTCTCGGCCAAGGCCCGGAGAGAAGAAACCGCCGCGGCGGGGGTTCCCAGGAAAACCACTCGTCCCATGTCGGGATGCGCCCGCCTTTCTACCCCAACGCCGCTTCCCTGATGGCCCGCAGGGCCTTTCTGCGCTCGCCGCGATCGAGACGTTCCAACAGCAACAAGCCGTTGAGATGATCTATCTCGTGCTGAAGCACCCTGCCCAGAAGCTCATTCCCCTCGTATTCCACCGCATTGCCTTCCAGATCCAGCCCCCTGACCAACGCTTCGGAGGGGCGCCGGATCGGCCAAAAATATTCCGGCACCGAGAGACACCCCTCGTCGTACTCCCATTCCCCCGATGTCTCCACCAACTCCGGATTGATAAGAGTCCGGGGATCCTCGTCATCGGCGATGTCGAAGACGAAAATCCGCCGTCCCACGCCGACCTGGGGAGCGGCCAGACCCACCCCCGGAGCCTCGTACATGGTCTCGATCATGTCATCCACGAGCTTTTTGATCCGTCCGTCTATCTCCGACACCGGCGTTGCCACCGAACGCAGGATGGGGTCGCCGAAGATGCGGATGGGAAGAGTGGCCATAAGCGGTTACAAAGCCTACAAGTCAATGGGATCGACATCGATGCGCACCACCAGTTCCCGTCGTCGCCATCGCGACGCCAGGGCGCGCAGCTTCCCCTTCACCTCCCACAAGTCTCCTCCCTCCACCAGCCAGCGCAGGCCCGACGCGAACTCCACCGGGCCGTGAACCGATGTCATTTGGTTCTCCAGCCCACTCATCTCCATCCCGAGCCGGTCGGAGACCTTCCCCGGTTGGGCGCCACGCACCTCCACCGCCATCAGTTGGCCCTGGGGCGGGAAGCCCGCTTGTATCCGGCGGTCCAACTCCTCCTGCAGAAAGGCGACGCCCTCGCCCTTGCGAAGGGCGGAAAGCACATGATGGCCGGGAGAGGAGGTCTGCACCATCAAACGCCGTCCGGCGCCCGGAGAGAGATGTCCGGCCAGGCGGACCATCACCCGGAGCGCCTCCTCGTCCGCCCGGTAGTGGGGGGCGTAGAACAACCCGTCGGCGTCCACCACCACCACGAGATCGAAAGCCCCCGCCCCGGCCAGAGACGCCTCGGTGTCCACGGTAATCGGCGCCGACCCCCCAACCACTCCCACCTGGTCGTTCCCCATGTGTCGACGGAGCTCACCACGCACCCGCTCCACCCCCGCGCCCAGCGGCTCGAAATACCTCTGCCTGCAATTCCGGCAGACACCCAACTCCGTCCCGCACCTTTGACACGCCGAGACCTTCGCCGCCCGACTGCCGCAATCCGGGCAGCGGCGGAGTGTTCGACAGGCCCCGCAGCGCATGGCGGGCGCGTACCCCCGTCGATGGGCGAAGACGAATGCCTCGCCGCCCGAGGCCGCGGCCCGCAGAGCGGCCAGGGTGCGGGGATGAAACAGCCCTTGACCCTGAGGCTCTCTCCGGTCCACCACCTCGATGTGCGGCCACAGCCGTTGGCGCCGACGGCTGTAGAAGAAGTCGGGCCCCAACGCCAGGAAATCCACGCTGGGAACCGGGCCCACCGCAGCCAGCACCGCACCCTCCCGGATGCTTCGCTCCCGGAGGATGCGACCGGTTCCGACGGTGGGCGCCCGACGGCTCTTGTGGGCGCGGCGGCCGTCTTCAACCACCACCAGCAGGCCGGGGGCAGCCATCGGCCACAGCGTCACACCGGGAGTTCCCACCAGCGCCATCCCGCCCCGGGTGGCCAACTGACCCCACACCATGGTCTTATGACGATTGGAATGCCGGGAACTGGCCCCCATCACCCGACCGGGAAACATCTCATGAAGAAGGTGCGTGGTGCGCTCCTCCTCCAAGACGGTGGGCACCACCACCATCGCCGACCGGCCTGCTCCCAGCGTCGGTCCCAACAGCGGGCCGATCCATTCGGGGTCGGCCGGGTTGATGAGCAGACCCCCCGGCCTTCTCCGACGACCTGCAGCGGCGTCTTCTCCCAGCCGGGCGGCCGGATGGTCGAGATCGGTCGGCGGGGAATGGGAAGAAAGGTCGTCGGCGGGGGGTGTACGGGGAGCGTTGGGCGGCGCGGTCTTGGCCAGGATGGTGGAGAGCGGGCTCACATAGTGATGGGCCGCCCACCGGCACGCCGCCAAGAGCCCGGTGTCGAAGACCGGCAGGTCGCCGCTCACCGAGGAGACCGGCTTGAGCTTTTCAGGCGGACGGTCCCCGCACTCCACCACATACCCGTGGGTGTGCCCACCTCCCAACGGGACGCGCACCTTGGCGCCCAGACCGATTCGCCCGAACAGATGGGCGGGGACCGAGTACCAGAACCCCTCGTCGACCTCGAAGGCAGCCACCGCCGGGACTACCCGGACGGCGGAAGTCACCGGGACAGCGCCTTCTTCAACTCCTCGGTCAAATCGGTCCTCTCCCAGGCGAAGCCGGCGTCCTCCCGGCCGAAGTGGCCGTACAGGGTGGTGTCGCTGAACCGGGTCTCCCAGAGCCCGAGATTTTCGATCATCTGCTGCGGCCGAAAACTGAGCACCGTCTGCAGGGCGTTTTCCAGGTCCTCGAGGGGCACTCGGTTGGTGTTGAAGCAATCCACGTGAAGCGAGAGCGGTTCATGCATCCCGATCACATAGCTGAGCTGAATGGAGCACTGCGTGGCCAAGCCGGCCGCCACCAGGTTCTTTGCGGCATGACGGGCCGCGTAGGAAGCCGATCTGTCCACCTTGGTGGGGTCTTTCCCCGAAAGGGCTCCGCCGCCGTGGGGACCGTATCCACCATAGGTGTCCACCACCAGCTTGCGTCCGGTCAGGCCGGTGTCAGCCCCCGGGCCTCCCGCGGTAAAGGATCCCGAATGGTTGATGAGAAAACGCGGTCCGCCCTCCAACAGCTCGGGGGGAACCACGTGCCGAATCACCTCCTGCTCGATGTCACCCTGCAAGGTGGCTTCATCGACACCTTTCAGGTGATGGGCGGAAACCACCACCTGACTGACCCGCACCGGCCTCCGGCCTTCGTATTCCACCGTAACCTGGGTCTTCCCATCCGGGCGCAGATAGTCGATGATGCCCTGGCTCCGTACCTCCGCCAGCCTACGGGCCAGTCCGTGGGCCAGGTGAATGGGAAGCGGCATCAGCGGAGGGGTTTGATCGCAGGCAAACCCGAATATGATCCCCTGGTCCCCGGCGCCGATCTCATCCCCCTCGACCACCATTTCAGCAATTTCGCTGGACTGTTGCTGAATGAGGTTGGTGATCTGCACACCATCGCAGGGAAACTCGGGATCTCCGGGACCGTAGCCGACATCGGCGATCGCCTGCCGAGTGCTTGCCTCCACCACGTCTTTGTCCAGGGGATGGGAGGTCTCTCCGGCCAGCACCACCTGGTTTCCGGTCACGAGCACCTCACAGGCCACCCGGGGTCGGGGATAGCCGGGGAAAGTCTCCATCACCGCGTCGAGGATGCGGTCGGCGATCAAATCGGCCACCTTGTCCGGATGCCCTCCCGCCACCGACTCGGATGTAAAAGACCAGATTCTCGAGCCCAAGATCAACCCTCTGTCAGATCTCTTCCAGCATAAGGGCGATCTCGTCCCAGAGTCCCGCCGCCACCCGGCTTTTGGGCTGAAGCGGCCAGGCCTCTGTGTCACCGTTCCTTCGAATCAGGGTGACCTGGTTGTTGTCGGATTCAAAGCCCGACCCGGGGACCGTGACATCGTTGGCCACCATCAGGTCGACGCCCTTCGCCTGCGCTTTCTTGATCGCCCTCTCCACGCCGCCCGTCTCGGCGGCGAAACCGACCACCACCCGGGGACGCGGCTTACGTCTCAAAACCTCGCCCAGCACATCACGGGTGGCCTCCAACTCCAGAGTGTTCAAACCGTCCCCCCGGGCCAGCTTGTGCCCGTGGGCCGTCCTGGGACGAAAGTCCGCCACGGCGGCGGTCATCACCGCCACATCCGCCTCGATCGAACCAACCGCCTCGGCCATGTCATGGGCAGAGACCACATCGACCCGCTTCACAGAGGACGGGGATTCGAGGCGCGAGCAGGTGACCAGGGTGGTCTCAGCTCCCCTCCGGGCCGCCTCGGCCGCCACCGCGTGGCCCATCTTGCCCGAGGAATGGTTGCTCAGAAAACGGACCGGGTCGATCGCTTCCCGGGTCCCCCCCGCCGTCACCAGCACCCGGATTTCCCTCAGGGGCGCCTCGAACAGGGCTTCGATGGACAAGAAGATCTCCTCTGGTTCGAGCATTCTCCCCACTCCTCGGTCGCCGCCCGCCAAGCGCCCACTCGCCGGACCCAGCACCGCCGCGCCATCGGAACGGAGCATGGCCACATTGCGTCTGGTGGCCGGATGCTCCCACATGGCGGTGTGCATGGCCGGAACCACCGCGATCGGACAGGTGGCAGCCAAAACCGTCGCCGAGACGGGATCGGAGGCGTGACCGTGGGCCAACCGGGCCAGAGAAGCGGCGGTGGCTGGCGCCACCACCACCAAGTCGGCCCACTCGGCGGCTTCGGTGTGAGGGCTCACCGAGTCGGGGAATTCGAAAAGATCGGTTATCACAGAGCGGCCGGTGATGGCCGACAGAGTGTTGGCGCCCAGGAACTTGCGGGCGGAGGCGGTCATCACCGCCTGCACCTCGGCGCGATAGTCGATAAGAATCCGGGCCAGAGTGGCCACCTTGAAGGCTGCCACTCCCCCGGTCACCGCCAACAGGACATGGCGGCCCGCGACCACTAGAGCTCCGTGGTTTCGGGAGTTTCGCTCTCTTCGATCTGCTCGGCGGTGCCCAACACCACCTTGCCTTCCACAATCTCTTCCATGGCGATTGTCAATGGCTTCCGGGCATAGGTGTGCACCTGGGGAGGGATGAATTTTCCGATGCCCTGTCCCAAATGGGCATAGTACCCCTGGATGTCGCGGGCGCGGCGAGCTGCCACCACCACTGTTGAGAACCGGTTTCCGATCCGATCGACTACTTCTTCGATTATCATGCTTAAGGCCGCCTCTCCAAGTTAGTCCGCCGGTGGGGGCTCATAGCGACTCTCGATTATACGGACTAACGCCTCCACAGTCTCACTCGTTTCGGTGCTGGTCACAATTTCATCATAAAGGTCATCCACCGCCGGGGGGTCCCGCTCCGCCAGGGCAAGGCGCCGGTCCAAGAACTCCTCGGAGGCCCCTCGGGAGCGCAGTCTCTTCTCTAGGTCACCCGGAGAAGGGGGTTGGAGCAGCACCACCACCGTCTGGGGGAAAATCTCTTTCACCGCCAATGCCCCCTGCCGCTCGATCTCCAGCACCGCCACCCCTCCCTGCTCCACGATCTTCTCGACCGCCCGCCGGGGAGTGCCGTAATAGTGCCCGTCGTATGTGACCCACTCCAAGAACCCGTCCCGGCGGATCATCTCTCTAAAAGTCCTCTCATCCACGAAGTGGTAATCCACCCCGTGGGTCTCGTTTTCCCGGTGCGACCGGGTGGTGAAAGAGAGAACCACCTCAACCTGGCCCTTGTCGGCCAGTTCGGCCAGCACAGTCGACTTGCCGACCCCCGAGGGGCCGGACACCACCAGAACCAGGCTCGAAAGCTTGGTCAAAATCGCGCGGCGTCTGCTCTCAGGACAGTTCTTTGATCAAGGCTTCCCGCTGGCGGTGTCCCAAGCCCCGGAGACGCCGGTTTTCGAGAATGCCGACCCTCGCCATGAGCTGTTGGGTGCGCTGCTTGCCGATCCCCGGCAAAGCAGACAACACCGATGACACTTTCATGCCCCCCACCAGTGGATCGGCGGTACGGTCCAAAAGCTCGGCGATGGTTACCCGCCGGTCGCTCAGGTCAGCCTTGATCTCTGCCCGTCCCTTGCGAACGGCCGCGGCCTTGGCAAGGGCTTGTTTGCGCTGCTCTGAGGTTAGAGGTGGTGGGTTCATGATTCTCCTTGTAGCCAACGGATGGTCAATTCTATTGTTGGAAAGTTAACGCTCTGTAAATCGAACGCGTACCCTACCGACATCCAAGACAGGCCAGAAATCATGCCCTCACAGTCCCCCTACGGTCATCAGGTGCTGGGGGGCAATTACCCAATGGGCGCCTCCGGTAAGGATGCCAGCTATTTCCGCCATGTGATCAGATGAGGATAGACACTCCGGTACTTCCGCGATTCTCGAAAAGCCCTCCGAGTTTGCAGAAACCTGGACAACGACCCCCAACTCCCGGGCCGGAAAAATGATTCCGTCAGCGCCGGACCGGGTGGCCAGCTTCGTCATCCGGGAGACCTGCTGTCCGGGAGTGTCCCTGATTCCCACCCCTCTCAACCCGTCTTCTCCGGCCCAACCCGTCACGGACGCCGACACCACCACCGCGGTTTCCGGGTATTCCCGGGCCGCGGCCGCCGCCGCTTCCACTGCCGCCCGGCCTCCCAATCCGGAGACGCTCACCCACCGCGCCCCGAGCTTTCCCATCCGCGCCACCGCCCTAGCCACCACCGGAGGCCGGTCCAGCACACCCAGATCAACCAGCACCGGTTTTCCCAAAACGCACAACGCGCCCACCAGAATCGGACCGCAGTCCAGGACCAAATCCGTGCCGACCACCAACCCTCCCACCTTTCCACCCAGATCCTGGGCGGCCCTGATCGCTTCCTCGGCGTCGGCGCCCGCCAGACGAACTAGCACTTGGTCACCCCCCGAGCTCATACGCGCCAATCCTGAAGGCTGCGGGGGACACTGATGGCGTCGAGGTCCGAGCCGAGTATCTCCGAAACGGCGCTGGCCGCCGCCAAGGTGGTCATGTAGGGGATGCCCCGCTGGCGAGCCGCCCGATAGAGATCCCGCCCGTCAAAGCGGGATACATCGGTTCCATTGGTGTTGACCACCATGGTCACCTCCCCCGACTCGACCAGTTCCAAAGCGTCCCGCCGCCCCTCCTCTCCCGCCGGCAGTGATTTGACATCCGGGCTCTTCCAGGCGGCGGCCGTTCTGTGGTCGGCTATCTGAGCCAGACCGTTCGCCGCCCATCCCTCGATCAGTTCCGCCCCCGAGGAGATGTCGGCCTCCGAGAGCAGCATCAGCACCGCTCCCTCCCGCACCAACCGGTCGCCCGCACCCAGGAGAGCCTTTCCGTAGGCCGTCTTCCAGTCGGCGCCCACTCCCATCACCTCCCCGGTGGCTCGCATCTCCGGGCCAAGCACCGGATGGGAGGAGGGGAAGCGGTCCCAGGGCAGCACTGCTTCCTTGACGCCCACCATCTGGGACTCCGCCTCTTCCCGATAGAGGCCTTCGGAGCGCAACTCCGCCAGGGAGGCGCCCATCATCACCCGGGCCGCCAGCTTGGCCAGGGGAAGTCCCCGCACCTTGGAGATGAATGGGACGGTGCGCGAAGCGCGGGGATTGGCCTCCAGTAAATACACAGTCTCACCCTGTACTGCATATTGAATGTTTATCAGGCCCCTCACACCCAGGGCCGAGGCGAGAGCGGCGGTCATCTGCTGGATCGTCTCTCGGGCGGCGGGTCCCAGGGTGCGGGGAGGAGTAATGCAGGCCGAGTCCCCCGAGTGGACCCCGGCCTCCTCGACATGCTCCATTATCCCTCCCATCAGGAGTTCGTCCCCGTCGTAAACGGCGTCCACGTCGATCTCGATGGCCGATTCCAAAAAAGAGTCGATCAGAAGCGGCGCTCCGGCCAGATCGGCATCTTCGATGTTCCCGTACATCTCCTCCAGGTAGCCCTCCAACTGCTCGGAGTCCCCGATCACCTGCATCCGCCTTCCCCCCAGCACGAAAGAGGGCCGGGCCACCACCGGAAAACCCATCTCGGCCGCCACCCGGCGCGCCTCTGTGCGGGAACGGGCCAGGCCGTGGCGGGGCTGGAGAATCCCCAGGCGCTTGCAAAGCTCGGAGAACCGCTCCCGGTCCTCGGCCAGTTCGATAGAGGCCGGAGAGGTTCCCGAAATGGGCGTCCCGGCCTCGGCCAGCCTTCTCGCCAGGTTGAGCGGGGTCTGGCCACCGAACTGCACTATCACCCCCACCGGCTTCTCGGCAGCCACCACATCGAGGACATCCTCCACCGTGAGAGGCTCGAAATAGAGGCGATGGGAAGTGTCGTAGTCGGTGGAGACCGTCTCGGGATTGCAGTTCACCATCACCGTCTCATAGCCGGCCTCCCCCAGGGCGAACGCGGCCTGCACGCAGCAGTAGTCGAACTCGATCCCCTGTCCGATCCGGTTGGGGCCCGCCCCCAGCACCACCACCCGGGGACGGGTGGCGGGCGGCACCTCGTCCTCGTCCTCGAAAGTCCCGTACATGTAGGGGGTCTGTGCGGCGAACTCGGCCGCACAGGTGTCCACTGTCTTGTAGGTGCGGCGGATCCCCCGGGACAGGCGGGTGCGGCGAATCTCCGATTCGCTCTTTCCCCACAGAAAGGAGAGCTGGGCATCGGAGAACCCATAGCGTTTGGCGTCCTCCCACAAATCGTCCTGCGGACCCCGTACCGCCAACTCGTCCCGGAGCTCGACGATCTCGGCGATCTGGTGGGTGAACCAGGGATCGTAAGCGGTGAGCCGGGAGACCTTGTCGGGCGACCACCCTCTCCGCAGTGCCTCGGCGGCGACCGTCACCCGATCCGGGGTGGGCGTCTCCAAAAGCTCCGATAGCTGTTCTCCGGTGAGTTTCTCCATCTGCCTGGCGCCGGGATCGGCGCCCAGTCCCAGCCGCCCCGTCTCGAGGCTCCGCAGCGCCTTCTGCAGCGCCTCGGGAAAGGTGCGTCCGATCGCCATCGCCTCTCCCACGCTCTGCATGGAGGAGCCCAGACGGCGGGGAGTGGCGGGAAACTTGGCGAAGTCGAACCGGGGCGCCTTCACCACCACGTAATCGAGAGCCGGCTCGAAGGAAGCGGGGGTCAGCCCGGTGATATCGTTGGTGATCTCATCGAGGGTGTAGCCCACCGCCAGGAGCGCGGCGATCTTGGCGATGGGAAAACCGGTGGCCTTGGAAGCCAGGGCCGAGGAGCGGGACACGCGGGGATTCATCTCGATCACCAGCCGCCGCCCGGTGTCCGGTTCCACTGCGAACTGCACGTTGGATCCGCCCGTCGCCACCCCGATGGCCCGCAGCACCTTGATCCCGTCGTCGCGCATCTCCTGGTACTCCCGGTCAGAGAGCGTCTGGATGGGCGCCACGGTTATCGAATCGCCGGTGTGCACTCCCATCGCGTCCAGGTTCTCTATCGAGCAGATCACCACCGCGTTGTCGGCGTGGTCCCTCATCACCTCCAGTTCGAACTCTTTCCAGCCCTCCACCGACTCCTCCACCAATATCTCCGACACCGGAGAGGCATCCAGCCCCCGGCGGGCCACCGCTTCGAGTTGTTCGGCGTCACGCGCCATTCCCGTCCCGCCTCCCCCCAGAATGTAAGAGGGCCTGATCATCAGCGGATATCCCAGGCGGGCGGCGATGCGGCGCACATCGGCCATCGACTTGGCGTACCCGGCCCGAGGGGTCTCCATCCCCGCCTCGGCCATCACCTCCCGGAACCTCCCCCGGTCCTCGGCCCGCTCGATGGCCTCCATGCCGGCCCCGATCAACTCCACACCGTATCGATCCAGTGTCCCCCTCCCCACCAGCTCGGCGGTGATGTTGAGCGCGGTCTGCCCGCCCAGGGTGGGAAGCAGGGTGTCGGGGCGCTCGAGGTCAATGATCCGCTCCACAACCTCGGCGGTTATGGGCTCCACATAGGTCTGGTCGGCGAACTCGGGATCGGTCATGATGGTGGCCGGGTTGGAGTTGACCAGCACCACCCGATAGCCCTCCCGGCGCAGGGCCTTGGCGGCCTGGGTGCCCGAGTAATCGAACTCACAGGCCTGGCCGATCACGATTGGACCCGATCCCACCAGGAGAATGGAGCGGATGTCGCGGCGCGCGGGCATCTCGGCTAGATCCCGCGGTCCATCAGGCGCAAGAAGTCATCGAAAAGCCCCACCGCGTCGCGAGGACCCGGAGCGGCCTCGGGATGGTATTGCACCGAGAATGCTGGGATGTCCCGGCATTCCATCCCCTCCAGGGTTCCGTCGTTGAGGTTTTGGTGGGTGGGGACGATCGTCCCGAAGTCCGACTCGACCTCCGCGGGCAAAAGCTCCGGTGTGACCAGACCTTCCCGGGAGGGCGCCGAGTGAGCGGAGAGGGACCAAAGGTCGACCGAGAATCCGTGGTTTTGGGAAGTGATCTCCACTCTGCCGTCAGAAAGGCGGCGCACCGGATGGTTCCCTCCATGATGACCGAAGGGAAGCTTGTAGGTGCCGGCGCCCAAAGCCAGTCCCATGACCTGTTGTCCCAGACATATCCCGAACACCGGCGTCTTTCCCAATATCCCCCGCAGGGTGGCCTTCACGGCTTCGAGCGGTTCGGGGTCCCCGGGGCCGTTGGATAAAAACACTCCGTCAGGCCGGGCGGCCAGCACCTCCGAGGCCGAGACGCCCAGCGGCATCACCTCCACCTCCAGCCCCCGCCGGGTGAGGTGCTCCAAAATATCCCGCTTGATCCCGAGGTCAATGGCAACCACCTTCCCCCGGGTCGCCCCGGTGGGCGAGACCGTGTAGGAATCGGTGGTGGACACCCCCGAGGCGAGGTCTTGTCCGACCATCAAAGGTGCGTCGGCGGCTATTCTCGCCAACTCCGCCGCCGACACTCCCCCTCCCATGGCGGCGGGCATCGCCCCCTGCTCGCGGATGTGGCGGGTCAACCGGCGGGTGTCGATCCCGGCCACCGCCACCAGTCCGTTCTCCGAAAAGAAGTCCGACAGGTCGCCCTCGGCCCTCCAACTGGAATAGCGCCGGGAAAAGGCTTTCATGACCACCCCGGCCGCGGCCGGCCGGCCGGCCTGTGCGTCGAGAGCGGTCACCCCGTAGTTGCCGATGTGGGGGGCGGTCATCAACACGATCTGTCCGGCATAGGAGGGATCGGTGAACACTTCCTGGTATCCACTCATGGCGGTGTTGAACACCACCTCCCCCACCGTGGTCCCCGAAGCTCCCACCGACCATCCCCCGAAAACCTCCCCATCAGCGGTCACCAGAAGACCCGGCTTGGCCCGGCGACGGCGCGCCCCGAAAGGCTCCTGCCCGGCTGGGCCGGGCCGGGCCGCCTCATCGGGCCGTATCCAAGCGGCCAGGGTGCCCAGCACCCCGTTCACGAATCGGCTGCTCCGCTCGGTGGAGAACTCCCCGGCGATCCGCACGGCCTCGGAGATGATCACCGCCACCGGAGTACGGCTGTGATGACGGAGCTCGTAAACCGCCATCTGCAAGACCGCCAGGTCAACGAGGGGCATCCGGGTGACCTTCCAGCCCTGGGCGGCTCGCTCGATCACCGCGTCGATGTTCTCTGAGTCCGCGAGCACTCCCCGCACTATCAGTTCGGCCTTGGGAAGCTTGTCCGCCAGGAGGTCGTCGGGCCCCGACGTTAACCCCTCGGACACATCTATCTCATAGAGAACCCGAAGCGCCTGATGACGCGGGTCGTCGGAGCCATTGAAGAGCTCGAGAGTCGCCTCCGGCCCGGGTTGGCTATTCACACCCTGGTGAGATACGCGCCGGTGCGGGTGTCCACCCTGATGTGGTCACCCTGGGACACGAAAAGCGGCGTTTTGATACTGATTCCGGTCTGGACGATTACCTCCTTGGTCGCCCCCGACACCCGGTCTCCCTTCACCGCCGGTTCGGCGAAGGTGACCTCCATCTCCACGGAGGTAGGAAGCTCCAGACCGATGGGACGCTCCTTGTGAAAGGCAATGGTCATGGTCATGCCTTCCACCAGATATCCCGCGTCGTCCCCTATTTCGGAGGCGCTGAGGGCAAACTGGGAGTAGTCCTCCAGGTTCATAAAGTGAAAGCCCAGGTCATCCCGGTAGAGATACTGATGATCCTGTCGGGAGATGATCGCCCGGGGCACATCTTCGTCCGCCCGGAAGGTGCGGTCCAGCACCTGGCCGGTCTCGGCGTTTTTGATCTTCATCCGCACGAACGCCTTCCCCTTGCCCGGCTTGACGTGCTGATACCTGACGATGGAAAACACCCCGTCGGGGAGTTCCAGCGCCATGCCGGGACGGACATCGTTGGTGGAGATCATCAGCTTTCAACGCGGGTCGGGATACCGCAGACCGAAGTGTAGATGACCCTCACAATCCGACCGCCATCAAGCCCGTCTCCAACTCATCGAGGGAGACATCGACCACCACCGGTCTCCCGAAGTCTTCCAGCAGCACCATTCTCGGCAAAGGCCCACCCTGGCGCTTTTTGTCCTTGCCGAGCAGTTCCATTATCGCCGGACGCGCCGCCGCCGGGGATCTGGTGGGCAGGCCCAGGGAGGCGATTATCTCCCGCTGGCGTTCCTCGTGGGCGAATCCGGCCTTCCGCGCCGAGATGGCGCCGGCCGCCACCATCCCCACCGCCACCGCGTGACCATGCGGCATGCCGGTGGCCGTCTCCACCGCGTGGCCGACCGTGTGCCCGTAGTTGAGGATCGCCCGCCGGCCCGTCTCAAAGAAGTCGACGGACGTCACCTGCGCCTTGACCCGCACCGCCCGGGACACCACCTCCGACAGCGGAGCGCCGAGACCGCGTTCCTCCAGGATTTCCACCAGTCCGGGATCTCCGATCAGACCGGCCTTCAGCGCCTCGGCCATTCCTTCGATGAGCAACGGGCGGGGAAGCGACATCAGGACATCGATGCTGATAACCACCCGTCGGGGATGGCGAAAGGCGCCCACCTGGTTCTTACCCTCCCGGTTTACCCCGGTCTTCCCGCCGATGGCGGCGTCCACCGCTCCGAGAAGGGTGGTGGGAACATACACCGCCTCCACCCCTCTCAGCCAGGTGGCGGCCACAAACCCGGCCAGATCGGTGGCCGCCCCGCCGCCTACTCCAACTATGGTGTCGTACCGGTCCATTCGGCGCCGGTCGAGTTCCCGGTAGATATCCTCCACCACCCCCAGGGTCTTGGCCTCCTCCCGATCGGGTATCTCCACGATGTGCACCGCCACCGGATCGTCCCCCGTCCCCGAAGCGTCCTCGCAGATGCGAGCGGCCGCCGCGGCGGCCACACGGGCGGCCGCTCCGGGCTGGGTGAGCACCACCGCCCGGGAGCGGGGATATTGGGGACGGGGAGGGAGGAGAGGCGCGGGCAGGTCGTCGGAGACGAGGATCTCGCACCGGTCCCCGATCAGGATGCTTTCCACAGCCTCCATACCTCCTCGGCTACCAGTTCGCGGGTCTTTCCGTCCATGTCCATCCGCAGGTGGGCGGCCTCTTCGTAGAGGTGTTTGCGGGACTCCCAGATCTCGGTGTAGCGGGCTCCCAAGTCGGCATGGCCCTGCAGGAGCGGACGGTTGTATGTCTTCCCCTTCGCGATCAGAGAGGACAGCGGGGGGTTGAGCCACACGACCAACCCGCTCTCCCGCATCAGGCAGCGGCTCTCCCCGTTGAGGATCACTCCCCCGCCGGTGGCGGCCACCAGCCGCTCATCGCTTCGGGAGATGCGGGCCACCTCCTCGGATTCCATGGCCCGGAAAGCGGGCTCTCCTCGCTCTGCGAAGATTCGGGGGATGGTCATCCCGGACCGCTCCACGATCTCGTCGTCCACATCCAGGAAGGGGAACCCGCTCCGATGCGACAACATCCGTCCCATCTTGGTTTTCCCGGAACTCATCATCCCGATCAGCCACAGCTTCGGGGTCAGAACCGCTCCACCTTTCTCCAATGGGACTTCCACCCGGACCGCAAATCGTCCACCGTGTCGCCTCCGGCCACCCGCTGCGCCTCCTGGGCCAGGACCACCGCCACCATCTGCTCGGCAACCACCCCGGCCGCGGGGACCGCGCACACATCGGAGCGCTCCCGGAAGGCCTGCTCGGGCCTGCGGATGTCCACATCCACGGTCCGGAGGGGACGCATCACCGTGGAGAGCGGCTTCATGGCGGCCCGCACCCGGAGTATCCCGCCCACCGTCATGCCGCCTTCGGTGCCCCCCGCCCGGTTGGTGGAGCGAAAATATCCGTCGTTGTCCTCATAGAAAATCTCGTCATGGGCGGCGGTCCCCCGCCGGGCCGCCGAGCGGAACCCGTCTCCCACCTCCACCCCCTTGATGGCCTGGATGGACATCAGCCCCTCGGCCAGCCGGGCGTCCAGGCGACGGTCCCAGTGCACGTGGCTTCCCAGCCCGGGCGGAAGGCCGTAGGCCAACACTTCCACCACCCCGCCCAGGGTGTCGCGGTCCGCCTTGGCCGCCTCGATCACGGTGATCATCTCCGCCTCGGCCTCGGAGTGGAAGACTCGCACCGGCGACTGGTCGATGGTTTTCAGATCGGAGGGAAGAGGAAGGGGATGGCCGGGAGCCTCCACTCCGCCGATCGCCACCACATGGCTGAACACGTCCACGTCCAAGGCGGCCAGCAATAGCTTGGAGAGATAGCCGGCCACCGTCCGGGCGGCGGTCTCGCGCGCCGACGCCCGCTCCAGGATGTTGCGGGCATCGTGGGTGTCGTATTTGATCATCCCGGCTAGGTCGGCATGCCCGGGACGGGGAGAAGTCATCCTGCGCCGGGGCTCGTGTCCCGGGTCGGGGCTCATCTCCTTCTCCCACTTGGGCCACTCGGTGTTGCGAATGATCACCGCCACCGGACTTCCCAGCGTGTAACCGTGGCGCACCCCTCCCATCACCTCCAGGGTGTCCCTCTCAAGCTTCATCCGATTTCCCCGCCCGAACCCCAGCCGCCGCCGGGCCAATTCGGCCCCGAGGTCGTCTGCGCTGAAGGCCAGCCCGGACGGCAAGCCCTCGACCACGGTGACCAGGCCAGGCCCGTGGGATTCACCGGCAGTGAGAAAACGCAGCATGCCAGGGATGCTACCCGTCAAGCCCTCTTTTCCGTGATCAGTTCCACCCACCCCGAGGGCTGATCACATCACCGCCGGGCAAGTGCGTGTCGCCTGTTTATCGCCAAGGGAACCGCCCAAGGAAATCCACCGGGGAGCCCGGCGTTGCCTCAGACGCTACATCGCCCCATCAATCTGCCGACTCCTCGAAAACCCCCACCAAACACCAATTGGCAAATTAGCAACATCACACGTCCCCAAATGTCACAACTTGTTGGCGTTCGAGAGGCCTGGAGAATGGCCTGATCGGCCTCGGGGTCGCGAGGCCGGCCGGGCTTGGGGTCGCCTCGCCGCGGAATCTCTTTGGATCCTGTCATTGCTGGTTTCGGCTAGGCCTGTGGGGCGTCGGAAGCTTCGACTTCGCCTTCCGGGCTCTTCCATTCAGGAAGGTGACGCGCCGGCATGTACTTTGCGACCAACACCGAGCCGACTACGGCCACACCGGCCCCTACGAGCACTGCGATGCCGAGAGCCTCGGTGAATGCCGTCTTTGCCGCGTCCGCCAATCCGCCGCCGACCTCGGCAGGCAATCTTGAGGCAATTTGGGATGCCGCACCCACCGAGTCGCTCGCGGCCTTCGCCGCAGCCGCCGGCAGCCCTGCCACCGCTTCGGTCATTCTGCCGCCGTACACCGTGTTGATGACAGAGCCGATCACGGCCACCCCGAAGGCCCCTGCCACCTGACGGGTGACGTCGTTCATCGCGGAGGCTACGCCGGCGTTGGCCTCGGGGACCGCCCCCATCACCGAATCGGTCGACGGCGCCATCACGTTGCCCATTCCGAAGGCGAGGACAAAGAAGGTCCCTCCGACGACCCAATACCCGGTATCCGGTTGCCACAGGGCAATGGTGCCGAACGCTCCAGCCACGATTAAGAGACCCATCGCCACCGCTTTATGGGTGCCCAACTTACCGACCAGGCGATGGCTATTGCCCGCTCCAACCATCATGCCCAAGGCCACCGGCACCATCCTCAGGCCGGCTTCCAGTGGTGTGTAGCCCTGAACGAACTGGAGGAATTGGGTTAGACCGAATATCATGCCGAACAGGGCGAAAAACCCGATTGCGATCGCGCCCGCTCCCGCAGAGAATCGCGGGTTCTTGAAGAACGCCAAGTTGAGCATTGGATGATCGGTCTTGATCTCCCAATAGCCGAACCCAGCAGCGAGGGCCGCACCACCCGCCAAGCCCGCTAATACGAGGCCGTCGGTCCAACCACGGGCCGGGGCTTCAATGATGGAGTACACCAAGATCGTTACGGCGGATATGGACAGAACCGCGCCAAGGATGTCCAACGACGCTGGATGAGGATCCCGGCTTTCGGGCACGAGAAGGATTCCGGCTAGGAGGGCGATTAGGACGATCGGAACGTTGACGAAGAACACCGAACCCCACCAGAAATGCTCCAGAAGGATGCCTCCGGTGACAGGGCCGAGACCGATGCCCAATCCGGCGACCGCGGCCCAAATACCGATGGCCTTGCCGCGCTCCTCCCTTGGAAACACATCGGTGAGGATCGACAGGGTGGACGGCATGATGAGCGCCCCGCCGATACCCATAATGGCCCGGGCGCTGATGAACTGTGCGCTCGAGGGCGCGTACGCCGCGTAGAAGCTCGCCAGGCCGAACACGATTAGTCCGAGCTGCAGCGCACGTCTGCGCCCGAACCGGTCGCCGAGCGAACCCATCGTCAGCAGCAGCCCGGCGAAGACGAGGATATATGCGTCGACCATCCACTGAAGAGCGGTTGCGGTCGCGTCGAACTCTCGCTGGAGGGTGGGGATGGCGACGTTGAGAATGGTGTTGTCCAGGCCGATAATCAGGAGACTCATCGACAGGACGACCAGGATCCACCAACGCCTCCGGTAAATGGCTGACCGGGCCGAGGCTGAGCTTGAGTCCGTCATGAAATGACCTCCTGGATTGGTAACGCTACCACCAGGCACCGGCTACCACAGCGGGCGGCGAAGGGGATTGGGGTGGGATGCGATCAGAGCGTGGGGGAAAACTCTGTAGCCGGTTAGTGTTGGTTTTACCGACTTAGTGATAGTACATGATGTTTTGTCGCACCTCCCCTGGTACAATGATATGCATGAAAGAAAACACGACGAACCGCCAGTCGGGCAACCTGATCCGGGTGACTCTGCCGTCGTTGCCGGTAGGCGAGGCAACTGTGGAACAACTCCAGGAGCGGGTGCAGTCCACCATCCGCGCCGAGAACCAAACAGCCGCGGTCCGCGCCGAAGCAGTGGCGGAGTTGCGCCGTCGGGAAGGAACCGAGTTGGTGGAAAAGGTGCTGCGAGAAGACGGGTTGCTGTCCCGCCGCCGGGCCCGCTCGGAGGTGGAGACAGCTGCTGACCTTTCGGGGTTGCCGAAGACTTCGGAGGGTTTACGGAACGGCGAGATTTCTTATGAGAATGCGCGGATCATTGCCGGGGCCTCGAAACGGGGAGAGATAGACGAGGGCGAACTGGGGGACGCGGCCCGTACCCAGTCTCCGGATAAATTTGCGGGGACGGTCCGAAGGCATGAACAGCAACGCTCCCAGGATGACGGCATGTCCAGGCTGGAGCATCAGCGGTCCCGACGGTACGCCAAGGTCAGCACCGATCCCGACGACGGCATGACCGTCTTGTATGGTCGGTTCGATCCCATCACCGGAGCTCGGATCGAGACCGCGCTGTCCCGCAAAATGGACGAACTCTGGCGGGAAGAGGATCCCCGCAACCGGCGTACTGCGGGTCAGCGGATGGCCGACGCCCTTGCCTTGCTGGTTACCGAAGAAAGCAAAGATGAAGAAGGTCGGGTTCGTGGGCCCAGATTGTTGTTGATCGCCGACTACGACGTGATCGACAAGGAACTGCGGAACGGTCGCCTCTCCGACGGAACTCCCATCCCCATCCAGAAGGTCCGGGACCTGGCGTGTGAGGCCGAGATACTCCCCGCCATCTTCCGCGGAGTGTCACAGCCCTTGGACCTGGGGAGATCACGGCGGATCGCCAGTGCGGCCCAGCGTATCGCCCTAATCGGCCGGGACAAAGCCTGCGTAGGATGCGGAGCATCGGCTAGCTGGTGCCAGGCCCACCACATCACGCCCTGGGCGGTGGGAGGCAAAACCAACCTGGACGACATGTGCCTCCTCTGTTCCCGCTGCCACCACGGGGTCCACGGAGCGTCTCGATCTCCCGCTCCAGTTCTGGGAGAGTGGCGGCAGCGGTGGCCTGATCGATGGCCTCGCTTTCCAGTTGCTCCCGGTCCTCGTCGCCGTACTCGTCGAAATCGCCTGTGACACCACTCCCCTTCGTATATAGCCCCGCTTGTGTGAACCGGGTCGAAGACTCAAGCAGGTGGCGGCCGGAATAAGACAGCGGCGTAACCAGCAGGCTATTGGCCAACGGTTCTGTGTCGTTCCAACCAGGCGGCGGCTTCGTCCACGAACCTTCCGGCTTTGGCTATCGCCTCCACAGCAGCCTGATCGTTCCAGGAGTCCATGGTCCATATGTCGTAGTCCGCCTGCTCCCGGTCCTCTTTCAGTTCGTCCCATAGGACAGCCACTTCCGGGGGAAAGTCTGATTCGTGCACAGCGCGAAGGTGAAACCTGGCTCTTGCCCCCTTATGCGTCTTGGGGGCCTCTCGCTGCGTAAAAGACAGCATAGAAGGACATGGAAACGGCTCCACCGTAATTGCCGGTGGTGCGAGCATCATTGGCGTACCTCAGTTCGTCGGACGCCCTGGACAGGTGTAGTAGAGCTTCTTGGTCGGACGTCACAGAACTCTGACCGCGTCTCGGCGGGCGCTCCGGTAGAACATGGTGTCCCAAGATCGCATCTGCTCCTGGGTGGCCGCGTAGAGCGAAACCATGTTCTGGGTCAAGAACTCAAACCGCTCAATCAATTCCTCCCGCAGTTCAGGCAGAGCTCTCCACCGTCTGGGACGAGGGCCGTCCACCTCAGCCAACAGCATCAGCAGATCCAAGTCCGAGTCGGGCTGCCAGTCTCCCCTCGCTCTCGAACCGTACAACCACACCTCCACAAGTCGGTCCCCTTACATCTCTTTCGCGATGCGAGCAACACTCCGGGCCGCGGACAAATCATCCTCCGCGGACGGCTATGGGTCGGTTCCCTCCCGCAGAGGGTCTTCGGCGACGGTCGGCAGGGACATAGGCTCTCAGATTACCCCGCCACAGAGCCGGGGCGTGTGGGCCTTGCAACGTGGACCTCACCGCGGCTGGTGCGGGTCAGTCGGACCCTCGATTGAACTAATCACGCTCCCACATCCAACCTTCGAAACGTCTCGAGTCCCTTTCACCAACCCTTTTGGTCCAGCATCTTCCTCAGGTTGCGCTTGGCCTTGTGCTCGGTGCGTACCCACTCAAGCAGGTCCGCGAAGCGATCCGGCGCGCCCGCCGCCACGGCCAGCCGACCGATGCGGTCCATCAGATCGACCGCGGACCGATAAGCGGAGTTGTTCTTCCGGTCGATCCGCGATAGAACCTCCGGTTCGTAGGCCGTGATGGCGTCAAGCGGATGAGAAAGCTCTCGCGCCCGGGCCATCGCCAACCACATCCGACGTGGGCAGCCGAATTCGGTCGCCACTCTCCAAGCCTCATCCCTATGACCCTCGTAGAACAGTATCTCCACCAGCACCGTTGCGGCCTGGGGGGTGATTCCGCGCCCTGCCGCCTCCGTGTCGGCCTCATGTTCGGCGAGCCGGGCGCGGAGCTTCTCCATGCAGCGATGCGACCATCCCCCATCGACTCCTGATCCTTCGTCGGCCTCTTCCAGGAGACGCCGATAGGCCGACAACGAGGGGGCGGAGGTAAAAGCGTCCCAGAACATTTCGACCGCCGCGCCCAAGTCGCCTCGTTCGCGAAGCGCGCCAGAGAGGAACTCGCGCAGATCGGTCAACTGCCACGGGCGACCGACGTGTTCTCGAAGCCCGCGCCTTGCCCACGCGATCGCCTCGTCACCGCGGCCCGCGGCGTCGAGAGCCCGACAAATCTCCAAGAATTCGTCTGGGAGCATCAAGCCCCGGCCATGCACTCTGATCAGAGCGTCGGGATCGCCGGTTCCGAGGGCCCAGCCCACCATGGCCTGGTGAACACCGAATACGCCGCTGGAAAAGTAATCATCGCCGTCCAAATTAACTCTCCTCCAGCGAGGCTCGATCAGGTCGTGGTAGGCGGCCAAGCCGGCTACACCGAGGACGTCGGCGTAAGTGGCCGCCGCTCGATTGGGGCCGATAAGTTCTGTAGACAGTTCCATGTCCAGAAGCCGCTTCGCAAGTTCCACCTGATCGGGGCGGCCCTGTACGCAGGCACGATGATGCACCTCGATCAGCCGCAGCGAGATGTCGGTCAGCCACCCGGCCGAATCGTCCACGTAGTTGATAGCCGCGTCGGCCAAACGGTGAGCGTGCTCGGTCAGCGCCGCCGCGGCGGCGGGATGGCCGGCGTCACACAGATTCTCGAGGCCGTCGATTACTTCATCGACATCGGCCGCCCATCTACCTGCCTCTTGGTAGGAGATGAAGTCGCCCCAAGGCAAGAACGCGTCCTCTACGCATAGCCGCCAAGCCACCAGGTCGGGGGCGTCCCCCCGGCCGGCTCGGGCAGACGCCGCGGAAGACGGCCGCTTCCGCGCCGGTTCGAGCAAGGCCACCGGCGGCGCCATCGGATCCAGGGAAAGAGCCACAGCCACACAGTGCTTGCAGAAAGACCCGTCCTCGGCGGCGGGGCATGTGCATGACCACCCCGGTTCGTCGCCATCGGCCCACAACTTCACCACATAGGGCACCGTGCCCACCACCGTCACTTCGAGTTGTTGATCACCGCCCACCGAGGGGCCGATCCTCCCCTCGTAGTAGTAAGCCATGCCGCGTTTGTAGGAACGAGGACCGGCGAGATCCATAACCGTCGATGTGGTAAACACCTCGGCCAGATGATCCATACCATCCACGTCCAAGCGCGGCGGCTAGGCCACCACCGAATCGGCGCCCAGCAACTCCTCGAGTTCGGTGATCATCCGCGGGTCTCCGCTCACTTTCGGTTTGGAGGTTACGATGTGGGCGCCGTCCTCGGTGATGTGAAAAACCACCTGCTTGACACCGGGATGGCGGCGCAGCACCTCACCCAGCTTTTGGGCATTGTCGCGCTCGCCCATGAAGCTCCTGCTCAATCTGATATCCAGGGACGGAGGGGCGGGTTGGAGCAACTCGAACCGGGTGGACACCAACTGCACGCCGTCCTCGCGCCTGTCAACCCTGCCCGAGATCACCACTATCTGATCCACCGCCAGTATCTCCTGATAACGCTTCACCGTCTGTGGGAAGACCACCACTTCCACCTCGCCGTCCAGGTCTTCCAGCATCAGCACCATCATCCGGTCGCCTTTGCGGGTCCACTTGCTCAGCGCCGAGACGATCAGCCCCGCGATCTTCACCTTGGATTTGTCGGGATGGTTTTCCAAGTCGGAGGTCACCGCGTCGGAGGCCGCGTCGAGATCCCTGGCCATCTCCGCCAGGGGATGATCGGAGAGATACAGTCCCAGCATCTCCTTTTCGAAGCCGAGGCGCACTTGCTTGTCCCATTGATGGTCGGGGATCTCGGGCAGGGTGCGATCGGGCAGCCCGCCTCCGCCGAACAGGGAGAACTGCCCGGCGTCCTCGCGGCGGCGGCGGTCCACCACCGAATCGACAATCAACGGGAGAGTCTCGGTCAAACCCCGACGGGTGTGGCCCAGGCTGTCGAAACCTCCCCCCTTGACCAGCGACTCCAAGGTGTTGCGCCGCAGGGCGTCCACGGCCACCTTCTCACAGAAGTCCACGAAGCTCTGGAATGACCCCTCCTTCTTGCGGGCTTCGATGATCTTTTCCGCGACCGACTCGCCCAGGTTTCGGATCGCCGAAAGCCCCACCCGGATGCTGCCCGACCGGACCTCGTAGTCCATTCCCGATTCGTTGACGTCGGGCACCTTGACCGAAAGGCCCATCCGCTGACATTCCTTCAGATAGAGAGCGGTGCGGTCCCGGTTGTTCTTCGACGAGGTGAGCAGGGCAGCCATGTACTCGGCCGGATGGTTCGCCTTGAGGTAGGCGGTCTGATAGGCCACCAGCCCATAGCACGCCGAGTGCGACTTGTTGAAGCCATAGCCCGCGAAGTGGCTGATCAGCTCGAACAGATCCCGGCCGGTGGAGCGGTCGTGTCCCTGGGCCACGCAGCCCTCCACGAACTTCTCCTCCTCGGCATCCATAACCGCCTTGATCTTCTTTCCCATCGCTTTCCGGAGATTGTCGGCCTCCTCCATGGTGTAGCCGGCCATGGCGCGGGAGACCTCCATGACCTGTTCCTGATAGACCAGGATCTGATAGGTGGGATCCAACAGTTCCTTCAGCATGGGATGAAGAGGCGCCACCCGGGCGCGCCCGGTTTTGCGGTCGGCGTAGAGATTGTGCATATCCGCACCCATCGGACCTGGCCGATAAAGCGCCACCAGCGCCACCACGTCGTCGAAGCGATCCGGACGCAGGCGTTGGATGAGGGTCCTCATCTGCTCGCCCTCCAGTTGGAACACGCCGATGGTCTCGGCCGCGGCAAGCAACCGGAAGGTCTCGGGGTCATCGAGGGGGACCCGGTCTATATCGGGCCGCTCCCCGGTGGCCTTCTCCACCATGTCCAGGGTCCGTTCGATGGTGGAGAGATTGCGCAGCCCCAGAAAATCCATCTTCAGGAGTCCCAGTTGCTCCACCGCCCCCATCTCGTATTGGGTGACGACCTCCGCCCCCTCGCCCTTCCTCTGGACGGGGACCAGTTCGGTCATCGGAACCGGGGAGATGACCACCCCGGCGGCATGGATGGAATCCTGGCGGCGCAAGCCCTCCAGCCCCCGGGCGGCGTCGATCACCTTGCGAGCATCCGCGTCGAAGTCGTAGGCCTCGCGCAAGCCCGCCGCATTGACGTACCAGTCCCTGACTATGCCGTCACTGTCGGAAGCGGGCGGGTTGAGGCACTGGTTCAGCGAGGGTTCCTTGCCGAGGATGGCCGAGGGCATGAGCTTGGACAACTGGTCACCGACCCGGTATTCGTAGCCGTAGACGCGGGCCGCGTCCCGAATCGCCTGCTTGCCCTTGATGGTGGCGAAGGTGACGATCTGCGCCACATGGTCGGACCCGTACCGCTCTCGGACGTATTCGATGATCTCAGCCCGATACCGCTCGTCGAAGTCCATGTCGATGTCAGGCATCGCCGCCCGCCCGGGATTGAGAAACCGCTCGAAGATCAGCCCATATTCCAGCGGATCGATCTGGGTGATCTCCAGGCAGTATGAGACCATGGACCCCGCCGCCGAGCCCCGCCCCGGGCCGGTGCGGACACCCCGCTCCCGCGCCTCGCGGATCAGGTCCCAGATGATCAAGAAGTAAGTCTCAAAGCCCATCTCCGCAATGACTCCCAACTCGTAGCGGATCCGCTCGGAAACCTCGGTGGGAATCTCTCCCCCATAGCGCTTCCGGGCCCCCTCCCACACCAGTTCTTCCAGATAGGAGGTGTGGGTGTGGCCGGGCGGCGCCGGGAAGTCGGGCAGCAGGAGGCCCCCCGTCTTCATGCGCATGTCGACCCGCTCGGCCACCAACAACGTGTTGTCACAGGCGCCCGGATACAGGTCCGCCGGGAAACGCTCCCGCATGTCGCGCGCCGACTTGATGTAGAACTCCTGGGAATCGAAGCGCAGTCTTTTTTCGTCGGCGAAATTCGAGCCGGTGTTGATGCACAGCAGCACATCGTGGGTCTCCGACTCATCAGGCTTGGTGTAGTGCGAATCGTTGGTGGCCAGAAGGGGCACACCCACTCGCTCCGAGACTTTCACCAGCTCGGGCAACAGGAGTCTCTGCTGTGCCAGGCCATGGTCCATGATCTCGATGAAGAAATTCTCCCGGCCGAAGATGTCCCGGTAATCGGCGGCGGTCTGCGCGGCCGCATCGGGATCGAAAACGCCCCTGCCCCCGCCTTCCTCGGTGACCAGGCCCGGCGCCAGATGGGAAGTGATCTCTCCGCTCATGCATCCCGAGGTGGCGATGAGCCCCTCGGCGTGGGCAGCCAGAAGCTCCCGGTCCGTGCGGGGCTTATACCAGTATCCGTCCAGAAACGCCGCGCTGCTGATCTTGATCAGGTTTTGATAGCCGATGTCGTTGTAGGCAAGGAGGGTGATGTGGTGGCGGATGTTCCGCTCTCCGGTGGGACGGTCAAACCGCGAACCCGGAGTCAGATAGGCCTCCATGCCCAGAATCGGTTTGATCCCCGCCTCCTGCGCGGCTTGATAGAACTCCACCGCCCCATAGAGAACCCCGTGGTCGGTCATCGCCACCGCGGGCTGGCGGTCCGAGGACACCGCCGCCATGATCTCTCCGACCCGGGAGGCGCCGTCCAACATCGAGTACTCGGTGTGCAGGTGAAGATGGACGAAGTCAGCGCTCTTGCTCATCCGCCCAGAATGTTCCCCTCGAAGAAAAGCGCGGCCCCCACCGCCAGCACTCCCACCGCCAGCGCGGTGGCCGCCAGCCCCCGGCTTCGGTGACCCTGCCGGCGCTGGGCCGACCACAAGAGCCCGATAACCGCGCCGCTGATCATCCCTCCCAGATGCGCCTGCCAGGCAATGTTCGGAAGCAGCAGCGGAAGCGCGAAGTTGATGGCCAACAGCACGCCCAACTGGGACAAGAGCCGTCTGCCGAAGGCGGTGTGCCGCAATCGGTAGGCACCGGCCAGCCACACCCCGAACAGCCCGAAAATGGCGCCGGAAGCGCCGATGGAAACCGTCAAGGGGTGTGAAAACCAATAGACGAACAGACTTCCTCCCGCGGCCGAGGACAGATAGATGGCGAGGAACGGCACAGAGCCCGACTCTCTCTCGATCTGGGGGCCGAACACGTAAAGAGCCCACATGTTGAACAGGATGTGCAGTACCGAACCATGGAGGATGACCGCGGTGACCATCCTCCACCACTGGCCGAGGGACACCCCCAGATTCCACATGGCCAACTCGTTCACAAGTTCGTATTCGAGCTCCGGAAACAGCCACGCGAAAACGTAAACGGCGGAGGTGATGACCAACAGGACGGTGGTGACCGGCGGGAGCCCCGTCCTGGCCGACACCCTCCGAATGTTGCGCTGACCCTGGCCGATGCAACCCGGGCACTTCTGCCCCACCGAGGCGTCGTGTGAACAGGGCGGGCAGATGGGCCGGTCACAGCTGCTGCAGGCCAGGCGGGTAGGCCGCTCGGGGTGCCGATAGCAAAAACGAGGAGCCGGTTGGTCGGATGTCAAGAGAGCACCGAGAGTAACGCTACCCGACAGACAACCCGGCGATCTTGCGACCGAGCACCTCGGGGAGGGGAGAACGATGCTCCATCATCCGGGAGGGATCGGCCGGATGACGAAAAGCCAGTTCGCAAGCGTGCAACCACATGCGGCCCGCCCCCAGCGGATCGGGTCGGCCGCCATAGCGCCGATCCCCCACCACCGGGCGGCCGATGGAAGCCATATGCACCCTGATCTGGTGGGTACGACCCGTGTCCAACTCGACCTCCAGGAGCGAGAGCGGCGGATCGTCCCCGCTGCGGACCATCCGATAGCGGGTGAGGGCGTACTTGCCGCCGGCCACCACCGCTCTCCTGCCCCGCCGACGGGGGTCGGGGCCCAGTGGCGCCTCCACCGCTCCCCTGGTGGTCTCCATCACGCCGTGCACCAGCGTCAGATAGCGGCGTTTGATCTCCCGGCTGCGCAGGGCGGCGCCGAGTTCCGTGTAGGCCTTCGGGGAGAGGGCCGTGACCAACAGCCCGGAGGTGTCCCGATCGAGGCGGTGGACGATCCCCCATCTTCCGGGGACTCCAACTCCCTCGATCTGCGGATAGCGGTGCAACAGTCCGGCCGCCAAGGTTCCCGTTTGGGTAGGCACCGCCGCACCGGGATGGGTGATCACCCCGACCGGTTTCACCACCACGGCCAGATGCTCATCCTCGTAAACCACTTCGAAGTCAACCGGCTCGGGCCGAAGCCTCTTTTCCGGAGGATCGCCGATCCAAAGCAACATACCCGCTTCCACCCGTTCCGACGGCTTCAACACTCTTCGCTCGGCGGCTCGGGCCCGGCCCTCGGTGATCAGGCGGCGGGAGACCGAGCGGCTCACTCCCAGAAGAGAGGAGACCACTCGATCCGCACGTTCCCCATCAAGACCTGCAGGCACGGTCCACTCCCGGAGTCCGCCCGGCCCCGGCTCCGGGAACACCGCCTCGTCGGGATCAGGACCGGGAGGCGGCAATGCTCTGACGGAGGGCCGACAGCAGCACCAGACCCACCCCCAAGGTCAAGGCGGTGTCGGCCAAGTTGAACACCGGGAAGTTTGGGATCTGTATCCAGTCCACCACCTTTCCGTCCAACAGGCCCTCGCCCCTCGTTGCCCGGTCCACGAGGTTGCCCATCGCTCCTCCCAACACCAGGCCAAGTCCAATAACCTCGGTGCCCGGACGCGGGGTCCGGAGCGCCCATCCCACTATTCCCACCGCCCCCGCCGCCGCCAGGCCCAGCCATACCCCGGCGTCCTGGAACATCGAGAACGCCGAGCCGGGATTCTCCACATATGTGACCCACAGCACATCGGGAATCACCTCCATGCGCTCTGTGGCAAAGTTCTGCTCGGCCCAGCGCTTGCTGATCTGGTCGACCGCCACCACCGCCGCGGCCGTCCCCATCGCCAACCCGAACGTGGTGATCAGCTTCGAGCGGCGCACTCTATGCAACTGTCTATATAGGGAAGGTAACGCAGGCGAGCCACGGGAATCGGCACACCGCACAGGTCGCAGTCCCCGTAACTGTTCCGCTCCATCTTGGACAAGGCGTAGTTCACCTTCTCCAAGAGTAGGGAAGCGTTGCGCTCAAGCGACATCTGCGTCTCGTAGTCGGTGGCGGCGGCGCCCGCCTCGGCGCTGGCCGGATCGGGGCTCCGTTCCCCTGCCCCCTCCGCCATCCTGGCCTCCTGCATAGCCTGGCTGTAAACTCCGATCAGTCCCAAAAGCCTGCCCCGCTCCGACTCGAGCCGCGCGCGAAGTTGAGTGATGGTCCTCTCATGTAGAACTCTGTCCATGAAAACTCCTACTAGCCCAATTACCGGACTAGAGGTTATCGCATCAGAGTGATATTTCAATTTCTTTTAGCCGCGAGTGTTTCCCCGATGTAACCCGCGCTCTCCCACCCAGAGCAGCGGATAACAGTTTCTCGACCGCCCGGTTGGCTTTACCCCCTTCCGGCAGGGCGGTGACCCGCACCTTCAGAGATTCTCCGTGCATGCCGTCCACCCGACTGCGGGACGATCCGGGCGACACCCACACTCTCAACCGGTATTTTCCCTCCACCAACCGGACCGCCGGTGACCAACTTTCCGGAAACGACCGCATACCCACTTCACAAATGTACCATTCACCCTTTCCGCGTAACACGTGAACAAAGAGCATGGCCCCATCCGATTTTGCCCGCATCCCACCCCAGGTGCACTTTCCAGAACTCGACGCGGAGATCTCGCGTGTATGGGAAGAGACCGACGCCTTTGCCGAATCCATTCGCCGACGGCCCGCGGACCGCGAGTACGCCTTCTATGACGGACCGCCCTTCACTACCGGACGTCCCCACTATGGCCACATTCTCGCAGGGGTGATCAAAGACATCGTTCCCCGCTACTGGACGATGCGCGGTTATCGCATCGAGCGGCGTTTCGGCTGGGACACCCACGGGCTGCCGGTGGAGATGGAGGTGCAGCGGCAACTGGGCATCAGCGGGCCCCACCAGATAGCCGAGTTGGGAGTGGACCGCTTCAACGAAGCATGCCGGAAAATGGTGGAGCAGACCACCGAGGAGTGGGAAGAGGTAACCAACCGGATCGGCCGGTGGGTGGACTTTCGCAACGATTACAAAACCATGGACCCCGGCTTCATGGAAAGCGTGTGGTGGGTGTTCAAACAACTGTGGGACAAGGGCTTGATCTATCGCGACTTCAAGGTGCTGCCCTATTCATGGGCCTGCGCCACTCCGCTCTCCAACTTCGAGTTGAACCTCGGCGGGTACCGGGATGTGGACGATCCTTCCATAACCGTAAGGTTGAAGGTTGTAGAGGGCGCCGGACCGGTGAGGGACGGAGATTACCTGCTGATCTGGACGACCACCCCCTGGACTCTTCCCGGAAACCTGGCGGTGGCGGTCGCCCCCGACCTGTCATATGTCGCCATCTCGCAAAACGGCGAACGCTACTGGACAGCGGCCGAACTGGTCTCAGCCGTCTGGGATGACCCTTCGGCGCCGGTTGCCGAGGCCCGGGGCGCCGAACTGGTGGGGATCCGCTATGAGCCTCCCTTCCCTTATTTCGAGCGCCTCGGTTCCCAGGGTGGCTTCACTGTGGTCCCCTCTGCTGACGTAACCGCCGAGGAGGGAACCGGATTGGTGCACATGGCGCCCGCCTACGGAGAGGCCGACTTCGAGACTTTCGCCGCCAACCGGATCAACCTGTTGGTGGACCCGATCGACGCCGAGGGGCGCTTCACCGAAGAGGCGCCGGAAGTGGCCGGCCAAAACGTCAAGGACGCCGACCGAACACTGGTTCGCCTGCTGTCCGAGTCGGGCAAGCTGGTGCGCAACGAGCGCATCCGCCACTCCTATCCCTTCTGCTACCGCACCGACACCCCCCTCATATACAAGGCCATCCCCACCTGGTTCGTGGAAGTCTCGGAGCTTCGCGAAAAGCTGGTGGAGCACAACAACCGCATCCACTGGGTCCCCCAACACGTGGGAGAGCGCCGATTCGGAAACTGGCTGAGCGAGGCCCGTGACTGGGCGGTCAGCAGAAACCGCTATTGGGGGTCGTGCATACCCGTTTGGGAGTGTGCGGCCTGCGGCGCCCAGAAATGCATCGGATCGCTCGACGAACTGGAGAAGCACTCCGGGCAACGCCCCGACGATCTCCACAAACACATAATCGACCTGATCACCTTCCCCTGCCCCGAAGCCGGATGTTCAGGAACCATGCGCCGGGTGCCCGAGGTGTTGGATTGCTGGTTCGAATCGGGATCCATGCCCTATGGACAACAGCACTATCCCTTCGAGAACCAGGAGCGATTCGAGAACAATTTCCCCGCCCATTTCATCGCCGAAGGACTGGATCAGACCCGCGGATGGTTCTACACCCTTCACATCCTGGCCGCCGCCCTCTTCGATCAGCCCGCTTTCTCCAACTGCGTGGTCAACGGGATGATTCTCGCCGCCGACGGCCGGAAAATGTCGAAGCGTCTCAAGAACTATCCCGAGCCGATCGAAGTGCTGGACAAATTCGGCGCCGACGCGCTGCGCGCCTATCTGATCAACTCGCCGGTTCTGCGCGCCGAGCCGCTCCGCTTCTCCGATAGCGGGGTGAAGGAGGTGGTGCGCACCGTGCTGCTCCCCCTGTGGAACACCTTCTCGTTTTTCACCACCTACGCCGAGGCTGACGGAATCAGGCTGTCGGACATCACCGACGCTCCTCCGCCTGCGGAGCGTCCCGCCCTGGACCGATGGATCCTCTCGGTGCTGCAAAGCCTGATCACCGAGGTGCGGCGTCAAATGGACGGTTACTACCTCTACGCGGTAATTCCTCCCATCCTCGGATTCATCGACCATCTCACCAACTGGTACGTCCGTCGCTCCCGGCGGCGCTTCTGGAAGGGCCGGGGGGAGGACGACGCCGACAAGCTGTCCGCCTTCGCCACCCTCTATGACGTACTGGTTACCTTCTCGGAGGTGCTGGCGCCGGTGCTGCCGTTCATCACCGAAAAAATCTATCGGACCCTGGTGGCCTCCTGCGATCCCTCCGCGCCGCCCAGTCTCCATCTTCGCGACTTCCCCGAGCCCCGGACAGAGCGCATCGACATCGGACTGGAAGAAGGCATGGCGCTGGCCCGGACGGTGGTAAAACTCACCCATGCCCTCCGCAAACAGCACAACATCCGGGTGCGACTGCCCCTGGCAGCCCTCACGGTGAACCTGGCGACAGGCCACCGCACCGAGACCCTCGAAGCCCTCTCGGAACTGGTGCGAAACGAGGTCAATGTCCGGTCGCTCCGGGTGGTGAGCGGCGAAGAGGCGACCGTGGAACTCTCGGCCAAAGCCGACTTCCGCCGGTTGGGTCCCCGGTTGGGCGCCCGCACCCCCGAGACGGCCCGCGCCATAGAAGACCTCGACAAAACCGATATTCAACGTCTCCTGGATGGTGAGACCATCGAGGTGGCCGGAACAGAAATCACCGGCGAGGACGTGGTGGTGCGCCGCCGGGCGCCGGAGGGAACCGCCATCATCGTCGAGGACGATCTCACCGTCACCCTGGACATCAACCTGACCGAAGAGTTGATAACCGAAGGAATCGCCCGGGAAATCACCGCCCGTCTCCAACAACTGCGGCGGGAAAGAAAGCTGCAGATCACCGACCGCATCTCTCTGACCTGGGAGTCCCATCATCCGGCGGTAGCAACCGCCATGGAGGCTCACGGAAAGATGATCGCCGCGGAGCTGTTGGCGACCGCATGGAGGAAAGGACCGGCCGAAACCGCCCTGGTGGTGGGGGACTACCCTCTTTCGGTCACGATCCGGGTTCTCTCGGACCCCTCAGCCGCCGGGGAGGGATGACCTCAAAGCAGGCCGCGAATTTGGGAAGCGGCCGCTTCCAACTCTGTCATGTGGTCGTCCATGGCGCCGGGCAAGCCACTCAGGGTCGACTTGACCACTGACATCACTATCCGATAACGCTCGATCTCGGCCAGCATGAGCTGAGCCGCCCGTTCTCTCCTGCGATCCAGCTCACCGAGTTCGAGGGGGGAGACACCCGGCCCTCCACCCGCCGACACGTCGGCGGCCTCCTTCCGGGCGGCGGAGACCAGTTGGGATGCGCTCTCCTGTGCCTCATCGATGATGCGGCGCGCCTCGGCGCGTGCCTGTGACAACACCCGGGCAGCCTCCCCATGCTCAACTGCGGGGGGCCGGCTCTTGACCTCGGCGATTATCCGGTCCCGTTCAGCCAAAAGCTCCTCATACTCTTTGAGGGAGAGCGTGACCTCGTCCAAGAACTCGTCCACTTCCTCAAGGTGATAACCGCGCAAAGCGGTGCGGAAGAACTTTTCCTGGATGTCGTCAGGAGTGAGGGGCATGTCGAAACCGATCTCTAGACCTATGCGCAGACCTGATTATAAATCGCCGGGACGCTAAGCCAACGATCCCCCGCCCCGGGCGCCCGATGCCGCTCCCAAAGAGCGCCGGCAACGCTCAGCAGAAAATGCCCCGCAGCAGGTAGATGGTCACAAACAGCGCCAAGGGAGAAAGATCGACGCCCACTGCTCCCACCCGAAGCGGAGGCATGATGTTGCGAAAGGGCCTCAGCAAAGGATGGAGAAGCCGATCAAAGAACTCTTTGACGGACCGCAACGGGTGACCGGCGGCGGTGGGAATCCAACTGAGCACCACCCAGATCAGCACCGCCCAACTCGCCAAGTCGAGCAATAGGCAGAGAAGCCCGCTCAGCATCCCGATTCCACCATCTTCCTTGGTCAGGTGCTGGGATCGGGCGGCCACATCCCGATCTTGGACAACCTGGATTGTTCGCTCGAGGAAACGGTGACCCCCGGGGGGCTGACCAGCACCAATCCGTCACCCACCTGAGAGACCTCGCCCTGGTTGGAGCTGACCAGCCCGGTGGCGTAGTAAACAACCCCCTGGGCAACCTCCGGGGAGAGGAAACGCAAATCCAGCATCACCGGAACGCTTGCTTTGTACCAGGAAGTGAGATGCGAACAATCCCCGAAGGTGTCCACCTGCAGTACTTCCGTTTCCACATCGAGAGAAGACGGCGTCGAACGCTCCCTCGAAAACCTGGATACCTCCGTTCGCACTACCGAGGCGCTGTGCGAATTGGAAGGCTGGTTGGGGATCAGACGGACATTGCCCGAAGAAGTGGGGCGGGTCCCCGACAGGGGCGAGGACGAAGAAGGCGCCCAGGCATCCTCCTCTTCCACCAAGCCCAAGAAGTCCCAGACTCTCCCCATGAAATTCTTGCTCATGATCCTTCACCAAAAATAGCCCGACCCACCCTTACCATGGTAGCCCCCTCCTCCACTGCTATCTCGTAATCCTCGGTCATCCCCATCGAAAGCTCCCCCCTCCCCCGAAACCAAGCGCCGAGGCGTTCGGACAACTCGCGAAGCTCACAGAAATAGCGTCGGGCATCCTCGGGATCGTCCAATCGGGGGGCCATGGCCATCAGCCCGCGCACCTCAACTCCCTCTTCTTGAGCCAGTTCCACCAACTCCTCGACCTGCCCGGGCGCCACCCCATGCTTTTGAGGCTCACCCCCGATGTTTACCTGCGCCAAAGCCGGAACCTGGCCGGGGGCGTTCCTGGCCCATGCCCTCACCAACTTCGGCCGATCCAAAGAGTGCAATAGATGAGCCGCGGCCCGGACACGGTTGACTTTGTTGGTTTGGAGGGGCCCCACAAAATGCCACCGCACGTCGTCGGGAAGCTCTCCCACTTTTGAGACCAGTTCCTGTGCCCGGTTCTCCCCGAAGTCTCTCACACCCTGATCGTAGAGTTCTCTGATCTGTCCTATGTCCCGACCCTTGGTCACCACTATCAGGGTTACGTCATCGGGATTGCGCCCCGCCCTCCTCGCCGCCGCGGACACCCGCTCTGAAACCATCTGGTAGCTCATCGGGGGATCCAACCGACTGCCGCCATTCTCCCAGAGGTGCAGTCACGACGATGTGAGAAACATCCCGGTTGGTGAACGGTGCACCTCTCCGACCACCAGGTCGGAAGGTCCCCGAGCTGTTCGGCGAGTGCCCCGCCCAAATCTACGGAGGGTTTGCCCTGCCGGGAAAGGGCGCCCTGGGAGAGAAACCGGCGGGCCACCTCGGGCCCCACTTCGAAGCAACACGGCCCGATAAACGGGCCGACTGCCGCCCAGGCCGGGCCCACTCCGGCGGATCGCATTGCCTCCATCAAGGAAACCACTACTCCCGCGGATACACCCCGCCATCCGGCATGGGCCACTCCGACACCTCCTTTTCCGCCTACCACCACCCCGGCGCAGTCGGCGGCCATGACCGCCACTACAAGACCGGCCACCCTGGTAAACAGCGCGTCCGCCTCTTTTTCCACCTGACCCGGCCGGTTCACCTCCACCACCCGGGTCCCATGCACCTGGCGTACGGTGGCCCAGTCCGAAGAGATGCCCAATTTGAACGAGATGCTCTCTCTCATCGCCGGGTTTTTTTGATCTCCATCGGCCTCCAGGGTGAAAGCCGCCCCCGGCCTCTGAAGCGGTCGGATCATGTTTTCCTGGAGCTGGAGGTCGGGATGTCAAAAACGATCCCCGAACCTGGACTGCTCCCGCTCAAACTAGAAGCTCTCCCACCCGAAGGACTCGCCATCGAGCGATGGGACAACAACCGATCAAATCCTGCCGCGATCACCGTAACCTGCATTTCCTCACCCAACCCATCGTTGATGATGGCCCCGAATATTATGTTGGCGTCGTCGGAGGCCAACTCGGTTATGGTCTCGGCAGCCTCATGGGCCTCGTGAAGGGTCATATCACGGGAGCCTGCCACCGACAACAGTATCCCCGATGCCCCTTCCATGCTGATCTCCAGGAGAGGGCTGGAAATAGCCCGCTTGGCGGCCTGCAGGGCGCGGTCTTCTCCGCGAGCCCTTCCCACTCCCAACACCGCGGATCCTCCGTCGGCCATCACCGTCTTGACATCGGCGAAGTCGACATTGATCAGACCGGTGGTGTTGATCATGTTGGTGATCCCCGACACTCCGTCCATCAGCACCTCGTCGGCCAACCTGAAAGTGTCATTGATGGGCGCGGAGGGATCCGCAACTTCCAGCAGACGATCATTGGGGACCACCACCAGGGTATCCACCTGCTCCCGGAGTTCGCTGATTCCCTTCTCGGCGACCGTCGACCGAACCCGGCCCTCGAATCCGAACGGTCGGGTAACTATCCCGATGGTCAAAGCGCCCAGGTTGCGGGCCGCCTCAGCCACCACCGGGGCTGCCCCGGTTCCGGTACCGCCTCCCTCGCCGCAGGTTACGAACACCATGTCGGCTCCGCGCAACATGTCCTCTATCTCGTCGCGATGCGCCTCGGCGGCCTTGCGGCCCACGTCGGGATCGGCCCCCGCTCCCAGGCCCTTGGTCAACTCCCCCCCAATCTCCAACTTGACCATGGCGTCTGAGGCCATCAGGGACTGGGCATCGGTGTTCAGCACCACGAATTCCACCCCCTGCAATCCCGCTTCGATCATCCGGTTTATCGCGTTGACTCCCGCTCCGCCCACTCCGATCACTTTCAACACCGCCACATAGGCGCTGGCCGGCTCCCAAATGATGTCTTGCATTGGCTTGCCCCTTTATAGGAAAAATTAAGGTTCAACCAGAAGGTTGATGGATAAAAATATAAAAGTCAAATTAAGAATATAACCTTCAACTAGAGGATGAATAAGGCGTTAACCTGCCGTGTCGCGATAGACAGCTGGACGGAGGGGTGAGAACAGATTGATAATCGAGCCGGGGTCGGTGTAGTCATCTATCAGCACTACCAACACGTTGGCCTTTTCGTCCAGATCGGCGGCCCTCCCCAGCCTGACAATCCGCTTCGCCACCTCGGCGGTGACCTGTTGGCCATGGATTTCTACTACCGCGCCCAGACGAAGATCGGGCCGCAAATCCTCCACAAAGCTCAGTGCCGGCCCGATCCAGGGATTGGAGAGATCCAAAACCGCACCGGCCAATCCGGTGATACGGGGCATTACTTGCTCCGGCTCCACCTCAAGCACCACACCGTCGAGCGAAAGTGCCCGCCATCCCTTACCTGTAAGCACCCATGCCACCGGATATCGTTCCTCCACGGTTATCCACACCGTATTGGGCCACTCCTTTTGCACCTCGACCGCTGCTACCCACGGGTCCGAAAGCACCGCTTCCCGCACCGATTCGGTTTCCACAGAAAACATCGGGATACCTTCGATGAGTCCTCCGCTCAAAGCCCTTTCCGAAGCGGTAGAAATGACCTCTCCGCTCACCACCACCTCCCGTACCGCCAGATAGGGAGTATGGAGCAGCCATATCCCCAATCCCACCACCGCCATCACCGACAGCAGCCAAATAGCCCGTTTGAATGCTCGGCGTTCCTCTTTTTCGCGAACTTTTTGCGCTCGCTCCGCTATGCGGGGATCGACCGCCGTCACAGCCCGCACCTTTTTTCTTCTCTTGACCGAAAGAGCGGACAAACGCTCCTTCCACCGATCTCTCTGGACCGCTTCGCCCTGTTCTGTCAGATCCTTTCCTTTCAAACCGTCACCTCCCCGGTGAAGAACCCCACGAATCTCACTTCCGGTTCCAAGTCGACTCCGGTCTTGGTCCGCACCTGCCGACGCACTTCGGTCACCAGCCGGCGAACATCCTCGGCCGTGGCGTGGGCGCCGGCCACGAAGAAGTTGGCGTGCTTTTCGGAGACCGAGACATCTCCAATCCGCATCCCTTTCAGACCCAGGGCGTCTATCAGTCGCCCGGCCGCGTCGCCCGGGGGATTTTTGAACACGCTTCCCGCGTTGAGGGTTCCTCCCGGCTGATGGATGCGACGCCAGCGGGTGATCTGCCGGATCTGCTCCAACCCCTTCGCCGGTTCACCCGATGTGAACCGGAACCACGCTCTGGTGATCACCTGGGAAGGCTTCACTGCCGAGCCTCTGTACCGAAGGCACAGTGATTCGGGAGCGGCAAGGTACAACTCCCCGGTGTCGAGATCGAAAATCTCCACTTCTTCCAAAACATCCACCATCTCGGTTCCATGACAACCGGCGTTTTGGTAAACACCCCCGCCCACCGTCCCGGGAATGCCCACCATGAACTCGAGTCCCAGCCGACCCTCCCCAACCGCTGAGCGGGCCAACCGGGGAAGTCCCACTCCCCCTCCGGCCTCTACCCGGTCAGCCGGATGCCGGATAGAAAGAAAATCTCCCACCAGCCGGATCACCAACCCCTCATACCCTTCATCGGAGATGATCACATTGCTGCCCTTGCCCAGCACCAGCACATCTCCGCAGCCGCTCCATGCGCCCGCCAATGCCGAGAGGTGCGCGTACTCACCGACCTCGGCATACCAACAGGCCGCGCCGCCCAGCTTGTAGGTGGTGAGGGCGTCCAACCGCACCTCCGTGCGCACCAGGCCCTGATCGATCAGATCCTGCCAGTCACTCATGACTCTCCTCCTCTTCGGCCAGGAGCGATAGCAGTTCGGTGGGAACAATCGTTATGTCGCCCGCCCCCATGGCCACCACCAAATCGCCCTCCTCCAACCGGGGAGCGACGCTTTCCGCCACCTCGGAGCGGTGGGGGAAGTACTCCACGGCTCTCCCTCCGGCGCGGCGGGCGGCGGCCGCCACCAGTTCTCCGGTTACGCCGGGCCGGGGTTCTTCCCGGGCGCCGTAGACATCGGTCACCACCACCCGGTCGGCCAGGGAAAGCGCCGCTCCCAACCCGGTGAACATCTGGGCGGTCCGCGAATACAGGTGCGGCTGGAAAATCGCCCAGACCCGCCGATGTCCCGACCCAAGGGCGGCCCGGAGGGTAGCGGCGATCTCGGAGGGATGATGGGCATAGTCGTCGATGACGGTCACCCCTCTCACCAACCCGCGGTGCTCATAGCGGCGGCGCACCCCGCGATAGCGGAAGACGCCTTCCACGGCCCGGTCGAGGTCGAGACCCATCTCCCCGCACAAGGCCAAGACCCCCGCCGCGTTGCGAGCCATATGGACGCCGGGAAAGGGAACCCATACCTTCCAGGACGACCCGGCGCCGACCAGCCGGAAAGAGACCCGGCCGGCCTCCTCGGACAGATCGGTGATCCTCCAGTGGGCATCGTCGGACAACCCGAATCCCAATAGGCCCGCCCGCTCCGCCACCCGGCGGGCGCCCGGATCGTCGATACCCGCCACCACCGGGCCTTCCACTCCCCGTGCGACCCGGACGAAGCTCGATTCCAGGTTGTCCACCGTGTCGAAGTGATCCAGATGTTCGGCCTCCACATTGGTGATCACCAATCCCCTCAGGTTGACCTGTTCAAAAGTGCGAAAGGCCTCGTCCACCTCCAGCACCAGCCACGGATCCGCGCCGCGGGCGGCGTTGGTTCCCAAACCGATGATATTTTCGCCCACCATGAAGCTGGGGTTCTCACCGGCCGCCCGGGCGGCTTCCACCAACATGGCCGCCGAAGAGGTCTTGCCATGAGTGCCGGTGGGACCCACGGTGGCCACATCGGCGCTCATGGCCGCCAACAGCCGGGGACGCCGCCACACCTCCACCCCCGCCCGGCGGGCGGCCAGCACCTCGGGGTCCTGATCGGGAACCGCCGAGGAGATCACCATCAGTTCGGCTTGGGCCACCCGCTCCGGACGGTGTCCCGACCAAACCTCCACCCCTATTTCGGAAAGAGCGTCCAACCGGGAGGAGCGGCGGATGTCCGATCCGGTTATCGTCTTGCCCGATTCGGCCAGCAGCTTGGCGAGGCCGCTCATCCCCGCTCCCCCCACCCCCACTATGTGGATCCTCTTGCGTCCATCCAGATCAAACAAGCGCCCGCCTCATTTCCCCGGCTATTCGATCCGCCGCCCGGGGGCGCGAAATCGTCTTGGCGGCCTGGGCCATCCGACGCCGGCGGGCCGGGTCGGCCAACAACCGCGCCACCAGCGCGCCCAGCCCCTCAAGCTCCGCTTCGGGCAGCGTCACCGCCGCATCCGCCTCTTCCAGAACCGCGGCGTTGGCCGCCTGGTGGCTGGCCGAGCCGAATTCCCCTGGTATCAGCACGGAGGGCAATCCGGCGACGGTGAGTTCGGCCACCCCACCGCCGGCGCGGGCCACCACCAGATCGCATGCCGAATAGAAAAGATCCATCCGCTCTTCGAATCCCACCACCCGCCATCGATGAACACTGGCGGCGGCCTGTCGGGCCATGTCCTCCAAATGAGGGGCGCCGGTCAGGTGAACCACCTGAACAGGTTCGGCTTTCCATCCCTCCAGCATCTCAAAAACCCCGCGGTTGATGGCCGCCGCTCCCAGGCTTCCTCCCATCACCCCCACCACGGGAAGCCCTTCCGCCAGGTCGTACCGGCGGTAGGCCTCCTTCCGCAGGGAATCCCGATCGAGGCGGGCGAGGTCGGCCCGGACCGGATTGCCCACCCATTCGGCTTTTTTCAACCCCGAGGTGTGGGGAAAGGAAGCAAAACTCCGAGCTGCCCACCGTTCCATGACCCGATTGGCCAGCCCCGCCGCGGCATTCTGCTCGGAGAGAAAGAACGGAATCCTCTCGGCGCGGGCCGCCCAACCCGCCGGCGCCGCCACATAGCCCCCGGTGGCCAACATCACCCCCACCCCCCGCTCCGCCAGCTCCCGGCGGATTCGCCGGACGGCCCTCGACACATTGATCGGAATGGTGAGGTTGGCCAGGGTGATCCGCCTAGCCAGTCCCTGGAGTGGAACCGACAGGATGCTGAACCCGGCCCGGGGAACCGCCTCCGCTTCCAGGCGGTCCCCCCCGATGAACAAAACCTCCGAGCGGGCAACTCCCTGGGAAACCAGCGCCTCGGCGACCGCCAGAGCGGGATAGACGTGCCCGGCGGTCCCGGCGGCGGCGATGGCGAAGGTCATTTCCGCACGCCGACGGGATTGCGCCCCTGGCGCGCCACGTTAACCAGCACTCCCAGCGCCCCCATGGTCACCACCAGCGAGGAGACTCCGTAGGAGACGAAAGGAAGGGTGATGCCGGTGATGAGCATCCAGCCCAGCACTCCCCCCACGTTGATCAGTCCCTGAATGCCCAGCCAGGCAGTGATCCCCGCCGCCACCATCTGCCCGAAGTGGTCTGGCGCCCGACGGGCCACCCTCCAGCCCAACAGCGCCAGCACGATGAACAGCGAGATCACGAACAGCCCGCCCACCAGTCCGATCTCCTCGCCGATGATGGCGAAGATGAAGTCGGTGTGGGCGTTGGGAAGATAGAACCAGCGAGCCCGGCTGTTCCCGGGGCCCACCCCCCACAGCCCTCCCGTCCCCAACGCCACCCAGGATTGGATCAACTGATAGCCGGTGTCGGCGGCGTCCCCCCACGGATCAAGGAATCCCTGCAGGCGATCCAGGCGGTAGGGAGCGATCACCACCAGGATTATGGAGACCACCAGGGCCACCGCCCCGGTTCCGAGTATGTAGCGCAGCGGCGCCCCGCCCACCCATAGCACCACAAAGGCGCATGCTGCGATGAGGAAGGTGGTTCCGAAGTCGGGCTGCTGGAGGAGCAGAAATCCCACGCTCCCCACCACCAGCAACACTGTGGACACGTAGCTCTTGGGGTCCTCGAAGATCCCTTTGCCCTTGCAGACTATCGAGGCCATCAACACGATCACCGCGAACTTGGCCAACTCGGAAGGTTCGAAGCCAAGTGATCCGAACCGGAGCCACCGGGAGCTTCCTCCCACTTCCACTCCGACCATCAAAACCAAGAACAGCAGCACCAAGGACGCCCCGAAAAGCGGGACGGCGTAGCGTTGATACAACTGATAGGGCACCCGGGAAGTCACCAGCATCACCGCCGTTCCCAATCCGACCCCCAGCAGCTGGCGGACGAAGAAGTGGTATTGCCCGTATTCCCAGTTGATCCCCACCGTGGAGGAGGCCGAGATGGTGGCGCCCAGCCCGATGACCACCAAGGTGAAAACCACCGCGCCGAACAAAAGAATGATCTGGGTGTTAGTCCGGTACCGGAACTCGGATTGAATCCTCTCGGTTCGAGCCCGGTAGATGGTGGTTACGTCGGAAGCCATCAGATCCTTTCCCGACTCCGCACCAGATCGGAAACGACCTGGCCGAATCGCTCGCCGCGGGCTTGATAGGAGTCGAACTGGTCGAAAGAGGCGCAACCGGGCGCCAGCAGCACCACATCCTGGGGACGGGCCAGGCCGAAAGCCGTCTCCACCGCCTCATCCAGGGAGTCGGCGGGAGTAACCCGTCCGGGAGGAGCGGCCTCCACCAGCTCACCGGAAGCCTCCCCGATCGAGACCAGGGCCCGCACCGGAGCGGCGGTGGTGAGCGGAGACAGATCGAGGCCCTTGTTGAGACCGCCCGCGATCAACACCACCGATCCGAAGGAGTTGATGGACGCCAGGGCGGCGTGGGGGTTGGTGGCTTTCGAGTCGTCCACAAACCGCACACCGTCGAGTTCGCCCACCACCCGGCGACGATGGGGACCGGGCCGAAAGCCTCGGATCGCCCCTTCCAGGGCGGCGTCGGTGGCGCCCCAGATCCGGGCCGCCGAAGCGGAAATCAACAGGTCCACCAGATAGGAAGGATCCCGCACCGCCAACTCCCCTACGGGGATGCGCAAGTCCCCGATCACCAGAACAGCGCCATCCAATCCACTCGACACCGTCACTCCCAAGAGGCGGCTGGAAGCGCCCCTCACCGCCCGTCGGGCGCCGGGGTCATCGGCGTCGAAAATCAAAGTGTCGCTCTCGCGCTGGGTGGAGTGGATGCGGGCCTTGGCGGCCAGATAGCGATCCATCGTCCCGTGCCAGTCCAGATGATCCGCAGCGACATTGACAATCACCGCTATGCGGGGCGAAAGCGTCTCCGTGAAGCGCAACTGGAAGCTGGAGAGCTCCACCACCGCCCTATCCGCATCCTTTCCCACCAGGTCCGAAAGCGGGGACCCGATGTTGCCCACCACCGGAATCTCCATCCCCGAACGCGACAGCATCTCACCGGTCAGCCGCGCCACCGTGGTCTTACCGTTGGTGCCGGTGATGGCGGTCATCTCCGTTCGAAGCTCGCGACAGGCCAACTCCACCTCGCTCCACACCGGCCTTCCCGCCGCCAGAGCGTCCCGGATGGGCGCCGATCCCTCTCCGAAACCGGGGCTGGTGACCACCAGGTCGCAGTCGGAGACCAGCTCCCGGCGCCAACGGCCGGTCACCGCCGTCCACTCCTCCCTTCCGTTGACAGGCGGTATCGCCTCGGGACGGGCGTCATAGATCTTGACCTTCCACCCCAATCCAACGCCGACCCGGGCAGCGGCCCGGCCCGAAACTCCCGCGCCCAGCACCAGACAACGTCTCACAACAATCCCTCCAGCGCCAGGAAGTCCGCATAGAACAGCCCCAGGCCCAGCGTGACCCCGATCCCCGCCAGCATCCAGAACCGGATGACAACGGTGGGCTCCTCCCATCCGGCCAGGCTGAAGTGGTGGTGAAAAGGCGCCATTCGAAACACCCTGCGGCCGGTGGTCTTGAAGCTGGCCACTTGGATGATCACCGAGAACGTCTCCGCCACAAACAGCCCCCCAATAACTATCAGCAACAGCTGAGTGTTGGTGAGCACCGCCAAGGCCGCCAAAAGGCCTCCGATGGCGTGGGATCCGACATCTCCCATAATCACTTTGGCGGGGGGAGCGTTCCACCACAGGAACCCCAGCAGAGCTCCGGCCATCGCCGCCGACATGGTGGCCAGCGCCAAGGGATCGACTGCCGTGTAGATGTCAGAGTGCCGAACCTGCCAGAAAGCAATGACTATGTAAGCGCCGAACATGAGCACCGCAGATCCGCCGGCCAGTCCGTCCATACCGTCGGCCAGGTTGGCGCCGTTGGCGGCGCCGGTCAGCATCACCAGCACCAAAACAGTGAACAGCGCACCCAGTTCTATGCCGAGCGGACGGGTGAAAGAAAGCTCGGTGACCACGCCCGATCCCCGGGCGCCCCACACGAACAGAGCTGCCACTGCGACTTGTCCCCCGAATTTGGCAGCCTTGCTCAGACCCAGCGAGCGGCGGTTGCGGGCCTTGACCAAGTCATCCAAGAACCCGATAGTGGCCATCCCCAATAGGGCCACCAGGCACAGCGCTCCCCCGATGGGAATCGCAGTGAAATTCACCGCTAACCCGTCGGAGAAATCCAGACGCACGTAGGTGAGCAGATAGGCGATTGCCGCCGCGCTCACAAACAGCAACCCACCCATGGTGGGGGTTCCCAGTTTGTGGCCGTGGGCGCCCCAGATCTCTTCTTGAATGAAATCTCCGATTTTCAGTCGGCGCAGTACTTTGATTCCGTAGTAGGTGAGAACAATGGAGAGCACAAACCCCACCGACGATCCCACCAGCAGGTTGATCATTCTCTCACCTCACCGGCAGCCCCGTTCACCCCAGCCAGCGCCTCTCGGGCGCACTGACGGTCATCAAAGGGAATCCGCTCGCCGTCTACTTCCTGGTGCTGCTCGTGCCCCTTGCCGAGGATCAGGACCGCGTCTCCGGGCCGAGCCCACCCCACGGCCCCATGGATTGCCCGTTCCCGATCCGCCTCCACCATGAATTTTCTCCCTTCCAATCCGGCCGCGAGATCGGCCAGTATTGCCTCGGGATCCTCCGAGCGCGGATTGTCGGAGGTGAGCATCACGCAATCGGCGGCGGCCACCGCCCTGGCCATCTCGATTCTCTTACTGCGGTCCCGGTCGCCTCCCGCTCCGATCACCGCGATCACCCGACCTCGGGCCGCGGACCGCGTCGCTCCGATCACCGCCCCGATCGCCCCGGGGGTGTGGGCGTAGTCGACCACCACCGCGGCCGGCGTCTCGGCCACCAACTCGAAGCGGCCCTCCACCTGTGGCAGGGCGGCAATCCCCGAGGAGACCTCCCGGGGTGAAAATCCCATCCGAAGGGCCACAGCCGCCGCCAGCAGGGAGTTTTGCCCGTTGTGGCGCCCCCCGATGGGCGCCTCCAGTGTCATGGTCGTCCCTCCGGTGTGGCACTCCATCACCACCTGTGACAGGCCCTGGCTCACCATCTCCCCTCTCACGTCGGCCTCCGGTCCGGTTCCGACCGTAGTAACGGGAATCTCGACACGGTCCGCCAGTCTGCGGCCCCACTCGTCGTCGATCCACACCACTCCCGCCTCCGAGAGCGACCCCGAAAAGAGGCGCTCCTTGCTCAGGTAGTAATCCTCCTGACTCCCGTGGAAGTCGAGGTGGTCGTGTCCCAGGTTGGTGAAGACCGCCAACTCGAAGCGGAGATGATCCACCCTTCCCAGCGCCAAGCCGTGGGAGGAGACCTCTATCAAAGCCGTTTCCACCCCCTCGGTGCGCATTATCGCCAACTGTCGCTGCAGGTCGGACGCCTCCGGGGTGGTGAGGTGGGTGGGAAGGACCCGCTCTGCGATCCGGGCCCCCAGGGTCCCGACCACCCCGGTGCGTTCTCCGGCGGCGCGGGCCACCGATTCGATCATGTGCACCACGGTGGTCTTCCCGTTGGTACCGGTGACGCCCACCAGCCGCAGGAACCGGGAGGGGTGTCCGTAAACCTCGGCGGCGGCCTGCGCCAGGGCCTCCCGGCTGTTTCGCACCACGATCTGGGGCGCCGGCTGGTCGAGCGGCCGTTCACAGATCACTGCTGCCGCGCCCCGGTCCAGGGCCTCCGCCACATGGTCATGACCGTCGGCGTTGGCGCCTCTCATCGCCACGAACAGATCGCCGCTCTGGACCAGGCGGCTGTCGTGGCTCACTCCCCGGAGCGGAGTGGAGGCCTCTCCCCGAAGGGTTGCCCCCAGGCAGCCGGCCAGCCTTCCGACCGTCATCTCAGGAAGAGGGCTCACTGGGCACCTCTCCCAATCGTCGCAGGGCGACTTCCATTATCTCCGCGAACACCGGGGCGGCCGCCGAACCGCCGGTCCGGAACTCCGCCCTGGCGGGACTGTCGATCACCACCATCACCACCACCTCGGGGTCGTCAATGGGAGCCATCCCGACAAAGGAGGCGATGTTGAGTTCCTCGTCGTATCCGTCAAAGCCCAGCTTGGAGGAGGTGCCGGTCTTGCCTCCCACATCGAATCCCGCCACCGCCGCCGCCTGACCGGTTCCCCTGCTCACCGTATCGGCCAGCAGCAAACGCATAATCCGGGCCGTCTCGGCGTCGATCACTCGCCGCCGGACAATCTCGGTCACCGGATGGGTTTCGTCCTCGGTCACCAGGGCCTTGACCAAGTGTGGCTGTGTCCAGACTCCACCGTTGGCCACCGCCCCGAAGACGGCCGCCATCTGGATGGGAGTAGCCGCCACCGAATAGCCGATCGCCGCCGAGGCGAGACAGGTGCTACAGGAGGGATCGAGGTTGATGAGACCCTTCGCCTCGCCGGAGAAGTCGATGCCGGTGGGACTGCCCAGGCCGAACTCCTGTATGTAGTTTTCCAGAACCCCCCGCGCCAGCTTTTCCTGCACCAGGATGGTTCCCACATTGGAGGAGTGCACGAAGATGTCGGCCACGGTCATATCCGTGGGCTCGTTGAAGGAGAAATTCCGATAACACCCGTAGATCTCGTCATCGGGGTCCTCACAGGCGTCCGGAAAGATTTCGATCTGGTAGGGGACCTCTTCGATCAGGTCCGAAGCCCTCCAAGTTCCCGTGTCCAGCGCGGCGGCGATGGTCACTGTCTTTTGGATGGAACCGGGCTCGTAGAGGCCCCGAATGGCGAAATTGGAGAACGCCGACCCGTCCTCTGAAGCTCTCGTCTCGGGGTCGAAGGCGGGCACCCCGCCCAGCGCCAGCACCTCCCCCGTCTTGACTTCCAGGGCCACCGCCCAACACTGCTCGGCCCCGGTGCGGGCCACTCCGTCCCGACAGGCCTTCATGAGGCTGTACTGCAGCAACAGATCCAGGGTGGTGATGAGGTCCGAACCCCGGACGGCTTCGGTTATCTCGCTCTGTCCGGTGGGTATCTGGCGGCCTTTCACATCCTGTTCCATCACCAGCCGCCCCGGCTTTCCTCCCAGTTCTTCCTGATATCGAAATTCCAGTCCCTCGATACCCATCCCGTCCACATTCACCATTCCCAGCACATGGGAGGCGACCGACGACGGGTAGATGCGTTTGGACTCGGGCTCGCTGTAGACACCCGCATACCCCAGGTTGAGAATCTCTTCGACGACGTCCACCTCCAGCTGGCGCTTGATGTAGACGAAATCCTTTCCCGAGCGGAGATCCGCGATCAGCCGGTCGATGTCCGCTCCCACTCTTGCTCCCACCTGCTGGGCTATCAACACCGGATCGTCGATCTCCGAAGGTACCGCAAAGAGGCTGGCGCCCAGCACGGTCAGAGCCAGAGCCTCTCCGTTGCGGTCGAATATCTCCCCCCGCTCGGGCAGCACCTCGCGGATGGAGAGGCGCTGTCGCAACCCGCGCGCTGCGTACCCGTCATCTTCCACTACCTGGACGGTGTACATCTTGAACGCCAAGGCCAGCCATGCCAAAACCAACAGCCCACCCACTAAGGACAGCCGTTTGGCGACCAATCTGGGGGCGGGTGCGGGTGCGGATTCATTTTCCACTTTTCATCCGGGCGGGTCGAAACCCGGTTTTCTCGGGGCCACTCCCGGCACCTGGATGTGCATCACCTCATCGGGATAGAACAGTCCCAACGGCTCAGCAAGCGAAGCTATCCGGTCGGGATTCTCCAATCGGGCGACCTCCAGACGGAGCAAACGGTTCTGAATGGTCTCCTGTTCAATCCGGTTCTGCAGATCGGCCAACTGGAAAGCCCCCTCGTCCAAGAGGGTGCGGCTCCACACCATCCCCAGAAAGGTGAGGACCACCAACAGCACGAATGCCGCCAGCGTCAAGAGCGAGGGGCCTCGGCGCGACGAAGCGGTTCCGGCCGAGATCAGCCGCAGCGAAAAACGATTGCCCGAGGGGCCCGAGGGTGCGGGGTGGGTGGTCATGCAACAAGCTTCTCCACTGCCCGCAACCGGGCAGAACGCGCCCGGTGGTTGCGCTCTGTTTCATCAGCTTGGGGACGGGCCGCTCCCCGGACCAGGGTCCGCAGCCCGGCGGTGAGACCACAGCCGCACACCGGCAGGTCGGGCGGGCAGACACAATCTTTGGTTCCCCGGGCGAATCTCTGTTTGACAATGCGGTCCTCCAGGGAGTGATAGGAGATGGCGACACAGCGCCCTTTCGCTTCCAGATGCCCAAGAGCGGCCTCCAGCCCGGCACTCACCGCCTCCAACTCCTGGTTGACCGCCATGCGGATGGCCTGGAAGGTGCGCCGGGCGGGGTGTCTTTTGCGACGCAGAGCGGCGGGGACCGCCTCGGCTATCACCGCGGCAAGGGACACTGTGTCAACCAGGGGACGGGCGGCCACTATCGCCCGGGCGATGCGGCGGGCCGAAGGCTCCTCGCCGAAGTCTGCCATGATCCGGGCCAGGCGCGGCTCCTCCCAGGTGTTCACCACTTCGTCAGCAGTCACAGCCGAACGGCGGTCCATTCTCATGTCGAGCGGTCCGCTCCGGTGATAGGAAAACCCTCGCTCAGGGTGATCCAGTTGATCCGAGGAAAGACCGAAATCGAACAGGACGCCGGTGAGGTCATCCACACCGGCGGCGGCCAGCAGTCGGCCGAGGTCGGCAAAATTGCCCAAAATGAAATCAAACCCCAGGTCGGCGGCTCTTTCACCGACCGACGGATCTCGGTCAACTCCCATAATTCTTACTTGAGGTGCGATCAACTGCCGCAAACGCAGACTGTGACCGCCTCCGCCAAAAGTGGCATCCACCAGCGTTCCTTTTTGGATGGGCTTGAAAAGTTCGCACACAAGATCGGCCATGACCGGCTCGTGCCTGGAACCATGGCTCATAGCCGGCCCCCCGAAGATCGGCGCCTAATGGAAGCGGGCGGATTGGGGCCTTCTTTAGCTCCAGGGAGCCGGCTATGAGCCACAGTCGTTGGGTCGTGTGTCATTCCAGGTTGGAAGTCTTCACCTCTCTTCGTGGCCTGGGGAGGGGACTGCGACCTCTTCCAGATGGCTTCCGAAGGCCGAGGCGCTCCAAACTTCGATCTCGTCATCCACTCCCACCACCACTACTTCTCCCCCACCTTCGATTCCGGCGTACTCCCGAAGTTCGGGGGTGACCATGAGACGTCCCTGTCCGTCCATGGACTGCTGGTCGGCCGCGCCGAAGAACATCAGCCGTCGGAACTTTCTTCCGGCGGGGGTCTCACGGCTGTAGCTGTCCCGCACCTCCATTGCCCGCTGATTCCATCCGTCCTGGGAATAGATCACCAGGTGCCCGTCCTGGCCCTTGGTGACCACACAGGAGGGGGCCAGCTCATAACGGAAGTGCTTGGGCAGCACCAATCGGCCTTTCTTGTCGATTGTGCGTCTGGTGGTTCCTAGAAACATCCCGGCCTCGGTGCGGTGTATCGGTCAACTGGTTTTGTCTATGTTAGACGGCTTTTCCATTCTATGCCACAATTCTCTACAAATAGTATCTTTTCCCCCACTTTACTCCACAGCTTTCCCGGCTGCTAACCATCTCACTCCCCGCGGTGCCCCGAAGTTTCCCCTCCGCCCCCACACCAGGAAGAAACCCGCCTATCAGGGTCAGCCCCGGGACTCCCCCCCTGGACTCGCGAAAACAGTGCCCATCCCGCGAAAAACAGCGGGATACTTTTTCCCCGTCAGGGCCCACCCCCGCCACCACCTCGCCGTCGGTACAAACGCGTTCCACCGGTCCCCCGAAGGAGGCGTTTTGAGAAAATATGATCTCTTGGCGCGGCCCGAACGACGCGTCGGAGCGGGCCGTGAAGATGCTTTCGACTATCTACCAATTTGAAGTGCGGGTGAGACAAAAGTCAACCCCGGGCGCCCGGGGTTTTTCGCGATCCGCCCTCTTCAGCCCGAAGCTAAGCGGAGTCGGCCAGGTACGGCCGCCAGGAAGGGTCTACCCAAAAACCGGAACTGGTGTAAATCCACCCGAAACGCCACGGAGACCGGGGAGATCGCCGAAGCGCGATTCCCGCCTCGATGGGAAGACGGTTTCCTTTCTTGATGTTGCATCGACGGCAACATGCCACCACATTGTCCCAAGTATGAGGACCGCCTCGGGAGCGGGGCACCACATGGTCAAGACTCTCCGCGGTGGCCCCGCAGTACTGGCACAGGTTGCCGTCACGCCCGAAAACCGCCCGCCGGGTGAGGGGAACCGAGCGGCGGAAAGGCACTTTCACATAGTATTTCAGCCGAACCACCGAGGGGACCACAAAGCTATCCTGAGCCGAACGCCAAATCTCCTCCCGCTCCTCAACCACCGTCGCCCGGTCCCGCCATACCAACACCAGGGCGCGACGGGAACTCACCACCGAAAGCGGCTCATATGTGGCGTTGAGGACAAGCGCTTTGGTCACTATCTCTGCCATCCGATGCCAGACTAGACGGCCACAACTCCCACCGCGGCATCATTTTGCCAGGTGGACGTGAGATAAGAAGTGGCGGTCAGCCTCCCGCTGCCCAAAAGGGGTTGTCCCGGAAGTCGTCGACCACCCGCCCGAGCATGGTGCGGAAATCCGCTCGGTTGAACTCGAAGCGAGAGAGGTCGTCCTCCACCTCATCCACCACCTTCCCCATCACCTCCACGAAGACGAACTGCCCGTTGGCAAGAGTGTCCATAATCATCCTGCTCTCGGGATGGGGAGCGAGAATGGTGGTCGAATAGGGATCGGAGAACAGCCCGGCCTGAGCCAGATGCTGGTCCAAGCGGCCTTCACGACGCAGATATTTCCAGGCCCGCTGGATTCTCTGGAGTGACAGGCCGTTGTCAATCAGGCTCTTGATTACCCGCAGCGCCACCAGGTCCTGGAGGTTAAAGATCCTTCGGACGCCCGGACGACCCCCCGTGCCCTTGATCGAGGGCTTCACCAGACCAACCCGATCCCAATACCTAATTTGGTTATAGCTGCAGCCAGTGAACCTCATCGCTTCTGACGAAGTAAATCCAACTTCTGGCATAACTCCAATCCGCCTATTCGGCTCAGGACCCGCCTAGCGGGGCCAGGAGCCGAATCCGTTTGCTTTCGTGTCGCTCCCTCCCTGGACGCCCTTCCGCTGAAGCTTCGTCCGCGCCCGCAGACCTTGTACCAAAAAGGTAGCCGCTATCACCATAACAACAAAGCCCGTGAGCGCCACCAGTAAACGGGACGTAAAAAACACGAGAACCACAAGAATTCCTGCCACCAGGAACCCCATGGGAATCGTCAGGGCAACCCTACTTGAGTAGAGGGGGGATTCCTCGTCTGTCTGAGCCACTTCTTCCTCATAGAACTGGCTCTCGATCTCTTCAAGAATCCGTTGCTCTTCTTCGTTCAACGGCACTTCAGCCCACGCCTCCGGATAGTCCGCTTCCGGTCTCCAGTATATGTTCATCCAAAGGAAAATTATCCGTCATCGGGGGTACTTTTCGAATGTGAATGTTTCGCCCAAGGGCTCCGGGTGATGCGGGCCGGCAGCACCGCCTCGAATCCGAACCGGCGCCGGAGCCGGAAAATCTCCTCTTCCAAAGACTCCCATCGTTTCTCGCCGCCCAGGTCCAGTTGCGGATGCGCTTGTCCGTAGCTCAACCCCCCGGCCGCGATACCCAACAGCCGCACCGCCTTCCCCTCCAGCCCGGCCCGGTCAACCAGTTCCATCACCTGCCGGTAGATGTCGATCGCCAACCTGGTGGGCACCCCTCTGGTATGAGAGCGAGTGATAGTGGTGAAGTCACTAAACCTCACCTTGAGAGTTATATTGGAGGCCCAAGCCTGGGCATTTTGCAGGCGAACAGCCAGTCGCTCGGCCTGTTCGCGCAGCTTCATTTCAATTTCTGATTGAGACCGGAGATCGGTTTCGAAAGTGTTCTCCACCGATAACGACACTCCCACCGGGTCAGTGACAATGGGGCGTTCGTCGATGCCGCGCGCCAGTTTTCCCAGATGTTCCGCCGCGGCTTTTCCCACCACCGGCCTGAGACTCTCCACCGGAAGGGCCGCCAAATCCCCGACCGTGCGAATTCCCAGCCGATGAAGTCGATCTCCGGTCGCCTTCCCCACTCCCCACAATTTCCGGACCGCCAGCGCGTGGAGAAACCCCAGGCTCTCTGGAGCGGGAACCCGCAATATCCCATCCGGCTTGGCCTCCTCGGAAGCCAGTTTGGCCAAGGTCTTGTTGACCGCGATCCCCACCGACGCCCGGAGCCCGAGCCGGCGGCGGACTTGTTCCCGCAACGCCGACCCCACCTCCGTCACCCGCCGATAGTGGTGACGAAGACCCGAGACATCCAAGAACGCCTCGTCCACCGACAACTTCTCCACCCGGGGCGTGAAAGACAAAAACACTGCAAACACCTCTTCGGAGGCCTCTCCGTATAAGGAATGGTCGGGAGGAACCACCACCAACTGTGGGCAAAGAGCCCGGGCTTGGGTCATGGGCATCGCCGAGCCGACCCCGAAGCGTCTTGCCTCATAAGAAGCGGAGGCCACCACGCCCCGGCGCCCGCTTCCTCCCACCGCCACCGCCAAATCCACCAGCTTCGGGTTCCGGCGGCGCTCCACCTCCACAAAAAAGGCGTCCATGTCCACATGGAGAATCGGTTCCCGAAAATGCGGCGCGGCCACCATCACCACAGTACCTAATAGGCTGGGCCGAACATGGCAGATTTGGTCCATCTGGTGCGCCACGGCGAAGTTCACAATCCAAGAGAGGTGGTGTACGCCTCGCTTCCCGGGTTTCATCTGAGCAGGCGCGGGCGCCGCCAAACCGGAGAGGCCGGACGCTATCTGGCCGACCGACCCCTCGGATCGGTGTGGTCATCGCCGCTTCAGCGGGCCCGGGAGACGGCGACCAACCTGGCCGCTCCCCACCACCTGGAGGTGAATGTCCTCCCAGAACTCGGGGAATGGAAGCTGTTGGACCGATGGGCCGGGCATCCCTGGGGCCGGATCACCGAGCTCTTCCCCGGAGAGATGGAAGCCTATCTGTCCGACCCCCAGAACCTTTCTTTCGCCACCGAGAGCCTCGGGCAACTGGCCGAAAGAATGGCCAAGGCCATTGTAGAGGTGACGGGGACCACCGCCGATGGAGAGGTGGTGGTGGTCGGCCACCAGGACCCCATCCAGGCTGTGCGCCTCGCTCTCACCGGCCGGCCGCTCGACCGGTTGTTCCGGGACAAGCCCCGGCACTGCTCGGTGATCACCCTCCGTCCCGGAACTCCCTGGAAAGAGCTCGGGACGTGGGATCCACCTAACCGATAAACGCGTCTGCGAAGATCAGGGAGACGATGGTCATCACCTTGATCACGATGTTCATCGCAGGTCCCGAGGTGTCCTTGAAAGGATCGCCCACCGTGTCGCCGATCACCGCCGCCTTGTGGGCGTCGGAGCCCTTGCCGCCCAACTCTCCCGACTCGATGTACTTTTTGGCGTTGTCCCATGCCCCACCGGCGTTGGCCATGTAGATGGCAAGGAGGAAGCCCGTAACCAGCGCTCCCGCCAAAAAGCCCCCCAAGGCCGCGGTGTTGATGAAACCAATCACCAGCGGCAACGCCACCGCCAGCACCCCGGGGAGAACCATCTCCCGCAGCGCCCCACCGGTGGCGATATCCACACAGCGGGCGTACTCGGGCCGAGCTTCGGGACGTCCCTCTCTCAACCCGGGGATCTCCCGAAACTGGCGCCGCACCTCTTCGATCATGGTGAACGCCGCCCGCCCCACCGCTGCGATCGTCAAAGCTGCGAACAGGAAGGGGAACATGCCTCCCAAGAACAGCCCGATGATCACCTCCACGTCGACGATGTTGATCACATCCAAATCCACGGCTTCGGTGAAAGTGGCGAACAGCGCCAAAGCGGTGACCGCCGCCGATGCGATCGCGAATCCTTTGGCCACCGCCGCAGTGGTGTTCCCCAGCGAATCGAGCGCGTCGGTCGTCTCCCGGACTTCGGGAGGAAGATGCGCCATCTCGGCAATTCCGCCGGCGTTGTCGGCGATCGGCCCGTACGCATCCACCGCGATGGTGATTCCCAGAGTGGCCAGCACTCCGATGGCTGCCACCGCCACTCCGTAGATTCCGCCCACATCACCCAGCGCCCACTCCCCCGCCGTATAGGCCCCTCCGATTCCGGCCGCCACCACCAGCACCGAGTAAGCAGCCGACTTCTTCCCTATCGCCACTCCGGCCAGCACCACGGTGGCCGGGCCGGTCTCCGCCTGTTTGGCGATGTGTCGCACCGCCCGGTAGTGGTCGGAGGTGTAGATCTCGGAGATCTTTCCGATCACATATCCCACCGCCAGTCCGATCACCACCGCCAGCCACAGACCGAGAGGCTGAACCTCGGAGTTGTCTCCAAATATCCAGTAGGAGATGCCCAGAATCCCCAACGCCGCCAGGATCATGGAGGTGTTGGTTCCCCGATGAAGCGCCGAGGCCAGATCGGAGGCGCTGCGTGGCTTGACGAAGAACGAGCCGATGATGGAGGCCAACATTCCAACCGTCCCCACCGCCAGCGGAAACACGATTGCCTCCAACTGATAGGAGGCGTTGGCGAATGCCAATGCGGCGAAGGCAATCGGGGCGACCAGAGAGCCCACGTAGGATTCGAAGAGATCGGCGCCCATCCCCGCCACATCGCCGACGTTATCTCCCACGTTGTCAGCGATCACCGCCGGATTGCGGGGATCGTCCTCGGGTATCCCCGCCTCCACCTTTCCCACCAGGTCGGCGCCGATATCGGCCGCCTTGGTGTAAATACCTCCTCCCACCCGGGCGAAGAGCGCGATCGACGACCCTCCCAGTCCGATAGCCGCCACTATCTGCACTCCCCTGGCCATTTCCAGCCCTGCCGCTTCAACGAACACCATGTAGCCGAGCGTCACTCCGGCCAACCCCAAGCCGGCCACGGTGAAACCCATCACCGCCCCGCCTCGGAAAGCGAGCGGCAGAGCCCGCTGCACGCCTCCCAACCGGGCCGCCTCGGCAGTGCGGGAATTGGCGGCGGTGGCCACCCTCATCCCCACAAAGCCGGCAGTGCCGGACAGCACCGCCCCGAACAGATAAGCAACCGCCCGTAACCAACCGTCGTCGAGCACCAGGCCGATCAGTAAGAACATCGCCGCCACGAAGACCGCCATCCACCGATACTCCCGCCGAAGGAACGCCATCGCTCCTTCCCGGATGGCTTCGGAGATCTCTTTCATCCGCTCGTTCCCCATGGGAGCGGCCAACACCTGACAGGTGAACCACATCGCCAACACCAATGCTGCCAGGCCCAAAACCAGGGCGGTGATCAAGAAAAATGACTGATCCATAGGGGGAATACCTCTCCTCGGGGAATCGAAGGTCTGCTTTGCGCGCCATCCGCCAGTTTAGGAAAGAGGACGGCTCCGGCATCCCCTTCACAAATCCCCCATCCGATTTGCTTCTTTAACACCCAAACATGAAAGGTCTTGCCCGCTCCCATGGAAAAACGAATGATCGAGCGGACGGTCCTGCGGTGGGTTGTCTTGCAGATCAAGTGGTGGTAGCGCTCTCGGCGGTACCCGCGCTCGCGTCGGCGCAAAACTACCACCAAACTTCTGTTGTGAGCGACACCAAATCACTAGTGAAATGTATGGCCGCTCGCTGCTGGATCTACGCCGAACCGCGCGTCGATCGGAGTCGCTGAATGAACCTGTCCCGGGGAAGGGTGTTCAACACCGCCTCGGCGCGGGCCCATCCCCGCCGGGCGTTGGCTACCCCGTATGACATTCTTCTCAACTCCGAGACATGATGGGAGTCGGTGGAGATGACCAGCATCACCCCCGTCGCCACCGCCCGGCGGATCACCTCGGGAGAGGCGTCGAGCCGATCGAGGGCGCCGTTCACCTCGAGCGCCACACTCTGGTCGGCCATGGCCTCAAGCACCGGGTCCAGCTCGAGCTCGATCCCCGGACGTCGCCCCAGCATTCTCCCGGTCAGATGACCGATGGCGGAAACCGCCGGGTCGGCCACCGCCCGGAGGAGCCTCTCGGTCTGCTGACGGGGAGTCAGGTCATAGTGGGAATGGATGGAAGCCACACACCAATCAAAGCCCAGCCGATATTCGGGGTCATAATCGAGATCCCCGTCGGCGGCGATGTTCAACTCACAGCCGAACAGAAGCTCGATCTCGGGATGACTCTTACCCAACTCCGCGATCTCCCCATGGTGCACTTCCATCTCGGCCCGCGAAAGTCCGTTGATGGCCAGGTCCTCTCCATGGTCGGTGATGGCCACGTACTCGAATCCGGCCCGAACCGCCGCCGCCACCATCTCTGCGGGAGAAGAGCGCCCGTCGCCTGACCGGTCGGTGTGAAAGTGAAGATCGCCGCGGATTTCCCCGACCGACACCAATCGGGGAAGCTTCCCCTCCCGGGCCGCCTCGATCTCTCCGGTGTCCTCCCGAAGCTCGGGAGCCAGCCATTCCATTCCCAGCGCCGCATAGATCTCATCCTCGGTGCCCGATGCCACCGGATGATCGTCGCCCTCTGCGAAGAGGCCGTACTCGTTGAGAAGCCGGCTCTGTTCCATCGCCAGTTGCCGGAGCCGCACGTTGTGCGCCTTGGAACCGGTGAAATAGAGCATCGCCGCCCCCAGTTGCGAGGGGGAAACCACCCGTACATCCACTCCCAGCCCGCCCCGGGTCAGCACCGAAGTCTTGGTGGCGCCCGACAGAAGGGTCTCCTCCACCAGGGGATGGCCGGACACGGCCTCCATCACCTTCGACCGGCGTTCGGGGTCCGCCGCCACCACCAGATCCAGGTCGGCCACCGACTCGCGGAACCGTCGGGCGCTCCCACAGATCTCCACTGCCTCCACACCCTCCAGTTCGCCCAGATCCCTCCGGAGCGTCTCGGCGATCGGCAAGGCGATGACCAGCGGGATGCGCCGGTCCTTTCCCGCCAGGCCGAGCCGTTCCACCGCCCGGGCGATCTTGGCCTCGCTGACCGCACCCAACCCGGGAAGATCCCGCAGCCGGTGATCCGCCAAGGCCGCCAACAGATCGTCGAGGGACTCCACTCCCAGTTCACGGCGAATCATCTTCACGGTTTTGGGACCCAGTCCCGGGATGCGGGTCAACTCCCGGAACGCCGGAGGATACTTCGAGCGCAGGGCCTCGAGCTTTGCCACCCGGCCGGTCTCGGAGAACTCGACGATGCTGGCTGCGATGCTCCGACCGATCCCCGCGATACCCTCGATCTCTTTGCCGCCGAGTGCGGCCACCTCCCTTCCCAGGTTCTCCACCGCTCGCCGCGCCCTCTCATAGGCCCGCACCTTGAAGGACTGCGGAGAACCATCGTCCAGGGTGGTGAGTTCAACCAGTTCGTCGAGCATTGCCAAGACCTGTCGATTGGAGGCCATCAGGGCCAAACCTCAATAGAACCGGCCCTTCGGAAAGCTCCAGAACTCACAGAGCAGAGAACTGACTCGATGAAACGGACACCGCCGGCCATGGGATTGCTCGCCAGGGCCCGGGGAGTCACTGTTATGTCTAAACCGAAAACAGAGCCGCGCAGAAACTAAGCAAAATACCGAAGATCGTGATCACCCCTATCACCACGACCCAACGGTAGGTCTTTCTGACGTAGCCGGACATTTCCTCAAGACGGTCGTCTTCCATCATCTTTTTCCCTTTCTGCTGCGTTCTTGGGCTTTTCGAGAGTGACACTCGATCCTCTGAGAATAGGGAAACGCCGTCTCCGTTAGTGCTGATATCCAAAATGGCCCAACTATTGAATTGAAATAGAAGCTGTGCTTGCCCTCAGGAGATCTACCAACTCGGCGGGATCGACTTCTATCTGCAATCCGCGTTTTCCGCCGCTCACCCATATGGTCGTGTAGCGCAAGGCTGACTGGTCCACTACCACCGTCATTTTTCGGCGCTGCCCGAATGGACTGATGCCGCCTGGTACCTATCCGGTGAGGCGCTCCGCCTCTGGGGGCGACGCCATCCTCACCCGCCGGACCCCCGTAACTTTGGCCAGCTCCTTGACGCTGAGGCGAGCATCGGCCGAAACCAACCCCACCATGGGCCGGCCGTCGGCGAAGACCACCAGGGTTTTGAAGAGCCTTGCCGGGTCGATACCCAACTGCTCGGCCACCGCCTGCCCGTAATCGGCTACCGCGTCGAAGTCCACCCGGTAGGAGTGCAAACGAAAAGTTGTGTCCGCTCTCTGAAGGAAGACCGTTGCTCTCGTTACTCCCGTCCGCCTGGCGCTCATCCGCTCCCAGGGTAGGGAACGAACTCGGCGTGGGACTGGGCGAAGACGGTGACCTCCCCCCAGAGCCACAGACGGGCGACGGACGCGGTCCGCACCGCCACTGTTCTCGGCGCTGGACGCCGATCCACCCGGCATCGGCACCAGACCAACCGGGCGCCGTTTGCCTCCGCCATCCGCACAGCGGCCTCCCGGGGAGGAGAGGCCACAGAAAAGGTGGCCGGAGCGGCTGCGAGCGCTGCGGCATCGGCCGCGGTCTGTGACCTGGTGCGAGCAGAGATCACCGCACCGATGTCCAACACCGCCACGGCCATCATCAAAAGCACTCCCACCACCGCCACTCCCAGCACCGCCACCACTCCCCGCTCGCCTCTCCCTACCCCTGCCATCCTCAGCCTTCCCTCTGCATCACTGCCCGGCTGCGGAGCAGGACCACCAACCTGTCCAAGAACGGCGTGACCGGCCGATACCGCATGGAGACCACCACCGTTACGGGGTGGCCCACCACCTGGGCGCCGGTCACCTCCACCCTGACCTTTTCCGCCACCCCGACCGGCAGGGAGGATTTCACGGCCGCCGCCGCCCGAGCGGGGTCGGGATGGGTGGCCGCCGCCCGGGCGCCTTCCCGGGCGGCGGCCTCCATCTCGAGACGGGTAACGGCGATCATGAACAGCTCGGCCACCGCCACCAACACCATCAGGATGATGGGGATCACCAACGCCGCCTCCACCGCCAAAGAGCCCGTCTCCGATTTCATCGGTCTAGAACCCGAACCCGATCTTGCCCTTGACGAAATCGAGCGCCTTCCGGAAGATCGATTCCAAGAGGTTGTCGCCGGATCCTTTCCGCACCCACTGCACCAACACCGTGGCGACGGCCACCACCGCCAGAACCACCAGGATGTACTCCACAGTGCCCTGACCCCGCTCGTCGCGGTCGAACCAAACCATCATCCTGGTCCACAAAGCCAACATTTCCGACCTCCTTTGGTCGTCTTTTTGCCCGGCGTCCGGCCGGGGCGGGGGAAGGGGGATTCATGTGCCGACCAGCCCGCCCAGCATCTCGGCCAAACGGGAAACCACCGGCGGTCCCACCAGAACCAGCAGGAAACCGGGGACGATCAGCAGCGTGAGCGGGACCGCCAGGGTCACCGGCAGAGAACGGATACGCGACAAAGACTCCATCCGGGTCTGGGAATGAAGGTTCTCCACATGGGTGAGTACCGCGCTCACCAGAGAAGCCCCCGAAGAGTGGGCGCCGGCCATCCTCCCGAGGAGTTCGCCCAGGAGGCCGACGCTTTCGGCCAGAGCGCGGGCCAGGCCTTCCTGGCGGCTGCGGCGAAGGGTTCGGGAGACCTCGGCGCGCAGTTGGGGATGGGCTTCGCCCGAAGCCATCACCAGCGCGTTGGCCAGGGAAACGCCTGCGGTGAGCGGCACCACCAGCAGCCGTCCGAAAGAAATCACCTCCTCGGCGCCGGCCGACTTCGGTCGGGAACGGAACCGGCAAAGCGCCCACCAGGCCATCCCCGCGGAAATAGCCAGCCACCACCACCGGAAGGGAACCGCGGCCGCCGCCAACAGCGCCAAGAGGCCGCCGGAGCCGGTCTTGGTTGTACCGAAGGGAACGCGCGCCCGGTTCACGGAGTAGCCCTTTTGATCAGCACCAGCATCACCGCCACTCCCAGAGCCAGAAACGTCACCCCGGCAATGGTCAGAAAAGCCGAAAGGGCGTTGGCCGAAAGGCTCCGGGCCAGGTCCCCGCTGAGAATCCGATAGACGATCACCATCACCGGTATTCCCACAACCACCACCGCCGAGGTCCTCGCCTGGGCGGTGGCCGCTCTCCGTTCCTGACGGAGCTCGTCTTCCTCCAGCGCCAAGGCCGCCACGGAGTCGAAAACCTCCGCCACACGCCCTCCCGTGCGATCCGCCACCCGGAGGGCCGCCGAAGTCAGCGCCCCATGGACGGGCATCGCCTCTTTCACCGCCTGTGAGATCCGCTCCAGGGAAGCGCCGGAGGACACCAACCGCCGCACCGGTCGGAAGTTGAGCCGGGACGATCGCTGGCCCGCCGCCGCCATCGCCGAGCGAACCCCCTGGCCGGACCGGAGCTCCCCGGCCACTCCCAACAGCACGTGCGCCTCTTCGGAGCACCCGCCTCTTTGCTTTCGTACCCGGCGGGCGTCGACTAGGACCAGTACCCCCAACAACACGGCCACCAGCCAGGGCTGAAGGATCGCCGCGGCCAGCAAGACCACCAGCCGCCAGTCCATGCCGGCCGTCAAAGCCCAGCCCAGCACCACCGCGTTCATGGCTGTCCTCCGCAGTGTTGGATGGCCGCCACCCGGCGACGACCGCGGTCTCTCTCCACTTGGATCACCACATCGATGGCCGAGCGGATCTGGGAGCGGATCGCATCGGCCGGCAGGTTCCCCGCGCCCGAGAGGGCCAAAGTCTCCAAACGCCACAGGGCCTCGGTGGGACTGTTGGCGTGCAGGGTGGACATGGAACCCGAATGCCCGGTGTTGAGAGCGTTGACCAGATCGAGCGCCTCGGGACCCCGGACCTCTCCCACCACGATCCGGTCGGGCCGGAGCCGGAGGGCGGAGCGGATCAACTGGCGGAGGGTGATGGCGCCCGCTCCCTCGGAGTTCGGGGGCCTGCCCTCCAGGCGCACCACATGGCCCCGGAGCCGGAGCTCGGCCGCATCTTCCACCACTACCACCCGCTCTCCCTCGGCCACCAGGCCGGAGAGGACGTTCAGCAGGGTGGTCTTTCCGGCGCCGGTCCCACCCGAGACCACCAGGTTCTTTCGTTCCTTGACCACAGCGGAAAGCTCATCGGCCTGATCGGGGGTCACAGAGCCCAACTCCACCAGCGCTTCGAGGTCTTCGGCTTGGGGAACGAACCGCCGCACCGCCACTATGGGATGGTCGACGGCCGCCGGCGGAATAATGGCGTGGAGACGGCTCCCGTCCGCCAACCGGGCGTCGACCATCGGCGAGGCCCGGTCGATACGCAGGCCCAGGGGCGCGATCACTCTCTCCACCGCAGCGGTGACCGCCTCGTCGCCGCCGAAGGAGATCCCGGTTCGCTCCAGATGCCCGGCGCGCTCCACCCACACCTCCGAAGGGGAGTTAACCAGCACATCAGTGACGTGCGGTTCCCGCAAGAGCGCCTCCAGGGGACCCAATCCGATCAGGGAGTCCACTACCTTCTCCACAACTCCGGGATCGGCCAGGGGCGCTTCGGTCGCCACCACTTTCTTGACGTGCCGGGTGAGAGTCGCCCGGTCGGTGGGAAAATCCGAGAGGAGCAGGGTGTCCACCAGCCGGTCGATCAGCGCCATGACATCTCCCACACCCGCTCCCAGGCTCTCACCCAGCGCCGGGGAGGAAGCCCCGTGCCGGTGAGCATCCGCTGGATATGGGACCGGCCCAAAGGCGGCAGCACCACTCCCCTGAGCCGGGGAGGTGGTCCGGGAAGCACGGCCTGATAGACGGCGGGACCCGCCAGCGGGGGATGAAGGAATCCGGGCAGAAGAGGCGCCACCGGTACCACCGGCGCCTCGGAGACAGCGGGGGGAACACCCCGATCGGCTCCGAGCCGCAGCACCACCGCCGGCCAACCCGTCACCAAGGCCTCCACCACTTCGGCGGCCTCCCGGGGGTTTATCGACCCATTGGGTAGCACCGCCACTCCCGAACGGAGCGGGCGGAGATCAGAAAGCCTCGGTTGGGAGATGACCAGCTTGGCCAGAGAGGTCGATCCCGGATAGGAGGGCGCCTCCTCATCGAGATCCACCACCAGCGCCGTTCCCCGTGCAGCCGCCAGCCCCAGCGGCGCCAGGGCATGCAACACCGGATCGACCGCGCATCTGACCGCCATCACCCGATAGCGCCAATCGCCCGCTGACTTGTGACCCAAAAACATTGTTATACACTGTTATCTATCGTATCCACGCATATCAACCCCTGGGAGGCAGGTTTTTTCGCGGGCTTTCGAATGCGGGTCGGGCCGGGTGAGAATTTCTGGCTCTTCGGATCTGGGAGCGTGATGGTGGCGGGTAGGTTCCCGTTGGGTTTCCCGGTGTGGTGGAGTGTTGTGATTGGGTGGTCGGCAGCGGTTAAGGGAACCCGGGCAGGTTCTTCTTGTTTAGTGTTGGTTTTTCCAACTTAGTGATATGTAGCAGTGTCTTGTCACACCCCTACGGTACAGTGATAAACATGAAAGAAACAGCTGTAAACGGGCAAGTCACGAACGCGGCGCGGTTGTTGGCGCCCACCCTGTCTGTCGGAGAGGCGACCGTGGAACAGCTCCAGGAGCGGGTGCAGTCCACCATCCGAGTCGAGAACCAGGCCGCCGGGATCCGCGCTGAAGCGGTGGCGGAGTTGCGCCGCCGGGAAGGAACCGAGTTGGTAGAGACGGTGCTGCGGGAGGACGGTCTGCGGTCCCGCCGCCGGGCACGCTCGGAAGTGGAGACAGCTGCTGAACTTTCGGAATTGCCGAAGACTTCGGAGGGTCTGCGCAAGGGAGAGATTTCGTACGACAACGCGCGGATCATCGCGGGGGCATCGAAACGGGGAGAGATCGACGAGATCGAGCTAGGGGACGCGGCCCGTACCCAGTCTCCGGATAAGTTCGCCGCAACGGTCCGCAAACACGAACAGCAACGCTCCCAAGACGACGGCATGTCAAAGTTGGAGCATCAGCGGTCCCGGCGGTTCGCCAAGATCAAAACCGATCTGACCGATGGGATGGTGGTTTTGTATGGTCGGTTCGATCCCATCACGGGCGCTCGGATCGAGACGGCGCTCTCAAGCAAAATGGATGAGCTATGGCGCGACGAGGACCCCCGCCACCGGTGCACCCCGGGTCAGCGGATGGCCGATGCTTTGGAGTTGCTTCTCGCCCGCCCCGGTGGGGACGATGATGGTCGGCCCCGGGGAGCCAGGTTGTTGCTGATCGCCGACTACGACGTGATCACAGGAGAACTCCGCAACGGGCGCCTACCCGATGGGACTCCTATCCCTACCCGCAAAATCCGTGACCTGGCGTGTGACGCCGAGATACTGCCCGCCATCTTCCGGGGAGCTTCACAACCCCTGGACCTGGGAAGATCACGACGGATCGCCAGCCCCGCCCAACGCATCACCCTGGTGGCCCGCGACCGAAAATGCATAGGATGCGGCGCGTCGGCCAACTGGTGTCAGGCCCACCACATCATCCCCTGGGCCGCCGAAGGCCCAACCGACCTCGACAACATGTGTCTGTTGTGCAGTCGCTGCCACCACAAAGTACATGACGACGGATGGCAAATACGCCGAACCGCCCCCGGAAAATACAACCTCCGCCCACCCTCCACCAAACACGGACGCCCACCCCGTCGGCGCAATCCCAACCGCCGCCGACACCGGGCCAAACAGAGAAAATAACCCACCACTCCAGCCCACTCCCACAGCCGGAGTTCTCTGCTAAGAGCGGAGCCGCACTATTCCACCGCCGTCGATCACCTCTTCGATGGGATCGATCCAGTCGTCTGTGGCCAGGGCCGAAAGGATGCCGGACAGCACTCCCCGGTCGACGAGAACCGGAGGGGTGATCGAGACCAGCCCCGAGCGGTCGAGACTTCCCTCCACCCAGCCGCCCTCCACCACCTTCACCGCCTCGGAGACCGTCCGAGCAGACACCACCGCGTCCCAGCCCCCCTCCATATCGGCCGCCATCGCATCAAGTTCTTCTTTGGCCGGCGGGGATGAGCTTCCGGCGAAGGCCACTACCTGAACCGTCGGTGGCAACCACTCGAGGGCTTCTTTCACCGCCCAGGTCCTGATCATCAACCCTTCGCTCCCCACCGCGATCTCCGGCGGGAAAAAGACCGCGGTTTGCCCGGAGACACAGAGACGAGTGGAAGACTGTTGTCGGGGCAGCATGGCTGGCTCGGCTGACAAGAGTCACCTACCCTACCCGTAGTCTGATGAAAAGCAACGGCGGTCGTGCGGCGGCGATACTGCTGGCCGGAGGAAAGGGCGCGCGCTCCCGGTTTTCCGCCAACAAGGCATACATCCCGATCGGCGGGCAGCCCATGATCAGCTATTCCCTCCAGACCTTGGACCGCTCCTCCTGGGTAGCCAGATTGGTGATTGTGATCAGACCCGAGGACCGGGAGACGGCCGAGGAAGTGGTGGAACAAGCCGGGGTCGCCACTCCCTGGCTGATGGTGGCAGGGGGCGAATCCCGCCACGCCAGCGAAGACCAGGGACTCAAGGCCCTTTCCGGGGAGATCACCGGGGGACGGATCGACCTGGTGGCCATTCATGACGGCGCTCGACCGTTCGTGACCCCCCGACTTCTCGACCAACTCTTCTCTGACGCCCACCGTCACGGCGGCGCCGTGCCCACCTTGGCGGTGGAGGTCCCCACCCATCGTCTGGCCAAGGACCGGGAGATCGCCCTACTGGACCAGAGCAGGCTTCACCGAGCGCAAACCCCCCAGGTCTTCTCCGCTCCGGAGCTTCTCTGCGCTTACCGCCGTGCGCAGCAGGCCGGATTCAAGGGAGTGGACACCGCCGAGACCGTGGAGCGGTTCTCCGATCTGAAGATAAGAGCCACGCCCGGGGATCCGGACAACCTGAAGCTCACTTTCCCCGAGGACTTCGCCTTGGCCGAGACCATGACAAAGAAGACCTGATCGTCTGCCGAGGTCGCCTGGGCGACTGCGCTAGGTTTTTTGGGGTTTCAGCGCTCACTGGCCGCCGCGTTTGACTCCACCGTATTTCATCCGGGTATCGCTCATGGCCGCCGCCCGCTTCGTGTCATCGCGAATGCCGGCGTCTACCACTTCGCCCACGAACAGCGTGTGCGTGCCTAGATCAACGGCCCTCCGCACCTCACAGTCCATGAAGGCAATGGCGTCCTCGAACACGGGTGCGCCGGTCTTCCCGATCCGCACCGCCCGGTCGTTGAGGGTCATCTCCCGCCGGATGGCCGGCTTCGAGAATTTCACGAAAACACGCTTGTCCCCGGGATCCCACAGGTTGATCGTGAAGCTTCCTCCTTCGGAGATCAGCCGGTGGGTCACCGCGTTGTTGTCGACCCCGATCCCGATCAGGACCGGTTCCATGGAAAGCTGGGTGATCCAGGAGGTGGTCATCCCGTTCCAGGTCTCCCCGGAGGCGGAACCGACCAAAGCCAGAGCGTTGGGAATCTTCCAAGTGACCTTGTTTACGAGTTGGTTTTCTAACATCCCCTGTATTCTGGCAGATATGCGCATCTTGGTTTGCACCTCGGGTGTGCTACAGGCACCACCGGTAATCGACTTTTGCGCCCGACTGGTGGGCGATCGCGGAAAAGTCGTGATCCTGACCGTGGTCCAGGTACCCCAATCCTTGCTGGGCCAGTTCCAGCGCAAGCCCCGTTCGTTCCTCTCAGAGGACCCCGAAGATCCCCCCGGGCAGGCCTCCGCCGCAGAGGCGGATTACGTCCGGGAACGGGGCAAGCGGGCGGTCGCCACCCTGGCCAGCGGGTTCCGGGCCGCAGGGATCGACCCGGAGGTCACCTACGTGGCAGGTCAAGACATGGCAGAGGCGATAGTGGCCCAAGCCGAGGACATGCAGGCCGATCTGATAGTGATGGGGGCCACCCGTCAGCTCTTCGAAACCGAGGTGTGGTCGTCGGTAACCGCCCGGGTCGGCCAGGAATGCGAGCGGCCCCTCCTGCTGATGCCCACCCGATCCCCCGAAGACGCCAAGACGCCATAAGCGCGACAACGCCTCCCAAGTGCGGGGAAGGCGTATTGAGGGGAACCCGCCGGTGTGGGCGGCGACCCGCACACCTCTTTTAATTGTCTGGGTTCCCTCCCGACCCGCCGCCGCCGTTCCGGTGAAAATTTTCGGATAGGCGCAGGGCCTTTCCGAACCGAGGATTCGGTCGTCGGCTGGATGCTCGTCTCCGGTGAAGCGTTGTCAGAAGGCCGCCCGCTCAGGAGAACAAGACTTGGTGATGATCGGAGCGGTCCGGACCGCTGGGATATTTATCTCCCCACTATGTGACGCCGCTGGGGCAATTTCAAGCCTCAGACCCTGAGTTCTTTCGGAGAAATTTCGCGACTTCCCTCTCTGACTGACGACGCCTTCCCAAGGAATGCGCCTAGCGAACACCCCTGGCCCGGTTGATTGTCTCCCACAACCCAGACGCTGCTCCGGCCATGTCGGACGCGGTGGTTATTCCCCTTGAGCTGTTGATGATCAGTCCTCTCCCATCCGAAGTGAGCCCCGCTTCCAACACCTCCTCCAACCGCCCGCCCTGGGCGCCCACTCCCGGCACCAGAAAGGTCATGTCGCCGACCAGATGCCGGGCCGTCCGCAGGTCGTCGGGCCGGGTGGCGCCCATCACCAAGAGACAGTTCCCCAGGACGTTCCAATCCTCGGCCACCATCCGGGCCACCCGCTGCCAAAGCGGCTCTCCCTCCACCTCCAAGACCTGCAAATCGTCGGCGCCAGGATTGGAGGTACGGCACAGGATCACACAGCCCCGGTCCGCTCGATCCAAAAAGGGCCGGAGCGCGTCCCTTCCCAGCCAGGGATTCAAAGTCACCGAGTCGAAACCCATCCGGTCGAACAAAAACCGCGCATAGGCCTGGCTGGTGGCGCCGATATCGGCCCGCTTGGCGTCCCCGATCACCGGGATGCCGGGATGCTCGGATGCCAAATATCCCATGATCCTCTCCAAAGAGGCGATCCCCGCAGAGCCCCTCGCCTCGTAGAAGGCCAGATTGGGCTTGAATGCGCACACATAGGGATGGGTCTGGGAAATGACCTGTCGACCCCATTCGAACAAGGGGTCGCACCCCCCGCCCGGCCCCTCCTCCAAGACCAGCCCCGGAGCGGGGTCCAATCCCACACAGAGCAGGCTTGCGGCCTCTTCCATCCGGGCCGAGAGCCGTTCGGAAAAACCGGCCATCTAGAACTCCGGCTCCCACCGGTGAGGGTCGGACCACCACCGCCGCGCCTCCGCCACCACCTGTGGGGAGACATCTCCCCGCTCCGACGCCGTCTCCAACAACTCCGAGAAAGGAACCAGAAGCAAAAGCTCCACGCCGACTTCCATAAAAGCAGAGAAAGTCTCGGCAAAACCATATCCCGCCACCGCCAGACAGACCGTCACCTCCCCACCCTCCTCCCGAAGGGCCCGAACCGCATCCAGGCTGGAGCCCCCGGTGGTGACCACATCCTCGACCAGCACCACCCGCCGTCCCCTGACATCCGCCCCCTCCACCGCTCGCCCCCGGCCGTGCCGCTTGGCTTCCTTGCGAACGAAACAGGAGGGAAGCCCCGCCGCGTAGGCCACGGTCGAACTGTGCGGAATTCCGCCCGCCGCCACCCCCGCCACCACTTCCGGCGCCCCGCCCGATTCCCGAAGACTCTCTCCCAGCCCCTCGATAACCGTCCGCCATGCGGAAGGATCTCCGATCAGCCGCCGGATATCCATATAGACCGGAGAGCGGATCCCGGATGCAAAGGTGATGGGCTCATCGGGACACAAGATCAGCACCCCCGCCCCCAACAAAGCCTCCGCGGCCGTCCGCGCTGCAGTCATCGGAGCTTTTTGGACTCGGAGAGAATCAGAGCCGGGGCGGTCGGACCACGAAACACCAGAGCGCTCCAATACTGGATGGCCGCGGCCCCCCGGTCCCGAAATGCCTGATAGCTAAGGCCGTCCAGCACTCCCCCACAGCCCACGATCTCGAATTCCAGTCCCGACTCCCGGCGGGCCGAATCCAGCTCCTCTACTACATCCAAAGCGCGGGGATGAAGAGAAGACCCTCCCACTCCCACTCCGATCTCGGTCCGCGAAAGCCGGCCCGGAGCGGTGTTGGTGGCCACTATCGCCTCTGCTCCCCCCTCCACCGCGGCTCGAACGACCTGACCGTAGCGGTCCATCCCCAAATCCGGGGCCACCTTCACCCACAGGGCGGTCTCCCTGGGGAGTTCGCAGCGGACCGCCCGGCACAAACCGGCCACCTCCTCTGCAAGGCCCGCATGGTCATAGCCCTGGGGCACGTTGGGACAGCTGATGTTCACCGTCGTCCAAGCGGGGCAGAGCCCGGCCTCCGCAAAAACCCGCACCGCCCCCGCCACCTCATCGCTGCGGAGGGAGGGATCGGTCTGATCGGGATCGGAGGCGATGCTGATCCCATACACATCGGGAAGGTCGCCCGAGCGCTCGCCCAGAAAGGCGGCTGCGGCTGCGGCGCCCGGGTTGCGAAGGCCCACCCGGTTGAGCAGGCTCTGATTCTCGGTGTGCCGCCACAGCACCTGTCCGGGGTTTCCCAGCCGCGGACGGGGGGTGAACGATCCCATCTCCACCGGTCCCATGAGAGCTGGAACCGACCGCCACCCGGGGATGATGTTCCGACCCGCCGCCACGGCCTGCATCGCAGCGCCCTCGGTGGCGAATCCCTCCCCCTTGACCAGCCCGGCCGCCAGAACCAGCGGCGAATCGAGGCCCACCCGACCCACCTCGGTGGGCGAATCGGAGCGCCGTCGGTAACGGGCGGCCACATTGCAAAGACCGGGACGGCGATCGAGTGCTCCCAATCGCTTGATGACCAGCCGATGCGCCTCGTCGGCTGATCGGGCGAACAAAACCCGGCGGAGCACCCGGTATGTGGCCTCTACGGCGGCGAGTTCAAGAGATGTTGGCATAGAGGTTCGATCCGAATCCCTTCGGCGCCAGGACTTCACCGTCCTCAAAGGCCACCGCACCCCGGATAACCACTCTTCTTATCACTCCCCACACTTCCATTCCGGAAAACGGTGTCCAGCCACATGAAGTGTAGAGACTCTCGGAGGTGATGGTCCACCGGGATTGGGTATCCACCAGCGTGTAGGTCTCGGCCGGGCTGGGACTCAATCCGAAGATGCGGCGGGGATTGACAGAGACCAGTTCGACCGCCCGCTCGGCGGTGAGCCGTCCCTCTCTCACCGCGGTGAACAGCAGGGGAATAGTGGTCTCCACCCCCGGCACCCCGAAAGGCGTGGGGAGGCCGAGCTTCTCATCCCAGGTGTGGGGGGCGTGATCCGACTCCACAACATCTATTACGCCCCTCCGGATCCCATTCCAAAGCGCCTCTTGGTCCGACGGAGTTCCCAGCGGGGGTTTCATCACCCCGTTGGGACCCAGCGAAGGAAGGTCCCGGTCGGTGAAGAACAGATGGTGGGGACAAACCCCGGCGGTTACCTTCGTCCCCCGGCTCTTGTGCTCGGCGACTTCGGCCACCGCCCCGGCGGTGTCGATGTGACAGAGATGCCCCCGCTTTCTGTGCCGCGCCAGTGAAGCCAAAAAGGCTCCCACCATCTCCCCCTCCGCGTGAGCGGCCAGCACCCCCGGACCCGGCCACGAGGCGACCTGGCGCTCCATCTGGGACGGGGTGATGGTCAACCCGCCGGTGGTGTGCCCGCAGTAGAGCTTGATGCCGCACACCTGTCGGGACAACCGGGCCAGCTCCCCGGAGCTCCTCACCCCCGAGGGATGGGCGCCCAGCCAAACCCCGTAGTCACAGCGGGCGTTTTTTTCCAGATCGTCGAGCTTTCGCGCCAGGCCATGGCGGTCGGTGGTGGACGGAGGAGTGTTGGGCATATCCAGGACGGCCGTGTAGCCCCCCGCCAGGGCGGCCGCGGTCTCGGTGGCGAAATCCCCCTTGTGCGCCCATTCCATCCCCCGCAGGTGGACATGGGGATCGAGTGCTCCGATGATGCGCACCAGGCTCATGATTCCCCCGCCCGTCGCCGGGTCCGAGCCCCACACCCAAACTCTCGGACACTCATTCGGCCACCCGACTGGCACGGACCATTTCGAGGACCCGCGTCACCGCCTCATCAGAACTGAGAGCGGTGGTGTTGATCTCGACCGCGCCTGGCGCCCGACGCAAGGGGGAAGCGGTCCGGGTGGCGTCCTTTTCGTCCCGACGGGCCAGGCTCTCCTCCACTATCCCAGCCTCCGGGGCATCCTCCAGCTCAGCCCTCCGGCGACGGGCCCGCTCATCGGAAGCCGCGGTCAGATAGACCTTCACCAGAGCGTCGGGAAAGACCACCGCGCCGATATCCCGTCCCTCCACCACCGCCGATCCTCCCCGCTCTTCCACCCACCGGCGCTGGCGTTCCACCAGTATCTCCCGCACTCTGGGAAACGCCGCCACCTTGCTGGCCACCTCGGTCACCCGCGGTGTTCTGATCTCGGTCTCCACATCCTGGTCGTCCAGCCGGGTGCGGCCCCCCTCTTGGGCGATCACCGCCCGCCGCACCACCTCCACCGCCGCCACTTCGTCCTCGGAGTCCGCCCCCGCCCGGAGAACCGCCAGCGCGGCCGCCCGATAGAACGCCCCCGTGTCGAGGCACACCAGTTCCAACTCTTCGGCCAGCCGCCGGGCAAGGGTGCTCTTGCCACTGGCCGCCGGGCCGTCGATGGCCACCACCCCCTTCCACCGGACGTCTCCCCCTCCGCTCACAGCGTCTCCAGCATTACGAAGAAACCGGGCCAGGTCTTGGTCACACACCCGGGGTCCGAAATCTCCACCCCGGCTTGGCGGAGACCCACCAGCGCGAAGGACATAGCCATGCGGTGATCGTCGTAGGTGCTGAACCGGGCAGGACGAAGCGGACGGGGACCGATTATCAGGTCGTCTCCCTCCACTGTCGCCTCCGCCCCGGCCCGGGAGAGCTCGCAGGCAAGGGCGGCCAGTCGATCGGTCTCCTTCAAACGCAGGGTGCCCAACCGCCGAAGCCGACTCGGCCCATCGGCGAACAGGCAAACCACCGACAGGCCCAGCACCGCGTCGGGCATCCCGCTCATGTCCCGGTCCACCCCCGCCAGGGCGCCGTCGGGGGGACCTTCCACCACCAGTCGGACGCCCTGCCAGTGGACCGCACACCCCATCTCCTCCAACACCTCCACCACCCCCAGGTCAGCTTGGGTGGATCGGGGCGGAAGCCCCTCGATCCCCACCACTCCCCCGGTGATGGCCGCGGCCGCCATCGGATAGACCGCCGCGGAGGCGTCCGCCTCCACCTCGAAAGCCGACGCCCGATACCCGCACGGATTCACACGAAAAGTTCGCCCATCCCCACTCTCCACTTCGGCGCCGAAGGCTCTCATCACTTCCAGGGTGGTCTGCACATAGGGACCCGAGACCAGGGTCCCCCGGGTACGGATCACCGTCTCTCTCCGGGCGAAGGGCGCCGCCATCAGCAGTGCGGAAAGAAACTGGGAGGATCGGGAAACATCCACGGTGATCTCCCCGCCCGAGAGGCCCCCTCCCCCCACCGTCAGGGGCAGAAAGCCCTCGGAGGTACTCACCTCCACCCCCGCCTCGCCCAAAGCCGAGGCCAGATCACCGATGGGGCGCTCGCGCATCCGCTCGGTGCCGTCGATGGTCACCTCGCCGGGCGCCAGCGCGGCCACCGCGGTCAAAAAGCGGGCGGTAGTGCCCGACGCCCCGACATCCAACACCCCGTCCGGCGTCGACAGTTCCCCGCTGGTTCCCAGCACCAACCAGGGGTCGTCGGCGTCGTCGATCAGCACCCCCAGCCGGCGGAGTCCGGCTCGCATCACCTCGGTGTCGTCCGCGTCCAGCGGCCCCCCCAGGCGACTGGCGCCCCCTCCGGCCAGAGCAGAAACCACCAGCGCCCGATTGGTGATGCTCTTCGAACCGGGCGGGCGCACCACCGCCCGGACCGGCCGGCGGCGGACCGCGATCTCCATCACCGGGGGCAAGTCGCTTCCCATCACCGCCGAGATTATTCCCCCACCGCAGCCCGGTAAAGCGCGGCCACCTCCGGGTTGGACAGCTTGCGCCACCTCCCCGGCCGCAGCGACCCGTCCCGCAGCGGGCCGATCGCCACCCTCACCAACCGCCGCACAGGATAGTCCAGCGCTTCCATCATCCGTCTGATCTCCCGGTTCCGCCCCTCCCCCAATACCACCTCCAACTGCGCCTCCCGGGCGGTGCGGTCCACCAGCCGGGCCGCGAGCGCCCAGGCCGGCCCATCCTCCAGCACCACACCCTGGGTCAGCCGGCGGACCGTCGCCGGCCGGGGTGTTCCCTCCACCAGCACCCGGTAGGTTTTGGTTATCCCGTAGCGGGGATGGGTCACCAGGTTGGTCAACTCACCGTCGTTGGTCAGAAGAATCAGCCCTTCGCTCCAGCGGTCGAGCCTTCCCACCGGCCACACCCGGGGAAAGTCAGGCACCAGATCCACCACCGTCTCCGAAGCATGGGGATCCGAAGTAGTGGAGATCACCCCCGGCGGTTTGTTGACAAGATAGGTGATCAGGTGCGGGGCCAGGGGAAGACGGGCCCCGTCCACCTCCACCACCGAGCGGACCGGATCCACACGGTCGCCCAGACGGGCGCGCCGCCCGTCGATGGTCACCCTCCCCTTTGCGATGAGGACCTCCGCCGCTCTCCGGGACATCAACCCGGCGGCGGAGATAGCCTTCTGCAGGCGGACCGGGCCCTCAGGAGACGAACGTTGCGGCGGCAAGGTCATCCATCACCTCCGGGGAGGGAACGCGCTCGGAAAGCGGAGGCAGCTCGTCCAGGCTGTCCAAGCCCAGCTTCTCCAATAACAGCTCGGTGGTCCCATACATAGCGGGATGGCCGGGGACCGAAAGGCGCTCGGTCACCTCGACCAGGCCCATCCTCTCCAAGGTGCGCAACGACGATGAGGAGTCCACACCTCGGATCTCGCTTATCTGATTTCTCGACACGGGCTGTCGATAGGTGACCACCGCCAGCACCTCCTGGGAGGCGGGAGACAGCCGATTGATCGGTCCGCGGCTCACAAAGCTCTCCACATAACCGGTGAGCTCGGGGCGGGTGTAAAGGCGCCAGCCCCCCGCCACCCGTTCCAGACGCAGACCCCGCTCGGCCGATTCGAGCCGACAGGACAGCGCCTCGATCTCCCGATCCAGCTCGGTCGGATCGATCCCCAACGCCTCGGACAGCCGTTGTGGAGAAACCGGGGCTTCCGCCACGAACAAGATGGCCTCCAACGCGGCGGCGGCAGTCAATCCAACCCGCCTCTGGCCACCATCGAAGCAGCCGCGGGACCCCGCTGGACACGTATTGCGCCTTCCGGGGTCGACTGGGAGAGGCGCACCCTCCCCTCCCGGGCCAACTCCAGGAGGCCCATGAACCAGGCGGCCACCTCGATCCGGTCCGCACAGCGGATGGCCAGGCCGTCGAAGGACTCCTCCCCCACCTCCCCGATCAGACGCCACAACTCGGCCATTGCCTCCTCCACGGTGGGGAGATCCAGAGCCAGGTGATCAAGATCGGGGATGACCGGCATCCGCGACATGATCTCGGTGGCCAGTTCGGCCAGATCCTCGGGGTCGAGACGGAACGCCAACTCGGGGCTCGAACTCACCCTCGACCAGTCGGGCCCCGCCTCCCGGGGCTGGAAACCGGTCCGCCCCGCCAAAAGCGCGGCCAGTTCTTCCACCGCATCCCGGAAGGTCAGGCGGGCCAGCCGGAACCACAGGTCGCGGTCGGGATTCTCCGCCGGGTCCTCGGAGAGGGGATCGAGGCCCGCCCCCAGCATCCGGCGCGCTTTCAGCCGACACAGGAGCGCCAGTACCAACAGGAATTCGCTGATGTGCTCCAACTCCACCGCAGTTCCATCGGAAAGCTCCGCCAAGAAGCCCTCCACAAGCCTGGTAAGACTCAGCGCAGCCGGGTCGATCCGGTCCGCGACCACCAAGTCATAGAAGAGGTCGATAGGTCCCTCGTAGGCCTCCGTGGAGATCTGATAGCTGGCAGTCACCAACCGGGATGCTATCGGAAGACCGGCCTATTTTTGAGGCTTGTCGGTTTCGCGCAGCGCTTCCCAGATCACAGGCTCGATGCCGGAAGGCCGGGCGCCGTGATGGCTGCGGGCGAACTCCACCACCAGTGGCTCGGCGCCCCAGCCCGAGAGCTCCTTTGATCCGATCGGCCCGTGATCCCGGTACATCCGGGCGCTCTCCCAGAGCGGCAGCCGCAGCCGGATGGCGACCGAAGCCACCGCCCGGCCCGCCAGCCCCAGCCGGGCATGCCGTTTGCCGATGTCATGCAAGAGCGCCGCACGCACCGCGCTCGGGTCGGTGCCCAGCGTGGCCTCCGCGATCCGGGCCGCCTCATACCCGTGCCGCTGATCCGCTGTCGACTGCTCATCGAAAGCACAACGCTCGGGGTCGCTCAGAAAGCCCCGCACCCATGCCTTTTCAACCGGACTGAGCGGCGCCGAGAACATCCCCTCCCGGTATCGCTTGGCCAGATGTGCCCAGGTGCCCGGCAACGCGCCTCAGCCCCGGGATGACTTGCAGGAAACGCAATAAACCGATTCGGGACGAAACTCCAGGCGGGCGGCGCCGATCTGTTTGGCGCACCGCATGCAGGATCCGTACCGGCCCGTCTCCACCCGCAACAACGCAACATCTACCGAGTCGAGCCGCTTTTTCAGCGTCAGGATCACTCCGAGACGCTCGGTGCGCTCGGCGGTTACCGCCGGGGCGTCGGAGAATCCGTCGCCCTGGTTGAGGCCGGCTCGCAACTCCCCCGTCTCGGTGGCGCCCAACTCGTTGAGTTGGCGCACCAGCCCGTGGCGGTGGGAGGTCAACTCGGCCTTGGCTTGGGTGAGATCAATATCGTTCATCGGCTCCTAGGATGAGATAGTAGGTAGACCTCCTGCAAATACCCCGGGGAAATACGGGTATAAACTTCGGTGGTGGAGAGGCTAGCGTGCCCGAGCATCTCCTGTACGGCCCGCAAATCCGCCCCACCCTCCACCATATGGGTAGCCGCCGAATGCCGCAGAACGTGCGGTGAGACCCGGTCGGCTGCCAGCCCGGCCCGCATCGCCGCCTTCTTGACGATCCCCCAGGCGCCGTTTCTGCTGAGACGGGTGCCCCGCAGGTTCAGGAAAACCGCGTCGCTTCGTCCCCTAGCCAACTCCAGGCGGTCCGAAAGCCAGCTTCGCACCGCTAAGCGGGCGGCCTCGCCCAACAAAGTGATCCTCTGCCGGGAACCCTTGCCGGTAACCAGGGCGGTCCCCTCCTCGATGTCGAGCCGGCCGAGATCGAGGCCGACCGCTTCGCTCACCCGACAGCCGGTGCTGTACAGAAACTCCAAGAGGGCCGCGTCTCGGCGTCCCGCCACCGTGGCTGTCACCGTGGTCTCCAACAAGGCGAATACCTCCTCGGTGGTCAACGCTTTGGGAAGACGCTCCCGTCGCTTGGGCGCCACAATCCCGATGCTCGGATCACTCAGGGCGTTTTCCTCCTCGCACAAGAAGCGGTGATAGCCCTTCACCGCCGCCAGCTTGCGGGCCACCGATTCCGGAGAGAGGCCCAGTTCCGCCAGCCACTCCAAGAAGGCGCCCACCGCGGCGGCGCCCACCGGATCCTCCCCCACGAACTGCAAATACTGGCGGAGATCCCTCCGATAAGCCGCGATGGTGTTATCCGCCAGCCCCCGCTCGAAAGCCAGGGAGGCCAGGTAGTTTTCCAGAACGGCGTGGGGGTCTGCGCCCATCCGCCTGATTATTGGGGCCACAGAGCCCGGGAGCGAGGATTAACAACCGGGACCACAACCTTACAGGGCGCCGTCGGCCAAGACGCAGGAGGTAAATAGGGGAGATCCTGCTTGACTTTTCGTGGCCGATGTACGTATGTTTATAAGGTAAGGTCCGAGCAGGGACAAAGCTAAGAGACACTAGGAGAGGGCAGATGTCTGTAGGTGCGCCGTCTGTTGGGGAAGACTGGACAACCCCCGCCACCAAAGCAGACCTGAAGTTGCTTAAAGCAGATGTGAAGTTGCTCGATTCCGACCTTCGGGTGGAGATGGCCAGAATGGACCGCAACTTGAGAGATGTGGTCACCACACAGGGCGACGAGTTGAAAGACAGGATCGCCAAACAGGGCGATGATCTGAAAGACAGGATCGCCGACATGAAAGAGGAAATCGCCAGGTTGCGGGTGTCGATGGCCTGGATGACCATGGCAGTGGTTATGGGCCTGGGTGGCCTGATAACCCTCTTCCAGTTCTTGTCCTAGGGCCACCTCGGCGGGGAGGTTGGGGAGTGGTCTCCTAACCGGCCGGGTCTGGTCCCCTCCGGGCGACCCAGCGCAGCAGCGCTACCACTGTCTTGGCGTCGCGGATCTTTCCCGATTCGATCATCTCCAAGGCATCGCCGGTCTTCACTCGGACAACTTCGGCCTCCCGTTCCTCGGCGCCGTCCGGGCGTCTTTCGCCCTGGGTCAGCCCCTCCGCCGCAAACAATCTGATTCGCTCGTCGGTGTAACCCGGAGAGGGCAGGATCTCTCCCAGGTCAACCAGTCGCCCTGCCCGAATACCGGTCTCTTCCCAAAGCTCCCGGCGAGCCGTCTCAACCGGGGACAGTTCGTCCTCCTCGAGCTTGCCGGCCGGGATCTCCAGCACGTCCTCTCCCACCGCAGCCCGGTACTGGCTGATCAGCGTCACCTCTTCTCCCCACACCGGCAGCACTCCCACCCCTCCCCGGTGGCGGATCACGTCCCGGACCACCGCGGTTCCCTCTCCGGTTAAAAGATGCAGACGCTGGTAGTCGAGGATCCTCCCCCGACCCACGGTGCGAACGCCGAGCAGTCGGAGGCTCACCGGGTGCGGGGGGTCGCAACCTCCACTGCCGCATATGCGGATTCCCGTTGGCTGCGACGGGCTGCGGCCTTCTCCATGAACCCCCTGAAGAGCGGATGAGGATGGTCGGGGCGGGACAGGAACTCCGGATGCGCCTGGGTACCGACAAAGAACGGATGCGTGGGAAGCTCTAGGAACTCCACCAGCACCCCGTCGGGAGACACCCCCGACAACACCATCCCTCCCTCGACGAGAGCTTTTCGGTAGCGCGGATTCACCTCCCAGCGATGCCGATGCCGCTCGTACACCAGGTCCGATTGATAAAGATCCCGCACCACCGATCCCCTCGTCAGGCTGGCCGGATAGAGACCCAGGCGCATGGTTCCGCCCTTATCTTCCACCCCTTCCTGGCTGGGCATCAGATCGATCACAGGATGGGGGGTGTCGGCGTCGAACTCGGTGCTGTTGGCGCGGGCCAGCTTGAGCCGGTTGCGGGCGAATTCGATCACCGCGCACTGCAGGCCCAGGCACAGGCCCAAGAAGGGAACCTTGGTCCGGCGGGCGTAGGAGATCGCCGAGATCTTCCCCTCGATCCCCCTTCCTCCAAAGCCTCCCGGCACCACGATCCCGTCCAGATCGCCCAGCACCCCGGGAACCAGCATCCCGGTGAGGTTCTCGGAGAGAATCCAGTCGATCTCGAGCCTTCGCCCCACCGCCGCCGCGGCATGATGAAGCGCCTCCACCACCGAGGCGTAGGCGTCGGGGAGGTCCACGTATTTGCCGACCATCCCCACTCTCACCGGATCCGTGGCCGAGTCCATGCGGTGCAGCATCTCCCGCCATCGGTCCAGCGCCGGCGGCAGGGTGTGGAGGGAGAGACGCTCACAGATCACCTCGTCGAGGCCCTCTTCGTTCAGGAGGATGGGCATCCGGTAGATGTTGTCGGTGTCCGCCGCGCTGATCACCGCCTGGGGCGGCACATCGCAGAACAGACTGATCTTCTGGCGGATGGCCTCGTCGATGTCCTGTTCGGAGCGGACCACGATCACATCCGGGGAGATCCCCTTGGAGCGGAGTTCGGCCACCGAATGCTGGGTGGGCTTGGTCTTCATCTCCTCGGAGGTCTTGAGGAAGGGCGCCAGCGTGACATGGATGTAGGCGATGTTGCGGTGGCCGATGTCCTTCCCGAGTTGCCGGATGGCCTCGAGAAACGGCAGGCTCTCTATGTCTCCCACCGTGCCACCCACCTCGGTGATCACCACATCGGCGTTGGACTCCTCGCCCAGCCGGCGGATGCGCGCTTTGATCTCGTTGGTGATGTGGGGGATCACCTGCACTGTGTCGCCCAGGTAGGCGCCCCGGCGCTCCTTTTGGATGACCGCCAGGTAGATCGACCCGGCCGTTACGTTGGAGAGTTGGCGCAGGTGCTCGCCGGTGAACCGCTCGTAGTGACCGAGGTCGAGATCGGTCTCCCCCCCGTCGTCGGTGACAAACACCTCCCCGTGCTGGAAGGGGTTCATGGTGCCCGGGTCGACATTGATATAGGGGTCGAGCTTTTGGATGACCACCTGCAGGCCCCGGCTCTTCAGCAGCCGTCCCAGGGAGGCGGCGGTGATTCCCTTACCGAGGCTGGAGACCACCCCGCCGGTGATGAACACGTATCGGGTCACGTTCGGGGCGCAAGCTTTCGCGGCACGGAAGGCAAAGATACCATATTCAGTTGATTTTTTTGCCTTTTCCCTCCCAAAGGGCCTTCCTCAGCACGTATTTCTGGACCTTTCCGGTGGAGGTCTTGGGTAGCGCCTCCATGATTTCCACCATATCGGGCGCCTTGAAGTGGGCAAGACAGTCACGAACGTGAGAAATGATCTCCTCCGGATCGGCGCTTTGGCCTTCTTTCAACACCACATACGCCTTGGGACGCTCTCCCCAGTACTCATGGGGCATAGCCACCACCGCTCCTTCCAGCACCGCCGGGTGGCTGACCACCGCCTGCTCGACTTCGATGGTGGAGATGTTCTCGCCGCCGGAGATGATGATGTCCTTGGCCCGGTCCCGAAGCTCTATGTAGCCGTCGGGATGCCAAACCGCCAGGTCACCGGAGTGGAACCATCCGCCCCGGAAGGCTTCTTCAGTGGCAGCGGGATTGTCGAAATAGCCCGACATGACGATGTTGCCCCGCATGACCACCTCTCCCATGATCTCCCCGTTGCGGGGAACGTCGTTCATGTGGGCGTCCACCACCCGGATCGGGTCGGCGCCCACCATCGCCACTCCCTGGCGGGCCATGAGCCGCGCTCGTTCCTCCGAAGATCGGGCGGCCCAGTCTTGTTGGGCTTCACAGACCGTGTAAGGGCCGTAGGTCTCAGTCAGCCCATAGACATGCACAACCTTGGCCCCCAGTTCCTCCATCTGTCCGATGATGGTGGGACTGGGCGGGGCGCCGGCGGTAGTCACCGTCAGCGGAGCGTCCAGGCGATGGGCGTCGGGATGGTTGGCCATCCCCACCAATACGGTGGGCGCCCCGTTGAGATGGCTGATTCCCTCTGATTGGATCAGGCTCCAGATGCTGTCGGGTCGCACCGCCCGCAGACAGACATGGCGTCCGCCCACCCCGGTCACCGCCCAGGTGGTGCACCAGCCGTTGCAATGAAACATGGGCAGGGTCCACAAATACACCGAGTCGCGGTCGAATCCGGAATGAACCACTTCGCACATGGCGTTGAGGTAGGCGCCTCGATGGGTGTACATGACTCCCTTGGGCCGGCCGGTCGTTCCTGAGGTGTAGTTGATGGAGATGGTCCGGAACTCATCATCGGTCCGCCACGGCAGGGGATCGTCGCTCCCCCGCTCCAGAAACTCCTGATAGGGAATGGAATCGACCGTCGGGGCGATACCCACCTCATCGATGGTGATCACCTCCCCGAGTTCGGGGCAGTCGCCGAGATGCGGTGCCGCGTCTAGGAGGAGTTCGGTGTCCGCCACCAGCGCCTTGGCGCCGGAGTGGGACAGGATGTAGGCAATCTCCGCGCCGGAGAGGCGGGTGTTGATCGCCACCAGTACCGCCTTTGCCAACGGCACCCCAAAGTGAGCGATGAGCATCTCGGGAATATTGGGACACAGGTAGGCCACCCGGTCTCCCGGGCCGATCCCCGACGCCTGAAGCGCCCGGGCCAGCCGGGTGGCATGGTCGGCCATCTCCTGATAGGACATCCGGTTTGGCCCATGAACGATGGCGGTCTTGTCACCGAATACTTGGGCGGAGCGCTCCAGGTAGAGAAGAGGAGTGAGAAGGGTCTCGTCGACCCGTCGTGGGTTGGTCAAGTACCGCTCCACACCGGCGGGCGCTTCTCGATAAAGGCCCCCATCCCCTCCTGGGCGTCGTTCATCGCCGCATTGGCCACCATCACCGCCTTGGTGTGCCCATAGGCGTCCTTTTCTGCCAACTCGGCCTGGTGGTAGAAGGCGGCTTTGCCCAGCGCCACCACCGCCGGGCTCGACTTGGTGATCCGTCCGAGAAGTGCGTCGAGAGTGTCGTCCAGTTCGGCCGGGCTCACCACCCGGTTGACCAGGCCCCACTCCCGGGCGGTCAGGGCATCGATCGGATCGCCGGTGAGCAGCATCTCCAAGGCCCGCTTGCGTCCCACCGCCCGACTGAGGGGAACCATGGGCGTGGAGCAGAACAGCCCGATCTTCACTCCCGGGGTGGCGAAGGTGGCCGTATCCACCGCCACTGCCAGGTCACAGGAAGCAACCAGTTGGCATCCTGCCGCGTAGGCCGGTCCATGAACCCGGGCCACCACCGGCTGGGGGATTCGATGGATGGCGAGCATCATCTCGGTGCAGATATCGAACAGTTCCTCAACGAATCCGGGAGCTGGATCGATCATTTCTTTCAAGTCATGTCCTGCCGAGAAAACCGGTCCCTCAGCGGCGATCACCACCGCCTGGCAATCGGGGTCGAGGTTGTTGAGCGCCTCTATCACCTGCCGCATGGTCTCCATCCCCAGAGGATTGCGGCGACGGGGATTATTGAGAATGATCCGGGTAACCGGCGGGTCGTTTTTGACTAACACATAGCTCATACGCCTCCAGATTAGACGTTTTCCACCGAAAACACAGCCACGGTCGGGGATCATCTGTCCTATCGAGGCGAGAGCCGACATGGCCGAGCTTTGCGTATCTCGACCCGGCCACACCCCCCTATCTACTGGACAGGACGTCGATCTGCCTCACAAGGGACGCGCTGATCTCAGCGACTACTCCGTCCACTTCCGCACTCCGGGTATCCAACCGCGCAAATTGCAAGTGCTACTTTCAGATTGCGCGAAAGCCTTCCTCGAGGCGTCAGGCGGAAACCAACTCTCTTGTGCCATAATGACACCTACCGGTGGTGGTATGTCCTAACTCTCGGTTAGAAGCCGAATGACTACCACCACTGGACTTTGGCGGGCGTGCCCAGCAACAATGTGATCCGACCTCGAATCGCGCGCGTTAGGTCTCGGTTTCAGCGGGCCCGCAGGTTCCTGCCCGCATCGGGAATCCCTTTTCGGTCTTGGAACGGAGTGGAGAGTCGGGTGTTACATGCGCTAAGAACGCCGCGTTCCGAAGTTTTGCATGATAGGTTTCAAGAGTGGCTGTTCTGAGGATCATGAGGGACTTCTTTTCTTCTGGATGGGGGCCGGTCCATCGCCGGGTTGGATTGCTTCTCATGGTGGTGACCACCGGCGCGCAGACGTTGGCGGCCCTCCCTCCGGTCGGCGCCGCCAACGGGGAGCAGTTCTCGGACATCGAAGAGGCAGGATCTCACCAACCGGCTGTGGAGCGACTTGCCGAACAAGGGGTCCTGGAGGGAACCGAATGCGCCCCCGGAAAGTTCTGCCCCACAGAAACCTATCCAACGGTGGGTAATGGCAGTCTGGCTGGTGCGCGTCCTAGACGACACCGAACCAGCCGCCGTGGAGACCACCCGCTTCACAGACGTAGAAGCCGACCAATGGTGGATGCCTTATGTCGAACGGCTGGCCGACCTGGGAATCACCAAAGGATGCGCCGCCGAACCGGCCCGCTACTGCCCCACCGAGCCCGTCACCCGCGCCCAGATGGCGTCGTTTCTGGTCCGCGCTTTCCAACTCCCCACAGGACCCAGCGGCCGCTTCCCCGACACAGCGGGCAACACTCACGAAGCGGACATCGACGCTTTGACTTCTTCGGGGATCACTGTGGGATGCTCCACCAAGCCGGAACTCTATTGCCCTTCAAGCGATACAACCCGCGGGCAAATGGCCACTTTCCTCACCCGAGCCCTCGACCGCGACCCTCCTCAGCCGCCTGAGGGCACTTTTACCTCCGTCGCAGCTGGTTCATTCCATACCTGCGGGCTACTAGCCGACGGTTCCATCACCTGCTGGGGCAACGACTATGACAACCAAGCCGAGCCGCCACCTGGGGAGTTCACTTCTATCGCCTCCGGAGACTATCACTCTTGCGGGATCCGCACCGATCAAACCGCTTCATGCTGGGGAAACAACACGTACGGTCAGACCACCACACCACCGGGAGAGTTCACCGCCTTGGCCGCCGGTTGGTTTTCTTCGTGCGGCATCCAGGCCGATCGCACCGTCAAATGTTGGGGTGACAATACGCACAGTCAGATCAAAACCCCGACCGGAGCGTTCACCGCTTTAGCAGCTGGAAGCACCCATGCGTGCGGTATTCGCACCGACCGCACCATCACCTGCTGGGGAAACAACACGTTTGGTCAGGCCATCTCACCACAGGGAGAGTTCACTGCGGTCACAGCGGGAGCAGCACATAGCTGCGGAATCCGCACTGACCTCGCACTCGCCTGCTGGGGAAACACGCAGCATGGCCGGGCGGACCCCCCGTCAGGAGATTTCTCCGCCATCGCCGCCGGTACCGACCATTCCTGCGGCCTCCGCACCGACCGGACGGTCACCTGCTGGGGAAACGACGATGAGGGCCAGGCTGACCCACCGGACGGGGCGTTTACCGCCGTCACCGCCGGCTGGGATTACACCTGCGCACTGGGCAGCAACCGGACGGTCACCTGCTGGGGCCAGAACATCTCCGCGGGAGGCATTCCTCCGGACGGGAAGTTCACCACCGTTGAGGCCGGTTGGTATTACACCTGCGCACTGGCCACCGACAGCACCATCGACTGCTGGGGACACCCCGCTGGTCACAGCCTGCCAAGCGGGGAGTTCGGTTCCATGGCCCTCGGCGGGCAGCACTCATGCGTGGTGGGCATCGATCTCACCGTCACCTGCTGGGGCAGAAACGAACACGGCCAAGCCGACCCACCAGACGAAACCTTCATTGCCCTCGCTGCCGGTGACACCCATGCATGTGGACTGCGCCCCGACCGGACAATCACCTGCTGGGGTACGAACCATCGCGGCCAGGCGGACGCGCCGGAAGGAGAATTCGTCACCATCGCGGCGGGTTGGAACTTCTCTTGTGCAATTCGCAACGATCTCACCGTCGACTGCTGGGGCTTGAACAGAAATGGTCAAACCGACCCGCCGCACGGCGAGTTCATCGCCATCTCCGCATGCGGGTATCACTCCTGCGGGATACGCACCGACAACACCATCGGCTGCTGGGGTGGAAACTGGCAAGGCCTCCTCGATTCACCGGAAGGGACATTCTTAGCGATTTCCGCGGGCGGGAGCCACTCTTGCGGGATACGCACTGACAGCACCATCCACTGCTGGGGCTCTGACCGGGTCGGTCAGGCCAGCCCACCGGACGGAAAGTTCGTGGCGGTGACCACCGGATGGCAGCATTCCTGTGGAGTGCGTACCGACCTGTCCATCATCTGCTGGGGACATGCGCGAATAATCCCCCCGCCCGACGGCGTGGGATACGCCCCATGATGCGCGGGAGACCCGGCGAAAAAGAATAGGACCTGATTTACTATCTTGACTCGGCGGTCTCCAAGAGTTCCCGGGCGGCGCTTCGCCCCGGAGCGCTGTCAGGGTCGCCCGACATCATCCTGGCAAGCTCGGCCACCCGCTCCTCGCCGCTGACCGACCTCACCGACGCCGACGCGCCCTTGCGTTCGATCACCCAGTGCTGATCGGCGAACGCCGCCACCGATGGCAGGTGAGTAACGCACAGCACCTGGCCACCCCGGGAGACCACCGCCAGCTTGCGACCCAGAGACAGAGCGACTGCGCCGCCCAGTCCGGCGTCTACCTCGTCGAATACCATGGTGGCAGCGGTCCCGCTCCCCGCCGACAGCCGGAGAGCCAACACCAGCCTGCTCAGCTCGCCGCCCGATGCAACCCGCCCCACCTCCCCGGGCGCCAATCGCTCGTCGGAAGAGAACAGGAGGCGGATCCGATCAGAGCCGTGCGCGGCCGCCGGAGCCTCCGTCACTTCGAAACGCAGCACTGGCTTGCCGAAGCCCAGTTCCCGAAGATGCTCCAAGGCGGTCTCGGCCAGCCGCCGGGCTGCTTCGTGCCGGGCATCCGACAACGCCTTCCCCCACCTGAGGACCTCTGTCGCCGCGGACGCCAACTCCGACTCCAAATCGTCGGCGGTCACCAGCAATTCTCTGATCTCTGCACGTCGACGAGCCGCCTGCGCGCCAAATTCCAGCACCTCCGCCAGGGTCGATCCGTATTTGCGACGCAAATCACCCAGCCGGGAAAGATGCTGCTCCAACTCCTCCAGCGTCCCGAAGTCGGAGTCCAGACTCTCCCCGGCGCCCTCCACCTGATAGATCGCCTCCTCCATGAGTTGTTCCACCGAGTCGACCACCGACATCAACTCACCCAACTCAGGATCGAGCGCCAGGGCCGCGTTCAGCGCTCCCGAGGTCCCCGCCAGGGACTCCCGCGCCTCCGCCAGCCCCTCCCCCGCTCTGCCCAGATGCCCACGCAATGCCTCCCGATTGCGGAGACGGCGAGCCTCTGTCATCAGTCGCTGATCCTCGCCGGGAGAAAACCCCGCTGCATCGATCTCGTCGGCCTGAAACGACACCATGTCGAGCTCACGCTCCAAGGCCCCCCGACCCCCACCCAACGCGGCCCGCACCCCCTCCAGGCGGTGCTTTTCCTTCCAACTCTTGCGGTAGGAAGCCAGTATCTGCCTGCCCCGGTCGTCCAAGGTGGCGTTCAACAGCTCCCGCACCTGCCCGAACCGCCTCAGCCGAAGATGCTCCTGTTGGCCGATTATCTCCAACAGGCCGCCCACCGCCTCGGAGAGAGAGGCCGCAGAGGCCACCATCCCGTCCAGATACCCCCGGCTTCTCCCCTCCCTGGGAACCCGGCGGGTGACGGCGATCTCCTCTCCGTCCACGACCCAGCGGCCGCCCACCACCGACTCCTCTCCGAACGGTCCCACCGCTCCCGAGTCGGCGGCTTGCCCCATGAGCAGCCGCAGAGCGCCCAGAAGCAGGGTCTTTCCCGCCCCGGTCTCTCCGGTTATCACCACCAGCCCGTCGCGCGGCCGGAATTCCGCCTCCTCTATCACCCCCAGGTTTTTGACGATCAGTTCGTCGAGCATCGACTCACAGTCCGAACCGCTCGGTGACGATGGTGGAAAAGGCGACCTGCTCAAATGCGACGAACATCACCGGACGCGGCCCCCGGCGCACCACCACCTCATCGCCCATTCCCAAAGACGCGGTGTTGCGGCCATCCACAGACACCTGAACGGGTCGGTCGCGGGCCACCCGACAGCGGATCACCGAATCGGGGGAGATCACCAGCGACCGGGAGAAGAGCGAATGAGGCGCCACCGGGGTCATCACCAGCGCATCCACCCGTGTGTCCAAGAGCGGGCCTCCCGCCGAGAAACTGTAGGCGGTGGAGCCGGTGGGAGTAGAGATCACCAGGCCGTCCGCCCGATAGGAGAGCATCGGCTCGGAGTCGACCTCCACCTCCAGTTCGATTAGCCGCTGGCTGTCGATCTTTTCCACCACCACATCGTTCACGCCGAGATCGGTGAGCCCGTTCAGCTCGGCAGCGACCGTCATCCGGGGAACCAACCGATAGCGGCCCTGCTCCAGAAGATCGAGCGTGTGTGTGAGCCGGTCGGGGTCGGCGGCCGCCAAGAACCCGAGCGTCCCCAGGTTGAAGCCCAGCACCGGCCGATCTGCCCGGTAAGCCAGGCTCACCGCCCGCAGCATGGTGCCGTCTCCCCCGGTTGCTATCAACATGTCGAGCGACAGCTCGGAGAGGTCAATCCCCTCCTCACCATCCACCCACACCTCCCAGCTTCGCTCTCGCGCCTCGGCCACCAGCTTCTTGGTGAACCTCACCGCTGGTTCCCGCACCCGGTTGGGCACTACTCCTATTCTCATTGTTCCTCCCATTCTTCCACCTCCGCTTCTCCTTTCACCGACCAGATGAAGAACTCCCGGTTGCCCGATTTGGCGCCCACGAGCGGAGAGGCCACCACCCGCCGGGGACCGAGGCCCGCCTTCAGGAGACAGGTCCCCACCTTGCGGATCACCTGGGAATGAACCAGGGGATCTTTCACCACTCCTCTCTTTCCCACCGAGCGTCGGCCCGCCTCGAACTGGGGCTTCACCAGAGTCAAACAGTCCGCTCCCTCTTCGGCCACCTCACTCAACCGGTCAACCACCGTACACAACGAGATAAAGGATAGGTCGGCCACCAACAAATCAAAGAGCCCCAGTTCGTCGGCGTCCACGTAGCGGAAGTTGGTCCGATCCCTCACCTCCACCCGGGGGTCTTGGGCCAGCCGGGGATGGAGCTGCCCATAGCCCACGTCCAAAGCGGTCACCCAACGGGCTCCCCGCTGCAGGAGGACATCGGTGAATCCCCCCGTCGAGGCGCCCGCGTCCAGACAGCGCCTCCCCTGGGGATCCACTCCCAAAACCTCCAAGGCGTGATCGAGCTTTTCTCCGCCGCGGGAGACGAAGCGGGGCACATCGGAGCCGACCGCGATGGCAGTGGCGGTCGCCACCAGGGTGGCGGGCCGCGGAGAGAGCACCCCTTCCACCCGCACTTGCCCCGCGGTGATCAAACGCTGCGCCTCGGTGCGACTCCCGGCTTGTCCTCTCTCCACCAACTCTTGGTCCAGCCGTCGCCGATTCAGCTTCTGTCCCCCTCCCTTCCCTCCAACAACTCCTCCAACACGTCGGCAAGCCGCTCGGCAGGCGCCAGGGCATCCCCGCCCTCCGCCTCCGAGAGCTCTCCGAGCGCGCGGCGCGCCGACTCCAACCGGACATCCCCCCCTGCGGCGTCGGAAGGAACGCTGGCCGAAAGGGGGTTTTCTTTCATCTCCTTAGATTATGGCAATGCCCTCCCCGCCATCACGACCCATAAGCCGCTCAAGGGTCCGGAGACCACCACAGGGTGGCGAAAGAACGGGGACCTTCATCGACATAGAGGCGGTCGTCCCTCGCAACCACATGCTCCTCCAGGAGCGGGCGGAGCTCGGCCCTTCTCGCCCGGGGGACCGCCACCCTCCGCCCGTAGTAGGCCAGTATCTCCTCCCAGGTCAGAAACCACAGGTCCGGCGCCCGTTCCCAGCGCACCACCCCCACCTCGGCGCCGAGTTCCGAGACGATGACCCCGACGAGGTCCTCCACGGAAGGGCCGTCGGGCCGATCTAGGTCGTGGATGGCGCGATAGAGGTAGTTCATCGTCGTCCAGGGGTGGACGTGGGTCATCTCCACCACCGCTCCCCGGCGGCAGTGACCTCCCAATCCCCTGATGAAGGGGCCGATGTCCGCCACGTCGTGCACCACATGGCTCGACAGCACCACGTCGGCCACCGGCGTCCTTCCCGCCGCCTCCGGCCAAGCGCCTTCCACCACTTCTACCTCCAGGCCCTCCGAGCGCACCTCTTCTCGCAGGCCCGCGGCCATGCCGGGGTTCTTCTCCACCGCCGTCACCCTGTGTCCCGCCCGGGCATAGGGAAGACAGCTCCGACCGGTCCCCGCCCCCACGTCGATCAGCGTCCCGTCTGCGCCCAACAACTCCGAGACCAGCGAAGTGGTGGGGGTGGTCTCCGCACGGGTGCGGCTCTCCTGGGTGCGCCGCCTCCACAGCTCCGGCGGCCATCCATAGGGTGATTCATCAGCCTGCTCCAGGAGCCGGTCGGGAATCGCCCAGGATTCCAACTCTGCCTTCCAACGGGCGGACGGAGAGGTGGAGTCGTCCATGGTACGAGCTTAGGCGGGGCGCTCCCCGCATCCCGCGAACAGGTCGTCCTCCCGATATGGACAGTCCACTCTGCTGAACACCCGGATAAAGGTCTCCCAGCCAATCATCCGGGACAAGTACTCGTCGGGAGTCTTCATCCATGACCCGTCAAAAGGGATCTGGCTGCGGTGAGCCTGGAGTGCGGCCATCTTGGTGGCTACGCGGTCCCGCACATCCAGCTTGCAGCTGATGTCCCGATCGGGAGTGCCCGCGTTTTGGGCCCTCTCCAGGTCTTCCTCGTTTATCTCCCCCCGGGAGAGCTGAAGTTCCGCGTAGGCGACGACCCTGCTCCTCGGCCAGACCGACCAGTAGAGCTTGAGGGGCTCCCAGAACTCTTCGCCGTCCTCCAGGGGGAAACGCCCCAGGTCGGAGGCGCCGAAGAAAGCGGCGGTCCCCACCCGATGGACGTTGATGTGATCGGGATGGCCGTATCCCCCGAAGGCGTCATAGACCGTCATCACCTCCGGCTGGTAACGGCGGATCAGCCGCACCATCCGGGTGACGGCTTCCATGAAGTCGGCCTGCCAGAAGCTGTCGGGATGAGAGTTGGCCTCCCATCCCATCATGCCCGAGTCGCGATAACCCAAGAAGACATGTTGCTTCACCCCCAGGATGGAGAGCGCCGCCGCCAACTCCGCAGCTCTCACCTCCACCAGCCGGGCGGAGATCTCATCGGGATTGGAGTAGTTGTGCACTTCCCCCTCCGCACCGTCGGTGGCGGTCACCACCACCACCTGCTCTCCCGCCTCCACATACTTGCCCAGAGCGCCGCCGGTGGACATCACCTCGTCATCGGGATGAGCATGGAACGCCAGCAGTCCGGACACGCCAGCCCACAATAGCACCGTCGAGGATGCCAGAATCTGGCCCCCTGCCGGCCCCAACCGTCTGCTCCAGCAGAAAACATTGAATCCCGAGCTTGTAAAATGCCTTGCATAGCCGACACGATGTACCAGGTTCTTCAACCCGACGGAGATGTCGCCCTGCCTGAGGTGGCCCGGCGTTACTCGCCCGAGTTGCTCACGCGCATCTATTCGGAGATGGTGGCAGGACGGGCTTGTGACCGGCGCATGATGGCCCTCCAACGTCAGGGGCGGATGGGCACCTTTGCTCCGATGGAAGGACAGGAGGCGATAAGCGTCGGATCGGCGCTGGCGCTCGAGCCCGAGGACTGGGTGTTTCCCTCCTACCGCGAGCACGCCGCGGTGCTCAACCGGGGGCTGCCCCTGAAAGCATTCCTCGAGTTCTACCGGGGTCACGGTTACGCCAACTGGGACGTTCGCAGCCTCCGCATCGGCCTCTACACCATCCCCATCGCCACCCAACTTCCCCATGCGGTGGGACGGGCCTACTACGCGTCGCTCCGGGGCGACAACAGCGTGAGCGCCGCCTTCTTCGGAGACGGAGCCACTTCCGCCTCCGACTTTCACTCCGGCATGAACTTCGCCGGGACCTGGAATCTGCCGGTGGTCTTCATCTGCTCCAACAACCAGTACGCCATATCCATGCCCGTCGAATCCCAGACCGGGTCGGAGACCATCTCGCAGAAAGCAGTCGCCTACGGATTCGAAGGCATCCGGGTGGACGGCATGGACGCCCTGGCCGTCCACACCGCGGTCTCAGAGGCCGCCCAACGCGCCCGGGAAGGCGGGGGCCCCACCCTGATCGAAGCGGTTTGTTATCGCTTCGGCCCCCACGCCACCGCCGACGATCCCCGCCGCTACCGATCCCCCGAGGAAGAGAAATCCTGGAGGGCGTTGGATCCGCTCATTCGCATGCGACTTCATCTGGAAAACATCGGCCTCTGGAACGACCAACTGGAAACAGCCGCCGTGGCGGAGATCGAAACAGCGATGGATGAGGTCCTAGAGGATCTCGAAGGGCGACCGCTTCCTATAAGGACCCGGGCGATCACCCACGTTTACGAGCGCATCCCCGCGGCTTTGGCCGACCAGTTCCGAGACTCCCAGGAGGCCCATGGCAGGGAGCCGGGTGACTTCTCGTCACTGATCTGGCGGATCGGAGAAGGCACGCCCCCCGATCCCGAGCCTTCGGAGCACTGGAACATGGCCCAGGCGATCAACGCCGCCCTGGGCGAGGCGATGGAACGCTACCCCGAGGCAATCATCCTGGGCGAGGACGTGGGAAAAACGGGCGGGGTGTTCCGCATCACCGAGGATCTGCAAGTCAAATACGGCGAGGAGCGAGTGATCGACACCCCGCTCTGTGAAACCGGAATCGTCGGCACCGCCATCGGGATGGCCATCGCCGGCGCACGGCCCATCGTGGAGATACAGTTCGACGGGTTCGTCTACAACTGCTTCGAGCAGATCGCCACCCATCTCTCCCGGATGCGCTACCGCACCCAGGGAGGCTTGGACCTGCCGATCGTCGTGCGCTTCCCCAACGGAGCGGGAATCAACGCCCATGAGTTCCACAACGAAAGCCCCGAGACCCTCTTCTGCCACATCCCCGGGCTGGTGGTGATCTGTCCCTCCACGCCGACCGACGCCAAGGGCCTCCTGGCGGCGGCAATCGACTCGGAGGACCCGGTGATCTTCGCCGAACCCAAGGTCCTCTACCGCTCGGGCCGCGAATCGGTCCCGAGCCGCTACTACACCATCCCCATCGGCCGGGCCGCCACCAAGAGGGCGGGCCGCGACGTGACCGTGGTCACCTACGGAGGGATGGTCCCCGTGGCTCTCAGAGCCGCCGAACAGCTTGACCACGAGGCCTCGGTGGAAGTGATCGACCTCCGCACCCTCTACCCATGGGACAAAGAGGCGGTGCTCTCCTCGGTTCGGCGCACCGGACGGCTGGTGGTGGTGCAGGAACCGCCTCACACCGCCGGGATGGCGGCCGAGATCTCCGCCACGGTGGCCGAGGAGGCCATCTACGACCTGGCCGCTCCGGTGGTGCGGGTCACCGGCTTCGACGCTCCCCTACCGCCTTACGCCTTCGAGTCCTACGGAGTGTTGGGCACAGCCGACGTGGTAGCCGGCGTCATGCGCTCTCTGGCCGAGTGATGGCGGATCCCCCGGTGATAGCGGTGTTCGGATCCTCATCCATCACATCCGCCCAAGCCGCCTACCAGGAGGCCCGCCAACTGGGACGCATACTGGCCGAAGCGGGCGCCACGGTGGCAACCGGGGGCTACAGCGGAGTGATGGAGGCGGTCTCGGAGGGCGCGGCGGAGGGAGGCGGCGAGGTGATCGGGGTAACCGCTCCCAACCTTTTTCCCCACCGGGCGGGCCCCAACCGCTTCGTGCGGGTGGAGATTCCCGCCCACGACATATATGAACGCGACCGGTTCCTCCTGGATCTGGCGTCGGCCACCATCACCCTTCCCGGCAGCATCGGCACCATCGTGGAGTTCGCAGAGGCTTGGAGAGAGGCGTTTCTGTCCCCACCCGAGTTGCGCAAACCCCACGTGGCAGTGGGAGAGCGCTTTCGAAAGCTGGCCGATCTGATGATCACCGAATTCGGGGCCGATCCACAGTCAATGGCCTGCGTGTCCACCGTCTCGGAGGCCGCCCGGATCGTGCTGGGACGCCTCGGACTGGAATACCCCCGATGAACGGCCTCATCCGGGCCGGCGGAGGGCTCGTGTTCCGGTTCTCCCCAAACGGCAAGCCCGAGGTGCTGGTGGTCCACCGTCCCCGCTATGACGACTGGTCGCTCCCCAAGGGAAAAAATGACCCCGGGGAGACTTCTCAGGCATCGGCGGTCCGCGAAGTGTGGGAAGAGACCGGTCATCGGTGCCGGGTGATTACTCCGGTCGGACGGCACGAGTATCCCGCCCTCAACGGATGGAAACAGGTCGACTACTACGCCATGACCTCCTGGTCGTTCACGGGCTTCGAACCCGGTGCGGAGGTGGATGAGACCCGCTGGATCCCCGTTTCGGGCGCCGGGCTGCTTACCTATGCTTTCGACCGACGGTTGGTGGAGGACGCCGACTATCAGATCTTGAACACGACCCGAACCTTGTTCTTCGTGCGCCACGCGGCGGCTGGTAACCGGCAACGCTGGACCGACCCCGACCATCTGAGGCCACTCACCCCCAAAGGCTGGCGACAGTCGCACGCCCTTGCCGAGCGCTTAGCCGGAGAGGGTGTCGAGAGGCTGGTGTCAAGCCCCTATCTGCGCTGTACGCAAACCCTCGAACCCCTGGGAGAGATCTTGGGGATCCCGGTGGAGGAGCATCCGGCGCTGACGGAAGGCGAAGGCGGCCGGGCTACCTTGCTGCTCCTTGATGAACTTTCCGGCGCCAACGCGGCCCTCTCAAGCCACGGAGACGTTATTCCGTCTGTCATCCTCCGGCTGGCGGAGGACGGAATGGAGCTGGGGGATTCCATCTACAACTGCAAAAAGGGCTCGGTGTGGGTGATCAGCGTGGTCGAAGGCGTCCCCGTCTCCGCCCGCTACGAGCCTCCACCAGAGGTGTAAGCCCGGCCCTGATTATTCGCTGATGGTAGGTCTTCTCTCTCAGAGAGAGGCGGCCCGATCGGTATAATCTGGGGGACGCGTTTTATGGCATCCGGACAGACCGTACTCAGAAGAACTCCCCTCGGCCTTCAGATATCTCAAGAGGTGCGGCGGCAGATACTGTTCGGACACCTCTCCCCCGGTGATCCCCTCACCCAACAGGATTTGTGTGATCGCTTCGGCACCAGCCGAATGCCGGTCCGGGACGCCATCAACATGCTGGTGATGGACGGGCTGGCCGCCCGTCCCAACAACCGTGACGCGGTGGTGGCCGACATCACCTACGACGACATCCTCGACGCTTTCGAGGTGAACGCCCATCTCCACGCCCTGGCGGCGGTGCGGGCCATGACCCGGGGCACCCCCGAGGAGGTGGACCGGCTGAAACACATCCATGCGGAGATGGGGAAGGCGGTCCGAGAGGGTGATCTGCCTCTGAGCGCGGACCTGAATGGCCGGTTCCACCGACAGCTCAACCGTATGTCGCATTCCAACCCGATAATCACTGCTCTCAAGCGGGTGACCGCGTTCGTCCCCGACGACTTCGTGAAAGAGGCGCCGGACTGGGCGATCCGGGGCTACCGGGAGCATGAGTCGATCATGAACGCTTTCTTCGCGGGCGAGAAGCAGAAACTGCATCAGATGATCACCCACCATGTGATGTCGGTGGGCGATCATCTCGTCGAAGTGCTGTCCCACCACCGACAGGAACCGATCGCCACCGACCGCGCCTAGACCGATTACGGATACCGGGGATATCCGGCAAGAATGCCCATTCATGTCATCACCTAATCACTCCGTGCCATCCGGTCACCCGGCCGTTCGGATGGTGGATGGCGTCAAGATCTACGGGGAGGGCGAGACCGCCGTCAAGGCGCTGGGAGGGGTGTCGCTTCGGATCGAGCGGGGCCAGTTCACCGCCATAATGGGACCCTCGGGGTCGGGCAAGTCGACCCTTCTGCACACCCTGACCGGCCTGGACACCCTGGAGGGCGGCGAGGTGTTCATCGACGGGATCGCTCTGTCCACCCTGAAGGATCGGGAACTTACCCTGTTGCGAAGAGAAAAAGTGGGGTTCGTCTTCCAGACCTTCAACCTGATTCCCACCCTCAACGCCGAGGAGAACATCCTGCTGCCGCTCTCCATCGCCAGAGAGGACGTGGAACGTGACTGGTTCCACGAGATAGTGAAGACGCTCGGCATTAGCGATCGCCTCTCCCATCTTCCCTCCCAGCTTTCGGGCGGCCAGCAGCAGCGGGTGGCCGTGGCCCGGGCGCTGATCTCGCGTCCCATCATCGTCTGCGCCGACGAGCCCACCGGCAACCTCGACTCCCGGGCTTCCGACGAGCTGTTGGGCTTTATCCGAGAGGCGGTGGACGAGATCGGCCAGACGGTGGTGATGGTCACCCACGATCCCTTGGTTGCCGCCTACGCCGACGGGGTGGTGTTCCTACAAGACGGGAAAATCATCGACGAAATGGCAGATCCCAACGCCGAAGCCATCTTCGATCATCTGAAGTCGCTGGGCGACTAAATGCTCCGAACCGCGGTAAAGGCAATGTGGTCGCACAAGCTGCGGCTGGCCCTGACCGCTCTCTCCATCGTGTTGGGGGTGGCGTTCGTGGTGGGGAGCTTCGTGTTCACCGACACAATCCAAGACGGTTTCGACAAGTTGTTCGGGGATGCCTACGCGGGTGTGGATGTGCAGGTGGAAGCCGAGGTCTCCGATTTCGCCCAACAGGGAGAGAGTTTCCCCTCATTCGAGGAAGGCGTATTGGATCAAATCGCTTCGGTGCCCGGGGTGGCGCTGGCGGTGCCGTCGGTGAGAGGCTTCGCTCAACTACTCGACTCCGAAGGCAACCTCTTGGGCATCACCGGGCCTCCCAAATTCGCCTTCTCGTGGGTAAACGCACCCACCGTGAACAGGCTGACGATCCTCGAAGGCGACGGTCGACCGCCCACGGGACCGGGCGAGGTGGTGGTTGATATGGCAACCGCCTCCCGCCACGACATAGCACGCGACCAGGAAGTGGACGTCGCCTTCGAGAACGGAAAGGGGCGTTTCCGAGTGGTGGGGCTGGCCACTTCCGTGAGCCAGACCGATTTCGGCGCCAGCTCGCTCCTTTTGTTCGAACACCGGGAGACCCAGCGCCTGTTGGGACTGGAGGGCGAGATCACCGCCATTGTTGTCCGGGCCGAAGAGGGTCTTTCTCCCGAGGCGCTCCTGGAGAGAATCGAGGCGGTGCTTCCCGAAGGCCTGACCGCTGCCACCGGCGTACAACTCGAGCAGTCGGTGGTCGAAGAATTGGAGACCGGTCTTGGGTTTTTCAACACCGCTCTCCTGGTGTTCGCAGCCGTGGCCATCCTGGTGGGGGCATTCATCATCCAGAACACCTTCCGCATCATCATCGCCCAGCGACTCCGGGAACTGGCGCTCCTGCGGGCAATCGGAGCCACCTCCCGTCAGATAGTCAGGATGGTGGTCACCGAAGCCGCTCTGGTGGGCCTGGTGGCGTCGGCTTTGGGAGTGGGCGCCGGGGTCTTGCTGGCATACGGCATGAGGGAAGCCCTCGACCTGATAGGTTTCTCATTCCCCGCCGGCGACCTGGTGGTCCAAACCCGCACCTTCATCATCGGCATGGTGGTGGGGGTGGTGATCACAGTGGCTTCGGCGCTGCTTCCCGCCCTCAAGGCCTCCTCCGTCCCGCCGGTGGCCGCTCTCCGGGCCGGGGCCGGCCTTACCAAACGGGCTTCGCTTCGCAACCGGGCCATCATCGGCTTCTCGATCACCGGGTTGGGCATCGCCGGTCTGGTGGTGGGACTGGTGTGGCTGGGAATCACCTGGGTGGGCGGCGGCGCCTTGCTCCTGTTCCTGGGAGTCGCCACTTTGGCGCCGTTGGTAGCCCGTCCGGCCGGGTCCTTCCTAGGCTGGCCGCTCCCCCGGTTGTTCGGCCTGCCCGGTCTCCTCGCGAAGGAGAACACCCGCCGCCAGCCTCGCCGCACCGCTGCTACCGCCTCGGCGCTCATGATCGGAATCGCCCTGGTCTCTTTCGTGGCGGTGCTGTCCAGTTCCATCAGCGACTCGGTGAAACAGTCTCTCTTGGAGACCTTCGCCGCCGACCTGACCATCACTTCGGTCAACTTCAACACCGGGGTGAGCAACGACTTCGTGGAAGATCTCCACCAATTGGAGGGCATGGCAGCCATCTCACCGGTACGGGTGGGTTGGGTGCGAATCACCACCGCCGACGGATCAGAGGAGGAGGTGACCAACATCGCCGCCATAGATCCCGCCACGGTGGAGCAGGTGTGGTCGACCGGCGCCGAACCGGGGATCGAAGCTGTGGCGGAGGGAATGATCGTGGAGACCAACCAGATGGAAGACCGCGGGTGGGCGGTGGGCGACACTCTCACCCTGGAGTTCCCTAACGGCGAGAGCACCCAACTGGAGATAAGCGGAACCCTGGCGTCGGAGGCGTTCGGCGGGATTCTCATCTCCGAAGAGCGATTTCTTCGGTACTACCAGTTGACCGCGCCCGCCTTGGTGCTGGTAGCCGTAGAGGAGGGGATCGAACTCGAAGGCACCAAGGAGCGGGTGGAGGCCCTGGCGGCCGACTATCCGTTGGTGCAGATCCAGACCAAGAGCGAGTTCGCCGCCGACTTCGAGAACCGGATCGGCCAGTTGGTGGCGGTGTTCAACGGGCTCCTGGCCCTGGCCATCGTCATCGCCATCCTGGGGATCACCAACACCCTGGCTCTCTCCATCACCGAGCGCATCCGGGAGATCGGGTTGCTGAGGGCGGTGGGGATGGTTCGCCGCCAGGTGCGCCGGATGGTCCGCTGGGAAGCGGTGATCGTGGCGGTGTTCGGCGCAGCGCTGGGCGTGCTCTTGGGCGGTGTTCTGGGTTGGGCGGTGCGGTTGGCCTTGGCCGACGACGGCTTGGCAGTGTTCAGCCTGCCGGCACTTCAACTGCTCATCTACGTGGCTCTGGCCGGAGTGGCCGGAGTGTTAGCCGCCATCCTCCCCGCACGTTCAGCCAGTCGCATCAAGATCCTGGACGCCATCGCCTACGAATAGGCAGAGTTAAATTGCCCCCGGCGGCGGGTACACATTGTTGGTATACCAAGGCATACTTAGTTACGAAATATCCTCGCCGTCCGGACTTTCGGGTCCGCACTGGCGGGGATTTTCCTTAAAAGGAAGTGGTCATGGCAAAGCGGGTGGTGGTATTCGTCGACTACCAAAACGTTTACCACAGTGCCCGAACGGTTCCATTGTGGGGCTAATCCACATTGGGTTGGCCAAGTCCACCCGAGGGCTTGGGAGATCTTATCACCCAACTCGACACATCGCCCGACAGAACGAATGACCCGATGGCAGTCAAGGCAGTCCGATACGCATACCCCTGGACGAACAGCGACATCGCCACCGTGTCGTCGTCGGTATCCCAGCCCGCCGCGGTCAACCGCACGATCGAGAGCAGCCGCGGAGGATCGGCGATCAGATCACTGCTCACCAGTCATTCCCGACCATCGCTTACAGTGCCAACCATGATGCGCAGGTAATCAACGGTCGTCAGCAGTTCTTCGACGACATCCTGACCCCGGCCTCCCATCACGCACTCCTTTTCAGTTCTGCCTGCGGGTTGGCTGGCCCACAATAACGCGCCAACCCCGTCTCAGTTTCTACTTGTAATCGAACATATGTTCGATTACCCTATACGGATTCCCAACTGGGTTTGCCTGCCGAAGGAGGTGCGATGCGGGTTGCGTGTCTGCTCATCTCTCATCTGAGAGCCAAGTCTGAGATTCGGCGCGACGCGCATCTGAAAGACCGACCGGCAGTGATCATCGACCGGACCGGATCCATTCCCCGGGTCATAGATCACACCTCCCGAGCCTTCCGGGTGAGCGCCGGGATGACATTGGAGCAGGCCATATCCCACTATGCAAACTGCCTCGTCTTAGAGGCGGACGAGCCCTATTACCAGGAAGTGTTCGATGATGTGCTCAGGTCCCTGGTGGATGTCGGCCATCGCGTGGAGGGTCCGGAACTCGGCACGGCTTATGTGCGCCTCGACGGCCTGGAGGCTCTGTACGGTGGCGAGGCCCGTTTGGTGTACACGCTCTTGGGGGTCGTTCCTCACGATCTGGAACCGGCGGTGGGAGTGGGTGACGCCAAATTCCCCGCCTTCGTGGCAGCCCGGACGGGAAAGGCGCTGGAAGTGACCTGGGCACCTTCCGATCCGGCTCGATTCCTCTCCCCCCACTCCATCGACCTGCTTCCCCTGTCGGCCGAGATCAAATCGGGCCTGCGCCTTCTGAGCCTGCACACCATGGGTGATGTCGCCAAGCTGCCCAATGGCCTCCTGGCAGACCAGTTCGGCCTGGAAGGACTGCAAGCATGGTCTCTCTGCAACGGCATCGACGAGCGTCCCCTGATCCCCCTGGAAGTGCGAGAAACCATCGTCGAACACACATCTTTCCCCAACCATTCGGCCTCTTTGGAACTGTTCTTGGTGACGGTGGACATCCTTTTGCAGAAGGCATTCTCCCGGCCCCGGATGCTGGGGAGACAGGCGGCCGGCGTGGCCCTGGAATGCACCTCGGAGAGCGCTCCGTCATGGCGCAAGTCGATCCATTTCAAGCGAGGTGTTCACGGATGGAAGAAGGCTTCTTCGATCATCAGGAACCAACTGGAGATGGACCCTCCCCGGATCCCCATCGAAGAGATCCGCCTGACCCTCACCAATCTCAGCGGAGCATCGGGAGTGCAGTTGGGGCTCTGGGCCGATCCGAAGAAAGTCAAGTGGCGCCGGATAAGAGACGTAGAGAAAAAACTCCAGGCCCGAATGCAGGGAAACTACGTCCTGCACCGGGTGGTCGAGGTGGCCCCCTGGCATCCGGCGCCGGAGATGCGGGCCTTCCGGGTCCCCATCGACCGATCGGGGAGCTACTCCATCAAACCTGTTGCGACGCCCACCCGGGTGCCTGTCCGGGAAGGCGCCCACCGCCAGCCGGTGGCTGTGTTGTTGGGAGACCAATGGCGTCAAGTGACTCGGGTGGCCGACCTTTGGACTTTCGATCTGTGGTGGCTGCCGAAACCGATAACCCGAACCTATTACCGGATGAACGGAGAGGGTGGACGACAGATCACCCTTTTCTATGACCGAAGAGGGGACTGCTGGTATCGGCAGAGCGGCTAGCAGAGGGACGGGTATGGCTTCGGGCTATGTGGAACTTCACTGCAAGAGCTTCTATTCCTTCGGTATGGGAGCATCACACGTCCACGAACTTCTGGCCGCCGCCAAGGAATACGGCCATTCGGCCATGGCCCTGACCGACACCAACCTGTGCGGCGCCTTGGAGTTCGCCCGCCTGGCCAACAGCCTGGGAATCCGGCCCATCACCGGCGGAGAGCTGATCCTGGTAGACGACACGCGGTTGACCCTTCTGGCCGGGACGCGCAAGGGCTACGCCAACCTGTCCCGGCTGCTCACCCTGGCCAACGGCACAGACCGCCAGAACCCCCGGCTCGACCCGGAGCACCTGCCGACGCATTCGGAAGGGCTGATCCTCCTTGCCGGAGGGCGTGGGAGCCGCCTCTCGCAACTGGCGTTCTCAGGCCGGCTCTCGGAGGCCCGGAATCTTCTCGGGGGGTACCGGGACTGGTTCGGCCCGGACCGGGTGTATGTGGAGTTGCAACAGAATCTGCTGGAAGGCGACACCCGGCGCAACCGGGAACTGTCGTCTCTGGCTCAAGCGGAAGGCGTGCCGGTTGTGGCCACCAACGACGTCCACTATCACACACCGGAGCGCTACCGCCTCCAGAACGCTCTGGTAGCCGCCAAGCACAACACCACCATGGATCAGGCCCTTCCATACATCAGACCCAACCATCACCTCTACCTCAAGTCTCCCGAACAGATGGAGCGGCTGTTCCGACGCTTTCCCGAGGCGATCTCCAACACCGCGAAAATCGCCGACCAATGCTCTTTCGATCTCAGCACCGATCTTGGTTACCGCCTCCCCGAACCGCGAGTGCCGAAAGGACACACTCCCGACAGCTATCTCTACGAGCTCTGTCTCGAAGCCGCTGTCCGGCGCTACGGATCGGTTACCTCGCCCATCCGTGAACGTCTGGAAGAAGAGTTCCGGCTGATCGAGATGCACCGTCTGGCCGGCTTTCTGCTGCTGTATCGGCAGATCGCTCTCATCGCGCAGAAGATCATGGTCGAAGAGGGATTGGTGCGTCCCGGCACACCGCTCGAAAAACAACCGCCGGGGAGAGGACGAGGATCATCGGTGGCGCTTTTGGTGGGATATCTGATCGGCATCAGCCATGTTGATCCTCTGAAGTGGAACCTCACCCTGGAACGGTTCATCTCAGAGGACACGAGCTTGCTTCCCGACATCGACCTCGACTTTCCCCGCCACCTCAGAGACAAGCTGATAGAGCGGGTCCATCGGCATTTCGGCTCCGAATACGCGGTGCTCACCGGCGCCATCTCCACCTACACAGTGAAGGGGATCATCCAGGATCTGGGCAAGGCGTTCGGACTGCCCAGTCAGGACTTGCGACTTTTATCCAAACAGATCCACTCCCATGACGCGGCGGATCTGAAAGATGAAATGCTGGAACTTCCCGCCTTCCGGGATCGGGTGGGAGCCTCCGGATGGAAGAACCTGATCGAGATCGCCCCACAACTGATGGGAGCTCCCAAACACCTGAGCCAACATGTGGGAGGGATGATCCTCAGCAGCACCCCCATACCTGAGATGGTTCCCGTCCGGCAAGGGGCCATCGAAGGGCGTTTCATCATGGATTGGAACAAGGACAATGTCGCCGACGCCAACTTCGCCAAGATCGACCTGCTCTCTCTGCCGGCGCTGGATCAACTGCACGAAGCTTTGGATCTGATCGAGGAGCAAGAAGGCACAAGGCCCGACCTGAGCCGACTCGACCCCGAAGATCCCCAGGTTTACGGGATGATCACCGAAGGCCGATCCAAAGGGGTGTTTTTGCTCCAGTCGCCCGCTCAACTGAAGATGGGTCGCCGACTTCGGCCCAAAAACCTGCTCGACCTTGCCTATCAGGTGGCGCTGATTCGCCCGGGCGTCGGCGTGCAGGGAAGCGCCGTCTCGCTGTTCGTGGACCGATACCGCCACGGCGCCTCCTGGGAGTACGACCACCCATTGGAAAAGCGCGCTCTGAAGCGTGGATACGGGGTGATCGTATGGCAGGAGCAGGTGGTCCAGCTCATCATGGACGTGGCGGGAATGACCGCCGCCCAGGCCGATGAGATACGAAGATCCTTCGCCCGCTCCAACAACCAGCATCTGATCGCCATGCACTGGAAAGATTTTCTGAAAGGCGCAGAGCAGCAAGGGGTCTCCAAGCCAACGGCTCGGAAGATTTTCTCCAAGATCAACGGCCACTACATGTTCCCCGAATCCCACTCGCACGCCTTTGCCATCACCGCCTATCAGGTGGCCTGGCTCAAGCGCTACCACCCTTTGGAGTTCTTCACGACTCTCCTCAACAACCAGCCCATGGGGTTTTATCCGTTGGAGACCCTCAAACAGGACGCCAAAAGCTTCGGCGTGCCGTTTCTCCATCCATGCATCAACCAAAGCGGTGTCAGATGCGTCCCCGAAGACGGCGCCGTGCGGCTAGGTATGGGCATCGTCAAAGATGTGGGAGACCGGTCCGCAGAAGCAATCGTTGAAGAGAGAAAACGCAACGGCCCCTATTGCGGCGCCGGTGATCTGATCCGACGGACCGGCTTGAAGCCCCCAGCCGTGGTCTCTTTGGTGATGGCAGGAGCTTTGGACGGCATCACCCCCAACCGCCGGACCGCGATCTGGGATGCGGGACTTTCGGCCCGCCCCTCTCGAAAAGGACAGACCGTCATGGACACCACCAGGGGAAGCCAAAAACCTGACCTGGCCGATTTCACCGACTACGAGAAAATGGCGAGCGCCTATGAGGTGATGTCCATCTATCCGGGAGGCCATCTAATGGAATATCTCCGGGAAGGACTCGGCTCAGACGTGCTGACCACCGCCGAGGTAGACAGATGCGCCGAAGAGGAAGAAGTCCTGGTGGCGGGCTGGCCCATCGCCCGACAACACCCACGCGGGATAGGCGGCACGGTGTTCGTGACCATCGAGGACGAGACCGCCGATGTTCAACTGATCATCTGGCCGGATGTCTTCGCCCGCTACAAAAAACAGCTCAGAAGCCAGGTGATCCTGGCGCAGGGCGTGATCTCCCGATGGGACGGCACCACGTCGGTCATCGTCTCGTCTCTGGAATCAGTCGACATCCCGGTGGCAATGCCCGCCGCCCACGACTGGCACTGACCTGAACGCACTTGCTTCTTATTCAGATGGCCGACTTTCGGCGAATACATGCCCTTTGGCCTCCACAATGACCGCTCTGCAGGAGGAATGTCCAAGGGCTCTTCTATCGCCGGGGTGAGAGCGTTACTGATTGAGACCGAGTAGTTTCTCGGGATTGCTCTTAGCCAATTTGCGGACATCATCAGCCGGAATGCCAAGATCTAGCAAGGAGGCAATAAACTCGCGCAAGCCTTCGACTGGATCTGGCAACGTGTACCCGCCGAAATCGGTGGCAATGATGCAATGATCGGCTCCCAACTCTTGGATCTGTTCGGCAGCCTTCCTCAGGCTACCGCTCACCTCGCCAGTCTCTTCATCTGCTGCATATTCCAGCTCAAGGTAATAATGGGTCTTGGGAATCGACGTAGTATGTGAGTACGCCCCCAGAGTGTATTCGATGAACGCGCCCTTTCCGGCCATGTATTGCAGTTGCTCTGTTGATGCGATCTGAGTAACAGCAGTGGCAACGAGCACGTTCTTGATCCCATATTCATGGGAAAGATCAACAAGGCGGATGGCTTCATCTGCCGAGACGTGACCTGTGTTCATAAAGACATGGGGATTGTCCGAGATCAGTCGAAGAATCTCCTCTAGATCACGCCCTATTGGCCCTTCCACAGGTATGCGGATGGCTCGATCTACTTCCTCTCTTTTGAAGTCCGGATACAAGTCCATCAATGGTGTAAATTCTCCGTCTACTATTCGACCCTCTCTCGAGGCTTGAAAGAAGGTGGAATGAGCGCCGAAGCTGACGAACTTGGCGCCATCGCCATATCCAATCGCCGTTTTGACAGCCCGAGGGTTCAAGCCGCCGCAGGCAGTATTAAGGATCAGCCCACCGTAAACCCTGAAATCAGGAACAGCTCTGTTTACGATCCAGGCGACGCCGTTGGACATCTGAAAAACATCCATAAGCACTATTGCTTGCATGCCGGCATCCCGCGCCTGTATGGCAGCCTGAACTGGGTCTAGTCTTCTCGGACTGCTTGGCAGGTGTGGTGTGGCGTGCACATGGATATCTATGGCGCCTTGGAGAAGCTGTTGAGACAGTTCGAAAGAACGACCTCCGGGCAATATCACCTAGCTCCTCCTCACCGTAATGCTTGAGACGAGTCATGATGAATCGCCAGCATCAATTCTACCTTTCACTCGAACGCTCCACCAACCGGCTTCGCCTTCTTCTTCCCAGTGTTTCGGTCCAAATGTGCTGACCACCGCCGAGGTAGAGAGAGGCGCAACTGATCATCTGGCCGGATGTCTTCGCCCGCTATGCGGCTTCTCGATTCGGTCCATCACTCCAGCCCTCGCTGCTGGGATTCGACCCGGTGACGGGCCGTCGCCCACATGCTCTGCCTTCAGGCCTGCATTCCCAGCGGGCTCCGCCCTTCGCTCCCCCGATCAGATCAGGATGTAGGGATCCCCTCCCAGGTTCCCTGTTTAGGAGTCGTCGGCGGGAAGCACCAGGTTGAGCGCCACTCCCACCACCGCAGCCAAAGCCAAGCCGGAGATCGCGACTCCACCAATCTGGAGGTTCTCAAGACCCGAGGTCCCGAGGCCCAGCACCAGAATCACCGCCACCACAATCAGATTGCGGCTCTTGGACATCTGCACCTGGCTCTCTACCAAAGTGCGAAGGCCCACCGCGGCGATCATGCCGAACAAAATGATGGAGAGTCCCCCTAACACGGCAAGGGGTATGGATTGCAAGACGGCCGCGACCTTGGGGATAATCCCCAAAATGATGGCCACCACCGCCCCTATGCGCAGGACAGCCGGGTCATAGACCTTGGTGACCGCCAAGACTCCGGTGTTCTCCGAATAGGTGGTGTTGGCGGGGCCGCCGACCAGCCCGGCAAGAAAGGTGGCGACTCCGTCACCCAAGAGCGTCCGGTCCAAGCCCGGTTCTTTGAAGAAATCCTTTCCCACCACTCGGCCGTTGGTGATGATGTCACCAACGTGTTCGATCATCGTGACGAAGGCCACCGGTGCGATCAGCAGGATAGCTCCCCACTCGAAGCTGGCGAAGGTGAACTCTGGCAGGCCAATCCAGGCTGCGTCCGCTATTCCGTCAAAATCCACCTCTCCGAAGATGACTGCCACCACATAACCGACCACCGCGCCGGTGAGAATCGGCAGCATTTTCCACAGGCCCTTCAGGAAGATGGCCGCGAAGACAGTTATCAGCAGCGTGAGAATTGCCATCCACCAGTTGGAATTGGACATGTCGATGGCCACCGGCGCCAGGGTGATTCCGATGATCACGATTATCGGCCCGGCCACCACCGGGGGAACCAGTCTCTTGATTTTGTCCGATCCGACAAACCGGACGACAAGCGAGATGATCCCGTAAACCACACCGGCGGCGGCGATGCCTCCCACGGTGGCCGACATGGAAAATCCCTCGGTGTTGAGGCTGGCGACTATCGGTGGGATGAAGGCGAATGAGGAACCCAGAAACACGGGGACCATCATCTTGGTCAGGAAATGGAAGATCAGAGTTCCCACACCGGCCGCCAGCAGGGCTACCGATGCATCCAATCCGGTCAGAAGGGGCACCAGCACCGTGGCGCCGAACATGGCAACGGTGTGCTGAACCCCCAATACGGTCTTGCGTTGAGTGTTGAGTTCCATACTTTCCTCCTCTCTGGGGAGACATACATATCTATCCCCTGGCCCCCTTAACTCTCTAAGCAGGAGAAGCCAGAGAAGTTGAACACTTCCTTATAGCATGCAGTTCTTCCCTTGGCTCCCTTTAACTCTCTAAGCAGGAAAAGCCAGAGAAGTTGAACACTTCCTTATAGCATGCGGTCCTTCATATGGTAGGCTCTAATTCAATGAGACCACGGCATATCCGCCTAACTTCTCACGTCGACAGCCACGGACCCCAACCCCCGTCCATTCACTGGGGAGCGGCTACCGCCTCCGAAAGAGGCCCTGTCATCGCAACCTTGAGCAATCCCCTCCATCGCAATGTGGTGGGAACTCACACCGGCTCCTATGCCATCTACCGGGCGGTCTCCATAGCCCAGGGAAAGCTCGACCGCGATTACCGCGCCGATCTAACCAATACCGCCCCCACCCGCCGCATCGGGCCGCACCCCGGCTGGACGGATCCCGGCCGGATCGTCTCCCTGGATCCGTGGGGAGCGATGACCGCAGAGTCCTTTCCTGATCTGCTGGCTATGGGCTATGACATCCGCCCCACCATTGCCGTCACCTCGGCTCGCATCTTCATACCCGAACTGAAAGACGCCATCGAGGACGGCCGGATAGTCCCCGATGGATCCCTGTGCCTGCCCAACGGCTCATGTCGAGTCACCAAAGCAGCCATCGAACCGGTGTGGCACCTTCCCGGCCTGGCTGAAAGGCTCGACGTTGCGGAACGGGATCTGCGCAGGATTCTCTTCGAAGAGACGGGCGGAATGTACCCGGAGTTGGTCACCCGCTCGGACCTGGAGGTGTTCTTGCCGCCCATTGGGGGACAGACCATCTACATATTCGGCGACCCGGACAGTCTGGCCGATCCCGGTCAGATCCTGGCGGCCAGGGTCCACGACGAGTGCAACGGTTCGGATGTGTTCGGGTCGGACATCTGCACCTGCCGACCCTATCTGGTGCACGGAATCGAGGTGTGCATCCAGACCGCTTCCGCGGGAGGATCAGGAGTCATCGTCTACAACCGGAAGGAAGGCCGGGCGCTGGGAGAGGTCACCAAATTCCTGGTTTACAACGCCCGCAAGCGCCAGGAGGGCGGAGACCGCGCCGATGCCTACTTCGAGCGGACCGAATGTGTGGCCGGGGTGCAGGATGCCCGCCATCAGGCGCTGATGCCGGACTCTCTGCACTGGCTGGGCATCAGCCGGATCGACAAGCTGGTGTCCATGTCCGACGACAAGTACGGGGCTATCACCGGCTCGGGTATAGAAGTGGGCGAGCGGCTCTCCCTCCCTCCCGAACTGGTACCCGCCGATGCCTGGGTGGAGTTGGACGCCAAAGTGGCGGCCGGATACTTCACCGACAGCGGCCTTCCCGAAGAGACAGAGTTGGCCAAAGCCAAGGGACGCCCCCTTCATTGACCGTCTCCGAACTGGCCCGGCTCCGCCATCCCGACACCATCAGACGCCAATCCGATCGGATACTCGCACTCGCTGAGCAAGGGAAGTTGGAAGGGTGGGAGATCAACCTGGAAAAGCTCCCGAGCCTGAGCCACCTGGTGGGTGAAGTGACCCGGAACCGGTACCCGGATTTGGCTGTGCCTATCCACGGTCGCCGTCTGCACTTCCGGGTGGGCGCTGTCGACCTTTGGGAGACCCGGCCCTTTTCCGAAGACCGGGATCGAGCCGCCAGATCCGACGTGGAACTAATCGTGGTCTCGGTGCTGTTGGATGGAGGCAGCGGGGCCCGGTGGCGATACGCCGATCCACAGATCGGACAGCGGTTAAGCCGGTCGGAAGGACTGGCCGTAGCCAGTTTCCGGGCCTTGGAGCGGGGAGTGTTCTCCGACCAAGGTATTCCCCGAGCGGAGTCCCGGGCGCTCTCCAACCTCACCAGCGGGGATTTGGCCGCCGCGTTTCAGGTGGGAGAGGACAATCCCCTGGTGGGAATAGAAGACCGGGCCGCGCTGCTGCGTTCCCTGGGAAAGGTCTCGTCCCGTTGGCCGGGACAGCGAGTGGGAGGTCTCTACGATCTACTCTCCTGCCATGCTTCCACCGACGGGCACCTGTCGGCAGTGGCCCTGCTGAGGATTCTGTTGGAACAGTTATCACCTCTGTGGCCCGACTCCACAACACAGGACGGGGAATTCCTGGGTGACGTCTGGCCCTATCCCCCATTGGGACTGGTGCCCTTTCACAAGCTCATCCAGTGGCTGGCATATTCCTTGATAGAACCCTTGCACACGGCAGGAATCACCGTCACCGAGGTGGATCGGTTGACTCCTCTGGCGGAATACCGGAACGGGGGACTGCTCATCGACGGGGGTGTCCTCACCCCCGTGACTCCTCAATGGCAAACCACCCGCCATCCGGTCTTCTCTCCCCTGGTGGTGGAGTGGCGCGCCCTGACCGTGGCCCTGATCAGCCGTCTGGCCGAGATGGTGCGGGGGGAGTTGGGCGTGAAACTCTCCATGGCCCAGATCCTCGAAGGTGGAACCTGGGCAGCGGGAAGAAGACTGGCCGCGGCCGCCCGCCCCGACAGCGGCCCGCCAGTTAAGGTGATCAGCAACGGGACTATCTTCTGATCATGGCACCCCAGGCGCCCAATTCCCAGGTCCACGTGATCGATCATCCCCTGGTTCAGCACAAGCTGACCCTGATGAGAAAGCGTGAGACGAGTTCCAGCGCGTTCCGCAGGCTTTCTTCGGAGATCTCGGGCCTTCTGGCCTACGAGGTGACTCGCCACCATCCCGTGACGCTCACCCGGATCCGCACTCCCCTCCAAGCAATGACCGCCCCGCTCCTGGACGGAAAAAAGCTGGTGGTGATCTCTATCCTGCGAGCCGGCATCGCCATCGCCGACGGAATCCTAGAGGCAATACCCTCGGCGCGGGTAGGTCACATCGGCCTGTACCGGGACCGGAAGACCGAGATGACGGTGGAGTACTACTTCAAGGTGCCCGGGAACATGTCTGATCGCACCGCACTGGTGGTGGATCCCATGCTGGCCACCGGTCACTCGGCGGAGGCCGCAATCTCCCGGGTCAAGGAGACCAACCCCAAAGATTTGATCTTCATCTGCCTGATCGCCGCTCCGGAGGGAGTGGCCTATCTGCACAAGTATCACCCCGACGTCCCGATCTACTGCGCGGCGGTAGACGAAGGGCTGGACCCTTCCGGGTACATAGTGCCCGGCTTCGGTGATGCGGGCGATCGGATCTTCGGCACCAAATAGAAGCCCGATCCGACCTCCTCCACTTTTTCAAAAGCAGGAAACCGAGGCGCCCACCCCAACGACTCCTCAGCGTGGACCTCTGGGCCCCGGATCTCAACGGAGCTAAGGAAGGAAGTCCTGCCTAGATATCCAAATCCAGGGCTCCACCCTCCCAGCAGGAACTCTTGCGCGCGGCTCGGCAACCGTCCGTATGTCGGCGGGTGTCTCCGGGCTGGAATCAGAAATCAGAGTGCCAGTTCACCGTAACGCGCCTCCGCCGGCAGAGGTTTTCTAAGCTAAACCCGACAACCTGTATGGAGGACCTTCTTGGCAATCGTCTTAATCTGGATTCTGTGCGGGGTCATCAGCGCCGTAGTCGCTTCAAATAAGGGACGGAGCGGTTGCGGCTGGTTCGCACTAGGAATTCTGCTTGGTCCGCTCGGACTGATATTGGCCTTGGTCATGCCATCAAACAACCCGAATCTTGAATTCGAGGCTCTTCAAAGTGGCGAATACAAGAAGTGCCCATACTGTGCCGAATTGATCAGACCAGCAGCGGTCAAGTGTCGATATTGCGGCTCAAATGTATAGAAGTGCATTCCCAGATCTCTACCCAGTTCTTGGGATGATCTGAAGTAGTATCAACGCCAATCCGGTCTTGGGTTTTCGGAAAGCACCAGAGATCCACCGTCGGGTTGTGAGCACGCGGCGTTAAAGGAATGGACATGCTTGGTGTAAAACCTGTGGTAGTGGTTGGGGCGGCTCGGACCGCCATAGGAACCTACGGCGGCTCGTTGAGCAGCATAGACGCCTACAAGCTTGGGGCCATCACGATCAAAGAGTCGTTGAATCGGGCCGGTGTCGAGCCCGAAGAGGTCGACGAGGTGGTCATGGGCCAGATCGGCCAGGTGGGCCCCGACGCTTACAACGCCCGCCGTTGCGCGCTCGAGGCGGGCCTGCCATCGTCCACCACCGCCATGAACGTCAACCGACTCTGCTCATCGGGGCTCCAGGCGATCATCACCGGCGCCCAGCAGGTCATGCTGGGGTCGGCGGACATCGTGGTCGCCGGGGGCGACGAGAATATGAGCAGCCAGCCGTTCTTGGACTACCAGGCCCGGGACGGTTGGAGGCTGGGCCCCCGGAAGGTCATCGACGGCACCCTGTCGCTGGTGACCGATCCCTTCGGCGGGTACCCGATGGGGGTGACGGCGGAAAAGGTGGCCGAACGCTACGACGTGAGCCGCCAGGAACAAGATCGGTTCGCGGCCGAGAGCCAGCGCCGCGCCTCCGTCGCCATCAAGAACGGTCTGTTCGAGGAGGACATCGTCGGGGTGGACCGCCCCAAGGACAACCCGTTCCTGGTTGACGAACATCCCAGACCAAACACCACCGTGGAAACCCTTGCCCGCCTGCGCCCGGTGTTCGCCAAAGGCGGCTCGGTAACGGCCGGTAACTCGTCAGGAATCAACGACGGCGCCGCCTCGGTGGTTTTGATGAGCGAGAAAACAGCAGAAGATCGGGGTGCCGAGCCCCTCCTGCGGCTGGTGACCTGGGCGGTCAGCGGCATCGACCCCGAGGTGATGGGATACGCACCCGCTCTCGCCATCCCTGCGGTGCTGAAAAAGGCCGGCCTGACCATCGACGACATCGACCTCATCGAACTCAACGAAGCGTTCGCAGCCCAAGCAGTGGCCGTGATCCGAGATGCGGGCCTTGACCCCGAGAAAACCAACGTTGATGGTGGGGCCATAGCGCTGGGACATCCCGTCGGCGCCACAGGAGCGATCCTGACTATCAAACTGATGCGAGCCCTCGAGCGGATAGAAGGCCAACGCGGCATCGTGACCATGTGCATCGGCGGCGGCCAAGGAATGGCAGCCATCTTCGAACGCCCCTGACGCTTCTGTCGTCACCTACACCAGCATGATCGCCGCGGTAACCAAGGCAGTGACGGGTTGGTACTGTGAAGGGATCCTAACCTGGACAGATCACCTTACCTGAAAAGACGGTGATACTTCCGTTCAAGCTTTTGGGCATGGAAAACCACATCCGACTCCATGTCCATGAGAACCACGATAGGCACAGCCTTTGCGGTAAATCCTCCTATCGCTCTTACTCCCTTACGGGGAAAGTTGCGGGCTATTCCCCTCGGATGGCCAAGGGCCGCAAGGATATCCTCCTCTGAGAATTTCCTCTGAGCGGAGGGGAGTATGGAAGGAAAGGCGGGAAGCGAGGTCAAACGGCTGCGATGGGCAGCAGTGACACAATCTTCTTGGCTAGGTCAGGGGGCAGGTTGGAAAGTATCTCATTCCGTTGGTGATCTGACAACAGAGCGAGGCGCCGAGCAGACACATGAGCCGGCCAGCCACGCGACACCCTGATCTGGGTTTCGAGAGAACTCTCATAGAAAATGGCGTCGGCAACCTTCGCAACCCGCTCGAAATCCTCGGGGGCAGGGGGCTCACCGCGAACATCCTTAAATGTCACGTCGGGGTCTTCCGAGAGTCCGATGATCTCTTCGTAATCCAGCTTCGTCATACGGCGCAGTCTATCGTGTTCTCGAAGCTAAATGGGCTGGTTCGCTAACTAGACACGCCCAGGTAGCACCGCGCCTTGTCACCATCCAGAACGGTCTCACCGACGAGGCCCTGGCGTTAAAACGCCTCCAAGAAAACTCATCAGGATCATCGAAGGCGCCGCCTCGATGGTGCTAATGAGCCAAAAGACGGCCGAAGCCCGGGACGCCGAACCCCTCCTGCGCCTGGTGGCCTGGGCAGTCAGCGGCATCGGCCCCGATGTGACGGGCTATGCACCCGCTCTCGCCATCCCGGCAGTGCTAGAAAAGGCCGGCCTGACGCTCGACGACATCGACCTGATCGACCTCAACGAAGCATTCGCAGCCCAAGTGGTAGCCGTGATCCGCGACGCGGGCCTCGGCCCCAAGAAGACCAACGTAGATGGCGGCGCCATCGCGCTGGGTCACCCGGTCGAGCTACGGGGGCGATCTTCACCATCAAACTTATGCGCGCCCTCAAGCGGATAGATGGCTGCCGCGGCATAGTGACCATGTGCATCGGCGGAGGCCAAAGGCATGGCAGCCATCTTCGAACGGCCTTAACACCCAAAGCCGCCAGCACGCTAATGGGTGACGTAGGCGTTGGAAGATTAGGTATCGGAAACATGGCAGCCGGCCTTGACGATCTGCCTTTAACTGTGTACAGTTTGTACCAAACAAAAGCGCAGGAGACCACCCCCATGACACCGACACCACTCACCGAGGCTCGCAATCGTCTCAGCGAGATCGTGGACGAGGTGACGACCACCGGATCTGAAGTCGTAATCACCAAACATGGAAGACCCGCCGCGGTGGTTATGGGTTACGAGGACTATGAATCACTAATCGAGACACTCAACATCCTCTCTGACACCGAAACCATGAAGGCCTTGGCTGAAGCCGAGGATGATCTCGCTGCAGGTAATCTAGTCGAACTCTGATAAGACCTGATCCTATGCCAAGGCTGACAAACCGGGCTAGCGAGGATCTCAACAAACTACCCCCGTTGCTTTCGGCTAAAGCCCGGGAGATTATCAAACGCCTGGACGACCAGCCAAGCCTCGGGAAAAAGCTCCTGGGGCCCCTGCAAGGCAAACGCTCTGCTCGGCTGGGACGTTCTCATCGCATCATCTACACCCTCGTCCAAGGCGAGGTAGTGGTACTCACGATCACAGCACGGAAAGACGCCTACCGGTAATGGTTTCCGATTGTCCATACAACCCGGAACTGCCCTGTCCCCTTCGCCCTGCGGACCTTGACATGGGTCGGTGACCTGTCTAACCCACACCCAAGACTTCACGGTAGCGGGCGCCGGACATGGGGTTGCGGCCGAGATTTTCGGCAATGGCCTTTACGGCTTCGAGTTGTTGCAGGTTGGAGGAGACCAGCTCGTCTCGGTGGGGGTAGCGCCAGACGGTGTCTTCCATGCCCAGACGGACGTGGAGGCCCATGAGCATGGCCAGAGTTACGAGGTAGACCGAGGGCCGGCCTGAGGCGCAGACCGAAATGATCGAGTTTGGGTTGATATCCATAGTGGAGTCGACGATCCTGGTAAGACCCGAGATCATCTGGCGGGGGTTGTGCATGGGGCTGCCGCCGGGGAGAACGGGCAGCGCCACCCCAGTAGAGGGGCTCTTCCGAGAGGCCTGATTCGATCAGGTAGCGGCGGGTTGTCCACGTCGGCGTCGGTGTAGACGGCGATCTCGGGCTTGACGCCGGCCTCCCATCAGCATGCGGTCTTTCGATCACTACTGCTGGAGGCTTGGGCTATTCTGCATTCCATGAACCGCCGGGAGCAGATTCTCGTCAACCACCGGGATGCGATCCGCGCTGCCGCCTCACGTCATAAAGCGCATTTCATCGCTCTTATCGGCTCCGTAGCGCGAGGCGATGATACCGCCACCAGCGACTGCGATTTCGTAGCTGAATTCCTGCCCGGCGCTTCGCTTTTTGACCATGCCGCGCTTGAAATCGCACTGGAGGAGATACTGGGTGAATCTGTTGACGTGCTGTCAGCGGCTGCTGTTCGCGACAGGTTCCCAGGCATACCCAAAGAAGCCATCGAGATATGAGCGAAAAGGACGAGCGTCTCATCGCCGACATATTGGACGCAGCAGAACAACTAACCCAGATAGTTGAAGCAGGGGAGAAGAGATTCAGTGAGGAATGGCTGCTACGCCGCGCCGCTGAGCGCCTATTGGAAATCATTGGAGAGGCGGCCAACAATCTGTCGGATGATTTCTTGGCAAGGAATCCACATTTGCAGATCAGAGCCGCGAAGAGAATGCGCGACCTTCTAGCTCATCACTACGGCAAAGTGGACTACTCCCAGGTTTGGAGCACTATCTCGGTCAGTGTGCCAGATTTCGTAGCCGATCTCACTTCCCCCTGACCACTCCTCCTTTGACTGATTGATAGTGATCTCGGGATATTCGGGCTCGGGGGCGGCTACCTCGGTTGTTGTCTCATCGGCCGACTCCTCGCCGCGAGCCGCGGAGCTGTCCTCGCTCCTCCGGTAGTGGGGGCGGCTTCTTCGCCTCCGTTCCAGCAGGCCATCGCCAAGAGAGCCAGGACTCCCAGAACTGCTAGAAAATTTCTCACTGCTTTTACTCGATTGGCGAATGGTTGGCTGGGATACGCTTCCCCGGCTCTCTGCCAGACGGGAAACTGATTATTCGGTGTTCAAACGATGAAAATACCACCGATCCCGACCTGTTGCCCGAATTTGCACGAGTGGTGATGGGCGAGTCCGATCCCCTTCTCTTCGGAGCGGGGCGGCGCCACTGCTCCGGGTCGCTCCTGGCGCTGATGGAGATGGAGGTGGTCATCAATCGGCTGATGGACCGGGTGCGTTGGTCGGAGTGGGTAAACGGACCTCCCCCATGACCGGATATTCCCTCCGCTTTCCCGACTGCCTCCCTGTGAATCTGATCCCCGCCTGACCCGCCGTCCCCACACCGGGCGACACCGGAGGGCTAACCTCCATAAGGAACTGAGTCTCGCCGGCGGCTGCCTACCGGGGGTCATGTGTCACCAGCCCCTGCCAGCCGAAACAGAGAACACGATCGTGCGACCAGTGAACCCTACCGCCAAAGGAACACTTTGGGCCGTGAGCGCGGTCGCCATCGGCTCTTGGCTACCCCTGTTTTACCTCTTCACTCACGTCAGCGACGACCCCTTCGTATGGCGATCCTGGCTGATCATCTTCCAGAATGTGGCGATGCTCCCGGTGTTCCTGCTGATTCCGACCAAGAACAGGGAATGGAAAGAAAAGGCCCGCAGGCTGCTGTTCTACTGGGGAGACAGCGGAGAACCCGTGCGCATCCGAAGTCCGATGGAGGTGGTCCGAACCCCAGCGTTCTGGATGGTGATCTCCTTCGCTCTCGATCTGGCCTTCTGGGTTTGGGCGGCGACTCTGATCGACCCACTGGTGGTAACCATCATCTTCCAGCTGCTGCTGATTGGAATGGTGTGGATGGCGGCCAGACTGGGCCGGAAGATATCTCGCGGACAACAAACCTCCCCGCATGTCATAAGCGGGAAGCACTGGACGCTGATGATCCTCTCCTTCCTGGGCGCCGCCCTGGTCATCTGGTCGGAGACCGGCGCGGTCAGAAGCCTGAACTGGCTGGGAATAGCTGTGGCGGTGGCCGGCGCCGCCACCGCCACCGGAAGTCTGTGGGGAACCGTCTCCACCGGACGCATCATGGGATGGCCCGGCAGTAACCCGCACGATCTGGTGTGGAACGCCACCTTTTCGGCGGTGGCCGGACGGTTTCTCGCCCTCCCCCTGACACTGGCGGGAAGCGCCCTGTTCTTCCCGCCGACCGACAAAAGCTTCGAACTCACCGGGACCACGCTGGGTTTCCTGGGTCTGGTAGGAGCGTTCAACGCGGCAGGAGCACTCAGCCACCGATACTCCCTTTATGTCACCTCCAGTTTGAGCGTCCAACGGATCATGTTCTTCTCCCCGGTCCTCCAGATGCTTTGGATATGGATCTTCGCCGATGTCTCCATCGCCAACCCCCAAGCCCTCATGATCGGCGCCGGGATCGTACTCCTCTCCAACCTGGGCTCGCAGACCAAAACCATGTGACCCGGGCCCAGATATCTTGGCTACGCCATCCTGCTCACGGGCGGGCGCGGCACGGGCAAGACCGCTCTATCCCGCTCCCCTGCTGATCTTCGCCCGACCCGAGACGCCTCCCACGCCGGGCGACACCGGAGGGCTAACCTCCAAAAAGGACGAAGCCTCGCCGGCGGCCGCCCACCGGGGTCAAGTGTCGCCAACCCCACCCGGCCAGAGAAACAGGATCGTTCAACCGGTGAACCCAACCACCAAGGGGACCTTGTGGGCCGTCGGCGCGGTCCTCTCCCTCTCTTGGCTACCACTCTTCTTCATCTACACCCATACCGGCGACGATCCCTTCGTATGGCGCTCCTGGCTGTTCGTTTTCCAGTCGGCTGCGTTGGCCCCGATGCTCGTCCTGTTGCCGGCCAAGGACAAGAACTGGAAACAGAAGATCCGGAGGCTCCTGTTCTACTGGGGAGACAACGGAGAACCGGTTCGGGTCCGAAATCCGATAGAGGTGTTGAGAACCCCTGCATTCTGGATGGTGATCTGCTTCGCCCTAGATCTGACCTTCTGGGTTTGGGCGGCCACTCTGATCGACCCGCTGGTGGCAACCCTCGTGTTTCAGCTATTCGCGATCGGGATGGTGTGGATGGCAGCCCGGCTGGGCAGGAAGATCTCCGCTGGACAGAGAACGGCCCCGCATGTCATAAGTGGAAAGTACTGGACCCTAATGGTCTCCTCCTTCCTGGGCGCCGCCTTGGTCATCTGGTCGGAGACGGGAACAGTCAGGACTCTGAACTGGCTGGGAATAGCCTTGGCGTTCGCCGCCACCGCGGCCGGCATCGGAAGTTTCTGGGGGACCATCTCCACCGGGCGCCTCATGGCATGGCCCGACGACGATCACCACGATCTGGTGTGGACCTCCTCCCTTTCGGCAGTGGTCGGACGGACTCTCGCCCTCCCCCTGACCCTGGCGGGAAGCGCCCTGTTCTTCCCCCCGACTGAAAACAGCTTCGAACTCACCTGGACCACGTTGGGTTTCCTGAGCCTGATAGGAGCGTTCAACATGGCCGGTGCGATTAGCCACCGATATTCTCTGTATGTGACCTCCAGTTTGAGCGTCCAACGGATCATGTTCTTCTCCCCGACCCTTCAGATGCTGTGGCTCTGGATCTTCGCCGATGTCTCCATCACCAAGCCCCAGTTCCTCCTGGTAGGCGCAGGGATCGTGCTCTTCTCCAATCTGGGATCCCAGACCAAATCTATTTGATCCCTCTTAATCTGATCCCGGCCTGATCCGCCTCCCACACCGGGCCGCGCCGGAGGGCTAATCTCCAAAAAGGACGAGCCTCGACGGCGGCTGCCCACCGGGGGTCATATGTCGCCAACCCGCATCACGTCAAGCGGAGAACAGGATCGTTCGACCGGTGAACCCAACCACCCAGGGGACATTGTGGGCCGTTAGCTCGGTGGTCTTCGGATCCTGGTTGCCCCTGCTGTACCTCATTACCCATGTAAGCGACGACCCCTTCGTATGGCGGTCTTGGGCGTTCGTATTCCAGGTGGTGATGTTGGCCCCCCTGTTCGTCCTGATTCCCGCCGCCAACAAGAACTGGAGGAAGAAGGCCCGAATGCTCCTGTTCTACTGGGGAGACGCCGGAGAACCCGTTCGGGTGCGAAACCCGATGGAGGTGGTGCGAACGCCGGCGTTCTGGATGGTGGTCTCCTACCCTCTCGACTTGGCTTTATGGGTTTGGGCGGCGACTCTGATCGATCCGCTGGTGGTAACCATCATCTTCCAGTTGTTCGTGATCGGAATGGTGTGGATGGCTGCCAGGCTGGGAAGGAAAATGTCCACCGGTCAGCGAACCTCCCCGCATGTCATAAGCGGGAAGTACTGGACGCTGATGATCCTCTCATTCCTCGGGGCCGCTCTGGTCATCTGGTCCGAGACCGGCGCGGTCGGAACTCTCAACTGGTCGGGCGTAGCCTTAGCCCTTGGCGGAGCCGCCACCGCCATCGGAACCTTTTGGGGAACCATCTCCACCGGACATCTCATGGGGTGGCCCGGCGGCAACGCCCACGATCTGGTGTGGAACGCCACCTTTGCAGCAGTGGCAGGACGGATTCTCGCCCTCCCCCTGGCGCTCGTGGGAAGCGTCTTTTTTTTCCCGCCGACCGAACGGAGCTTCGAGTTCACCTGGACCCTATTGGGATTCCTCAGCCTCATGGGACTCTCCAACGCGTTTGGCGCGCTCGGCTACCGGTACTCCCTGTATGTGACCTCCAGCTTGAGCGTCCAGCGGATCATGTTCTTCCACCCCGTCCTCCAGATGCTATGGATATGGATGTTCGCCGATGTCTCCATCGCCAACCCCCAAGCCCTCCTGATCGGCGCCGGGATCATCCTCCTCTCCAATCTGGGTTCCCAAACCAAAACCATATGAGCACAGTGAACCTGATCCCTGCGTGACCCGCCCCTCCCGCCCCGGACGAGAACGGAAGGCTAACCTCGGAAACACAGAGGCCCGCCGACGGTTGCCCAACCGGGCTATGTCGTCCGCCCCCGCCAAGCCAGAGCACAGAACAGGACCGTTCAACCGGTGAACCCAACGACCAAGGGGACCTTGTGGGCTGGAGGCGCGGTTGTCGGCCTCTCCTGGCTACCCCTTTTCTACCTCTACACCCACACCAGCGACGACCCTTTCGTGTGGCGGTCTTGGTCTTTCGTCTTCCAGGGGGCGGGGTTGGCCCTGCTGCTCTTCTTGCTTCCAACAGACAACAGAGACTGGAGAAAGAAGGCTCGGGGGCTGCTGTTGTATTGGGGAGAGGACGGGGAGCCGGTTCGGGTCCGAAAACCGCTGGAGGTGGCGCGAACTCCGGCGTTCTGGATGACGATCGGCTTCGCGGTCGATTTGGCCTTCTGGGTCTGGGCGGCCACTCTGATCGACCCGCTGGTGGTGACCATCATCTTCCAGTTGGCCTTTATCGGTATGGTGTGGGCGGCGGCCAGACTGGGTAAGAAGATATCCGCTGGAGACCGCGCGGCCCCCCATGTGATAAGCGGGAAGCACTGGACGCTGATGACCCTCTCCTTCCTGGGCGCCGCACTGGTCATCTGGTCGGAGACCGGCGAGTTCGGCAGCCTTAACTGGGTGGGGATAACTGTGGCGCTGGTCGGCACCGCCACCGGTGTCTGGAGTCTGTGGGGAACTATTTCTGTCGGACGCCTGATGACGTGGCCCGGAGATGACCCCAACGATCTGGCATGGAACTCCACTTTTTCCGCGGTGGCTGCACGGATTCTCGGCCTCCCCTTGACCCTCCTGGGAAGCGCCCTGTTCTTCCCACCCACCGAAAGCACTTTCGACCTGTCCTGGGCCACTGTAGGTTTCCTGACCCTTATAGGAGTATTCAACGCGGCCGGAGCGCTCAGTTACCGGTACTCCATGTATGTGACTTCCAGTTTGAGCGTCCAGCGGATCATTTTCTTCACCCCGGTCCTCCAGATGTTCTGGATATGGGTCTTCACCGAGGTCTCCATCTCCAATCCCCCGGCCCTCCTGATCGGCGCCGGGATCGTGCTCCTCTCCAACCTGGGATCGCAATCCGAATCCTGATGAACCCGTTCCGCACGTCCTGATCACACCAGACTGGTGACAGGCGAGTGTCGTACGGGCAATACAACCGTGCCGGGCACCGTGCACCAATAGGCTCATAACCTGCCGGTGGTTATGCTTCAGCGTCGGGCGATCTGACCCAGTCACTCCTCCATCGTCGACTGTCAGGATGGCAAATTTTCCCTGCGTTAAGTACACTCCCACCACCAGACGTGAGTTCCGATTCAAAGCTGTCGCCCTCTTCACTCCGTGATTCCGCAGGTCCAAGACACATCTATCCAGATCCGTCCACAGTCATTTCAGAAGCTAAGAGGATCAGGCGGGATGCGTTAGAGATCCTTGAAACCTTGGACTCGGCTAAGCCAAGGGCTGTAGAAGCTTATGACCAGGAACGAGAACGTGCTGTGCGCCAACATCTCTCCGAAATGCCAATCGAAGCAATCAGGAAGGTTACCCGAGGCGCACTTCGGTTAGATGCTGTCAGATCGTACGGGATTCGCACCGTAGGTGCGGCCAAAGCGGCCGGACGCCGTCGACTGGAGTCGATCAGTGGTGTCGGTCCGCATACCTCAACCCAAATCCTCTCCGCAGCCCGACAATTCGAAAACGCGCTACGCGGGGAGACAAGAATCCGTTTTGACGTAGACGGACGACCAGCAACGCAAGTAACTCTTCTCTCCAAGCTGATGGCCCTGGACATAGCCCGGCGACGCATCAAGCCTCTGCGTCCCCAATTGAATGTTTTGTGTCAGACCATTGAAAGAAATGTCAAAGCTGCACGCCTTGAGTGCAGACGAGTCTTGCGTCTGTTCGCTGGGCGAAAACGCAAAGTTAAGGCTAAAGCAGCACTTGAGCTCTTGATCGAACTACTAAACAACCCAGCAACTCGTGAATTAACCGCAGAGATATCAAAGACCAAGCAACGTTTGGCGAGTTTGCGATACCAAACTATGGAGGTCTGGAACGACTACATGGCTCGGCCCGTAGCTTACAACGGACTACTTGTCGAGATCGGAGGTCTAGACGCAGAAGAGACGGCATCTCAAGGTTTCCTTCCGAGGGAAATCGTCGAACGAGTAAGAACCTTCAACCTCAACAAGGATCTGCTTAAAGCTTCGCTCCGCGGCTATCAGTCCTTTGGGGCTAAATACGCCTTGGTCCAAGAACGAGCGATCTTGGGTGACGAGATGGGCCTGGGCAAGACCATCGAGGCCCTAGCCGTTGTATGTCACCTGCGCGCCCAAGGCGCCACGCATTTCTTCGTCGTCTGCCCCGCCAGCGTGTTGGCTAACTGGGAACACGAGATAAGACGACACACCCGTATCGACCGGATATGGCGCCTTCATGGCATAGATCGAGAGCACTCCCTTCGAAAATGGAGGCTCCAGGGAGGTGTGGCCATTACCACCTTCGGAACCCTCGGCTCTCTTGATCTTCCTCATGTCGACATATCGGCGGTGGTGGTTGACGAAGCCCACTACGTGAAGAACCCCCATGCAAAGCGGACCGAAGCTGTCCTCTCATTGCTCTGCAGGTCAAGGAACAAGTTACTGATGAGTGGCACACCGATGGAAAACCGAGTTGAGGAGTTCCGGACACTTGTCAACCACATCAGACCGGATATTGGTCGAAATTTACAGCCCGCCCACGGGATCGCCGGCGCAACTGCTTTTCGCAGGGCGGTAGCACCCGTTTATCTCCGACGCAACCAGGATGATGTTCTAAATGAACTACCAGACAAAATTGAGGTCGAGGAATGGTTGGCACTTGATGGGCCAGCCGCTCAAAGCTACCGACAAGCCGTTGGCAGTGGGAACTTCATGGCCATGCGACGCGCGGCATTCATGACCAGTCATTCCCTGGATTCTCCAAAAATGAGGAGGACGCTTGAGATCGCGGAAGAAGCCATGGACAACCAACGGAAGGTTGTTGTGTTCTCGTTCTTCCGTGACGTGATAGACAGAACACACGAAGCTTTCGGGCCTCTGACAGGCAGCGTTTCAGCGCCCAAGAGGCAATTGCTGATCGATGAGTTCTCTCGTTCCCCGAAACCGGGGGTATTGGTGAGTCAAATCGAAGCGGGCGGTGTGGGGCTCAATATTCAGACGGCCTCGGTGGTTATTCTGACGGAGCCCCAGTGGAAGCCGAGCACTGAGGTACAGGCTATAGCACGGTGTTACCGCATGGGGCAGGTCCGACCTGTCGAAGTCCATCGCTTGCTCACTGAGAACAGCGTCGACGAGCACATGCGGAACATCCTGTCTCGTAAGTCGGCCCTCTTCGCCGAGTATGTCCAGAAGAGCGCCATCAAAGACGCGGCGCCCGAGGCCATCGACACTACAGAGGATGACAACACAGGGAGAGTCGCATCTCAGGCTGAACATGAGCGGCGCATTATTGAAATCGAACGCCGCCGGTTAGGTCTCAAGGCCTGAAGCGATGCCCGCGCTGATCACCGACCTCTTGGACCGGTCCGCCCGGCTCTATCCCGACCGGGTGGCGGTGCGGATCCTGGGGGGGCCGTCTCTCACCTACTCCGAGTTGTCCCAACGGGTGGGAAGGGTGGCTGCGGTCCTGGCCCGGATGGGGGTGGGACGGGGCGACCGCGTGGCGGTGATGGCCTCCGCCGGGCTCGCGTTCTTCGACGCCTATCTGGGCGCTGCCCGGCTGGGCGCCTCCGCGGTTCCCTTGTCCACCCGGCTGGCTCCGGCTGAGATTGCCCGACAACTGGCCGACGCCGGTCCCCGGGCCATGATCGCCGATGCCGGTCACGGGGAGAAAATGGCGCAGGCCTCAACGGACGGGACGGCGCTGATCGAACACGACGGCTCCGAGTTCCGCCGACTGCTCTCCTCCTCCGAGCCGGCCCCCTTGAGCGCCCTGGCGGAGGACACCGCCCTCATCATCTATACGAGCGGGACAACCGGGGATCCCAAGGGCGTGTGCCTCTCCCATGCCGCCGTGACTCACAACGCTTACGTCACCGCCGTTTCCCAGGAGCTTCGCCCCTCCGATGTCTATCTGTCCGCCACCCCCCTCTATCACGCCTCCGCCGGACTGAGGGTGATCACCATGCTGGTGGACGGGCAAACCCACGTTGTGCTTCCCTCCTTCGATCCCGAGGGGGCGATGTCGGCAATAGCCGAAGAGGGGGTCACCACCACCATCATGGTGGCCACCCAGTTGCAGAGAATCCTGGATGCGCCCCGCTTCGACCCCGAATGCTTCGCTTCTCTGCGGCTGCTGCTCTACGGCGCCTCCCCCACCCGCTCCGACCTGGTGGAAAGAATGGTGGCCTCCCTTCCCTGCGGTCTCTATCACGGCTACGGGCTGACTGAAGCCACCACGGTGTGCACCGCGTTGGGACCGGAGGAACATCGCAGGGGAACCGGGACCGATCCGTCCGGGCTGTCCTGCGGCCGTCCCATTGTGGGAGTGGATGTGAAGGTCAAAGGCCCCGACGGCGGAGAGGCCCGACCGGGAGAAGTCGGCGAACTTCTGATCCGCACCCCGAAGCTGATGTCCGGCTATTGGCGACAGCCCGAAGCCACCGCCCAGGCCATCCGCCGGGGCTGGCTCCACACCGGGGATCTGGGGTATCGCGACCCGCGAGGGTACCTTTACCTGGCAGGAAGGATCAAAGAACTGATCATCAGCGGTGGCGTGAACATCTCTCCCTCCCAGATCGAAGGGGCGCTCTCCCATCATCCCGGGGTGGCGGAGGCGGCAGTGATCGGCCTCCCAGACCCACGTTGGGGAGAGGCGGTGACCGCGGTGGTGGTACCCCGGTCGGGAACTCCCCCCACCTTGGAGGAGTTGGCCGAATGGGTGGGTGGCCGGCTGGCCTCCCACATGAAACCCAAGCGGATGGTGCTCACCGATCGGCTTCCCCGGGGGGACACCGGCAAGATCCAAAAACACCTGCTGGTGGAAAAGCACGCTTACGATTGGCCTGAATCATGAACACCGCCGCCCTCTCCGCCCAGCCGACCCCCGCCCTGGTGGTGGACCGAGCCGTGATGGAATACAACATCGTGCAGATGGCCCAACGGATGAAAGACCTGGGAGTGGCGCTCCGTCCCCACTGGAAAACCTCCAAGATGGTGGAGGCGGCCCGCCTCCAGGAACAGGCGGGCTGTGTGGGGTTCACCTGCGCCACCCCCGCCGAGGTGGAGTGTCTCCTCGACCACGGGTACGACGACCTCACCTGGGCCCATCAGCCGGTGGGCGCCCCCAAGGTTGTCTTCGCGGTGGCGGCCAACCGGAGGGGCCGGGTGCGGGTGGCGCTCGACTCCATGGAGGCGGCCGCGCCCCTGTCCGAAGCCGCCCGAGCGGGCGGAGTGGTCGTCCCCTATCTGATCGAGGTGGACACCGGTTTAAGGCGGGCCGGGATCGCACCCGACCAGGTGATGGATCTGGCCGGACGGCTGGACACCTTGGAGGGCCTCAAGCTCGAAGGCGTCATCACCCACGAGGGACACCTCCGTGTCCACGGGAGAGACCGGGAGGGTCTGGAAAAGGAGGGTCGGTCGGTGGGAGAGACCATGGTCGGCGTGGCCGATGCGCTCCGCAGAGGGGGATTCGAGGCCGGGGTGGTATCGGTCGGATCCACACCGGGATCGACCTCCACGCCCGCCGTTTCGGGGATCACCGAAGCAAGGCCCGGCACCTACGTTTTCCATGACACCAACCAGGTGGAGATGGGAAGCGCTCCCCTCCGCCAGTGCGCTCTCACCGTGGCGGCCCGGGTGGTGAGCACCCCGAGACCCGGCGCGGCGATCATCGACGCGGGAAGCAAATCCCTGAGCTCCGACGGTCCGTTATCGGGCGTCGGATTCGGAAGGGTGCTCAACCAGAACGGCGCCTATGCCGACATTCGATTCCCCCGCGCCAACGAGGAACACGGTGTTCTCGAAGGGGCCGGCGTGAATGATCTGGAGGTGGGAGACATGGTACGCGTGGTCCCCAACCACGCCTGCGCCACGGTGAACATGTGGAGCCGGGCGCTGGTGGTCGGAGAAGACGGCGACCTCTCCGAGTGGAAGATCAGAGCCCGCCGCTGAGGGGACGTTGGGACAAGCGAGATGCCGATCACCTTTTGTTTGGCTGGGGAGCGACCCTGACAAGACTCATCCGGCTCGCCGGGACGCGCCACCGGCGCCGAGCAGGTCCTTCGGCCGACCTCCCACATACCGGAAAAGGGGAATCATCCCACCGTTACTCTACGCTGGAGATGATTGTATAAACACGAACAAGGGAGACAAGGGCATGAAGCATGTCAAGTTATCCAAAATCGGGATAAAAAAGAGCCCCGATCTGAATGAACGGTGGGTGCAGAAAGTGCTCGAGGATGACCCGTCCCTCCTGGGGCTCGGTGATCTCGATGTGAGAGACGTTGAGCGGCGTCAACCTCGCTCTGGTCGATTGGACATGCTGCTCACCGACCCAGACGGCTCCACAAGATACGAAGTCGAGCTGCAACTGGGTCCCACGGACGAGTCCCACATTATTCGCACGCTCGAATACTGGGACACCGAACGGCGCCGGTACCCCCAGTACGAGCATGTGGCCGTCATCGTGGCCGAGGAGATCACCAGTAGGTTCTTCAATGTGATAAGCCTGTTCAACGGATTCATACCAATCGTGGCTATCCATATGACCGCCCTTGATTTCAAGGAGGAGGGCGTGGCCCTTGTCTTTACCAAAGTGCTGGACCACGCAGTCCTTGGAACAGACGAGGATGATGTAGGGATCCCAACAGACCGCACTTATTGGGAAAAGAGATCAACACCGGAGATCATGAAACAGGTGCTTGACCGGATTCACAACATGATCCAAAACCAAGATGGCGGAGTGGCGCTCAAATACAACAAGCACTACATCGGTCTGGCCAAGGACGGGGTTGCGAACAACTACGTGGCAATGAAGCCACGTAAGGGAAGAGTGGTGGTCGAATTTCGCATCCAGCGTTCGGAAGAAGTAACCGACATGATCGATAAAGCCGGTATCGGCACACTCCCCTACGCCTGGGGCTCCTACAGGGTCACCATCCCTAACGCAAGTGCCTTAGAAGATCATGATGAACTGCTCTCCGATCTGATACGGCGTAGCAGGGAGGGGAATTAGCAGTTAACCCCAACAAGGTCGTACATGCGACTGGCAACAACCGAGCATGGCATACACCGGTTCTTCGGTGCCCCTTCATCTCCACCGGCCGTACTAACCCACCCAGGCGGCCAGACCCTCCAGCAGGCGGTCGATGTCGGCGGGAGTGTTCCACATGTGCGCCGAGACCCGCACCGAGTTGCCCCGCACCGAGACAAACACCGACCGGTCGGCCAACTCCTCCACCAGCGATCGGGGATCAGCGCCCTCAGGCAGCCGCAGCCCCACCAGGTGAGCGCTGCGGAACTCCGGGCGGGGAGCAACCAGCCCCAGCGAGGCCGACTCTTGGGCCAGATGGTCGGTGAGAAGGCGGCAGTGGGCCGACAGGCGTTCGCTTCCCACTCCCGTCACGATCTCCAATGCGCGGCAGGCGGCTTCGGACAGCCAGAGGTTCCAGGACTGCCCGGCGTCGTAACGCCGTGCTCCGGAAGCCAACTCCCAGCGGTACTCGTGCACCCGGGAAAAGTCATCGCTGCCCGCCCGGGACATCCAGTTGCCGTCGAGCGGCCTTCCACCCCGGTTCTCCTGAGAAGCCCATAGATACGACATCCCCGGAGGGCCCAGCAGCCACTTGTACCCGACGCACACCACGAAGTCGGGCTGGACCGCACCGGCGTCGAAGGAGGCCATCCCCAGACTCTGGGAAAGGTCCAACACCAGCCGGGCGCCCACCGCCCGGGCCGCCTCACCCACCGCCTCCAAATCCAGACGGGTTCCGTCGGTCCAGTGGCAGGCCGGCGCCGACACCACCGAGATGCTCTCATCGAGATGATCGAGCACCGCAGTGGTCCAGTCGTCGTCGAGGGGGCGCTTGACGAGAACCGGCTCGGCGCCCCGATCGGTCCAGGGATAGACCATGGCGGGGAACTGCTCCTCCAACATCAATACCCGATCACCCTCGCCCGTCCCGAGCGCCGCAGCCGCGGTGGCCACCCCGTAGCTGGCGGAGGGCACCAGCGCCACCCCCTCGGCATCTCCCCCCACCAAGGCGGAAAATAATTTCCTCATCCGTTCGCCGGGAGTGAAAAAGTCGGAGACCGCCACCTCGGAGAGCGGGCGGTTGACCGCCGCCGCCACCGCCTCGGCGACCGGTTTGGCGCGTGCGCACAGATAGGCGCTGTTCAGCCAGGCCATGCCCCCGGGGAGATCAAAAAGCTGCGGAGCGGGCAGTTCCATGCCCGAATGCGATGTGTTCATCAATGAATCAATCGGTGGGATAGACCGGGGTCAGATCAGAAGACTCCATCCCCTCCGAACTAAGCCGGGACGAAAGCATCCCCGCGAACATTTCCTTGGGAATCAGGCACTCGTCGCAGGCGTCGGGTCCGGCCACTATCTCCAACCATCAGACCGCCCGAGTCGGTCCGGCTCACCTCCAGCGCGTATCCGTTGGCAGCCAGACCGGAGGAAAAAGGCTTCAAAACCGCGATGGCAGACTCCACACCGGGTTGAGGCTCTCTGTTCATAGTCGTTCATAGTCCCCACAGGGTAGCCTTCGGGACACCCTCGTCAAAGGTCGAGCCTTGCCTGCAAAACCACCATCCTCCTTACGAATCGCCGCGGTGTTCGGGGAGGGAGTGCAGGGATTCTCTAGAAATCCGACCGCGCTCTTGACATGCTCCGCATTTCCCATGGCCCTGCCATCCGCACTGCTTCTGATAAGCCACGCAACCGAGAACTACTGGATGGAACTGCTTACCTGGCTATTGGTGCTAGGGGTAGCCGGCTATGCGGCCTGGCCACTCTCCCGCACCGCTCTGGCCGCGGTCTCGCCCGGCCCCGGTGGCCGCTGGGAGCAGGACGACTGGTGGGTGCGCGACGGCTTCGTGAGAGCCACATCGGCGTTTCTCTTCACCATTGCGGTGGGGACGGTATTCCTGGTGGTGCCCGGGGTGATGGTGCTGATGATCTACAGCCTCTACCCCTTCGTGATCGTGGAAAAGAGGGCCAAGGGCTTCCAGTCGCTGGCCTTAAGCTCGGAGCTGAGCAAGGGAAACCGGATACCGCTCCTGGGCCTGATACTGGTTTCCCTGGTGTTGTTTTCTCCCTCTGGAGCGTTGCTTTATCTCTGGGGAACGGGCCCGGCGGGCATCATCGCCCTGTGGGCGCTGGGCACGCCGGCGCTTTCCTTGGCCGCCGCCACCATGGCCGCCGCCTACCGATCGGTTACCCAACTCTGAACCCAATATAGGCACTGGGAGACAGTTGCGCGAACCGGCCTCAGCCCCTAGCGTAAGAGGCACACAAACCACGTTTAAGGAGAACAGATGCTCGCACGTTTACAGAAGTTTGGCGGGTTCATGGCGGGTATGGTCATCCCCAACATCGGGGCGTTTATCGCCTGGGGACTGATCACCGCCTTTTTCATTCCCACCGGATGGACACCCAACGAAACTCTCGTCGAGCTGGTAGGTCCCATCATTGTCTACCTGCTGCCCATACTGATCGGGTACACGGGCGGCAAGATGGTTTATGGTCACCGGGGAGGCGTAATGGGCTCCCTCGCCACCATGGGAATCATCATCGGCGCCGATTTCGTTCTGGACAGCGGCGCCACCGGTGATCCGCCCCAGTTCCTGGGCGCCATGGTGGTCGGGCCCTTGGCCGCCTGGCTGATCATGAAAGTCGATCAAGCTTTCGAAGACAAAGTGCCGGTCGGCTTCGAGATGCTCTACAACAACTTCTCAGCCGGCATTCTCGGCGCCATTCTGGCCATAATCGGCCAATGGATCATGGGTCCGATCATGGCCGGCATCGCCAACTTCTTCGGAAATGTGGTGGACTGGTTCACCGATGCAGGTCTCCTGCCACTGGCGGACATACCCATCGAAGTCGGAAAGGTGTTGTTCCTCAACAATGCCATAAACCACGGGATCCTGGGTCCGCTGGGCGCAGCCGAGGCCGCTGAAAGCGGACGCTCGATCTACTTCCTGCTGGAGACCAACCCCGGGCCCGGTCTCGGGTTGCTGTTGGCTTACTGGTTCGCCGGCAAGGGTCTGGCCAAGTTGTCTGCACCCGGCGCCATCGTGATTCACTTCTTCGGAGGGATTCACGAGATCTATTTCCCCTACATCCTGATGCATCCCATCATGATTCTCTCGGTCTGGGCAGGCGGAATCCTGGCCGACCTGATCTTCGTGATATTCGACTCGGGGCTTTCGGCTACGCCCTCCCCAGGCTCGATCTTCGCCTATCTGGCGGTGATGCCCAAGGGCCAGCACCTCGGGATCCTGTTAGGAGTAGCGGCCGCCGCGGCCGCCGCCTTCGTAGTTGGCACGATCCTCTTGCGGATCTCCCCGGTCAAGGAGCAAGAGGGTATAGAAGACATGATTGGCACTATGCCAAGCGTTCCGACCGGCTAAAGCAAACAATCACCCATCTAAAGTGGGGAGAGTCTCTTGCAGAGAGGCTCTCCCCACTCTTTTAAGAAGGGAATTCAATATGAGCGCAGTTAAAAAAGCGGCGGATGTCCGTTGGATCGTTTTGGCCTGTGAGGCCGGGATGGGTTCGAGTCTGATGGTCACCAACGCCCTCAAGAAGAAAGTCAAAAAAGCCAAACTGGATGTGAAGGTCACCCATTCGCCGGTGCATGGCATACCTGCCGACGCCGATGTGGTGGTCACCCACGCCGGGCTGGCCACGCGGGTAAAGCAAGTCGCTCCCCAGGCGGCCGTGGTCCCGTTCAGGACCTTTTTGAACGATCCGGCCCTCGGCAAGCTGGTGGACACCCTCTCCGCCGGCCAGGACGTGGTGGGGATCTGAGCAGGACCGGTGATGGCTGAAAAATCGGTCACCGCGGTGGAGGCCATCACCCTGGGCGAGCAGACGCTGACCCAGAGCCAGGCCATCGACCGGGTGTCGGGAATGTTGTTCGACCTAGGATCGGTGGAGGCCGGATACGGAGATTCCATGAGGGCCCGGGAGGAGGTGATCTCCACCTATCTGGGCAACGGCATCGCCCTCCCCCACTGCACCTATGAGGACCGCGGCCTAATAAAACGCACCGCCCTGGTGATGGCTCAATATCCAGCCGGCGTCTCCTGGGGCGATGACGATGACCGGGCCTTTTTGGTGTTCGGTCTGGCGGCGGTGGGCGAGGAGCACCTGGCCGTGATGTCGCATCTGGCGGCGGTGCTGGACGACGAGGAGTTATGCGCCCGGCTGGCGGTGGCCACCGACGAGGACTTCGTACGAGAGACCCTGGCCGCCGCGCCTGAATGACCAGACGAAGGGTCGCTGTTTTTGGCGCCGGGAATATCGGGAGAGGTCTTTTGGGGTGGCTATTCGGGCGTGCGGGATGGGAGGTGGTTTTCGTGGATATCTCTTCCCACCTGGTGGACCTCTTGAACCGGGAGGGTTCCTATCGGGTAATCGAGGTGGGAACCGATAGCCGATCGACCCAGTGGATCAGAGGGGTGAGGGGAGTCAACGCCACCTCTGCCGAAGCCGCCTCCGCCGCTGCCTCGGCGGAAATAGTGTGCACGGCGGTGGGAGCGGGAATTCTTGATCGGGTGGCGCCCACCATCGCGGCCGCTCTTTCCCACCGAGACAGTCGCATTCGCAATGTGTTGGCCTGTGAAAACGCCGATCCCAACAGTGCTCTACTCCAGGAGCATGTACAGAGACTTATGGGCACGCGCCCGGACGGGGTGGGGTTCCCCGAGACGCTGGTCGACCGGATGGTGCCCGGCTCCCCAGGAGAAGGGTTGGAAGTGGAAGTGGAGGCGCGGTTCGACTTCAAAGTGGCGGGAGAGGATTGGGTGGGAGAAGACCCGGACGTGGAGGGAGTGGAGTTGGTTGACAGCCTGAGCCTCTACCGGAGGAGAAAGCTGTGGCTGGTGAACGGGCTGCATGCCGCCGGAGCCTTCCTGGGTTGGCAGACAGGGCACGAGACGGTGGCCGAAGCAGTCTCCGACCCCGCTATCAGGGAGCGACTGGAAGAAATAGCCGTCACCATGGCTGCGGTGCTCTCTGCGCAACTGGAAGAATGGACCCAAGAAGAGTTGGCCGAATACGGACGCTACAACCTCCAACGGTTCGAGACCAGCGCTTTGGTGGATCCCATCCGCCGCGTCGCTCGCAATCCCCTCCGGAAGCTGGGGCCCACCGAGCGACTGGTGTCCCCCGCCCGGGAAGCGGCGCGACGAGGTCTCCCATCGGGCGCTCTCTGCGACGCCATCGCGGCGGGGCTCTGCTTGGACGACAACCAGGTGGAGGGAATGGGTGAACTGCGGGACGCCCTGGAGTCGGGAGGTTGGCAGTCGGTCGTGGGATTGAGCGAGGCAGACCGGGTATTGGTTGAAATGCTGGAAAAGCGGATAGCTAACCCAGCAACTTGAACCTTCGCTCTATATGATCCGGAGAGGAGAAACCGACCCTCCCAGGTGAGATATGGCCCGAATGACCGAAGACCAACTCCGCCAGGCAATGATCGACAAACTCTCCGCAGAGCCGGACCCCACCGGCAAGGCCGACCTGGTGTGCTCCAAAGGAGCTTTGGGCATCGCTGCGGACCATAAGCAGATCAAAAAAACCGTGAAACGCCTCAGACCTCTGATGACATACCGGTTCCTGGTGATCAACAGGGGCGACCTGTTCGCGGCCAGTCCCGCCACCATCGGCACCAAGATCGGAATCCTCGACGCCAACGGGTCACTTCTCAAAGCAGCCGACCTCCCCCGCAAACGCTAAGAAGCCACTGACAGCACCGGCCGACCGGCCGGACTCGCCCTATCGGTGATCCAATTCGCCAGTTCCTCCATTTCGGCTTCCACGGCGGAGGCGGACCCTGACATGTCCACTCCCCAGGCGTGCAGCACCTTGCCAGCGTGCCGCACGGTGATCGACCCAAGCTGTAGGTCCTGTCGTTTTGGGTCCCGGCAGTAGATCAGCATTCCCTCGGGCAGATCGAGAGCTGTGGTGTAAGCCAAAAGCTGGTAGAGGTCGTCAGAAGACACGCTCTTTCCTTCACCCAAGATCTTGTATTTCAGGTCCCCCACGAAGACGTTCTCGCCACCCTGGCGGAACACCAGATCGGGACAAATGGGTACCTGTCTACCAAGACCGAGGTGGGCCGGATGCTGGGCCTCTACCTCCAGCCGGCTATGGAGCGCCCGTTTGAGGCTTTCGGTCACGTACTTCTCGAACAGCCAGTTCATGTTGATCACGAAGGAGGAAGCATCGGCGTCTCCTGTCTCATCCTGGAGGGTGCGGTTCTCCATGAGCAATCGAGCCAGCCTCATGGTGGGCTCGTAGTGATTCTGGAGTCGAGTGAAAGAAATGTCGTCCAATTCGCCAGGGCGGACCGACACGTCGCTCACCTCTTCCAGCGCCGCCAGCAGACGGCGGAGCCGTTGGCGTACCCGTGCACTGACTTCGGGGACCCGCAGCGCCCGGCGAATCCCAGCCTTCAGATAGCGGTTCTCGATCACATCAGGGGTGAACTCGTTGAACCGGCATCCCACCGGATAGACGGCACCCGCCTGGACGAACTGGGCGGGCAGGTCGATCCGGCCCCGCACCGTGGTAAGCCTCTCTCGACGCTGCTGATAGGAGCGATACACACCCCGGGCGAGGGTCTGTTCGGCGCTGCGAGCGAAGAAGGCCACTACCGCCGGGAGCAGATCGCCGGTGGTCTCATAGCCGAAGGTCTCCCGACGCCAATCGGAACTGCGGAGACCCACCGCCAACATCAAGAACACGTTCTCCAGTTCGATTTTGGGCCTGATGAGAATCCGCAGGTCTTCTGCTACCAGCGTGCCCACATAGTGTCTGGCCGTCAGCTCCCAGGACGCAGCTTCCGAGCCAGGGGCGACTTCCACGAATTCTTTCCATTCGCGCAGGCGGCGCGCCTGCCCATCTGTCAGGGAAACCTCAGCGGACCCGTACTCAGTGAGCCTCAGCGTCTCCGTCATCGCTCTCACCCTGTGGCCCGTGCCGGCTGAGCACCTGTTTCAATCGAAAGCGGTGGATCTGCTCGGGCTTGTCGAAGAACTGTTCCTCGATAAACGGCATGATGGTGTATTTCCACACTCGCTCCAGCGTCGAGTCGGAACTGATTCCCTCCTTCATGAAGTGGCTCGCTCCCAGCTGCAGATGATCGCCACCAAGCGCCTTTGCCAGCTCGTCGTTGACCTTGGCCACCATCTGTCCCACCCAGGCCCTCTCCTCCTTGGCCTTCAGCCACTTTTCCAGCAGACCCTTCATGGGACCGTAATTGGGAAAGAACGGCACGAAATGAAATCGCCGCCGGAGGGCGGCGTCCACCAGTGCGATCGACCGGTCGGCGGTATTCATGGTGCCGATGAACCAGAGGTTTTCAGGCAACCGGAACGACTTGCCCGGCTGATACTGAGGCAAGATCTCCTCATTTCGGTACTCGAGCAGGAACAGCAGTTCCCCCAGCACCATGGGCAGGTTTGCCCGGTTGATCTCGTCGATGACCATGACGTGATGCTGCTCGGGCGCGGAGGCGGCCCTGTTCGCCAATCTGAGAAGCGGGCCCGGCGTTAACTCGTAGATCATCTGCCCGTTTACGACCTTGGGACGGTATCCCTCGAAGAAGTCCTCGTAGGACATGGAAGGATGGAACTGGACGAGTGACCGCCGACCAGAATCCGGTGCCAGCGCACTAGCCAGCTCTTTGGCCAGATAGGTCTTGCCTGTACCCGGTGGACCATAGAAAATCACTTGGTGTTTGTCCTTGTCCTTCAGCAAATCCACTATCTCATCCAAAAACCCGCGATCAACCAGGAGTTTCTTCGCAAGACTGTCAAGCCGAACGTCCAACCTATTCCCCTTCGTCCCGTTGTCCTCCCAGTTGAATGAGGGGTATTGCTTAACCAACTCCGCGAGGCAGTCACGAAGGCTCATAGCTGTCTCAATGACCACAGAACGGAGATCGGCCGGAAGACGATCCTTGTCCCAGTACCGTCCGTACATGACCTGGTCCGCACGCCAACTGGATCGATGGTCCGTTTCAAGCTTGGACCTGTGCGAAGCGATCACCTCGTATCCCTTCACTTTCCAGCCTCTCATCATCCCAACTGCTCGATCTAGCCATCCCGCTACCCCAAGCCCAGAATCCACCCCAACAGACAAGCCGTCCCGGTCGAGCCCTATTCGAAACCCCGGAGCGGTTGTCCAAGACGGATGCTCGACCCGCCAGTAAATCACTAGGTCCGCCCGTGGTTTGCCCTCCTTCCATTCAAGCGGGTACTTCGGGTTGGAGAGAACCCGACCGAGTGAGTTTTCCAGGTCAGCTTTCAGCATCTCACCCCAGAAACGAGCTATCCCCACCAGCGCCTGAGCGTTGGGACGGAACTCTTCTGCTCGGCTTTCATCGAAACGCAACCCGAAACTGCTGCGATCCAGCAATACAGGGTCTACGATCAGCGGCTTCTCCTGATCCCACCATCCGGCCATCCACTCAAACCTGTCGAAATCGGAGTCCAACTCTCTGGCCAACTCCATAAAGCGCCCATATCGTTCTGTTGGATCCCGCAAGGGAGACAAACCGGCAAATACTTCAACAAATCTCACCGCGTTCGACCAAAACACCGGACGCGAGTGTTGCTCCAAAGACCAAAAAAAGGAGAGAAGGAAGGGAATATCTCCGGGTGCAGGACGTCCACCTTTTTTGATCTTGTTCACAAAGTCAACCATCACCCTGATTTTTTCAACAGCATCCGTGTCGTCCCGGGGCAGGCTCAACGCCTCAGGAAGAATTCGGACCAAGCCCTCTGTGTCAACCTCGTTATTCACAAGCTGGTGGATCGCCTTCATGCCCTGAAACCCGAAAACCTTCATCCGATTAGATGACAACTCCTGCATCATGACCCTGAAGCGGTGAGAGTCACGAGTTTGTCGGAAGTCGGCCAGATTCCTCCGCCCCTCGGCTGCCGCTTCCGCAGTGACGCTCTTTAGCCCCACCGATGGTTTTCCCAGTTGCTCCCAGCGGTCCAAATGCGCCTGGTACCAGCGGCGGCGGAACTCTATCTCTGGTTCTGGGGTTAGCATCTCCATAGGCGATGAACACTAATACGAGGGGTGTGACAGAATCCCTGTCCTGGCTATCTGAGAACTCTGATCTGGCGGTGGCTTTGGCGGCGGCGAGGGCGGGGGTGGAGATGGTCGAGGCAGAGTTGGGAAGGGCGGTGGGGGTCTCTTTCAAAGGAGACGCCGACCCGGTTACGGATGTCGATCACCGCTCGGAGCGGGCCATCCTGGAAGTGCTATCCCGTTCCTCTCCCGATGATGCAGTGGTGCGGGAAGAAGGAGGGGGAGATCTTCCCCACGGGGGGCGGGTTTGGTTGGTGGATCCCCTGGACGGCACGACCAACTTCATCCACGGGTTTCCCTGGATGAGCGTTTCGGTGGCGCTGTGGATCGACAACGTCCCCTCGGTCGGCGTGGTGATCGAGATAACCACCGGAGACGAGTACACGGCCGTGGCTGGAGAGGGCGCCCGGAGGAACGGCTCGCCCATCGGGGTGAGTGCTACCGAGGACTTGGGAGAAGCGTTGGTGGTCACCGGATTTCCCTATAACCGAAGTGAGCGGATCGAGATCTGTGAGACCCGATTCCGGCGGGTGCTGGAGGCGGTCCAAGGCATCCGGCGGCTGGGAGCCGCGTCGCTCGATATGTGCATGGTGGCGTGCGGGAAGCTCGATGGCTATTGGGAAGAAGACCTCTCTCCCTGGGATATGGGGGCGGGAGTGCTGATGGTGATGGAAGCAGGGGGGACGGTCACCGATCAGACCGGTCAGCCGGTGGGGACCCGAACGCCGTTCGTAGTGGCCAGCAACGGGTCCATCCATAGGCAGTTCCTCGAGACGCTCCGGGATAGCTCCTCTTGATGCTTCATCGTCAACTGGAGGATCTGGAGCGGACCGGTCGCAAGATCCGGGTGGGTCTGGTGGGTGCCGGACAGATGGGAGAGGGGCTGGTGGTGATGCTCGAAAAGATGTCGGGCGTAGAGGCAAGCGTGGTGGTGGACGCCCTTCCCGGGCGGGCAGTCGACGCCCTTGTGTCGGCGGGGACGGCCCCTTCTCAGGTGGTGGAGACCGATGATCCCGACCGGGCGGTCTCCGCCATCTCCGACGGATGGCGGGTGGCGAGTTCCAATCTCTCTCTGGCATGGTGTCCCCCGGTGGACATCGCGGTGGAGGCAACCGGAATTCCCGAGGTGGGCGCCCAGGTGGCCCGTTATGCCATCGAAGCCGGAAAGCACCTTCTCCAGATGAACGTTGAGACCGACGCCACGGTGGGATACGCCCTGCGCAGGATGGCGGAAGAAGCCGGGGTGGTCTACACGTTGTCTGGTGGGGACGAGCCGGGAGCCATCATGGGGCTCTACGATTTCGCTGCCAGCCTGGGCCTCGAGGTGGTGAGCGCCGGCAAGGGCAAAAACAACCGGCTGGATCGGGCGGCCACCCCCGAGACGGTGGCGGAGCTAGCGCGGAAGCGGCGGATGAATCCGAAGATGCTCGCCTCGTTCGTGGACGGCACCAAGACCATGGTGGAGATGACCTCGCTCGCCAACGGCATCGGATTCGTCCCCGATGTGCGGGGAATGCACGGGCCGGCGGTGACCACCGAGACGATTGCCTCCACTTACATTCCAATCGCCGACGGCGGGGTGCTCTCCGAGAGGGGCCGGGTGGACTACGGTCTGGGAATCGCTCCGGGAGTTTTCGTGGTGTTCACCACCGACCACCCCAAGCTCGTCCGCGACCTCGGCTATCTCTCCATGGGGTCGGGTCCCTACTACGCCCTCTATCGTCCCTACCATCTGGCCAATCTGGAGACCCCCATCTCCATCGTCCGGGCGGTGCTGGCGGCCGAGACCACCCTGGCCACCGACCACCCGCCCACCGCCGAAACCGTCGCCTTCGCCAAACGGAACCTCGTGGCTGGAGAGACCATCGACGACCTGGGCGGCTACCGTGTATACGGAATGATCGAAGAGTCTGAGAAGGCGGCGTCGGAGGGGCTGTTGCCGGTGGGACTGGCGCCGGGGGCGGTGGTTACCTCTGCGGTTCGGACCGGGGAACCCCTCAGCTACCGTGATGTGGAACTGGACGAATCCTTGGAGATAGTGTCGCTGCGACGCCTCCAGGATTCCATGACCGGGGGGCCGGCATGATGGAACGGACCGGGATCGGGGCCTCGCCGGGGATCGCCATCGGCCCCGTCTATCTGCACTCCTCGAGCCTCCCCGACATCGCTCCCCGCCGGGTGGAGAATCCCGACGCAGAAGTTGCGGCACTGGCCCGCAGCGAGACGGTCGTCCGGGAGCGGCTGGTGGGACTCCAAGAACTCCACGGCGAAAAATCCGAGGAGGCAGAAGTCATGGGAGCGCACCTTCTCTTGTTGGAAGACCCCGAGTTCACCGGCGAAATCCGCTCGCTCATCGAGACCGAGTCCCTATGCGCCGAGGCGGCCACCATGCAGGTTACGGAGGAGTCGGCGGCGATGCTGGAAGCTCTGGAAGACGAATACCTGGCGGCTCGCGCCGCCGACGTCCGCGATGTTGGAACGCAGTTGCTGAAATCGATTCTGGGGCTTCCCCTCGAGACCTGGGATCACCTGACGGTCCCCTCAGTGCTGGTGGCTTCTGACTTTTTCCCCTCCGAGACGGCCACCATCCCCCCGGGAATGGCTCTCGGGCTGTGCACGGTGGAGGGAAGCGCTACCTCTCATATCGCGGTGTTCGCACGCGGCATGGGGCTGCCGGCGGTGGTGGGAGTCGACCTACCGGCTCTTGAACCGGGAACCCCGCTGGCCTTCAACGGAGAGACCGGAGAGGTTTACATCGATCCCTCCCCGGAGGTGATCGACCGTCTCCGAAGTCAACAGGAAGAGCGGCGCCGGGCCAGGGAGGGAGCCGACCAACGGGCCCATGAGCCGGCCGTCACCCGGGACGGCACACGAATAGAGGTCGCCGCCAACATCGGCTCGGAGGAAGACGCCTCCCGGGCGGTGGCACTGGGCGCCGAGGGAGTAGGGCTGTTCCGGACCGAGTTCTTGTTTCTCGACCGAACCCGCCCCATCTCCGAGCAGGAACAGTACGAGGCGTACCGATCGGTGCTGTCGGCTTTCGGGGAGGATCTCGTTGTGGTGCGCACCCTGGATGTGGGGGGAGACAAGCAGGTTCCCGGAATCGAGATCGGAGAAGAGCTCAATCCCTTCCTGGGTCTGCGAGGCATCCGATTGACACTGGCCCGTCCGGAGATGATGCAGGCCCAGTTGCGGGCTCTGCTCCGAGCGGGGAGCGCTGGACGGCTGGGGATCATGGCGCCCATGGTTTCGGGAAGAGTCGAACTAGCGGCATTCAGAGCGGCCCTGAATGAGGCCGAACGGTCATTGGCCGCCGACGGCCTTGAGCACTCCACCGACTATCAGGTGGGCATCATGATTGAGGTTCCCTCGGCAGCCTTGATCGCCTCCCGACTGGCGCCCCACATCGACTTCTTCTCGATAGGCACCAACGATCTCACTCAGTACACGTTGGCGGTGGATCGCACCAACCGGGAGGTGGCTTACCTGGCCGATCCCTTCCATCCGGCCGTGCTCCGTCTCATCGCCGAGACGGTCAGGGCCGGGGAGGCCCATGGCAACTGGGTTGGGGTGTGCGGGGCCATGGCCGGGGATCCCTTGGCGGTGCCAGTGCTGATCGGGTTGGGCGTCACCGAACTCTCGGTCGCCATTCCGTCGGTTCCCACCATCAAGGAAAAGGTTCGTTCCCTGAGATTGGAGGACTGTCGGCGGGTGGCGGCTCGGTGCCTGGAGGCCGTCGATGCGCCCGAGGCGCGAGAACTTCTGAGCGGGATGTGAGGGAGCTCTCTGATCGGGCCTACCTGCGGGCGGTTATCCGGGGACGGGTGCAGGGGGTGGGATTCCGCTGGTGGGTGTTCAAACTCGCCCGAGATCTGGAACTGGTGGGACGAGTCTCCAACCAACCGGACGGGACGGTGCTGGTGGTGGCCGAGGGAAGGCGAGCAGGATTGGAACAAATGGCCGAAGGGCTCGAGCGGGGACCTCGTCACGCCATAGTCCGCGGGGTCGAGGTGGAATGGTCAAGATCCCGGAACCGGTGGAGACGCTTCGCCATAGACCACAGTTGAGTCTGGTCGATGTCTCCCGAGCGGTTGGGCTGTCTCCTGACGTGACTGGTTGCCCTCAACGGGGGGCGTCGGGCGGTTTCAGCCGTTTTTAGGTACCCGATCGGGTCTGTTCAGCAGCACGTTCGCTGCTGCTACGGTGAGTGCTCCCGCTACCAGGAGATCAAGCCGCGCAACGGCGATGTCGGTGAACAACCCCAGCCACACCAGGCCCACCACCGGCGATGCGTAGATCAGGGCACTCACAGCCAGATCAGGTGTGATCAGAACTGCCTTTCGGGCAAGAACCGCCCCGGGAACGAAACTAACCCCGACAGCCACCGCCCAACCGAACGACTCCAGAGAGATTCGCCCTCCTGTCATCAACCCGATTATGGCGTTCGGAACGATTGCTATCAGTCCCGAAACGCCGTAGCCGAACAACAGACAGCCGAACTCCAAGTTGTCCCTGTCCAGGCACGCGGCGGTCTTGTGGGTGATTTCTGAAGCGACACCATCGGCAAAGGGATAGCCAATAGCTCCGACGCCGGCCTGGAGAAAGGCGGATATGACCGCCAGGATCATCCCGAATACGCTTCCCAGCAGCACCTCCCCGGCGGCGTCGAAACCGAGGGTTCCGGTTACTACCGCCGCCATTCCAACGAACGCCAAACCCAACCCTGTCCACGAGAAGGCGTTAACCCTTCGGTACCTTCCCCGGTTGGCCCGGTCCCATCTTGAAAGGCCCAGGACAAACAAGACGGGCCATGTGTAGTGCAGGATTGAGACCGTAGCGGTGTCCACATAATGGATCGCCCATCCGAAGAACGCGAACGCGAACCGCCCGATCACCATCAACCACAGCATTGCCAACAGGTCCCATCTGCGAACACCGTCGGTTTTCAAACCCGCCGCCCGCCGAAAGAGCACCCTTCGACTGACGGGATCAGCGAAGACCGGACGGTGAAACAGAAACAACACACACCCCAGCCCCAGGGTTGTTCCCACCCACACCCCCGTGTTGAATAAGAAAGGATGATTGTCTCCGAATGTCAGTTCCACGAAGAGACCATTGGTGGAGAAAAACATCACCCCGGCTGCCATTAGCGCCACTGCCTGGCGATGACGCCCTCTCACTTCCACGCTTACGTCCGCCGCTGCCCACGATCAGGCCGGAGCCGGTCTCCTACCCTCCGGCGGTTCTCCATTGAAAGAATGGGGAGGGTGCCGTTAGTGGTGGGAAACCGGGAGCACGAGGCCGGGTCAATGGTTCGTCCAAGGCGGCTCGGGCCCCTTGAGGGCAGGCGCCAACCACCTCCGGAGCGAGAGTTCGCAGTTAGAGGGACCCTCGCCAGCAGAAACATCTGCCTGTCGATTCTATCAAAGGGAGGTATCCACCCCTGGATTGCTGGGGTGGTGTCGGTGGGGTCCACATCCCGAGAACCATAGGAACCCGCTTCGCCATCGGACCACACCAGGCGCTATTCCTACAACCTGTATCGGGGGGTCAAGCAAACGTGCTCGGATTTGGAGGGCGCGGTGGATTCAGGCGTCAAGGCTCCTGACCTGCGCCTGCGCTTGGCCTGTTCAGCAATACGTTCGCCACTGCCACCATCACGCTGCCTGCTATCAGCAGATCCAACCGCGCAACGATGATGTCGGTGAACAACCCCAGCCACACCAGGCCCACCACCGGCGATGCGTAGATGAGGGCATTCACCGCCAGGTCGGGAGTGATCAGAACCGCCTTTCGGGCAAGCACCCCTCCCGGAACGAAACTAACCCCGACAGCCACTGCCCAACCGAACGATGCCAGGGTGATGTGCCCACCTGCACCCCATCCGATCATGAGGCTCGGGATAATCGCTAACAGTCCCGAGACGCAGCCAACGAACAACAAACAGCAGAACTCCAACCGGTGCTCGTCCAAGCGGGCGTCGGTTTTCTCGGTGATTTCGGAGGCGAGACTATCACCCATGGGATAGCCCACAGCAGTGTTGGTGGCCAAGAGAACGGCCGATATGACCGCCAGGACCATCCCGAACACCCTCCCCACCAGCCCCGCTTCGGTGAGGTCGAAACCGAGGGTCCCTGTCACGACCGCGGCCATTCCGGCAAAGCAGAGAGCCAATCCCGTCCATGAAAAGGTGGTGATCCTCCGGTACCTTCTCCGGTTGGAGCGGTCCCATCTGGAAAGCCCCAGGATGAAGATGACGGGCCATGTGTAATGCAACACCGAGACCGTAGCAGCCTCCACATATTGGGTGGCCCATGCGAAGAACGCGACCGCGAACCTCCCAACCACCCCCAGCCACAGCAATCCTATCAAATCCCATCTTCGCACACCATCGGTCTTCAAACCCACCACCCGTCGGTAAAGCACCCTTCGAGCGGCGGGATCAGCAAAGGCCGGACGGTAGAACAGCAACGACGCACCTCCCAGTCCCAGCGACATTCCCACCCAAATCCCGGCGTTGTACAGGAAAGGATCATCGTCTCCCAGGGTCAGCTTGATAAAGAGAGCATTGGTGGAAAAAAACATCACCGCGCCTGCCATCAGCGCCACTGCCTGGCGATGACGCCTCTTTACTCCCATGTTTCGGTCCATGGCTGTTTCCTATCAGGGCCGGACAGGTCTGCATCGATCCCAGCCGTGCAGAGACAGACAGGCACGGGCGGGGATTGATGAGAAAAACCCCAGGGGCAGGCGGATTACGTCTCTCGCAGTTTGGGAACCGGTGCAGGCAAGCGGTTCAAGGTGGTGGGTCGTTGCAGTTATCGGTGGAAGAACCCTCAGCCCCCCACAGAAAGCAGGGCAGTGAAATCCGCGATGACCTGGTCGGCGTCGTCGCCGTCCACTGTAACGGAGATGGTGGTTCCCTGGGTGGCGCCCAGCTTGAGGATTCCCAGCATGCTCTTGGCGTCCACGGTCTTCTCCCCCGAGGTGACGGTGATCTCCGAGGAGGACACCTTGGCGCGTTTTACGAACTCGGCGGCCGGCCGGGCATGGAGGCCCGCCGGGTTGATGATGGTGATCTCTACCTGCATCAAAGTGTCTCCCGTAGCGGCGGATCAGTCGAAGCTTACCGAGACCGACCCCAGCCGGTCGAAGGCCGCCCACACCGTGTCCCCGGGCTTCACCGGAAAAGCGGCATGGAGAGCGCCGGTCAGAACGAAACATCCCGCCGGCAACTCTTCGTCGTACAGCGCCAACTCGTTGGCAAGCCAGGCCAGGGCGTTGAAGGGGCTCCCCATGCACGCCGCTCCCGCTCCGGTTCCGGCCAGCTCACCGTTGTGGTAGACGGCCATGCCGCACAATCGCAGATCGAAGTCCACCGGAACCACCCGATCACCCAACACCGCGGCTCGGGAAGAACCCAAATCGGCGATGGTGTCCACCAGCTTGATCCGCCAGTCCGCCACCCGCGAGTCGACCACCTCGATGGAGGCCACCGCCCCCTCCACCGCCCGGGCCGCGGCCAGAGCGGTAACCCCCGGGCCGCGCAGGGTCTCCCCCATCATCAGGGTGATCTCGGCCTCGGCCTTGGGAGCGATCGCCGTCCCGAGTTCCACCCGCTCGCCCGAGTTGTGGGTCATGGTGGAGATCACCGGCCCGAAGTCGGGAGTGTCCACCCCCAACAGCTTTTGCATGGGCTCGGAAGTCAATCCCAGCTTGTAGCCGATCACCCGGCCGCCCAACCAGGAAATGAGTTTCTCCGCGAACATCTTCTGGATCTGATGAGCATCCGCCACCTCGAGGGATGGGTCCGCATCGCTCACCGGCTCGATCGCCGTCCCGGTCCGATAGGACTCAAAGAGTATCTCGGCCCACTGCTCGAGTTCGCGCATCTCTTTCATAGGCCCACAAACATAACGATCCGATCCAAAAGCCCGAAGCGGCAACCTCTGCCCCCCGCCCTTCTTCAGCCGGGTAGCCTTGGGTCTGTGACCCGTCTGCTCTTAGTACGTCATGCTCCGGTGGCCACCACCGGAAAGGTCCTGTACGGCAGAGAGCCGGGCCACCACCTCACCGAGGAGGGGCTGGCCGCCGCCCGACATCTCGCCCAAAGGCTCGGCACAGTCGAGATCCAGGCGGTCTACTGCTCGCCGACCGAGCGCACCATCGAGACCGCCGCGCGGCTCGCAGAGCCCCACGGGCTGCTGCCCATCACCGAAGAGCAACTGATAGAAGTGGACTATGGGGAGTGGACCGGACAGAAACTGGCGAAGCTCTACAAGCTGGCGGAGTGGAAAACGGTCCTGCGCCAACCCTCCCGGATGCGTTTTCCCGGCGGAGAGTCACTGGCGGAGGCACAGTTGCGGGGAGTCAGCATCTGCGAAGATCTGGTCGGCCGTCATCCCGACGGAGCGATAGCAGTAATCACCCATGCCGATATCATCCGTTTGGTGTTGGGGTTTTATCTGGGACAGCCACTCGATTTCTTATCCAGACTCACCGTTTCTCCCACCTCGGTCTCGGTGTTGGACATTTCCAAGAAAGGCGCTGCGATGGTCTCCGCCATCAACACCAACGGGGATCCGGGCCTATGGCAATGAACAATCTCGGACCTGCCGAGCGGTTCGTGGTGGGGGCGATCGGCCCTCCCGGCCGGCGTCGCTTCTACTTCCAGGTGGTGGCCGACGGCGAGCGCCATTCCCTCTTGGCCGAAAAGCAACAGGTGGAAGCCCTGGCCTCCCAGGGATGGCGAAGCCTGCAGCGCTCGGGAGTGGAAGTGGACAACGCGGCGGTGGAGGCGATCCTCTCTTCCGACCTGGATATAGCCGATCCCGCCGGCAACGAAGACTTCCGAGTGGGAACCATCAATGTCGGCATTCGACCCTCGGGCTTGATGAACATCTCTTTCGAATCGGACCGAGACGACCAAGGCCTGATGTTTATGGTCTCGCCGGAGCAGTTCCGGGCCATGGCGGTGACAGCACGCAAGCTGGTCAGAGCCGGGCGGCCCATCTGCCCCTGGTGCCGACTGCCGAAGAGTCCCGATGGCCATGAGTGTCCCGCCCGCAACTGATCGCCAAACCGCCCAGTTGATCATCAGCGATCTGGTGGGCCGGTTCACCTCCGCCTCCAACGCCACATTCCTCGGACGGGACCCCGACGGCGACCTTTGGGTGTACAAACCGGCGGCCGGAGTGCGCCATCTGTGGGACTTCCCGCCCGATTCCCTGGCCAACCGGGAGATCATGGCCTATGAGGTGAGCAACTGGATGGAACTCGATCTGGTGCCCGAAACGGTCGAGGCCGCCGGCCCACTCGGGCCAGGGGCGGCGCAGCGCTATCTCGATCCGGATCCCGACTTCGACCATCGCCAGTGGTTCGAGGGCAGCCTCGATCCCCGGCTGTGGCCGGTGGCCGTCTTCGACCTGGTAGCCAACAACGCCGATCGGAAACTCGGCCACCTGCTGGTGGAGTCCGAAAGCGGGCGCCTCTTCGCCATCGACCACGGACTCACCTTCCACTCCCACCAAAAGCTCCGTACCGTGCTGTGGGGCTTCGCCGGGCAGCCGATTCCCGATCCTTTCGTGGAAGCGGTGGCCCGACTGCGGGAAGCCCTCGGTGGAAAGATGGCGTTCCGGATGGCCGAACTGCTCACCCCGTCGGACGCCGACGCCCTCCTGCGCCGAACCGAACGCCTGCTGGCCGAACCGATCCACCCCCACCCTCCCGCCGACCGCTCCGCCCTTCCCTGGCCCCTCTGGTAGAGGACCCGGGGCCCGGCGTTATCGGATGGCGGACAGGGCGGAGAACACACCCTGGCGCAGCTCGGGAGTCAAGTCGGGATCGGTGAGCACCGCCTCCAAAGAGGGGATGTGGCGCATCAGTTCGGCAGAGACCACCGCCGCATCCTCGGTGCGGGTGGCCCGGGTTATCTCCGCCGTCTCCGACAGGCGGTAGGCCAGAACGTCCACGAAAGTGGCGATCACATCCACCCTCCACAGCTGATCCTTGTCCTGGGCGACCGTCAGCTTGAAGACGCGGCCCTCCGGCGTCGAAGGGCCGGCCAGCCCGAAGTCGGCGAACAAGACCCCACCCGCCTGATAGTGGTGCTCGGAGACCACCTGGAGATCGTCCGTCGGGCTCGACAGAAACTGATCGGAGACCTGGATGAAACCCGCCCAAAAGTTGACTCCCACCCCGATATCTCCGACCTGCAGATATTCGGAGACGGTTTCCAGGTCGGCCCCCTCGGCCAGCGCCATCAAGGCCATCTGCCCCTCCACGGTCAGCCTGGCCGCCTCCTCCCATCGATCAGCGCCCAGCGCGGACAGAAGGGCCGAGACGGTCTCGACCGGCTGGGCATAGCCGGAGGGCGGCGGAGGTGGGGAGGCTGTGCCCGGGTCGGATTCGGGAGCGAGGTCGTCCCCACACGCGGCCAGTCCCATTCCCAGAGCCAGAATAACCACAACCAGTACCCCGATGCGTCGCCCCGGGAACCGAAGGCCGCTCACGACAGCTTCCCGGTGACCAGAAAACGGCGGCGCACCTCCCGAGAGCCAAGGCCCGCCCTTCGCCACAGACCCCCCAGGTACAAGAGCCCGATCCCCTCGGCCAGCCATCGCCACAGATCGGACCCGGCCCGCTCCCACGCCCCCGGCCAGAACGGAGCGGCCTCGGCAGGAAACGACCAACCTCCGAAGGGCCACCACAGTACCCGCGGCTCCAGCCAAACCCCGTCCGCCAGCAGGTGGATCAGCCAGCCCGCCATCATCACCATCAGGTTGCGCCGCATCCGGCCGGAACGATGGGTGGCCAAGAGGACCACTATTCCCACCACCATCGCCGCGGAGAGGCTGTGCGCGAAAGTCTCAGAAGAGGAAAAGACCAAGACGCCGATCGGCACATCCAATATGTCCGGCGCCAACGCCCCGGCCATCAGCCATCTCAGATCCGCCTCCGGGTCACGAAACACCCACCGGAACCCGAATAGGGCCGCGGCGAGATGCCAAAGGATCACGAGTCCAGGGCCCGGTTGGCCAACTGGTCAGCGCGGCGGTTCTCCTCTCGGGGAACGTGTTCGATCCATACTTGCGAAAAGCCGTCCAGAAGCCGGCGCGCCTCTTGGTGGAGAGGCCGCAACACCGGGGAGCGGACCCGATAGCGCCCCAACAGTTGGCGAACCAACAACTGGGAATCGGAGCGAAGCGTCAACCGGGCGGGCCGATAGCCGGCGGCCATTTCCAGCCCGTCCAACACCGCCTGATACTCGGCGACGTTGTTGGTGCGGCGCCCGATGGCGCGGCTCAGTTCGGCCACCACGTTGCCAGACGCCGGGGATCCCCGGTACAACACCGCCCCGACCGCCGCCGGACCGGGGTTGCCGCGGGCGGCGCCGTCGGTGTAGAGCAAAAACAGATCGTCCACGGACCGTCAAAAAACCAGGATTCTTCGACAATGGGGACACCGGGCCGGGCTGCTTTCCGCCGCTTCCTGGCGCTCGGACTCCGAAAGAGCCAGATTGCAACCACCACAAGTCCCCCCCTCCAGCCGGCCGGCCGCCACTCCTCCCTTGTCCCGACGCAGCCTCTCGTATATCTCCATGACCTCGGAGGGAACCGGAGCGACAACCCCAGCCCGATCCGACCGCATAGTCCCCAGTTCGGCGTCGATCTCCCCCCAGATCGCCCGAACCACTCCACCCAGATTTCCCTCCGAGGCCGATGCCTCTTCCAGTTCGGCCGACAGTTCTCCCAGCCGGGAGGCCAGGTCTTCCCGCCGCTCCATCAAGTCCAAAGCGTTGGATTCCTGCTCACCGATCCGGGCGCGCAGCGACTCCACTTCCAGCCGACGATTCTCGGTCTCCTTGGCGCTCATCCCCCCGCCGAACAGCCGCTTTTCCGCTATTTCCAGCCGCTGCTCCATGATCTGCAACTCACCGTTGGCCCGATCGAACTCCAGATCAATCGACCGGGCTTGCTCGGAGATCTCACTGTGTTCGGACTCGACCGCCATCCGCCGTTCACGCATCCGGCGATATTCCTCCAATTCGGGAAGGGTGACTTTCCGTCTCTCCAAGCGATCGATCTCCAGATCAATCGACTGTAGGGCCACCAAGTCGTACATGGGGTTCATCTCGGAGACCTGGCCAACCTGATCTGGGGACCGGGACGCAGCCCGGTCAGATCCAAGGTGGACGGCGCCGCCGCCGCCACCAGTTCCGCCAGCCTCGCCACCCCCGGCGCCTCGGTGGGGGCGTGTCCCGGATCTATCACTCCCACTCCCAGGTGGGATGCCTCCGCCATCTGGTGATGGGAGACATCTCCGGTGACAATCAGGTCGGCGCCCGCCGCCGCGCCTGCCGCCAGGAACGAACCTCCCGATCCGGGAAGGACCGCAACCCTAGCCACAAGCCCCTCATCCACGCCCTGACAACGCACGGCTTCCACTCCCAATACTTCGGACACCCGGCCACAGAACTCCACACCCGAAATCGGCGCCGCCGGAGTTCCCACCCGTCCCAGGAGGGGAAGGTTGGCTGACACCGGGTAGAAGTCGAAGGCCGGCTCCTCATAGGGATGGGCCGTCGCCAACGCCGCGGCCAGGGCATCCTTCCGGGAGGCGGGGGCGATCATCTCCAAACGCACTTCGGGCACCCGGTTCTCCTCACCCACCGCGCCAACCACGGGGTCAGCGCCCTTCTCGGGCAGAAAGGCGCCCACTCCCTCGCTTCGATAGCTGCAGCCGCGATACCGCCCGATCTGTCCGGCGCCGGCTGCGGCCAACGCCCCGGCCACCTCCTCGGTGGATGGGGCAGGCACGAAAGTGACCACCTTGATCCGGGGAGAAGTCTCCATGGCTCCAAAGCCCCTCACTTCCTCCAGACCCAGCGCGGCGGCCAGCGAGTCGGCGGCGCCCCCCGGACAGATATCGAAGGCGGTGTGGGCAACCGCCAGGGCCACTCCCATCCTGATCAACCGGAAGGCCAGCCCCTCGGGCCCCCGCCCGGCGAAAAGAGTGCGGACCGGACGGAAAAGGAGCGGATGGTAGGTAACCAAGAGATCCACCGGCTCCTTCCCCAAGGCAGCCACCACCTCGGCGGTTACCTCATGGCATACCCCGGCTGTCCTGACCAACTGATCGGGATCGCCCAGCGTCAATCCGCTCACATCCCAATCAGCCGCCTGATCCCAGGGTATAGAGGCGGAAAGCTCTTCCAGCGTCGCGGCGACGGAGCGTTCAGACATCCGATAGGAAGGGTACCGCGCCCCACCGCACTATTAGCGAGAAAGCCGACGATGCACATAGCGGCGGATAAGGAAAAAGGGTGGGGCGCGGACGGAGTAGAACCGCCGACTCTGGGCGGCCATGCCCCTTATGTTCGACAAGCGCGATAATCTGCGCGCGGGTCACTGTGCCATCAGGATCGACCCGATTTTCGCCCACTCCGGAAGTGACGCCACTGTTGAAGGCCCAACCTATCGCTATGTCAGCCTCATGCCCCTCGGGAACATCATCAAACACATCCGATCCTGTTGCCCACGAAACTTCAGTAACAGGCTGAACGACGTTGACAGCACCATACAGCAAAGTGACGATCTCCGCGCTGCTTACAGTCCCCCTCAGATCGAAAATGTTCTCGTTGACGCCTTTGATAATGCCATTGGTCACTGCCCATCCGATCTCCTTGTCCACCCAATGCCCAACCGGGGCATCATTGAAAAGACCAGATCCGTAAGTGAGTGTTGAAGACGACCGAGTTCATCACGAACAGTTTGAGGCGCCCCCTGTCCAGGACCCCCGGTACTCAAAAACAGGAATCTGTGTGCCATCGGCCGACCAACCTGGTAGAAGGTCGTCTCTGCTGCCGTCGCTAATCTGACTCACACCAGCGCCGTCGAGAGAATACGCGGTGCAAACGACGGGGAGATGGAGCAGGGTGGTCAGCTCGTCGGGCTCATAACCACGAAGGTCGTAGGTTGACGTTCGGTGGCTGTAGCATGGTGCCCGGTGACCGATAGCGTACCCGATACGAGTGGCAGCATGGCAGAAACCGTGTTCGAAGCTATGCGTCTTCGCCGGATGCACCGCGTCTTCACTTCCGAGCCTCCGGGCGCCGATGTCCTCGATCGACTTGTCTACGCGGCCAGCCGAGCTCAGGTAGCCCGCCCGGGTATCCGGCATCTTATCGTCGTCACCGACCCGCGGCTGGTACGGACGGTGCGGCATGCCTGTCCAGGTTTCGTGAACAACGCACCCGCAATCATCGCTATCTGCAGCGACCTCGAGAAGGCTGCGGAAGTCATGGGGCCCCGAGGAGTTGAGGTCGTCACACGGCTCGACGCCGGCGCCGCGGCCGGCTACATTACTATTGCCGCTCCCACACTCGGGATCGGTGTATGCAAAGTCACGAGTTGGACAGAGGAGGTGGTCCAAGCCATCTTTGGACTTCCGGACCACATAAGGCCGGAAGTCCTGATGGCGATCGGGATTCCCGTAGCGAATCACCCCAAGCCCGTCAAGGGTTTCCACCCCACCGTCCACCACGACCTCTACGGGCAGAACTGGAGCGACAAACGGTGAGCGAAGCCAAGCACGACGATCCCCTCTTCGACTTCATCCTCTACCTGATCACCTCCGCCCGTGTCAGCCTCGATGAGAAGGCGATATACGGTTCGTTCCGCCTTATCGAAGGCGCCAGCCGTCTCATCGAAGCGGCGGAGGAGATACCGGGGTTGAAGGTGGACGACTTCCTTCGGGCCAAGCGGAACTCGATCGACCAGAACAAGGCGCGTATGATGCTGGAAAAGGAAGGCTACCGGACGTGGCTTACGGACCTGGCGAGTGGGTTGGCGTCCGAATCCGTGAAGCGAAGCATGGGAGAAAGCTGACAACGGGTGGTGGTTGACCGTCCCCAGGGCGGTGCCTTCGTAGAGTGACATTCCGGACGATACGTGACGCCCGATCGGGCCGAGGGGATCCGGGCCGGTGGGGTGCCTCTCGTACCTGTGGAGAACGTGGTCCGGTCGGTGATGGGCCTCGTCACCAACGATTCCGTCACGGGAGCGGTCGCGGGGAGATGCTCGGTTAGCCGGTAGCCGGGCCGGTCAGACGATGCGGCGGTTGCTCGCCCAGTGGGCCAGTTCGTACCTGCTCGACAGCTGCAGCTTCCGCAACACCGCCGAGACGTGGGACTCCACCGTCTTGACACTGATGAACAGTCGCTTGGCTACCTGCTTGTACGGATAGCCGCGGGCGATGAGCCGCAACACCTCCTTCTCCCGGGAGGTGAGCCGGTCGAGTTCCGGATCGGACGGTGGGGGGACATTCGCCGCGAACCTGTCCAGCACGAAACCGGCCAGCATGGGGGAGAAGACCACATCGCCCTCGTTCACCCTCCGTATCGCGTCGGCCAGTTCGTCGGGTCCGATGGACTTGGTGACGTACCCCCTGGCTCCGGCCCGGATCATGGCGATCACGTCCTCGGCCGCGTCCGAGACGGACAGGGCCAGGAACTTCACGTCGGGGTTGGTCTCCCGGACGTTCTCCACCACGGCGAGTCCCCCTCCTCCCGGCATGTGCACATCCACGAGGGCCACATCCGGGGGGTCACGCCGGAGCGCCTCGATGGCCTCGTCGACGTCTCGGGCTGTGCCGCTCAGGGTCATGCCGTCCCGGCCTGTCAGTTCGGCCCTCACCCCGGAGAGGAACAATCGGTGGTCATCGACCACGAACACCTTGATCATTGCGGCTCTCCAGTCAGTTGGAGGTGTACTTCGGTCCCTTCTCCGGGTACCGAAGCGACAACGGCGGTCCCGCCATGGCTCTGCATCCGGCCGACTATCGACTCGGATATGCCCCGTCGGTCCGGGGCTATTTGGCGGATGTCGAAGCCCCTGCCCAGATCCGACACCCAGACATCGGCTGAACCCTCGGTCACCTCGGAGTAGACCGATATCTGATCGGCGCCCGAATGTCGGGCGGCGTTGGTAAGAGCTTCTCCCGCCGCCGCCACCATCGCACGGACATGGTCATCGACCGGCCGGTCACCGACCGTTACCAGTTCCACGGGCACATCGAAGGTGTTCTCGATGCGGTCCGCCTCCTTCTGCAGCGCGCGGGACAGCAGCTCTTGGCCGTCGGTAGGGGACGAGTGATACAACCAGCGGCGCAACTCTCGCTCCTGGACCCGAGCCAGGGTTACCACCCGCCTAGCGTCCTCCGTCCGCTGGATCAAGGCCAGTGTCTGCAGGACCGAGTCGTGCAGGTGGGCGGCCATGTCGGCCCGCTCCTCCTCGCGGATCCTCCTGCTCCGTTCCGCACCAAGATCGGCGACCAGCCTCCACACCCATGGTCCAAACAGCACCGCCATCCCCACTCCCGTCACCACCACGGCCAGCAGCACCGTCTCAACCGCGGGGATGGCCGCGGCGCCCAGGATCGACAGTCCGACCACGAGGAGCAGGATTCCGATGACGGCGCGGCTCCGGAACCTGCCGCTGTTCGGGTCGAAGAGCGCCAGGATCGCTGAGCGGGGATCGATGTCACGCCGGTCCATCAGGAACGCCACGCCCAGAATCACCGCTGCTCCGGGCCACACCAGTTGATCGCTGCTCCAGACCCCGATCGCGCGAAGGACCAGCAGACCGCCCGCGAACATCAGAAGGTACCCAGCTTTCCGTTGCTCGCTGTGGTGCAACTCGGGTTGCGAGTCGTGGGTACGGTCCAGAGTGACCGCCCACAGCACCAAGTAGACGATCACCCCGATGCCCCATATAAGTGCCAGAACCAGGAATCCGGCACGAACGTACAGGTCCACGACGCCGAGGCGGTCGGCGATCCCGCCCGCCACACCGGCGATCACGCGGCCCTCCTGGCGTCGTGAGATCATGCCACCGATGCGCTGCAAGAGGGAGGATCCTGTGGTCTCCATTCCGGACATTGTCTCACTGCAGGGTAGGCGCCAACAACCGGTGACATACCCGTACCAGCCCTTCACTCAGGGATCAATCAGGGTGATACCCCATAGAAACCAGGGTGATACCCCATAGGCAAGCCACCTCGGGGGCCCCATAGTTTAAGGCATGAGCAACAGAACCACGTCACTTCACCGGCCTGACGAGGGCCGCTGGCTAGCCGGGGTAGCGGCCGGTCTGGGCCTCCACTTCGAAGTGCCCGTCTGGATAATCCGGATCGTCTTCGCCGTGCTCTGCTTCGCCGGAGGGCTGGGCGCCCTCCTGTACGTGGCGGGCTGGCTGCTGATCCCGCGTGAGGGCGAGACCGATGCGATCGTGCAGGGCTGGTTGGGTACCGGCCAGGCCCGACGGTGGGTCGGCGTGATTCTCGTCGGTATCGCAGTCATCATCCTGGTCAGCGAGACAGGGCTCATCAGGGGGGACCTGGCATTCGCAGTGGTGTTGATCGGCATCGGGGTAATGCTCTACCGCGGAGATCTCAGCCGTGGAGACCGCCAACCCACGACACGCCAGTCGACCGATCGGGAGGTATCGCCAGAAGGAGCGGCCGCGGCGGCGACCGTTCCTCCGGTTCCGGCGGCAGTGGCGGCTCCTGTACCGCGGCCGGCACGATCGTACCTCGGCAGGGTATGTGCAGGAGTCGCCGTGATGGCGTTGGGCGTTCTCGGCTTGTGCGATACGGTCATTCCGGGTTTCCATCCCGACTTCCACCATTACGTGGCCCTGGTCGTCGGCGTGATCGGCCTCGGTGTGGTGGTCGGCGCCTGGTTCGGTCGACCGGGAGGTCTGGTCGTTCTCGGTGTCGTCCTGATACCGATCCTGGTCCTCTCACGGCTGGAGGGAGGGGCGGATTCCATATCGGTCGGGCAAATCCACCATCGACTGGGGTCGGTAGAGGATATACGCGAAGAATATCGGCTGGGTGTGGGCGGGCTGATCATCGACCTCAGGGATGTCTACTTCGCAGGACGGACGGTGCAGCTGGAGACACAGGTAGGGATCGGTGAGGTTCTCGTCCGGCTCCCGGAGGGTGTGGCTGCCGACGTGAGCGGCCAGGTGGGTTTGGGAGCTTTGCAGGTGGGCGACCAGGACCGCGGCGGAATCGGCGTCGAGGCCGATCTTCGCTTGGAGGGGTTAGCGGGCACGCTGGTACTCGATGCAGATGTCGGCATAGGCCAAGTCGTAGTGAACTCGTGGCCGGCTCCCCCACCGCTACTGGCTCCCCCACCGGAACCGGATCTTCAAGGCGCGTACACGCTGGCCAATGGCTCGCTGCGCCTGGATCTCGGGGGACTGGTCCTTGAGGAAGACAGGAGTGTAAGTGTCGACGTGGGCCGGGGCGAAGTATGGGTGACCGTTCCGGAGGATCTGGGCCTGCGGATCACCATCCGGGTGGACCGTGGGCGCCTCACCCTGTTCGACGAAGTGTGGGACGGGTCCAATCTGAATGCAACACATTCAACTCAGATTTCAGGCGCCCCCCGGCTTACGCTGGACATCCGTCTCGGCGAGGGGAGCGTGACCGTGGAGGAGGAGCGATGAAGCGCCATCCATTCAGTGTCTTCTCGCTGGTGTTCGGAATCGTCCTGATCCTGCTCGCCGCCTCGATCGCCTTCCCCGCACGAGGATGGCTCATCGGCACCCCCCACTGGTTGCTCCCCGCGGCGGTGATCCTGGTCGGCGCGGCACTGATGAGTCCCTTGTTCACAACGATGCAGAGCAAGAAGACCCCTAGGGATGAGACCGAGGGCAACGCGCCCGGGGAAACAACCGATACGCCTGCAGACCACCCGTAGCGTCTGTGACGCGTTTGACATAGCCAAGTAGCGCCGGCGACCCGAACCGGTCGGGCCTGGTGCATCACTCCAACCCCGGCACTCGACTTGGGTTCGAGAAGAAACTCCACCGGGCCGGGATCCTCAAATCAATGGGCAGCGTCAGAGATGCCCTGGACAACGCCGTGGTCGAGTCGTTCTTCGCCACTTTCCAAACGGAAACTGTTGGACCGGCACCGATGGGAAACCCGCCAGCAACTGTCCCTGGGCATCTTCAAATACATCGAAGGCTGGCACAACCCCGAAAGGAGACACTCCTACAACAACCACCAAGCCCCGTAAAGTACCGCCACCGACAAGTGGCATGAACACCCAACCAAACAGTCCGGTGACCGAAGGAAATTAAGTAACTGTGATACCTATCATGTCATCAAACCAACACGGCGAGCCCGCCGTTGCAATGGTGGATGGCGTCAAGATATATGGAGAGGGAGAGACTGAGGTCAGAGCGCTCAGGGGGGTCTCGCTTCAGATAGAACGGGGCCAGTTCACCGCCATTATGGGACCTTCCGGCTCGGGAAAATCGACTCTTCTTCACACTTTGGCCGGATTGGACACGCTGGAAGGCGGCGAGGTGTTTATCGACGGGATCGCGCTCTCCACCCTAAAAGACCGGGACCTGACCCTCCTGCGAAGAGAAAAGGTGGGTTTTGTGTTCCAAACCTTCAACCTGATCCCCACCCTCGACGCCGAGGAGAACATCCTGCTGCCGCTCTCCATCGCCCGAGAAGGCGTGGAGCGGGATTGGTTCAACCAGATTGTGCAGACGCTGGGCCTCGACGACCGCCTCACCCACCTTCCCACCCAACTCTCCGGTGGACAGCAGCAACGGGTGGCCGTGGCTCGGGCGCTGATCTCGCGTCCCATCATCGTTTGCGCCAATGAGCCCACCGGCAATCTCGACTCTCGGGCCTCTGACGAACTGTTGGGCTTTATCAGAGAGGCGGTGGACGAGGGAGCAGATCTTGATGAAACCCAGCAACGTGTGCAGGATATGGCGGCCGACTATCCGCTGATCCAGATCCAGACCAAGAGCGAGTTGGCTGCCGACTTCGAGAACCAGATCGGTCAACTGGTGGCGGTTTTCAATGGGCTTCTGGCCCTGGCCATCGTCATCGTCATTCTGGGGATCACGAACACGCTGGCGCTATCCATAACCGAACGAATCCGAGAGATCGGACTATTGCGGGCCGTAGGAATGGTCCGCCGCCAGGTAAGCCGCATGGTCCGCTGGGAGGCGGTGGTAGTGGCGGTGTTCGGCGCCGTCCTGGGCGCGCTGCTGGGAGGCGTCCTGGGATGGGCGGTGCAGTTGGCCCTGGCCGACGACGGCTTCGAAATCTTCAGCCTTCCCACAACCCAACTGCTCATCTACGTGGCTCTGGCCGGTGTAGCCGGGGTGATAGCCGGCATCCTCCCCGCCCACTCGGCCAGCCGCATCAAGATCCTCGACGCCATCGCCTACGAATAGGCAGAAAGAACACCTGCAGCGGCGAGTGCACATTATCGGTACAACCAAGGGAAACTGGGTTTCCAAAATCACCCCGCCGTCCGGCCCTTCGGGTCCGCACTGGCGCCTTTATTCCTTTTCCGGGTTCGGATCACGTTTGCCACGAGAGGGGACCCGTTCAGAAGCGCGCCCAACAAGAGAGTCGCTTAGTGATACCAGACCCCACTATGACCTCTCTGATCAGGGGGATATAGGGGTTGTGGGCGTTGACGGAATCAGAACGCTCGCACAGGTTTCAGACAGCTGCCCGTTGCTTCTTAAGGCACCGTTGCACCTAAAGAGATATAACGATATTACACCTTATCTATCCTGGCCAGCCGACGGAGCTTGTAAAACATCAAGAGTCTCGACGGTCAGTTCCCAAATGAGTGCCTCAATCTGCAGTGGCTATTGGACCAGCAGGGCGAGCCGGTTACTATCGAGAAGTGGCTGACCAACCACAATCGAACCGTCCGTAACCGAACCGTCCGTAAAGGGATCGATAACCCTATCGGGGTACAAATAAGACATGGACAGGAACCTCTCATTACAGGCGGTCTAATTCTTGGGGGGAGGGTCGGTGCACCACCTGGCTGGTAGCAGAGGAGACCTGCATTGGGCAGAATTGTCGACGCGCTAAGCCGGCTGGTTACGGCCCGTCCTATGGTGACCCTTGCCGCTCTATTCGTTGCGACGATCTTCTTCGCCGCAGGAAGTGCTCAGCTTGCGCCACGGTCGACCGATGAGTCGTTCTTGCCGGAAGATAGCGAGATCACCAAGACGTTGGAGGACCTGGAGACTCTTTTCAGTGACTCCGCATCGGTAACCCTCATGACGTTACTTTTCCGAGGGGAGGCTCTCACTCCCGAAGGGCTCGCGCAGATGGACCGTGTTATTGAGGGGGTGCTCGCGGGCCCAGAAGTCGCCGATAACTTGGCGCCGAAGGATGCGGTCCTGTCACCTTCTCGGTTGGTAGCCGCCACGCTGCAGGTGACCAGTTTTGAAGGAGTCACCCAAGCTCAGATTGACGGGGCGATGAACGCCATTCGCAACACGCCGGAACTCGCACAGGTCCGAAGCGCGCTGGATCGGCTGACCGGAACCGATGACGACGGCACCCCCATAGCGGTCGCCAATATACGGATGATTGACATGGATGCCGCGGGCGCCGCAGGCGACGTGGAACTCAGGATAAACGAGTTGGTCAAACAGGAGAAAGGACCACTCTCGGTTCACAGCCTCTCCAAAGCTGTCTTCGACGAAGCCCAAAAGGAAGCTACAGGTCCAAGGGCGCTGCGATTGTTGGGTCTGGCCCTGGTCGTTATCGCGGCGATGACATTCCTCTTTATGCGCACGATATCCGATTTGTTGCTCACCGTAGGCGGACTGGCTCTCGCACTTATCTGGACGGTTGGCGCGCAGGGCTGGCTCGGACCGAAGGCCCTCGGCCTCATCGGTCCGCCCAGCTCACTGACATCGGTCGTACCATTGATTGTGATCGGACTTGCCGTCGACTATTCGATCCAAACCGTCGCTCTCTACCGCGAGCAAACGAATTCGGGTGAATCAGTGGGGAACGGAGTTCGCATAGGTCTGCGAAACGCCATTGTCCCTTTGTCGCTTGCGACTATCACAACGATCGTTAGCTTTTTTACAACGCTCCTGTCGCCGTTCCCTGCGATCGCCGACTTCGGTGTCGTCACAGGCCTGGGCGTGGGTATGAGCTTGATCGTGATGCTCACACTGATCCCATCCGTCCGCGCAATAATCGACAGGCGGCGGGAGGACCGAGGTACCTTCGCTCCGGCTTATCCGATTTCAGAAGCAATTCCGGGCGTCAAACGGGCAGCAGAGAAGCTTGGTATGGTATTGGCACGCAGGCCGACGCTCTATTTGTTGCTTGTGGTTTTGGTGACAATAGGGCTTGGGTATGAGGCCACACGGATCGACACTGCATTCGGCAGGCAAGATTTGTTACCTCGGGATAGTGAAGTGATCGAGGACCTCAAGACACTCGAAGTTGCCCTGGGCGGTTCGACGGAGATGGTAAATGTACTCATATCTGCTGAATTGACGGAGACCCGGACAGTCCTGAACCTGTGGGATTTCATGACAGCGTTTCAGGATGAAGGACAACGACCGGCAGGCGTAGAGGGCAATATCAGTCTCTCGTTCGGTCACATCGCGTTTGACTGGATCACAGATGACGGCAGTCTGGAAGACAAGTACGACCCCGAGTTGGCAAGGCTCTTTCAGGAGGCGACCGCAGGCCTGCACGTTGACGCAATACTCGTGCAGGAATTTATTGACAAACTGGAATCCAAGGAGCCCGAAGTTGTGCGGCAGGTCCTGGTCAACAACCCGGAAGGCATTGACACGATGTTGATTCAGTTCCAGGCACTTACCGACAACCCGGGGCGCACGGCGGACATGACCGAGGAAACCAAGAGACTGTGGTTGGGGAACAACCGGGAGATCACACCGACGTCGCAATCCATCGTAAGCATTGAGATCTCGAAAGCGGTTACGAAAAGCCAAAGAAGAGCAATCATCACGACCATCGCAGCTGCCCTCGGCATACTCATCCTCTTCTGGGCATCCGTCCGCCAACCTGCCCTTGCCTTTATAGCAGTCGGGCCTATCGTCCTGGCACTTGTCTGTGCCCTGGGCACAATGTCTCTTCTCAACATCCCCTATACACCGGTGACCTCGATTATCACGGCACTTTCGGTGGGAATTGGCGTGGACTACACAATTCACTTGATCCACCGCTACCGAGAAGAATTCGCAAAGGTGCGCGACCCAGAAACCGCGGCAATACGGACTATTGCCACCACCGGTGCAGCCCTGCTGGGCTCGGCGCTCACGACAGCGGTCGGATTTGGAGTACTGGCAATTTCGCCTATCCCCTCGTTCCAGCAATTGGGGCTGACCGCTGCCATCACAATCGCATACTCGCTGATCATCTCCACCTTAGGCGTACCACCGGCCTTGACTGTATGGGGCGCTTATCAAAATGTGCGGTTACGCTCCAAGATGAAACGTTTCTGGGACGAACTCGATGTCGCCATAGATAACATTCATCAGCACTACGAGGCTGACTGAGACCATCCGGCGTATCCATGCTCTTTCCCGTGGTGCTTGCGGTTCCTTTTTGGGTATGGGCTGAGCCAGGGACGGTATGGGAGTTCAGGTAGGTCTCAACCAATTGGAGCGTCTGATGAGTCCACCAGGTATATCAAGGCGTCACCCGCCAAACGACCTCCCATCGTCGCAAACGTCGGGTAACTGACCGGCGGAAACAGGTATTGTGGGCGTTGACGGAATCGAACCGCCGACCTCTTCCTTGTAAGGGAAGCGCTCTCCCATCTGAGCTAAACGCCCGGCCGTTTCCCCATACTACGACCCCAAGCCCTTAGGCGGTCTTCTCCATCGGCGACCGTTTGTCCACCAGCGCCCACAGTTCCTCCTTCGAGGCTGCTACGGGCAGGGAGGCCTCATCCGCCCGGGGCCGGCCCGGGGGCCTCTTCCGATAGAAGGCTTGTCCGTCCCAGAAGAGAATGCCTCCCCACACGCCGTACTCCATGTTGGTGGACAAGGCGTACTCGAGGCAGGCCGCCTGGGCTTCCATCGGGCAGGTCCCACAGATCAACTGGGCAACCCGCACCGCTTCACTCTCGTTGGTGAAGAAGTTGGTGGTCTCACCGGTTCCATAGCAGGCACCGCTGCGCTCCAGGGTTTTTCTTAAATTGTCTAGTCGGGTGTTCAGTTCCATTTTGGTCTCCAAACAAAAGAGCCGCCTTTTCGGCGGCTCCGCAGACAATGGATCTCTTGGTCGGTCAAGTGATTGCCTAACGGTCCGCACCTTTTCTTGGGTGAAATGTCGCACCATGCATCGCTCTTGGGGGCGCTACATAGTTGTCTTGTGGGATTGACCAAGCATCCACAGATGCCGGGGCCTCCCGGTGTGCTGCGTAATGCATCAAAATCTGCTCCTCATCCTCGGGCCTCTAGCTTTCTCTTCGGCCTCGTAATTGGTAAGACACTCTTTTAACAAATTCGTTTCCATATTTCTTCCCCGGCGGTCAGTCGAGGCTTTTCGCAATCGCCTCCAGGCCGCCGGACCGGTCCGATCCCAAGGTGACTCGCAGCGCCTTGCGACCCGCCCCCCTAAGGGCCAAGAAGTCCCCCTCGGCCTGGGCGGCGATCAGCCTGGCGAAGTCATATTCGGTGCCGGGCACCCGAACCTCGGAGCGGGGATCGTCCACTACCTGCAGGAACACCCCGCTCGGCGGGCCTCCCTTGTGGACCTGTCCGGTGGAGTGAAGAAACCGGGGACCGTAGCCAAAAGTGGTGGCCGCCCCGCTTGCCCCGGTGATCCGCCGCCTGATCTCATCGATCTTCTCCTCAATCCGCGCGCCGGGAGGCAGATAGGCCTGAATCCCCAGGTAGTCACCGGATCCCAGCTCCTCCACCATCCGGCGGATAGACACCTGGGCCTCGGCTGACTGAGCCGGCGCCGGATCTGTCCCGGCGATCTCGCTCCCCCGGCCCATCGCCGCCGCCGCCAGACGTTTGGCCTCCTCCACATCAGGCTGATCAAAGGGATTGACTCCCAGCACTTCACCCGCCGCCGCCACCGCCAATTCCGCACGGAAAATCTCGGTCCCCAGATCCAGGGGGTCCCTCACCTCGATCCGCGCGCCGCTCAGACCACCAGGCAAGTCCACCGGAGGCTCATCGGCTGACTCCCACACCAAGAAGATCCGGTCGTCGCCGTAGAGACCGGTGGGCAAAACCGGCTCTCCCGCCACCGGGACGATCCCGACTCCGTTCTTGCCCAGGCTTTCGGCCACGAGCTGTTCCATCCAGGCGGGGAAAGCACCCAGACTCTTGGTGGTGTGCAAAGTCAGCTTGTCCATCCCGGTCGCCGCGGCCGCTCCCAGCACCAGCCCCAGACCCACTCCCGGGTTCTCCGCTGCCCTGTTGCGTCCCCGATCCGCCATCTCCCGAGCCCTCTCCAAGAGAGCGGGGAGATTCACCCCGATGAGAGCGGCGGGGACCAGCCCGAAGGCGCTGAACGCCGAGAACCGCCCTCCCACATCGGCGGGAGCGTTGAACACCGCCCGAAAACCGCGCTCTCGACCCAGGCGGTCCAGGGGAGTGCCCCGGTCGGTGACGGCTGCGAACCGGGCGCCCTCCCCTGAGCACTGCTCCCAGAAATACCGGTAGAACGACAAGGTCTCCACAGTGGTCCCCGACTTGGAAGAGACCAGAAAAAGGGTGCGGGCCGGGTCGATCCGAGCGCGGACCGACGCCACTGCTTCGGGATGGGTGGAGTCGAGCACCGTGAGGCGGGGGCGACCCGGCGCCGAGCCGAACACCGAGAAAAACATCTCCGGGGCCAGACTGGAACCTCCCATGCCCAGCAACACCACATCCGCAATGCCCTCCGAGGCCGCTTCCTCCGCCATACGTGTCATCTCCCCCAGGCAGCCGCCCATTGTCCCGGGAAGGCCCAGCCATCCCAGCCACTCTCCCGCCGCGGGCGCCGCGTTCCCCCACACCGAGGGATCGGATGCCCACAGCTTTTCCACCAGCCCCTCCCTTTCCCAGCGCCGGGTGGCCCGCCCCCAGCCGTCCATCCCCAAAAGATCGCGGGTGTAAACAGGAAGGCCGACGGACATTAACCCACCGGCGCGCCGGATACATAGGAGGCAGCTTTACCCTCCAACCGCGAGGTCATCACCACCGCGATCTCCTCTTGGGCGTCGACCAGATAGCCGGGGATATCCTCCGCCGACCCACTCAGATTGCCCAAGTCGAAGGGGAGCCCCAGGTCGAAGGAGAGCACCGATTCGGGGGGGATGGTCACCAGGAACGAATAGCTACCCGCCGAGATCGACACCTTTGTCTCCAGTCCCGAGGGATTGAGCAGCCAGGCCCGGCTCTCTCTTTCTTCGCTACTACCGGCGCCCGGCAAGAACCATCGCTCGGAAGTCCCCCGCGCTCCCGGACCGATGGCCAGCAGTCCCTCCCCCTCCAGCCGCAACCCGGCAACCAGCGGAACGGTACCCGACACCCCGATCCCCGTCACCCCCTCAGGGAAGTCGGCCAGGGACATCGAGACCAACTGATCGGGCAGGTATTCCTCCTCCAGAAACCCGAGAAGCGGGCCGTATTCGGTCATGAGGTCCAGCCGGTATGTGAAGGGTGATCCGGATGGGGAGGCGATGAGCAGGCGGGCCTCGGATTGTCCCAGGTCGGGAATCGGCAGCCACCACTCGGTGTGGGGAACCATCCCTTCAATCATGGCGGTCTCACCGTTTCCGGTCTGCTGCAACAAGAGCGCGATTCGCCCGGGAGACGAATCCGCCTGCACCGCCAGGGACCGGCGAAGCCGCAACGGCTCATCCAGGCTCATCTTCACTGTCTTTCCGGCCGGCACGTAGATCTCCCGGAGGGCGGGTGGAGTGTCTTCTCCCAACTCGCTGGTGATAAGGACCTGCACGACCGAGTCCAAGACGTAGGGGTTATAGAGAACCAGATCCAAACGATCATCGTTGAGCGTGGCGCCGCCCAGCGCCATCAACCGGTCGGAGGACTCCCCGCACATCCAGGCCGAGATGGCCTGGGGAGCGGTGTTCACCATCCCCGCCCCGGACCACCCGGCGCCGATCTCGGCCACCAAGACACTGTTGCCGGACGGCGCCATTCCCATCCACCTCCCGGTGTCACCCAAGTCCGGTTCGCCGAACGCCGACCATTCCCCCTGCGAGATGTTCCACAGCGGCACCGGTCCCCCCTGGCCGGCCTGAAGGGAGATTTGGGTCTCGGAGCGGACAAAGTCGGCCAGCGGGCAAACCAGATGGTCGGCCCGTGCCTGGGGCGCGGCAGCCGGCGCCGGAGTCGGGGGAGGCGAAGATTCGACCGCCACCGCCCAGATCAGCATCCCCAACACCAAACCCATCAGACCAACCGCCACTCCCCTCATCGCAAGGCCCCCCTCCCCCACCAAACCAGCCCCGCCAGCACGATTATCAGGCCCGCTCCCCACCAGGCCATTCTCTGCTCCCATGGATCGGGGGCGAAGTATCCCGCCCCTTCGGCCCCGGAGATGGTATTCCACCACGAATGCTGGATCCATTCCGGACCCCAGCGGTGATGGGCGTTGTCCCCTATGCGGATTCTTCCCTGGAATTCGGGACCCCCCACCCGGTCCGGGGCGATGGAATCCCACGCCCCCACATAAGGGCCGTCGGATCGGGGGCGAGCCACCAGGTTCTCATACACGACCGCCCCCTCGGAGGAGGCCAGAATGCGCAGATCGATTTGTCCGGAGAACCGTTCGGAGAACCCTGTCTCCCGGGAGGCCACCACCCACCGCACCCCGAAGGGCGCCAACAGTGCCCCGGGTCGCAGTGGACGCGACGCCGAGAGTTCGGCCATGACCTCCGCCAAGGCCTGGTCACCCACCCCCGGACGGGCCAGCCAGGCCTGTTCCAAGGTGGGAGGTCCGGACTTCATCAGCCGATAGGAGAACCCCTCTCCCTCTCTCTCCATTCCCGGCAGCGATCCCTCCGGGCCGATCAGCAACAGCCGGCTTCCCTCCACAGAATCAGCCAGGCTGGAGGCGAAGTCGAGCCTGCCACTCCATTGGTCCTCGGGCAGCCCCACCCGTCCGCCTTCCAGAACGGGAAGGGTGAAGCCCACCACTATCACCCCGGCCACCAGCGTCAGCATTCCTCCCAGTCGACGGCGCCCTCCCGTCTCCTTTCCCCCCGCTGCAACCGCCGCGGCCGCGGTCGCTCCGGCGCCCACTGCGGCGAGGACCGCTCCGGCCAACGACACCTCCCATTCCGGTAGGTCCCCCACCCACAGACCCACCCCGACCAAGGCCAGACCCAAACCCGCCGCCCCCCGCAGCCGGGGCCCTCCGAACGCCAGTGTCAGGAGGCCGGCCAAGGCCACCCCGCCCCAATAGACCCAGTCCGCCTCCCAGGCCAGAGAGGGACCGTAAGACCAGACATCCAGATCGTTGGCCCACAGATAGGCGCCCACCGCCGATGATCCAACCACCGCGCCCGCCACCACCCGGGGCACTGACCACCAGGACCATCCCACCCCCGCCGCGCAACCCAGGATGACCACCACCACCGGGGCCGCCACCGCAACCGGGGCGGAAGCCGCCAAAACCGCGCAGGCCAGGGATACGGCGGCCAGGTCACCGATCCGGGACCGCCATCGGGGCGGCCAGGGCCGGACCGCAGCCGCCACCGACCAGGGGAGGGCCCCCAAAGCGATCACCATCGGCCAATAGCCTTGCAAAAGCACCGACGCGGTGGTGGAGCCCAGCAAATAGGTAACCGCCCCCGCGTAAGAGCCGGCGGCGCTGATCCCCATGCTGCGAAACACCCGGGCCGACCCCACCAAGCCGGCCAGGAGCGCCACCGCGGTCATCAGAATCTGGGAACCGGACCACTCCAGGGTCAGCCAGTCAACAGAAGCCGCCAGAACCGCCGCAGGGTGGGGAGGAAGGGCGCTTCCCAATCCTGTCTCGTTCCATCCCCCCGCGTAGGCGGCCAGCACCCCTGCGGGATCGTCGCCGGGCGCGAAGGTGAACCCGACGGAGGGCAAGCCGCTCAGCCAGATGTTCCGGGACGCCGCCGCCAAATAGAGCAAAGACAGCAGGGCTGCGAAGGGCGCTCCCTGCCGCAGACGGGAAGTCATCACCGCCGCCCACGACTTATCCTCAGGACCGAAATCCCCGATCCTCCGCCCGATCTCCGATCCCACTTCCCGGAGGGTCACCGAGCCCGACATCTGGTAGCGGAAGATGTCCTCGTCGCCGACCGCTCGGAACTTCTGTGACCTGAGCCGGGCCGAGACAGTGGAGGGAAATCTCCATATGTTCCAACCTACGGCAGCAAAAAACCCTGCCAAGCGGCCCGGTCTCCCCAAAACCAGTCTGAACAACCCCTCACCCAGATTGAGCAGGACATCGATCGGAATCGCCCAAGCCAAGGTCATCAGCCGATAGGCCTTGAACATGGCCCGCATGCGTCCCGCCCGCTCCTTCCAGCCCGCAAAGCGGGGGAAACGCTTCGAGGGATAGAGCACCCGCGAAGAGGGCGCCACCACCACCCGCCCTCCGGCCAGTCGGACGCGCTGGCAAAAGTCCAGGCCGGCGGAGACGGGCGGCAGCAATTCGTCAAAGACGCCCAGCACCGCCAGCAGCCGGCGACGAACCAACAGGGAGACGTGGGAGAGATTCGACACCTCCCGGACCACGTCGTACTGGGCGAAGTCGAGTTCGGAATCATCCAAGCCCGAAAAGGTCACTCCGAACAGGTCGGTGGCGCTGCCCACCGACAAGAGTTGCTCGGAGTCTTCGGCGGAAAGAATCTTCGACCCGACCAGCGCCACCTGATGATTCTCCGCCACCTGCAACATGGCGGTCAAAGAGCCGGGTTGAGGTCGGGCTTGGCCCGCCAGCATCCACACATATTCGATATCGGCGGAAAGGGCCCTCGTCACCTCCTCCAGCGTTTCGCGATGGAGTGCCCCCAGTCGCTCGGCCTGCTGTTTGGTTCGGGGGTCTTTGCCCACCACTATTAGCTGAGTGATCCAATCCTTTTCGGCTACCCCATCGGCCAACGGCTCGAGGGGTTCGCCCTCCGCCATAAGCACCACCGCAATGCTCGGAGTACGGATTGGGCGTACGATGGGATCTGAAGAGGAGGCTGTGCCCTTCATCAACACACGCCCATGCTAGGAATACAAATCGCCAATGAACGCGCTTGACCAAAAACCGGAAGTGCTGCTCCTCTCGGGAGGAGTGGGAGGAGCGCGGCTGGCGCGGGGGTTTTCCCGGCTGGATGCCTGGGACACCACGGTGGTGGTGAACACCGGTGACGACGACTGGGTGTACGGGGTGTATGTCTCTCCCGATCTGGACACCGTGGTGTACACCCTCGCCGAGACGGAGGGTCCCCAGGGATGGGGGCGGGCCAACGAGACCTGGGGAGTGATGGACGCCCTCTACCCCTTTCCTGCCGACACCACATTCCGATTGGGCGACGCCGACCTGGCGACCAACCTTTTCCGGACGATGCGCCTGAGAGAGGGCAAACCCCTCAGCCTGATCACCGCGGAGATCGCCACCGCCTTCGGGGTGGGGATCACTCTGCTCCCCGCCACCGATCAGCCCCTTCACACCAAACTCCATACCACCGAGGGCGTATGGCTCGACTTCCAGGATTATTTCGTGCGCAGACAACACCAAGATCAGATAACCGGCCTCCGTTTCGACGGGGCGGAGACCGCCCGCCCTGCTCCGGGGGTGACAGAGGCGATCCAGCGAGCCCGGGCGGTGATCATCGCCCCTTCCAACCCTCCCCTGTCGATCTGGCCGATCCTGGCGGTGCCCGGTATCCGCTCCGCCCTGGAGGCAGCCAAGACGGTGATCGCGGTCAGTCCGCTCTTCGGAGGAAAAGCGCTCAAGGGCCCGGCCGCCGAGGTGATGGACGGTCTTGGTCTGCCCTCGGGAAACCGGGGGGTGGCCGCGGCGTACCAGGGTTTGCTCTCCGGCTTGGTGGTGGACGCCGGCGACGCCGAAGATCTCGACCTCTTGGCCGACCTGGGCCTTGCGGCATGGGCAACCGACACTCGAATAGCCGACCCCGCCGCCGCCGCCCGACTCGCCGCCGGGATCATGGAGAGGCTGTGATGATCAGCATCCATCCGGTGACGGGCCTTCCCGAAATTGCCCCGGGAGACGACCTCGCCCTCCTGATCGGCGACGCCCTGGCGGAATCCGAGTACGGTCTGCAGCCGGGAGACGTGGTCGTGGTAACCCACAAGGTCGTCTCCAAGGCGGAGGGCAGATTAGTGGAACTGGAGGACGACGGTCCGCACGGCCATCGCCATCTGGTGGAATCCGAGTCGGTGGCCACGCTCCGGCGCCGGGGGGATCTGGTGATAACCGAAACCCGGCATGGTTTCATCTGCGCCAACGCTGGCGTGGACCGCTCCAATGTCGGTCCCGGCCGGGCCGTGCTGCTTCCTCTGGACCCGGACCGCTCAGCCCGGCGGCTCCGCTCCCGACTGATCCAGCGCTTCGGAGTGGAAGTCGCGGTGGTGATCACCGACACCTTCGGACGGCCTTTTCGACGCGGATTGACCGATGTGGCCATAGGAGTGGCCGGATTCAAACCCATCCGCGATCTGCGCGGAATTCTCGATGATCACGACCGCGTCCTCGAAGTGACCGAGGTGGCGGTGGCCGACGAGATCGCCGCGGCTGCCGACCTGGTGAAAGGCAAAGCCCGGGGTATCCCGGTGGCGGTTGTCCGGGGACTGGCTCTGCCGACCGAGGAAGGCTCGGCCACCGAGTTGATACGGGGAGCGTCCGAGGACCTGTTCCGGTGATCCGGCCGCCGGCAACCTAACCTGAGCTGTTTCTGAGATGTAGCGACAGGTGGGTGAGTGCCGGATGCGTGGAACGGGACGCCATGGTCAAGGGAACGGCAATCACTGATCCCGGCAGAAAAACTCGCGAAAAACGCCTCCCTCTGGGCCCACCCCCACCACCACCTTGCCATGGGTCAAACACACTCCGTCCAGCCCGGAACAGGGCCTCTTAAAAGACGACACTTTGATCCCTCGACGCGGTTCGAACGACGCCTGAACGGACCGTCTCGATGTTTGGCTCATATCAATATGAACTCTCGGTGGGACAGAATCAACCTCCCAACAGCGTCTTTTTTCACAACCTGTTATAAAACCCGACGACAAGTGTCGGCACCACACCGCTGAAGAAAATCTAACCGCCGGTCATCGACTCCCAAGTCAGGCGAAGGCCGGTCCGCAGGTCGGTTTGGGCTTTCCAGCCGAGCCGATCCTCGGCCGGACGGGGATCCACCACCGACCGCCGGATGTCCCCGGGCCGGGCCGGACGTCGGCCGGCGCGCCCGCACCAGTCGGTTATCCCGCTCATGGCCTCCAAGAGGGACACCAGCGAGGTCTCCACTCCCCCGCCCAGTTCGAGGGTGTGGCCGTCGGCCCGGTCAGCGGCCAGGATCATCGCCGCCACCGCGTCCTCGACGTAGAGGAAGTCCCTCGTCTGTCGACCGTCGCCGTCCAGGTACAACGGATCTCCCCGCGCCATGGCCCTCAACCAGGTGGCCACCACTGCCGACTCTCCGTCCCCGTGCTGGCGGGGTCCGTAGATGTTGGCGGGACGCAGAGTGGTGAGGAGTGTCTCCGCCGCAGGCGCCTCTCGGGCCAGATATTCCTCGGCGGCCTGCTTGCTCCGCCCATAGGAATCCCCGGCGCCCTCGGTGGAGACTCCGTGCACGGCCAGGGACGAGATGTTCACCAGCTTCTCTGCCCCGCTCCGACGGGCAGCCTCCCAAACCCGGGCGGTCCCCTCCACGTTCACCGCCACACATCTCTCCGGGTCCCTTTCGCAAAGGGTCACCGACGACACCGCGGCCAGATGGAACACCACTTGCGGCCGGGCCTTCGTCATCACCGCGGCGAGGTCCGGGGTGGTTATGTCCACAGCCAGCGTCTCCACCCCCATGGCGCGACCCCGCTCCAGGTTGGCAACTGACCCGGTGGTGCAGTCGTCGAGTGAAACAACCGTCCAGCCCTGCCGCGCCAGAGCCTCACAGAGATGGGACCCCATGAACCCCGCCCCACCGGTGACCACCGCCCTGCGGCTCATGGCTGCGCCATCCTCGAACGCTGTTTTGTTGAGAGACAGATACCGGACTCCATCATCATGTTGTGAAAGTAGCCGACCCCGAGGCCGCTACCCTTTCCGACAGTAATACCAAACCCAGGAGGGTTAGCTTGGCGGTGCTTCCCCATGAGGGGACCTACTCGGTGATGTACGGTACTTACTCCACCCCGGCCGGGAGTTCCTACCGGTCTGATTATCTGGCCCGACCCGACGCGGTGGGCCGTTTTCCGGTGGTGTTGGTCACCAGCGACGCAAGAATCTCCTCTCACGTCAAAAGCGTCTCCCGGTTTTTGGCCCGCCGGGGAATCGCGGCCCTCGCCCTGAATCTGGGGCCGGGGTCGGCCAACGGCGCCGATCGCGGGATGGGCTTTTCGGACAGCGACACCGACGTGCTGGCCCAACTGGATGAGACCCGCCGCTTTCTGACCGACGACGATCTCGACTGGGCGCTGACCGGGCGGCTGGGCGTGCTCGGAATCGAGTCGGGGGGAAGGTTGGCCCTGATGGCCGCCTCCCTGCGAAACTGGGTCGGCCCGGTGGCGGTGCTCTACGGGCCGCTCACCGGCGATGAACACCGACGTCACCCAACCGCTCGACAGCTGGAGAGACTGGGCCAAGAGGTGCTGGGTATCTACGCCTCCGGGGATAAGTTGATCAATCCCGCCGAGGTGGACGCCGCCCAGGACCGGAATCCGAGCGGGCAGTGGCTGCTCTATGAGGGAATGGGTCATGGCTTTGTCGACGAGAACCACCCCAACTACAACGAGGCGGCGGCGATGGACGCCCTGGAGCGCCTCGCCGGGTTTTTCGCCGCCGGCCTCCCCGCGCCACAGACCCAGGACGTGGGCTAGTTGTCCGGTCGGGAAGCTCTCCGGACATGGAAAACCTCTTCGGAGCGCAGGCTCCTTCGTCCGGTGGCGTTCTCGATCACAAGCTCCCCCTCAGGGTTGATGTCAACAGCCCGCCCGACGCCTTCTTCCCCCCAACTGACCCATTGACCGAGCGTCGCACAGCGACGGCGGTAGTCATCGAGGCAAAACCTCCCACCATCAGGATCCAGCGCGGCTTCCAGGAATCCCCCCGCCCAGGCATGGGCAATCTCCTCCCGTCGGGAGGAAGAAGGAGGACGGTCATCCAAACCGGCCATCCCCCGGGGAGAGTCGGGCCACCACAGGTTGATTCCGCATCCCGCCACCGCCACCGGGCCGCTCCCCTCCACCAGCACTCCCCCCACCTTGTCATCCCCGACCAAGAGGTCGTTGGGCCACTTCAAAGAGACCTTCCCACCCAGCGCTTCGGCTGCCTGCCAGCCCGCCAGCAGGGACAGCAAGCCCCACCGGCTCACCGGCCAGCGGGGTTCACAGGCCACCGAGACCGCTACCGCCCCCGGAGCGCTGATCCATTCCCGATCCCGCCTTCCCCTACCATATTTCTGACGGTCCGATACCACGACAACCGGTCTTCCCCGATAAGCTCGGCGGGCGTCGTCCTGTGTGGAACCGGTAACGGACAGCCGAATCAACCAATATGGTGTAGCCAAAGAGCCATTCCCCAAGTCCAAGTAGCAGCAAGCCTATCAAAGAGGTGAAGTAAGGGTGGGTACCGAACAACGAATTGAAACCTTGCGCAAGATGCGAAGCCAGGCGCGCGCAATCGACCGCCGGGCCGTCGACCGCCAGCACGAACGGGGCAAGCTCACCGCCCGGGAGCGGATTGCCCACCTCTTGGATCAGGACACCTTCCGTGAGGTCGATACCTTCGTCCGGCATTCGGCCCGCGGCTTCGGAGTGGAGAACCGCCGTCCGCATGGCGACGCGGTGGTGACCGGCTGGGGAAAGGTCGACGGGCGAACCGTGTTCGTGTTCGCCGAGGACTTCACCACCTTCGGAGGAAGCCTGGGCCGGGCAGTGGCCGACAAGATCTGCAAGATAATCGATATGGCGATGCGAGTCGGAGCGCCCCTGATCGGGCTGAAGGATTCGGGAGGCGCCCGTATCCAGGAAGGGGTGGGGTCCCTGGATGGCTACGGAAGGATCTTTGAGCGCAATGTGCGCGCTTCGGGGGTGATCCCCCAAATCTCGGTGATCATGGGGCCGTGCGCCGGAGGCGCCGTCTACTCCCCGGCCCTCACCGACTTCATCATCCAGGTAACCGAAACCGGCCACCTCTTCATAACCGGCCCCGACGTGATCAAGGCCGTGACCGGGGAAGAGGTCAGCTTCGAAGAACTCGGAGGAGCGATGGTGCACGCCTCCACCTCGGGCGTGGTGCATTTCGTCTTCTCCGAGGACGTGGCGGCCCTCGACGGCGTACGCTACCTTCTCTCTTTTCTCCCTCAGAACAACCTGGAACTCCCCACCTATTTCACTCCCACCGACTCGCCGACCCGCACCGACGATCTGCTGGATCAGATCATTCCGGACTCCTCGAACCAGCCCTACGACATGACCACACTGATCGAAACGGTCCTCGACGACGGCGACTTCTTCCAGGTGCATGAGCACTGGGCCCGCAACATACTGGTGGGATTGGGCCGTTTGGACGGCCACACAGTTGGAGTGGTCGCCAACCAGCCCTCGGTGCTGGCCGGCACCCTGGACATCAACGCCGCCGGGAAGGGAGCCCGGTTCGTCAGGTTCTGCGACGCCTTCAACATACCCCTGGTCACCTTCGTGGATGTCCCCGGTTTTCTGCCCGGAGTCGACCAGGAGCACAACGGGATCATTCGCCATGGCGCCAAGCTGCTCTACGCCTATTGCGAGGCGACGGTCCCGCGGGTGTCGGTGATCACCCGCAAGGCCTATGGCGGCGCCTACCTGGTGATGAACGCCCGGGGAATCCGAGCGGACACCGTCTTTGCATGGCCCTCGGCCGAGATCGCGGTGATGGGCGCCTCCGGGGCGGTCAACGTGATCTTCCGCCGGGAGATCGCCGCCGCCGAGGACCCCGAGCAGCGTCGCCTCGACCTGGTAAGAGAATACGAGGAAGAGTTCAACAACCCCTACAAGGCGGCCGAGCTCGGCTTGGTGGACGAGGTGATAGAGCCGCGTGAAACCCGTGCCCATCTCATCGCGGCCTTGGAGATGCTTCGCACCAAACGGGAGACCTTGCCGAGCAAGAAACACGGGAACATCCCGCTGTGAAATCGGTTCTGGTCGCCAATCGCGGCGAGATTGCGGTCAGGATCATTCGCTCCGCCCGCGAGGCGGGGTTGCGGACCGTAGCCGTCTACTCCGAGCCGGACCGGGACGCCTATCACACTCAACTAGCCGATCAGGCCTGGAATATCGGGCCGGCCCCCGCCGGACAGTCCTATCTGAACACCGAGCGGATCCTGGGGGTGGCCGCAGAGACCGGGACCGACGCCATCCATCCCGGATACGGGTTCTTGTCGGAAAACGCCGCATTTGCCCGGGCGGTCACCGAAGCGGGATTCATCTGGGTGGGACCCCCACCCGAGGCCATCGCCGCTATGGGAGACAAGGTCACCTCCCGGCGAATAGCCGTCGAGGCGGGAGTGCCGGTGGTGCCGGGGACCAAGTCCCCGTTGGAAGATCCCGCCGGGATCATGCAAGCCGCGCAGCGGCTCGGCTATCCGGTTCTGATCAAGGCATCCCGGGCGGGGGGCGGGCGGGGTATACGAACCGTGAACCATCCCTCCGATATCTCCGAGGCCTTGGCGTCCGCCCAGCGGGAGGCCGACGCTTACTTCGGCAGTCCTGAGGTTTACCTGGAGAAGAAGCTGACCGATGTCCACCACATCGAGGCGCAGATTCTGGTGGACAACCACCACAACTACATCTATCTCGGAGAGCGGGACTGCTCGGTGCAGCGACGCCACCAAAAGCTCATTGAGGAGGCCCCCTCGGTGGCGCTCGGCCTGACTCAAAGCCGGGACTTGGGGGAGGCTGCCCTGCAGATCGCCCGGGCGTGTGAATATCGCAACGCCGGCACTGTGGAGTTCCTGGTCGACTCGGAAGGATCGTTCTACTTCCTGGAGATGAACACCCGTCTGCAGGTGGAGCACACCGTCACCGAGATGGTCACCGGCGTGGACCTGGTTCGTGAACAGCTGCGGATCGCGGCCGGAAGGCCCACCTCGGCCATTGGTCTTCGGGCGGATGGCCATGCCATCGAGATGCGTATCAACGCCGAGGACCCATATCGTGACTATCTGCCCACCCCGGGCCGGATCGTCAGCTACCGGGAGCCGTCCGGACCAGGGGTACGGGTAGATGGATGGGTGAGTGCGGGAGTCACCATTCCTCGCTTCTATGACAATCTGCTGGCCAAGCTGGTGGTGTGGGCGCCCACCCGCACCCAGGCCATCAGCAGAGCCAAGCGGGCCTTGGACGAGTTCGAGATCACCGGCGTTCCCACCACCATTCCCGTCCACCAGGCGGTGCTCGACCATCCGGATTTCATCTCGTCCCGTCATCACACCAACTGGCTGGAGAGCGAGATCGACCTTTCCCCCACCGAGCCGGAGGTGGCCGAGTCCCTTCCCGAAGAGGAGGGGGTGGTCCGACAGGACATGACCGTGGAAATCGGTGGCCGGCGGTTCGTGGTCTCCTATTGGGAACCCGATGTCGGACAAGAAGACCGAGCGGCCAAGGTCCGTCGTCGTCCGCCCAAGCCCGCCAGAGGACCCGCCGTGGCCTCGGACGGAGCGGTCACCGCTCCCATGCAGGGCACCATCGTCAAGGTGAACGTGGAAGTGGGCGACCGGGTGGACACCGACGACACCATCTGTGTGCTCGAGGCCATGAAAATGGAGAACGCGGTGGCAGCCGGAAGAGAAGGCAACGTGGTCGAACTCCGCATCAAAGCCGGAGATTCGGTGGCGACCGGAGCGGTGGTAGCGGTCATCCGTTAGACCCGTCCGCCAAACGCCGGAAAGTTTCCCCTCCCCATTTCATACTGTTCAAAACCCGCTAAAGTGAGCATCGCCTAGATAAAGATGCGTTGGCTCTTTCTCAAAGGTTGCGTTTACTCAAACAGTTTCCGGATCTAGGCCTATCCCTCTGAGAGGAAAGAGGATTCCACTGTGAGGAAAGGATGGACACGGTGATGCACAAAACCAAGCGGTATCTAAAGCTGATCGCTGTGATCTCGGTGATGGCCTTGGTAGCAGCGGCTTGCGGAGACGGTGACGAGGACGTCGCCGTTACCACCACCCAGGTGCCCGTTACCACCACCCAGTCGCCCACCGATGCACCCGAAGAGATGGGTACGGACGGCCAGTTGGTGATTGGTACGTTGTTGCCGGTCACCGGTGATCTGGCTTTCTTGGGGCCGCCGGAAGTGGCGGGCGCCCGGTTGGCTGTTGCTGATATCAACGCGGCCGGTGGTGTGTTGGGCAACGATGTGGTGTTGCATGAGGGTGACTCGGGTGACACCAACCAGGACATTGCCAATCCCGAGGTTGACAGGCTCTTAGCACTGGAGGTGGACGCGATCATCGGAGCGGCCAGTTCGGCCGTTTCCAAGCTGGTGATCGACAAGATCACCGGTAACAACGTGATCCATTTCTCCCCGGCGAACACCTCCCCGGATTTCACGACCTACAACGACAACGGTCTCTATTTCCGCACTGCTCCCTCTGACTTGTTGCAGGGCAAGGTACTGGCCGATCTGGTTGCCTCAGAAGGTAATGAGATCGCCGGCGTGATCTTCCGACAGGAGTCCTATGGGCAGGGCTTGGCCGATTCGTTCAAGGAAAACTTCGAGACGCTGGGCGGCACGGTTGATCCGTTTATCGCCTATGCGCCGGGCACCGACAACTTCGACGCCGAGGTGGATCAGTTGGCGGGAGCCAGCCCCGACGCGATCGTGGTGATCGGCTTCCAGGAGTCGGCCACCATATTGGTGACCATGCACGAGCGGGGCATTGGTCCCACTTCCGCCACCAATGTGTACGGCGTCGACGGAAACATCGGCGGTATCGGGGCGGAGCTTTCCGATTCCTCGATCATCGCGGGTATGCGCGGTACCGAGCCTTCGGTGAACCTCAGTTCGATCTCGGACTTCACCGCCCGGTTGGACGGCGCCTACGAGGGTGGCCTGCAAGAGATCTATGCCTACGGAGCAGAGACCTATGACGCCATCGTCATCGTGGCGCTGGCCGCGCTGGCCGCTCAGTCGGACGATCCGGTGGAGATCGCCGCGGAGATCAACGGCGTGACCCGAGGCGGAACCAAGTGCACCAGCTTCGCGGAATGCAAACCCATCATAGAAAACGGTGGTGATCCCGACTACGACGGCGTCGGCGGACCCTATGAGTTCGTAGAAGCCGGCGAACCCGCCGCAGCCAGCTTCCGCATCGCCACCTACAGCGGAGGCGACAAACCCGACTCAGCACTCGACGAATACGTCTTCGCCGGCGGAACCGGCGACGGCACGGATGACATCGAAGACGGCACGGATGACATCGAAGAGGTGAAAACGAACCAGTTGGTGATTGGTACGTTGTTGCCGGTTACCGGTGATCTGGCTTTCCTGGGACCGCCGGAAGTAGCCGGCGCCCGGTTGGCTGTTGCTGATATCAACGCGGCCGGTGGCGTGTTCGGTTCTGATGTGGTGTTGCATGAAGGAGACTCCGGTGACACCAACCAGGACATCGCCAATCCCGAGGTTGACAGGCTCCTGGCGCTGGATGTGGACGCGATCATCGGAGCGGCCAGTTCGGCCGTTTCCAAGCTGGTGATCGACAAGATCACCGGCAATTACGTGATCCATTTCTCCCCGGCCAACACCTCCCCGGACTTCACGACCTACAACGACAACGGCCTGTACTTCCGTACCGCCCCCTCCGACCTGTTGCAGGGCAAGGTCCTGGCCGACCTTGTCGCTTCGGAAGGCAACGAGATCGCCGGTGTGATCTTCCGACAGGAATCCTACGGACAGGGCTTGGCCGACTCGTTCCGTGATAACTTCGAGAGCCTGGGCGGCACGGTAGATCCGTTCATCGCCTATGCGCCCGGCACCGACAACTTCGACGCCGAGGTGGACCAGTTGGCGGGAGCTAATCCCGACGCGATCGTGGTGATCGGCTTCCAGGAGTCAGCCACCATCCTGGTGACCATGCACGAGCGTGGGATCGGTCCCACTTCCGCCACCAACGTGTACGGAGTCGACGGAAACATCGGCGGCATCGGCGCCGAGCTTTCCGATCCCTCGATCATCGCAGGTATGCGGGGTACCGAGCCTTCAGTGAACCTCAGTTCGATCTCGGACTTCACCGCCCGGTTGGACGGCGCCTACGAGGGTGGTCTGCAAGAGATCTACGCCTACGGCGCGGAGACCTATGACGCCATCATCATCGTGGCGCTGGCCGCGCTGGTCGCCAACTCGGACGACCCGGTGGAGATCGCCGCGGAGATCAACGGCGTGACCCGGGGCGGATTCCAGTGCATCAGCTTCGCGGAGTGCAAGAACATCATCGATAGCGGTAGCGACCCCGACTACGACGGCGTGGGCGGACCGTATGAGTTCGTAGAAGCCGGCGAACCCGCCGCAGCCAGCTTCCGCATCGCCACCTACAGCGGAGGCGACAAACCCGACTCAGCACTCGACGAATACGTCTTCGCTTCCGGGTAACCGCCCAGCCATTACAAATGCAAAGTGGGGGCCGGTTGTTGACCGGCCCCCACTTCTCTTTTTGAGTCCGGACCTCGGTACCGGACTGCTCAGTCTCCCCGGGCCAGGGTGCCCAGGTAAAGCTCGATCACCTTTGGATCTTTCAGCAGGCTTCGGCCGGTACCGGTATAGGCATTGCGGCCATGATCCAGTACATAACCGCGATGGCAGATCTGCAGACACCGGCGGGCGTTCTGCTCGACCATGATCACCGCCACCCCCGAACGGTTGATCTCCCTCGCCCGGGCGAACACCTGATCCTGGAGCACCGGCGACAGTCCCGCCGAGGGCTCGTCCAACAACAGCACCTCGGGATTCATCATCAGCGCCCGCCCCATAGCCAGCATTTGCCGCTCCCCGCCCGACAAAAGTCCGGCTCGCTGACCAAGCCGCTCCCCCAACCGGGGAAACAGATCCACCACCCTTTCCAGCCGCTCGGTGGTCTTGCGCGGCTCCAGATACACCCCCATCTCCAGGTTCTCCATCACCGTCAGGGCAGAGAAGACATTGTTGAGCTGCGGCACGTAGCCCACTCCCCTGGCCACAAGTTCATGCGCCCGCAGGCCGGCGATGGATTCTCCCTTGAAGAGCACTTCCCCCGACCGCACATCCAGCAAACCGAACAGCGCCTTCAACAAGGTGGACTTGCCCGCTCCGTTGGGGCCGATGATCCCGATCATCTCCTCGGGATAGAGAGCCAGATCGACCCGGTTGAGAATGTCCACCCCGGGAAGATATCCAGCCACCAGTTGACGCAGCTCCAAAAGAGGCTGTTCGGAAGCGGTTTGCCCGCTCATCAAACCTCCTCCTCCTCGAAGTCGTCGATCCCATGGCCCGAGCCGAGATAGGCGTCGATCACCGCCTGGTTCTTGCCGATCGATTCGGGGATTCCCTCGGCGATTACCGCCCCCTCCGCCATCACCACCACCCAGTCTGAGATGTTCCATACGACATCCATGTCGTGTTCCACGAATATCACTGTCGCGCCCTCTTCGGGAAGCCTTTTGACATGCTCCAACAGCGACTGGGTAAGAGCGGGGTTGACCCCCGCCACCGGCTCGTCCAGCATCACCACCGCCGGGGAGGCCATCAAGGCCCTGGCCATCTCTAAAAGCTTTCGCTGGCCCCCCGAGAGCGTGCCGGAGTATTCGGTGGCCATGTGGGAGAGCGAAAACCTTTCCAAGAGCTCACGCGCCCGCTCTTCGATGGCTTCTTCCTGGGATCTCCAGAGAAACGGGAAAAGCGATTGGATGAAGCCTTCACCGATCTGGTCCTTGGCGCCGAGTTTCATGTTTTCCATGACCGACAGCTTGGTGAGCGCCTTGGTGAGTTGGAAAGTCCGCACCATCCCTTGGCGGGCCCGCCCGTGCGATCTCAACCTCTCCACATCTCTTCCGTTGAAGACCACCGATCCCGTGTCGGGGCGGTCGAAACCGGTGAGCAGGTTGAAGAAAGTGGTCTTGCCTGCCCCGTTGGGACCTATCAACGCGGTTATCACTCCTCGTTGGATTTCCAGATGATCCACATCCACCGCCACCAGCCCTCCGAAGGCGCGGCGCATATTCTCGACCACCAGGATCGGATCGGGCTTGGCCACTCCCGGAGTGTGCGCCACCTCCGCCAAGGGATGACCCGCCGCGGCGCCGTGATTACCGGACATCCAGCATCATCTCCTCTCTGGATCCGAAGATTCCCTGTGGCCGGAAGACCATCATCAGCGCCAGACCCACTCCCACCAGCATGAATCGGATCTGGCTCACCTGGCTGGTGTCCATCAAAGCGGTGGGAATCAAACCCTCGTTCACCATGGCAGTAAGGGTTCCCTGGAAGAAGGTGAGCATCGCCCAAAAGATCATGGCGCCCACCACCGGCGACCAGATGCGACCCACCCCACCCAGGATCAGCACCGTCCAGAAAAAGAAGGTGTAGGCCGGCACGAAGGAGTCGGGCTGGATGGTGGCTTTCCCGATGGCCTGTACCATGCCGGCCAGACCCCCGATCACCCCGCCCAGTACGAGAGCTTGCAGCTTGTACCAATAGGCGTTCTTGCCCAACGCCCGAGCGGCGTCCTCATCTTCACGGATAGCCTTCACCACCCTCCCCCAAGGGCTGCGCATCAACTGCCAGATGACCACCAGCGCCACTGCGGTAACCCCCCATCCCACCAGGATGGCGAAGAACTGATTCCCGCCGAACTGGACGGGACCGATCCCGTACTCGGAACTGGGATCAAAAGGATTCAGTTCCCGGAAGGGCCCTATGAAGGCGTGGAGGCCCTCCGCCCCGCGGGTGATGTTCCCCAAGGTGGTGGAGCGGGCCAGGAGACGGATTATCTCGGCGGCGGCGATGGTGACGATCGCCAGGTAATCGCCGCGGAGGCGGAGAGTGGGTACCCCCAGAACGAGCGCGAAGACAATCGCGAAACCCATCCCCACCAGCACGGCCAGCACCGGGTTCAGATTCCACAGGGTCACCGACAATCCCATCCCGTAGGCGCCCATGGCCACGAAACCGACCTGTCCGAAGTTGAGCAGTCCGGCGTAGCCGAAGTGGATGTTAAGCCCCACCGCCGCCAGTGCGTAGACGGCCGCCTCCAGTCCCAACGATGTCTCCACCGTCTGGAGGAGAATGAAGCCCCAGTCGATCGCCGCCAGCGTCATAGCTACCCGAACCGTTCCCGCTTGCCCAAAATACCCTGCGGACGCAAAACCAGCACCACCGCCAACACCACCAAGGCACCGATGTTCTTCAACTCCACCGGTATAAAGAGAGTGGAGATCTGAATCCCGATTCCCACCAGCAGGCATCCCAACAAGGCGCCGTAGGCGGTGCCCAGACCGCCCAGCACCACCCCGGCGAAGATCAAAAGCAGCATCCTGAAGCCGATCAGCCAACTCAACTGCTCGGCCAGTCCGATAAACACCCCGCCCAGTCCGGCCAGGCCACCCGCCCCGATCCAGACGATGCGTATCACCCGCTGGACATTGATGCCCGAAGACTCGGCCAGGTCGCGGTTGTCCGCCACCGCCCGCATGGCCTTGCCGGTCTGGGTTCGCTGAAGAAACAATCCCACCCCGGCCAGTATCAACACCGACAGCACCACGGTTATCAGGTCTTTGGGGGTGATCTCGATTAACCAGATCTGCAGGGCGCTCTGCGCGGAGTAGTCCTTGAAAAACCGCAGGTTCCCCCCGAAGATGAAGAGGAACACGTAGCGGGCCAGAATCGAGAGTCCGATGGTCACCACCATCTGGGCGATGAGGCTCACTCCCCGAGCGCGCAGCGGACCGAAAACCCACCGGTCCATGAGATAGCCGCTGGCGCCGCCGACTATCACCGCCATCACCGCCGCCAGGATCAGGTTGATTCCCTCACCGAAGGGCGGCCACCAGCCGGCCATGAACCCGAACGCCCCGGCCAGCCCGTAGTAATTGAAGAAATAGGCGGAAAGCATTCCCCAGGTAACCATCTCACCGTGGGCGAAGTTGACCAACCCCGTGGTTCCGAACACCAGCGACAACCCGATGGCCGCCATCCCCAGGAACAGCCCCAGCTTGATCCCCTCGGTGGTGAGCTGCGCCACCCGCCGCAAGGAAATTCCGCCGCTCTCCCCCACGGGCCCCGCCTCCCCACTGATCAGAGAGAAAATCGCTCTCCCGTCCCGACCTTCGAGCACCTCCACCTTGACTGTGACTCGCTCCGGTTCCCGCAACCGGATTCCCGACGGAAGGGTGTTGACGTCAATGGTCACCAAATACACTTCGGGTCCGGGAACCGGCGCTGAAAATACACCCTCCCCATCGGTGGCGCCCGACCCTATCTCCGATCCGTCGGTGGTGGTAACCGAGATCATCACTCCCTCCACCGGTATCCGGTCTCCCTCCTCGTTCTGGTAGCGCAGCCGGGTTCCCACCGACTCCGGCTCTTGGCCGACCACCGGCCCCGCCACCAAAAGCACCATCCCCACCGTCAAAAAAACGCCCGCCGCCCATCGAGAACCGAGCGTTTTTCGTATCGTTCTTCTACTCACCGAACCAAATTGTGGAGTGGCTCTATGTAACTTAGAGCCTGCCCCGACTCTAATGTGGTTTTCCCCTAGATCAGGTCCTGCTGGCGGATCCCATAGGAGGGATGTCGCAACCTGCAGAGGGCCAACTTTTCCAGTTGTCGGATTCGCTCGCGGGTCAGTTGGAAGTGGCTACCGATCTCATCCAGTCCTTTGGGGATCCCATCCTCCAAGCCATAGCGCAGTTCCATGATTTTGCGCTCCCGGTCGGGCAGTTTCTTGATGGAGTTGCGCATAGCGATCGCCACGCTGGTGGCCTCGGCGATGGCCTCGGGGTCGTCGGCGTCGCCGTCCTCGATGAAATCGCCCCGCTGCGCCCCGTCCTCTCCGACCGGCTCCTCCAGGGAGACGGTGTCGGAAAGCACCAGGGCCTGCTCCACATGGTCTATGCGGATGCCGGTCTCCAGGGATATCTCCTCGGGGTTGGGCAGTCGTCCGAGCTTTCCCTTCAAGATTCCCTGTGCCAGGCGGACCTTGGCCAGGGTGTCGTGAAGATGGGCGGGAATCCGCACGGTGCGGGATTTGTCGGCGATGGCGCGGGTGATGGCCTGTTTTATCCACCAGGTGGCGTAGGTGGAAAACTTGAATCCCTTGCGCCAGTCGAATTTCTCCACCGCCCGGATCAGACCGAGGTTGCCTTCCTGCACCAGATCCAAAAAGTCAATTCCCCTCACTCCCTGATAGCGGCGGGCGTTGTGCACCACCAAGCGGAGGTTGGCCTGCACGAACTGGTTTTTGGCAGCCGCTCCCCGACGCTTCTGCTTCTCCAGGCGCCTTTTCTCCGCAGGGGTCTCATGCTCGCCCATCTCCAGCTTGTCCTCCGCCTGACGGCCTGCTTCCATCAACTGGGCCAGCTCCACCTCCTGCTGGGCATCCAACAGATCGGTTTCGCTTATGGCCGACAGGTACTGGGCTACCAGATCGGAAGTGAGTCGGCCGCGCTCATCCGTTATCTGATCGGTGATGCGCACCCGCCGTTCTGTTTTGCCGTCCGGGCGAGACTGTCTCAAAGCGGATCGGGCGACCACGGCCGAGTTTTTCTTGCTCATACCGGTTCGTTTTCCATGAAAAAAGTTACCATCTACCCTTTACTATGCCACCAAAACCATAAATCGGGAACCCCCTTTTTCATAATCTGCGCGGCTCGATATTCAATAGAATCATTAATTCCCACACCAACCGCTCGATTTCATCCCGCGCCCTTCTCATCTCCTCGAGGCTCTTTCCCTCCGGAGACCCCACCTTCCACCGCAGATAGCGCTTCTCCACCACCACCGGAGAGTTCTCCTCACCGAGGTCCACCACCACCTCGGCCGCTTCGAACATCGCGGCGCTCAACCGGGCAGGATTGGCGCCGACGATGTCTATTCCCCGCTCGGACAGGACCGTCACGGCCTTCGGATCCACCCGCGAGGCGGGCGCCGATCCCCCACTGAACACCCTCACCGGGCCGGCGGACATCGCGCGCAGAAAGGCGGCCGCCATCTGGGAGCAGTCGGAGTCTTTGACCGCCATGAACAAGACAGCAGGAGCTTGATAAGCCTCCTCGGAATGAGGCTTGTTTTGCTCCTCTTCCAAAAGCTGCTCAAACCGACGACGAGCCCGCAGCATCGCCACCCTCACCGAGCCCTCCCGCTTGAACAGCCTGCCTCCTATCTCCGCATGGGAGAGACCTTCCACCTCGCGCAGCCAGAGCAATTCCCTATCCCGCGCACTGAGCCGTGCGAAGGCGAGCCGCACTGTTCGGAACTCTTCTTGGTCCAGAGCGTGCTCCTCGGGAAGGACGTGGCTGGTCTCCAATTCGGGAGCCGGGAGAGGCCGGTGGCGGCGGCGCAGGTAGTCATGGAACTTGGATCGGGCCACTCTCCAGAACCACGCCTCGAAAGCCTGGGGGGATCGCAGACGGCCGATCGAACGGACCAGCGACTCACAGACATCGCTCGCCACATCCTCGGCATCGGCCAAATCCAAACCCTGGCCGCGATAGAAAGCCACCAGCCGGGGCAGCCCCTTGGTAAGGATGGAGGCAAAGGCGGCCTGGTCACCATCGCGCGCCGCGGTTGCCTCTGAGAGCGAGGGAGGCCATTGGGAGGAGTCCGCAGACACCATTCAGCCCACGCTATAGCCTTGGGTCTTCAGGATCGGGTAATTTGGGAGGGGGGACGTCTGTTCAGATACCGATGCCGTTCCCGCTTGCTAGCCGGGATTCTCTTCACCCGTATCATCTTGTTCGTCATCACCGCTGGAGGGCACAAGGATATTCGGTTCGTCATCGGAATGATATTCGAGGATAGGCGCCACCGCCCTCTCTACTCCCTCAACCGCATCGGTGAGTGCATCAGGATCCGATTCGGAAACGTCGAGGACTCCCAATAACTCCTCCACCTCGAGCTTGAGCATCTGACCCAGTTCTTCGATGGGCGGATCGGGATCCGCCGTCCCATCTTGCGAAGAGTCGGCTGAAGACTCGTCTTCCTCCGGGTGGGATACAGGCGCCTGGTTCTCCGAGCCGGCTGTAAGCTCATTTCCCAACGATGACGGGGGATCATCGGGTCCCAACGATGACGGGGGATCATCCGGATCGATGTCTTGTTCGGAGGGTAGGACTCCCGCAACGGACGGGGAGGTGGTCGGCGTCTGCATCTCTTCGGGGAGTGAAAGGGGCGGACCGGAGGCCTCGATGATGACTTCCGACGGTATCGAATCCGCAATGTGCGAAAGCGCTTCGACCACCACCTCCGCGGCCTCCAGTTCCCTTTGCTGGTCGATCAGATCGAGGGCTTCCAAAAGCCCTTCCTTGGTCAGGGTGGGAACCTGCGCCCCTTCGGACACTTCCGGGCCGGACGCCACCGGCGCCAGGTCGGAATCCACCGGAGCGATGGAATCAGAATTGCCGGTGAGCACCACTATTCCCACCACAACCAGGGACGCGGCCAGGGCAACGCTCGACGCCAGCAGTCCTATGCGCTGATACCGATGGGACCGTTCCCCGGCCCGGGCTATCGCACGAGACGCCAACTGCTCCGCGCGTGCAGGACCTATCTCGTCCCGATAACCTCTGGCAATGGCTCTGAGAACTTCTCCGGAAGAATCCGGTCTGCCCATATTCCTTTCCAACCCGCTTTATCTCCAAGACGCAGGGCACGACAAGGTGTTACCGGATCGCCGATATAGGCCGGTTCCCTCCCGTCAGGTAATCTAACGATTCGTGAGAGCTGTCGTATGCACCGATTGGAAGGGCCCGGTCGGCTTGGTGGCCAAAGAGGTCCCTGATCCGATGCCCGGACCTGGGCAGGTCAAAATCGCCCTCGGCGGGTCAGGGCTCAATTTTGCAGACATCCTGGTGGTGTCGGGTCTCTATCAGATAAAGCCCGACCTCCCTTTCATCCCTGGTTTCGAAGGAGCGGGAACGGTGACCGAGATCGGTCCCGAAGTGGACTCGGTGAGAGTGGGAGACCGAGTGATGGTCTTTGCCGGAGTGGGGTGTTTCGCCGAAGCGGTGATAGCAGACGCCTCCCGCACCGCGCCGGCGCCGGACAATTTGACCGACATCGAGGCGGCGGTCTTCATGACCGCCTACGGCACTTCCTACCATGCACTGGTCGATCGGGGTAGGGTGTCTGAAAACGAGACGGTGGTGGTGCTGGGCGCAGCGGGTGGAGTGGGGATCGCCGCCGTCGAGATCGCCAAGCAACTCGGGTGCCGGGTAGCGGCCGCCGTGTCCTCGGAAAAAAAGGCGGAGTTCGTTCTTGAGCGCGGAGCTGATCTGGCCATCCGCTACGACCAGGAAGACCTGCGGGCGGCGATCCGCGGTTTCACCGACGGCCGCGGCGCCGATGTGGTCTACGATCCGGTAGGAGGTGCGGTCACCGAAACTTGTTTTCGCTCTCTCGCCTGGAACGGGCGGTTGCTGGTGGTGGGCTTCGCAGCCGGGAAGATTCCACGCCTGCCCCTCAACCTGGCCCTGCTGAAGTCGGCCTCGGCCGTGGGAGTCTTCTGGGGTGATTTCGTAGAAAAATTCCCCGAAGACAACCGGGCGAATCTCGCCCGGCTCCAGCAGTGGTGCGAGCAGGGCCTGATCCGCCCCCACGTGGACCGGGTTTACCCCTTCGAGGAAGCTCCCGCCGCCTTGAACTATCTGGCGGCACGCCGAGCGATGGGAAGGATCTGCCTGGCTCCCTAGCCAAGCTCCCAGTCACCCACTTCCGGGCTGGCGCGTTTCTCGCGAACCCTAAGACTATTTCGCGAAAACCAGCTTTCCCTTCGGGCCCTCCCCCGCCGCCGCCACCATCTGTGAAGTCGCGAAAACAAAGCCCCGGTTGGGACCGGTTTGCGCCGGAATAACCTCTGGGATCTGCGGTCTGGGCGAGCTCCGGACCAGACCTGAGGTGTTTGTCAGCTTCGGTCAGTGTGGGTACGGGGCCGAGATGAAGTCAACCCGAACCTTCGGCAATTTTTGCCAACTCCGCTGATTTCTTTCGAGGATTCCACCCCCGGGCCACAAGAATCGGAACTCCGCCTAGCTCCCTGATCCCCCAAATTCGAGAGCGTCGCCCTCGGCCAGTCGGCGCGCTTCCTCGATTGCCTCGGCTCGGTCGCCGCCGGTGATCCGGGCCCGGTCGGTGAGCAGGGTCACCTGGTTCTCCAACACCTGCAGGAACCCGCCGTGAACCGCAATCGTGGTCCGCTGGTCCCCGTCGTGGTCGATCAGCACCGGACCGGCGGCCAACGCGGCCATCAGCGGCTCGTGTCCCGCCAGGATTCCGATCTCGCCCTCGGTGGTGCGGGCCACCACAAACTCCGCCTCCCCCGACCACAGGGTGCCCTCCGGTGAGACCACATCGACACTGAAGGGACGGGCCATAAGCTAGACGGTCAGCTCCTTGGCCTTGGCTTCTGCTTCCTCCAGGTTGCCCACCATGTAGAAGGCCTGCTCGGGAAGATGGTCCACCTCCCCGGAGATGATCCGATTGAAGTCCGAGACCGTCTCGGCCAGATCGACCCACTTGCCGGGAATGCCGGTGAACTGCTCGGCCACGAAGAACGGCTGGGAGAGGAAGCGCTCGATACGACGAGCCCGAGACACCACCAGCTTGTCCTCCTCAGCCAACTCGTCAATCCCCAGGATGGCGATGATGTCCTGGAGGTCCTTGTAGCGCTGGAGAATCTGCTGCACCGAAGTGGCCACCCGGTAGTGATCCTCGCCCACATAAAGGGGGTCAAGCGCCCGGCTGGTGGAGTCGAGCGGGTCCACTGCCGGATAGATCCCCAACTCCACGAGCTTTCGGGACAGAACGGTGGTGGCGTCCAGATGAGCGAAGGTGGTGTGCGGCGCCGGGTCGGTTATATCGTCGGCGGGCACGTAGATCGCCTGCAGGGAGGTGATGGACCTGCCCCGCAATGAGGTAATTCTCTCCTGGAGCAATCCCATCTCGTCAGCCAGGGTGGGCTGATAGCCCACGGCCGAGGGCATGCGGCCCAACAAGGTGGAGACCTCCGAACCCGCCTGGGAGAAGCGGAAAATGTTGTCTACGAACAACAGCACGTCCTGGCGCATCTCGTCGCGGAAGTACTCGGCGATCGACAGGGCGGCCAAAGCCACCCGGAGCCTCACTCCCGGCGGTTCGTCCATTTGCCCGAAAACCAGCGTGGCGTTGTTGATCACGCCCGATTCGGTCATCTCCAAAAACAGGTCGTTCCCTTCTCGGGTCCGCTCACCCACCCCGGCAAACACCGACACGCCGCCGTGCTGGGTGGCCACCCGGTTGATCATCTCCTGGATCACCACGGTCTTTCCGGTTCCCGCCCCACCGAACATCCCGATCTTTCCCCCCTCGATGTAGGGCTCCAGCAAGTCAATTACCTTGATGCCCGTCTCAAAGAGGGTGCTCTGGGGTTCGACGTCCTCATAGTTGGGGGGCTGGCGGTGGATCGGCCAGCGTTCCTCGAACTCCAAAGAGTCGGACGGAACATCCAGAGGCTCGCCCCACACGTTGAAGATGTGTCCCAGGGTCTGGGGTCCGACCGGGACGGTGATCGGTCCACCCATGTTGCGCACCTCGGTTCCCCGGACCAGTCCGTCGGTGGAACGCATGGCTATTGCCCGGATCTTGGAGTTGCCCAGATGCTGGGCCGTCTCACATATCACTGTCTGTTTATCTCCGTCAACCTCGAAATCGATCTCCAAGGCATGCAAGATTTCGGGCAGCTCCCCGGGGGGGAATTCGGCATCCACCACCGGGCCGGTCACTTTTACTACCCGTCCCGCGCTCATCGCATCTGCCACGTTGTCCGCTCCTTTTTCTTTGGTCTTAGCGTTCTGAGGCCATGAGGGCTTCAGCGCCGCCCACGATCTCTGATATCTCGGTGGTGATCTCGGCCTGCCGGGCCTGATTTGCCACCCTGCTCAATACTTTGGTGAGCTCCGCGGCGTTGTCGGTGGCCGCCTTCATCGCCCGCTGCCGGGAGGCGTGCTCGGAAGCCGAGCTCTCCAGCAGAAATCCGAAGATGGCCGCTTCCATGTAGCGGGGAAGAATCCGGCTCAGGATCTCCTCGGGCGAAGGCTCGTAGCTGTAGGACACCGACCCGCCCTCTGCTTCCCGATCCGCCTCGGGAGGCTGGACGGGCAAGATCTCCACCCGGGTGGGCACCTGGTGGAGCGCCGAGCGGTAGTCGGTGTAGAACACTTCCACCGCGTCCACCTCTCCGGAGACATAGGCTTCGATCACAAGATTGGCCACCGCCCGGGCGTGACCGTAGTTGGGCCGGTCGGTCACCCCCAAAAGGGTCTGTTCCAGCCGATACCCCCGGAACCGCAGATAGCCCTGCGCCTTCTTGCCGATCACGAACAGGCGGGTTTCCCGGCCCGAGGCGACATGATGGCTGATCGCCCGCTCGGCCATGCGAATCAAATTGGAGTTGTAGGCCCCGGCCAGGCCCCGGTCGGAACTGATCACCACCAGTCCCACCGTCGAGATCTCCCGCACCTCCGAGAGCAGGTGCCCGGACCCGCCCGAATCCCTTCCCACATTGTGAATCACCTCGATCAGCCGGCTCACGTAGGGCCGGGACTGGAGCACTCTCTGGCGGGCCCGCAAGATCCGGGAGGCGGCGATCAACTCCATTGCCCGGGTGATCTTTTGGGTGGCCGAAACACTGGAGATGCGACGCCGGATGAGACGCAGTTCGGCAGAGGCCACAGGCGGTCTCTCAGTCTCCGGAGCGGAAGCTCTCGGCGAACTCCTTCAGGGCCGCATCGAGAGTCTCGGTGTCGGGAAGTGATCCGGATTCCGCGATTGAGCGCAACAGGTGTCCGTGGCGGCGGCGCATGTGCCCGGTCAGCTCTTTTTCGAACCGGGAGATCTCTGACACCGGTGTCCCGTCCATGAAACCGTTGGTGACCGCGTAGAGCGACAGCACCTGCTCCTCCACCGAAAGCGGATGGAACTGGGGCTGTTTGAGAACCTCAACCACCCGGGCGCCCCGCTCCAACTGCGCCTGGGATGCGGAGTCGAGCTCCGATCCGAACTGGGCGAACGCTTCCAGTTCCCGGTACTGGGCGAGGTTGATCCGGATGGGGCCGGCCACCTTCTTCATGGCGCTCACCTGTGCCGCGCCCCCCACCCGGGAGACCGAGATGCCGGCGTTGATGGCCGGGCGGACCCCCGAGTAGAACAGGTCGGTCTCCAGATAGATCTGTCCGTCGGTGATGGAGATGACGTTGGTAGGAATGAATGCCGAGACGTCCCCCGCCTTGGTCTCCACAATGGGAAGCCCGGTCATGGATCCCCCGCCCAACTCGTCAGACAGCTTGGCGCAGCGCTCCAACAGCCGACTGTGCAGATAGAAGACATCGCCCGGATACGCCTCCCGTCCGGGAGGACGGCGCAGCAACAGGGCGATCTCCCGATAGGCCACCGCCTGCTTGGAGAGGTCGTCGAAAACGATCAGGGAGTGCTCCCCCTCATACATCCAGTGCTGGCCGATCGCCGATCCCGCATAGGGAGCGTACATCTGCTGAGCGGCGGGTGAAGCCGCCGAGGCGTTCACCACCACCGTGTAGTCCATGGCGTCGTGCTCGGTGAGGGAGGCCACTACCTCCGCCACTGTGGAGGCTTTTTGTCCTATGGCCACGTACACGCATTTGACGCCGGTGTCCCGCTGACTGATGATGGTGTCCACCACCAGGGCGGTCTTTCCGGTCTGGCGGTCGCCGATGATCAACTCCCGCTGGCCGCGTCCCACCGGGGTCATGGCGTCGATGGCCTTGATGCCGGTCTGGAGCGGTTGGTGAACGGGCCGACGCTGAACCACCGACGGCGCCGGTACTTCCAGGCGACGCCGGGCCGAGGTGTTGATCGGACCCCGACCGTCGATCGGGTTGCCCAGGGGGTCTATCACCCGACCCAAAAGCCCGTCGCCCACCCCGATCTCCAGCACCCGGCCGGTCTGTCGCACCGGATCGCCCTCTTCCACATGGTTCGACTCTCCCATCATCACCACGCCGATGGAGTCTTCCTCCAAGTCAAGCACCACTCCCAACAGCCCTCCCCCGAACTCCAAGAGCTCCGAGGACATGGCCTGGGGAAGACCCTTCACCCTGGCCACCCCGTCGGCGATGGAAAAGACATAGCCCACCGTCTCCCGGGAGATGGAAGGCCGCCAGTCCTCCAAGCTCTTTCGGAGCGCCTTTGTTATGTCGCGGGCGGTGATGGTCATCTCGGCCATTGGCTACTCCTTAGGTATTCAGACTTCAGCCAGCAATGCGCGGACTTGGTCCATTCGGGAGCGGACCGTCCCGTCCACCACCAGGTCTCCCACCCGGGCCACCAGCCCGCCCAGCACCTCGGGGTCGACCACCACCCGCACCTCCACCGGATACCCCACCACATCCGACAGGACACCCTCCAAGCGATCTACGGTCTCGGGAGCCAGGGACACGGCTGAGCGCACTTCGGCGATCTGCCGACCCCGGGAGAGAGCCGCCTTCTCCGCCAGGCGGTCGGCGATTCCCACCAGCTCCGAAAGCCTCCCCATGCGGATCAGAAGACCTACCGCCTCCCGGGTCACCGGCGAGGCGCGATCGGCCAAGATCTCCGACATCAGGGTCTCGAGGCGATCAGCGGGAACCCGTGGGTCGGAAATGGCGTCGGTCAACTCCGAAGAACCTTCCACCGCCCGCGCCAAGGCGTAGAGATCGCTCTCCACCCCTTCCAACTGCGCCTCGGCGGAGGCCAACCCGAACAGGGCATCCGCGTAGCCCTCCGTGACCTCGCTCATTCTGCGGTTTCTCTCTCCAGTTCCCGGATGTAGCGTTCCACCAGTTCCTGATGAGCAGCGGCGTCGATCTGGGTGCTCACCACCTTCTCGGCGATGTCCAGGGAAAGCACGGTGATCTCCTGGCGCGCCTCTTCCAGCACCCGGGAGCGTTCGTTCTCGGCCTCGGCGCGGGCCCGCTCGGCTATCTGGGCGGCTTCGGCCTCGGCGCGGTCAATGATTTCCTGTCGCAGGCTCTCGGCGTCCGACCGGGCGGATTCCACTATCTGGTCCGCCCGCTGGGCGCCTTCGTCCAATCGACGCTGGTAGTCATCGCGCAGGCTCTCCGCCGCGCCCTTGGCCTGCTCCGCCTCTTCCAGTTGGGCGACGACCGCCTTCTGGCGGTCTCCCAGGGCCCGGTCGAGCGCCGGCATGGCGAACTTCCAGACCAGGAGAACGATCACAACGAAGCTCACCGCTCCCCAAACCAGTTCGGCCGGGTCGGGAAGAATCAGGAACAGGCCCGATTTTTCCTCCGAAGCAGCCAAAATGAGGAGATCCGGCGACATTTTCAACCTCCGGCGCCGAACAGGATGAAGAAGAGCAACAGCCCGAAGAGGGCCAGCGCTTCTGTGAACGCGATCCCCAAGAACATGGTGGTTCTCACCTGCCCGGCCATTTCCGGCTGGCGGACCATTGCCTGCACGGCATTGCCCACCACTATTCCAATTCCCACGCCCGGCCCTATGGCGGCCAGTCCGTAGGCGAGTCCCGCACCTATGAGTGCAGCAGCATCAGCTTCCAAGGGTTCCTCTCCTTTATAGCAAGTCGGGGTCAATGCTCCACATTTATGGAGCTTTCTATGTAGACGGCGGTCAACAGGGTAAAGATAAAAGCCTGAAGAACCCCTACGAAAATCTCAAAACCGGTGATGACGATGGCAAAGCCCAGGGGGACCACAAAGGCCGCCGCCTTGGGCTCCAGCACGAAGTAGGAGGCGGAGGTCAGAAAGAACACGGTGAGCATGATGTGGCCGGCGATCATGTTGGCGAAGAGCCGGACGGCCAGGCTTACCGGGCGGATCAGGAAAGTGGAGATCAAGTGGACGGGGATCACCAGGATCAAGAGAGCCTTGGGAACACCCGCCGGTATCAGGGAATGACGGATGTAGCCGAATCCGTGCTTCTTCAGACCCACGAACACGAACACCACCCACACCAGCGCGGCCAGAAGGGCGGGGATGGCCATGCGGGAGGTGACCGGGAAGTTGACCAGGGGGGTCACTTCCAGCAGGTTCAAAAAGAGGATCCAGAAGAACATGGGGATCAGGAGCCACTCGTATTTGGCCGACTCGGGCCCGATCGTGTCGCGGCCGATGCCGTTTCGGACGAAGTCGACCATGGTCTCCACCATCACTCCCATCTTGGTGGGGACCACCCGGGGCTTTCGCACCGGTAGATACAAGAAGAGAAAAGTGGCGAGGGTGGCCAGGAACATCAACAGCACCACCCGATTGATTCCGAGAGGCAGCACCACCGGCCAGTCGAACAGTTGGTTGACGTCGCTCGGCACTTCCACCACTTGCGCCAGAACAGGAAAGCTCACCCGGCCGCCACCTGCCTGCGGGCCTCGGAAGTCAGAGCGCCCAGCCAAGCCGTGCCCACTCCCAGGAACATCCCGTAGAGATGGGCGTCCCAGATGGTCACCGCCGCCCACACCCCGACGGTGATGATCACCAGCCGCACCACGAAACCTCCGAAGGCGACAGCTCCCAGAGTGACGAAGGAGCGGCGGGCCGCGCGGGACAGCGCCCAGCCGGTGGCCGCGAAGGATCCGGCGGCTACCAGCGCGCCGATCGCTGCCCAGAAGCCGGCCGCGGTCGTCCACAGCGCCCAGGAAACCACCCCGGCCAGGGGTGCGATCCAGATAGCCCGTCGCGCCAAACGGCGGCCCATCTCTGCTTCTACGTCCAAGCCTCTTCCTCCGTTGGGAATGAACTAGGCAAAGGTTATCCCGACTCGCCGTATCCCCGAAAACCGACCGGATAGGGGGTGAAGGAGGCGGCCAGCTCCGCCACCCGCCCGGCCACGTCACCCCGAACCGAGGGGTCGTCGCGTCCCCGGAGAGCCTCCACGATCAGGGATCCCACCTCCCGGGCCTCCGGTTCGGTCATGCCCTGGGAGGTCATGGCGGGAGTCCCGATCCTAAGGCCCGACGCCCGGTAGGGAGGGCGGGGATCGAAGGGGATGGTGTTGAAGTTGAGGGTGATTCCCAGCCGGTCCAGCAGACGGGCCGCCTCCCGCCCGGTGAGGTCTTCTGAGACAGAGCGCAGGTCGATCAGAAACAGATGGTTGTCGGTGCCCCCCGAGACCACCCGGGCGCCGGCCTCCTGCACAGCGGTGGCCATCGCCGAGGCGTTGGCCACGATCTGGACGGCGTATGAGTGAAACTCAGGAGTGGAGGCTTCCAGGAAGCAAACTGCCTTGGCCGCCACCTGGTTGATGATCGGGCCGCCCTGGGTGTTGGGGAACACCGCCTTGTTGATGTCTGTGGCGTATTCCTCCCTGGCAAGCGCCAGACCCCCGCGCGGTCCCCGCAGGGCCTTGTGGGTGGTGCCGGTGACGATGTCGGCGAACGGAACGGGGTTGGGATAGGCCTTGCCGGCCACCAGCCCGATGAAGTGGGCGGCGTCCACCATGAAAACGGCGCCCACCTCATCCGCGATCTCCCGGAAACCCTCGTAATCGAGGTGTCGGGAGTAAGCCGAGTAGCCCGCCAGCAGGATCTTGGGACGGTGCTCGCGGGCCAATGCCCTCACCTGGTCCATATCGATCCGCTCGGTCTCCGGATCCACCCCGTACGCCGCGAAGTCGTAATACAGACCCGAGAAGTTCACCGGTGATCCGTGCGTGAGATGACCGCCCTGGTCGAGCCGCATGCCCAGCACCGTGTCTCCGGGCCGGAGCAGCGAAAAGTAGACGCTCATGTTGGCCTGCGCCCCCGAGTGGGGCTGCACATTGGCGCTGTCCGCCCCGAACAGTGCCCTGGCCCGTTCTATGGCCAGGTTCTCGATCTCATCCACCACCCCGCACCCCTCGTAGTAGCGACGCCCCGGGTAGCCCTCCGCGTACTTGTTGGTGAAAATGGAGCCGGAGGCGGCCATCACCGCCGGAGACGCGAAATTCTCCGAGGCGATCAGGTGGATATTGCTGTTCTGGCGCTCCACATCGCGGCGGATCAAACCGGCAGTGCGGGGATCCACCTCTGTGAGGGGACGCATATCTATCATGTGAGTTCCTTCCGCCGGCGGCTCCCACCCTGTTCGGGCGTGATGACCGCGGGAAGTCTACTCTCCCGGCGCTCGATCAACTCCTCTGTGAGCCCCTTTCTCACCTCGGAGAATCCCGCCGGAAAACCCGTAGGGCAGCAGCTCGGAAAGGGCATGGACACGATGGGGGCCGACGCGGGTCGCGACCAGCACCGTCTCCACTCCGAACTCGTTCATCGCCTGTCGACAGCGCCCGCACGGGTAGGCGTCGTCGATGGCGTCGGCGTCGATGCACGCCACCGCCACAGTCTGAATTTTGCGCACTCCCGCCGCGGCCGCGGTGTTGACCGCGGTCGCCTCCGCGCAGTTGGAGACCGAATAAGCGGCGTTCTCGACATTGGCGCCGCAGAAGAGCGATCCGTCCCCGGCAACCAGGGCCGCGCCCACCCGAAACCCAGAGTACGGGGAATAGGAGTTGGCGGCCGCCTGGCGCGCTTTTTCCACCAGAGCGTCGTGGTTGTTCATCGGGATTCTTCCTCCAACAGCGCCCGGACGAAGGTCTCTGCAGAAAAGGGCGCCAGATCCGATAGCCCCTCTCCGGTTCCCACCAGCTTCACCGGGACGCCCAGACACTGCTCGACCGCCACGGCTACCCCGCCCCGGGCGGTTCCGTCCAGCTTGGTGAGCGCCACTCCGGTCACCCCCACCCGATCACAGAACTCCCTCGCCTGGGCCAACCCGTTCTGGCCCGTGGAGGCATCGAGCACCAACAGCACCTCATCCACCTTTCCGGCCGCTTTGATGAGCACCCGTTTCATCTTTTCCAACTGGCTCATCAGGTGCGTCTTGGAATGCAGTCGACCGGCGGTGTCGATCACCACCACTTCATGACCCCGGCTCTTCGCCGCCGACCAGGCGTCACGGGCCACCGCCGCCGGATCGGCGCCTTCTTCGCCCCCCACCATCTCCACCTCCATCCGCTCCGCCCAGATCGCCAGTTGGCGCTGCGCAGCCGGGCGGTAGGTGTCCGCCGCGCCCAACAGGCAGTCTTTGCCCCGCAACGCCAGCCAATAGGCGAGCTTGGCGGCGGTGGTCGTCTTGCCCGCCCCGTTCACCCCCACCACCATCACCACCCCCGGGGATCCGTTGCCGGACCACTCCAGACTGCGGTCCCGGGTCCCGAACAACGCAATCAGCTCCTCTGCCAAAAGCGCCCGGGCCCCTGGGCGGTCGGCGGGCTTTTTCTCCCGGACCGCAGCCACCAGCCCTGTGGAGATATCCACCCCCATATCCGCTGCCACCAGGGCCTCCTCCAACCCGGCCCAAAAGCCGCCGTCGAGCCGTTCACCGTCCGCCATCGTTCGAAACATCGACCACAGGGCGTCCCGGGTCTTGGCCATAGCGGAGATAGTCGGATCCGCCGGGTACTTCGATTCTTTCGGAACCGAAGAGCGACGCCTTCTCCACCAGCGTGTCAGCCATGCCACCTCGTCCAGTTTAATGCCCTTCCTCGCTGCGCGTCCCCACGCCGTGTCCATTTCGGACCAGGTGATCCTGATTTCCTATACGGTGAGTTCCCACTTCGAGGCGAGAGGTGTCCAGTCTGTGCCTTCTCGCGAAAACTGTTGCTGAGTCGCGAAATTCTTGGATCGATTTTTCACCGCTGGGCCCACCCCCGCCTCCACCACGCCGTTGGTCAAACGCGCTCCGTCAGTTCCCCGGAGGGCGCTTTTAGAAAAATATGATCCCTGGAGCGGTTCGAGCGACGCCGGATCGGACCGGTTGGTGCTTTGGCTATCTACCAATATGCGACGGGGGTGGGACAGAAGTCAAGCTCTGTCGACGGTATTTTTGCCAACCCGATCATTACATCAGTGACGGGTCACCGCTCGACTCTCAGCCGTGAAAGCAGTCCGCTCCCAGCGGCTTCCCAATGAAATAGGCAAGATCACCCTGGGTGGTGAAACCGCCAACTGCGAGGTGATGTTGACTCGCACATCCACGAGCCGCTCGATGCCGCTCTGCTTCAGCGGCTCGAAGAAATCTTTGGCCGACTTTCTGGTGAAGCCGATCGTGTAGATCTCCATGAACTCATTACCTCCTCGCCGAAAAGGGACAGATCCTCGTGCACAGGATCCGACCAGCCCTCAAATGTGGATATCTCCTTGGTGCTCAGGACAACGCCGTCACCCCGGATGTGGGCAACGTCCGCCCCTCGGTCGTGCATGGCGCGCGTGACAAGAAGAAAGCGGTGACACTCCGCGGGGTTCTCTTCGCTGCACAGAATGGCAACCCGGAACCGCTTTCTCCCGTCGAGGAGCCGGTCCAGGCCGGATTGGAACAAATCCGTCTCGGCCACCCGTCCGTAATGAACATGGCCGTCAGAGTCGTAGAACTCCTCCCCTTCGGGACGTCCCCCCAGTTCCTTCCCGAGGAAGAGATACCGGATGCCCGCCTCTCCCAAGCCGTGTCGCAGATTCTGACTGTTGAACTGCGGGTTGTACCTCGAATAGGGCGAGGTGCGCACATCCGCCACTACCTCGACCCGGTGCTGTTCGAGAAGCGCCACCAGATCATCGAAGGGGTGATTCGAGTGGCCGATCGACAGCAGTCCCGGGTCACCCAACTCACGGAGAATGTCACTGGTGCTCAAGGTCGGCCGCCTGATCCGAAGGGTACCGGCGGGGATTCGCGAACCGCTCGCTCCCCAAGACCTGCCGGTCAGGCGGATTTGGCCGGGGCTTGGAGGCTTACCAAGCGAGCGGCGTGGTCCTGGTCCATGCGACGGGACACCACTTGGGTGGCGCCTCCGGGGGGCATGGTCACTCCGAAGAGCAGATCGGCGGATTCCGCGGTCTGGGGCTGATGGGTGATGACCAGGATCTGCGCCTGGGAGCGGAGTTCCCGGACGATCTCCAGCACCCGGTGCAGATTGGCGGAGTCCAAGGTGGCGTCCACCTCATCCAGCAGATAGAAGGGAGACGGACGGGTCTTCATCATCGCAAAGAGAAAGGCCAGGGCGCCCAAGGCCCGCTCGCCGCCTGACAGGAGGCTGAGCCGCGACACTCGCTTCCCCAAAGGCTGGGCGTGGATCTCCACTCCCGACCCGAGGGGATCAGTGGGATCGACGAGGCGAAGCCCGCCGCGTCCACCCGGAAAAACCTGCCCAAAGGACCGCTCGAAAGCAGCCGCCGTCTCCCGGAAGGTGGCCAGGTATCGATCAGTGGCCTCTTTCTCCAACTCCGAGACCACCTTGCCCAACTGCTGTCCGGATTCGACGATGTCGTCGTGTTGGGCGGAGAGTTCGGCCAACTCGGCCTGCAACTCGGAGAGGTCCAAAGCGGCGTAGTGGTTGATGGGCCCCGCCCGTTCCAACTCGGCCACCAGCGACTCCAGAGTTCCCTCCGGGTCGGAGACCTCGGGGACCGGCGCCGACCGCGCCTCTTTGGGATCGGCGTCCACCAGCCTCAGGCTTTCCACCGTGGACTGGCGTCGGGCCTCCAGCCGGGAAACCTCGGCGATCAGCCTCTCCAGTGCGGCGGTGGCCCGGCGCTCGGTGTCATTGTCCTGTCCGATCGCCTCCCGGATCTGTGTCGCCCGCTCCGCCAAATGCCGCGACCGCTCCCGGGACGCCCGGTCCAGGCGCACCAGGGCTTCCCGACGGGACGACATCAATCCGAGCGCGGCGGAGGCCAACTCCGCCACCTCCCCCGAATAGTCCGGGGAAGGCTCCTCGGGAAGGTGAGCCACCTTGGTCGACTCGACCAGTATCTGCTCATACCGGGCCTGTCCCAGCCTGCGACCCTCCTTGAGGCGGGTGAGGTCGGCTATTCGCATCCGGTATTCCTCATCGGCCGCCATCCGGGCCCCGGACGCCCTCTCCAGCCGCTCGGCCAACAGTCCCGCCTCTGTGGCCGCGTCCAATCGCCCGTGGTGCAGCCGGTCGATCCGCTCCCTCAACTCGGTCAAGCGGACATCCCGCGCCGTATCCGCTGACACGAGCGAATCCCGCCGCTCCATCAGACGGCTTTTCTCACGGTCGATCTCCCGCCGCCGCGCAAGCTGCCGATCCCGCCTCCGCTGGGACTCCAGCAGCATCCGGCGGCGGCGTTCCAAACCAGCGGAGACCTGCTCTTGGGATTCTTCCTGCGCCTTGGCCTCCTCACGTAGTTTGTCAACCTCTCCCTCGAGAACATCCCAGGCGTTTCGCGCCTCCGCAGCCTGGGCTGCGGCGGCGTCCAGGTCAGGCAGACGGGTTCCGCCGCGCAGTGAGACTCCCCGGACGGTGATCAGATCGCCTCGGCGGGTCACCGCCCGCAGACGCGGATGATTTCCCACCACTTCCCAGCCGCTTCGCCAGTCGTCCACCAGAACGACATCGCCCAAGAGACGAACAGCCAAAACCGATTGGTGGTCCTCCCCCAACAGATCGACAAGGGGCGTTACGTCGCTGCCGGAAGCGGCCACGGTCCGAGCGGGGCTGTCCAATCCCCCGGGAAAACGACAACTGACCATCGAAACCGGGCCACCCGCGCCATCCTGGTCTCCCAGGCGGTCCACCGCGTTCCCCAACGCCACCGGCCCCTCGAACGCCGCAGCCTCCGCCCATCTCTCCAAACCCACTTCCACCGCGGCGGCCAACTCCGATGGGACGGAAAAAAGTTGGGAAACCCATCCGGCCCATCCGGTCAAAGACTCCACCTGGCTTCTGCGATCAGAACCCTGGGACTCCAAGGCCTCTCGGGCAACTTTCAGCCTGCCGACCGCCTCCGCCAGGGCGGTCCGAGCCTCCGCGGCCCGGGTCTCGCCAGCCCGGAGGCGCTCTCGTGTCTCTCCGGCCTGCAGAGCCGCTCTCTTTTTCTCTTGTTCCTCGGTGCGGCACGAGTTCTCCGCCTCGGCCAGTGCCGGTTCGCTCTCCGCCATCCCCGACTCCAGCATCTCTGCGGAGGCCGCCAGTTCCGAGAGTCGGGACTCCACCGACGCCAATTCCCTCCGATCCCGATCCCCGGCGGCCTCCAAGGCGGCCAGTTCATTTACCAGGCCCCCCACCTCCGCTTCCGCGCCGGCCCCCTGCAGGACCGTCAGCCTTCTTTCATACCTGACCAGCCGGGTCTGGTCGGCCAGGGCTTCTTCCACAGCGGTCTTCGACGCCCCTATCAAGTCGTCCATCTCCGCCAGGGTGTGCTCCAGAGAAGCCCGCTCGTCCACCAGGGCAATCCGCAGAGCCTCTACCTGGCGACGATGCTTGCGAGCTTCGGTTTGCAAGGCCGCCACCTCCGAGAGACGGCGCATGCGCTGGGTGACCATCTCCCAATCCCGGAGAACTCCTCCACCCGGCGCCGAACGAAGGGCCTCCTGGGAGGATTCGATCCCCGACAGGGCGGCCAAGCTCTGCTCGCGCCCTTCGATCGCCTCCGAGCGCGCCTGCTCCCATCGTGAACGGCTCCCGACCGCCACCGCCAGCTGCTCATCGATTTCTCGCAGTCGCTCGCCATTCAGGTAGAGGCGCAATGCTCTTATCTCCTCCGAAAGCCGCCGATAGCGCCCCAGCACCTCGGCCTGGCGTCGGAGCGGGCGCATCCTGCGTTGCTTTTCGGAGATCAGATCCCCGATCCGATCCAGGTCCGACCGAGTGGATTCGAGACGGCGAACCGCCTTGTCACGCCGCCAGAGGTGCTTGCCCACCCCCGCCGCCTCCTCCAGAGCCTTTCGGTGTTCGGCGGGAGAGGCGTTGAGGATCTGATCGACTTGTCCCTGGCCCACCAGCGCGTACTGGCTTTTCCACATTCCGGCCTCGGCCAACAACTCGGTGATGTCCACCAGCCGACACGACGCCCGGTTGATCTCGAACTCGGACTCACCCGACCGGTAGAAGCGGCGGGTGACCGACACCTCGGGACGGTCGATCGGCAAAAGACCGGAAGTGTTGTCGAAAACCAGAGTCACCTCGGTCCGGGAAGCGGGAGGGAGAGTGGCCGTCCCACAGAAGAGCAGTTCATCGGAGCGTTCGGCGCGCAGCGCCCGGGTTGATTGGCGCCCCGTGGCCCAGGCCACCGCATCGACGATATTGGATTTTCCCGAACCGTTCGGGCCGACTATCACCGTTATCCCCGGACCGAACTCGAGAGTGGTCCGATTAACAAAGGATTTGAACCCGGCCAGAGTGATGGATTTCAAAAACATCCGCAAAACCAACTTAACGGGTGCGCGCCCCTTTTCGGTGGCTTGTTCCTTTTCAGCGCCTTATTCGGCAGCGTTCTGGCACTCCGGACAGAAATAAGAAGACCGGGCGCCGATCACCATTCGCCGGATCGGCGCTTCACAGGATCGGCAGGGTTGGCCCTCCCGACCGTATACCCGGAGATACTCGAGGAATCCCCCGGCCCGGCCATCCGGCAACAGGTAGGCCAGATCATCCAGGCTGGTGCCTCCCCTGCTGATCCCCTCCGCCAGCACCGGGCCCACCTGGGAGTGGATCCTCCCCACTTCCGTCTCCGAGAGTCGTCCCGCCCGCCGGGAAGGGTGGATTCCCGCCCGGTGCAGCACCTCATCGGAGTAGATATTCCCCAAACCCGCCACGAAACGCTGATCCAACAGCAGGCTCTTGACCGCAATGGTCCGCGATGCCATCCGTTCGAAGAGCCAACCGGCCGACGGCAGTGCCTCCCAGGCGTCGGCGCCCAGCTTCGCCAGGGTGGAATCATCCAACTCCCCGGATGTGAACACCGCCACGAATCCGAAGGTCCTCGGATCGATGAGGCGCACCAAGGGGCCCGATTCCATCTCCGCCCAAAAACGGGTGTGCCCTTCTGTTGGGTCACCCGGTTCGCCGAGACGGATCCGACCGGACATCCCCAAATGGATCACCCAGGTCAGGTCGGCGTCCAACTCGATCAGTAGGAACTTTCCGATCCGACCTACCCGGAGAGCCCGACGACCCACCAGGCGGTCCTCCACATCGGTGGAACGAGCGTGGCGGCGGGCGGTGCGGGGATGACATATCCGGGCGGCGGCCACCTTGCGACCCTCCAGCGCCGGCCGCAGGACCCTGCGCACCGTCTCCACTTCCGGCAGTTCCGGCATCTTCGCTCAGATCAAGACTTCCGGCGGCTCTTTCCCCGGCGCCACCACGGGCTGGTCCCCCGAGTCGCTTCCGCGGACGGGGGTTCGGAGACAGAGGGCGTCAGTTGGGGGTGGGCGAGGGCCGTATCCGAATAGAGCGCCTCGACAGCTTGTTTCGCCGCCTGTTGCTCGGCCAAGCGCCGGGCAGATCCCTCACCGATTCCACACCGCTTCCCATCCACCCACACCTCCACCCAGAACCGGCGGGCATGGCCGGGGCCCTCCTCATTCCTCCGGTATTCGGGCGTCTTGCCCTCCGCGGCCAACAGTTCCTGCAGCAGGGTTTTGGCGTCGCGGGCATCGGGTGCCGCCGCTTTGAGGGCGATCGTCTCCCGCCAGTGGGCCATCACCAATCGCTCGGCCGGTTTCCACCCTCCATCCTGGTAGACCGCTCCGATCACAGCCTCCATGGCGTCGGCCAGAATGCTTTCCTTGCCGCGGCCACCCGATTGGATCTCGCCCTTTCCCAACCGGAGGGCGTCCCCCAACTCGAGCGCCTCCGCCACTTGGGCCAGGGATTCCTTTCTCACCACCGCCGCCCGCACCCGGGTCATCTGGCCCTCCCGAAGGTAGGGGTACTGGCTGAAGAGGTGGCGGGTAACCACGAGTTGCAGGACCGAGTCGCCCAGGAATTCCAGCCTCTCGTTGTTGGGGATGTCTCTCTCATTGGCATAGGAGCGGTGGGTAAGGGCGGTAAGCAACAGCTCCGATGAAGAAAATCGATGGCCCAGGCGCCTCTGCAAATTGCTCAAAGGCAGAGGAATCTCTCTCCGATCCGCTCAGGCAGCCGGCGCTCGCAACCATCGTGCGCCATCTGAAGTGCCTTGGTGATGGCCGAACTCCGCGCATGCCCGTGCGCTATGACCGCGATGCCTTTGGCGCCCACCAGATGGGCGCCGGCGTGACGATCGTCCATCAGTTGACGACCCTGTGCCGAGAACTGCGGTCGCGCCTTTTCCTCGGCCTCGGGTTGATTCTCCGCCAACATCGAGAAAAATGCCTTGGCGGCCATCACCACCGAGGCCTCCACCGTTTTCAGAAAAACGTTCCCGGTGAACCCGTCGGTCACGATTACATCCACCGCGCCGGTGGCGAAGTCGCTTCCTTCGACATTCCCCACGAAATTGACAGGGGATTTTCGCAAAAGGGCAAGGCCTTCGCGTTCCATCTCCCTTCCCTTGGAATCCTCCGCCCCGTTGTTCAGCAGTCCCACCCGCGGGTTCTCGACGCCGGCAGTCGTCTCCGCCACCACCGATCCCATCACCGCAAACTCCACCAACTGACCGGGACGCACCGCCAGGTTGGCGCCGGCGTCACACAGGACGGTCGGGTTCCAGGGCACCGGCATCAGGCTGGCTATGGCCGGTCTCGACACACCTGGCAATCGACCCACTCCCACCGCCGCCACCGCCAGGGAAGCACCCGTGGAACCTGCCGATACGAAACCCTCGACCTCGCCCGAGGCGACCAACTCGCCACAGACCACCACCGAGGAGTCCGGCACCTCCCGGATCGCCCTGATCGGGAAGTCCCCCATTCCCACCACCGTCGGAGCATGCACGATAGGCAGATCCACCCCGTGGCGATCCAGTTCTTTTTCCAGGACGGGGCGATTCCCCACCAACAGCACATCGATCCCCCGGGCGGCCGCCACCACTGCTCCAGCCACCGTCTCCCGGGGAGCGAAATCACCCCCGCCGGCGTCCAGGGCAATAGTTGGCACTACTCGACTTCGATTATTTCACGTCCTCGATAGCTACCGCACTCCCGACACGCCCGGTGAGGAAGGCGGGGAGCCTGGCACTGGGGGCAGCGGGTAATCGTGGGCGGCCGGACTTTCCAAGCCGCCTTTCTTTGCCTGGTGCGCATCTTGGAACTCTTTTTTTTGGGAACAGCCATGTGCGACTCTCCTATAGGAATTTGGACAAGATCGAAAACGGAGATTGGCGGTCTTCATCCACACATTTACATGCCTCTGCGTTCAAATGGTTTCCGCATCCCGAGCAAATGCCCCGGCAATCTTTCTCACACAGCGGCGCGGTCGGCAAAGAGATTACCACCTCATCGATGACAATCCCATCCAGGTGAAGACATCCGTCCTCGGGAAGGCAATACCCGTCGGAGTCGGGAAGGTGTCTCACCATCCGGTCCAAGGAGACAACCATCTCCTCTTTCCACCCTTCCAGGCACCGGTAGCAGTTCATCCGGACATCGACCCCGACCGTCCCGCTGATCCGAATTCCGTCGTGACAACCCTCCAGCAGAACATCTACGCGGGCCTGTCCGGTCTTGACCAAGGGCAGTTCCACCATCAGCGGAACATCCCATCGGCGCCGGTCGCTGCGGCCGGGAGCGTGGAGAAGGTGGAACACCTCCACCTGCATAAGCGATCCCATCAGTAGGGGGGCGGCGGATCGGCGGGGCGGGCGCGATGGAGAATGGTGCGGGTGGAGTTCACCCTCGCCGCCAGATCACCGATCAGGGTCTCCAGGGACTCCAAAACCCCGTCGGCCATGTCCTCGGCTTCCAATCGGGTCCGTCGGGCTTCCCCCTCGGCTCTTCTCACCAGCGCATTGGCTTCGGCAACCGCCTCCTCCAAGATGTGGGACTGGCTGACCAGACGCTTGGACTCCGACCGCGCCCGGTTGATGATCTCCGAGGCCTGCTCATCGGCCCGGCGCATGAAGACCTCCCGTTCCCGCACCATCCAGCGAGCGGCCCGCAGCTCTTCGGGAAGGCCCCTGAGCAGGTTCTCGAGTCGGGACAGCATCTTTTCCCGGTCCACCAGGGCGTTATGGGAAAGGGGTAGAGAGCGGGCTTGGCGGACCTCGTCGATCAACTCCTCCACCAGCCCGAGCAGGTGCCCCACCGAGGAACGGACCGGCACCACCTCGGCGGGCTGATTTTCAGGGGTCTGCTCGTCACTCATGAAAAACGCTCCTTCATAGCTTCGGCGACATTGTCGGGCACCAGTCCTTCCACCGACCCTCCCAGAGCGGCGACCTCGCGGATCAGCGAGGAGGAAAGAAAGCTCCACTCCGGGCGGGTGGGCATGAACATGGTCTCGATTCCCCCCACTGTCTGGTTCATCTGGGCCATTTGCAACTCGCTGTCGAAATCGCTCACCGCCCGCAATCCCTTGATGAGCACCTCTGCCCCTTCTTGGCGGGCGAAGTCCACCAACAGGCCCTGATAGTGGCGGACCGCCACCTGCGGAAGATCCCCCAGCGCATCCTGAAGAAAACCCACCCTCTCCTCCAGGGTGAAGAGAGACCGCTTGGAAGGGTTGATCACCACCCCCACCACCACCCGGTCGAACAGCCGGGCACACCGGCGAATCACATCCACATGCCCGCTGGTGGGCGGATCGAAACTTCCCGGACAGAGGGCGACTGCCAACCCCTACTCCTTGAGATATCTGATAATTTCGGCATCGCCGTGACGACGCCGGTCGGCGATTTCCAGCCCGCGGGCCACCGGAGCGCTGTCACTCGCCCGGCGGGTGACAACCGCAACGGCTCCCCGGCTCATCCGGCCCGACACTCTTTCAAGTACGGCGGCCAGATCCTCTGATGATATATCCCAAGGCGGGTCGGCAAAGACTATATTGAAACGGCCCTCTTCGGGGTGGTTGGCCAGGTAACGTTCCACGCTGGAGGAGACCACCTCGGCCGCATCCGCGGCCCCCACTGTCTCCAGGTTGGATCGGAGCGCGGCCAGGGCCGGCCGGGACCGCTCCACAAACACCGCCGACCTCCCTCCCCGGCTCAGGGCCTCGATCCCGAAACTGCCCGAGCCGGCATAGAGATCCAGGATGTGCGCTCCCCTCACCTTCTCCCCAAGCGCCGAAAAAATCGACTCCCGCACCCTACCGGTGGGCGGTCGGGTCCCCGTACCCCGAGGCGCCCTCAATCGGATCCCCCGATACTCACCGCTGATCACCCTCATCATGAGTCGAACAGCCACTTCACGTCATCGCCCAGGATCTCACTTATCTCCTCTGCCAGCCCGGGGTGCTTCTCCAAATAGGGGTCCTCTTCAACCAGATCGTCGGCGGCCCTCTTGGCCCGCCTCATCGCAGAGAGGTCGCGGAGTATGTCGGCCAGCTTGAGATCTCCCATACCCGACTGGCGGGCCCCGAACACCGCTCCCTGTCCCCGGATCATCAAGTCCTCTCTCGCCAACTCCAAGCCGTCGGTGGTGCGGGCCATCGCCCTCAGGCGCTTCTCGGAGTCCGGAGTGGTGGAGTCGGCAACCAGCAGACACCGGCCGGGGTGCTTTCCCCGTCCCACCCGGCCGCGCAGCTGGTGCAGTTGGGAGAGCCCGAACCGCTGGGCGTCGGTGATCACCATCACCGTGGCGTTGGGGATGTCGATTCCCACCTCTATGACGGTGGTGCTCACCAATATGTCGGTCTCGCCGGAGCGGAACCGGGCCATCACCGCTTCCTTTTCGGCGCTCGAGAGCTGTCCGTGCATCAGGTCTATCGCCAGGTCGGGCAGGACCGCCCTGATCTCGGTGTACTGGGAGGAAACGGACTGCACAGCCAGCTTCTCACTGTCGTCGATCAGCGGACAGATCACAAAGGCCTGGCGTCCTCTGCCCACTTCCTCCCTGATGATCCGATAGGCGGCGGCCAGGCCTTCGGGGGTTTTCCCGATCACCCGGGTTTTCACCGGGGAACGACCGGGGGGCATCTCCTCGATATTCGACAGGACCAGATCACCGTAGAGAGTCATCGACAGGGTACGGGGAATGGGAGTGGCGGTCATGATCAAGAGATCGGGCTGGCGACCCGCTCCCTTGTGTTTGAGGGTGCTCCGCTGGGAGACCCCGAAGCGATGCTGCTCGTCGACCACCACCACCCCCAGCCGCTTGAATCGTATCCCCTCCTGGATGAGGGAATGGGTGCCCACCACGATCTGGGCTTGGCTGCGCGCCACTTCCTTTCGCACCCGCGAACGTCCGGGGCTCTCCAGGTAGTTGGCTGCCGCCCGGGAGGAGGTGAGCAGGGCCACCCGCACTGCGGCGCGCGCTCCCCCTTGGAACAGGGACCCCATGTGCTGGCCGCCCACCTGCGGGCGGGCCACGGGCGGGGAAAGGCCAGCGTGGCTGAGCAGCTCCCGAAGCACCAGGTAGAGCTGTTCGGCAAGCACCTCGGTGGGCGCCATGATCGCTCCCTGGTTGCCCGATCCCACCGCGGCCAGCAGGGTGGCGAGCGCCACCACCGTCTTGCCCGATCCCACCTCGCCCTGGAGCAGCCGGTGCATGGGGCGGGGACTCCTGAGGTCCCCGGCTATCTCTTCGAGCACCCTCTTCTGGGCGCCGGTCAGGTCATATGGAAGCCCATCCAGAAAGTCCCCGACCAGCGGGCACACCATTTGCTGGGAGATCCCCTCCTGTTCTTCCACCAGTCGGTGGCGGGTGAGCGCCAGAGCAAGCTGTATCCGGAACAGTTCGTCGAACACCAGCCGCCTCCGGGCCTCCTGGGCGTGATCCATGCTTTCGGGAAAATGGATGTTCGCAAAGGCTTGGTCCCGGTCAAGGAAGTTTCCCCCCAGAGCGGACCGGGGGACCGGGTCGAGAATCGGCCTCGCCCGTCCCAGGGCGTTGTTCATCGCCGACCGGATGCGCACCGGGGTCATCTCCCCCACCGCCGAGTGGACCGGCACCACTTTCCCCTGAAAGCCCTCCTCTCCCGACCCGATCAGCTCCTCTCCCGACCCGATCAGCTCCACATCGGGATTGGTCATCTGGGGACTGCCCCGAAAAGTGTTCACCTTGCCCGAGAAGGCGGCGATGGTTCCCGGCTGGAGCTGGCGACTCCGAAAGGGCTGGTTGAAGAAGGTGATCTCCATCCGCCGGATCACGCCCAGTCCCTCCTCCGACCCCGATCCGGGGAGGTCGGAGTCCTGGACGGTCACCTTCAACATCTCCCTCGGCCCCCTTCGGCCTGAAACCCTCGGTCGGTAGGTCTTCACGACCTCGGCGATCAGAGTGGCCTCCCCGTCGATCGGAAGACCGGCGATCGGGACCACCAGGGAGCGGTCCAAATAGCGGTGAGGGAAATGCTGGAGGAGGTCGGCGACCGTTTCGATCCCGCTCTTGGCCAGGATTTCCGCCTGACGGGGCCCGATATTGCGAACCCGCTCCACCCCCACCCCTTGCAGGTAAGCGAGGCTCCTACCCGGCCCGGAGGGCGGGGGACTCTGCGCGGCGGGCCTATTCGGGGCCCCGGCGGCGCTCGGTTTTGTCATCCGGTTCGTCATCTCGTCGCAGGCTTGTTATTCTTGTGCACCGGAGGAAATCCATGGCGTACCAATGTGAGGTCTGCGGACGCAAACCGTCTTTCGGGAAAACCGTGACCTTTTCTCACAAACGAAACAACCGCCGGTGGCGCCCCAACATACAGCGAATACGGGTCCGCCGGGGGTCAAATACCCGTCGTGCCCGGGTCTGTACCTCTTGTATCAAAGCAGGCAAGGTGGAAAAGGTCTGAGTGGTGCAGGGAGTCGTCAAGACCTACGATCCCGAGACAGGGATCGGAGTGATCGTCCGCGACGACGACCGAAGCGCAGTCCTTCTCCGGCCGGGCTCCCTGGAAGGCTCCATATTCCGCTTTCTCCGTCAAGGACAGCGGATCGTATTTGAAACCGATGAGGAGGGAGACCGCTCCTTCGCCCACACCGTAAGAATGGGCCAGGACGGATACTGATCCAAAAAGGAGGAAAAGTGGCAATCGCTTACATACTGATCCAGACCGAAGTAGGCAAAGCCGAGCAGGTGGCGCGCAATGTGCGATCCATCGCGGGAGTGCGGGAGGCCGAAAACGTCACCGGCCCCTACGATGTGGTCGTCAAGGTGGAGGCAGAAGGCGTCGACCAGTTGGGAAGGCTGGTGGTGTCGGAGATCCAGATGATCCAGGGCATCACCCGCACGCTCACCTGTCCGGTGGTACACCTCTAGCCAAGCGCTTTCTCGAACCACAACCCAAGTCACAAAATGGCAGACAACGGTCCCACCTCTGAGAATTCTCACCAGGACCGGCGGGCCAGGATGCTGCGAAATGACATCCGCCGACTGGGGAACCAACTGGGAGAAACCCTCATCCGCCAACAAGGCGAAGGCCTGCTGGAGATGGTGGAGCAGGTCAGAGCGGTGGAGAAAGCCATTCGCTATCGGGAGGAAGCCCAAGCCGTCCAACAGCTCAACGATTTGCTGGCCGGTCTCGACCTGAACCAAACCATCAATCTGGCCCGGGCTTTCAGCATCTACTTCTATCTGGCCAACGTGGCCGAGCAAGTCCACCGCGTCGACCTTTTCGCCTCCAGAGACGATGACCGGCTGCTGGAGGGAACCATTACCCGGATCCTCGAGAGCGACTGTGATCCCGGGTTGATCAAAGAAGTGGTCGGACGCTTGGAATGGCGGCCGGTTTTCACCGCCCACCCCACCGAAGCCGCCCGGCGCAGCCTCCTCACCAAGCAGAAGATGCTCTCCGAGTTGATCGAGGAACGCAACGACCCCCGTTCCAGCACTTCCCATCATGAACTGGTGGACCGCCGCACCGCCGAGCTGATCGACCAGATGTGGCAGACCGATGAGCTGCGCAGCGAGCGCCCCCTCCCCGGAGACGAGGCGGGATCGGTGCTTTTCTATCTGAACGACCTCTTCCGGGAAGTCCTGCCCGACCTGGGCGAAAAGATTCATCATCAGTTGTCCCGACTGGGCGTCGACCATCATGGCCGCCAACCCATCCGCTTCGGCACCTGGGTGGGAGGGGACCGGGACGGGAACCCCAACATCACCCCGGAAGTGACCATGAACGTGCTGGAACTCCAACACCGCCAGGGTTTGCGCAACCTGGTGGCGGCGGTGGAAGAACTCGCCACAGAACTCTCTGTCTCCAGTCTGATCCAGGGAATCTCCCCGGAGTTGGCCGACGAACTGGAGCGGGACAAGGTTCTCCTCTCTTCGGTTTGGAAACGGTTCCGCCGCCTCAACGCCACCGAGCCCTACCGCCTGAAGCTGTCTTTTATCCACCAGCGGCTCCTCAACACCCTCAAGCGGCTGGACGACGGCTCTCACCACATCCAAGGCGTTGATTACCTCCATCCCCGCGAGTTGCTGGCCGAGTTGAGACTGATGGAGTCCTCCCTGGGAAAGAACGCCGGGGAGATGATCGCCGGCGGAGCGCTGGCCCGGCTGACCCGCAATGTGGTGATCTTCGGGTTCCAGATGGCGGTGATGGATGTCCGAGAGCACGCCGACCATCATCACCTGGCCCTGGCCCACCTGTATGAGCCCCTCTCCATCGACTACTTCTCCCTGGACCGGGAGGCCCGCACCCGGCTGCTCTCCGAAGAGCTGGCCGGCCCGCGGCCCCTCGCCATCCCCACCACCAAGCTGGGTGACGAAGCGGACGCGGTCCTCGAGACCTTCCACACCGTCCGAAGAGCCCTTGACCGGTTCGGGCCGGAGGTGATCGAAACCTACATAGTCTCGATGACCCGGGGCGCCGATGACATCTTGGCGGCCGCTACCCTGGCCCGGGAGGTGGGCCTGGTGGATCTCCCCCGGGGAATCGCCCGCCTGGGCTTCGTTCCCCTGCTCGAGACCGTCACCGAGTTGCGGGCCGCCCCCCAGATTCTGGACCGGCTCCTCTCCGACGCCTCCTATCGCCGCCTGGTGAGCCTGCGCGGCGATTTCCAGGAGGTGATGCTCGGTTACTCGGACTCCAACAAGCACGGAGGGATTACCACCTCCCAATGGGAAATCTACCAGGCCCAGGAGAAACTCCGGGATGTCTCGGAGCGACACGGGGTGCAGCTTCTGCTCTTCCATGGACGGGGAGGGACGATCGGCCGGGGCGGGGGGCCCACTCACCAGGCGATACTGGCCCAGCCCGCCGGGACGGTGAACGGGTCGGTGAAGGTAACCGAACAGGGCGAGGTCATCTCCGATAAATACGGGCTCCCGGGCCTGGCGAACCACAACCTGGAACTGGCGCTCTCCTCGGTGCTGGAATCCTCCCTTCTATATCGTGGCCACCATCATTCCCCTTCCGAACGCCGGCGGTGGTACCAAGCGATGGACAAGGTGTCGAACGGCGCATATCACTGCTACCGGGGTCTGATGGAGACCGACGGACTGGTCGGCTATTTCCTCTCCTCCACCCCTGTCGAGGAGTTGGCCTATCTCAACATCGGCTCCCGCCCGGCCCGGCGGCCCGGTGGGTCGCAACGGGACGGACTGGAAAGCATGCGCGCCATACCCTGGGTGTTCGGATGGACACAGTCCCGGCAGGTGATCCCGGGCTGGTACGGACTGGGGTCGGGTCTGGCCTCCGCCCGGCACGCCGGGCTGGGAGAAACCCTCGGGGAGGCCCATCGACGCTGGCCGTTTCTTCAAACTTTCATCTCCAATGTGGAGATGACCCTCTTCAAGACCGACCTGGACGTGGCGGCGCGCTATGTTACGGAACTGGTCGATCCCCGCCACCACCACATCTTCAAGTTGATCAAAGACGAATACCACCGCACCGCCGATGAACTCTCCCGGCTTACCGGCAAACCGCTGCTTGCCTCCACGCCGGTGTTGAGACGCACTCTGGAGGTGCGGGACATCTATCTCGATCCCCTCAACTTCCTGCAGGTCTCCCTCCTGAAGAGGTCCCGCTCCCAGGGGTCTTCGGATCCCCAGTTGCAGCGGGCCCTGCTAATCACCGTCAACGGCATCGCCGCCGGCATGCGCAACACCGGATGATCGGAGAACCGAAATGAGTTTCCCCAACCTCACCGTGGTCGAACACCCCCTGGTGGTCCACTATCTGACCATCCTCCGGGATCGGCACACCCCCACGAGGCAATACCGGGAAACCACCCGCAGACTCGCCTGGCTGCTGGTGGCCGAGGCGGTGGCCGACCTGCCGGTGGCCGCCACCGAGATCGAGACCCCCATGGAGGGCGGATTCATCGGGGGCCGGCTTGGCAAACCCACCGTGCTGGTGGCTGTCCTGCGGGCGGGCCTGGGGTTGCTGGAAGGCGCCCTGGACCTCCTCGGGGATTCCACCATCGGCTACATCGGCTTGGAGAGAGAGGAAGAGACCGCCCGGCCGGTCGGCTATTACACCAAGCTCCCGCCCCTTCCCGGCGCCCGGGTGCTGGTCCTCGAGCCCATGCTGGCCACCGGCGGGTCCCTGGCCAAGGCCATAGACCTGATCAAAGCCGAGGGAGGTGACGACATCACCGCGGTGTGTGTGGTCACATGTCCCGAGGGCGTGGAGACCATGGCCCGACGCCATCCGGACACGCCGATCCTCACCGCCGGCCACGACCGGGAGTTGGATCCCAGGAGCTACATCCTTCCCGGATTGGGCGATATGGGAGACCGGCTCTTTGGGACTCAACACTAAGAAAACGCCGATGCGGGATGCGCCGGAATTCGAGGAGGCGGTGCTGGAAGTGCTGGAATCCCTTCGGAAGGGAGAGGTGATCAGCTATGGGGAGGTGGCCGAAGCGGCCGGCTACCGAGGCGCCGCCCGGGCAGTGGGAAACCTGCTCAGGACCACCGCCGAGCCGGTGCCGTGGTGGAGGGTGATAAGGGCCGACGGCTGTCTGGTGGCGCCCGACGCGGGTTGCCAAGCAGAGAGGCTCCGGGAAGAAGGAGTGGCGGTGAAGGACGGCCGCGTGTCTCTGCGGTGAGAAGTGGGATCGTGAACCCGGGCCCTCTGGAACGGGCGGTGGTGATAGTGCTCGACTCCTGCGGCGCGGGCGAGGCGCCCGACGCGGATCGGTACGGGGACACCGGTTCGGACACCTTGGGCAATGTGGCGCGGGTAGTGGGAGGACTCCGCCTTCCCAACCTCGGTGCGGCAGGACTGGGCGTCCTCCATCCCGGCCTGGAGGGTGTTCCACCCGCCCGGCGCCCCACCATGGCCTTCGGGCGAATGGCTCCCCGCTCTGTGGGAAAGGACTCCACCACCGGGCACTGGGAGATAGCGGGGATTTCCACCACCCGTCCCTTCGGCTTGTTTCCACAAGGCTTTCCACCCGAGCTGACCAACCCGATCGAAGCAGAGTTCGGGCGACGGTTCCTGGGCAATGTCGCCGCCTCGGGCACCACCATCATCGCCGAGCTCGGACCTGGACACCTCGCCACCGGGCAACCCATTCTCTACACTTCCGCCGACTCGGTGTTCCAAATCGCCTGCCACACCGACGTGCTGGACCTCGGAGAGCTCTACAGACTGTGCCGGATCGCTCGACGGCACTGTGACGACTACCGAATCGGGCGGGTCATTGCCCGACCCTTCACGGGAAAACCGGGTAACTTCCACCGTACCTACGATCGAAAGGACTTTTCGATGCCGCCCCCCGCTCCCACCTTGTTGGATCGGGTGGCGGACGCCGGGATGACCGTCTGGGGGATCGGCAAAACCGAGGATCTCTTCTGCGGAAGGGGCCTCACCCGCTCCGAGCACACCGAAGGCGACCTCGATGGGCTGGGCAAAACCGCGGCGGCTCTCTCCGCGATGGCCTCGGAGGGAGTCACGGGGCTGATCTTCACCAACCTTGTGGACCTCGACATGCGATACGGTCACCGCCAGGATCCGGATGGCTACGCCGCCGCGCTGGAGATAATCGACTCCCAACTCCCCGCTCTGCTCGATGCCCTGGGGGAACATGACCTGCTGTTTATCACCGCCGACCACGGCACCGACCCCACCGATGACACCACCGATCACACCCGTGAGCTGGTTCCCCTGCTGGTGGCGGGCCGGAGAGCGGCCGGGGTCGACCTGGGAATCCGCGGACGCTTCTCCGATGTGGCGTTGACGATCGCCGACGGCTTCGGCCTCCCCGCCTCCTGGGAGGGAGAATCGTTCTGGCGGGAGGTGGCATGAGGTTTTCGGCCGTCGAACTGATCGAGCGCAAACGGGACGGCGGAGCCCTGAGCGCCGAGGAGATCCGCTGGTTGATCTCCGCCTTCACCGCCGGGGACGTGACCGACTACCAGATGGCCGCCATGGCCATGGCCGTCTATCTCCGGGGACTGGGATCCGACGAGTTGTCGACCTGGACCGAGGCCATGCTCCATTCGGGCGAGACCCTCGACCTGTCGGGACTGGACGGCCCCAAGGTCGACAAGCACTCCACCGGCGGGGTGGGCGACAAGGTGACCATTCCCCTTCTTCCCATGGTGAGGGTGTGCGGGGTGATAGCCCCCACTCTGAGCGGACGGGGACTGGGCCATACCGGGGGTACCCGCGACAAGCTGGAAGCCATTCCGGGTCTCAACACCTCTCTGAACTCCGATCGCTTCATGGAGGTGCTCGGAGCCCATGGGATGGTTTATGGGGGACAGTCGGAGAACCTGGCGCCCGCCGACCGAAAGCTCTACGCCCTGCGCGACGCCACCGGAACCGTTCCCTCCCTTCCCCTGATCGCCTCTTCCATCATGTCCAAGAAGCTGGCCGAGGACCTGGACGGCCTGGTGCTGGATGTCAAGACCGGAGCGGGAGCGTTCATGTCCGACCCGGCCCAGGCCCGGGCGCTGGCCACGGTCATGGTGGGGCTGGGACAGGCGCATGGGGTGAGGACCACCGCCTTTCTCACCAGCATGGGGGTTCCCCTGGGAAGGGAAGTGGGCAACGCCTCGGAGATCAGGGAGTCCATTCTGACCCTCCGCGGGGAGGGACCGGGCGATCTGTGGGAGGTGACCCTGGCGCTGGGCGCCGAGATGCTTCTTCTGGCAGAGACCGCGCGCGACGAAACCCGGGCCCGGGAGATGCTTTGTGAAGCGGTCGCCTCCGGTGAGGCCCTGGAGGTGTTCGGCCGGGTGGTGGAGGCCCAGGGCGGGGACCGAAGAGTGATTGAGGATCCCTCGATCCTGCCCCTCGCCCCCCACCGAGCAGAGGTGACGGCCTCCGCCACGGGATGGGTGACCGCCTGTCACGCCCGGACAGTGGGAGTCGCCGCCGCTCGTCTGGGAGCGGGCCGGGAGCGAGCCGAGGATCTGATCGATCCCGGGGTGGGCGTCACCGTTTTGGCCAAGCCGGGCGACCGGGTGAAGGCCGGCCAGCCGCTCGCCGAGATCGCCTATCGGGAGGAGAGCCGCTGGCGGTCGGTAAAAGACCTACTCTCGGGAGCATGGTCCATATCGGAGGCGCCTCCCGCCGCCATCCCCCTCATACAGGAAAGAATCCGCAGCAAGGATACGGAGTAGCTGGCTTATGACCACTCTTTATGAAAGACTAGAACTGGCCTCGGTGGCCATCGCAGAAGCCACCGGAGAGCCCCGCCATGACGTGGTGGTGGTGCTTGGCTCGGCCTCGGGGGACTTTCCCGAACATCTGGACGAGGCGACCGCGGTCCCCTACCCGGAAATCCCGGGCTTTCCGATCCCGAAAGTGGCGGGGCACTCGGGGACTCTCTACTCGGCGTCCTTCGGAGACAACCGCGTTCTGTTGCTGTCGGGTAGGGTGCATGCCTACGAGGGTTACTCTGCCGACGACCTGACCTTCCCGGTCCGGGCCTGTCTCGCAGCCGGATGCGAAACCCTGGTGGTGACCAACGCCGCGGGAGGGTGCGGAGAGGGGCTGGTGGCGGGGTCGATAGTCATGATCCGCGACCATCTCAACCTGGCGGGGATCAATCCCCTGGTGGGTCCCAACGACCCACGTCTGGGACTCCGGTTCCCCGACATGTCGGACACCTACACTCCCGAACTCCGCCACCTGGCGTCCGAAGTGGCCGCCGAGGAGGGGATCGCTCTCCCCGAGGGGGTTTACGCCTGGTTTCTCGGCCCTACCTTCGAGACCCCCGCGGAGGTGGAGATGGCGCGGCGGATGGGCGCCGACCTGGTGGGGATGTCCACCGTGCCCGAGGTTATCTCTGCCCGCCACATGGGAAGAAGGGTGCTGGGCCTCTCGGTGGTCACCAATCTGGCGGCGGGAATCGCCGCTCACAGGCTCACCCATGAACACGTCAAAGCCACCGCCGCCCTGGTGAAAGATGACTTCAGCCGACTGCTCACCGCTTTGCTTCCCCGCATTTGAGTCAGTTGCGAGAGAGTATTATTCGCTTTTCACATGCGGATTTTGGTGTGCGTAAAGCAGATTCCCGACCCGGCCAACCCCTCCCGATTTGATCCGGAAACCCACCGGTTGGTGAGATCGGACGACCAGATCCTCGATGACACCGACCGCTACGGCGTCGAGATGGGACTGCGGCTCGCCGAGGCCGCCGAGGGAACGGTCACCCTGGTCTCGATGGGCCCCATGGGGCGCGCCCAGGGCATTCGCCAGGCGCTGGCCATGGGCGCCGACCGGGCGGTGATGATCGAGGACGAGTCCCTTCGGGGCGCCGATGCCCTGACCACAGCCCGGGTTCTGTCGGCCGCCATCGAACGAACCGGATTCGATCTGGTGATATGCGGCCCCGAATCCACCGACGGGTACTCGGGAGTGGTCCCCCAAATGATGGCCGAACTTTTGGGAGTGGCGTCCCTCACCTACGCCACCCGGGTGGAGGTCTCCGGCGACCAGGTAACCATCCACCGCCAGACCAGCGCCGGCTACGACGTGGTGATCGCCAACCTTCCCGCCCTGGTGTCGGTGACCGCCGGGGTGGTGGAGCCCCGCTACCCCACATTCCGGGGAATAATGCAGGCCAAACAGAAGCCCACCGAGACGCTGGGAGTGGCCGACCTGGGAGTGGCGCTCTCGATCGGCCAAGAGGTGGTGTCGGTGGTTCCGGCGGCGGAACGGACAGCCGGAGTGGTGGTGGAGGATGAGGGCGAGGGACATCTTCTCATCGTGGAGAAACTCCAGGAAGCGAAGGTCGTGTAGCCATGGCGGAAGTGTGGGTCTTCTGCGAAGAGACAGATGGGGCGCCGTCCACCCTGGGACTGGAACTCTTGGCCAAGGCGCGCCGGCTGGGCGAGCCCACCGTGCTCTATGCGGGGACCGGGTCGGAGCAGGTTTGGGAGACGCTGGGAGATCACGGAGCGGCGCGGGTACTCCACTTCGACCACGGGGACACGCTGGCGGCGGCGCCGGTGGCCGCCGCGATTGCCGACCTGGTCACAGATCGGCCCCCCGAGATGATCCTCTTCGGACAGGCCTACACCGATCGGGATGTGGCCGGTAGGCTGGCGGTCCGGCTCGGTCTTCCGGTCCTTTCCAACGCGGTGGACGTGACCCTCGAGTCAGACGGGTCGGCAACCACCCGCCATGAGATTTCGGGAGGCGCCGAAATCGCGGTGGCGGCCTTTCTCGCACCCCGCCCCCATCTGGTGATCGCCCGGCCCAAATCTTTCCCGGCCGAGCCGGTCGGCGGGCCGCCGCCCGAGGTCGTCCCGACCGAGCTTCCCGATGCGGGACGAGCGGGTGCGGTGGTGACCGAGCGCCACGCCCGAGAACGGGAAGGACCCGACCTGGAGGAGGCGGCGGTGATCGTCTCGGGCGGGCGCGGGCTGGGCGGAGCCGAGCATTATTCACTGGTGGAAGCCCTGGCCGGCCCACTCGGCGCGGCCACCGGGGCCACCCGCGCCATCGTGGATGCCGGATGGGTGCCTTATGCAAAACAGGTGGGACAGACCGGCAAGACCGTCAAGCCCGATGTCTACATCGCATGTGGCATCTCCGGCGCCATGCAGCACCTGGTGGGGATGAAGGACGCCAAAACCATCATCGCCATCAACAAGGACCCCGACGCTCCTATCTTCACCATCGCCGACCTGGGAATCGTGGGAGACGTACACAAGGTGATGCCCAAGCTGATCGCGGAACTGGCCGACATCTAACGGATGAGATCAGACCGCGCAGCTATCAACCAATCTGTTGTCGGTTTCCCGAAGAGGCCTCGAATGGCCCACACGGAGTGATCGGCAGGTTTATCATCCGTTCGGGAAAGATCTATGTGACCCCGGCAGATGATCAGATTGTCCACCGGATGGACCCACAACCCGAAGAAAGGATCTGATTTTGGACGCTGGCAATATCGCTTGGATGATCACCGCCTCTGCCCTCGTGCTGTTCATGGTGCCGGGGTTGGCGCTCTTCTACGGCGGCATGGTGAACTCCAAGAACGTGGTGAACATGCTGATGATGAACGTCGTCACCATTCCCATCGCCACCATTATCTGGGTGGTTGTCGGGTTTTCACTGGCTTTCGGCGCCTCTGCCGGCGGGCTCGGCATCATCGGCGATTTGGACAAGGTGGGACTGGCCGGCCTTGGCGACGAGGAAACACTTTTCTCCGTTTTCCAGATGATGTTCGCCATCATCACCCCCGCTCTGATAGCAGGCGCCGTGGCCGGCAGGATGAAGTTCTCGTCCTGGGTGATCTTCGCGGCGCTGTGGTCTCTTCTCATCTATCCGGTGGTCGCCCACTGGGGTTTCGCCGGTGACGGGTGGCTGTACGCATGGGGCGCCCGAGACTTCGCCGGAGGTCTGGTCATCCACATCAACGCGGGAATCGCCGCGCTGGCTCTCATCAAGGTGCTGGGACCCCGACAGGATTTCGGAACCGAACACCCCCCGCATTCCCTTCCCATCACCCTGATCGGCACCGGCATCCTGTGGTTCGGTTGGTTCGGGTTCAACGCCGGGTCGGCCCTGGCCGCCGACGGAGCAGCCATCACCGCTCTCCTCAACACCCATATAGGGGCCTCTCTCGGCGCCTTCGGGTGGATGGTCTCGGACTGGACCCGCCATCGCCGCCCCACCATGCTCGGCCTCGTCTCCGGGGCTGTGACGGGACTGGTCGCCATCACCCCGGCCGCCGGGTTCGTAAGCCCATCGGCCGCGATCGTGATCGGGGCGGCCGGCGGATACCTGTGCTCACTGGTGGTAGGACTGAAAGAGAGGTTCGGCTACGACGACTCCCTGGATGTGGTGGGAATCCACATGGTGGGAGGAATCATCGGCTCGGTCCTCACCGGAGTGTTCTCCTCAACCGACTACGGCGAATTCGACGGTCTGATATACGGAGGCGCCGGTTTCTTCGCAAAGCAGGTGGTGGCCGTGCTCGCCGTCATAGCCTTCAGCTTCTGTGCCACCTGGGTGCTGGCCAAGGTCCTGGACATGGCCATCGGCCTGCGCGCCAGCGCAGAGGATGAAATCATCGGTCTGGACATCGCCCAGCACGGCGAAGACGCCTACTGGATCCGCTAGGAGCAACCCCAACAACCAGGCATCGACACAGGCGGAACTCCCGCGCCAAAGCAGAGACTCCGGTTCCGAAGTTTCTCGCGAATTCTTGCCCTATGTCGCGAAAACTGTGGTCGCCGCGGTTTGCCCGCTGGGTCCCCACCCCCGCCGCCGCCACCATCTGTGAAGTCGCGAATATCCAGCCCCAATCGGGGATGGTTTTGCGTTGTCATGACCTCTGGGATTTCACGGTCTTGGCGAGCTCTGGACCCGGACCGCAGGTATTCGTCCTGGCTCCTAACAATATGAGTCAAAAAGGGCCGGAAATCAACCCCTGACGGGTGGAATGTTTTCGCGGCATTGCTGATGTTTTGTATGGCTTCTGACAACCTGGTGCGGCGGTGGCAGGAGCGGGCAGAAAAATCAACGCCGCCCTAATCCTCCAAAAACTCGTCGAGGCCTATGGTGAAGCGATGGTGGCGAATCTTGGAGAGCGCTTTGCGCTCCATCTGGCGGATCCTCTCCTTGGTCACCCGAAACTGCTTGGATAGATCTCCCAGCGTCCATACCCGCCCGTCCTCCAACCCGAACCTCAGCCGCAGGATTTCTTGTTCTCTCGGCCTTAGGTTCTTCAGGACATGAGCCAGGTACCTCTGTAGAAACGCCAATGTGGCGGCGTCCAACGGATCCTCGGCGTTGAGGTCCTCCACCATATCCCCCACCGTGGTGCCGTCCTCCTCCCACCCCACCGGGTCCTGCAGTGAAACCGGACGCTGGGAGAGCCTCACCATCCGCTCCACCTGCTTGGGATCGATTTCCAGCCGGGCAGCCAACTCTGCAGTGGTGGGGGGCCGCCCCAGTTTCTGGGTCAACTCCCGGCGGGTATCGTTGAGGGCGGGCATCAGAGCAGTCAGGTAAGCGGGGATCCTGATAGCCCGGGACTGTTCGGCGAACATCCTGATCATGGGCTGTCTGATCCACCAGACCGCGTAAGTGGAAAATCGAAAGCCCCGGCGGTGGTCAAAACGCTCGGCGGCTTTCATCAGCCCCAGGTTCCCTTCCTGGATCAAATCCAGCATGAGCGCTCCGTTCATCGAACCGAAGGTCTTGCGGGCCATGGAGACCACCAACCGCAGATTGGACTCCACCAGGCTGTTGTAGGCCCTCTCTCCCTGCTCGACCCGGCTTCTCAAGTCTCGGCGCTCCGCGGCCGAAAGCCCCCTGCTTCCCAGCTTCTCCCGCGCCCGGGCGCCACTTTCGATTTGCACGGCCAACTCCACCTCTTGTTCGGGCTTGAGGAGGGCATAACGCCCAATCTCTTTGAGGTACAGGTTGACAGGATCGCCCAGGCTCGCCGACGACGAGGACTCCGGACGATCGCGCCGCGCCCCGACGTCCTCCACCTCTTCCACCACCCGTATCCCCTCACCCGCCAAACGATTCATCAACTCGTCCCATCTCCGATCTTCTTCGGCCTGGTCGCCGCCCAGTTCGTCCAGATCGGCCATGAGCTCGGAGACAGTGAGAAATCCCCGCTGGCGCCCACGACGAAGGATCATCTTCACCCGCGCCTCGAAGACCCCTCCCGTCTCACTCATTGCAGGTCTCCGGTCAACTCCTGGCGGCGGCGCTCCAACTTCACGACCTGCTCCAAAAGTTGGGGCCGCAGGGGATCGTCGGCAGCCAGCGACCTCATCCGCGCTCCGAGACCATCCATCTCCCGGCGGAAAGCCGCTCTGCGACACCTGATCACCAGCGGACGGGGATCGCCCGGCTCCAAGCGGTCGGCAGAGATCGCCAACAACTCCCGGTGCACCTCATCGGGCGAGGAGGGAGTCTCAGACCCTGTCTCCCCGCCCGACGAATCCTCCCCCCGCCAGGCAATCGGTGTGGGCCGGCCTGTCGGGGCGGCCCTCCAGTCGGCTTCGATCTCCTCAAAGACCCGGCGGTAGAGGCCCTCTGCAAATAACGTGCTGTCCACCTCCAGTTCCCTCAGAGCCGGGTGGTTGGCCAGCACCGCTTTCAGAAGTTCTCGTTCCACCGCCGGCCCCCGATTCAAGGGCCGACCCCGATCCCGGGACGAAAGCGCCCGGGAATCGTCCGGGCCACCCGCCGCCGCTCTTCCCGCCCCCCGACGCACCACGGCCCCGATCTCCGAGAGGCCCACCCCGGTCATACGCGACAAGGTCCGTTCGTACTCGGCTCTCGTGGCCTGATCCCCCACCGCTCCCACCAGCGCCCCCAACTCGTTCACTGCCCGGGCGCGGGACTCGGGATCGGTGAGATCCACTCCCGACAACCGCCGCTCCATTCGATACTGGAGAACCGGCCGGGAGTCGCCCACCGCCTGGCGAAGGTCCTGCAACCGGCCATCCTGCAACAAGTCGGCCGGGTCCTTCCCGTCGGGCAGCTCGGCCACCCGCAGATCGAGACGGCGACCGCTTCGGCGGCTCACCCGCTCGCCCCTCAGAACCGCGTCCGACCCGGCCCGGTCGGCGTCGAAGGCCAGCACGATCCGCTCTCCCAACCTGCCCAACACCTCCAGGTGGTCTTCTCCCAGAGCAGTGCCGCAGGTGGCCACCGCAGATTCCATCCCCGCCTGGTGCAGGGCGATGACATCGGTGTACCCCTCCACCACCACTGCCTGACCGCCAGCCCGGCTTATCTCCCGGCGGGCCAGATGCAGGCCGTACAGGAGCCGGGATTTGTGATAGAGGGGGGTCTCGGGCGAGTTGAGGTATTTGGGTCCCTGCCCGCTCAACAGCCGGGCGCCGAACCCCACCGGATCGCCTCTCAAGTCGTGAATGGGAAACATGATCCGACCCCAAAACCGGTCCCGAAGTTCGTCGCTATCGCTTCGTCCACGCCTGACTGCCAGCCCGGCTCGCTCCATATTCGAATCCGAAATCCCCGCCGCTCGCAGCTCGGTCTTCAAAGACGGCTCTCCCAGGGGTGAAAAGCCCAGGCCGAACTTCTCGATCAGGGGGCGGTCATAACCCCGGGACCGCAGATAAGCGCGGGCGGGTCCGGCATCGGCGCCCGAAAGCAGTCTCTTGGTATAGAAGTCGACCGCCCGTCGCATGACCTCCACCAAACGCTCCCGGTCGGCGGCCTTCCCCCCGTCTCCGGGACGGTGGGTCAAGACGATCCCGGCCTGTCGGGCCAGGCTCTGCAAGGCGTCCGGGAAGGAGAGACCCTGGGTTTCCTGGATCATGGTGAACACATCCCCGCCCTTGTGGCATCCGAAGCAATAGAACAAGCCCCGCCCGGGGTCTATCGAGAGCGAGGGCGTTTTCTCCTGATGGAAGGGACAGAGCGCGGTGTAGCTCCGGCCCGATCGCTTTACCTTGGTGATAGCCGCGAACTGCTCCACCAGGTTGACCGCCGCACGGACCCGCTCCCGGTCGTCTTCCCCCCTTTTCATATCACCACCCCCGTCGACAGGCCGTCTCTATCCCCGATCGGCCTTGTGCAAACATCAAGTAGCCGTCATCCTAACCCGGACCGCGCCGCTGTGAAGTCCAATTCCAGACCAATCTCGTCCGCCACATTGGCCACGAAGGGAACCGAGGGGATCGACAGATCGAAGTCGGAACGGAGGACCTTAGCCGACGCCGTCCCCTCCAGCCGCTCACCTGCCGTCCAGCGTGCTACCACTTCGAAGGTGACCGGACGGGAGATGTCGCGGACCACCAATTCGCCCACCACTGAAAAGCTGTATTCGTCTTCTGTCTCCGCGGCGCCCGACAGACCAATCACCTCGGTGGGTCGGAAGGTGATGAACTCGTACTGCTCGGCGGCGAGAATCGGGCCGCGGATGGCGCGATTGCGGTTGGAGGAATCGGTGACGAAGGTGCGGGCGTTGATGAGAATCTCCCCCATCTGCGAGCGGGCCAGGTCGGAGAGATCCACCCTCATTCTCCCCACTACCTCGGTTGTCACCCCCACCACCGTGAACCGCTCGCCCCGGAGTTCTTCGCGGATCAAGAACCGCGCCTCGGTGCCCTCGGACAATTCCAGCTCCACGGACCCCGGAGACTCGGCGGGCTCGGCCTGGGAAACATGAGTCCCATCTGTCTCCTCCGCCTCGGTAGGACGGGTGGTGGGCTCGGCCTGGGGAGCATAGGCTCCCGCCTCCTCCGCCTGGGTGGGACGGGTGGTGGATTCCGCGGCGGCCGCGGATGTGGTCGAGGAGGCGGAGGTAATCAGAGGAGCGGTCACCTCGGTGGGGTCTCCCACGTTCCCCGCCACAAGAAACCAGATCGCCCCCGCCACAGCTCCCGCCGCGACGACCGCCAACAGCCAGACCAGAGCTCTGCGAATCATATCCCCAGGTGCTCTCGGAGGTAGGCGTGCAACCGGTCCGCTCCCACCCGGTCCTGGTGCATGGTGTCCCGATGGCGAACCGTCACCGACTGATCTTCGAGCGAGTCGAAGTCGTAGGTGACGCACAGCGGAGTGCCGATCTCATCCTGGCGACGATAACGGCGCCCTATCGACTGGGTTATGTCGAATTCGACCGCCAATCGCTTCCCCAGGTCGTCGGCGATCCGGGAGGCCGGTTCCACCAGTACGGGCTTTCGGGAAAGAGGCAGCACCGCCGCCTTGTAGGGCGCCAGGCGCGGATCGAGCCCCAGCACCACCCGCTCGGCGCCCCGGACCTGTTCGGTCCGGTAGGCGTCGGTCAGAAAGGCGAAAGTAGTGCGGGTCGCGCCGGCGGCCGGTTCGATCACATAGGGAGTCACCCTGGCGCCGGCGGCCTGGTCGAAATAGCTCAAATCCTCCCCGGAGTGCTCGGTGTGCTGTTTGAGATCGAAGTCGGTCCGGTTGGCTATCCCCTCCAACTCGTCCCACCCCCACGAGAAGCGATATTCCACATCCACCGTCTCGGTCGAGTAGTGCGAAAGCTCATCGGCGCCGTGAGGACGGATCCGCAATTTGTCCGGATTCATCCCCAGATCCAGATACCAGCCACGCCGGGCGTCCACCCAGTATTCAAACCATTGGGGCGCTTCGGATGGCAGACAGAACCACTCCATCTCCATCTGCTCGAACTCCCGGGTGCGGAAAACGAACTGACCTGGAGTGATTTCGTTGCGGAAAGACTTGCCGATCTGAGCCACACCGAAGGGAAGCTTCTGTCGGGAGACCCGCAGCACGTTGGCGAAGTTGATGAAAATCCCCTGGGCGGTCTCGGGCCGCAGGTACACCAGGTTGTCGTCGGTCTCCACCGGCCCCATATGGGTGCGGAGCATCAGGTTGAAGAGCCGCGGCTCGGTGAACGTGTCACGCTTCCCACACGATGGGCACTGGTCGGAACGGGCCAGGCGGTCCTGGCGAAAGCGCTGATGACAGCTCCGGCACTCCACCAACGGGTCGGTGAAGACCGCCTCGTGCCCGGACGCCTGCCACACCCGGCGGGACTGAATGATCGCCGAGTCGATCCCCACCACATTCCGGCGGGTGCTCACCATCGAGCGCCACCATTCGTTCTTCACGTTGCGCAGAAGCTCCACTCCCAGCGGGCCGTAGTCATACGCGGAGCGGAGCCCGCCATAGATCTCGGAGGCCGGGAACGCGAATCCGCGTCGGCGGGACAGGTTGACGATGGTTTCCAGGCTGGTCATAGAGACAAGGAAAAGGCTACCCGCAACCGAGCTTTACGATGATTCCTGCACCCGGCCAAAACGCCGCTCTCTGCGTCGGTACTCCTCTATCGCCTCCGCCAAGTGTGTGCGGTCGAAATCGGGCCACATCACCTCGGTGAAGTACAACTCGGCATACGCCGCCTGCCATAAAAGAAAGTTGGAAAGCCGACTCTCCCCGGAGGTGCGGATTATCAGGTCCGCGTCGGGCATCTCGGGGATGTGCAACCGGGCGGCCAGGGCTCTCTCATCCACGTCCTCGGGTTGGATCCGGCCCGCTGCAACCTCGGCCGCCAAGGTCCGGGCAGCTTCGGCTATCTCCCGGCGGCCCCCGTAGTTGAAGGCAATCACCAGGTTCAGCCTGGTGTTTTCGGCGGTGAGAGTGAGAGTCTCCTCGATGCGCTTTCGGACCTTGGCGGGTATCCGGGCATCCGAGAGATCCCCGGCCACGAGCAAACGCGTTCCCCGCTCCGCCAACTCATGGCCACGACGCACCAGCAAGTCATCGCAGAACTCCATCAAAAAGGCCACCTCCTCTGCGGAGCGCTGCCAGTTCTCGGTGGAGAATAAAAACAGGGTGAACCACTCGATTCCCGCTTCCAAGGCCCCCTCCAGCACGTCCAGGACCGCCTTCTCCCCCGCCGCGTGCCCGGCCACCCGGGGCAGACCGCGCTCCTCAGCCCAACGTCCGTTCCCGTCGAGGATCACCCCGACATGACGGGGAGCGTCAACGGTCATGAGAGCACGGCCACCGAGCGAAAGCTCCGGTCGAGATGGACTTCCAGAAACCGGCAGACAACGCTCATGGCCTGCCGGGACAGGTCAACGGTGGTCACGGGCAGATCACCCATGTCGGCGCGCGCCAGGGCGCGGAGGTGTTCGGTCACTCCCCCCACCAGCCGAACCGATCCCTGGGTATGGCATTGCCCGCATGTTACTCCTCCCCCCTCGAAATGGAACCTGGCGAGGCCGTCGGTTCTCCCACAGGAAATGCACCACTCGAGAGCCGGCGCCACTCCCACCACCTCGGCCATACGCAGGAGAAAGGCGGTGGTCAAACCGGGGATGTCCTCTGTCCGGGTAAGAACCTCCAAGCTCTCGGTCAACAGATCGAAGAGCAACCGGGACCCCTGTTCGGGCTGAGCCACGGCATCCACCGCGTTCACCATCATGGAAGCTCCGAGCAGGCGATCCAGATCGGATCGCAACTCGGGGAAAGCCGCCACCACCGAAACCGAGGTGATCAGATCAAGCTCCCGCCCGCGATGCAACACCAACTCCACGCGAATAAAAGGCTCCAATCGGCCCCGCAGCCGGCTCCTTACCCGGCGGACCCCCCGCGCCACGGTGCGCAGCTTTCCTCTCTCCGGACTCAGCAGCACCACGATCCGGTGCCCCTCGCCGAAGGGATAACTGCGAAGCACCACCCCTTCCTGATGGCTGATCTTGCTCATTTGAGAGGGTTTTTCTGCGGCATCGAACTATTCACCCGAGCCAGGCCACAAAGACGTTCACACCACCACATTAATCCACTCGCCTTCCCCGCGGAAGGCTTGCAGATTGACCGCGAATATCTCCGCCAGGCGCTCGGCGTACTGGGGAGAGAACCCTGCCAGATGGGGGGTGAGCACCACCTTGGGATGGCGCCACAACGGCGAATCTTTTGCCGGAGGCTCGGGAGATGTGACGTCCAGGCCGGCTCCTCGCAGCGCTCCGGAGTCAAGGGCATGGAGGAGCGCCTCGGTGTCAACCGTCGAGCCTCGGCCCACGTTCACGAACCACCCGTCTCCCAGAGCCTCGAACTCGGCGGCTCCCACCTGAGGCGGCGCTCCCCGTCCAAACGGAAGCGCGCTGATTACAGCATCCGCCTTCCCGAAGACCTCGACGGTGTCATCGGGGCCGTACACCTCCGAAGCCGAGCCCTCATAGGAGTCGGGATACCGCTTTGTGCCGATCACCTCCATCCCCCAGGCCTTGGCCCGCCAGGCAATCTCCTCACCCACCGCCCCCAGTCCCAACACTCCCAGGGTGGCGCCGACCAGTTCGTGGCACATGGCCTGCCTCCAGAGCCCCTGCTCTGCATAGCGCACCGATTTCCCCACCCGGCGGGTCAGGGCCAACAGCAACGCAAAAGCGTGCTCCGCCACCGCCGGAGCGTTGGCGCCCCTCCCCGAAGTCAGGCGGATCCCGGCTGCCGCCAACTCCTTTCTCGGGTAGTTGTCACAACCCGAGGAAATCGACTGTATCCATCGCAGACCCAGCGCGAGACACTCGTCGGTCCAGATGAAGCTCACCAGAATCTCCGAGCGGGGATCGGCGAGGCATTCGGAAAGAGAAGCCAGGTCCGGTGGCACAATCACCTCCACCCCCGGGACCTCCGCCAAGCTTTCGGGCACCCCCCACGGGTGACAGGGATGAACCACCACCCGATCGGAAACGCTCATGACCAGAAAGGAATCACGATCCGAAAACCGCGTCCCAGAGGGCGCCTAGTTCCTCCCACACCCGGCCCAGCGACCACATCAGCAACAGCCCCAGAAGCGCCACCCCCGCCCCGGTGAGCAACAACCGGATCCGATACACCCATCGCTCCTCGGGAGCGTTGTACCGGTAGGAAAAGGCAACCGGCCCCCCGTCGACCGAGCCCGGCGATCCCATCCCGACCGAAGGACCGGCCGGCGCCTCGTCCTGGAGGTCCAGAGGATGGTCGGACGGCTCGTTGCGGGGCTCGGACAAGGTGGCCATCGACTGACGAACCGTCATCCTCGGCTCCTCGGAGTCAGGCGCCGCGAATCCCGCAGCCCGGGACAACAGCCCCTCGGGCATCTCCAGAATCACCTCGAGAGAGCGAAGCAATCCGGGATGAATGGGAATCTCCATTCCCCGCTCCCAGTCCTTGACCTGCCCCTGGGACACCCCCAGTTGGCGAGCGATCTGCCTTCTGCGCAGGCCGCGACGGCGGCGAAAACTCTCAAGTATCTCCCCGAAGGTGGGACCGGCGCTCGATCCCTGGCTCATACGCTGACTCATTCCAAAAAAGGATACGACCCCACCACAGTATTGGTGAACATCACCAACCTAATGGGTGGGATTGGCGGGCACGCTGTCGGGCTCCGGGCAGGCGGTCACCCGCATCTCCCCCACGCCCTTGACATTCCAACAGAGAGTGCGGCCGTCGGGAACCAGTATCCGAAAAGGGCCCCCTCGCTCCTGGGGAAGGCTGTCCGCGCCCAGTCCATAGACGACCAGTCCTTTGGCGGCCAGTTCTTCCAAAGGTATGGACGCCCGGTACCGCCCGTCGTCACTCTCCACCGACACATAGCCGCCCCGGGGACCCGAAGCCTCCAAGAGAGCCCCGGCCGAGACGCCGCGTCCCCCGGTGGGCGCCTCCGCAACCTGGCCCGACAGTCCGGCCAGATCGTCCATGGCCCACTCGCCGGGCCTTTCCACCAGCCCGGTAATTCTGATCACCGGAACCGCGTCCTGCTGGTGGGTGGTCATGATCCCATCACGGTAACAGCCTTCCTCCGGTACCCTTGCAGATTGGAGGTGAGCGAGCGCCTGGTGGGCTCCCCGGTCTTCAAAACCGGTGGGGGGTCACACGACCCCCGGCGGGTTCGATTCCCGTCCGCCTCCGCTAAGAACAGGACCTGTGTTCCCTGGTCACGCGCTATACATCGTATTGGTTATCAGTTCCAATATCGAAAACAGATCCTGGAAATTACTCGGTGTTTGACGACCGAGCCGGAAGCAATCAGCTATCCCGCTTTCAATCCACCATCAAGCGAATCGGCAGAAAGCCCAAACCCGACTGCCGGTTTATGAGCCCGTGCAATTACCCTGGTTAATAGGGAAATTTGCCTGTTTGTCCCAACAATCTGTCCCACACTTTTCCGGGAATAGGAAGAGCGGTACCGCAGACCGCGTGCCCAATCTCCCCAAGAGCGGTGTTGCTGGTTGTACCGCTTGAAACAGGTGATCCGTTTTCGTTTCGCACATTCAAGCATTCCAACGCGCTGACAGACCCCAGCCGGGACATTCGTCGCACGCCAGCCAAACGATCACCGCCATCAGCTCCTCTCAGGAGGAGGGCTGTTTGGCTCTTCCGTGGTTGTTTCCAGCTGGTTGAGGGTGCAGTGGAGCTGACGTCCAAATGCTTAGGTTCCCTAGAGGTTGCATAGGGTCCCATGTGGTTTATGTTTGCCCAGGTCATCAAACTGTCCATGTCCCAGGCCGTTTCACACAGAACCATGGGGACCCACCCAGTCGCGACGCGATTGTAGTAACTACCGCAGTAACCCGCCGAGAGAACCGACCAAAGCCCTTTACCAGGCATTGTCGAATAATAGCGAAGGAGAGAAGATTTGAAGAGACCAGTAACACTCACAGCTGCTTTCGTCAGAACTATCCGGCTACCGGGACGCTATGGAGACGGCCGAGGCAGCCACGGGCTCAGCCTGTTGGTCAAACCAACCAAAATCCAGGGGCGACTCTCCAAAACCTGGGCACAGAGAATCCGCATCAACGGCAGATACACCAGCCTGGGGTTGGGTAGCTACCCAGCAGTAACCCTGGCCGAAGCCCGCCGACGGGCCCTCCGGAACCGACAGGCTATCGAGGAAGGCCACAGCCCCCTCGCTCGTCAGTTTCCTACCTTCCGGAAGGCGACCGAGAAGGTGATCCGACTTCACGCCGCCAAATGGAAACCGGGCGGCCTATCCGAACAGCACTGGCGGTCAACCCTCGGCACCTATGCCCATCCCCGGCTGGGAGACAAGCGGGTAGACCAGATCACCAGTGGGGACATCATGGCCTGTCTCACCCCCATATGGCACCAAAAACCCGAAACCGCCCGCCGTGTCAAACAACGCATCGCGGCGGTGATGAAGTGGTGCATCGCCCAAGGGTTCCGACAGGACAACCCAGCCAAGGACGCATCACGGCCGCTTTGGGTACCAACACACAACGACCCCAACACATGAAGGCCCTACACCACAGCCAAGTCGCCGCGGCTGTTCGGACTGTCGAAGCCACCGACGCTCACTGGGCGACCATCGCCGCGTTCAAATACCTGACCCTCACCGCCACCCGCAGCGGTGAGGTCAGAAACGCGACATGGGACGAGATTGACCTCGCCACCGCAACCTGGACAGTCCCCCCAAAGCACACCAAAACAGGGTTAAAGCACCGAGTGCCCCTCAGCACCGGCACTCTAACAGTGCTCCTCACAGCACGCCAGAGATCAAACAGCAATGGCTTGATCTTCCCGTCACCGACCGGACGGACCCTCAGCAACGCCACCATGAGCAAACTATGCAAAGAGAACAATCTGGGCTGTGTGCCACACGGGATGAGAAGCAGCTTTCGAGACTGGTGCGCAGAAACCGGGGTTCGCCGCGAAGTCGCCGAACGGGCCCTCGGCCACGAAATCAGAAACGCCGTCGAAAAAGCCTACGCCCGAACCGACCTCCTAGAACGACGCCGCCAACTCATGCAAGAATGGAGCCACTACCTAGACAACTAAAGGCAAAGCTCTCCAATCCAGAGAAACGGGATAGCAAGGCGTTCTTCGTCCTTCCGTCGAAGGGTCGCCCGCCTTATGCGCCGATGCCTTTCCCTCTGGAAGATACCCCAAGAGCTGGGGGATCGTATCTCCCAGAGATCCTGTTCGGTGGTTCCGGTGAAGGATAAAGCCGGGATTCTTCTGCGAGGTCAACCTTCGATGGGCTCCAATCCCAGTCCTTCCAAGCTTTCTTAATGTCTTGCCTGCTTACGCGGTGAATTCCTAAGGCGCTCTCACTTGCCCTCAGACGGTGGAACTTCGCCATTTGGCCGACGAGGACCAATAAGCTGCTGATCCTCTTGAGAGGAGTCGGCCACAAGACCGGCACTTTGCCTGGTATTTGGCCTTGATCCGTTTCATGTTTCCAGGCATCTGGATCCACTCCGAAAGGCACGTCTCTGAAGCCCTGGATCAAAGTGCTTCATCCAAGAAGGTGGATTTTGCCCATGCCAAACCTACGGCAGGGGTCCCCTCGGGACCGTCGGGAGCATCTATGTCGTCGATCCGGTCGCTACCCACCGGCCTCACACTGCCCGGACACTCTTCCCACCATGCCTACAGAACTCGAAACGGCAACAGAGCACCCATCATGGGGTCTTAGCGATTGGTGGCCGCACGCCTTAGTGAGGGGCTTCATGCCGTATCGAGAGCGATGACGGCGATGATGTAGGTAGAAACCGAAGGCCTGCACTTGTAATACTTGTAGGTATGTTCTCTCCAGGTGAACCGACCAGTCTTGAGACCGTCGTGGCCCAGGCAGCTAATGACCTTAAAGTGAGTGGATTCGGCCAGCGGGTCGGCGCCGCCCTGAGACGCAATCTCGCGGCACAAGACAAAACGGTGCTTCCAGATCACATCTATAGGGATGTCCCCGGGCCCGATCTCGTCAGGCAACTGAACGCGCTGTTGCTCCTTGGACTTACGCCTGCTGCTGAGAATCTTCAAGGCAGCCAGGCTCATGACGTTGATCGCGAACTCTTCGGCGCCCTACAAAGTTCACTAGTTATAGCTCGGCAAGTGGTGGCTCACATCTGGGTGGGACCTCTGAGCGACATCGCTCCTGCCTTTGTTGACCACGATGACCTCCCACCGCCTTTCTGCCCCATGTACCCGAACGCTCGCGATTTAGTGGCCAGTGGAGAGACTGCTCTACCTCACCAGTTGACAAAGATCATCAATCGAGTAAAGGACGAAATCGAACAGACTCAAACCTCGACATGGGCTGTCCAATGCGCGTCGGAACTGGAGTTAGAGGATGTCCAGACACTCCACGCGGTGAAGAAACGATTCCAAGGCCAGGCAGGGGGACTACAGGGCGAGACCCTAAACCAGTGGCAGGAGCGAATCCACAGTCTGCTCGTAGAGGCCAAGTCCGATGTCCCCGAAGCTCTGCTTCTAATGAACAGACTTGTCACAGCATCCGTCGCGGCCATGGTCTCCCTCAGCGTCTGGGATCATCTCATTGGACAGGAAGACATCTTGGAGTGCGTACCGCGGTCTTTTGGAGAGGATCTGCCCAACGGTTTCGATATCAGAATCGCACACCTCAATCACGTGGCGATCCTTGCGCTTGATTCTTCGTTTCGCTTGAAGAACCAGGGCACTTTCACCGGCATCGGTACGACCAAAGGAACAAGACTCTCCTGGAGCCAGGGCGAAGAGTTAGACATCCGTCTATCCGTCATCAGGCTCTCAGCTTACGAATCGCCGAACGAAACCCTGACTTCAACATGACCGAATGGATTCTCGCTGACCTGTCCCGCAACGATGAGAACGAGGTATCAATCAACCAGGTGCGGGGGCTGACCACCCACGAGGTGGAAAGGCTGCTTGCGGCGGAGCAATGCCTCAACAGAACGCTCGATCGGACTACATTCGGCGTGCTCCTTCAGAATTACCGGGCATTCTCGGAGCTTCAGAAAGAGGTTCTTCATCTAGTAATTAGCAGCGAGCGACCGGTGGGGCTTAACCCCGAAGTAGTACGAACGAGGCTCGTTACCGCAGTCGTCAACTATCTAACGAGCATGCGTATGTTCCTTGACCACTCCGAGGCCGAACTGAAGCGGCGCGACACACGAGATGGTGGCAACAGGCTCGCCGCTTGGAAGTTGGCATGTAGCGCCGAGTATGACGACTACTTCGCCTATCGCTTCCTATACAAATATAGGAATTACATCCAGCATCTCGGTTTGCCACTCTCCTGCGGGTCTGTCTCGGGTGGAATAGACGACGGTGGTCGCAGAGTCGGCCGGGTGTTCCTGGGTGAGTCCCCCGAGCACCTTGTTGCGGAGTACGCAAAGTGGGGAACGGTTGGGAAAGAGTTGAAGGCTCTCACCACAGAAATCGATCTCGCTGAGCAAATCCACGTCAGTGTCGAGTGCCTCTTTAGGATCGCTGAGGCACTATTGCGGGAAGACATGCCAGAACTGGATGCGAGTGTGAAAACCTACAGGGCGGTGCTTGGCGATCTGGATTCCTATCACGGAGAGCCCGTCTTAGTGCGAAGGAAGGACATCGAAAACCCTCGCATCTTAGAGATCAACCCTTTGGATGTTGGTAGGTTCCGAATGGCTCAAGAACTCGTTTCATCCCAACAGCACAACGACTCCTAGGCTAATCCTCGTTGGAGAAGCCCGCTAGCTCTCAAGGGATCAGGCAGAGCAGTTCCACAAAGTTGGAACGGGCGAGAACCCGGCTTCCAGACCCCAAGACGGCGCCCTTCGGATACCACATTGTAAGGCGCATCTCACCAAGACCCGGTGGTTATGAGGCCCTTAAGAAGCCGTGTCGGCTATCCGCTGGGCAGTGTTGGACATGACATGCCCGGATCCTTTCAGGTGGCCTACGACCAGATATTGCCCCACGCTCGCCAAGTTGCCGACCCGTTTCACGTGGTCAGAATGGCCAACCAGCGTCTCGACGAAGTCCGCCGCCGCGTCCAAAACGAAACGCTGGGACATCGCGGACGAAAAGGCGACCCTCTCTACCGGATACGACGGGGGCTCACCAAAGCCCACGAACGGCTCGACACCCACGGGCTTGCTTGCTGCGAGCCCTTCAGTCATGGGAACCGGCTGCCTGCTCAAGAAACATCTCAAGCAATTCTTCTGTTGACGGCATCTGGAGTTGTTCTCTCACCCAGTCGGACAATCCCTCAGTGCTGACGCCAAGGCCGTCAAGGTCGACTGTGTCACCCTTCCTAGGCAGTCCCGCCAACAGCTCCACTGCTCGGTCCCTCAGGTCGGCCATCACATGCTCGCCCCACTCCTCCAGCATCACTTTGCCCCGAGCACGATCAGAGCGAATGATGCCTGATATCTCTCGCTCCAGCTCCTCCTGCTTGCTCCTTACGACATTGCCTTCGCGATCCAGGTAATCCGTTGCCGTTATGGTTTCGAGCTCAATCTGGGGCGACAGGTGACGCAGCGAATCCGGCACACCGCGAATCATCGGGCCGACGATCGTCAGTTGTCGCTCTGTAGTGCGTTCCAACCACTCCCGGATGGCCTTGTTCACGTGAGCGTCTCCAAACCCATAGCCGATGCAGATGAGCGTCGAGAGGTGATCCAGCGTGCTCTCGAAGTAGCCAAGTAGCTCCTTTGGAACGGTTTGATCGTGCCGTCCCTGAAACTTGAACATCCCCCCGAGGAGGGTACGCCTCAAGAACTGCATCTCCCCCTCAGCGTCTGCGTAAACGATCTCGTTTGCTCCTCTCACCGTGCCGCCTGGCCACCGGAGATCGATGTAGCGCACTTCTCTGTTGAGGGCATCTAAAGTCATCAGAGTCCCGGAGACACTGGCCTCGCCTGGAGCCAACTTCAGCAAGTCCTGACCATCATTGAACGCGAATTCATCGAGTGATCCGTGGATCTTTAGCAGGTTGATACCGAAGCTCCCTTTCCCAAAGAAGGGCAGCCGGTGCTCGCGCAGTAGTTGCCGTCGCATCACGAGCGCTTCGACATCCCCCATTGCCGTGCCGGCTTCGTCGCGTCGGGGTAGCCGAACACGTTCTTCGCCATAGCCACAGTTCAGCGGGATGCCCGAGTGGGCAGAGAAGCACTCCACGAGGAGGTCATGATTGAGCGAGAGAATCCAGAGCGGTTTGTGTATCTCGGCGAACCGCCTCAGGCCTTCCAGGTTGCGAATCGCCCGAGCGATGAAGCTGACGTTCAAAACGTGGCGTTGCGCCAGCAAGTGATACAGCATCTCCAAGAGGAAGACGATGAGCCCGTGGTGTTCTTGAGAATTCTTCCGTGCCTGCTCGACCTGCAGGTGGCCGATGATGTGCTCGTAGGTCATGTCCTCCCGGATCAGTATGTCCGCCAGGCCATCAATAGCCCTGTCCGAGTGGCCTAGGCCTTGTTCTCGCCAACCGTCATTCAGACTCCTCAGTTTTGCTGGGGTCAGCCAGTCCTTGAGCTCGTCGGTCAGTTCTTAGGCAAGAGGCATACCCATTTCGTAGGAGGCACCGGCACCGAGGAGCAGGCCCGACCGTTTCAAGCGGCACCGCCAAGGCAATGCGGTGTGCTCACGAAGCCTCTCCCAGTATCCGATCTCATCTGCACCTCCTTACCTGCCAGGCGCAGCCGCACCCGCAACATGGGGCTGGACCTGTCGTCAACGCCGACAATGATCTCCTCTGATTACTTGCGTCCTCCCCGCCTGCCGATTTCTAGCCTGCTCCTGACCTTCCCTTCCAAGGAGCTTGACATGTGAAGTAGCGTAATGTTGCGCCCACGGGCCGTCGGTTCCCAAGAGAGAACCATCTCAGTGCCCCACCAAACTTCGGTAGTGGGTCAGTTTGAATTCTTCGTTTTCTCAGATGGAATTATGTAGGGAGGGTAACCCCCAGCGTGGATCGACCATCCTTCTTCCAGAAGACGAACAATCTGCCGATCGCGGTCGGAATGGTTGGCAAGAGTCCCATCGCTTTTGATGATCCTCCACCAGGGTATAGCTTCCAACGCTGGTCCTATGCCCTGGTGAGCGTTGGGATAACCCGCCATCTCTGCTACTTCGCCGTAGGTTCGGACTTCTCCTTCGGGGATGGTTGAGACGGCTTCCCATACGGCTTTCTGAAAAGCGGTTGCCATGGAACTCCTTTTCTCCGTTTAGATCATCATAGAAGGTACGATGGTGGTTGGAAACCCTGCTAGATTTGGTGGGGAGGTCGCGACAGTGACCGTTCCACGGGAAAGGCCCATTGGTAACCGGCACCTTTCCGGGGTGAAACCGAGGGGCCGGACTCTATCCTAGCCATTAGGGGTCCCACAAGTTGAAGTCGCAGTCCTTGTCGTATCCTGGGGCATCCGGCGGCAGATTGTATCGCTTGACGCCATCAACCTCCATTACGCAATGTCCAAACCCGTCCTCAACATAATCCCGCGGCTCCTCCGGTTCGGGAATCCCTTCGGACTCCCAAGGGACCGGGTCGTACCACGACGGTCGGGAAGTCTCTGTAGGCACGTCCCCGCTGCCAGTCAGCAACGCCGCCCCACTGCCTAACAGGTTCAACACCAACAATCCAGCTAACCCGTACAGCACGTACCGTAGACGAACACCTACGAAAAGAGCGACCATCGCCGCCACCAACGCAATTAACAACATCAGATAGAGGGGCTAGCACCAACCTCCAAGGCGCTCATTCGTCCGGGTGGTGCCAGCATCTCCACTCATACGGTGGCCATGCGTCCTTGGCGCAGATGCTTTCTTTGTCCCACCGGCTCCATACCTCATCAAACGCACCGTGCAGCCCGATGGCATCTCGGTCCGCAGGTTGGTCGTTGACGTAGCAGTAGAGCGATCCGCCGATCTCGCTTTGCCACAGTACACAGGTGTGGTGCAGCCCTAAAGCGATATCAATGGCTCTTCTGCCGTATTCGTCTACTGGAGCGGTCATCTCCTGCAATGAGGTGTGCGATCCCCAACAGAACGGTTCCCCCGTGGAGCGTATGGCACACACACCCCAAAAGCCAGCAGATATGTGCGTGAACGTTCCATCGGGCAGCCCGTCATCGGTGTAGGGTTCTGGCCCCCAATACCAGGGGTGCATTCCGTGACAGCCGATGGCCCCCAACTGGTCCACCCAGCAGACGAAGGTGTCGCTCACGGTCAGGTCAAGGTGCAAACCTTCGGGTCCGGCGAAGTTGTCCGCGTCGCATTCGATGGTTGACGGTCCGGGAGGGTTGGTCATCCAACATTTCCAGCCCGCACCGCCGACATGTTCGTTGGGGTCAAAAGACTGGCCTGACTGGGAGGTCGCTGGCGCTGTCGTTGGTGTCGTTGTTGTGGGTGTGTTGCCTTCTAGAAGGTTGACGGCTCGGTGTAGGAACGTGACGATCTGAGCACGGGTGACTGTGCCGTTCGGATCGAACCTGTCGTCACCGACACCGGACGTGATCCCGTTCTGGACTGCCCAGCCAATGGCTTCGTCAGCCCAATGGCCCGCTGGTACGTCATCGAAGGTGTCAGAACCGAGCGGGGTACCGGTTTGAGCGACTAGGGTGCCCGCAGCGAAGCCTGTTACCAGCAACACAGCAACGAGAGCAGTGAGTTTACGGTTGTTCATGTGAGTCGCCTTTCTTGCGCGCCGTGAACCGCCCCGTGTTTATCGGAGAGTGTTTTGTGTGAGTATTTCTGTGGTTGTTGGTGTTGGTTGACTGTAGTGGTTGGCCTCCTTTTCGGCGGGTGGGATGTTTCCGATGGGTTCGAGGAGTCTTCGGTGGTTGAACCAGTCGATGTATTCGAGGGTGGCGTATTCGACGTGGTCAAGGTCTCGCCATGGTCCCCGGTTTCGGATCAGTTCTGTTTTGTAGAGGCCGATCACCGACTCGGCCAGGGCGTTGTCATACGAGTCGCCGACCGATCCGACCGACGGTGATATGCCGGTTTCGATCAGACGGTCGGTGTAACGAATCGACAGAAGTTGGGTGCCGGCGTCGGAATGGTGAACCAGCCGCCGGTTCGGATCAGTGCCGGGTTTGGGGTTGCGTGCCCATAGGGCCTGTTCCAGGGCGTCGAGTGCCAGGTCGGCTCGTAGGGTGGTCGCTACTCGCCATCCGACGATGAACCGAGAGTAGGCGTCGATCACGAACGCCGCGTACACGAATCCCGACCAGGTGGGTATGTACGTTATGTCCGCTGTCCATAGGCGGTTCGGTGCTGTGGCAGTGAACTGTCGGTCGACCAGGTCGGCGGGTCTTGCAGCGTTTTCGTCGGTGACAGTCGTGCGCTGTCTTTTGCCTCTGACCACGCCTTTTAGGCCTTCCTGGCGCATCAGACACTCGACTGTGCACCGCGCCACCCGCTCTCCCTGCCGATGTAGCTGCCGCCACACCTTGCGGGCACCGTACACCCCATAGTTCTCTTCGTGAACCCGCCCGATCACCTCGGACAGTTCGGCGTCACGGCGGGAACGAGCCGAACACCGACCAGGGTCTCTTTCCCGGCGTTTGTGCTCGTAGTAGGTTGACGGGGCGATCGGCAACTGCTCACAAATCGGCTCGACCCCATAGGTCTCGCGGTGTTCGTCCACGAACACGGTCATCTCCTCGGTAGGCGGTCGAGCTCCGCCTGGGCGAAATACGCCGACGCCTTCCGAAGGATCTCGTTAGCCCGGCGCAGCTCACGGTTCTCACGGCGCAATGTCTTGAGTTCCTCCAACTGATCGGCGGTCAAACCCGACCGAACACCCTGGTCGCGTTCTGACTGACGCACCCACTTACGCAGCGTCTCCGAAGTGCAGCCAACCTTCTCGGCGATCGAACAGATCGCCGCCCACTGTGAACGGTGCTCGCCCTGCTGGGCCAACACCAACCGAACCGCACGTTCCCGCACCTCCGGCGCATACCTACTAGGTCTTCCCATAATCTCCATCCTCTCAAGATAGAAAGTCTCCGGGAAACCCGGGGCGATTCAACCGCACCCACCAAACCGGAAACCGACAACACCAACACCAACAATGTCAGAATCCCCCTCGGTTTCCTAAGGCCCATGACCCTATGTCCCATCTACACGAAAGCTTGATGGATAGTACCGATTGCCATTCCTTCGCGTTGCAGCCGTCCCCGAAAACAATCTCTTTCTTTGGAACCGCGCCACCTCTTCTGTCCCCACAGCCCACCATCGATCCGACCGCAACCACAGCAGCATAGAAACAAAGCGATAGGACTGATATTCCCAAAGTATCCGTCGTAAGCGGCCGCTAATGTGTCGGTCTAGCTGGGGGTTTGGTCCTAGGATCCGTGCGTGAACCATGTGGAATATCTTTCGTAAGGGGAGGTTTGTGCTGTGAATGGCCGGGTGGTGGCATTGGCCGACTACCGGGGAACACCTCGACTGCGGTCGGCGGTCGAGGCGTTCTTTTCGGACACGCAACTCTCGGCTAACACCCGCCGGGGGTATCGGCAGGCGCTCTCGGCCGTGGTCGAGGGCCTTGGCTTGGACCTTCGCGTTGACCAACTGGACTCCCGCGATGTCTTGGAGGTCTTCCAGCAACGGGGGTTGGCGCGAGCCTGTATACCTGTCTGTATGAGGTTGGGTTCTCTTATTGCTTGGCTGGTGTGAGCCGGCCTGAGAGGAGATGTGTATGACTGAGCATGATGTGCCGGAGCTGGCTTCGGTGGCTGCTGGTGTGGTGTCCGATGAGCTGGTGGAAGCAGTAGTTTCGGACGCGGCTGAGGGTGGTGTGGATCTTTTGGGTCCTGACGGTGTGTTGGCCGAGTTGACCAAGCGGGTCTTGGAACGGACTTTGGCCGAGGAGATGGCCGATCACCTGGGCTATGAACACGGCGATCCTATAGGCCATGGAACGGGCAACAACCGTAACAGGTCCACTCCCAAACAGGTATTGACCGAGATCGGCGCGGTGGATCTGGATGTGCCCCGGGGATCGCAACGCCAGGTGCAAGAAATCCGAAGCCTCGGACGGACCCTCACCAAATGGCAAACCGAGATACTCAACCACCACCGCACCGGCGCCTTCCAACGGCCCCACCGAAGGACTGAACCTGTCCATCAAAAAGATCAAACGATGCGGCCACGGGTTCCGAAACTTCGACAACTACCGACTCCGCGTACTACTCCACACCGGCGGCATCAACTGGCCCGCAACCCGACCACCACCACCCCGCATCAGAACCCGCTCTCCCCACTCGGACACGTAGAGCCCCTGAACCAGAGCGCCGTTGCTATTCGATGATCGCCCTCACTGGCGCATGCGTTGGCGTAGGGTAGGTGCTGCAACGAAGGGCGGGTGCTGCCGTGCCAGCCTCCACCCGTTTAACCCTTCCTTATGGTCGGCGTAACCGGCTCTTTGGAAGGTGGGCAGATCGCCGGATCAAGGGTGCGGCACATGAATAACATGGTTTCTTCCCTGGACGGCGTGGATCGGAAACCGAATGTCTTGGTTGCCGTGCCGCCCGTTATTCCTTGGTTGTAGGCCCAACCTATAGGTGCCTGGTACCAGGCGTCGGTGTTGCCGGGAACGTCGTCATAGTGGTCTTTGCCCAGAGTGCCGGTGTCTGGTGCTCCTTCCGCACGGTAGAGGAATGCCATGGTTTGTTCTCTGGTGAGGGTCTGGCCCAACCCGAAGAGGCCGTTCCCGACTCCACTGGTGATGCGGTTTTCGAAAGCCCAGCCGATCGTGGTGTTGGCCCAGTGATCGTCTGGGACATCGGGGAAGTAGGCGCTACCGTCGTACTGGTCTTTTCTGCACTCATCGGGTGCGTAGGCTCGGCACAGGAAAGTTATCATTTCTTCTCGTTTCAAACCTGACTGAACCCCGAACCGTCCTTCGCCGACGCCGGTGGTTATCTCCCATGATTGAGCCCACCTTACCGGAACATAAAAGAAATCGTCGTAGGGTACGTCGGTGACAGTCGGGTAGTCATCGCCTGGGGCTATCTCGATTATGAAAGTATCTCCGTACCGTTCGATCACATTGAGGTCGTATCTGTCCGGAGCCGTTTCACTGTCCCCCCAGTAAATACCTTCACCTAGACCTCGAACATGAAGCACCGGGTCGTCGTCTTCCGAAAGGGCCGGCTTTGTTCGCCTGTCTGAGCCCCAACAAGCATCTATGTAGGGGTCGTCGCACCGGGCGGCAGATTGATCGATCCGATAGACTTCGACGCCTTCTTTTGGGATAAGGGAATCGTATGATTCCTGTACCCGAACCCCTATGGAATAAAACACTCCTGTGGACCATTCCATTATCACCATCTGAGTACCGGGTGAACCAACAGGGCTTATTGCATGCAGCGACAGGTAATCCCAAGGATAAAACTCTACTTGATCGGATTGAACCCAGCCAGCCGCGTAACGATTCAACGCGTGAGTCCCCGCCAGAACCGAACTGCTAATCTCTCCCCTGCTATCCTCGTACATTGCGGTTGGCCCGCGGCTCATCACATCCATGGGGTTGTCGTATTCGTCTATAGTGCCATCGTCATGCATCGCTGTGCCAGTGAAGGAATGCGGCCAACTAAGCGTATGCCCGATCTCATGAGCCATGGTGCTAATCAGACCTAGAGCATGAAGATTATCAAGCGAACCGATACCGTTCTCGATAGAAGACAAAGCAATGGGAGACCACCGAACGCCTACGTTAGTGAACCATCCCATCCAAACCCACCGCTGGTTCTCAGGGTAAAATTCACACCACAGCCAATAGGAAGCAACATCATCCCAACAAAAAGAACCAGGACCACCCCTAGACAAGATGCCGGAAGCATCGGCAATATGCAGAGTGGAAACAACAATGGCTGCATGGTTTCCACCTGTCGACCGATTACTGACCGAAGCCAAACAGGCTTGTTGATTGTTGGCTCGAACAGACCCCCCGGGAACGACCGACAAGGCATATCGCCCCTCTGAAAGCCAGGAAAAATACGGGGGTAGCTCAGCATTCAGAAGTCCCGATACGTTCTCAGGCGTCAGATCAAGGGAACCATGAACCCCGTCGCACACCCATACTTCGAACCGGTCAGGCGCGGTTCCTCGAAACGACGTGAGTCCAAAGTTGGCCACCAGCCCTAGCGGGTCGGCCGCATAGGGACCGGGATCGGCCGACTGCAAAACCACCCGGTCGGCCAGTGATAGAGCACTTGAGGGAGCAGGCAGGATAGCTATCAACAAGCCAGTTAGCACAACGAGCCCCCGCAACATGGCCAAGAGGCTCCTTTCTCTGGACGGAAGAAGCATAGCTGAGCGGGAACACAGGGCCCAATGTGAGGTTCCCCCCGCTTGCCGGACTGTTTTGGTTGGTGTTCATGCCACCAGTTGTTGTTGGGTGGGATGAGATTTATGATGACGTTATAGCCACATGCACCAATCTTCTGTATAAGGGGTTATGGGGTCGTTGGTTGAGGAGAGTTAGCGCATAGGATCACGGGACGAGCATCACCAACCACAGTTCAGTGGCCGAACAAGATGAGGGTGTGATTGGGCCGGTTCACCTGACCGCTGCCTTCCGAAGCCAGGCTTGACGGCGATCAGGCTTTCCTTCATCCAATTCCAAAGACCCTGGGCGAACGCCCAAGATCTGGGCGACTGGGCAATCGCTCTAACCGCCTGCAAACAATGCGTACCGCCCTGGCCTCGCACTCCGGAGGGTACCGTCTTCGTACTTCAGGCATCTGTACCTCCAAGAGAATGCCTTCCACGACATGGACGGAGCCCAGCAGAGCCAGATTGCGCAATGCGATTACGAGGGTCTTGGGATAGCATTCCTCTTCAAGGAGTGCCCGCCAGGCGGGAAGGTCAAAGAGAGGATGGCTAACCGCACCCAAACCACAACAGCACTCAATTTGACAACCATAGGAACATCGAAGAACCCATAATACTATAGAGAACCAGTTCGTTAGAAACCCATGCAGTACGGTTCAGCTAATGATCTCTTGGTTGTGAAGATACACTTCCCATTGGCATCTAAGGTATTCAGCGAACCCATTCACCTTGGAGCACGAGGTTAGAAATCCAAGAACTCGCCCCACTGGAGTGAAGTCAACCACGCCCACGTTAATACTCTCATCGAGTGGATGTGGTTGAGTATGTGTTATGCCCAAGGACTTCCTTGGGATGGGTGCAAGTAGAGGCCTTACGACAAATTTATCTTCATCGAAATACGTCACGCGAAGACCCTGCTTCGGCATTTCCAGTGTGTAGATATCGCCTGTGCCACCTTGAGTAATCAACCCAGCTGCAATAAGACCAGCAAGTATTTCAAAGGTCAATCCCATTTTCTCATAGACAGCGTCCTCGTAATTAAATACGATGGGAGTGATCCGCCCATCAATGCAACAGGCAAAGCTACAAATAGTTGTGAATATCTTCCAATCTTCAACGCTGATGGCTGCAAGAACATCAATGTGTCGATGATCGAAGCGTCCTGGTTTGGTCGCTTCATACACAAATGCCCTAGCCAGTGCATCCTGCAGCAGAGGCTCTCTTATCATGCGGCCCTTCGCAAAGAACCGTTCTAGCCAGCTCGCATCGACTTGAGACCACAATCGTTTCCAATCGGTAGTAGGATTCTCACCACCGATCTCGACAATCGTCGACAGAATGTCCAGTACATTCTTAACTTCTCCTTTACCCATCCTAATTGGAGCCTTTGGGCAAGCTTTATAGAATATCCGAGTTGCAGAGAGAATAAGGCTATCCGACTGTCCATTCACCTTGCGGGCCATTCGGGATTTCAATCTCCAGAAGCCGTATTTGATTCGAATACGTTGAAAAACGGGTAGCGTCAGCAACCCTAACGCATACCAGACTACAGTGTTGAAAGAAACCAACGATTTCAGCCACTCCGCAATGACAGGAAGTAAGTCAAGCGCTTCGTGGTATGCATCCAAGAAAACTGCTATCACCTCAGATAACATCTGAGGCAGGTCCTGCCCGGGTTTGGCACAAGCTCATTGGTTCCAGCGGCGGGAGATGATGCGGGTGCGTTCTTTGGGGTCGGTTATGGAGATGGTGCTGACGGGGGTTCGGTGCCAGAAGGTTTCGGTGTTGCCTTTGTGGTCGTAGACAGGGTAGTCGGAGGGCTCGATGTTGATGCGGGCTAGGTCGTTGCCGTTGACTCTATGGAATTCCCATTCGACCAGAGAGCAGGCTGCGTCTCCCAGGCGGGTGCGGATGAGGTTTTGGAGGTGTTGGCCCCACAGGTCGCGGTCGCCTCTTTGGCCGCGTTTGGTGAAGGTGGCGTAGTCGTCTTCCAGGCCTTGAACGGCGCCGTCGTCGGTGACGCCCATGAGGAGGGTGCCTCCGTAGGGTGAGTTGGCGAAGCCAGCGATGGTCTTGATTGCAGCATCCTCGATTGCTCGGGACTTCTGATGCTGCTTGATGTCCCAACGCAGTGTGGATTTGTACTCCAGGTATTGGGATTCGCGGTCGGGGCCGAGGAGGTCTCCTATGGGGCAGGTTCGTTGGCGGGCAACGGTGGCTCTTTTCTGGACCGCGGCGGCGTACAGGGCTATCACATCGGCCTGTAGGTCCTGGTTGTCGAGATAGGCAAAAACGACATCGGAGTTGCGGTCAAGACGTGTCAGCAAGGCTTTTTGGTAGCGGTCTGGGAACACATGGTCGCGGAAGGTGGCCGGGTCGTTGTTGACGGCTTGGTTCTGGATTTCCTGGTCGTTGATCAGATCGAGAGCGGCGGCTTCGAAGACGAGACGGTCCTCCTCGGTCCAGTCGGTGCCAAAGCGTTGGTTGATGCGAGCGATTATCTCCGACAGGCGTTCCTCTTCGGCGTCGCCCAGCGGGCCGGCTCCCGAATAGATGGTCTGGACCTGCCCCGTGTCGCCCGGGAGGGAGATCGAACCTTCGAACACCTTCTCGTGGCGAAGGTGGGTGAGTTCGACTTCAGAGCCCAGGTCGATGCCGGAGCCTGGTTTCTGATCGCGAATCAGCATGGCGAGAGCCCGGCAATAGATGTAGTCCCGTTCCAGATCGACGTTGGCAAACGGCACGATTTGTGCCAAGAACCCGTACACCCGCACGAAGCGGGTCAGCGCATCCCGGAAGGCCGTCTGCTCCTCCTCGTCGAGGGCGTTGAATCGTTCCACCGCAGGCTGCAGGGCGGCGTGGAACTGGGCATGGTTGTTCTTCTCCAGCAGAAGGCCGGCGGCTTGCTGCATCTCTCCGGGGTCGAGAATGTCGAAGTCGCGCAACGCGTCGCGGGTGTCAAACAGCAAGTTGGGATCGGTGGGAGGTGCGACGGTCCCACCGTGGTACACGGCGAAGGCGTCGCGGATGTCGTCGCTTTCATTGACAAAGTCGAGCACGAACGTGCCGTCCTTGTCGGGATGGATCCGGTTCAGCCGCGACAGGGTCTGCACGGCTGCCAGGCCAGTGAGGGTCTTGTCCACGTACATGGCCACCAGCTTGGGCTGGTCGAAACCGGTCTGGAACTTCTCGGCCACCACCATGATCTGATAGTCATCGGTGTCGAACCGCGTGGCGGTCTCCGATTCGGGAAACCCGTTGGCCCTGGACTCGGTTAGGTCCTCAACCTCGCCGGAAAACGCCACCAACACGCCCAAGTCGTATCCGTGGTTGGTGATGTGTTTGCGCAGTGTCTCCCACATGCGCACCGCGTGCGGTCGAGACGAGCAAACCACCATGGCTTTGGCGTGTCCTGCCATCCGATAAGCGATCTTCGTCCGGAAATGTTCGATCACGATCTCGGCCTTCTGAGCTAGGTTCTCCGGATGCAGAACAATGAACCGCGCCAACGCCCGGCGGGCCTTGTCCGTTTCGTATTGAGGGTCATCCATAATCGTTTTTTCAAGATGGAAGTACTGGTTGTAAGTGACATAGTTGGCCAGCACATCCTCGATGAATCCCTCCTCGATGGCTTGGCGCATCGGATACAGATGGAACGGGTGGTGCCTGCCGTCTTCGCCCAACTCGCCGAACAACTCCAACGTCCGACCCTTGGGGGTGGCGGTGAACGCGAAGAACGACAGGTTAGGTTGCCGACCCCTCGCCACCACCGCCTCGGCCAGAAATGTCTCCGCGTCGGTCGCGCTGATCAGAGAACCCGTGGAAGCCTGGAAAGCCTCATCGTCTAAAACGGCGGAGCCCAGCAAGCGCCGGAGTTCCTTGGCCGCCTCGCCGGTCTGCGACGAGTGGGCCTCGTCGACGATCACCGCGTAGGTGCGCTCCGGCAGCGACGAGATCTTATTGAAGAGAAACGGGAATTTCTGCAAGGTGGTGACGATGATTCGCGCCTGCTCTCCCTCCAGCGCGGCGGCAAGCTGAGAAGATGACTTGTCGATCCGCTGCACAACACCGATGGCGTGCTCGAACTGGCTGATGGTGTCCTGGAGTTGGCGGTCGAGAATGATCCGGTCGGTGATCACCACCACCTTGTCGAACACTTTCCGGTCGTCGTTATCGTGCAGCGACGAGAACCGATGAGCAAGCCAGGCGATCGAGTTCGACTTGCCCGATCCCGCAGAGTGCTGCACCAGATAGTTCTTCCCCGCCCCGGTCTTTTTGGCGTCGCTCTCCAAACGACGTACCGCGTCCCATTGATGGAACCTGGGGAAGATCACCTTCGGACGAGCCTTGGAACCCCTAGACGATTTCTCGACATGAATAAAACGAGCCAGGATGTCCATCCACGCGTCACGAGACCACACCCGCTCCCAAAGATAAGCAGTACGGTGCCCGTTGGGGTTGGGCGGATTGCCCGCCCCAAGATCGTGGCCCTGATTGAACGGCAGGAAACGAGTCCGACCTCCTGCCAGATGAGTGGTCATGGCCACCGAGTTCGGATCCACGGCGAAATGCACCATCCCCACCCGACCCAGCATGCGATTCTTCGGGTCCCGGCGCTTGCGGTACTGAGCTATCGCATGCGCCACGTCTTGCCCGGTCAGCGGATTCTTCAACTCGGCCGTCGCCACCGGGATGCCGTTCACAAACAGGCCCAGATCAATGGTTCTGTTGCTCGACGACTCATAGCGAAGCTGGCGGGTCACCGACAACACGTTCGCCCCGTACACCTCCACCAACTCCGGCGTCAGCCCATGAGCCGGCTTGAAAAACGCTAGTTGGATCTTCACATTGCGATCCACCACCCCCCGCCGGAGTACGTCCACCGTCCCCCGCCGGTCGAGTTCTGACGCCAACCGCTTCACAAACCCCACCCGAGCCTGGCGCACATCACCGCCATAGCCAGCGTTCACTAACCGATCCCACTCCCCACTCTGGGTAGCACTGATGTACTCGAACAGATCAGCTGTGTCCACTCCGACCGCAGGATCGAAGTCGGACAACTCTGCTCCGAGGTTGCCAACCTTCACCCGCCGATACCCGCCATAGTCGACCAGCCAACCAGAAATATGAGCCTCGAATGCCGACTCGTCCACCAAAGTCACCCCGCCACCCCCGGTACTACCAACTCACCAGTCACCGCCGCAGTGATCACGGCCTGCCGACGCTCCGCCAGAAGATCAATCACCCGATGCGTCTTGGAGATGAGAGCGTCAATGCGGCCGGTTTCAATGTCGAGATAGTCTGCGATTGCCCGCTGCTCGGTTAGCGGACTGTGGGTCATCGGAAGAGACCGAACTCGCTCAGCAGATATGTGGTAGATGTTGGCACCCGTTGCCACCCTGGCAAACAGGCCATCCGCATGAGCGTAGCGGCACCACCAGGCGAGGAACGTGGGGTCCATTGAGGATCTCGGTCGAAGCCTGAGCAGAGTGTTTTGGAAGCACACTGTTCCTGTGATCTCACCATTCCACACGGCTGAGGCTCCTACAGCCGAAAGGCTGCCAGAGCCCTCAGAGACCAAGATGTCTCCCTTTCGTAACGCGAATTGATCCTGCTCTGCCGGTTCGAAGTTCATCGATTTGACGTCTGAGAGGTCAAGGATCCCATCCGTAACGTTGGCAGCGCGAAGATATGCGGTCATGTGGGGGCCTGTAGCGTGTCTCGGTGATCGTTGTCGACCCAGGTGAACATCCGCGTAGGCGCGTAGCGGGCGACCTCCCCCAAGGCGTTCTTGGCTGGACCTAATGGCTCCGGTGATCACGGCATGGCGGCGCTCGTTTAGGAGTTTGATCATGCGGCGTCTCTTGGAGATGAGGGCGTCGACGAGGCCGGTTTCGATGTCGAGATAATCAGCAATCTCCCGCTGCTCTTCGGCGTGTGGGAGATGTACTTTGATGGAAGTGAACTCGTCCCACGGCAGATCCCATTGAGCTGGTCTGATTCCCTTAGATCGAGCGCCATACTCTGCGATAAGTGGCTGTGATCTGAGAAGGTGATGCATGAATCGATCATCAGTATCCCCAATCCGGTTTGCCACGAAATAAGCGGGGCTAACGATTCCGTGGAAGGACGAAACTCCGAGTGAACCCTGCCATGTCTTCATTTTGTTAATGACCAAGTCGCCCTTACGCACGATCTTGTATCTGAAGAGATCGGCCCCGGGCTTGTTGTAGTTGTCCTCTCGACCCTCCCTACGGACGACACCGTGATCGCGATATACAGAGAGAAGAGGCAGGTCTGGACGACCCGACCTGTCGACACGGCGATACAGCGACCACATGGGTACTTGGTTCCAGCTCATGCGGTGAACTGACTCATTAGCGCCTGTATCTCGGTCTCCAGTGTATTGATCTCGGTGTCAATTTCTTGAAGGGGGCGGGGTGGGGTGTAGGTGTAGAAGTGGCGGGTGAGGGGGACTTCGTAGCCGATCTTCGATTTAGCAGCGTCGTGCCAGGCGTCGGGGATGTAGGGGTGGACTTCGGTTCGGAGGTAGTCATCGATGGTGGACTGGTATTCGATGGTGTAGAGCCGGGCGGTGGTGTCGGGCTCGAAAGTGACTCGATTGGAGGGTAGGGGAATGTTCTCATGGTCCCGCAGGGTGGGATCGGGTCTGGGTTTTCCCCTGCGGTCAGTGATGACCGGCGCGTCGGGATCGCGGACCGCCAGATCGGCTGTGATAGCGTTGACCAGCGCGGTCGGTTTGTCCCCCCTCACCAACACGAGCGCGTCTTGGACTACTGCTTTGACAGCCTTCTCGGTGCGATATTCGGCACCGTGATTTGCTCGGAGCTTGTCAACCAGCAGATCGCGGACCTGACCTGGCAACTTGGCGACCTTCCTATCGACAGCGACCGCAGCGAGAGTGTCGTCGGTGATCTCCCAGCGAAGTTGCAGGGGCCGTTCGACGGTGATGCGCAGGAAGCCGTAGCTCTCGTTGGAGAAGATCTTGACCCGCGGGCCTTCCTTGAACGCGCCGTAGAGGCGGGTGAGCTCGGCGATCTGGTCCTCGCTGATCTGCTTGCGCTTGTTGCCGAGGCTCTTACGCATCTTGGTCCACGACTCGCGGGCGTCGATGAGCTGAATCTTTCCGCGGCGCTTGGGGGACTTGCGGTTCGTGACCACCCAGAAGTAGGTGGAGATCCCGGTGTTGTAAAACAACTGGTCCGGGAGGGCGACCACGGCTTCGAGCCAGTCGTTTTCGATGATCCACCGCCGGATTTCGGACTCGCCCGACCCGGCCGCTCCCGTGAACAGGGGCGAGCCGTTGAACACGATCGCCAAGCGGGCGCCGCCTTCGTCGGGGCGTTTCAACTTGGAGATCATGTGCTGGAGGAAAAGAAAACTCCCGTCGTTGATTCTGGGCAGGCCGGCACCGAACCGTCCCGCGAAGCCTCTGGTCTTGTGCTCATCTCTTATGGTGTCTGCGACCATCTTCCACTCCACCCCGAACGGGGGATTGGCCAGCAAGTAGTCGAAGCGTTCACCATGGTGCTGGTCGTTGTCGAAGCTGTTCCCGAACCGGATCCGCGAGGCATCCTGGCCTTTGATCAGCATGTCCGCCCGGCACGTTGCATAGGTCTCTGCGTTCACTTCCTGCCCGTAGACGTGCAGACGACCCTGGGGGTTGAGCTTGCGCAGGTAGTCCTCGGACACCGACAGCATCCCACCTGTGCCACAGGCCGGATCGAGCATGGTCTTCACGACCCCCGGTCTGGTCAGCAACTCGTCGTCGTCCACGAACAACAGGTTGACCATCAGGCGGATCACCTCCCGCGGTGTGAAGTGCTCCCCCGCCGTCTCGTTGGATAGCTCGGAGAACCTGCGGATAAGTTCCTCGTAGATGTAGCCCATCTCCAAGTTCGACACCGCATCAGGACCCAAGTCGAGGTCAGCAAATTTCGACACCACCAGGTAGAGCAGGTTGTGTTCGGCCAACCGGTCGATCTGAACGTCGAAGTTGAACTTGTCGATGATATCGCGGGCCGACTCGGAGAACCCGGCTATGTAGCCACGCAGATTCCCGGCCACATTGTCCGGGTCGCCCAGCAAGGTCCTGAAAGTGTGCCTGGAGGTGTTGTAAAACGACTCTCCCGCGATGTGCTCCAGTACCGGACGCCGGTTCTCCAAGGACTCGGGAAGCGAGGCGGCGGCCGTCAACACTCTGTCCTTGGTGGGCTCCAGGACGCAGTCCAGCCGACGCAGCACCGTCAACGGCAGGATGACCCGGCCATATTCGGACTGCTTGTACACCCCCCGCAGCAGATCCGCCACCGACCAGATGAAGGCACCGTAATTGTTGGTCGTTTCTTCGCTCATCTCGTCACACCACCGACCACTGCTAACTAAGCGTAAATGCGGAAGGCGCGGTGATCCTAAACCGTCTTATCTTTCAGGCGTGTCCTGGAGATTTGACAACATCATACAAAAGGAGTCTGGACTGCTCCGCGCCACGAACCCGGGAAACGCCGCCCTCCGGTAGGCTGGCCAACAGAGTTGTAGCGGAGGTCAAGGCTCCACCTGATCCGGTCGCTGTTGTTCGGCAGCGAACCGTGGCAGGTCAGCCCATGCATGAACATCGCAGGAACCGAATGGGCCCTTCGCGAATTCGTGGGATTGTGGTCTGGCTGGTTGGTGGTGGGGTTCATGTTAGGAGGAGTCCTCGGGCGGCGTAGTTTTGGGGGTTTGTGAAGCCGTGGGCGGTTCTGCGGAGGGTTTGGATTAGGTTGTTGATGCCTTCGAGGGGTCCATTGGAACGGCGGCTGTGGTGCCAGTTCAGGATTTCGTCGGCCCAGTTGAGGATGGTGTCCACGGTGTCGTGGTACTCGGGAATCTGTCCGCTGTTGTAGAGGTCCCCGAAACGGTCGAGGGCTTCCAGGGCGCCTTGGAGATCGTTGGCCTCGTACAGGCCGTAGAGCTCCTGTAAGGCGTCCCAGGCCACTTTGAGACGGGGATGAGCAGCGAACAAACGCTGGAGACGTCGTTGGTCTGCAGGGGTGAGATGGTCGTTTCGTTTCAGCAGACAAAACCGGGCTCTGAACAGGTCCGGTTCGTAGGCCGGTTTCACTCCTGGGGGTTGGCGGCGTTGCAGTTCCCGGCGTACCAGGGTCAGTCCTTGGGTGAACCATCGGGCGGCGTGGAAGCGGTCCAGGACGTGACGGGCTCGGGGAAGATAACGATGAATAGCTGCGCGGTAGGAGTGGGAACCGTCGGTGACCACGGTATTCACGTTCTGGCACCATCGGGGTCCTTGCGCGATGAAAAACCTGCTCAGAGCAGCTTTGGAGCGTCCTTGGATCATGTCCAACAGCTCTCCGGTGTCACCGTTGAGGATCACGGTCACATAACGATGCCGTTTGCGGATCGAGGTCTCATCAATCAACAACACCCGACAGGACTGTTTGCGACGATGATCTTGGACCAGTCCCGACCAGTCACAGAGCAGTCCCATGACCAGATGCCACCCCACACGGTGGCGGCGGGACACCGCACTGATCGGCATCACCTGAGCGTCTTGGACCAGCCTGCGCGCCAACCGGCGAGTGAGACCACCCTCGAACTGGGGATGGGTTTCCATATGACGCTTTCCACAATGGTTGCACACGAACCGCCGCTGGGTCCATAACAGCACCGTCGGGCGGCCGCCGTGCTCCAGATCACGGATCTCCCTCCGGCGACGGTCATGAACCCGCCGGCAAGAACGCCCACAAAACGGACACGATGACAACTTCCTGGTGGACATCACCTCCACCACCAACTCTGCGGGGGTGTCCACCACCACACCGGTCACACCAACACCACGCAGGTGCAACCGCACCCTCATAACATCGAAACTCATTGAGGCCTCCTGGATAGGCAGATTTACACCACCTATTCCAGCGAGGCCTCAACCCCTAAACAAGGACCCCCTCCCTACCCGAATCCCAACATATCGCGAAGCCTCACCGAATGTGAGATGACATTACTGGAAGAGATTGCCTCTTGGGATAACAAGTCCGCCACCGTGTTGCAGTCGACATATGAGCGCCATAGCGATAGAGAAGATTTCCTTGCGACGATCCTGGAGCACATTGCAGATGTCGAATTGCAACGAGCGGCGACCTGGCTGTTGAAAAGACATCTTGAAGTGGGCAATTCCCTTTCCCCTGGCGGTTCCCGTGCGATCCTCGGCGTACTCTCTGATCAGGAGCATTGGGAAAGCAAACTGCATATCCTCCAATGCCTTCCTTATCTCGATATTCCTGAGGACGAGAGCGCTGGTCTTGAGCAGTTTCTGGACTCCTGTCTCGAAAGCGACTACAAGTTCCTCAGGGCGTGGGCCTATAACGGATTCAACGAACTATCGCTTCGTTTCCCGCGGTACCGGGAAGAGGTGAACCGTATGCTGGCCAGGGCCAGCGAATCGGAAACTGCGTCGGTTCGGGCAAGAATTCGCAACATTCTGAAAAGTCGCTGACAGCCCGGGTAACTTAGGTTATCAAGGAAGGATTCCGACCTTCAGCGTTTGGTCACCGGCCGAAGGATTCTTGGTGGTGATCTCCTCAATGGGTTCGCGACCTCCGAACCGGGCAGGTTGGGCGGTGGGGCCCGGGTATCCGAGCGAGATGGCGTAGCGGCAGCGCCAGCCCGGAGGAAGGCCAAGCACCCGAGTCGCATCTTCGTCGCTGTGCACAGTGAAGGGACAGGTGGCCACGCCCAGGGCATCGGCCGCCAGCATGATGTTCGTCCAACCAGATAGCGATGTGAATAGTCGCGCAGAGAGGTAGGTCAAGTGGCGCCCGCGCAACCGCAGCAGAGTGCTTCCCCAAAGGCACAGCACAGCTAACCCTGAATCGTCCCGATGCTTTTCGTACGGCGTCGAAGCTATCCTGCTCGTCAGCGGCGCTGAGAAGGAAGTCTTTCGACCTCCACAGGACATCGGCCTCGCCGGGATTGCAGGAAAGCGATCACCCCGGTGGTACAGGCATGGAAAGTGTGCAGGTCACTTGGAGATCCGAGTGGAACGGTAGGTAAGCATGGCTAAGCCAACTTCAACAGGGACATGCCTGTTGTGCGAGAATAGATACAGCCGGGCCGGGATGGGTCGACACCTCCGCGCATGCCGCAGAAAGGTTGGTGTCCCAGAGATGGTGGGAGGTGACAACCTCGGTCAACGAACAATACGGAGCTTCCACATCGCGGTCGAAGACCGCCACGACCCTCGCTACTGGATGCACCTAGAGATGCCGCAGGAGCTTGAACTGAAAACCTGGACGGGTTCCTCCGGAACATCTGGTTGGAGTGCTGCGGGCATTTGAGCGCCTTCCACATATCAGGAGTCATGTATCAGTCAGGCGATAAGGATTGGTTCAATGACTTTGGCGGTCCCCCCGCCGAAGACATGGCGTTCGCCGCCGACCGGGTTCTCAGCAGGGGACAGAGGTTTACCTATGACTACGATTTCGGTTCGACTACGGAACTGTCTCTCAGGGTGATCTCGGAGCTTGCGCCCCGACTACGGAACGGCATCCAACTGCTGGCGATCAATGATCCGCCCCGATTGGCCTGCCATGCATGCCGGAATGCTGCGGCGGATGTGATATGCACTGAATGTGCCACGCAGGCCTATCCGAACCTGAACCCGGGCTACCTCTGTGACGATTGCAGCACCCGACATGGCTGTGACGACATGATGTACCTACCCGTGGTCAACTCCCCGCGAGTCGGAATGTGCGGATACGTAGGGTAGGCGGCACCCGGTTCAACGGAGGCGTGATCGTAGATGGGGAAGTCGGAGGGTTCGATGTTGATGCGGGCTAGGTCGGCGCCGTTGACTTTGTGGAATTCCCATTCGATGATCGCTTTTGTGGATGAGCATCGGGGAATCCCATGAGGTCGAGCCGATCTGCGCTTGGTTACAGATCGCGTCTTCCACCTACCTGCGAGCACAAACGCCAACAGCGCGAATCTGACCGGTGTTCGGCTCGTGCCCGCCGTGATAGGGAGTGCGTGAAGTGATCCGCGGGGTATGGGAGGAGAACTGTGGAATGGTAAGGCGCTCGGAGCCTGGGGCGGCTACCCAACCGTCAAGGAACCATGGTGGCCCGTGTCAGAGCGAAGAGCGCAATGCTGATTCGTTATTAACTCCGGGCGAACACCACAATATCCTGCATCTCGCCAGCGTCGGCGGCCCGCAGGGCAGTGTGGTAGGCTCGCCTGAGTTCGCTGGTAGTCAACCCCATATTGATTCCCCAACTGAATGGCTCCACACCAAGTGCGGCGCCGAGGAGATCGGCGCAGACTCGAGCATGCCTTCCATTCCCGTTCGGAAACGGATGTACGAATACGAGTCGATGATGGAAACGCACGCAGATTTCGTCAAGTTCGTACGTTCCATGCTCCACCCAAACGGCAACATCCTGCACCAACAGTCGTACAGCCACAGCTATGCCGCCAGGTTCTATCCCGATGTTGGTCTCCCGTAGCCTGTACTGACCGGCCCACCGCCATACCCGGCCAAACATTGCTCGATGAAGGTTGCGCAGGAAACGGTCATCCAACAGTGCCCGTGCTGTTGGGAGTGGACGCATAAGAGCGCGGCTGATGTTGCGTTGCTCAGCACCGTATAGGTCGCCGCGAGTGGCGATCTCTGGTAGCAACAATCCGATGCGGTCTTCTTCGGACAGCGCAGTGTGGCCATCGCCTTCGGGCGGAAACAGGTAGGTCATCGACGCGGACTGTCACTCCACAGGTCTCTTCGGTTCTCGAATTCCCCAACTAAGTCCTCGATCTGATCATCGAGGTGATCGTCGCTCTCCTGGTCTTCCAATCGGCTATGGTGTGCGACCCAACTGTGATGTTGGACTGCTTTGAGCCTCGCTTGCGCCTTGACCATCTCGGTAAGGCTCGTTCTAGGCACCAAGGCGTACACAAGTTCGCAATCGAGGGCGTCGGCAGCCCGCTGCAAGGTTTTGAGCTGGACGGTGAGTTCCATCTCGCCTCGCTCAAGCGTGGCTATGCGTTGTTGGCTGACACCCATACGACGAGCCAATTCTGCGCCGGACATGCCCAGCGCATCCCGGACCGCGCGTATCCAGCCCCCGTTAGGGCATCCCATTTCAGACAGGGGACTCAAGCGGCTATATCGTTCATCCATGCGACGTCGAAGGTATTTCCTCATATATGCCATGTCTAATCCCTCTTTCGTCAACAGGTTCCAGCGTTTTCTACAACAATAACATTGGTGTATTCTTTGGCACGCACAATATAAAGGTTGTGCTACCGGACGATAGCCCTCTAGCGAATGAGCTCTCGTATGTCTGGACGCCCGGCGGTGTCAATGACTAGAACCGGGATGAGCCGCCCATCCGCAACCGGCCCGTGGGCGCCTTCCGAACAAGATTCTGGAAACAGCCCGCCAACTGGTGGATGAATACGATCAGGCCCAAGCGCAAGGCAGGGGAGCGACCCGCGATGAGCAGGGAAGAACGATCAACGAAGCGGTGGTCCGCCACGCCCGCATCCTGCTGGGCCATCTAAGGGCCTAGAAACCGGATCACTCCTCGGGAGGCATCAGGGTGTCAGCGATCAGGGCGTCCACCACAGCCTTGATCGCCTCGCGGTCGGCAGCCCCGCAATTCAGCGCCTGGTTGTAGACGGCCAGTTGACGATCCGCAGATGTGCCCCTTTGACAGATCGTCCGGATGTGCTCTATTTCCTGTTTACATCCCAGGGCTTCAGCGTCGGGTTGCACCAACTCGATGATCTCCTCCACCAAAACGGGGAACGGCACCAACGTACCCCTGCCGAGGTCGATCAACCTGTCGCTCACGCCATAGCGTTGGGCGCGCCAAAGGTTTTCGGCAATCAGAAAGTTGGCGTGGACACGCCACCGCAGGTTCTCCATCTTGAACCTCCACAGCATCCGGAGGATGCAGACGTACAGAGCGGCGATGGCTATGGTGTCCTCCATCCTGGTGGGTAGATCGGTGACCCTCATTTCCAGGGTGGGGTAGCGTTCGGAAGGTCGGATATCCCACCAGATCTTGCTGGAGTCTTCGATGACTCCTGCTCTCACCAGCACATTCACGTGCTGTTTGAATTCAGCCCATGAATCGAACTTCTCAGGCAACCCGGTGCGGGGCACAGAGCCGAATACCGACATGCGGTAGCTCTTCAGACCGGTGTCCGTCCCCTCCCAGAATGGCGAGGAAGTGGATAGGGCCAGCAGATGAGGCAGGAAATAGGTGGCCTGACCCATAAGGTCGATTCGCAACTCAGGATCTTCGATCCCCACGTGCACGTGCATTCCGGAGATGATCATTCGGCGTGTCACCGCTTGGAGGTCTTCGGTGAGAGCCTGATAGCGTTCCCCCTTGGTGATTCGTTGCTTCTTCCATCTTGCCTGGGGATGGGTGGATGCGGCAATGGGGGCGAGTCCGTACTCCTCGGCGGCCTCGCTAACCGCCAAGCGCAACAGGCCAACGTCGGCGCGAAGCTGTTTGACGTCGTGACAGACCCCGGTAGCGATCTCGATCTGCGAGTCGAAGAGTTCGTGGCTCACCAGTCCGTAACGAAGTTCTGTGACCCTCTCCATCAGCCCATGGGCTGGGTGGAGATGAGCTCCCCGGTCTCCCGCTCCACGAGGAGGTATTCCTCCTCCACTCCCATCGTCCAAGCAGGCTCGTTGATCAGCAACCTCGATTATCTGGTTCAGGGCGGCCTTCGCCGCTCCTGGATGCCGAGTGGCATAGGACACTCACTGTGTTAATCGAAATTCACACACGCGACAGCTACTCTTCCGCCAGTGGGTTCGGCCTCTCGTCTCATGTCGCGTGCTCCCAGTTGGTCCTCAGCCCTTCCCGCATTTCATGCTACCTTTCCTCGCACGGCACCGAGCGATGGAGCAACCGGCGCCTGCCCGGCAGCCGCCGTGGAGTCGTCCCTATCTGCCAGGGGCTGGAACTCAACCCACCATTTCAAGCGTATGTATCAGTTGATAGGCACAGGGGGCAGTTTCAGTTACCCTGCGTAAAATCGGGGCTCATGAACTCCCGTGGTTTCCACTGTTGGTATTTGCCTGCATATTTGAACGATTCTCTGATCCACTTCCAATAGGTCAGCTTCTCGAAGACCAACGGAACGTATGCCCAAAAGGGTTCGCTACCCGAGCCAAAGGATTCCACCGGCACCCAATATAATTGCCTCCCGTCGCTAGTCATTGGCCCGGTATTGGCTCCTAGGTCTGTGCTCCTATCATCGAGATTTGAGAAGAACCGCCATCTGTTGCGGTAATAGAGGTACTTGCGCAGCTGATGGAAGCACCACACTGCAGCGACTATGCCGAGACCCTCCAAGAGTCCAACCACAACAGAGTTCCGTACCGTCCCCATCAGCCCTCTGCCACTGTACCAGAGATCATTGTCACCGTGTACTGGTTGATCACCCGAGTAGGCCGATGGCCCCTTTCATACCTCACTCGATTGACACCGTTGACTTTCCATCCGTGTGGGCTGCGCATCGACCGCACAATCAGAGGTGCGGGTGCAGGAACCTAATACCCTTCGTCATGCTCCTGTCGCGCGCACTCCACTTGTGATACGACGGATCACAGCCCACCCAACCGGGTAGTTGGCCCAGCGATGGCGATCAACAATGGCTCTCAGTTCCGTCTAGCGGACCCAGCCGACCGGCTCCGTTTGACCGTTCACCCTTCCCAGCCCGACGGTCTTCGAGGCCCGTTTCTATCGGTGTGGAAGTTTCGGTGGGGCGGCGATATTCTTGAATGGCACGCTGCCAGGAGGCTGGAATGCCGCTGGACCGATTGATCGCTGAACTCGACCGCCTTGTCACCCGCCTCGATGAGCAGGGGACGGCCAAGGGTGTCGAACTTGTCATCCGGGAGGTCGTACGTCCCGACGGGGAGCAAGGCCCAAGGTATCTCCTGGAAGGCCAACCGAACCGTGCCTTCATCCGGATGAACTCGAACTCTTACCTGGGGTTGGCGTTGCATCCCGAGGTGATCCGGGCCGAAGAGGCCACCGCGCGGGCGATGGGAACCGGACCCGGCGCGGCGCGTTTCATCGCGGGTACCCACACACCCCATGTGGAACTGGAACATGGCCTGGCCGCCTTCCACGGGCGGGAGGAGGGGATAATCTTCTCTTCGGCCTACGCAGCCGTGATGGGAACCCTGGTCTCCCTCATCGACCCGACCACGGCAGTGATCTCCGACCAACTGAACCACAACTCCATAATCAACGCCGTCCGCTTAGCCCGGCCTCTTTACAAGTCCGTCTACCCGCACTTGGACATGGCGGCGCTCGATCATCAAATCGCCGAGGCGGCCGGCCGGGCAAGGAAGGCGATAGTCGTGACCGACGGCATCTTCTCCATGCGCGGCGACCACGCTCCACTGGACGAGATCATGGACATCGCCCGTCGGCACGATCACAGCTTCCCCGAGAACGTAGTGGTGGTCGTGGACGACTCGCACGGAGTGGGCGCTTTCGGCGCCACGGGCCGGGGCGCCGAGGAATACACGGAAAGCCCGCCCGCGGACATCCTCATCGGCACCCTGGGCAAGGCCCTGGCGGTCAACGGAGGGTACGTGGTCTCCCGAAGTCCGGTGATCCGCTTCCTCCGGGAGACCTCCCCCTTCTACATCTACTCCAACCCGATCACCGCCGCCGAGGCAAGCGCCGCCCTTACCTCCCTAGGGATATTGGACAGTCCCGAAGGGGGGGCGCTCCTCAAACACCTGCGAGACCTCACTCGCCGACTCGAATCCAACTTGGTGGCCTTGGGTTACGAGATCATTCCCGGTGAGCACCCCATCGTGCCCCTGATGCTGCGCGATACCGACGAGACCCGCCGACTTGTTGCGGCCCTCTTCGACGGCGGCGTCCTGGCAACCGGACTCGCCTATCCCGTGGTTCCCAGAGGCGACGAAGAGATCCGCCTCCAGGTCAACGCTGATCACACCGCAAGCGACATCGACCATGTCCTCTTAATCCTGGCTGCCGCGCGCCGGTAGCGGAAGCGCTCGCTCTCAGCGACTCGATCACACATCTGCCGAGTGGCCCAATCGCATGAAACCCACCAGGCCGGGCTTCTCCGCTGTGTCCTGGGAAGCAGGCATCGTGTTGGCCCCGGAAACCGGAACTTGGGCACCGTGAATCATCGGGAAAGGGTCGGTCCGGCACTGGTCCAGCTTGCACGTACCCATCGCGACACGGAAAGAAAGTGCGGTCTCAGGAAGGCCGGTGTCGTTGTGTATAGTTGCGAAAGGTTCCGGTGAGGGCTTCACAGCCTTAGGCAGGGAAGGAGCGCCTTGCAGTACGGTTTCGTTATCGACCAGACGGCCTGTATCGGCTGTCACGCCTGCACGGTGGCGTGCAAGACCGAGCACGATGTTCCGCTCGGTGTGAACCGTACTTGGGTGAAGTACATCGAGTCGGGAACCTGGCCCGACACCAAGCGGTCGTTCTCGGTGATGCGCTGCAACCAATGCTCCGACGCCCCTTGCGTCTCGATCTGCCCAACCGGCGCCCTATTCCGCCGACCCGACGGGATCGTCGACTTCGACACCAGCCTGTGTATCGGCTGCAAGAGCTGCATGCAAGCCTGTCCCTACGACGCGCTGTACATCGATCCCGTGGACCAAACCGCCCAGAAGTGCAACTACTGCGTGCACCGCGTCGAGGTGGGGCTGGAACCCGCCTGCGTGGTGGTATGCCCCGAAGAGGCCATAATCTCGGGCGACATCGACGATCCGACCACGCCCATCTCGCGCCTCCTGGCCACCGAGGAACTGCTTCAGCGGTCCCCGGAGCAGGGTACGAAGCCCAACCTCTGGTACCTGGGAGTGGAGGAGGCCGCTATCGACCCCTTGGGCGCCGTAGACCCGGGGGACGGAGGCATCTGGGGTGACCCGGCCCCGTCGTTCATGACGGTCGACCTGACGCCGCCGACCGCCAAGCGGGCCAACGGGAAGAAGAAACATCCGGCGTCTCGTCCCGAACGGGCCGACGGCCCTCCCCGGGTCGTCTACAACGCCGACCACCCGATGCCGTGGGGATGGCGGGTGTCGAGTTACTTTCTCACCAAAGGGATCTCGGCGGGGATCGTCATGGCGCTGGCGCTGGCACTTCTCTTCGGGGCTGACGCCACGAGCGCTTTCGCCCGGTGGGGCGCTCCGCTTATAGCCGGGATCTTCCTCGCCCTCACCGGCGTGCTGCTGGTGGCGGACCTCAAGCGGCCCGACCGTTTCTTCTACCTCATGACGAAGGGCAAACCCGGATCGTGGCTGGTGAAGGGCGCCTGGATCCTCACCGCCGATGCGGTGATCCTCGGTCTGTGGTTCCTGTTCGGTCTCACCGGAGCCAGTTTCGTCCCGGTGTTCATCTGGGCTGCGGCGGCGGTCGGCTTGGGCGTGGCCGGCTACACCGCCTTCCTGTTCGGCCAGGCGGAGGGCCGAGACCTCTGGCAGAGCCCGACGCTGCTGTGGCACATGCTGGCCGGGGCGCTGGCGGCGGGCGGCGGTGCGGGGCTGCTGGTCGCCGGGATCTTCGATCTCGGAGTGTCGTCCCGGCGGGCGTTCGCCTGGGCCCTGGTCGCCGGTGCGGCGGCGCTCGCCCTGATTGCGACGGTCGAGCTCGTCTCCAAGCACCCGACCCGCAACCACGCGGCGGGCATATATCACTTGACAAAGGGAGCCCATGCCAGGGAGTGGTGGCTCGGAGGACAGTTGATCGGGGTCGCAGTTCCCCTGGTGCTGGGAGTGGCGTTCCTGGCCGGGGGCAGCGCCTCCCTCTGGCTGTCTCAACTGGGAGGGCTGGCAGCCCTGGTCGGCATATGGTTCGCCGACGACGCGTTCGTCAAGGCGGGCCAGAGCGTGCCCCTGTCGTGAAGAAAAAGGCGAGGGCCGAGAACATGCCCACAACCCCCGACCACCCCGGTTCGGACCGTCTGCCCCGACTGGTTCCCGGGACGGGTCTCGTGTCCTTCCCGCCCGCCGAGAAGTGGGATGACTGGGAGGAGTACGACGCCAAGGCGTGGCCCGACCGGGTCAAGCGCCGGTACCGCCTGGTGCCGACCACCTGTTTCAACTGCGAGGCCGGGTGCGGGCTGCTGGCCTACGTCGACAAGGACAGCGGCCAGGTCCGGCGTTTCGAAGGCAACCCCGAGCACCCCGGATCGAGGGGTCGCAACTGCGCGAAGGGCCCGGCCACCCTGAACCAGATGTACGACCCGGAGCGGATCCTGCACCCGCTGCGCAGATCCGGGCCGCGAGGCTCGGGCAAATGGGAGCAGGTCTCCTGGGAGGAAGCGCTCGGGGACATAGCCTCGCGAATCCGGCGGGCGCTTCAAGAGGACCGTCACGACGAGATCATGTACCACGTGGGACGGCCCGGCGAGGACGGCTTCATGGAACGCGTCCTCCGCTCCTGGGGGGTGGACGGGCACAACAGCCACACCAACATCTGCTCGTCGGGAGCCCGCACCGGCTACGCCATGTGGATGGGCTACGACCGCCCCTCCGCAGACTTCGCCAACGCCCGGTTCATCCTCCTGCTTTCCGCCCAGCTCGAATCCGGTCACTACTTCAACCCTCACGCCCAGCGGATCATCGAGGCTCGGAAGGCGGGCGGGAAGGTGGCCACCATCGATCCGCGCCTCTCCAACACCGCGGCGATGTCCGACTACTGGCTCTCGCCATGGCCCGGTACCGAGGCGGCGATGTTGCTGGCCATAGCCGCCCGGCTGCTGGAGTGGGACGCCGTCGACCATGACTACGTGCGAAGGTGGGTCAACTGGGAGGCCTCGCTGGCCGCGCTGGCGCCCGAGCGGCCCCGCACCTACAAGAGCTTTGTCGAGCTGTTGGCAGAGACCTACGCCCCCTACACGATCGAATACGCCGCCGAGGAGACCGGCGTCGACGCCTGGCGTATCGAAGCCGTGGCCCGGGGTATCGCCGACGCCGGACCCCGTTTCGCCTCCCACACGTGGAGATCCGCCGGATCGGGCAACCTCGGAGGTTGGCAGGTGGCTCGTTGCCTGTTCTTCCTGCACGTGCTGACCGGATCGGTGGGGACCGAAGGTGGCACCTCTCCGAGCGCCTGGGACAAGTTCAAGCCCGAACACTGGAACACCCCGCCCCCGGTCAACCGCTGGAACGAGCTGATCTGGCCGGGCGAGTTCCCCTTGAGTCACTACGAGATGAGCTACCTGCTGCCCCACTTCCTGAAGGAAGGGAGGGGGCGCATCGAGGTCTACTTCACCCGGGTCTACAACCCCGTGTGGACCAACCCCGACGGGTTCACCTGGATGGAGGCCCTCACCGACGAGGACCGGGTGGGCCTGCATGTGGCACTCTCCCCTACCTGGTCCGAGTCAGCGTGGTTCGCCGACTACGTACTGCCCATGGGGGTCGGCGCCGAGCGGCACGACACCCACTCCTACGAGACCCACGCGGCTCGCTGGCTCGGGTTCCGCCAGCCGGTGCTGCGGGTGGCCGGAGAGCGGGCCGGGCGTCAGTACGAGCGCACCTACGAGGCCAACCCCGGAGAGGTGTGGGAGGAGAACGAGTTCTGGATCGACCTGTCGTGGCGGATCGATCCCGATGGGTCGCTGGGGATACGGCAGTGGTACGAGTCACCCAACGACCCGTCCCGCCCGGTCAACCTCGACGAGTACTACGGGTGGATGTTCGACAACTCGGTCCCCGGCCTTCCCGAACACGCCGGCCGCGAAGGCCTCACGCCCCTCGAGTACATGCGCAAGTACGGCGCCTTCGAGATCGACCGCGACCGGTACCTTCTGAACGAAGCGGAGGTGGCCCCCGATCAGCCCGGCGTAGAGGTCGACGGAGAGCGCAAGAGCGGCTTCACTTCCCCCTCCCGTCTCCTCGAATGGCACTCCGAGACGCTCGAGGACTGGAACTGGCCCGAAGCGACCATCCCCACCTATCTCAAGTCCCATGTCTACTGGCGGGACCTCGACCTCGAGGGCCGCGAGCGCATCCTGCTTCCCACCTTCCGACTCCCCACCCTGATCCATACCCGATCGGGCAACGCCAAGTACCTGTACGAGATCAGCCACGGGCACCCGTTGTGGATGAACCCGGTCGACGCCGACCAACTCGGATTCGACACCGGCGACCTGGTCCGGATCAGCACCGACATCGGCTACTTCCTCATGCGGGCCTGGCGCACCGAGGGCTTGCGACCCGGAGTGGTGGCGGCCTCCCATCACATGGGCCGCTGGCGCCTGGACGCCAAGATGGGAAACGAGCGCTGGTCATCTGCCCTGGTGGACATCGGACGCCATGACGGCGGGTGGCTGCTGCGGCACCGCTCGGGTATCGAGCCTTTCGAGTCGGATGACCCCGACAGCGAACGCATCTGGTGGCGGGACCCGGGAGTGCACCAGAACCTGGCCTTCCCCGTACATCCCGACCCGGTGTCGGGCATGCACGCCTGGCACCAACGGGTCCGCCTCACCCCTGCGGAACCGGGGGACCGCTATGGGGATGTCTTCGTCGACACCGAGAAATCCCACCAGATCTACCGCGAATGGATGGACCGCACCCGTCCCGGACCAGGACCCGGAGGCCTGCGCCGCCCCCGCTGGCTCGGCAGGCCGCTGACGCCGGTTCCCGATGCCTACCAGGCCTGACAGGCCCGTGACACTCTAATCCCGGCTACTTGGCCTCCGCCGGAGGAAAGGCCCCCAGCCGGGCCGCCAGAGAGCGCAAAGCCCGACCCCGATGCGATATCCGGTTCTTCTCGGCGGCGGTGATCTCGGCGAGGGTCCGCTCGCCCACTTCGAACACCGAATCGTATCCGAACCCGCCCTCGCCTCGAGCCCCAAGGGTGATCCTTCCCTCCAGAACGCCTTCGGCCACCAGGAAGCGACCCGATGGCCACACCAGCGCCGCCACCGTGCGGAACCGCGCCGCCCTGTCCGTTCGGCCTTCCATCTCGGCCAGCAACCGGTCGACATTGTCGTCGTAGGTGGCGTCCTCCCCGGCGTAACGGGCCGAATGCACCCCCGGGCGGCCCCCCAGCGACGCCACCTCCAAACCGGTGTCGTCGGCCAGAGCTGTGATCCCGGTGGCGGCGGCCACCGCCCGCGCCTTGAGCAGGGCGTTTTCCTCCAATGTCTCGCCGGTCTCCTCCACCTCCTCCCAACTCGGGCCGCTCACGATCTCTCCTTTTACGCCCAGTTCTTCCCAGATCTTTTGCACCTCGGCGACCTTGTCGGGATTGGCCGACGCCACCACCAGCCGGTCCGGTTCCATCTCCGTCTCCCTCAAGACCGCGGTCAGCCCAGCGCCTGCCTCTGGGCGGAAAGCAACTCGGAGATCCCTCCCTGGGCGAGATCCAGCATGCGGTCCAGGTCGGCCCGGTCGAAAAGCGCCCCCTCGGCGGTCCCCTGCACCTCCACCAACAGTCCCCTGCCCGACATCACCACGTTCAGGTCCACATCGGCGGCTTGGTCGTCCTTATAGTCGAGATCGAGTAGCACCTCTCCCCCCAACAGCCCCACCGAGACCGCCGCCACCTGATCGAAGCCGGCGTCGGCGTCGGCCATCCCCTGCTCGGAAGCCCATCGCAGCGCCTTGGTCATAGCCAGCCATCCCCCGGTGACCGCCGCCGTTCTGGTTCCGCCATCTGCCTGGACGACGTCACAATCCACCCGGATCACAAACTCACCCATTTGCTGCAAGTTGACCACCGCCCGGAGGGAACGCCCTATCAACCGGGAGATCTCGAGGGCGCGTCCCCGCTGATAGTGATCGCGGCGGATCCTCTGGCTGGAGGAGCCGGGAAGCATCGCGTATTCGGCGGTGACCCACCCTCCCCTCCCCGTCATCCAGGGGGGTCTCCTCTCATCAACAGTGGCGGTGCACAGCACCATAGTGCCGCCCAACTCGATCATCACCGAGCCGGGAGGGGCGTCTGTGTAGCCCATATGAAGGCGGACGGGCCGCAGTTCGTCAACCGGTCGTGTACGCGCCATGTCCTAACAGGGTATAGCCAAACTCATATGCGATGGGCGGCGCCGGGGACGGCCAGCGCCACCGGCCGGTCGAAAGTCCGTTCCGCCGCCGACACCGCCCGGCGGGAGTCGATGTGCGGCGGAATGTGGGTGAGCATCAGGCGCCGGGCCCCCTGCTCCCGGGCGATCCGCCCCGCCTCCCCGGCGTCGAGATGGTGCGTCGCCGCCTCCGGAGATGGCTCGGCGCCCAAAGAAGCCTCACACAAGAACAGGTGCGCATCCTTGACCAGTCGGGTCCAGTCACCCTTCGGCCCGGTGTCCGCCGAATAGGCCATGATCCTATGTCCGTCGCTCCACCGGGAGGCGACGGTGGGAACCGGATGGTCGGCCTCGGCGAAGGAAACGGTCAAACCTCCTATGCTGATCTGATCCCCGTCCGAGACCCTGTGCAGATCGAACACCCGGGCGAATCTCCCGTCGGAGTCCTGGCCCAGGAAGTCAAGGCAGGCCGCAAAGACTTGGTCGGGAGCGTAGAGAGGGATGCCAAGACGGGGGTGAGGTCCGTAGGCGAAGGCGTGGTAGGCAGAGACCAGGTCCATGCAATGATCGGGATGCCGATGGGAAACCACCACCGCGTCCAGCAGATCCAAGTCCAGACCTCGCGTCAGGGAGGCGAAGGTACCCGGGCCTGCCTCGCACCAGACCCTTGTTCCACCGGCCTCAATCAGATAGCCCGAAGCAGGATTGGAAGGCGCCGGGTAGGTACCGCTTGATCCGAGGATGGTCAGTCGCATCATGGGAGAGACTAGGGTGCCCTCCTGAGATGTAGCGACGCCTCGGGCTAATACCAAGTCTGGTGGGGTTCGGCGATGGATCCCGGTGCTTTATTACCACGTCGAGCAGGAAGGAGACACCGCCTGGATAATGAGGATGCCTGGCACCGGTGCCGGTTGGGGATTGTTGCCCTTGTCCCAAAGTTAGGAAGCGTGCGTGCAGAAGCAGACACTAAGGTGAGAAGACAATGACCAGAGTAGGGTTGCTGGCTGTCACGGCCCCCGGTGCAAATGGCGTAACTCAACGCCTACCGCTGCTTGTCGCGGCGACGCTGCTGGATGGGCCCAGGCCCCCCAACCGCCGCGTGTGCTTGATCAACATGCAAGAAAGCTCCGCTCCCCATGAGATTGCCGCCTCCCCACGGGATGCCGAGTCAAGGAGGGTGAGGAGATGAATTTGTTCAGAACACTTCGTGGCGGGCTGTCGATCACCGTTCTGGCGGTGGTTTTCCTGTTCTCGGTCGCCGCGTGCGGAGGGGAGGATACGCCCACTCCCGCGCCAGACGTCGAGTTGGATGATTTGCTTTCAAATGCGGGAGAGAAAATGGCTGCCATGTCGACGGCCAAGTTCAGCATGGTCGACGAACAGGAAACGGGAGCCAAGTTCTTTGGGACGATTTTCAAGAGTATGGAAACAGAAGTAAGGACTCCCGACAGCTTCAGGATGGTGGTGGACGTGGAGGCGCCGGGTTTTGGATTTGTGGAGATTGAGATGTTGGCGGTCGGAGACCAGGCCTACATAAAGCTCTCCAAAGACGCTCCGTGGAACCCCTTGCCCCTCGACCAGGTGCCTTTCAATTTCGCGGGGTTGGGCCTGACTCTGCGCGATCTGCTGATCACCATCAAGGACGGCGCCATCGTCACAGGCCGGGAGTCCGTGCAGGACACCCAGAGCATTCGCGTTGAGGCAGACCTTGCTTCTGACGAGTTGCAGTCCCTCCTCACCTCCGCGGACCCGGGTCATGAAGTGGCCTTGACCTTGTGGATTGGTGAGACCGAGCATGATTTGCAGCAGATAAGGATCGAAGGCCAGGTTTATAACGACGACGACCCCGAGACCGTCCGTCTTCTAAGCATTGTTGGCATTGACGTTCCTGTCGACATCCAACTTCCGGACCTCGGATCCGGGTCGTGAACGGCCTTAGGGATCGTCTAACCTCTCTAGCTTCTTCCGAGTCGGTCATATTAGGAATTCTCTGCCTGGGAGTATTCTCGACGGCCCTGGATCAGACCGTGGTAGTCGCCGCGTTGCCCGGCGTGATGGTGGACCTGGAGATCCCCCTCACGGACCTGGACAGGGCGTCTTGGATCGTAACCGGGTATCTGGTGGCCTACACCGTGGCCATGCCGTTGGGCGGACGCCTGTCCGACGTCCACGGCCGCGTCAAGATGTTCCAAGCGGCCCTGGTCGTTTTCTCCGTCGGATCGGCGTTCGTGGCGCTGGCGCCGAATTTCGGTTGGATTGTGTCCGCCAGGGTGGTCCAGGCTATTGGAGGAGGCGCCACGGTCCCCATAGGTCTGGCTATGGCAGTGGCAGCCGTATCGTCGCAGAGAAGGGGAATTGCCATAGGACTCGTGGCGGCGGCGGCCGAAGCCGGGTCCGTCTTGGGCCCTCTTTATGGAGGCGCCATTATCGAGTTGCTCGGCTGGCGGTGGATATTCTGGCTGGACATACCCCAGAGCCTCATTCTTATCGCGCTTCTGGCCGTCTTGCCGAACCGCGCCAATCCGAAGGCCAAGATGGACTACTTCGGGGCGATGGTGATGGGAGGGGCACTCATCTTTCTAACCGCGGGGCTGTCCCAAAGGGACCTCTTCTCGGCAACTTCCGTTTTCCCGTATCTGCTGGTGGCCGTGGGAGCACTCCTGGTCGCCGCATTGGTTTACCTTGAAAAACGCACGGATCAGCCTCTGTTGGCTCCTTTCCTGTACAGGTCCAGGGCGTTCCTGTCTTCCAACGGCACGCAGTTCTTGGTGGGAGTGGCCTTGATCATTGCTTTGGTAACCGTGCCCCTCATGGCAGGCACCGTCATGGAGAGGACGGGATTGGAGAGCGTCCTCCACCTGCTTCGCCTTACCGCCGCCATTCCGGTGGGGGCGGTGGTGGGAGGCTACATAGTTCGCTGGGCCGGAGTGCGATCGGTGTGTATTGCAGGCCTGGTGTTGATGGGAACGGGCCTCTTGTTCATGAGTGGTTGGGAGACCCAGGTGGAGGAACTGAGGCTGACTCTGCCCTTGGTATCGGCGGGTTTGGGATTCGGGCTGGTCATCCCTCCGATCGGCGTCAGTGCTTTGAGCGCATCGCCCAGCAATTATTGGGGCGCCGCCGCCGCCTTGGTCACAGCATCGCGAATGGTGGGGATGGCGATGGGGCTGGCCGCCTTGTCCGCCTGGGGTATTGAACGCTTCTACAGCCTGACTGGCGACTTCGAGCTTGGACCGACGTTCGAAGAAACCGAGGCCGTCTTGATAAACGCCGGCGTCACCGTGTTTCAGAACCTCTTCATGATCACGGGGTTCCTGTCGCTGTTGGCCATCCTGCCGGCGCTGCTGATGAGAGAGGAACATGTCGAAGAAGACACATTCACCAACGAGGAGAGCCAGTAAATCGAGACTGGCCGGTAGCCGTGCTGAAGGCATACGGAGACGCCACGTCTATGGCGGTGGACTGCTACACAGCACCATTCACACCCCCGAGGCGTCACATGAATAGCAGTCCGTTCGTACCGGTTCGCCAGGGACTGCAATTCCCCGCCCCCTCCATTTCAGACCAATATCAGGGAGCGAGTCGTTCCACCACCCAGCCACCGTCGCGCCATCGATATTCGAACCGGTCGTGGAGGCGGTTAGGACGACCCTGCCAAAACTCGTAGCAGTCGGGAGCCAGCCGGTAGCCGCCCCATTCCGCAGGTCGCGGGACATCCCCGTCGGGGTAATGGCGCCGGATCTCTTCCATCCGCTCCTCCAACCAGGCCCGGTCGGGAACCGGCTCGCTCTGGGGAGAGGCGGCGGCGCTCAGACGTGAGCCGGGGGGACGGGCCCCGAAGTAGGCGTCGGACTGGGTGCCCGGCACCTTCTCCACCCGACCCTCGATCCGCACCTGGCGATGGAGCGGCATCCACAGAAACACCGCCGAAGCGCGGGGATTCTCCGCCAGATCGGCGCCTTTCCGGCTCCGGTAGTTGGTGTAGAAGACAATCCCCCGGCGGTCCATCTCTCTCATCAGCACGGTCCGCGCCGAGGGGCGGGCCTCCCGGTCGGCGGTGGCCAACACGAAAGCGTGCGGCTCCACCAATCCCGATTCCAAGGCTCCCGAGAACCAGCGCGCAAAGAGCTCTGAGGGATCGTCGGTCAGATCCGAGCGGGCAAACCCGCCACTCTCATAATCGGTGCGCAAGGTCAAGAGGCGCTGAGGGTCCATATCGTCAACCAAGCCAATCGCTCACATCTTCTTGGCGATCTCTTCCCACATCACCTCGGTCGCTCCCCCGCCGATGGGGTGAAGGCGGGCGTCCCGGGACATCCTCTCGATGGGCGTCTCCCGCATATAGCCCATCCCGCCGTGGAACTGCACGCAGCTGTAGAGCACCCGGTTGACCAACTCGCCCATGAAGGCCTTGACCATGGAAACCTCTCGCACCGCACCCTGTCCCTGATCCAGCAGCCACGCCGAGTGATAGAGAAGCTGCGCCCCGGCCTCCACCGCCGCCGCCAGTTCGGCGAGCTTCAGGCGGATGGCCTGCTTGGCCCACAGCACTTTCCCGAAGGCGCGGCGGCTTTTGACATATGCCACCGTCATCTCCAAGGCCTTCTTGGCCTCTCCCAACGCCGCCGCCGCCAGGACCAGCCGCTCGTTCTGGAAGTTCCGCATGATGGCGTAGAAACCCCGATTGGGCTCTCCGATCATATTCTTCGCCGGCACCCGACAGTCGGCGAACACCAACTCGGCCGTGTCCGAGGAGCGCCAGCCGTGCTTGTCCAGGGTGCGGCTGACCGAAAACCCCGGAGTTCCCTTCTCCACCAGGAACAGGCTTATCCCTCGATGAGGAGCCACGGAGAGATCCGTCTTGGCGGAAAGCACCACCACATCACAACTCGCTCCGTTGGAGATGAACATCTTGGAACCGTTCACCACATACTCGTCACCGTCGCGATCCGCCCGGGTCTTCATGGCCGCCACGTCGGAACCGGCGTCGGGCTCGGACACCGCCAGGGCGCCGATCAGCTCTCCGGTCATCATCCCGGGCAGGTACCTGTCCTGCAGTTCCGGCGACCCGTAGCGGTAGAGGTAGGGAAGCGCCAGCTCGCCGTGGACAGCCACACTCGCCATCACTCCGCCGAAGGTGCTCTTCCCGAACTCCTCGGCCACCGTCGCGGACGCCAAATGGCCCAGGCCCACCCCACCCCGGGATTCGGGGATCCGCAATCCGAACAGCCCGATCTCTCCCAGTTTGGTGTACAGCTCCCGGGGAACCCCACCCTGCACCTCCCACTCGTCCCCGTAAGGAACCACTTCATGCTCCACGAAACGCCTGGTCTGGGCACGGATTGCGGCCAGATCCTCGGTCTCATAGATGCTCTGGGTTTCCAAGCCGTTCCTTCCCCCGACAATGTCATTTTACGACTAAGGCCCCACAAAAGCCACACCCATGACAGGTCACTGGTTTCTCAGGTTTGATGATCGAACATATGTTCGATACAATAGGGCGTCCATGACTGCCTCCAACCTGCGCTGGACCCTGGCCGCAGACAAACCGGCCGGGCTGTTCGAACGATACCGACGGGTGGCCGGCAAGGGCCAATACCGGGGACTGACCTTCCTCGAGGTGGAGGCCAAGTCCATCATCAACCCCATCCCCTACACCAAGAACATGCCCTTCGAGTACACCATCAACTGCTACCGGGGATGCTCCCATGCCTGCGTCTATTGCTTCGCACGCTCCTCCCACGACTACCTGGGGCTGAACATCGCAGAGGACTTCGACCGAAAGATCGTGGTGAAGATCAACGCCGTGGAACTGGTAAGAGCCCAGACCGAGCCGAGGCACTGGGCGGGGCACCCGATCGCCATGGGCACCAACACCGACCCCTACCAGCCCGCCGAGGGCAAGTACCGGCTGACCAGGGGGATAGTGGAGGTGCTCACCGAACGCGGCAATCCCTTTTCGGTTCTAACCAAATCGCCCCTGGCGCTCCGGGACCGCCACCTGTTCGCGGAAGCGGCGCGCCGAGCCGAAGTGACGGTCAGCTTCTCGGTGGGCACCCTCAACACCGAAGTCTGGCGACGGACCGAGCCCGGCACTCCTCACCCTCGCCAGCGCCTGGAGGCGGTCAGAAAGCTGAAGGAGTTGGGAGTCCCCTCGGGAGTGCTGGTGGCGCCGCTCCTGCCCGGCATCTCCGATTCGCCCCAACAGGTAGCCCAGGTGATGCGGGCCTGCCGGGAGGTGGGCGCCGACTTCGCCGTCCCCATCCGCCTCCACCTCCGCCCCGGCATCAAGGAGCACTACATGGAATGGCTGCGGGAAGAATTCCCCGACCTGGTCGGCCCATATGAAAAGCTCTACGGGAACCGCTCCTACCTTCCCCGCCCCGCCCGCTCGCCGCGCCGGAATTCGAACCCGGCCCGTCAATCCCCAAAGCCGAGGACACCCGTGTCGGAGAACTCCCGCCAGGCCAAATTGCTGTAGCGCAGCGCCGAGCCAGGTCCTACCGGCCCTCCGCCAGGACAACTACGGCATCTTGTCTTCGTGTTGGGGGCAGTAGGCGGAGATGCCCAGAGCGGCGCCAGCGCGCATTCCGGTCAGTTCGATGGGGCTCAAAGACCTGCCGCTCTCCTCGACGGCGGCCACCTCCTGATCCTCGACTTCCTGCCAAGCGGTCCCTTCCTGTAGGGCTGCGCAGGCTCGCCACACCATGTCCCTGCTCTGTTCTGCCTGCGCCTCGGTGATGAACGGGTTGGCCAAGAAGTTCTCGAGAGCCTCTTGGGCTTCCTCGGTACCCCGGGGCGTTCTCGAGGCGATATCATCCTCCTCGGAATCTCCACCACCGCAAGAAACCAGGAGCAAAACCGCCAGCAGGGTAAAGATCAGCCGCTTCATATCCAATGCCTCCGTTTGTCAGTTTTCAGTCAAGTCCATGCGATGCCAACCACTCTCAGCGTACTCACGGGAGATGGGGTCTTGCAACGATTCAGCCATGTATTAAGCCGTCGGTGAGGAGAGAAGCTCTTACGGGCTTGTAGGCTGGGGCAGCGGGTGATGTTCCAATGGCTGTGACATGGGCCGATTTCCAAGAGTCCGAGCCACGATTCGCTGCTTTGGTGCAGGAGAGATTTGAGAGTCACCGGCACGCAGTGATGGCAACTCTTCGGCGGGATGGGGCTCCTCGGCTCTCCGGGATGGGCAACTGTGGCTGGCCATGGAAACCGTGTCGCGAATGGCCGAAGATCTGCGACGTGATCCCCGATTCTCGATACACAGCGCTCCCGACGAGGAAGAGCTGTGGCAGGGAGATGCACGGATTGAAGGTCGGGCTGTGCCATCCCTCGACAGTGAGATGGCTTTGTTCATAAAGGGGCACCGTTTCCCGATCGAAGACACTTCGGCAATGGCGCTGTTCACCACCCACATCACCCGGGTGGTGCTGGTCCGGGTGGAGGACCGTTCCCTGCTGGTCGCTTCATGGACACCTGACGGCGGGATGAACGTCACCCGCAGGCTCTGATTGCCGCCGTCACACCAGAAGCCGGCGGCTACCTGCAACTGTTCAAGGTGATCGGGACTTCAAAGAGATCGCAAAAAAGATCTGCTCCCCTGGTAACCGCCGTAAGCGGGTCCTGGGCGCCGAGCGACGGGCCTGCGGCCACCGGTCTGCACTACGGTCAAACTTCCTGAAGTTCCGCAGATGCGGCGATTTATGGCTGATGGTGCTACCATGGGGATCGCCCAGCCAAGACTGGCTGGTTGTGTTCGCAGCCAAGTTCGGCGCTGACCCTGTGTAAGCCACCCGAATACCGCGTTGTTGCCTCGCCGACGATTTCAGGCATCAACGATTCCCTTAGTGCTGTCGTGCACGGGAGAGGAGCCCCCATGTCCCCCACTTTCGCCCAGCTGGGCGTACCCGAGTTCATATGTCGCGCGCTTGAGCGCGGCGGCATTCATGAACCCTTCGAAATCCAAGCCGTCGCCATCGCCGATGCGCTGGAAGGCCACGACATCTGCGGCCGAGCGCCCACCGGGTCAGGCAAGACGCTCGCCTTCGGCATCCCGCTGGTCGTCAATGTCGGCCGGGCCAGGTCCAAGAAGCCGCAAGCGCTGGTTTTATCCCCAACCCGCGAACTCGCCGAGCAGATAGCGTCGGAACTGCGCACTTTTGCCGGTCGAGCTCGGGTGGCAACCGTCTATGGCGGCATCGGCTACGGCGCCCAGAAAAGGCAACTGCAACAGGGCATCGAGATTCTCGTCGCCTGCCCCGGGCGGCTCGAAGACCTGATCGACCAGAACGCGGTAAGCCTGCATGATGTAGAACAGGTGGTCATCGACGAAGCGGACCGCATGGCCGATATGGGGTTCCTCCCCGCCGTTCGGCGGCTCCTCGACCAAACCACCTCCCGCCGTCAGACCCTCATGTTTTCCGCCACCCTGGACAATGACGTGGCCAAGCTCACCCGCGACTACCAATATAACCCGATTACTCACAAGGTCGGCGACGCCAAACCCGACATCAAAGCGGCTGATCACCGGTTCTGGAGAGTCGCCAAGACCGAGAGGGTCACCGCCTGCGTCGATGTAATCACTGCCACCGGATCGGCGATCGTGTTCTGCCGGACCCGGCATGGATCAGACCGGCTGGCCCGCCAACTCGCCCAGCGCGGGGTCAGGGCCGCCGCGATACACGGAGGTCACGCGCAGAACCGACGCACGCGCACGCTCCGAGAATTCATCAACGGCCGGGTCGACGCGCTGGTTGCTACCGACGTCGCCTCTCGGGGAATCCATGTGGAGGGCGTGGCGTCAGTCATCCACTACGACCCGCCGGAGAACCAAAAGGCATACCTGCACCGTTCGGGTCGCACCGCCCGCGCCGGCCAGACCGGCCTCGTGGTGTCGCTGATCCAACCCAGTCAGGTCGCCGACACAAAACGGATCCAGCGTCAACTCGACCTGAAACAGCCCATCACCAGCCCCGACCACCTCGACCCGAACGCGGCGCCGGTCAGGCGCCCCCGGCCACCCCAGCCTGAAACTGCAAACCGTAACGGTCAAAGGGCCTCGGGCAGACCGCAGAGTCGCCGCCCGCGGCCCGGCCCTCAAAGAACGGGTCGTAATAGTCGTAGGGCGCCGCAAAGTCACTCTCAACGGCAAAACCGGAGCAAGCCCAAGAGCAGAGCCCCTTCCCGGTAGGGCAGGAGTCCACATCGCGGCCCATCCCATGCTTGCTTTGTGGGATGGTGGCCCGTAGCCTTTGCGGGCCATGGGTGAGCCCCAGTCCCATAGTCGAGCGCAAGCGCCGTCGGAGCGCACGCGGCTGCGCCGCAGCGCCGACCGGGCTCGCTACGCCCAGGCCGATGTACTGGGCATCCTCGACGCCGGACTCATTGCCCATGTCGGGGTGTCCACCCCCGACGGGCCGCTGGTGCTGCCCATGGTCTACGGACGCGACGACAATCATCTCTACCTCCACGGCGCGGTAGCCAACCATCTGCTCGGCACGGGCGATGGTCAAGAGATCTGCGTCACCATCACCCATCTCGACGGACTGGTGATGGCGCGAACGCCTTTCCACAACTCGGTGAACTACCGCTCGGTGGTGGTACGGGGACGGGCCCGGCGCATCGTCGACGAAGAGCGCAAACTCAAGGCGCTGAAGCTCGTCACCGACCACGTCGTCGCCAACTGGGACGACAGCCGCCTGCCGTCGCGGTCCGATCTCCTCAAGACGCTGGTGCTGGAGTTGCCGCTGGCGGAGGCATCGGCCAAGGTCCGCAGTGGAGATCCCGTGGACGAGCCCGAGGACATGGCTGGTCCGTGGTGGGCCGGCGTAGTACCCATTGCCACCCGCTTCGAACCTCCGGTCGCCTCCGCCGATTTGGTCGAGGACGCCGAGCCGCCCGCGTCGCTTGCGGCTCTGTCGGGCCGCACTGCCGACGAGCGGCTTCGCTACCGAGACGGGTGAAGCAGGGGATGCGGCTGGTCACCCCTCTCTTGGAATACGTTCATCAGACTGTGCGTGGCTAGTAGCGGAATCTAAGTTCAAACAGGACCGAAGCCAGCTACCTTCTCCACCGAAGAGAGCAACAACTCGCGCTTTTCCTCAGACCCCGCGAAATAGATGGTGGCCGAGCTTCCCGGATCCTGACCGGAGATTGCAAGCACGCGACCCAACCCCAGATTGGGGTGGCGCACCCGATGACCCACCTTGAACCCGTGCTCGCGGGACTGTGTCACTATCCCCTCTGTGGCAATCACACCCGGATTTTGGAGGACACCGGTGTCAGAGGTCGTGTTGTCGAACGACCACAGAACCTCTACTGGGGAAGTTGCAAGGGCCTTTACTTTCCTGGCGTAACCTGCATATTCGAACGGGGCCTGGTTGGAAATACGCCAAAACACATGAGCTCGCCCCGCATCTAAAAGTCTCCTGACGCTTGGCCAGTTAATATGGGAATTCTTCTTGTGATACCAACGAAGGAGCCCTTCCTCCCACCTGTTACCGTAATGGTGACCGGTTGTTCCCGATGTGCCCACGTTGGTGAAGATGAAGAACTCGCCTTTGTGTTCCACAATCCCGGCATCCCAGGATCCACCCTTCGCATTCCGGGCAAGACCCAGGAGCTCCTTCACATCGGCTCGGGAGTATTTCTTACCGGGCTTAAAGCTCAAACACATCCAGATGTACCATCTCTCTCAGCAGCCCGGGCCCAAGTACAAAACATTACGGTGGGGTGTTGTCCGCCACCGCTTACCTGGGCATTTGCTGGGATTTCCAGAAGTGCTTCACATTTCAGAGGGGTATCCCGCCTGAGCGTCATAGCCTCCAGTTTACGCATGATCCCGACGCTTCAAGGTTGCTAACGCCCCTCCTTCCTCCTTCCCTGGCTCTGCCTCCCCTGATCTTGTCGTCGATGTCAACGCCGAGCAGTTCTTCGAGGTGCCGCTGGCCTTGTCTGGAGGTGAAGAAGTGGTAGCCCAGTTCGCCAAGTGCGCCTATGGTATTGGGATTCGCGACGAACAGTAGCGCGACGGGTTGTGTGCGGCCTGGCTGCTCTCTGCCCAAGCGGAACTGGTAGTACCTGGGGTGGGGCAAGATGTCGGTGCTATCCGGTGTTGCGCGGGTCGGTCCGCCCACCTCGCCTGCGATAGTTCCCTTTACCGACGATCCAGTCCCCGACTCCCCCAGACAGCACATTCGCCACAACGACCGTCATTGCGCCCGCCAACACCAGAATCGGTTTGCCCACTTCGATAGTGGTGAACAGCCATAACCACGACAGCGAAAACACCGTTTGCACGTAAACCAGGTTGTTGACCGACAGGTGTTGGGTGAGCAGATTGGCCTTGATGAACAGAATGTTGGAGGAAAACATGACCAGAAGGCCGCACAGGACCGCGGCTGCGAATCCTGTGGCGGACATGCGCCATCCGTTCGTCGCGGCTATGCCCGCGACAAGAGGCAGGGACAGCAGGTTTCCAACTCCGTAGGCGATCAACACCAACGCCGATTCTGATCGCGCTCCGCTCGTCCCCGCCTCTTCGGCCAGGTCCGAGCCCCATCTGAAACTCTTTGCCGTCAACACCCCGCCCGTGGTTGCCAAGGCCGCCAGGCCTACACCCACCAGTGTCCGCGAAAACGAACCCTGCAGATTGACCTCGGTGGCGCCGCCCCATGTAACCGCCCCCATTCCAGCAAAGGCCAACGTCAATGCGGCTACGTCCCCCATGGTCGGCGTCCGATATCGACCCCGGCTTCCGGTGGCGCGGTCCTGTCGGCCCATCACCAACACGAAAAGCGGGGGAAACGCTCCAACAATGATCGCAGACACCACGGTGTCCACGAACCGGGTGGACCACACGAAAAACACCATGCTGACATGGGAGTACGTCGCCGCCAGTATCAGCAACGCAGACCGCCGCTGTTTCTTGGTCTCCGCCGGATCGCCGGCAAGTCGCCACCAGGCAAACCAGCCAAAAGCCCGCCTCAGCACTAACGTCGCCACCCTCCGCTGTCGCAATTCCGGGTGGACCAATCCCACGTAAAGGGCTGTCAACACGACCTTGCCCAGCAGCGCGCCGAGATGGAACATCCAAGGGTCGTCGTCCGGACCAATGCTCACATCCACCACCAGGGGATAGATGGATGCTATGAGCACGCCACCCAGCATCAGTTTCGTCGGGCCTGCCAAGACCCATCGAACACTACCGGGACAATCTAGAGATTCGCCCAGCGAAGAGCCTGCCCGATGCTGGCCGCCGACATCAAATCGGCGGCCGGTAGTGGCAATAGGCTACGAAGGCTCTTTCCTCTGGGGAACCGAATTCCCCAGCGCAAACGCGGGTGGATACGAGTGTCTTTGTGGAGACAATCATGGGTCTCGCGCGGGTTCCCGATCATGCTCCCTCAGTGACCGGGTAGTCGTGGTCATGGTCATCAGGGAGCTAATTATTCGACGCGGTGCAACATTCGGGCGTCTTTGTTCCGACTTCTTGTGATACGCGGCGTTACCCTGATCTGGCAAGTCAAGACATGTCAACACCGACTGGAGGCACTAAATGGGATCCTTCGACGTCGAATTCGCACGTAGCCAGTTCCCCGCCTTCTCCGACGCCGGACCCGACGGGTGGGCGCACTTCGAGAACGCGGGCGGCTCCTATGTGTGCCGTCAAGTTATCGATCGGCTGACCGGTTTCTACCGCCACACCAAAGTACAGCCCGGGCACACCTTCCCGCTCTCCGCCCAGGCCGCCGCGGCCATGGAACGCTCCTATGAGCGGCTGGCGGCGTGGATGGGCGTCGGAGCGGATGAGATCCATTTCGGACCCTCCACCTCGCAGAACACCTACGTCCTGGCCCGGGCTTTCCGATCCATATGGCGCGAGGGAGACGAGATCGTCGCATCCACCCAGGATCACGAAGCCAATGCCGGGGTGTGGAGGCGGCTGACCTCGACTGGGATCAAAGTCAACGAATGGCGGGTCGATCCCGAGAAGGGAACCCTGGATGTCGCCGATCTCGACGAGTTGCTGACCGAACGCACCCGACTGGTGGCCTTTCCCCACGCCTCCAACGTGGTGGCCGCGATCAACCCTGTCACCGAAGTCGTCGCCCGGGCTTCGGCGGTGGGCGCCAAGGTGGTGGTGGATGGAGTGTCCTACGCCCCGCACGGCCTCCCCGACATCGGGGCGTTGGGAGTCGATGTGTACCTGTTCTCCGCCTACAAGACGTGGGGTCCGCACCAGGGGGTGATGTTCGCCCGCCGCGACCTGACCGAAAGCCTCGGGAACCAGAGCCACTACTTCGTTGCCAACAAGCCACGCCTCAAGCTGATTCCGGCCGGACTCGACCATCCCCAAGTGGCGGCATGCGCGGGAATCGTCGACTACCTGGACGATCTGTACACCCACCATGGGGGGCGGGAAGCCTCTCCGGTGGAGCGAGGCCGGCATGTCCATGACATGTTCCGGGTCCACGAGACGAACTTGCTGGGCCGGCTGCTCGATTACCTGGCCGGCCGTGATGACATACGGATAGTCGGCCCCGTCGATGCTGTCCGGCGGGCCCCCACCGTCTCGGTCGTCCCGTTGGAGCGATCCATCACCGCGGTGGCGGAGTCCCTGGTCAGCAACAAGATAATGGTGGGGACCGGGAACTTCTACGCTCCCCGCCTGCTCGAGGGGATGGGAATCGCCCCGGACCCGGGCGTGCTGAGGATCTCCTTCATCCACTACACCACCGAAGACGAGATCAACCGCCTCATCCAAGCCCTTGACCAAACCCTCGGGTGAGGGCATTCCCGACGCCCCTCCACGTCCCGTCCACAACTCAAGGTCTGCACCCGAGGCGACCGCGACCCGGTTTGACGTCCGAGCAGGGACGGAGCCTCCGAACTGGTCTACCATGGCGGCATGATCGACAAACGGGCGGCCAGCCCGATGCAAGCCCTGGCCGGGGTCGGCGACGGTGACACAGTCATGATCGGCGGCTTCGGCGAGGCTGGCAGCCCGATCGAACTCGTTCACGCCCTGATCGACCACGGAGCCACCGATCTCACCGTGATCAGCAACAACGCCGGCAACGGAGAGGTGGGGCTGGCCGCTCTCATCAGAGCCGGCCGGGTCGCCAGGATGATCTGCTCGTTTCCGCGCAGCTCGCATTCCACCGTCTTCCCAGAGCTCTTCCGCGCCGGCCGGATCCAACTCGAACTGGTGCCTCAGGGCACGCTTGCCGAGCGGATCAGATCTGGGGGCGCCGGCATCCCGGCCTTCTACACGCCAACCGCCGCCCGAACCGACCTGGAATCCGGCAAGGAGCGCCGGGAGTTCAATGGGCAACCCTGCCTCCTCGAGCATGCGCTGATCGCAGACTTGGCCCTGATAAAGGCCCGCGCCGCCGACTGGCACGGCAACCTCATCTACAACAAAACCGCCAGAAACTTCTCTCCGCTCATGGCCATGGCCGGCCAGACCACGGTTGTGCAAGCCGCCTCTGTGGTGGAGCCGGGCACGCTGGACCCCGAGACGGTGATCACCCCGGGCATCTTCGTGGACCACGTCGTGCATGTTCGGAACCCGCTGCACGAGTCGGAACTCATTGCCCAGGGCGCCAGCTACCCATGAGCATGGCGGTGAAGGGATTGACGAAGGAGCAGATCGCCCGGCGCGCCGCGCGGGACATCGCCGACGGTTCCTACGTCAACCTTGGAATCGGCATGCCCGAGTTGATCGCCCAGTTCATCCCGACCGGGCGCGAGATCGTCTTGCACACCGAGAACGGGCTGCTGGGAATGGGCCGGGCGTCGGCGCCCGGACAAGGCGACCCGGAGCTCATCAACGCCGGCAAAAAACAGGTCACGGCACAGCCGGGCGCCTCCTACTTCCACCAGGCCGACAGCTTCGCCATGATCCGGGGAGGTCACCTCGATCTGTGCGTGCTGGGCGCCCTGGAGGTGGCCGCCAACGGCGACCTCGCCAACTGGTCGACGGGCCAGGCCGACGCCATCCCGGCAGTCGGCGGCGCGATGGACCTCGTGTCCGGGGTAAAGGCCGTGTATGTGACCACGCGCCACTGCACTCGGGACGGGACGCCGAAGCTCGTAGAGCGCTGCTCGTACCCTCTCACCGGAGCCGGGGTGGTCAGCCGGGTGTACACCGATCTGGCCGTCATCAACATAACCGCCAACGGGTTCGAGGTCATCGAGGTGTCTCCGGGGGTCTGCTTCGATGATGTCGCGGCCCGAACGGCGGCGCCACTCGGAGACGCGCGTCCAGCAGGTACACATCCGGGCGTGAACTGAGCCCCTCATAAGCAATTTTGGTCAGGGGCCGCGCCCTTCCGGTGCTTCGGCGCCTCTCAGTCAGAAAGCCGCCGGGAGAGCGCCGGATACGGGACCGATCCAACGGGCGGAGACTGTTCCACGGGCGGTTCTTGTGTTCCGCCAGAAGCATCAAAGTGCGACTCCAAATAACTGTCAAATAGGTCCTTGGTGGCCTGGAGGTGGCTGAACATGGCTGCGGCTGCCGCCGCGCCGTCCCCGTTGATCACCGCATCGAGGATTTCTTCGTGACCGGCCAGTGTTTCGTCGATCCTGTCCTCCATCGGCAAACGGTCGCGCCATCTCATGAGGTCGGCGCGGGTCCTCAGCACAACGCCGATGGCTTCCTTGCTTCTGCTGGCGAACGCGATGGCAAGGTGGAAGTCACTGTCGGTGACCCGGTGGGCCAGTGCGGACCGTTCCTCGGCCAAAACGCGCTGGCTCTCGATCATCCGATCGATGAGGACCTGGTCGTTTGAGTTTGCCGCGGCGCGAGCACAGGATGGCTCCACGATCTGACGTGCGCTCATCAGTTCTCGGATCTCGGCTTGAGCCTCGGTCGCCCGCTTGCCGATCTCTGCCGACGGAAGGAGCGGGCCCACCCGCGTGGGTGCCCCACCAGATCGCCCGAGAAGGCTGTTCTCGATGTAGCCGGATTCCCGAACGGCTTCCAGCCCGGCACGAATCGCCGACCGCGAGACGCCGAGGGCAGTTGAGAGCTTGCGCTCCGCCGGCAAGCGGCCATGCGGGAAGATGCCCAGGGCAACAGCCCGTTCTATCGCAGCCTGGACGCGCTCAACCGTGGTCGCCAACGAACTCGTTGACAAGAGCCGGAGAAGATCATCAGCGCTGAGAGAGAAGTCCATCTGCCTCCGCTGCTGTTTCATACGCTGCCGCTATGCCACAAAAGTAGGCAGCCGCGGTCAACAAGACGACTTCGTCGTGGGGAAGGTAGTCAGCGCTGTGAAGCTGGACCTTGCCGATTTGCGACGGCGCGCCGGCAAACACCATCAGCGTTGGTGCGATTTCGTGGAAAAACGAGAAATCGTCAGCACCCATTGACACCAGTGGTGACACGACCGGGATGGAGGCTTGAGGCGCCCACCGGCGAAAAGCTTCGGCGAGGGCCGGGGAGTTGACCAGCGGAGGCTCACCCGGTTCAAAACGCACCGAGGCGCGACAACCATACGCTGCGGCGGTCGTGGTGGCGGTCACTTCCAGCAACTGCTGAAGCGCCTCGCGGCTTCGGGCGGTCATGGCGCGCATTGTTCCGATGCACGTTGCGGAACCGGGAAGAACGTTGGCCGCGGTTCCGCTGTGAACCGACCCGATGGAGACAACCACCGGCTCCAACGGGTCGACTCTCCGGCTAGCGATCTGCTGGATGGCCATGATCGTGGCGCTCATGGCCAAAATGACATCGCTTGCTTCATGGGGGTATGCGCCGTGGCCATCCTGTCCCTCTACGGTGATTTCGAACTCATCCGCAGAGGCGTTGATCGTGCCGCTGCCTGCCGAGACATGGTGGGCCGGTACGCCGGGGTGGGGATGGACAGCGACAGCCGCCACAGGATTGACGAACAGCGTTTCTGCATTGTCCACGAGGCGCCGGGCTCCTGAGGGGTATGTCTCTTCGGCGGGTTGAAAGACAGCCGTAACACCAAGCGGGAGCTGGCCTTCAACAGCGCGGAGTGCAGAAACCGTTCCCGCCAGAGCCGCCATGTCCACGTCGTGGCCACACGCGTGCATCCAACCGTTGGTCGCGGCGTAACTCGTATGCGCGGGCTCCTGGATCTCGAGCCCATCAAGCTCAGCTCTCAGGATCACGCTGCCCTTGTCCATCGGGCCGATGTGCACCACCGTCGCGGTGTCGAGTTCATGGGAGGTCGACCCCAGGTCTCGCCGGATCAACTCGGCTGTTTCCCATTCCTGGTTTCCCGGTTCAGGAATGGCGTGAAGAGCATGCCTCAGATCGATGAGCCGCGCTGAATCCTGCCTTATTGCATCGAGAAGACTCGGGAGAAGCCGTTTCACCGGCCCAACCCGTAGAGGTTTTGCGCGTTGTCCCGGCCGATGGCCGTTGCGATCTCGGCTGCGTCGGAAAGCGAGCAGAAGCCGCGTCGCCGCCAGTCATCAAGCAATGCAGAGAGCGCGCTGCGGAAGCGTTTCGATCCGAGGTAGTAGAGCTCGGGGAGCCCGAATGCGTCGCTGGAATACAGCACCTTCTCGAAGGGCGCCACCTCGAGCGCTTCGGCCAGGATGCGCTCATAGCCGAAAGCGGCATGCGTATTGACCTCTCCGGTGTCGAAGTAGACGTTTGGATAGACCGCGGCCAGGAAAGCGGCTTGGCGGTGGTAGGGCCAGCAGTGCAAGAAACAGATGTTCACCGACGATGGGATCCGGCCGAGCCATGGCGTGAAGCGAGTCGGGTCGGCGCGCCACAGCTCAAGATCGCGATCGCCGAATCCGGTGTGGAGTTGGATCGGGATTCCCAACTCCTCGGCCACGTCCACGCCCACCCACAGACAGTGGCGGAGCAGGACGACATCTTCCATGCGGCTGCCCGCACTCCACCGAGCCAACGCCTCGGAGGTCTCCTGGAGAGACGGACGGTCGGCGTCGATGTCGAGGCCGGCGCGATAGGCGATGATGGATTTGAGTCCGACCGCGGTCGCAGCGCGGTCCGAAAGCGTCTGGGCGAACTCATGGAGGAACGCCTCGCTGCCGGCAGATGCAAAAACCTCCTCAGCCACCGCCTCGATCCGGACAATCTCGTAGGTTTTGAATTGACCCAGCGGCTTCATGTCGGCCGGAGTAAGCACCTGATCGGACAAGTGGCCGGTGTCGATGAGGATGTCACTCAGCCCCGCACCCCCAAGCATGCGTTGGGCCACGGTGATTTCCCCGAGCGCCGACCGGTGCTTCAGGTACTCGGTGATCGGGGCATGTGGATCCACGTCGAGCACCGGTGCGCAGATGGATCGAATGGCAAGGCCGAGCGGCGACGCAATCGGGTCGATGGCCCCCAACATCTCCCGGCCGCCTTCGGTCAGAAGAGATGCGAAATCGTCGTGGTCCAATGGGCCAACGCTCACGCCATGACAGTGGTGATCAACCAGGTCGAGATCGGCGATCTCGGCGATTGTCTCCGCATCCTGGCTAGTAAACATCGACATAGCTCGCTATCAACTCAGCCTCTGCGGTCTCCGCAAACCTGGTTACTTCCTTTCTCTTCATAGTCAGGTAGCACTTCAGCATGTTGCTGTCGAGAGATTCCATGATCAACGAGTCCTGTTCAAGGCAGTCAAGCGCCTCACCCAGCGATTGAGGTAATCGAGTGATGTTCCTCTTCGCCAAATCTGTATCCGAGAGGGTTGAAGGGTCGAATTCGACGGACTCGGGACAAGGGAGTTCTCGCGCCAACCCATCCATTCCGGCAATCAAGATGGCGGCCAGCGCCAGATATGGATTGGCAGTTGCGTCAGCTGGTCGGTACTCGAGGTTTGCACGCTCGTGATCATGATTGCCATCAACCCTCGATGTTGGAGCAACGCGAATGGCAGCCTCGCGATTCTGCTTTCCGAAGACCACGTAGGCCGCACTCCAAGAGTGCGGTTGGAGTCGAAGGTAGGACACCACGCTCGGGGCGGTGAGGGCGGTGAGCGCGGGCAGGTGGGCAAGGACGCCGGCTACAAAGCGCTGCGCTATCGGGGAGAGACCGCAGTCGCCCTCCGGATCGTGGGTTACGGGCTTTCGCTCACGATCGAGAAGGCTGAAATGAATGTGTACGCCGTTACTTCCGGCGCCGGGTCCGATTACCGGGGCGAACGTGATGCGTTGATTGTGGCGACGGGCGACTTCTCGGGCCACTGTGCGTGTAATGACCGCCCGATCCGGTGCAGCAATGCCCACCGCTGGTCGCGTCGTGACCTCGAACTGGTGCTGGCCGAACTCGGGAAGGATGTTCTCGGTCTCGACGCCCGCCTCATCCAATGCGCTCACGATGTCCTCAAGCAGTGGCTCCACCGCTCGTGCAGCCTCCAAGGAGAATGGAGCCTTGGGTGCTTCCTCGGTTACGTGTGAGAATTCCTGTTCGAACGCGGCAAGCACCATTAAACCGAATTGTTCCTCAAGCCGCGCAATCTGAGACGAGAGCGCCGCTCGAGGGCAGGATCGCCAAGGCTTTCCATGCAGATCGGTGGCTGTGCACAGCACGAACGACATTTCCGATGCCGATGGAGTGGCTCGGACACGAACCAGGGTTGTCGGATCGGGGACCAACCGTAGGTCTCCAACCGGTCCCCAGGGATTGTCGACTATCTCTCCGAACGGATCGATTGCCAGATTTGCCGGAACCCAGCCGACCGATTGCGCTCCTTCACTGTCATAGTTGGAAATCGCTCGGCCCCGCGTGATTGCCGCCAGATCAGTGTGTGAGAGCCACGTCAATACCATGTCTGATCCATCTCTTAGACTGCTATTATTGGTCTTATATCATACCATTAGAGGCCTGGCTCGTCCACCCCGAGGTATCCGGCCTCGCGCAGAGCCCCACATTGCAGCGGACTTCAACGGGAATGTACCGTCCAGTTGCGGAAAGCAACCAGGGGCAGTTGGTCTGCTCGCATCCGACGTAGGCGAGGGTTTGCAGAGGCGCTGTTCCGGCGTTGCATCCGGGCCGGTGGGTGGGCGTTGCTATGTTGTCAGGCGCGAGACTTCGGCGTTCAGCAGTCGCACCGGGTTTTCCGGATCATCGATGGTTACCGCGAATATCTTGCCATCATGTAGGTCGACGCGGATGCCGGGACCCGCACGCAGGACCACGGCAGCACGTTTCATGAGAGTCAGGCTGCCGCGGTATCCCCAGCCACCCCAATCGGCCGGGCGAATGTCTATGGCCTGAGCTGTGGCAATGCGATGTATGGGTACCGAAGTACGAGGCCACCCGAAAAAGCCGTACAACACTTGCAGCCCCGACTGGTCGGCGGTGACGCGTATACGACTGAAAGCGGCCAAACCCGTCGCGATGACCAGCAAGATCATCACAACCCGGAGGTCCGTGAGCTGGGTGACAACCAGAGCGACGAGCAAGGTGGCCAGGCTGGAAAGCCGTGGCCATCTGGCGGACAGAGTGGAACTCCAGAACACCCGCTCCCCGGGAGCGAGTTTCATCGCCGGCGGCGACGCATCCGTGCCGGTCTCGCCCTTGAATGGAAGCGACGAGGCGATCCACGCCGCCGTGCTGCCCACGATGACACTGCCGCCGATCCATACGATCAACGCCCAAGGGGAGAGCGTCGCATCCTGCCATCGCTCCAACCCGCGTTGGTCGATGGCGGTGGTGGCGAGAACCCCTGCACAGAGCGCTCCGATGAAGGCGCCGACAAACGACACGCTCGGTGCGAACATCGGCTGAAACTTCCGCCGGCTCAGGGCGATTGCCACGCACCCCCCCAGGCCGAGCACCATCAGCGCCCCGATGACAATGAAAAACAGTTCCGGCGTCATCGAGCCATCCGGTCTGCCGGAGATGCCATAGTGACTCGCTACCCGGTCCGGGAGGTCGGAGCGATAGGCCAGATATGGACCTAGGCCCATGGCCGCCACTGCGACCGGGATGCCGGCGCCCAGGGCCGCCCGTCGTATCCACTCTTTCATAACTGCACCTCCACAAGTTGCAGGATTTCGCGATTCCCGAATCCGGCGCGACGGGCTTCGCTAACCAGCTGGCGAGCGAGTTCGACATGTCGCATGACCGACTTGGCGCCCGCTGCCACAGACGTACCCCGGCCTCTGCGGATTTCCAACAAGCCCTCGTCGCGCAACGTCTGAAACGCCCGGAGGACCGTGTGTACATTCACCCCCAGGCCCTTGGCGAGTTCTCGTGCCGGAGGTAACTTAGCGCCCTCTTCGAGTTCCTGCGTAGCGATGCCATGACGTAGCTGACCGGCTAACTGTTCGTGCAGAGGTTGCGAGGACTGTGTATCGATCTTCCAGAGCATAGTTCTATTATAACTAGAACTATATGTATTATCAAACTAACATAGCAGACAGATCCAGGGGGACGCTCTGGACGAGACTCGTCAACACCCAACAGCAGCGCTCCTCTACCCCCAACGCCGGCGGGCGGGGAGGTCAGTTGAGGGTGTGCAGTGGTTCGGTGTAGGGGAGTCCCAGGGCGTCGGCCACTGCCGGCTCGGTGATCTGGCCGCGCCGCACGTTCAGGCCGTCCTGCAGACCCCGATCGGATCGTATCGCTTCGACTGTCCCCAAGTCGGCCAGCTTGAGCACGTAAGGGAGTGTGGCGTCGTTGAGGGCCTGTGTGGAAGTGCGGGGCACGGCGCCAGGCATGTTGGCCACGCAATAGTGCACGACCTCGTCGACGATGTAGGTGGGGTCAGCGTGGGTGGTGGGCCGCGAGGTCTCCGCGCAGCCGCCCTGGTCGATGGCCACGTCCACGATCACCGAGCCAGGCCGCATCTGCTTGACCATCTGGGCCGTGATCAGGCGGGGCGCCCGGGCCCCGGGCAGCAGGACTGCCCCGATCACCAGGTCGGCGGCCACCACGGCATGCTCTAATGTGAGGGGGCTCGAGTAGAGGGTGTGCACCGCGGGCCCGAACCGGGCGGCCAGCGATTCGAGTACGCCTGCGTCGCGGTCCAGCACGGTCACATCGGCGCCGAGGCCGAGCGCCATCTCCACCGCGTTGCGGCCGACGACACCTCCGCCGATCACAACGACCGGCGCCGCGGCCGCGCCGGGAATGCCACCCAGCAGCACGCCGCGTCCACCCGCGGAGGCTTCGAGGCATCGAGCCCCGGCCTGGACAGACATCCTTCCTGCCACCTGCGACATGGGCGCCAGCAGCGGCAGCCGGCCCGCGCGGTCGGTCACCGACTCGTATGCGATGGCGGTGGCCCCGCTGTCGAGCAGATCATGGGCCTGCTCGGGGTCGGGGGCGAGATGCAGGTAAGTGAACAAGGTGTGGTGGCTCCGTAACCGGGCTCGCTCGACGCCGAGCGGTTCCTTTACCTTCACAACCAACTCAGCTGTCTCGAACACCTCGTCCGCTGTGTCGAGCAGCCGCGCGCCTCGGGTCGCGTATTCCTCGTCGCTGAATCCCGCTCCCGTGCCGGCGTGGCGTTCCACGAAGATCTCGTGGCCTCGCTCCGCTGCCTTTGCGGCGCTCTCGGGCGTGAGCCCGACGCGCCGCTCCTCGGTTTTGATCTCCTTGGGCACACCTATTCGCATGGACTCTCCTCACCTGCAAGGCGGTCGTGCCAGAATATTCGCGCAACACCGTAACATTTTGTTTCCGGGTTGCTCTTCTACAAATTATACGACGCGATAGATGTGCGTCTTAGTCAGTTTGACGCATTATCTCGTTCATGCCGGAGAAGGATTTCATCGGGCACTGCTGCCCAGATCTCGCCAGCCTCACCGCCAACCCATTTGACAACTACCAGTCGATTCCCTACGGCACCCCTCCGACCTGTTCACGGATCCATGTGATGATGTCATTGACCAACGACAGTCCCTGCGGTTCCATAATGGACCCGTGCTTAGCACCCGGATAGATCTTCCGATCTACGGAGGGAAGGTCCCCGATCGACTCGCTGGTTGATAAGGGAACAAGGCTGTCTGCGGCGCCATGAAGAACCAGGGTCCGGGCGGTGTACCCATCGAGAGAGCGCCCGACCTGCTCCATACGGTCCAACAGGATTGCTCCCAGGCGCGCCGTGGTGCGCGTTGTCGCCAGATGATCCGCCCTGCAGAGTTCAACCGTCATCGGGTCCGAGAACACCTCCTCAGGATCGATCCGGTTGGCGAATGTCAGGCGGGGCACGAACCTGGCCAGCAACGGCGCTAATTTCCTCTGCCAGACCGGAGCGACCGCCCCTATCGCCGGTGCGTGGAGCACAACCAAGTCCGGTTGGGGATGACGCGAGAACGTATAGTCAACCGCTATCAGACCTCCAACGGAGTGACCCAAGATCACAACGGGAAGGTTGGCGGCGAGGAGTGGGGCCAGGTTGTCGCGAACCTGGAAAAGGTAGGTGGACCATTGATCAATGTCGGCGCGGCGCCCACCTGATGCCCCGCATCCTTGCAGATCGAACGCGTGGGTGTCTATTCCCGCCGCGGACAGTCGGGCACCGATGCGTTCATAGCGACCCGAATGCTCGGCAGCACCGTGAACAATGAGAGCCGCAGCCCACGGATCGGGGCATCGCCATCGCCTGCGAAGTTCTCGAACACCATTGCGAGCGGTAACGACCTCGCTCATGCTACGGTTTGCCGCCATAGGGGAGTTCGCTCTCCATAGCCCTGACCAAAGGACTGGCCTGTGGGGTTGCTTGGGTGTCAGTTCCAGGGTAGTGATCAAGAGGTCCCTCTCGACGAACACCCCGGCGCAGCGGCCGATCAGACCAACCGGGCTCTATCCGGTCTCGGACGGCCCTGGAGCGGTTCGGTGTTCTGCCTGTGATGACCGGAATGTGTGCAGTTCGAGCGCCGTGTCGTTACGGAGACGCATCGGGTGTCGAGGGTGGCCGTCCTTGGTAGGTTCACCAAGGCGGTACACATCGTGTCCGGCGGCCAGGATAGTGAGCACGTCGCTGGCGCGGGTATCGGCGCCGAGGATTCGAGGGGGGACACCCCAAGCCGCGACGACGAGGTCTGCTCGTGCTGTCTCGGCACGAATACGGCTGTCGTTGCCGGGTCCAATGGGATCGTCGAATAGGGCAAGGTGTCTTGGATTGGTCGAACGCGCCGCGTACAGGTTGACTACGGACAGATAGTCATAGCCCTCCCGGTCAGCGAAATGCATAACGCGACGGATGGTGGGATCGTCTTGGGTTTGGTCGGCAGTGGAGGGGTTGAGCATGCAAAAAAGAACAGTGCGCGGGACATCGGACGTGGACGATGTGCGTAGACAGCGTGTCAGTACGTAGCGGTATTCGGGCTGCAGTTGGGGAACCACCTATGTCTTCTATTCGTCATGGCCCGTTGCCCGGGCGTTGCTCTGACTCGGGTACGGCACACCTCACCGCGATGCACAGCAACCCATACGCCTAGCTTATTCCTCTATTTGCCGTGTCTGCAAACAGCGATTCGAATCGCAATGCTCATGCCGGCAGCTTAAACCATCAACACCCCTCTGAACTGGGGAAACAGTGCCGATAATAGGTTGGTCGTCAGGCCGAGGAGACATGATTACATCTCTTTCGGACCTCTTCTCCATGTCGGATCGTGAAGTCCGTGAATAGACTAAAGACTTCATACCGACCTGCGAGAGGCGCTTTGCGCAAAGTCAGCTTGGCTGAATCGAAGACGCTTCTGTCCGCAGCCCTTGTGATGGTGACGACCCTGCTCCCAACTGGCGCCGCGGCCGGGCAGGAATCGGGCTCAGACACCTTCATTGACGTCCCTGCCGGACATTGGGCCGACCAGGCCATAGGATGGGCGGTCGCCAACGACATCACCAGGGGGGTAGCTGCGAACCGCTTCGATCCTGACGGAACCGTCACCCCATCAAATCATCAACCGATATGACCCCTCAGCCCGTGCCCGCCAAAATCTATCAAAGCCGAGCGTCTCAACGGCACTAAAACTGGACCGGTTACGAACCCAGGCTCTCAAACTTGCGGCAAATGCCACCAAAAGGGGCGTCTATTCGGTGGAGGAAACCGGCTTTGGGCACCGTGCCTCTCGCAGGGCCGGTTATGACTTCTTTGGGTATCCGCAGACTTCATGAACCTAAACGGAGAACAAGGTCCGAGCGATATGTAAGTCGTGGCCTCCTCTGTTCCGATCAGCTGTGGATGGGTTGGTGTCAGGAGGGTGGTCGGGCGCTTTGCGCAAGATTCACCATGCGATGAAGGAAGGTGACGATCTGTGCTCGGGTGGACCGTCTCGTCAAGCTACAGACCGAACCGACACTGGGGACAAGGCGCCGGCGTTGGCAGCAGCAGCTCACAACCGCGTCAACCGGTACGCACCCCCCGAATGAGTCCTCGGCAAACCTACAATGTGGCCAAACCGACAGGAAGCGTCGGCCCAACCCCGAAGTAGGACAGTTAGTGCGCAACTTCGACTTGATGATCATCGGTACCGGATCCGGCAATTCGGTGATCGGAGCTGAGCACGACGGCTGGAAGATTGCTGTCGTGGAGCGAGGTCGCTTCGGCGGCACCTGTCTAAACGTCGGCTGCATACCATCGAAGATGTTCGTTTACGCCGCCGAGGTGGCCGAGCTGGCCGCCGACAGCGAGCGCCTAGGGGTCCGCACCCGTTTTGAGGGCGCTGACTGGCCCTCCATACGCGATCGAATATTCGGCCGGATCGATCCGATCGCCGAGGGGGGCCGTGCCTACCGGGAAGGACTCCCCAACGTCACCGTCTATGCCGGTACCGGCCGGTTCGTCGGACCGAAGCAAGTGGCCATTGGTGACGAAGTGATCACCGCCGACCGGATCGTGATAGCGGCGGGTGGACGGCCCACTGTGCCCCCGGCGCCGGGCCTGGCGGATTGTGGATACCACACGTCGGACACGATCATGCGCCTCGACGACCTGCCCGAGCGACTACTGGTGATAGGCGCCGGCTACATCGCAGCCGAGCTGGGCGGCGTAATGGGAGCGTTCGGCTCGAAGGTGACCTTCCTGCTGCGGGGCGACACCTTCCTACGTCGGGAGGACCACGAAATCAGCAGCCGGTTCACCGCCGCCTACGCCCGCCGGTTCGACGTGCGCATGCACACACGGCTCCTCGGAGCCCGCCGAGACGGCGGCGAAGTGGTGATCAGCATGATCGGCGCCGAAGGCACCCCTCTCGAGTTGAGGGGCGACGAGTTGCTGGTAGCGATAGGGCGCAGACCGAATACCGACCAGCTCGACATGGAGGCTGGAGGGATCGCCGTCGACAACCGAGGATTCGTGATCACCGACCCCCAACTCCGCACCAACGTGGAGGGTGTGTGGGCCCTGGGCGACATCACCAACCCGGTGCAGTTGAAGCATGTCGCCAACCATGAGGCTCGAGTGGTGCGCCACAACCTCACCAACCCGGACAACCCGGCCACCGTCGACCACCGGTTCATCCCCCACGCTGTGTTCGGATATCCCCAGATCGCCAGTGTCGGTCTCACCGAGCAGGAATGCCGCCGCCAGGACATCCCCTACGTCAGCCACGTCCAACCCTACGCGGCTGCGGCCTACGGTTGGGCGATGGAGGACACCGACAGCGTTGCGAAGGTCATCGCCCATACAGAGACCCGCCGCCTCCTCGGAGCCCACATCATCGGCCCGCAGGCGCCCACCCTCATCCAACAACTCATCCAGGGCATGCACTTCGATCTGACCGTGGACCAGATGGCCCTTGGGCAGTACTACATCCATCCCGCCCTGCCTGAGGTTGTCGAACAAGCCCTCCTGGAACTCTGAAAACACTTCTAACCCGAATCCGGATGGTTACAAATGCGGAGCAGGACTCGGCGTGGCTGTGGTCTCACATAGTGGGAGAAGACACGGCGCCAAGACCCTCCTTTCCGCGTCAGCACACCACCGATTCAAATATCCCGACTCCACCGAACTGGGGTACCAACAAACTCAGTTACCTTTTGTTATGTGTTTGGTTTATTGGGGATGACCGCTGGGCGCAGGGGTGAACCGGGCCGGTTCAGAGTTAGGGTTAGACAAACCCTATAGCGAGATAGAGATGGCAGTTTTCCCCGTTGCGTCCGAGGCCGAAGCGAACGCCTCTGAGTGGCTGGAGAAGTTGAAGAGCGAGATTGACTACGAATGGGAGTGGACTACCCCTACTGCTCTGGTCTGCGAACCCGCTCCTCGATTGCCCTGCCGGGTGCTGGCGCTAATAACCCCGGTTGAGGGCGGGTTCGTACCTGTTTTGGCGTTCACAGTTGGCACGAAGTTCGAGACCAGATATTGGCAAGGTCGCATCACCGACGAAAACCAGGAGCCACTCCCTCCCGACATAGCCATTATGAAACTGCGAGACATTCTTGGGGTCTTGGTCTCGGCATCCCGAGTGGATCTTCCCTCATGATTCTTTACCAATCAGAGTTCAACGCTGGCTCCATGGGCAAAGTGGCCATAGAAATCAGGGACGTCATCCGAAACCTAGTGGAGGACGAACGGGAGCTGATGTTCAGCATAAGAGAACTAGCAGACAACGCTATATACCACTCAGGAAGAGGTGGGGGCTATTGCCTGATAGAGCGATCCGACGACCACCTGCATGTGGTCATTCGAGATCAGGGATTGGGAATCCACAATCACATGCAAGAGGCTTATGAGGCTATTGACGAGAGAACGGCGGTTCAGTGGGCATTCCAGGGTGTCTCAGGCACTGCCGATGCTGACCGCGGAATCGGTCTACCCGCGGTACTGGAGCGCACTAAGACAGGTACTGCGCTCCTGATGGAAACCGGCGGCGTGGCATTTGTGGGTGTTCACGGGCGCGGCCACCTGATAGGAAAAAGCACCCAGGTTATGGAAGGGGTGATGGTAACGCTGACACTTTCTCCGCAGATGCCACGGACTGGTGGTATACCCCTCAAATAAGTGAGTGGCGATGGACCCGCGCTATCCCAAACCAGTCAGCGTCGGTAGCTCTGAAATCCGCCATGCACGCGAAGTCTCCGCTTGACATTGTGCGAAAACCGCGGCGCTCCAGAATGGGTGCCTTATCCTGTTGAGTGGATGGTAGATGCCCAAAGATAGGCTAACGGCCGCTACCGATGGTTCATCGCTGGGTAGTCCCGTTCCGGCCTATTCGTACCATACCCTACGCTCCGATCTACTCTGAAGATACGGGCAACCATGACAAGGAGTTCACCGAATGAACCATATGAGAACCGGATCCGGAGACCCTCCCATACCCCCACCTTCAGTCCGAGATGTGCAAGAGGCCGCCCGACGGATAAGCGGAGTGGCGATACGCACGCCGCTCCTGAGGTACAAGTCTTCTGAGCCCGGAGAACCCATCTGGCTCAAGGCAGAGTGCCTCCAGCCGGTCGGATCGTTCAAGCTGCGAGGAGTGTTCAACTGGGCACGATCGCTGTCCGACGCTGAGCTTGGAAGGGGAGTGACCACCCAGAGCGCGGGTAACACCGCGCAGGCCCTCGGGTACGCGGCCCAACTGCTGGGGGTTCCGGCCCGGAGTCTCTTGCCCGACACCGCCCCGAAAGTGAAGGTCGACGGGGTCCGCGCCTACGGCGTCACGCCGGTACCCGTGCCATTCTCGGCACTGATGGACTACGTTTTTGACAAGGGATGGGAGAAAGAGCCGTACAGCTACCTCAACCCTTGGGGGGATCCCTCGATGCTTGCGGGCTCCGGAACGATCGGGATCGAGATCCTGGATGACCTTTCGGAGGTGACGGCGATCTATATACCCGTGGGTGGCGGCGGATTGGTGTCTGGTATAGGCAGTGTGATCAAAGAACTCCGACCGAGCGTGGAGATCATAGGAGTTCAAAGCACGGCCTGTCCCTCTCTCCGAGCAGCCCTGGACGCCGGTGAACCGAGATGGGTCGAAGCAGGAGAAACGATATGTGACGGCACGATGGTGCCGGTGGTGGTCGATGAGATGTACCCATTGGTGAGTTCTGTAGTCGACAGGGTCGTCCTGGTTTCGGAAGCCGATGTCCGCACGGCCATCGCTCATCTGGCATTGAGGAACAAGCTGGTGGTCGAGGGGTCCGGCGCCATGTCTCTGGCGGCCGCCCTCGGGGAGGAGCGGGATGGTCCGGTTGCTTGCATTCTGAGCGGCGGGAGCATCGGCGCGGACCGGTTGGCGGACATCCTGACTACCGAGGCCTAGCGATGATCACACGTTCGGGGTCTCATCGTACTGACCAGCGACGAGCCTTTGTCTGCGGTGGTGTCGATTGCGACTGACTGATGCCTACCAGGCAGGTCCGAGAACGCCATAAACCACTGACCTCAGCTGAGGGGGCCCGTCACCTTCTCGACTGCCCTCACAAGCGTCTCTTCTCCGAGCAGTTGCTCAGCCGCCAGGAGCTCGGGCGCCAGGGGACGGTCGGGACCATGTCCCCGAACCCGGGTCCGCAACAAGTCTACGGCCGCGGCGGTGGCATCAGCCGGCATTAGGGGGGCGCGCAGTTCCACGGCCCGAGCCGCAGTGACCCACTCGATGGCCAGGATGCGACGAAGGTTGTCAACCACGCGGCGAAGTTTGCGGGCCGCGCCCCAGCCCATCGAGACATGATCCTCCTGCATGGCCGAGGTGGGGATCGAATCGACTACTGCGGGGGCGGCCAGACGGCGGTTCTCGGCGCACATCGCAGCCGCGGTGTACTGGGCGATCATCAAGCCGCTGTCGACACCGGGGTCGGCGGCCAGGAAGGGAGGTAGACCGTGGGAGCGGGTGGAGTCGAGCAACCGGTCGAGACGACGCTCGGCGATAGCTCCGACCTCAGCCAAGGCGATCGCCAGGTAATCGGCCGCCATTGCCACCGGCGCCCCATGAAAGTTGCCACATGACTCGATCCGACCGTCTGCAAGCACCATTGGATTGTCGATGGCCGACGCCAGTTCCCGGTCTGCCACACCCGTCACGAACCCCAGGGTGTCGCGCGCCGCGCCGTGGACCTGGGGGGTGCACCGGATCGAGTAGGCGTCCTGCACACGGGGATCGCCGGTGCGGTGGCTGGCGACGATCGGCGATCCCGCCAGCACGGCGCGGAGGTTGGCGGCGCTCAACGCCTGGCCTGGATGCGGCCTGAGCGCCTGGAGGTCGGCGGCGTATGCCCGGTCGGTAGCCAGGAGACCCTCGACGCTGAGGGCCGCCACGATGTCGGCGACGGTGAGGAGATCAGATGCGTCATGGACCGCAAGACAGAGCATGCCCAGGATGCCGTCGGTCCCGTTGATGAGCGCCAAGCCCTCCTTCTCCACCAGCTCCACCGGCTCGATGCCCGCCTGAGCCATCGCCGCCCGGCCTTCGCGTACGCCTAGGTCGGTATGGACCTCGCCCTCACCGATGAGGACCAGCGCCGCGTGGGCCAGAGGCGCCAGGTCGCCACTGGCGCCGAGGGAGCCGTGCTCGGGGACGACGGGAACGACACCCGCGTTAATCATCCGCACCAGCGTCTCGGCGACCATTGGTCGCGCACCCGAGGCGCCGAGGGCCAGGGTCCGCGTCCGCAGAAACATCATGGCCCGAACCACTTCGGTCTCCACAGCCGGCCCCATCCCTGCTGCGTGGGAGCGGATCACCGAACGCTGGAGTGCAGCCCGTCGATCGGTGGGAATCGTCGTGGAAGCCAGGGCGCCGAAGCCGGTGGAGACGCCGTAGGTAGGTTCGCCCTCCGCCAGGTGTTCGACGATGCGGCGAGTAACGGCCATCCGCTCGATAGCGGCATCGCTGAGATGAACCTGCTCGCAGCGGCGCGCAACCGCAACAACATGGGAGATTGTTACGCCGGGACCTTCGAGCTCCACACTCATGGACGTACCGACTTAGCCCGGCAAAGAGAGTTCGACGTAGCCACCGCGGCATCCACCACGGCTGCGGTTGCAATCTCCAAGCGCTCCCCGACGAGCCGCTCGGCAGGACCCAGGACCGAGAAGGCCCCTATCACGCCTGCCGACTCGTGGATGGGCGCCACCACGGCGGTGACATCGGGCTCGATTGCGCCGGTGTTGAGAACCGACTTGCACCGAACGCCGAGCGCCGGCGCTTCGCTGAGCAGAACCTCACCTACCGCGGTGCCCTCCAGCGGCACCGACTTGCCTACCCAGCCGACGTGACGGATGGCCCGCCGGCTCTCGACCGTGGCGATGTAGACCGCCTCGCTTCCATCCCGCACGGCCAGATACGCAGACTCTTCGGTGACCTCGGCCAAACGCTGCAGGCCGGGTTGGGCCGCCGCCATGAGTCGGGCGTAGGGACCCGACTGGAAAGAGGCCAGAGCGATACGCACGAACGCGGGTCCGACCGAGTACCAACCCCGGTCGTCCCGTACGAGATAGCCCCGGTCCGTCAGGAGCCGTAGATGCCGCAAGGCGGTGCTGGTTGGTATGTCAGCCTCGGAGGCCGCGTCCGTGAGGGTGACCGCCCCGTTGGTGATGACAGTGTGCAGTAAGGCGAGCACCCGCTCCGCCGAACGTGACTTGTGGAGGGTCGATGGGGACTCGCCATTGGATGGAGCCCCTTCGGAAGCCATGCGATCGGTTCTGAGGTGGACTGATTTCATAGAATGAAAAGCATTGCTGGTAACCGAAAGCATAGGTGCACCATCGGTATAATGGCAACCACCAGCCCGGACTTGTAAACGAGCCACCGTCCAGATGGGGTGATCCACCATGACCGCGATCGGACAACACAGCTCAGGCGCGCCACAGGGGGGCGTCCGCTCCCCGAGGGGCACATCGTTGACGTGTCGCGGCTGGCCGCAAGAGGCCGCCTTCCGGATGCTTCAGAACAACCTCGACCCCGACGTCGCCGAGCGACCTGACGACTTGGTCGTCTATGGGGGTACGGGCCGGGCAGCCAGGTCATGGGACGCCTACCACGCAATGATCCGGTCGCTCACCACCCTCGACCACGACGAGACCATGCTCGTGCAGTCCGGCAAGCCGGTCGGCATCCTCCGCACCCATGAGTGGGCGCCCAGGGTCCTCATCGCCAACTCCAACCTGGTCCCCGAGTGGGGAACGTGGGACGAGTTCCGACGGCTCGAGCACCTGGGCCTCACCATGTACGGGCAGATGACGGCCGGCTCGTGGATCTACATCGGCACCCAGGGCATCTTGCAGGGAACCTACGAATGCTTCGCCGCCATCGCCCGAAAGCGCTTCGGTGGATCACTGGCCGGCACCCTCACCATCACCGCCGGGCTGGGCGGTATGGGTGGCGCCCAGCCGCTGGCCATCACCATGAACGACGGCGTAGCCCTTTGCATCGAGGTTGATCCCGAACGAGCGGCCCGCCGTGTGCAGACCCGTTACCTGGACGTGGTCGCCGACAACTACGCCGATGCCCTCCGTCGCTGCCAAGAGGCGGTTGCGGCCCGAAGGCCCCTATCGGTGGGGTTGGTCGGTAACGCCGCTGACCTGTTGCCGCGACTGCTGGCCGACGGGGTTGCGGCCGACATAGTCACCGATCAGACCTCGGCCCACGATCCGCTCGCCTATGTCCCCAACGATCTCTCGCTTGAAGCCGCCGACGAGCTGCGTAGCAGAAAGCCCGACGAGTACATCCAGCGGTCGCGCCTCGCTATGGCTACCCACGTCGAGGCCATGGTCGGTTTCCTCGACGCCGGAGCGGAGGTATTCGACTACGGCAACAGCCTCCGAGTCGAAGCCGCGCTCGGCGGCTACGACCGCGCCTTCGACTACCCCGGATTCCTGCCTGCATACATCCGCCCGCTGTTCTGCGAAGGCAAGGGGCCGTTTCGTTGGGTGGCCTTGTCCGGCGATCCGGCAGACATCGCCGCCACCGATCGGGCGGTACTCGAGGAGTTCCCGGACAACGAAGATCTTTCCCGATGGATAACACTGGCGGGCGAGCGAGTCGCCTTCCAGGGTCTCCCGGCTCGGATCTGCTGGCTGGGTTATGGGGAGCGCCATCGACTAGGGCTACGGTTCAACGAGATGGTCCGATCGGGGGAGCTGGCCGCCCCTATCGTCATCGGCCGCGACCATCTCGACTCCGGCTCGGTAGCTTCGCCATACCGCGAGACCGAGGACATGGCAGACGGCAGCGACGCCATCGCCGACTGGCCCCTTCTCAACGCCCTGGTCAATACGTCGTCGGGAGCGTCGTGGGTAAGCATCCACCACGGTGGCGGCGTCGGAATCGGCCGGTCGATCCATGCCGGCCAGGTGTGCCTCGCCGATGGCACCGATCTGGCGGCATCGAAGCTGGAGCGGGTCCTACTCAACGACCCGGCCACCGGGGTCATGCGACACGTCGACGCCGGCTACGACGAGGCCACCCGGATCGCCGCCGACCGCGGAGTGCACATACCCATGTCGGAGAAGACCCGGCGATAGTGGCCGACAGCCGTCGTCAGGGTGGGCGCCGACCGCATCTCGCTGGCGGCTCAGCCCTTCCCCGGCGGCCGTTCCGACACCCGGGGGCGGACATGTTGCATACCAAAGCCCGGTCCCCCCTCGACCACGCGCCGCTAACACAATGACTGTCCGCCGAATTCTCTCCATCGGCCACCCCATATTGCGGACCAAGACGACGCCGGTCCCGCGTGCGGACATCTCCAGCTCGCGTGTCCAGGGCCTCGTCGACGACCTTATCGACACCATGCGCCATGCCAACGGGGCAGGCCTGGCGGCCAACCAGATAGGAGAACCCCTCCGGATCCTCACCATCGAGGTCAACGACAACCCTCGCTACCCCTACAAGCCCTCTGTGCCCTTGACAGTGGCCATCAATCCAGAGCTGCAGATCCTGGATGGCGAGAAAGTGATCATCAACGAGGGATGTCTGTCGGCGCCGTTGAGAGGCGAACTCGTCCGCTCGGTCAACGTGGCGGTCCGCTACACCGATCGAACGGGCATTGACCACGACCGGGTCGTGCGAGGGCTCACCGCCGGCACCTGGCAGCACGAGTGCGACCACCTCGACGGCATCCTGGTGGTCGATCGGATCGACCCCAGAACGCTCAGTACTTGGGAGCAGTTCAAGGAACACCACCAGGACGCCTTCGTCGAGCGCATCACTCGCTTCGTGGCCGAGGTCGGATCGTGACCAGATACTGGTGTGAGCTGGCCTGGCTGGGCGGTCCCAGAGCCACACAGGGAGTCGTGATCGAAGTCGAGAGCGGTCGCATCAGCGCTATCACATCCGGCCAAGTTGCTCCTCCGCCGAGAGCTACACCGCTTGCAGGGTTGACGCTGCCGGCGCTGGCCAACGCACACAGCCATGCGTTTCACCGGGTTCTACGGGGCCGCACTCAGGGTGAGCGGGGCACGTTCTGGACCTGGCGCGACCTTATGTACAGGGTCGCTGCCGGCCTCGATCCCGACAACTATTACCGACTTGCCCGGGCAACCTTCGCCGAGATGGCTATGGCAGGCATCGGTGTGGTGGGCGAGTTCCACTATGTCCACCACCGTCCCGGCGGGGGCGCCTACGACGATCCCAACGCGATGGGGGTCTCTCTGGCGGCAGCAGCCACCGACGCCGGTATCCGCCTGACCCTCCTCGACACCTTGTACCTCCACGGTGGTTTCGCCCCTGGCGCAGCATCCGGCTACGCACCGCTTCGAGAAGAACAAGCCCGCTTCTCTGATGGCTCTGCGGGGGAATGGGTGGATCGGATGGACGACTTGGCCGCCGCGATCTACGGCCCGAATACCGCGGTAGGCGCGGCGGTGCACTCGGTGCGCGCGGTGGACCCGACGTCGATCGGAATGGCGGCGCGTTGGGCTGCCGATAACCACGCGCCCCTCCACGTTCACGTCTCCGAGCAGCCGGCCGAGAACCGGCAGTGCCTCGAGGCTCATGGCCGAACCCCGATCGCGGTGATAGCCGGCGCGGGTGGTCTCGGTCCCGACACCACGCTGGTCCACGCAACGCACGCCTCCAAAGAAGACATCTCCCTGGTCGGCGAGGTTGGAGCGAACTGCTGTCTCTGCCCAACAACCGAGCGCGATCTGGCCGACGGCATCGGCCCGAGCGAGGCGCTCGCCGCTGCCGGCGCCCGCCTCTGCGTGGGCTCGGACTCCCACGCCATCATCGACCTCTTCGAGGAGACTCGGGCCGTCGAGTTGGGCCAGCGGGTGACCAAACTCGAGCGGGGGGTGCACTCCACCGAAACCCTGGCGTTGATGGCCACCACCAACGGCTACCGGTCGCTGGGGTGGAGGGGGGGAGGCGCTCTGACGCCGGGCTCGCTGGCCGACTTCGCCACCATAGGTCTCGACTCGGCGCGCCTCGCCGGCACCGACGCCGCCCATGCACTCGCTGCGGCGATCTTCGCTGCCTCGAGCGCGAATGTACATCATCTGGTGGTCGGCGGAAGGCCCGTTGTCGTCGGCGGGACGCATGTCTCGATCGATGTCGGATCCGAACTCGACTCCATAATCCCCAAGGTGTTGACCTCATGACCCTCGTGGTGACCTCATGACCCTCGTCATCGACAACATCGCAGAGTTGATCACCAACGTCCCCGACCTGGGAGAGGGACCGCTCGGGATCGTCGAGAACGCATCCGTAGTGGTCGACGGCGGCAAAGTGGTCGCCATCGGCCCGGCCGGCGCGTCAGCCGACGAGCGCCTCGACGCCGGCGGTCGGTGTGTACTGCCGGGATTCGTGGACTCCCACACCCACCTGGTCTTCGCGGGTGAGCGGGCCGAGGAGTTCACCCGGCGCATGGCCGGTGAGCCCTACGACGGAGGCGGGATCAGGATCACCACCGAAGCCACCCGCGCCGCGGACCGCCAGGCCCTGAGAGCGTCGCTCGATGGGCGGCTCACCGAGGTGCACCAGGCGGGCACGACGACAGTGGAGATCAAGTCAGGCTACGGGCTATCGGTCGAATCCGAAGCCCTGGCCACCTCCCTTGCAGCCGAGGTGACTACCGAGACCACTTTCCTGGGAGCCCACGTGGTACCGAGCGAGTACCAGGGACGGGCCGACGACTACACCGAGTTGGTCTGCGGACCCATGCTCGATGCCGTTCGCCCTCATGTGCGCTGGATGGATGTTTTCTGCGAGACCGGCGCTTTCGACGTCGATCAATCGAGGGCGGTGCTCGAGGCCGGGCGGAGTGCGGGGCTGGGTCTGCGTCTCCATGCCAACCAACTGGACTATGGACCCGGGGTCCGGCTCGGCGTGGAGATGGGCTGTGCCTCCGTCGACCATTGCACCTACCTGTCCGACGACGATCTGCAGATGCTCGCAGCCAGCGACACCGTCGCCACCTTCCTCCCGGCGGCGGACTTCTCCACCCGCCAACCCTACCCCGACGCCCGGCGCGCCATCGACGCCGGAGTTCAGGTGGCGATCGCCTCGAACTGCAATCCGGGCTCGAGCTACACGACCTCGATCTCGTTCTGCATCGCGCTGGCGGTTCGCGACATGCGCATGACGATCGACGAAGCTATCGCCGCGGTCACCACCGGCGGTGCCGCCGCGCTACGCCGAAGCGACGTCGGCCGGCTTGCGCCGGGTGGTCCGGCGCATCTGACGATCCTCGATGCGCCAAGCCGCCATCACCTTGCTTACCGGCCCGGTGTTCCGCTGATATGGCGAACGCTCGGTTCCGACTTCCGACTCCCGTCCACTGACAACGAGTGGTGAGTGCAGTCAACCCGGACATCCCGAAGACGTTGCTTCACCGCCTGCGCCTACCAGGTCGGCATGTACGGAGAACACGACTTCATCGGAACCTCCATCCTGGACGATCCCTACGCCGAGGCTTGCCGAGGGGTCCGCAATCGGGGCCAGCAAGGCGGTCACCGTCACGGAGCAACAGGCCTTTGACCTGGTAGAATATCCATACTTCGGGCACGGGGAAGACGCTGTCGATCAGCGGGATTGGAGAGGTGGCGGGGATGGGGCGAAGAGCTCCCTGCGAACAGTGGCTCGGTGTCGCAGATGGGATGCCGGGCTGCATGACGGGTTACGGGATTAAGCAAAGCCCCCCTTAGCCCATACCGCCACATCGGTCCAATAGGTCCGAGTCATAGCCTTAGACAGCGCTGCAAGGACCTCGAAGAAAGGAGGATAACGGTATTCCCACCCCACCTCCGCCCACTACTACCAGCCACCAGTATCCGGCCCAAACACCACGATCACCGCCACAGACACCCACTCCGCCAACACCCGCCGAGCATATCAACAGGCGCTATCGGCCGTGGTCGAGGACCTTGGCATGGACCTTCGCGTTGACCAACTGGACTCCCGCGATGTCCTGGAAGTCTTCCAGATACGATGGGGATCGGCACAGCCCGCCACCTGGAATACCCGGATCACCGCCCTGCAGCCGTTCGTGTCTTACTGTCAACGCAACAAGTGGATCGACCACGATCCGATGTCGCTGGTAGTACGGCGCCGGGAACCCCGCGACCAGACCAGAGCCATCCCCTATCCGGACCTGGAAGCGCTCTGGTCACGAAGAGACATCGGCCTCCCCTTCCTCCACCCCGTCGAACCTGGCATTCAGGCGAAAGACCCAGCCTTGGACTGGAATGGCTACGCGCAAGCCGGGGCGTCGGACGACCAGCGGTTGTAAGACGGATCGTTTTCCCTGGCTAGACGCTCGCGCGTATCTCTCCATTCCTGTGCCCACACCTGCGCGTCGCGAAGCTCCGCCTCCGGGTGCGCCCTGCTCCGCGCCACGAATCCGGGAAACGCCGCTCTCCCCGTGTGCTGGCCAACCGGGTTGTAGCGGAGGTCGAGGCTCCACCTGATCCGGTCGCTCTTGTTCGGCAGCGAACCGTGACAGGTCAGCCGATGCATGAACAGCACGCTCCCTCGCCGCATCGGTATAGGAAGGGCATCGGTGATCCGGAACAGCTCGTCCGGTATTTGGAGCCCGGACGGCGAGGTCGCATTGCGCCCCGGACAGTGCTGGTACAGCCCTTCAATGTGGCTTCGCGGCACCAGATGAAGGCAACCGGCCTCCTCGTCAGCACCCCAGACCGGAATCCAGACGGTCAGTATGTCCGTGTCGTCCGCCTCCTCCGTCACCACTCCCCCGTCCTGGTGCCAGGGTGTCGCGCCCAACTGGACGCCGCCCGTTTCTGGATTGACCGGGGTGAGCGCTTCGGGCACCTTGAGCCGCACGTGCTGCGTAGGGTTCGAAAAAATCTCCGACCCAATGATCGACTCCACCGCGTCCAACAGCGGCGACGCCGTCAGTAAGTCGAACACCGCCGGCCCATGCCACATAGGGGTGTCATACGTGATGTTCTTCTGTGGAAGCGAGAAATCGAAGTACTGGGTGTGGACCTTGCCGCTTTCCTGGTAGATCCTGGTCAGACGCTCGCCGAACTCAATCCCATCGTACGTCGATGCGATCGCTCCAGCTTCGCGCAGCTCACAGACAAGGTCGTCCAAAACCGCGCCGAACTCGGCCTCCAGCGGATCAAGCACCCCCTCGGGGTCGATCACATCCTCTACGACGACGTAACCCTCTTGGTAGTAATGCTCCAGTTGTTCGTCATTGAGCCGTGTCACACAGCAACGCCCCCGGCGGGATTCCGAGATGTCGGACTATGTCCATACGACAGTCGAAATCCTCCTGATGCGACTCGGCACATGCCAACGAGGCTAGTGGAAACGCACCTGGCGACGTTCGCTGCACACTGGGGCACCCCTCTAGCAACGCATCCAACGGAGTGAACCAGTCTGTGAAGGGACCATCGCTGAAGCCCAGCTCGACCGTTGTGGCGTCCATGTCCCAGTCCCACTCAATGGAAACCGTCTCTTTAGTCCTCTCAGTCGGTTCCTTCGCGTCGATCAACGCTCTGCTCCTACGAGTCCGTGATGATGTGTGTAACCGAGAGCGGATCCGGGTTGGCCCATAATGGACGTCGATTGAAGTCGCGGCTAGGTCCGGGCAGCCCACCGAAGGTCTTGCCAACTCGTCCATTGCCGTCCTCAGCGCACGCGACTTGCCATACAGCGGGCACGCATGTTGGGGTTCAAACATCAAACTTCTTGACTAGCCCGTTCATTCTCTGTCCGTCTTTCCCCAGCGCTTCCTCACCCCACCGAAAGTTAGCGTCTTGGCCCTGCACCATCGGGCACCATCCGATCTGAATCTCTCGTTATCACCGCACCCAGAAGTCTGTCGACTAAGGTCGCGAGATTTGAGGACTCTAGCTCTACCTCCCAAGAACGGTCGTGGCCCCAAGCTATGTAGTGCCGCCCGGTAACGCGTGGATCCCGACGACTATGGAGGTATTGAGAGAGACGGGTCCCTAGTCAGCTCTCCCTTATCAACCCCATCCTCCCTCTGACAAATACTGCGACAGTCAATAAACAAGTAACTGCCCTTAATGAACCGCACCGGGTTTATCGGAGAGGTGTCATGGTGACCGTGTTTTGTGGAGTCAGCTCACTTGGATTAGTGGTGTGATGGTTGTGTTGTCGTAGTGGAATTTCTCGTATTCGATGGGGGTGCGCATCCCTATTGCGGTGTGGCGCCGCTGCCAGTTATGGAAGATCTCTAGGTACTCGAAGATAGGGTTGGCGAGTTCGATACGGGTCCGTCAGCGCTGGCGGACCAACAGCTCGACTTGCATACGAGCCCAGAACGACTCCATGATGGCGTTGTCGAAACAGTCCCCGACTGTTCCCATGGACGGAACCAGCCCGGATTCGTGAGCCCGTTGGGTGAACGCCCAGGAGGTAAATTGGGTACCCTGATCCGAATGTATGACGGTTCCGGGATCGGGTTGGCGGTTACCGATGGCCATTCCCAACGCAGAGGTGACCAGTCCAGAGGTCGCCGTGTTGTCGATCAACCAGCCTACGACCCGGCGGCTGAACACGTCCAGCACCACAGCACAGTACACCTTGCCTTCCCGAGTGGGATGTTCTGTGATATCGGTCACCCACAGCTGGTCCGGTTCATGCCGCCCGAAGTTGCGGTCAACCAGGTCCGTCGGGGTGTCTGCGGGGCGGGTTCGCCGTCTGGGACTTCGGTTCCCACTAAGACCAGATAGACCAGCTTTACGCATCAGTATGGCCACTGCGTTGTGTCCGACGGTGATTCCATGACCTAACCGCAGTTCGGCGTGCACCCGCAGCGCTCCATAGGTGCCGCGTGACTGTTCATGGATGTGGTGGATCATGTCGGTCAGCCACGCATGACGAAGGGAAGGGCTGACGGCGGCCGGGACCGCCAGGCATAGAACCCTGACTCTGACACTTCTAGCACTCGACACGCCACCTGGGTGGGTAGCCGCTCGGTTCTCATAGTCCGGATCGCCTCGTAGCGTCTTTTGGGGACACCACCTGGGCTTTCAGCAGTACCATAGCCCGCCTGGTCACAGCCAGTTCGGTTTCCAACTCGGCGATCCGCCGACGAGCGGCCACCAGTTCGGCCTGTTCCTCCGAAGTTGAACCGGGTTCGAGACCGCGGTCGATCGTGTCCTGACGCCGCCAGTTGTAAATCGTCTGATCAGACACCCCAAGATCCGCTGACAAAGACGCCACCGACCTGCCAACTGCAAGCAGATCAAGCACCCTGCGACGAAACTCGGGTGGATATCGATACGGCATGAAGACCCTCCTTTCAGGTCAGCAAACCACCAATTCAAATAACCCGACTCCACCAAAGTGGGGTACCACCATATAGTATTTTGGCCATCTCAACATTCCCAAGACTGTGAACAGAGACACATCCAACAGCGATCCCGCCCTGCGGGAGATTGCTATTTCGTCGTTCTACGATGCTTCTATCTCAACCGTCGAGTTCATGCCCCAGCTCTTTGCTGACATCCACGCTCCTGTTCAGCCGGGGAACTACCCAGTAGTGACGCTCACCTACGGTGGAGGCTATAGCGCCCTAAGTCGTACCCAACTCTCACCTTTGGCCGAATATCTGGCCTCTCGAGGAGTGGTGGCGATCAATGCCGATTACAAACCTTTGTCAAAAGGGCGGCACCTCTTGGCTCTACTGCATGAAGTGGTTTGCATAGCATCCGCAGCGCCTGTGCTGGCGCAACCGCACCTCACTCATCCGGCCGGTCCGGTGTGGATGCTGGGCTTTTCTGCCGGGGCTAACCTCGTGGCCATGGCGACCCTCTCGGGAGATATCATTCCTCAATCTTGTCCTCACGAACCCAGCCAGATTGTCGGCATGATCGGCTTGGGTGGGCTTTATGAAATCAAACATCTCTGGCATGAGGCTGCACTGGCCACCCTGCTGCCCGAAGGAGCCGATTGGCTGAGGGGGAGGCAACGGTTACAGGCCGAGTTTTTCGCCCATACCGTGAAGCGGCATGTCCCCGAGAACCTATGGCTATTCCTCGACCCCCTTGAGCTAGCGGTCAATCATGATCCGCGTCGCTTTTTTCTGATGGCCGGCGGGGCGGACGAAATGGCTCCCTCTTTCCATTCGCAGGATTTCACCGACGCCTTGGTAGCGGCGGGACATGACGTGACTCTTGAGGTTATTCCTAACGCGTATCACCTTGCTTTGGCGGACCCTCAGGTCGTGGGAGAGGCGATTGTCTCTTTTCTGCGATCAACTCGCTGATACCGAAAGTCGCGCAGTGGCATGCCCGGTCCGAACCGCGGCGCCGGACCCGCCTTCTCCAACATTCTCACCGCCCTGCCGCGATGGGCCGGGAACGGCTCCAGAAGTTCCATCATTTCGTCGTCAGTACCACGCGGGCGACCTTCAAGATGCCAGGCAACCACATTCTTCAAGTGGTAGTCACCGACCGCCACCGCATCTGCGTCGCCATGGCTGACCGCCACCGTCGTCGCCGCAGTCCACTTTCCTATTCCGGGTAATCGCTGCAGAAACCGACGGGCCTCCGCTGAAGAAAGATCGGCAGTCTGCTGGATTCGTCCATGCCAACACGCCGCCCTCAACAAGGTCTCCGCTCTCTTGCGTTCCAGCCCCAGAGGATGCAGGTCGTAGTAAGCGGCCGAGGCCAGTTTCTCGGGAGCGGGCAGCAGACCCACTCCAACTGGCGGGCCCGGGGCCGAATCTCCCCACTTTCGGATCAGGGCCCGCATGCTTCGGGCCGCCTCCCGCCCGGTGACCTTTTGAGCAAAAGTTGCAGCCCACAAAGCATCGGACACCAAACCGGTGGCGCCGAACCGCGCTCCAGAGTTGAGACGATGGAGCCTGCTTACCAAAGGATGTTCTGAAACGAAATCCTCAGGATGATCGGCCAGGCCAACTGATAAACGACCGAACTGCGATCATCTTGGAGTTCCAACTCGAAGGGTTAAAATGTTCCCAATTCTCCCGGAACACCTCCAGCACCATCCGTGAATGCAATTCTGAGGGAACTCCCACCGAGCTTCTCTCCCAGTTCTTCCAACGTGCCGCGGGAGGTTCGGAAGGTATTGTCCGACCGTTTGATTTACCCCAGAAGATTTGGCCACCGCTGCACGCAGGATCAACGCGCCGTGACAGTCGGACAGTGTCACTACCCGATTCCCCTCCGACGGCCTCCTAATGATAGATATTCCCCGTTCTTCAAGCAGAAAACCGGTATCGCAACCCCAGGTAGAGCCCCTTCGCGTCATACGCCTATGACGGATATTTGGATAGTATCTGTCGTTAAGGGGCTCTTCGATGCTCCTAGCTGCCGTCTAGTGGCATAAGGGCAACCGGCTGGTGAGGTTAGTGGACATGCCGTCGTTCGGGTCGTCCGGTGAGGGGTCGTGACGCATGACCCGGCTGAGCATGCCCAGATCCGATGTGTGCTATGGGGTCGTTAGCGAAACAGGATGGATATGTGACTCCAGAACGTCGCATTCCCGAAGTGGAGACCTCACTATAGGTAGGAGGTTTGGAATCCGGATGTGAGGGTTGAGGACCCCACTGAGTAACGCCGCCACTGAAAACCGCAGACTACCGACTGGTCAGAACATTGTGAAGCCGTATCGGTCAATCAAGAATAGAGACACGAGGCGTTCCGTTTGCTCCGTCATCAACTCCGGCCTTTTGCTCCCTCTGTTGGGAATCTCTCAACCTACCGATTGGTCTCCTCCGGAAGGTGGCTAGCTTATGAGGCTCCAAGCCCCAGCCAATAAGCCAGGCCCCTGATACGTACCCGGACCCCACTCAGCCGGTGGCTTCCCAGCCTTGGGCCGCGATTACCACTGCGATAGCTCTGGGTCACCTTATCACCTAGATCTTGCGGATATCGCCGTGGTGTGGCGAATAGTACGCTTGGCTGAGTTCGAAACCACTCCGGCCCGTCTCTTGACACTTACGTTCGACGATCTCGATTATCTGCATTTTGTGCTCTTCGGTCATGTTGATGCCAAAGATGAGGCCCTGCGCGTTTTTGTGGGATGGATCGCTGTATGGGCGGTGTTGGTTCATGTTAATAGGAGCCCTCGGGTGGCGTAGTTTTGGGGGTTTGTGAAGCCGTGAGCGGTTCTGCGGAGGGTCTGTAGGAGGTTGTTGGTCCCTTCGAGAGGTCCGTTGGATCGGCGGCTGTGGTGCCAGTTCAGGATCTCGTCTGCCCAACTCAATATGGTGTCCACGGTGTTGTGGTACTCCGGTATCTGCCCGCTGTCGTAGAGGTCGGCGAAACGCTTGAGAGCTTGGAGGGCGCCTTGGAGATCGTTGGCCTCATACAGGCCGTAGAGTTCCTGCAGAGCGTCCCAGGCCACCTTCAGACGAGGATGAGCATCGAACAGACGCTGGAGTCGTCTTTGGTCTCCGGCGGTGAGATGATCGTGTCTTTTCAATAGACAGAACCGGGCGCGGAACAGGTCTGGTTCGTAGGCCGGTTTCACTCCTGGGGGTTGGCGGCGTTGCAGTTCCCGGCGTACCAGAGTCAGTCCTTGGGTGAACCATCGGACGGTGTGGAACCGGTCCAGGACGTGACGGGCCCCGGGAAGGTAGCGGTGTATGGCGGCGCGGTAGGAGCGGGAACCGTCGGTAACCACGGTACGCACACTGTGGCACCATCGGGGTCCTTGTTCTATGAAGAACCTGCTCAGAGCAGCTTTAGACCGTCCCGGGAACATGGAAAGGACTTCACCGGTGTCACCGTTGACCACCACAGTCACATACCGATGCCGCTTACGGATCGAGGTCTCGTCGATCAACAACACCCGACACTTCTGACGACGCCGATGATCAGCGACCAGATCGGACCAGTCGGTGACCAGTTCCATGATCAGATGCCAACCCACACGGTGGCGGCGGGCCACCGCACGGATGGGCATCACCTGGGCGTCTTGGACCAACCTGCGCGCCAGCCGCCGAGTGAGACCACCCTCGAACTGGGGATGGGTCTCCATATGCCGCTTATCACAGACATCGCACACGAACCGCCGCTGGGTCCACAACAACACCGTCCGGCGGCCGCTGACCTCCAGATCGCGGATCTTCCTCCGGCGACGGTCATGCACCTGCTGGCACGAACACCCACAAAACGGACACGACGACAACTTCTTGACAGAAATCACCCCCACCACCAACTCTGCGGGGGTATCCACCATTACATCGGTCACACGAACTCCACGCAGGTGCAACCGCACCCTCATAACATCAGCACTCATTGAGGCCTCCTGAACTAGGTGAGGTTCCCCCCATATCGTGGAGTGTTGGTTATGTGTTTTGGTGGGTTTTTTCGTAGTTGATGGGGCTGGTCATGTCGAGGGTGGAGTGGAGTCGGTGTTGGTTGTACCAGGTGTGGATCCAGTTGGCTATGTCGTGTCGTGCTTGGGTTCTGGTGGTATAGCGTCGGTTGTTGATTCGTTCCTGTTGCAGGGTGGAGAAAAACGATTCGGCGGCGGCGTTGTCCAAAGCGGAGCCTACTTTTCCCATGGATTGGACGATCCCCAACCGCCTACAAGCTTTGGTGAAAGCCTCGGCAGTGTATTGACTAGGTGGAAGGGGCGATCCCGACATTGCGCTCACGCAACACCCGACAGATCGGCTCGACCCCGAACCTGGTCCGATACCGGTCGATGAAAGCCACTACTTTGGCAGTTGCGGGTCGAGCTCCCGCGCGAAAAAAGCCGACGCCGCTTTCAAGATCTCGTTCGCCCTTCGCAGCTCCCGGTTCTCTCGTTCCAACTCGACGATCCGCTGTCGGTGATTCTCCGAGGCTGCTGAGACCTTCGCCTCGGCTTTCCGGACCCACTTGCGCACCGTTTCGGGGGTTGGTCCCAGCATCTGCGCCACCGCGCAAATAGCTGCCCATTCGGAGGAATACACCCCCTCACGGGTGCCTTCCAGGACCATCCGCACCGCACGCTCACGCAACTCGGTCGGATACCTAACAGAATTATTTCTGGCCATAAGACTCCATCCTCTCAAGATAGAAAGTCTCTACAAAAGCCGGGGCGATTCAGACGGCCTCGGCTCTACTGTTGAGGAGCCAGGCGCAGGGCGTGATAGAGGAAAGTTGCTGTTTGAGCCCGGGTAACTGGTTGGCGCGGGCAGTAGAGAGGCGGGTTGATTTCGCATGCGCGGGCCAGGCCAACCGCGGCGGCAGCGTTGATGTTGGTGCTATGAAGATTGTTTGAGATGTCGACGTATCCGGCATTGGCGCCTTCGGTGAGTTCGAAGGCGCGTGCTAAGAAGGACGCCATCTGGGCATTTGTAACAGGCTTCTCGGGACAGTAGCTAACCGGTTCGGTGGCGCACCCGTTGGTGATTGCCCGTGAAGCCAGGCTTTCAGCATACGTTGCCCACCATTCTTCGGGGTCGACATCAGTGAATCGGGTGCTTTGCGTGGGCGCGGGCTCTGCATCCAGCGCCCGGACCAGCCAGACTGCCATTTCCCAACGTTTTATGGGGTCGTTGGGACAGAATAGGTCCGGACCGCACTCGGTGCCGGTGAAGATTCCCCGGCTGCCAAGTTCCTTGATCGTTTGGTGGTGGACACTACCGGCAACGTCCCGGTAACCATCTTCTTCTTCCGGATTCTTGCCACTGTCTTTCTCTTTGTTCTTGGGGTCGGCTTCGTCGGTCACCAAGGGATCGTTACATCCTCCGGAGCTTCCGCTGGACAGTGTGCGTTTGCTGACGGCGGTTTCGTTGTACCCCGAGCCCGGATCATCTGTAGTTAGGTAGCGCACGATGCTCCTGGCGATGGCTGAGGCTTCCACGGCTTGCACTGCAGGATTTGCCAGAAGTTCCGCTTCGGACGGAGTTGTCAGGTAGGCGGCTTCGGTGATGACCGTGGTCAGACCTGGGGTGTACTGGTGGAGGCCGTATAGGTTCTTTCGGTCCCGCAGTCGGACAATGGCATTGGCACCTTGAAAGACTGTATGCCGCCACTTGATGTCGTAAGAGGAGAACGCATCGTGTATCTCCCTGTAGAGGATTCCGGCGAGGCGCTCCGAGTTGGGATTGTCCACATGATGGTAGGTTTCAGTGCCGGGGTCTTTGCTGCCGCGTCGCGCTCCGCCGTTGTGGTGGATGGAGACGAACGCTTTCGGTTTGAGAGCGCGGGCGATCTCGGCACGTACGATGATCGGCATCCGGATATCTGTGGTGCGGGTCAGCAACACGCGGTAGCCCAAGGCCTCCAAATCGGCCGCTGCCAACTGGGCGACCCACAGATTCAGGTCTTTCTCGCGGAGTTGGTTGGGACCGACTGTTCCACTTTCACTGCCTCCGTGACCGGGGTCGAGCACGACATCGACTTCGGGAATGTGAGTGCCTGAGGAGACATAACCCTCGTTCCAGCAGGGCGTAGTTACTTTGTAACCGTCGTCCTGTATCTCACGCAGTGGTAACACAAGCCCGGAGGGAGTTACAACCACTCCCTCACCGGGAGGATTCGGGGTGGGATCATGGGCGGCGGCTGGCTCAGACTGCGCTCCAAACAGGGCCAAGACAGCCACTAACAACATACAAAGGGCGATCTTCCTCAAGCCGGATCCCCCACCCGCATGACCGGGCGGCCCGGCGCCGATCGTATGTCTCAAGGTTCAAAACCAATGCCCGGCCATTCCGTCCGTGAGGTAATGCAAGTTGCTTTGCTGCATCTTGGCCACCTGCTGGGTAAGGTACCTTGATTGTGAAGTTGGGGAGATGGGCTCTGCCCGCTCTCCGGCCAATTCTGATTCCACACTGGTCTGCACACCCGACTCTCACATTGAATCTGTGCTACCACATTACCTCCTTCCAACGGCGTGGATGCGAGATCGGCCCCGGATATGACACTCATCGGGATATGCATACCGATTCAGATCGCCAACCCGGGACCGCCCGACCGGGTCACTCGTTTTGCCATGAGGTTTCCCGCCCAGATTTGAGGTGGCGGCATTGGTACCTTCTAATCTGTTCTTGGCGTCGTTGAGCATCGCTTCGATAGCGGCCTGGTCGTTTTGGACCGGCCGGGAGAACAGTTCCACACCTTGGGTGGTGATCGCCTGGGAGTAATGCTCTTCCTTGGCCATATCCACCCCGACAAACACCTCGATGTCTGTCTTGTTCATCTGATGGACCTTTCCTTTCGGTAGACTCAACCATCAAGATCGCCCCACAGGCGCGGTTGCCGTCAACCACCTTACGAATCAGCCCTCAAACTGTGTGCGTGTTTCTATTAGAGGTCAACAGCGCCCTGACAGGGCGGGTGGCAACACCCCCCAGGCCATCTAGGTGACAGGGGGCAAAAGCCCTGCCCGCCGTGGCGGGCGATCAGCCCCAAGCATCACACAAAGGGCCTACCAAACAAGGTAAGGTGTTTCTATCTTTTTGTCAAATCGGTTTGCCGGGTGTTGGGGTGTTGGGGGTTGTATGGGGTTTGGGTTTTGAGCATGGCGAGGATTAGGTCGCAGCGGCGGCGGGCGACGCATATGACGGCGGCGTTGTGGTGTTTGCCTTCGGTTCGTTTGCGTTGGTAGTAGGTTTTGGCGGTGGGGTCGTGTTGGCTGGCGACGAACGCGGCGATGAACATGGCGTTTTTGAGGCGGTGGTTGCCTCCGCGGTGTTGGGAGACGCGGTTGATGCTTTTGCCGGATCTTCGGTTGACGGGAGCGAGTCCGGCGTAGGCGGCGAGGCGTGCTCCGTTTAGGAAGCGGTGGGGGTCGCCGATTTCGGCGAGGGTTCTTGCGCCGGTTCGGGGTCCGAACCCGCATAGGGTGTTCAGAATTTGGCCTAGGGGATGTTGCAGGTATACGTGTTCGATTGTGGTTGCCAGTTCGCGGCGTTGGGATTGGATTTGTTCCAGGTCGTCGAGCAGGTCGGTGATGACTTGTCCCCAGGCGGTTTCGGCGGGTAGGGTCACGGTTTGGGTGTTGACTGCTGTGAGTATTTGGGTGGTGAGTTTGGTGGCCAGTCGTGGGGAGCGTTTGTTGATGGCGTTACAGATTTTGGTCTGTCCGGCGGTTTTTAGCGCGGTGGGTGTGGGCCATTTGGTTAGGGCGTCTCGTATGCCGGGTTGGGTGAGTCGGTGGCCGATTGTTCGTTCCAGGGCAGGTGAGATGGCTAATAGGGCATCTCGGCAACGGTTTATGGCCCGGTTGGCGTCTCCGGCTAGGTCTGCGTCTCGACCGTTTAATACCCGCAGGCGGAGCAGTAGTTCGTCGTTTGCTTCTATCCAGGTGAGACGGTCCGGATTGCGGCGGGCGTAGTCGGCCAGTACCCACGCGTCGCGGGGGTCGGTTTTGGCGGCGCCGGCGTACAAGTCGGCAGCGCGGCGCATCACCAAACCACTGACATACGCCACCGGAACTCTCTGCTGGGCCATAACCCCCAACAACAGCTGGGCACCTGATGAGGTCATGTCCACTACTATCGCCACCCGACCATGAGCGGATGCCTTGTTGAGCATCGCCTCGATAGCGGCCTGGTCGTTTTGGACCGGCCGGGAGAACAGTTCCACACCTTGGGTGGTGATCGCCTGGGCGTAATGCTCTTCCTTGGCCATATCCACCCCAACAAACACCTCGATCTCAGATTTGCTCATTCGGGAAACCGCCTTTCGGTAGACTCAAACCATCAAAATCGCCCCACAGGCGCGGTTGCCGTCAACCACCTTACGAACCAGCCATCAAACCGTGTACGTGTTTCTATTAGAGGTCAACAGCGCCCTGACACGGCGGGTGGCAACACCCCCCAGGCCATCTAGGTGACAGGGGGAAAAAGCCCTACCCGCCGTGGCGGGCGATCAGCCCCAAGCATCACACAAAGGGCCTACCAAACAAGGTAAGGAGGGGAGATCAAGGTGCGCCTCGTGAAGGGCGCCAACCTGGCCATGGAGCGGGTTGACGCTGCGATTCACGGTTGGAAACAGGCGCCGTACGGAACCAAGGCCGAAGTGGACGCCAACTACAAGCGTCTGGTCGACTGGGTTTTGACTCCTGAACACACCGAAGCGGTCCGGGTGGGGATTGGCAGCCACAACCTCTTCGATATTGCATGGGCGCATCTCTTAAGCCAGGAACGCGGCGTCGCGCATCGGGTCCAATTCGAGATGCTTCAGGGCATGGCCCCGGCGCAGGCACAGGTGGTGAAGGAGACGGTGGGTGGCTCACTGCTCCTGTACACCCCGATCGTTGCTCCGGAGAGTTTCGATGTCGCCATCAGTTACCTGTTCCGGCGTCTGGAGGAGAACACCGCGGAGGGGAACTTCCTGCGGGTCCTGTTCAGCCTGGCGCCGGATTCTCCGGAATTCGAAATGCAAGCCCGGGCTTTCCGAGATTCGGTGGCCGAACGTTTCGAGGTGTCCGATCGGCCTCGGCGGACCAGGCGCCGCCCACTTCGAAGCGATGATGGTGACTTCCATAATGAGCCTGACACCGATGCCTCATTGGCGGTCAACCGAGCCTGGGCTCGCCGGGTTGTGGAGAGCGGGTGTACGGGTCCCACCACTTCGGCGTTGGAGTCGGAGGCCGAACTGGAGAGAATCTTGACTAGGGCCCGAAAGTCGAACTGGGCGGCGATGCCTGCGGGCAGGCGTCGACTGCTGTTGCACCGCACGGCTGATCAACTGGCCCGGCGGCGAGGAGAGTTGATCAGCGCCATGGTGCACGAGGGTGGCAAGACCTTCGCCCAGGCGGATCCGGAGGTTTCGGAGGCCATCGATTTCGCTAGTTACTACGGCGACCGGGCCACCGAACTCACATCCGACGAACCGGCCGACTTCCGACCTCTGGGGGTGGTGGCGGTGATCACTCCGTGGAACTTCCCGGTGGCGATCCCGGCGGGAGGCGCTTTCGCGGCACTGGCGGCGGGAAACTCGGTGTTGCTCAAGCCGTCGGGCTTGACCCCGCGCTGTGCTGAGATTCTCGCCGAATGCGCTTGGGCCGCCGGAGTGCCTCGGGAGGCCTTGCAGTTCCTGCGCATTCACGAAGGCGAGGTGAGCAAGCGCCTGATCATGTCGGTGGACGGCGTGATCCTCACCGGCTCGGCGGAGACCGCCGGGCTGTTTCAATCATGGAAGCCCGACCTGAAGCTGTTCGCGGAGACATCGGGCAAGAACGCCCTGATTATCACTGCGCATGCCGATCTTGATCAGGCGGTCCGGGACCTGGTCGCATCGGCGTTCGGGCACTCCGGACAGAAGTGCTCGGCGGCGTCCTTGGCGATCTGCGTCGGTAGGGTGAACCGGTCGAAGCGTTTTCAACGCCAACTGGTCGATGCAGTACGGAGCCTGGTGGTAGGTCCGGCCACCGAGTTGGGGACCACCATGGGACCGGTCATATCCCCGGCGGCAGGGAAGCTCCTGAGCGGGTTGACCGAACTCGGACCGGGCGAGGAGTGGCTGGTTTCGCCAGAACGAAGAGACGAGGCCGGCATGCTGTGGACGCCCGGGGTCCGCCTGGGAGTGAGGCCGGGATCGTGGTTCTTCCGCACCGAATGCTTCGGTCCGGTGCTGGGGGTGATGGAGGCGCCGACTCTCCAAGCGGCAATCGAGATACAGAACTCCATTCCGTATGGATTGACGGGAGGAATCCACACCCTTGATCCGGACGAGGTGGAAACCTGGCTGGAGCAAGTGGAAGTGGGCAATGCTTACGTGAACCGGGTAACTACCGGAGCGGTGGTGCAGAGGCAGCCTTTCGGCGGCTGGAAGAAGTCGAATGTCGGGCCGGGCGCCAAAGCGGGGGGACCCAACTATGTCCGCCAATTGGGTACCTGGCATCCTGGTTCCACCGGCGATTTTCTGGGTGAGGCGGAGGCCAGCGACGAGCACTGGTGGAGGCGTGAATTCAGCCGGTCCCATGATCCAACCGGCCTGTTCTGCGAGGCCAACTTCCTGCGCTACCGTCCGCTTCGGCGGGTTGTGATCCGCGCCGGAAGGGGAGCATCGGAGATCGAGTTGGCCAGGGTGCGGGCGGCGGCGGACCGCTGCGGGGTTCCCTACCGGGTCTCGGTTATTGATGAAGAGGATGACCAGGCTTTCTGTGACCGGCTGGGTGATCTGGGGGCGGAGCGAATCCGGGTGCTGGGCCAGGTCCCGACCCGATTGCGAGAAGCTGCCAATCAGGCCGGTGTCCACTTGGCGGACGGCCCGGTAACTGCCAGTGGCCGGGTGGAACTATTCAATTATCTGAGGGAGCAAGCCATCAGCCGCACGCTGCACAGATTCGGCAACCTGGTCGGCGCCGAATCGCAGGGAACTCCTGGTCCGTAGCCCGGGGTTGCCGGAAAAAACCGGATACAGTATCGGCCCCAAGAAATACAAAATGCAAGAACTTCGCCTTTCCGAGAACTATTAACTGTGAAAGCCCAACGGTCACGCTCACGAACTCATCCTCCACAAGCAATCGGTAGTGGGCCAGCACGGGAGGTAAAACTAAAAGTCTGAAACCCGAACTACCCACTTGTCCAAATGTGGAGCACCACCCCTTTCAAATGTGGAGCCCTCTCGGAGACCCTTGTTAAGGTTCAGGTCAGGGGTGGTCGCCGACAGCCCACTAGGGTCACTAGGCGAATAATCGCCCGGTGAGTAGGCCAATTAGCCGAAAAACTGCTGCTTTTGGGTGGTTTCAGGTGTTTTGGCCGTTTCGGGGGGTGTCTGGGGCCGCTTTGGGTCTGTGTTGACGTGTTCCGGGGGTTTGTCGTGGTGTTGGGGGCACCTGGTTTGCTTCCCCGGGCGCGCTAAAGCCGACAGTAGGGGTTACTGTCGGCGCTACTGAGTGAGCGGGTTGTCTTTTAGGGCGGGCCTCGGGTTGACAGGGTGTTGGAAGGGCTTTCTTCGGTGGAGGGGGTGCCTGTTCCGTTGTGCGAAGGCTCGGAGACGGTGCCGTTGCGCTTTTGGCGGCTGAGGAGGCGTTTGAGTTCCCTTTTGAGTTCCTTTAGGTTGTGGACTATTGCCAGGGCCAACCCTCCGATGGTTTGAGCGGCGATACCGAAAGCTCTGCACCAGCCCGCATCCAATCCGCCTTTGTCTTTGAGCATGGCGTTGGATTTCTCGACGATGTTGCGACGGCCGTAGCTCTGTTTCCAGGCGAGGGTGCCGTAGGGGATGCGTTGGAAGGAATCCAGTAGTGCCAGGCTGACACTGGCTAAACCAAGACAGCAGTATTCGTCTTCGATGGAACGGAAAGGCCCGTCGCTGTGTGTGGTCTGGGGTCTGCGGGTTTTGGCGCTTGTGTCAACCGTTCCGGCGCCTTGCGGGCAGAGGAATTGAATGCCGCCGTTATTGAGGTTTTGGTTGGTTTCCACCGCCACAGGGCACGTTTGGTGTACCAGTCCGCCCCCCAAACCCGAAAAGCGATTTGCAAATCATAGAAGCATCCCGGCCACCATCAGAATGTCCACCAAGCCGGAACAACCTGAGGTAGGGTCCTCTACATGTATCGTATTTTCCCCGCTATTGCCGCCGTTTTAATGTTGACGGTCTCCGCTTGCGGCACCGCCGCGGATCCGCAGCCGAGCGCTGCTGAGCCAGAGCAGGCCGCCCCAGCTACCACTGCCGCCCCAGCTACCACTGCCGCCCCAGCTACCACTGCCGCTGCCGGGCTGGAGCTGCGCGCTGAAGTCGAGAGCGGCGTAGCGGCGCTCCTGTCGGTGGACAGACCCGAAGGTGTCACCGACGACCAGATCGCCTGTGTGGCCGAAGCGTCAGCAGCGGCTCTCGACCAGGACCGGCTCGAGCCGGTCCTCGCGGCCCTCAACGGACTGTCGGATTCAATCTTCCCCGTCGGTCTGGTATCAGACCTTGAACGAGACCGGATCCTTGACGGTGTGGTCGAGTGCCTGCCGTGGTCCCAGATCGTCTTGAGCTCGATGCTGGGCACCGGCGACGCTCCACCGGCTGTGCTGGAATGCGCACAGGCAGCGACCACCGACATCGACACGGACAGGCTCACAGCAGACATAGCGTTGTTCGGCGGGGATCTCATCGCCGTCTACAACCTGCTGATTCCACCGGATTGCGTGCCTGGCATCGACGACGGGTTCCCGGGCCTAGACGACCAGCCAACCAGCGCAGCTGGGAGGCTGACCGCAGCGCAGTTGGTAGCGACAGGGGTCTCGCCCGAGAGCGCCGCGTGTGTGGCGGCACAAGTCGATGCCATCAACGAGACGCTCCCTCAGGGAGCCGACATCGACGAGCAAGCAGAACAAGAGATGGTCGCAGCGATGCTCGGTTGCCTCACCCCGGAGGAACTCGCCCTGCTGAGCGGCCCAGACGGCTGACCCGCTCGCATCAAGGCGGGTTCGGGATGAGCGAGTTTGTCCAAGGCTTGCACAAACTGCTGGACAGGTTCAGCGCCGAACCTGGACCCGATTCTGTAGTGAACAAGCACCGACGAAGGATGCTCGTGTGGCGGCGAGTGGTGGTGGTCACCTATAGAGGGTTGGAAGTACAGAGGGGGGTCTTGGATTCCCCCGGGTCGCTCGTGCTGTTTATCCATGGATAGTCCTCCCATGAACCCCTTGGGTGGTTCTTTGTAAAGAGGGCGGTCCTGAGCTGTAGTGGAGTTGCCCCGTTTTTGTGGACGGTTTTCGGTTTGAGGGTTCAGTGGGTGGTTAGGGGGTTCCTTTCGTAGCTGGTGGGTGATTGGTACACGAGGGTGGAGTGCCGTCGGGTGGGGTTGTAGAAGCCTTCTATGAAGTCGAAGACGGCGGTGCGTGCTTGTGTGCGGGTGTGGTAGGTGTGTCGGTTGAGGAGTTCGGTTTCCAGGGTGGCGAAGAACGACTCGGCCACGGCATTGTCATACGCGTTTCCTCGGCGGCCCATGGAGGGGATTATCCCGGCTTGGTGGCATCGGTTCCCGAACGCGGTGGAGCTATATTGAGTTGACTGCCCCTGTCCGAATGATGCATGACACCATCGGGTTTCACCCAGGCAACTGTGGGACAGGATGTGGGGCAACCGGGCGAATTTCCCTGATCTACCAGGGTAATTACACGGTCTCATAACCCTCTTCCTCCTTTAGATCCTCCCCACCCGGCGGGTTCTCCTCGACGACGGATACTATCCCAATATCAGCCGTAAGCGCATGGAGTGGTGCGGCTCTACCAGCGGAGGGGTGTGCAACGAATTACATCCTTGTGATACGGATTGCTGGTAAACTTGCTTGCTTAGTGATCTGGTGAGGGGGGAAGCGTCCGTAGCGGCCGAATGGCTGGCGGGAGGGGCGCTCCATCGACAACTCTGAGGCAGAAGTTCCGATGTAAACCGTCGTGGCCGTTCGCCCGAAAGACCGAGGCCCGATATCCGACCACGAACCGGGGGGTTCACCATGAGTAAGCCAAGCAACCGTCACGTAGTGCCCAACCCCGACGGAGGGTGGGACGTCAAGGCGCCCGGCGCCCAACGCTCGTCGGCGCACACCCGTACCCAGGCTGAGGCCGAAAGGCGAGCCAAGGAGATCGTAGGCAACCTGGGTGGGGGGGAGGTGGTCATCCATCGGCCTGATGGCACCATCCGCGACAGCGACACCGTTCCACCTGGCAATGACTCTCATCCGCCCAAGGACAGGCGGCACTGAGCATGCCCGCCCGTACGGGGACACGTGCGGCAGGAACCGCTACGCGTAGTTATCCACCCTCGTCAGCATGGTGGTCGTGTTCGGTGTCACACCCCCTTACCAAGATGGACAGAACATGATGTCAGAGTCAACAACCCGTCAGCTGCTTGTCCGCAGCGGTGGCCGCTGCGTGCTCTGCTACGGCGAGTTGCTCACCTCCGAGTTTACCCAGCAGCCGGTCTATCTGGGTGAACGCGCCCATATCGTCGGACGCTCCACTAGCACCGGATCGCCGAGGGGAGAGCACGACCTTCCAATGGCTCTGCGGGACGACCCCGAGAACCTGCTGCTGCTTTGTCGCTCTTGCCATGGGGAGATCGATACTCCACCCAACATCAGCACATTCACGGTCGAGCGACTGCGGGAAGCAAAGCAGCGGCATGAGGACCGCATTGCCCGGATTCTCTCTGTGCCTCCTGGCCAGGACACGACGGTGCTCCGGGTGCAGGGAACTATCGGCAACAGCAATGTCGCCCTTGATCGGTTCGTTGCTGCCTCCGCAGTCCTCGCCCAGGGGCGCTGCGCCCGTTTCTGGTTGAACTACGACGCTGCGGGCATCGAGATCGACCTGAGACGGGTGCCGTCACCCCACATAGGCAGCCGCGAATACTACGACGCCTGCCGTGAGTCGATCGATCGAGTCTTCGAGCGCCAAGTAGCACCGGCCGTCGAGGACGGAAGCCTCCGGCACGTGAGCGTGTTCGCGCTCGCCCGCTGGCCTTCGCTGGTCTATCTCGGCGCGCGCCTGGGGGACAAGCTCGACGTGGACATTTACCAGCGGCACCGTGCGACGGAGTCGTGGGCCTGGCCCGACCATCCCTCGGGACATCGGTTCTCCGTCCAGATCGTCGCCGAAGGGACCCCCGACTCCGATGCTGTGCTCGTCCTGTCAATGTCAGCGGCCGTCCATACTGACGAAGTGCCTAGGGCTCTCAAGCACTGCCGGCTCTATCGCATCACGCCCGCCAGCGATTACAACGCTCATCCCGATGTCGTCGATTCTCCAGCAGCTCTCAAGTCCGCCGAGCGTGCTCTGCGAGACGTTCTTGCCGACATCGAGCAGCACTGCAAAACAGCTCGCCGCCTACACGTCCTCGGAGCTGCTCCGCTCTCGGTGTTCGTCGCCCTGGGACGGGTGGCAAACACCGAGATCCACCCCCATCTGATTCTCTACGACCGCGTGAACGATCAGTACCAACCAGTCATGGAGGTCAATTGAAATGCCGCACAACCCCCTCTATTGCAAGGAGCACTCCCATGGCCAATGACGACCTTCGGTTAATATCGCAACTGCTCGGCGCCTCGGTCGAGGTGCTCGACATCTCAGCCGAGCAGTACGAACTTGCAGTTTGTCGATACGAAGACCTCGGTCGGTGGCTCGTGGCGCAAGGCATCGGCGATCCCGATGTGTACCCACAGGGCTCGTTCCGGCTGGGAACGGTCGTGCGGCCAACCAACAGCAGCGACTTCGATATCGACCTTGTCTTCCTCCGGTCTCTGGCCAAGGAGTCGATCACCCAAAAGGAACTCCGCGGTCAAGCGGAGAAGCTGCTGCGGGCCTACATCGCCGCTCGCGGAGACGAGAACGGTAAACCGGAGCTGGAGGAGAAAGGCCGCTGCTGGACACTTGTCTATGCGGACGACAAGTTCCACATGGACGTGCTACCGGTCATACCGGATCCCGACGGCGACGACACTGCCATCCTGCTCTCCGATCGTGAGATGTACCAGTGGCAACACAGTAACCCGATCGGATACGCCGACTGGTTCTGGAGATCCATGGGAGACGCCGTTGAGATCGGTAGAGCCCAACTGGCCACGATCCTCAGCCGAGATGTCGAAGACGTTCCCCGGTGGCTGGTCCGGACCACGCTGCAGCGTGTTGTCCAGCTGCTCAAGCTGCACCGCGACACGTTCTTCCACAACCAGCCCCGAGACAAGCCCGCCTCCATTCTCATCACGACTCTGGCGACTCACGCATACAGCGGCCAGAGCGACCTATACGAGGCGTACCGGAAGATCGCATACAACCTCCCCTCCCATATCGAACGGCGCAACCGCGAGTTCTGGGTTCCGAACCCAGCCCACGAGGAGGAGAACTTTGCAGACAAGTGGAACACCAATCCGGCCCGTAAAGCGCACTTTGATCGGTGGGCCCAGGCCCTGACCGCCGATGCCGACCAGTGGATCGATAGCGCTGGCGTTGATCAAGCGGTTCGTTCACTCGGCACCGCACTTGGAAGTGTGTCGGTGCAAGCGGGAGCCAAGCGCGTAGCGACGAGACTTTCCTCCGCCACAGCAAGTGGCGCCCTCGCCGTCACCCCGCGCGGGAGGCTGACGCATGGGCGTGGCACCGAGATTCCCCGCCACGACTTCCATGGCCAGTAGACGCCTAGCCGAACTCTTCCGCGAGAAAACGCTGCTTGGTAGGCACTATCCCCACGGGACTACGACGCTGAAGGCTGGAACGCTGCGATGGACTGGAGAAGTCCAGCCGAGTGAGATCAGCAACCCATATCTCGTGGGTCTGCGATACGCGCCGCCGAAGCATCCTCACGTCATCGTACGTCATCCCGAGCTGATTGTTGATGCCGACGGCCACCTACCCCACAGCTATCAGGACGGCAGCCTCTGTCTCTACAAACCGGGCCAGTGGGCACATGGCGATCGAATCGCTACCACGATCCTGCCTTGGACGTGTGAGTGGCTGCTCCACTACGAGTTCTGGCGTGCAACCGGGGAGTGGTGTGGGAGTGGCGGCGATCACGCTGGCCCGGTCGACCGGCCGACCAAGCGGCCTAAGAACCACTCTGGGCGTCGGGGTAAGGCTCGCGCCGGTCGTCGGATCGTTGCGAACTGACGTCCTGCCCCCGCGATCACCTGACGGGCCGGGAGACCCACTCAGCCCGCCCTAGAGGGGTCAGCAGGCCATGCGGGAACATCGCAGTACCGGCGCCCAGGCAGTACGGGTGGCTGCGTCGAGCGTCCGGGGACAGTAGCTCAGCGGCCAGGAACCGTTCAACAGCCCGCCCCGGCACCCGAGCCGGTAGACCAATAACCTCAGCCATCCCAGGACCTCCCTTAGTAGAGATAACAAACAGATTTCATCGGAGGAAACGCAACCGCTCCCCCATCGTGTCCGGGGCTTCATCCTGCTGGTACCAGAGACAACGCCGTCAACGACGGGGGGGAACGGGTTTCGCCGGGGTTGAAGCCCCGGCTGAAGGCGATCATGGACATTCCCAAATCTGACACCGGGCAACCACAACATGGCCCCCGACCAGCCCAGAGCTCCCTCCGAAACGGTCGCAACCCCCAAGACCAGGGAAAAGCTGAGAAAATCAGAGTGTCCGCCACTAAATCGTTAGCACACAGATGCCATAAAGCACAAAGACTCCGAAGGGGAGGCTGGGAGGAATCAGAAACGCCAAGGGCAGTGAAGGAGGGCGCTTGGACGCGGGGAACCCGAAGTGGGTAGTGAGCTCCTATGTCAAAATCGGGGTTGGTTTTGGTGGTTGGAGGTGGGTCCAGATGCGGTCTGAGATTCGTCTTTTGAGGACGCGTATGGTGTCTCTGTGGGTCTTTCCTCGGGTGATGAGTTTTTGGTAGTAGCGGCGGCCTTCGCTGTCTTTGCGGGCGATCTGGATCAAAGCGGCGGTGTGGATGGCCCGGTTGATTTGGCGGTTCCCACCGCGGTTGAGTCGGTGTCTGACTACTCGTCCGCTGCTGGCTTCGATGGGTGCGGTGCCGTTGGCCGTGGCGAACTTGTCTTTGGTCGCATACCGGCGGGGGTTGCCTACCTCGGATAGGATGGTGGCGGCGACCAGCACACCCACCCCGTGAAGGTCTAGTAGCCGGGTTCCGGACTGGGTGACCAGTTCTGCGATCTCGGTGGTGAGCTCTTTGATCGCGGTGTCCAGTTGTCGCAGTCTTCGGATGCGTTGTTTGGCGACTCGAGCGTGGGGGGTGGTGTCCCGCCACAACAGTTTCATGGCTTGGTCGAGGCTCTGGCGGGTGGTGAGGCAGGGAATGTTCTGGTGGTAGCCGGGTCGGAGTTTCCCCAGGTCGGCGTGGAGCCGGTTGGCCCCGGCGGTGCGGTCTTCTACCAGTTCACGGCGGTATGAGACCAGCACACGCAGGTCTTCGGTGTCCTCCCAAAACGTCAGCGGGGCGAGCGTGTTGTCTCCGAGAGCGACCCTGGCGATCACCCAAGCGTCGACCTGGTCGGTTTTGGTCTGGGTGCGGCCCCGGCGCCGAAGGCGGGCGGTCAGCTGCGGTGGAACCTCCCGGATGTCCAGACCGGCAGCCATAGCGGCGACCGCGGCTGGGCGACCGAAAGTACCGGACCCCTCGACCGCTACCCTGGCGGCGTTGGTGGTGTGAGCCCAATCTATGAGTTGACGGTGACCAGTAGGGGTGTTAGCGATGGTCCGGTACTCCAGGGCGGTGCCCAGGTGGTCTACCAAACAGGCAGAAAGGGTATCCTTGTGCGAGTCGCATGCCGATAACGAACATGGTTCAATTCTCCAATTCTGAGGGGTTTTGGGAGCGGCAGAAGCCTCGGTGGAGCCAATCCATGCGTCGAAACAACACCCCCACAGGGGGCAGATACAAATCACGCTCCTATCAAGCGACAACACCGGGCCGGCAACCGGTGGGGAGGCACTCACTACCAAAGCCACCACACCCCCAGGGGCAAGGGGCAGGGTCAGTTGGAGCCATCCCCACCGGCACTGCCACACCCCCAACATATAACACGCATGGTTCAGTTTGACCCTCCGACCGGCGGCTTCACCCTCCAAAGTGAACCACTACCCCCGGGACACGTCAACACAGCCCCAAAGCGGCCTCGGACACCCCCCGAAACGGCCAAAACACCTGAAACCACCCAAAAGCAGCAGTTTTCCGGCTAAATGGCCTACTCACCGGGCGATTATTCGCCTAGTGACCCTAGTGGAGGTGCGGGTAAAAAACGTCCCTCTTACACGGAATGCCAGCGAAAACCTATGAGATCCCTATCATCCCAGGTCACGCCACAGATTAGCCCTCTCACGGTGTTCCACTGACGACCATCGGGATCCCACCCCTACACTGATAGCAACTGATAATCGCCCGGATAGCCAAAGAGGAAACAATTGGAAACACAACCCGTGAAAAGACCCAAAACCCTGTCGGCCTCCTTCGTCAAGACGGTCCGACAAACAGGACGATACGGAGACGGCAGAGGCGGCCATGGGCTGAGTCTACTAGTCAGATTCACCAAAATCGGGGGGCGGTTCTCAAAGACTTGGAGCCAACGAATCCGTATCCACGGGCGGGAGACCAACCTGGGACTAGGCAGCTACCCCGCCGTAACCCTCGCCGAAGCCCGAAGGCGAGCCCTCAGGAACCGCCAGTCCGTCGAGGAAGGCCACAACCCCCGATCAGGCCGAACACCCACCTTCCAACAAGCAGCCGCCAAAGTGATCGAACTGCACTCCGGCAAATGGCGACCGGGAAGCCGAAGCCAAAACATCTGGGAATCGAGCCTGCAAACCTATGTGTTCCCCCACATCGGACGCAAACAGGTCAACGAGATCACCAGCAAAGACATCATGAAATGCCTCTCGCCCATGTGGCACAGCAAACCCGAAACAGCCCGAAGAGTCCAGCAGCGAATCGGAGCCATCATGAAATGGGCGATCGCGGAGGGTTTCTTAGAGTCGGATCCCAGCGCGGCCATTCTCGCAGGGTTAGGCAAAAACAGCACCCGCCGCAACCACATGCGCGCCCTGCACCACAGCAACGTCGGCGCTGCCATCAAAACCGTCGAAGCGTCAAACGCCCATTGGGCAACCATCGCCGCGTTCAAAATCCTTACTCTCACAGCAACCAGAAGCGGCGAAGTCCGAAACGCCACGTGGAACGAGATCGACCTCACCACAGACACATGGGAAATACCCGGCGAACGAACCAAAACCGGTCGCCCCCATCGGGTACCCCTATGCAAGCCGGCACGGAACATCATCAACAATGCTGCCCACCTCACAGACACAACCGGGCTGGTATTCCCATCACCCACAGGAAAGCCACTATCCAACTCAACGATCTCCAAACTGGTTCGCGAAAATGGGATCGATGCCGTTCCACACGGGATGCGATCATCCTTCCGTGACTGGTGTAGAGACTCCGGAGTGCCACGCGAGATAGCCGAGGCAGCACTGGCACACATCGTGGGAGGCGTAGAAGGCGCCTACGCCAGAAGCGACCTCCTCGAAGCACGACGACCGATCATGGAAAAGTGGGCTCGCTACCTAAAAACGTGATCAAAGGGCATGCTCTTGGTCCAGTTGGCGACCCGGGTGTCGTACATCCCAGATGCAACTCCTGTGTTCCCTAGCTGTATGCTTCCATATAGATTGGCGGTGCTTGCAGCCTACGCCGGTGTCTAGAGTGGGGATCTCGGTGATCAATCCTGAGAGATTTCGAAGATCGCCATCATTGGAATCAACTAACATGACTTCAAGCACCCACTCCAGCAACCAAATCCCGCCAAGACGAAGGGCCAGAGAAACTATGAAAATAACGAGAAAGGCATTGTTGGCAGTAGTTGCTTTATCTCTGGGGGTAACTACCGGATGTGGCGGAGGAGGCGGAGGAACTACCACCGAGTTAACCGCCCGGGAGAAGGCCTGCGCCGACAACTGGGAAACCATCTCCTACGCTGAGATGCGCAGAATGAAGGAAGACAGATCCATTGACGGAATCTACGATTGGTCCGGTGGATACTGGGTGTCCTACGACAAAATCATGGACATCTGCTGATCACATTTCCGCTACGCCGCCAGCCCTCCGTTTAGGTTTTGCATTGCCTCTAGTCTTGGCTGGCCCTGTGACACTCCGCTGAACGGACCAGTTAAAACCTTGCGCTATCTGCTACCCACTCACTCTGTGAGGCTTCGCGATATGTTGGGGTGGTGGGGTACCATGCCATGCCTCCCCCAGTCCCCGCCAGGCCTCAACCCCTAAACCAAGGATTTCAACCTCCCGCCGATCCCACGAAAGCGCGCAGCCTCGTGATCTTTAGGTGAGCAGTTGGATGGCTTCGACTTTGTGGCCCTTCGCGAATTCGTGGGATTGTGGTCTGGCTGGTTGGTGGTGGGGTTCATGTTAGGAGGAGTCCTCGGGCGGCGTAGTTTTGGGGGTTTGTGAAGCCGTGGGCGGTTCTGCGGAGGGTTTGGATTAGGTTGTTGATGCCTTCGAGGGGTCCATTGGAACGGCGGCTGTGGTGCCAGTTCAGGATTTCGTCGGCCCAGTTGAGGATGGTGTCCACGGTGTCGTGGTACTCGGGAATCTGTCCGCTGTTGTAGAGGTCCCCGAAACGGTCGAGGGCTTCCAGGGCGCCTTGGAGATCGTTGGCCTCGTACAGGCCGTAGAGCTCCTGTAAGGCGTCCCAGGCCACTTTGAGACGGGGATGAGCAGCGAACAAACGCTGGAGACGTCGTTGGTCTGCAGGGGTGAGATGGTCGTTTCGTTTCAGCAGACAAAACCGGGCTCTGAACAGGTCCGGTTCGTAGGCCGGTTTCACTCCTGGGGGTTGGCGGCGTTGCAGTTCCCGGCGTACCAGGGTCAGTCCTTGGGTGAACCATCGGGCGGCGTGGAAGCGGTCCAGGACGTGACGGGCTCGGGGAAGATAACGATGAATAGCTGCGCGGTAGGAGTGGGAACCGTCGGTGACCACGGTATTCACGTTCTGGCACCATCGGGGTCCTTGCGCGATGAAAAACCTGCTCAGAGCAGCTTTGGAGCGTCCTTGGATCATGTCCAACAGCTCTCCGGTGTCACCGTTGAGGATCACGGTCACATAACGATGCCGTTTGCGGATCGAGGTCTCATCAATCAACAACACCCGACAGGACTGTTTGCGACGATGATCTTGGACCAGTCCCGACCAGTCACAGAGCAGTCCCATGACCAGATGCCACCCCACACGGTGGCGGCGGGACACCGCACTGATCGGCATCACCTGAGCGTCTTGGACCAGCCTGCGCGCCAACCGGCGAGTGAGACCACCCTCGAACTGGGGATGGGTTTCCATATGACGCTTTCCACAATGGTTGCACACGAACCGCCGCTGGGTCCATAACAGCACCGTCGGGCGGCCGCCGTGCTCCAGATCACGGATCTCCCTCCGGCGACGGTCATGAACCCGCCGGCAAGAACGCCCACAAAACGGACACGATGACAACTTCCTGGTGGACATCACCTCCACCACCAACTCTGCGGGGGTGTCCACCACCACACCGGTCACACCAACACCACGCAGGTGCAACCGCACCCTCATAACATCGAAACTCATTGAGGCCTCCTGGATAGGCAGATTTACACCACCTATTCCAGCGAGGCCTCAACCCCTAAACAAGGACCCCCTCCCTACCCGAATCCCAACATATCGCGAAGCCTCAATATCCTTCGTAAGCGGACTGCGCTATTGACCGAGTTGGGGCGGCACGAGGATTGCCGCTTGAAAGACGCTCGACTTACGAGACTCGGAGGTCCGTCTCATCATTGGAGACGGGCTATTCGTTGGATTCTAGGACGGTTTGTAATAGGGAGAGTCGGGTTTGAAGGATTGATTCCAGTTGCTCCTGCGCGTAGGCCGCCGTTAGGTTGGTCTCCTGTTGGTCGTTGAGTTCCATGATCCATTGCATGATGTCTCTCGTGGCTGTTGGCTCGACCGCTAGGATTGTGGCTTCTTCCGGGGTGAGGTCTATGCCGTGGTGGGAAGCGAGCCTGAGCCAGAACCGGTATTCCATTGTTAGTTCCTCGGTGACGGTGCGCATCAGTCGGTCTTTTCTATCAGCGGGTTTATGCGACGGGTGCCGCTGGGGAGGAAATAGCCATGCGAGTTGTCTTGCGACCGCGGCGGGTGGCCATCCGTTGGGCCAGTTCGATCGCAGTTGCCACAGTCGCAAGACAAGATCTGTAGCGGCGTCTTTGTCGTAGTCGTCCGCGTCGCCTTTGTGGAGAAGTTCCGCCAGCCGATATGACATCCAACGACCGAGCGTGTTGTGTTCGTCAAGTCTCAGTTGGGAGACTATCGCCAGTCCCAGTTTGGAAATGTCGGCCCATTCCGTCGGAGAGGGTTCCATCTCGCCTGAGTATGTATGTTCGGGCTGTTCCTGAGTCATAGCGTTCTTCCTGTTCGTTGTCGCTGATCCGTCGAATGTGGGAGTCGAAGTGTCGCGAGATGTTCACTGTGAGAATGATTTCCTTGCCAACGGCGGAGAGGAAGGCCATTAATTCCCGAATCCGGACGAGCGTTTGCTGTCCTTCTGTGTAGCGGGGACGAGAGTGTGCGGGCCAGTTGATAGGCTGGTCGCTCCATCTGAGGAGGGTTACAGGGCCTGGGCGGGTGTGGACGATTGTTCTCCATTCCTTGGCTGTGTGAGTGTGTGGGAGGGTTTTACGAAAGTCTCTACCTGGCTGGATTGTGCGAAGCGTGATTCTACGAAGTGGGTTGTGGTCCTCTAGGTGGGTGTGGTCGTGACTCTCGTTTGCTAGCCAGCCTATGAGTTGAAATCCTGGTTGGTTGATTTCCCGGTCATGAAGGTCGCCCTCCGATGGCAAGGGTCTGGAGAATGAAGATGGCGTGTCTTGAAGACTGGCGAGCAACGCTTCAGCAGACTCCGGGCAGACCAGCGCTGAGTCCAGGATGACGTTTTCATAGACGCTCCCGTGGGAGTTTTCGATGAACGCGCTCACTACGAGAGTATTGCCTACGAGTACTTCGCGGTCGAAGTCAGCGTTCGATACGTGCCGCCATGTTTCCTGGCCCGGGTTTATGGCATGTCGATAACGGCAAGAGGGTACTGCGCCGCGGTGGTCGGATATCCATGATCCGTCGGTCAGATTGAGAGAACCGGTGAGCCATTCGCTCCACGGGTCTGCTGGGGGCTCGTAGTCATGGACAACGGTAGGAGTGCCCGAGTCCGCCAGTTCACCGGCCACAAGGAACATGGCATGCCACTCAAGGTATGTCCGCAGGTTCTCGATTCGCGGGTGGGACCCGTGATCGTTGTAGGAGGACCCGTGGCTATAGCGGCTTGATAGCTGTGGACGGTCTTCCTGCACTGTGCGTTGGTCGTAACCGAGGTGATCGACGACCCAACCCTCTGCCAGGGTCTCAACTTGGCTAACAGCGACTCCGAAGACTCCACCTAGGGGAGCGAACCAATACGGAACAGTGTCCATCCGATTGAACCGGAATCGCACGTCACCCTCTCGCCCCTGTTCGCGATGCAAAGAAGGGCGTCGATTGATCCAACAGGACGCCGGTTGGTTCGCGAATGCGATCGCGTTGTGGTTTGTGGCTGCTGGGACACTTGTTTCCGAGGGGAGTTCCAGAAGCGTGCGCCGGGCAATCTCCCGCAGGAGTGCGTGTGGCCATTGAGTGCTCGTTGCTATTTCTTTGAGCCGCGGGATGAGTCGGGTCACAGCGCTCGGTATGTCGACAGCTATGCGCCTGAAAGAAAGGAGTGCCCAGACCTGGGCTGACATCCACAGAAACGTTGAAGTTTGTGCGTAGTGGCCGAGACCAGTTCGATCGTCGAAGTTTGTCATCAGACCGTCTACGAAGGTGCCGGGCCTTTTGGACTGGTCGAGAACGAAGTGCGCTGCGCGCCATCGGACGAGCTTGTCTGGGTGCCCCAGCAACGCCCATGCGAGATCTGGCAGGAGGTTTTTGCCCCCGCTTTCAGAAGGTAGAACAGTTGGTTTCCCGGTGTCTCCGAGCAGGTCGTCCAATAACCACTTAAGGTCAGGAAGGAGGTCTTGTTTAGGTAGATGGTCTGACAGCCTCTGGGCGATGAGAATAAGTTGCTCTGGGCTGAGGCTGTGAATGTGGCGGCCAGTCGCTTCTAACACCAGCTCCACGGGATCAGTGAACGTTTCGGTCGCGAGGTAGTCGTCCAGAGTCGTTCCTCCCCCGTAGCCGTAGCCCACAATGGCGGGGAACCGCTCTAAGAAGAAGCTGCGGAGGTGCCGGTTAGTCCAGTTGCGAACGCTGCTTGCGGTGTTCCAATTCGATATCCATTCCACAAGGCCCTTCAGGATCGCGTGGGAGTGCGATGTCCAAGATCGGCTGTATGGCTGCAGTTGGGAGATTGCATCCATGGCTTGGAGTCTCATGTCGGGTGAGGTGCTGGCGCCGAACACGCTCAGGTACTGGCCTACCTGAGTGCTGGAAGCTCTCTCCTCAGCCAACTGTTCCAGCCGGCTCACCAATTCGGCTGGCTTGTCAGAGGACCCGAGCGCTATCAGGCTGGTAGTCCGATCGTGTCGACTCTGGGCCGATCCATCCTCCCCAAATCGATCTTGGAAGTGTTGTTCGCTTTTGCTTGGGAGATCTTGGGAGGTTCGCTGAATGGCAAGAATGTCGGTCGCCCAAGGGGCGCTCTCGAATTCGTTCTTCACGATCCACTTAGCAAGAGTGTTGGCGTCGGCGAGACGGGCTTCGAGGGTGAGGTGCCGAGCGATGCGTTCCCCTAACCAAGCGACCGCTGAACGGAGTTCCAGCCTGCTTGTCCCGTCCTCTGTAGCGCGATCCAGGATTTCGAGGGCATCCTCCGCGCAGCCCATTGACTCGTCCGTTAGCCACAGCAGCTGGAGGGCTTCTACGACATCTACCGTCCCTCGGCGGTAGAGCTTCTTCGCTACGGGAGCGGCGCCTCTCTCAAGGTGCAGATCCCCAGTTTCGTCCCAAAGCGTCAGCGTGCGTACCCCTTCGTCCGTGTTCAGATGTGTGATTGTGGCCAATGTCTCCCTCCAGGGCAGGTGGCCGGGGTCATACATGAATGGACGAAAGTGCTCCACGGCTTGCCTCAAACGCGGAGCCATTCCACGGGAATAATCCGACTCGGGCAGCGAGTCCGCAAGATGGTTCATCAGGTCTAGCACGAGAGCGCGTTCTTCACGCAATTCTGAAGATGCTTCGATCGCTGCCGAGTAGTAGTCACCAGCAAGGGTTTCATTGATGGGGTCCACGAGAGCCGCGCATCGGACTAGCAGATCTACCTTCTCCTGCAACAGACCTTCTGTAATCAGGATCTCTCCTACCGCTCGGTTAACCAGGTGCAATCCCGAGGAGATGTGGGTTCTGCGACGAAACAGCAATTCTGCCGCATCAAGCCAGGCTCCTATCGGGGCAGCATCACCCAGTCTGGTTGCGAGGAGTTGATCAATAGGTTCGGCTGGGTCGGCATCAGCGAGACAGAGGCTCTCGATGACACCCTTAGCAGTCCTGTAGAAACGTGGAATCAGATCGTTGCGGTAGTTCGATGAGGGGTTAACGAATGGACGGAGAAGCCGCAACGATCGGTCCACCACCTCATCGGCGGTAAGTCGACCGGCCGCGCTAGAAGCGCGAAGAAGATAAAGAGGCAAATTCTCTTTCAATACCGTTAGTAGCTTTTTTCGTTCTTCTCGAAGCCGATGTGTATCTCTTTGGTCAAGATCGGTTTCGTCTGATTGTTTGAGCCTTCCGGGCAGAAGTTCCCCTTCCTCCATTTCGGAGTCATTGATCACCGCCTCGAGACACGAGTACTGAAGGTGTATCTCCCAGTCGCCCAACCCGATTTCTGGAACCCGATCTGGAGTTACTGGGCGGAACGCTTCAATGAGATTGAGCAGGTGGGCATCGTTGATGATCGACGCGGCTTGTTCGATCAGGTTAATGGGCCATGACTCGCTGCGCTCACCCAGGTCTGCGGGTGGGCGCTCAATGAGTTGGCGGCTGACCCGCTCAAGCTGAGATGCAGGAACAGATTCACCACTTCGAAAAAGGACACCCAGAAGGCGAGCCTCAACCTCAGGCGGCAAGTGTTGCTCCTCAAGAAGACGGGAGAGATCCATTCGACTAGGGCCGAGCGCCAAGCGCTCAGCGAGACGCTCAGCGACCCTTATGGCGAAGCGCTTAGGGCTGCAGTTTCGAACGGCATTCGCTGCTGCGTTGGGCCCGCCAATGTAGAAGAGCGTCTCAGCATAGGATGCGATGTCGTCCGCCTCGAGTCGCCAACGCGAACGGCCACGGCCATCAAGCTCCGACCGTCGACTCAACCATGCCTCCGTGTGTTTGACTTGGTTTCTAGCCGTTTCTAAGTCGTCGCCACGGGCTGCGCTGGCTGCGACCCGCATGTGGAATGGCCCTTTCCAAGCGTTATCACTCTCGGCCTCGTAGACGCGTTCCACCGCAACCCGGTCAGCGTGTCGCATCGCAAGATCCAGATCGTTCTTAATAAGGGCCGACATGGCCGAATCAGTGCGTTTAGCGGTCGCAGCCAATGCGATGAGCTTGAGAGAATCGGAGCCATGGGCGGACGATGTGACGTGAAGAGAGAGGTTGATTCGATTGAGATAGGCTTGATTGCGGGCCAGTGGATCTGCAATTGCCGATGGTGCTCGGTCATCAAGTGTCAACGCGATCAACCGGTCTGCCTGCCCTGCTTTGAACAGGTGACCCGCCACTGCTTCTGCGGCCCATTTGTGATCATCCTTAAGTGTCAGGTAGCAATCGGCGATGCGACGGTGAGCGGCGGTGCGTTCCGGCTCGGTGAGCCAAGAGCGGACATGCTTTTCGAAATCCTCGTCACGGAACTCGACTGTGTCTTCGTCAAAGGTGACCCCCGGGACTAAACCACGGCAAAACCGGTGCACATCCTCCTCCTCCACGTCCAAGACCATTGCGAGCGATTCCACTCGAACAGGCCGGTCCATCGCCATCAGAACCGCAAGCCACTCTCTTGAATCGCTGGCATTTAGGCGAGATTGGATGGCAGTCTGCAACAGGTCGTCAAACAGCTCTTCAGGCGTCTTCGCAGCTTCGTTGACACAGCCAGCGGGTGTCATTGGGCGGTCCGATCGATTTGGATCCAGCACGTAGGACTGAATCCGCGGATTCCCGCCGCTGTTGGCATGGAATGTCTCACATTCAACACTGGTAGCGTCTGCAAAATAATGTCGGAGGTGTTCGGCCGACGCTGCTTTGTCGAAGCCAAATAGCTCCATCTCTCGGGTGTCATCGGGCGCAGCAAGAAGGCTCCGTTGGGCACTGCGGCATGTCATCACGACATGCACGTTTTCGGGTAGATCGAGCTTCCACAAGTCCGGGACGAAACACAGCTCGTCCGGACGCTGATGGGACGCGAAAACGGCATTGTCCGCCGCATCAATCGCAAGCACCAGACGACTGCCATCCTTCTCAAGTGACTTCCCCGCCGCATGGAGGACCTGCTCCAGTTTGCGCCACAACATTAGATCGTCGGGGTAGCCAGGGAGGACCAGCGGGGTCCCACACTTCAGGGCGATCTCATTGACTAGCTGCCTAACCGCATAATGTGGGAGATGGCGGCGCTCTGTCGGACTCAGGTATGCACCTCCGGCAAAACAGTCGTACATCACGACTACGGAGCCGCTCGGCAGCGCATTTTGAAGTTGTAACAACGATGTTGACTTTCCTATTCCAGCGTCACCGTGGGCGACAACTTGTTGTGTGCCCTCACCAACGATCATCTGCGCTAGACGTCCAGGGTCTGGCTGCCGGATCAAGAACTGTGGTGCCTCAACTCGTGCAGGCAGGGGAAACAGGTGCGACTCGTCTGTAACTCCGAGATGGAAGAGCACTTTAGCTCGCCCGATTCCGAGAGACGCGGATGCTTCTGGCAGTGCCTGTTTTCGAACCAGCTCATACAGGCTTCGTGCAGCGCTGGCGACATCGCCCAAGACATGCTGGCCAAGCGTGGTGGATATTCGCCTCTCCTGTTCAAAGCGATCGGCACTCCCCAGGTAGTCGAAATCCAAGACCCGGATGAAATCGGTGAATTGCCGCTGTGTGAGGCCACTCCGTTCAAACAGCACCTGGTATTCGCTACGAAGAGTCTCGTCGAGCGACTGAGTGACCGTAAGGTTCAAAGTCGGAGCCGGTCGCAATGCAAGAAGCGATTGACACTCTTCGACCAGGCGCAGAAGCTTGAAATGGCCGGGTCGGTTGCTTATTAGCCGGATTCGTAACTTATCGAGAACGCTGCTGCGTCTGTGCTGGCTCTTGAACTCGAGAAACGTATCTGCTAGCTTGCCCAGAATCGTCTTCTCTCGGGCCTGTCCCTTTGGTGCCAGCCGAGCTGCCGTCCACTTCATGTCAGGATTTCGATAGCTGTATTTAAGCTGGGATACAACCACCTCAGTCGCTTCGTCGTAATGCTCACCGCCGTAGTACTCGGTGACATCGGCAGCAAGAAACGCCCGCCTCGGCGCGCCCGTCTGGTCGACAGGAGAAACACCTTCTATTACGACACGTTGAAGATGCGAGTCCGGTCGGATCATTCCCAAACACCGTGAGACTGCCCACAGCAAATGGAATTCGTCCCCGGCATTGGATTCCAGCGCGCCCGGAAACACCTTGAGATCAGTAGCCGAGAAGCGTCTCACCATACCGCCCGTCACGGCCGGTAGCTCGGCACCGACCTGGCGATGGACACCAAGTCGGGCGTAACGCGGATGCCGTCCATCGGCGCACGATCCATACGCTCAACAAGGAGATAAAGCCGTCCGAGGAAGTCACGAGATCAATCGTAGGTAACCCGATTAACCGAGTCGAGGATCTCCTCCCGCACCACGCGGTTCGCCTCTTACGCTGAAATTACCCATTTGCAAAACAGGGGGCGGTCTCTCTCGGGTCGCTTTTGACAAGGGCCTCGACAAACTGCGGCCTGTCGACCGCGTCGAAGGTGCTTGGTCTGTCCCCATGATATTGGGTCCGTTGCCATTGGAAACCCCTGTAGTCGGCTAATCGGAACCCGCCCCTCCAGTTTCTACCGAGAGCTTGCTCACAGTGATAATCTTTGAATCCCATGTTTCGACGGAGGACAAAGACCCTGCCAAGGGAGGAACAGGTGGTTAAGGAGCGCTCAGCGCCCACTACAAACGATGAGGCGGCCCGCCGCAGCGCGCAAAAGAAAGTGGCCACTAGATGGGGAGTCGGATTCTTCGTCGCTGGGTTACTCGCAGCAGGGGCAAGCCTAGTGATGGGAAAGGCATCGTGGCCTGATGCCGTAGTCAGTGCTGGAATAGGATTGATGATGGCCGGAGGCGTGTTCGTTCTAGAGCCTCGATTTGTGCGGGAGATTGGTGAGGCAGCCGGAACAGCGGCAACCGACACGGCAAGACGAATCGTAGGCGAGAGCACAGCCGAAATCAGAGAGAGGCTCGAACGCCTAGAGAACCTACAAGAGCTTCAAGACCGGATCGCAGCAGACCGTCAGGCGGCGGAGTCAGACCTGATCAACAAGGTCGGGAAACATCCCGACTTTGAATCGACCTCCAAACTCCTAGAGAGAGCCGAGAACCTGTGCCTCTTTGACGATCTCGAATTGAGAACTGGATGCGACCGGACACTGATGAAACTCACTTGGGTCGATGCTGATCACCTCAGTCGCATCGAATACGTAGAAATTGGTGTCATGTACCCGGCCCCCGGCGAACTGGACCTGCTAAGTGAACACATAGTGTTCTCCGCCATCTCGACAACCGGAAAAGTGCCTTTTGCGAAAAGCTATTGGTTTAATCCAGAGACCCTGCAGGTGGCTTGGAACAGCTTCTTGGATGCTTGTCAGCGGGAAGACATCCCTACGACACAGATTAAAGTGACGGAAGTGTTCAAAGCGCTAGCGGAGAGCTACCAAGCGATGATGGACTCCCGCCATAGGACACGGAGCGATCCCCGGCGACTCCAAGGGAAGCTCAGGCTACTCGTGAACGACGAATGGGTCATAACAACCGCAGGCTTGGAGAGTCGGATCAGCAGCCACTGCTCGCAGTCCCATCCTGCCGAAGACGCGCAAAGTCCGGCTGGGCACAACGAGCGACTCTGGCAGGAGGCCGCCCACTTCTTCCGCCTGACTGTTGATTTGTAAGGGTGTGCTAAGGCCATGATGTGAGGATGGATTCTGGCAGGCCCGAACGGCGGGTGAAACTCACTGCGTGGCCTCCGCCTTCTGCCTGCATCTCGGTTCAATCCAAATCCACTCCAGAGGCCGCTGGCAAACCCCCAGCTTGGCTACCTACGGTTGGGCACCGCGCAGTGCGTACGGGACGAAAGCGGATACTGATGCATGGTTTGAGCTACAGTCCCTGGGGATGACCTGCACTACGCACGGCCTCCGATCACGTCAAGAGCGCGCCAGCGTAAGACTCTCCCGGTTGCTGGACTGATCGGCGTAGATTAGCCCCCGGTGCCCCACGCATCTCTTCCCAGACATCAGTGACACGATGTCTATTCAGTCGTTTATGAGCGGAACTTCTCCGAATTAGGACACCAAAACTCTCAGTGCGAGGGAGAGAGAACCCCGCAGAAGCCATTCAAGCCCTCAATAGTGGTTCATCGAAGCGACCGCTGTTGGTCAAAGGTGGATGTCAGTTCCGCGATTGCTTCGGTTCCTGGTTTGGTGTAGATGGCAAGTGTGCGTGGGTCTTGGTGTCGGCTTTTGGCTTGGAGCAGGATGGTAGAGGCTCCTTGTTCGCCGAGGTGGGTGAGTGATGAGTGGCGCAGTTGGTGCAGTGTCCACCCCCCAGTAGCTTCCTTGAATAACGTGGAGGCTCGTCCATAGGACAGTCGTACCCGACGGGTGTGTGGGCATTCGTCTCCCCGGGCCGGGATGATGTTCGGTCGCCGGTGGGTAAGGAACACCGGACCTCGACGGCGCCCGGCCAAATACCTGGAGAGAAGACGCGCGCTGCCCGAGGCCCAGAACACGAATTCTTTGTGGCCACCCTTGCCGGAGATCACCGCCCGTTTCCGAGGCAAGTCCAAATCCTCCACATTGAGAGCCAGGATCTCCCCGGCCCGGGCGGCGGTCTCGTACAGCATCCTCCACAGGCTCTTCTCCCGCAGGCTGACATCCCGGCGTGACCAGAGTGCTTCGAGGTCTTGGAAGAGGATGGCTTTGGTCTGATCTCGGGGTGCCCGCCGGCGGTCTATCAGAACCATAGGGTCGTCTTGCAACCAGGTGTTGCGCTGGCAATAAGAGACGAATGACCGGACGGCGGTGAACCGGGTGTTCCAGGTCGCAGGTTTCCCCGCCCCCCAGCATTTCTGAAAGACGTCAAGGAGCTTGCGAGAGTCGAGTTGGTCGAGGGGCAGATCCCACCCCAACTCCTCAGCGATGGCCGACAGTGCCTGCCGATACGCTCGGCGGGTGTTGACCGAGAGCTGTTTGTCGGAAAAGAACGCCTCAACCGCCGACCCCAGTCGGGGGGTTCCCCGGTAATCGGACAGTGCCACTACACGGCCATTCACGACTACACGGCCATTCACGACCCGGATCTCCTGTTACGAAAGATATTCAACATGGTTCATGCGCGGATCCTAGACCAAACTCCCAGCTAGATCGACGCTTTAGCGGCCGGTTGCGACAGATACTCCGCGAATATCTGCAGTGAACTAACCACTGACACTCAACCTCCCGACCATTGCAGGAGAGACTAGGCTAGGGGCGACTCAGCCTGCTATTGTCCTTCTTTGATTTGATTAGCAAACACACCGCAGTCATCACCAACTACAGCAACGCTGTTGATGCGATCAGCTGCACAGACCATGAGGATAACCTCAAGCCTCCCATGAAGACACTGCTGGAGGCATTGGATCCCGATATCACAGTACAACTCGAGAAAAGCAACGAGGTTGGCAACCCTGATATAACTATTTCTCGTGGTGACGCCACGGTTGGTCACATTGAACTGAAGAACACCAGCAAATCCGGAGACACCACCGTACTCAAGAGCGAGCATGACAGGAGCCAGTGGAAGCGATTCCAAACCCTGCCGAACATTGCCTACTGCAACGGAACCCAAATCACCCTCTGGCGCAACGGTGAACCATGCGGCGCGGCCAATCTCGATGCTCCTAACGGCTGTGGCTAAGAACCTGATTCCGCCCTTTGCCTTCGAGGTTCTGCGCGGTATAGCCGATGTACTCGGCGCAACGAGTGGTGGGCTGACCGGCAGTGAAATCGCTCATCTTTTGGCCCAGGCTCGGGTTCCAGACTCAGACCCCACGATTACCAAACGGCATCGGCTGTTCAACGCGCTTGCCGCTCGCCAGAACCGCGACGAAGCGGGCAACTGCGTGGTGGTATTCATGAAACACGCTATGGCCCCAGTCCGCTATCGCAACGACTACGCCGAGTTCACCCGCCTCCAAGGGGCGCTGGCGCGAAACCCCAACAGCCCAGGTCACGGCATCGGGCGAACAGGGCGGTGAAACCACTTTCGCCCAATTCTGAAACTAGTTTTAGCGGATTTCGAAACCGTTCTCGGCTCGGCAGTTGTACCTAACCCTCGGTTTGTTTACCGAACCGAGCTTCGGGTAATGCTCTTTGGATGGCCTCGGGGACACCGATCTCCACCATGTGTTCCTGCCACGCTGATCTCCACTCGGCTCGGCCTCGATCATCGGCAAACACAGCATCAACGGATCTGTCGGAGGTCCATAGTGGGTCGGGCCCGTGGGATAAGCTGATCCGGGCCAATATTGCTCTTCGAACAATGTCCCTTAGTCGGTCTACGGCTTGTTCGGTGGCCCTGCCCAGTAATGGGCCTGCGGAAATGGCAGAGATGCGTTTGATCTTCTTTGCCAGCGCTTTGGTGGTGATATCGCCACCATGGACCAACGTTGACCGCAAGTCGTATAGTTCCCCTACGTCTTTGAATAGGTCGCTTGGTGAGTCTGTGTCGCATGCCAGCAAGGTTGCGGCGCGGTGTCTCAAGCGGAGCCTGAGCCCAGCGTTGTCGTCACCGTCACCGATCAGAGCAGCTTCCAACGCGGTGGAGAGGTCCACCAGCCGATCGAACCATGGCACGAGTTGGTGGGATCTGTCAAACATGGCTAGTGCCATGTTTAGGGAGGAAATGAGCTTGTTCTGTTGGCTGGCAGTCGCTTTGTTCAGCAAATCCAAAAACCGGCTGAATGGTTCGGCATGGCATTGATCGAGGCGGGCTACCCGGTGGGTGAGTGTGTTCATAGAGCCGGGAGAGCGCAGGTCGAACATGTGAGGGGCAATCCGCCCAATCCGAGAGGTGCTACCTTGGATCTGGATATCTGAGGCGACGGTCGCTCCAGTTAGCAATCGAACCCCGTTCACGAACTCTTGGATTCTTCCAGTCAGCTTGTCGGTGGCTGGGGAGGTGTAGCTCCAGGCCTTTACTTTGGTGCAGACCTGAACAACTGAACCGGGTTTCTGGTAATACAAATCGTCAGATGACGCCGCCCCGCCGCTTCCGGGGATCACATCTGCGATGATTCGAAGAACCTCCTGGTACCCATGGTGTTCGGCGGGGGTTGGGTGCACAAGTATGTCGCCAATCTTGACCGGGCCGCCGGTTGTAGTTGTGAGGTGAGATACAACCCGACAAGCAGCCCAATCGAACTGGGGAGAGGACAGCGCTGCTAGCAACTCCTCCACACACTCAGACACAACTCCCTCATCCACTCCATTGGGAGAAGTTCCGTACTGGTAGAGGGCCGCGTTGCGACGGACAACCTCTTCCAGAAAGGAATAGGTGTAAAAGTGGGGGAAATGCTGATACTCGGGGGGAGGCGGCTTCGCGAAGTGTTCGGGGAATGCTGCAATCATGGCTTCCTCGAACCGCCTCAAGCTGTCAACGCCGGCCAGGTTTTCGGCGTAATAATCTCTACCTACTCTGATGTGGGGGGCAAACCACGGAACAGGAAGCACATGTGTCCGCCTAAGTTCAGAGTATGCCTCAGCAATGAACTCCCTAGCAGTAGTCCGCACTCGCCGAACGAGCCCATCGTTTCCCCGGCTAGAGGTCATAACCACACCAATGTTGGTGGGTGCCTGACATGGCGATAGTCGATGTGACCTCGCTGCCGGTCACAGCACACCTGGCTGCCTGCCACTTTCAAGCTGATCTACCACCCTCTTTGAACACGAAAGCACAGAAGTTCAAGAACGACATCGCCTTTAAGCTGTTCTCTTCGGTTCCGTAGGCTGTGCTCTCGCCGTGAAGCACTTGATGCCGGTTTAGCTCTGAGAATCCCGCGGTTCTCTTTGTCTCGCTCAGGGCTAGCGGCCACTTCTCCCACATCAGCCCCTTAAACAACTCCCGAAGGATGCCCTCTCGGACATGAGCAGCCAGATCGTTAGCTTTGTCGATGGTCCTGCTGCTGAAAACGCTCTTGCCGATCGCATCATGGCAGATCCCGTCGGCCTGCGCGAGAAACAGAAGAACTGACGAGTTGTATCTCCCGGCCCAATGTGCATCGAAGGCTTCCTGGAGGATGCTCTCCCGGTGGGGAAACTGGGCGACCAGATTCTGCCGGATCCTTTGAGCGTTTTCACGAAATACCTTGAAGCCGATCTGACGTGCGGACTCTATTCGTTCCTCATCGGACTCTCGGAGTCCATCGGCCCATATGTTGAGTTGCATCAGCGATTTGTCGGGAGGCGGATACCATCCGTGCTTTATAAGTGTCCGCAGTTGGTCCCGGTCGAGCAGTCTGGCTCGTGCCTCCGAATCGTCTATCGCCGCTATGTCATCGATCGCCGCCACTTTGAACACCCGGAGCGCGTATTCCCATCGATGCATCGTCTCCTGCTTCTCCTCAACCCAATCCTTCAGTCCTTGTACGACCGCTCCAACGGTGAGCCCGAGACTCTGGGATGCTGCTACTGTCTCACCTCCGCCTGGGATTGAGCGGCTATTGACCATCGGTGCTTTCCTTCCTCTCTTGGTCGAGATCTCGTTGATCCGCAAGGGTCCTCCACAACAGTCCAACGCTATCCCATGGCCAGGCTGAGCGAACTCCGTGAATCCTCACGTCTGTTCCTAAAGGCCGAGGTCGTGTTCTATGTCGTCGAACATGATCGGATCGTCGCTTAGCGGTATTTCAAGGACTCCTCTCATGATGACGTCGAAAGATTTTCATCGACGATGTGCACTTCTTCGGCCTGGAGGCGTACCTGAACACTGCTGAAGTTCTCATCAGTCAAGTTGGCCAATTCCAATACATACACCCCATGACCAGCTTCCATATATTGTTGGATCCAATGCTGCGGAGCGCTTTCTGTCCATTCAGCACGCCACTCGTCGACCTGGCGCTCAAAGGTGTCTAAAGAACGCCTGTCCTTTCCGAGTCCGAGAGCCTGCGCAGAGGCTAGAGACATCATGGTGCCGAAAGGGTCGGATGCTCCAGGGTGCCTGTTGCAATTGCGGGCTCTAGCCAGTTGGGAGCTTCGCTCGTGATCTGAGATGGAGACAACAGCATCATCAAGCGAGACACGGTCAAACCAGCTGATTTGGTCTGCTCCTGCTAAACGAAACTGGATGTCTAGCCGACTCCCGCGTGCACGCCGCTCAAGATTCTCGATGTCTTCAGGCTCAGCAGGATGGGTCTTGCCGTTCTTCCTAACAAAGATCATTCCTGAATGAAAGTTGTTATAACCCCTACGGAGAGTGTGGATGCTGTCTCCCCATCGTGGCGGGTCGACTTCTACGACGAGTACCACGACATTGTTGCCTTGCAGATATCTAGGGCGCCAGTTCGGGCCAGTCGCCCCGATGTAGGGGTTGATCCCGTCGTGCAGTTGGGCCGGATCGATTGGAAGCGTTCCGGGCATTGACCCATCCTCTACACCGACAAAGATGTAGCCGTAGCCTTCGCAGTTGCGTTGAGCGACTTCCGGAGAGCGGTTTGCCATTCCGAGGATATGCTTTGACAGTCGGAAGCGCGCCCGCTGGTTATTAAGATCGAGTTCCCTCTTCCACTCCAACCAGTCTTCCTCACTGCTCATCCTGCCTTCGCTGATCTCTCGGGCAAGCGCCCGAAGTCGTTCGTCACTCAACGGTCCGCGTTCCATTTGAGCCCTTCCAGGCCGGTGTCCATTCTCACTCCCGTCCAGTCAGAATACAGGCCCGCAACAAAGCACCCCTAGGTTTCGGCTTGTGTAACCTTCGAACGCTCCCTCTCGCCAGCACGACTCCCCCTGTTCGTTCCAGACAGTTCGGGCGGCCTGTTCTCTGGCTTCGATCATTGCACCCTCCTTCTTTGTCTTTGGGAGGCTAACGACCGAAATTGGCGGCCGGTGGTAACTGACCCGTCTAGTTGCGAACCCTGGTCATGGCCGGTTCTTGCGCAAGTGTTATAGCCGAGTCGCCGTGAGTACTCTTTGGATTCGTGAGAGATCACCGGACTATCGACGATGTGTTGAACCCGAGGGCTGCGAAGGTTCGTCAACAGTTCGAGATACCGGTGATGGTTGCGGCGCTGGCGGTTCTCCCAGTAGTAATAGGCGAACAGATCGCCGTGGGCGGGTGGGAGACTCTTTTCGAGATAGTCAATTGGCTCATCTGGGCAGCGTTCACTGTGGAATTCGCGGTGGTGATTCTCCTGACCGACGACCGCCGTGCTTATGCCAGGAAGGCCTGGCTGGACCTGATGGTCATTCTTGTCTCTTTCCCACTGCTGGGCGAACTGTTCGCTCTCACCCGGCTTGCGCGATTGTCTCGCCTTGTCCGGGTTCTTCGCCTTCTCCGGTTGGCGGGTTTAGCGGCGGCTTCCGCCCGGGGTCTGACGCATCTGCGTCGCGTCCTCCGAAAGCGGGGACTCGGCTACGCAACCGCCGCCTTCGTTCTCATAGCGTTGGCAACCGGGGGGCTGTTCGCTTTATTCGAGGGACACTCGCTAGTTGATGGCCTATGGTGGACGGTGGTGACCCTCACCACCGTCGGTTACGGAGATTTCTCCCCCGTCACAACGGGAGGAAGGGCCACCGCGGTGGTATTAATGCTGGCCGGCATCGGGGTGGTGTCCTTCATCACCGCCAACATAGCCGCATACTTCGTGGAAACGGACCAAGAAGCCGACATCGTTCACCGCCTGCGGTCTCTTGAGCAACGCCAAGAACGCATAGAAGCTGCGTTAGGACAGATACAGGAACACCTAACTAGTGGGACCCAAAACCCGGACGCCGATTGATCGCCCCAGCACCGGCTCATCAGCTGAGCCGCAGACCCTCGCAGACACCCCTGTTGCTGCGGACCCCGATCACCAGTAGTGCTGTGTCGCCTCCACGGCGACGACAGCGATGTATAGAGCGATAAAGAGGAGGGGTACTCTGCGCTCAGCCCAACCCAGCTCCCGGTAACGGTGTCTCCAACTGTCCTGTTGCTCGCGTTCGAGAAGTTCCCATTCCTGCGATAGCGGTTTAGCCGGCAGCGCGTCCTCGATGTGGTTGATGGCCTTGTACTTTGCGCGGTTTAGCCGCTGGTAGCCGACCAGGGAACACCACCATTTCCCGGGTGTAGAGGTGGGGAGGGAAGCTCAGGATTGGTTCCCGGTGTTTTAATGTTGAGGTTTGGTGGTCTGGGCTACGGCACCACCAGAGCGGGACCTATTTAAAAGGCCGCCTGCACACCCCAAAACCACCCCGGCCCCAGTGAGGTTGTTCCGGTTTGGTGGACATTCATCTCCAACAAAGTCGGGGCGGTTCACCTGTGGGTTATGTATCAGCAGCGAGTCGGATTTCCGTCAACGGCGGGTTGTTACAAGAGAGTCGAATCCCCAACAAGCGAGGGAACCGTCTGTGCGAAGTCCGCAAGAGTGTCCATAGCCTGCGGATACGGCTGTGTATGTGCCTGCGGGTGGGGAGGATTGACCGGAGGTGTCGTCCCCCCAACATTGGATGGTTCCTTCTGTGGTGAGTGCGCAGGTATGCCAACCCCCGGCGGATACGGCTGTGTATGTGCCTGCGGGTGGGGAGGACTGTCCGGAGGTGTCGTCCCCCCAACATTGGATGGTTCCTTCTGTGGTGAGTGTGCAGGTATGCCAACCCCCGGCGGATACGGCTGTGTATGTGCCTGCGGGTGGGGAGGATTGACCGAATTGGTTGTTGCCCCAGCACTCCATGTGGTGTCCATAGCTGCCGATTTGGCAACGGGTAGCCCAACCATCCGGCAGGGTGCCACTTACTATGTCCATTCTGGAAGCGTCAGTGTTGGTCTGGTTATGTCCCCAGCAGACCACTGTTTGGTCTGTGGCGAGTGCGCAGGTATGCCAACCCCCAGTTGAAACGGCAGTGTATGTCCCTTCAAGAGGGGTCGCCTGGCCGTATAGATCGCTACCCCAGCAACGAATCGTCCTATTGATTTGCAGCCCGCATGAGTGGTTTATGCCGGTGTCAATAGCGAAAAACTGTTCGTTAGGCGCTTCGGATTTTCCGTAGTGGTTGTTGCCCCAACAGCTGATTGTCCGGTCGGTTTCCAACCCGCAGGTGTGCGCCCACCCTGGCCTACCTCCCGCTGCCACTTCCAATAAAGGTCCGGCTGGTCGCTCTCCCCAAATGTTGCTCCCCCAACACGAAACATTCCCGTTTGTTTGAACACCGCATGTGCCAGCACCAGCGCTGACTGACATGAACTGGGTTCCTGGCGCCACCGTCTGACCAAAAAAGTTGCTCCCCCAGCAGATCGCCTTACCCTGAGTGGTTCGACCACAAACATGGGAACCGCCCGAAACGATAGCGTCGAACCGTTCTGATGCCGGGGGGTTGGTCATGTCACCCCAACATTGAACGGTTCGGTCAACTCGAATGCCACAGGAATGCCCGGTGAAAATCCCCTCTCCTATGTGTTCCCCCCCGGCGGAGATTTCCACGAACTGCCCTGGGGGGGGGGAACAGCCTGCCCATTCTCGTTGTCCCCCCAACACTCTACGGTGCCGTTCTGTCGTAGTGCGCAAGAGTGATATCCCCCTGTTGCCAGGGCCACGAATTCCCCAGTTGGGGGTTCGTTTGTACCCCTCGATTCATTGCCCCAACATTGGATGGTTCCGTCTTGCCGGAGTCCACAGGAAAACCCGGATCCGCTACCTACCAATGCGAATTCGCCGGGGGGAGCTTCTGTTTGCCCGCCCCAATTGCTTCCCCAGCATTGGATAGTGCGGTCTTGGCGCAACCCGCAAGTATGTATATCTCCGGCATCCAACTCGGAGAAAACGCCCTCGGGTGCCTCAGTTTGACCTGCGTTGTTACCTCCCCAGCACTCCACCGCTCCACCGGGACGCAACCCGCAGGTGTGACTATAACCCGCAGTCAACGCTGTAAAAGTTCCATCAGGAGGATCGGCTTGACCTGCCCCGTTACCACCCCAACAGAGAACGGTTCCATCGGACCTTGTCGAACAAGAATGGGTTCCGCCAGCGGCCACTACCTCGGGAATCAGTTGTGTGTCCTCAACGTGATCGTCTTGAGAAGCGGGAGTAGATGGCACATCACAGTTCTCCAAATTGCCTCCCTCCCCAGAGAGAGGGGTTGAGAAAAACCCTCGCAGGTCAAAAACAGCAGTTACTGAGTCTCCGTTAGGCATGGTGACTCTCAATGCAAGGGTCTCCGCATCCCAAATGTGGTCTACGAAACTCCGAGCCTCCGCCCAGTCCAGCAGTGCAGGGTCCAACCCGGGAACGAGATAGATCGCATTGCTGTTTTCTCCTTCAGTTATGACCCACGGGCCTTGCCGAACCTCTCCCCCGTCCACCCGCCACACCACAACAGCGGGATCAGGGGCGCCATCCCCGTCATCAAAGTGGTAGAAAAGGGGATCGCTGGAATTGAACCCGACCCAACCAGGAGACGAGTCAACGCATCCCATAAACAGAACATGGTTGCCTGACCCCGATTCAGTCCAAACCCGTGAAGTGATACGGTCCGTGATGGGATCAGCCTCAGCAGACCAGAACGCCTTAAGGGTTTCTCCCTCATCAAGTACCCAACATGGATTGTCCTCTCCATCTCTACACCAAGTAGACACGGTAGAGGACCCGACGGTGGCCCCACCGACGGGAGAGGCTGTGGTGCTTGAGACGGAGGCTATGGTGGTTGCGGGAGAGGATGAGGGGCTTGAGATGGGTGGCACCTCCTGTGCCGCATCCACCGATCCGTCGCCCTCTTCCGACGGTACACCTGCCGAACAGGACGCCAACAGCAACATCCAACATAGGAATGGAACAAAGGAAACCCTACGGCCATGACTGGCGTATTTAGCGTCCCGCAGGGGACCCTTCGCCATCAATTCCATACCAGGGATCATATCTTCGCTGACGCATAACACACCTCTCGCCTCGGGGATGATGGAGGTGTTGGCGATCAGTGAAATTCCACTCAATACTTAAGTGGGCCCTTAGGCCGGGGCGGGTCTGACCCGAGTGAAATTCCCCATCTCCTGGGGCTAAATACCCGTTGTCGGTTAGGGCCCCCTCCAAGCTGCTGATTGGAAGACATTGGCAGCTTGGAGAGGAGCCCTGCCCCTTATGTTGGCTGTGAGAATATGGGGGGTGCCCTTGGAGGTTCTCAGGCTCGGTGCTGGAATTGATGTCGTGACCCTCAATTTGACTGACCCGGACTGGTGTCTTTCCTATGATCTGTCCGACATTGACCACCAGCGCCGACCTGGCGTACCGCGCTGGCCTGATCAGAAGCCTGTCCACCCCAAAGGGGTGTGACTCATCACAGTCCTACCGTTCGCGGATCGCGCGTCAGCCGGGGCACAACCCAGTTTTCGCAAAAGAAGAAAGAAGATGTCCTGATGTTGGCCACAACGGTAGAGCATGTGATCGGAATCGATCCTGTGCACAAACCCGTAAATTTGGGGTTTTTGAGGGGTTTGCCGCCGTCGGGGGTGCGGTGGGGGGTGTCGGTGTGGGGCAACCCCCGAGGGGACGCTGGAGCACCCAAACCCGGGTCTATGCCCTCCACCTGGGTGAGGCTGGTCTTGACTTGAGGCAATCCAAGTCCGGAACCTGCCGAATGAAACAAGCATCAGCCAGCACAAACGAGTGGGATCGCCATAAGGGTTTCCGCAGGCCAACCAGCCTGCCCACTGTCGCTGAGGTTGAGCAAGGCATCGAAATCGGTTTCTAACGCGCCGGCGGGCCGGAGTATTTTCGGCTTGCCGGGCCGAAGAGGGTGCTCGGTTTGCCGTTAGGAAGGAAGCATCGCTGTGGTTCGCAACCACGGATAGCCGGTTTTTGTTCTAATTCTAGGGTTTTTTTGTGTTGTTAGGATGCTGGCACCCGCCGTTGGTTGTGTATGGCGTCAAACCTTTCTACCTATATGTGGTGTCACGTGCGATAAGCGATTCGGGGCTGGGGGTGCCGGTCGGGCTGGGCCGGTCGTGGGGAGAGGGTCGCATGTGGGAGCTGACGAGCCCTTTAAGCACAGCCGCTCGATGCGCAGACGGGGCGGCGTGAACTCAAAAGGGACGCCATCGGCGCAGTACAGGCAGGAGTGTTATACAGTCTCTCGTGGGCCATAACAAATGCTGCTATTCCCAAACTCCACTCACCTAACCTGGCCCTCAGTTAGGTTGGTTAACTGGATATGGTTCATGCCCTCTTTGCAGGTAAGAGCGGCGTGCAAGCCGTCACACCCCGATTTACTCCTCCCACGGCACAGGTTGAAAATGTGCAACATGTCGGTGATGTGACCGTGGGAAATGCAGACCAAAAGGATGTGCCCAACATGGAGACCGGCGCCTGCTCGTCGGGGCTTCCACCGGGCCGGCCCTCGATGCTCGTTCCCCCCGCCCGGTCGGATCCGGCACCGGGAGATACGCCTCCAGGGTGACCTGTGCGCCCAAGCGTCGGCCACCCCCGCGGGATAGAACCCACACCAACAACAAGTTCCGGATTTGTCATCCCCCACCCGGCTGAATCGATTCATCGCAACCACACACCGCTGCTAGACCCCAACCAAAGGTTGGTTGCCAAGGCGGAATCGATCTTCTCGATTGGTCGGGGATGACCGGGCGATTCACTCAAGGGCCATGGTCCCTCGCCCCGCCGATTCCTTCACCGACATCTACCAGCCGACCCTAGGATCCTCACCAGGCCTTCCGCCAACAACTGACGGCCTGTTTTGTCAGTCCTAGGAAACCTGACACTTCCTGCACGGTGTCTGGATCTCAGGGTGCTGTTGGTGGTACGGGCTGGCAGGAGAAATCTGGCATCCACAACGACGGGCATGGTGTCGGTTTGGAAACCCGCGTTCGCTGATCAGCCTCCCAAGAGTGGAATGTGGACAGTTTCCGGTTTTGTCTGCGTTGGCGGCAATCTCAGATGGAGCACCTTGCCGGTTCTGCGGTCGGCCAACGCCACTACCCACACCTGGTCAACGCCTCGACAGTCAAGATCAGCGAATATGGAAGGGCTGCGAGTAGCCCAATGGCCGTCGATGTTTTCCGGGGGGTGGATGAACTGCCAATACGCTTCCGTGTCGCCTAAAACAATGACCAGCCACTTCTCTCCATCATGACCGGCAAGCTGCCGCTTTTCGTGTTTGGCGTCTATCCGAGACTGGACCGCTGCCCGCAGTTCCTCCCCGAACAGGTCCCAGCCGCCGAAAAACGCCCCCTCGATCCGCACACTGCCCATCGGGGACGGCTCGCACTTTAGAGGATGAATGGTCTGATCCGGCAACTCCCCACCCGACCAGACATCAATTATTTCGGTTGGCCACCAATAGTCAATCCTGTTCCCCACCCATTCATGCAGAGAAGGCCGGCGGGTCTCGTCCAACGCCTCCCAGGCCACAAACACCGACAGGTCATGCAAAAAAGGCCGCGGGTCGAACCGGCGTTGCGCCTCAGCCACCATGTCCCTGGGACAGCCGCCCGCTCTTTCGATCTCCCCCAACACGCGGCGGATGTCCCCCAGCGAGTCCTTCAACCTTCTGCGCCCCCGCTCCACACCAAGGGTCCAGGCATTCGACAGCTCCGGGGCGACAATGTTCCCCATCAACTTCTCGACGGCACTTCGGTAAGCCAGTTCGTCATCATCGACATGCTGGGTGACCTCCACCCCTATCGTGCGGCCGTCCCCGCAAAAGATACGGAAATCCGGCCTCGCGGGACCATTGGGTTCTATCCACTCCCAGTCGCCGTCGCCCAACCCCTCCACCCTTCGGACCACCGCCGCAGCCAACCGCTCCTCAAACGACCGCCGGTGTTTCCTGTTCATCCCCGACCCGAAACCTACCGGCCGACCAAGGGCTATTCCAAGGGTCTCCCCAGCCGCCGGTCAGGGTGAACAACGACACGCCCCCGCCCATGGGAACAGGGCATCCTGTTGCGTCAAATCCTCTTGGCAGCAGCGCGCAAATGCTGGCGCCTTCGCCCCGGCTCGCTCCCCCCTTGAAACATTCCCCCGTTGCCCGGTTGAATGTCCTCCCGAACGTCCACGGCAGCGTGGTTGGGTGGAAACCAACCAAAAATGGGCATTTTCGGCGGTTTGTGTACAGTTTGGCGCGTTTTTAGAGGTTCGGTGGCACGTTTTCGGGGTAGTCGCCGCGGTTTTCCAGTGCAATTTGGGGGCCTGTTCAAGTCAAAAAGTGTTCCTACACGCGCGTAGGAACATTCCAGACCCACCGCCAATGTCGGGAATTCGGTGGCTGGTGTGGCATATGAGGATCATGAAACATCCTCCCCGGAGGGCGGTGGTCGGTGTGGGCTGCCCAGACGTCTCCGAACTTGGAGTGGTTCATCATATGGAGCGGATGGGGTTGTGCGGGGTTTAGAGGGTCGGATTGGGGCTTTTTGGTCATTGTTGGTCGCGGTAGGCTGGGACTGGAGTGGTTTTGGGGTGTTTGGGCGGCTTTTGGAGCGGGTTCAGCGCGGGTGTTAGGTACACTGATGCGCAGGATGGAGTTTCAGAACGACAGCCGCACTGGGTGCGACTCCTCTCTGGAAGTCGCTCAAACCGTCCCTTGACAATGCAGGCGACGTTGAGCACATAGATTTGTTGTGACATCCTCGGAGTCTTCTGCCGCTCAAGCGGCTAACCAGCTGTATAGGGCACTGTGCGTCCAAGTTACTAAGGACGCAGGCATACACGGTCGCGATCCGATCGAGGCTTATCTGCATCACCCGTTTGAGGAGTTGATGAAGTCGGTCGCAGGGGCTCTCGGTTATAGCGGCTTGGTCCTCTCCCGCGAACCCCGGAGTGAAGTCGAAGGGGCTATCCCGGATTACACCGCTAGTCGGGACGGCCTGATCATTGGTCACATCGAACTTAAAGCCCCCGGTAATGGTGTTGACCCTGTTGGGTTCCAGGGTCACGACCACGAGCAGTGGCTCAGGCTTCGAGACCTACCGAATCTTCTCTACACGGACGGGATCGACTGGATACTGTGGAGGGATGGGAAGTGGTTTGCGGGAGCGAAGGCTTGGACAATTGACGGTGGGGGAATCGTTAGTGCCGAAATGGATCCGAACAGACTGGTACATCTGATTGATGCGTTCTGCGGTGGCGCTCCCCAACCTCCGAAGTCCCCTCAGCATCTCGCTGAGACGACGGCCCGACTCTGCCGAGTTTTGCGTAACCAAATTCGTTACGCCCTGGAAGTTGGCGACGCGGGTGGGGTGGCCAGCGTTGCGAAGGACTGGCGTTCGTTGCTGTTTCCGAAGGCGACGGACCACCAGTTCGCAGATGCATACGCTCAAACGATTACTTTCGGGTTGATCGCCGCGCGAGCGGTAGGAGCCGATCTCAGCACGGGGGACAGTGTCTACGAGAGGGTGTTCCGAGCAAGAACAGCGTTGGGCGCCAAGGTTGGACTGATACCCAAAGCTCTGGAGGTCCTGTGCACCGAGACGACTATCAAGAATTTCGAACCAGCGATAGCAACCCTTATGTCCTTGCTGGCGAAGTCCGACCCGGCTCTACTGAACGGCGCCGGGGATTGGCTGTACTTTTACGAGGATTTTCTTGCTAAATACGACCCTACGTTGCGCAAGGAGTCCGGTTCCTACTACACCCCCGCCGAGTTGGTGATTTTCATGGTGCGTCTCACCGACGAGGTGCTGGTCAACCGGTTGGAACAGCCTGCCGGGTTCGCCGAAAAGTCGGTGACTGTCATCGACCCTGCTGTAGGTACAGGCACCTTTCTTCTGCACATCACCGAGAGGATCGCCTCCATCGTAAAAGAGCGCGATGGTGTAGGTGCCGTGCCAATTGTTTTAGGGACTTATAAAGAATAGTTGACAGCCCTGCCGCACTCGCTCCGTCCCCAGTGTTGTCACACCCTCTCGGTATTCTGCATAGAGCGTGACCCCTTGGTTCGAGACGGTGCGGCTGACCGCCAAGCTATCCCCTTCCCAGCATCGTCGTCTTGACCAGATCTTCGGTATGTGCGCCGAGTTGTACAACGCCAACCTGGAGTCCTGGAAGGGAACCTATGCCTGGTGGAGGGAGTACCACAATCCCGAGACGGAGAAGTTTCCGTCTGAGTGGAGCCTGTCTCTTTTTGACCGCATGATGATGTTCACCGGTGTCCGAGCGGACCATCCCGAATGGGAGCGTCTCTCCGTGAAGGTAGGAAGAGGTGTGTTGCGCCGCTTCGACCGTACCATCTCGTCCTTTTACGAGCGCTGTAAGGAGGGCTTGAAGCCGGGCTTCCCCCGCTTCAAGCCCTCCCGGAGGTGGCGCAGCATCGAGGTGGCCGATCCCACGCCTTCCATGCTCCAGGCGCCGGACACCCCCAAGAATCAGTCCGCCAAGTGGTGGAGGCTCTCCGTGAAGGGAGTCCCCCGTCTGCGCTTCCGCGACAAGGGCAACCGCATCGCCGCCGCGCTCGGCACCGGAGCTTCCGTGAAGGAACTGCGAGTGGTGCGGACTCCTCTGCGGACCGAACTCCATGTGGTGCTGAAACACCCCGACCGGGAACTGCCCGAGCGGCCCGTTGCCAACCCGGTCGGCATAGACAAGGGCATCCGCCACCGCATGACCCTCTCCGACGGCACCCGCATCCCCGCACGTACAGTGGACCTCAAAACGATCATCAAGAAACAACGCATCCTGAGCAGAGCCGTCAAGGCTCACCAGGACAGAGAGAAGGCCGCAGGCAAGAGACTGCCTCACTCCAACACCAGGAAAAAGAAACAGCAGGCATTCGCCAAGGTGTGGAGAAGAGAAACCGACAGAGCCCGCAACGCCGATTTCCGTTTCGCCCACCGGTTGGTCAACACACACGACGCGGTCTTCGTGGAGCGGCTCAACATAGCGGGCCTGGCCCGCTCCAAGAGGTTCTCCAAGAAACTGCATGAACAACGGTGGGGCACCAACGACCAGATCGTGGAACACAAAGCTGGAAAGGCTGGTGTTCCCTTTGTGATGGTCAATCCTGCATACACATCAACAGACTGCTCCTCTTGTGGTCACCGACAGCCCATGCCCCTGGAGGTACGGGTGTACGAGTGCCCGGAGTGCGGGATGGTGATGTGCAGGGACCGCAACGCCGCCCGAAATATCAGCGTCCGAGGAATGGAAACCCTCGGGTCGGGAGGGACTGCTTCCCGGCGCAGCCGCGCTATACAAGTTCCGGATGTAAGACCAGGCTCTCTCTCGGGAGAGCAAGGCGGACCGGACACTGCAGAACAGTATCGGACAGCAGCAGCCTAACAAGGCTGTCAACTATTCTTTATAAGTCCCTTGTTTTAGATGGAGCATCGAAACGACTTATCGGGTTTGAGAACCAAACCGGTTCCTACAGCGTGGCACAGTTTCGGACAGGAGCAGCGTTTCGCCGTCACGGGGCAAACGGCGCTCCCCAAGTGCTGCTGGCGGACACGCTCGCGAACCCCTACATCGAAGAGGAACATCTGGGATCGTTGTATGAGACAATAAGCGAGGAACGGCGCTCCGCGAACATCCTCAAAAAGACAACTCCTGTCATGGTCGCCATCGGGAACCCGCCATACAAGGAACAGGCAATAACGTTCGGCGGGTGGGTGGTAGAAGGCCACCGGGAGGCTGGGCAGGATCCGATCCTAGATGACTGGAAACCACCCGCCGACTGGGGCGTTAGCGGCCATGTGTTTAACATGCATAACCTTCTCGTCTACTTCTGGCGATGGGCAACCTGGAAAGTATTCGAGCACTCCGAGATCGACATCGGCGACCGCCCAGGCGTGGTGTGTTTCGTCACCACCGCGGCGTGGCTAAACGGACCCGGGTTCCAGAAGATGCGCTCCTGGCTACGGGAGCGGTGCTCAGAGATTTGGGTCGTGTCCCTCTCCCCTGAGGGATTTCGCGGGATAGCATCGTCGTTGGTGTTCGAGGAGACGCAACACGAGGTAGCCGTAGTATGCGCCGCCCGTGCTACGTCTACCGATACAACCCCCGCAGATGTGTGGTTTAGGGAAGTCTCACCTGGCCACCGGAAAGACAAGTTCCTCGAGTTTGAGACGATAAGCATCGAAGACTCCCGATCGTGGATCGAATGTCCTACAGAGTCACGAGCGCCGTTTAAACCGGCAGGCAAAGACATCTGGCTCTCCTGCCCGGCCATCCACGATCTGTTGCCGTGGTCTTCGCCGGGAGTGCTCGCCAACCGTCCTTGGCCCACCTCACCCGACCCAGACACCCTCAAACAGCGTTGGCGCGCTCTCATCACAGAAGCGAACCACGAACACAAGAGGACCCTCTTCAAAGAGACCCGGGACCGCAAAATAGATCGGACAGTTCCCACCGGACTCGCTGGCTACCCACCCAATACGACACTGATCTCTGAGGAAACCAACCAGTCCTGCCTAGCACCCGTCCCGCTAGGGCGGCGCTCGTTCGACCGACACTGGATCATCCCAGACAAACGGGTTCTTGACAGTCCCCGACCGCCACTATGGGAAGTGCTCTCCGACCAGCAGATATACCTGACCTGCATCCAAAACGATCATCCCAAGAACGGACCGGCGGTCACTATCACGCACCTACTCCCGGGCCTGGACCACTATCACAACCGCGGAGGGCGGGCGTTTCCCCTGTGGCGCGACAACACCGCCACCCACGCCAACGTCACCCCCGGACTTGTCCGGCACCTCAGCGGCCTTCTCGACGCCGACATCACGCCCTTGGACATGTTCGCCTACATCGCTGCCCTGTGTGCCCATCCCGCCTACACCAAATGGTTCAACAGCGTCTCGGTTCACACCCCCGGGCTGCGGATACCCCTAACCGCCGACAACGAACTTTGGTCACGGGCCGTGAATATCGGACGACGGGTCATCTGGGGGCACACTCTGGGAGAACGCTGCATTGATGCCGAGGACAATCGCCCACCCGGACGCTTCCGCGTACCGGACGGGCCGCGTCTTCACGCCGAGACGGGCGAGGGAACCCACAACCGGGCGATCCCCTACGACTCCGACAAAGAGCAACTCCGCATAGGTGACGGAGTGTTCACCAACGTCAACCCCGCAGTTGCCGGATACGAAATATCGGGCAAGAATGTCATCCGGTACTGGTTCAACTACCGCAAAGCACCCTCAAAACGACCGTCGGAGAAAACTCTCGAGGGGATCATCCCGGCCGGGTGGCGCCCTGAGTGGGACATCGAACTCCTTGACATCCTCAACGCACTCACCGCCCTTGTCGACCTAGAACCCGCACAGTCCGATTTGCTGAGCGCCGTTGTCAACGGTCCGCAGATCGCCATCCAGAACCTGACCGCCGCCAAAGTGCTACCCGCGCCGAAGGAAGCGACAGAAAACCCCAAAGTCACAACGAAAACAACAACTAACCAACCGGGTCTACTCTGACCGCCCTGAAACGTGGCCGCGGAAGTCAGCGCTCCGGATGAGTGTGCTTCATGACAGCAGGGTTGTGGCGGTAGAGTGCCGTGGTTTGTACCGGTTGTGGGTTCGTTTCGCCGACGGGACGGAGGGCGTTGTGGATGTGTCGTCTTTTTTGGCCCTTCGCGAAATGTTGGGATTTGGTTGTTGGTATGGGTGGTGGGGGTCAAGTTAGGAGGAGGCCCCGAGCGGCGTAGTTGTCATAGTTGGTGAACCCGTGAGCGGTTCTTCTGAGGGTTTGGATGAGGTTGTTGATGCCTTCGAGGGGTCCGTTGGAATGTCGGCTGTGGTGCCAGGCGAGGATCTCGTTTGACCAGTTCAGTATGGTGTCCACGATGCTGTGGTACTCGGGGATCTGACCGGTGTCATAGAGGTCAGCGAAGCGATCGAGAGCTTGGAGGGCGCCTTGGAGATCATCGGCCTCATATAGGCCGTACAGCTCTTGGAGAGCGTCCCAGGCGATCCGCAACCGTGGGTGATCATCGAAGAGCCGATCCAGGCGTTTCTGTTCTGTCCCGGTGAGATGATCATGTTTTTTCAAGAGAGCGAACCGGGCTCGGAACAGATCCGGCTCGTACGCGGGTTTCACACCGGGAGGTTGGCGGCGTTGCAGTTCCCGCCGTACCAGGGTCAGTCCTTGGGTGAACCATCGGACGGTGTGGAACCGGTCGAGGACGTGACGGGTGTGGGGAAGATACCGCCCGATGGCTGCCCGGTAGGAGCGGGAACCGTCGGTGACCACCGTACGAACCTGCTGGCACCATCTGGGTCCTTGCTCAACAAAGAACCTGCTCTGTGAGTATTGGGGGGGCCTTGTAGAGGCTGCCAGGATTAGGCGTCAGCGGTGGTGTCGTGACTCGAGACCACTCTGACCTTTTGTGTCTTTGCTGTGATATGTCCGACACCGCCGCGACGCCCCTGGGCGTCCGTTGCTGGCCTGATCAGAAGCTTGTCCACCCCCTGGGGGGTGTGACTCATCACAGTCGTGCCGTCACGGTTTGCGCCTTGTGAGGCGACAGCCCAGTTCGCACAAGAAAGAAGGTTTCTTATGTTGGCCACAATGGTAGAGCATGTGATCGGGATCGATCCTGATCGGGACCGGGTCACCGCCGCGGTAGTTGACACTGCCACCACCGGAGAGCAAGCATCCGGAGTGTTCGGAACCACCCAGATGGGGTATGGCCGGTTGTTGAAATGGGCAGACCAGCACACTCAGGCCGCCGGTCGAGTGTGGTCGGTGGAAGGCTCGGGCAGTTACGGCGCCGGCGTGACCGGTTACCTTATCGCCCGAGGGGAACTAGTGGTGGAGTTCAACGATCCCGCCCCTACCCGCGACGGCGCCAAAACCGACGCACTGGACGCCCGCCGGGCCGCCCGCCAAGTGCTGGGCCGCCCTTGGCCATCTGTCCCACGGGCCAGGGGAGACCGCGAAGCCTTGCGAGTGTTGGAAACCACCCGAAAAGGCGCCCAAGGGGCCAGAGTATCGGCCATCAACCAGCTGAAAGCCCTGGTAGTAACGGCGCCGGTCGATCTTCGTGACCAACTCCGAGGTCTGAGCACAGCTGCTCTTGTCGCCAAATGCTCAGCGTTTCGAATCCGACCCGCACCGATCAACGAACTCACCGCCACCAAAGCGGCCATGCGTTCTGTAGCCCGACGGATCCGCTCGCTCGCCACCGAGATAGTCGAACTGAAAGCGCCCATCACCGAACTGGTTACAGCCGTCGCTCCCTATCTGCTCGACCAGCCCGGGATCGGTCCCATCACCGCCGCACAAATATATATCGCTTGGTCCCACCCAGGCCGATGCCGCAACGAAGCCGCGTTCGCTCGCTTAGCCGGCGTAGCACCCCTCGAGGCCTCCTCCGGACAAAACACCCGCCACCGGCTAAGCCGCTACGGTGACCGACAACTCAACCAGGCGCTCCACACCATCGTCATCACCCGCGCCCGGGACTGTCCCAAAACCCGGGCATACATCGCCAAACGCATCAGCCAAGGAAAAACCACCCGAGAAGCCCGACGCTGCCTCAAACACTCATGGTGGTGGAGAAGCAAGGCTCCTATCAGGTCACATCCGCCCACGGGTCGGTGAACAATCCCCCAGCCGGAAAACAGGCCGACAGATCGGTGCCAAGGCACAAAACCAGGTTTTGTGTGGGTCAGACCCGCCCCGGCCAAGGGACCCCTATCAGTATGAATGTTTTTGTGGACGGTTTTCGGTTTGTCAAGCGGCCGGTTCTGCCAGTCTGTGAGCTCCTCGAGGATCCCGTCGGTGACTTTGGACACCAACGCCGGGGACACATCCACGCCGTACATGCGTTTCAGTTCCAAGCGGATATCACGAGTGGACAATCCTCGGGCGTACAGCGCCACGATGTTGGAGTTGAAGCGTTCCAGGCGCCGGGCGCCCTTGGGAACGATCCTGGGCTCGAACGTGGCGTTACGGTCTCGTGGAATGTCCAGGTCCACCGCGCCGATCTCGGTAAGTATCTGTTTGGGAGAGGTCCCGTTACGGTTGTTACCCGTCCCATGACCTATCGGATCACCGGACTCATAACCCAAGTGATCAGTCATCTCCTCAGCCAAAGCACGTTCCAGAATCCGTTTCGTCAACTCCGCCAACACCCCATCAGGACCCAGTGATGGCGATCAATGACGGGCTCCGGGAACGGCCTGTACGAGGCCAACGATCTCCAAGGCGCCCTGGAAGCCCTCGACCGTTTCGGGGACCTCTACAACAGCGGACAGATTCCCGAGTACCACGACACCGTGGACACCATCCTCAACTGGGCCGACGAAATCCTGAACTGGCACCACAGCCGCCGTTCCAATGGACCCCTCGAAGGCATCAACAACCTAATCCAAACCCTCCGCAGAACCGCCCACGGCTTCACAAACCCCCAAAACTACGCCGCCCGAGGACTCCTCCTAACATGAACCCCACCACCAACCAGCCAGACCACAATCCCACGAATTCGCGAAGGGCCAACATGTTGGCGACGCGGGTGCCAGACCCGTCAAGAGCATAAGCGGGAAGACCGATTACCTTGTAGTAGGCGAACAGCACCTCACGGTGGTCGGCGAAACGGGTGAATCGCACCGAATTTCATAGAGGGTTAGGTGTGCCCCCAGCGGCTCCTAACAACAAACGCCACGTCTAAAACGCAGTTGAGTAACCTTTAAAAGGAAATGCGGGACGTGCCCTACTTCCCGGACAGGAAGAGGGAACCGCCGCTGGTGACTATCGTCGGTGCTCTGATACGCCACATTAGCGTCTTTTCGGAACTTTGACTCTGTGTAACTGGGTGCTGTAGTTCCTGATCGAGAGGTACGAGTTTCCCGTGAGTTTACTCTTCGAGGGGCGACTATCCGACCCTATAATGCAGATGATGACTAGCGTTCTCGCCGTACAAGACCAAGTATCGGATCCGTTGTTCCAGGAGAATGTAGGCAATGCGCTGGAGAATGTAGGCAATGCAATTATTGTCATATCCGTATTGGTTGCCTTAGGCACTTTTTGGTTAACAGCCAGTAGAATGCCCAGATCAGAGGAAACCCGACTATTGCAGGCCGTCAGGATCCGTAACGAGATGCTCCCGAATGCAGTAGAAGCCGGCCGACTCCTTGATAGGGAAATCCTCCGGCTGGCATCCGATATGACTTCGAGGAGAGAGAGACGAGCGAACGCCTATCGCTTTTACTATGTAACTGGCGGGATCTATTGCTTCTACGCTCTTTTCGTTGCCGGGTTTGTGTTGGTAAATCAAGGCGTTGTCATGGATGGGCTCTTTGAAGGCAGCCTCGACAGCTTCTGGTTGTGGCTGGTGATCTTGGTGGGGATCGCATCGTTAGTCATCGGCCCCCTTCTTTGGCAAGAGGGCCGCTGGAGACGCTCAAGGCAGCAACCACCGGGCAACGATGAGACAGGTCCGGGCAACGATGAGACAGATGTAGGGGAGGCCCTAGGGCAGGTCGCCAATGGGTTGAGGAGGGTCGCCGATGCGTTGGTACAACTCGGAGGATCATTAAGACAAAATAGAGGCAGAGCACGGACCGGGAATCAGTAGCCTGTGTTTTTCCTCTCAACTCTGTCTTTCAGATCCAACTGGCCGAGGTAGTAGGGTTCCGGGCCCGGTTCACGCGGAAACCCCGTTCGGCGCGTGCTGTTGGGCTTTGAACCGGTCGATCGGTTCCATCAGGTCATCGATCTTCCCCATTGTGCGTTCCACGGTCAGCGTGAGGGACTTGGCGGACCTCTCCAAGCGTTTGAGGAAGTTGGTGCGGATCATCCCGGACGACCGAACGCCGATAAGCCCACCAATCCGACCAGTCGGTCACCCTTGGACCACAACCGCCTACCCACAACCCGCGCACACCGGACGGGGACTATGAGACCGGATCGTGACTTCCCCTCCGTGCTAGGCAAAAGAGAGGCCTAAAGTCTGTGCGTCGGATCTGGTGGGGTTGTGTTGGATGTGCCATCAGATAGCCACCACCATGCGCCGGTTCCACCGGGCGGTGGTGACATGTTCCAGTTTCTATTCCATATGAAGGAGGTAATCGCACAATGCGGTATCGGATCACTATCGGGGGGGATTAGCCCTCTCATCACACACAATGGAGCGTCCGGACTGGACACCCGGTCGCCTGCCAACATCGAAAAGGCGCACATCACTAGCAAGAAGGGACCTCGTACCGTATCAGAGGAGGAACGACTCCGAGAACTGGAATGTCTCACCTCGCTTTACCTCGACCAGCGGGGAGCGCCTACGCTCCCTGAGGCAGCGATTCGGTCCAACATCGAAGCAGCCTCCAGAAAACTCCGACACGGACCCAAAGTAAGAGAAGGACTGATCGTCGAAAAGGTAGAACAGTTCGACTTTGACAAGACCCTCGGGACCACAGCCAGAGAACTTGCTAGGAGGTGTCAGTTCACCGTGGGAGTTCGGGTGGGAACCAGTCGGATCCTGTGAACCCAGGCCAAGTTCGACGAGTGGTCGGTCACGTTCGTGGTCGAAGCCGATGACGAACTAGTAGACCAAGAAGAGCTGCTCACCTGGTTGGACATCGGGGGGCGGCGATCGGCCTGGGGGACTGGCGACCCCAACAGTCAGGACACTACGGACGCTACAAAGTCGAGGCTTCGCGATATGTTGGGATTCGGGTAGGGAGGGGGTCCTTGTTTAGGGGTTGAGGCCTCGCTGGAATAGGTGGTGTAAATCTGCCTATCCAGGAGGCCTCAATGAGTTTCGATGTTATGAGGGTGCGGTTGCACCTGCGTGGTGTTGGTGTGACCGGTGTGGTGGTGGACACCCCCGCAGAGTTGGTGGTGGAGGTGATGTCCACCAGGAAGTTGTCATCGTGTCCGTTTTGTGGGCGTTCTTGCCGGCGGGTTCATGACCGTCGCCGGAGGGAGATCCGTGATCTGGAGCACGGCGGCCGCCCGACGGTGCTGTTATGGACCCAGCGGCGGTTCGTGTGCAACCATTGTGGAAAGCGTCATATGGAAACCCATCCCCAGTTCGAGGGTGGTCTCACTCGCCGGTTGGCGCGCAGGCTGGTCCAAGACGCTCAGGTGATGCCGATCAGTGCGGTGTCCCGCCGCCACCGTGTGGGGTGGCATCTGGTCATGGGACTGCTCTGTGACTGGTCGGGACTGGTCCAAGATCATCGTCGCAAACAGTCCTGTCGGGTGTTGTTGATTGATGAGACCTCGATCCGCAAACGGCATCGTTATGTGACCGTGATCCTCAACGGTGACACCGGAGAGCTGTTGGACATGATCCAAGGACGCTCCAAAGCTGCTCTGAGCAGGTTTTTCATCGCGCAAGGACCCCGATGGTGCCAGAACGTGAATACCGTGGTCACCGACGGTTCCCACTCCTACCGCGCAGCTATTCATCGTTATCTTCCCCGAGCCCGTCACGTCCTGGACCGCTTCCACGCCGCCCGATGGTTCACCCAAGGACTGACCCTGGTACGCCGGGAACTGCAACGCCGCCAACCCCCAGGAGTGAAACCGGCCTACGAACCGGACCTGTTCAGAGCCCGGTTTTGTCTGCTGAAACGAAACGACCATCTCACCCCTGCAGACCAACGACGTCTCCAGCGTTTGTTCGCTGCTCATCCCCGTCTCAAAGTGGCCTGGGACGCCTTACAGGAGCTCTACGGCCTGTACGAGGCCAACGATCTCCAAGGCGCCCTGGAAGCCCTCGACCGTTTCGGGGACCTCTACAACAGCGGACAGATTCCCGAGTACCACGACACCGTGGACACCATCCTCAACTGGGCCGACGAAATCCTGAACTGGCACCACAGCCGCCGTTCCAATGGACCCCTCGAAGGCATCAACAACCTAATCCAAACCCTCCGCAGAACCGCCCACGGCTTCACAAACCCCCAAAACTACGCCGCCCGAGGACTCCTCCTAACATGAACCCCACCACCAACCAGCCAGACCACAATCCCACGAATTCGCGAAGGGCCAGGATATTGGGATAGTATCTGTCGGCAAGCTCGACGGTGGATCCATTGAGTCCCCTGCCCCCACAAAAATAATACCAATGACCCCTCCCGGTGCGCTTCAACCAAAGACCGAGAGAAATCAACACTCCGAAACCACATGCATCGCTCAGTGTATTTACATGCGGGTGTAAGCCACAACAACCAGCTAGACGGTTCCCTCCCGTACCGCGAAGCGGTGAGACCGACCGATCAGGGTGTGATCATAACCCAACCTTTTCTGCATGTGAAGGTCACGGGGGCGAACTCCCCTTGATCTACGATGACGCGCCGGATGCTCTTCGTTCCGGGCTACGCGAAAAGCTCCAAGATCTCGGTTAGCGAACGCTCATTCTCATTTTCGGTAAGGCGCAAGTGCTCGAACCTCCGTCAGGCCCGGGCTATGCATTCAGAAGCGAAGCGTGGAGCTAGCCGAGACTCATCTCGCTATGAGCATGCTGGCGCTGCTGGCCCTTCGAAGACCGCCGCGCGGAACCGACCCCTGTGTCGTCTATCTCCTTGGGAAGCTCAGCCACAGAACCGAGCCAGATGTTCTTGCCCATGACGGCGAGAGTGGTCTTCTGGGTCTGGTGGGCAGGCATCAGCCGTTCGACGATCGACCAGAACTCGGGGGTGTGGTTCTGTTCTCGGAGGTGGGCGAGTTCGTGAACGAGGATGTAGTCGATGAGGCTCGGGGGGAGTTGGAGGGTCGCCCAGTGCACGTTGATGCGTGGGACTCCGCTGCCGGGGCGGGCTGACCCCCATCTATAACCGAGGTCGCGGACTTCTACGTTCACGAACTCCTCACCCATGCGGGCAGCCCAGGGATGGATCCTTTTCCGGAGCCACTTATTCCCAACTTCGGCGTACCAGCGGCGCATTGCGGCGACACCCTGGTGCGCATCCTCGGCCGGGAGGTGGAAGCGGCCTCGGTCGAGACGAACTCGTGTCCCCTCTGGTGGGAGGGTGAGCCGGTAGCTGCGGCCGAGGTAGGCGAAGCCTTCGCCTTCCACGAATCGCTTCACGACCGGCGGGCCCAATAGCGCGTCCTTCTCGACCAGCTTGCGGTAGACCCACTGGCGCTTGGACGTTATGTAGCTTGTTGCTCGTTCGATCGTCATGGCCGGCGGAGCCTTGAGGACTAGAGACGCGTCGCGTTCAACAACTATCTCGATGGTCCTCCGTTGGCGGGGTGGAGCGACTTTAAACACCAGGTCGCCAACAACCAATTCCCGAAGGTCGTGGAGGGCGGCGAGCACGGCGACGGTCATGACAGGCGGTGCTGGTTGGCTTTGGTAAGAGCGACGATGTCGACGGCCAGTTCGTCGAGGCTTTCGTAGACGAACAGTTCGCTGTCGTCGAGTAACCGTTTGATGGCTTTGCGGAGTTCGTCCTGTTTGGTGGCGTTGTCCCAAAAGCCGACCGCGCCGATGATCCGGCGGATCTCGGTGACGAGCCCACGCGTGAGCGCTATGAGCCGCTCGGTGGTGTTGCCCTGGGAACCGGCGACCTTCTCGGCCATCTGGTTGTGGAACGGCAGTTCGGTGGTCGGGTCGAGCCCCGTAGCTTCTTCGTCGGCGCGGCCAGCGTTGATGTCGGCGATCATCTCCTCGAACTCAAGTGCGATCTGGTCCCACCGGTCTTCGAGGCGGTCGAGAATCTCGTCGACTCGTTCCGAAAGCTTCCCGTAGTAAACGGGGTCTTCATCGACGTGAGTTCGGATGTGGTGACGCACGGCGTGTTCCATCTCCGAAGCCTTGGCCCGATCCGAGCCCATTTCCTTGATGTGTGCGTTGAAGGCGGGATCGGTGATCCTCAGCGGGGGGACCTTCTGGCTCAGGTCGAGAACCGTGATGTGCTGATCGATCAGCCAGCGGACCTTCTCCTTGTACTTGTAGGGATCGAAATCGCCGTCGGGTGTATCCCGATAACGACGCCGGGTCCGAATCTGGATGTCACCGAACAAGTTGACGTCGTCGACAAAGGGCAGCGCTTCGGGTCTGGGCAGGACAGTGTCGAAGGTGGTGAAGAAGGTTCGCAGCGCAACGTCGAACTCGGCCCGGAGTCGTTCGTCGCCGAGCAACTGGACACAGGCTTCGAGAGCATCGTTGGTAGCCGCCGGTTCGACGCTGCGCTGCACGAAGATCTGCCGAACTCGTTGGCGTTGCGGTTCCAGCTTCTCGATCTCGGTGGTGAGCGGGCGGAGCGCGCCGTCAACATCAGGATCGACGATCTCGCCGTCGGTATTGGTGTACGCAGCCAGAGCCTGCGTAAGTTGAGAAGACACACCGTAATAGTCAACCACCAAACCGTAGGACTTCTTCGGCGCGGTCCGATTGACCCGAGCGATAGCCTGCAGCAACTCGGCTTCCTGGATCATCCGGTCCAAATACAGGACCTGGGCCTGTGGCGCGTCGAACCCCGTCAACAGCATCGACTTCACGATCAACAGCGCGAGCGGATCGTGTTTCTCGTCGCCATGCCCCAACGGAAGTTTGAACCTGTCGATGCGCCCCTCCTGCCGTGGTTTGTCCGTCCACGGGGTGTAGTGCGGCGGGTCGTTGTTGTCTCCAGAGATGACCGGGACGAACTTGAGGGCACGGATCAGGCCGACCTGGCCCGCAGCGACGCGCATGAACGACTCGTCGAGGTCGAGCGACCCCCCGGACCGGTTGACCAGGTCTGATCGTTGTTGATCAAGCTTGGCAACCAACTCATCGCGCGCCCTGTTCAAGGCCTGGTAGTACCGCAGGCACGCTTTCCGACTGGTGGCAACCATCATGCCTTTGAAGCCGTCGGGCATCACCGTCCCGATGTAGTGCCGCAGGATGTCCTTAGCTTTCACCGCGATCAACTCCGGGGCCTCGAGCACCTGCGAAGTGGTGACGTACTTCCGCTGGAGGATCTCTCGTTGATCGTCAGTGAGGTCGAAGAACCACCGGTAGAAGAGGTCGTCCATCCTCGAGGCGCCCTTGACGGCAGCGTCGGAAGTTCGACCCTCGTAAAAGATCGGCACCGTCGATCCGTCCGCCTCGGACTCGGTGAGCGTGTACCTATCCAGGTAACCCCCGAAGATCTGCAGTGTCTTCTTGCGTTTACCCATGATGATCGGCGTGCCAGTGAACCCGATCCGAGCTGCATTGGGCAGGGCGCTCATCAGGTTGGCATGCAAAACTGACCCATGGGACCGGTGAGCCTCGTCAACCATCACAAGGATCGACTCCGACTCGTTCAACACATTAAACGTTTCCGCCTCATTCAGGCCATTGCTGCCGCCAAGGAAGGTATCCCGGTACTTCTGGATCATCGCCATCACCACCCCCGGACCAAGCTGAGCCACCAACTCCCGGACCTCGGCCGCGTTCCGAGCCACCTTGATAGTCTCACCCACCAGAGAAGCCGTGTCACGGAGTTGCCGCTGAAGATCGGTACGGTCGGTGACCAGGACAATCTTGAACCTCCGTAGCTGCGGGTGGCTCCGCATCGCCCGAATCAAGAACACCATCGTCAAGCTCTTGCCCGACCCCTGCGTGTGCCAGACGATCCCACCCCGGCGGTCAACCTCACCGTCCACCGCCTTGGTGTCGCCAGTGAGCAGCCGCCGCATGGCCTTGTGGACGCCCCGGTACTGCTGATATCGCCCGACGATCTTGACACTGCGACCCGACCCGATCTCCACGAACAGCGTAAAGTGCCTGACGATATCGAGCAGCCGCTCCGGTGACAACATCCCGGCCGTAAGCAATTCCTGCTGAGTGACCGCATCAGCCGACTTACCCACAGATGCGGCCACCTCACCGATCGTGAACGGGTACGGGTCCTTCCAAGCCATGTAGTGCTCGGGCAGAGCCGAGAACGTCGCCGCCTCGGCTCGCTCACCGGTAGTCGCGACAGTGAACTGATTCGTCCAGAACAACTGCTCCGCACCCTCGGCGGCCTCTCCCCCGCGCTGGTTGGCGTAACGGCGGAGCTGATCGATCCCGTCTGTGATACCGCTGTCGTAGCCGGGCGGCTTAGCCTCGATCACCACCAACGGGACGCCGTTGACGAACAGCGTCACATCCGGGCGGATGTTCGGCGCCTGCCCCGGCGTAGCCACGGGGAACTGCGACACCGCCAGAAAATCATTGGCCGACCAATCATCCCAATCGATGTAACCGATGGTCTGATCCCGACCACCATCCCACCCCTCAAGCCCCGCCACAGTCACGCCACCCAGCAACAAATCAGTTGACAACCGGTTCGCCTCGAACAACTTGGCCCCCGCCGGCATCGAACCCAACTCCGCGACCGCCACTTTGATCCGAACTTCGTCGAGCCACGGCTTGCCGTCTGGGCCAAGGTTGATCTTCACCAACGACGAACGGAGCCTCTGCTCAAGAAGCACATCACGATCCGACAACCGAGCAACATTGTCAATCGGTATTCGCTCCGACCAGACCAGCGTCCCCCAACCGAGCAAGGCCAGATGCTCCAACAACGGCCTTTCGACCATCTCCCACTCTGGACCGAGACTTACGATGCCACCGTCCGGACACTGCCCGACAACAGATCGGCAGCGAGGCCCCTTCGGACCTCGATTGTCTTGCGGAGAGCCGCGGTCTCGGCATCCATCCGACGGTCGTATGACTCGGCGAGGCTGGCAACAGTCTTCTGGACTTCCAACCGCGGAAGAGCAATCTGGAACTCAGCCAGTTCTCGCCTGTTCACTTTTGGCATTCCACTGCTGCGTCCTGAGACGGATGCAGCGTAACGTGAGAATCGCTGGCCCAAGATGACCGATGCCAGATATCCGCCGACGAGTCCTGGGGCCGGCGAGAGTGGGTACATATCTGCAGAGCACAAGCCATCGAACGTCGCCAACCAAGCCTTACGCAACTCCGGGCGAATCTTGGAGTAAACGACACTCCCTGCCTCAAATCGGTACTTGCCACTAATGGCCCTCTGAGCTTTCGCTGAAGCCCGAGCAATGAGACGGCCCCGTCCGTCGCCAAGGATGTGATCGGGAGCGACGAGAATCAAGGATGCGTGAGGCTCGACCCGCGGGTCTACCTGACCGCTGGGTAGCGAAACAACATCAAGGAGCGGACTATAACCGTACTGGTTGTCGATACTGGCTAACTGGTCTTCCATTGCACCAGTCCGCTCCGACCAGAGCTTGGCGATGACGCGTTCGGTGGCTTGGATGGTTTCGTCGATCGTGTCGAGGATCTCGGCGATCCGCCGCTGCTCCTCCAACGGCGGCATCCGAACTGGCCACCGCAGTGTTTCAGACGGTCTTACCCGAACATGGGAGTTTGTAGTGCCTGTTGCAACAGCCTGTCGTCTTCGGGAGAACTCGTTACTCGACAGGAGGTGCTTCAGATAATGTAGCTCCACGCCGTCAACACGCGGCTCGTAGACGATGAATTCGGTCGACGCCACCGCACGTCGGCCACAAGAAGACTCAAACGCTTGAACTCGCATCTTACGGGGATTCAACTTAGAAACGAGAACTGCCGGACACACAAGACTGAACTTACCGCTCTCTATATTGCGGCCTTCCTGGGCAATGGGACCCCCCGTGGCATCAAATGCCGGAATGCTGTAGTACGCGAAGGTCTCGTTTGGAAAGGTCGCCGGCGTGATCTGTGACTTTGTGATTCTCACAAAGAAACCAAGATCCTCAGTAGCCCAATCATCCATAGCCCACCTCACTCAGATGCTCTTCAAGACGAGTGGCCACAGCGTCTCGTTCCTTTTCGAGTTGGCGGAGGGTGGTGCCGTATTTGTTGGCGAGGTTGTCGTACCAGGTGAGGATGGTGCGCTCGATGGTGGCAAAGTGGTCGGCTACGAGCTTCTCGATCCGGCTGCGGAGCACGCCGATGGCTTGGGTGGGAGCGTCGGCGGGTGGCATGGCGTCGAGGGTGTGGCGGGCCACGGCGAGGAGTGAGGTATCGATGGCTTTGAGGTTTTTCTTGGTTTTGGTGCGCGCCGATTTCAGCTTCTTGATCTCGGCCGGTTTGAGGGCGTCGTTGTCGGGCTTGTCGTCTTCATCGCTAGATGCTTCGGCGGCTTTGATTTCGGCATCGAGTCGGGCGTGTTCAGATGCGAGGTCGGTTCGTTCGGCAAGTTGGGGTCCGGAGAGGAGTTTGATGGCGGTCTGGTCGGCCAGGTTGGGGGCGTTCTTGTCGTCTTTGCTGGCCTCGGTGGTGGTTAGCCAGGCGTCGATCACCGCCTTCCAGCCTCGGTTGGCGGCGGTTTCGAGTTCGTGGAAGCTTTCTTCCCACCAGGTGGCAGCCATTCCTGCAGCGGCGAAGCGGTCGACACTGGTAGCAGCCATGTGATCCGTTAAGCTCTTGACGAGTTGGTGGCGTTGGCCGACGCGGAAGCCATGGTCGGGTAGTTGGCGGAGCATGGGTTCGACGGTGTCGGCCCACCATTTGGGCCATGGACTGGCGGCGGCGCGTTGAGCGACGGCGTGGCTGATGGCCCGGTGCGCGGTGTGTTGTCCGTCGGCGGACGTTACGGTGTGGCGCCAGTCGGCGTAGCCGTCGCCTTGGCCGGCGAACAGGGTGTCGGCGTCGAGCCCGGCTCGTTTCAGCAGGTCTTTGGCGTCTTCGATCTCAGCAGTCGGTACGCCGCCGTGGAGGTGGGCTCGGACATCGTGGGGTTCGGGTGGTGGGGAGTTGTCGGCGTAGCGGCGGATGTTGCAGTTGAAGTCGTTGTCAGCCAGATCATTGAGGGTGACGACCTTCGCAAAGCCGTCGACATCGGCGAAGTTCCGGTAGGTGTCGGTGATCTTCTCTTCGTCGCGGGGGCGCAGATGGTTCTGGGCCCGGCCCTCGCCGTAGTCCCGGTCGGCGTTGATGAACAGCACCTTGCCCCGCCGCTTCGGAGGTTTGGCGCCCTCGGCACGCAGGATCAGGATCGCTGCGGGAATGCCGGTGCCGTAGAACAGGTTCGGGCCGAGACCGATAACGGTGTCAAGGAGGTCGTCTTCGATGATCCTCTGGCGGATGGTCCTTTCCGCGCCGCCCCGGAACAGCACACCGTGTGGCATGACCGTCGCTACGATGCCGTCGCTTTTGACGACGGCCAGCATGTGTTGGAGGAACATGAGGTCAGCCTTCTTGCCGCCCTCGGGGGTGTAGCCGTATCGGAACCGTTCGGTGTGGGTGAGCGAGGCCTTGTCGTAGTTCTGGCTGAACGGTGGGTTGGTGATCACCCGGTCGAACCGCCTCAGCTCACCGCCGCGGGTGTGTTCGGGGTTGGTGAGAGTGTCGTTGTTGCGGAGGTCGGCGTCTCGGATGCCGTGAAGCAGCATGTTCATCTTGGATATCGACCAGGTGGTGCCATTGTTTTCCTGGCCGGCCAAGAACAGATTGGTGGGATCGCCACCGTTGTCGGCCACGTGGTTGCGGGCGTATATCAACATGCCGCCTGAGCCCGAGCACGGGTCGTAGATGGCCATGCCTTCCTGGGGATCGATAAGTCGCACCATCAGCTTCACGACGGGGCGGGGCGTGTAGAACTCGCCCCCCTTCTTGCCGGCCGAGTCGGCGAAGTCGCGGATCAGATACTCGTAGGCGGCACCGAGCAGGTCGGGAAACTCGAAGTCGTCGTTCCGGAGCCGGTACTTCGAGAAGTGGTCGATGAGGTCCCGCCACTTCTTGTCCGAAACGGCCGTGTTACCGACCCGTCGATTGAAGTCGATGTGCTGCAGCACTCCCTCCAGAGAGGGATTGCTTTCCTCGAGCCCGGCAAGAGCCCTGTTCAGCGCGTTGCCCACCTGATGGTGAATGTCTTCGTGAAGGTTCGACCAACGAGACTCGGATGGCACGAAGAACGTATCGTAGAAATCCGCGTCGTTGGCTCGCCTCTCGGCGTCCTCTTTCGAGCGCCCCTGGCCGATCAGTCGCTTGATGAGTTGCTGGCGCTCCTCCTCGAAGACATCACTCGCCCTCTTGAGGAACAACACCCCGAAAATGTACTCCTTGAACTCCGACGCGTCCATCTTCCCCCGCAAGATGTCGGCAGCGGCGAACAAGTGGCGTTCTAGCTGCGGAAGTGTAAGCACGAGGTAAACAATAGAACGGCTCTGCCGGGTTATCGGAATACAGGCCCATCATTCGAAGACATGCCTATCTTGAGGCTATTGAGCCCTTTCAATGCCTGACCGATCTGGCATGACTATGCGGGTTTGCATTGTTAACAGTTTTGCTGGCATACATTTCGAAACCGCCAACGGCCAGCATCACAGCATTCGTGCCAACGGGGTCGTAACAGTCAGCGAGCGTATGTGGCTGGTCCGACCGCTCGGCAGCAGCTACGCCCCTCAGAACCCTGCCCTGCAAGGAATCTGCCCAGTCTCCAATAAACCGAGGCGGTTCAGATCAGTCTCCAGAAAACCGACTGTTAACTTCGTTTAACCACATTAGGGCGGGTCGAGTTGGTGTCAGGTACCTTCCCTTGGGTGCCGTGTCAGGCATTACGTGGGTGCAGTTCCACCTGCTCTGGTGTCTTGGTCGGCGCAAAAGGGTCAGGTTCTACGGGTGTGCCTCTAGCGGTTGTGGGTGTTTACGCAATGGCAGGGTGGGGATGATTCTGGCTCGAAATGGGGACGATCTGGGTGAAGGGATGTGCCATGACGCTCCCGCCCGGTTTAGGCTGTCCTACTTCGGAGTTGTAGCGACGCTTCGTGTTGCTTTTAGCGTTTGTTTTTGGCTGCGTTTATGCGGTTGAAGTAGGCGGTGAGGATGAGGTCGGTGGCGGTGGGTGCCCATTGTTTTTCCCAGGTGTTGGCTTGGGTTTGGATGTTTTGGTTGAGGTCGGGTGGGATTCGGAGGGTGATGCGTTTGGGGGTTGGGTTTTTGTAGGTGACTTTTCGGTTGGGTGTGGGGTTGGCTGTGAGGCCTTCGGTGAGGAGGCGTCGGAGTGTTTCTGATTGTGGGACGCTGTTGCGGTGGGCGGTGTGTTGGATCCATTGGGTCAGGGTTGTGGCGAGGCGGAGGGTGCGGTGTACCGGTTGCGGGGGGAGGTGACCTTGCTGGTGCAGTGCTTTTTTGAGTATCCGTTTGGCGGCTGCTTCCGGGGTGATGTTCCATTGGTCGGCTGCGGTTTGGAGACCGCGGGTTAGTTCTTGGCCGAGGGTTATTTTCATGTTGGCCATCGGAGTGCGTAGCGTCGCCATCCGTTGGGGTGTTGTTGGAGTGTCTTGGTGGTCCAACCGGTGATGTGTTCGAGAGCGGTGTTGAGTGTCTCGTTCTGGTTTTCCTGGTAGTAGTGGCTGTCGTATAGGAGTTGGCGGAGTTGGGCGGTGGTGGAGCCATTGCGGCGGAGTTCGGCCAGTTCTGTGGTGTGTACCCAGATGCGGCATTTTGTGCCGTCGGGTGTGTCAGCGATTTCGATTTCTCTGTTCAAATTTTGTGTGCTCATGTTGTTTGGTGTTCTAAGGCTGGCCTGGGTTTCTGGTGGGCTTAATGCGAGCTATTTTTTTGAGGGGGTTCGGTACGTGCGCCCGCGTGCGCGAGGGGACAGCCGGGGGAGCACACCAAACAGGGAGAGTGTTGGCTGTAGCGGACGAGGGGGTGAGCACACAGTGTCACACCGGTGTGAGTGCGTTGGTGTTTTGGGTGAGCCAGCGTGAGATCCGCTCGGGGAGGGTGTCGTAGTGGTCGAGTCTTGCCTCGACGGGTTCCAGGCCGGTGTTGGCCGCTATTTGGGGGTTGATGTCTCGACCGGTTCGCAGGTGTGCCCAGGCCTTTTTGGTGTCGATTCCTTTGAGCTGGAACGCTTCGGACAGTTCCCCATCTTGGGTGACCTGGCAGACGAAATGCCACCGGCGCAAACCGCGCAGGTCCCGGCCTTCCACCTTTGCAGAACCGGTGGTCTCGCTCCGGTGGGAGACCTGGTGGCCGCCCATTAGTTTGGCCATTTGTTCCGCGTCCGCTGGGTTGCCCAGCCGCCCGCAGAACACATGGGTGCAGTTAGCGAAGATGATCTCCCGCATTCTCTTGGACAGCACCGAGGGAGACTGACAGAGAAAGTGCACTTTGGCTCCGAACTTGCGCAGTTCCTGCACGATCACCTCGGCTTGGACTTCGAGCACCGGCGCGTAGGACTGGAACTCGTCCAGGAACAGATGATATGGTCGCACCTCACTGTTGGGTGACAGTCCTCGTTCCTTAAAGGCCGCGACCATTTCTCCGACTATCAGCCGTGCCAGCAGGTTGTCTGTTTCTGAGCCGTCGTTGTTCAACGCCACGAACAAGATCTTGGATTCGTCGATTATGTCCCGCCATCGCACAGTGCTCTGACTGGCACCCAGCAAAGCTTGGATCCGGTCTTGGGACTTCCACTGCTCCAACGCGTTCAAAGCGGGTTTCAACGCGGTCGACGAGGCGCCTTTCTGTCCGACGATCATCGGATAGGTGCGTGTCCACCATTTCTGATCCCTGGCCGGTAGCTGACTGATCGCCTGTTCTCTCCAGGTTTCGTCCAACAACAGGTCCTCTATACAGAAAATGTTGGTCTGCAGCTCGGCCGGGAGCCGGAGGTTGAGATGCAGGAGACACTCGAGAGTTTTGCGGATGATCGCTGACGTCTGAGGCGACTTGCTGTTGGGTCCGAAGTAGTCGGGGAACAGCGCCACCGGCAGCATGCCTTTGAGAGTGTCGATCCGTCCCTTGCGCATCTCAGGCGGTACGACCGTGAGATCGAGGGGGTTCCACCCCGCCGACACCGGCTCGCCCAGGTTGTTGGTGGCTCGCAGATCGATTTCCAGTATCCGATGAGCATGACCGGCGAGGTGCTCTTTGAGGTCATGCACAGCGGTGCGGTGAGGGTCCAGCACCAACACTCCCCGGTCCTGTTCGACCAAAGCAATCACCCTGGCTTGGGCGTGAAAGGTTTTGCCCGAACCGGTCGCTCCCACCGTGAGATCCACGCCCGGTTCGGTTGGCCCACCCGAGGCGACACCCACCATCTCCCCATCAGGTAACTCTCCGATCGGTATCAAATCTGCCGGGTGGTGCGGGTCGAAGGTCTCCAAGGAGGGTGGGTCGGGCAACCGGCGCGACACCGTTTTGCCGACCTTGGGCGGTGGAGGTCCCAACAGGGTGTGCAAACAGTCCCAATGCCAAACCGGAACATCCCGTTCCATCACGCCGGTCTCCCAAATCTGAACGAACACCTCGTCACTCACGTCACGGACGGTCAGGCGGTTGTGATCGGTGGACCACAACGAGTTCAACACATCGCATACCTGATCAGCCACCCTCATGCATTCGGAAGCATGCCCCGCGCCGGCACGGGCCACCCGTAACAACACCCGCACACCGGACAGCATCTGCCGCTTCTCGTCGGTTTCCCACACACTTCGGTCAGGGTCGTGCTCCCCCAACGTTTCCAAACGCTTCGCACATACCCGTTCCCGGGCGGCGGGTGATAAAGGAACCAGATCGATACGCAACTGGAAATCCACGTCGGGGTGGGCATCCAACACATCCGCTACCCGGGCCATGGGATGGTCCGGTGTTCCCGACGGCGCGAACAAGGGACGAGACAACACCGCCGGGACCAAATAGCGGCGCACCACCGTACCACCACCCCCACCTTCACTCATGGGCTCACTGTCAGACACTGCCACGCTTTGGGGCCACGGTTCGATCCGGGTGTCCGGCCACACCGAACCCACCGACCTCCGAACACTGGCGCCGATCTGTCGATCAACCGACACCCCACACACCAACTTCCCCCCATCACGGGTCCACATCACCCGCGCCGTACTCTGAGGCGAACCCAACCCAAACGATTGACGCAACACCGCAGGCCACAACTCCAACGCCGGAACCGCCTTCCGCCGCTTCTGTCCTGTCCCGGGCGGCTTCCGAGCAGCCCCCGGAGCAGGGACCACCGCGAACACATCACGATCACCCGGACGCCACCCCTCCCCCACCGGCCTCCGAGCAGCCCGCGCCGACCGGCGTCTCCACCACCACCTCGCCACCAAAAACAGCACCACCCCACCCAACGCCGCCACACCCCCCAGCTGGGCCCATCTCAACACGGTCGCCCCGTTCACCTCCCACCACTCCCCAAGCCAAAGGAACGCACCCCAACCAAACACACAGAACACAACCACCCCCGCCCAACCGATACCACCCGAACCCGAAACCTTTTTGTCACCCATGAGCGCCTGCTCCCTTTATCGATCGCCTAGTCTTCTCCTCCAGCATCATAACCCGTCGCCTCACCTATGAGAACAACTTCGCCCACAACCTCGAAGCCCCGCCCGAGCACTCACAAACAAAAGACGGTACGTCCAGCGACACTCGCCTTCCCTTCAGCCCCGAAGAACAAACTCACACCCGACCCGAACAGCAGAACCGTTTCGCTCCGGGGCTGGAGGCGCGACCCTAAGGTCCAACTGCGGTAAGCAGATGTTCTGGACTATCGGCCGAAGAGGTACGGATTTTTCTCGGTCGTTCGAGTACGAGACTGTGCTCGACGGAACCTTCCGGATCTGCACCAGGCACCAACCCCAACTAGGCCAGGGCTTTCACTGTTGCCGGGCGTGTTTGGTGACCATCCGTGGGCGATGCCACTACGCCGTTGGTTTCCTCGACTGGCAGCCGTTCCTCTTCTGAGACCTCTGCTGTTCTCCCCTTCGGTAGGGAAGTCAACCGTCCACAACCAACGCTTCTGACTGTTTCTGCCCCCTTCCCACCAACCCTCTACCCGATTCATGGGAGGGTATGCCCACTAAAAGCAAGACTTTTCTGGCGATTTGGGCAAAGACAACGAGATTTGCAGCAAAACAAGCAAAACAGTTTTTGGCGATTAACGCACCTTGCCCCAACCTTGAGATTGCCAGGCCCTCCACTGCGGTGGAGGGGAAAGGTCGGAGCACCGTAAATGTTACTCGCAAGAACAGAACACCGGAAGGGAATAGACCCGGCTTGCGTCGGAGCATCCTCGGTGTGCCCGTTCCATTCTCCCTCAGGTGAACGACCACCGACCGGAGAAACCGGGCTACTTCCCCTTTTGCTCAGACGGCGAGAAGTTCGCTGCGTAACTGGCCTGAGGAAATCTTCCTTGTACCGGTCCATGTCTGCTGGGTTGTTCCCTTTCCCGTTCAGCCTCGGTCCTGAAACAGTGAGATGGCTCCTCGCCGACGCACTGGCCTACCCGGAGGGATTGCTGCCAAGAGGGCACATCTCCAACGGCCAGGGCCAGAAACCCGAGGTGGCCAATTATCCAGCGGGACCGTTCCTACCAATGGGCATCCATAATGTAGTGGGGCCAAGCGACAACGGGATCGCATTCACGTTCACCAAGGGACAAGACATCGTCCCTACCGCTTGGGCATTTCCCTTGTTGATTCGAGAGATAGAAGTCATCCGGCTGCTGGCGTGGTCCAGAACTTCCCTCCAAATAGCCATAAAAGCTGGGCTGTTTCCCCAACCGGTCAAGATGGGACAACGTACCATCGGATGGCACATCAAGGCAATATTGGCTTATGTTCAGAACCTGCCGCTGGCATGGCACACCTGCCTCGAGAAGGATAGGCCACACTCGCTGGGCAATTGTCCGGCGGCAGGCCGAACCAACACAAGGATTTCAGCATTTGAAGTGGTTAGGAAAACTGTCCCCCACGTTCGTAGCGAAGCAGCATGAAAAGGGGTTTTACATAGACAGAGGTGGGTACAACCTGACTCTGAGGGTGCAGCAAACCAAAAATGGTCTGTCGAAGACCTGGACCCAGCGGCTGACCATAGACAAGAGAGTCACCACCGTTGGGTTGGGACGCTACCCGGCGGTCACACTGGCTGAGGCCAGACGGCGAGCCAAACAGAACTGGCGAGCGGTCGAAGAAGGCCGCGACCCCAGAGCCCGGAACATGCCCACCGTCCAACAAGCAGCCGAACAGGTGATCGAGGGCCGGTTGGGCAATTGGCGGCCCGGCAGCGGCACCCGAGCCAGATGGGAACGCCACCTCCAAAAATATGTGCTCCCGAAAATCGGCGGCAAACGGGTAGGGAAAGTCACCAGCGCCGACATGACAGCCTGTTTAGAGCCCATATGGCACACCAAACCCGAAACCGCCCGGAAGGTGTTCTACACAATCCGAGCGGTAATGCAATGGGCGATCGACAACAACTACCGCGGTGACGACCCCACTGTGGTGATCCCCGCCGCTTTAGGACGGCGCCTGGCAAAAACCAGGCACATGCCAACCCTGAATCACAGCCGCCTGGGCGAGGCACTGACGATCATCAGGAACACCCGCGCCCAATGGGCAACCATCGCCGTGTACGAATTCCAGATCCTCACAGCCTCCAGAACTGGAGAGGTCAGAGGCGCCCGATGGGAAGAAATCGACATGGCCAACGCAACCTGGACCGTCCCCGCAACCCGCATCAAATCCGGGAAACGTCACAGGGTACCGCTCAGTCAAGCAGCCCTGACCGTTCTTGAACAAGCCCGCCAACGCACCGGCGGTGTCGGACTGATATTCCCCTCACGCACCGGCAGGCCAATCTCCAAAAGCACCCTGTCAAAACTGTGCAAAGCCCACAACCTGGACGGTGTGCCGCACGGCAACCGCTCGTCCTTTCGTGACTGGGCCGCCGATGCCGAGGTACCCGACCAATTCGCCGAACTGGCACTCTCCCACACCGGCAGCACCCCCGCAGCCACCAGATTTTACTACGATCTGCTGGAACAAAGGCGCCCGATCATGGAAAAGTGGGCCGCGTACCTGACCGAAACAACCCCACCCAACCCACCATCAAGCTCCACCACCAGCATCAACACTTAGGAGGAGAGGAAGCACCAGAAAATGTGCAAGAAACGACCGAGAAAACTGTCAGCCGCATTCCTCAAGACCGTTCGCTGTACCGGCCGGTTCACAGACGGACCGGGTGGCAACGGTCTGAGCGTCCTCGTCAAACCCACCAAAACCCCAGGCCGAATGTCGATCACGTTTGCCCAGCGGATCCGCATCAACAACAAATACACCAACATCGGCCTCGGTAGCTACCCCAAAGTCACACTAGCCGAAGCCCGCCAACGGGCGCTCACCAACATGCAGGACCTCCAAGAAGGCCGCACCCTGCGATCCAAAGGACCCCCCACCTTCCGAGAAGCAGCCGAAAAATGCATCGAGGATCGCTCTAAGGGATGGCGCAAAGAAGGCCGAAATCAGCAAGACTGGGAAAAAAGCTTCCAAAACCACGTGTACCCCCACATCGGAGACATGCCAATCAACACGATCACCCGCGGCGACATCTTCGCCTTGTGGGATCCCCTGTGGCAAGCCACACCGCCAACAGCGGTAAAGGTCGCACAGCGGGTTAGCGCCGTCATGAGAGGGGCCCAAGAAAGAGGGCACGTCAAGTCCGACCCAACCCCCAAATCCACACGCACCCGGTCCACGGGCTACCCCGAACCCATGAAAGCCCTCCGTTACGACAGAGTCGCAGAAGCAGTAGAGATCGTCGAAGCGTCCGAACCCTACCTACCAGCTCTCTACGCCCTCAAGTTCACCTTTCTGACCGTAGCCCGAAGCGGTGAAGTCAGAAGAGCCACATGGGACGAAATCCACAAGAACACCTGGACCAGACCGCGCGACCACATCAAAAGCGGAAAACCGCATCGGGTACCCCTCAGCAAACAGGCGCTGCGGGAACTCGACAATGCCGCCGAACACAGAGACCGAACAGGACTCATATTCCCCTCACCCAGAGAAAAGATCATGAACTCCAGCAGCCTCTCGGACCTACTCCGCAAAAACGGAATCGACGCCACCGTCCACGGAATACGAACAACCTTCACCAACTGGGCCATGAACGAAGGAAAACGCTACTTTGAAATAGAAATGTCCCTCGCCCACTCCATCAGAAACCCATACCTCCAAACCGACCTCCTCAAAGGCAGAAGAGACCTCATGCAAGAATGGGCCGACTACCTAGGAATCTGAAAACCCCACACCCCTAAAACCTTGGCCCTTCGCTGCTTGCTGGGATTTGGTCGCTGGTATGGGCGGTTCGGGGGCCATGTTCGTAAGAGTCCCCGAGCAGCGTAGATGTGGGGGTTAGTGAAATCCTGGTGCGGTTTTGCGGAGGGTCTGGAGGAGGCTAATTGCCTTCGAGGGGTCCGTTGGAGTGTTGGCTGTGGCGGCAGGCGCTGAGAGCGCTGCCAGGTGGTTCAGATTCTGCCCAAGGCTCTAGCGCGCTGGTGACCCCTACGGAGGGGTACGTGACGCCTGGTACACCAAAGCGAGCATCCGGGCCATCTACCAGTCTGGCTATCACGACCTGGCCGTGGAGTTGTTGACCCAGCAGCTGTCTGGGGATCTCCAAGACCAATCAATGCCACCGGAGGTGAACCGCCTCGAGCGTACCATCGCTCGTTGAGCCAACCAGATCGCCAACTGGGACCACTCGGCCGTCACCAACGGATTCACCGAGGGTCTGAACGGTAAGAGACAACACAGTCACCCCATCAAACCCCACTAGCATTGTCCCGGGTCACCCCACCCAAGAGAGGCAAACACACCCAACAGCAGCCAAAACCAACCGTAAGAAAAAAGAATACTCAGAGTAATAACTGACTCGAAGGAAACCCCTCTGACCTGGGGCAATACCCTAAATTCTAGTGGAGGTGCGGGGAGTCGAACCCCGGTCCGCCGAGTTCTTCGTGTCGAATTCTCCGAGCGCAGCCACCGGTTAGTTGTCGGCCAGAGGGATCACGGCAGCTATCTGCCCACTGGCCCATTCGGAATAAGCTTGGCCCGGCAGTCCCGAAATCCCGCCGGGGGCATCCCGCATCAGCGACGCCCTGGGCCAACGGGGCGGGAACCCATCGGACAGGACGGGCTACCTATCGATCAGGCAGCCAGCGCCATTTGTGGTTTGGCACTTATTGTGTTTTTCCAGTTGTTTAACGAGGAACCGGAAACCTCGGCTCGCTTCCGACACGGCGATTACTCAACGTCGAATCCAAGTCACCCCCATGTCTTTAAAGTCCACTATACAAACCCCCGGTGACAACCTCCCTCCCTTTTACGGCCTGATCGGGTTAGAAACCCTCCAGACGGCGGCCCACCCGACGGACTCCCCGTTCCATCTCCCGACGCTCCTCCCGTTCCCTGATAACCTGGCGTTTGTCCACTTTGCTTCGTCCCTTGGCCAGGGCCAGATCCATCTTGGCCATTCCTTTCCGGAAATACAGCCGGAGGGGCACCAGGGTCAGACCGCGCTCGGCCACCCGGGAGGAGATCCTGTCTATCTCCCTGCGATGCAGGAGCAGCTTTCGGGGACGGAGGGGTTCGTGTCCACCGTCCCGGGCAAAGGAATAGGGGGCGATGTACATTCCCGTCACCCACACCTCGCCCTCTTTGATCGCCGCATAAGACTCGCCGATCGACGCCCCGTGGTTGCGAAGGCTCTTCACCTCGGAGCCGGCCAGAACCAGACCGGCCTCGAAGGTCTCCCGCACGTCGTAGTCAAACCGGGCCCGGCGGTTGGTGGCGATCAGCTTCACGCCCATATGCTCCTCATCCTTCCAGATATTTGAGCGGATTCACCGGAACCCCGTCCTCCCGCACCTCAAAATGCAGATGCGGCCCGGTACAGAGCCCGGTACAGCCAACATAGCCGATTACCTCCCCTTCGTCCACGTCTCTGCCCACCGAGGTCCCAAACCGGGAGAGGTGGCCGTAGATGCTGGTGAGGTCTCCTCCGTGCTGGATCACCACCGTGTTGCCGAACCCGCTCCACGATTGGGCCAGAATTACCCTCCCGTCGCCGGCGGACCGGACCGGGGCGCCATGCGGGGAGTTCAGATCTATGCCATTGTGGAAAATCCGCCGGTTGAGAATGGGATGGGTCCTCCAGCCGTGACCAGAGGTGATCAGACCGTCCGCCGGCCATGCCAGCCTCCCCGGCCGGAGCGCCCGCTTCAAAAGCACCTTCCGATAGGCGATCTCCCTGCCCAACCGAACGGCGTCATCCTCCATCCCTTCTTTCTCCTGTCTGTATGCCTGGATCTGCAACTGCACCCCGTCCAGAAGAGCTTCCACCGCCGACACCTCCGACTGTGCCTCCAGACGCAGACGCTCCACCTCCCACAACTCGGCAACCCGTTCCTCCCGCCCCTCCTCCAGGAGGATCAGTTGTTCGGTGGCGGCAACCTGTTCTCTCTCCAAAAGGGTTTCCTTTGCGACCCGGTCCTGGTCGAGCGCCTGCAGATCCCGAAGCTCCTGATCCGCCTCGGCCAGCAAGTCCCCGCCGTAGGCCCTTCCCAGGGTCAGATCCACGATGTTGTCCTGCTGAAGCACCGCCCATCTCCCCGCGGAGAAGAAACTCACATACAGGTCCACGGCCCGGCGCTCTATGGAAAGGGTGGCATCCACCATCTGGGATCGGATCCCCGACAACTGCAGTTCCAGGAGCGCTATACGGCTCTCGACCGCGGCGAGCCGGCGTTCTCCGGAAGCCACATCATCATCGGTCAGGATCAGGCGGACCCGGGCCGCCTCCAGATCAACCTGCACTATCGTCATGCGCTGGCGGGCGATGGCGATTTCCTCTTCGGTGGCGGCCAGAACTTCGATGTTGGCATCTACGGACTGTCCCACCTCGGATATACCCGCCCGCACCTCCACCAATTCTCCTTCCAACTCGGCGATCCGATTGGCGATCTCATCGGCCGTGTCGGCTTCGGCCGGGACACCGGGCCAAACCGCGGCCACAGCCAGCGCCAAGAGGAGCGCCGCCCAACCTCCCCATCCCCTTTTCACTTGTCACCCTCCACTAGGAATCCACTTCTCGCAGGTGGCGACTAAGCCCCAACAGCGACCCCGCCACTCCCACCGTAGCCCCGAACAGCACCAGCACCACTCCCCAGCGGAAAAAGAACCTCCCGGGGATACTGAGCGTGATCAACTGGATTGTCTCTCCCAGACTGTTGAGGTTGCGGGAAGCCACCCAGATGGTGATCACCGCCAAAAGAGCGCCGACCGTGCCCTCGATCAGACCCTCCAGGAGGAAGGGAACCCGGATGAACCAGTTGGACGCCCCCACCAGCTTCATGACCGAGACTTCGTTGCGGCGCGCGTAGATAGCGAGGCTGATGGTGTTGGAAATGAGAATCACAGCCGACAGGGCAAGCACCAGCGCCAACCCCCAACCCAACACGTTCAGCACCCGGGAGATGGTGGAGAGCTGCTCTATCTGCTCACCGAAGGACCGCACCTCCCTCACCACCGGGTCAGCGGAAAGGCGGAACTGCACGTCGCGATACAGCTCGATCGACTGCAACTCGATCCGCAGGGAAGCGGGCAGCTTGAGCGGGTCGGTCACCTCGATCAGTTCCGGACGGGATGCGAATATCTCCTTGAATTCCTCATAGGCGCCCGCCTTGTCCACATAGTGGACTGTCTCCACCTCCTCCCAGGCTGCCACTTCAGCCCGGTAGGCCAGTTGGCTGGCGGCGTCCAGGCCGCCCTGGTCGGGATCCTTGAGGAAGGCGATGATGTGGGTGCCCTGCTGCCACCCGATCGTGTTGAGGCGCAGGAGCTCGTTGACCACCAAGGCGCCGAAGGCCAGGGTCAATGAGATGAAAACCGCCAACATCGCCCCGGTCGCCACCAAGGCGTTGCGCCGCAGGTTTGTCAGCGACTCCCCGACCAGGAAGATCATTCGGCCCATGAACTGTGGCTCCTACGGCTCGACGTGAGGAAGTCTGGGATCAGAGGAGTCCGATGGCAAACGCAGGTCCGGCTGGGCGGCCAAGGGGTAATCCGGCGCCGCCATCCCCGGGGATTCCTCGAACCCTCCTTCCCGTTCGTCCCGCACTATCTGGCCATGATCGATGGCCACCACCCGGCGTCTCATGGCATTCACTATGGCATGGTCGTGAGTCGCCATCACCACGGTGGTGCCCGACCGGTTGATCCGGTCCAGAATTCTCATGATTCCCACCGAGGTGGTGGGATCGAGGTTCCCGGTGGGCTCGTCGGCCAGCAGAATCAGGGGGCGGTTGACGAACGCTCTGGCTATGGAGACCCGCTGCTGCTCTCCCCCCGAAAGCTGATCGGGATAGCGGGCGCCCAGTTCATCCAGGCCCACCAATTCCAATACCTGTTCCACCTGGGAGCGGATCGCCGAACGGGGACGGCCGATCACTTCGAGAGCAAAGGCCACGTTCTCGGAAACGGTCTTGGTGGACAGCAATTTGAAATCCTGGAAAACCGTACCGATCGATCTGCGCAGAAAAGGAACCTTCCAGGCCGGAAGGCGGGTTATGTCCTTTCCGGCTACCCAGATCGTTCCCCGGGTCACCATTTCCTGGCGCAGCAGCAGCCGGACCAGCGTTGATTTCCCCGACCCCGAGGGGCCCACCAAAAACACGAACTCGCCCCGGCGGATATTGAGTGAGACGTCGCGGGCGGCCACCGTTCCACCCTTGTACATCTTGGTTACAGAATCGAGTCTGATCACAGCGAGCTCTCCAAAAGATCAGTGGCAGGGCTCATATACGGCCAGAAAATGATGCTACCACCAGCACGCCCAATAGTCAGGAACCCTCTCCGGAGAGGGATCCGCGGCGGGATCGGCGTTCATGACCGACCCGCCGCCACTGCAGATAAGACTCCACCAGCGGCTGGATATCCCCATTGAGCACCCTCTGAACATCGCCGATCTCCAGTCCCGTGCGGATGTCCTTGCACAACTGGAAGGGTTGGAGGACATAAGACCTGATTTGTCGACCCCAACCCGCCTCTCCCTGCTCTCCCCGGATGGCGTCCAACTCCGCCTGGCGCTCCCGGCGGGCCAACTCGGCCAGTCGGGAGCGGAGAATGTCCATGGCCCGCGACCGGTTCTGCAACTGGGAACGCTCGTTCTGGCACTGCGCCACCACTCCGGTGGGAAGATGGGTGATCCGCACCGCCGAGTCGGTGGTGTTCACATGCTGTCCGCCGGCGCCCGTGGAACGATAGGTGTCGATTCGCAAGTCCTCGTCATTGATCTCGACCGTCGCCTCCTCACCCATCTCGGGCGCCACATCCACCCCCGCAAAAGAGGTGTGCCGGCGGTTTTGGGCGTCGAAGGGGGAGATGCGGACCAGGCGATGGACCCCTCGCTCGGACTCCAGATTCCCATAGGCCTTCTCCCCGCGCACCGTGAGCGTGGCCGATTTGATACCCGCCTCCTCCCCCGGGGTGATTTGAATGAGCTGCCATCGATAGTTCCGGTCGGAGAGATAGCGCTGGTACATCCGCAACAGCATCTCCGCCCAATCCTGGGCGTCCACCCCGCCCGCTCCGGCATGGATCCCCAAAATGGCCGGATAATGGTCATACTCCCCGAAATAAAGGCTGGAGAGTTCCAGTTCTCCCAAAGTGGCCTCGGCGGCCCGCAGCTCTTCGGAGGCCTCCGCCACAGCCTCGTCGGCTTCGGCGCCGCCTTCGTCCGCCAACCCGAGGAGCACCTCGGCGTCCTCCAGGCGACGGGCGAGACCGTCGAAAGCTGCGATCAGCGTCTCGTGGCCGGCTAGGCGGCGACCCGTCTCCCGGGCGCGGTTGGGATCGGACCAAAAGCCTGGTTCGGCCGACTCCTGGCGAAGCACGGCGGCCTCTGATCGCTTTTGATCGAGGTCAAAGGAACCTCCCGGCTTCGTCCAGACGGATACGTAACTCGGCGAGGATCGCCTCGGGGTCGAAATGTTCTACAGACATGGATCAGGCTTCGGTCGGACTGGAATCAACACACAATAAGGCTAACCCCGACCCGGGACCCCGGCGGGCCTTTTAGGTCCTGGCGCCTACCCGATGCCTCCATGGCACCGCTTGTACTTCTTGCCGCTGCCGCACGGGCAGGGCGCGTTCCGCCCCACTTTGGACTGTCCCGCCCGGGAAGGTTGGATCGGCCGGCTGTTGGCCGGCCGGAGAGCGGAGACGGCCGGCCGGCGGGGTTTGGTCGCCTTGACATGGAAGAGGTAGCGGACCGCGTCGCTCTTTACGGACTCCACCATGTCGGCGAAGAGGTCATAGGCCTCCCGCTGGTATTCGGTGAGCGGATCCCGCTGTCCCATCGCCCGCAAGCCGATGCCCGAGCGCAGATAGTCCATCTCCGCCAAGTGCTCCCGCCACTTGTTGTCGATCACCGACAACATCACCGAACGCTCCACCGCCGCGATGATCTCGGATCCCAACTCTTCGGTCCGGCGGCGGTAGGCGTCTTCCGCCTCTTTGAAGGCGAGGTCGGCAACCTCTTCGGTTGTGAGCCTCATCGCGGCGCCGTCGGGCCGAAGCCGGCTCTCGTAGTAGATCTCGAGCTCCCGGTTGAGCTTCTCCCAGTCCCAGTCGCCGGGCGCCAGTGGCCCGAACTCTTCGGTGACCACGCCCCCGATGGCCTCCTCCATCCAACGGGACACCAAACCGCCCGTCTCCTTCTTCACCAGGATGTCGTTGCGCCACTCATAGATCCGTTCCCGTTGGAGGTTTATCACCTCGTCGTATTTGAGGACGTTCTTACGGATCTCGAAGTTCTGGGCCTCCACCTGTCGCTGGGCTCTTTCCACCGCGCCCGTGACCATCTTGTGCTCGATGGGCACCTCTTCGGGTATTTTCAGCCGGCCCATGATCGACGCCACCCGCTCGCCCTGGAAACGGCGCATCAGGTCGTCCCCCAGGGACAGGAAAAAGCGGGTGCGGCCCGGATCGCCCTGCCGTCCCGAGCGACCCCGCAGCTGATTGTCGATGCGGCGCGACTCGTGGCGTTCGGTGCCCAGCACCAGCAAACCTCCCGCCTCGAGGACCTTTTGGCGATCGCCGGAGAGCTTCTCGTGGAAGCGGGTGGCCATCTCCCGAAAGCGTGGCTCGTAGTCGGCCTGCTCGGGGTCGATCCCCGCCCTCCGCAGCTCCAGCCGGGCCAGGGACTCATGGTTGCCGCCCAACATGATGTCCACTCCCCGTCCGGCCATGTTGGTGGCCACCGTCACCGCTCCCGGGCGGCCGGCCTGGGAGATGATGTCAGCCTCCCGGGCGTGTTGTTTGGCGTTGAGTACCTGGTGGGGAATGCCCCGGCGCGACAGCAAAGTGGAGAGACGTTCGGAGTTCTCGATGGAAACCGTGCCCAACAGCACCGGCTGTTCCTGCTCATGGGCTTGCTCCACCTCATCCACCACCGCCTGATACTTGGCCGTCGCCGTCTTGTACACCTGATCGCCCTGATCGTCGCGAACCACCGGTTGGTTGGTGGGGACGCTCACCACCTCCAGGTTGTAGATCTGGGAGAGCTCGGTGGCCTCGGTCTGGGCGGTTCCGGTCATGCCCGCCAGCTTCTCATACATCCGGAAGTAGTTCTGGAGGGTGATGGTGGCCAGGGTCTGGTTCTCGTCGAGGATTCTCACCCCTTCCTTCGCCTCAATGGCCTGGTGAAGCCCTTCGGAGTAGCGACGCCCTTCCAGCACCCGCCCCGTGAATTCGTCCACGATCTTCACCTGTCCGCGATCGAGGAGGTATTCCTGATCCCGGTGGTACAGCTCCTTGGCTCTCAGCGCTGTCTCCAAATAGGTGACGAAATCCACCGCCGCGTGGTCGTAGAGATTTTCCACCCCCAAGAACTCCTCCACCTGAGAAACCCCCTCCTCGGTGGTCAGCACCTGCCGCTTGCCCTCATCCACCTCATAGTGGATGTCCCTTCCCAGCCGGGTGGCGATCCGAGAGAAGTCCCGGTACCACTTGGCGCTGTCGGCCACCCGGCCCGAGATGATCAGGGGAGTCCGTGCTTCGTCAATGAGAATGGAGTCGACCTCATCCACGATGGCGTAGCTGTGGCCCCGCTGGACCATGTTTTCGGGGCTCATCGACATGTTGTCACGCAGGTAGTCGAAGCCGAACTCGTTGTTGGTCCCATAGGTGATGTCGGCCCGGTAGGCGGGACGGCGCTCGGTCGAAGACATGGAGGTCTGTATGAGGCCCACCTCCAGGCCCAGGAAGCGATGTACCGCCCCCATCCACTCGGCGTCCCGGGCAGCCAGGTAGTCGTTGACCGTCACCAGATGAACGCCCCTGCCGCCCAGGGCGTTCAGGTAGGCAGGCATGGTGGAGACCAGGGTCTTTCCCTCCCCGGTTCTCATCTCGGCGACCCTTCCCTCGTGAAGCGCACCCGCGCCCACCACCTGCACGTCATAGGGGCGCTGGCCCAGTACCCGCTGGGCGACTTCACGCACCGCCGCAAAGGCTTCGGCTGCCAGATCGTCGAGGCTCTCGCCCCGCGCGATCCTTTCCCGAAAATGCCCGGTCTGGGCGGAAAGCTCCGCGTCGGAGAGCCGTTGGGTGCGACTCTCCAGTGCGTTCACTCTATCCGCCAACTTTGACAGACGCTTGAGCGATCGGCTTTCCCCTGCCTTGAGAACTTTGCTGAGAACTCCCATCCGTTCCTAAATGCTATATAGCCGACCGCGCTATGTGGGCACTTTCTTCGGCCTCCGCCCCCAACCCGAACCTCAACTCTCCGACTCGATCAGACCCCACCGACCGTCGCGCCGGCGATAAAGCACGCTGTGGCGGCGGTTGACGGAATTCAGAAAGAAGAAAAAATCATGGCCCAGCATCTCCATCTGCAGTTGCGCCTCGGCGACGCTCATCGGCTTGATTATGAACCTCTTCACCCTCACTATCTCATCAGTCTCGGTCTCCGAGAGCGGCGGAGAGAGCGGCTCGCCCTGACGAGTCCGATCGATCACTCTTTCCTTGAGACGGCGAATGCGGCGGGTAAACCGGTCGGCGGCGGTGTCGAGCGCCGTCTCGGCGGTGGGAGCGGCCGCTTCCGCCCGAATGATCCTGCCCAGCGCCTGCCCGGTCAATTCGACGCGAAATCGTTCGCCCGACAGGCGCGGATTGGTTTCCTGGATGATCTCCACATCCACCGAATTCAGGTCGGAGAACACCCGGACCGCCCGTTTCAACTTGGCGACCACTGTCTCACGGAAACCCTCGGTCACTTCCGTATTTCGGGCGCTGAACCTCACATCCACGTCAGGGAAACCTTTCTCGAATGCGCATAAAGACTAACCCACCGGACCGCGGTAGGGAGAGCCGGTTGCGGTGACTGCCCCCCGAACCAGGGATTGGCCAAGGGCTTGGGAAGCCGCCCCCAGGGTCAGGCCGGTGGTGACCACATCGTCGACCAACACCAATCCCCCAGGAGGCGCCCATCGGCGTCGAAAGCGCGGGGCGGTGCGGGCCGGGCGGCCCAACCCGGCGTTCGCCCTGCCCCACAGGCGCGGCCCGAGAGCCTTGCAGACCGGCAGACCCGAACGACGGGAAAGAGCGCCGGCCAACAGCAAACCGGGGTCGGAGCGATACTTCAGGCGCCGGGAGTAGATGCGGGGGATGGGCGCCAGGGCCAGAGCGTCGGAGGGCAGGAGGGGGAGCATCACGGCCGCCAGCACCTCGGCGGCCTCCCGACAGCCCCGGTACTTGAGGCGCAGCACCAGCCGACGCGCCGCGCCCTCGTGAACCAGACCCGGGGACACCCCTATCCCGCATTCCAGCCTCCGCCGGGCCGACGCCCGCATGGTGCTCACGCATCTCCGGCAGACGGCCAGGTCGCCGGGACGCAGACAACAAAGACACCAGAGCATTCTCCCAACCTGTCATGCCCCAGTGACAAACCCCTCACCGGCGTCACACCGCCACTACCTCCACCAGCACCACCGGGCGTTGACGAGTCTCGTCTCTCACCACCCTGGCCACGGCCCTTCTCACCACCGCCCGCAACTGCCCCAGATCGGTCAAGCCGTCCTCCATCCGCGCCGACACCAATCCCACCACCTCGTCGGTGGCCACATCCAAGACCGCCACCGGATCATCGACCAGCCCCCAACTGACCATGGACGGGTCGAAAACCAACTCACCGCTCTCGGCGTTGATCACCACCGTAACCGTCACCACTCCCGCCTCGGACAACCGGCCCCGATCCCGCAGCACCCTGGTCTGCACTCCACCCAGCGAAGATCCGTCCAGGAAAACGTAATCCGCCTCCACCACTCCCCGCTCCACCCACAGCTCATCCCCTTCCATCACCACCCGGTCCCCGTCTTCGAGGACCTCCACCTGCTCCACACCCACCTCCTCGGCCAAACGGGCATGCGCGTCTAGGTGTCGGTACTCACCGTGCACCGGCACAAAAGCCTCGGGTCGCACCAGCCGCAGCATGACGGCCAACTCGTCACGGGCGCCGTGCCCGGAGACGTGCACCGGCGAGTTGAGACCGTGATACACCTTCGCTCCCAACCGGAGCATCCCCGACACCACCTTCGACACCGCCTTCTCGTTTCCCGGAACCGGAGTGGCGCTGATCAGCACCGTGTCGCCCTTCTTCAAAGAGAACTGCCGATGGGTCCCATTGGACATGCGCGACAGCGCCGAGAAGGGCTCACCCTGGCTGCCGGTGGCGATCAGCATTTGTTTGGAGGGGGGAAGCTTCAACAGCTCGGGAACGCTGACCACGTCCTTCTCGGGCAGCTTCAGAACCTCCAGTTCGGAGGCGATCCGGCTGTTGCGCAGCATCGAGCGCCCCGCCAGGGCGATTTTGCGGCCCGCCGCCGCTCCCGCGTTGGCTATCTGCTGCACCCGGTGGATATGGGAGGAAAAACATGCGGCGATCACCCGACCCTCGGCGATGCGGACGATGTCGGTGATGGGTCCCTCAAGGGAACTCTCGGAAGGGACGAACCCTTGCCGCTCCGCATTGGTGCTGTCCCCCAGGTACAGCCGGACGCCCCGGTCGCCAAACTCAGCAAAGGCACCCAGGTCGGTGGCCCGGGCGTCGACCGGAGTGGGATCCAGCTTGAAGTCCCCGGAGTGGAGTATCACCCCCTCGGGAGTGTCGAAGGCCACCGCCACCGCGTCGGGAATGGAGTGACATACCGGAATCAGCGTAAAGAAAAACGGCCCATGACGGATCTCTTCTCCCGTGTACACCGGACGAAGGTCCGGAGTGACCCCCAGTTCCTTGATCCGCTCCCCGGCTATCTGGAGTGAGAGATCGGTGCCGTACACCGGTACGTTCACCTGCTCCAGGAAGTGTCCCAACGCCCCAACGTGGTCCTCATGGCCATGGGTGATCACCACGCACTCCACATCCTCGGAGCGTTCCACCACCCACGACCAGTCGGGGAAAACCAGATCCACCCCCAGCATGTCGGCCTCCGGAAACATCAGGCCGCAGTCGATCAAACAGATCTTTCCCTCCACTTCCAAAGCCGCGCAATTGCGGCCGACCTCTCCCAGGCCCCCCAGGAAGGTGATGCGTACGCTCACTCTCGGCCCAATGCAGCCAAGGCCTCTGTGACCGCCCGGAGCGTCTCCCCGGCGGGGGCCACCAACGGCAGGCGAAGACCCCCCACCGGTTCCCAGCTCTCACCGAGGGCGACCTTCACCGGACCGGGATTGGTCTCGAGAAAGCAGGCCACGGACAGCGGCATCAGCGCATGGTGAAGAGCCGCTGCTTTCCCATAGTCTCCCTCCGAAGCGGCGCCCACCATCTCGGCCACCGTCCTGCCGGCCAAATGGGAGATCACCGAGACCACCCCCACCGCTCCCACCGACATCATGGGGAGCGTGTAGGAATCCTGCCCAGAATACACGGTCATGTCGGGGGCAGCCTCGACCGTGAGGGAGGTGAAGTCGAGATCCATCACCGCATCCTTGGTGGCGACGATGTTGGGATGGGAGGCGAGCCGGGCCAGGGTCGCAACTTCGATCAGCCGAGCCGTGCGGGAAGGGATGTTGTAAATCAGCACCGGCAGTTCCGTGGCGTCCGCAATCGCTTCGAAGTGGGCGATCAGTCCGTTCTGGGTGGGCTTGTTGTAATAGGGGGTAACCGCCATCACTCCCCCACAGCCCGCCTGGGCCGCTCGACGGCTGAGCGCAACCGAGCCGGCCGTGTTGTAGGTGCCGGTCCCGGCCACCACCGTCGCCCGCTCCCCCACCGCCTCGGCCACCGTCTCGAAGAGCCGCACTTTCTCATCGGCGGAAAGAGTGGGCGACTCGCCGGTGGTGCCGCTGATCACCAACCCGTCCGAGCCGTTCTCCACCAGGTGCCGGGCCAGCCGGCGGGCCTTGTCCACATCCAGCGAACCGTCCGCGGCAAACGGGGTGACCATGGCGGTCAGCACCCGGCCGAAAGGCGGATTATGAGAACTCACAATCGCCAGGATAGCCCGTTGGGGGCCGACGCGCTAAGCGTCCAACAGGACTTCCAGTCCCACCGAAACCCTGGTACCGAGCCCCGCCACTCCCCGTATCGCCAGCATCACCCCCGGGAGGAAGGAAACCCGGTCGGTGGAGTCATGGCGGATGGTGAGGATCTCGCCGGGATTGCCGAACAGCACCTCCTGATGGGCCAGAAGTCCCGGCAGCCGCACCGAGTGGACCGGAACGCCCCTCACCTGCGCTCCCAGCGCGCCCGCATAGAGCTCCGTGGACGACACCCGGCGGGACTGGCCTCCGGTCTCGGCCATTCCCACCGCGGTGGAGACCGCCGTCCCCGAGGGAGCGTCGGCCTTCTGGTCGTGATGGAGCTCGATCACCTCCGACGCCGTGAAGAACCCGGCGGCCGTCCGGGCAAATCGCATCATCAGCACCGCCCCGATCGAAAAATTGGGAACGATCAGGCAGTTGATCGTGCCGTCGGCTTCCCACAGGCTGCGGACCGCGACGATCCGCTCGGCGGTGAAGCCGGAGGTGCCCACCACGGCGTGACATCCCATCTCCCGGTAGCGGGAGAGGTTGTCCATCACCACCTCGGGGTTGGTGAAGTCAACCACCACTTCGGCGTCCGCCAGACAGGCGGCGTCCATCCCAACCGGCCTCCCCGCCACCTCCCCCTCCAAACGATCGAAACCGGCCACCAGTTCCATATCCGGCGCTGCGGCCACCGTCTCGGCGATCACCGACCCCATCCGCCCCAGTGCGCCGGCAACTCCCACCCGGATGGTCATGTCACGTATCCCATCAGATCCGACTTGCCGAAGGGGCCCACCGCTCCCAGGGTCTTGGGGCCCGAGAACAGTTGACGAGCCACTTCGGTGACCTCGGAGCGATCCACCGACAGGATCCTCTCCAGCCGCTCATCCATCGAGTAGTGATCCAGGCCGCAGATCTCGTCACTGCCCAGGCGGACCATCCGATGTTGGGAATCCTCCATCGCCAGGGCCAGGGCGCCCCGGGCGGCGCCTTGCGCCTTCTCCAGTTCCGCTTCGGTTATGCCCTCTTCCATCAGTTGGGAAAGCTGGCCTTCGATGAGTTCCATCACCTCGGCGGTTTGCCGGGGGGTGGTCCCCACATAGATACCCCAGTCGCCCGAATCCGCATAGGAGCGGTTGAAGCTGAAGATGGAATAGGCCAGTCCCCGCTCTTCCCGAACGCTCGTGAAGAGCCGGGAGGACATACCCCCGCCCAGCACCAGGTTGAGTATCCCGAACGCCCACCGCCGCTCGTCGGTCCGATCCATTCCCGCCCCGCCCAGCACCAGATGGGCCTGTTCTGTATCCCGCTCCACCAACCCCACCGACGCGGAGGGCGCGTTGGGGGAGAAATCGTGGTCGACCGCCCCTCCCGACCACTCCCCGAACAGCTCCTCGGTGAGCCCTCGGGCCTCGGAGTGCCGGACGGCGCCGGCCAGCGCCACCACCACCGAGCGGGGACCGTAGCGGCGACGCCAGTAGCCGTCCAGGTTGTCTCGGGTCATCGCCCCGATCGACTCCCGCGTGCCCAACACCGGGCGTCCCAGCGCGTGTCCATCGTGGACGGTGCGGCTGAACGCCTCGAAGACCGAATCCTGCGGATCGTCCTCGTGCATGTTGATCTCCTCGAACACCACCTGGCGCTCCGAGTCGATTTCCTTTTGGCGGAAAGCCGGCCGCTGCAGCATCTCGGACAAAAGCCGCATCCCCACTCCCAGGTCGTCGTCCACCAGCCGCGCCCAGTAACAGGTCTGCTCCTTGGAGGTGAAGGCATTGGACTCCGCCCCCATTCCATCGAAAGTCTCCGAGATCTGGCGGGCGGAAAGCTCCTCGGTGCCCTTGAAGAGCAGGTGCTCGAGGAAGTGGGAGGCGCCGGCCTCGTTGGTCCCTTCATCCCGGGCCCCCGTGTCCACCCAGCATCCCACTGCCACCGAACGCAGGGCGGGCATTTCCTCGGTTATTAGCCGCAAACCGTTGTCCAAAGTGGAAAGGCGAAAATGAGTCATGCCAATTCCGGGAAGTGTAGATGGACCGATGAGGGATAATGAGTGTTATGCCATCGCGCCCGGCCACTGTTCTGCATCGGCTGCTCTCTTCGGAAGAGACCACCATCGAAGAGGTGGTCAGCCGTTACCAGCGGGTGGCGCCCGCTATCACCCGCTTCGCCCGCACGCTTTCGGGCGACCCGGAACTTCAGGTGAGGCTGGGCTCGTATTCCCACAACGCCCCCGGCGAGGTGGTGTGCGACCCCCGTCTCTTCCAAACCGCCTATCACCGCCGGGCGCCGGTCACTCCCGAAGAAGCGGCGGTGGCCTCCGCCCTTCACGAGGTGGTACATCTCCTCTCCAGCCGCTTTGACGAGGAGCAGCCCATCCCCAAACACTGGTCCCGCATGCTCGGCGAGGCCGCCTCCCGCCCCGGCCCGCTCTCCGAGGAGCCGGTTGACCTGCTGACCGCTCTGGGGCGGACCGGCGGAGAACTGGCCGTGCTGTTCTTCTTCGCCCTGGAGGACGCCCGACAGGAAAAACGGGGGTTGGTCAACTACCCTGGCGCCCGGTCCATTCTGGACGACCTCTATCGGGCGGCGGCGCCCAGCCTGGAGTCCCAACCCGATCTTTCCCAGTTCGTGGCGGGATGCTTCCTGGGGGCGGCCGGCGCCCTTTCCGCGGACCGGCCGCCTGATTTCGTGAGCGGACGGGTTCGGGACGCCCTCTGCGTTGCGGCAGAGCAGTTGGCGGAGACGCCCGACCTCGACGACCCCTGGGAGGTGGGAGAGAAAGCCCTCGCCATGTTGCGGATCGCCATCGACCATCAACTGGCGCCTCCCACCCTTCCCCGGGAGCCGTCCGCCGGAAAAGCAGTGGCCGAAAAGGTGGCGGAGACCCTGGACATGATCCGCTTGCCCAGCCCGGTGGTGGCCAACGCCGAGTCCTACTACCAGGCCGTCGGCGCCGAAGACACCACGGGGAAAGAAGACCGGCTCTCCCGGGAGACGGACCAATCCACCACCGACCAACTGCTGCGGATCGGCGCCGCTCCCCTTATCCATCTTCCCACCGGCCAGAGCGGACGGCTGGTGATCTCCCCCGCGCCGGCCGCATTCTCCCGCTTCGCCGACCGGGGACGGGAGGCCTATCGTCACTCCGCCGAAAAATGGGGCGTTGCGCCGCGACGCGTGTCGGGAGAGTTGTTCCACCTATTCGCCGCCAATCAGCGCCGAGGACTGCGCTCGGGCTTCGACCAGGGCGACGTCTCCCCCTATTCGGCGCTCTTCATCGGCGCCGGTCTCTATCAACGGCTCTACGAACGGCGGCATTTTCCAACCCGTCGCCGCTACGCGGTGAGCGTGCTGGTGGACGGCTCGGCCTCCATGCTGCAGCCTCGCGGCAACGGTCGATTCCAGGCCGGATGGGGCATGGCCGCCGCCCTGCTGGGCGCATGGACGGTGGCCGGTCTCTGCAATGAACTGCAGATCGATTTCGAAGTGAGCATCTTCAACCGCTCTTTCGCCGCCCGCGAGCAGGACACCGAATGGTCTTACACCCGGTCTCTGAGCCAGTCCACGGCCGGGCTGAAAGCCAGCCACGGCCAATCGGCCCAGCGACTCACCACTACCGTAAACCATTATCTCATCAAACCCTTCGACAAACGATGGGCCGGCGCCGAAGAGGTGCTGGCGGGAATGCTCTGGACCGCCTCCGCGCCCCGGGAGGCGGCGGTACAGGCCCGGAAGAGCCCTCGCACCGCACCGCCCGTCTCCATGTTCGACAAGGCCGCCAACGTGGATGAACTGAATGTTATCCACGCCGCCCGGCGGCTGGCCGCCCAGGGTGCGGAGACCAGACTCCTGATGGTGCTGGCCGACGGAATGACCCGCGGATCGGTCCGCAACCTGGCCAACGCCGTCTCCTCAATCGAAAGAGGAGGCGCCACCGTGTTGGGAATCGGCATCGGCGACGACACCGTGGCCGCTGCCTACCCGCGCCATCAGGTGGTTCACCACCCCGGGGAACTGACCAGGGCGATGGTGGAGGGAACCAAGGATCTCCTGCGCAAAAGCCTGGTCAAGCTGAAGGCGCCAGCGGCATGAGCGGCTCGGCGAGGTTCCCGCATCCTTCTGGGAAACCGGAAAGGGAGATCAGCCTGTCTGCCTTTGGCCTTCCTGCCGACTTGGCCGACTATTCCCAGCGCCGGCGGAAAATTCCCGATCCCGATCCTTACTACGTGGACCTGGGAATGCTCTATCGGTTCGCCGCCCTGGAAAAAGTGCACCGTCTCCACCCACCCGGTTACGTCCCGCTTCACATCGCGGTTCGGGGCCACATGGGAACCGGCAAAGACCACGACATCGAACAGTTAGCCGCCCGATTGAGACTGCCCTATTACCGGATTCCCATGACCGGCGAGGTGCGGGACCTCACCCTGATCGGCTCCACCCGGTTGCACGGAGACGGCAAGGGCGGCACCGAGAGCCGCTGGGAGGACGGTGATATAACCCGGGCTCTGCGAGGCCCGGCCCTCATCAACCTCTCCGAGCTGAACGCGGCCGGCGCCGAGACGCTCTTCGCCCTCCACGGGCTCCTCGACCGCTACGCCGCCCTGGATCTGCCCACCGGAGAGACCATCCGACTGCGAGACGACGTGCGCATTTTCGGAACCATGAACCCCACCGACCTGCGCGACTACGCCGGAACCCAAACCCTCAACAAGGCCTTCGCCGACAGATGGGTGATCTGGGAGAAGACTTTTCCCACGGCCTGTCAGGTGCAGTCGATGCTCAAGCGGCGCTATCCGGCCATGGCCTCCGAATTCGTCAACGCCATAGCCCGGCTCACCGTGGACATTAACGCCTCCTTCGAAGCCTCCGACGCCGACACCAGGGTGGAGACCCCGATGTCACTGCGAGGCGCCCTCGATCGCCTGCCCACCGGTCTTCGCATCTTCTCCGAACACCCCGATCCGCTCCGCCGGGCCTGGGAAGAACTGGTGCTGCCCAGAATCGATTCCCACGACCGCGACCACTACGAGACGGTGTGGAGAGCGGTGGTCCGACAAGGCCCGAGCGGACCGCCTTTTAGGAAATCGGAGCAAAAACCCTGATAGAATGAGGATGGTGCGCACCATCCTCTCCGATCTTGTAGCAGAACAGCAGTCGCTTGATCAGTATCTGCAGAAGATACCGGTGCGCGACTGGAGCATTCCCACCGCCGTGAAAGGGTGGGACATCCGCGACATTGTCAGCCACTTGGCCCATTTCGAAGAACTGGCTGCCCAGACAGTGGCGGGGGAAACGCCTCCCATCCCTGATGGCGAGGTCATCAACGATCTGTACTGGGAAGGGGTGCGCAGAGGCCGGGAAATCCGACCTCAGGATGTGATCGAATGGTGGAGAAAAGGTCGCGCCAGCCTGATTGAGCCCCTCTCGGAGATGGCTCCTTCCCAAGAGATACCCTGGATCGCCGGCGCGGTCTCGGCGCAGACAGTCGCCGTCTACCGGCTGACAGACACCTGGGCCTACGGACTGGACATCTACGAAGCTATGGGAGACGAGTACGAGGACACCACCCGCATTCGCCACATCTGCTGGCTGGGCTGGGCCACCCTTGCCCACCAGTTCCACGAAAACGGAGAGGCATACCAACCCGTCCGGGTGGAGGTAATCGGACCCCAGTACTACAAATGGGTGTACGGAGAAGAACAATCCCCCCACCACATCAAAGGAAGCGCCTCCGACTGGGCAAGACTGGTCGTGAACCGGCTCACCCCCGCAGAGACCACCCTGCGCGGCTCCAGCACAGCAGCGGAACGAGCCATCGAAATGGTCTCCCTCTACTAAAGCAAAACCACTGGGGAGACGAGTACGAGGACACCACCCGCATTCGCCATATCTGCTGGCTGGGCTGGGCCACCCTTGCCCACCAGTTCCACGAAAACGGAGAGGCGTACCAACCCGTCCGGGTGGAGGTAATCGGACCCCAGTACTACAAATGGGTGTACGGAGAAGAACAATCCCCCCACCACATCAAAGGAAGCGCCTCCGACTGGGCAAGACTGGTCGTGAACCGGCTCACCCCCGCAGAGACCACCCTGCGCGGCTCCAGCACAGCAGCGGAACGAGCCATCGAAATGGTCTCCCTCTACTAAAAACAGGCCCGCCCGCAAGCCCTTTCGGGGATGTCTGACCGGAACTTTTGCCACAGAGGTGCTCTACCCTGATTTGACCATGGGATCTTCGGGGCTGGAACAGTTCGCCGACGCCACCCGCGCCTGGTTCGAGGCGACCTTCGAGTCGCCCACGCTTGCACAAACCCGGGGTTGGCCGGCCATTGCCTCGGGCCGCCACACCCTGATCCACGCCCCCACCGGGTCGGGAAAAACCCTGGCCGCCTTTCTGTGGACCCTGGACCGGCTATGCCACCAGCCCCTCCCGCCCACCGCCCGCCGATGCCGGCTCCTTTACATCTCACCGCTCAAGGCGCTCGCCTACGACATAGAGCGCAACCTGCGCGCCCCTCTGGCCGGGATCCGCCACGCCGCCGGCCGGATGGGCGCCGAGCCTCCGGCGGCCCTGACCACCTTCATGCGTACCGGCGACACGCCCGCCTCGGAGCGACAGCGGATGCTGCGTCGGCCTCCCGATATTCTCATCACCACTCCCGAGTCGCTCTACCTGATGCTCACCTCCGCCGCCCGGGAGCGCCTGACATCGGTGCAATGGGTGATAGTCGACGAAGTGCATGCGGTGGCGGGCGCCAAACGTGGGGCCCACCTGGCCGTTTCCCTGGAACGACTGGAGGAGATCACCGAGATCTCGCCCCAGCGGATCGGTCTCTCCGCCACCCAGCGTCCTCTCGAAACCATCGCCCGCTTCCTAGGCGGGGGAACCGTGGCCGATCCCGACGCGCGGTGGGAGCCCCGCCCGGTGACCATCGTCGATGCGGATCACCACCGTCCTCTCGACCTGGAACTGGTGGTGCCGAGCCGCGACATGACCCAGCCCGAGCCCGACCCCGCAGCCGAGTCCCAATCCCGGTCGATCTGGCCCTCCATCTACCAGCGATTGCTGGACCTCATCAACCACCACACCTCCACCATCGTTTTCACCAACAGCCGGCGGCTGGCCGAACGGGTATGTGCCGAGTTGAACAACCTGGCCGGGGATGAAATCGCCCGCGCCCATCACGGATCGGTGGCCCGGCGCCGCCGCCTGGAGATCGAAGACGGCCTCAAGCGCGGCGAACTCCGGGCGGTGGTGGCGACCTCCTCGCTGGAGCTGGGAATCGATATGGGCGCGGTGGATCTGGTAGTCCAGATCGAGGCTCCCCCCAGTGTCGCCTCGGGGCTTCAGCGGGTGGGGCGCTCCGGACATCAAGTGGGTGGGACAAGCCAGGCCAAGCTGTTTCCCAAGTACCGGGGCGACCTGCTCACCTCCACGGTGGTCGCCCAAAGAATGCGGAACGGGGAAGTGGAGAGCACTGTCATTCCCCGCAATCCCCTGGATGTGGCCGCCCAGCAGGTGGTGGCGGCGGTGGTCACCGCCGAGCGCACCGCCGACGACCTGTACCTCATGCTGCGCCGAGCCGCCCCCTTCGCAGATCTTTCCCAAGAGGTGTTCCTGGCCACCCTGGACATGCTGGCCGGACGTTACCCATCAGATCTTTTCGCCGAACTGCGGCCCCGGGTGGTCTGGGATAGGTTGGATGACACCGTCACCGCCCGGTCGGGCTCCAGACAACTGGCGGTGACCAATGCCGGCGTCATCCCTGATCGGGGTCTCTACCGGGTACAGCTTCCCGACGGCAGCCGGGTGGGCGAACTCGATGAGGAAATGGTGTATGAATCCCGGCCTGGCGATGTCTTTTTGCTCGGATCATCCTCCTGGCGGATCGCCGAGATCACCCATGACCGGATAGAGGTGACACCGGCGCCGGGGGTGCCGGGCCAGATGCCTTTTTGGCGGGGAGATTCGATAGGCCGCTCGGCGGAGACCGGGTTGGCAATCGGCCGGTTCTTGCGGGAAATCTCCGCCCTCTCCCCCGATGAGGCCAAGCGTCGGCTGGCAGATCGGGAGGGCCTCGACGAATGGGCCGCCCAGAACCTGGTTTCCTATCTGGAGGACCAGCGGATGTCCGCAAGCGCGGTTCCCAATGATCGGACCGTGGTGGTGGAGCGCTTCCGGGACGAGATCGGGGACTGGAGAATGGTGGTGCTCTCACCGTTGGGGGCGCGGGTTCACGCCCCCTGGGCATTGGCGGCCATCAACCGGCTTCGTTCCCTCTACGGAATCGAGATCGACGCGGCCTGGTCCGACGACGGCATAATCTTCCGCTTTCCCGACGCCGACGAGCCCCCTTCCGCCGACGAGATCCTGCTCACGCCCGATGAGGTTTCCGACCTGCTGATGAACCACCTGCCGGGGACCGCTCTCTTCGCCTCCCGGTTTCGGGAGGCGGCCGGACGAGCCCTGCTCCTGCCGCGCCGCCGCCCCGGGCACCGCACCCCCCTCTGGCTTCAGCGACGACGGGCAGCCGACCTGTTGTCGGTGGCCCGCCGCTTCGACTCCTTCCCCATCATCCTCGAGACCTACCGGGAGGTGCTCCAGGACGACTTCGACCTCCCCTACCTTCGCTCCCTTCTCGCCGACCTCCGCAGCCGCAGGCTGCGTCTGGTGGAGGTGGAGCTTCCCCAAGCCTCACCCTTCGCCATTTCCCTGATGCAGGCCTTCGTGGCGGGGTTCCTCTATGAGACGGATGGACCGGCCGCCGAGAGAAAAGCCATGGCCATCACCTTGGACCGCAATCTCCTCTCCCAACTGCTGGGAACCGGAGAGATGGGAGAGCTCATCTCCCCGGAGGTGGCCGCCTCTCTGGAGTTGGAACTGCAACATCTCACCAGCGAGCGACAAGTGCGCGGGGCCGACGGAATGCACGATCTGCTGCGACGGCTGGGGCCTCTTTCCCGGTCCGATCTGGAGTTGCGCTCGGCCGAGGCGGGCCCCGCCCTTGAGGAGCTTCGGACCGCTCGCCGGGTGATCCGGGTGAGAGTGGCCGCCCGTGGAGTCTGGGCGGCGGTGGAGGACGCGGCTCGCCTTCGGGACGCGCTGGGTTGCCAACTCCCACCCGGAGTTCCCGACGTCTTCTCCGAACCGGTGGAAGACCCGCTGGGAGATGTCGTCGCCCGCTATGCCCGCACCCATGCACATTTTCCGGCTTCCCAGGCCGCCGCCGCACTCGGTCTGCCCACCCCGGTGACCGAGGAGGTCCTCTCCCGCCTGGCTGGGGAGGCGAGGGTGATCAGGGGGATTTTCCGAACCGGCGGAACACCCGAGTGGGTGGACACCGAGGTGCTCAGGAAGTTGAAGCGGCGGTCCCTGGCCTCGCTGCGCCGCCAGGTCGAGCCGGTTGATTCCGCCGCGCTCGCCCGCTTTCTCACTGCTTGGCATCAAATAGAAGACGACCCTCAGGGCGGGGCCGGTTCGCTGATCGGAACGATCTCCCGGATCCAGGGGTATCCGGTTCCCGCTTCCATGCTGGAAAGCGATATCCTGGCCGCCCGCCATCCCCATCCCTCCCCGCGGCTTGATCAGTTGTTGGCCGAGGGCCGAGTTATCTGGGTGGGAAGAGGTGCTCTGGGTCGGCGGGACGGCAAGATTGCTCTTTACCTTCGGGACCGGTTTTTCCAACTGGATCTCCGCGGGTCGGAGGATCCTCCCGGACAGCCACTGCATCAGGCAATACGTCATCACCTCGAACGCCGCGGGGCATCCTTTTTCGGGGAGATTTTTCAAGCCGCCGGGGGAGAGGAGCTTTCGGCAGTAATCGAGGGCCTGTGGGATTTGGTGTGGGCCGGGCTGGTTACCAACGACAGCCTTCATCCCCTCCGGGCGCATCTTCGCGCCCGCCGTTCCCCGATCGGACGCGGAAAGAATCTGTCCTTTCCTCCCGACACGGCCGGGAGGTGGTCGCTGGTGCCTCACCAAGCCGGGGAAGGCTCCCTCACCCCCACCGAGCAGTACGCCGCCTTGGGGGTCCAGCTTCTGGATCGGCACGGTATCGTGACCCGCCCCGTGGTGACCGCAGAAGGCATACCCGGAGGCTTCACCGCCCTGTACCCGGTGTTGGCGCGTCTGGAAGAAACCGGCAAGGCCCGGCGCGGTTACTTCATAGAGGGCTTGGGAGGAGCCCAGTTCGCCCTGGCGGGAGCCGTTGATCGTCTCCGGGAAGAATCCGACCCCAGGCTGGTGATAATGGCCGCCACCGATCCGGCCAATCCCTACGGAGCGGCGCTTGCCTGGCCCAAGCTCCCCGAGGTCCGCCTCGCCCGGGCGGCGGGGTGCCATGTGGCGCTTTGGGATGGGGAGCTGGCAGCCTTTTTAAGCCATCACCGGCTGACTGTACGGGACGTCGGCAGCCTCCCCTCCGAAATCCTGGCCGAAGGGCTGGCCAAGCTGGCCGGTCGGCGTCGGCGATTCCGAATCAACCGGATCAACGACCTCCCCGCCTCCGAGCATCCCCTCGCCGCCGCCTTGCAGGAAAAGGGTTTCGTCATCAGCCTGAAGGGGCTGGGATTTCCCCCCTCGGTCCGACGCTACCGAACCTCCGGCAGGGACGGATCGGTACAGATCCGAGCCCTCGGCCAAGCGTAGGAAAACGAGCACACCGGGGGCCGGGATGAAAGCGGGTTGGGTGGACACAGCAGCCCGAAACGGTATCCGTCCTCGATCAGGGCGGGAAGGATTATCTCGAGGGCAGAGACCGTACGACCCCGCGGCCCGCCCCCGTCATGGAGAAGCACCACTGATCCTGGGTTTACCCGGCGCAACACTCTTCTCGCCATTGCCTCCGAGGAGATGTCGGTCCAATCCGCTCCGTCCACGTCCCATAGTTCAACAGTCAGGTCCAACCGTGTTGCCCATTCCTCCACCCTGGAGTTGACCGCGCCATACGGAGGTCTTATACACGTTGCCCGGACTTTGGTTGCATACAGCAACTCGGTTTGGGTCCGGTTCGTATCCGTTATGAACTCCCGGCGGCTCAAGGTGGTCAGGTCGTCATGATTCCAGGCGTGTGCCTGGAGCGAATGCCCCTCTTCAACAATCCTTCGGGCAGGCTCCGGCCAACGGCGCACCATATCCCCCACCACGAAGAATGTGGCCTTAACCTGGTGGGCAGCCAAAACATCCAGCATCCGGGGGGTATAGACCGGATGTGGCCCGTCGTCGAAGGTGAGGTACACAACCGGCCCAGGTGCGGGCGCCTGCTCGGGTTCGGGCGCCGGGTCCTCGGGGTGAGAAAGGGGCACCCCATCGGCGAGAGTACTGTTTTCAAGACCCGGCCCGGTCAGCCCAAGACCCAGCCAAGCCGCCAAAAGCACGGCGCCCGCCGCCAGGGTATTGCTCGAACCGATCACGCCTTACCCGGATGGTAAGGAAGATTTGACCTTATCCCAGGCAATAACACCATGAAGCACCTGTGAAAGCACGGTGGGCGGGATCCAATGACAGAGAACCTGGAAAGCAGCTCCGAACCGCGATCCGGAGTAGACCACACCAGTCGGTCAGCGAACTCCCAACTCGTCGGGAGCGATCAGCACCTCCCTGGCTTTGGACCCCAGGGAAGGTCCCACCACCCCCCGCCGCTCCAGGATGTCCATCAGGCGACCGGCCCGGGCAAACCCCACCCGGAGCTTTCTCTGCAGCATGGAGGTGGAACCGAGCTGGGAGCGAACCACCAACTCCATGGCCCGTCTCACCAACTCTTCATCCCTGTCGTCCTCGGGCTGGGCTCTTGCCGACTCTTCGGTCAGTGCCGTGTCCAGCGCTTCGTCCAGCGACGCATCGGGCCGACGCTGCCCGGCAACCCAGGACACCACCCGGGAAATCTCGGACTCGTCCACCCAGGCTCCCTGAATCCGCTGCGGTCGGGGCCGGCGAGCAGTCACCGCCAGCATGTCGCCCTGACCCACCAGCTTCTCGGCGCCGGCCGAATCTAAGATCACCCTGCTGTCGGTCTGGGACGCCACGCTGAACGCCAGCCGGGAGGGGACATTGGCCTTGATCACTCCCGTTATCACGTTCACCGAGGGGCGCTGGGTGGCCAGCACCAAATGGATTCCGACCGCCCGGGCCATTTGGGCGATGCGCACGATGGCCATCTCCACCTCCCGCCCGGAGACCATCATCAAGTCGTTGAGCTCGTCCACCACCACCACCAGATAGGGGAAGAGATCGAACTTCTCCTCATCCAGCACTCCCACCTTCCATTTTGCCGCGTAGCCGGAGATGTCCCTCACCTCCGCCTCGGCCAGCAGGTCGTAACGGCGATCCATCTCGGCCACCACCCACCTGAGCGCCTCGGCGGCTTTCTTCGGATCGGTGATCACCCGGGTGAGCAGATGAGGAGCGCCTTCGTACTGGCGCAATTCCACCCGTTTGGGGTCCACCAGAATCAGCTTGAGTTCCTCAGGACGGGCTCTGGTCAGAAGGGAGGTGATCATGGAGTTGATGCATGACGACTTGCCGGCCCCGGTGGCGCCGGCAATCAGCACATGGGGGAGTTCCTCCAGGTTGAGCAAACAGGCTTTGCCGCTGATGTCCATCCCCAGCCCCACCACCAGGGGATGGCGTTCCGCTTTGGCCTGAGGGCTGGACAGGATGTCACCCAGCCTCACCAGGCGCCGCTGCAGGTTGGGAACCTCCACCCCGATCGCCGAGCGGCCCGGAATGGGCACCAGCAGCCGCACGTCCGGAGTGGCCAGGGCATAGGCGATGTCGTTGGAGAGGGCCGAGAGCTTCTGCACCTTCACGCCGGGGGCCAGTTCTATCTCGAAGCGGGTCACCGAGGGCCCCGAAACCACCCCGGTGATCTGGGCATCCACCCCGTGGTCGGCAAGCGCCTTGCGCAGGGCGCCGGCCGTCACCTTTAGATCCTCCTCGTTGCCCCGCATATCTCCTCCCCTGCTCAACAGATCGAGCGGTGGAAGTTGATAATCCGGAGAGTGAGCAGCCCGGCTGTCGTAGACCCTCTCCTCCGCAGACGCAGGCTCTATCTCTGAAGCTCCCGCCTCGCTCACCCCTCCGTTTTGCACGGAGAGATCGGAATCGCCCGAAGGCGGGTCCCCCACCACCTCAAGACGAGGACGGCCCGGAGCGACGCCGCCCGTCTCCACGGCCTCCTCCAACCCCCCGGAGACCTCCACCTCCGGGACGGGGGAGTCAGTGTCTGTGACTTCCAGCACCGGCGCAATCGGCCACGGCCCCGACCCAACGGATCTCTTTATCCATTGCCGGCGACGTCGGCGGCGCCCCCCGGCATTCTTGGCCGGCGCCCTGACCACTGTGGACGACGAGTTCTCTGCCGAGAGAGCCACCGCCTTTGAGATGCGGGAGAGCGACCGGCGCCGGCGAATAGCGCGGGGCGCCCACATCAGCACTTCGCCCAAAGCCAGAAAGAATTCCTTGAGGGGAGTCCTGCTGACCAGCAGAATGCTCAGGGTCACTCCCCCCACCAAGATCACGGAAGTAGACGCATAGCCAATCGTCCGCTGCAGCGGAAAGGCGATCAGGGCGCCCACCGCCCCGCCGCGGTCTCCAATCACCTCGGCGCCGCTGGCCAGGGACTGGGCGCCGGTCAGCAAATGGAAGAGCCCCAGGGTGGAGAAGAAAAACACCATCACGCCGAAAAAGAGCCGCCGCTTGCTCAAAGCGGGCTTCCCCAGGACCAGAACCAAGCCCATTCCCAGCAGGGCGAGCGGGGTCAACGCGGACCACTGGCCAAACAGATACGAAATAGCGATCTTGACCGCTTCGCCCACCGGGCCGCCCGCACCCACCAAGAACAGGGTGAGGATCAGGGACGCCAACACCAGCGTCACTCCCCACGCTTCGGGGCCCACCTTGACCAATCGGGACTGGACGGCCGACCACAGCCGGACACGCCAAGCCAACTTGGGCTTGGGGGGACTCACCGGCCGCTTGGGCGCTGACTTCCCTTTGACCGGCTTTTGGGTTTTCTTGGAGGACACCCGCCTCCGCCCGCTTTGCCTCCGACGGGTGGGTGTCCGTGTAGCCACTTTCTGTTAAGCATTGTAGATGCGCCCGGTTGGCTCACCAACGATTTTGCTCCGGGGACCGTTCAGCCGGGGGCCGAAAACGCTGGTTCAGGCCGGGGAGTCGACAAAAGGGAGGGAACCCTGGGGGTCCGGGCGCCGGTAGCGGGGAACGCCCGTCCACACCAGGCCGTCCATGAACACCCAGGACCGGCGGTGAATGGCGCTCGGACCAAAACCGTGGAGAGCCGCCCGGTGCACCGGACACGGATACCCCTTGTTGTCCTCGAAGTTGTAGGGGGGAAAGCGGGGGGAGTGGTCGATCATCATCCGGTCGCGTGTTACCTTGGCCAGAATGGAGGCGGCGGCGATGGAAAGGGACGTCCGATCTCCTCCCACTATGCGTCGGGTGCGGGGATGACCGACGAAGTCCCATCTGCCGTCCACCAGCACCCCGTCAACAGGTATTCCCAGTCCGGAGAGGGCGCGACGCGCCGCCAGCCGCTGCGCTTCCGACATCCCCAACCGGTCACATTCGGCGGCGCTGGCGTGTCCGACGGCCCAGGCCACACACCAATGGGCGATCCGGTCGAAAAGCGCCTCGCGCTCCGCCGGCCGCAAGAGCTTTGAGTCCCGGATCTTGTAGACCCGGCGATTGTGGGGCGCCACAGCCGCTCCCACCGTGATCGGCCCCGCCCAGGCGCCTCTTCCCACCTCGTCCATCCCCACCACCACCTCCCGGCCCGCCTCCCACATCTCCCGCTCGACCGTCAGCCCGGGAGGGCGGGCAACGATGGACTTACGCAACCGGGGAACGGTGGTCACCACCCGGCCCAGCATAGACGCCCGGACCTCACCGGAAGGTCCTTGTCGAAAGCCTGCCTACGCCTCCAGCCGCAAGGTGTCAAAAAAACCCGGCGAGCCCGCTCAGCGGCGGCTTCAGTTGAGTTCAGGGTCGAGGGGCATGGAGGCCAGCAGGGCGATCTGTCCGCCCTGGCGACTCAACACCTCAGCCCACAACTCGTCGGGAGCAACGGAGAAGACATCCCTGGCAAAAGCCGGCAGGGTAATCCAGGACTCCTCCTCGATCTCCTCCTCCAACTGGGCTGGTCCCCATCCGGCATACCCGGCAAAGACCCGCACCCGGCCTTCTTTCTGCTCCTCCTCTTCCTCCTGGAAGTTGACCATGCCCAGTCCTGCAATGGGAGTGGCCCCCTCCCCGGCGCCGTGGCTCTCCCGAAGCCCGATCGCCACCGACTGCTCCACCGGGCCGCCGTAGAAGACCACCGGCGGGGAGGCCAATCTATCCACCCACTCGGGAAGGTAGTCGGCGACCGACATCTCGGTGGGACGATTGATCACCAATCCCATCGCCCCCTGGTCGTCGTGGTTCAAGAGCACCACTACCGTGCGGGCGAAGTTGGGGTCCACCAGCCGGGGTGAGGCGACCAAGAGCTGTCCCGCCAGATTCATAGTCCTAATGTTGGCGCGAACCGCCCTTCTAAAAAAGCCGTGCTGCGTCATCTTCCCAAAGTCATCCTCCATGAGCACCTCGACGGCAGCCTTCGCCCCCGCACGCTCCACCAGTTGGCCGAAGGGACGGAACATCGGCTCCCGGTGGAGAATCCCGATCTCCTGGGAGACTGGTTCCATCAATCCGGCGCCCACAGCCTGGAGCGATACCTCCAAGCCTTCTCTCACACGGTGGGGGTCATGCAGGATGCCGCTGCCCTGAGGCGGGTGGCCGCCGAGGCGGTGGACGACCTCTCCTCCCACGGTGTGGTCTACGCCGAGATCCGCTTCGCACCCCACCTTCACACCGAGAAAGGGCTGAGCCCCGCCCAGGTGGTGGAAGCGGTTGCCGAAGGCCTCTCCGAAGGCGCCCGGAAGACAGGTATGGGCTGGTCGCTGATCCTCTGCTCCCTACGCCACACGTTCACCTCCCTCGAAACGGCCCGCCTGGCCGCCACCACCGCCTCCCTGGGAGTGGTGGGCTTCGACCTGGCCGGACCCGAGGCGGGATACCCGGCCGTGGAGCACCTGCCTGCCATCGAGGCGACACTGGACGCAGGCCTGCGGGTGACCCTCCACGCCGGGGAGGCGGCCGGGGTGGGCAGCATCCGCGACGCCCTGGCCTGCGGTGCGGAGCGGATCGGTCACGGAGTGGAGGTGATCGACGACTGCCGCACCGCATCCGGTGATATACAGGAGATGGGATTGGTCGCCACCGAAGTCCTGGAGCGGGGGATACCGCTCGAAGTGTGCATCAAATCGAATCTGGACACCAAGGGATGGGCGCCCGACCGCCACCCGGTGGGAATGCTTCATCGGGCCGGATTCGCGGTGACTCTCAACACCGACAACCGGTTGATGAGCAGCACCTCCCCCACCCACGAGTTCTCCCTGGCGGTGAACCATCAGGGCTTCGGAGTGGACGACCTGGCCCAGGTCACCCGCCGGGCCCTGGAGGCCGCTTTCTGCGACGAGCGGCTGAAAGGCGAATTGTGGGAGCGGCGGATCGCCCCCTCCTACCGGGCAGCCGGGGCCCGCGTCTCTCCCTGGGGCGGATAGCCTCACAACTTCTCGGGAGGCCAGACCCTCTCCAGCCGTTCCAGGGGAGGAGACATTTCTCCCCTCGCGGTCCGAGCAACCGTCTCCACCAGGGCATCCAGCCGGGACCGCGGCTGCCACCAGCCGACCTCGCACAGCATCAGCCCCGGCCATCCGTCCACCGGCCGTTCGGGTACCAAAAGCTCCTCCGCCAACCCTTCCAGCAGGGAGGCGGGCTCGGCGGGCAGAAGAACGGGGAAGCGCCGACTGTAGGGCACGGACGGGATCTGAACACCCCGGAGTTGGCGAATCCGGCGGGCCAGGTAATCAGCGGCCCGCTCGCAGCGATCCGAAGCCTCGGGGAGGGAACGCCCCACCGGAAGCGGAGCCGGGGCGGTCATCGGGCGCACCCGGGGAGCATCCCGATAGTGCGAACGAGAGGAGCACAGCGGGTCCGACCACCACCACACCTCTTCCCATTGCCCGCCGGGAGGAAGCGGCTCGTAGACACCCAACCGGTTGGGACAGGCTACGGCCACGCTCACTCCCTCCGGGGGTGGCTCTCCCCACACCGTCACTCCCCCCACCAGGGGCAGGCGTCGCGCAGAAGACCACAGATCGGAGGAAAACCACGCCAGAACGTCAGAGGGGACCCCGTCGGAGACCCAAACTTCGTTGGGCGCCATAACTCAACCCCGCCGGTAGAACGCCCCCTCCACCACCTCGGCGGGGAACCAGCGGCCACGGATCTCCACCTCCACCGGCCGGTCGGCGTCCCAGGGGGTGGACAGGTACCCCATCCCGATCCCCACTCCCAACATGGGGCTGAAGTTGCCGCTCGTTACCGAGCCGTGCGCATCGCCCGATCTGAGCGCATACCCCTCTCGGGGAATGCGGCGATCGCCCATCCGAAAGGAGACGAGCCGCCGCCGAAGACCCTCCGTCTTGGAGCATTCCAAGGCTTCTCGGCCCATGAAATCCCGGTTGAATTTCACCGCCCAACCCAAACCCGCCTCCAGAGGTGTGGTGTCGTCATCCAAATCATGACCCCACAGCATGAACCCGGCCTCCAGCCGGAGAAGGTCGCGGGCCGCCAAACCGCAGGGCGATGCCCCACCGGCGGTCAGTTCGCGCGCCAAAGCCTCCCCCGTTTCCGGGTCGGTGACCAGTTCCACCCCCCGCTCTCCGGTGTAGCCGGTCCCCGCCACCCACACGTCCTCGCCTTCGTAGACCGCTTTCATCACCCGGAAAGGTCCCGGGACTCCTCCCAGGAGGGCCTCTACCCGGGGTGGGGCTTCGGGTCCCTGCACCGCCAGGCTGACGGTGGTCGGACGCAGATCAACCAGCTCGGCCCGGGGCTCGGCCGATCCGAACGCCTCCATCACCCGCAGGTGATTCACCCCATTGGGCATCACCATCACCTCCTCGGCGGTGCGCTTCCAGATGATCAGGTCATCGATCACCCCGCCGCGGGAATTGAGAATCAGGGTGTACTGGGCCCGGCCGGGGCCGATCCGCTCATGGTCGTTGCACAAGAGCTTTGACAGGGCCGTGTCCCGGCCTTCTCCGCTCCACGAAAAACGGCCGAGATGTGAGACGTCGAACCATCCCGCCGACTCTCTCACGGTCCGATGCTCCCCCAACGCCGACGCGTAGGAAAGCGGCATCTCCCACCCCCCGAAATCCACGAACCGGGCGCCGAGTTCCCGGTGGAAGTGGTGAAGAGGTGACTGTGGCATATTTCAGAGCGGTATCAGATGCGCATCCGAAGTCCAAGAGCGGTGAACGAGCCGGGAACCGCCCCGGCCGGCCTGGAGCTCAGACGACCTCCGACCTCGAGGCGGGAGTCCGGTATCCCTCGTCGATCGCCGCAGTCTCGGCCAGTTGGTGAACCTCTCCGGTGATCTCCTCCACCAGCGGACCCAGCACCACTCCCAACACGGTCTGGCCTTTTTGAAGAAGGTCGATCACCTCTTCGGGGCTCTTCAGCGCATAGATCGAGGCGCCGTCCGAGACCAGGGTCACCCCCCTGTCCTCCCAACTCCAGGAATTGTTCTGAGCCGACAAAGCCCCGAACGCCTTTCGGACCCGCCGGAGGTCCATCCCGGCGTCGAGCAGCCTCTTGGTGACCTTCAGTTGCACCAGGTCGGTGAAAGAATAAAGGCGTTGGCTGCCTGATCCCCTGGCCTGCTGGAGGGATGGCTCCATGAACCCGGTGCGCGCCCAATAGTCCAACTGTCGGTAGGTGATACCCACCATCCGACACACCTGGGGAGCGCGATAACCCTTTTCGGCTTCCTTCACCCGGTTACTCCTTTGTGATTACAGATCGGTGATTTCGCAAAAAGGGAACACTACCGTCCCCGCCTCCCAAATCCAACCATTACCTTAGAGTCCGGCTAGGCGCCCGCCTCCGGAGAGGCCGAGGAGGGGTCGGGATCGTCGGGGCTCTGAGGGCTGTCGCCGGAGGAAAAATCCTCCGGGCTCACGACTTCCAAGAACCTACGAAATTCTTCGATCTGTTCCTCGGGCTCCTCCACGGACTTGATCATCACCCCGGCCTCGTCCAACACCTCGTGGTGGGCGAAGAGGGGCGCCTCGGTCCGCACCGCCAGGGCGATGGCGTCCGAGGGACGACAGGAAACCGTTACCTCCCCTCCCTTGGTCAGCAGCACCAACTCGGCGTAGAACACGTTGTCGCGAACTTCGGTCACCACCGCCCGCTCCACCTCGGCTCCCAAAGACTCCACCGCCATTCGCAACAGGTCATGGGTGAGCGGACGGGGCGGAACCATCTCCTCCAGGGCCGCCACGATGGCAGTGGCCTCCACCGCCCCGATCCAGATGGGAAGATACCGCTCCCCCTCGGCCTCCTTGAGCAACACCACCGGAGTCGCAGAGGAGAACCCGACCTGCACTCCATCGATGGCCATGGGGATATTTTCCGACATCGTCAGCCGATACTACCCGTCGACAAACACGTAGCGGTCGAGAATGTGGGGGTCGGTTTCGAGAGCCGAGGGGTCAAGCACCGCCCAAATAGAGGGAAGCCCCCGGTAGCGGCCCTCCCAGTGGAGGCCGTAACCCACCAGGAAGTCATATTCCACCTCGAAGGCGCAATATTCGAGAGGGACCTCGACCAGTCGGCGGATCTTGCGATCCAAGAGGGTCACAGTGGCCAAGGAAGCCGGGGATCTCTCTCTCAACAACTGATGGATGGCGTTGAGAGTGAGGCCGGTTTCCACCACATCGATGACGATGATCACATCACGTCCCCCGATGTCGGAGAAGAGATCCATGGCGATGCTGATATTGGATCCATCCCCATAACGTCGCAGCGCCAGGAATTCGATCTCCATCTCGAGATCCACGTGCCTGACCAGATCCGCCAAAAAGCATGCCGACCCCTTCATTATCCCCACCATCACCGGTGAGCGATCCCGATAGTTCCGGGTCAGGGTCCTGCCCAACTCGGCCACCCGCTCCGCGATCGTCTCGGAGGTGAACACCTCCGAGACGGTGCCCGGGCCGAAGAGGCGTTCAGCGTCGCTCATCGTTCTCCCATCTTATGATCTCCATCTTATGAGGTACGCATCCCGGGCGTTCTCCCACGGCGGACCGATCCCTTCCCGGGCGGGTCTAGCATCTCATCGGTATGCCGCCGAACTGCTGTGACCATGGATGAGTCGGACACCCAAACCCCGGAAGGGTCTGTTCCTTTCTCGGTTCTCATGCCCGCCTACAACGAGACGGCTGTCATCGGCGTCACCCTGGCCGAGTTGTTGGCCTATCTGCCTCCGGACGCCGAGGTGGTGGTAGCCGCCGCCGACGCCGCCGGGGAAGGCGAGCTGCTCAGAGGAGCGGAGAGCACCACCGGGCAAGAAGCCCTGGCCACAGGCGACCCCCGGGTGCGGGTGTGCGATGGAGGAGGTCTCACCGAAGCGGTTCGCAACGCCGCCCATGCGGCCCGCCACGACTTGGTGGTGGTGATGGACGCCGATGGGCAACACAACCCGGCCGTGGTCGAAAAGATGATCTCGGCGCTGGTCGATGGCTACGACGTGTGCGTGGGGGAGCTGGAACAGCAGGGAAAAAAGTGGTACCGGATGGCCCTGACCCGGACAGCGATACTGCTGGCCCGGCTGCGGATGCCCCGCCGGACCAAAGGGCTGCGCTTCCCCCAGTCCGGATTCTTCGGCACCCGCCGCCTCGTCCTGGCCGAAGCCCTGGAAGGAATGGCGCCGAACTGCTTCAAGGTCCTCATTGCCGTTCTGATGTCCAAAGAGCTGCGGTCCACCGGCGTCGAGACGGTGATCCGGGACCGGGTCGCCGGGGAATCCAAGCTGAACTGGCGCACCATCTTCTCGGACACGCGGATGCTGCTGAGAAGGTGCGGACGCTGAAAGCCGGAGCTACCCGTCTTCGGACAAGACGAGCCGCAGCATCCAACCCAACAGATCGCCCAACCCCTCTGGGGTTTCACCCACCCGGATCGCCACCGGCTCGCGGGTGATCACCACCTCGACGGAGAACGATTCCTCCGTGATCTCCTCTGCGGCGGCGCTCGTGGTGGAAGGAGCCGACTCGGCCAACACCTGCTCACGGCTCACCTGCAGATTGGTGGAGACCAGCCCGGGAACCGAGCCGAAGGAGTCGAACCCGTGGTCGAGGAGTATCTTTGCCTCCTCGAAGTGCTCGTCGCTGTTCATCACCACCGCCAGCAGCCTTCGGCCCTGGTGTTCGGCTCCGGCCACCAGCACTCTTCCGGCGTTGTCGGTGTATCCGGTCTTCACCCCCATCGCTCCCTCATAGCCGAAGAGCAGTTGGTTGGTGTTCGTAAAAGTCCGCTCTACGCCGTCCGGTGAATCCCGCAGGGAAATCTGTCGGGTGGCCACCGCCTCGGCCAACTCCGGGTGCGAGAGGGCCACCCGGGTCAGAGCCAGGAGATCACGAGCGGTCGAGTATTGGTCGGGATGATCGAGACCATGAGGATTGGCGTAGGAGGTGTTCTCCATACCCAGCTCGGCGGCCCGTTGGTTCATGAGCTCCACAAACTCCCCGACGGTTCCCGCCACGTGTTCGGCCACAGCGTAGGCCGCGTCGTTGCCGGAGCGAATCAGGAGCGCTCTCACCAGGGTGCGCAGCAGGAACACCTCTCCCGCAACCAACTCCACCCCCGCCTCTCCCACCGAAACGGCCGCCTCGCTCACCCGCACCGGAGAAGAGAGATCGCCCATCTCCACTGCCAAGAGGGCGGTCATCAGCTTGGTGGTGGAAGCCATCGGCCGGGGCTGGTCGGCGTTCTCCTCCGCCAGCACCACCCCGTGGCGGTCGTCGAACAACAGCCACGATTCGGCGCTGAGACCGGGAGGTTCGGCAACCAGCGTCCACGGAAAAGGGGGTGGCTCCACCCAGAGGGGGCTGGCTATCGCGGTGGCCCCGATCACCGTGATCAGCAGCGCCGCCAGACATGCGGCGCTCAACCCAAGGCGCGCGGCGGATCTCAGCGGCGCAACTCCGCCCGCAGAGAAGCGAGAAGCAACGCCCGGTGGATACCCACCAGGGCATCGGCGCAGCCGATCAGCATGTCCTGGATGTGCTCGCCGCCCTCCCCCAGCCATTGCACTCTCACCAGCGGGCCCGCCACCGACCGGAACAAATCCACTTCCCGGTCCACCGCCAGACGGATGGCGCGCAGATGACGGCCCCCCAGACCCCGGTCCATCAGCCGCTTGGCCTCGGTGGCCACCGCCCCCGCTTCGGGAGGAAAGATGTCGTCATCCCCTGGCAGGGGAGCTATGAGCCGATGAGTGATGAGATCGTTCAACTGCCCGGAGGTAAGCCCACTGCGTCGCAGCACGTCAGACCGTGCGATAGGCTCGCCGGCCTCTTCCAGAAGAGATCCGTCCGATCCTGTCGGGTCGTGAGGATCGTCTCCCCGCTCCCAGGCCGCCAGCTTGGATTTGATCACCTTGAGGGGAAGAAAGTGATCGCGCTGCTGTCGCAGAATGTACTGGAGCCGGGCCACATCCGACCGGTCGAACCGACGATATCCCCCTTGGGTGCGACGCGGGAGGATCATGCCCTTGGTCTCCAGGAAACGGACCTTGGAGACTGTTACCTCGGGAAAGTCCTTTTTCAGAACCTTGATTACCTCTCCGATGGAAAGGCTCTGCTGCTCAGTCATTGCCCCGGACTACAACCAGGTGGAAGCGTCCCACCATCAGCCTGTCCCCAGGCTGCAGCCGGCTTTCCTCCATCCGGGCGCCGTTGACATAGGTTCCGTTGGTGGAACCCTCATCCTCAACCGCTAACCGGTCTCCCGTCGCCGTCAACCGGCAATGCCGACGGGAAACCGTGATGTCGTCCAAAAGGATGCTGCTTTGGAGATGCCGCCCCACCTCGGTGACCCCCTCTGCCAGGGGATAGGTCCGGCCCGCCTGCGAGCCTTTTTCCACCACCAGACCCCACCCGGCGAAGCCCGCCAGGCGGCCCAGTTCGTCTTTGCGAAGCTCCGAGTAGCGGTCGACCGGCCTGAAGATGGCGGTGGGATCACTCCCAGGAGTGGACGACATCCCGGCACCGGGAGGTTGTTCACCAGACAGCAGCGGAGAAACCACATTCTCATTGTAACTGCCAACCTCTTACCCACACCGGCAGAATGGATTGAGAACGGCCGTTTCTTAGGAAACCAACTCCCGATAGCCTGCCGCGTCCAGGAGGGACGAGGGCAGCGAGCCGGTTTGGGAGAGGTCCAAGATCCAGCCCACCCCATAGGGATCGTGGTTGACCAACTCCGGGCGGGACTCCAACTCCTCATTCACGGCCAGCACCTCCCCGTCAAAAGGAGCGTAGATCTCCCCCACCGACTTGGTCGACTCCAACTCGGCGACGATCTCTCCCTCCGATACCTCGTCTCCAACCTGGGGAAGCTGGGCGTAGACCACATCGCCCAGGGCATCCTGTGCGTAGTCGGTGATGCCCAGTCGGACTTTTCCGTTGTCGACCAGAATCCACTCGTGTTCGGTGGTGTATGAGAGATGATCGGGAATCTCGGTATGGCTTTCTTCCATAGGGGGTATACATTATCAGGAAATATCGCACAGCCCGCGGACCACCTTACGGTCGCTGATCATTCCATAGTTCTCATCCGAATAGGTGCCTTCCCAGCCCGGCGGAATCCGGATTGACCATGCTGAGGTGGCGATACGGTCAGACACCACCGTCTCCTTTACGGGTACAGGACCTCATGTGGAGCTGCCAGCGATCAGAACTTGGCAACGATCTTTTTGATGGTGTTCCAGTTGCGCGCAGTGGCGACGACGCCGAACCGCTTTTCGAGGTATGCATACGAGAGGGTCATCGCCTTGATGCCACCCGGAGTCCATATGTATGCCTCGGTGCCTTCGACCGTGATGGCCTCGGGGCTGTGGTCCTCCTCCAGCAGCGCTCTTACCACTTCGGGATCGGGCTCTTCGGAGAAGAAGTTCACCAGGTAGCGCGATGGATCGGAAACGACTTCCTGCAACGGATTGTGCTGGAGCACCCCCCGAATGTGGTTCGCCGTTCGGACGAGGCAGGGAACGTTGACGTCGAACTCGTTTCTCAGCAACCGCTGCATGGCGCCGGCGACCTCGTCGGGACGATCCATTTCGGTGGAAACGATCACGTTCCCGCTTTGCAGGACGGTGGCCACGTCGGAGTAGCCCTCGTCGGCCAACTTCGACCTGAGCTCCGCCATCCGCACCCGATTGCGGGTCCCGACATTGATGCCCCGCGGCAACACGAGATAGCGCTGGGTCATCGACGCCACCCGTCCCCTCGGACTCTGGCCAACCCGTCCCCCATGTACAAAACACCAGACCACCAATAGATCACCATCCCCATTCCCATCGCTATCCAGGCTATCCATCCGATGAGAGTCCCCAGGAGACCTGGTAGATCAGGAACGAAATAGAACAAAGGGATTGCTATATACAGAAAAGTTATGCCCACCTTGCCGCTCCTGCGCACCTCCAGCGGGCTCTTCCTGGCCGTCATCCACCCCGACCAACACCCAACCAGGACAGATCTGGACAACAGAACTATTCCCACACCAAATCAGCTACCAACATCTCCACCATCCCGCCACTCAGACATCACCCTCCCCCGACGGCCCCGCTACCCGTCCCTCGGACTCTGGCCAACCCGTCCCCCATGTACAAAACACCAGACCACCAGTAGATCACCATCCCCACCCCCATCGCTATCCAGGCTATCCATCCGATAAGAGTCCCCAGGAGACCTGGTAGATCGGGAACGAAATAGAACAAAGGGATTGCTATATACAGAAAAGTTATGCCCACCTTGCCGCTCCTGCGCACCTCCAGCGGGCTCTTCCTGGCCGTCATCCACCCCGACCAACACCCAACCAGGACAGATCTGGACAACAGAACTATTCCCACACCAAATCAGCTATCAACATCTCCACCATCCCGCCACTCAGACATCACCCGTCCCCTCGGACTCTGGCCAACCCGTCCCCCATGTACAAAACACCAGACCACCAGTAGATCACCATCCCCACCCCCATCGCTATCCAGGCTATCCATCCGATAAGAGTCCCCAGGAGACCTGGTAGATCGGGAACGAAATAGAACAAAGGGATTGCTATATAGAGAAAGGTTATGCCCACCTTGCCGCTCTTGCGCACCTCCAGCGGGCTCTTCCTGGCCGTCATCCACCCCGACCAACACCCAACCAGGACGGATCTGGACAACAGAACTATTCCTACCCAGATCGGTATCAACATCTCCATCATCCCCCCCAACACCGCCGAGGACATCATCAGCCAATCGCCCACCGGGTCGAGGATGATCCCCAGATCGCTCACCTGATCCAATCGCCGGGCCAGCCAGCCATCCAGCCAGTCGGTGAGACCCATCCCTATCAGCAGCAATGCCGCCGGCGTCGGACGACCCTCCAACAGGATCCACCAAAAAACCGGAACCAGGAGCATCCGGACGAAAGAGACCAGGTTGGGGATGGTAAGCACCCTCGACCGATCGGAGGACATCCCGCTCACTGGCGGACCAGCTTGCAGAATAGCTCCGCCAAACGGGCCCGGGGACGCAGGTTGAGCCTGGAAAGTTCCACCCCGGCCTCCAGAATAAGATCCGCCGACCGGAGCGCCCTGCCCGGATCCACCGGCAGACGCCGTACCCCCTCTCCCAGTCCTCGGGCGGGGCCTCCCAGCGCCCGGGCGGCGGCATCCACGAACCACCCCGCCATTATCTCCAACCCCGACACCCACAACAGTCGACGCTGCAAGCGAGTCTCCCGCTGCGCCCGATCCCGTTCCCGGCCGACCATCGTCTTGGCGGGCCGCACCTGATCGAGCATTCGCTCACCATAGGTCAGGACCTCATCCACCATGGACAGCGCCTCGCCCCCTCCCAAATGGTCCAGTTCGGCCAACTGCGCCGCTTTCTCCAGCCAGGCCAAGCGAAACGCGGCCGCGGCAGCCTCGCCTTCAAGCCGAAGCGCCATCCCCGGGCGACCGCCCGCCACCTCCGCGATCGCCTCCGCCTCCAAGCGCTCCATTCCTCTCCTCACCAGCGCCTCCATCAACTCGCCGGTCTCCACTTTGCCGAATCCGAAAATGCGGCAGCGGCTGGCCACGGTGATCGGAAAATCCTCGGCCGAGACTGCCACCAGCACGAAAACGGTGGAGCTGGTGGGTTCTTCCAGGGTCTTGAGCAGCACATTGGCCGCGCCGTCGGTCATTTCCCGGTCGATGATGAAGACCTTGCGGGACGCCTCCACCGGAGTCCGGGCCGCTTTGGCGACCACCCCCCGGGCGTCGCCAACCCCGATCCGCTGCCGCTCGGTGGGGCTCACCACCACGATATCCGGATGCTCGCCGGCTCGGGCCCTCCGACAGGAGAGACACTCCCCGGAGTGTCCGCCGCCGAGCGGGCACACCAACCGCTCGGCAAAGCGCCGCGCCACCAGGCTCTTCCCCACTCCCCGCGGTCCCACCAGGAGATAGGCGCCGGCGGGCGAGCCGGCCTCGGCCACCAGTCTCTCCCAGACCGCCCGGTGCCCTATGATCCCCGGGGAACTCTCAGACGTGGCTAGGAGCCGCCCAGCCATCCCCGCTCCTCCAAGATGGAAACCAGGCGTACGGCGATCCGTTCCGGCGCCGCCGCAGCGTCGATCCTCAACATCCGTCCCCGTCCCGAGGCCCACAGACTCCTATATCCCTTCCACACCTCCCGATGCAAGGAGACATCGGCCGCCCCGATCCGGTCCCGTCCCTCTTGACGGGAGAGGGCCACCTCGGGATCCATATCCAGCCACACCACCAGATCGGGCAATGTTCCACCCAACGCCGGGGCGTTGATCGACCAAACCCGGCCAATCCCCAGTCGGCGGGCATACCCCTGATACGCCAGGGACGAGTAATAACACCGGTCCGAAAGGACCCACTTGCCCTCGGAAAGGGCGGGACGCACCACCCGATCAACCAATTCGGACCGCTGGGCGGCGAAGAGGAGCGCCTCGGTCCAGTCGGCCATCCCATCCCCGTGCAGCAGCACCTCCCGGACCGCGTCTCCCAGCGGGGTTCCTCCCGGCTCCCTGACCCTCACCACCTCTATGCCACGGTCCTGCAAACGGTGGCCCAAGTGGTCGCACAGGGTGGTCTTGCCCACTCCCTCCGTGCCCTCGGTTGCCAGGTAGCGGGCAAGGGTCATGACTTCTCGGATCTGCGATGCTTCAGCATCCCCAATGCCTGGCTGCTGTATTTCATGGCCGCCATCGCCTCCTTGTCGAACACCATCCGCAACTGGGATCGCACCGCCCAGATGGTCACCAACCCGGTCAGCAGAACCGCCACGCCGCTGATGAACAGCACGGCCCGGATCCCATCGCCCAATAGGCCGGGCAACACACCCTCCAGAGCCACAGCGGCCACCCCCGACACCATCAGGGAAACCAACAGCGCCATCCGGCCCAGGGTATAGAGCGCCCCGAAAGTTCGGCCCCTGATTTCGTCGGTCACCACCGAATGGAGCTGGGTGAACCCGGCCACATAGGCCATTCCCGTGCCGATGCCCAACAAGAGCACCCAGCCCACCGCCGAGATCACCGACCGCGAAAAGCTGGTGAAGATGATCCCCCCGCCCGCAGCCCACAGACCCAGACAAAAGATCGGCTCACGGTGGAGCATGTTCTTACCCAGCCCGGCCAGAATCACCATCCCGATCGTCATCCCCAGGCCCAGTGAGGTGAGCAATGCGCCATAGCCGCTCTCGGTCGCCTCCAGTACCTGTTGACTGAAGGGCTGTCCCATCACGAACAAGCCCCCTCCCCCCAAGAGCGCCACCGCCATTCCCCACACGAGGCGACGAACCGGGCCTTTCTTGGCCACTTGCGCCCACCCTTCAACCAGATCCCTTACCGGGGCGGCAAAAGAACGGCGCTGCAGCCGCATGCGTCGCTGCTCGGGCAAGAGGGTGCGCTTGATGGGAATCGTGAGAGTGATCAGTCCCGAAGCCAGAAAGGTGAGCATGTCGAAAGTGAAAGCGGGCAGCACCCAGGCGCCGAACTGCCCTATCGCGGGAAGGAATTCGCTGAACTCGGTCAACAGCGCGAACAGCGCCGAGCCGACCGGGGCCGTGCCGTACATGGAGATCAGGTTGAGTCCGTTGGCCGCCGCCAGGTGCCGGGGAGCGATCAGGGTGGGCACCACCGCCTCCCGGGCGGGCTGGCGGAAGAGCCCCAAGAGCTCCACCAACACGATGACCAAAAAGAGCTGGGAAAGGGTGGAGACAAACAGCAGAGCGCCCACCAGCACCACCCGTCCGAAGTCGGAGACCACCATGGTGATTTTCCGGTTCCAGCGGTCCGCCACCACCCCTCCCAGCATCCCCACCACAATCCCCGGCAAAAACCGCGCCGCCAGAGGAACGATGATGGCCACCGTGGAGGCATCCCCCCCGCCGCCGATCCGGGCGGCCAGGGCCAGGGTGGCGAAGATGTTCACCCAGTCGCCCAGACTGGAGATGCTGTTTGCCCACCACAGTTTGGCGAATGGACCTCGGCGTATCAGTTCCCGGCCGCGGATGTGTTCCACCGAATCCACCGCCCCAACACTAACTCCGCGACCCCGAATATCTGATTTGGGTTAGGTATTGGCGGCCGAATGCGGGTAACTTGTTAGGCGATGAGCAAGACGTTGGTCGTAGTCGAATCGCCCACCAAGGCCCGCAGCATCTCCTCCTATCTGGGACCGGATGTGGTGGTGAGGTCATCCATGGGACATGTGCGGGACCTCCCCGAAAAAGAGTTGGGAGTGGATGTCGAAGGCGGATTCCGACCCAAGTACGTAACCTCTCCCGGCAAATCCGGCCAGGTCAAAAAGCTCCGGGAGGCCCTGGCCACCGCCGACTCCCTGTACCTGGCCACCGACCGCGACCGGGAGGGCGAAGCCATCGCCTGGCATCTCACCCAGTTGCTGAAGCCCAAGGTGCCGGTGAAGAGGATGGTCTTCTATGAAATCACCCGCGAGGCCATTCGCGAGGCCTTCGAGAACCCCCGGGAACTGGACACCGCCCTCGTGGAATCCCAGGAAGCCAGGCGGATCCTCGACCGGCTCTACGGGTACGAAGTCTCGCCGGTGCTGTGGAAGAAGGTCAAAACCGGACTGTCGGCCGGACGAGTGCAAAGCGTGGCGGTCCGGCTGGTGGTGGAGAGGGCGCGGGAGCGCATTCGGTTCGTGAGAGCCGACTACTGGAGCCTCGGCGGCGTTTTCCACCCGGTCACAAAACCGGGCGACCGCTTCGAGGCACAGCTTGCCTCGGTGGCTGGGCGGCGGGTGGCCACCGGCAGGGACTTCACTTCCCAGGGCGAGTTGAAAAACCCCAAGACACTGCCACTGGGGAAGGACGACGCCGAACGGCTGGCGACCGAACTGGCCGGATCATCCTTCGAGGTCACTTCCCTGAAACAAAGGCCGTACAAACGCTCTCCCTCTCCTCCTTTACGCACCTCCACCCTCCAGCAGGAAGCCTCCCGGCGACTCCGTATGAGCCCTTCCCACGCCATGCGGGCCGCACAGCAACTCTACGAAAACGGATACATCACCTACATGCGCACCGACTCGGTCTCCATCTCCGCACAGGCGGTCGCCACTGCCCGGGAACTGATCCGCGACCGGTTCGGTGACCGATACCTTCCCACGCGGCCGCGGGTCTACAAATCCAAGGTGAGAGGCGCCCAGGAGGCGCACGAAGCTATCCGCCCCGCCGGCACGACCTGGAAGACTCCCCAAGAGGTGACCGCGGCGATCGGCGAGGGGCCGCCCTCCCGGCTCTACCATCTGATTTGGCGACAGGCGATCGCCTCCCAGATGAAAGACGCCACCGGGGAGACCGTCTCTGTAACTCTGGGTGGCGTCTCCTCCTCGGGAGAGGCGGTCGAGTTCGCCGCTCAGGGACGGACCATCACCTTTCCCGGCTTTCTAAGAGCGTATGGTCCGACATCCGATCAGGAACCCGACCAAGGCAAGGACGACCAAAAGACCCTTCCGCCCCTGTCCGCCGAGCAGCTCCTGGAAGCCGAGGACTTGACGGCCAAGGACCACCAGACCAGACCACCGCCGTGGTACACCGAAGCTACCCTGATCAGAACGCTGGAAAGGCTGGGCGTGGGTCGGCCCTCCACCTACGCCTCGATAATGAGCACCATACAAGACCGGGGCTATGTCTGGCACCAAAGCAGGGCTCTGGTGCCCACCTTCACCGCCTTTGCGGTGATCACCCTGTTGGAGCAGAGCTTTCCCAAGCTGGTCGACTACCAGTTCACCGCCAAGATGGAGGACGACCTCGACCGGATCGCCGACCGACAGGAGCAGAGCAGACCCTGGCTGGAGCGTTTCTACTTCGGCGAAGAGGGTCTCCGAGCCAGAGTGGAGACCAGCCTGGAGACGGTCGACACCCGACTTTCCCGAAAGATCCTGATCGGCCATGACCCCGAGGGCCAGGAAATCGCCGCCCGCATCGGCAGATACGGACCCTATCTGAACTGGAAGGAACAAACCGTCTCCATTCCCGACCGGATGCCTCCCGACGAGCTGACCCCCGAAAAGGCGTTGGAGATGCTGGCCGAGGGGAACTCCCGGGGGGATCGCAAGATTCTGGGGACCGACCCGCAGAGCGGGCTGGAGGTGCTGGCTTTGGAAGGCAGATACGGTCCCTACCTGCAGTTGGGAGAAACCGGGAGCACAAAGACCAAGCCCAAGCGAGTCTCTTTGCCCAAGGAAACCGAACTGGGGGGGATCAGTCTCCCCGAAGCCCTTCGGTGGCTGAGCCTCCCCCGCGTGGTGGGCGTCGACCCCGAGAGCGGCGAGGAAGTGATCGCCCGCTTCGGCCGATACGGACCCTACATCTCCCGGGCCAAGACCAACCGTAATCTCTCCTCGGTCGAACAGCTCTTCACCATCACCCTGGAGGAAGCGCTCGCGGTGTTGGCCACCCAATACCGCCGGGGCGGGAGGCCGGCTCTCCGGGAACTCGGCGAAGATCCCCGCACCGGCAAGACGGTGGAGCTTAGGGATGGCAAATTCGGTCTCTACGTGAGCGACGGCGTCACCAACGCCTCCCTGGGCGAGATGGACACCGTGGACAACGTCACAGCCGAACGGGCCAGCGATCTCTTGGAGAAACGCCGCCAGACGCGGGGCGCCTCGAAAGGCAGATCCCGCTCCCGCCGACGCAGATAATCGGACAACGGTGAAAGGCTCTCCCGGCGCAGCTACCGCGGGGGGCATGTGCCTGGCAAGCGCCCTGCTCTGGGCCGGAGCGCTCTCCACCGGCGCCGGGCCCTGGGATCCCTTCCAGTTGGTGGTGCTGGCCGCCGGGATCGCGGTTCTGGCCACCGCCGCCCTGGTGGGAATGGTGGTCAAGGGATCCCGATGGGGGCGAAGGATGGCCGGAGGGCTGGCCCTGGGAGAACTGGGTCTGGCGATGGCGGCGCCGGTCTCGGGATGGTGGTGGGCCGGGGTGGGGATGGCCGCGGCCACCCTGGCCCTGGTGAGCGGACCATGGCTTTCGGAGGCGGAGCGGCGGCGAACGGCCACACTCGGACCTCCTTCGCGGGCCGTGCTGCTTCTCTGTGTCCTGGCCGGCCTGCCGGTCGCCCTGGCCGCGGTCTCGGTCAACGGGTTGGGGGGTGGCTGGGGAATGGCGGCCGGCTCCGCGGCTGCGACTCCTCTCTACGCCAAGGCCCTGCCCGGTTCGCTCCTGGTCACCCGCTTCGTCATCCCCGCGGCCGCGGTGGGGGCCGCCTTCACCACCCCCTGGCCGGGTTGGATAGTGGCCGCCGGCGGAGGCTGCGTCGCCGCTTGGGCCGCCTGGTCCAAAGACGCCCGTCTGGCGGTGCAGCCTCTGGTGGACACCCGCCCAACTCCCACTCCCGCTCCGACGCCGCTGCGAATCAGATCCGCCAGCGAGGCCGCCGGACGACGCCGAGCGGAGGATAACCGGGAACAGGGCGGCCCATGAGACGTCGGCCCAACCCCTGGATCGCGGCGCCGGCGGTGGTCGCCGGTCTCTTCGGTGGCGGCTTGGGATGGGTGGTGAACGACGTCGCCTGCCGTTCCGATCTCGGATCGGGCTGTGTGGGCAGATCCCTTTTCTGGGGCGCGGCAGGGTTTGTTCTGGGATTGATGGGCACCGCGGTGGTCATGGTCCTGGTATCCCGCTCCATCGCCGAATGGCGCGAATACCAGGAGCGGGGGCCCGAAGACCCCCGCTCCTAACCGATTATCGGAATTCACGAAGAGACTGGCTCAGCCGGAGACGAATCCTTTGTCCGACAGCCACTCCGACGCGATATCCGCCGGATCGTCCTGGTCAATCCCCGCCCGGCGGTTCATCTCGGTCAGTTCCGGAGTAGTAATCGCCGCGGAGACCTCATCCAGCAGTTCCACCAGGTCGTCCCCGTAGGCATCCACAATGTCCAGGCGCACCGCCGGCACAATGTTCTCCGCCGGGTTGAGACCCTGATCGTCATCCAAAAGCACGAAGCCCTTGGCGGCGATCACCCCATCGGTGGTGAAGAGCACGCCCACATCGATGTCACCTGACTCCAGGGCCGCCACCGTCAGAGGGCCACCCACGTCCAGGGCCTTGAATTCCGCGAAGGTCAGTCCGTAGACGCTCTCCAGACCCGGCAGGCAATTGAGCCGTTCGGGGCATTCCGGCGGACCCCCGAACACCAAGCCGGAGGCGACAGGCGCCAGATCGCTTACCTTCCCAAGCCCATAGGAGGCAGCCGTATCGCCTGTGACCACAAAGCCATTCTTGTCCTGGGCCGGCGCATAGCCCAACAGAGTCACGCCATTGGGTTCGAAGGCATCTTTGACAGCCTGCCAGGTTGACTGCTCATCGGCGCTGGGGGTCACACCCAAGAAATTGCCCAGACTTCCCGTATATTCGGGAACCAGGCCGATCGCACCCGACTCGAGGGCAGGCTTCACGACCTCCCGAGAGCCCAGACCGAGGCTCCGCTCCACGGGATAGCCTCGGTCCTCCAACACCTGGGCATAGATCTCACCGAGAATTAGACTTTCTCCAAAGTTAAAAGAGGCCACCACTATGGTGGGGCCATCGGCATCGTCACCCGACCCACAGGCGCCGGCCACCAGAGCCATAGCCAGAAGGGTCGCCCCAACGACGCCCTTGCGGAAAAATTGCCACATGGGTATCTATCTCCTGTAATAGGTTTATTGACAGCAAGACATCCACAGGGAATGTCTGCTTCCCAACAAGATTCTACCCCACCAGCGAATGCTTCAGATCATCGAAGTCGGCGGGTCTACCGGCCACCCTGGGCCGAGATACCCCTGGGAGTAAGGCGACGCTGTCCACGGGTGAAGACCGTCTCCGCCAGTACGGCCAATGCGGCCACCAGCACTGCTCCTATCAACAGTTCACCCTGATCGCGTTGGGCGAATCCATCCACGATGAAACGGCCCAGGCCCCCACCGGCCGCCAGGGCTGCCAGGGTAGCTGTGGCTATCACCTGAGAAATGGCGATCCGGACCCCTTCCGCGATCACCGGAAGGGCCAGCGGCAACTCCACTTTCATCAGAACCATCCTTCCGGTCATCCCCATACCCCGCGCCGACTCCAACACCGCCTTGTTGACCGCCAGCACCCCGGCCACCGTGTTGGTGAACATCGGGGGTCCACTCAAGCCGATCAGAGCAATCAGGGCGGGCCATGGACCCAACCCCAACCACACCACCACTATCACCAGAATCCCGAAAGTGGGGACCGCCCGACCGATGTTGACCACTGCGGATGCGGCCAGCACCCCTCGGCGCCGGTGAGCAGCCCAAAGGGCAGGTGGGATCACCAGCACCACCGCGATTGTCACCGCCGCGGCCGACAGCAGCAAGTGCTCCGCCAGCCGGAGGGGTATGCTCCCCGTCCCCCACCAGGTGCCCGGGTCAGCCAAGAACAACTGGATCTCTTCGAGGAGGGGACGGTCAGTCATACCACGGTCCGCTTGGTCCACGGGGTGAACAACCGCTCAATCCACAACAGACCAATGTCAATAACCACAGCCAGCGCCACCGATCCGAGGGTCCCGATGATGATTTGAGTCCAAAAAAAGCTCCGCAGGCCCGCCAGAATGAAGAAACCCAAACCTCCTTGGCCCAGAATCGAAGTGATCGTGACCAGTCCCACGGTGGTCACCGCCGCGATCCTGATTCCGGCCATGATCACCGGCAGGGCCAGGGGAAACTCGGCTTTCCAAAAGCGGCGACGGGGGGTAAAGCCCATCCCGTCGGCGGCTTCTTTGACCCCCTGGGAAACCCCGTCAATGCCGGCCACGGTGTTGCGCACGATTATCAGGAGGGTGTAGCCGACCAGGCCAATCTCGGACGTAAGGGTGGACAACCCCGTAAAAGGAACCAGAAAGGCAAACAGCGCCAGGGAAGGAATGGTGTAGAGGATGTTGGTGGCAGAAGTGATCGGCCCATACCATCTTCGCCGTCGCACAGCCACCACCGCCAGCCCAATTGCGATCAGGGTCCCCACCAACACCGCCACTCCGGTCAGGAAAATGTGCTCCCAGGTCCTTTCCAGAATGGCGACCCAGTTGCGAGCCACCCACTCCCAGTTGAACAGGCTCATACGCCGCTCCTCACCCGCCGGACTCCCCCAGCGCCTCGGAGACCGTCTTCAGGTCCACCAGACCGCAGAAGTAGCCATCCTCGGCCACCACCGCCAGCTCGTCGCGGGCGCCGATCATCGCATCAACCGCCTGTCGCAACGAGGCGCTCCGTCGGATCTCAGAGGAAAAGGGACGAGCGGTCAAATCCTCGAGGGAGGAAACTCCCTCCAGTTCCGAGACAGGAACCCAGCCTCGGATCAACCCCTCCGACAGCAGACCCACCCAGTCGGTTCCTTCTCTTCGGGCCGCGTCCCGGGCGGCCTGGGGAGTTGAGGAGACCTCCAGCACCGGTCCCCACCTGAGAGGAAGACCGGCCACCTTCCGCAGGGCCAGTTGCTGCAGGTTTCGCTCCGCCCCGATGAAGTCCTCCACGAACCGGTTGGCGGGACGGCTCAGAATCTCGGCCGGAGACCCTTTCTGCTCCAACACACCGCCCTCATTGAGGATGACTATCCGGTCACCAAGCTTGATGGCCTCTTCGATGTCGTGGGTGACGAACACGATGGTTTTTCGGAGCCGCTTCTGGAGATCCAACAACTCATCCTGCAGTCGGTGGCGAACGATGGGATCCACCGCCCCGAACGGCTCGTCCATCAGAAGCACCGGCGGGTCGGCCGCCAGAGCCCGGGCCACCCCCACCCGCTGCTGCTGGCCCCCCGAGAGAGCCGCCGGGTAGCGGTCCAGCATCGACTCCTCCAAACCCACCAGCCGGGCCAGCTCAGCCGTCCGCTCGGCCGTTCGCTCCGGTGACCAGCCCAAGAGTTCGGGGACGGTGCCGATATTGCGGCTCACCGTCCAATGGGGAAACAGGCCGACCTGTTGGATCACATATCCGATCGAGCGGCGCAGCAGATGCGCCTCGCCGTCCCGGATCGGCGCCCCGTTCACCTCGATTGACCCCGAAGTGGGCTCGACCAGTCGGTTGATCATCTTCAGCACGGTGGTCTTCCCACACCCCGACGGCCCCACCAGAGCCACGATTTCCCCGCTGGATATCTCCAGGGTGAGCGACCCCACCGCCGGGAAGGGAGAGTCACCGTAGGTCTTGGAGACCTCTCTCAGTAAGATCATGGGCCGGCTCATTGGCCCTCCAGAGTATTCAACCGACGCTCGGTTGGAAGAAATCGGTCACCGAGCCCACCAGACGTCCCAGGGAGTCGACCACCGGGACGGGAGAACCGCCGAACCATTCGAGATGGGCCTCTATCTCGGAAACGGGATCGACGTGCCCGAGAGAACGGGGGTCTTCCATCGCCTCAGCGACCGGGCTCTCCCCTCCGACCGCGGCCAAAGATGATCTCCGCACCAGGCCCACCAGCCTTCCATTCTCCGCCACCGCCAGCATCTCATGGGAGTGGAGACGCAGCACATCCGCGGCTTGGTGATAGGGGCCGACGAACTGCGGCGAGTCCATGATCTGGAAGATCCGGGGCGGAGCGGAGCGCACTATCACGACTCCCCCGGCGGCCTTCTGCCTCAGCCGGGCACCCTGTCCGAACAGCACCCGCTGAAGCCAGTTGCCTCCCGGGGCGCCGATCACCAGGAGGCAGTCCCCGGGAAGCTGGGAGATGAGCCGGCCAGCGCTTTCGGCGCCGATCAGCCGGTACTCGAGATCGGGAACGTGGTGAAAGAGGCTCTCCACCACCGAGACCGCTCGCTCCCGGGAATCGTCGCCCCGATATGCGCAGGCCATGAACGCGGGGACCGCCAACGTCTCTCCCAACCGACGGGCCACCAACGCCACGGTGCGGGAATTGGGACCGCCCGCCACCGCCGCGGCCACCGATCCGATCCCGGCGGGATCGAAGTCGACGGGCACCGCCATGCTCAGCAAATCGGAACCAGAAAGCCTCCGGGAGACCATCATCTGGGAACGCCGCTCCACCGCCGTCTCCAACAGTTCGTCGGTCACCCGAACCGGTTCTTGGGAACCAAGCAGCCCGGCCAACTCCCGACAACCTCGACCCCGTGTCCACAAAACCGGCGCAGCCAGACCGGAGCGAGGAAAAAGTGGCTCATTTCCACCGACAAATGACAAATCTGCCACACTATCGAGGGTAATGGAACCCCGCAAGTACGTTCCGGACCAAACGCGTTCAGCCACCCGGAAAGAGGGCAGCCATGGAATTCGGTGAGGTGATCAGGCGGAGGCGGATGGTGCGGAACTATCAGCCTCGTCCCGTCTCCCCCGAAGCTGTGGAGCGAATCGTGGCCGCCGGGCTGTCCGCCCCCTCGGCGGGATACTCCCAGGGACAGTCCCTGATCGTGGTGACCGATGCCCCCACCCGAACCCAGATCGCCCGGTTGGCCGACGAGCCGCGTTATCTGGAACGCGGCTTCGAACCCTGGCTGTCCGGCGCACCCGTCCACATAGTGGTATGCGTCTCCGCCGAGGCCTACCACCGCCGCTATCGGGAACCCGACAAGCCGCCCGCCGACCCGTTGGGGACGTCCTGGCCGGTCCCCTATTGGTGGGTGGACGCGGGCGCCGCGCTGATGGCGATCCTTTTGGCGGCGGTCGATGAGAGCCTGGCCGCGGGTTTCCTGGGCGCCCACGCCGTCCCGGGGCTGTCCGGGCTGCTGGATATCCCCAACGACATTGCACCGGTAGGCGTGGTGACCATCGGTTATCCCGCCCCCGACCGCCGCTCGGGTTCCCTGGCGCGAGGGAAACGCCCCCGATCGGAGACCGTCCACCATCAACGCTGGGGCAAGGGGCTCTGACCTTCGCCCCCGGCCTCAACTAGCCTGGAGGGATGCTGCGCAGGGGTATTCTGGCTGTACTGGTGATAGGGATGGCGTCCTGCGTACCGGCGGAGATGCCGCCCACCACCATCGCCGCCGCGCCCACTACCACCTCCACTCTTCCGCCTCCCCGCGTCACCACCTCCACTCTTCCGCCTCCCCGCGTCACCACCTCCACCACTCGGATTCCCGAAGCCGCCGATCCACAGCCCATCCCTCCCTGTCTGACCCCCGAGCCTCCTTTCGGGAATGAGGGCCAGATCGGTAGCTACTACCCAACCGGGTCTGACTCCGCCCTCTTGGCCACCATCGATTGGCAGCCCTGGGCAGAGTGTGAGCGATTTGTGTTTTCTTTGGCCAGCCCGGAGGGCGCCCCCACTCTGGTTCCGCCAACCGCGGTGTTGATCTCCTTCGCCGAGAGAGGGGTGATCCGTCTGCAAATGGGTCCGGAGGTCGATACTTCGGCGGTCGCATACCAACTGGTGAACACCCGGCTGGTCGATCGTCTTTATGTGGTCAAATCTCCCGACGGGGGATTGATCGTGGACCTCCACCTCGCCGAACCGGCCGCAGCCAGGGTGATTCCCCGTTCCGCGCCCGCCACCCTGACCGTCGATCTCCGTCCCGGGGGCCCCTCCTTCTTCCATCAGCCCATCATCACCTCCCAAGCGGTCCTGTTCCTGCCCTCCGGGCGAGAGGCGATCCACTATCCCTTCACGGTGAATGGATATCTGCGCCCCGGAACCGAGGAGCCGGTAGCCACCCTCACCGGTGCGGACGGAACCGTGACCGAAGCCCGGTTCCCCCTGGCGGGCGTCGACGATGTCTGGTCGAGTTTCGTAGCGGTCTTTCCGGAAGGCCCGAGCGGATGGGCGACCCTGCAGGTGGAAGACGCCCAGGCCAGGGTGCTCTTCGAGAACTGAACCAGAGACGGCCGCGGCGATACCCGGCTAAAGCAGCCCGGGCAGGTCGGCCAAGGTGAGATACCCTCCCTCCAGGTTCACCGACGGTACCAACTCGTCCACGAAAGGAACCTCTGCCAGACCGGCTTCGGTCTCGATCACCAGCCGATTCTGGGCATCGGACAATTCCACTCCCCTCACCCTTCCTATCAATGCCCCCGACGGCGTCCTGACTTCCAGGCCCTCCAACTCATCGGGCCAGAATTCTTCGGTCTCCAGCGTTCGACGTTGCCGTTCTTCGATATAGACCTTGGCGCCCCGCAGCTTTTCGGCCGATACCCGATCGGAGACTTCGACGAATTTGACAAGCAGCCTCTTGAGGTGCGCGCGGGTATTCTCTACTTCCATCTCCCCTCTCCCCCCCACCAAGACCCTGGATCCGGGCACAAAGCGGTGGGGATCGTCGGTATCCGGCCAGACATAGACCGTGCCGTTCAATCCGTGGGGGCGCCCTATCAGCCCCACCAGCACCACCTCAGTCGAGGAATTCGATTTCGACGATCCAGTCATCGTCACAGACGATCTGGGCAAGGGTGCGAATGGCGTTGGCGGTCCTCCCCCGCCGCCCGATCAATCTTCCCATATCCTGTTTGGCGGCCCTGACCTCGGCCAGCACCCTTTTGGGCCGGTCTGTCACCATGTCCACACTTACCTCGGATGGCTCTTGGACGATCTCTCTCACCAGATAACCGACCAGCCGCTCAACCCTCTCGGTGTCACTCATGCTCATCTTCGCTCAGGATCCCGAAGCGTCTGCGGCGGCCTGCACCGCGTTCTCCCCGGAAGCCTCCGGCTCCACAGCAACAGGGGCCGGGTCCGCCGGCGCGGGTGACGCCTCGTCACTCACCCGGTGGGCCTTCCCCGCCACCACCCGGAAACGGGTCCAAGCGCCGGAGATTTCCATCAGCTTGCGCACCCGGTCAGAAGGTTGCGCGCCCTTGATCAGCCAGTCCACCGCCCGGTCATTTTCGATCTCGATCAGGGATGGATCCGCCAGCGGGTCATAACGGCCGATCTGTTCCAGGTACCGCCCATCGCGGGGTTTGCGACCATCGGTCACCACCACCCGGTAGCTGGGCATTTTCTTTTTCCCCATCCTCATCAGACGGATGCGTACCGCCATATTCTTTTCACCTCTTGCGTCGTCGTCGGGTCCTGGCCGGCTGGAGAAGCCCTTCCATTCCCATTCCGGGGAACTTCCCCCTTCCGGACAGCGTATTCATCATTTTTTGGGTATCGGTGAACCTTTTCAGCAACCGGTTCACCGCGGTCACGGTGGTGCCCGATCCGGTTGCGATTCGACGCCGACGGCTGCCGGAGATCAACTTGGGGTTGCGCCGTTCCTCGGGAGTCATCGAGTGGATGATCCCCGCGGTGCGCCGCATTTCGTCATCGCTTAATCCAGAGATGCCTGATCGGGCCCCACCGGGCATCATAGCAAGAATCGCGTCCAAACCTCCCATCCGGCGCAGATTGTGGAGTTGCTCCAGGAATTCATCGAGGCCGAGACTCTGGGTGGCGGCGCCGCGGAGAAACTTCTCAGCATCCGCCGGGGCGGTGACAGCTTCGGCCTTCTCGATCAGGGTGAGCACATCTCCCATCCCCAGAATGCGGGAAGCCATCCGGTCGGGATGAAACACCGATAGGGCGGACAACTCCTCCCCCTCACCCACCAACTTGACCTTTTGGCCGGTCGCCTCACTGACCGAGATGGCCGCCCCGCCCCGGGCGTCGCCGTCGAGCTTGGAGAGAATGATCCCGGTCAACTTCACGCGCTCGGAAAACCCCTTGGCCACATTGACTGCGTCCTGGCCGGTCATGGCGTCCACCACCAACAGCGTCTCTTGGGGGCGGGCGATCTCCTCCATGTCAGCCAGTTCACTCATCAGACGTTGGTCGATCTGTAGCCGGCCGGCTGTGTCTATCACCACCGCGTCGTGGCCCCGGTCGCGGGCGTGGCGCAGGCCGGCGCGTACCACGCGGCGCGGATTGGACGCCTCCGACTCGTAATAGACCCCCACCCCCGCTCTCTTTCCGAGCGCCACCAACTGCTCGACCGCGGCGGGCCGCTGCAGGTCCGCAGCCACCAAGAGTGGCCGCTTCTGGTGGCGCTCCCGCAGGTGAAGCGCCAGCTTGGCGGCCGTGGTGGTTTTCCCCGATCCCTGCAGTCCCATCAGCATTATGGTGAGCGGCGAACCCTTCACCACCAAGGGCGCATGCTCGGAGCCCAGGGTCTTCACGAGCTCGGAGTGGACGATCTTGACAACCTGCTGGCCGGGGGTGAGACTCTTTGACACCTCCGCGCCCCGACCCCTCCTCCCGATCCGCTCACAGAGGCTGTTCACCACCTGAACGTTGACATCGGCTTCCAACAAAGCCAGCCGCACCTCTCGGAGGGCCGACTTCAAATCCGCCTCCGAGAGCCGCCCCTTTCCCTTCAGACGGGCAAAGATCGAGGAAAACCGCTGAGTGAGGGACTCAAACATCACGGAACCCATTTTCCGGGCATCGGCGGCATCCTTGAGCGGCGCCTTCGTTTCTCCAATCGTCTTGGGAGTAGCCTGGCGTTTGTCCGCCAAGGAGCAACATGGAACGCCAATTACCAACCATCGGCATCCAGCGTACCGGAGATGTGCTGACAGCCGTCATAGATAACCCTCGTTCCGACCTCAACACCGTGGACGGCCAACTCCACGAGGATCTAACCGCCCTGTTCAGAATGCTGAGGCGAGAAGACGAGGCGCGGGTGGCGATTCTCACCGGAAGCGGACGGGCTTTTTCAGCGGGAGGGGATTTCGGATGGTTTCCCACGCTCCGGGACCCCGAACGTCTCGATCATCTCCGCCGGGACGCCAAACAGCTCATCTGGGATCTGGTGGATGTGGAAATCCCCATCATCGCCGCGGTGAACGGTCCCGCCGTGGGCCTGGGCGCCTCCGTCGCCCTCCTGTGCGATGTGATCTTCATGGCCTCCGACGCCATAATCTCCGATCCCCATGTCCGGGTGGGGCTGGTGGCGGGAGACGGGGGCACCGCCATCTGGCCTCTCTTGGTGGGCCCGGCCCGGGCCAAGGAATACTTGATGACCGGGAATCCTCTCTCCGCCCAGGAGGCCGAGCGGATCGGGCTGGTGAACCGGGTCTTTCCCGCCGACCGCCTTCTCCCCGAGACGCTTGCCTTCGCCGAGCAGCTCGCCCGGGGCGCTCCCCTGGCCATCCGCTTCACCAAGGCGGCGGTGAACAAACTGATCAAGGACGCTCTGAACGTGGCGTTCGACTCGGCAGCCAGCCTGGAACTGGTCACCTTCCTTTCAGAAGATCACGCCGAAGCCCTGACCGCAATCGCCGAAAAGCGACCTCCCAACTTCCAAGGCCGCTGACGGTTGGAACCAGTCACCCTTGGGAGGCCGTTTCGGCGCCCGGTGGTGTATGATGGCCTGGTACTCCCACGTTGGGGGGGGGCGCATATCGTGGAGATCAGGAAGCCAGCCGAGAAATGGGGATGACTCAGGATGGCAGCAACCGTGGACACTCATAGAGAGGTGAAAAGTCTCGTGGGCGCCGGACTACCGGAACCTCAGGCCGAGGCCGTGGTGGAGACCGTTGTAGCAGGTCGCGTCGGACTGGCGACCAGGGCGGACCTGGACCTCCTGCGAGCGGACCTGGACCTCCTGCGAGCAGATTGGCAGGCAGATCTGAAAGATCTGAAACTGGATCTGATCAAGTGGCTGGGCGGGACAATGATTGCCGTGGTCGGCATAGCAGTGGCGGTGTTGAGTCTGATTCTGGGGGGATAGGGTCTGTTGCGCCCCGCTGGGGAGGTCGATGAGTGCCAAGATGACCAATCCGCCAACAATGCTTGAAGTTGTCGAAAGGAGAGGGGTTCGACGTTATCTCTTTCCGCCGATGAAGAACTCTTTCGATCTCGTCGCAACTCTTGTAGAGGGGTCGCCTCTGCCTAGTCAGGCGTCCAGCAGTCCCGCAGGAATTATGGCGATGCCGTCTTCGTTGCGGTAGGCCCTCCTGCCGGTGGTGACCACCATTGCGTCGATCAGCCCCGGCCCCAGCCGGTCGCGCAACCAAAGAAGGTGACGGGTGTCCCTGCGGGTGACCTCAGCGCCTAGTTTGACTTCCACCGGGATCACTCTTCCCTCGTGCTCGATGATGATATCCACCTCTCGTTGATCGTTCCAGGTACGCATGTGCGAGATCCGGGCATCGTTGGCTTGGGCGTAGACCCACAGGTCGTGGGTGACCAGCGACTCGAAGAGCGCGCCCAGTATGTTCTCAGGACTTCTGGCCAAGCCTGTGGGTACTACCGAGCTTCCACTCAAGAGAGTGTCAGCGGTGAGGTTCAACAGCCGCGCCGCCAAAGCAGTGTCGGTCAGGTGGTGCTTCGGACCTCGCTTCAGCCTACTGAGATGGCTTCCCAACGGAAGCCATGCCGGAAGAGGCTCCAGCAGCCACAACGCCTCCAGCGTGTCGCGCCAAGCTGAAGTGGTGGTCTTGGCGGGCTTGTCCCCTTCGCTGGCGGTGGCCGCGTCGCGTACCGCTTCATAGGAGGCGGTGGTGGACGTAGCGGCGGAGTAGGCCCTCAGCCAACGCCGCAGTGCGGCAGGGTTGCGCACCCGCTGACCCGCCAGGGGAAAGTCGTGTTCGAAGAGACGATGCAGATACCCTTCCAGCAACAGCCGCCGAGGTCGCCCGGTGACATGCCGCCAGCCGGGAAATCCCCCCGCTGCGATCTCCTCCGCATAGTCCTCTACCCCCAGATCGGTGTCCCCGCCCACCTCCGGGCGCTCTCCCGACAGGAGCGAGCGGAGACTGACCGTGGGTCCTCCCCGGTCGGACCCCGATGAGGTGCGCTCTGCCAGGGTGGTCGTCCACATTCGCCGTGTGACGATCCGGCCCGCGCCGGAATGGGCGGGGAGACTCTGCGGACGGGCGGATCCGGTGAGAAGAAACCGGCCCGGCCTGAAGTCTTCGTCCACTGCGCGGCGCACCATGTCCCAGGAAGGGGGATAGCGCTGCCACTCGTCGATGAGAATCGGCGGCTCGCCCTGTGTGAGCATCCGCGGGGCGGCGCGAACGGCATCGAGGACCTCGGGATCGTCCAGCGCATACACGGTGTTGGCGTGCCGGAGCGCGGTTCGCGTCTTGCCCACCGCGCGAGGACCTTCGATACTGATCGCAGGCAACACACCCAACAACTCAAGCAACTCGTCATCCGCGATCCGCGGCCGATAGTCGAAGGGATTAGCCAAAAGGGTCTATCCTACCTTTCCTCACTAACGCTACTTTTACTCACTAAGAGTACTTTTCCTCGTTAACGCCACCGATTCGCAATCCGCGGCGGGGGGGTTCTGAGCAGACTGAGCCGCTAACCGACTGCTTTCCGAACCTGACAACCCAGATATCGAGCCGCTGCACACATACTTAGTTTGCGGGAGAGTGATCCACTACCTTCCTTCCCGCTCAAGCTCCGTGCCGCTAAACCGTCTCCAGATAGGCCCGTCCGGCCGCGGCGGCGGTGTCGAGGGCGCCGCCCAGCATGGATTGGAGGGAGAGGATTCTTCGGTAGTAGAGGTGGAGGCCGTATTCCCAGGTGAAGCCGATTCCTCCGTGCACCTGGATGGCAGACTCGCATATCTCGCGGGCGTAGGCGGGGACCGACCAGAGAAGGCCGGCCAGAAAGGCGGGGTCCCAGGCGCCCTCCTCCATGAGGAAAGCCAAGCGGGCCACCGCCGAGCGCATCAGCTCCAGCCGGGCCTTCATCTCCGCCAGGCGATGGGTCACCGCCTGGAAGCGGATGAGGGGGCGTCCGAACTGCTCGCGGACCCGGGCGTGGGAAACCGACAGGGACATCATTCGCTCGGCGCCGCCCACCAGGTCGGCCAGGAGGCCGGCCAGCCACCCGGCGGCCACTCCCCCTCCATCCATCCATCCATCCAGAACCACCTCGGGCTGAATACCCGTAGCCGAGAGGGTATGAACGCCCTGGCTCCGGTCCAGTGCTTCGGCCCGCTCCAGGCGGACCGCCGGGTCCTCCAGGGAGACCACCGCCGTCCAGCGGGGATGCACCAACGCCGCCAGTCTCGCTCCCGACGACAGTCTCACTCCCACCCCCGAGGCCGACAGCGCCCCCGACTCCAGCGCCGCTGATCCCTCGGTGGCGTATCCCGCCCCGCCGGCCAGACCGCCGTCCAGTACTCCTTCCAGAGCGGGGTGCCCGACCGCGGCCAAGGCGGGCGCCAGGAGCAGCGACTCGTCGAGGAGCGCCACCGAAAGCAGGTGCCGCCCGGCCACCGCGCACAGCTCGACCGCCTCACCGATACCCAAACCCAAGCCGGCCGCCTCCTCGGGGGCCATCATTCCGTTCCATCCCATCCCGATTATCTCCGCCCGCACCACACCCGGCAGCGACCGGTCCTCCTCGGCACGGTCCAGGGCCTCCGAAAAGGGAAGCAACTCCCCCAGAGCCTGGTTGAACGCCGCGGCGAGTTCGCTCATCTGATCCCCAACAGACGGCTGGTGATCACATTTTTCTGGATCTCCGAAGTCCCCGAATAAATGCTCACCGAACGGGACTCCAAGAGGTCGTGTGTCCAGCCGTCCTCGTGCAGGGTCACCTCCGGCCCCAAGATCTCCACCGCGGTGGCGAACAGGTCCTGGTACACCTCGGCCAGATAGAGCTTGTCCACCGAGGTCGCCCCCGGCGCCAGGGTCCCCGCCTGTTGCTGGGCAAGCGTCCGGTATGCCTGGGCGGTGAGCATCTCCAACGATGCGTGGACCCGGCCAATCCCGGCCATAGCAGCGCGGTCCGCCTTGTCTTCCTCCAATACCCGCCGGGCCAACTCCGCCAGCCTTCTCCGCAGCCGGATGGAACGCTCCAGCACGAAGATCCCCCGCTCATATCCCATGGCGTTCATCGAGACCCGCCATCCCTGATTGAGACCGCCCAACACGTTGGTGATCGGAACCCGCACCTCGTCGAAGAACACCTCGCTGAAATGCGGCTCTCCCAGCATTTGGGGAAGGGGGCGGATGGTGATGCCGTTGCTTTTCATGTCGGTGATCACCAGGGTGAGTCCCCGATGCTGGCCGGGTTCACCCTCGGTTCGCACCAAGAGGGCATTCCAGGTGGACAGCTCCGCCCGGGAGGTCCACACTTTCTGGCCGGTGATCACCAACTCTTCTCCGTCCACCACCGCCCTGGTGCGGACTCCGGCCAGATCCGACCCGGCGTCGGGTTCGGAAAACCCCTGGCACCACAGCTCGGAGGCGTCCAGCATTCCCGGCAGGAACCGGCGGAGCTGTTCGGGCTCGCCCATGTCCATCAGGGTGGGACCCCAGGTGTATAGGGCCAGGCGGTTGATCAGTTCGGCGGCTCCGCTCCGGGCCAGTTCCTCGGCCAACACCGCTTCAGCGCCCAGGGACATCCCCCTCCCCCCGTATTGCACCGGCCAGGAGAGCCCCATGAAGCCGGCCTCGCACAGCGCGGCCTGCCACCGCGTCAACGCCTCGATGCGCCCCCCGTACTCAGAAGGCGGCGGACCCGGATCGTGATCCGCGATCCAGGCGCGGAGTTCTGCGCGGAGTTCCTGCTCCGCCGGCCCTATGGCGAGCGTCTCGGGAAACGTCTGCAGAACGATCCTCAGCTGTACAGCACCGGAGAGGGCCGCTGTTCAGAGGGGGAGTGCAGCCAGCACATCACCCGGTGGTGGTCGCCCGTGACGGTCTCGGTGGGGAACACCTCACTGCAGACATCCATGACCTCCGGGCATCGGGGGGCGAAGGAACAGCCCGGCGGCAGATCAATGGCAAGGGGGGGTTGTCCGCTTACGGTGAGCAGTCGCTTCTTGCGCGACTGCAAGCTGGGAAGCGTGGCCAAGAGCGCCTTGGCGTAAGGATGGGCGGGCTGGTTGAATATTTGCCGGGTGCTGCCCGTCTCCACGATCCGACCGGCGTACATGACCGCCACCCGATCACACAGGCGGGCCACTATCCCCAGGTCGTGGGTGACGAAGATGAGCCCGAAATGGAATTGTTCCTGCAATTCGGAGAGGAGACGCAGGTATTGGGCCTGCACGGTGGCATCCAGAGAGGTGGTGGGCTCATCGGCGATCAGGAGGGAGGGGCGACAGGACAGGGCAATGGCGCCCGCCACCCGCTGGCGCATCCCGCCCGACATGTGGTGCGGGTACTGCTTCAGGCGCCGCTCGGCCTGGGGGATGCCCACCCGACCGAGAATCTCGATCACGCTGTCCCGCAGTTCCTTTCCCCGCAGGCCCTGATGGATCTTGATCGCCTCCGCAACCTGGTTGCCGATGGTGTAACCCGGGTTCAGAGAGCTGAGCGGGTCTTGAAGAATCAGGGAGATCTGACCCCCTCTCACCTGTCTCATCTCCCTCTCCGAAAGGTCCAGCAGTTCCTGTCCGTCCAAGACGATGCTGCCTCCCACGATCCGCCCGGCCGGGGCTTCTACCAGCCTCATCAGAGCCAAGCAGCTCACGCTCTTTCCCGAACCCGACTCACCCACCAGTCCCAGGGTCTCCCCTCTTTCCAGGGAAAAGCTCACTCCGTCAACGGCCTTAACCACTCCCCGGCGGGTGTGGAACTGGACACGCAGATCGTTTACTTCCAACAGCATGGTTCAGATCTGACGCAGTTTGGGGTCGAAACGGTCCCTCACCCAGTCTCCAAACAGGTTGGCGGCCAGCACCACCGCGAAGATGGCCACCCCGGGGATAATCGATACCCACCAGGCCCGGACCAGGATTTCCCGTCCGTTGGCCACCATCAAACCCCAGGCGGGAGTGGGGGGAGGTATCCCCACCCCCAAGAAGCTGAGCGAGGCCTCCAGGAGGATGATCAGCGCCACCTGCAGGGTGACCAGCACCAGAATGGTGGGCATCACGTTGGGAAGGATGTGCCGCCAGAGGATCCGTAGGTTGGAGACGCCCGCCACCCTGGCCAGATCCACGAAATCTTCCTCACTCACCGCCAGGGCCTCCCCTCTGATCTGGCGGGCGTAGTAGGGCCACAGCAGGATCACGATCACCACAAGTACATTGGTGAGGCTGGCGCCCAGAAGCGCCACCAACACGATGGCCATCAGCATCAGGGGAAGCGCCAGGGTAATGTCGGTAATCCTCATCAGGATCGTCTCTACCCAGCCCCGATAGAAGCCTGCGAACAGTCCCACGATCGTGCCCACCACTCCGGCCAGCCCGGTGGCCAGCACGGCCACCATCAGGGAGACCCGGGCGCCGTAGAGGATGCGGGTGAAGATGTCCCGGCCCAGGGTGTCGGTTCCCAACGGGAATTCCCCCGTGCCCCCCTCCTGCCACATCGGGGGGATCAGCTTGTTGGGAAGTCTGCCCACCTCCGGGTTGTGAGGAGCGATCAGGGGCGCAAATATCGCCACCAGCACCACCAGCGCCAGTACCGCCGTGGAGATGTAGGGAAATCGGATGGTGGCGGTGGCGCCCCGCGCTCTCACCCTGGGCTTGCCCTCCTCTCCCAATCCCGAACCGGCTCGTACGCTCGTCATCGGTCGTACCTGATCTTGGGGTTGATCATGGCGTAGGTCAGGTCAGCCAGGAAATTGCACATCACGAAGATCGACCCGATGAGAATCACCGAACCCTGAATGATGGGAAAGTCCCGTTGGATCACCCCGCGGATCAAGAGGCTCCCCAGGCCGGGCCAGGCGAATACGTATTCGGTGACGATGGCGCCGCCGATCACCGCCGCGAAGATGATGGTGGAATAGGTAACCACCGGCAGAGCCGCGTTCTTGAAGGCGTGCTTCCAGATCACCACCGACTCCCGGACCCCCTTGATACGGGCCAGCTTCACATACTCGTCATACAGGGATTCCAGCATGGAGGAACGGGTGAGTCGCATTATCCCCGCCGACACGAACCATCCCAGCGTAACCGTGGGCAGCACTATGGAGAGCGCCTCCTCCCGACCGCCGGTGGGAAATATCTGCCATTGCACCGCGAAGAGTCGCAGCATCACCAAACCCACCAGGAACGAAGGCGCCGCCCCTCCCAAAATAGAGAAGATCCTGGCCACATAGTCACCTGATCGCCCCCGGTACTTGGCTGCGTAGACTCCCAGGGGCAGCGCTATCAGCAAAGCCACCAGCATCGAGACGACTGACAACTGCAAGCTGGCCCAGAGACGCGGCACCAGAAGATCGGTGACGGCCCGACTCCGGAAATAGAGTGAGGTGCCCAAGTCTCCCTGCACCGCTCCCTGCAGAAAAATACCGTATTGGACGGCGAGCGGCTTGTCCAGCCCGTAGGCGCGGCGGAGGTCGTTGGCCACCTCGTCGGTCACCTGTGGTGGGATCATCCGCTCCACCGGATCCCCGGTCAGGCGCACCAGGAAAAACACCACAGTGACCAAGACGAAAATGGAGATGATCGCCTGGGCCAGTCTTCTCAGGATGAATCGTCTCATCTATGCATCACGTCCCGGTGTTCCGCGTCTGCCCTAAAGCCCACCGATTCAAGACTAGAGGGGCGATAGGGACGAATCCGAAATCCTCATCGGTGTTTTCAGAAGATGCACAGGGGATTGACCGCCGAGCCCGTCCCTCCCCGTAGGCGCAGCGGAGCGATCATCAGCACGAACTCGCCCCGGCCTTCGGCGAGACACGCCGATCGGAGCGCCTCGGTGTCCGGCCAGTCCAGGAGAGCCAGCCCCATAGCGGCCAGCCCCAGGGAGTGAAGGGGAAGCTCCAGGCCCGGATAGGGGGAGGGCATCCTCTCTATGCAGTCCCCTCCATAAACCGCCACCTCCCTCTCATGCAGCCACCGGATGGCCTCAATGTCCAAACCGGCCCGCTGATAAGGGGCGGGGGGATCGGCCTGAGCCTCGTGAACCATTCGTCCCGAGCGGACCAGCACCGCGTCGCCCAACCCCGCCTCCACTCCCCAATACTCCTCGGCGGCCTCCAACTCGGCGGGGCCGATCGCCGCCGTCGGATCGAGGTTGTCCACCCCCAGCGCCGAGGCCACATCCAGAAACACTCCCCTGGTCACCACCCCCTCCGCCATGGCCTCTATCGACCCGAACTTCATCCCGTAGCGATCCACCTCGTCGGCCGCCCGCCGGCCATTGTACATCTCGCCCTCGAAATAGACATGGCCCACCGCGTCGAGATGGGTCACCGACAGTCCGTGCGGGGCGATCCCCACGAAATCCATGGCCGCCTCGGCATGATGTCCGGCATAGAGGAGTTGATGAACCACCGGCCGGGGATTGGCGGGCCCCGAAACGGTGTCGAGATCTCTCCCTATCGAGACCACCCGACCAGAACGCACCAGCCCCAAGGCTTCTCTCACCTTGGCTGGAGTTATGTAGTTCAGAGTCCCCCGTTGATCGTCAGCGCCCCACCGGCCCTGATTGGACAACTCGGAGAAGATCTCCCGGTAGCTCACCCCCGTGATCCCTTCTCCCATGACAGCCGGGGACGGATCTCGCGGACGAAAAGATCCAACTGCTCCAGGATGTCCTCGGTCTCCGGACCGGGCGGGGTGGCGAGTTGCAGATGAGTGGCCCCTGCCTCGGCGTACCTCTCAATCGAGTCAACGATCTGCTCCACAGAACCCCGGCAGGGATGGTCGGGATCGGAGCGCTCGTTCACTTCGAGGTTGACCCGGTTGGAGAAGACGAACCCTTCCGGGTCCCGGCCCCGGCTTTCCAGTCTCTCGATGATGTCCTCCCGGATACCCGGCAGTCGCTCTGGCAGCACAAAGGCTCCATGCCATCCGGTTCCCACCCGGGCGGCCCGTCGCCGGGCCGGAGCGCTGTTGCCCCCCACCCAGATGGGGATTGTCCGCTGCACCGGCTTCGGGTAGAAGCAAATGTCGGGAGGAAGGCTGTAGAAGCGCCCCTCGAATCCGGGATGGTCTTCCCGCCAGAGGGCACTCATGACATCCAGGTACTCGTCGGTTACCGCTCCCCGGTCCGCCCAGGAGGCGCCCACCGCCGCGTACTCCTCGGGTATCCACCCCACCCCCACCCCCAGGATTAGCCGACCGCCGCACAGAACGTCCAGGGTGGAGAGCATCTTGGCCGCCACCACCGGATGCCGAAGCGGCACCACCAGGGTGCCGAGCGCCAGGCGGATCCGCTTGGTCAGGGCGGCCAGAAAGCCCAACAGGGTGAGGGGCTCATAGACCGGATCTGTGGCCTCCATGTCCCCGATCCCCGCTTCGCTCCACGGTTTGCGGCCGGTCATCTTCTCTTTGGAGCTGTATGGGTGGGGAGAGGTGATGTGTCTGGCCAACACGATGTGGTCCCCTATCCAAACATCGTCCAGCCCCGCCTCCTCAGCGGCTCCGGCCACCCGACGGAAGGTGTCGGTGTGAGCGGCCCCCCGAAAATTGGGAATGCTGATTCCAAACTCCATCGGGCCGTCAGTTCCTTACGGCGACCTGCAGCCATGATCTGGTGCCCGATCCGGGATACAGATGACAGGAGACCCCGTGGCCGGGCTCCAGATCGTCGTGCCCGGGGACCAGATCGGAGCATTTTTCCATCACATAGGGACAGCGGGGGTGGAAGGTGCACCCGCCCGGCGGGTCGATCGGACTGGGGACCTCTCCCTCCAGGATGATCTCCTGGCTTTCTATGTCGGGGTGGGCCGGCGGCACCGCCGAGAGGAGCGCCTCGGTGTAGGGGTGGGCGGGGGTGGTGAACAACGACTCTGCACCGGCTAACTCGATCACCCTGCCCAAGTACATAACCATGACTCGGTCGGAGAGGTGGGCCACCCCGCTCAGGTCGTGGGAGATGAGCAAGTAGGCCAGGTCGAACTTCTCCTGCAGGTCGGCCAGGAGGTTCATCACCTGGGCGCGGATGGAGACGTCGAGGGAGGAAACCGGCTCGTCGAGAATCACCACCTTGGGGCTGGGCCCGAGAGCGCGGGCGATGGCGATCCGCTGTCGCTGCCCGCCGCTGAACTCATGGGGGTAGAGAGCCGCGTGGGCGCGGTAGTCCAGTCCCACCTGGCTCATCACCTCTCCCACCCGGTCGGTCGTCTCCTCGCGGCTTTGCTTCCCGGCCGACCGGATCGGCTCGGCGATTATGTCCTCCACCTTCATGCGGGGCGAAAGCGACGAGTAGGGGTCCTGGAAGACCACCTGCACGTTGCGGCGGTACTCAAACAACCGCTCCTTCTGGTCGTCGATCTTCACCTCTTTGCCCTGGAAAAGAATCCGCCCCGACGTGGGGGCATCCAGGAGCAGCAGCAGGCGGGCCAGGGTGGTCTTTCCACAACCCGACTCGCCCACCACCCCCAGGGTCTCCCCGGGCCACAGCCCGAGATCTATCCCGTTCACCGCCTTCACCACCCCCTTGGCGCCGAATCCCAGGGCCCCGGTCATGGAGAAATGCTTGTGCAGGTCCTCCGCCTCCAAGAGGGGCCGGGGGGCGTCGGTCATCGTGTCTCTCCTGGCAGACGGGGATACCGGCGATCTCCCAGCGTCTCCCGCAAATCGCGCTTGCGCACCTTGCCTTGAGAGTCGATTGGCAAATCGGAAACAAACTCTACTCGCTTGGGCGTCTTGTAACCGGCCAGGCGGGCGCGGCAATACTCGATCAGTTCCGCTTCGGTAACCTGCACCGCCTCACCGAGCACCACCGCCGCGGTCACCGCCTCGGTCCACTCCGGATGGGCGATGCCTACCACTGCCGCCTCGGCCACCCCGGGGTGGCTCCGGATCGTCTCCTCCACCTCCGCGGAGGAAACATTCATGCCCCCGGTCTTGATCATGTCCTTCAGCCGGTCGTGGAAAAACAGGTTGCTATCGGGGTCACGGCGGACCAGGTCGCCGGTGTGCAGCCACCCGTCGCGAAGCACCGCCGCGGTGGACTCCGGATCCCGGAAGTATCCCTCCATCACTCCTGGCGAGCGGCACAGAAGCTCTCCGACATCGCAGTCCGCGCCGTCCGGATCCACCACCCGAACCTCCACATGGGGAGCGGGTTTGCCGATCCAGCGCGGATCCTCTTCTGGAACCTCGGAGGCGTCTCCGAAGAAGCCGATCACACCCAGTTGGCTGAGTTCGGACTGTCCCCAGTAGGTGGCCCATGTCACCTCCGGGGCGCGGCGCGCAAGCCCGGACACCACCCCGAAGGGGATGGGGCCCCCATAGACATGGGCCTGGCGGAGCGAGGAGAGATCCCGGACCGAAAAGTCGGGGTGTCTGATCATGCGCAGATAGAAGGTGGGAGTCTGTGAGGTGTTGGTGACGCCCTCGGCTTCGATGGCTTTCAGGACCGCGCCCGGCTCGGTGACGGGAGTCATCACCACTGTCGCCCCCACCGAGATCAGGTTGATCAGAGTCCCGGTGCCGGCCGTGGTGTAGACCGGCGCCAGCAGCAGAAACACGTCCGAGGCATCCACATACCCCTCATAGGACCACGAGGGAGTGGTGGAGATCATCATCGCCCGATGGGTGATCGCCACACCCTTGGGAACGCTCTCGGTTCCGCTGGTATACATCACCATCGCCAGATCCGACTCGTCCACCAGCACCTCGGGCATCCGGTGGGAAGCGCCTTCCAGCATCTCGGCTAAGCCGATCTCGCCCGGCTCCGACGCCCCACCCACCATCACCAGCCGCGGATCGGCCTGCGCCCGGCTCACTCCCTCACGGCATCGTTCGGCCATCCCGGACTCCACTATCACCACCCGGGGTGTGGCGTGGTCGACCTGGCGGGCCACCTCGGCCGATGTGTATGACGGATTCAGGGGAGTGAAAACCGCGCCCAGCTTGAGGATTCCGTAGAAGATGGCGGCATGCTCGGCGGTGTTGCGGCTCATCACCGCCACCCGGTCGCCCCGTCCCACTCCCAGGTGGGAAAGCCCATGGGCCACCCGGTTGGAAAAGCGATCCAGTTCCCGGTAGGTGACGACCTTCCGGCTCCCCTTCCCCCGGCGGGCGATCACCGCCGGTTTGTCTCCCAGCCGGGCGGCCTGACGATGGAGCATGTCCCCCAGGACGGCCCGCCGCAGGAGATTCTCGGCCAGAATGGAAGTGTTTTCAGCCGGCGGAGTCGAGGTCATGGCGGACCCGTCCTACCCCGATTCCAGGATGGCGCCCAGGGTGCGGAGAAAGCGGGCGCCGGTGGCCCCGTCCACAACCCGGTGGTCGAAAGCGCCGGACACATAACAGGTTGGTTGGGCCGTTACCCGGCCCTCCACCACCATCGGGCGCTCGGCCACCGTGCCGAAATAGATGGTGGCGGCCGTGTCCAAGCTGATGATCGGTGTCCCGAAGTCGACTCCCCCCGGCCCCAGATTGGAAGTGGTGATGGTGGCGCCCCCGATGTCGTCGAAAGTGAGTTTCCTCCGCCGTGCGGCCTCGGCGAGGCGGCGTATCTCCGCCGACAGCGCCTCGAGATCCATCTGCTCGGCGCCGTGCACCACCGGCGCGGCCAGCCCGTGGTCGGTATCGACCCCCACCGCCACGTTCACCTCGTCATAGATCACCACCGACTTACCCGAGAGGGCAGCGTTCACTTCCGGAACCTCGCGACAGGCCGTCGCCACCGCTTCCACCATCAGATCGTTGAGCGAGATCCGCCTTCCCTCCGCCCGGTGGGATTGCAACAAAGCCATGAGGGGGGCCGCCGACACCAACAAGGTCTGTGAAAAGTGGGGTATCTCCGTCCAGTTGCGAGCCATGGCCGCCGCCATCGCCCGGGGGTATCCCCGCAAGGAACGCCGTTCCCCGATCTTGGGTCCACCAGGGCCCGCCGCGGCGGCGGCCGCTTCCACATCATCGGCGGTGATGATCCCCGCCCGACCGGTCCCCTGCACCGAAGCCAGGTCCACCCCGAGGCTCTTGGCCAGCGCCCGAGCCTTGGGCATGGCGCGGGTGCGCTGTTTTGCGGGTGCTTGCCTTCTCTCGGGTTTCGGCGCCGGGCCGGGCGCGGGTGACCCTTCCGACGGCGCACCGGCCACCGACTCCCCGGCCAGGAGTTCGGCGATCTCCGAAGGGGTCGGCATGCTTCCCACCTCGGCCATTACCGCCACCGCCCCGCCCACCCGGACTTCGGCGGACGCAGGTGCAATAATCTTCGCCAGCAGGCCGGGGGCCATGGCTTCCACCACTATGACGCTTTTTTCGTTCTCCACCTCATAGAGAGCGTCGCCCACCGCCACTTGCTCTCCCTCGGCTTTGTGCCAGGCGATGATCGTGCCCATCTCCATGGTTTCTCCCAGAGCGGGAAGTCTCAGAATGTGCATCGGAGTCAGTCAAGCCTCCTTACCGCCTCCATCACCGAGGAAGCGGTGGGGATCAGGAACTGTTGGAGGTAGCGGCTCTGGGGGATGGGGACATCGGCAGACGCCACCCGGATGATCGGCGACTCCAGGTACTCGAGCGCCTCCTCGGCGATGATGGCTGCCACCTCGCCTCCCGCGCCCCCGGTCTTGGGCGCCTCGTGGGCGATCACCACCCTCCCGGTCTTGGCCACCGATTCGAGGATTGTGTCGATGTCGAGCGGACGGAGCCCGCGCGGATCCACCACCTCCACATCCATCCCTTCGGCCGCCAACTGCTCGGCTGCCCGGAGCGACTCGCCCACCATCCGCGACCAGGCGATCACCGTCACGTCGCTCCCTTCCCGCTTCACCGCCGCCTTTCCGAGCGGCACCAGGTGATCGCCGGTGGGGACCTCTCCCCGGTAGGCGTACAGGCCGGCGTGCTCGAAGAACAGCACCGGATTGTCGTCCCGGATCGAGGACTTCAGGAGCCCAAGAGCGTCGGCGGGGTCAGAGGGTATCACCACATATGCACCGGCGGCGCTCAGGAACAGGGCTTCGGGGCTGACATCGTGCTCGGGACCCGCGCCCTTGGCGCCCTCCGGCAGCCTGATCACCAGCGGAACGGTGAACACGCCCCCGTGCATGTACCGCCATCGGGCCACCTTGTGGTAGAGCTCGTCCATGGCGATCCCGAAATAGCCGCTCGACTGCAGTTCTGCCACCGGTCGCAGCCCGGTTATGGCCGCGCCGACCGCCGCGCCCACGATCATCGTCTCCGAGATGGGGGTGTCGATCACCCGCTCGGGGCCGAACCGCTCCAACAGCCCGGCGGTCGCCCCGTAGATACCTCCGTAGACGGCCACGTCCTCTCCCCACACGAACACCCGCTCGTCCCGCTCCATCTCTTCTCTGAGCGCCTCCCGGATGGCCTGGGAGAAGGTGAGGGTTCGGGTGGTGGGCGGCTCACTCATACGTACAAGCCCTCGTAGAGTCGCTCGGGACCGGGCATGGGAGCCGAGGCCGCCTCGTCCACCGCATCGTCAACGCTCTGTTGCACACTTCGTTCCAGCTCCTTCAACTCCTCGGGAGTTGAGAGGCCCTCGGCCACCAGCCGGGCGGCCAGGGTGGTGATCGGGTCGAGTGCGTGCAGGCGGCGGGTCTCCTCCTCGGTGCGATATATCTGCGGATCCCCTTCGTAGTGCCCACGGAACCGATGGCACATGGCCTCGATAAGGGTCGGTCCCTCCCCCGCCCGGGCCCGATCCACCGCCTCGCTCGTGGCCTGGTACACCTCGGCCACATCCATCCCGTTGATTCGCACCCCCGGCATCCCATAGCCCGCCGCCCGGTCCACTATCCGACCGGCCGTCGAATCGGAGACGGGCACCGAGACCGCGTAGCCGTTGTTCTCACAAATCCACACCACCGGCAGCTTCCACGCCGCGGCGGCATTCACGGATTCGTGGAAGGCGCCCCGGTTGGCGGTCCCGTCGCCGAAGAAGCACACCACCACCTGATCGGTCCCCCGATATTTGGCGCTGAACGCCGCCCCGGTGGCGATCCCAAAGCAGCTCCCCAGGGTGCCCCCCTGCCCGAGGATGCCCAACTCGGGATCCGCGAAGTGGGGAATGCCCGCCCCCAGCCCGCCGGTTGAGCCGGCGGTGTTGGCCATCAGGTCACCGAACATGGCGGTCATCGACATCCCCTTGGCGATGGTGTACCCGAATCCCCGGTGGGCATACATCAAATAGTCGTCACGGCGAAGAGGCGCCACGCCGCCGGCCGGTATCGCCTCCTGCCCCCGTCCCGAGTGGTACCCGGCCAACACCCGTCCCTCCTGCAGTAGCCGAAGGGCGGTCTGGTCCCACAGCTTGATGGTCACCATCATCTCGTAGAGCTCCAGGAGCTCTCCTGAGTCCATCGCAGTCATCGCCTGATCACCTCTGTTTGGTCCAACACATCACCTTACCGACGTCCGGGTCCGCCTCCCTCTGCCACCGGATCAGTACATCACTATCCCGCCGTTGACGTTCAAGTCCTCTCCCGTGATAAAAACCGCCGCCGGGCTGAGCAGGAACAGCACCGCGCTGGCGATCTCCTCGGGCACGGCGGGTCTTCCCAGTTGGGCATTAGCCGCCGCCGCGTCGAGGTCCACTCCTTCCACCAGTTGGGAGGCCTCCTCGCCGAAGCCGCTCCGCATGGGAGTGTCCACATGTCCCGGACAGATCGAGTTGACCGCGATCTCGGGCGCCAGGGCCTTGGCTGCAGAGCGGGTGAGGCTGATCACCGCTGCTTTGGAGGAGTTGTAGGGGGCGGAGTACGGTCCGGGCACCTTCGCCGCGTTGGAGGCGATGTTGACGATCCTTCCCCCTCCGGCGGCGCGCATCAGCGGAGCGGCGTGCTTGGTCATCAGGTAGGTCCCGAACAGGTTGATTTTTAATTCCGGCTCCCAGTCCGCCCAGGTCATCTCCTCGAAGGGATACGCCCGGCCGATGGCCGCACAATGGGCAAGGCCCGACAGCACTCCCCCGCTGGCATCCGACACCTGCCGGTAACCGTCGGACACCGACCGTTCATCGGAGATATCAACCACCACAGCCACCGCCGAACCCGGCCCATCCATGGTTTCGACAGCACTACGAAGGCGGTCTTCGGCAAGATCGAAGCACCACACATTTCCACCCCCGGCCACCAGCATCTCGGCCGTGGCCCTGCCGATCCCCCGACCCGCTCCGGTCACTACAAAGTGTTTACCTGCAAAATAATCCATCCCGATCAGATTACCGGACGGCTCCGGCCCCCCGTCATGACAACCCGCGCCGCCTAAAAGCAAACAAAACGGCCGGAACGACCCGAATAGTTCACATTTCCACCCAGAAAAGCAAACAAATGCTCCAAAACGACCAATTAGTTACACTTTTCCGAGGAAAAAGCAAACAAAACGGCCAAACCGGTCCACCAGTTACACTTTCTCTCCAGAAAAGTGAACACATCACCCCAAAGCGGCTCTATAGTTCACATTTCCACCCAGAAAAGCAAACAAATGCTCCAAAACGACCAATTAGTTACACTTTTCCGAGGAAAAAGCAAACAAAACGGCCAAACCGGTCCACCAGTTACATTTTTCTCAACAGTGAAGGGCATCACCAAGTAGAACTTCTATGACCTTTCTCGGCCCAGACCCCCTGCAAGAGCAAATCGAGCAAATCCTTGTTCGCCTCAACAAAGGCGAACAGCCAAAGGACATCGAAGTGACACAGGTGGATGTGAAGGAGGAGCCCGGCCGCCGCAGAAACGGCAAGGTGCTTGCGGGCCAAGCCGAAAACGAAGATGCCGCCCAATTCCTTGCCGACGAAATGGCCTGCATGGCCAACACGCCGGGAGGTGGAGCCGTCATCGTCGGGATTTCCGATGACGGTGCGCGGATCGGAACCCTACTGGATCCGGAATGGCTCCGCGAGAGAATCTGGCAACTCACCCAGGGAAAGCTCACAATCACTGTTCGCCCTGTCGATTTGAGCGGAACCCCAATCCTCGTCTTGTGGACCGACTACGCGATCGAGCCCATCTACTACGGCAGCAAGCTCAAATGGCGAGTCAACAGAAGCTGCGTCGAAATCGATGCGAGCAGTTGGTATACCGAAAACCGAAAGAGAGCCGGCTATGACTGGTCAGCACAGTCCTCCGGGCACACCCTCCAAGACATCTCCCCCCTGGCGGTTGACATCGCCCGTGGCTACCTAAGGAATTCGTCCGACGCAACCCGGTTGGCTGAGGCAACGAGTCAAGACATGATCCGTCGGCTGAATCTCATCGGTGGAGACGGGAAGCTAACTAATGCCGGATCCCTGTTGTTCGTGGCCACCCCCGGCGATGGCTTGGATTACATCCGCCGTGATGTACCGGGCGCAGGAAGCACCTACCGAGAGCGAGGGGCTTCGCGGCCATTACTAGTGCAGATGTACAGAGTCGAGAGCGCTTTTACAGCCGCAAATCGCACCATCCACATGCTCAGAGGGCTGGTCAACCGACAGATTTTGGCCGTGCCTTTTCGTTCCTTCCGCGAAGCTCTGGTTAACGGAGTCACCCATCGCGACTGGCTGAATCCGAATCCCACCACTGTCGAGCACGTCGGGGACCAGATCACCGTCACTTCGCCGGGCGGATTCATCGGAGGCGTAACCCCTGCCAACATCATCACCCACCCGGCAGTACCCCGGTATCGAAGCCTTGCCGAAGCTATGGCCTCACTCGGACTGGCAGAACGCCAAGGGTACGGCATGGACCTCATTGTCAGCGAGATGCTGGCGATGGGGAGTCCCAGACCCGAGATCTCCGAGATCGGCGGTCCTTATGTGAGGATTGGACTGTTCGGCGGCAACCCTGACCTCAAGATGATCGGGTTTCTTAACTCACTTAGTCCGGATAATGCGTCCCAAGACGTCGACCTGCTGCTGGTCTTGGATCACCTTGCCGTCCACGGCTGGGTTGATGATGAGACAGCTTCCCCTGTGCTACAACGGCCGCTGGCAGAGACCAGCGCAGCATTGGTACGCGTGCAACAGGTCACCGCCGATTCGCAACCGTTCATCGTCCCGGTCTCGGGCGTTCCTGCTGACCACTCCCCAGCCTATCGCCTAGGCAACCCGACTCGCAGGAAGCTTCGCCACCGTTCACAGAACCTCTACACAACCCATGGGCGTGAGGCGCTGATCCTTGAGTGGGCAAGCAGACGAGGGCGGGCGTCCAGCACCGAAGTATCGGACCTCACCGGCCTGAGCGTTCCTTATGCGGGCAGGCTGCTTAGCGAATTGGCCGAACGCGGGTTACTGGTGGGAAGCCGTCCCGAGAAAGCGGGCCGGGGATATCACTACCTGCCAGCGGATGTCGAACAGTCTCCTACTGGCCGTTAAATAGCACCTTTTTCAATCCGGATCACTCCCCCAACTGGGCACAGTCGGAGGCTAACGATTAAGCCGCATGAGGGTACATGTAGGGCTTAGCGAAAATCGGGTGCAACCCCTCGCAAGAAACATCCTTATATAGATCCATGCCCTCATTTCAAGACACGTCCCTGCGAGAGAGTCGGGGTAGCCAGCGGCCAGCCCGCGCCTTGTACTGCTCATATTCACCACCGAACACCCGGGACAGGTGCGGCTCTTCGTAGAGGTGCACGAACAGGGAGAAAAAGATGAACAATGCGACCCCGTATCCCAAAAGGATGACCGATCCGAACAGGATTGCCCACCCGGCGATCAAGGTCAGCAACCCCATGTACATGGGATTTCGGGTATAGCGGTAAAGGCCCTTAATTACGAGCCGCTTCGGCGCGTCGATCGGAGCGGGGGTTCCCTTACCGAACACCGCGAAGTCCCACACGCAGCGCAGGTAGATGACCGCACCGACTGTCATCAAGCACAAAGCCATAACCAGTACTGCCCCATCCGCCGCCTCTCGATCCCTCACAAGCAAGGCTGGAACGAGACCCCCCACCGAACCGGGCGCAACCACTGTGAACAGCGCTGCCTTTAGGTACAGCTTCATGCCCGCCGATCGTACTCCCCGCCCGTTCCCGACTCCACCCGGACCGGCTTCAACCTTGGCCGGCCCTCACTAACCGGGCAGCGTCCCGGGCTATGAGTGATTCCTCGTCGGTCGGAATCACCCATATGGATATCGGGCTGTCGTCGGTGGAGATACGCCTCTCCCCCTCACCGCAGTTCCGGGAGGCATCCAGTACCAAGCCCATTGTCTCCAAGCCGGTCAGGACCATCCGGCGTACCTCCGCACTGTTTTCCCCGATCCCACCGGAGAACACCACGCCGTCGCAGGGGCCAACCTGCACCAGGAACGCACCCAGGTAGCGACGGAGGCGATGAACAAACACCTCAACCGCCAATGTGGCCGCTGGGTCACCCGACCGGGCCGCCTGGCCCAACTGCCGGTAGTCAGAGGAAATGCCGCTCAGGCCCAGCAGGCCACCTTCTTTCTCCAAGCCGCGGCGGATCTCGGAGGCCGACAAACCCGCATCCATGAGATGAAACACCACTGCCGGATCGAGGTCGCCGCTCCGGGTGCCCATCACCAGTCCCTCCAAGGGGGTCATCCCCATCGAGGTGTCAACTGCCCGGCCATCGCGGACCGCGCACGCCGAGGCGCCGTTTCCCAAATGAAAGGTGACCAGATTGGGTCGGGGCTTTTTCCAAAGCTGCGCGGCCCGCTCCACCAGGTACCGGTGGCTGATGCCGTGGAATCCGTAGCGGCGCACCCCGTGCTCTCGCCACCAATGGGAGGGAACCGCATACCGATAGGCATGCGGTCCGAGCGTGGCGAAGAAGGCAGTGTCGAACACCGCCACCTCGGTCGCCTCGGGCAGCAGTTCTTGGGTGGCGCGGATGCCCGCCCGGTTGGCCGGATTATGAAGCGGCGCCAGCGAATCCAGCGCTTTGATGGCTTCCATTACCGATGAATCGATCACCACCGATTCGGAGAATCGCTCACCGCCATGCACCACCCGGTGACCCACCCCGACGATCTGTCCCGGATCGGCCAGCAGAGGAGGAGAACCCCATTCATCGAGCGCCTCGACCACCTGGGCCACCCCCGAGCGATAGTCGGTGGCCGCCGCTTCTACCGTGGTTTCATACTCCCCGACCCGATGCCGGTGCCGGACCCGCTCCGTACCGATTCCCTCGATGATCCCTGCCGCTAGGGCGGCGCCTATCTCGATGCCGTACAGCTTGTATTTGATAGACGAGCTTCCGCAGTTGATCACCAGGATCCGCCTCGGCCTCGACCGCACGGCGTCTCGGCTCAACTTTCTATCTGACTCGCGGCTCGCGGGGCAGTCCCAGCATTCGCTCGGCAATCACGTTGAGGAGAACCTGGGAGGTTCCCCCTCCGATGGTGAGCGCCGGAGAGAACAAAAACCCCCAGTTCCACTCGTCGGTCTCCTCACCGTATGGGCCCCTATCGGTCCGCATCCCGTCGGCCCCGGCCAGATCCTTGGCCAGATTCATGATCCTCTGTCCCGCCCGGTCGGCCATCAGCTTCTTTACCTCGGCTATCGCTCCCGGCTCCCGCCCGGCCACCAAATCAGTGAGGATCCGCATGCCGATCAGGTGGATGATCTTGTCTTCCGTGTAGAGCCGAGCCATCTCCTGGCGGTGGGAATGTTTGCCGATCCCTCCCGCGCGGACCCGCTCCAATAGATCGTGGACGCTTGGTCCCATCCCCCATATCGCTCCTCCTCCCGACAGGGCCACCCGCTCGTTGGCCAGGGTGTATTTGGCTGCCCGCCAGCCCCCGTGGAGTTCTCCCACAACGTTCTCGGACCGAATCCGCGCGTCGGTGAAAAACACCTCGTTGAAGTGGCGGTTTCCGGTCATCTCGATGATGGGGCGAATCTCGATCCCGGGCTGTTCCATCGGACAGATGAACCAGGTAATCCCCCGGTGCTGGGGTGCATTTGGGTCGGTGCGGGCTAAAAGCATCCCGTACCGGGAAGTCTCTGCTCCGCTGGTCCAGATCTTCTGGCCGTTGATCACCCACTCGTCTCCGTCGCGCTGAGCACGCGTCTGCAGGGAAGCCAGATCCGAGCCTGAGTTGGGTTCAGAAAACAACTGACACCACTGCTCGGCGCCGGTGAGAATCGGCCATAGATGCCGCTCTTTTTGTTGGGGCGTACCGAAAGCCAACAATGTGGGCGCCGCCCATCCCAGTGCAATCGCATTGTCGGGCAGCTCCACTCCCGCGGCGGCCAGTTCCTCGTCAATGATCATCTCTTCGAGGACGTCGGCTCCCTGGCCCCAGGGTCCCGGGAAACGGGGCTTCACATAACCGGCCCTGGCCAACTGCTCAGGACTGGGCTCGGGATGGTTGGAAAGCCAGTCGCGAACCCGCAGACGGCGGGGATCATCGGCGGTAGCGAGCGCGAAGTCCACCGTTAGCTCTCCTTCCTACCGAGGTCGTCTACAAGTTCGGTGATGGCCGGTTGACCTTTGAATCAACTGGGAGGTAGTTGGTGATTGTAGGTACGGATCAAGGAGCGCCAAGATACCTGGCGATTCTGATCCTTGTTCCGTCATCGGTCCGGCAGAATGGGAGTCATGCCACTCCGTTTGCCATCGGATTTGAAACAGCAAAGAGGTTTCTGATCGACCAGGAAGAGATCGCCCGGCTGCTGCACAACTCCCGGTCGGCCACTTTGGGAACCGTCGACGAGCGGAGCCGGCCTCACCTGGTGCCGATCGTGTTCGCCTACCACGACGGGCGTCTCTACACCGCGGTGGACCGAAAGCCCAAGTCCACCTACCGGCTCAAACGCCTTCGCAACATCGAAGCCAACTCCAATGTCTCGGTGCTGGTGGACCACTACGACGACGACTGGACCCGGCTGTGGTGGATAAGGATCGACGGAACGGCCCAGGTGATCGAATCGGGTCCGCGCTTCGATAGAGGGCTAGCCCTTCTCGCCGCTAAGTACGAACTCTACGCCGCCCAACCGCCTCCCGGACCGGTGATCGAGGTGCAAATCGAGAAAATGCGCGCCTGGTCGGCGTCCTGACCGATCCTGGCCGATCCCGCTCCTGCGCCGAGTCGCTCACCGCTCCACCAACCCCCATGTCTTCGCTGCTCAGGACTCCTCCTCACACCCAGATCCGTTTGACAATTACCTCTCGGCCGGGGACTTACGGCTCGTCGTCGATCATTTCTGCAGGAATCCGGGGGAGAGGTTCGAGTGCCGGTGGCCTCCTCCAGGCGCCTGTTTTCGACCCACATTGCCCAACCCTATGAAGCCCACCTTCATAATGGGTTATCCAAGGTGTCCTCACCTTGCCTACTGAAAGGGACCTGCTCTACGCCGCGGGCGGAGACGGGATTGCGATCAGCTTGGGCGGAGTAACCCCAACTGTGCTCCCGTGCCGTCTTCTCAATCAGGGAGTCCCTTGGCCATGAGCGGGCGGCAGAAAGAGACCTCCGGGTCCGAAGCCAGCAACTCCGCCATCTCTTCCACGGCTCCCGCCGCCCACTCCGCATGGGCCGACAACGCCTCCCGGCTGGCATACACCTCATAGGCCCAGAACGCATCGGGGTTGCGGAAGTCCACCTGCCAAGAGAAAACCAGCGTCCCCTCTTCTTCTTCCACCCGGGCGAAGTGCTCAGCCAATCGGACCCGCAGTTCCTCCCGCTTTCCCTCGGCGGCCACCAGCTTGGCAACTACGGCAATACAGCCCATGGGCCACAGGCTAATGGACAAGCCGCGCCACGCTGGACGAAAGACGCGAATGTGGCGCCATTCGGATTGAGAAGGAGAGGCGTCACTCGGCCGGGTCTGGGATCCCCAGGACTTGGCGAGCGTCCTGGAGCAGCTGAGCAGCCATGCCAGCCTTATCGGGGCCGACCCGCTCGATCAGCTGCTCCAGGGCGTCGACGACGCGCTCATCTCCGAACTCGACCAACTGCTGAAGTGCCCAGCGGAAGGCAGGCGCCGGATGGAAGGGTAACGCCTCGGGAGCGTACTCGTCCGGCGAGACGACCATATCGAGCAGGTGGCGACGCAACGCCTCGGTGTCCGGCGATGGCTGCCAGATCGTGCGGGCACGGGTTATGGGATTCACGCAGACGTAAACGGGCCCGATAGGCATCGGGTCGCGTTCGGGGCGATGGTGCGGGTGATTGGAACAGTAGGTGTAGAAGGGGCTGGGGATGTCGAGACGGCGTAGCTCGCAGAAGCTGGGGATGTCTTCGTTGAAGTTGCTCAGCCCCTGGTCGCCGCCGTTGGAGCGGTTGAACCAGCAGGTGGCGCAGCAGTTGGCGCCTCCGTTGGACATTCGCTCTCCTACTTCGCGATCGAGCCGCGCGTCCTCAACCTGGATCCCGTCGGTCCAGTGCGTTGCGGGCGCTCCGCAGCAAGTCCTCCAGAGACTCGCGGGCCTGCTGCATGTCGTCGCGCTCGATGAGTTCCTCCAGGGCACCCACGATACGCGCGTCGCCCCAGTAAGACAGTTGATCGACCGCCGTGACGAAGGCGGGCGGCGAGTAGAGGTGATATCCCTCGTCGAAATGCTCGCGAGGCGTGCGCACAATCTGCAGCAGATGCTGGCGGATCTCTTCGGTGTCCGGCGACGGCTGCCAGTGATCGCGCTCGTAGGACATTCCGCCCGATGTGTTCCTGAACACCGGCCCGATGGGTATCGGGTCGCGTACGGGGCGATGGTACGGATGGTTGGCGCAATAGGTGTAGAAGGGGTCGGGGATGTCAAGATCGCGTATCTCACAGAAGCTCGGCACCCGGGGCCTGTCGGACGGGGGGAACCCGGCCTCACCGCCGTTGGCTCGGTTGTGCCAGCACGTTCCGCAGCAGTCGGAGCCTCCGTTGGGCATGTCTTGCCTCCTGTGTCTCGCATCGAGGGTATCCCCCACTGTAAGGAGGGGCTGTGACATCTAGCTGTAGGGAGCGGCTGGCTGTTTGAACACCGACGCGCACTGATCCGCTGGCTGGTTACTCACGTCTATGGTGACGTTGTCTGACCGCGAAACCATCCACAACGCGTTCTTCGATCGCCGCTTCCGAAAGGAATAGCCCATGAAACTCCATTATTACCCAGAAACCGACAGCCTCTATGTTGAACTCAAAGAGGAGCCAAGAGTAGAAACCCGTGAGATCACCGATGGGCTCAATGTCGACCTCGACGCCGAGGGCGAGGTCGTCGGATTCGACATAGATCAGGCCTCCAAGCGTTCCGATCTTTCAACGCTAGAGACCGAGGCCTTGCCTCTGAGGTCCACCAGGGCAGGCTGATCCATGGCTGAGTCCCGCACCGCGTCACCGCCAACGCCGATTACAAATACCTGTATGACAAAGCCCATGAAGACAGGCGCAAGGTAAGGGTCGCCGGGCCGTTCACCGTAGAGAGCATCTCTCCTCACCGCACCCTAGGGGTAGATGAGAACAACGAATTGATCGATCACGCCGCCGATGCGAAGCTCGGCTTTGGGGATAGGACCGACTTCGACGCCATGATCCTCGACCATCTCAGGACCTCCGGGGTACAGCATGCGCAGAAGGAAGACCAGATTGCGTTCTCGGCTATCCAGCCTTGGCCCGGAGATCTCATCAGCGCCGAAGGCACCTATTACGAGGGCGACGACGACTCCGGCCCCAAGATACGCGCCGCCATCTTCATCGGTCCTGAATTCGGCACTGTCTCCCGTCCCGACTTGGTGGCAGCCGCCAGGGAGGCGGCAGAGGCCGGCTTTGACATCCTGATCTCTCTCGCCTTCAGCTACGACGCTAGCTCTACTGAGTTGGCCAGGCTTGGGGTGGTCCCTACTAGGTGGTGAGGATGCAGGCCGAGTTGTTGGCTTGGGCGCCGTAGACCTCGGTGATGGCCTTGCGGGCGCCTTCTACTTGGCGGGCGCCGGCCGTGCCCCGAAGCTGCCAGGTGACCTCCACTATCTGGAGAATCCCCTGGGCCATGGTCGCTTCCCCGAAAGAGGAAAACCCTCCGCTGGGACAGACCGGCAGCCGTCCCCCCAGCGCCGTCTCGCCCGCGTCCAAGAGCATTTCCGCCTCGCCCTCCCCGCAGAACCCCATGGTCTCGAGGTATTGCAGCTCGTGCCAGGAGGAGTTGTCGGGCAGTTCCACAAAATCCATGTCCTCGGGCCCCAGGCCGGCCTGCTCGTAGGCGTTCCGCGCGGCCAACCGGCTCTCCGACAGCAGTGGCGCGGTGGCGGCTTCGTCGGAGGTGGCCGACAGCAAGGGAATGCGGATGGTGGGATCTCCGAACTCGCCGCTGGCCAGAGAGCACGCCGCCACTTTCACCAGGGGGCGGACTCCCAGGCGGCGGGCCTTGTCGCCGCTCACCAACACCACCGCGGCCGCACCGTCGGAGGTGGCGCAGATCTCCAGCAGGCGAAGGGGATCACACACCATGGGGGATGCCAGCACCTGCTCCATGGTGAAGGCGTTCTGATAGCGGGCATAGGGGTTGAGCGACCCGTGCCGAGAGTTCTTCACCTTCACCTGGGCGAGATGCTCCTCGGTGGACCCGTAGGCCTCCATGCGCTTTCGCATCTCGAGTGCCCAGTAGGCGGGATTGGGGACCCCCACCTGCCAGCGGACCATGTCCACCGGGGGACGGGGCTCGTCGGCCAGCACCGGAACGCTGGGAAAATACCCCTTGGGGGACTTGTCGGTCCCGATCACCAGCACCGAATCGTGCATCCCCGAGGTGATCATGGCGTAGGCCGCCCTCATCAGAGAACCCCCCGAGGCACAGGCGTTGTTGATGTTGGCGATGGGCACCCCCGTCTCCCCCAACGCCGCGGCGATGGTGTTGCCCGACCTCATCCCCGTTGACCCTCCCCACTGCATGGCGCCCGAGACCATCGCTTCCACATCGGTCCACTCCATGCCGGCCTCGGCCACCGCCCCCAGCGCCACCTCCGCGCCCATCTCGACCCAACTCTTTTGGGGAAACTTCCCCCAGGGGTGGAGTCCCACGCCAGCCACTATCACGTCAGTCATCGTTGCTCTCCTCGGAGTAGGGACGGAACTTCCAGCCGATCACCTCTCCCGAATCGTCGGAGTAGTAGGGTGCCACCACCGTCTCCATCGGCATCCCCATCCGGAGTTGGTCCGCCGAGGCATCGGCCAGGGGGCCCACCACCTGGATTCCCTCGGAGGCGAACTCCACTTCAACCACCGTGATCGGCTCGAAGGGATCGGGCGCCACGAAGGGCGGTGGGGGCGGGAAGTGAACCGTCGTCCAACTGGCCAGCCGTCCGGTGCGGGAAAGAGGGGTGGGAGCCACGTCCTTTTCCGCACAGCGGGGATTCGGGCAGGTGAAGCTGGCCGGAAAAGCCACCGTCTCACAGGAGCGGCATCGGCTCCCCACCAGGGCAGGTTCGGGATCGGAGACGAACGAGCCCTCAAGAACCGGGGTCTGTTTCACAGGTTCCCCCAATCTAACCCCCCTCCCCTCCGAACCTGCCAATTCACCCCCCGTTCCGATAGGCCGTCATGAAGTCTTCCATAGCGGCGAGATGCTGGTCGACCGTGAAGTCATATCCCATGGTCCCCAGGAAGGCATCGGTGACTCCTGCCCTCCCCCACTCCTTGGTGCGGTCGGCGTATTCGGCCGGGTCCCAGGGCACCCGTCCCGTGAACCCCACCTCACCGACCATCATCCCCAGCCCGATCTCGGAGGGGTCCCGCCCCTTTTCTCGGGCGGCCGCCTCCACCAGCTCGAACCGCTTTCCCAGCCCGGCGGTGTTGCCGGTCCGGTCGGGAAGGTGTGCCGTCTTGAGAGAGCCCGCCGAGGCCAGCCAGCCGTCCGCCCACCAGCCGATCCGCTTCATCACGGGGTCGGCCCAGCCCCCGATCCAAATGGGAATCTGCCTCCGGGGGCGGTGATTGATCCCGGTCGCCTCCAAGTGATGAAACTCGCCCTCATAGGTGACCAACTCCTCCTCCCACAGTCTTCGCAGGAGGATCATCTGTTCTTCGAACCGACGACCCCGCCGCCTGAAGTCCTGCCCCAGAGCCTGGTATTCCACCTGGTTCCAGCCCACACCCACCCCCAGCGTGAACCTTTCGCCCGACAGCAGATCCAAGGTGGCGGCCTGCTTGGCCACCAGGGCGGTCTGTCGCTGCGGAAGCACCAGCACCCCCAACCACAACTCGATCCGCGAGGTAATCCCCGCCATATACCCGAACAAGACGAACGGCTCGTGAAAGCCATCCTCGTGGGTGTAGGGGCCGGTGAGGACGTGGCGGGAGGGATCCGCTCCCAGCACGTGCTCGTAAGTGAGGATCGAATCGAAGCCCAGCCCTTCGGCGGTCTCTGTCCAGGCGCGTACCGCGGCCGGGTCCGAGCCGATTTCGGTCTGAGGGAATACCGCTCCTATTTTCATGGCGCCTTCCCCCTACGCCTGTTGGGCGACGTACATGTCCCGCAGATCGCCCTTGAGGATCTTCCCGGACGGATTGCGGGGAATGACGTCGATGGTCCCCACCGAAGTGGGGCACTTGTAGTGTGCGATGCGGCTCCGGCAGAACTCGATGATCTCGGCTTCGGTGGCCGCATCGTCGCCGGCGGCGACGATCACCGCCCGGGGTGTCTCGCCCCAGCGGGCGCTGGGCACCCCGATCACGGCCACATCTGCCACTCCCGGATGCTCCATCAGCACGTTCTCCACCTCGGCTGGGTAGATGTTCTCCCCACCGGAGATGATCATGTCCTTGATCCGGTCCCGGATGTACACGAACCCGTCGTCGTCGAGCGACCCGGCGTCACCGGTGCGCATCCACCCCTCAGCGTTGACGGTCTCCCGGGTGGCTTGCGGATTCTTCCAGTAACCGCTCATCAACTGGGGAGAACGCAACCAGATCTCGCCCACCTCGTCCACTCCGAGTACCTCGGTGGAAACCGGATCGACGATCTTGAACTCTACGTTTGGGTGCGGACGCCCCACCGACAGCATACGGTAGGCGTAGGGTCCGCCGGGGTCGTGCTCGTCGGGGAACAGGGTGGTTACCCCGTTGCAGGACTCGGTCAACCCGTAGGCCCCGGCGAATTCACAGCCCAGAACATCAATGGAGCTGCGGAGCACTTCCTCGGAGATGGGAGACCCGCCGTAGACGATGGTCCGCAGCGCCGAGAAGTCGGCCTCTTCCACCCCCGGCGCCGCCAGCATGAACTGGAGCAGCACCGGCACCAGGAAGGCGTTGGTCACCCGGTGGTTCACAGTCAGATCCACCAGCAACTGCGGGATGTTGTCCCGGGCGATGATGGAAGTGTTGCCGTTGTACAACCCCAGACACGACCATCCCACCCCGCCGATGTGGAACATGGGCAGGTTGACCAGGTTCACCGAGTCGCCGTCGAAGCCCCACATCGGCGAGCATATCTTCTTGAGTTCCATAAAGGCATCGTTGGGGATCATCACGCCCTTGGGGAATCCGGTCGTGCCCGAAGAGTACAAGAGGAAGACCGTGTCGTTGCCTTCCGCCCCTCCTCCCGGATCGGTGTCGGGGTAGCTGTCACGCCATTCCTCAAAGGACCGGTGACTGTCATGGCCGCCCACCACCAGGATCTTCTCCACAGTGTTCAGGTCGCCGACGATCTCGTCCAGGATGGGGACGTACTCCTCTCCCACCACCAGCAGCTTGATCTCCGCATCGTTCACCACTCCAGTGATCTCTCGGGGAGAGAGCCGCCAGTTGATGCCTGCATGCACCGCCCCCAGCTTGGCCGCGCCGAACAGGAAGTCGAAGAACTCCATGCAGTTCTTGTCCAGGAACCCCACATGGTCCCCGTGTCCCACCCCGGCCGCGGCCATGGCGTTGGCGGTTCGACTGGAACGCTGATCGAGTTCGGCGAAGGTGACCTCCTCCGATCCGTAGACCAGCGCGGTCTTGTCAGGTTGCGAGGCGGCTTGCTGCCGGACGACCCCGGCGATGTTGTTGATGCTCATGAGGACGGCTCCCGGTGACTAAAAGGCGTGCGTTTGTCTGTCGGTCATCGGATCCGGGGTTACCACTCCATGGCGCCGGTCCGCTCCAATGCCCGGTCGACCATTCCCACCATATCGTCAATGTCCGAGCGGGTGGAAATCAAAGGCGGACACAAAAGAACCTTCGGCTCTCCCCGGTCGTCGGCGCGGGTATACATCCCCGCCTCCATCAGGAAGGGAGGGATGGTCTCGTTCAGCAATACCGCCACCTGCTCGGGGGTCAGGCGCCGTCCGGTCTCCCGGTCGGCGGTCAACTCCAACGCATAGAAGAACCCCATGCCCCGCACGTCGCTCACCATCCGATGCGCGGCGGCCATCCGCTCCAGTTGTTCGCGGAAATAGCCGCCCAGGCGACGCACATTGCCTACCACATCCTCGTCGCGGAGGGCGGTGAGGTTGGCGACGGAGGTGGCGGCCACCACCGGATGGCCTCCCCAGGTCGCCCCATGATTGAAGGTGCCGATATGGGAATCCATCAGCTCATCGAAGACGGGTTGGCGAATCAAGAGGCCCCCGATGGGAGCGTAGGAGGAAGTGGCGCCCTTGGCAAAGGTAACCAGGTCCGGGAGCACGCCCATCACCTCGCACCCGAACCACTCTCCCAGCCGCCCGAACCCGTTGATGACCTCATCCGCGCAGAGCAGCACCCCGTATTTGTCACATATGCGGCGGAGTTCCTGCCAATAGCCGGCGGGGGGCACGATCGAGCCTCCCCCGTTCTGCACCGGTTCGGCCAACACCATCCCCACCGACTCGGGACCCTCCTCAATGATGGCCTCCTCCACGCGGGCCGCCGCCTCCACGCCGTCGTCGAACCCCAGCGTGTTGGGGACCTTGCGGAACCCGTAGAGAAGCGGCCCGTAGGCCTCCCGGATGCCGGTGAGGCCGGTGGCCGACAACGCTCCCAAGGTGGTTCCGTGATAAGACAGGTTGCGGCTGATCACCTTCACCCTGCGCGGCTCGTTGCGCGCCGAGTGGTACTGGCGGGAGAATTTGATGGCCGACTCCACTGCTTCGGATCCGGAACTGACCAGGAACACAACGTCCAGGTCGCCCGGCGCCAGAGAGGCGATCAGATTCGAGGCCTCGATGGTGGGCGGGGTGGTGGCCGACCAGGAAGGCATGTAGGCGAGGGTCCTCATCTGCTCGCCGGCGGCCGCGGCGATGTCCGCCCGGCCGTGGCCGATCTGGACAGAGAACAATCCGGCCAGGCCATCGATATAGGAGTTGCCCTCCTGGTCCCAGATGCGGATGCCCTCCCCGCGTACGAAAACCGGCGCCCCTCCGCTCTTCAACATCTTCCCCGGGGTGAAATGCAGAGCGGTGTGCGCCAGCGGGTTGGTGGTGAGAGTGGTGGTCATGAAGAAATTCTCCTCGTTGCTAGTGGTCAGCGGCTAGATGCCGATATCGCTCCAAGTGCCGGATGGGCTGCTGAAGGGCGTCGCGACGGAAAGGCTCGGCCAACTCCTCGGGGTCGACCATCACCTCTACCACGGTGGCCACCTCCGGGTCGATCGACTCCCCGAAGGCGTCCTTCAGATCAGCGGGGTCGGTGACCCTGATTCCCCGCCCGCCCATGGCGGTGGCGATCTCGGCAAAGTTGAATCCTCCCATTTCGTGTCCGATGTTGGTGCCGACGAAGCGGTTGTCATAGAAATCTATCTGGTTGCGCTTCTCCGCTCCCCACTGCTGGTTGTTGAAGACCACGGCCGTCACCGGCAGGTCCTCTTCCACCGCGGTCATCACCTCGCTGAGGCTCATCCCCCACGCTCCGTCGCCGACGATGGCCACCACCGGCGAACCGGGGGAGGCCAACTTGGCCCCCAGCGCCCCCGGATAGGCAAACCCACAGTTCCCAAAGCCCATGGCGGCCATGAACCGACGGGGCTTGGTGAAGCGGAGGTAGCCGTTGGAGACCGAGCAGATGTTCCCGATATCGGTGGTGACGAAGGTGTCGTCGGTGAGCGCCGCCGCCAACTCGCTGAGCGCCCGGCGGGGACTGATGGGAGTGGCGTCCGAAGCCGAGCGGGCGGAGAGCTCCCTCTCCCAGGAGGCTTTGGCCTCCGAGATATGATCCAGCCGGGCCTGATCCGCCGGCCGGGACCCCATCGTCGCCGCCAGCCGGGCCGAGAGCGCCTCGGCGGCCTGGCGAGCGTCGGCGATAATCCCCAACTCGATCGCCTTCGAGCGACCCAACTGCTCGGGGTCTATGTCAATCTGCACCACCTTGGCCGAGCGCGGATAGAAGTCCAGCCCGTACTGGGGAACCGTTCCGAATACGTTTATCCGACAGCCCAGCATCAGAACCACATCGGCCTCGGACAAAAGCTCCATGGCAGCCCTCGACCCCATATAGCCCAGGGGGCCCACTGACTGGGGATGGGTGTATGGAAAGGCGTCGTTGTGCAGATAGGAGGCGGCCACCGGGGCGCTGAGCTGTTCGGCCAGCGCAGCGGTCGCCCCATAGGCGTCGGAGAGCACCACCCCGTAGCCGGCCACGATCGCCGGGCGGCGGGCAGCCGCCAGGATCGCCGCGGCCTGATCCAGGAGGGCGGGATCGCCCGCTCCCCGCTCCTCGGAGCGGTACTGGTTGGGCTCGAGGATCTGCTCCTGGGACTCTCCGTAGAAGAAGTCGCGGGGGACGTCCACCTGCACCGGGCCAAGCCGGGCCATGGCCATCCGGAAGGCGGTCCGCATCGATTCGGCCATCCGGTCGGGGCGGGGTACCTGCAACTGGAATTTGGTGATGCTGCGAAAAATGGAGAGTTGCTCCACCTCTTGGAATCCGTCCAGGCCGACCGACCCCGAAGTCGCCGAAGGTGTGATCACCACCACCGGGGAATGGGCATGATATGCGGCGGCGATCCCGGTGACCATATTGGTGATCCCCGGGCCGTTCTGGGCGGTGCAGACCGAGGGACGGCCGGTGGCCCGGGCGTAGGTGTCGGCCATATGGGCGGCGTTTTGCTCGTGGCGGACAGGTATGAACCGGATGCCGGCCGCGGGGAAAAGGTCGAGGGCGTCCATGAAAGCCGATCCCACTATTCCGGGGACATCGGTCACTCCCTCCACCCGAAGAGTCTCAACCAAGGCCTCGCTCGGGGTCATCACCATTTTGGGGGTATCTCCTCTGTGCTGTTCGAGAATGTGAAGTTAAAGTTACCAGCGCCGACCGTGCTAGGAACCCTGAACGGGTGAATCTCGGTCTGTGAGGCGACGGGCCTCCTCCACGATGGAGGAAAGCGAACTTCCCGGAGGAAACACTCCCACCCCCCGTTCAGTCAGCCGGGAAATGGCCTGGGGAGGGACGGTTCCCCCCACGAATACCGGAATGTCGCCCACTCCCGCCGCCTCCATCTCGTCCAGCGCCCGCTCCACCACCTCCACCCGGCCGCCGACGTTGATGCCCACCAGGTCGACATCCTCGGCGGCGGCGACGGCGGCCATTTCGCTGGGACGGAGCATCCCGCCCAGGATCACCTCGAAGCCGGCCTCCCGGAGGGCCCGGGCCACCACCGCCACTCCCCGCCAATGGCCGTCCAGGCTGCTCTTGGCCACCAGCACCCGGGCCGGGGGCCGAGGCGTCGGTCCGGAATCAGACACTTATCGGCACCTGCCAGTCGCCGAAGGTCTCCCTCAGCACATTCCCGATCTCCCCGATGGAGGCATCGGCGCTCACCGCCTCCATGAAGGCGGGGATGGCGTTCACCGAGTCGTCCCGGCACACCGCCTCCAGTTGGCGGAGGGCTTCCATGGCGCCTTGGCGGTGGCGGGTGCGGCGCAGGTCATCGAGGCGTTCCATGGCCATCTCCCAGGTCTGGGCGCCCGACCGTCCCTCGAAGGCCTCAACTTCCAGGATCGGATCGTCGATGGTGTGGGTGTTCACTCCCACGACCGCCCGGTCGCCCGATTCCATCCCCGCCGCGATGCGCTGGTTGTTCTCCTCGGCGCACTCCAGCAGAAAGCCGTCGTCGAGCACCGCCAGGAAGCCTCCCCGGGACTGGATCTGATCGAAGAACTCCCAGCCGCGCTCTTCCAGTTCACCGGTGAGCGACTCGATGTAGAAGCTCCCGCCCAGCGGATCGGCCACCTCCCGCAGGTTTATCTCGTTCTGGAGGATCTGCTGGATGCGGATGGACATCAGATGGGCGTGGTCGGAGGGAATGGACATCGCCTCGTCATAGCCTGACACCCCCAGCGACTGGGTCCCTCCCAATACTGACGCCAGCGCCATCAGGGTTCCCCGCACGATATTGTTGAAGGGCTCCTGGTAGGTCATGGCGCTCCCGGCGGTGACCACGTGGATTCTCATCTGCCGGGCCTTCTCGTTGGTGATCCCATAGCGGTCCGCCAGCATGTCCGACCACATCTTGCGGGCGGCTCGCAGCTTGGCGGCGTCCTCGAAAATCTCCATGGAGACCCGGAAGTTCACTCCTCCGATCCGGTGTACCAGGCTTTCCAGATCCACCCGGCCCCGGGCCGCGATCAGATCCAGGTACTGAGCGGCGTTGGCCATCACCGCTCCCAGTTCCTGGGGCGCCGAGAGGCCGCTGTCGGCGGCGTTGTAGCCGGCGATGGAGACCGGCACCCAGCGCGGCATCCGCTCCGAGCACCATTCGATCAGGTCGAGATTGAACCGGATCGCAGCTTCGGGCGGGATCTGTTCCTTGGTGGGACACCCCAGGTAGGTGAGGAAAAAGTCGCTCTGCCCGGTTCCGGCCAGTTTCTCGAGTGGTATCCCCCGTCGGCTGGCCACCGACCAATAGGAGGGAAGTGTGTAGACGGCCGACTGGGGGACCCCTCCCCCCGGCTTGGCGTAGATGGACTCGAGGGGGAGGTCCGAGAGAATGGTTTCGTAGTCACGCAGCCCCACCGTGACCGTTCCGGTCAGGCCCACATCCTCCCGCCGTTCCACTATCTCGGGATGATCGACGTCATATAGATGATCATCGGTCATCCGGTCGTGCTTGATGATGATCCCCGTCTCCCCCGCCTCAAAGAGCAGGAATTTGAGCCGCCGGTTCATGTCCTCGGGATTGCCGTACCCCGAAAGCTGGAAGATGCGCCAGGGCCGGTCCCGGTACATGCGGGGATAGGCGCCGCGCAGATAGGGCGCCCGGCCGGGCGGCTGGGCCAGGGCCTCCCTGATCCCCGGGGGGACGTCAGCGGAGCGATAGAGCGGCTTGAGCGGGATTCCGGAGGTGGTCTCGGGCTGATTCTCGATCATGGCGATGGGGTGTTTCAATAGTCCTGGTCTCTCCGCAACTTTACCTGCCCTGCGCCGTGCCCATTTCGAAACCTATCCCTTCCGACCCACCTCAACACTGCATGGCGTAATGGACCAAAGCCCCAAAGGGCGGCTGGACAGAAGCGGATGGGGCCGGCCAACTAGAGTGGAGAGCGGCCTGTTTCGCGCAAAGGAAAGCTCTGTCAATGGTCGTGATCCGCACCGCCCGGGGGGGAGGGCGATTCGAGGAGGTGGGATCTTATGTGCGGGCGCGCCGGGTGGGACCGTTCGTGTTCGTGGCCGGCACCACCGCCGTGGAGCCGAGCGGCAAGCTGCACGCCCCCGGTGATGCTTACGCCCAGACCCACTACATCCTGGACCGCATCGAAAAGGCGCTGGGAGAGGTGGGCGCATCCCTCTCCGACGTGGTCAGAACCCGCGCCTTTTTCGCCGACAGCTCCGCCGCCGGCGGCTTCATACGCGCCCACGGTGAACGCTTTGAGGGGATCGAGCCGGTGCTGACTGGAGTGGAGGCCGGATTGACGGTGGAGGGCATGATGGTCGAGATCGAAGTGGATGCTCTGTTGACCGACGAACTCGGGTCCATAGCCGACGATTAATAGAAGGGTTTTCCCTAGGGAGACCGGATCAGTATGTATAGTGAATCGGGAACGTACATTCAGGCGAGCCCGGGTGGTTCGCCGCGAAGTAGTAGCTACGGTAAGGAGATTCCCTTTGACTTCTAACACAGATCAGGGCCTTATCAAGGCACTTTCTACCCGGGACGTCTTTATGGCCGGGGTCGGGCTGGTAGTAGCCAGCTCCACCCTGGTATCGGACTTCGAAGGGTGGATTGGCATCGGCACAGCCTTTGCCATGGCCTTGCTTATGGGCTTTGTCATCAACCTGCTCCTGGGCCTTTCCGCCGCCGAACTGGCGGTGACCTATCCCAAGGCGGGCGCCATCTACGACTACGGGGCGGCATCTTTCGGTGGCAAAGGCGCCAAGGCCGCCCTCTCGGGTATTTTCCTGGGATTCTCCTTCTACGCCATGTTCGGGCTGGTGGGGGCTTTGGAGACTAACGCCGGTGCCTTCGGACTCCGCGCGATTTTCAACACCAACGACACCGAAATCCTGGAGACCAGCACTGCGGGAGTACTTCTCCCCTGGATCATCGGGATGACCATCCTGGCGTTGATCCCCAACCTGCTGGGCGTCCAGATCATGGCCCGGGTGGAGTTTCTGGTGGTGATAGTGATGCTGGCCATCCGCTGGATCTTCGGCCTGTTCGGATACTTCGGAGCAGGCAACACCGGAGGCTGGAGCGCCAGTAACTGGGACGCCGGGCTCAGCATGTGGGACTGGTTCGGATCAGAGGGGGTAATCGCCGCCGGCCTGATCATCGCCATCTGGTCGTTCATCGGCATCGAGTTCGTCGGACCGCTGGCCGAGGAAACCAAGGATCCGGCTCGCATGATCCCCAAGGGGATCGTGTGGGGCTTGGTCGCCATCCTCGCCACTTCCCTGTTCATGGGCTTCGGCGTGCTCGGCACCGCATCGACTGGTTGGTGGCAGGCCGGGTTGGACGCCTCCGGTTGCGGTGGAAACTGCACCCAGTTGTTCGTGGGACGAGAGTTCTGGGGCGAAGGAGGTCGGTATCTGATGGCGGCGGCCAGCGTGCTGGCGACTTTCGCCTCGATGACCATCGTCTACGCCGGGATGCCCCGCATCCTATACGGAATCGCCCGCAACGGCCATTTGTTCGGACCGCTCTCCCGGATCTTCGCCAAGCTCCATCCCCGCTATCGCACTCCGTGGACGGCGATCATTGTCACCGGCGTCCTCTACGTGATAGTCGGAGCCACCGCCGGGACAGTGGTGGAGTTGATCTTCACCGGCGCCTACCTGTGGCTGCTGCTCTACGTCGCCTACCACTTGCTGGTAATCGTCAGCCGGGTGTCCGACCCGGATGTGGACCGTCCATACAAACTGCCTCTGATCGTCCCCATCGTCGGTGCGCTCATCACCCTCTACGGGATCTCCGTAGCCTTCGGTGGTGCACACTTCGGCGAAGGAGGCTTTCTCATCGACACCGCGGCCACTCTGCGACTTGGCCCGGTGCTCTGGGTATTCGTCGGCTCACTGGTGGCCGCCCCCATTTCCTACGCATTGCGTGGATCTTCGGGAATCACCAGCGAGTACGGCTCTTAACTTCAGTCTGAGAACAACCGGACGAGGCCCGCGGCACCACCCGCGGGCCTCGTTTTTTAGTCCCTGGATGTAACCTGGCCTCATCATGAGTTCTGACCACACCTCGCGCTCGGCCTGGGCCAACTTCAACCTGCGCACCCGGGTTTCGGGACTTTACGAAACTAGACGCAGGCGCATTCTCGAAGAGCCGCGGGCGGCGCTGGAAAAGTTCAACATCGATTACCAGGTGACCGAGGGCCACCGCCAGGTGAGAGCCCGACTGGACGACGATGTGCGGTTGGCAGTGGGGTTCACCGGCCGGGTGCGTATCTTCGGCGCACTCTTGGACACCATCTGGGTCACTTCGAAGGGGGATCCAGGCGACAAACCCGCCCTGGCCTCCTACCACTTCACCAAAAAGCGTTTCACCACCCGATCAAACAAGGACCACGTACTAGCCGCGGCGGAACGGGCCAGCCGAGATTCCCGGGTTCAGAAGCTGATCCCCAAGGGAGAGCTCAAACATGTCCGCCTCCTGGTGGGCCCCCGGGGACAGAAGGTGGAGATCATCCCGCTTCCGGGAACCATCACCGCAATCTTCCTTCCACCCATGCCCCCCTATTCGGTGCCCATTCGCCAAGATGAGGCCGACGCACAGCTACAGCTACTGCTTCGCCTGACAGACATATACGATGGGTAGTATCTCTTCCAACGGCTAGCCTCGCCAAGCGGGGCCCAGCCCACTACCGAAAGAAACCGACCTATGTGCGGAATAGCAGGAAGAATCCTCCGATCACCGGGCCCGGTCGGTGCCGACCTGGTAGCCATGATGCAGGCTATGGCTCATCGGGGAAGCGACTCCACCGGCTTCGCCATCTACCGCGACCCGCTGCCGGTCGGCTATGTGGTGCGGGTGGTGAGCATGAACCGTCGCCGACTCGACCAGGACCTTGAAACTTTCCATTCGATTCTGAAAGACCATGGATCGGACTTTCTCTCCGACCCGACCTGGGACGAACTGAAGCAGCGGCATGTCTCCTTGCGAATGACCATGTCGGAGCCCGCCTCGGAACTGGCCGAATGGCTGGAGGAGGCCGACGCCATCCCCGGGTTCGAGATCCAGTCGGTGGGACACAGCTTGGAGATCATCAAGGATGTGGGCAACGCCGAAGAGGTGATGCAAAAACACGACTTGGGGAGCTATATCGGCACCCACGGAATCGCCAATGCCCGGATGGCGACCGAGTCCAAGGTCTACCCCACCGCCTCCCATCCCTTCTGGGCGAGGCCGTTTCCCGACATCGCCATCGTCCACAACGGTCAGCTCACCAATTATTGGCTGACCCGTGAGCGCCTCATCCGGGCGGGATACCGGTTCTTCACCGACAACGACTCGGAGATGATCGCGGTCTGGATCTCCGACCAGATGAGCCGCGGGCTGACCCTGGAACAAGCCCTGCAACTGTCCCTCACCGAGATGGACGGCGTCTTCACCTACCTGGCCGCCACCCCTCACCAAATGGGCATGGCCAAGGACAAATGGGCAATCAAACCCCTGGCCGAGATTTGGGAAAACGGCAACATGGCCGCCGCCACCGAGGAGCAGGCAGTCCGGAAGGTCTACCGGAAGCACCACCCCGTCATCAACTACGACGGGCCTGCCGAGTACACCACTTGGAACTGTGGGGTATTGACGGCCGCAGTCGTATGAGCGTGGTGACTATCGAGGCGGGAGACCGTCCTCTCCGAGAGATAAACCGGGATATTCGCTCCTTGGCATCCACAGCGTCGGAGATCGTGGTCACCGATCCCCTTTCCCGTCACAACCTGGCGGTGGCCCTGACCGAGGACACACCGGTTCGCATTCTCGGCAATGTCGGCTACTACTGCGGCGGGCTCAACAGCGGCGGGGTTATCCATGTGGAAGGAGACTGCGGGTGGGGAGTGGGTGAGGCCATGGCCCGGGGAAGAATCACCATCGACGGCTATGCCGGGATGAGCGTGGGGGCTTCCATGCGAGGAGGGCTGATCCACATCAAGGGCAACACCGGGCCTCGCTGCGGGGTCGCCCAGAAGGGCGGGGATATCGTGGTGGAGGGCAACATCGGCTATCTGAGCGGCTTCATGGCGCACACGGGTCGGATCATCACCCTGGGGGACGCGGGGGACGCCACCGGCGACTCCCTGTGGGAAGGAGCGGTATGGGTGGCGGGTGACATCAAGTCACTGGGGGTGGACAGCCACGCGGTGGAACCCGCCTCCGAAGAAGTAGAGGACGTGGAAGATCTTCTGGCCGACCTGGGGTTGGGCGACTCCACCCGGGATTGGAAAAAAGTGGTGTCGGGACAGCGACTTTGGTATTTCGAAAGCAGGGACTCCTCCGCATGGCTGATGATCTGAGCATTACCAACACACCGAACGGACTCTCCCACGAGGATCTGGTTGCCCTCCGCGACGGAGGGAGTGCCGCCCGTCCGGCCGGCATTCCCTCCTCTTACGACCATGGGGAAAGCATCCGCTGGACACCCAAGGACATCGCCGATGTCCACGCCATGTCACGCCTGGGGCGCTACCAGATCCGGGGCTTCACCACCGCCAACCGGCGCATGGCCGACTGGAATGACCTGGTGTTCGTGCCCGCCACCGCCACCCGGCTTCCCCTGGAGGGCTACCGGGAGAGTTGTGAGACCAAGACAGTGCTTGGTGACCGGCCCGGCCTGGTCTCCAAGCCCATCGAACTCGACATCCCCATCTACATCGCCTCCATGTCCTTCGGAGCGCTGTCGGCCTCGGCCAAGACCGCCTTGGGGCGGGGGGCGTCCAAGGTGGGCTCAATGACATGCAGCGGGGAGGGAGGCATGCTGGAGGAGGAACGGCAAGCCTCCAAGACCATGGTCTACCAAATGACCCCGTCCCGCTACGGGCTGGACCTCGAGCACCTCCGTCGGGCCGACGCCATCGAGATCGTGATCGGCCAGGGAGCCAAGCCCGGCACCGGAGGATTGCTCCTGGGGATGAAGGTCTCCGAGCGGGTGGCGAAGATGCGTTCCCTCCCGGTGGGAGTCGACCAACGCTCCACGGTTCGCCACCCCGACTTCCTGGGCGCCGACGACCTTCTGATCAAGATCGAGGAACTCCGGGAAGCCACCGGCTACCGGATTCCCATCTTTGTGAAGTTGGGCGCCACCCGACCGCGATTCGACGTGGCCATGGCGGCCAAGGTGGCCGATGTGATAGTGCTGGACGGAGCGGAGGGCGGAACCGGGGCCTCCCCGGAACTGCTGTTGGACCACACCGGCATCCCCACCATGTCCGCCATCCCTGCCGCCCGGGAGGCCCTGAACGAAAGCGGCATGGCCGAAGAGGTGAAGCTGGTGGTTTCGGGAGGTATCCGCACAGGCACCGACGCCGCCAAAGCCCTGGCCTTGGGGGCCGACGCGGTGATGATCGGCACCGCCGCCCTGATGGCGCTGGGCTGCAACTCCCCCCGCTATCTGGAGGACTACGAGAAAATCGGCACCTCTCCGGGACGCTGCCACCACTGCCACACCGGGCGCTGTCCGGTGGGGATCACCACCCAGGACCCCTTTTTGGAGACCCGACTGCATGTGGACGCCGCCGCCGATCGGGTGGCGCGTTACCTGACCGCCATGACCATGGAGATCACCATGTTGGCCAAGGCCTGCGGAAAGTCAAACGTCCACAACCTGGAGACCGAGGATCTGCGGGCTCTGTCCCTGGACTCTTCCGCCCTCACCGGCGTCAAGCTGGCCGGAGTGGACCGCCCCTTCACCTGGTAACCACCTACACCTGAGCACCGGCTGAAATATGAACCCGGTTGAGAAAGCCCCCGATTCCTGGAGCGGTTCAGAGTATCGGGAGAACACGGCCCATCACCGCGCCTTCGACCCGCCGGCCCTGTGGAAACTTGGCTTACGCGCCGGCGACTCCCTGTTGGATGTGGGGTGCGGCGCCGGAGACCTGACCGCGGCTCTGGCAGACCACTATTCCGAGACCCAGGTGATCGGCATCGACGCCTCGTTCAGCCAGATAGAACAAGCCCGGCGACATGAGAGGCCGCAACTTCGCTTCGAAATGCGGCGGATTCAGGATCTCTGTTGGGAACAGCGCTTCAACGCCGCCATCTCCATTGCCTGTCTGCATTGGATACCCATCGAAGACCACCCCTTGGTGTTGGAGAGGCTGTTCTCTGCCCTGGTTCCCGGAGGGAGACTGATCGCCAGTTTCGCCGCAGAGAGCAACATCGCCGAAATCCGGGAGATCATCTTCTCGGTGGCCCGCCAGGCGCCTTTCAACAATTACCTGGACGGGCGTCTGCCCCACCACCCGTGGCCGTCCCTGGCCCGGTATGGCGAGATGCTGGCGCGCTCGTCCTTCGGCGGTGCCCAAGAGCTGCGAATCGAGACCCAGCCTCGTCCTTTCACCCGAACCCGGCTGCTGGGCTGGCTGGCAACCCAAACCCTGACCGGCTACCGACCGAGCCTGCCTCCCGAGGTCTTCGAGTCGCTGGTGGCCGAGGTGGGCGAACAGGTGGCGGAGTTGACCAGAGCCGGAGAGAACCGCTACGTCGTACCCTTTGTGCGACTGCAGTTGGAAGCCCGCCGAGGCAAAACCGCCTGATGAACGCCGAGAACCTGACAGATTGGGTGGGAAACACCGAAGAGTGCCGCCAGCGTCTCGATCCCTGGCCGGTCACCACCCTCTCCGCTTTGCTGGACCTTCCCTCCCCGGCCGCCGAGGAGGGTGGTCCCCTCCCGCCCATGTGGCACTGGCTCTACTTCCTCCCCGCCGCCCGCCGCTCTGAAACCGGAGAGGACGGACATCCCGTGCGAGGAGGGTTCCTTCCTCCCGTACCGCAAAGAAGAAGGATGTTCGTGGGCGGCGCCACCGTCTTCCATCGTTCCCTGCTGGTGGGAGAGACCGCCCATCGGCTGGGAACCGTCAGAAGCGTGGTCCAAAAGGAGGGCCGCAGCGGGCCGTTGGTGTTCGTCTCGGTCGAATACCGGATTTCGGGAGAGAACGGACCGGCGCTGACCGAAACCCAGAATCTGGTGTACACCGACTCCTCCCCCTCGGACCCGGCCGAGCCGCCGCGGCGAACCGGGCCGCCCTGCAAACCATGGACGCAGGATGTCGCCACCGATCCGGTGCTCCTGTTCGGCTTCTCGGCGCTGACCAACAACGCCCACCGCATCCACTACGACCACCCCTACACCACCGGTGTGGAGGGATACCGCGGGCTGGTGGTGCACGGCCCGCTCATCGCCCTGCTCCTCGCGGAGTTGGCCCGCCGCAACGGCGTCTCCGACCCCGGACGCTTCTCCTTTCGAGCCCGCTCCCCGTTCTTGTGCGGAGACACCCTCTGCCTGCGAGGCGGACCCGAACCCCAGGCGCCGGACGGCCAGTGGACCCTGGGAGCCTACTCGCAGCGGGGCAGACCGGGCATGGAGGCGGAGTTCTCAACCTGACCGCCCACCATCCCCACAGGTGAGACCGGACAGTCCCCGCGATATTCTCTTGACCCCATGAACGGCCAACCGCTCTGGACTCCCTCTGCACAGAGAAGCGAAGCCTCGGCTATGACCTCCCTCCGCCGGGAAGTCAACCGGCGATACGGAATGGACCTCCTCGACTCCGTCGCCCTGCAGCGTTGGAGCGTGGAGAACATCGGGCAATTCTGGGACACCTGCTGGGACCATCTGGGAATGCTGGGAGACAAGGGCGCTCGGAGCTTTTTGCCCGGCGACTCGATGATCACCGCCCGCTTTTTCCCCGACGCCCGCCTCAGCGTGGCCGCCAACTTGCTGGATGGCCGCGGAGTGGATGGGGAATCCCCTGCCATCCTCTACCGGCGAGAGGACGGATACGCCCAGAATTTAACCTGGAACCAACTGCGATCCCAGGTGGCGGCGGCCGCTGGGGCCCTGTCTGCCCAGGGGGTGAACGCCGGGGACCGGGTGGCGGCGTGGATGCCCAACCGGCCCGAGACGGTGGTGCTGATGATCGCCGCCGCCAGCCTGGGCGCCATGTTCAGCTCCACCTCGGCCGACTTCGGCGCGGCCGGGGTGGTGGACCGCTTCGGCCAGATAGACCCGGTGCTGCTGCTGGCCACCGACGGCTATCCCTACGGCGGCACATCCTTCGACCGGCTGGGGGCGCTGGCAGAGATCCGGGATGCGCTGGGTTCGTTGCGCCGGGTGGTGGTGGTGCCCAACCTGGATCCCGACCCCGACCTGACCGCCGTCCCCGACGCCATCTCCTGGAGCGAGTTCCTCTCCACCGGCGAGGGCGCCGAGCTTCCCACCGAGACTTTCCCCTTCGATCATCCCCTCTTCGTCCTCTACTCGTCTGGCACCACCGGTCCTCCCAAGTGCATAGTCCACCGGGGAGCGGGCGTGCTGTTCAAGCTCATGCAGGAACATCAGTACCAGGTGGATATCCGCGCCGGCGACCGGGTCTTCTATTTGACCACCTGCGGGTGGATGATGTGGAACTGGCTGGTGGCGGCCCTGGCCTCGGGAGCGAGCATCGTCCTCTACGACGGGAACCCCTTTTATCCCTCCCCCACCCGGCTGTTCGACCTGATCGACCAGGACCAGATAACCCTCCTGGGCGTCTCGGCCAAACTCATCGACTCCGCCCGACAAGCCGGCATCCGACCCCGGGACACCCATCGGCTTGAAACCCTCCGCACCATCTGCTCCACCGGATCGCCCCTCTCCCCTGAAGGCTTCGAGTGGGTGTACCAACACGTGAAAGAGGACCTCCATCTCGCCTCCATCTCGGGAGGCACCGATCTGTGCGGCTGCTTGGTGGGAGGCGACCCCACCCTCCCGGTGTGGTCGGGAGAAATCCAGGGAGCGACCCTGGGGATGGCCATCGAGGTCTATGACGAAGAGGGCCGACCGGTGAGAGGGCCGACCGGTGAGCTGGTCTGTACCGAGCCCTTCCCCTCTGTCCCCCTCCGGTTCTGGAACGACCCCGACCACGCCCGGTTCCGGGCGGCCTATTTCGAAAAGTTCCCCGGAGTCTGGACCCAGGGGGACTACGCCAACTGGACCCCTCACGGGGGAATGGTCATCCACGGTCGTTCCGACGCCACCCTTAACGTGGCGGGAGTGCGAATCGGAACCGCCGAGATCTACCGTCAGGCCGAAGAGGTCCCCGGGGTGGTGGAGGCGATCTGTGTGGCCCAGAAATGGGAGCACGACACCCGGATGGTGCTGTTCGTTCGGCTCGAGGAGGGCCAGGACCTCACCGAGGACCTGATCGCAGAGATCAAGAACCGCCTGCGCCGCAACTGTTCGCCCCGCCATGTACCGGCCATAGTGGCGGAGACGGCGGATATCCCCCGCACCCGCTCGGGAAAGATCACCGAGATGGCGGTCACTGCGGTGATCAACGGCGAGGAGGTGAAGAACACCGAGGCGCTCGCCAACCCCGAAGCCCTCGCCAACTTCCAAAACCGTCCCGAACTGGCGGGTTGAGACCACACACCGCGGCATCATGGGCAAACACGTCAAGGTGGGAGTGGTCGGGCTGGGGATCACCGCCCAGACCCAGCACCTCCCCAACCTCGCCCTGCTGGACAGCCTGTTCCGGGTCTCGGCAGAAGCAAGCAGCCCGCTACCGGGGAGGGTCGGAGACGGCCTTTGTGCGAGAGTTGCGAGCCTTCCACACCGCCATCACCAGCGGCGTCCATCCCCAGGACGCCCTGGGCTCCGCCACCGACCTCGCATGGCTGCAGGGGATGCTGTCCGTCCTGGCCCTCTGGGCTGGCCTCAGCCCAGAGGGTGAGGCGCAACGTGAAGGCAACTCTGCTGTAGGGTGAACTGTGGGGGGCCGAACAGGGGTCGGCCCCCCGATCAGAAAGACCGGCTCCTCGGGAACGCTTTTCGATCTGGGATATCTAAAGTCATGGCGCGGAAATGAACATGCAGTGAACCGACGTATCTCTTTGGGAGTAATAGGGCTGGGGAGCATCGCTCAGATCCAGCATCTGCCCAACCTGGCTGCGCTGGACCACCTGTTCAGAGTGACGGCAGTCGCAGACATCTCCCCACGGCTGAACCGGGCAATCGCCGACCGGATCCCCGGCCCTGTCTTTACCTCCACGGCCTGGCAGGAAGTTTGCTCCCACCCGGATGTCGAAGCGGTGTTGGTGCTCACGTCGGGGGCTCACGAACAGGTGACCGAAGGAGCCCTGCGGGCTGGAAATCACGTGTTCTCGGAGAAGCCGCTGTGTCTGACGGTGGAAGGCGCCGAACGGCTCCACACTCTGGCTTCGGCCCGCGGCCTCGCTCTCCAGATCGGTTACATGAAGCTTCATGAAAAGGTGCTCCCCGAACTGGGGGAGGGACTGGACGCCCTAGGGGATCTGCGGCTGGTACGCCACACTGTCTACCACCCTGACGACTCGGTGTGCTTGGGCCACACCGAGACTCTGCGCTTTGACGACGCCGATCAAAGCGTCTTGGTGGAGTCCGCCGCGTTCGAGCGACAACGCACCGTCGAAGCGCTGGGAGTCCTTCCCCAGGAGTGGGGGCGCCTCTATCGAGAGGTGCTGGCAGCCTCGTTCATTCACTCCGTCTCCTTCATCCGGGGTGTGATGGGAAAACTCCCCCGGCTCACATTCGCCGATCTGTGGCCCCCCTTTTCGCCCCGGTCCCCAACTGTGCCTCCCAGTCTTCTGGCCCGGGGTGAATACCCCGATCAAACCAGGGCGGAGATGACTTGGCTCTGGCTTCCCGCATCTCCTGCCTACCGTGAGTCTTTCCAAGCACATGGCACAGGGGGTTCGTTGGAACTCCGGTTTCCAAATCCCTACCTGAGTGAACGAGCAGCGTCGGTGACCATAAACAGTGGGGATCGTGTCATTCGCCACCAAGGGGGAAGCGAATCGGCTTTTGTGAGGGAACTCCGAGCGTTCCATGACGCCATCACCTCCGGCAAGCATCCTCCAGACGCCCTGGGCGCCGCCGAGGACATCGCCTGGCTGCAGGACATGGTGGCCGCATTGGCCGAGGGCAACGGCATCACGGCCGGCGGTGAGATCGCCGCGCGCCGATGAGAATCGGCGCCGCCCCCGTCAGTTTCGGTGTGTATGGACCCTCCGAGGACGACGCCGGGTTCTCACCCGACCGGCTGGTTGAGGCCATGGCCGCTTCGGGGTACGAGGGAGCAGAGTTCCCGCCTGCCGGGTTTGCCGGACCTCCGGGAAGAGCGGCGCGGCTGTTCCAAAAACACGGGCTTCAACCGGTGGGCATCTACATTCCCATCCACTTCGCCGATCCCACCCTCCGGGCAGTGGACGAGCACCGCATGGAAGACGCCCTGGGTGAACTGGCGGCGGCTCGCGCCGGACCCCGCATTGCCATCCTCGCCGACGAAGGAAGCGACACACTCCTTCAACACCCCGGACGAGGCGATGATCCCACCCATGCACTCACCACCGCCGCGTTCGGGGAACTGACCGATGCAGTCAACCGGATAGCGGCTCACATTCGCAAACGGGGATTGACGCCGTCCTTCCATCCCCACATCAGTACCTATGTGGAAAGCCCCACCGAGATCGAGAGACTCCTGGATTCCACCGACATCGGTCTGACCTTCGACACCGGACATATAGCCCTTGGCGGGGGTGACGTGCTTGAGTGCTGGAAGGCGTGGGAGGATCGGATCAACCATGTCCATCTCAAGGACGTGCGCCACGAAGTCATGGCACGGGCGAAGTCTGAGCGTCGCCAGGACTTCGAAGTGTGGTGGGCCGACGTGTCGGTTCTCCTCGGCGAGGGCGACCTTCGGTTGGATGAGTTTCTCGCCTGCCTGGAAGAAACCCGATACCAGGGCTGGGTGGTGGTTGAACAGGACCGGGCGCCCCTCTCTTCCAACGACGAAATCCGAGCTGTCATCGAAACGCAAACCGCCAATCTGCAGTGGATCCGTCGGATGAGAGGTTGAAGCCGGCAGTGTCATTAGCTACCCGCATCTTCGATAACGACAGAGCACTTGGCGCGGCATTGGCTGAACGGATCATCGACGGCCTAGGCATGGCAAGCCGGGCCGGACGCCCCTACCTGTTGGGCTGTCCAGGGGGCAGGAGCCTCCTCTCCACCTACCAGGCGCTGGGGAGGCTGACCGCCGAACGAGCGGTGGATCTCTCCCCACTGGTGCTGGTCATGATGGACGACTACGTCCTAGCGGACGGAAGGGGTTTCGTCCACGTTCCTTTCGATGCTCACTACTCCTGCCGCCGTTTCGCGTTCCACGAAATTGCCGCTGCGTTGGACGGGGAGGTCAACGCTCCCGATCGGGATCGCATATGGCTGCCCGACCCCTCCGAGCCCCACCGATACGACCGCCTTATCACCCAGTCGGGCGGGATCGACATGTTCCTGCTGGCCAGTGGGGCCTCGGACGGCCACATCGCCTTCAATCCACCTGGCAGCCCTCGTGATTCCATCACCCGCATAGTTGAATTGTCCAGGGAGACCCGAGTTGACAACATGGTGACTTTTCCCGACTTCAATTCGCTTGACGAGGTGCCGGCCCATGGAGTCAGCGTGGGAATCAGCACCATCGCCGAGCTGAGCAGGTCGGCGGTGATGGTCTGCCTTGGCTCCCGTAAACGTCAGACCACACGGCGCATCATCGAGGCCGACCGTTACGATCCGTCGTGGCCCGCCACGATCGTTACCGAGATCCCCAACGCCGAACTCTGGATCGATCTAGGTGCGGCAATCCAAACACATGGAGAATCGAAGCTAGCTAAAGGTAGTCAACTGAAGGATCTTGGTCGTTTTAACAACGGCTAATTGATAACTGTTGATTAGAAGAACACTCAGTAACAATTAACTAGTTGCATACATGCATTATTTTTCTTCTAACGTATGATTATTATATAACCATTGCTTAGAGATTGACAGGCATGGCAGAATTGCTTCTCAAATACTGGACGCCCACCTTCGAGGGTCTGAGCCGCCAAGACCGAGAGGGCGGCGTCTATCACTCATATCTGCCTGATCCCCTGATGGGGTGGAACTTGACCCTTCCCGGAGACCTGGCGGCCGACATCGCCGACGCCGAGACCGCGGTTCAGGATCTCAACACATCAGAGGTGGAGCATGCCAACCTTGAGGGACTAGCTCGAATGCTGCTACGAGCCGAAGCGGTGGCGTCCTCGAGGATCGAAGGGTTGGTCGCTGGCCCCAGACGGCTTCTACGAGCAGAGGTTCTCTTGCGTCAGGCCGAGCCCTCCAGCGACCGCAGTGCTGTGGAGATAATAGGCAACATCCGGGCCATGGACGCCGCCATCGACTTTGGGACCGTCCAACAAAACTTCACCCTCGAGAGCCTGTTGGAAATGCACCGCCTGATAATGGAACATTCTCACCGGCCGGATCTCGGAGGCGAATTGAGAACCTCCCAGAACTGGATCGGCGGCAGCAACTACAACCCTTTGAGAGCAGCTTTCGTTCCACCACCCCCGGAGAATGTCACAGAACTGGTTGACGATCTGATCTACTACTTGAACGGCGACGACCACTCACCCCTGGTGCAGGCTGGAATAGCTCATGCTCAGTTCGAGACCGTCCACCCTTTCGCCGATGGCAACGGACGCACCGGAAGGGCGCTTATACATGTGGCTTTGCGACGACGTGGTTTGGTACCCAACTTCGTGCCGCCCGTGAGTCTGGTGCTCGCCAACTGGGTGGACGACTACATAGGAGGATTGACCGCCTACCGGCATACTTCGCCTCCCGGTAGTCCTTCCCGCTCCGAAGCCGCCCACACCTGGCTTAGGACTTTCGCGGTAGCCACCCGCCAAGCCTGCCTTCACGCTCGATTTTACGCGGCCGCCATCACTGACCAGTACAACAAGTGGTGTAAGCGGATCGGACGGACACGGAGAGACTCTTCCCTAAGGCTGTTGCTAGCCGCTCTACCGGGCGCTCCAGTCATCTCGGTCAAGACCGCCGCCTCTCTGATCGGGCGTTCAACAGTGAACACCAACGCTGCTATCAACAGACTGGTGGAGGCAGGAGTGTTGACCCAACGCAACATCGGCAAGCAGCGTTATCGTATCTTCGAGGCCGCAGATGTCATCAACCTGATCACTGAACTTGATCAGACCCTCACCAACCCTCCTTACACTCCTCGGCTGCTGAGAGAATCATGAGATGCTGAACGGTAGAGAACACGAGCACTGGACTGTTTCCCAGATCCCGGACCTGACGGGCAAAGTCGCAGTGGTCACGGGGGCCAACAGCGGAATCGGACTGGTAACTGCCAGGGAGTTGGCCCGCAAAGGCGCCGACACGATCCTCGCCTGCCGCTCGATCGACCGAGGCCAGAGCGCCACCGCAGCGCTGCGCGCGGAGGTTCCCGACGCCCGAGTTACCCTGATGGCGCTCGATCTGGGCAGCCTTGCATCCATCGAGCGCTTCGCCCGGCTTTTCATCAAGACCCACTCGCGCCTCGACGTACTCGTCAACAACGCCGGAATCATGGCGGTCCCGTATTCGCAGACCGAAGACGGCTTCGAGAGCCAGATGGGCGTCAACCATCTGGGGCACTTCGCGCTAGCCGGCAGCCTGCTTGACGTACTTTTGAGCACACCGGGCGCACGGGTGGTGACGGTGAGCAGCACCGCTCATCGCATAGGCAAGATGGACTTCGACAACTTGCTCTATGAGAACGGCAGATACTCGGTGCTCGGGGCGTACTGTCGTTCGAAGCTGGCGAACCTGCTCTTCACCTACGAACTCCAGCGGCGATTCGAGAACCTGGGCGTCGAGGCACTGGCCCTGGCGGCGCATCCGGGAAGTTCACCGACAAACCTCGGTGACCATCTCCAGGGGAACTGGTCATTCAAGCTGGCGAAACCGTTCTTCTACGTGTTTTCGCATAGCGCTGAAATGGGCGCTCTGCCGACGCTCCGCGCGGCGGCCGACCCCACAGCCGAGGGCGGACAGTACTTCGGGCCCCACGGCTTCATGGGCCAGCGGGGATTCCCAATCGTGGTGTCCTCAACGACTGCCTCTCACTCGGAAGAAGACGCTCAGAGGCTCTGGAGACTGTCGGAGAAGCTCACGGGAGTCCACTACTCACAACTGGAACCCGGGAACTTCTAAGTAACACGCCTTCCCGGCAACGGCGTTAAACGCCGAGTATTCGCTTGGCGATTTCTCGCGCTTCGTCCATGTTCGCCACATAACGATCCGAAGAAACCCGCCGCAGGATGTCGAGCTTCTGAAGGCTGGTGGCAATCGCGCCCTCGAGACCCATCACGATGCATTCGGTGTTCTCGCTTATGGCGACATCGATCAACTGTTCCAATACAAATGCGGCGCTGTCGTCCATGTATTTCGTCTCGGAAAAGTCAAGGATCACTACCTCGTGTTCCTGGATGTCCACACTGAGGGTGCTGAACATCCTGTTGGAGGACGCCACGGTGAACCTCCCCCTGAAGGACACCAGACCACATCGGGCGGAGAAGGGATCGAAGTCATCCTCGTCATCGTCGTCATCGCCCAGGAGACTCAGCAGGCTATCGATGTCGTCAGCCTCATCCCCTTCCTCATCCTCATCCTCATCGGCCAGGAAACTTATGTCGAGCAGCGGCACGGAGATCACACTGTCCAGTTCCAGGTACTCAAATTGGCGGGCACTCACCAGCGCGGCCACGATCAAACCCAACATGATCGCGCTGAGCAGATCGGCGAACACCGTGAGCCCCAAGGTGATGAGCATCACCAACAGGTGTTCGCGCTGCACCCGATGGATCCGGGTGATGAATCTCCAGTCGACTATGTCCCAGCCCACCTTCATCAGGATGCCGGCCAGGACCGCATGGGGAATTTCCCCGACATACCTACCGAGGCCCAGAACCAATGTGAGGAGCAACAGCGAACACAGCACCCCCGAGAGCGGCGACCGTCCGCCGATGCGGGCGTTCACGACCGTGGCGGGTATGTTCCCCGCCCCCGGCATGCCCCCGAACAGCCCCGAAAAGATGTTCCCCACACCCTGGCCCACCAATTCGCGGTTCGGCTGGTGGGTGGCGCGGGTCATGGAGTCGGCTATCAGCGACATGAGCAGCGTGTTGATGGAGGCGAGCAGAGCGAGAACCAACGCCGGCTGGAAGGAACCCACCAGATTTTGGAGGACGGTGTGAGTGTCGATCATCTCCGGAAAGCCGGTGGGGACTTCCCCGATGAGAGGAGCGTTCTTCAACAACAGCACTCCCAAGAGCGTCCCCGCGATCAGGGCGGCCAGGGGGGGCGGCAAGGCCTTTTGGAGTCTCTTTGGCCACACCACCGTCACCATCAAAGTCCCCAAGGCAATCGCCAATGCGTGGACGTTGACTTCCCCCAGGGCGGCCGGGAGGGCGCGGATGGCTCCCAGGGTCCCTCCACCCGGCGAGGATGCGCCAAGGAAGGGCAATACCTGCAGCAGCACGATGATCACCCCCACACCCGAGGTGAATCCCGATATCACCGAATACGGGGTGTAGGCCACGTAACGACCCATCTTGACCACTCCCAGAATGATCTGTATCGCCCCCGCCATGATCACGATCGTGAACGCCTCGGTCAGATTGTCCGCGTAGCTCCCGACCACCACCGCCATCGCCACCGCCATCGGTCCGGTGGGACCCGATATCAGCGCGCGCGTTCCCCAGAACAGGGATGCGAAAAAACCGACCGCGATCGCTCCGTACAGACCGGCGATGACGCCCAGGCCCGACACCACCCCATAAGCCAGGGCCATCGGCAAGAGCACCACCGCCGCGGTGACACCGCCCAGGACATCCCCTCGGAGAGTTTGCAGGTCATATCGCATGCTGTATCTCGGCTCTAAGGTACCACCGCGGGAGGTCCCACCCGGTCACGACCGGACCTAGCCGATGGCGTCGACTTTTTCTATGAAACGGCGGTCCCGGTCAGCCTCAAAAGACAGGGGCATCGGGGCCGAACCATTTCTCTATCAGAGCATTCAGCGAGCCGTCACCTTTCATAGCGTCAATGGCCCGATCCAGCTTGTCTCTCAGTTTGCCGTCGCTCTCCCGCACCCCAACGCCGACCCCACCGCCCAACATCACCTCTGGACCGAGAATCGTCAGCTTCCCAACGTATCCCGCCATGCTGTCCTGGGCGAACTCCAGATCGACCAGCGCTGCGTCGGCCTCGCCGCTCAGGACCGACGAAACGAGTTCTTCGGCCAATGCGTATTCCAGCAGCGAACCACCCGCTTGGGACAAGAACCCGGCCTGGAGGGTGGCCACCTGGGCGGCGATTGTGCCATTCAGCACCTCGTCGGACGCGCCGGACAGCGCTATATACACCGATGGGCTGGGCAGAAGGTATGGCTGGGTGAAATCGATCACCTCGTCCCGCTCGTCGGTGATGCCCATCCCGGCGAGGACGGCGTCATAGACGCCTTCCACCAGATTGGGGATGATGCTGTCCCAGTCGTTAAGCACCCAAGTGCAATTGAGGTTCGCGCGGCGGCAAAGCTCATCACCCAATTCCCGCTCGAACCCTACGACTTCACCCTCGTCGTTGGTGAAATTGTAGGGAGGGTAGGCACCCTCGGTTCCGATCCGGACCGGGTCGGGTACCCCCGCGCACGACACCAGGAGAACGAGAGCCGCAGCAGCAGCCAGGACTGTTTTCCCATTCCTCGACCTCATGACAAGGATAAAAATGGCGCCACCGCGGTTGGCCACAAGCCGGACCTAGCCGATGGCGTCGACCTTTTCTATGAAACGGCGGTCCCGTGCTGTTATCCCGCCCACATCGTGGCTGGTGATGGCCACCTCCACCCGGTTGTAGACATTCGACCACTCCGGGTGATGGAACAGGCGCTCGGCGATCAGCGCCACATGGGTCATGAAGGCGAAAGCGGCCCGGAAATCGGAGAACTGACAGGAGCGCCGCAACACGACGCCGTCTCGACGCCAACCCGGGTGGGCAGCCAACAGTTCGACAATCTCGGCCTCGGTGAGAAGTGCTTTGCTGCCCGTCATCGGGGAGGCTGCAGGAGTTCGATCCGAAAGCCGTCGGGATCGAGCATCAACACCGTCCGGCCCCCCTTGTTGGGACCGATGGTGGGGGTGACAGGAGCTGAGACCGACTTGACTCCCTGTGAGGTCAGCTTCTCATAGAGTGCGTCGCAGTCATCCACCCGGAAGGCGACATGGGCTGTGCCGGGGTTAGCGGTTGCAGGGTCGATCGCCCTCCGCTCAACGTTGCGATACTCCAGGATCTCGAGGACGGTGTCGGAGTTGGGCATCCGCAATATGGCCCCGTGCATATCAACACCGGGATACCCGAGTAGCTCCTCGATGTAGGGCGCCTGGCGGTTCCACAGAAAGATCACTTCCAGCCCGAGCAGATCGCGATAGAACCGCAAAGACTTCTCCAGATCCGTGACCTGTATCCCCGTGTGGTGATGGCCGGTTATCACTCCCATTCGAAACCTCCTTGGAATCCGGAAATGTCATCTCCGAAAACATACACGGGAATCTCTCCTATGCCTGGAAACCGTCGATGCGGGACAGCACCCCCAGCATCGTCTCATCCGAGCCGCCCCCGATCGAAACGAGGCGGCTGTCACGGAAAAACCGGGCGGTCCAGGTCTCCTCCATGTAGCCGATCCCCCCGTGGAACTGGATCACCCAATCGGCCGTCTCCCTCACCAGCCGCCCCGACTTGAGCTTGGCGATAGTGGCGAACCGGGTGGGGTCCTCGCCTCGCATGTACGCCTCGGCCGTGGCGTAGTTGTAATGGCGCAGCAGGTCCAGTTCGGCGGAGAGCTCGGCCAGCCGATACTGGATGTACTGCTGTGCCAGCAGCGGCTTGCCGAACACCTTCCGCTCCCTGAGATATTGGGCGGTGCGTTCCAGGGCCCGCTCACAGGATCCCACTGTCGAATAGGCGGCCCACATCCGCTCCACCACGAACTGTGACATCTGTTGATGGAAGCCTCTTCCCGCCACGCCGATGGTGTTCGACACCGGGACCGCCATGTCGGTGAAAGTCAAAAGGCCGGTGTCGGAAGCCCGCATCCCCAGCTTGTCGAGCTTCTTGGAGACCTCGAAGCCGGCCACGTCGGTGGGAACGATGATCTGGCTCATTCCGTCGTATCCTCCCTCATCGGAGGTCCGCGCCAGCAGGCACAGCCAGTCGGCCTGCAAAGCGTTGGTGATGTACATCTTCGATCCGTTGATGATCCACTGATCCCCGTCTCTGGTCGCCCGGGTCTTGATGGCCGCCACATCCGATCCGGCGTCGGGCTCGGTTACCGCGATTGAGGTCACCATCTCGCCACCGAGCGCCGGCGCCAGGTAGCGGCGCTTGAGTTCCTTTGATCCGTGTTCGTGCAAGGAGGGAGTTGCCATGTCCACCTGCACGCCCACCGCCATCCCGATCGCACCATGGTCGGCGCGTCCCAACTCCTCGGCCAGCACCACCGTGAACAGATGATCGGCTCCCTGTCCTCCGTACTCGGGATCGTATTCCAAGCCCAGGAAACCCAGTTCGGCCATCTGCCCGAAGACTTCATGAAGGGGCATCTCCCCGTCCGCTTCCCACCCCTCGACCCTGGGGTTGATCTCGGACTCCACGTACCTGCGCACAACTTGGCGAAACATCAGGTGCTCTTCGGAGAACGGCATCATCTGCTCCTTTGGGTCCGATCCGGGGCGAGGGGCCTCACATCGGCGATGGGCTTCCCACCGAAATTACACGAAAAGATGGACCGGTCGCACCCGAGCATCAGAGTTCGGCCGAGCGGAAGGCCTCCCGTATGCCGACCTTGCTTCCGAAACGCAGCAATCCTCCCAGGTACACCCGTCCCGCCAGGCGAACCATTACCACGAGGGTGATCGTCATCACCGCCACCGACACCGCCAGTTCCCACAGCGGGATCGCCTGGAATGCGAAGCGGACCGGTACCACGAAGGGAGCGATCGGCGGGATGAAGGTGGTGACCACGGCCAGGGTGCTGGTGGGATCTTGCAATGCCTGGAAGGCGATGAAAAAGCCGGCCAACGCGATCACGGAGATGGGCGCCACCACGCTCTGAGCGTCCTCCGGGCGGGACACCAGCGCCCCCGCCGCGCCGAACGCCACCGCGTACAGCGAATACCCCAGAATGAACCAGAGCACCAGTATGAGCATGCTGTCGATCGGGAATTCCGGCAGATCGAAGACACCCGTGACCTGGACGCCCACCAAGGCGACTACCGCTGTTCCCACGAACTGGGCCAGCCCCAAGAGCCCGATGCCCACGATTTTTCCGGTAAGCAACTGCCATGGCTCGAAGGCGGCCAGCAGCACCTCCACCACCCGGTTGGTTTTTTCTTCGGTCACGCCGGTCAGGGTCAGGGAGCCGTACAGCAGCACCGCCATGTACATCAGCATCAGCCCGCCGAAGGCAATCACCGTCCGTTTGTCGTTCTCCTCGGGTTCGGCGCCGGACAGCGAGCGCACACCCAGCGGCGCCGAGGTGAGAATCCTGACCACCTCGTCCTCTCCGGAGGCGACCAGGCTCTCGATCTGGACCGAGCGGGCGCCGCGCTGGAGGAGCCTCTCGAGATCGCTGCCGGCGTCACCGTCCGCCCCCCGCACCACCAGTTCGCTCCCGTTCACCAGCACTCCGTCCACCTCGTCGGTGTCGGCCGCTCTTTCAGCCGCGGCCTCCGAGTCGAAGCGGACCACCTCGATGGTGGTCTCCACCTCGCTTCCCTCGTAGTTGGCCAGCGCCAGCGCCGCCTCGATCATCGGCTGGTTCCCTTCGCCCAGCACCCCCACCTCATAATGAACGTCCTTGGTAGCGAAGATGATGGGAAGCACCAGCCCGGCCGCCACGAACAAGAGGACCATCACCAGCGAAACGATGAAAGCCCCCGACCGGGACCTCTCCCTCATCTCTCTGCCCATCACCAGCCGGATCGCCTGCCACGAGGTCATGCGGTCACCGCTTCCCGGAAGAGTTCCGACAGCGAAGGCGCCGAGAAGGTGAAGTGGCGGACGTTTCCACCCAGGTCGAGCCTGGACACAAGATCACTCAGATCTCCCCCTTTTCTCACCACTATCCGGTGGCGATAACCGTCGAAGTCCAGCGAGACCACCGAATCCAACCTCGAGAGGCTCTCGGTATCCCTGGTTTTCATCTCCACTTCGATCACCCAATACGGGGAATCCTCTTTGAGTTGGCGCACCTCCCCCGCCATCACCACTCTGCCCCGATTGATGATCGCCACGTCCTGGCAGAGATCCTCCACCATGTCCAACTGATGGCTCGAAAACACCACGGCCGCCCCGGCGGCGGCGCGGGTCCTGAGCACATTGCCCATGGTCTCCACCCCGAAGGGGTCCAAACCGCTGAACGGCTCGTCCAGCACCAGCAGTTCGGGATCGTGAATGAGAGCGGCGGCCAACTGGACACGCTGCTGATTGCCGTGCGACAACTTCTCGAGTGAGTCCTTGATCCGGTCGGACAGCCCCAACTCGTCGAGCCACCGCTCGGCGGCCGCCTCGGCCTCGGTGGTGGACATGCCGTGGATCCGCCCCAGATATGTGAGTTGTCGGCCCACTTTCATCTTCGGGTAAAGACCCCGCTGCTCGGGCATGTAGCCGAACCGCGAGCGTTCCGACTGTCCCACGGGCTTGCCCCTCCACCTGACCGATCCCTCATCAAGGCGCACCAGATTGAAAACGGACCGCATGGCGGTGGTCTTGCCGGCTCCGTTGGGGCCCAAAAAGCCCAGCATCCGTCCCCGCTCCACCCTGAAGCTGCAATCGTCCAGGGCCTGTACTTCGCCGTAACGTTTGGAGAGTCGGCTCAGTTCCAGCACCCGGTCCCTTTCACCATGCAACCTCGCATCTTATGTGAAGAGAGGTTCTCCACAAAAGCGATACTCGGTGGAGTAATACTTCCTCCCCCGAATGTTGATCAAGAGATTTTGTATCAGTATATTTTGATCTAGATGTCGACTCTGGAAGAACGCGCCGGTCTCCACGCCGCGCTGGGCGATCCTGTCCGGCTGGCGGTGGTGGACGCTCTGGCGCTGGGTGATCTGGGAGTGGAGGAACTCAGAAGGATCACCGGTGTCGAGGGGAACCTCTTGGCACATCACCTGAAGGTTCTGGAAGGCGCCCGCCTGGTCGAACGCCGTCCCTCCGAGGGCGACGGGCGGCGGCGATACGTCTCTCTCCGCCCCCACCGCCTGTTGGACGTCGCGGCCAGTCCCGTGCTGGGGGCCCGTTGCGTGCTGTTCGTGTGCGTCCTCAACTCGGCCCGCTCCCAATATGCGGCGGCACTGTGGAAGGCACTGACCGGCCATCTGGGACTCAGCGCCGGGACCCATCCCGCTCCGTCGGTCCACCCCTGGGCCGTGGAGGCGGCGTCCGAGTTGGGCATCGACCTGAGCGGAGCCGTTCCCAAAGGTTACGAGCAGGTCGGCCGGCGCCCCGACCTGGTGGTGTCGGTGTGCGACCGGGCCAGGGAATCGGGCCACGGATTCGATGCGCCCCGGCTCCACTGGTCAGTGCCCGACCCGGTCTCCCAAAACACCCTGGCCGCGTTCCGGCGTTCCTTCGGAGAGATCACCCGCCGTGTGGAGCGGCTGATTGGCGCTACCCGGACATCGACCAACGAATAACAAAGGAGTATCAACCGTGCCCCTCGTTCTCTCCACCGACGAAAAACTCCTGCTCCGCCAGGCGGCGGTAAGACTGCGAGATGAGTTCGGGGGCAAACTCAACACCGAGACCATCGAACGTTTCATGACCGACTCGCTGGAGCGCTTGATGGAGAAGGCCACCACCACCACCTGGATAGTGCTCCTGGCCGAGCGGTTCGCCCGCGGCCGGCTGCGGGCGGTGGTGCGTCTTCAGACCAGCCCCACGCTTTTGAACCCGAGTGTCCTTTTCCTGTGCGTGCACAACGCCGGGCGGTCACAGATAGCGGCCGCATTCATGCGCATGTTGTCGGGCGGCCGGGTCGACGTGTTCACCGGCGGGTCGGAGCCTGCCCGGGACATCAATCAGGCCGCGACGTCGGCCATGATGGAGAAGGGCATCAACATACGGGGGGAGATTCCCCAGCCCTGGGCGGACGAGATCGTCCGGGCCGCCGATGTGGTGGTGACCATGGGATGCGGCGACGCCTGCCCCATCTATCCCGGCAAGCGGTACCTCGACTGGGAAGTGGACGACCCGTCCGGAAAGATGTTGGAGCAAGTCCGCCCCATCCGAGACGATCTCGAACAACGGGTACGCCACCTGCTGGCCGACCTGAACGTCGAACCCGTGTGGTGATCTCGCCGGTCAGCTCGTCCGTGGACGGACTTTTTTCCCGTTGAGCAGAGTGCCGATCGGGGTGTAGCGGACGAACGCCTGATAGGAGAGAAGCGAGAGGATCGTCACTGCGGCGCAGATCATCAGGAACTTGACGCCGGCGTAGAGGTTCCAATCGCCCACGATCATCTGGGCTGCGATCACCAGGGGAAGATGCACGAGATACACCCAGTAAGAAGAGTCGGAGAGGTAGCGGACGCCCCGGCGTTCGGTGGGCAGCAACATTCTGAACAGCCCCATCAGACCGAAGCACATCCCCCAGGCGTAGAGCACCTGCAGCGCCGACGCCACGGGCCATTGGAAATCCACGAAGGTGAAATGCAGCCCAACGGGCAGCACGATCAGGAACGAGACTGACAGAATCAGCCACCACGGCCGCCCGATAGTGTCAACCATGAGCTTTCCCTTACGGCCCCGCCGACCATACATCAGAGCCCCGAACGTGAAGAAGATGGCGTAGTACAACAGCACATGGGGAATCGGCAGCAGGGCGTCGGAGGTGTCCGACCCGAAGATGGGATATGCGCCTCCATCACCCATGCTCAACTGCGGGATGATGGTCACCGGAATCATCAACCACATCACCCTCCGCGGCCAAACGCCTCGACCGGGACCCCGACGATCCGCGACGGCGGCCACTATCGCAAAACCCCCCACCAACCACAGAAGAAACCACAGAAACCAGAGATGATGCAGATGATCGATCTGGGTGAGCCGGTCTTCGCCCGACTCCTCCGCACCTTCCCCCCAACCGGGAATATCAGACCACTGAACTCCTTCGGGAAGAGGGTCCCTTCTCTCGTAGGCAACCAGCAGATCGGCCGCCTCCTCATGCCCATAGTGGAAAGCCAGCCCCAACGGCGTCTCGCCCTCCGAGGCGGAGGCGACCGGCGCCGGCTCGGCGCCTCGAGACACTAGCAACTCCACCATCTCGGCGTTGCCGGTGAAAGCGGCGGCGTGGAGAGGAGTCCAGCCCCCCGGCTCGCTTCGCGCGTCGACATCGAAGCCCCGATCCAGCAACTCCTCCACCCCGGTAACGGATCCCACGAACACCAGAGCGAAGATGTCACCCTTGTCCACCGAGGCTTCCGCCTGGGAAACAAAGGCTCTCTCACCCACCCAGTCCACCACCGGAATCAGAGTCACCAGACCGATCGCCAACGGCAGGGCCACCCGCCGCAGACGGTGACCCAGAAGCGAACGCAGCCCGCGACGGCGCCACAGCAAGGCGGTGAAAAATCCGCTCATCAAAAAGAACACCGGCATTCGAAACCCATGCACCGCCCACAGGAACTCGTCATAGGGACCGTTGAAGCTGGACGTGCTGTCCTGCACCCACCAGGGCGCCGGGAAAAACGCCAACGCGGCGTGTAGCCCCACCCCCAACAGCATGGCGAACGCCCGCAAGGCGTCGAGATCGTAACGCCGCCGCTCCACCGGCAAGGCGGTCCCCGGGATTTGCGTTGAAGTCAAGAGCCTGCTCCGATAGTCACCACGGCCAGAATACCGATCAACATAAGACCTCACCTCCTCACCGAGGCCATTGGGATCGCTCTCCGCGAATGGCGTGCTCCAATCAATTCTGCCGGGTTCTCCGAATCCGGTAGGCTTTTGAGAACCCCCGATTCCAAGACCCCTTGGCCGCGCCCGGGGTCTTCGACTCAGTTCATTCCGATGAGCCTGCAAATCCAACACACGGTCGGCACCACCTTCAGATGAGACACACAATAGATGAATCCCCATATTTGGTCACGCGCCCGGACCTGCGCAATGTGGCGATCATCGCTCACGTTGACCACGGCAAGACCACCCTGGTCGATGCCATGTTATGGCAGTCCGGCGCCTTTCGGTCCAATGAGACGGTCGCCGAGCGGGTCATGGACTCAATGGACCTCGAGAGGGAAAAGGGCATCACGATCCTCGCCAAGAACACCGCGGTCCGCTACGTTCGCGACAGCGGCGAAGAGATCAAGATCAACATTGTCGACACGCCGGGACACTCCGACTTCGGCGGCGAGGTCGAGCGGGCCCTGACTATGGTCGACGGGGTCCTCCTCCTGGTTGATTCGAGCGAGGGTCCGCTGCCCCAGACACGTTTCGTTCTCCGCAAGGCGCTGGCGCTCAAGCTGCCCGTCGTGCTGGTGATCAACAAGATCGATCGGCCTGACGCCCGAATCTCCGAAGTAGTGGACGAGGTGTACGAACTGTTCCTCGACCTCGACGCAACCCCGGATCAGATCGACTTCCCAATCGTCTACACCAATGCTCGTCGAGGCACTGCAACCCTCGATCCCCGGCAGCCGGGCACCGACCTGCGCCCCATGTTCGAAACACTGCTCGAGACCGTTCACGCGCCCCTGCATAATCCGGAGCACCCACTTCAAGCCTGGATAACCAACCTTGATTCCAGCCCATACCTTGGCCGCATCGCGATGTGTCGCGTCATGCACGGCACCATAAAGAAGGGGCAGAATGTCGCGTGGTGCCGTACTGACGGAACCACCACCACGGCCAAAATCACCGAGCTTTATGTCACCGAGAGTCTCGACCGAGTAGACGCCGAAGAAGCGGGCGCCGGCGAGATTATCGCCATTTCCGGCATTGCCGATATCACTATCGGTGAAACAATCTCCGATCTTTCCAACCCCATTCCGCTTCCGGTGATCACAGTGGACGAGCCGAGCCTATCGATAACAATGAGTGTCAACTCGTCTCCCATGGCTGGATTGGACGGCGATAAGATCACCGCCCGCCTCATCAAGAACCGCCTTGATGCCGAACTGGTCGGCAACGTGTCGATTCGAGTATTGGACACCGACCAACCCGACACCTGGGAAGTTCAGGGACGAGGCGAGCTTCAGCTTGCAGTGCTGGTGGAAATCATGCGCCGCGAGGGCTTTGAGGTGACCGTCGGCAAGCCCAATGTTGTCACCCGCGTCATCGAAGGAAGACTCCACGAGCCTACCGAGCGCCTCACCATTGATATCCCCGAGGATTTCGTTGGTCCCGTAATCCAACTCCTTGGGGAGCGTAAAGCCAACATGGTGAACATGTCGAACCACGGCGCCGGCTGGGTTCGGCTTGACTACGTCGTGGCAGCCCGTGGCCTCATCGGCTTCCGTACCGAATTTCTCACCGAGACTCAGGGCAACGGCCTCATGGCCAACGTGTTCGAGGGCTACACCCCGTGGTTGGGCGAGCTTCGCACCCGTCACTCGGGTTCGATAGTCGCCGACCGCCTAGGCGCGGTCACCGGTTACGCCGTGGCCTCCCTACAGGACCGGGCTTCGCTGTTTGTCGCCCCTGGCGATGAGGTATACCAAGGCATGGTCGTTGGCGAAAACCCGCGCCCCGAGGACATGGATGTCAACATCTGCCGGGAGAAAAAGCAGACCAACGTCCGTGCCGCCGGTTCCGACAACACCGTTCGTCTGACCCCGCCCCGCATTTTCTCCCTTGAGCAGGCTCTCGAGTTCATCGGCGATGACGAGTGCGTTGAGGTCACCCCACACGCCATTCGCCTCCGCAAGGTATTCCTCGACGGCGGCGTGCGCGCCCGCAACAGAAAACGCCTCCAGCACAACCGGCGCCAGGTGTAACGCTCTAGACGCGGCGTACTTTTCTTATGGCCGAGCCGCCACCATAGCACGCGTACTTGATCGTAAATCGCGACCGAGATGACTCAACACTCTGCGATGGCCAGTCAACTGACGGAGTCCTATCAGTGTTTGACATCCGTTTGACAGGTCCAGAGCCAGTACATTGGGATACAGCCCACTGAAAATGGGATAGGACCGGAAAGCACTAGCTTCCGGCCATTCCTTTTTGGTAGCGGGGGTGGGATTTGAACCCACGACCTTCGGGTTATGAGCCCGACGAGCTACCTGACTGCTCCACCCCGCGGTGTGTCGGCTCATCATAGAGGAAAGCTCCCCGGTTCGCAACCCGGTTCCCCCTCAGCCGGAGGTGTTCAGCGCCCTTTCCACCAGTGCGGCGGCCTCTTCTATCAGCCGCTGGTAGCCCGCCAGGTCCCCCGACCGCAACGCCTCATTGGCCCGGTCGAAAGTCTCCGAGGCCTCGGACAGCAACTCTTTCACCGTCTGCGACAGAGGCGCCGTCTCATCGGTCTCGGGAGCGGCCTCTTCTCCGTCCGGCTGGTCGTCGGGGACCGGAGCCACCGAATCAGCCGACCCGAATATCTTGGCCAGCGCCCCCTCCAGACTGTCGTCCCATTCGATGTCATCCCCGTGCACCACCACCACCCGGCGGAACTCGGGAAGCCCTCCCTGTTCGGCTTCCAGATAGACGGGCTGCACGTAGAGAACCGACTCGTCGACCGGGACCACCAGCATGTCCCCCAGCACCACCGACGATCCCTGACCCCGCCAGAGGGTGAACTGCTGGGAGATCTCATCGTCCTGGTCGATCCGGTTGCCCACCTGACCGGTGCCCTCCACCAGCGACCCCTGGGGCATCCGGTAGTCAAGCAGCCGTCCGTATCGTTCGGGGGTGGAGTCGGCCACCAGGAAAGCCGACATGTTGGGCTTCTCCAGAGGGTTGTAGGGCTGGAGCAGCACATAGGAGGTGTCATCTTCTCCGGGAAGGGTCATCAACAGGTAGTAGGGAAGCATCTCCCGGAGGTATTGGACGATGGTCCCCTCCAGTCCGCCGACCAGGTCACCCCGCAGCAACTCTATGCGGCGGATGGTCGATGGGTCGGACGGGATCGACCAGGCGTCGTTGCGCTGGAAGAACTGCGTCACGTCCACCATGTGATAGTCGAGATACAACTCGCTCTGGATCTTGAAGAGGTCCTGGGGATAGCGGAAATGATCCCGCAGGCCCTGGGGTATCTCGCTGGCGTCCACGAACAGTTCCGGATAGACCCTCTGCCAGGCAGCCACCAGGGGATCGGCTTCGTCCACCACGTACAACTGGATGGTCCCGTCGAAGGCGTCCACCGTGGCCTTCACCGAGTTTCTGATGTAGTTGAACCCCTTGATGGGGAGTTGGGAGACGCTGGAGAGGCGGGCGGTGTCAAAGCCGCGGAGGCCCACGCCGATCGGCTGTGAATACGGGTAGTTCTCGCTTATGGCGTACATATCGACCACCCAGATGATCCGGCCATCCAGCACCACCGAGTAGGGATCGGAGTCGGCCACAAGGAAGGGCGCCACCGTCTCCACCCGGCTTAGGATATTCCTCTGCATCAGCACCCGGCTGTCGGGGTTGATCTGGCTGGAGATCAGAATGTTCAGATCGCCGTAGCGGAGAGCAAACGCCAGCCGATGCAAGAGTCCGGAGATCTCCACCCCCGCCTCCCCCTTGTATTCGTCATACCGGTTTTCGGCCGCTCCCCCACCTTCTTCGGCAGCGGGATAGTCGATTTCCTGGGGCTCGGTACCGGAGCGCACGATCACCGGCCGACCCCGCTCATAGGTCTCACCAAAGTAGATGCGAGGCTCGGTGAGTTCCAGAAGTGGCTCGGTGGTCTGGGGCGGGATGTCGCTGAGCAGAAAGTCGGGCTGGCCGTCAACGGCCACCACATTGGCGGGACTCAGCACCGTCCCGAACCCGTGGGTGTAGACCAGCCGCTGGTTCTGCCAATCCTGGGCAGGGATGTTGGGCTCGTCCAACTCCCGAAGCGCCAGCATCACCTGAGTGTCGGTTCCGCCGATCGGGTACCGGTCGGTGTCAACATGATCCACCCGGTAGTAGGTGCGGATCTCTTGGAGCTGCTGATAGGTGCGGTTGAGGACATCGGGATCCCAGAGCCGGATGTTCTCGACAGTGGAAGCATTCCGGGAGATATCGGCGGCATCCAGATCGAAGGTGGCGCCGAATGGTCGCACATCCACCTCGTTCAGACCATACGCGGCTCGGGTGGCCTTGATGTTGCGTTCTATATAAGGGCCCTCCCTGACCAGTTCGTTGGGCTGGACCTGGAACCGCTGGACGATGGCCGGATAGGCCACCCCGGCCGCGAGGGAGACAAAGACCCAGGACGCCACCGACACCGCCACCAGCACCCACCCTCGACGCCAGATGTTGATGACGAAGAGGATCGCGGAGAACACCGAAACAGCGATCAGCAGGTTGAGAGCCGGCAACCGGGCGTTGATATCGGCGTATCCAGCACCGAACACGCTGTTGTTGGCGTAGAGCAGCTCGTAGGTGTCGATGCGATAGGAAAGCGCCCGCAGCAGGGCGATCACCGCCGCCAGCGCCGAGAGATGCGCCTTGGCCTGGGTGTCGAATCTGGGGAGCCGGCGCACCGGGAATTTGACAGCCCCCAGCGCAAAGTAACTCACCGCCACGGTCACCAGAGCGGCAATCGCCACCCCGGTCAGCCAACTCACCATGGTCGACCAGAGCGGAAGCCGGAACATGTAGAACGCCAGGTCCAAACCGAACTGAGGGTCGGTGACGCCGAATGGTTCGGAGTTCAAGAAGAGCAGAACCAGGTCGCGCCAGGCGGACACTCCCAGGCCCAGAATCACCACGGCGCCGATGGCCGCCGCCCATTCCAGCGTCCGCACTCTGGTGCTCACAGCCTGTCGTACCTGCGCCACCGCCTGGTCCTCGGGAACCGTGCTGAACGATGCGTACCGCACAGAGAGGTAGCGGGCCAGCCGCATGTTGGCCCAGATCACCAGGAAAACGACGATCGCGCCCACCAGCCCCAACGCGGCCAGCCACACCCACCGTACCCACCAGACTCCCGTCTGGTCCACCGAACTGAACCACAGGTAGTCGGTCCATACCCGTGACAAGGCCGTGAAGATGCCGTAGATGACAGCGATCCCCATCATCACCCAAACGAGGCGACGTCGACGAGGCCGTTGTTGCTGGCGGTTGGCGCCTACCGGGAAGAACATCAGCTTCTTAGTCTATACCCCACCGGATCCCATCTCTCCGGGCCTTTCGCCGAAGTCCGAAACCAGCGCATGGACACAATCGGAGGTTTGCCGGGCAGACTATCTCTTGTGGAGCCAGATACCAGGTTACGATCAGTCGAACCGGACGTCGCGGCCCTCCATGAACTCCGTTGCCCACCGAGGATTGCCTGAAATCACTCATACTTATAGGTGCCCCTAGGCCGGGGCGGGTCTGACTCGACACCTACCTGGCCGGTTTGTGCCTTTGTTTCGATCTGTCGGCCTGCTTCCGGCCTAGGGGCGGTGCTCTCCCGACAGGGCGGTGTGACCTGATAGGAGCCTTGCTCTTGCCACATGAGTGGTCCGTCCACCGCTTTTTCGGGTCAGGGAGAACAGAAACGGATTCTACCTTTAAAGGAGGAAGAGGCTCGTGTCAGAGAATGATCGGATTGTGTTCGGTGGGGTTGACACCCACCGTGATACCCATGTCGCCGCGGTGGTGGATGCCACCGGTCGAGTGTTGGCCTCGGCTCCGTTCCCAGCCGATGTCACCGGCTATGAACAACTGGGCGACTGGCTGGGATCCTGGGGTCAAGTGGCCCAGGTCGGGATAGAGGGCACCGGCAGCTACGGCGCCGGCCTGTCCCGCCACCTCATGAGCATCGGTGTCGAGGTGGCGGAAGTGAACCGTCCCAACCGTCAACTGCGCCGCCGGTTCGGTAAGACCGACGCCACCGACGCCCAAGGAGCGGCCCGGGCTGTCCTCAGCGGACAGGCCACCGGGACACCCAAAACCGGCAACGGACCAGTCGAAGCAATCAGGATGCTGTCTGTGGCTCGTCGTTCGGCGATCAAGGCCCGGACCCAGGCCATCAACCAGATCCACGCCCTGGTGGTCACCGCTCCCGACCAGGTCAAACACCAACTAGGGGGACTGTCCCCCAGAGCCCGTGTCAAGGTCTGCGCCGCTTTTCGTCCCGGCACAGCCCAGACCACTATCGCCTATGCCAAGAAAACACTGCGTCTGCTGGCCCGCCGACATCAGGCACTCACCGCCGAGATCCAACAACTCGACACCGAAATCAAACAACTCTGCGCCCGGGCCAACCCGGCGCTGCTGGCCGCTCCTGGGATCGGCCCCGAAACCGCAGCCACCCTCCTGGTCACAGCAGGAGACAACCCCCACCGCCTCACCTCCGAAGCGTCGTTCGCCGCCCTATGCGGCGCCAGTCCCGTCCAAGCGTCCTCGGGACCCATCGTGCGCCACCGGCTCAACCGCGGCGGCGACCGCCAAGCCAACAACGCCCTCTGGCGAATAGCCACAATACGGCTACGCACCGACCCCCGCACCATCGAATACGCCCAAAGACGACAAGCGGAAGGCAAAACCCGAAAAGAGATCATCCGCTGTCTGAAACGGTACATAGCCCGCCAGGTCTACCAACTGTTGACCAACCCGCACCAAACACCCTCAGGCGCCCATCTCCGCTGCCTACGCCACAACACCCACACCACCCTCGTCCAGGCCGCCACAGCCCTACAAGCCCACCCAACAAGCCTCTCACAACTCGAACGAGGCCTCTACCACAACCACCACCTCGCCACCCGATACCAAACATGGCTCACCACCCCCCCAAACCCGATTTGCAAAACATAGGAGCATCACCAGTGCGGTGGCCTGCCCTTCGCAAAACCGGTGGATCCAGGACCGCGTGGATTCACGGACACTTAAAGGAACTCTCTCTTCGGATCGCTTGGCCGGAATGGAGCTAAGGAGGGTCCTCCGGTGTCCGGACCTCCCGGCTAGTCGTGATCGGTGTGATCGTGCACACAAGTGGGGTGAAGATTCCCTATCGGAGAGGATTCGTGTATCCACCACCACCATACGATGCCGTTGTTTGTCAGGTGCCTATGTCCCCACAGCCCCCTCTCAAGACCCCAGGTCCCGTTGTCTTTCTTGAGGGGTCCCAAATAGAGGTAGTAACCGACGCTCCCTGAATCGCCGGTCTCTAGATCGTGCCTATGCGGTGCGTCCATCAAATCGCAGCGATTACTGGTCATGGTCACCGTCCTCCAATAGGACCGCACACCACTCCAATAGCCCCGGTCATTTACACAGGTGTCCCACACAGGATCTTCATCCTCCGGGTCGAATTCGCATTCCTCAATACTGTTCCCGCCGTTCTCGCCGTTCTCGCCGTTCTCGCCGTTCTCGCCGTTCTCGCCGTTCCCGCCGTTCCCGCCGTTCCCGCCGTTCCCGCCGTTCCCGCCGTTCCCGCCGTTCCCGCCGCCCCCACCATTCCCGCCGGCCCGACTGACCCGACTGCTCCCACTGCTCCCACTGCTCCCACTGCTCCCACTGCTCCCACCGCTCCCACTGCTCCCACCGCTCCCACTGCTCCCACCGCCCCGACTGCTCCCACTGCTCCCACTGCTCCCGGTGTCCCCGTCGTTCCCCGTATTCTCGTCGTTTTCCGTGTTGTCTATCTGTACCTTTTCCTGCTCATCATCTTCACCATCTCCTTCATCCACCGTGTTGTCTATCTGTACCTTTTCCTGCTCATCATCTTCACCATCTCCTTCATCCACCGTGTTGTCTATCTGTACCTTTTCCTGCTCATCATCTTCACCATCTCCTTCATCCACCGTGTTGTCTATCTGCACATCCTCCTGTCCATCATCTTCACCATCTCCTTCATCCACCGTGTTGTCTATCTGCACATCCTCCTGTCCATCATCTTCACCATCTCCTTCACTCCCTTCATCTTTGGTATCCTGGCCGCCACTCCCGCCTTGGTTACCTGTGCTGCCTTTGCCACCACCCTGTCCCCCGTCTCCCTTCTCGTCACTGCTGTCCCCATCCAGACCCACGTCGACGTTCTTACCGGCAGGATCAGGGTCGTAATACCTGACTTCGTCACCCAAACCGTATCCAAGACCACCTTTTTCGACATCCTCACCTGTGTCGGCGCTCTGTTCTTTCTCCTCTTGGGTCCCATCATCCTCCTCGCCGGAGTCGGTGGTCTCCGTTCCATCAGCGGAGGGAACTGTCGTTTCGGTGGTGGTGACTTCAGACGCAGCGGTCGTGGTCGTGGTGGGCGGAGAAGTCGTGGTGGTGGGTGGATGAGTCGTGGTTGTCGTCGATGGAACAGCGTCCGTCTCGGCATCGGAGCCAAGAGCAGCCGTGGTAACGGTGGTGGGGGTTCCAGGGTCCTCCAGGGCAACTTCGGACCGCTGGTCACTCGGAGTATCCCGATCCGTTTGGCTCAGAGAATCGAAGAGCGAGTAAGCCACAAGGCTCAAAGCCACGGCCACGAACAAAGCAATCAGAACCCGTTTCTTCCTAGAAGAATTGGTTTCCGTCTTCTTGGCCTGTCCCATGGTTACTCTCCGGTCATAGAGAGGTTGTCATCTACTTGGTATAACGGCGATTTTGATACTAAAACGCAAGCGTTGCTACTCGCCCATAGATCGCGAAAAAATAGCCAACCTTGTGAAAAAATACCGGCGCTTTACACATTGCCAGTATAGCAAGCTCGTTTGAGACAAATCCCAGGTAGAACGGCATATAGAGTAGGGAAACGGCTTGGGAGCCGACCGTCCACGTCGTGGATCTGCGCACACCAGAATTCGATCTGACCTGGGTGTTCTTGGCTCCAGTCCCCCGACGGGAAAGGCTTGGCCGGCTCTAGGAGGAGTGTTACATTAATGTAATTCCCCAATGGAGGGCGATCCGGGGAATCCCCCGGTGGGCCATATGACTGAAATCTAAGGACTAGGAGAAGGCAGGCAAATGAGTAAGGGACTCAAGGTAGACCGGCGCTTCACGCGTATCGGCGAGGATCCCTATGAGACCCTGACCTGGGAGAAGCGGGACTCTCGGATAACCAACCCCGATGGGTCGGTGGTGTTCGAGATGAGGGACGCCGAGGTGCCCGCCGACTGGTCGCAGGTAGCGGCCGACATCATGGTCTCCAAATATTTCCGCAAAGCCGGGGTGCCCCTCTCCGATGAGAACGGGCCCCTGCTCGACGAAAACCGCCAACCCCAGCTCGGTTCGGAGCGCTCCGCCCGCCAGGTCTTCGACCGGCTCTCGGGCACTTGGCGTTGGTGGGGGGAGACGCATAGGTATTTCGACTCTCCCGAGGACGCCCAGGCTTTCGAGGACGAGATCAAGTACATGCTCTGTCACCAGATGGGCGCCCCCAACTCTCCCCAGTGGTTCAACACCGGCCTCAACTGGGCCTATGGGCTGACCGGCCCGGCGCAGGGCTTTTGGTACGTCGACCCCGATACCGATGAGTTGGCCGTCTCTCCCGACTCTTATTCTCGTCCTGCACCGCATGCTTGTTTCATTCTCAAGGTCGAGGATGATCTGGTCAACCCGGGGGGGATCATGGACCTGTGGCTTCGGGAGGCACGTATTTTCAAGTTCGGGTCGGGGGCCGGTTCCAATTTTTCCGATCTCCGGGCGGAGGGCGAGAAGCTGTCGGGCGGTGGTAGTTCCTCGGGGGTGATGTCTTTTCTCAAGATCGGTGATCGGGCGGCGGGCGCCATCAAGTCGGGAGGGACCACGCGGCGGGCGGCGAAGATGGTGATCCTGGACATCGACCATCCCGATGTCGAGGAGTTCATCAACTGGAAGAAGGCGGAGGAGGAAAAGGCTCGTATCTTGATACAAGAGGGCGGTTTTCCCGCCGACTTCAACGGTGAAGCCTATGCCACAATCTCGGGGCAGAACTCCAACAACTCGGTGCGGGTAACCGACGATTTCGTCAAGGCGGTGAAGACCGGAGGCGACTGGCGTCTGACCGAGCGCACCACCGGGCGGGTGATGAAAACCGTCTCCGCCGGGCATCTTTGGAACCAGATCGCCGAGGCGGCCTGGGCATGCGCCGATCCGGGAGTGCAGTTCGACACCACCATCAACGAGTGGCACACCTGCCCCGAGGGGGGTCGCATCCGCGCCTCCAACCCGTGCTCGGAATACATGTTTTTGGACAACACCGCCTGCAATCTGGCCTCGCTGAACCTGGTTTCTTTCTACGACCACCGCACCGGCGCATTCGACATCGACGGCTACCTGCACTCCATCCGCCTCTGGACGATGGTGTTGGAGATCTCGGTGACCATGGCCCACTTCCCCTCCGAAGCCATCGCTCAGGGTTCCTATGACTACCGAACCCTGGGGCTTGGCTACGCCAACCTCGGTTCGCTCCTGATGCGAAAGGGAATCCCCTACGACTCCCCCCGGGGCCGGGCCATAGCCGGAGCGCTCACTTCCATTCTCACCGGACACTCCTACGCTACTTCCGCGGAGATCGCCTCGGTGACCGGGCCCTTCCCCCGCTATGAGGAAAACCGCGAATCCATGTTGCGGGTGATCCGCAACCATCGGCGCGCCGCCTACGACGCTCCCTCCTCGGAGTACGAGGGTATCTCCCAGGCAGTGGCCGGATTCAGCAATCGCCTCTGCCCCCTGGACCTGTCACAAGCCGCCCGCGAGGTCTGGGACTCCGCCCTGGAGTTGGGTACCCGACATGGTTTCCGCAACGCCCAGGCCACCGTTTTGGCACCCACAGGCTGTCTGGTAGGTGGATCGCTCATCCCGACCGAGCGAGGCCTGGTCCGGCTGGGCTCTCTCGGCGACCCCGAAGGCACCCGGTGGCAGGACCTCGGCATCTCCGTCGGAACCGACGAGGGCCCCCAGACGGCGACCCGCTTCTACGTCAACGGCGTGGAGCCGGTCGTGACGGTGGACACCGGCCGCGGATACCGCATCCAGGGCACGCCCACTCACCGGATCAAGGTAGTGGATCCCGACACCGGTGACTGGGGCTGGAAGAGATTCGGCGAAATAGCGGCCGGCGATTTGATTCCCCTACAGATGAACCAACTGGTAGGAGAGTCCCGCAAGGTGACCCTGCCCCCCTTGGGTGAAATGTATTGGACGGGGGACTTCACGACCACGGTTCCGAGGACGATGCGCCCCGAACTGGCCGAGTTCGTCGGCTATTTCATGGGAGATGGATCTCTTCACGCCAAGGGACTGCGCCTGTGCGTCACCGCCGGGGATTTCGAGGTGGCGGAGCGGCTCCGGGCGCTCGGTAAGGAGCTTTTCAATCTCGAGGCCCACCTCACCGAGAAAACCGGCTATTCCGAGCTGGCGTTCCACTCGGTCCCCCTGACCGTGTGGTGGGAGGCGTGTGGGTTCGCCAAGTCCGCACCGACCGAGGGGCATTACGGCAAGGGCTGGCAGCCGCGGATTCCCGACGCGGTACTCGCCTCCAACGACCCCGAGACCTACCGGTCGTTCATCAGGGCCCTGTTCGAGGCCGACGGCACGGTCACAAACGGCTATCCGAGCTGGTCGACCACCTCGACCGAGTTCAGCCGCGACCTCCAGTCGCTCCTGCTGGCGATCGGGTATCCAACCACCCGCAGGATGACCATGCCCGGCTGGGGCAACTTACCCGTAGCCGTGCTGCGTATCCTCAACCTGGGATATTCGGCGCGCTTTGCCGACGAGATCGGTTTCATGAGCGGTCGCAAGCAGGCTGCCCTGGTCTCGACCAACATCGCCCAGGCCGCGCGACACGACCGCATCCCTGCGCCGCGCTCCCTGGTTGACCGGTTGATCCCCGAAAACGGTCGCCTGCGGCGCGCCATGTTGGCTTCCCTGGCGAAAAACGGAATGGTGTCCCGTCGCTCGGCCCAAGAGCTTTTCTATCGCACGGCCGATGCTGGACTGGGTCGGCTGCTCAACTACTTCTACGACCGGGTGGAGAGCGCTGATCTGGGCGAGGAGCAGTGGACCTACGACCTTTCGGTCCCCGAAAACGTCACCTATGTGGCCAACGGCTTCGTCTCGCACAACACCATCGGCCTCCTGATGGACTGTGACACCACCGGGGTGGAACCCGACTTCGCTCTGGTCAAGTTCAAGAAGCTGGCGGGAGGCGGATATTTCAAGATCGTCAACCAGTCGGTGGGGCCGGCTCTCGACGCTCTTGGCTACTCGCCCGAGCAGAGGCGAGACATCATCGACTATGTGATGGGGACCTCGTCCCTGGCGGGCGCTCCCCACATCAACCGGCGGAGCCTCCGCGCCCATGGTTTCACCGACGACGAGTTGGATCGGATCGAGGCGTCCCTTCCCGAGATGTTCGAGCTGCGGCACGCCTTCAATGTGCTGGCGGTGGGCGAACCGACTCTGCGGCGTCTGGGGGTGGAGCCCGCCCAGTCCCAGCGGCTCGACTTCGACCTTCTGGCATTCCTGGGTTTCAGCGCCGAACAGATCGAAGCGGCCGGTGATTATGTCTGCGGCCGTCAGACCATCGAAGGCGCTCCCCATCTGACCGAAGAGCACCTGCCGGTGTTCGACACCGCCAACCGCAATGGTCGCCACGGCCGGCGGTTCATCCACCACAACGGGCATATCCGGATGATGGCTGCCGCCCAGCCGTTTATCTCCGGCGCTATCTCCAAGACCATCAACATGCCCAACGAGGTGAGTACCGTCGACATCCGGGACGCCTACCACCTGTCCTGGCAACTGGGACTCAAGTCCATCGCTCTTTATCGGGACGGCTCCAAGGCCTCCCAGCCTCTCTCGTCGGCCAGCGACGACTCCGCCGGGGAGGGCGAACCGGAGCTTGAGGAGGCGATCAGCATCGAGCGGCGACTGGCCTACGGTCCCCTCCCGGAGGGGACCTCCCCCTCCCAGGCCTATTCCCATGGCATGAAACCTCCCCGGTTCCTGCTTTCTTCCCGTCGGCGAGGCTGGACCCGGGAAGCCCGGGTGGGCGGTCACAAGCTGTTCATCCGCACCGGCGAATACAGCGACGGCACGCTCGGGGAGTTGTTCATCGACCTGGCCAAGGAGGGCGCCACTCTACGGGGCATCCTCTCCTGTTTCGCCATTGCGGTCTCAAAAGGCCTCCAATACGGAGTGCCGCTCGAGGAGTTCGTGGAGACCTTCATGTACCAGACCTTCGAACCTCGGGGAATGGTGCAGAATCATCCCAACATCAAGATGGCCTCCTCCATGGTGGATTACATCTTCCGGGCTCTGGCCATCGAATATCTCGAACGTGAAGACCTGGGTCAGGTCAGAACCCAGGAGCCGAGAGAGCTTCCCGAGGAGCCCCATCCGGCGGTGAGCGACCTGGGACAGCAATTGCCCCTGGCCGCTGCCCGAGAGGAGGACAACCTGGATGCGATGAAAGCGGCCGCCCAGTTCGTGGACTCCCCGGCCGCCTCCGATTTGATATCGGAGATGTTTCCCCAAGGGGGAGGGACCGCCATGATGGCCTCTTCGGCGCAGATCGCCCTCAGCAAGATGATGGGAGACGCTCCCATGTGCGACGAATGCGGGCATATGACGGTTCGCAACGGGAGTTGCTATCGCTGCCTCAACTGCGGGGCTTCTCTCGGCTGCAGCTAGACAAGTGCCCTCGGTAACCCATCTCCACCTGGCCTCCCTCCACCGGTCGGAGTTGCGGGAAGTCACCGAGGTGCGGGCGGTAGAAGGAAAAGGCCTGGAGGGCGACCGCTACCTGGGCACCACCCGCAATGTGACGGTGGTGGCTGAGGGAGAACTGGATAAGGCCGCCGCCCAACTGGGGTACGGCATCCCTCCCGGCGCCACCCGCCGCAACATCACAGTGGACGCTGATCGCCTCCCCCGCACCACCGGGACCCTGATTCATCTCGGCGAAGCGACCCTGTCTGTATGGCGGGAGTGCCCGCCTTGTGAGCGGATGTACCAGACAGTCGGCCCCCGGGCGAGAGAAGCACTGGCCGGAAGAGCCGGAATCGCCGCCCAGGTGGTGAAAGGCGGAATCATCCGGGTCGGCGACCCGGTCCACATCGAATCTTCCACCTGAGAAAATTCCGGGACACAGGCAAAAACCCGGTCCCGGAGCTTGACTTTGTCCCACCACCATGCCACATTGTCTCCAGCCGATCAAACACCTACGTGACCCACAGAGACGCGTCGTGAGGGTCACTGCCAGGGATCATATTTCTCAAAGGGGCGCCCCTCCAGGGGACTGGCGGAGCGCGTTTTGACCGACGGAAAGGTGGAGGCGGGGGTGGGCCCAGCGGGAAAAGAGATTCTTGGCGAAATTCGCGACCTAGGTTTATCGGGCTGAGGAGACAGAGGCCGGAGCCGCCCGACCAAAGAAGACCCGTCTCCCGTTCGCCGCGGGTAGCCTATTCCGAATGGTCGAATCGCTGGTTATCGGACGGGGGTTGAGCAAGAAGTTCGGGGAATTCACGGCAGTGGACAACATCGACTTCGAAATCGAAGCGGGCGAGGCCTTCGGCTTTCTCGGACCCAACGGAGCGGGCAAGAGTTCCACCATGCGGATGATCGGCGCAGTCTCGCCTCCCACCGCGGGGTACCTGCGGGTGCTGGGGATGGATCCCATGACCGACGGGGTAAAAATCCGGGGGCGCCTGGGAGTCATCCCCCAGGAGGACAATCTCGACCGGGAACTCTCGGTCTATGAGAACCTCCTCACCTACGGACGCTATTTCCACATGAAACGCGCCGAGATAGACCGTCGAACCGCCGAATTGCTGGAGTTCGTGCAACTCACCGAGCGGCGCGACGATCGGGTGGATTTCCTGTCGGGGGGCATGAAGCGGCGGCTGATCATCGCCCGCGGACTGATCAATCAGCCCGACATGTTGATCCTCGACGAACCCACCACCGGTCTCGATCCCCAGGCCCGTCATGTGGTCTGGGACCGCCTCAACCAACTCAAGCGGGAAGGGGTGACCCTGATCATCACCAGCCACTACATGGACGAGGCCGAGCAGCTCTGTGACCGGCTGGTGGTGATGGACAAGGGGCGGATCGTCGCCGAGGGATCGCCCAGAGAACTCATCGAGCGCTACTCCACCAGGGACGTGCTGGAGATGCGCTTCGAGGCCGACGCCCGCCGCCAGGCCATGCCCATCATCGAGAAGGTGGCCGAACGCACCGAGGACCTTCCCGATCAGGTGATGATCTACACCCACAACGCGGATGAGGTCGCCGCCTACCTCGCCAACCAGGGGGTACATCCCGTCTCCACCCTGATCCGCCGCTCCACCCTGGAAGACGTCTTTCTGCGGCTCACCGGCCGCCAACTCATCGAATGACCACTCCCCGGGCGCTGCTCATCGTCGAGGCCGAGTACCGCTTCTACCTGCGCACCTGGCGGGGGACGGTGATCACCACCTGGATGCGCCCCATCCTCTTCCTCCTGGCCATGGGAGTGGGCCTCGGATCCCTGATCGACCGGTCCGCCGACCAGGCTCTCGGAGGCGCCGGCTACCTGGCCTTTCTCGCCCCGGGACTGATGGCCGCCTCCGCCATGCAGACCGCCATCACCGAATCCTCCTGGCCGGTGCGGACCGGTATCAAGTGGCGCAAGCACTACTGGGCGCAGATCTCCACTCCCATCACCACCAACGACATCCTGAACGGCCTGATGATCTGGATAGTCATCCGGCTCGTGTTCGCCTCGACCGTTTTCGCGGTGGTGATCTGGGCATTCGGCGCCGCGCCCCTGGACAAGGGTCTGAGCGCGGTTCCGACGGCGGTGCTGACCGGCATGGCGTTCGCCTCTCCCATGGCCGCCCTGGCCGCCTGGTTCAAGGAGGACTCCACCATGATCGCCCTGTTCCGGTTCGCCCTCATCCCCCTGTTCTTGTTCTCCGGCGCCTTTTTCCCCACCGAACAGCTCCCCGACTACCTCGAACCCCTGGCGTTGCTGAGCCCCGTCTGGCACGGCGTGGAACTGTGCCGGTTTGTCACCCTGGGAACGCCCCTCACCCTCTCGGTCTGGGTGGAGGTGGGCTATCTGGCGGTGGTCACGGTCCTCGGATGGTGGGCGGCTTCCCGGCAACTCCAAAAGAAGCTCAACCTGTGAGTCTCCTGCTGGCCAGGCTTTTTCCGCCCCAGTCCCGCCCCACCAAGGGCGCGGGTCGACTTCTCCAGCGCAACATGCTGGTATACAAGCGCATCTGGATGGTGATCATCGCCGGATTCTGCGAGCCGGTCTTCTACCTGCTGGCGGTGGGAGTCGGGCTGGGGAACTTCGTAGGAGAAGTCACCACCGATGGGGGTCTCACCCTCAGCTACGCCACCTTCGTGGCGCCGGGTCTTCTGGCGGCGTCCGCCATGAACGGAGCGATCATCGAGTCCACCTTCCCCATCTTCTTCAAGCTTCACTACAACCGCACCTACGACGCGATTTTGTCCACCCCCATGCGGGTGGCGGACATAGCCGTGGGGGAGATCCTCTGGTCACAACTGCGCGCCGCGATCTATGCCTGCGGATTCCTGACGCTGATGTACATGATCGGGCTCAGCGCCTCGCTCTGGGCGCCGGTCGCCATCCTCGGCGCTCTGCTAATCGGGTTCGCCTTCTCCGCCGCCGGGTTCGCGGCAGTCACCTTCATGCGCACCTGGCATGACTTCGACATGATCCAGTTGGTGATCCTGCCCCTCTTCCTGTTTTCGGGAACTTTCTATCCTCTCAGTGTGTACCCCTCCTTCCTACAACCCATAATGCAGATCTCTCCCCTCTATCACGGAACGGAACTGTTGCGGGCCTTCACCCTGGGAACCTTTGACTGGACGCTTACGGGGCACGCCGCGGTGCTGGTGGCCATGGGAGCGGTGGGTCTGGCAATCACCTCCCGCCGTCTCGGACGAACCCTCCTGAAATGAACGACCCCCTCGGCAGTCAGATCCGGCAGGCCTTGTTTTTCACAACAGAGAAGAAACCCGAGCCAGGATCGGTTCGAAGCGGCCTCTCCGACCAGTTGCGCATCGACTTGTATCGGTGGATGCGCCTCACCCGCACCCTGGACGACACCATGGTGGACATGTGGAAGCAGGGACGAGGGTTGGGAGGGACCTTCAGCGGACGGGGCCATGAGGCGATCAGCGTGGCGATGGGAATGGCGCTCGGCCCCGAGGATGCAATCGCGCCCATGCACCGTGACGTCGGCGCCTATCTGGTCAGGGGAATGACCCCCGCCCGGGTGTTCGGCAACCTGCTGGGAAGAGAGACCGGCCCCAGCCGGGGAAGGGATGCGAATCTGCACGGAATGGGCGACCTGAGCCTGGGGATCATCGGGTACGTCTCCCACATTCCCCAACAGCTCCCCCTGACCCTGGGGATGGCGATGGCCTTCAAATACCGGGGTGAGCCCCGGGTGGCGCTCACCGTGGTGGGCGACGGGGGAACCTGCACGGGCCCATATCACGAATCGCTGAACATGGCCGCTTTGTACAAAGCGCCCCTGGTGCTGGTCATCGAGAACAACCAATACGCCTACTCCACCCCTCTCGACCAGCAGATGGCCGCCTTCGACCTGGCCGAGCGGGCGGCTTCCTACGGACTTCCCGCCCACCGCCAGGATGGAAACGACGTGGAGGCCATGTACCGCTCGATCAAAGCCGCGGTCGACCAAGCCCGGGAAGGCGGCGGACCGTCCGTGATCGAAGCCGGGACCATGCGTATTCTGGGACATGCCATCCACGACGGCGCCGAGTACGTTCCCCGAGAGCTTCTCGAACACTGGAAAGCCCGCGACCCGCTGGATATCCATCGGCGGCGGCTCATCGAAGAGGGCGTGGCCGACAACGCCCTGCTGGACGAGATAGACGCTGGGGCGCGGACCCGGATCGACGCGGCGGTGGCCGAAGCCGAAGCCGCCCCCTGGCCCGATCCGGGAACCGTCACCGAACGGGTCTACGCATGAGAGAGATCACCTATCTGCAGGCCATCTCGGACGCCATCTCCCACGAGATGGAACGGGACCCCGAGGTCCTGGTGCTGGGCGAGGACGTGGGAGGAGACTTCGGGGGCGCTTTCAAGGTGACCCAGGGTCTGGCCGCCCGCTTCGGAGACCGGCGGGTGCTCAACACCCCCATCGCCGAGCTTTCTTTCATCGGCATGGCCACCGGCATGGCATTGATGGGTCTGCGTCCCATCATCGAGATGCAGTTCGCCGACTTCATCTCCACGGGATTCGACTCCATCGTCCAGTCCGCGGCCACCATCCACTACCGCTTCGGAGGAGCGGTGCCCTGGGTGATCCGGGCGCCGTCGGACGGCGGGATCCGCTCGGGGCCGTTCCACAGCCAGAACCCCGAAGCCTGGTTCGTCCACACCCCCGGCCTGAAGGTGGTGGCGCCCTCCAATCCCGCCGACGCCAAGGGACTTCTGTGCTCGGCGGTGCGAGACCCCAATCCGGTGATCTACTTCGAGGCCAAGCCACTCTACCGCTCACTCCGGGGACCGGTGCCCACCGGCGAGCATCTCGTGCCCATCGGCAAGGCCAGGGTGGTCAGAGAGGGCCGACATCTCACCATCGTCTCCTACGGCGCCCAGGTTTCCCAGGCTCTGACCGCCGCTGAGACGCTCGCCACGGAGGGAATCGAGGCGGAGGTGGTGGACCTGCGTTCCCTCAAGCCTCTCGACTTCCCCACCGTGGCCGAGAGCGTGGCCCGCACCTCCCGGGCGCTGGTGGTGCACTCTGCCAACCGGCTGGCCGGCGTGGGCGCCGAGATCTCCGCTCGCATCTCAGAAGAGTGCTTCGAGTGGCTGGACGCCCCGGTCACCAGGCTGGGCGGCCTCGACACGCCCGTCCCGTTCAGCCCTCCCCTGGAGGACGCCTACCGGCCCGACGCCACCAAGATCGCCGCGGCTGTTCGCAAGCTGGTCGCCTACTAGAAGGGCCTCTTCGGGCACCGGTCGGTCCCGGGGTTGTGAAAAAACCCGGGCCCCAAGTATTGGTTCTGTCCCACAAGTGATTCATACTGACAGAAGCCAAGCACCAAGACGGTCCGTTCCGGCGTCGTTCGGACCGCGTCGAGGGATCAAATATCGGCTCACGACAGAGAGCCCAGGTCCAGTTTTTTTCGAACGAGCCCCGTTCCAACCTGGCCGGAGCCTGTCCAACCGATGGCAAAGGTGGCGGCGGGGGAGGGCCCGACAGGGGAAGAATTTCGCGACATTTGCTCTTTTAGTGCATCGATCAGGGAGAGGACCGATGGAAGGCTCGATCAGGGCGTACGGTCGAGCAGTGCCAGGCCTGCTCCGATAACCCCTGCCAGCGGGCCGCAGGCGCCGGGCCGTATCGGAGTCTGCCGAGCCCGGTCGGACCACACCGAGCGGCGGGCCACCTCTGCGATCCGGTCCACCAGCCCCGAAACATTGCACAGACCGCCCCCGACTACCACCACCCCCGGATCGAGGATGTCGATCAAGGTGGCCACCATGTGACCGAGTAGGCGGACCGCCTGATCCACCACCAGCCGGGCGTCACCGTCTCCCGCAGAGGACCGCTCGAACACTTGCGGAGCCGAAACGATTTCTCCGGTGAAGCGAAGATAGCGTTCCGAGATTCCCCGGCCCGACGCCACATCCTCCACACAGGACCCGACCAACTCGTTGCGTTCGGAGTCGAGGGCGGTCAACCGGGTCGAACCGCACATCAGAGCCCGTCCGTGTTGGCCCTCGAACGGACGGCCCTCGATCAAGAGACAGTGGCTGATGCCCGTACCCAGGTTGACATACAGCGACACCGCCGAATCGGCGCCGCTTCCCAAACGCGCCTCGGCCAGCGCCGCGGCGCGGATGTCGGCCTCCACCCGGATCGGTCGGTAGTCACCGAAGGCCTCCTGAACGCCGGTGTCCGTCCAGGCCACCACCGCCTCCGATGTGAGGCGGCCGTCCTCCACCAGTTCGGGCACTCCGATTCCGGCGCCCACGATTCGCAGACCCGCGGTTGGAGCGGTGGACGCCACGGCGGCGGCAACTTCGGAGGCTCGCCGCAGAGAGTCGGCGCCGGGCGCCCCGGTCGGGACAGTTCTCAGCGAGTAAGTCTCGCCGCGGCGGTCCACCAACGCCGCCGCAATCTTCGTCCCGCCCACATCGATGGCCAGGGCCACCTCTCGGGTAGCGATGATTCAGCCTTTCCCGGACCCGGCGGAACGACCCGGAAGGTAGGTGGGCGCCACCCCGAACAGGATCTCCGCCGAGTCGGCGCCATGGGCGAACAACTGGTACCGCACGCCCTTGGGAACATAGAACCCATCACCCACTCCCAGCTCGAACCAACTGGGGGGCTGGGACTGGTCGGGAAGGAAAACGGCGATCGTGCCGGAGAGAACCACAAAGACCAGGTCTCCTCCCTGCTCTCGGACCAGACTGTTTTGTCCTGCGAGCAACCAGGCCCGACCGGCGGTGAGATGCTCGGTGCTCGCGATCAGGCCCACCAACAGATCATCGGCGGGGTCGTCGGCTCTCCACAAGAGATCCCGGTCGGAAACCAGGTGGAAACCGCGGCTCTGCTCCCACTCGGTCCGGGCCATGGGCCACCTCCCGAGCCACCGGTCATCGCCATAGCGCCACCGGGTCAGGTAGGGGCGGGTGCGCGCATAGGTGGAGGACGCTCCGGTGGACGGAGGCGGGGCGAACAGTTCCATCACCCGAAGCGGGCTGTCGGTGCTGCGGTTGATACCGTGGTGCCAGGTGTCCCGCCGGAAGAACACCGACTCGCCGACACGGACCATCACCGCCTCTCCCGATTCGGGGTTGACCAACAACATCTCCCCCTCCACCACGTGAAGAACCTCGTCGGCCGCGAAAACGGTGCGGTTGGCATCCGAATGGGTGAAACGCGCTCTGGGCCGAAGCGAGAATTCGATCAGATGGATGAGGTCCGATGACACATAGATCCGGTCGCCGACGTAGCCCGACTCGCTGTCGCCCCACAGGTGCAGAACCGCCTGGTCATAGGGAATCGCCAAAGCCCGGTCGTATGAGGGCCGGGGAGAGGATCGCCGGGTCATCGCTCACCGTCCCGCAGATGCTCCTCGGTGCGGATGATGCGCCGGTCATGGACGGGAGAGGTGCCGTGCAGGAAAATCGAGTCCGGATCGAAGGGCAGAGGATCGAATGTACTGGTCAAGTCCTGTGCCTTCCCGGTGGCGGCCGCCCGGTCAGCGGCCAGCATGATCTCCAAAACATGGAAGGCATGACGGGGCCCGATCATCTGGGTGGCGCCGTCCACCACGTCCACCAGATGTTCCAGGCCTCCGGTCCAGTCCCATCGGGGATCGATCTCATCGTAAATGGCCCAGGCGCCCTGTTCGTCGGTCCACATCTCGTATCCCTCCGGCGCCCAGTCGTCTCCCAGCATCTGGACGGTTCCCTCGCTGCCGTACAGCTCCAGGGCGGGTGATCGGTACCGCTGCATGGTGAAGCCGGTGGTAACCGTTGCGAAAGAAGCCGATCCGAAGTCGAGCAGTATCTGGTAGTTGTCGTAGACCTGCACCTCGATCTCCTCACCGTCCACCACTCGGCGAGGGTTTGCAATACCCGCCAAGGCGGTGACCCGCCGGACCGGCCCCAACCAGCCGGTCAGCGCGGTGATGTTGTAGACGGCCAGGTCGAAGACCGGACCTCCCCCCGGTCGGTAGAACCACTGTCCCCAGTCGGGGCCGGACCACCCGTACCTGCCCCTGGCCAGATGCACGCGTCCGATCTCAGCGTTGTGAACCACCCGTTTCCAGATCGCCTGGAAGGTGGGACTCAACACCACCGACGGCGCGCAGATCAGCACCGATTCGCCGCGCTCGGCAACCTCCATGATGGCTTCGGCGCCGGCCAACTCCACCGACATGGGCTTTTCCACCAGAACGTGCTTTCCGGCCTGCAACGCCTTGAGCGCGATTTCACCGTGAAACGGCATGGAGGTGAGTATTACCACCACGTCAACTCTCGGATCCGAGATCACCTCTTGATAGTCGGTGCAAAACGGCACGGGTTCCGAAAGTAGCCGCTCCCCCGCATCGGAGCGGTCGGGGTTGACGTCACAGGTCTTCACCACCCGGATGCGTCCCTCGAGCCGCAGTCGGGCAAGCGACTCCGCATAGGGTTCGAAAACGCTCCCCAGACCGATCACACCCACCCGCAGTTGGTCAGCCATCAGATCTCCTCATCGGGTTCTCCTTTTAGTCACCAGGTTTTTCATCCCTTGATTCCGAACATTCTCATGCCTTGCACAAAATACTTCTGCGCGACCGCGAACAGGATCACCAGCGGCGCGGTCATCAAGGTAGCCGCCGCCATCATCAGGTGCCACTCGGTGAGCCTTCGTCCCCGGAAGGAGAACAAGCCCAGCGAGAGCGGGAACTGGTCCGGATCGTTGAGGTAGATGAGGGGACGGAAGAAGTCATGCCAGGTCCAGACAAAGGTGAACACCGCCATCACCACCAGCGCCGGCTTCACCAGAGGAAGCATTATCTGCCAGAAGATGCGGAACTCACCGGCCCCGTCCACCCGGGCGGCATCGTCCAACTCGCGGGGCAGCCCGCGGAAGAACTGGCGCATCATAAAGATGAAGAAAGCCTCCGCGAAGAACGCCGGAGCGATGAGAGGTATGTAGGTGCCCAGCACCCCCAGATTCTTGAACAGAAGGAAGGTCGGGATGAAGGTCACTATGTAGGGGACCATCATGGTGGCCAGGGTGAGGCTGAACAGGAATCCCCGCCCGGGGAAACGCAGACGGGCGAACCCGTATCCCACCAACGCACAGGAGATCACCGTCCCCACCGTCACCATCCCGGCGTAGAAGACGCTGTTCCCAAAGAACCGGAAGAAAGGAAAACCGGGATAGTCGAGGACCTCCAGGAAGTTCCTCCAGCGGAAGGCCTCAGGAAGCCACTTCACGGGAATTGTGAATATCTCTTCGTTCCTCTTCAGAGCCGAACCGAGCATCCACAACAACGGAAGCGCAAAGCAAAACGACAGAACGCCCAGGACTATGTGCCAGGCCGACTGGCGAAAAAAGCCCATTCGCCCGGCGTAGAAACCCCGCTGCTCATCGTCGGATTCGTTGAAGGCCGAAGGCCGGAATGCTCTCATCTCCCTACACCCCCTCGTACACCCAGCGTCGGGTGGTCCCGAAGATGGCCCCCGTCACCGCCAGGATGACCAGGAACAGCACCATGGCCTGAGCCGAGGCGTAGCCCATATCGAAATACCCGAAAGCCGTGCGGTAGATGTGGACCATGTACATCAGAGTCGAGCCGCCGGGCGCGCCGGTGGTGCCTCCCACCACCATGGCGGCATCGAAGACCTGGAAGGAGTAGATGACCCCGATGACCAGGTTGAAGAGGATCACCGGGGTCAGCAGGGGAAGCGTCACATGCCGGAACCTGCGCCACGCTCCCGCCCCGTCCATCGAGGCCGCCTCCAATAAAGACTCGGGTACGTCCTGGAGGCCCGCCAAAAAGATCAGCGTGGCTGCCCCCACCCCCCACAGGCTGAGGATGATCAGCCCCCATTTGGCCCAACTGGGATCCTGGAACCAGGCCGGTCCGTCAAGGCCCACCGTCTCTATCGCCGTGTTGAGGGGTCCTGCCCGGGGCTCCAACAACAGCAGGAACACGATACTGCCGGCCACGGGTGGGACCACGGCCGGCATGTAAAAGAGGGTGCGGTGGATGCCGATGCCCCGCACCGGCCGGTTGAGAAGCAGGGCCAACACCAATGCCACCACCAAGCCGATCGGAACCGACATCAGTGCGTAAAACAGGCTGTTGCCGGCGGCCTTCCACACCGCGGCGTCGTTCCACAGCTTCACATAATTCTCTCCGCCTATCCATTCGGGAGGCGTGAAAACGGTGTATTCGGTGAGCGACAGGTAGGTTGCGGCGATGATCGGATAGGCGTGGAACACCACCAGAGCCACCAGCCAGGGCGCCACGAAGAGCAGTCCTGCCACCGCTTCGCGGCGCCCCAGAGGCCGGGATCGATACCGCCGCACCCTACCCATCAGAGCGGACCCCGGTCGACTAGGCCAGGAGCGAATCCAGTTCGGCCTGGGTGGCCTCCTGAGCCGCGTCCATCGCTTCCTTGGGAGTTGCATCCTTGAGCATCACCGCGCTGATCGCCGTATAGAGCTGATCGTGCATGAAGTCCTGGACCGGACAAGTCCACATGGGCGCAGCCACGTCGAGCTGTGCGGTGAAGAACCGGGTTATGTCGGTGGCGAACTCGTCCCCGCGCTGGTCGGCGACCGACTGGGGGAACAGGTCGTCTGGCGCCAGACGGTTGGTGGGGATATCGGGGACCTGGGAGAACCAGGTGCTCATACCCTCGACCACCAGGTAGTCGAGCCACTCGAAGGAAGCCTCCGGATTGGAAGCGCCCCTGGGAATGGCGCACCAGTTGGGCCAGAATCCCGAAGCGGTCGAAGTGCCGCTCGGACCCACCGGGAAACCGGCTACGTTCCAGCGTTCCCATCCGGCGAGTTCCACACCGTACATGTCGGCGGCGACCCAGAAACCGCCCACCATGGCCAGATGGTTACCACTCTGGAAGGCCGGGGGGCGTCCCAACTCGTCGACGTATCCACCGCCCAGATAGTTGCCGGAGGCGTCCATGGCCACCCAGTCACCCTTGTACTGCTCGTTCAGCCACTGGAGTCCGAAGTCGAGCATCTCGATGTTCTCATCGGAGTTGAGTCTCACCTGCCGGGATTCGGCGTCGTACAGGACTCCGCCGTTGGTGGCCGACCAGATGGCGGCCTCCACCGCGTCGTAGGGTGGGATCATGCCGGCCGACACCAGCGTGTCGCCGTCCCAGCGGACGAACTCGGCCGACAGGGCCTTGAGCTCATCCCAGGTCTTGGGGAAGTCGTCGCGACCACTGGGAATTCCCTTGCTCTCCAGCAGTTCCTCGTTGTAGAAGATCGCATAGGAGCTGGCTGTGGCGGGAAGTCCGTAGATCTGGCCGTCCCATCGGCAGGAGGCGAGCACGCCCTCGGGCCAGTTCTCCACCTTGGAGTTCTTGGAGGCGGCCATCAGGTCGTCCAGGGGCTCGAGAGCGCCCAAGGAGGCCATCACCACCGGCGGGCTCCATATGACGACCGCGTCTGGTGGCGTACCGGCGGCGAGGTTGGCCAGGAGGCGCTCGTTGAAGTCCTCGTCGTCAGCAACCCCGCACAGGACTTCTTCGACCGTGACGCCGGACCCCGAAGCAGCGAAGGCGTCCGCTACTGTCCGGAATCCCTGGCAGAACGGGTCGGATCCACCCGGGAGCCAAAAGTCCAGCGAAACCGGCGCCGCGGTGGTAGGCGCCGCGGTGGTGGGGCTGGTCCCGGCGGCTGCGGTGGTCTGGGCCACCTCCTCGGAACCTCCGCAGGCGCTCCAGACTACCGCCGCGCCGCCCATTCCCATCAACTGCAGGAATCTTCTCCGGCTCACGACCAATGGCATTGGCCTTCTGTGATCAGGTCTCATGGGAACATTCCCCTTTCGATCAGAACCCCCTCTTCTGGCGCCTTGGTCTCCGGAAGCAAAACCGACCGGCCGACCCGGCAACTCGAACCGTGGGATCCTCATCCTTGATTAGAAGTAGACACCATAGAACATACACCAAAACCTTCCCGAATCCCGTGTCTTCCCCGTTCTTATTAACCGGCATCGCCGCAATCGCGGTCCGCCATGTGCCGGTGGAGCCTCGACTGAGCACTTTTTTGTACGCCTACTATTCGCCGGCATGCGAAGTTCAATCATCGGCGCGGCCGTAAAGCGTGTGGAAGATCCCCGTCTCATCCGAGGACAGGGCCGATTCGTGGGCAATATAACCCGGCCTGACGCCCTGTGGATGAAAGTGGTGCGCTCTGATGTTCCCCACGGGATAATCACCGACATCGACGTCGACGACGCGGTGGACTCTCCGGGGGTGGTGGCGGTCTTCACCGCTTCGGACCTGGACCTGCGATCCCTTTCGGTGGGATCGCCGGGCGCCGACCCCCGCTTCACCCAGCCGGTCCCCGCCTCCGACCGGGTGCGGTTCACCGGAGAGGCCGTGGCGGTGGTGATCGCCGAAACGGATCAGCAGGCCGCCGACGCCGCCCGCCAGGTGTGGGTCGACATCGACCCGCTGCCAGCGGTGACAAGCCCCATCGAGGCCATGGCGGAGACAGCCCCGCTCCTGTTCCCCGAGGTGGGAACCAACATTGCACTCGACACCAGCATCACAGATCCCGCCGAGGATCCCCTCGCCGAGGCGGAGGTGGTGATCCGCGCCCGGTTCTACAACCAGAGGGTGGCCGGAGTGCCCTTGGAGAACAGCAACTGTCTGGCCGTCCCCGACGGGGACCGCCTGGATGTCTGGGCGGGTTCCCAAAACGCTTTCGTTCACCGCAACTCCATCGCCCGCAGTCTCAGAATCGACCGTGATCTGGTGCGGTTCAGGGTGCCTGACATGGGCGGGGGGTTCGGGGTGAAGATCGCCCCCATGCCCGAGCAGATTCTGTGCGCCGCCGCCGCCTACCGTCTGGGGCGACCCGTGCGCTGGCAGGAAACCCGCGAAGAGAACCTGCTGACCCTTCCTCACGGCCGGGGTCACCACCAAACCGTGGAACTGGGCGCCCGCCGGGACGGGACACTCACCGGGCTTCGGGTGCATGTGGTGGCCGAATCGGGCGCCTATGTGTATTTCGGCGCGTTCCTCCCCGAATTCAGCATCATGGTGGCCAATGGCGCCTACCACATTCCCCGGGTGCAGTTCACCTATCAGTCGGTGGTCTCCAACACCTGCCCCATCAACGCCTACCGGGGAGCGGGCCGGCCCGAGGCGACCGCTTTTCTGGAACGGTGCATGGACCTGCTGGCCGACCAACTGGGCATGGACCCCGCCGAGATCCGTCGGCGCAACTTCCTGCAGCCCGATCAGTTTCCCTACCGGACCCCCACCAATCAACTGTACGACTCGGGTAACTATGAGAAAGCGCTGGACCGGGCCCTGGAGATGGTCGGATACCAGGCTCTGCGCCGAGAACAGTCCGAACGGGTGGAGGCGGGCGACCAATGGCGGCTGGGAGTGGGAATCAGCAGCTACGTGGAGATCACCGCACCCGTGGGGCGAAGCGAGTGGGGTTCGGTCACTGTCCGTGACGACAACTTCATCGAGCTTGCCACCGGGCTCTCCTCCCATGGTCAGGGTCACGAGACCTCCCTCACCCAGATCGTGGCCGAAGTGATGCAAGTCCCCATGGATCGGATCATCTACATCCAGGGCGACACGGGCCGGGTGGCCCAAGGGGGCGGCACCATGGGATCCCGTTCGTTGCAGTTGGGCGGATCGGCGATCCTGGAAGCCGGTCGGCAGGTGGTGGAAAAGGCGCGGAAGCTGTTTGCGGAAGCCCAAGAGGCCGCCTTGGAGGACGTGGTGATCACCAAGGAGGGCATGGTGGCAGTGGCCGGCTCGCCCGACACCGCCATGACCTGGGGAGAGTTGGCGGGGATCAGCGATGAGGGGCTGTCTTCGCAACTATCCCTCGACCAGCCGGAGGCGACCTTTCCCTTCGGAACCCACATCGCCGTGGTGGAGGTGGACATCGAGACCGGCGACGTCGGTTATTTGCGCCACGTGGCGGTGGACGACTGCGGAAGGATCATCAACCGCCGACTGGTGGACGGACAGGTCCACGGTGGAGTTGCCCAGGCCGCCGGTCAGGCGCTGTTGGAGCAGGTCCTCTACGATTCGGAGGCCAATCCGCTCACCAGCAACCTCACCACCTATCTGGTTCCCACGGCCGCCAATCTGCCATCAATCGAGATCGACCACACCACCACCCCCACCACCCAGAACCCCTTGGGAGTGAAAGGCATCGGCGAGGCGGGGACCATCGGCGCCACCCCAGCCATCCAGAACGCCGTGCTCGATGCCCTGCGCCCCTTGGGAGTAACCCACCTCGACATGCCCCTCACCCCCTCCCGGGTATGGCAGGCCATCGACGAAGCAACCCGGTAGCCACGCTCAGGTAAGTAAAACGGCCCAAGAACCGGCGGGCGGTCTTACGCCGCTTTGAAAAAAGTCGCGAATTTTCTCCGGTCGCAGTTTCCCGAATGGGCCCTCCCCCGCCACCACCGACCATTGTGAAGTCGCGAAAAACAGCCTTGGTGGGCTGTTGCGGACTTGACCTCAAGCGGTTCGAGGGAGCTCCATACTCCGAACGGGAGGTGTTTGTAGCTTCTGGCAGTATGTGCCAGGAACGGGTCGGCCGTCAAGACCTGATCGGCGGCTTTTTTGCCATTCTTTAAAAAAGAATGGCGGCAAGGCGGGCCTACCAAGGGTGAACTTTCACGAATGGAGACGAGGGTTCGCGAAAGGTAGTTTTCCCCCAAAGCAGTGAGCCCGCCCTCCGCCGGTCTGAATCTTGAAAAAAGGGCCTAGCCGGTTGCACCTCCATCACCCGCAATAAAGGCCTCCACTGCGTCTCGCGCCTCTTCATCTCGCATCTGCCGGGGAGGCGACTTCATGAAATAGGCGCTGGCCTCATGGAGCGGACCCGAGAGCCCCCGGTCCAGTCCCAGCTTGGCGCATCTGAGCGCGTCAATCACCACCCCCGCCGAGTTGGGGCTGTCCCACACCTCCAGCTTCACCTCGGCGTTGAGCGGGGTGTCGCCGAACCCGGTTCCCTCCAGGCGAATGTGCGCCCACTTGCGGTCGGTCAGCCACGGAACATGATCCGAAGGGCCGATGTGGACATCCTCCACCGGCGTCCGGGTCTCCAACTGGCTGGTGACCGCCTTGGTCTTCGATTCCTTCTTCGACACCAGCCGGCTCCGCTCCAGCATGTTCAAAAAGTCGGTGTTGCCGCCGAAATTGAGCTGATAGGTGCGGTCCACCTTCACTCCCCGGTCCTGGAAGAGATTCACCAGGGTTCGGTGGAGGATGGTGGCGCCCACCTGTGATTTGATGTCGTCCCCCACGATGGGGACCCCCGCCGCCCGGAAGCGTTCGGCCCACTCGGGGGTGCGGGCGATGAACACCGGGATGCAGTTGACGAACGCGCACCCCGCCGCCAGGGCCTGGCGAGCGTAGAACTCGGTGGCCTTCTGGGATCCGACCGGCAGGTAGGAGATCAGCACATCGACCCGGGCCTTTCGCAGTTCCTGGGCCACATCCACCGCGGGGACCGCCGACTCCTCGACTAGGTCGGCCACATAGGCGCCGATCCCGTCCAGAGTCGGGCCCCGCTGCACCGTTACGTCGAGGGGTGGGACACTGGAAAAGGTGATAGTGTTGTTCTGCCCGGCCGCAATCGCCTTGGAGAGGTCTTGTCCCACCTTGGCGGCGTCGACATCGAAAGCGGCTACGAACCGGATGTCACCCACGTGGTATCCGCCCAGGGTGGTGTGCATCAGCCCGGGGATCATCTGGTCGGGAGGGGCGTCCCGGTAAAAGCCCACCCCTTGCACCAACGAGGAAGCACAGTTTCCCACGCCCACGATGGCGACTCTTATCTCTTTTCTCATATCGGCCATAGTCTGGCCAACCGAATTTTATCAGTCAAATAAATAGTTTTATCCTTGTAGATAAGAAACACTTATGGATATCCCTTCGCTCAACTTCACGAGCCTGCGCTGCCTCCAAGAGGTGGAACGATGCGGCTCCTTCACCGAAGCGGCGTGGGAACTGGGCATCAGCCAGCCCGCCCTCTCCCACTCCCTGGCCGAGCTCTCCAAACGCCTGGGAGCGCCCCTCTTCAGAAAGGACGGGCGGCGGCGGGTGTTCACCGAGGCCGGGCGGCGGGCGGCGCGCTACGCCGATCAGGTGCTCGGCCAGACCAACGACCTGCTCCGCTGGCTCGAGGGCTGGGAGCGGGGAGAAGTCGGAACCCTCCGGGTGGGGATGATCGACACCGCCGGGCTCTACACACTTCCCGCCGGACTGTCCCGGCTGCGAAGAGAGCACTCGGCGATCGATCTCCAACTGATAGTGGCCGACTCCGGGGATCTCTTGTCGATGCTGGACGACTACCGCATCGACCTGGCTTTCGTGGTGGGGCCGGCCGGGCCGCGCTATCACTCCACGCCGATCACCACCGACCGGATGCACATCTACTCGCCAACCGGCCCGGCCCCCGAGGGCTGGGCTCTCTACCCACCGGGCTCTCGTACCCGGCTCCTGGTGGACCAGGGCCTCGCGCAACTGGGCATCCGCCCCCAGGTGGCCCTCGAGTCGGCCAACCCGACGGTGCTGCGCCAGATGGCGGTGCTGGGCTATGCCCGGACGGTGCTCCCCCGACAGATGGCGGAGGCGGGGGGTGTGTTGACCGAAGGCCCCCTGGTGGCTCTCCGGGGGATCGCGGGGGTGTGGAGAGGGGACGCGGACCTCGATCCGCGCGCGCAAAAACTCATGAGCATGGTGCAGGAGGGTTGACCCCTCACATCCGGCGAACGCCCTCCAAATACTTCCCCATTCCGCCTCGGAGGAACCCCTCCATGCCGGTGGCGATGTACCGCGCGCCCTTGGCGACCCACTGCTCGGCGTCCCCCAGGGTGGCCGCGAAGATTCCCAGCGTCTTGTCGGAGCCGGCCACCGCCTCGGCCACCCTGTCCATCGCTGCGATCAGTTCCGGATGGCCCCCCTGGCCCACCAGCCCCATGGATTGGGAGAGGTCGGTCGGCCCCAGGAACAACACGTCGAGGTCGTCGATCGCCAGGTAGTCGTCGATGGCGTCCACCGCCTCGATGGTCTCGATGTGGATGACGGTCAGGGTCTCACGGTTGGCGCGGGCCACGAAGGAGTCGAGCGGCTCTGTGAGCCCGTAGTCGCCGCTCCGGTTGCCGGCCAGCCCCCGAACTCCCCGGGGTTGATATTTGACAAAACTCACCGCCCGTTCGGCCTCCGCGGCGCTGTTCACCCAGGGAACGTGCACCCCGTGGACCCCCGCATCCAAGAATCTCAGGATAGGGTGGGCAAGGTTGGTGGGCACCCGGGCGATGGGCGTGACCCCATGCAGCTCACAGGCCCGGGAGAGACCGGAGAGATCCCCGGGCTCGATCGTGCCGTGCTCGCCGTCGAAGACCAGGAAATCCCAGCCCAGCAGGGCCAGGTATTCGGCCAGGTCCGCAGCGGCGTATTTGAAAAAGCACCCCACCACTCTCTCTCCGGCGGCCAGTTTGGCTTTGGTCAGGTTGCGCATCATTTTTCCTACCCCGCGAAGGTCGGCTCGGGGAGGCCGGCGCATCCGGGATCGAAAGCGAACAGCCCGCCGTCGAGCCCCGGTCTGGCCACGTCTTCGGGCACCGATCCGGAACCCATGGAGGTCACGTACATGGTGTCGAGACCCGATCCACCGAAGGCGGGCATGGTGGGGGCGCTCACCGGAAAGGGGACCAGGCGGTCGAGGTCCCCCCGGGGAGTCAGGCGGGCGATCTGTCCTCCCCGCGCCAAGGCCACCCAATAGCATCCCGACTCGTCCACCGCCGCCCCGTCGGGACGGCCCGAAAGGTCGAAGAACTCCGCGAACACCCGCTTTTTGGTGGGGACGCCCTCATCGGGGTCGTAGTCATAGGCCCACACCGTCTCCGCCCAGGTGTCGGCGTGGTACATGGTGCGGCCGTCGGGCGAGAACGCCAATCCGTTGGAGACCCCCAAGCCCCGGAAAAAAGTGCTGACACCCAGGTCGGGATCCAGCCGATGAAGCCTCCCCGCCGCGATTTTGTCGGAGGTCGGGTCGTGCATGCTCCCCGCCCAGAACCGCCCCACCCGGTCACAGCGCGAGTCGTTGAGCCGATTCCGGGGAAGGTCGGGCTCCGGATCGGGCGCCAGGGGGGTGAGCGTTCCGTCGTCGGCAGCAAAAGCGCAGAATCCGTCGTCGGTGGCCACCACCAGACCGCCCCGGTCACGCACCGCCAGAGCGGCGGGCTTCAGCGAAACAACGCTGGCGTCGTCCTGGTCGCGCACCGGGTCGTAGCAGTGGATGGCCGCCCCGTTGATGTCCACCCACCACAGCACTTCCCGCTCCGAATCCCACACCGGGCTCTCTCCCAACAGGGCGTCGGCCCCAACCACACAGTCAATCTGGGGCGTATCGCTCATCCCACCGCATCATACCGCCCCGGTAGTATCGGTGGCCGAGAAGGAGCGAACCGAAGGGATCATCGCCATGGCCGAAGAAGAACCTCCCAACTTTCTCGCCACGATCACCCTGGTGCTGGGCAGCGCTGCGCTGGCCGTCAGGACCTATTCGCTCTTCTACTCCCCGGTGCTGTACCGCGACTATCCCATCGCATTCATGATGGGAGGTCTCGCCGCGCTCTTGGGGTGGGTGGCCATCCGCAATCCCGAGCGACCGATCCAGGCGCTCATCGGTATAGTCTTCGGCTTCGTCGCCTTCTTCTCCAGTTTCACGCCGATCGCCTTCTAGGCCTAGGACTCAAAACCAGAAACCCTCCTTCCCGAGACCCCAAAGATCACCACGCGGGTCGCAGACCCGGGTCACCTTCGGCGCGCTTTTGCTGTTCGGACTACAAAGATTCCACCGCCCGGTGTCGCCGCGGACGCCACGTATAATCAAAGAAATATCGGACACAAAAGACTATCGAGCCATCATTCCGTTCCTAAAAGGTCATAGTCGGAACCTCTCGCCACAGCTTTCGGGGCAATCGCCCATGTGTTACAAGCACAGCGCTGACAAGCCATCGCCAATGATTGCCCCCTTCTGGTTTGCGGAAAGTCGAGGCGGCCGGTGGCGGAGAAGAACTCCGCATGCGGCCCCGGCCAGGATCGGATAGAAAGGAGTCCGTGTGTTTATATCGAAGACCACCCGGAGACCCCTGGTAGTTCTCACTACCATCACATTGCTGGCGGCATTGTGGATCGGCGCCCCGCTTGCCTCCCAGGAAGGCGTCCCCGAGAGCGGGGAGTACACCCTCGTCATCCTGCACAACAACGACGGGGAGTCCAAGCTCCTCGAGGATCAGGACTCCGGGTTTCCGGGAGCGGCCCGCTTCGCCGCCCTTGTGAAGCAACTCCAGTCCCAGGCCGGCGGGGCGGTGATCACCCTCACCTCCGGCGACAATTTCCTGGCCTCCCAGGAACTGGGCGTGTCGCTCGCCCGGGAGAACGCCCCGCTCTACGATTCGGTGGCGCTCAGCGGCCTCTACGACGCCATGGCGCTGGGCAACCACGACTTCGACTTGGGACCGGAGGTAACCGCCCGGTTCATCGAAGGCTTCACGCCGCCGGTCCCGTTCCTCTCCGCCAACCTCGATTTCTCGGGTGAGCCTTCCCTCGCCCAACTGGTGGCCGACGGCCTGCTCGCCGCCAGCGTGGTGATCGAAACCGGCGGCGAGCGGATCGGGGTTATCGGCGCGGTGACCCCCTGGCTGGGGAACATCTCGAGTCCTCGCAATGTCGGAATCTCCGCAGTGCTGCCGGCGGTGGCCGCGGAGGCCGCCAAGCTGACCGCCGACGGAGTAAACAAGATCATCTTGGTCAGCCATCTCCAGGACGTCGACGAAGAGGTGGCGTTGGTCGCAGATCTCACCGACGTGGACGTGGTGATCGCCGGTGGCGGGGACGACCTGCTGCGCAACGAGGGCGACAGTTGCATGCCGGACGAGGAGCCGGCCGGCCCCTACCCGATGAGGATCACCGACGCCTCCGGCGCCGAGGTCCCGGTGATAACCGCTCCCGGCGGGTACCGGTGCATCGGCGAGTTGTCGGTGACCTTCGACGCCGAAGGCAACGTCACCCGCTCCTCGGGACGTTCGATCGGTGTGGGCTTCGATGTCGTCCCCGACTCCGGAGTGCAGGCCGGCGTGATCGATCCCCTGACGGCGGCGGTAGCCGAGATAGACGCCGATGTGATCGGCGTGAGCCAGGTGGACTTGGACGGCCGCAGGTCGATGGTACGCACCACCGACACCAACGTGGGGAACCTGTTGGCGGACGCCCTTCGCACAGCAGCCTCTCATTTGGCGGCCGGCTTCGGCATTTCAGCGCCCCAGGTGGCGGTGACCAACGGCGGCGGCATTCGCAACGACTCGCTAATCCCCGCCGGCGATGTCACCACCGGAATAACCTGGGATATCGCCCCCTTCAACAACTTCGTGGTGGTGGGTGAAATATCCCGCGAGACCCTTCGCGCCCTCTTGGAGCGAGCGGTGAGCAGCGTGCCCGGCGCCGGCGGCCAGTTCGCCCAGGTCTCGGGTTTCACTTTCGACTACGACCCGACCGCCGCGGCTCGGGAGGTCGACCGGTCGAGCGACTGCTCGGTGATCGGATCGCCCGGTGAGCGGGTGCGGAACGTCACGCTCGACGACGGGACTGTGATCGTCCGGAACGGTTCGGTGGTGCCCGGCGCTCCGGTGGTGCTGGCCATCGTCGACTTCCTGGCCAGAGGCGGAGACTGCTATCCCCTTAGGGAAGTGGAGACCACCCGGCTGGGAGTCACCTACCAGCAGGCCCTCGCCGAGTACATCTCCCATGACCTGGGCGGCGTGATCGGGGCCGCCGACTATCCCACCGACGGCGGCGACAGGATCACCGCCCTGGCGCCGACGGAGGCCGCCGACACCCGCTCCTACATGGTGCGCCCCGGCGACACTCTGCGCAAGATCGCCCAATCCCTGCTGGGATCAGAACTCCGCTGGCCAGAGATATTCGCCCTCAATGAAGGCAATACCCAAGCCGACGGACGCGCCCTTACCAACCCCGACCTGATCCACATCGACTGGATTCTCGAAATCCCCGCAGACTGACCCAACCCAAACCCGCCGTCTCATCCGCCCCTCACGCCACCGTGGGGGGCGGATGAACTCTCGATTTTGAGGATTGGTCACGCGGACCGATTTCGACACCCCGCCGTTCCGGATCCGTCGCTCCGGGCCAAGGATCGGCGTACACCTCCCCATAGATGCGGGAAATACCTTTTCTCCCCGGTGCTGTACCGCGACTACCCGGTCGCGTTCATCAGGAGGCACCCTCGCCGCGGTCTCGGGTTGGGTGGCCATCCGCAATCCCCACCGCCCAAATCCTGCCGTTCATTGGAGTGATCTGCGGCTTCGTCGCCTTCCTCTCCAGCTACACGCCGATCAGTTTCTAGCTGGACGCCTAAGTCGCGAAATTTTTCCCCCGGTGGGCCAGAAACCTCTCGCACGATCACAGAATCTGGTCTTACATCGGAAGTTTTTTATTACGACAAATCTCAAACCTTATACAACAAATCGCGACCCTAAATCTAATTCGCAATAACTTGTGTATAAATGCGGGAGTATCCCGCTGCTGCGGGCGATGGCCGAACTGGCTGATCGGGTTATGGCTCGGAACCCCGAGGAGGAGCTTCAGATCGAACTGCAGCGGGTGGCGCTCCCGTCCTACGCCGAGGTCACAGCTCGGGAACTGATCGCCAACGCTTTGATTCATCGGGACTACGCCGACAACGGGACGACGCTGGTGGAGATCACCGCGGAAGCGATGACCGTCTCCAACCCTGGCGGGTTCCCCGAGGGGGTGACCACCTCCACGCTGCTGACCGCGCCGCCCGCCCCCGGAACCCGGCGATGGCCGATGCATTCAAGCGGGCGGGCCTGGTGGATCGGACCAGCCGCGGGATCAATCGGGTATTCGACAGCCAGTTGTCGCTGGGCCGCCCGGCGCCGGACTGCAGCCGCAGCACCCCCAGCTCTGTGGTGGTGAGGGTGCGATCGGGACCGGTTGACAAGGAGTTTGCCCGATTCGTCGCCGAGACCCGCCGAAAGGGCCAGGTGCTCTCACTGGAGGACCTTCTTGCTCTCCATGAGGTCCGGATTGAGGGCCGCATCACCACCACACGCGCGGCCGAGCTGTTCCAAGGTGGTCAAGCCGAGGCCCGCACCGCGCTCAACCGCCTGGTCGATGAGGGAGTATTCAAGGCCAGAGGCAGCGGGAGGGAAGGAGCTACCGCCTCGCTGATCCCCTTGCTCGACGGTTCGGGCGACCGGGCATGGAGGTCGGCGACTCCGGGCGCGCCGCGCAGCGAACCGGATCGATCACGCGGAGCGATGCCGCCGAGCTGTGCGGGATTGAACCCCACCAGGCCAGCCGACTGCTCCGAGAGCTACGAGACGACGGCCGACTGGAAATGGTCGGCCAGCGCCGCACCGCCCGCTATGTCCTCCGCTAAAATATTGATCCAGGCACCTGGAAACCAGGAAGGATTCTCGCCCATGGCCGATGAAGCTCCTCGCAAATCGCTCGCCATCTTCAGCATGCTGTTTGGCATCATCGGCGCCGTTTTTATCTGGATTATGGTCGTGAATCTCATATGCGGCACCCTGGCGATTGTCTTGGGGGTGATGGCCCTGCGCCGCAGTAGGCACAACCGGGGACCGGCCATCGCCGGGCTGGTGCTGGGCATCCCCCCGTTCATCACCTTCTGGCTGGTCACCATCGAGATCATGAGCAGCGTCTCCTAGTCGGAGATATCCACAAGCGCCCCGAAGTCACCCATTGGCGCGCCACACCATGGCGGACGTCCTCGGCGGGTTCCCGTTCTTCTCAGCAATACCCGGATCAATTGGTAAACACCGGTAAGATATCGGGTTCTGCTCTTGGATCCGTCCGCGCAACCAGAAGGGACCACCACCATGGCTGAAGAAACCGCATCCACCGAGAATTCGCTCGCTACGGCCGCCATGGTGCTGGGCATCGTCGGAGCGGCGCTTCTATGGGTTCCGTTCCTGAATCTGATACTCGGCACCCTCGCCATTGTCTTCGGCGCCATAGCCATGCGCCGGGATGCCAAGCGTGGTCAGGCCATCGCCGGACTGGTGCTGGGGATCGTCCCCTTCGCCGTCTTCTGGGCGTTCACCTTCGCCATTATCGGCTCGGCGACCTAGCCCTCCGACGGGGGGCGTCCGGAACCGGGAGGGCCGGCGAATGCCTGGGCGACCTGCATCCAGCGGCGGGCCGGTCCCCCTTCGATCACCAAGCGGGTGTCGTTGGGGTGGCGGCGCTGGGTCACCACCAGGCAGAAGTCACGGAGAGGACCGGTGACACAGGAGTCGCAGTCGTCGTTCCACACCCAGGTCCGTCCCGACGATCCCCGAAGCGCCACCCGCACCTTCCGGTCGGGCACATCCAGGCCCCGGTTGCGATAGCTCCACGAAAAGGTCTTGATCCCCAGTTCGGCGACGTGATAGATGCGATCGGTGGCCGGGTACTCCACTCCCAGAGCGTCGGCGACATCCTGTCCGTGAGCCCAGGTCTCCATCAGCCGGGCCTGTGCGGAGGAGTACGCCCTCATCGGCGGACCGTACCAGGGCAACCGCCGATCCGGATCGACTCCGCTCATCGCCGACAGGAGGCCGGCGCGCGCCTCTCTCCACCAGGCCAGAAGCCCGGGACTGTCCATCTCCCTGCCCTGGGTCATGATCTCTGATTCCAATTCCCGGAGTTTCCCAGAAGAGAGCAGCGCCTTCACCTCGGAAGCGAAACCCTCGGGGTCCCTCACTGTCTGAGCAGCCTTCTCATCGAAATAGGCGAGGTGGCTGATCTGGTCGGTCACAGCCCACCCCTCAGACGGCGTGGGAGTCCTCCACCCGGCGTCGTCCAGACCCGCCACCAGGCGGTCCAGCGCCTCCTGCTCACCGGCTAGATCAGAGAGCACACTCTCCATGTCACACCCCGCCCATCACTCCGGGGAGGACCCCACCTCGGCGCCCACGATATGCTCCAACGCCTTCACCAGAGCGTGGTTGCCCTCCGCACCCAGACCTCTGCGCTGGAGAGCCCGATAGAGCTGGAACACGAGCGCGGTTCCCGGCAGGGGCACGCCCAGTTGGTCGGCTGCCTCCAGCACCAATCGCAGGTCTTTTTGCTGGAGGTCGATGGTGAACCCCGGACGCCAGTCGCGGACGATCATCTGCGGGCCTCGGTTGGCCAGCATCCACGATCCGGCCGCCCCACCGGTCACCGCCGACAGGGTTGCCTCCAGGTCCAGCGACCCCGCCTCCGCCAGCAGCAATGCCTCGGAGACGGCCAGTTGGTTCACCACCACCAGCACCTGGTTGACCAGCTTCACCATCTGTCCGGCGCCCACCGGACCGACATGGGTGATGCTCGAACCCATTGCCTCCAGATAGGGGCGGACCCGATCCAGGTGGCCCGATTCGCCTCCCACCATTATCGATAGGGTGCCCAGCGCCGCTCCTTCGCTCCCGCCGCTCACCGGGGCGTCCAGCCACCACGAGCCGGCTTCTTCGGCCCGCCCGGCCAGACGACGGGTCTCCGACGGGCTGATGGTGGAGTGGTCCACCACCAGGGACCCGGGCGCCAAGCCGGCCAGCACGCCCGCTTCTCCTTCGGTCACCTCCACCACGTCGGGCGTGTCGGAGACACAGATCATCACCACCGTGGAACGCTCCGCCACCTCCCGGGGTGATCCCGCCACCGCCGCGCCCATCGACGAAAGCGGCCCTGACCGCGAGGCGGTGCGGTTCCAAACCGTCACCTGATGTCCGGCCCGCACCAGGTTGGCCGCCATCCCCCCTCCCATTATCCCCAACCCGATGAATCCAAGCTGTTCACTCAATTGAGTTCTCCTTTCTCTTTTGTCATTCTGCCATGACCACTAGGACCTGGCCACTCTTCACCTGCTCGCCGGGGCGCGTCAGCACCGAAACCACCTTGCCGGAGTGGGGAGCGCGCAGCCCGTGCTCCATCTTCATCGCTTCCATCACCACCAGGACCTGGCCCTTTTCCACCTCATCTCCCTCTGCCGTTCCCACCTCGACCACCCGCCCGGGCATGGGCGCCTGGAGTGATCCGGACTGCTCGGGACGGACGGGAGCCGGATAGCGATCCTTCTCCACCAGCCGGGACAGCCCCGCCGGCCCGTCCACATAGTGGGTGTTCCCCACCCGGTTGACTCCATACCAGCCCAGCACGCCGTCCACCTCGAGCCCCACCCGCTCCGGTCCGCACACCGGAAGGCCGGTGACCGGAACCTCTCGGCCATCGACCTCGACTACAGGATCTATACCTCCACCGAAGCGATATCCGACCTTGATCTCACCCTGAGCGCCAACCAGGTCCAAGACCTGTAACTGGGAGGGATTGTTGCGCCAGCCGCTCGGGACGCCCGAGAGCACTCTTGCCGAGTCCCGGCGCCCGGCCTGGGCCGAAAGCGCCGCCGCCGCCGCGGCCAGCCGCTCCTCGGCCTCGCTCGGTAGGGGACGGCCCAACTCTTGGGGAGGGTGGCGGGTCAGAAAGGCGGTATCGGTGCGACCCTCGGCGAACTCGGGATGCTCGAGGATCCGCACCAGGAGGTCGCGGTTGGTGACCGGCCCGTGGATCAGAGCCTTGCGGAGCGCCCGGGCCAGGCGCCGCGCCGCTTCCTCCCGGTGGGGCGCCCAGGCCACCACCTTGGCCAGCATCGGGTCGTAGTGAACCCCGATCTCGTCCCCGTCCTCCACTCCGCTCTCCACCCGGATCCCCGGAGCGGCCAACCCGAAGCGGTGCATCCTCCCGGCGGTGGGCAGGAACCCCGCCTGGGGATCCTCGGCATAGATCCGGGCCTCTATGGCGTGACCGTCCATGCAAACTCCCTGCAAAGCCCCGGAGAGGTCTTCTCCCCGGGCGGCCTCGATCTGGAGGCGCACCAGGTCCAGTCCGGTGATCTCCTCGGTCACCGGGTGCTCGACTTGCAGGCGCGTGTTCATCTCGAGGAACCAAAAGTTCCCATCGGCCGCCACGATGAACTCCACCGTGCCCGCACCCACATAGTCCACTGCCCGCGAAGCGGCCACCGCCGCCTCCGAGAGCCGTCTGCGAAGGGCCTCGTCCACGAACGGCGAGGGCGCTTCTTCCAGGATCTTCTGATGGCGGCGCTGGATGGAGCATTCCCGCTCGAAGAGCGCCCTGGTAAGCCCGTGGGTGTCGGAGATGATCTGCACCTCGATGTGGCGGGGGTCTTGCACCAGCCGCTCCAGGAACACCCTCCCGTCTCCGAAAGCCGCCTCGGCCTCCCGTCGGGCGCTTCCCACCTCGGCAGCCAACTCTCCCGGGGACCGCACGATCCGCATCCCCCGTCCTCCGCCTCCCGCCGCGGCTTTGACCATCAGGGGAAACCCGATCTCGGGGGCCCCGGCAGGCAAAACCGAGGCCAACACCGGCACTCCGGCTCCGGCCATGATCTTCTTGGCGGCCAGCTTGTCTCCCATGAGCGATATCGCCCGGGGAGAAGGTCCCACCCACACCAACCCCGCCTCCAACACTTTCTCCGCGAAACCGGCGTCCTCGGCCAAAAAGCCGTAGCCGGGATGCACCGCGTCCGCTCCCGCCCTCCTCGCCGCTTCCACCACCGCTCCTCGGCGCAGGTAGGACTCGGCCGGTGTGTCTCCTCCCAGGCTGACGGCCCGGTCGGCATCGGCCACGAACGGCGCCATCCGGTCGGCGTCGGAGAACACCGCCACCGTCTCGATGCCCATCTCCCGACAGGTGCGGAAAATGCGCCGGGCGATCTCGCCCCGGTTGGCGACCAGCAGCCTTGTGATGCTCATCAGGGGGAGGACACCTCGATTCCGAGCCGGGACTGCAACCGGCGCATTCCCGCCAGCCAGCGGTCGTAGTCGGAAGCCTTGTTTGCGAAATACCCGCTCACCTCCGGATGGGGAAGGATCAGAAAGCTCTCGTCCGAAATCCCCTCCACCACCGCTTCGGCCACTTGATCCGCCGAGATTCCCATCTGACGGGCCATGGCCATCATCGGTCCGGGCAAAAGGTCGTCCAACAGCCCGGTGAACACGAACTGGGGACAAAGCGCGGAGACCTTCAAACCCCGGTCGCCGTAGGTGATCGCCAGCCATTCGGCGAGGGCAACCACCGCGTGTTTGGTCACCGAATAGGCGGCCGCTCCGAAGTTGGTCAAAAGCCCGGCCGCCGAGGCGGTGTGCAACAGATACCCCTCTCCCCGGGCCAGCATCCCGGGCAGCACCGCCCGTGCGGCGTAGACATGGGACATGAGATTGATCTCCCAGATGCGCTGCCAATCCTCATTGGAGCTCTCCACGCCTCCCTCCATCCCGATTCCGGCGTTGGCGCAGTAGAGATCGATCGGCCCTAGGCGGTCCTCGACCTCCGTTACCACCGCCCGGGTGTCGGCCTCCGAGGCCACATCGGCCTCGAACCACAGCCCGCCGAACCCCTCCGCGGTCCGCCGGGCGGCATCGCCGTCCAGATCCACCACCGCCATCCGTGCTCCCACAGAAGCAAACCTTCGGCACATCGCCTCCCCGATCCCGTTCCCCCCGCCGGTCACCACCGCCACCCGCTCAGCCAATTCCATGTTCTGTTCTCTCCTCGAATCGCTCCTGTTGTCCCATTTTGGCAGATCCGCGGCCGGGCCGGATCGCCAACCGACTCAAACCCTCTACACCCACCCGGTTGGGGACGCCTAGGATACGAACCAACCGGCAACAGGGAAACAACGTGGGACGAGTCCAGGGGCCAATCGAGGAGGGTGCTCTGGCAAAGAGCGACGGCCAGGACCAACAGGAGAGGGACTTTCCACCGCTGCGGGCCGAAGTCCCCTCCCCGGAAGAAACCGAGGCCTTCCGAGACCGGACATTCGAGCGGTACCACGAAGTTCTGAGCAAACTCGCCGACTCGTGAGAGAACCAATCTGGGTCCCGCAATCTGCGGTGCTTGCTTTACATGATCGGACGCTCATTGAACATGGAGGTCTGGCAGGCATACGCGACTCCCGCCTCCTTGAGTCGGCCTTAGCTCGACCTCGCCAGATACACGCTTACGGAGACAAGGTTGACATAGTCGAGTTGGCCGCCGCCTACACGACCGGAATCGTGAGGAACCATCCTTTCGTGGACGGCAACAAGCGAACCGGATTCCTGGTCGCCTTGGAGCTTCTCTTCAACAACGGCTATCACCTGGCCGGCCTCGGTGGAGAAGTGGAGGCTGTGGTAAGCCTGGCGGAGGGCACCTTGAGCGAAGCGGATTTCGCCGCCTTCCTGGCATCGGCCGTCGAGCCCTCCTAGTCCTTCCCATCACACCCCCAAGCCGTCCCTCCACGAGTTGGAGAGGAGCGTAGACGAGAACAGGGAGAGACCTCTAATGGCGGAAGTGGGGAATTACCTCGGTGGCGAACAGCTCCAGGAGTTCTTCGAAGCGGTCGAAGTCAGAGCGCAGGTCCACCATGAAGTGGTCCACTCCCCGGGCGTCGAAGTCCCCCACCCGCTCCACGATCTCTGCGATGTCCCCCGCCACCATGATCCCCCGAAGATCGTCGAAGCTCCGGAAACCCCCCGGAGGCGCTATCCAGAACCTGCTTCCCTCAGACGAAGTCGAGAGCGCCGAGATGTCAAGCCCCGAAAGAGCCTCGGCCTTGGTGCGGGCGATCCGCAGCCGGGGTATCACTCCCACCACCGCGGGCGGCCGTCCCGTCTCCGCCTCAAGCGACCGCAGATAGGCGAGTCGATCATCGAAGGTGGCGAACGGCATTCCCCCCGGAAGCCACCCGTCGCACCACCGGGCCGTCCGGCGCACCGCGGCGCGAGTGGTCCCCCCGTACCAGATGGGAAGATCCCCCCGGGGCAGCATCTCCGCCCCCTCCACCGAGAACATCTCCCCCGAGAAGTCCACCCGCTCCCGGGTGAAGGCCTCCCGCCAGAGTTGGATGGTCTCTTCCACTATCGCCACCTTGCGATCCGGATCGAGCCCCACTGCCCGTATCTCGTCCTCAAAGTGGCCGGCGCCCACCCCGGCCACCACCCGGCCCGGCCCGGCCAAAAAGTCGAGGGTCATCAGTTCCTTGGCGCTCTTCAGGGGCCAGCGGATGGGGATCAGCACCGCGGTCCCCAGCATGATCCGGCTGGTCACTCCCGCCACCGCCGCCAGGGTTAGCGTGGCGTCCAGGAAAGTCAGGTCGGCGCCTTCGTGGCGGTGGGGAGTCCAGATCAGGTGGTCGCGCACCCACAGCGCGTCATAGCCCAGCCGCTCCGCCGCGCCGGCGCCCGACAGCAGCCGCTCCCGGGACGCCTCCCGCCCGAAGTGGGGAAGCATCACCCCGAAGGTCATTCCCCTCCCGGTGCGTCGCAGCGCGTCGCGGCGCTTCACTCGTCCTGGACTTCCCAGCGCCGGAAGAAGGTCTGGAACCGGTTCATCGCGGCGGTGATCGCCACCGCCAGGAGCGTTATGAAGATGATCGGGACGAACATGTTGGCCATCTGGAATTTGTTGGCGTATCGGATCACCAGCCCTCCCAACCCGGTGATCACCACGATGATCTCCGCTCCGATCACTCCCACCAGCGCGTGGGAGAGCCCGATGCGCAGACCGGCGAAGATCAGCGGCAGCGCGCCGGGGATCACGATGGAAGTGGCGATCTTGCGTCGGGAGGCGCAGAAGGAGCGGCCCACTTCCACCAGTTCCTCGTCGACGTTCTTCACACCGGTGGCGGTGTTGTAGATGATGGGAAACACCGACGCCAGGATGACCAGCACCACCCGGATCCGGTCGTTGATGCCGAACCAGATGACCAGCACCGGGATGAGCGCTATGGATGGCAGGGCGTACATCAGGGTCACGTAGGGTTCCAACACGTACTCGGCCAGCCGGGAGCGGCCCATCACCATCCCCACCAGCAGCCCGATCACAATCGCCGCTCCGAAGCCCATGAAAAACGCCCGGGCGGTCACCAGGGCCTCGACGAAGATCACCCCTTCCACGAAGGTGAGTTCCCAGAAGGCCTTCAGGATCTCCGAGGGGGGCGCGGCCAGGGCGCGGCTCTGGGCGCGGGTGGATATCTCCCATAAGCCGAACAGCACCACCGCGAACCCGATCCGCACCGCCCAGTCGAAGAGCGTCCGACGGCCGGTCAGGTCCAGGGCGGGGGTTTTCACTCTTGCCATGGCGTGAGCTTTCTCTCCGCGAACAACAGCGACCGGGTCAGGACAATGCTCACCAGCCCCAACAGCAATACCGGGCCGAACAGCTTCTCGGACTGGAAGTAGCGGCCGAACGTCAGGAGCAGAGCGCCCACCCCCGCCGCTCCGGCGGTCATCTCCGCCACGATCACTCCCACCAGCGCGCGGATGATGCCCACTCTCATCCCCACGAAGATGCCGGGGATGGAGCCGGGGATCAGCACGGTGCGAGTGATGTCCCACCGGCTGGCGGTGAACGAGCGCGCCGTTTCCTCCAACTCGTGCGAAACCGAGTTGACCGCCGCGTAGGTGTTGATGATGATGGGAAATATGGAGGCGAGCACACTCATCAGCACCCGCAGGTTGAAGCCGATCCCGATCAGCAGGATGGCCAGGGGAATCAGGGTGATCCGGGGAGTTGAGTACAGGGCTGCCACGTAGGGATCCAAGGCCACCTTGACCACCCGGATCCGCGCCATCCCGAACCCGACCAGGACGCCGCCGATCACCGAGAGGGTGTATCCCACTCCCACTGCTTTGAAGGTCTCCACAAAAGCGGGGATGATCCGATCGAGATTGTCGATGAACGCCGCTCCTATCTCCCACGGATAGGACGCCCAGCGCGGCGACGCCCTGCCCGCCAGTTCCCAGGCGCCCACCAGCACCACCACCGAAGCCACTCTCACCAATCTGGGCTGGACCCGCCACCCTCCGATCGTCAGGCGGACTTCACTCGCCAGGCTGGTCATCGCTTTCCGATCTCTTCTTCCAAAAGCAGCCAGACCTGGTTGCGGAGTGCGGCAAAGCGCGGGTCGGCCCGCACCTCGGTGGAAGAGCGGGGACGCTCGAACGGCACCTCGTATTCCAACAGGATGCGGCCCGGGTCTTTGCCCATCACCACGATCCGATCCGATAAGTAGATCGCCTCGTCGATGGAGTGGGTCACGAACAGCACGGTGAGGCGCTGGGAAGCAGCGATCCGGGCCAACTCGTCCTGAAGATATTCTCTGGTGAGCGCGTCCAAGGCTCCGAACGGCTCGTCCATCAGCATCAGCCGGGGCTCGGTGGCCAGGGCCCTGGCCAGCCCCACCCGCTGTTTCATCCCTCCCGAAATCTGGGACGGGTAGTGGTTTTCGAATCCCTCCAGGTCCAGGAGCTGCAGATACTGGGCGGCTTTTTCCAGCCGCTCGGCCTTGGGCATGCCCTGCACCTCCAGCCCGTAGGCCACATTGGTGATCGCCGTCCGCCAGGGAAGCAGGTTGAAGTGCTGGAACACCATCGCCTTCTCCCGGGAAGGCCCCAGGCTTTCCTTGCCTTCCAGGAGCACCGTCCCTCCGGTGGGCGGCAGGAGGCCCGCCACGATCTTTAAGAGGGTGGTCTTCCCACATCCGCTCGGGCCCAGGAGCGAGACGAATTCACCCTGGCCCACCCGCAGGTCCAACTCTTCGAGCACCAAGGGGCCTTCGGGCGTGAAACGCTTATCTACCGACTGGACTGATAACACTGCTACCTCGATTCGGTGTGAACCTGAATGCGAACATTACTTGGCAAGGCCCCGCCAGGACAGCTTCAGGGGAAAACTGATGCCGGCCTCATCCCCGGGTTCCTCTCGGCATGGAGACCGAACCATCATCCAACTTGAGATTTCCCGGAGAGGGAAGACGAATGATCCGCTTGGTGGCAGGGTCGACTTTGCAGGGCTTTCTGTTATGGACTTACGTCGGGAAACACTCTTCATCTGGCTATTCGCATCCGTTGTCTTCCTGTCGAGGACCCGACTGGATACCTATAGGGACGGTTCGCGGTGAGAAAGCGGGACCATTATCTCCACCAGTACACCTTGGTGAGAGAACCCACTGGATGCCAACAGTTTCCCCCTCCCGTTCAGCCCGGACCACTTCGCTGGTGTACAGATTCAGCAGACATCCCGGCACTTGCCTGGTGTATCCGAGTGTTAATGTAGAGTCCTCCACCTCGACTTTCGAAACCTGTTGAGGTGGCTCCTCCCATGAAGGCCTTCAGCACGGCCTCCCCTTCGGAGATGTCAGGGTAGTTACGAGACATGGTGCTGCGGATTCCCACTCCGCTGTCCTCCACCTTGGCAAGGATCTGATCGTCTACGATGTCGAGAGCGAAGATACCGCCTGCTTCGCCTGAGTGTTGCATAGCGTTGTATGCGAGTTCCTCAATAATCACCAAGAAAGCCTCCGTGTCCATCTCCACCCCGAGTTCCTGCAAGGCTTGTTCGGTGTCGTCCAGCAGTGTGTCAATGGTTTCGTCATCGAAGCGAGTAGGAGGGATAACCATATTAACTGGCGGTTCTTCGGCTTCGGGGCAACGGTGGAAGGTCGGCCGACCGTGCTAGAGCGTCTACGAGCCACTCGATGTCTTCCAGTGCCACTTCCGGGGAGTGAATCTCTCCGGATACAACATCCCTGGTGGTGTACTGCCAGTATCGGCGTCTCCTCCTTTTCCCGGCCATCAACATGAAGAGCGGCGAGTGTCCTCCGCCGGGATTTTCCCCGGGGATACCCAGGAGTCGACAGGGGAGGTTGGGGGTGGGTTGGGTCTTTAATTGCAAGGGTTCTACCCATTCCCAGTCGTAGCGGCCGTTCTCCGCCAGATGGGTCAGCCACCTTTTGGCCTCCCTCTCGGCCTCCTCCACCGAACTGGAGACAAGCGGTGTAGTTCCTACAGATGAGTCCTTGCCAACTTCAGATACCATTTCCCCTCAATTATCCAACATTTCCAGCCCAACGCAAGGACGCTCTTCGTTCTTCATTCCCCTTGCCAGCCGATCCCTACTCCGCTCCGTTGAACACCACCGGGTAGCTGAGCCACCGGGTCCACCGCTTGGTCTTGGTATCGGGCACGGGGGGCTTGTCTGGATGCGGTGAGACACCCCGCTCGAAGACCGCTCGCAGCGCAATCGGCACCATCCCGTAGAGATGGCTGTCGGAAGGCGGCGTTCCCCGGCGCTGGGGCAGACCCACCGCCAAGGTCCGTCCGATGCAAAAGTGCATGCCCGCTCCGAAGCTGACCCCATAGGGAGGAATCCCGTCGGGAACTTCCCGGTTGGGGTTGAACAGCGCAGCGTCGGGCCCGTAGGCGGCCGGGTCGGTGTTGGCCGAGATAGTGTCGAGCACGCACACCACTCCCTTGGGCACCGCCCTCCCCGCCACCTCGGTGTCGACCCGCGCCCGGCGCAGAATGCCCGGGTTGGTGGGACGGACCCGAAGCGCCTCGTGGACGCACCGCTGGGCAAAAGCCGGATCCTCCACCACCCGCTGCCGATCCTCGGGATGATCCCGGCACCAGGCAAAGATCAGGTGGGAGGTGTTGGTGAGCGTCTGGGTGCTGGTGTGCGCACCGGCGGAGAAAAACAGGGTGGACTCCCGCTCGATCAGGTCGTTGTCCATGCCGGTGGTCGGCTGGTTGACCAACAAGGTGGTCAGAAGGTCATACAACAGATCCACCTTCTCACCCGCCGCTTGCCGCTCCACCTGCGACGCCCGGTCCTCTCGCGATTCGATCATGAACTCCGAGCGGAACTCTGCGAAGACTTTGCGCATCTGCGCCTTGATCACCTCGGGGTCTTCCTTGGCCGCGTCGATGGCGCCTCCCAGCGCGAACTGGTGAAGGAAATAGCGAAGCCGGTGGCGGTCTGCGATCGAATCCCAGTCGAAGTCGATCCCGGCGGTGCGGCAAGCCAACACCACGTTCAACAGTCCCCCGATCTCCATCAGATCCGACTCCACGGGGTCGACGAACCGCTCCAGGGTGTGAGAAACGATGTCGGGAAACAGCTCGTGTTCATAGAGCTCGAACATGTCCCGGCGGAACAGCCGGTTCTCCATCCGCCGCCGCTCCCGATGCTCGGCGCCGTGCAGCACCGACAGGGTGTCCTCTTTCAGGTTTCCCGTCTCGAAGCGCTCCCGGTCGAGGCTGCGTGATAAATCGTTGTTGGTGAGCGCCCCCCGCACGGCCTCATAGCCGGTGAGGGTGATGCTCTCAAAGCCCGCCGGACCTTCCATCAGCGTTGGTCCTTTCCGTTCTCACCCGAGATCAGCGTGATCGCCCCGGCCGGACAGTTCTCCACCGTCCCCACCAAGAGACCCGTGGAGGCATTGGCCACTCCCCCCTCCACCAGCACCGGATAGCCCTCATCGCCGAACCGGTACACATCAGGAGCGAAAAGCACACACTCCCCGCTCTGATAGCAATGGTCGTAGTCGAGTTCTATCCGATCTCCCTCGGCCATCCATCTTTCCTTTCTCGGAATCCAAATCCCCCCGCCGCAAATTACCCCTCCCCTCCCGGCCGGGCCGTAGCCAGACCGGGAGAGAAACGCTCGTAGTCGTTACTGGCGTCCGTTGCGCTCCAGGTAGTCGTCCACCAGGTCGGTCACCACCCAGTTGGCCGAATCCTCGACCACGGCGGGGAGGTTGTCCACCTCTTGTTCGATGGAGATGGTGGCGTTCAGGAGCGACGGCTCCAAGCCTCCGTTTACCGCGAACAGCCCGATCCGGATGAACTCGTCATAGGCGCGGCTCTTGGCCGCATCCGACAGTCCCTCGGTCACTTCCTCGGCTGCCGCGATGTACTCGGCCTTGTTGTTGGCAGCCCAGCGCACCGAGTTGATGAACTCGTCCATGGCCAGCTGCGCCAGGTTGGGATTCTCCTCCAGCCAGGCCCGGTCGACCCAGACTCCGTGGAAGAGATAGGCGCCCACCGCGTCGGCGATCACATACAGCGGATAGAGACCCTGCTCCACCGCGTTGAAGCCTTCGGCGAAGTGCGCCGCGCCTGCGGCGGTCTGCCCGGAGACCAAAGCGGCCATCCGTGCGCCGGTGCCACCCACCTCGACGAACTCGAGGTCGTCGATGTTGATGCCTTCTCTGGTGAGAGCTGCCACCGACAGCGAGGTGGAAACCGAGCCGGGTCCGGCGGTGCCGATCTGGCGACCGTACAGGTCTTCCAGACTGGTCACATCCGGGGAGGACACCAACAGGTAGTCCGACTGTTGGACATCGCCAGCGATCATCACCACGTCCGCGCCGGTCTCCGCACGCAGGAAAATGCCGGGCGGGACCTGTCCCACCACCATGTCGACATCTCCGGAGACCAGGGCCCGGAAGGGCGGCGAGGTTCCCTCGAAGATCACTGCTTCCGCGTCAATCCCGTGGTCCTCGCTCAGGGTGTCCAACCAGGTGAAGTTCATGATCTGGGTGAAGTCGGGCTGGCCGGAAAAGCCGACCTTGAGCGAACTGGATTCCGGATCGTCGGAACCACAGGCCGCCGCGACCAATGCCATGACGGCGATGGCCACTGTTACCTTGATGACCGAACGCCTACTCTTGCTAATCATTGTTGTTTTGCTCCTCGTTTTTGAGACACTGTTTCTAGTGAGGCGGCTCCAGAGCCGCCGTCTCCCTCACGATACCAGAAAAAATTGCCCTCGCGCCCGGGTGTGGAGATAATTTCCCACACCGCCTCCGACCCGCCGCCCGACTTCCCCCGCGAACCGAAGACTCCCTCAGTTGATCACGGACATCAAAGCAACCAAGACCGCAATGAAGGACACCCCGAGTGCCATCCAGGCCCGCAGGCTCTTCTCCACCCCGCTGATTTGGGTAGATAACTCGGTACGCACCTTCCCGACCTCCTCTGTAATCCGATCAGACTGTCTCGTCTCCAATCGACCCATCCTGTCAACCATCCTCGTCTCCAACCCACCCATCTTCGTATCCAACCCACCAATCTGACCAGTCATCTCGGTGCGAAGCTTCCCCACATCAAGGCCCACTTCACTGATCCGATCACACAACTTCGTATCCAACCCACCAATCTGACCAGTCATCTGGGTGCGGACCTTCTCGACCTCCAAACGGACCCCGTGGATCTGGTCCCTCAGATCGCCGCGCCCATCGTCCTGCTCCACTTGCTCGCGAAACTCGACTTCCGTCATTGCTATCTCCCTTTCCATTCGGCGCCCTCCTCGCAGGCGCTCCCCTTTGTTCCCACCCTCCAATCATAGAGACACCCGAGCCGAACCCAAGGCCCCCGAGAGCCTTTTGGTAGCCTGTCCCCCTCATGGACATGTTCGACCTCACCGGGAAAGTGGCGGTGGTCACCGGGGGCAACCGGGGCATCGGCCTGGGGATGGCCCGCGGGCTGGCCAAGGCAGGCGCCGCGGTGGCCGTCTGGGGACGCAACACCGAGTACAACCAGGCCGCCGTCCGAGAACTCCAGGACACGGGCTCAGAAGCCCTGGGGGTGGCCTGCGACGTCTCGTCCGAAGAACAGGTCGAAGCCGCCGCACAGGCCACCCTCGACCGATTCGGACATATCGACGCGCTCTTCGCCAACGCCGGCATCGGTCGGAGCGCCAACTTCCCCGACCTGACGCTCAGAGCCTGGGACCGGGTGATGAGCGTCAACGCCACCGGCACCATGCTGGCCATCCGCTCCGTCACCCCCGCCATGATCGAACAGGGAAACGGAGGCGTCATCGTGGTCACCTCCTCCATCTCCGCCCACTTCGGGATCCCCTACCTCCCCCATTACGCGGCCAGCAAAGCCGCCCAACTGGGACTGATGAAGACCCTGGCGGTCTCCCTCGCTCCCCACCGCATCCGCGTCAACGCGGTCAGCCCCGGATGGATCGCCACCGAGATGACCGGACCCGAACAGCAACGAGACGACTTCACCCGATACATCAAAGACCGCGTCCCCCTGGGACGGTGGGGAACCATCGAAGAGTTCGAAGGAATCGCCGTCTACCTCGCCTCCGACGCCTCCGCCTTCACCACCGGCACCGAAATCCGCATCGACGGCGGCTTCTCGGTCTACTGAGCCACCCGAGAACGAACCTACCTAACTTAACTGGGCGTCCAGATCACCAAGCGGAGTTCGCTGTTGTCAATCAGCGTGTACTCCGGTCTGCGTCCCGACAGTTCACCGCTTTCATCCAGGATGATCGGTACTCCGTCGCCCCGTCTGTCCATCAGATGGGATCTCCCGAGGTCCCAAACGCCGCTCACGGGGCACCGCGCCAGAAGCGACACGATCAATTCGTTCCGGCTGTACTGTCGCAGGTGCATACTGTCAGTCGTGAGCGTATTCGCGAGATCGCCGGGGACGTGGAGTTCCATCCGATCTCCGAAGAGGTGGAGCCGGATGCGGGCGCCCGCCATCGAATAGTCCCGGTGCGCTACCGCGTTCACAAGCGCCTCGAACACGGCTCGCTCGCTGAACTGGGGCCGCTCCATGCGGGCGGTTGTTTTGGTGGCGCCCATCAGCATGTTCCTTCGCACGAATTTCAGAGCCCCGAAGATCTGTGCGTCAAGCGGTCCGACATAATCGCGAGCGTCTGTCTGATAATTTATGTCTATCCGCTCTCCGGCATAGCTCACGGCTTGAATCTGAGCATGCGGCAACCACCGTCCAGGCGACTCTGTGCACATCAACACCCCGGCGACCGTGATCCCCGCTCTGCCACTTTCGTCGGCGGCCACAATCCTGAGCTTTTCCAAGGCCTCCTCGGTCACAGCGACTTCTCTCCCCAGGAACCGGCCCACCAGGTTCTCGTCCAGGTCTTCGGGGGAGGTGCGTGGAACAGCAGACTCGTCGAACCGGATCGCCCGGCTCTGGCTGCGTTCCTGGAAGAGCCGGGCGAGCACTTCAGGCAGCAACTCGCGCTTCGAACTTCCAATTCTCCGGTAATAGCCTCCTGGACTCCGATGGACAAACAGGCTGCGGTCGATATCGACACGAATGAGCGGAACAAGCTCCCCTGACGCACCGGGCAGTTCGATTTTCCGTATCACCGCGTCAACAGGAGGGCTCACGGAGTCATTGCATATCTCCCGCACCCATCCCTCAACCGCGTCAAGTCTGTCGAGGGGAATCCCCAAGATATCGCGACTCTTGTCATCGACTCCCAGCACGATGGACCCACCGCCGCCGTTGACCATAGCGGCTATTTCATCGCCAAACTCCTCGCGCCGGGGAGAAGTGACCCTGGCGCCGGCTAGCAGGACTCGCTTGAACTCGAGTGTCGAGTCTTCGCCGAGCCGGATGCGTCTCGTCAAATCATCGAAGGCCATCATGGCCCCAGCGCCTCAGGGGGCATGATCCGCTGGTATCGGCTCTCGAATGCCTCCCGGCCACCCTCCATCACGCGACAGATTTCGTCCCGAACCGCTCTTTCCTGCAGGGCGCCCTGGCAGGCGATGCGACTCTGGCCCGAGGCGGATTCGAGAGAGAGCACCATTTCGGCGTCGCCGTGGACCACGATGTTGGGATTGTGAGTGACAACGATCACCTGCCGCTTGAGCTTGGTCTCCCGTATTCTGCTGACCAACAACTCGTAGATCAGGGTGCTGTCCAAATCGTCCTCCGGTTGATCCAAAAGGATCGGCTCGTCTCCATAGCCGAGGACGAAAGACAGGAGCGCGGCGGTTTGCTGTCCGGGAGAACCCTGGGCGAGCACTTTCCATTCGCTGGTGGTGCTTTCCCGGAATTGAACCTTAACGGTGTCTTCAGGGAGATACAGAGCAAGCCGGTCGACGCTCTCGGGCGTAACTCTCTTGTAGGAAGGACTCGAAGCGGCGATCATTGGCCTGCCAAGACTCCACCTCTCCCGAATGAAGTCGGCGCATCTCGACAACCACATCGTCCAGTCCCTCCCAATCCCACGGTTCGCGCTGTTCGCCCCGAATGCGTTTAACGATCAACTCGATGTCACTTTTGTAATGCTCTGTACCCAGGGTCTTTCTTAATTCGCGTCCCAGATCTTGGCTGTCGGCGTATCCACTGACCTCAACACGGATGGTCTCTCCGGATGTGTCCTCCGTAAAGAGCCGACGCCTTTGGTTCAACTCTCCCCGCAACATGCGGTATTCCTCAAGAGCAGCCATAGCCTGGCTGTCCAGTTCCTGGGCAAGCTTGTTCTCTCCATTCAGAATCTCAATCCCCCGCCTGAGTTCCGCTGCCAGTTCCACCAGGCTTGCGTATTGACTCGGATCAGAGATTCCCTTTTCAGCCAGCTCGGCGGCCGCCGCCGTAAAGGCACATTCACTGTCGGACATCGCCCTGCGCCACCGCTCGGCGTCCCTCCCGGAGTTGATCTGATCGATCTCTCGCCGGACTCGGACCACAGCATCCTGCACGTTTCGCTGAAGATTCTCGACGAAGATTCTCGACTGTCCGTCGCAGAGACTCATGCCCTCGACGGAGACTCATCTCGGCCGGGTCATCCTCCGAGTCGTCCAAATCGAGGTCGGCGACCGTAAGGGCATCGGCCGACCCTTCCACTTCCTCCACAGCCTGCAGCGCCCCTCGCAGGATTGCCTGCCAAGTGTCGTTCTGCTGGCGTCGTGTCCGGTACTCTTTCATCGCCTGCGCGTGCCCGCCCTTTTGAAGGATTTCCAATTTGCTCTCGATGTCGTCTAGCTCCGCTAGCCGGTTCGGCAGATCCTCTGCGCTCTTACGCGCCTGGCGGGCAGCGGCGCGCAGAGATGAGGTATTGGTTCGCATTCTGCTCCATGGATCGATCCAGTTCGGCTCTGCGCACATTCGGGCTGTCGTCAATCACCGCGAGCAGAGCGTTCTGATCACGCGCTAGCGCAAACAGTTGCTTCTGGCTGTAGATGCGCACCGGAAAACGCTCGGTGACATTGCCCCCCTGAGGAGTACGTTCCTTTCCGTCCAAGCGTGCTATTGGGACAGAATCCCCCTTCGGACTCCACGACAAGAGGAAGCGCTGGCCGTCCTTGCGGTACACCATCTCAACGACGGTGTCTCCGGTCAGAAGACCCTCATCCGTCCGATTGGTCGGAACGCTCATGCGACTGTCGAAATATTCTCGGAGAGGTCCCTCTTCCCCGCCCTCGCTGCCATCCAACTCGGATTCCCTGCGGAGAGTCTTGCGACAAAAATCGATGAGAGTGGACTTTCCGGTGCCGCGTCCGCCGATCACGGCGTTCAGCCAAGGGCTGAATCCGACAGTCATCGGCGTCGGCCGACCTATGAATTTCCCGTCGCGAACGGTGATGCTTTCGAGAGCCAGATCGGCATGGGTGTTGGGGTCCTCTCCATTTTCCAGGGCTGGCAATTCGAGGGAACCGGCGCCATCCAGCAACGCCAAGCGCAAGCCTTCCAGGTTGGGCGTCGTCATCTTCACCCAGGTGAAGCGTTGGCCCAGCGCCTCCAGGCTGTGACCGTCGGATGACCACACCTGTGGGATTCGCCGGCCGATCTCGGGACGGCTCCCATCGAGCCAACCGCTCTCAATCTCATGGCAGGGATGGATCTCGGCCGCGGCGAAGAATGGGTGCTTCAGCACAGGATTTCGCTCCGGTCCAAGTTCAAGAACTCCCTTGGATCCATTGACGTGCGCGCCGAGAAACAACGCCTCGTTCCCAAGCTCATCCAGTATCTTCTCCGCGCTGAGTGGAGACCGGCTTTCCTGCCTGCCGCGTTGGTCCGTGGAGACCCCCACCCTAGAGAGCAACTCCTCGACGTGCTGCTGTTGGCGTGCCGGATCCAGCAATACCAGCAGGTGCGATCCGCCACTGGCCGTTAGCTCAACTCCGGGGAATAGAACTGGCGCTCCTTCTATTTCCGCGGCCGCCTCCTGAAGGGGGCCCACAGCCTCGGCCGTATTGTGATCGGTGATGGCGATGGCTTGGATACCGGCGTCACGCGCGGCTTTTATCCAGCCTGCCCAGTCCGGATTCTCCCGGGCCGATTCCGGCTGATAGTCGTACGACTTCGGGGTGTGCGCGTGGAAGTCGACACGCCACCAGCGCGACCCGGGCCACTCCCAGGCTGTGTTCACGATCTGCACGCCCATTTCATTATCCGTACCTTAATCCCTGTAGCGGTGTCACATCACGATTTTGATGGGAGGAGTGGCCGAGATCGGTTACGAGGAGGGGCGTGGTCCCCGTAATGGCCGGAGGCAGCTTCACCAATTGGATTCCCTTGTAGCTGTGCTTCGGATGAACGGAGGCTGTTGGGAGAAGGTAGAGATCTCGCCTTCTCCGAGGCATCGCCGTCTACCTCGCCTCCAACGCCTCCGCCTTCACCACCGGCGCCGAAATCCGTATCGGCGGCGGCTTCTCCGTCTACTAAGGACCAGACTCCAAGCGTTCCTTTTAATTAAGGGCGCATCGGCGAAGCAACACTTAAGGCGGATCAGCCAAAACGGCCGGAATTGACGGGGACGGCGCCCTTTGGAGGCGGCATCCATAACGGTGCGCCATCTGCCGGTCCGGGAACGGCATCTCTGACCCCAGCCCCTTGGCAACCGCCTATGCTGCCAAAGGGTGTGAAAAAGGAACCGAACTCCTGAGCCATATCCACCGCGGGATACCGTTGCGCGGCTATGGAGAGGGACTCTTTGCCCAAGCGGAAAAGCGGCTCTGACCTGCATACTATCCTGAAATAACACTCCCCGGGAGCTTGCCCCCGACCTCGACGAACCCGGCTTGAAATGCAAACTGCCGCATGTAACGCTTTGCCTGGGGTAAAGTCTTGATACTTGTCGGGAGAAGTGTGACGTTTGTTGAGTCGCGAACTCCCGATATGTAATGCAAGCTTGCTATAAGGAGGTAAGTAAACTTATGTTTGCTACTTTGAATCGTTTTCGGCGGCAGATAGCGGTACTCACGGCACTCGCCATGTTGGCTAGTGTGCTGGTCGCGGTGCCTGCTGTTGCTGCTGATCCGGAAGCGGATTTTGGGGCTACTTTCGATGCCTGCGGGGATGCGCCTGATGCGGAGTTCACTGATGTTCCCTCGGCTCATGCCAACGCTGGCGACATCGACTGTATCGCCTATTACGGAATTACCAAGGGCACTTCGGCTACCACGTATTCGCCGTTGATGGGGGTTAGCCGGGAACACATGGCGTTGTTCTTGACCCGTCTGGCCGGTCTGGTAGGTATCGAGATGGCTGATGATCCGGGTGATCCTGGGTTCTCGGACACCGGTGACCTGGGGACCGAGTCTCAGGCTGCTATTGCGCAGTTGGCCGATCTGGGTATCACCCAGGGCACTTCTGACACCACCTATTCGCCTGCGGACAATGTGACCCGCGGTCAGATGGCGTTGTTCATCTCGCGGACTATGAACTTGATGGCTCCGTTGGCTGATGGTGAGATCGGTCTGAGCAGCACCACTCAGTACGGTTATACGCCTTCTGATGTGGACGCCAATGACATGGACGCCGATATTGGTTCGCCGTTCCTCGATTTGCGTCGTTCGTCCAAGGACGAGCATGACGCGATCACGAATCTGTACGAGTTGGGTGTTGCTTCGGGTATTTCCGACACGGGTTATTCGCCTGGTACGGACATCACTCGTGCGGCGATGGCTGAGTTCATGGCTGCGGCGTTGGATCATTCCAATGCCCGTCCGGCCGGTTTGAGCATCCAGTCCAGTACTGCCGAGGGTTGGGGCGATCAGGAGCCCACGCTTGCGATTTCCTATCGTGATGACAGCTTCGGAGCGGTAGAGGATCAGGCTGTTGATATTTTCAGCAGTTCTTCTCCGACGAACATGGGTCTCCGCAAGGACGGCACTTGTAACTTCGGCACCAGCGCCGATGACGTGTTCTCTGGTGATCTCATTACCGGCAACTGTGTGTGGAACGACAATGATGAGGCCACGGACGTGAACGGCAACATCATTGCTGAAGGTGAAGTGCTAGCTGGTAATACCAGGGTTTTCTACGCTTGGATTGGCAGCAAGGACGGCGAGGACTTTGACGCTGACGATGCTGATGAGCAGACTGTTTCTGTGACAGCTAAGAACGAGCAGGCTTCGCTGGACGGTGATTCGGATATCAACACGCATGCTTACGATGAGGGTTCTGGGCAGCAGGTGGATCTGCGTAACGGTCGGGATGTGACTGCTACTGCTCAGCTCTTGGACGACGACGACAAAAATGTCGAGCGTGCTGGGGTTTCGATCCGTGTCGAGTATCGGCAGGGAGAGATCACGGCTGGAGCTAGGGACTCGCGTTCTTATGTGAACACCCACGAGGCCACTTTGGTGACCGACGATGATGGCTCGGTTTCGTTCTCGGTTTCCCCGCCTGCTAATAGCACCAGGGTTGATGACCAAGAACGGAAAGACTCGGTGTGGTTCATCGAGTTGGACTCCAACGGAAACGACACCAGCAGAGATGCTGAGGTTCTTATTCACTGGATCGAAGAGACTCCGGTCCTGACCAGTGACAGCCTCGATATGCCTGTTTATGTGTTGGCCGACAACCCGTCTGTTGGCACTACGGTGCGTCTGTGGGACCAGTACGGTAACTCCCACCGTTCCAACAGCAACCAAAAAGTCGAGATCACCTACACTGACAGCGAAACCGGCGACGATGATGATAGCGATTCGGCGGTCCGGCAAGTGATCAGCCGGGGCTACGCCCGGTGGGCAACCAAGATCGAAGTCGATTCTGGTGAAACAGTCGCAGTCACCTACGACGTTCGTCAGTTGGCCCGCAACAGCGACGGTTCAGCAGTACGCGTAGGGACAGATGACGAGCAAGTCGACGACTTTCCCGAATGGATGGGCCTTGGATCAGGTCAATCGTCTGCCACCCGCCAAGCTCTCATCAATGACCTCGATGTGACCTACAACGACGGCAGAGTCATCACGGCTGACACTAGGGATGGTGACGGCAACTTGACCAGCACCGATTCTGTGTATCAGGCGCCTGCTGACGACGACAACGACGACACTACCGCAGCTACGAATGATGACGACGATGAGGACGATGTAGATCCGATCCTTGTGTTCGCCAGAGCTGGCACGGGTCAGGCATTGAGGAACATCCTCAACAGTCATGCGTTGGACACCTACGTTGACCGCGGTGACGATGCCACGGTTCCCAACGCGGACGACGCTGCCGACGGTATGGGTTCTGTTCAGGTGGTTGATAAAGCCGACTCAACGGACGTCGGAGACGACGTCTTGCGCGTCACCCACGTGCTGCAAAGCGAAAGCAGGTTCCTCACCGCCGAAGATGACACCGTCGAGGCAGACCTGGTCTACTCCTATGACGATGATGACATCTTCATAAACAGCACAGGCGACGAAGGTGTTGAAATCACCATGGCCAAGTTCGAAGGATTGATCGACGACAACAGTCCAAAGAAGGCCCTAAACGACGCCAGGACCTTTGTCCAAGTCATCGCCTACGACGTAGACGGCACCAGCATCTTCAGAGTAGTGAACCAACCCGCCGGCTAAGTTCTCAACATCGCAACCTATCAGGAGAGGCTCCCCACAGGGAGCCTCTCCTCTTTAACCCGCAAGTGCGCAACCCCCATCATCAAAAAAGCGCCTCAGACAGCCCCCTTCGTATACATATAGAAAGGCGACTGACCGTAGGCATCCAGTGTCTTGCCCACCCCGAGAGTGGCCCTTCTATCGAGACGTCTTATGCCCTCTGCTCTCTCTTGAGCGGCCCGTTCTAAGACAGAAACTGGAAAAGGGGTTATCAGACCTCCTAGGATCGTGGCCACTCCTGCGGTCATCCAGGCCATCGACACCCCCGACCTGGCGATCCCATCCCGTAGATCCTGTAACTCCTCCCCCATTTGACGGGCCTGCTTATTGATCTCACTGCTCAGACCACGACCCATATTGGCCATATCGACCCGAACCTCCTTGATATTGCCCTACAATTTAGCCTGCAACCACATCAAATCTGCTTTGGTGGCGGGCATCACCGCCCAATCGCCCTGTGCGGCAAGAGTACCTACCGACACCGCGTCCCCTCCTCAGGGTCTCTTCGCTTTGTCCCCAAGAACCTTCCCACCAAAGCCTCCGCCCCGCCACCACCTGAAGGAAGCAAAGAGACCATGTTTTTCAACCACTGCCTCCCCTGCCCACCGTCGGCGGGTACTTCGTAGTTCTGGTTGCCCTTGTTGCCCTTCAGGTCTCCCAGCGAGGGTGATGGCGATCAGTGAAAGATGCCCGCGTGGAAAAGAGGCTCTTCGGAAGAGAGCGGCTGTTTGGCAGCTTTGGATCCAATGCGGGGGTGGCTTTCGATGCTGAACTGGTGTTGGGTGATCCACATGTGGGTGGGGAGGGTGTTCTTTCTGGGGCTTATTCTTCTAGCGTTGTCTGCCCCAGCATTCGACGGTGTGGTCGGGTCGCAGGCCGCAAGCACGGCTGTACCCAACGCTGACGGCGGTGAAGATACCTTCTGGAGGAGTGAAGTAGACTTGGCCACCGTGGCCCCAGCAGGTGGCGGTACCGTCGGTGCGGATTGCGCAGGCGTCGTTCCATCCGGCTTCAACAAAGATGTACTGGCCGGGGGGAGGTTGCCACCATCTGTAGCCCCTTCGTGTACTCCAGCAGGCCAAGCCTTTATCGGGCCGCAAACCGCACGAAAAGTTGGCCCCTGAGCTGACGGCAGCGAATTCCCCTTGTGGTGGTGGTGCCAGGTCCGCGCCATCATGGTTTCGTCCCCAGCACTGCACCGTTTGGTCAACTCGAATGCCGCAGGCGTGGGAGAGACCAGGGGTTACCGAGATAAAGTCTCCGTCCGGAGGTTGAACGACGGGTTCGCTATCACCGGCTAGTCCCCAGCACGCCACTGTTCTGTCCTTGCGAAGGGCACACGCATGGCGGTCAGTAACACTGACAGAGGTGAACTCTTCGCTAGGGGTTGTAATGCCCTCGTACCATCCGCCCCAGCATTCGATTATGCCTTCTGTTTTCGTCCCGCAGGCGTACGATCCGACACTTAGAGATGTGAATGTCCCTTCCGGAACTGATCTCGAGATAGACCCGCCCGAGCAGAACACGGCTCCGCTGGTCAGGAGCGTGCAAGTTCCACCATTCCCTGCCGTGATCCAAGAGATCTCATCTTCCTTCACGGTGGTTTGCGCTATATTAAGGGCGTAAGAGCGGTTCTGTCGATCGGTTACCGACACTTTGATATCGAGGGTCTGCGAGTGCCTACCTTCGGGGGTCGTTGTTACGCGAGCTGTCCAAGAGTCTCCAACATTAAGGACTACAGGATCCTTGGACCGGGCGCCGGGGGGAAGGTAAACATGTTTGCAGCCCGGGTTCCCATCGCAGAGGGCTATCTCATAAAGCTCGACTCCTTCTTTGAGGATGTTCTTGTCGAGGCCTTCCTTGACCCGGGCTCCGATGCTGATGAGCCGGTCGGGTCCCATAGGTAGCATCAGCAATTCGAGGTCTCCTCCTGAATGGGGTGGAGTGATCGTGAAGGTGGCTGCCCCTGCGGAATGGAGTGCCACTTTCTCTGCGTCTATCCAGCCCAACTGAAAGAGATTGTGCGCATTGGTACCAATCACTTGTCCGAGGCTGGCCATGATGTCCATCCTGGTATGCAGAGGCTCTGATGCTGGAGAGTTCCTATCCCTATGATTGTGGGGCCATCCGAAGGTGTAGCCGATCTCGTGAGCGTACGCAGTGGTGTCATACACTGACCGTTTGTCCATCCAGACATTCCGGGAGAAGTGTTGGCTCTGAGGGTCGAAGGATCCGCTCCCTGCGCCGACAACGTCGTAGGCTAGAGTCCACAGATCCCCTCCAATGAAAACATTGTTGCCTTCAGGCGTAAGGTTCCAGTGGTCTTTGTTCTCGCAGTTGTCCAGAACTGCGCTGATCTCCGGGGTGGGGTCGGTGCCGTATTCGAACCGCATCCGATATTCCCTGCCCGAAAGCCACTGGTAATACGAGCTGACTTCACTGTTCAGATAGACCACGGGATCTTCTCTGATGGGAGCGTTCTCGCAGACCCACACCTTCCACGTGTGGGCCCCGACTGTGCAGCCCGGAGGGTCTCCCGGCCGGGCGCCAAGGCCAGCACCCTTCTCAGGTCTGATGTGCGGAGGGCTCTAGCCAGGAAGGCGGCCATGGTGTCCCTTTTGACTGTGTCGTCGGGACAGTAATGGAGGGGATCGACCCCGCATCCACGGGTGATTCCCGCTTCCCGAACGGCTTCGGCCGCCGCGGCATAAGTGGCGTCTGCTGGTATGTCCTGGAACGAAGAAGCAGATGCCTCATCACTTAGCGGAAGCCGGAACGCCTTTTGCAGGAAAAGGGCCATTTCCGAACGGAGCATGGGATCGTAAGGGCGGTAGCGGTAACTGCCCGACACTTGAGTGTCGGTGAGCCCATGCGCGGTGTCGGCGTGGCTGTGGTGCAGGGCGCGCCTGTGGCTGCGTCGGGTGCTGTTCTTGCCTAACCCGGCGAGAATGGCCGCGCTGGGATCCGACTCCAAGAAACCCTCTGCGATTGCCCATTTCATGATGGCGCCGATTCGCTGTTGGACTCTTCGGGATGTTTCGGGTTTGCTGTGCCACATGGGCGAGAGGCATTTCATGATGTCTTTGCTGGTGACCTCGTCGACCTGTTTGCTTCCGATATGGGGAAACACATAGGTTTGCAGGCTCGATTCCCAGATTCTTCGGCTTCGGCTTCCCGGTCGCCATTTTCCGGAGTGCAGTTCGATCACTTTGGCGGCTGCTTGTTGGAAGGTCGGTGTTCGGCCTGATCGCGGGTTGTGGCCTTCCTCAACAGACTGCCGGTTCCTCAGAGCCCGTCTCCGGGCTTCGGCCAGTGTGACGGCGGGATAGCTGCCCAGGCCCAGGCTGGTCTCCCGCCCGTTGATGCGGAGTCGCTGGCTCCAAGTCTTCGAGAATCGACCCTGGGAATATCTGGTGTAGGTTTTGGTTGCCCGCCTGGGGTGGCGCCGAGCCCGGGTTCGGCTTCTGACCCCTCGGGGGGTGTCCGGTAACTGGCCATGCGGATGTTTTCTTACTTGGGTTCCTACTTGTGGTAGGGTTAGCGGTATGAAGATCAGTGTTAGTCTGTCCAGCGAAGATCTCGAGTTTCTCGACAGCTACAAGCGTGTTCACCAGGCGTCCCGGTCGGCTGCTGTGCGGCGGGCTGTAGGGCTTCTCCGCCTGTCCGAGTTGTCATCGGACTACGCGGCGGCGTTTGATGAGTGGGCCGATCATGGCCACAACGAGGCGTGGGATGCCACCGTTGCCGACGGGGTTTAGTTGATGCGTCGCGGAGACATCCGCGTCGTGAATCCCGGTAAGGTCGTCGGTGTCGAGGCAGCCCGGATCCGGCCGGCTGTGATCGTCAGTAATGATGGTGCCAACACGATTGCGGCACGGCTTGGACGTGGGGTTGTCACAGTCGTTCCTGTCACGTCGAACACGAAACGGGTTTACCCGTTCCAAGTTCTGTTGGACGCCGCCGAGACGGGACTAGACCGCGATTCCAAGGCACAAGCCGAACAGGTGAGATCGGTCGCTGTCGAAAGGGTCGGCAACCTGATCGGTCACATGCCTGGGGATCTCATGGGCCAACTCGACGACGCTCTCCGGCTCCACCTGGCCATCTGAGTCGGAAACACGGCTTCGTGTCCGGTAACTGGAAGCGTTGCCGTTAGTTGTCGAGGTAGGTGCTCCATTGTTCCATGAGTTCGCGGCGTCGTTCTAGGAGGTCTGTTCGGGCGTAGGCCTTTTCTACGGCGTTTCGGATTTCGTGACCGAGGGCTCGTTCCGCTAGTTCACGGCTTACGCCTGTGTCTCCGCACCAATCCCGAAAGCTGCTTCGCATTCCGTGGGGCACACAGCCGACATTGTTCTCCTTGCAGAGTTTGCTCATAGTGGCATTGCTGAGCATGCGTCCAGTTGAGGATGGGAAAACCAGACCGTTGCCGCCTGACCGCTGCTGTGCGAGATCGAGAACTGCCACCGCCAGCCCGACGGTTCGCACGTGATCCGATTCGAGGACCTGGAGGTTTCCAACGGCCCTGACTTGCTGGTGATCCTATCCCAGGCGCCACTGGTGAACGATCGGGCTGCTTACTCGGCGGCGGAGTACCTCTCGCTGGGAGACCTGAAGGGCAACAAGGGCAACCAGAACTACGAAGTACCCGCCGACGTGAACCTGGGGGACTATCAGACCGTGGCCATTTGGTGTCGACGTTTCGACTACACCTTCAACGCCGCCGAACTCCATTCCCCACCCACCTAAACCTGGAATCTCAGGAGGTGGGCGGGGAGATGTCGGTTGTGAATAAGCCGAGGTTGGTTTGCTTGATTCAGGTGGGAGTTGGCGCCTACGCTTTTGGTTGGAAGGTCCTAGGGGACCAGGCGAAGAGACCCTTGAATGGGAGAGGGCAATTTGTCAGGTTACGGGTGTCTATGGTCTGAATAACCGTAAGGCTGGACATGGGTTTTGGGGGCCTGATAATCCTTTTTCCGGTTTCTGTCTTAGGTAGGGATTCGCAAAGGGAGATGCAAAGGGATAGGGGTCTTGACAAAAAGGCACCCGGTAAGAGGGGGCCTATGGGATAGGGCAACACTCTTGTCCATGGCTTTGCAGGGTCGCTTTGAAGAGCATCCGCTGTGTTGTTGTCAGGAAGAGGCCAGAACCCGCGGACTTCTGGTTAAAGGAAGAAGAGGCTCCCCGTGGGGAGCCTCTTCTAAATAGTCGGGGGAACTAAAAGTTATTCAGCAGCTGAGTTAACTCTGAAGATGCTAGTTCCGTCTACGTCGTAGGCCAATACTTGGATCATAGCCCTAGTTCCAATCTCGTCTAGGTTGGCGCCTATCAGCGATTCGAACTTGGCCATGTCTACTTCTACACCCTCGGGCCCGGTGCTATTGATAAAGATATCATCGGAGTCGTAGGTGTACACAAGTATTGGAGCTGCGGTGTCAGAGGTAGAGGTGAGGAATTCACCATCTCCTGGCACCGTAACATGCAGCGTGTCATCCCCTGCATTCGTAGAGGCTGCCCTGGTAACCACTTGAACTGCATTTGCACGGTCAGTGGCATCAGTGTACCGATCCACCGCATCGTCGTTGAGGTCACCGGGGACACCAGCTTCATCTTCGCCATCGGTATCTTCAGTAACTAGAGAAGTACCACCGGAGTTAACCGGTTCGCCATCATCGTTTCTCATGAGGTGTCTGATATTGTACATCACTGTGACAGGAGTACCAGCAACCGCAGCGGTCACTGTGCGTGACCAGCGTGCGTAGCCTCTACTGATCACTCCCCTGACAGCGGTGTTTCCATTGTCAGGACCAATCTCGATCTCAACCTTTTGGTTGCTGTTAGAGCGGTGTGGGTTACCGTACTGATCGTACAGACGCACGGTGGCTCCAACTGACGGATTCCCAGCCAACACATAGTCACGAAGATCAACGCCATCACTGGTCAGCACGGGGGTCTCTTCAACCCAGTGCACGTCATCCCTTGCACTTATCATGTCATCTGAGGAGAATACGATGTCATCTTCACGACGTTGATCGTCGATCCTACGGTCATCGGTGGGTCCTTCAACCGTGAACGTAACCTGACCGTTATCGTCGGTCTCCAAAGTCGCTTCATCCGTGTTCACATAAGAGCGCTGGTTCCTAGCGTCGTCGGCTGTTTCGGCGCCTTGCCTATATTCAACACTGACCTCTATACCAGAACGAGCAACATCCTCACCGTCGGCATCTTTGAGCTGAGCAGTGAAAGTGACTTCACTAACCGCACCCAGATTAACTCTCGGACCCTGGTCAAGTTCCTCATCGCCAGCGGGGGTAGCTTTGCTGTTGATAGTCGAAGTGATCTTCAACGAATCCTGTTCGGGCTTAGCCTTTACAGAAACGGTCTGCGCGTCAAAGTCATCAGAGTCGAACTCGTCGCCGTCGTCTTCGCCGATCCAAGCGTAAAACAGCCTGGTGTCACCGGCGTCAACGTCGCCTTCAAGGATGATATTGCCGTCCACGTCAGTGACGTCGTCGTTGTCATCCCACATGCAGTCACCGTCAACGAAATCCCCGGCAAAGACAGCATCGGGGTCGGTGCCGAAGTTACAGGTACCGTCTTTGCGGAGACCATTGTTCGCGGAAGTGCTACTGAACATATCAACAGCCTGATCCTCCACAGCCCCGAAACTGTCATCCCGAACCGAAATCACAATCGTAGGCGCAAGGTTGCCCCAGCCTTCACCAGGTGAAGCCTGGATGCTCAAACCGGCCGGACGAGCATTGGAATGATCCAACACCGCAGCCATGAACGCAGCCATCGACGCACGGGTGATATCCGTTCCGGGAGAATATGCCGTGTCGGAAATACCAGAAGCAACACCCAACTCGTACAACTGGGTGATCGCGTCATACTCGTTCTTGGTCGCACGACCCAGATCGGTGTAAGACGAACCAATATCCGCATCATCGTCGTTATCCGCAACATCCGAAGGCGTATGCCCATACTGGGTGGTGGAACTCAGACCAATGTCACCATCAGCCATCGGTGTCATCTGGTTCATCAACCGCGAGATGAACAACGCCATCTCAGCGCGGGTCACATTGTCAGCAGGCGCATAACTGGTAGCAGATTTGCCCTGGGTGATCTCCAAAGCGGCCAACTGGCTGATCGCACCCTGTGACTCAGTAGACAAATCACCAATATCCATAAACCCAGAATCGCCAGCATCGGGAACGTCGATTCCCACCAGACCAGCCAAACGGGTCAAGAACAACGCCATATGCTCACGGGAAACCCCCATAAGCGGCGAGTACGTAGTAGCCGAAGTGCCCTTCGTAACTCCATAGTAGGCAATACAATCGATGTCACCAGCATTGGCATGCATCGAGGGAACATCAGTGAACCCCGCATCAGGCGCATCACCGCAGGCATCAAAAGTAGCCTCAAAATCCGGTTCCGGGTCGTCAGCAGCAGAAACCGGCACTGCGACTAGCACACTGGCCAGCATCGCAAGTGTCGCCAACACCGCTACGTGACGCCGAAAACGTCTAAAAGTAGCAAACATAAGTTTACATATAAAAGGCGACTGACCGTAGGCATCCAGTGTCTTGCCCACCCCGAGAGTGGCCCTTCTATCGAGACGTCTTATGCCCTCTGCTCTCTCTTGAGCGGCCCGTTCTAAGACAGAAACTGGAAAAGGGTTATCAGACCTCCTAGGATCGTGGCCACTCCTACGGTCATCCAGGCCATCGACACCCCCGACCTGGCGATCCCATCCCGTAGATCCTGTAACTCCTCCCGACACCGCGTCCCCTCTTCAGGGTCTAGGTAGGTGGGGAATGGATGTCGGCGGCGTTGAAGGTGTAGTTGAAGCGGCGGCACCAGATGGCCACCGTCTGGTAGTCGCCCAGGTTCACGTCGGCGGGTACTTCGTAATTCTGGTTGCCCTTGTTGCCCTTCAGGTCTCCCAGCGAGAGGTACTCCGCCGCCGAGTAAGCAGCCCGATCGTTCACCAGTGGCGCCTGGGATAGGATCACCAGCAGATCAGGGCCGTTGGAGACCTCGAGGTTCTCGAAACGGACCACGTGCGAGCCGTCGGGCTGGCGGTAGACCAGCACCGTGCCCGTCCCTGGATGTCCGATGCTGATCCACTCCGAGGATGACAGCAGCACCGGCCCTTCTGGAACCATGGTGGTGGTCGTAGGCGGTGCGGTCGTTGTGGTGGGAGCCACGGTCGTGGTGGGAGCTTCGGTAACTGCAGTGGCAGCGGCCGTCGTGGTGGTTGTTGCGACTGCCACCGGTGCGGGGAAGTCTTAGATCACCTCTTCGTCGATCCACAGCTTGTGCGGTTCGAAGTAGGCGGTCACGAAGATCCCCACCGCCACTACAACCACAGCGATGATGATCTTGGAAAGCCCAACTCGGAGCGATCCAAAGCGAACTGGCCGTCCACCCAGCGGGTGAACCCGATGCCCACGAAGGGCGCGTCCACCGTCTCGTAGAAACGCTCCTGGGAGTCCGGGTCGTCGTCGATCAGACTGGCCACCAGCTTGGGGCTCAGGCTGTTGAAAAGCTCCACTGCCTCATCCACGCTGTCCACGACTGTCAGGGTCACTTCCGGGCTCTCCTCCCACTCCCACTCGACGCCCAGGCGGCTGTGGGAAAGGGTCTCTGTGATGGGCTCGGTCGCTTCTCCCTCGGTCACCCACAGCTTGGGATTGACCCCTCGTCTGCCGACGGCCTTTACGAACGGTTCTCCCGATCGGTGACTACCACTCTTGCGTCGGCCTGCAAGCGCCTGCCATTCCTAATCGTGGGTATGCGCGTTGTCCAGGAGTCTCCAACGGCCAAGACTACCGGATTGGTGGACGTAGCACCAGGAGGCAGGAGCACCTCCTGCCTGAATGATTGCCCAGGGTATGGTCGATGGGCAAAGAGGACGAGATTAGAGTGTGTTTGGTGTGCTGGTCTGACCAGCGGGCGAAGTTCCGGGGGTTACTCTCGACCAATCGTTCGTTATAGAAGACTGAGGAGACGGTCGACCCAGTTCCAGACTCGATTTGAAGGACCCACTGCACCGGATGATGACAACCTCAAGCAGAAACCTGGCGACGCTAACGGCTGTAACGGTTGTGTTTTGGTCGGTTGTAGGGCTGGTTGTGGGTCAAACGGTGTCCGATTTTGAGGATGTTCCCGAGGGGCACATAGCGGAGGACGCCATAGAGTGGGCAGCGGAAAACGGGATAACTATGGGAGTGGGCAACAACAGGTTTGGCATGGGCCAGACCCTTACGCGTTACGAGATGGTTACTTTTCTTTGCCGAGCTTTCGATTCCGCCAACTGTGGTAGCGGAACCAAAGGAAGCGATCGGTTCACTGATGTACCCGTGGATCACTGGGCCGATTACTCGGTCGGATGGGCGGTCCACCATGGCATCACAACCGGCGTAAGCACCACGGAGTTCGGGGGTCCCCAGACGCTTAACCGTGAGCAAATGATCACCTTCCTCTATCGGACCAAGGGTTCGCCGACCGGGGGAGGGAAGGGCAGCGACATCTATCAGGACGTACCCGACGACACGAGCGAGTGGGCCAATTTGCCGATAGGGTGGGCCTTCGAGCAAGGGATCACTGGTGGAATTGCTGTCGGGGTCTTTGGGTTCGGAACCTCACTGTCAAGAGAGGAGATGGTGCTGTTCCTTTGCCGAACCGCGGCGCCTGAGGTGTGCAGCCCATCCCAAGTTCCCATCGCGGTTGGCGGCTCACAAGAGCCTTCGGTATCAGATGGGACGGATTGCGACTTCACCGATCATGTTGCCCGGGTGTCCGAGTCGGTTTACCAAGTCCACGTCGGCGACGGTATCGGTACGGCGTTCTACATCGGCAATAACGAGTGGCTCACCGCTGCCCATGTGGTCGGGAAGCAGTCAACAGTGACTCTTCGCCGCGGGGATGCTTCGCTGACGGCGAGTGTTGTCGGGACCGATGTCACCGCCGACTTGGCTCTTCTCGAAGCCAAGGGGGACACCCTGAGCCCTCTCGGTTTCGGGCGCCTCTCTGAGATCGGGCCGGGGCACCAGGTTTTCAGTGTTGGGTTTCCCGTCTATGTGGCATCTGAGCCATCTGTGACTAGCGGAGTTCTCTCTCGAATCGAATCCCACTCCGACCTGGGCACCGTTGTGGTGACCGATGCTGCGGTAAGCCCGGGCAACAGTGGCGGTCCACTTCTGAACAGATGTGGAACAGTCATCGGTCTCATCGTGGCGAAGATCGTCAGCGAAGACGTCGAGGGCATTTCCTATGCGGTGTCCGAGTCCACGGTTCGCCAACACCTGCCTGTTCTGCGAGCCGGAAGGTCCCAGAGTGAAGAAGACAACACAGGGCCTCCACCATCGGGAGGCGTTGGCGGATGGAGCCACTTCACTGCAGAGAACTTCAACGGCAGGATGGAGGGTTACTACTTGACGGCGATAGAACACGATGGCTATAGCTGGGAGGCATCTCCCCAGTTAGTTCTGAGATGTGGAGTTTCCAACGATGCCAACGACGCTCTGTTCATCACCACAGATTGGCTCATCCAGAGCGATGTGGGCGATGATGGGGACGTCATCGTGGAATACAGGCTCACGGACATGGCAAATCCCGTCGCCGAGTGGTGGTGGAGCGATGAGGATTTCGAATCGGCGGTTTGGGCCTACCCAACCACTGAGTTGGTCACCCATTTGCGCAACGCCGGTGCGGAATCTCTCTGGGTGAGGATTTGGGACGGGTTCAGTGGTGAAGCAAACTCGATGCGCTTTGAGATCGAAGGCGCCAACGGGGCGCTCGGCAACCTCGACTGCTGGAGATGACGGGTGGCCTGGGAGAGGACAAGGTGAGGGATCCCGCGGCCCTGTAGCTCCGGCCAGCGCTTTGAGGCCCTACTGGTGAACCAGGCGCCACCTTGGATGGGATAGCGGTAATCAGGCTGGTGGAGAGTGAATGTCGGCCGCGTTGAAGGTGTAGTTGAACCGGCGGCACCAGATGGCAACCGTCTGGTAGTCGGCCAGGTTCACGTCGGCGGGCACCACGTAGTTCTGGTTGCCCTTGTTGCCCTTCAGGTCACCCAGGGAGAGGTATTCGGCTGCGGAGTAGGCAGCCCGGTCGTTCACCAGAGGCGCCGCGGAGAGGATCACCAGCAGGTCGGGACCGTTGGAGACCTCGAGGTTCTCGAACCGGACCACGTGCGAGCCGTCGGGCTGGCGGTAGACCAGCACCGTCCCCGTGCCGGGATGCCCGATGCTGATCCACTCCGAGGAGGAGAGCAGCACCGGCCCTTCGGGAACCGTAGTGGTGGTGGTAGGCGGTGCAGTCGTGGTAGTGGGAGCGACCGTGGTCGTGGTGGTGGCCGGAGCGGCGGTCGTGGTCGTGGCGGGTTCCTCCGCAGCTGGCACAGTGGTGACAGGTGGATTCTCCTGCTCCTCCTCGGTGGCCGGAGAAAAACCACGTTCCCGGTCTTCGATGGTTGGTGACGTGGCATCCAAAGTGGTGGTAGTTGTTACCGGAGCATCCGGCGCAGTGGTCGTCGGAGGAGCAGTAGTGGTGGGCGCCTCGGTAACCGGGGTGGCCTCGGTAGTGGTGGTTGTCACAACCGCCACCGCCACCGGAAAGTCCTCGTTCACCTCTTCGTCGATCCACAGCTTGTGCGGTTCGAAGTAGGCGATGGCGAAGATCCCCACGGCAACGGCCAGCACGGCGATGATGATCTTCACCCTGGTGCTGAGTCCTAACAGAAAACGCAGAACGCGCATGTGTTAACCTCCTGGACCCGTCCGACCGTCTTCAGCGGGACAGGTCGGGATCATCCTGGATCATCCGGGTGCGGATGGTGAAAACCGAATCCCCTGACAAGACCGCTCCCCGGCCGAACAACCGACCACCCTCCCAGTTGGAAAGGCCCAGCTCGGGACGGCCCAACGCGAACTGGCCGTCCACCCAGCGGGTGAACCCGTTGCCCACGAAAGGAGCGTCCACGGTCTCGTAGAAACGCTCCTGGGAGTTCGGGTCGTCGTCGATCAGGCTGGCCACCAGCTTGGGGCTGTGGCGGTTGAAAAGCTCCACTGCCTCATCCACGCTGTCCACGACTGTCAGGGTCACTTCCGGGCTCTCCTCCCACTCCCACTCGACGCCCAGGCGGTCGTGAGAAAGGGTCTCTGTGATGGGCTCAGTCGCTTCTCCCTCGGCTCTGGTGACCGTGTCGGAGCGGAACCACTGAGCGGGTACCAGACCTTCGTCTCCCTCGGTCACCCACAGCTTGGGATTGGCCCCTCGTCTGCCGGCCGCGTTCTGGAGGGCGTCGAGGAACACCGGCGCCAACTCGTCGGCTCGCGAGCGGACGATGGCGCACACGTTGAGGGTGTTGCACACCTTGCGGTCGAGCGAGTGGCGGACCGCGGCGGCGAACCGGGACGGGTCGGCATTGGGGCCGGCCACCATCCACGAGCCGCCCGTGCCGTGCAGGCTCACCGAGATGCCGGTCTGGCGGGCCACCGCTCCCAGTTGGCCGACTGCTCGGCCCGACCCGCGGGCCACGGCCAAAGAGAGCTTGGGCTGGGAGAAGAGCGCCCATCCCGCCGCTCTCGCCGGGCTGTCCACCAAAGAGACCGCGCCGGCGGGGAGGCCGGCCTCGGCCAGGGCAGGGTCCAGCGCATGCTCGACGATCGCCCGGGCGGTGCCGAGGGCCGCCGAGCCGATCCGGAACACCACTGTGTTGGCGGAGCGGAGCACCCCGGTGGCGTCCGCGAACACGTTGGGACGGCCTTCGAAAACAAACCCCACCACGCCCAGGCCGGAGCGGACCAGCTGGGCCTCCCAGCCGGTGTGGGGGACCTTTTCTATGATCTCTCCCCGACCGGTCGGGGCGTCTCGCCAGGTGTGAAGCCCGGCCACCATGTCCGAACGCATCTTCTTGGAGAGCTCCAGGCGGGTGGAGGTCTGTCCCCTGGCCTGGGCTCTCTTCACATCGGCGCGGTTGGCCTCGGCGATGGGCGCGAACGCGGAGTCGTCGGCCAGTCGCCGGGCGAAGGACTCGTAGAAGTCCGAGATCTGGCGGTCGGTGACCGCTCCCATTGCGGAGAACGCCTGGTGTGCCCTCTCGACCGCCCGGGCCGCTATGTCCCAATCGGTCCCGGAAATCCGCAACAAATCACCCGTGGATTGCACCACCACCAGCCGGTCTCCGGGACAAAAAACCGCAGCCAGCGCCTCGCTCACCAGCGCCACCCGGTCCCCCCCGTAGGGAACGGCCATTCCGGGAGTCAAACTGGTCAGCCGGTTATCCATCTAATCCGGGAGAATACCAAAACCCCGGCTGTTTCAGCCAGGCGTTTGAGGGGCGGGGTGGCGCGAGGAGAGACGGCGGGGAAGGTACGGTTTCTTTGCTCCGGCTAGTCCCAGCCGGCTTGTGCCAGGACAGAAACTCGAAAAGGGTTATCAGACCTCCCAGAAACCTGGCCACCCCTACAGACATAGCGCCCCCTCCTTCCCCTATAAGAAGCGCAACAGGATCCCGAGAGCTCCCAGAGAGCCCGCCGCGATCCAAATCGTGCGCCCGATGCTTGTCTGCATGTTGGCCATCCCAATCTGCAGATCTCTGGCGACATCTTTGATCTTGTCCTCCAGGTCGACAGCCACCCGGTCGATCTTTCTGTCCAGCAACCTCAGCTCCCCTCGGGTGGCAGGCGCCGCCCAATCATCCTTCGCCACTGGCGTACCTACAGACATCACCTCCCCCTTCCAGGGTCTCTCCGCCTCGTCCCCAAGGACCTTCCAACCAAAGCATATCCCCCACCTCCGCCCGAGGTAAAGCAAAACCCCGCCACATCAGGACGTTTTTCCTGAATCCGTCCGCCAAGCGGCGCAGGTTCTCCGCCTCTCGGGGAAGGGGTGAGCGTCCTGTTCCGGTGGGTATACTTTCGGATGGGTATGGAGTTGGTCGATTATTTGCCGCTGGCGGTGATGCTGGTGCTGGCGACCGTGTTCGTCGGGGTGTCGATGATTGTCTCCCGGCTGTTGTCTCCCCACCGACCCACTCCCGAAAAGCTCGCTCCCTATGAGTGCGGAATCGTCACAGAAGGAGAGCCCAGCATGCGTTTTCCCATCAAGTTCTACCTGGTGGCCATGCTGTTCGTGGTGTTCGACGTGGAGATCATCTTCCTCTTTGCCTGGGCCTCTCGTTTCAACAGCCTGGGGTGGTTCGGGATCGGAGCGATGGCCATTTTCACCTTCTTTGTGATAGAGACGCTGATTTATGTTTGGAAGAGGGGAGCCCTGGACTGGAACACCCCCGGGCGCAGGCGCTACGTTTCCACCGGCGGGATGGGCTAGTCATGGCCCGCAGGTCGTCTCCGGGCAATATCGTCACAACCACCATCGATTGGGTGGCTCGCTGGGCGCGCACCCAGTCGATGTGGCCGGCCACCTTCGGGCTGGCGTGCTGCGCAATCGAGATGATGGCCACCGGAGCGGCCCACAACGACCTGGCCCGCTTCGGAATGGAGGTGTTCCGCGCCTCTCCCCGCCAGGCCGATTTGATGATCGTGGCGGGCAGGGTGAGCCAGAAGATGGCGCCGGTGCTTCGCCAGGTGTACGACCAGATGCCCGAGCCGAAATGGGTGATCTCGATGGGGGCCTGTGCCTCCACGGGTGGGATGTTCAACAACTACGCGTTGGTGCAGGGAGTGGACCAGGTGGTGCCGGTCGACATGTACGTTCCGGGCTGTCCCCCGGGACCCCAGAGCCTCATGCATGGGATCCTCACACTGCAGCGCCAGATAATGGCCGGCCATAAGGCCGCCGGATAGGCCGACCCCGATGTCTAAGGAGACGACCGACCACGTTACCGAGGAGGGCGCTCCTGATCCGGTCCTGGCTCCGGTGATGGAGCGGTTCCCCGAGGCCCGGTGGGAGATTTCCGACGGCGAGTGGCTGGTGGATGTGGACCGTTCCCAACTCGCCGATCTGGCCGCGGCCTGTCGGGACGCAGGCTTTGAGGTGTGCGTGGATGTCACCGCCGTGGACTGGTACCGGTCCCGCCGCCCCCGCTTTCAGGTGGTGGTGAACCTCCTGTCACACCAGCATCGGCGAAGGTTGCGGGTCACCGCAGGGGTCCCCGCCGACGATCCGTCGGTTCCCTCGCTGTGCCCGGTGTACCCCGCGGCGGGCTTTCCCGAACGGGAGGTCTACGACCTGTTCGGGATAATCTTTGAGGGCCATCCCGACCTGACCCGGATTCTGATGCCCGACGACTGGGAGGGGCATCCGCTTCGCAAGGACTACTCGGTGGGGGCGGTCCCCGTCCGGTTCAAAGAGTCCCCCCAGGTGTTCTGAGATGGACGACGCTTCGGGCCGTTCAACCGTCTCCCCCGACACCGAATTCGTAGAGGCCTGGGTGTCGGGCACCGAAATGCCCGACGGGGCGGCCACCGGTGAGGGAGCCCAGGAGATGGCGCCCCAGGAGAGCGGATATCGGTTCCGCGAGCAACTGGGAGCGGTGGTAACCAACGACTACCTCTATGAGGAGGAGGTTTCCGAAGACGAGCGGATGATCATCAACATGGGTCCCCAACACCCCTCCACCCACGGGGTGCTGCGACTACAGCTCGAGTTGGAGGGGGAGACGATCAAGCGGTGCCGCCCGGTGATCGGCTATCTCCACACCGGAATGGAGAAGACCGCCGAGACCCTCACCTTCATGCAGGGGCCCACCAACGTGACCCGCATGGACTACCTGGCGCCGCTCCACAACGAGCTGGTCTTTTCGCTGGCCACCGAGAAGCTCCTGGGAGTGGAGGTCCCGCCCCGGGCGGCCGCCATCCGCGTGCTGATGACCGAGTTGAACCGGGTGTCCTCGCACCTGGTGGCCCTGGCCACCAACGGGATGGACATCGGGGCGATCTCCATGATGATTTACGGATTCCGGGAGCGGGAAATGATCCTGGCCTTCTTCGAGAAGGCCACGGGGCTGCGGATGAACCACAACTACATCCGCCCGGGGGGAGTGGCCGCCGATCTTCCGCCGGGCTGGCGGAGGGATGTGGCCGAGATCCTGAAGAACATCCCCGCCCGGCTGGTGGAGTACGACGATCTTCTTAAGGACAACCCCATCTGGCTTTCCCGCACCCAGGGAGTGGGAGTGATCAGCGCGGATGAGTGCCGAGCCTACGGCATCACCGGTCCCATCCTGAGAGCCACGGGGGTGGATTGGGACCTGCGCAAGGTGTTCCCCTATTCGGGCATCGAGAACTATGAGTTCGACATCCCGGTGGGGACCGCCGGCGACGTCTACGACCGCTACCGAGTGAGGGTGGAAGAGATCATCCAGTCGCTTCGGATCGTGGAGCAGGCGGCCGATATGATGCCGTCGGGCGACTTCCGGGTGGATGACCGGAAGGTGACGCCTCCGCCCCGGGCGCGCATCGACGAGTCGATGGAGGCGCTGATCCATCACTTCAAGATCTTCACCGAGGGCTTCCGGGCGCCTCCCGGAGAAACCTATTCGGCGGTGGAGTCGCCCCGGGGGGAGTTGGGATGCTACCTGGTGTCCGACGGGGGCGGAAAGCCCTGGCGGTGTCACATCCGTGCGCCGTCCTTTTACAACCTCCAGGCGCTGCCGGTGATGCTGGCCGACTCGATGGTGGCCGACAGCATCGCCACCATCGCCTCGCTCGATCCGGTGATGGGGGACGTGGACCGCTAGATATGCAACGGCGGCGGATCTGGTTGGAGGGATCGGCCGTTTCGGTTTCTGTGGAGGGTTCCGAACTGGTCGCCGATGACGGGAGGCGGGTGGCCGAATCAGAAGCGATCCACCTTCCTCCGGTTACGCCGCAGAAGATCATCTGCATCCACCTCAACTACCGGAGCCGGGTGGCCGAATACCAGTTGTCGACGCCTTCGACGCCCACCTACTTCCACAAGCCGGTCAGCGCTCTCAACAGCCACCGGGGGAAGGTGATCCGTCCTCGGGGGTGTCAATATCTCAACTATGAGGGAGAGATTGCGATAGTGATGGGACGGAAGTGCCGGGGAGTGAGCCGGGAAGGGGCGGGCGAATACATCGGTGGCTACACCATCGCCAACGACTTCGGCATCCACGACTTCCGGGACACCGACGCCGGGTCGATGCTGCGGGTGAAAGGGTCGGACAGCCTGTGTCCGGTGGGGCCGGGGGTGGTCTCCGGCTGGGACCCGGTCGGAAAGTCGATCCGCACCTATGTGAACGGCGAACTGCGCCAGGAGGGACACACCGGAGAGATGATCTGGGACTTCTCCTATCTGGTTTCCGACCTGGCTCGCACCATCACCCTGTTGCCGGGCGACCTGATCCTCGCCGGCACGCCCGCCAACTCCCGTCCGGTCGAGCCCGGGGATGTGGTCACAGTAGAAGTGGACGGCTTGGGTGCGCTCACCAACACCGTGGCAGAAGGCGGTGAGGTGGATCTGACAGTGGGAGCGCAGCCAACCAGTTCCGAAGAAGTGATCTCCACCGCGCTGGGGGGCGATTGGGAATACCGGGGCATCCGCCGACCTCATTAGGGGTGATTGCCTCAAAGAGAAAGAGGCTCCCCGGGGGGAGCCTCTTTCAGATACTCGACAACTAGGGGAATATTACGAAGCTGGTCTTCCAACTTTGAAGATACTGTCGCCGTTGTCGTCATAGGACACTGGTTCAACCTGAGCTGCTTGGCTGATGTCATCGAGATCTGCGCCCAATAGTTCTTCGAACTTATCGATATCAACCGATTTGCCATCGCTCACGAAGATATCACCTGAGTCATAGCTGTACAACACACCATCTATGCGGAATTTATTCTCATCAGCATAAAGGGCATCAACATCGGCTGAGGCTGCGCTACCATCATCAGCTTTTGTGACCGCTGTGACCGGCGTGTTATCAATATTGACATCCGGGATATCATTATCAGGGTCCAGAAGCGTGTACGTTACTGGTACCGCGGCACCAGCAGTGGCACTTACCGTCCGGGTGTAGCTCGCAGCACCTCTACTGCTAACTCGCCTGTCGTCATTCGTAGCAGGGCTACTGGCGCTGTCGATAACGATTCTGACTTCTTGACCTTTCTTTACTCGGATAGGATTGCCGTACTGGTCGTACAGAGTAGCAGTGGCCTTAATAGTCACCTGACCGTTAGAGATAACTGCGTAGGGCGGAACGGTTCCCTTACCCGAAATCAAGACCGGATCATCCTCATCCCAAACAATCTTCCTAACCATGTCATCTCCGACACCTGCGAATGTGATCGTGTCAGTTCTGTCGTCAGAATCATCCTCATCGTCCGTGTCGGTTGGCCCTTCTACCGTATAAGTAGCCTGACCATCGTCATCGGTCTTCAGAACAGCTTGCATGGTGTTGTTATAAGTCTCACTACCGGTTCTCATTACTCCGACTGTGATCTCCACGCCGGAACGAGCAACATCCGCGCCGCCATTCATGAGCTGAACAGTGAACGTTACGCTATCGGTTACATCAAGATCAACAGTCCTACCGATGGTGTCATCATCACCAGCGGCGTTCGAGTTGATGTTGGAAGTGACTTTCAATCCGGTTTCTGCATCCGTGGAAGCTATCGAAACGGATACTTCGTCAACGTCATCAGCATCGAAGGCATCACCGTCTTCTTCGCCGATCCAAGCGTAATAAACGTTTGTCGCACCTTCACTAGCGTCACCTTCAATGAAAATGTTGCCTGACCCGTCCGTTATCTCATCATTGCTATTCCATACACAATCGAGAGCAGCAACACAGACTCCATCATCATCTAGAGCATCGGACTCGCTGTTGAAGACATCAACAGCTTGATCCGCCACCGAAGCGAAACTATCGTCCCGGACAGAAACCAAAACGGTCACCTCTAACGCTCCGAAGCCGGAAGTCGTGGAAGCTTGGATGCTCAAACCGGCCGGACGGACATTAGAGTGATCCAACACCGCAGCCATAAAACCGGCCATGGACGCACGGGTGATCAAGGTCGATGGGCCGTAGGCCGTATCGGAAATGCCCGAAGCCACGCCCAACTCATACAACGCGGTGATGGCGTCATACGCAGACTTGGTGGCAGAACCCAGATCGGTGAACGGCGAACCAACGTTGTCGCCCTCAACATCCGATGGGGTACTTCCGAAGTTCTCAACACCGTCGGTCATGGGATCCATGAGGTCCATCAGTCTGGCGATGAACAAGGCCATATGACCGCGTTCAACCGAGTCCCCGGGCGAGTAGGTGGTGTCCGAAGTGCCCGTGGTGATTCCCAGATCGGCCAACTGAGCAATGGCGGTCTGTGACCCGGCAGACAAATCACCGATGTCGGAGTATCCAGGATCTGCAGGATCCGAGGCCACCTCGATGCCCACCAGACCGGCCAAGCGGATCAAGAACAGTGCCATGTGTTCACGAGTCACCGACATCATCGGTGAATACGTGGTGGCGGAAGTGCCCTTGGTTACCCCGTAATAGGCGATACAGTCGATGTCACCGGCGTTGGCATGGCTCGAAGACACATCAGTGAAGTCCGACGATGGCGCATCCGCGCAGGCATCGAACGTCGCCCCAAAATCCGGCGCCGGATCGTCAGCAGCGGAGACGGGCGCGGCGACCAGCACACTGGCCACCAACGCTAGTGCCGTCAATACAGCTACCCTACGCCGATAGTTTACTATTGTAAACATAAGTTTACATATATCTGACACTATTTAACTGTCCTCCAGCGGCCATCTTGCCCGTGGCCCTCTTACTATCGGGCAAAAACGATCAGCGGTATGAGCGGAGGCCTCTCGGATTGGTTTCGCCCCCCACTTTCCAATACGGAAGGACGCCGCCCTCCTCTCTGCTGGTTGAGACGTTTTAGGCGATTTGCTCTATTTCGCGCCGGAACGCGGCGCCCGTTTATTGATGGACCGCTGAAAGGAAAACCATGAATACCATCCCGTCGGATCACCTCCCGACGAATGCGCCCCCCACCGATATCCGTCTCCCCGCCAAAGACTGGGAGCGGGTTTTGGAGGCGGCTCGCAAGAGCCGATCCCCCAACACCAAGATCGCCTATCGGATTTATCTCTCCGCTTGGACCGCCCACGCGGAAAAGCGGGGAGTCGCGGCGCGGCCGGCCCATCCCGCCGCGGTGGCCGAATGGCTCACCACCTTGGCGGACGAGGGCAAGTCGGTCAGCACGTTACAGGTGGCCAGGGCCGCAATCGCGGCTGCGCACCGCGAGGCGGGTCTCGAGGATCCCACTTCCACCGAGTTGGTGCGCCGGGTGCTGTCCGGCCTGGCCCGGGAAGCGGCCAGACAGGGCCGTCGCCCCTCACAGGTGAGAGGACTGACCAGTGGGGACCTCCAGCGGATCCTCGCCCACTTCGACCGCCCGGGGGGCCCGCCGCCCTCGCGGATCGTGCTTCGGGATTTGGCTCTGGTGCAGGTGATGCGCGACGGATTGTTGCGACGGGGCGAGGCCGCCAACCTAATTTGGGGAGACATAACCGGGGTGGCGGACGGGTCGGGGCGGCTGACGATTCGTCACAGCAAGACCGACCAGGAGGGAAAAGGGGCGGTGATGTATCTGGCGCCGTCCACGGTGGCCGCGCTGGAGAGAATGCGACCCCCCGACGCGGAGAGCCATCAGGCGGTGTTCGGGCTTACGGGCCCGCATCTGTCCACGCGGATCACGGCGCTTGCGAAGAAAGCCGGCCTGGGCCCGGGGTACAGCGGCCACAGTTGCCGGATAGGCATGGCCCAGGACCTGGCCGCGCACGGCGCCAGCCTGGCGCAGCTGATGACCGCCGGGCGGTGGACCAACCCGACCATGCCCGCCCGGTACACCCGGAACCAGGCGGCGGCCAACAATGCCGTGGCGCAGTACTACCAACAGCTCGGTCTGCTGAACAGACATCTGGACTGATCCTCGATCTCCGTTTGTTCAACCCAAAGGGGCCCTCATATTGCTCTCCCCACCCTGTAAGTTGGCTGATAAGCAAAGATATGAGGGGTTTGTGGGTGAAACCGGGGAAGGGGAGGCTAGGGTAAAAGCGTATAGCAAAATACCCTTGTCGAGACACCGTAGCGAGGAGGTAGAACGAGATATGTATCCACCCAATTTTGACTACCAGGCGCCGGACACCCTGGAGGGTGCTCTGGCTTCTTTGGCCGAGCTGGGAGACGAAGGCAGAGTTCTGGCGGGGGGGCAAAGCCTCATCCCCATGATGAAGCTCCGCCTGGCAATGCCCTCCCATCTGGTCGACATCAACAGGATCGGGAGCCTTTCGTATGTGAGACGTGAAAACGGAACGCTTGCCATCGGCGCCCTGGCACGTCACAACGACGTGGTCCGGTCCGCCGACGCCTCATCGGTGGGCGTGGTGGCCTCCGCCGCTCCCTGGATCTCGGACCCCCTGGTCCGCAACCGTGGCACGGTGTGCGGATCGGTGGCGCACTGTGATCCCGAGGGCGACTGGAACTCGGTGATGCTGGCCACCCGTGCCGAAGTGGTGGCCCAGAGCTCCTCGGGAACCCGGACGATCTCCATCGACGATTTCATCGTGAGTTTTTTCACCAACGCCCTTTCACCGGGCGAGATGGTCACCGAAGTGCGGGTGCCGGTACCCTCCGGCGCCTCGGGCGGCGCCTACATGAAGCTCGAGCGCAAGATCGGCGACTACGCCACCGTCGGGATCGCCGCCCATCTGGAGCTGGGAGACGACGGGCGCATCACCCAGGCGGGGATCGGCCTCACCGCCGTCAACTACCAGAACACCCGGGCTTCGGCCGCCGAGGATCTGTTGGTGGGCGAGATGCCGTCGAACGAGCTGTTCGCAGAGGCCGGAGCGGCCGCCGCAGCAGCTTCTGATCCCCAGACCGACGTGCGTGGAGACGCCGAGTGGAAACGCAACGTGGTCAACGTCTACACCCGGCGGGGCCTCTCCCAGGCCTTGCAGTCGGCCAGGAGCTGAGGAGTCATGACAATGCAAATCACCATCAACGTCAACGGAACCGACCACGCCGTCGAGGTGGAGCCCCGGCGGCTTCTGGTCGACACCATCCGCAGCGACCTGGGCCTGACCGGAACCCACATCGGCTGTGACACCACCAGTTGCGGCGCCTGCACGGTGCTGGTGGACGGGACGCCCGTCAAGTCGTGCACCATGTTCGCGGTGCAGGCAAACGGTTCGTCTGTCACCACCGTGGAAGGGCTCAAGCAGGGCGCCGAGTTGAGCCCGGTCCAGAAGGGGTTCCACACCGAGCACGGTCTGCAATGCGGATTCTGCACGCCCGGGATGATGCTGGTCTCCACCGCGCTCTTGGAGGAGAACCCCAACCCGACCGAGGATGACATCCGCTGGGCGCTCTCGGGCAACCTCTGTCGGTGCACCGGATATGTAAACATCGTCAAAGCCGTGCAATGGGCGGCGGCCGCCGGACAAAACGGCGGGGAGGAAGGCTGAAGATGCAGACCAAGACCCATCACCAACCCACCACTTCCCCCGAGATCGGGGGAGTGGGACACTCCATCCCCCGGGTGGAGGACGCCCGTTTCATACAGGGAGCGGGCAACTACCTCGATGACGTAAACCTTCCCGGGATGCTGCACATGGCCATCCTGCGCAGCCCCGTGGCCCACGCCAAGCTGGTGAGCATCGACTCCTCGGCGGCCATGGAACTCGACGGAGTGCTGGCAGTGGTGACCGGCGAGCTGATGGCCGCCCACAACCTGGCGTGGATGCCGACGCTGTCGGGCGACACCCAGGCGGTGCTGGCCACCGACAAGGTGCGCTATCAGGGCCAGGAGGTGGCGGCGGTGATCGCCACCGACCGCTACATCGCCGAGGACGCCCTGAGGCTCATCGACGTGGACTACGAAGAACTGGAGCCGATCATCAACCCCCAGCGGTCCCTGGAGGCCGACGCTCCCGTGATCCGAACGGACAAGGAGGGCACCACCGACAACGTCTCGTTCACCTGGGAGGCGGGTGACAAGGCCGCCACCGACGATGCGTTCGCCCGCGCCGCGCGGGTGGTGAGCCTGGAGACCCACTATCCGCGATCGCACCCCTCTCCCTTGGAGACGTGCGGGATCGTGGCGGATGTGCATCCGGCCACCGGCAAGGCCGTCATCTACATGACGTCGCAGGCCCCCCATGCCCACCGGACGCTCTTCGCCCTGGTGGCGGGCCTGCCTGAGCAGAACATCAGGATCATCTCCCCCGACATCGGCGGAGGGTTCGGCAACAAGGTCCCCATCTATCCCGGATATGTGGTGGCCACCGCCGCTTCGCTCCTGATCGGGCTGCCGGTCAAGTGGGTGGAGAGCCGCACCGAGAACCTGATCTCGACCGGGTTCGGCCGCGACTACTACATGAGCGGATCTCTGGCAATGGACGACAACGGGCGGATCCTCGGTTTGCGGACCGATCTCCTGGCAGACCAAGGCGCGTTCTTCTCCGACGCGCAGCCCACCAAATTCCGCGCCGGGCTGTTCCACATCGTCACCGGGTCCTATGACTTCGGGGCCGCGCACGTGACGGCCAAGGGGGCGTACACCAACAAGGCGCCCGGTGGAGTGGCCTATCGCTGCTCGTTCCGGGTGACCGAGGCTTCCTATCTGATCGAACGGCTGGTGCAGAACGCCGCCTATGAGATCGGGATGGACCCGGCCGAGTTCCGGCGGATGAACTTCATCCAGCCCGACCAGTTCCCCTACACCTCCCCCACCGGGTTCGTCTACGACTCGGGCGACTATGAGACAGCGCTGCAGAAGGCGATGGACATGATCGGCTACGAAGAGCTCCGGGCCGAACAGGCCGCGGCGCGCGCCGAGGGACGGCTGGTGGGGATCGGGATGGCCAGCTTCACCGAAGTGGTGGGGGCTGGGCCGGCTCACACCTATGACATCGCGGGGCTGAAAATGTTCGACTCCGCGGAGTTGCGGGTGCATCCCACCGGGAAGGCCATCCTGAAACTGGGCGTCAAGACCCAGGGACAGGGCCATGAGACCTCCTTCGCGCAGATCGTCGCCGAGGAGTTGGGGATTCCCGCCACCGACATTGCGGTCATGCACGGCGACACCGACAACACGCCCTATGGCCTCGGCACCTACGCCTCCCGTTCCATTCCGGTAGGGGGCGCGGCCACCGCCATGGTCTCGCGAAAGCTCCGGGACAAGGCGCGCAAGATCGCCGCTCATCTCCTGGAAGCCTCCCCCGAGGACCTGGAATGGGAACCGGGGAAATTCTCGGTGAAGGGATCGCCGGACGCCAGCGTGACCATCCAGGACATCGCCTTCGCGGCCTACACCAACCATCCCGAGGACGAGGAAGCAGGGCTCGAAGGCGTTCACTACTACAACCCGCCCAATATGACCTATCCCTTCGGGACCTACATCGTGGTGGTGGACATCGACACCGACACCGGGGTGTGGAAGGTGCGGCGGATGGTGGCGGTGGACGACTGCGGCGTGCGGATCAACCCCATGATCGTGGACGGCCAGATCCACGGCGGGCTCACCGAGGGCTTCGCCAAGGCCAACATGCAGTGGATCACCTTCGACGACAACGGCAACTGCATCGGGTCCAACTTCATGGACTACCTGGTGCCCACCTCCTGGGAGACGCCGCGCTTCGAGTTGGGCGAGACGGTGACGCCGTCTCCCCATCACCCGATCGGCGCCAAGGGCGTGGGAGAGTCGGCCACGGTCGGCTCGCCGGCCGCGTTCGTGAACGCGGTGATCGATGCGCTGGCCCATCTGGGGGTGCGCAACATCGACATGCCGGTGCTCCCCGACCGTGTCTGGAAGGCCATCCAAAACGCCTAGGCGCCCTGGTGAGCAGCTCGTCTGTCCCTCGATGCGATGGACGAGCTGCTAGACCAGGCTTTGGCGCGGTGCTCCGGCGGGGAGCCGTTCGTGCTGGCCACGGTGGTGTGGAGTTCGGGGCTCTCGTCGGGAAAGCAGGGGTGTCGGGCGATAATTTCCGCCGACGGGCGGATGCGGGGGTGGCTGGGAGGAGCGTGCGCGGCGCCCACCCTGACCCGGGTTGCCCGGGAGGTGCTCACAGAGGGCCGGGCGCGCCTGGTGGTGCTGGGGCCCGACCACGGGCTGGCCGGCGGGCAGCGCCAGGGGGTGGAGGTGGTTCCCATGGCATGTGACTCGGAGGGGACCATGGAGGTGTATCTGGAGCCGGTGTTTCCTTCTCCCCATCTGGTGGTGGTGGGAAACTCGCCGGCGGTGGGGGCGTTGACGGCCATGGCCCGGGCGCTCGGGTGGCGGACCTCGGTGGTGGACGACGGGGGGCGGACCGATGACCATCATCCCGACGACCGGGTGTTCTTGGGTTTGGATCTGTCGGCGGTGGGGGTGGACCGCCAGACCATGGTGGTGGTGGCCACCCAGGGTCACTACGACGAGGAGGCTTTGGCTTCGGCGCTTTCCACTCCGGCCCGCTACGTCGGGCTGGTGGCTTCCCGCAAGCGGGCCGGGGCGGTGGAGGAGTATCTGCGCGCCAAGGGGGTGGGTGAGGAGGATCTGGCCCGGGTTCGGGCGCCGGCCGGTTTGGACCTGGGGAATGTGGGACATCGGGAGATGGCGGTGAGCATTCTGGCCGAACTGGTGGCGTTGCGGAGCGTGGCGCCCCGGGTGGCACAGGTCGGGTCGGAGACCGGGACGGCGGTTCATGGGGGTTCGGGGGTTGGCTCGGCTTCGGGCGCCGGCTCGGCCGAGGTCACCGACCCGGTGTGCGGGATGATGGTGATCGCGGCCCGGGCCCGCTTTTGGGCAGACCACGGCGGCGAGCGTTACTGGTTCTGCGCGGCGGGGTGTGAGACGGCCTTCCGCAGAGAGCCCGACCGATACCTGAGCGGCGGGGAGTGACCGGGCACTCCGGGTCTGTCTCCCAGGCGGCCGAGGCGTTGGCCGCCTCGTCTCAGATCATGGTGTTCACCGGAGCCGGGGTCTCCACCGAGTCGGGGATTCCCGACTTCCGTGGTCCGGACGGGTTGTGGACCAAGCTCGACCCCGAGGACTTCCACATCGATCGTTACATGTCGAGCCGCCGGGTGCGGGTGATGCGCTGGGCGCTGCACCAGCAGGGCGCGCTGTGGGGCGCCGGCTCGCGGGTGAAGCCCAACGCCGCCCATCTGGCCATTGTGGATCTGTGGAAGGCGGGCCGGCTTTCGGGGTGCGTGACCCAGAACATCGACGGGCTCCATCAGGAAGCCGGCCTCCCCGACGATCTGGTGTCAGAGCTGCATGGCAACGTCCGAAAGACCCGATGCATGAGCTGTCCGGCGCAATGGCCCACCAGCGAGGTGCTGGCCTGGGTGGAGGCCGGCCAGGAGGATCCCCGGTGTCCCCACTGCGGACAAATAGTCAAAACCGCCACCGTCTCGTTCGGCCAGATGCTGCCGCAAAGAGAAGTGCAAAAGGCCCGGTTCTTCTCGGCCAGGGCCGACGGTGTGCTGGTGATCGGCTCGACCCTGTCGGTCTACCCGGCGGCCGAGATCCCCGCCGCGGCCGCTCGCCAGGGGATCCCGATGGTGATCGTCAACCTCGGCGAAACCGACCACGATCACCTGGCTCGGGTGAAACTCTCCCTTCCCGCCGGTGAGGCGGTCCCCGCCCTGGTGGCCGCCCTGGGCGCCGGGGCGGGTGCCTAGTAGGTCGGTTCGACGTCCGGCGGGACTTATCTTCGGGCTGCCAGGCCTGCTCCCAGGGCGAGCGGAGCCACTATCACCAACAACAACACGGGTGCGTCCAACCAAACGGATAGGCCTAGCGAGAGGAGCGCACCGGCCACGGCGGAGACCACAACCGCTCTGGGTGTGCGTGAGTTCATCTGTCCCTTTAGCGGGGCCATCAGTTACAACCCCTTCAGGATCTCGTGCTTGATACCGGCCACATAGGTGATGGTCGGGTTGACCACCTGGGTGGCGCGGGCTTCCAGAACCTGGCTGAGAAGTAGCAGGGCTTCCTCCGGCTCGAGGCCGTAGTCGGCATGAAGCCATCGGATCAGCTCGCCGGCGGCTAACCGGAGAGCCCTTTCTGCCGGGCGACCGGACGCAACCGTCATTATTCGATCCGATGTGACGATCCGAGGCCAGGTCATCTCTTGGGGCCGTTCCATGAGTGCGACGCGCAGGCGTATCACACCTGACGTCTCGATGGCGGATCCTCCTATCTCGCCATCGCCCTGGAGCGCATGGACATCGCCGATGTGAAGCAAAGCGCCGGGGACGTTGACAGCCAGGCGCACCCTGGCCCCCGGGCCGACCTCCTGAACATCCATGTTTCCACCCCACTCCCCCACCCTAAGATTTCCCTGGGATTCATGGGCGGGAGCGACGCCGACCATGCCGACCATGGGTCGGATCGCAAGAGACAATCTCTCGTCCCAGATCACATAGCCGTCTCGGATCCGAACGATCCTCGCCGTCGCCAGGTCCGAGGTGGTGACCGGTGTGCTTGGAAAGAGCAGGTTTTCTCCCAGGAAGGCGGTGTAGCCGACCGGCGCCAGCTCCATGGCCTCGATGGAGACCTCTACCGCCATGCCCGGCTCGGCGCCCTTCACCCAGATAGCGCCCGATGACGGGTTGCCGCGCTCGACCTCGTAGGAGTGATACTTCAGCCAATCCTCTCGGAGCTCGGGAGGCACCACCGAGAGGTCAGGCCCCCGACCAAACTGGGTTGCCACCTCGAATACCTCGCCCGGCTCCACCCAGAGAGTCGGCCGGTTTGTCGGACTTGTTTCGTAATAGAGGGGAGAAGGCCCCTGGCGCTGAATCATCTTCGGGCTCCCCCTTGATGTGGCTTCAAGATGAACGGTTGGTCATACCGGACAAGATCACGGCTACTAATGGTCATCACAATCTGGTGAACCTACCAGACTCGGCGCGGCTACCGGCGGCCAGTTGCCTGCCATTTCGGGAAGAGAGCCCCCCAAAGCGTTCGCTGCGGCATTCTCTGGGATGAGAAGGCCAACTCGGTCAGGGTACGCCGTCGAGCAACGTGAGGACCGCTCCGATGACTGCTGCAACCGGGCCAGGGGTGGTCGCCAGTATCGGAATCCGCCTCGCCCGGTCGGACCCTTGATGAGACCCGCCGGCTCCGAGGCCCCTCTGGTTGTCTAGTCAACCTCTGCCGGTTGGTCCCATCCGCGCCACCCCCGGCAGTTAGCAGCGGGGTTAGTCCGCTAGCTCCCGGTGAAGGCGATACGGCTGCTATCCGGCAACCACACCGGCCACCGGGCGCTCTGGGTGATATCGGTAAGCTGCAACAGGTTTCCGCCATCGGCATCCATGACAAAGATCACCCAGTTGCGATTGATGTCGTTGCTGTTGAAAGCGATCCGCCCACCATCTGGAGACCACACCGGCCAGGCGTTGTTCAACCATTTTTCTCGACCGCCCATCTTGTCGGTGAGACGTCGAACATTGTCACCGTCGGCGTCCATTACAAAGATCTCCCGTCTGCCATCCCGGGCGTCGGCTGCATAGACAATCCGGGTTCCATCCGGTGACCACTCCGGCTCCCAGTCTTGGGCGTAGACATTGTCTGTGAGCTGCCGAACAAGGCCGCGGTCGGCCGCCGCCACGAAGATCTCGGCATCGCTGCCATCTTTTCCGGGGCTTGTGAAGGCAATTTGGTCGTCTTGGGGTGACCAAGCCAGGTCCCTCATGAAGGGGTAGCTTCTGTGGGTGGTCAGTTGCTTCTGATCGCTGCCATCCTCATTCACCACATAGAGATTCCACTCTCTACCCCGTCCGCCGGCGAAGGCAATCCACTCCCCATCAGGTGACCAGACGGGATCTGCGCTCGGGTAGGGGTTATGGGTGATCTGTCGTGCTTCGCCGGTTTCCACGTCCACTACGTAAACCTGGCGGGGAGTCCCCGAACTGACTATGTTGATGTAGGCAAGGCGACTGCTATCAGGCGACCACACGGGCCCGAAGTCCTCCCAAACCGGATTTGAGGTAAGAAGCCCACCGATCACCCGGATATTTTCGCCACTGGCGTCCATGACGAACAGCTCATTACGGCGGCTGACAAAAGCGATTCGGGAGCCATCGGGCGACCAGGCCGGGTCCCTTCCTCTCACAAGAGTCTCTTGCCCGGTCCCGTCAGCGTTCACCACAACAATCTCGTATGAATACTTCAAGTCGTGAGAAGTGATCCGTCCGGGAGCATCGACGGCCGGGGGTAGCCGGACCAGGCCCAATGCCCGGGCGAGGAAAGTCGCCATCTGGCCGCGGGTCACCAAAGCCTCAGGACAGAACCGAGCCGGATTGACAGCACACCCCTGGGTGATGTTTGCCCTCGCCAAGCCATTGATGTGTGACTGCAGGCGACTGTCCTGAAGATCGACAAATCCCACGTCTGCCGCAGGCTTCAGTGAGAAGGCGCGGCCCAAGAACGCCGCCATATGTTCTCTGGTCACCGGCTCATCAGGACAGAACTTCTCCGGCTCCACCGCACACCCTTTGGTCACCTCCAGTTCCGCCAATCGCTCCACGTAAGGCGCCCACCATTCCTCGGCATCCACATCCTTGAACCGAGAGAGACCCTCGGCAGCCGGCTCCTCGCCTTCCAGCGCCCGGACCAGCCACACTGCCACTACCCATCGCTTGATCTCTTCTTCAGGGCAAATCAGATCCTCTCCACACTCCGTGCCGTCCAGAATCCCCTCCGCCGCCAAAGCATCAAACGCCGGTTCGTAATACTGCCAATTGTCATCCTCAAACCCTTGAGCCTCCACCGGACCCGACATCCCCAGCGCCAGCGCCAAGACGATCAATACCGCTCTTCGGCCCGGACCGAGCAACCACAACCCGATCCCACCAAGTCCTCTCATGATTCGCCGCCACGAATCATCGGCAACCATATCGGACCCCAGTCTTCATGCTGGTTGTCGGTGATTTGCACCACATTTCCATCATCCACCCTCACTACTGCTATCTCCCAACTCTCCTGACTGCCTTCGCCAGCCGGGATATGCCCGAAGGCAAGGTAACCGCTGTCGGGTGACCAAACCGGGTCTGTTACCGCTTCATGCTTGTCGTGAGTCAGTCGCCGAAGGTCGGCTTCGTCCACAACCACCACAAAGATTTCCCATCCACCCTCTGTTACTGTTTTGAAAGCAATCTTGGAGCCATCTGGAGACCATGTAAGGCCGTAGACTCCATCGCTGCCGTCCGTGAGTTGTAGAAGGTTTCTTCCGATGGCATCGCTTACGAACAGGCCGCCGGGCTCGTACTGGGTGAAGGCGATTAGAGAACCGTCAGGAGACCATACAGGGTCTCGACCCCCATTGGCGTTCGTGAGTCGCTGCAGATCACCGCCGAACTTATCCACCACGAACGCCCCATGCCGCAAGACGCTCGAACCGTTTCTGAGCTCCTCGCTCGTGCCATTGAAGGCGATCCGAGAACCGTCGGGAGACCACCTGAAATGCAGTTGGTTGCTGGCATTTTGAGTTGCTTGCCAGAACTGGGCGCTGCTCACATCTGCAACGAATACCTGCCACCTGTGGTCCACAGAGTTGTCGAAGGCAATGTGGGAACCGTCGGGAGACCACAGCAAAGTGTGCGGGTTGTTGTAAGGGGTTGCAAGAAGTTGCCGCAGATTGCTCCCATCCTTGTCCACCACATACAAAAACCAACCGCCGTGGGCGCTAGCAAAAGCGATTTGAGAACCGTCAGAAGACCACTCTGGATCCTGGATCCAGAGATTCTCCACAATTTGTCTCCGGTTTTTGCCATCCGGATCTATTACGAAGAGCCCACGGCCATCGTCTCCGACATAGGCGATCTGAGAACCGTCAGGAGACCAATCAGGATTCCTGCTGGACGTGATGGTGGTGAGATGGTGCAGATTCCGACCATCGGCGTCCACTAAAAGAACCTTGAACCCGCCGTAGTAGCTGCCGCTGTAACTGCTGAAGGCCAGCCGCGGGACGGACCTACTCACTGTTTGTGGCAGGGCGGCGAGATTGAGAGCCCGGGCGACAAATGCAGCCATCTGCCCTCGGGTTACAAGAACCTCCGGGCAGAATCGAGGCGGGTCGACATCACACCCCAAGGTAATTCTCACGGCAGCCAGGGCATCGATGTTCTCTTCGTGCGCATTGCCCCTGGTGTCAACGAACCCTGCCGGATCTGCGCTTCCGAGAAGGAACGCTCGGGTCAGAAACGTCGCCATTTGCGCACGGGTGACTGGCTGTTCAGGACAGAACCTGGCCGGTTCCACCGCACACCCTTTCGTCACCCCCAACTCGGCCAGCCGCTCCACGAAAGGCATCCACCAGTCGTCCGCTCCCACATCCACAAACCGTGTGGAAGCCACCCCCTCAGGATCGGCGCCGTCCAAGACCCGGACCAGCCATACCGCCATCACCCACCGCTCCACCACTTCATCGGGACACATCAAACCCTCCCCACACTCCGTTCCCTCCAGAATGCCCCTCTCGGCCAAAGCATCCAGAGCCGACTCGTAAAACCCTCCATCATCATCGGTGAAGGAATCAGCGCTGACCGGACCCAACACTCCCAATACCAACCCCAACGCGACAAGCACCGTCGATAGACCGCTTCCCCGGAACCACTTCCTCCTCCTCACATTGTTAACAATCACGACTTCCATTCAACATGGCCCAAGACGGTACATCGATACAGATTATGCCGGACACATCAGAAACCCGCGCCGAGCCTGTCTGGGCCGGTTCGGCATCATCCAGGATGCGGACCACACCGAGCCCGGTGCCGCTGGCGCTTAGGCCGGTGCCCGCCCTCGTAGAGGACTCCCGCGCCGCTGCGAGCAGATAGCTCGGGTTGGTTTCCCCGGGATGAGTCCAGCTCGGAACATTCGAGCAGGGCGTGCCATACACTTGATGTCACAAAGACAAGTCCGTCCTGCAAAACCCGAGAGGGGAGGTATCTCCAAAATGAGATTCGATTGGGACCTTGGGCCCGAATGGTGGCTCACCGTGGCCGTCGCGGCGCTGCTGGTGATCGTTCTCCTGGTGCTGGCCATTGTCGCCTACGCGGCCTACAAGGGGATGCGGAGGCAGCGAGACGAGACGCGCAGGAGATTGGATCTGGCGCGTCAGGAACTCGCTGACGCCCGAAGAGAACTGGAGGAGGCGCGGCGGGATCAAGAGAGAGTGCTCAAAGAACTGGACGAGGCGCGCACGGATTGGCATGATGCCATCCGACAGCTCACCCCGAGACTCAGAGAGCAGGCAGGAAAGATCTCCGACGTGCTCGAAGGTTTGGCGCGTTGGCAGGAGGACCGCAAGAAACTGGGCCTCAGCGGCGGGTGGGAGTTGCGGGCCGTAGCTGTGATGAAGGCCTCCCAGGAGGACCGCGAGAAAGCGCAAGAAGCGATGGCAAACTTCCGCAGAATGGCCAACAAAAGCTTCGGTGCGCTGAAACGCCTGGTCGAACGCCCGGCGATCAAAAGCGGTGACGACGCCAAAGAGCAGAACCCCCAGGCCGAATAGCCGCTACCGGCTTTTTGAAGGTGGGCGTACCCCCCAGACCAACAAAGTCCGCGAAATCCATCACTATTCCGCGAAATTCTGCCCCGCCCTCTTCACCCGAGGGCCCATCCCCCGCCACCGCCACCATCTGCGAAATTCGCGAGAACCCGCGACCCGGTAAGGGTCGACTCTCGCTTCTATGACCTCTGGGATCTACAGTCCGGGAGAGCTCCGGCCCGGGCTGGAGGTTTTTGTGCAGCCCTGACAGTATCGGTTGGTGGTGGGACAGAGTCAACCTTTTGTTTGCCGAATTCTTGCCAACTTCGGGCCAGACCGCACCGATCCCCTCCGGGCAGACCGGGCGAGATACGCTTCTAGCGCATGCAACCTCTTGCGGACGCTCGCTCCCCTCTGGCCGAGGCGGTGCTGGCCGCCGCCGGGTTCGACCCCGACGATTTGTTCTGTGCGACGGTGGCGCGCTTTGCCGAGTTGGCCGAGGCCTACGAAGACCTGGTGAAGCGAATGGGCGGAACTCTGCCCGGTCGAGGAGTCAGCCCCCTGCCCGAATCCGAGTTGCCTTGCGAACCCGATCTCGGGGAGGCGGCTCGGCTGGCCAAGGCAGTGCGCTCCTCCCTGGGCTGGGGCGAGGGGCCGATCGCCGATCACCTGCTGGCGCTCGCGGCCCACCACGCGCTGGTGTTCCGGCTTCCCCTCCCAGATCCCCACTCCGGGTTCTTCTACAATCACCCCTCCGTCGGGTTCTGCGTGGTGGTCAACTCCCGAATGAACCTGGGACGCCATCTCTTTTCGCTGGCCACCCAGCTCTGCCACGCCTTCTGCCATTCCCACCTCCGGGACGCGTGGTTCTCCCTACCCGAGGGAGAACACCAGCGTCTGGCCGACCGCTTCGCCGCACAACTCCTGGTGCCCGATAGCGCCCTGGTACGAGAGGTGGGCTCCCTGGGCAGAGGTGTCGATCCTTCCGATCCGGTGGTGGCCCTCCACATCCAACGCCTGTTCGGGGTGAGCTATGCCCTGGTGGCGGTGCGGCTTCGCCAGGCCGGCCTGATCACCGGGGGCCAGTACCTCCGGATGGGAGAGGCCTCGCCCAGCGGAATGGCGCCCGATCTGGGCTATTCGGTTAACCCGGTCGATCTGGGCCGGGGCTCGGACCCGCCCCCGCTGGCGGCAGCTCCCCGGCCAATGCTGCAGCTGGTGTGCGCCGCCCTGGCCAGGGGAGTGCTGAGCGAGGAACGGGCCGGGAAGGTGCTGGGGGTGTCACCCGAGGCAGTCTCGAAGCTTCGCTCCCGCCCTCCCCCGGCGGAGGCCGAGTCGGCGGTCTGGGCCGAGATGGACCGACTGGGCGGTTGGTAGGGCTGTGGCTCATCCCGCCTTCCCCCCGATGGCGGGTGGATACGCCCGGCAGGTACAATTCCCATTGTGATTCTTGAAGGTTGCTCTCCGGCGGCGCGCACCACATAAATGAGCGACAAGCTCCTCTGGCTCCCAACCTTCCGCCGGTGCCGGGCATCCTCTCCCAGCCGCATATGACCACACAGATCGCCCCGCCGGGGCTCAAGGGATTGGCGGTGTCCGACACCGAACTGGGATCTGTGCGGGGCGAGGAGGGATTCTTCCACTATCGCCAGTACGACGCGGTCCAACTGGCCCGCACCCGCACTCTGGAGGAGGTGTGGACCCTGCAGGTCGAGGGGGCCCTGCCCCCGGCCATCCCCGCCATAGATCCCGGCCCGATGCGGGCAATACCCGAGGAAGCGGCTCTGGTGGTTGATGCAGCCAGCACCCGGATGGAGGATCCCATGGCGGTGCTGAGAGTGGGGCTGTTGGCCGTGGGGGCGGTGGAAGGCCGCGGTCCCCTGCTGGACCGCTCCTCTGTCCAGCGCCGTGACGACGCCGTGCGGCTGGCTGCGGTGGTCCCCACCGTTCTGGCTCGTCACCACCGCCGCCGGGCCGGGCTCGAACCTATCTCTGCGGATGCGGGACTGTCGCATGCGGCCGATTATCTGCGGATGAGCATCGGCGGGACGGCCGGCGCGGAGGCAATCCGGGCCGTTGAACAGTACCTGGTGGTCACCCTCGACCACGGATTCAATGTGTCCACCTTCGCCAGCCGGGTGGTGGCCAGTACAGGTGCGGACATGGCCGGAGCGCTGGTGGCCGGCTTGGGAGCGCTCAGCGGTCCGCTGCACGGGGGGGCGCCCAGTCGGGTCATGGAGATGATTGACGAGATCGCCTTACCTGGGAGCGCCGCGCCCTGGGTGCGGGCGCGGTTGGCCGCAGGACACAAGATCATGGGATTCGGCCACGCCGTGTACCGGGTTCGAGACCCCCGGGGCGCGGTGTTGCGTTCAGCAGCCGAGCGCCTGGGAGGAGACCTGGTGGAGCGGGCGGCGGGGATCGAGGAAGAGATACTCGGGGTGTTGGCCGACTGGAAACCTAACCAGCGAATTCTCACCAACGTCGAATACTGGGCGTCGGTGGTACTGGAACTAGCCGGGCTCTCCCGGGAGATGTTCACTCCCACCTTCGCGGTGAGCCGGGCGATCGGCTGGGCCTGTCACGTGCTGGAGCAGGCAGAGAAAGGCAAACTCCTGCGCCCCGGCGCCCGTTATGTGGGTCCCCAGCCGGCCCGCACCTGATCCTCCACCGCTTGAGCCAAGACGACTGGGTTCATCCTCTCAGTTGATCACACCAGAATCCGAAAGCGGTATTGACAATCGGGCCGTGACGCCCTGCACCTTACGAGCCCCTTTCGACAGGACCCGGCCTCTACCCGCAGCGGCTGCGTAGACGGCATGACCACTCTCCAGGCTAAGCACCGATCCCGGCACTCGCCCCGTGTAGTCCAAGACGATGTTGAGGCCAAATCCTCGATGAGGATCCTCCGTTGAAGAGAATCGCCGTTGGAAAGCCAGGCGTAGGGCTTGGTAGTCATCAAGTTTTCGGTCCTCTACAACCTGGTTGACCCGGTAGGGATACCCACTCCCCGGTCAGCTATCACAACCGTCAACTGTTGCCGGGGCCGATCTCCATGTTGCACAGAGCACCAGCCTTCACCTTCCCCGGAGTAGAGAATGGCGTTGTCCGCCAACTACACGACAACCTCGGTCAGGGCCGAGGCGTCAACCGGCCACTGCCCTTGGGAAAGCAGCCTCCAGAGCCCAGCCTCTATCTCGTCCACCCTTGCGCCGTCGAAAGCGGTCTCGTAGAGAGTCTCGTTCACGCCACCGGACCGGGGACGGAAAAAAGAGCGCTTGGTATGAGAATATCGATCACTGTTTCGATCTCGGACAATGCAACCTCCGGCGCCAGAGGATGCCCCGTTTCGGGATCGACGGCGGTGTATTGCCAAGACTGACCGCGGTGTTTGTATCCGGCGACGAGACCGAAACAGGGCACAAACCCCCTCTGCGTTTGTTCGGCGAAGGAGAAGACACGGCAGGGGAGTTCGGGGACCGGTTGGCATTCCACGCTGGTTGAAGTGGAAAACCTCCATTCGTGCCTTCCATCAGTGATCAGTTCTTCGAGCCAACCTGCCGCAACGGCTTCCGCGTCGGAACGGGTGGCGCTCACATGCGTCGGTTCGCCCGCCACCATGGGTGGCAAGCATACCCATCAGGGACCGACCACTCGATACCGAAGGGTGGCCTCGGCGAAGCCTTGGGGGTGCGTTGGGGTTTTCCGTCCTGATCGGTGAAGGCTGCCTTGAGCTCGTCAAGTAGTCTGAGTCGCCTCTACCCCAATCAAACTGAAACGCCTACTGGATCCAGTCAAATTGCGCATTCAGATTATGCAGCATCTCAAATGTATCCATGTAGGGAACGGTGAACTGCCGGCAGATATTGGGTAGCGGCACTCTCCTTTTAGTACGTGGGTCAAATACTTCGTTGGTCACCACAGCAACATCGTTCGCCTTAGCGAAAGCAACAAGCCATCCGTCGGCTGCTCTGCCAAACTGGTCCACGGCGGCACGGCTAAATTGAGTTTCTCCAGCTACCCACCCAATGATCTGCCCGTAACAACGGATAACGCCCCCCTCGGCAGTAGTCGCTAAAGCACCGTGGGTTGCTCGTCGGAGCCACTCCCCTAGCTCGGGAGGGTATGTCACTTCATCGCGCACCCTATCTATTACCAATAGACGTCCGCTGGCCAGGTTGAGTCTCAAACATTCCCAAAAGCCTGGGCATATTTGGGGCGCGTAATAGGTACGGTGCGCTGCGATGAACACATTGGCATCCAAAACGTAACGACTTAGGCCATGGCCCATCAGAGTCGAATGTCCATCTCCAAAGCCAGGTTTTCGAAGCTAGCGCCAGCCAGGCCAGTGAGAGCATAGGCCTCTCGATACTGCAACCGTCCCTTCTTGACAGCTCGAACCACCGCGGCGCCAAACCGCCTTCCCAAGCGGGTATTCTGGTTGTTCCAAAAGTTGCCGCCGTCGCTACCGGACTCTCTAGCGAGCATTTCCCGCGACAGATACTCGTGGTAGAAGGCCAAGAAAGAGGGCCGATCGATCAATTGCAAGTCCAGAGCGCGACGTGCTGCCACCAACACGCTTACTTTGAAACGCCGGGCTACTGCTTGATAAGGATCAATGCTCTCGCTGATCTTCGTCCAGTAGTTGTGGAGAAGTTCACCGGGGATCAGGAACTCTGCGGCAACTCTGTTGCAGAAAATCTCAATTCCGTGCGGAACGGGGTGCATTTCTTCGAAGGTTGATACTCCGTCCTCTCCGATCAAGATATGGGCAAATTCATGGACCAGTGTGAACATCTGTGCCGACTTGTAATCCGCGTTATTAACGAAGATCAATGGAGCGTATTCATCCATCAACGCGAACCCTCGGAATTCGTCCAAGTCGAGTTGTCGGTATGTGTTGTTACCCACGATCCCGTTTATGACTACCAGCACCCCCGCCTCTTCCATGCGCTCTCGGAGCGAATGAAGCGCTTCGGTCCAGGTTGACTCACCCGCCGCCCAGTCTCTCTCCATTTTCAAAGCAAACCGAGTCGCCTCGGCCACTACCTCTGGAGAATCCGCAGTCGTATACGCCCCCACGAAGGGAAGCGGTGAGACTTCATCTTCGATTAGCTCTCCACGCAACCAAGTCTGACGACGTTGCATCTGGTACACCGTTTCCAGCAGATCCGGACTAGGTCTGCGCAGGGTTTGGTCTCCGACAGTGCGAAAATCGGCTATTGGCAAAACATCTTCAGGCGGCTCCGCCAGGAAAAGAAACCCCAAGGGTGTATGGGTAACCCGCGCCAACCGGTCTGCCTGCGCCATGCTGATGTTGCCGGAATCCTCCCACTCTCGTGCCCGCTCCGTTCGGACCTGAGCCTTCTTGGCCAGATCCTCGACACTCAGTCCCGCCCGCTCCCGCGCCCATCGCAACACCTCCGGGTGCAACTTAACCTGCAATCGCCGCGTACTCATCGTGCCTACCACCTCCCACGATACTGATGCAATTCGCCCGATCTTATCAAATGCACCTATTGCCCGACCGTTTGGTTCCCTACCCGATAGGGAAGGGTGGCTTCGGCGAAGCCTTGGGGAGTGCGTTGGGGTTTTCCGTCCAGGTCGGTGAAGGCCGCCTTGATCCCGAGGGTCGCCACCGGTTCGGAGGCCACCCGGGCCGTCTGCCGCCAGCGGGTCGAGGCGCGGCGCACCTCCTCCACTTCGGTGGTGATATCGATCATGTCGCCCAGCCGAGCCGGCGTGTAGTACCTGATGTTGGCCTCCACCAACACGATCCGCCGGCCCATGTCGGCCAGGCGGTCCATGCTGAAACCCATCTCGTCCAAGAGGTCCACCCGGGCCATCTCGAAAAAGCTCAGATAGCGGGCGTGGTTGACGTGGTTGTAGGGATCGAGGTCGGAAAAGCGCGCCCGCACGACGGTCTGATGGGCCATATCGGAAGGCTAGTGAAGCAAAAGGCTTTTGATAAAGGCCCCGACTTTCGTAGCCTTGTGGGCCAGTGGCAAAGATCGCCCGCTTCCCCGTCGTCCGCTTCATCTATTTCATCCTGGGACTGATCTGTCTCGGGTTTGTTTTCCTGAGTTGGCTGCCTGGCATTCCCACCGCGGACTTCGTGGTCCTCGCCCTGTTCTTCTTCGCCCGCTCCTCCCGGCGCTTTGAGATGTGGCTCCGCAACCATCCGGTGTTCGGAAAGATCATCCGAAGCTACCAGGGAGGCCTCACCGTCCGCGCCAAGGCGATCGCGCTGGTGGGCATCACAGCCTCGATCGGCGTCTCCGCGGTCTTGCTCACCAGCGACACCACGCTGCGGGTGATCCTGGTGGCGGTGGCCGCCGTGGCCTGGTTGTACGTGCTGTCCCGCCCCACCAAGGCGCTCAGCGCCAGCGCCTGATCACAAAGATCGACGTCCCGGCTCGATCACCTCTGGAACGATCCGCTCGGCCGTCTTGTACTGGTCGGGACGGGGCTGGTCGATGATGAACTCGTTCACGCCGGCCTCTCCGTATCTGCCCACCACCTCCGTGAAGGCGCCGGCGCTCGACCACACATCGGGCAGGCCCTGGGAGACCATGGTGGAGACCTCGACGCTGAGGGAACGGCTTATCCCGGTGGGATCCCTCCCGATCCTCTCACAGGCCTCGTCCAGCAGGCGGTTCCTTCGGGCCATCTCCTCGGGCGTCCCGAACGAGTTCCACCGGTCCGCATAGCGTGCGCAGATCCCCAGCATCCGGGGACCGTGAGCGGCCAGCATGAACGGCGGGCGGGGCAACTGCACGGGGCGGGGACGGAGCCGGGCCTCGCTCAACTGATAATGCCGCCCCCCATGGGAAACCGTCTTGCCCACCAGCAAGAGGTCGATGATCTCCAGGGCCTCGGAGAAGCGGTCCACCCGCACCCCCGGCTCATAGAGGGGGATCCCGAACCGGCGGTGCTCCTCCTCGAACCACCCGCAGCCGACACCCAGTTCCAGGCGGCCCTCGGAGACGTGATCGACCGTGATGGCCTGCTGCGCCAGGAGTGCGGGATGGCGGAGGACGTTGCTGCTCACCAGCGCTCCCACCCGGATCCGGGAAGTCTCGGCGGCCAGGGCGGCCAGCAGGGTCCATGCCTCGAAGAGGGGAGCGGTCGGATCCAAGGAACGGAGGAGGTGGTCGCAGTGCCAGATGCTGTCGAACCCCAACTCCTCGAAGTACCGCCACTTCTCGGCCAGAACCGGATACGGATCCGACTGAACGACTCGGATACCGAACCTCAGTCCATTCGTCACACCATCACCTCCACTCTCGTTACAAACGGCCATTCCCCGATCATATTCTCTCCCGCCACCCGCGGCGCGCATCGGTGATCCTACCCGAGCCGCACCCGCCGGCATGGCCCCGGCAACCCGATCACTCGGCCTCTTCCAATGTCGTCACCAACATACACCGGAGTTGTCCGTCCCCGCCGATGGCCTCCGGCGCAGCGGGCGGTCCCACCTAATGACTCGGTGCGATTACCTGCGACGCGATCCGCTCGGCCGTGTGGTACTGGTCGGGACGGGGCCGGTCGATAATGAACATGTTCACCCCCACCTCGGCGTACCTCCCCACAACTTCGGAGAAAGCGTCGGCGCTCGACCAAACATCGGGCAGACCCTGGGAGACCATGTTGGAGACCCCTACGTGCACCGAACGGATGATCTCGGCGGGATCCCTCCCGATCCTTTCACACGCCCCGTCCAAGATCCGGTTCCGCGCCGCCATCTCCCCCACCGTCCCGCCGGAGTTCCACAGGTCCGCGAAGCGGGCGCAGATCCGAAGCATCCGGGGACGGTGGGCGCCAAGCATGAGGGGCGGGCGGGGCGACTGAACCGGGCGGGGACGGAGCCGGGCCTCTGCCAACCGGTAGTGCCGTCCCTCATAGGAGACGGTCTCCCCCCTCAGAAGGGGATCGATGATCTCCAGAGCCTCGGAGAAGCGGTCCACACGCTCGGGGGGATCAAAGAGGGGGATCCCGAACCGGCGGTGCTCCTCCTCGAACCACCCACAGCCAATCCCCAACTCGAGCCGTCCCTCCGAGATGTGATCCACGGTTAGGGCCTGCTGCGCCAGGAGCGCGGGATGACGGAGGACGTTGCTGCCCACCAGCAGTCCCAGCCGGATCCGAGAGGTCTCGGCGGCCATCGCGGCCAGGAAAGTCCACCCCTCGAAGAGGGGACCGGTCGGATCCGAGGGACCGAGCAGGTGGTCAGGGTGCCAGATGCTGTCGAACCCCAACTCCTCGAAGTACCGCCATTTCTCCACCAGGACCGGATACGGCTCAGCCTGAGCGGCGAATATCCCGAACCTCGTCCCCTTCACCGGAGCATCACCTCGACTCTCCCAACCACAGGCCTTCTCTCAAGACCACCACATCGCCAAATGAGTTCTCTGTCCCGCTAATGGCCCCCACCCCGCCGGCCGGTCCCGACTCAACCACTCGGTCCGATGATCTCCGACGCGATCCGCTCGGCCACCTGGTACTGGTCGGGACGGGGCTGGTCGATGATGAACTCGTTCACGCCGGCCTCTCCGTATCTGCCCGCCACCTCCGTGAATGCGCCGACGCTCGACCACGGATCGGGCAGACCCCGGGAGACTGCTTTCGGGATCGATAGGCGGAGGGAGCGGATGATCTCGGTGGGATCCCTCCCGATCTTTTCACACACCTCGTCCAGGAGCCGGTTCCGTCCGGCCATCTCCTCGGGCGTCCCGGTGGAGTTCCACCGGTCCGCGTAGCGGGCGCTGATCCGAAGCATCCGGGGACCGTGGGCGGCCAGGGTGAGGGGCGGGCGGGGCGACTGAACGGGGAGGGGACGAAGCCGGGCCTGGCTCAACTGGTAGTGCCGACCCTCATAGGAGACGGTCTCTCCGCGCAACAGCGGATCGATGATCTCCAAGGCCTCGGAGAATTTGTCCACCCGAACCCCCGGCTCGTAGAGGGGGATTCCGAAACGCTCGTGTTCCTCCTCGAACCACCCGCAGCCAATCCCCACTTCCAGGCGGCCCTCGGAGATGTGATCGACGGTTATGGCCTCCTGGGCCAGGAGGGCGGGATGACGGAGGACATTGCTGCTCACCAGCACCCCCAGCCGGATCCGAGAGGTCTCGGCGGCCATCGCGGCCAGGAAAGTCCACCCCTCGAAGAGGGGAACGGTCGAGTCCGAGGTGAAAAGCAAATGATCACAGTGCCAGATGCTCTCGAATCCCAACTCCTCAAAATATTGCCACTTCTTCCGGAGAACCGGATACGGCTCGTACTGCATGGCGGAAATTCCGACTCTGAAGCCCTTCATAGGAGCATCACCTTCACTCTCATCACAGACAGTTCCAACTCAACGACTCGGTCCGATCACTTCCGACGCGATTCGCTCGACTGTCTTGTACTGGTCGGGACGGGGCTGGTCCATGATGAACTCGGTCGCGCCGGCCTCTCTGAATATGCCCACCACCTCCGTGAAGGCGTCGGGGCTCGACCAAATATCGGGCAGGCCCCGGCTGCCCACGTTGGAGACTCCCGCCCGGAAGGAACGGATGATCTCGGTGGGATCCCTCCCGATCCTCTCGCACGCCTCGTCCAGGAACCGGTTCCGCGCCGCCATCTCCTCCAACGTCCCCGAGGAATTCCACCGGTCCGCATAGCGAGCACAGATCCGAAGCATGCGGGGACGGTGGGCGGCCAGGGTAAGAGGCGGGCGGGGCAACTGAACAGGGAGAGGACGGAGCCGGGCCTCTGTGAGCTGATAGTGCCGACCCTCATAGGAGACGGTCTCTCCGCGCAGCAAGGGGTCGATGATCTCCAAGGCCTCCTCGAATTTGTCCACCCGCCTTGCCGGCTCATAGAGGGGGATCCTGAACCGCTCGTGCTCCTCCTCGAACCACCCGCAGCCAATCCCCAGCTCCAGGCGTCCCTCTGAGACGTGATCGACGGTGATGGCCTCCTGGGCCAGGAGGGCGGGATGACGGAGGACGTTGCTGGTCACCAGCACACCCACGCGGATCCGGGAGGTCTCGGCGGCCAGGGCGGCCAGCAGAGTCCACGCCTCGAAGAGGGGAGCGGTCGGATCGTTGGGACGAAGGAGATGGTCACAATGCCAGATGCTGTCGAACCCCAACTCCTCGAAGTACCGCCATTTCTTCGCCAGGACCGGATACGGCTCGGACGGAGTTACGGTGAGTCCGAACCTCAATCCGGTCACCGGAGCATCACCTCCACTCTCATCAAAACGGGCCCGCCGGGCAGTCGCACCTCATCGGCTCGGCTCGATGACCTCCGACGCGATCCGCTCGACCATCTTGTACTGCTCGGGAAGGGGTTCCACGAAGATGAACTCGTTTACCCCCGCTTCGGCGTATCGCCCCACCACCTCGGTGAAGGCGTCGGGGCTCGACCACATGTCGGGCAGACCCTGGGGGCCCAGGGTGGAGTTTCCCCCCAGGTAGGAACGGACTATCTCGGTGGGATCCCGCCCGATCTTCCGACAGGCCTCGTCAACCAGGCGGTTGCGTCCGGTGAGCTCCTCCACCGTTCCGGTGGAGTTCCACGAGTCCGCGTACCGCGCGCAGATCCCCAGCATCCGGGGACGGTGGCCGGCCAGCATGAAGGGTGGGCGGGGCGACTGAACGGAGCGGGGCTGGAGCCGGGCCTCTGCCAGCTGATAGTGCCGACCCTCATAGGAGACGGTTTCCCCGCGCATCAGGGGATCGATGATCTCCATCGCCTCTTCGAAGCGGTCCACCCGCACCCGTGGCTCATACAAGGGGATCCCGAACCACTCGTGCTCCAACTCGTACCACCCGGCGCCGATCCCGAAGTCGAGCCGCCCTTCGGAGATGTGATCCAGGGTGATGGCCTGCTGGGCCAGGAGGGCGGGGTGGCGGAACGTGTTGCTGCTCACCAGCACTCCCACCCGGATCCGGGAGGTTTCGGCGGCCAGGGCGGCCAGGACAGTCCACCCCTCGAAAAAGAGCTTGCCCGGATGCCCGGGATTGTGGAAATGATCACAGGGCCACACGCTGTCGAACCCCAATTCTTCGAAAAACCGCCAATTCTCCCGGAGAACCGCATACGGCTTCCACTGGGGGGTGTAAACACCGAACCTCATTCCTTTCACCACACCATCACCTCGACTCTCATCACAAACAGGCCTTCCTCGAACCGCCTTCTCCAACTCCGCCGCCGCGCTGCCTGCCGGGGCCGCGGCGCGATTATTCGGCCACTTTCATTGTCATCATCCAACATAACACAAACAAGTTTGCGATGCCCGCCCCACGGCGCCGGCCAAAACGGACGGTCGCCACTCAACGGCTCGGCTCGATCACCTCCGAGGCGATCCGCTCGGCGATCTTGAACTGTTCGGGACGGGGCTGATCCATGATGAACTCGTTCACGCCCGCCTCGGCGTACCTGCCCACCACCTCGGCGAAGGCGTCGGGGCTCGCCCAGGCGTCGGGCAGGCCCTGGGCGGCCATGTTGGAAGCCCACCCGTAGAAGGAACGGATTATCTCGGTGGGATCCCTCCCGATCCTCTCACACGCCTCGTCCAGCAACCGGTTGCGTTCGGCCATCTCCTCCACCGTCCCGAACGAGTTCCACCGGTCGGCGTACCGGGCGCAGATCGCCAGCATGCGGGGACGGTGGGCGCCCAGGGTGAGGGGCGGGCGGGGAGACTGCACCGGCCGGGGACGAAGCCGGGCGCCGCGGAGCTGGTAGTACCGACCCTCATAGGTGACCTCTTCGCCACGGAGGAGCGAATCGATGATCTCGACCGCTTCGGAGAAACTGTCCACCAGTGTCGGCGGATCGCCGAAGGGGATCCCGAACCGGCGGTGTTCCTCCACGAACCACCCGGCGCCGAAACCGAGCTCCAGGCGTCCCTCCGAGATGTGGTCGATGGTGATGGCCTCTTGCGCCAGGAGCGCGGGGTGGCGGAACGTGTTGCTCCCCACCAGCACTCCCACCCTGATCCGGGTGGTCTGGGTGGCCAGGGCGGCCAGCAGGGTCCACCCCTCGAAATAGGGGTGGGAGGGATTGGAGGGCCGGAGGAGATGGTCACAGTCCCAGATGCTGTCGAACCCCAGTTCCTCGAAGTACCGCCACCGGTCCACCATGACCGGATAGGGCTCGGCCTGATCGGTGCAGATCCCGAAAAGAATGTTCCCCGGCACTAAGACATCACCTCCATTGGCATCCCACACAGGTTATCGGGGGTGACATTTGGCGTCCAGAACTTCAAGCCGTTCCACGTTCGATCGCTTTCCCCTCTCGCCCCGATAGCAAAACCGCCCCATTGCGCCGACTCGGTTCGGAGTGTCGCCACGATGGGGCAGCTGCTTACAAATGGGTTGTTAAGGGTCCTGGCTAGCTGAACAGAGCGATCACGCCGCTTATACCGACGAGTACATAGATGATTCGCGAGATGACGTTGGTCTCACCGAACTTGCCGGCGGTGGTAATCATCGCAACAAGATCAAAACCGAACAAGCCGATCAAGCCCCAGTTGAGAGCCCCGATGCCTGTCAACACAAGAGCTATGACGGCCAAAGTGGATCCGCTCACACCACCCAAGGCCATCGCTCCGCCAATGCCGACAATGACATATACGATGCGCGAGATTACATTTCTATCGCCGAACTTGCCGGCGGTGGTAATCATCGCTACCAGGTCAAAACCGAACAAGCCGATCAAGCCCCAGTTGATAGCTCCAACGGCCGCCAACACAACTGCCACAGTGTCCATTGCTACTCCTTCCTGGCTTCCACAAGCCGGGATTTGCTCACCCGGCCAACTCTAGTGAAAAGACCGCCCGAAATGGCGTTTTGGAGAGTGTGAAATGCCGGCTTTGCCTCCAATCATCGGGAGTCGACCTCATATTTGGCGAACCCTTCGACCATCATTGGTGGGAATGCCCGATCACCCCTTCTCGCCCGCCGGACGCACGGCGCCGATCCGCTTCGGCGTCTCGGGCCCCACACCATCCGAAGACACCGACGACGGCGACTTCTTGGACGACCTGGCGGCACAGGGCATCTATTCATATGAGCTTTCCTTCGTCAAGGGTTTTCCCTGGAAAGAAGCCCGCTGCGCACGGTTCGGCGCGAGCGCCGCGGCCCGGGGGATCCGACTGTCGGTTCACGCTCCATATTTCGCGGTGCTCACCGTCGAAGAGCCCGACAAGGCCCGGATGTGCCTCTCTGCGGTGGAACACACCATGAAACTGGGACAGGAGTTGGGCGCTTCGCTGATCGTCGCCCACGCCGGACATCTGAAGGAGAGGCCTCCCGAGCAGGTGATGTACACGATCCAAAGGCGCTTGGAAATGCTGGCGCCCAAGGTGGAGAACCTGGGTGTGGGGCTGGGGCTTGAGACCGCCGGGCACGTGCGGTCCTTTGGGACGCTGGGCGACATTGCATTGTTGGCCTCCGAATTCCCTTTCGTGAGGCCGGTGATCGACTGGGCGCATCTTCACGCTCTCTCGGGAGGGGGACTGATCGGCAAGGACCGTTTCAAGACGGTGCTGGACTTCCTCCGGGACTCCTTTCCCGCTTGGATGCTGTCGCCCTTGCACACCCAGTTCACCGACAACCGGTTCGGATCCTCGGGGGAGATCAGCCATGTCCCCTACGGTCAGGGGACCCTTCGGATCGGACCGCTGGTGGAGGCTGCCCACGAGACGGACATCTCGATGGTGGTGATCTCCGAGGCGCGGGAATGGGAGAGCCACCTGGCCATCGGCGCCGAACTGCGCTCGGTGCTTGGGCGGCTGTCCGACACACCGCCCGAACGCCCCCGGGCGGCCTCGGGCCTGGTGGCCTTCCCCGATCCGGTTCCTGTCGTCCAGATCGAGGACCGCCACCGGCCCGCCGAGGCCGCGCGGGCGCTGCGGCTCTCCAACCTCTCGAAGCCGTTTTTTCCCGAGGGCTACACCAAGGGCGATCTGATCAGCTACTACGCCTCGATATCGGTGACGCTTCTTCCCCACCTCCGGGACCGGCCCCTCTCCATGTCCCGCTACCCCGACGGGATCCGAGGGCCGTCTTTTTATGAGAAGCGGGCGCCGGGACACCAACCGCCATGGATGCGCACCCTCCCGGTGGGTTCGCACACAGCGGGCGGTGAGATCGACTTTCTGTGCGCCGACCATCCCGAGTCGCTGATGTGGTTCGCCAACATGGGCTGCGTGGAGATCCACCCCTTCCATTCCCGGCTTCCCGGCCTCGAATACCCCGACTGGGCGGTGTTCGACTTCGACCCGGCCCCGGGCGCCTCGTGGTCACAGGTGGTGGCGGGCGTCCGGCTGCTGGGAATGGCGCTCCAAAAGCTGGGGTTGCGGTCGGTTCCCAAGCTTTCGGGAAGCCGCGGCATGCACGTGTACGTGCCGCTCCGTCCCGTGTACACCTACGAGCGGGTGCGGAGGTTCGTTGGAGCGGTGGGCGGGCTGTTGGCGGCGGCCAACCCCGAGGATCTGACCCTGGCCTGGGAGAAGCCCAAGCGGGCCGGCAAAGTGTTCATCGACCACAACCGGAACGCCTTCGGCCAGACCGTCTCCTCGGTGTATTCGGTGCGCCCCCTCCCCGGAGCGCCCGTCTCCGCACCCCTGCTCTGGGAAGAGGTGGGCGAGTTCGCCAACGGCGACATCGACATCACCAACCTCTGGGACCGCCTCTCCCGCTACGGCGACCTGTTTCTGCCGGTGCTGGCCGGCAACCAGACCCTTGAATCCGCCGAGCGGGCTTTGGAACTTACATCCTAGAAAAGCCCGGCCGGTGTGGAAACGGGCCGCGGAAGCAGGTATTCTTCTCTGCATGGATGTTTACGGGCGAATCAACATTCTGGGGGGCAGATCGGTCCGTCTTCCGGCTCTCGACATAACCAAAGCCATCATCTTGGACAACGACCCCCTCAGCCGCGCCAAGAGCTGGGCCAATCAGGGCGCGGACTACCTGCATGTGGTGGACCTCAACGCCGCGGCGTTGGGCGACTACCAGAACCGTGAGCTGATCGACAGGATCGTTTCCGAGCTTGACACGCCGGTGCAGGTGGCGGGGGGAATCCGCTCGCACATCGAGGCCGCCCGGCTGATCAGAAACGGCGCCTGGAGGGTGGTGATGGGAACAGCCGCCATCGAGGAGCAGATCATGATTTGGGACCTGTGCCGGGAGTATCCGGGCAAGATCGCGGTCTCTCTCGATGTCCGGCCCGACCAGGAGATAGTGACCCAGGGATTCTCGGAGAGAAGCGGCCGCTACCTCGAAGAAGTGCTCTTGGAGATGTCGTCTGCGGGAGTGGCCTCGTTTCTGGTGGCCGAAGCGGGCCGCGATCCCCTGACCGAGCCGCTCGATCTCGACATCTACGCGGAGGTGCTGGAATTGGTGCCCGAGCCGGTGATAGTGGCGGGCGGGGTGGGCTCTGTGGACGATCTGCGCACCCTGTCGCGGTTGTCGGTCTCCGGCCGAAAGCTGCAGGGGGTGATCGTGGGCAGAGAGGTGACCCACGGCCGGTTCAGCCTGGCGCAGGCCAAGCAGACGGTGATGGCCGGACAAGAGGTGCCCGCGCTCAGCCCCCGGGGAGGCATGAGCATGGTGCTGCGAGTAGAGAACCTCGAGCAAATGGCCGCCTTCTACTCCAAGGCTCTCGGCCTGAGTGAGGTCACGGCGCCCGCGGTGGCCACCCGCGGTTATGTGTGGATGGCGATCGGCGGCGGCACTTACCTGATCCTCCGGAAAAGAAGAGAAGGCGAGCCGCCCTCCTCGGGAACCGCCGAGATCGTGCTGTGGACCGACGAAATGAGCAAATGGGAGGACTATCTGGCCAGCCAGGGCCTGGCGGTGATCAAGACCCATTCCGCCGAAGCAGGCATGCCGCTCGACCTGACGGGAGTAACCGACCCCGAGGGGAACACCGTCTGGATGAGCAAGCCTCCCCAAATGACCTAGAAGTACTGATACGCGGGGGCGGGAGGGAACTCCGCTCTCTTTCGCGAACTCCTTTCCCGTCCGGACAGGGCGGGTGGAGCACTTTGGGCGCCGAACACTTTCCCATCACCGAGCGCCCCTTGGCGGGTGGGCTGATCCGGTCGGGATTTGGTCTGATTGGGCGTTGACTAAACTGGGGTCCCGTAGCGTCACCAGACGCTCATCCAGAGCGGTGGAGGGACAGGCCCCGCGAAACCGCGGCAACCAGTCGACAGACACGGTGCCAACGCCTGACCGATGAGTAAAGGAGAGTCGGTGACAAACAGTTCCGCCATTCCGCCCCCCGGCCCCGCGGCCGATGGCCTCGGGCGCACCGAGACCCGGTTTGTGCGTCTGGACGGCCCCTACACCACCCTGGGCGGCAAGACCATATCCGAGGTGACCCTGGCCTATGAGATGTACGGGGAACTCAATGAGGCCCGGGACAACATCATCCTGGTGTTCCACGCTCTGACCGGGAGCCAGCACGCGGCCGGGTTCAACCCTTCGGTGCCCGGGGTGGGCGCCCGGTGGACCGAAGAGATGCAGGTGGGCTGGTGGGATGGGTTCATCGGACCGGGACGGGCTCTGGACACCGACAAATACGCGGTCTTGTGCGTCAACTACCTGGGCGGCTGCTATGGGTCCACCGGTCCGTCCTCCACCAACCCTTCCACCGGCCGCCCCTACGGCTCGGCGTTCCCCGCCCTGACCATCACCGACATCGTCGACTCTCAGATGAAGCTCTTGGATCACCTCGGCGTGGAGCGGATCCACGCCTGCACGGGAGGTTCGGTGGGCGGTTTGATGGCGTTGGTGTTGGGCACCCGCTATCCGGACCGGGTGAAGGTGGTGATCCCCATCGCCGCGGGCTTGGAGGTAACCACCTTGCAGGTGATTCACAACTTCGAGCAGATGTTCGCCATCGTCACCGATCCACATTTCGCGGGCGGCGACTTCTACGGGGGGACCCGGCCGGACCTGGGACTGGCCCTGGCCCGGATGATCGGCCACAAGACCTTCGTCTCCCTGTCGGCTTTCCGGGAACGGATCCGCCACGAGATCATCGAGCAGGAAGACCTGGGCGGATACCGGGTGCAGCATCCCATGGAGTCCTACATGCTGCATCAGGGGCAAAAATTCGTGGAGCGATTCGACGCCAACACCTATCTGCGGGTGGTGCGGATCTGGCAGAAGTTCAATCTGCTCAAAGAGGTGGGTGGAGAAAGCGTCGAGGAGCTGCTGAGCCGCTGTCGCCACCAACAGTGGCTGATCTTCACCATCGACTCCGACGTCTGCTTCTACCCCGAGGAGCAGGAGACCATGGTCAAGACGCTCAACGAGGCGGGAGTGCCGGTTCTCTGGCACACCGTCCACTCCGATAAGGGGCACGACGCGTTTTTGCTGGAGCCCGAGAAGTTCAAACCGGGCCTCCACGCCGTCCTGGGGTCACACTAGCTCCACCGAAGGGTCACCCTCAACCACTGATCCAATCACCACGGCGCCAGCGCCTTCTTCTTCGAGCCGCCACCTGAGTCCATCGGCCTTGGAGAGCGAAACCGCGATCAGCAGTCCCCCACTGGTCTGTGCGTCGCACACCAGGCGCCGGGTGGTCTCGTCTCCTCCCCGGAGCCGGTGACCCGCAGCCTCCAGGTTGCGAAGACTTCCCCCCGGATAGAACCCGGCGGCCAAGAGTTCTCTCGTTCCCGCCAGGAACGGCAGTCGGGCGACCTGGATCCGGGCGGCCGCGCCGGAGGCGTCCAGCATCGAGAGGAGGTGTCCCGCCAAACCGTAGCCGGTCACATCGGTGGCCGCCGAGACCCCCACCGAAGTCATCGCCCGACAGGCGACGTCGTTGAGGGCGGTCATGGTCCTCACCGCCGCACTGAGGGCCTCGGGCGGGCAATCCCCCGCCTTGTGAGCGGTGGTGATGATCCCGGTCCCGAGCGGCTTGGTTAACACCAGCAGGTCTCCGGGCCGGGCGCCGGCGTTGGTAGTGAGCTGAACTGTCGTCCCCGTCACCGCAAAGCCGTATTTGGGCTGGGGATCGTCAACGGTGTGGCCGCCCACCACCGTGCATCCCGCCCGGGCCATCACTTCCGCCCCTCCCCGGATGACCGTCGTCAACATCTCGAGCGACAGGGCTTTCGACGGCCAGCACACCAACTGGAGAGCGGTGATCGGTGTTCCGCCCATGGCGTAGATATCCGACAGCGCATTGGCGGCGGCGATCCGTCCCCAATCTGTGGGATCGTCCACCACCGGCGTGAAGAAGTCGACCGTCTGGATGAGGACGCGCCCGTCCGGCAGGCGATATACGCCTGCGTCGTCACGGGTGTCCACTCCCACCAGGAGGTGGGGAGAGGAAAAGGCGGGATGATCCTGCAAGGGGCGCAGCACCTGCGCCAACTCGGCTGAGCCGAGCTTGCAGCCTCAACCGGCGCCGTGACTGAAGCTGGTCAGCTTGGTGTCCATCGCCCCAAAGCTACCAACTTGATATGGGACTCGTACAACTGAGCGCCCAACCCGGGGGCACCGCAGACACTGCTGTTTCACAGTGTCTGTCAGCGCCACCCGACCGGAGTCGAACCGCGTCCTACAACAGATGTCCGAATGCCTTTGGGGGCGCACGTATACAGATCCCTATCCTTTCTGTACCTATGGAAAACCCGAGCACCTTTCTCACCCCCGACGCGCACCGCCGGCTTCTGGCCGAACTTGGAGAGTTGAAGGGACCCAAGCGGATCGAGATCTCAGATCGCATCGCCGAGGCCCGTTCGCACGGCGACATCCGGGAAAACGCCGACTATCACGCCGCCAAGGATCAGCAGGGTCTGATGGAGGCGCGGATTGTTTATCTGGAGGCAGTGCTGCGTGACGCGCAGGTGAGGGAGGTCGACGACACCGGCCGGGTGGAGATCGGCTCGATGGTGACCGTGGTGGACGGCGACGGAGACGAGATGGAGTTCTTGTTGGCGCCGGCGGAGAACCGGGGATCGGCCGCCCTGGTGGTCTCTCCCACCAGTCCCCTCGGTCAGGCCGTGTTAGCCAAATCCCCCGGCGACCTCATCTCCTATGATGCTCCGCGCGGGAGGTTCGAGGTGAAGGTCACCGCGGTCCGTCCCTTCTCCGGCTGACCCTTTTCCTTTCTCCTCCGGCGGGCCCGCCGGCTGTTTCCCTGCCCGGTTGGTGGGCGCGGATCCCAATCAGAGACAGCCGTGTGGAAAAGCCGTAATCTCTGGAACAAATGAAGCTGCGACTGCATCGACCCCGGGAGCTTGCCCAGCGCCTTAGCAGAGTCGCTCATCTGCGGCCCACCGAGGTCGAGAAGTACCTCGGCGCCAACACCGAGATGTGGATGGCTCTGGCCGAGGCGTCACCCCACGATGCGGCGGACATCCTGGAGTCGGTCTCTCACGAGATAGCCGGAGAACTCCTGGGCCCCCTCGACCGGAAGCAAAGCGCCTACATCCTCGAAGAGCTGCGCGACGAACTGGCCGCCACGCTTTTGGAGGAACTGGCCCCCTCGGAGGCCGCCTCGGTGCTGGAGGAAATGCCCGCCACCGAAGCGGTGGACATCCTGGAGAACATGGCAACCGAGACGGTGGAGGCCCTCATCCACCTGATGGCGGATCCGGCCAGCACCGAAGTCGGCCGGCTGTTTCACTACCCGTCGGACACCGCCGGAGGGCTGATGACCACCGATGTGGCGGTGCTGCCCATCGGCCTCACCGCCGGGGAGGCCATCGAGCGGATCCGAAACATCCGCGAGACCGTGGAAGACCTCACATATGTGTACATCACCGATGATTTCGGGACGCTGCGGGGGGTGCTCTCGTTTCGGGACCTGGTGTTCGTGAGGCCGTCGGTGGGTCTCGACGAGGCCATGGAGGCCAACCCGGTGGCAGTGCATACCGCAGCCGACCGCGAAGAGGTCTCCGAACTGATGCAGCGTTACCGGCTGCTGGGGCTGCCGGTGGTGGACGATCTGGGACATCTGCAGGGGATGGTGACCTACGACGAGGTGATCGACGCCGTGCAGGCCGAGGCCTCCGAGGACTTCGCCGCCTCGGTGGGAGCGGGAGCGGAGGAGACTATCTACACCGCGGTGCTCTCCTCGGTGAGGATGCGGCTTCCCTGGCTCACTCTCAACCTGTTCCTGGCCTTGGTGGTGGCGTTCGTCATCGAGCGTCAGACGGGGATCATCTCCGCCGAACCGGTGCTGGCCGCGCTCATGCCGGTGGTCGCGCTCCTGGGCGGGAACGGGGGCATCCAGAGCCTGGCGGTGGTGATCCGCTCCATGGCCACCGGCGATCTCCCCCGGGCGCGGATCTGGGAGGTGATGAGACGCCAGGTGAGCGTCGGGCTGTTGAACGGCGCCTTCCTGGCGGTGGCCGCCATAGCCCTGACCTTGGGTCTCCTCTCGATGGGGCTGTTCTCCTCCAACTTCGGCGCCGGAAAGGTGGCGGTGGTGGTGGGAGTGGCGGCGGTGGCCAATCTGACCATCGCCACCCTGGCCGGGACCGGTATCCCCATCGCACTCCGGCGGATGGGATTCGACCCCGCACTGGCGGCCAGCATCTTCCTGACCCTGATCACCGACGTGGTGGGCTTCGGAGGATTCCTAATGGTGGCCGCCGCGCTGCTCTAAAAAATCGGCCGCAAAGTCGCGAAATGTTCTCCGACTAATCGGCTCCGAATCCTTGACTTTGTGTCACAGCCGATCCCCATATTGGTAGACAACAAACATCTGAGCACGGTCCGGACCGACTCGATCATCAAGAAAGTCTCGACCCCGAAGGGCGGCCTCCCTGGCAACGCTCCCCGGGGCGAGCACCAGCCGACGACCCAACTCCTCGGGTTCGGATGAGCCTGGCCCATCCGAGAATTTTCGACCGGAACGGCGGCGGCGGGTCGGGAGGGTGAACCCAAGGGGTAAAGGTATGGGGTGGGATCGGCGGCGGCCCTGGCGCCTAACGTGTGCTGTTTCGGGGTTGAGGTGATGCTTCCTGTTGGTGGGAGCTACATTCAGGTCTGCCGAGGCTGGTTCTGGAGTGCGGTCCCTGGGCGGTTTGCAATGCCCTTTGTTTAGTGTTTGTTTTACCAACTTAGTGTGATATGGTGATGGTTCGTCACACCCTCATGGCATAGTGGTACACATGAACAAAACAGGTACTGTGAACGGACAGGTTGCAAACGAGGCGCGACTGGTGTTGCCGTCGCTTCCGGTGAGCGATGCGACCGTGGAACAACTTCAGGATCGGTTGCAGTCCACCATCCGCGCAGAGAACCAACTGGCTTCGGTCCGCGCGGAGACCCTGGCAGAGATGAGCCGCAGAGAGGGAACCGACTTGACCGAGACCACCCTCCGGGAAGGCGGGTTGCGGTCCCGCCGCCGGGCCCGTTCGGAAGTGGAGACCGCTTTGGAACTTGAGGGACTGCCGGAAACCTCGAGGGGTTTGCGTAACGGGGAGATCCCATATGACAATGCGCGGATTCTCGCCGGGGCATCGAAGCGGGGAGAGATAGACGAGAAAGAGCTAGGAGACGCAGCCCGTACCCAGTCACCGGACAAATTCGCGGGGACAGTCCGGAAACATGAACAGCAGCGTTCTGAAGATGATGGGATGTCCCGGTTGGAGCATCAGCGTTCCCGACGGTTCGCCAAGATCAAAACCGATTCGGATGACGGTATGAAAGTGCTATTTGGGCGGTTTGACCCCATCACCGGAGCTCTCATTGAGACCGCGCTTTCGCGGAAAATGGACGAACTCTGGCGGGAGGAGGACCCCCAGAATCGACGTACTGCGGGTCAGCGGATGGCCGACGCCCTTGCTTTGCTTGTTACCGAAGAAAGCAAAAACGAAGACGGTCGGGTTCGTGGACCCCGGTTGTTGCTGATCGCCAACTACGACACCATCAACAAGGAACTCCGGAACGGTCGACTCTCCGATGGAACCCCGATCCCCATCCAGAAAGTCCGGGAACTTGCGTGTCAGGCTGAAATACTCCCCGCCATCTTCCGCGGGGCCTCACAGCCCCTGGATCTAGGTAGATCACGGCGGATCGCCAGTGCGGCCCAACGCATCGCGCTTGTGGCCCGGGACCGGAACTGTGTGGGATGCGGCGCGTCGGCCGCTTGGTGTCAAGCCCACCACATAATTCCCTGGCAGCCGGGAGGACCAACCGACCTCGACAACCTTGCCCTGTTATGCAGCAGATGCCACCACAGGGTGCATGACGACGGATGGCGAGTCCACCGGACCGCCCCCAGAACACTTGCCCTCCGTCCACCACCCACCCATTACGGACGCCCCTCCCGCCGACGGCGCCTGGTTAAACAGAGAAAATGACCACCGCCCCACCCAGCATTCACCCCCCTAACGCCACAACCCAGACGGTGCAGACTAAGAACCGACTACGTATCCCTCCAGATCGGCGAAGGGGCCCTGGAAACGCAGGATCGCGCCTTCGAGGAAGCTGACCAGATAATGGCTTTCCAGCAACTCGGCCTCTTCGGGAGTCCGATCCTCGCCTGATTTGAGCAGCGCCGAGACCGCCTCGCGGTCGTCGACCACATGCAGCTCAAAAAGATCTTCGCGCTCCTCATGTACCGACAGCACCAGGTTCTCCAGATCGACATCGGTGTAGTCGCCCGGGGGAATCTCGAGATACAGCACAACGCCATCCCGGGTGGATTCCTGGCGCACCACCCGATAGGAAATCTCATCGGCGCCCTGCTCCTCTGCGGCGGTGGTGGTCGAAGAATCTGCCGCGGTGGTGGGCGGGGCGGTGGTCGTGGTGGTGAGAAGAGGAGCGGCGGTGGTGGGCGCCGCGGTCGCGACCACCCGCGAGGAGGTGGTGACCAGAGCCGGGTGGTCGTCTCCTCCACAAGCTGTCATGATCGCCAGGACCGCCAGCGCTGCCAGGGTCCGGGCCCGAAGAACCCTTCCCGACCCGTTCATATCAAAAAGGCCAACCCGTAATCGGCTTCGATTGTCCTGTGGGGAACCGCCCCCTCAGGCTTCATCGATGGACTGTCTGACGCGTCTCACGAAAGCCTTCCTCAGGAGTTTGGTGACAGGCCCCCAGGAATACTCCTGTGTGCCCACAGCAACCACGGGCGTCACTTCCCGGGTGGTTCCGATCACCATCACCTCTTCTGCATCCAGGACCCGATCAAGGCCGAAGCGTCCCTCCCGAAAAGGCACACCCGACTCCGCGACCACCTCCACCACCACCCGGCGGGTTATGGAGTCGAGGATCAGCAGGTCCAGAGAAGGGGTCTCCCACACTCCCCGGTAAACCCAGGCCACCGAGAAGACCGGGCCCTCCAGAACCGACCGGTCGCCCGAGATCAGCAGGGCCTCATCATACCCCTCTTTCACGGCGCGGCGGGTGGCCGCCATGTTGGGCGCATAGGAGAGGGTCTTGCCCCCGGCCAGATCCCAGGGTCGGCCGGCAGAATGCCAGGGAGCGCTGACCGGCAGCAGGGTCATCGTGTCGGGTCGGGAGGGAACGTCATGCCAGGTCACCACGCACTTCTCTTCGCCGGGCTGGTTCCCCCGGCCGAGGATTATCCTGATCAGCCCGTCGGGGCCGCAGGCCGCCACCTGCTCCACCCAGGATTCAAGATCGGCGCGGTCGGGAACCAGGAGATCGAGCATCGCGGCGGAACGGTCCAGACGGTCCAGATGGGCATCGCATTCGAAAGGGTGTCCCTCGTAGACCCGCATCACCTCGAAACATCCGTCGCCCCGCGCAATGGTGGGACTGTTCATGTCGAAAACCATCGGCCCCGAGGGCTGGCCGTCGACCAGAATCGGATGCCCGCTCATCGGAGGTTCCATGCGCTGGTGATGGGACGGCGTCTCTCCCGCCCCAGCGACTTGGTTGTGATCTTGGGACCCGGCGCCGATTGGCGTCTCTTGTACTCGGATCGCTCCACCAGACCAACCACCCGGCGCACCAACGCCGGATCGAATCCGGCAGCTGTTATGTCTTCCATAGAACGCTCAGAGTCGATGTACATGGCCAGCATGGAATCCAAAATATCATAGGGAGGCAGAGAGTCGGTATCAAACTGGTCGGGGCGCAGCTCCGCGGAGGGGGGCTTGGTGAGAATGTCGCAGGGGATATCGGGCGCCCGTCGGTTTCTCCACCGCGCCAGGCGGTACACGAGAGTCTTGTAGATGTCCTTGAGCGGCGCGAACCCTCCCACCATGTCGCCATAGAGAGTGGCATAGCCCACCGACAATTCCGATTTGTTGCCGGTGGCCAGCACCAATCCACCGTGGCGGTTGGAGAGTGCCATGAGAATCGACCCCCGGGCGCGGGCTTGCAGGTTCTCACCGGCCACTCCCCATCCGTCTTTGCCCATCACCGGCGACAAGGTGTCCAAAAACGCAGTGTGGGCGCGTTCGATCGGAACCATGTCGAAGCGGATGCCCAGGTTGGACGCCAGCCGCTTGGCGTCGGTCTTGGAATGCTCGGAGCTGTACACCGACGGCATGGAGACCCCCCAAACCCGGTCGGCGCCCAGGGCGTCGGTCGCCAGGCAGGCGGTGACCGCCGAGTCGATTCCCCCCGAGAGGCCCACCACCGCCGCCTCGAAGCGGTTTTTCCGCACGTAGTCGCCGATGCCCAGGGTCAGGGCGGCCCATATCTCCTCCTCGGGTTCCATCCAGGTGCGCTCCGGCGGCGATGCCGGGACGGTCTCGCCGGAGAGGGGGACATCCAGAACGAAGCGGTCCTCGCCGAACTGGACGGATCGATAGAGGATGGCGCCGTCGGCGGCCGCCACCAGCGAGGCTCCGTCGAAAACCAGTTCGTCCTGGCCTCCCACCAGGTTCAGATAAACCACCGGCGCTCCCGCCTCCCGGGCCCGGCGGGACACCAGCGCCTCCCGCTCGGCGGCCTTTCCCAGGTGATATGGAGAGGCGTTGATGTTGACGATCACCCCCGCGCCGACCTCAGCCAGCCGCCGCCAGGGACCGTCATCCATCCAGAGGTCTTCGCAGATGGAGACCCCCACCGCCGTGTCTCCAACCCCCCAGGTGCGGACCGGATTGTGGCCGGGATAGAACCAGCGCCGCTCGTCGAAAACCCCGTAGTTGGGCAAGAGCGCCTTGTGATAGACCCCCTGGACACGGCCTCCTCGGAGAATCGCCGCGGCGTTGGCCACCCGAGCAGAGTATGTGTCGTCTCCGGGCGGCGGCTCGGCCCGTGATCGGGAGGAGTCCAAGAACCCCACCACCGTGACCGTGCGGCGCGAGCGGGAGGCCAGCCGCGCCAGCACCTCCCGGTTGGCTTCCAGAAAATCGCCCCGAAGCGCCAGGTCCTCGGGCGGATATCCGCTGACAGCCAACTCGGGGAGCACCAACAGATCGGCTCTGTTCTCCTCCGCCCAATCCATGGCGTCCCCGATGCGTCGACAGTTACCCTCCAAGTCCCCCACCACCAGGTTCAACTGGGCGCCTGCGATCCGCAAAACCATGTCCGGTAAGGATACGGACAAACCGCCAACCCGAGCGCACATATCATTGGCGACCTGATGTGCGGCGCCACTCTCTCGGTCTGAACCCGGCCCGCCGGTGAAAGCCACTCCCGCAGCGATGACGGCGGTCGCCGTTTTCGGGGGCGGGTCGTTGGGAGCCTTGGCCCGCTATGGACTCGGCGAGTGGATGGCGCCGGTCGGCCGGATCTTCACCGCGACCCTGATAGCCAACCTCGTGGGATCGGCGATCCTGGGAGCCCTGGCCGGACTCACGGAGCGCCGCGCCGGCCGCGGCGTGGCCTGGTCGCTGCTGGGCGTCGGCTTCTCCGGCGCGTTCACGACCTTCTCCACCTTCGCGGTCGAAGCCATAACCATCTTCGACGGACAGAACCCGGCCACCGCGGCGCTCTATGTCGTGGGCAGCGTGCTCGCCGGCCTGTGGGTGGCCACCGCCGCCCGCAAACGGAGCATGGCGTGGTGATCGTCGGCATTGCCCTGGCCGGTGGGGTCGGCGCGTGCATCCGGTGGCTGGTGACGGCCTGGCTCGCCGGTCGCTTCCGGAGGGGAACCGGCACTGCTGTGGTCAATCTGGTTGGCGCCTTCGCGCTCGGGGTGGTCTTGGGCCTCATGGACACCGGAGGGCTCCACCCGGATGCAGGGCTGGTGCTTGGAACCGGTCTCCTGGGTAGCATGACCACCTTCTCCACCTGGATGGTCGAGACTCTCGAAGAGTCCGGGCGACCGAGGAGTGTCTGGTTGCGGATCGCGCCCCCGGCCCTGGGTGGAATCGCGCTGGCGGGGATCGGGATGGTGATCGGCGCCGGCATCACGTGATCCCCCGGCCGCCGGGTGTGATGATGAGGCTGGGCGCCATGGCCGACGGCAACCGCCGGGACCTGGGATCGGCGTGGTTCGAGATACACGAGGATTGTCTGGAGGTGGGAGTCAAAGCCGCAAGTGACGTCGGTGCTGGGCCTATCGTCACAGCCGATCACCGACTAGGCCCTTAGACCTCAGTCTCCCAGGAGCCCGAACCCCTCGGATCTCAGGGCCCGCCGCAGCCTCTGGGCCTCCTCCGGTCGGACCGAGAGGGTGAGCACCCCTCCCCCGCCGTGAGTGGCGTGCCGGAGTTGGAGGTCCCTCAAGTCCACTCCGCTCTCGGCCAATGCATGGCCCACCCGGGCGATCTCTCCGGGCTTGTCCTCCAACAGCACCCCCACTCCCTCTCCGGGCGTGGCGAACTCGGCGCGGGTCTGTCGCGCCGAACCCAGGAGTTCGGAGACCCACTTCGACTCCGCCTTGTCCAGACGCCTCGCCCAGTCCTCCAATCCGGCCGACATGTCCCGGAGCGCCGAAGCAAGGGACCGCCGGTTGGCCACCAACAGGTCCGCCCACCAGTCCGAACTCGACAAAGCAATCCTGGTGAGGTCGCGGAATCCCCCCGCCACCAGGGCGTCGGCGGATCGGCCCGCCTGGGAGAGCCGATCAACCAGGGTGGCGGCCAGCACCATGGGAAGGTGGCTGACCAGGGCCACTATGTGATCGTGGCGGGCGGCGGTCATCTCCACCGGCTGGGCGCCCAGGGTCCGCACCACTTCCGAGACCGCCCGGAGATCCTCTGGGGCGACGTGGTCGGTGGTGAGCACCCAGGTAGCGCCGCGAAAAAGCCCCCCGCTGGCTCCGAGCGGCCCCGACACCTCCCGGCCGGCCATGGGATGGCCGCCCACGAACCGGGAAAGGCCGGAAGCGGCTTTCACCACCGGCTGTTTGATGCCCGCCACGTCGGTCACCAGCGCCTCGGTGCGCAAGTCGGAAAGGAGCGAGATCGTGGTTTTGGGAGGGGAAGCCAGAATCACCAGCTCGGCGCCGACGACCGCCTCCTCCAAGCTGGACGCTTGCTTTGACATCGCCCCCATGGAAGCCGCCTTACCAAGATGGTCGGGGCTGGTGTCCCATCCGCACACTTCCCATCCTGCGACGGAGAGTCCGATCCCGATCGAAGTGCCGATCAGCCCGGTACCGACAACCGCGACCGACCTCATCTAGATGGGGATGCGCAAGGCTTGGGCAATCTCCTCGATACTCTTCATCAACTCGGCGAACTCTTCGGGCAGAATCGCCTGGGCGCCGTCGACCAGGGCTCTTTCGGGAGCGGGATGGACATCGATCATTATCCCGTCCGCACCCACAGCCACAGCCGCCCGGGAAAGGGGCGCCACCAGGTGCCTCTTGCCCGAGGCGTGGGAGGGGTCAATGAGCACCGGAAGATGGGAAAGCTCCTTTAGAAGGGGGACGGCTGTGATGTCGAGGGTGTTGCGGGAAGCGGTCTCGAAAGTGCGGATGCCCCGTTCCGCCAGAATGATCTCCTGGTTTCCCTCTTTGAAGATGTACTCGGCGGCGTTCAACCACTCTTCCAGGGTGGCGGTGAAACCTCGCTTGAGCATCACCGGAGTCTTGGTTCGGCCCACCTCGGTCAAAAGTGCGAAGTTGGACATGTTGCGGGTACCGATCCGGAGGATGTCGGCGTAGCCGGCCACCAGGTCCACATCCCGGGGGTCCAGCACTTCGGCCACAAAGGGCATGTCGAACTCCTCGCGGGCCTCAGCCAGGAGAATCAGCGCCTTCTCCTTCAGTCCCTGGAAGGAAAAAGGCGAGGTGCGCGGCTTGAAGGCGTCTCCCCGCAGCACAGTGGCGCCCGCCTTCTTGACGGCCTCGGCGGTTTCGAACAGGAGATCGCGGGATTCCACCGCGCACGGTCCGGCAATCGGAGTGAACGAGCCGTCGCCGATTCGCACCCCCCGCACCTCGACAACCGTGCTGGTCTCCTGAAACTCGCGGCTGACCAGCTTGTAGGGCCTCATCACCGGCACCGCCCGCTCCACTCCTTCCAGCGCCTCCAGCGGCAACTGCAGGATCTGCTGGCGATCACCCACCGCTCCGATAACAGTCCGGAAACGTCCCACCGACACATGCGCTTCGCAATCTATCGACTCCAGCCTGTTTATCACCACCTCGATCTGCTGGCGGGTGGCGTCTTGTCTCATAACGATGATCATTGAGGTCCTCTGGTGTTAACCGTCCTCAATGTTACGGCTTCACATTCGGCCGATGTTCGATGATTTTTCCCCCCGTCGACTGGGCGGCTCACGAAATATCCGATGGCCGGACAGAGCCGGTGGGGTCAGCCGGTCCGGTAATCTCTTGCCGGTATGTCCATTGATATCGCCGGATTCATCCACAACGTCAAAGAACACGCAATCAAGCACGGCTTTCACATCCACGACGAGCGCCATTTCGTGGAGACCTACTCTCTTCGCCAGTCCTGGGAGGTGGATCTCCATCCCGCCGAGTCCTGCAGCCTGCCGATCGATCTCCACTTGTCGCTGGATGTGGAACCCCGGGCGCTCTTGGCCCTGATCGACCGCCTGGAGGAGATGGAAAACGACTTCGAGGAACCCGAGGACATCTATCAGCTGCATTTGTATTTCAACTGGTCGGTTCCTCCCCTCACCAACCCACCGGACCTGTTGGTGCTGGCCACCGACCTGGCGGGGGTGGGAGAGCTCTCTCTTCCCATCGAGGTGCAGGCCATCGACTCCTATGCTCCACTGGGCGAATCCACCCAACGCCGCCTGATGATCACCGGCACCGTGCACATCTCCCTGGTCGATCTGGTGATGGGCCGCGAGCAGTTGTGCGAAACCCTGGAACTGGCCAAAGAGGTCAGCGTCTATCTGGCCGAACGGATAGAAGCCTGGGTGTAGCTTCCCGCCCGTCAACAAGAGGCACTGCACCCAACCAAGAAGTTGGGAAAAATTCTGGACGGGAGTGGGAAAATTCTCTCGGCCGAACGGTTGACTTTGTCCCAGGGCCCTTCCCATAGTGATAAGCAGTCACAACACCTAACGGCCTGATCCGACGCGTCATTCGGGCCGTCTCGGGGATCATATTGTCAAAGGCGCCCCTCCAGGGGACTGGCGGAGCGCGTTCTGACCGACGGAACGGTGGTGGCGGGGGTGGGTCCCAACCTTTTAGGAGTTGGCGGGCGAAATTCGCGAGTTAGGGTTGCGGTGGTTGTCCTACTTGCCGGCTCAGGGATAGGAGAACTGGGGTTGGAGGCCCACTACTCGGGGGACGCCCTCTTCCATCTCCAGGAACACCAGCCAGGTGGACCAGTCGAGTCCCAGGAAGTCCTCGTTGTCTCCGGGATCGTGGATGGCCACCCACGGGAAGTTGGCGAAAGCCGACGAGATGGCAGATCCCGGCAGAACCGCGTTGGCGCCCAAGGTCAGACCTCCCACCTCGATCTCCACATCCTCGTCGAGATAGTCGGCCAGAAAGGCATCGGCGATCACCTGCTTCCACGTGCCGACGGTCGCAGATGCTTCCTCCACCGAGGCCCCGGTGTTGGACCATTTCAACTCGGTCTCGTCCGCACCAAGTCCGGGCAGCTCGTCAGGCGCCCAGCGACGCAGATTCTGGTCGAAGTAGATGGCGAAGAAACCCCTCCAGGACACGGTGTCCGCCAAGCCGTCACCCAGCACCAGAGCGTTGGCGAAGTTGCCGAGAGCCGTCTCCCACTCCCACTCTTCCTCGACCTCTGCGGGCGACCAGATCTCGGTGAGGTAGTAGCCGTAGGCCCATCCCCGGAATTCCTCGGTTATCAGTTCGTGCCACACCCGGCCTTCCACCACTTCGACAGCGCCGGTGAGGAGAAGTCCGGACTGAGCGGGCAGCAGCTCGCCGACGATGGGATTGTCGGTGCCGGGTCCCTCCCGGAAGTTCAAGCTGTTGGCCTCCTCTCCGGGAGCGAGCAGCACCACGCCCATGCGGCGTCCGGGAGGAAGGGTGGTGGTGGTAGTGGTGGCAGGCGCACGAGTGGAGGTGGTAACCCCTTCCGTCGCCGTCCCGTCGGAAGCGCCGGTCCCGCCTGCGCCCCCGTCTGCGGCCGCGGTCGTCTCCCCGCCCGAGACAGTGCCGCCGCCGTCGCCCGCCTGGGAATCGTCTCCGCCGCAGGCCGCCGCCAAGAGGGCCACCAGCAGAAGCATCCAAGAAAGCCGACGATAGGGAGTCGGGGGTTTGGCGCCAAACATGTCTGGGAGAGGATAATAACAACCCCTAGAAATAACGCCACAAAAGCTAGGGCCGGTCTCCCCTCTCCAAACGGAGGTTGACGTCCTCCACCACCCCCAACAATTCCAACGGCTCGTCGATCACATAGTGAGCGCCCGCCTCCCACAGCAGCCGGCGGGTGGCGGCGAGTCGGGAGGCCACCTCCTCGGGCGACCAGGACCGGGCCTCGGACAGGCTGTCGGCATTCATGTAATTGCTGTACCGGGCGGTCCCCACCGACCAGCACCCGGCTGCCAGCCCCTCCTCCACTCCCGAGGTGGTGTCATCCACCTTCACCACCGACTGGATGGGATGCAGATCCAGGAGATCGAGGTTGCGATACAACATGAAAGGACGAGGCCGGGCGCCGTGGGCCACTTCGTCGCCCGCCACCGTGCAGTCCGGGGAAAAGCCCTGTCGGCGGGCGTGTTCCAACAGGACATCGACCATGGGACGAATAAAGCCGGTGGTCACTCCGATCTTGACGCCGTAGTCCCGCCGCAGGGTTGCGGCCATCTCCGCCACGCCCGGCAACAGCCCCGCATATTCGGGCAGACATTCGATCTGGCGGGGAACGAAGTCTTCGAACATCGCTTCGGAGTCGGCTGGGTCGGGATCCCTGCCATGCACGGCCCGCCAGCGTTCCCGTATGGCGGGAACTTCGAGGAGCCGCCTGATGTGAAGATCCTTGGTCAGGCCCATCGGACCCCGAGCCTCGGACATGCTGATCTCCACCCCCCTCCTTGCGAACACCTCCACGAACACCCGGGCCGGGGCCAGCACATACGCGTCCACAACCGTTCCGCTCCAGTCGAGAATCACCCCCCGGACCGGGCCGCGGTAGGGCTTGCCAAACTTCATCACCTCACAGTCTGGCAAGTTCATCCCTAGTAATGTCACAATTCATGTCCGAAACCGTCCAGTTGTTCGTGACCTGCATCATCGACGCGGTGGTTCCCCAAGTGGGACAGGATGTGGTGGAGGAACTGGAGCGGAACGGAGCAACGGTGGAGTTCCCGTCGGATCAGACCTGCTGTGGACAGCCCGCCTACAACGCCGGTCACCCCCGGGACTCAACCGAGGTGCTGCTCCACAACCTGGAGGTGCTGGACCGAACCGACGGGCCGATCGTGATCCCCTCCGGCTCCTGCGCCGACTTTCTGATTCATCACGGTCCGCGGCTGGTGTCAGAGGACCCCGAAAATGCCGCCATGGCCGAACGGGTGGCGGCGCGCATCACAGAATTCACCTCGTTCGCGGTCGAAAAACGGGGCGCCGGCGGCGGCGACCAGGATGACCAGGACGATCAGGCGCCCGCCCACCGGGCTTTCTACCACCCCTCCTGCCACGCCCTGCGCGGTCTGGGGCTACGCCGGGAAGGAGAATCACTCTTGGAATCGGTGAAAGGAGTGGAGCGGGTGGAGATCGAAGGCGCCGAGGAATGCTGTGGATTCGGCGGCCTGTTCGCGCTGGAAATGCCCGAGATCTCCACCAAGATCATGAACACCAAGCTGGACCGGCTGGAGGAAGCGGGAGTGGAGATGCTGGTGGGAGGGGACTCGGCCTGTCTCATCCACCTGGAAGGAGGCCTCCGGCGGCGGAACAACCCCATGCAGGTGCTGCATATCGCATCGGCGCTGGCCAAAGGCCGCGGAGAGGACACATGAGCCAGCCGGTCACCTTCCGCCGCCGAGCCATCTCCGAGATGACCACCTCCAAACCGCTGGCGGTGGGCAGGGCGGCGCGGCGGTTCATGGACCAGCGCCAGTGGGCGATCGACGACTTCACGCCCATGGAGGAGACCCGCGACCGGGCCCGGCAAATCCGGCTCCACACCCTGGCCAACCTCCATCGCTACCTCGATCAGTTCGCCGAGTCGGTGGAGCGCAACGGCGGAAAGGTGCTGTGGGCGGCCGACGCGGCGGAGGCCAACGATCACATCGCCCGGCTGGTGGGGAGGAAAGAGGAGTCGCTGGTGATCAAATCCAAGTCGATGGTCACCGAAGAGCTGGAGCTCAACCATCACCTGCAGAGTGAGGGTCACACCGTGGTGGAGACCGACCTCGGGGAGTTCATCGTGCAACTTGCCGGGGACCATCCCTCCCACATCATCGCGCCGGTGATGCACCTCACCCGCCAGGACATCGGCGCGCTCTTCCACGAGCGGCTGGGAATTCCCTACACCGACGATCCCGAAGAACTCAACAAGGTGGCCCGCCGCCACCTGCGCCGTTTCTTCCTCTCCGCCGACGTGGGCATCTCGGGGGTGAACACGGGAGTGGCCGAGACCGGGTCGATCATCACCGTCACCAACGAGGGCAACGGATGGCTGACCACCGCCGCTCCCCGGACGCACATCGCAGTGATGGGCATGGAGAGGCTGGTCCCCACCTTCGGGGACGCGGCCACCATCGTGGAGGTGCTGGCCCGCTCGGCCACCGGACAGCGGCTCAGCGTCTACACCAACGTGGTGTCCGGGCCGAGAAGACCCGGCGACCCCGACGGTCCCGACGAGTTCGCGGTGGTCATCGTGGACAACGGACGCAGCCGGGTCCTGGCAAGCGACTCCTCGGAGATACTGGCCTGCATCCGCTGCGGCGCCTGCCTGAACGTCTGCCCAGTCTTCCGGGAGGTGGGCGGCCACGCCTACGGACAGATCTATCAGGGTCCGGTGGGGGCGGTGCTGGCCCCCGGGCTGGCGGACTTCACCAAATGGGCTGACCTGCCGTATGCCTCCAGTTTGTGCGGAGCGTGCCGGGAGGTGTGCCCGGTGCGGATCGATATCCCCAAGCTGTTGGTGAACCAGCGCGTCCGGGCCACCAAGGAGAACGACCCCTTCCGGTGGATGGGCCCCGGGATGGCCCTCTACCGACAGGTCGGCAAACGCCCCTTGCTGTGGAAGACGTTCCTCTCCGCCGCACGGATGGCCGGACGGCTGAAACGGGATGACGAGTGGTTCCACCGTCTGCCCTTCCACGCCAAGGGGTGGACCCAAAGCCGGGACTTCCCCGCACCGGCGACCAAGTCTTTCCGGCAATGGTGGAAGGAGAACCGCGGTGGAACGTAGCCGGTTCCTCAAGCGGGTCGAAGAAGCGGTGGGCGCCGGTACCCTTCCCGAGCTTCCCGCCCCTCATCCCGACCCGGCACTTCCCGACCTGGCCGACGTGGATCTGACCGCTCACTTCATCGAGGCCTTCGAGATGCTGGACGGGATAGTCCACCGCCAACCGCCGGTGGAGGTGATCACCGGGATCATGGAGGAACGCGGGACGGAGACCTTCCTGGCCTGGGACCAGGAGCACCTTCCCGCAGACGGATTGCTGGCCGCTCTCCGAGAGCAGGGATACCGGCGGACCGGGACCGTCCTGCCATCTGACCCGGACGGCCGGGTTTCCCATCAGATGGGCTACATGGACGCGGCGGTGGGGGTCTCCGCGGCGCTGGCAGCCTTCGCCGAGACCGGCTCGGTGGTGGTGGCTTCCGGACGGGGACGGTCCCGCCTGGCCTCGGTTATTCCGGCGGTGCACATAGTGCTGGTTCCCACCGAACTGATCTTCCGCTCGCTCTCCCACTGGGCCGCACAGGCCGACTCGCCCGACCAGCTCGCCAACCTGGTGTTCATCACCGGCCCCAGCCGCACCGGCGACATCGAACTCACCCTCACCAAAGGAGTGCACGGACCCGGCGAAATCCACGCCGTGCTGCTCTGACCCGGGACATTTCGCCTAATCTGGTTTGATCATGGCCGTCGCTTCTCGTCTGCGCCCCTTCGGCAACACCATCTTCACCGAAATTTCTCTTCGCGCCCGACAGCGGAAAGCAGTCGATCTCGGGCAGGGTTTCCCCGACTTCGAGGGTCCGGACTTCGTGAAGCAGGCCGCCAAGGCGGGAATCGATCTCCAATCCAACCAGTATCCGCCTTCGATGGGCATTCCCGTCCTGCGGGAGGGGATCGCCGCCTGTTTCGGTGATCAGACCGGGATCGAGGCCGATCCGGATCGGCATGTGACCGTCACCTCGGGTTGCACCGAGGCGCTGGCGGCCTCCTTTCTGGGTCTGGTGGAGCCCGGAGACCGGGTGATTCTTCTCCAGCCCTGGTACGACGCCTACCCGGTGGGATGCGCTCTGGCCGGCGCCCTCCCCCGGTTCGTGACGCTCCGTCCCCCCGACTTCCGACTGCCCGAAGCCGAGCTGCGGGCGGCTTTTCAGGCCGGTGCCCGGGCGATCGTCTTCAACACCCCCCACAACCCCACCGGCCGGGTCTTTGATCACGATGAGCTGGCCCTGGTGGCCGAGCTGTGCGTTGCCCACGACGTGATCGCCTTCACCGACGAGGTCTACGAGCACATTCGCTTCGACGGACGGTCCCATCTCTCTCTGGCCGCCCTCCCGGGGATGTGGGAGCGAACCGTGACCATGTCCTCTGTGGGAAAGAGCTTTTCTCTCACCGGGTGGAAAACCGGATGGGCGGTGGCGCCGGAGAATCTCACCGCCGGGGTGCGGGCCGCCCACCAGTTCCTCACTTTCACTACTCCCAACCCCATGCAACACGGCGCCGCCGCCGCGCTATCGGCCCCCGGGGAGTATTTCGAGGAGCTGCGGGCGCTGTACACCTCCCGGCGGGACCTCTTGGCCGAGGGACTTGACCGGCTGGGCTTCGGGGTTTACACGCCGGAGGGCACCTACTTCCTGCTGGCCGATCACCGCCCCTTCGGCTTCCCCGACGATGTGGCCTTCGTCAACCATCTCATAGAGGAGGTGGGGGTGGCGGCGATCCCGCCTTCGGTCTTCTACGACGATCCCGCGGACGGCGCCGAACTGGTGCGCTTTGCCTTCTGCAAGAGCGAATCGACGCTCCGCACCGCCCTGAAACGGATGGAGGGGCTCAGGGGGTGAGGATCACCTTTCCGGTGGTCTCTCTGCCCTCCAGCATCCGATGGGCACTGGCGGCTTCCCGAATGGGGAGGCTGTGTCCGATCCGCAGGCCCAACTCGCCGATGAGCACCATTCCGAACAACGAGGAGGCTCTTTCAACCAGGTCGGCGCGGGTCGGCACATAATCGGTCCCCGTGGGGCGGGTCAGGAACAGCGAACCCTCCTGGGTGAGGCGCAGCGGCGCCACGGGAGGCACCGGCCCGCTGGCGTTTCCGAAGGTGACCATCATTCCCCGGGGACGAAGCAGGGAGAGCCCCCGGTCAAAGGTGACGGCGCCCACCCCGTCATAGACCACATCGAGCGGCCTGGGACCCGCGATCTCTTCCACCGAGTCCCCGAAGTCGGTCTCCCGGTAGTGGATGACATGGTCGGCCCCCGCGCTCTTGGCCAGCCGGCCTTTCTCCTCGGAGCCCACGGTGGTGAACACTTCCGCCCCGCGCTGTTTGGCCATCTGGATCAGCAGCAGTCCCACTCCCCCCGCCCCGGCATGCACCAGCGCCCGATCACCCTGTCCGAGGGGGAAGGTGTCGTGGGCCAGGAAATAGGCGGTCAGCCCCTGCACCATCACCCCCGCCGCCGACTCGATCTCCAGATCCGGGGGCACGGGAACCATCTTCTCCGCCGGCCCCACCACCTGCTCGGCGTAGGATCCCAGGCACTGGCTCCAGGCCACCCGGTCGCCAACTTCGATCCCCTCGGCCCCCTCCCCCAGCTCCCGCACTATCCCCGCTCCCTCCAAACCGGGAGTGAAGGGGAGTTCCACCGGATAGAGGCCGGTCCGGTGATAGGTGTCGATGAAATTCACTCCCGCGGCCAGCACCGTGACCAGCGCCTGACCCGGACCCGGACGCGGATCGGGGACCTCCCTCCACTTCAACTGCTCGGCCCCGCCGTAGCTCTCCACTCTTACCGCGTGCATCTCACCTCCGGATTCGGTGTGTTTCAGTGTATCCCGGCGCATCCACACAAGAAGCGTTCCCATGGGGATAAACCCGTCTAAGCTGGTAGACATGCCGAGACTACGTCTTTTTGCCGGTCTGCGGGAGGCGGCCCGCGCCTCGGAAGTGGTGATCGAGGGCGCCACGGTGGGCGAGGTGCTGGAGACCGCTTCGGACCGCTTCGGACCCCAGTTCGCCGCCGGCGTGGCCACCGCCAAGATATGGCGCAACGGAGAAGAGGTCGACGCTTTCCAGCCAGTGGGCCCCGACGATGAGATCGCTCTTTTGCCTCCCGTCTCCGGCGGTTCCCTGACCCGGGGCAGAGAACTGGGCTCGAGGGGCACCGCCACACTGGTGGTGGTGGCCGCCCTGATTCTGGGCAACCTGGTGACCCAACAGGACCTGTGGACGCCCATCCTGGCGGCCATGGTGGGCCTGTGGACTATCGATGTCACCGCCGCGACCGGAGCACGGGGATATGAGATCGCGGTGGGAGCTCTACTGGGAGGCCAGATCGCAGCGATGGCGCTCATCCACCTCCTGGGCCCCTCCGCTCTGCTGGCGGCCCTGGCGATGGGAGTCATTTTCCCCCTGGGCGCCGCGGCATTCATTCCTCGCCACCGCCAGTTCCCGGCACTAGGAATAGCAGCCGGAATCGGGACGCTGACCTGTGGCGCGCTGGCGTCGCTGATGCTGGCCCGAGCCGTCTTCGAGCCGGGCGGCCGGACGATCGGGTTCTTCTTGTTGGTGACGGTGGGCACCATAACTTTGGCGGAGGTCGCCCGGCGAGTGAAGACCAACCGGCTTTTGAACCGCCAGAACACGGTGGTGATCGGGGTGGTGATCCTTTCGCTGATAGGGGCGGTGTTGTGGGGGTTCTCCCTCACGGACTTTCTCTTGATCGGGTTCGGCCTGGCCGCGGCCTATCTGGCCGGGGAAGGTTTTGGCGCCGTGCTTCGCTCCGGGCGGCTTAGGTCAGCCCCCCTGCCCGGTATCCTGTCGAGCTTGGACGGACCCCTCTGTGCGGCATTGGCCTTTTTCGCCCTGCTCACCCTGATTCTCTGAAGGCGCCCGATCATTAGCCAGACGAATCCCTTAACCTATCGCACATGGGAAAGTCGGAGCGCATCCCGGCCGGTTCGGTCCTGGTAACAATCCTCATGGGGCTGGTGATGGCCGCCGGTGGGGCGGTGCTTTCGATAGCACAGGAAGAAGATCAGGGCCAGGAGCCGTCCGAGATAGAAAAGAGGGAAGTCGACGAGGCGTGCGCGGCTTCCCGCGGCCAGTTGGCCGTCTACGAGGGCTCTCTGGACCTCTTCCATGAGGCGACCGCGGAGTGGGACATCGTGTTGGAAGAGATCGAGATCGCCCAGGGGCGCGCGGACGTGGCGCTATCGCTGGCGGCTCGCAAAGCAGAAGAGGTCGAATCGCTCCGCGCCGGATTGGAACAGACCGCCATCGAGATCTACATGCAACAGGGTGTCCTGGGTCTGACGCCCTTTCTCGGCGAGACCCCCGGAGACCTGATAGTCGGCCGTCATTATCTGGAAAGCGGCACGGACACCAAACTGGCCGACATCAACAACTACCTGAGTTCCCAAAGGGACCTCGACCTCCACCGGGAGGAAATCGCTGCCCTGGAAGCCGAGCTGGCAAAGTTGGAAGCAGAGAGCCAGACCTGGATGGGCCAGTTGGCGATGGCGACCCGCGACCAGCACGCCGCCTGGGAAGAGCTCGACGAACAGTGTCTTGAGACGGTCAGACTGTGGGAGGCCCAGGAGGCGAGGAAGAGAGCCGAAGAGGCGCGCCGGAGAGCAGAGGAGGCGCGCCAGAGAGCGGCGGCAATAGCGGCCGAGGCCCGGCGCCGTGAACAGGCTCGCATCCAGGCTGCGGCTCTCGCTTCCCGACAAGGCCAGGGGATCGGTCCCATTCCCGGGTTGGTCTGTCCTTTCCCGGGATCGGCGTTCGTGGACTCCTGGGGGGCGCCCCGCTCGGGAGGAAGGCGCCACAGGGGAGTGGACATGTTCGGCCCCAGAGACGCTCGCCTGTATGCGGCGGCGAGCGGAACGATCACCATAACCAACAGCGGCCTGGGAGGCAGGGGGCTCTGGATCCACTCCGACACCGGGGTGGCCTACTACTACGCTCACCTGAGCGGATGGGCGGTGGGTGAGGGCGACCGGGTGAACGCGGGCCAGGTGGTGGGATACAACGGCTCCACCGGCAACGCCTACGGAGGACTTCCCCACCTCCACCTCCAACTCCACCCAAACGGCCGGGAGACTCCCGCCTACAACCCCTATCCCACCATCCGGGCAGCCTGTTAGCCACATGCGTATACATCAAGACTGGACCACCCCCGCCTTTCACCTGCCCGCCGTGGCCGATTATCTTGGTCCCTTCCCCGGCCGGGATTTTCTTTTGGCCGTCACCGAGCGGGTGGAACTGGTGGAGGGAGAAGACGGCCTGCTGGCGCTGGAGAGAGGAGAAGACGGCACGGTGCGGATGGCGGGCCGCTCCTCTTTGACCGACTATCACAGCCCGCGGGGCTCGGGAGTCGCCGCGCTGGTGGCCGAGTGGTGGCAAAGCCAGAAACGAGGGGTGAAGCTCAGCTGGGATTCCCTTCCCCGCCAGGCCGCCCGGGTGGCCGAAGATGGACTGGTGTTGGCGGGCGCTCACCCCGTCACCGAACAGACCGCGGTGACGGCCGTGCTGCACCTGCCCGCCACCTACGACGAGTACATGCAACTGGTGGGCAAGAAGGAGCGCCACGAGATACGCCGCAAAGCCAGACGCTTCCAGAGGGGGCTGGGAGAGGCCAGGCTTCAGACCCAGCGGGGTCCGGGGTGGGGATTCGAGGAGTTCGTGCGGCTCCACAAACTGGCCGGCGGCGCCAAGGGTCAGTTCATGGATGAGCAGACAACGCCGCTGTTCCGGCGGCTGGCCGATCTTCCCGGATGGAGAGTCGACCTGTTGGCCGACGAGGAGGGTAAGGCCGCCGCCTGCATGTTCGGCTATTCCGACGCCGAGGGCTACTACCTGTACAACTCTTCGTTCGATCCAGCCTATTCGGCCTCCTCTCCCGGCGTGGTTCTGCTTTCATCTCTGATCGAAAAAGCGGTGGGCGAAGGGCTCTCCCGCTTCGACTTCCTGAAAGGCGACGAGACCTACAAGCGCCGGCTGGGCGCCGTCCACCGGCCTCTCTACACGGTGAGTTGTCGCAGATGATCGCCCGGGTCGCCTTCATTTCCATGCACACCTCTCCGCTTCGGGACCCAGGCGAGGGCGACGCGGGGGGCATGAACGTCTACCTGCACGAGCTCTCCACCACCATGGCCTCACAAGAAGTGAAGGTAGACGTGTTCACCCGCAAGGATCATCCCGAGCTTCCCGGGACGGTGGAGGTGGCGCCGGGCTATCGGGTCCATCACCTGGAGGCGGGGCCGCTCCGCTCTCTCTCCATCGAATCCCAGGTCCCGCACCTGGGGGGGTTCAGCCAGGTGCTGATGGAGCGGTTGGAGGCCGGAGCAGAGCGACCCGACCTGGTCCACAGTCATTACTGGCTTTCGGGTTGGGCGGCGCTGGAGGTCAAAGAGAGACTGGACATTCCCATGGCGAACTCTTTTCACACCCTGGGCAGGGTGAAGGACGCCACCCGGCGGCCGGATCAGTCCCCCACCGACCCGATGCGCATCGCCACCGAGGAGACGCTGATCTCGGACGCCGACTGCGTGGTGGCGTCCACCCCCTTCGAAGCGGACGACCTGATGGACCACTACGGAGCCGATCCCACCAAGTTGTGCATCTCCCCTCCGGGGGTCAACCGGACCTACTTCCATCCGGGAGATCAGGCCGAAGCCCGGGCGAGGCTGGGGTTGGGAAGAGGGCCACTGGCGCTGTTCGTGGGAAGAATCCAGGCCCTGAAGGGACCGGACGTGGCACTGGCGGCGGTGGCGCTGGCTCGTGAGCGCCTTCCGGATCTCCGTCTGCTGATAGTGGGGGGACCCAGCGGACCGGAGGGAGAGCGGGAGATGGAGGCCCTGCGCGCCGCCGCCGACGACCTCGGGCCGGGGACAGTCCGCTTCCACCCCCCGGTCCGTCATGACCGGCTCGCCGACTTCTACCGGGCGGCGGATGTGCTGGTGGCGCCGTCCCGCAGCGAATCCTTCGGGTTGGCGGTCGCCGAGGCCCAGGCGTGCGGGCTTCCGGTGGTGGCCGCCCGGAGAGGAGGACTCATGTACGTGGTGGAAGACGGCGGGTCGGGCTGGCTGGTGGACGGATGGGAACCGGAGGGGTACGCGGCGGCCATCGCCAAGGTGCTGGAAGACAACGAGCTGCGCTCCGCCATGTCCGCCCGGGGGGTGGAATGGACCGGCCAGTACTCCTGGCAGGCCACCTCCGACCGGCTCTTGGAGCTCTACCAAAGCGTGCTATTCCGGGGATGAGCATTCTCGCCGCCACCCTCGTTCAGGTCATCTCCTCCTGGGTGGCGGACCCCGAAAGCGACGTCGAGTACTCAGAGGAGGTGGAGGGCCGCTGGGCGGTGCGGATGCGCCAGAGCGTCCGCTCGGCCACCACCGTCTGGTGGACAGCGGGCGATCGGAGTGTCATCGCCGAGGCCTATGTGCTGCCGGCCCCTCCCGCCAACCAGGCCGAGGTGTACCGGCTCTGCCTCTTGCGCAATCACCGTCTGTGGCGATGTCATTTCGCACTCGACCGGGAGGGAGCGGTGGTGCTGACCGGCCGCCTGGCCGCCTCCGAGGTGAACCCCGAATGCCTGGATCTGCTGTTGGGAGAGATCTACGAGGCGGTGGAGCTCAGCTTCAGGCCTCTGGCGATGATGGCCTTCGAGAAGAGCTGAGCAAGCGGCTCCGAGGCGGGCGATTCGCGAAAAGAGCGCCCCCAAAAGGCTTGAAAACCCCCGCTCGGCCGTTTCATCCTGTAACTGGTCGGGCGGGAGACCGAGCGTCACCTACAGGGAAGGCGGGATGGCGCCGGAAGACCGCCCGACTATCCGAGCTATATGACTATGGTTGTGACTATAGTCATATCTCGGAGTAGGAGGAATTGTGGATCAAGACCACAAAGTGATCAAAGCGTCTGAGTTCAAGGCCAAGTGTCTAAAACTCATGGATGAGGTGGCCGAGACCGGAGAGGGGATTGTGATCACCAAGAACGGGCGACCGGTTTCACGGCTGGTCCCTTACCGCGAGACACCAAGAACGTTCTTTGGCCGCGATCAGGACAAGATTCGCATTCTGGGTGACATCATCAAGCCGGTGGGCGTTGCATGGGAGGCCGAGACCAACCCGGGCCGGGTGCTGAATCCGTGATCCTGCTCGACACCCATGTTCTCATCTGGCTGAGAGCGGGTGATGGTCGGCTGGGGCCGCGAACTCACCAGGAGATCGATCGAGCGCTGGGGGAGAACGAAGTTGCTGTTTCGGCTATCTCCTTCTGGGAGCTTGAGGTGCTGTGTGGGAAGCACCGGATCGAAATCGACTACGAAATGGGCGAATGGCGCCGACTCCTGCTACGTGAGGGGCTCACCGAAATTCCTGTGGACGGCGAGATCGCCATCCGAGCGGGGAACCTCACCGATTTCCAAGCCGATCCCGCCGACCGGTTTATCGTCGCCACCGCGTTGGCAGGCCACCAACTGGTGACCGCAGACCACCAGATTCTCGACTGGCCCAAACCACTCAGCCGACTGGACGCCACCAAATGAACGATCTGGCAGTAGCCGATCGGCCCGCGTCGGTCAGCCCAATGAAAACGCATTCGACCGTCCTGCCCGATCACTGATCCGAAAACCCTATCCCGCGAAAAGCGCGGCACCATATTTACTAATTTCCGGGCCCTCCCCCGCCTCCGCCTTTCCGTTTGATCAAAACGCGCTCCGCCAGTCCCCTGGAGGGGGCGTTTGTTGACAATATGATCCCTGGGGCGGACCGACTGACGCGTCGGATCGGGCCGCGAGGTGCTTTAGCTTCCACCAGTGTGTATGGAGGCTGTGACACAAGTCAACCTCTTGGTCACGGGTTTTTTCCCGACTTGGGGATTTGGTGTGACGAGGACAAGACGGAGCTTCGCCTTTGGGTCGCCTCGGTTCTAGCCTTGGCCCTCAACCGGTCCCACATTGTCGAACCGCCGGACATTTATGAGCCTTCCCATCAGCTTTCTCTCCGACTTTGGAACCGATGACGAGTTCGTGGGGGTCGTTCACGGGGTGATGGCCCGGATAGCTCCGGGGTCGCGGGTGATCGACATCAACCATAAGATTCCCCCCGGGAACGTGCGGTCCGGCGCCCTGTCGCTGCTGCGCGCTGTCCAGTACCTGCCTTCCGGAGTGATCCTGGCGGTGGTGGACCCGGGAGTGGGAACCGACCGGCGGGCCTTGGCGGTCGAGACCTCCGAGATGATCTTCGTCGGGCCTGACAACGGTCTCCTGTCGCCGGCGGTGGCCATGGTGGGAGGCGCCCGGCGGATGGTCTCCGTCGAAAACCCCGAATACCGCCTGCCGAGCGCCGGAGAGACCTTCTGGGGACGGGATGTCTTCGCTCCGGCGGCGGCAGCCCTGGCCTGCGGGGAAGTGCGGCTCTCCGAGCTGGGACCCCCGATCGGCCCCGACCAGGTGAGCCCCCTGTTACTGCCCCTGCCCGAGTTGAGCCCCGGTCGGGTGAGCGGCGAGGCATGGTGGGTGGACACCTACGGCAACGTCCAGACCAACATCTCCCCCGATGATCTGGAAAGCGCCGGCCTGGAGGACTGCTCGGAGCTGTCGGTGCGGATCGGCGCATCCGTTCACCGGATCCGGAGAGCGGCGACCTATGCCGAAGTGGGAAAGGGCGAGTTGCTGCTCCACGTCGACTCGGCGGGGCTCCTGGCCCTGGCGATGCGGGGAGGGCGGGCCTGTGACCGGCTCTCTCTCGCCGAGCGGATGTCGGTGGTTATTGAGAGAACACCAACCCCCACAGTTGCACCACCGCCGCCACCACGATGATCAAGGCCAGGGCCACTATCGCTACCGCTGTGCCGGGTCGCACTCTGTCACTCCCAAAAACGAGGACGGGGATTACCCAGGATATCGGGAGGGAGGGACCGGAGTGAGACAAGAGCGGCGCTACCTGGTCTTCTACACCCGGCCCGAGTGCCACCTGTGCGCGGTGGCGGCACCCCGGGTGCGGCGAGTAGCGCTCCTGTGGGGCCTGAGCCTGCGTGAAGTGAACATCGACCACCATCCCGAGTTGGCGGTTGACTACGGGCTGCGCATCCCGGTGGTGGAAGACTCCGGCGGACGGGTCCTGGCCGAGGGAGAGATCGGGACTCTTCGGCTGTGGAGAACGCTGCTCGGGAGACAGTTGGGCCTGGCTGCCCGATAGCTCTTATCCGCCTTCGTCCTCCGCCTCTCCGGTTTCGGTCGCTTCCTCCTCGGCTTCACCCCCCTCGGTCTCTCCCCCCTCGGTCTCGATCAATCCGCACTCGATCAGCGTCTCGTCGGGGTCGGCTCCGCCGAAGCGGATCCGCTCGAAGACGACCACCGAGGCGATTTCTTCGGGGGTGTTGCTGGTCGCGAATCCGGGCATGAAGCCACCCCCACCCACCGATTTGGCCAAATCCCCGTAGGTGGCTCTTCCGGCCTCCTGAAAGCCGCCGGTGGCCAGGGTCACCCACTCGATATGGTCCGCGCAACTGGAAAAAGTCGAGAGCACGGTTGCAAACGTCGGCCCCACTCCCCCCTCGCCGTTGGCGCCATGACATCCGGCGCAGGTCTCGAACAACGCTTCCCCCACCGCCAGGAAGTTCCCCGCCGTATCTTCGGCGCGGCCGGTGAACTCGCTGCCGTCGCAGTTGGCCACCGTGGAGTCGATCCGGTTGACGGCCAGTTCCACTCCCCCCTCCACACACCCCGCCCGGGCGGAGTTCCCCGCCAGATAGAGCAGACCTATCACCGGAACCACCAGGAAGAGGGCGGCCAGCCAGCGGGGCAGGGTGGATGAGGTTCTCTCCGTCAGGCGGGCGGTCGGCACCGACACCACCACCGGGAAGGAGACCGCCTCCCTGGTGGTCACCTCCGAGGGCGGGGGCAGCGGCGCCACCACCACCGGGCCAGCAGGTGCAGGAGCAGGAGACGGCGTAGGCGATGGGGCGGCGGGCGGCACCGGGGCAGCGGCCGGCACGGGAGCAGCGGGCGCGGGCGCCGGGGACGGAGCAGCCGGCGCCGGGGACGGAGCGGGGGCCGTGGACGCCGAAGGCGCCGAGCCGCCACCTGCCCAGGCCGCCAGAATCTCCTCGACGGGGACGCCGCTTGCACTGGAGCGGGCTTCGGCCGAGCGCTGCACCAGAATCTCCGGTGCGCCCATGGCCTCGGCGGCTCTCGCCAGATTCTCACTCATCGGAGCCCCCCTCCGTCAAAACCTGGGACTCCGACAGGTAGGCCACCAGGGAGTCCATCCAACTCCCCCCATAGGAGAGGTGTCCTCCCTCTCCGGAAAGCAACGCCTCCATGTCTTCGGGGGACATCCGATTCCCCACGTTGGCCAGGTCGGGACCGTAGCGCTGGCGACCGATCACCTGGTTGGTGTCGGACAGGGTCACTCCGCCCACCCCGGCCACGGCGGCCAGTTGGGCGTCGGCGACTATGGGACGGACCATCTGGGTGTGACAGCCCGCACATCCCTCCGACAGATAGATCTCTTGTCCCCGGAGAGCGGCGGCGGTGTAGGGGATTTCGGAGTGAAGCGCTCCCCGCCCCGTCCCGGAAAAGGCGGGGACCACCAGGGTGACGCCCAGGCACAGGATCAACAGCGCCGCGGCGCCGAACAGATACCGGTAAGGCCGGTCAACCCGGCCGGTCAGCACCGGGGGCGGGCCCGCCGCCACCTCGGTCGAGACCACGGTGGGGCGGGCGGGCAAGGGCGGCGAGGGCGCGACAGGTGCGGAGGCGGGCACAGGCGTAGGTGCAGCGGGCACAGGCGTAGGTGCAGCGGGCACAGGCGTAGGTGAGGGCACCGCGGCAGGGGCAGGAGAGGCCGCGACAGGTGCGGCAGCCGCGACAGGAGCAGGCGGCGAGGGCGCGACAGGTGCGGAGGCGGGCACTGCTCCACCTCCCGCCCAGGCCGCCAGGACTTCTTCGACCGGGACCCCGTCGGCGTCGGCCCGCGCCTCGGCCGAGCGCTGCACCAACTCAGGGGGAGCCCCCACGACTTGGGCTGCGGCTTCTAAAAGCTCGCTCATTCCTCTTCCTCCCTTTGAGAATCGGAGGCGCCCTCAGCCGAAACCATGGTGAACACCTCCTGGGTGGCTGGGCGTCCGGAGGTGAAGGTCCTGAAGACGGCCAAGCAGAAGGAGAGTTGGCCCAGGAGGGTCACCAACCCCGAGAGTATGGACAACCCCACCAAGAGCGAAGACATGCCCGCCAGGCTCTCCCAGCCTTGGCCGGTGGGGCTGATCCCGCTGTAGGAGCCTCCCGTCCAACTGTAGCCCGACACCAAGCCGGCCCCCACCAACAGGGCGGTGGTCAATCCCACTCCCCAGAAGGTGAAACGCAGATGAAGCCGGGCGAACCCCGCATCGGCCATCCTCCGTCCGCTTATCGCTGGGAGCGCCTGATAGGTCCAGGCTGCCACCAGGAGACCTCCGGCGCCGAACAGGGTGGCGTAGAGCACGCCGTCCCAGAAGGGGGTGAGACCCACCACCGCCGCCGCGGAGCGGACTGTCCCGAAGCTGGTAAGCGCGGCGGTCATCAAGGCAAAGAAGACGCCCGCCAAGGCGGCGGCCACCACCGGACGCTCCGATCTCTTGCCCCAGACCTGGTCAGTGGTCAAAGAAAGATTGGCGGCGTTGGCCAGCGCCGAGACAGGAAGGGCCAGAGTCATCAGGAACGCCACCGCCTCAAGCCAATCGGGAACCGGACCGAAAACCAGAGGTGCGGCGCCCCCCCACGCCGAAGCGAAGGCCAGAGACCAGAATCCCACTCTGGCCAACTGCCTGCTGGCCAGAGGATTTCCCGTCTCCTTCACCAGGGCGTAGTAAGCAAGCCCGATCCCCATTCCCACCACCCACAGGTTGGAGAGTCCGAAGAGAGAAATCGACCCGGAGACGGCGCTCCCGATCGCCGAGGAGGCGGGAAGCACGCCCGCCAGATAGAGAAGCGGCAGCCAAACCACCCCGGCCAGGGCGTACCACAAAGAGACATAGATGTTGGGCTCTTGTCGATGGCGAACCGTGGAGAGGGTCACCACCATCGGCGCCAGAAGGGTGGCCAGCAGCGGAAAGGAGACCCACCAGGGCAAAGAGAAGGGGCCGGTTCCGTCTCCACCCCCCAACAAAACCACCAGCGCCCCGACCACCGTCACCACGGCCGTCCCCACTCCCCCCGCCAACGCCAGGGCCTCACCGCGCATCCGGGTGCCGGTCAGCCGAGGCAGGACATAGTAGATCCCACCCGCCAGCGACAGGGTCAACCAACCCATCACAGCCAGCAAGAGGGCGATGGGACGGATGCGGCCGTATGAGAAAGGCCCGGTCAGGGTCCCGGAGAAGCGCAGTTCCACCATCCCCACCACCCATACAACCCCGGCCAACGCCAAGAAGGCGGTGGAGACGATGATGTGCCACTTGGCGGCGGTGTCAGGACCCAACACGTCCGACGATGCGGCGTATCGTCCAACTCGACTATTCGGGTGTCCGACTTGATTATTCTTGGTTGTACTCAGAGCGCTACCCCCGGTGGCCCCGGAAACGAAAGGCTAGCCATGAGAGCCGCTCCAAAAGATAGCAAGATTGAAACCCGCCCCGGCGCAAGGGACACTTTGGGCGCATGAGGCGCTTGGTTGTGGTCAGGGAAAGCGCCATAACTTTGTTTGAAACCCGCTCCGGTGTAAAAATAGGAGTGGTTCGACTCTGGAAGGCCATCTGGTAGAGATGCATCGCATCGCCGCTATAAACCACCAAATACGAATTCTCATAGGGTGGTCGTCGCTGTTGCTGGGCACAGGGCTCCTGGCCGTGGCGGTGTTGTGGGTTCACTATTCCAAGCTGCCGCAGACCGAGATCATCAACGGGGTCTCCACGACCCTGGTGGTGGACTACTTCAACTGGATACCCAGGGGCTGGTTTTGGAAGAGCCTCGGCTACCTCGCCGCCCTGGGCGCCTCCCAGATGATGCTTCTCGGCGCGGCCTTCTTGTGGGTGCTGAACCAGAAGATGACCTGGGCGAGAGCAGCCTTCGCCGCCTTCTTGGTCTGGATGGAGTTCGTGATCGTGTTCGGCATCGTCCCCTCCGAATGGCTCAACCTCTCCCAGACCGATCTCGACTGGTCGGGACAGAGGATCGCGTTCAACATCCCACCGCTTCTGATGCTGGGCAACGAGGTGTCGATCAGCTGGGGCGTCCTCAAGGACGCCATCTCGGGAACCTACAACCTGGCGACCCTGGCCGGCGCCGGCCTCTTCGCCTACCTGCTGCAGCAGATCTACAAGCCGCCCAAGAAGCGGACCGCCGTCCGGTTGTCCCCCTATGGGCGGCCGCTCGTGAAGGGAGACCGCTGAGATGCCCCGCGGAGTAGTGGACGAGACCCCTCCCTTCCGGGACGACTACCAGCTCGCCCTGGTGGAAAACGATTTCTACCAGGGCAAGATCCGGCCCAAGCAGTTCCTCCACATCGACCAGTCCGAATGCATCATCTGCGAGGGCTGTGTGGACATCTGCCCGTGGAAGTGCATCTTCTATCTCTCCATGGAGGCCATCGACGAGGCGGTCAACGTCGACGATCCCAGAGAGGACGTCACCAACTACGGGTTTTTCGTGGTCGACGAGAACGAGTGCACCCGTTGCGCGCTGTGCATCGACCGCTGCCCCACCGGGGTCATCTCGCTCGGCAAGTTCGAGGGGTCCCTGGCCGCTCAGGCCGAGGAGATGGGGCTCAACGCCGCTCCCTGGGAAGTGGACACCGGCCAAAGGGACTTCAAGCACGGCTATACCTATGGAATGCGTTGGTAAGGAGCAACGGTGAGCAAACAAAACGGCATGCACGCTCTTTTGACCAAGGCCCGCACCCATGCGGCCGGCATGTTGGGACGGGTCTGGTCGGGCCAGTTCATGGATTCGGTCCTGCGCCCGGGCTCTCCCTTCAAAAAGGGCTACACCGACACGCCCCGCAACCGCGCCTATGTGATCATGAACAACGTGCTCTATCACCTCCATCCGGTGAAGGTGAAACGGCACGGCGTCAAACTCTCCTACACGCTCTGTCTGGGCGGGATGAGCTTTTTCCTCTTCATTCTCCTGACCGTCACCGGCATTTTTCTGATGTTCTACTACGCGCCCACCGCGGAGCGCGCCTACATCGACGTCCAGGCTCTCTCCACGGACATCGCCTTCGGTTCCCTGATGAGGAACATGCACCGCTGGGGCGCCCATCTGATGGTGCTTACCGTGTTCCTTCACATGTCCCGGGTCTTCTATCACGGGGCGTACAAGCCTCCCCGCGAGTTCAACTGGGTGGTGGGCGTCATACTGCTGCTCCTGACCCTCCTCCTCTCCTTCACCGGCTACCTTCTTCCCTGGGACCAGTTGGCCCTGTGGGCCGTGACGGTGGGCACCAACATGGCCGGGTTCGTTCCTGCGATAGGCGGGCAGGTGAAATTCGCCCTATTGGGCGGAGTGGAGGTGACGGCGGGGACGCTTCTGCGATGGTATGTGCTCCATGTGCTCTTCCTCCCATTCATCATCGTGATATTCCTGGCGGTCCACTTCTGGAGAGTCCGCAAAGACGGCGGCATCTCCGGTCCTCTCTAGCCGTGCGAGGTAAGCGCTAGTGCCACAGATCCCCGAAGAACTGCTGAGAAGGTCCGCCGAGGCGAAGGCCAAAGCGCTGGGCCTGCCGGTGGAACAGGTCCTGGCCGAAATGCGCGGAGAGGCGCCTATCACCGAGATAACCGCCGAGTCGGTCGCGGTGCCCGCCCCCAGCTTTGTTCCCAGTCCTCCCCCACCGTCCGTCCCCGAGATCCCACCCGACCCCCCACCGTCGGTCCCCGAGATCCCACCCGACCCCCAGCCGCCCGACCCTGTTTCCGCCCCGACCCCCGCCATAACCACAGTGGCCGAGACCCCGGCGGAGGCGCCGGCCGCCCCGGCGCCAGCCGTCCCGGCCCCCCCGGCGGGTGCGGAGGACGGCCCCGGGAACGGACGGCTGGCCGCCACCGTCTCGATCCGTCCCTCGGTCCCCCCCACCGACCTGCCCGAGGGAGTGCGCCATCAGCGACTGCTCACGGTGGTCAAGGCCCGGGCCATCCAACAGGTCAAGGCCGACCCCACCGACAAGGTGAACACCTGGCCGCATCTGATGATCTCCGAGTTCACCGCCCTGCTGGCGATGACCGCCTTCCTCCTGGTCCTCTCGACCATCCTCCAGGCGCCCCTCCTGGAAGCGGCCAACTTCAACGCCACCCCCAACCCCTCCAAGGCGCCGTGGTATTTCCTGGGTCTCCAGGAGATGCTCTCCTATTTCGATCCGCAGATCGCCGGAGTCACGGTGCCGACCGTGATCGGGATCGTGGGATTCATGATGATTCCCTACATAGACCGCAACCCTTCCACCCGTCCCTCCGATCGCAAGCTGGCCATCATGATGTTCACTATCTTCCTGGCGGGATGCGCCACCCTCACCATCCTGGGAGTGCTGTTCCGCGGACCGGGATTCAACTTCGCCTATCCATGGGTGGACGGGGTGTTTTTCGACGACCTGAACGACTGGGTCGACTTCGGTGACCACTGATGCCCGATAGCCGGATAGCCTGATGGGCGGCGTCGAGCTGATCATCATCGGCGTGGCGGCGGTGGCCATCGCCGCGGCGGTGGGCGCTTTCACCATCGCGTTCCGCCGCGCGGAACCCGACCCCGCCTCGCTCTGGCCCAAGAAAGTGGAACGCCGCGCCCGGAAGGCCGACCGCTCCGCTCCCACCATGGAACTGGTGCTGGAAACCCTTTCGGAGGCCGAAGAGGCGCCATCGGAGGTCGAGGAGCCGGTGGCCGCGGTGCAAGAGGCCCCGGCCGAGGAGGCATTGGCGCCCATCACCGAAACCCAGGTGATCGTGGAGGCCTCCCCCGAGGAGGTGGGAGTCACCCGCCGACAGTTCTTCAACCGGTCCCTGGCCGCCATGTCGGTGGCGTGGTTCGGCATCATGGGAATCGAGATCCTGGCCTTTTTGTGGCCCAAAATAACCGGAGGCTTCGGAAGCGACGTGGACGCCGGGAGCGCCGCTGACCTCGTGCCCGAGATGACCGACACCGCCGGCCTGATCACCCCGGCCTTCATCCCCGACGCCCGCGCCTATGTGGTCCCGGCGCCCGCCGAGACGAGCGAGCAATTCGCGGACAACGATGTGGTCGCCGGTGGGCTGATGGCCCTCTATCAGCGCTGCGTCCACCTGGGATGCCGGGTGCCCTGGTGCGACGACTCCCAAGGGTTCGAGTGCCCCTGCCACGGATCCAAATACAACTCGATCGGAGAGTATTTCGCCGGCCCCGCCCCCCGGAACCTGGACCGGTTCGCGGTCCATGTCACCGAGGAGGGGCGGCTGATAATCAGAACCGGATCGATCATGGAGACCCCCCGGGCCATCGCCCAATCCGTGTCCTATCCGCAGGGCCCCTCCTGCATATAGGGGAAGTGGCATGGATTCCTCGCTGGTAATCACCCTGGTGATCGTGGGAGCTGTGATCTGGCTCTCCTTCTTGGGAGTGGCCGCGCTCAGATCCCGCCGACGGGAGGGAATCCCCCCCAACCAGGCGCCGGGAGTCACCGACGACGCTTTGGAGACCCGGCGGCTGGAGCTCATCCAACAGGGCGCAGTGCTGCTCTCCGCTTTCCTCGCGGTCGGTCTGGCGGTTTACTATCTGAGCGAGACCGATCGGCAACTCAGCTTCGTCGACCAGTTCCACGAGGAGTCGGTGGAGCGGGGCGCCGAGTTGGTGGGGCCCAGTGAGGCCGACTGCTGGAGCTGCCACGGCCCCAACGGGGTGGGGGGAGTGGCCGCCTATGTGGAGAAGCGGACCGGGGTGAGCGTGTCGTGGGCGGCGCCCTCCCTCAATGACGTCTTCCTGCGTTATGACCGCGACATCATCACCTATTGGGTCACATACGGGCGGGGGAACTCCCCCATGCCCCCCTGGGGGACGGTGGGAGGCGGCCCCATGAACGAACAGCAGGTCCAGGACATCGTCAACTACCTGGAGAGCATCCAAGCCTCCCAACAGGAGATACTCCGCAAGACCGACGGCATCGTGGTGGGCCAGTTGAGCCTCCTGGAGAACGCCGATCAGGCTCTGGAGAGGGCCATCATCGAACAGCGCCAGTTGATCGCCGACATAGAGAATGCGCCCCGGTACGCCGAGACCCTGGCCGACCTGGTGGCCCACGCCCGCCGGACGCTCGATTTGTCGGACGAGGGGATCGACCGCGACGGGGACAACCTGTCGGACATCTCCGAGGTCACGGTCTCCCAGTTGACCGCCGCCGCCGCCGCCCTGTTCGACTTCACCGAGATCGAAGCGCTGACCTTCGACCCGCAAAACCCCGCCACCGACGGACGCCCCGACGCCGACGTGGCCGACCATGCCATCAGCACCCTGCGGTCGCTGGTGCCCCAGGCGCCCATTCTGGAGCTGCGCATGGAATCAATCAGGACGGCGTTGCGAGCCGAGGGCGAGGAGGACTCGGACGGCGACAGCCTCTCGGACCGGGTGGAGCGGGTGCTCACCGCCGAACTGGCCGCGTCCCGGACCGCGCTCCGCCCCAACACCCTGACAGTGGTCAACCTGGATCCTGAGCGGGCCTCCTCGGGCGGGGGAATCACCGACGACCAGGCAGCCGCCACCGCCGTCTCCGGCATGGCGTCGGCGGCGGTCAATCTCTCGGTGCGGACCGAAAACGCGGAACGATTGCTCATCCCGGCCCGGGAGGGCCTCGAGGAACTGCTGGACGCCCGGGTGGAGCGGAAATGGGAGATATCTCTGGAAGGAGTGGCCGCCGCCGCTTTCGGCGGCGATATGGAACAGGCCTCACGGGCGGTCGGGGTGTTCACCGGCTATTGCGCGCGCTGTCACACTTCCGGTTGGTCGGCGGGGACACCCTATGCGGCACAGCCCGGATCGGGAGGCTTCGCGCCGGCGGTGTGGAAGGGCAGACCACGGGTACAATTCATCACCAAGGACGACCTTCGCTCCTTCCTCCTGGTGGGAGCGGTGGCCGACCAACCCTACGGAGTGAGCGGGTTCGGGAACGGGCAGATGCCCGCCTTCGGGGCGGTGCTCTCCAGCGACGATCTGGACCTGCTGGTGGAATACCTGTGGGCCGGCGACCTCAACGGCAAGGGGAACTGAGCCATGCGTGAACTGTTTCGCTCCCTGTTATCTGCCAATCTGTTCGTCACCGGGATCATCCTGCTGATCACGGCGATCCTGGTCTTCTACGGCGCCGTCTACCTGCTGAACTACACCAACCTGGGAAAGAAGCTGGCCTTTTTGGTGACCGGAGCGGGGATATCGGCCTGGATGACCATCGGCAGCATGCTTTTCGTCCTCTACGCTCCCCGCGGCCCCCGCCCGGCCAACATCGAGGGGCTCAACGCCTTCGAAGTGCGGATCGTCCCCATCACCTTCATGGTGGTCTCGGCCGTGGTGTTCATCGGATTCCTGGTAGCCCTCCACCAATACGAAGAAGCCCGAGAAAAAGCCGACCTCTAGGTCCGGCGCGTGTCCCGGCGCGATCAGGTCCCCTCAGGGACCTGGATTGTTGGTCATTTACCACCTTCTGGAAAGACCCTGACGTACCATTCGGGTGACAGCACCGATGTTTAGTCCCCTCCGATTTCGACGGCTATCCAACCCCGTGCGCCTGCTGATCTCCTCGATGGTATTGGGGCTGATCGCTGCTTCCTGCGCCGACAGCTCTGAGCCGGAGTATCTTGGCGACGGATCGCTGGGCACCGTGGAGGTGGAGCGGGGTGAGGCCATCCAAATCCGGTCCGTGTACACCAATCCCGGCGACATCGCCCTGTTGGGAAACTCCGCGGAGAAGGCCATCGTATTCGCCGTGGAGGACTACGGCCCTATCCGCGGGTACGATGTTGACCTCGGCGTGGGGCTCGATGACATGTGTTCTCCCGAGGGAGGAATGATCACCGGCTCACTGGTCATCGCCGAGGGAAATGTGTTGGGCGTGATCGGCACCAACTGCTCAGCGGCCGCCGCCGAGGCGGCGCCGCTCATCACCAGTGCTGGCATGGTTCTGATCTCCCCATCCAACACCGCCCCGTCACTCACTTCGGATCTGGCCGGCAACGAGGGTGAGAGCCACTTCCCCGGCTATTACCGGACCGCCCACAACGATCTGATTCAAGGCGAATCCGTGGCGCATTTTCTCTTCGGTGAGGGTGTCTCCACCGCGGCCGTCGTTCACGACGGAGGCCCCTACACGATGGGGTTGGCTTCGGTCTTCTCCCACGCTTTCGAGGAACGCGGCGGCGCGATCACCGGTACTTGGGAAGTGGACCGCAAGGACCAGGATTTGGTCCCGGTTCTCACCGAGATAGCCGCTGGTGAGCCAGAAGCCCTGTTCTTCCCGATATTCTTCCCGACCGGCGGCTTCCTGGTGGAGCAGGCGGCTGAGATGCCTGCCTTTTCGGAGACTGTGTTCGCCGCCGCCGATGGCCTGTTCAACGATGACTTTATGGGGCTTCCACAAAGTGAAGGCATGTACATCTCGGGCCCCGATACCCGCTTTGGAGACAACTACAACCAAAGCACCGGCCAAAGCGCCGCCGACCTGCTGGCTCGCTATCAGGAGACGGTGGGCTCGTCTCCCACCGGCACGTTCTGGGGCCACGCCTACGATGCCACCATCCTGCTATTGGATGCCATTTCCGCCGCCTCATTCGTACGCTCGGGAGACAACGTCCTGGTGATAGATCGGGCCGGGTTACGCGAATACCTCGACAATCTGTCCGGCTTCCAAGGAGTGACCGGGGTTCTCAGTTGTGACGAGTTCGGGGACTGTGGCGCCTCCCGGGTGGTGATCCACGAACACCTCGACTCCACCGACATCCAAGCCACCCGAGACAGCGTGGTCTTCGAGGTCGGACCCGACGGTTAGCAGACACCAGGTTCCCTGACCGGACACTAATTCGAGCCGGCACACACCGCAGGTGACGGAGACTGACAGCACTCGCCAAGTGTCTCCATCGTGGTAACCCCCACCAGGAGACAAGCCCACCCCATAAGAAGTGGTTTGAGTCTTACCCGTTGTCCTCCGTCGGTTCGTCGTCATCGCGGCGTAGCGAGCCAAGGATGTCCACTCCGGTGGCGGCATCTATCTGTTCCGTCAGGGCCACCAGAGCGGCGGGCAGTTGGGAAACCAGGCCGGGTATACCTCCACCGCTGCTGCCCCGGTCGCTGTTGGAGTCCACCACCGCCACCCGGTCGATCTTGACTCCTTGCACGGTAGCGACGATCTTGTCGATCAATTCGGGAAGCATGTTGAGCACCAGCACATGGTGCCCGTCCTTGCCGGCTGCCTGATACTGATCGGTGAGGAGTTTGAACACCTCAACCTGGGCTCTTCCGTCCTCGATGATCGACGCTGCTTCGGCCCGGGCATGCAGTTGTTGAGCTTCCAATTCGGCTCGGGCCGGAACCACCACCACCGCCTCCACGCGTCGTGTCTCCAGCTCGATGCGCTGGCCTTCCAACTCCTGACTGGCCACGACTTTGGCGACCTCTCCCGCCACCAGCGCTTCCTCCTCCCGTGCGTTCGAGACGGCCTCCAGTTCGGCGGTACGTACCCGTAGGCCGTTGCGCTCCACCACGATCGCCCTGTCCGCCTCAAGGCCGGCGACCTGTCCCACTTGCCGAGCGGCAGCCTCGGCCTTTTCCGCCTCTGCTTTGCGCTCTGCTTCCGCCACACGGGCATTGCGAATCACCTCGGCGGTGAGAAGGCGTCCCACCGAGGTCAAATACTGGACATCGTCGGTGACGTTCTGGATTTTGAGGACATCGAGTTCCAGACCCAGGGTCTTGATGTCGTCGTCGGCCTCATCAATCAACTGGTGCGAAAACTTGAGTCGGTCTTCATTCACCTCTTCGGGCGACAAGGTCGCCAACACGCCTCGCAGGTTGGCCTCCAGCGTCTCCTTCGCAATCTGTCCGATCTGAGCACTGGACCGTCCCAGGAACCGCTCAGCGGCGTTTTCCAGCAACCCTTCACGGCTCGACACTTTCACATTGGCGATCCCCGCCACATTCAGAGGAATCGTCCCCCGCGAATAGGCGTTGGTCACCGCCACTTCCAACGGAATGGTGTTCAGACTCATCCACTGGACCCGCTCAATGAGAGGGACACGCAGTGTCCGTCCTCCCTGCAGCAGGCGATAGCCCACCTGCCGCCCGTCGCTCAGTTCCCGCTTCCGTCCGGAAATCACCGCCACCCGGTTGGGAGGGCAAATCACCACCAAAGACTTGACGATTCCGATCAGGATCAATATCACCAACGCGACTGCCGCGCCGAGCAACAACGGAGTTCCTGCACTTCCAAACATCATTCACTACCTTCTTTCTCTGCCTAAGTCTATTACCAGAGCAACGCCGCCATCCATTTCCACGATTCTCACCCTGACTCCCTTTGCCAGCCGATCTTCCGAATTGGCGGGGGAGGCGCTAATCCGAAGTCGCTGCCCCGCCACTTCTACAACTATCTGCCCCCGCCTGCGGGTAGAAACCGGCAACACTACCAAACCGGTGGCGCCTTCAAGGTCCTGGTTCGTAACTTCACTGGACGCCTCCGTGCGGCGCAGCCAACCAAAAAGGGCGTTGTGAAAGGCTGCCCCCAGAACCCCCACCCCCGCGGAGATCAACACCCCCGGGAGGGGGGATAGCCCCACCCACACGGTGAAAAGACCGGAAAGTCCAAAGAAGGTAGCCCCAAAGGCGACGGCACTGATCGAGACCCGCGAGAAAAAGCCTCCGTCCGAACCAGTGTCGGTGTCGGCGCCCACTTCGCCCCCAAAAGCGAAAACCAGCAATAGCGGGATCCCGACCGCTAGCCCGAACAGGTATAGGAATTCTACGGCCGCCTCCGGTCCTTTCCTTTCACAGATTCCAGCTTAGTCATCCGGGCGGTGGTGCGGTTCAGGAGACAGGCGAAACGCTTGCGGGCGATCATCGAGGCCAGCAGGGTTACCGGGTTACGCCAATCCTCCATTGCTGCAACAAAGCAAGCACTGTCGCTAGTAACTCGTGTAGGTAAGCACGCCCAACCCGAAATCGTTGGTGCTGTCCAGTGCCACCATCGTCTGGTGTACCTCCCGTGCTACGTCCACAATGAATGCTTCCTGGCGTGTGACGTCCTCCAATGAGAACTTGGTCATCACCGTTATGGCGTAGGGTCGGTTTCCCAGAAACACAATTCCGGCATCGCAGCGGACCCGTTCCATGCCGCCCGATTTGTTCGCAACCACCAAGTCGGACGGTATCGCCCGATTCAACGGTGTGGATTTCGGCTTACCGATGATCCGCAGGACCTGCTCGGCCACTGTGGATGACGGCTTACCCCGATACAGCATCTCCAGCATCGCAACGAGTTCGTTCGGCGTCGAAACATTCTCGTCGCCCCGGTGTATGGCCTCGCTATCCATCATCTTGCGCCTCAACTGTGTTTCGGTCAGTCCCATGTCACGCAACAGCGCATTGGTTGCCTCCATGCCCGCCCAATCGATGCACATGTTCGTCGACGTATTGTCGGACACCATGATCATCAGGATGGCTATGTCCAGCACTGACAACTCAGGCTCACCTTCCATATAGTGGATCACTCCACTACCTGTTCCGCGCATCTCGGGGGTGATCCTGACGCGCTCACCGAGGTCTATCTCACCCCTCTCGGCACGGCTCAATAGCTGTGTCAAGATGTGGATCTTGATGGTGGACGCCGTGGGAAACACCTCGCTGCCACGTATGGACATTCCGTCTCCACGCTTCAGATCCATCACGGAAACTCCCGCTACTCCCGCGAAATTTTCAATCTTGTGATTCAAGCGTCGCTCTAAACGCTCCCAAAGCCCCCTGTTGCTCATGACATTGCTCCTTGTATTCCCATTTCCAGTCGGTCATCGCTTCTTGGATGTGATCAGGAACAGCGCGGCCGCTCCCGGCCTCGCCTTTCGCCCTACCCCAGCCTACTCAACCGGCGGTGGTCAGGTCGAGCAGGCGGGCGAATCGCTTGCGAGCGACCACCAGAGCCAACAGAGTCGCCACGAAGGGAAGGGCGTCGGTTATCTGCACCGGGAGACCGTTGCCCTGGAAACGGAATCCCAGCGCCTCGGCCAGCGCGAAGAGAGCCGCAGCACCCAGGACACCCACCGGATGGGCCCGGCCCAACATCACCGCCACCACCGCCACCCAGCCCCGCCCGCTGGACATGTTCTCGGCGAACTGCACCACGTTGCCCAATGAGAGTTGAGCCCCGGCCATCCCGGCCAGGGCGCCGGACGCCAGAACCGCTCCGTATTTGTAGACGGTGGGACTCACCCCGAGAGTCTCCGCAGCCAGGGGCCGCTCACCCACCCCCCGGAGACGCAAGCCGATCGGAGAGCGGAACAGGAACACCCACAGAGCCGGTACCAGCAACAAGGCCAGGTAGGTGGGGACGGTGTTGTCGAAGAGCACCGGCCCGACCCAGGGGAGCTGTGACAGACCCGGAATGGCGATCCTGTCCAGCCCGTCGATGCGGGGATGCTGTAAGACCCCTCGCACATCAAAGAGTTGCGGTAGTAAGAAGCCGGTGAGGCCCATCGCCAGCAGGTTCAGAGCTATCCCCAGCACGATGGGATCGCCTCGGCGGGTAACCGTGCCGTATGCGAGAGCGAGGGCAATCAGCATCCCGGCCGCCATCCCGAAGATCACCCCCACACCGGAGCTCAGGGCCAGATAAGAACCGGCTACCGCCGCAAAGGCCCCCGTCAGCATGATTCCCTCCAAGGCGATCTGGAAGACCCCCGCACGCTCGCAGATCATGCCGCCGAGCGCCGCCAGCAGGATGGGGATCATGGCCCGGGTGGCCGAGTCGAAAAGAGCGGTGTCGAAGATCTGTTCGAACATCAGACCTCCCCCACCCCCGCCGCTTCGGCTTCCCCTGGCTCGGCCTGGCGCCGCTCACCCCGTCGGATGGCGAGTCGACAAGCCACCGCCACGATCACCACCGCCTGCAACACCTGCGAAAGGCGCCACGACACGCCGGCGTTCCGCTGCATCGCCAGCCCGCCGATCTGAAGACCCGAAAAGAAGAGCCCCGTAATGAAGATGGGAATGGGCCGGTTCACCGCCAAGAGGGCGACTAAAAGACCGGTCCAGGCAAAGCCGCTCAGCACCAACTCGCCGTCGATGTAACGAATCGCCTCGCCGATGATGAGATGGGTCCCGATCAGTCCCCCGATCGCCCCGCCCACCACCATCACCTGCACTGTGCGCTGCTCCACATCGATGCCCCCGTAGCGAGCGGAGCGCATGTTGAAGCCCGCCATCTGCGTCTCGTAGCCGGCCACGGTGCGGGTGTACACCATCCAGAGAAGCGCCACCAGCAATATGACGAGAATCAGCGACAGGCTGACGCCTCCGAAGATCGGCATCTTGGGCATGCGGGCGGACTCGGGAACCTGGCGGGTGGTCGCCAGAGTGACCGAAACGTCCGACAGCGGGAACCGCACCAGGTATCCGGTGATGGCGCGGGCCACGTAATTGAGGAGAAGGCTGGTGATGAGAATGGGAAGACGAAGCCGGGTCTGCCCGTAAGCGGGGAGGAGCGCCCACAGGGCGCCCACCGCAGCTCCCGTAAGCATCGCCAGGGGGATTATCAGCATCCCCGGACCCGGCACGTATATGGCCACGATCGTCCCTGCCAGCCCGCCGATCACCATCTGACCCTCTCCCCCCAGATTGATGATTCCCGATCGAAAGGCAATAGAGACCGCCAGGGCCATACCCACTATCGGGATCGCTCGGCCCAGGGTGTTGCGCAACCCGGAACCGGTGACCGCCCCGGTGAACATCTCCTCCCCCGCAGCCAACGGATCCCCGCCAGTGACGGCCACAATGGCGGCGGCCAGGGCGAAGGCGAAGAGCAGGGAGAAGGTCACCGGACTCACCAGCGCCCTTTGGCTCATACTCCGGAGCTCGTCCAGGAACCGTTTAAGCAACCGACGCCTCCAAGTGCGCTCCGGTCATGTACAGGCCGATCTCGGGCTCGGCGACGCTACGGGGATCAAGACTCGCCACGATGCGCCCCTCGAACATCACCAGGATGCGGGTGCTCAGCGCCAGGATCTCCGACAATTCGGCCGACACCATCAGCACCGCTCCGCCCTGGTCTCGGTAATCCACTAACTGGCTGTGAACGAACTCGATGGCGCCAATGTCGAGTCCGCGGGTGGGCTGTTCGGCGATGAGGAGCGGCGTACCGTATTCCATCTCCCGAGCCACCACCACTTTCTGCAGGTTCCCGCCCGAGAGCGTGGAAACCGGAGCTGACATCGAACCCGTTTTGATCCCGAACACCTCCACCAGCCGTCGGGTGAGTTCGGTGACCGCGCGGCGGTCGAACCAGCCCTTACGCTGGACCTTCGTTCTCCGGTGATGACCCATCAGGAGGTTCTCGGAGACCGATGCCTGACGGGTGGTACCCACCCCGTAGCGATCCTCGGGTATGTATGCCAGTCCGGCATCTCGCCGTCCGGCCACGTCGACACTGGTGATGTCCTTACCCGATAGGGTCACCGAGCCAAAGGCCGCCTCCCGCAGCCCGCAGAGCGCCTCGATCAACTCGCTCTGGCCGTTTCCCGCCACCCCGGCTATTCCCACTATCTCCCCCGATCTCACCTCGAAGGTAGCGTCATCCACTACCGGCCGCCCATGGCCGCCCAGCACGGTGAGACTCTCCACCTCGAGCACGACCCGGTCGGACTCGTGTTCAGAGGCCCTCCGATGCAAGTCGACCGCCCGGCCGGTCATGTGCAAGGTTATCTCGGTCGGGTTGGTCTGGGCGGTCACCAGGTTGGCCACCGACCGACCGTTGCGGAGTACGGTCACACGGTCGGAGATCGCCATCACCTCCCCCAGCTTGTGGGTGATGAAGAGAATCGTTCGCCCCGCGTCACGCAGTCTCCGGATAACCTCGAACAGCTGGTCCCGTTCCTGGGGGGTGAGCACCGCGGTGGGCTCATCCAGAATGAGGACCTGCGCGTCCCGGTAGAGGGCCTTCAGAATCTCCACCCGCTGCAGTACTCCTACCGGGAGGTCCTCCACCGCTGCCTCGGGGTCCACCGCCAAGCCGTACCGGTCGGCCAGATCCCGGACCCGGGCGGCGCTGGCCGCCCGGTCGATGAGCCCGCCACGGGTGGGTTCCTGGCGGAACACCACATTGTCGGCCACGCTCAGGGTGGGAAAGAGCCTGAAGGACTGGTGCACCATCCCGAGACCGGCCGCGATGGCGTCCAGAGCCGAAGAGAACTGCACCGCTTCACCCCGGATGAAGATCTCACCCTCGTCGGGGGGGAACAGCCCGTACAGCAGGGACATCAGGGTGGTCTTACCAGCCCCGTTTTCACCTACTATGGCGTGGATCTCCGCGGGACGGACGGTCAGGTCCACGGCGTCATTGGCAAGGACGCCGGGGTACCGCTTCGTTATCCCGCGGAGTTCCAGCTCAAATGTCAAGTATCAACCGAACAGGGGGTCGGGGACTACGGTGTCGCCTGCCACGATGGCGTCCCGGACGGCGCGGACCTCGGCCACGATATCGGGATGGTCGGCAATCACACACTCGCTTGCTGCTAGTTCGTCATCGGAGGAGAGGGCCACCACACCGGTGCCGCCCTCGGCCAGACCGAAGGCCACCACCGAACCGGCTGTTCCGTCCAGCACCTGCTTCGCCAACTGTTCGACCAGGACATCCACCAGCTTCAGGTTGTTGTCAACGATGCTTCCCGGAGCGTCCGGGCACTGGTTGATATCCACACCGTAGCTCAAAAAGCCCTCCTGCTGGGCGGCTTCGAAAATGCCGCCGTTGGACCCGGCGCCCACTGCGAAGATGTGATCGGCGCCGCGCGCCGCCACCGCCAAAGCCTGTTCCTTGGCACGAGCCGGATCGGAGAAGGGATTGTCGCCACCGATGAACACTTGCGTGTCGGTGATGGAAGGGTCAATACTCTGGGCGCCCAGCGCGAAGCTGTCGGACCAGCGGTGCAAGAACGGAATGTCCAGCGCCACTACCGAGCCGATCTGCTTGGCCTGGCTGAGACGGCCCGCCATGATGCCCAGCAGGTAGGCCCCTTCGTGCTCCCGGAAAACCCCGCAGTGCAGGTTGGCGGCAGGCTCGTTGGGACAGGCGTCGATCAGAATGAACTGCTGATCGGGATTGGCCTTGGAAACTTCGTCGGCCAACTCGACAAGAGTGAAGGTGGTGAGCACCACCACGTCGGGCGCCTCGTCAATGGCGGCCTCGACGTTGGCGCGGCGATCGGAGTCGTTAGTCGACTCGAAGGTCTTCCAAGACCCTCCCAATTCCTCGGCCACCCGCTGGGTGCCGACTTGGCCCAGTTCCAGGAACTTGTTAACGCCAATCGGATTGGGGGTTACATAGATCAGACTCGGGCCGTCGGGTGCAGCTTCTTCCTCTTCGGCGCAGGCCGAGGCCAACAAGGCAAGGGCCAGCATGACTGTGATTCCCAGAACCACTCTTCGGTTTCTCATGTCGCTTTCTCCTTCTCATTTGGTGCTGTCTCTCCCTCACGGGAACGCCTGAGCGATCCCCAGGGGACATTCTCGGGAGTCTGGCCGTGGTGAGGCCTGATGACCCGCCGATCAGTAACGATAGCGGTTATGAATTCCGCGGGGGTGATGTCGAAGGCCGGATTCAGCGCCTCGGCGCCGGGCGGCGCAACATCCACTCCCGCCAGGGAAACCACTTCCTCCGATCCCCGGTCCTCTATGTCTATATCAGCGCCGGACGGAGTGTCGAGATCGACTGTCGACTCGGGAGCCACCACGATGAACGGTACGTCGGCGTGGCGGGCGGCCAGCGCCAGACTGAAGGTGCCGATCTTGTTGGCCACATCGCCGTTACGGGCTATCCGGTCGGCCCCGGCCAGCACCAGATTGGCCTCTCCCCTGGCCAGAAGAAACGGCCCGGCACCGTCCACCAGCAGCCGGAACGGCGCCCCCATCCGGGCCAGTTCCCAGGTGGTGAGACGCCCTCCCTGCAGGAGGGGACGGGTTTCGACGGGGAGCGCCATCTCCAGGCGTCCGCGTTCGTGAAGGGTCTGGATGACAGCCAGCGCTGTCCCCCGGGCGACCGTGGCCAGCCCCCCGGTGTTGCAGATGGTCATGGTTCGCGCCGCCGCCTCGCCCAACAGTTCTGTGGCCAGATCCGCCCCGTATTCCCCCATGGAGATGGAGGCGGCCAGCTCTTCGTCACGGATCCTGTGGGCCTCGGCCAGCACCCGCTCCACACCTATGGACGCCAATGCCGCGGTGCGGTCCACCATCCTGGCCAGGTTGACGGCGGTGGGCCGGGCAGAGCGGAGCGCGGTGATCGCCTCGTCGAGTTCGGGGCCCTCCGTGCCGTGGTGGCGAACCGCCAAGGCCACACCGTAGGCGCCGGCTACTCCGATAGCGGGAGCGCCCCGCACCGACAGTCGTTGGATGGCCGCCACCAGAGTCGGCACATCCGAGATTTCCAGAATGACCAGTTGGTGGGGGAGCCGGGTCTGGTCGATCAGCTTTACGACTCCGCCATCCCACTCCACCGTTTCGACGGAACTCTCCTGCGACTTCGGCTCCATGGAACCCTAGCCTATTGGTGATGATCGAGACGCATCGATATCTGGCGGATCACCTGATCCCGATGGACGCCGAGGAGTCCATTTTCTCGCCGGGCGCCGTGGATGTGGAAGAAGGCAAAGTGACATGGGTGGGGAAGGCCGAAGACGCGCCGGCCCGACAACAAGCAACCGTCGAACGGGTGGAGGGAGTGCTGCTTCCCGGCATGGTCAACATCCACTGCCACACTCCCATGGTGCTGCTGCGGGGCGCCGGCGAGAATCTTCCGGTGGACCGGTGGCTGCACGAGGTGATGTGGCCGAGGGAGGCCCGTCTCACCCCCAAGGACGTGGAGATGGGAATGATGGCCGGCGCTGCGGAACTGCTAGCCGGTGGGGTTACCACTTCGATGGAGATGTATTTCTACGGCCAGGCGGTGGCTGCGGGAGCGGCGCGGGCGGGTTTGCGGTGCGTGGTGACCGCCCCTCTCATCGAAGACGCCAAGCTGAGCAGGTTCGGCGCCTGGCAGGACCAGTTGGATCAGATGACCGACCTGGCCAAGGATTGGGAGGGAAGCGACCTCATCCAGATAGGGATCGGCCCCCACGCCGTGTATTCCCTCTCCGAGCGGTGCACGCAGGCGGTGGCCGAAGCGGCGGCCTCCAACGGAATGTTGATCCACATCCATGTCGACGAACAGGAATGGGAGGTGGAGGCTGTTCGCAAGCAGACCGGAATGTCGGCGACCGCCTACCTGGCGCAGGTGGGCATCCTGGATTCGCCGACGATGGCGGCCCATTCGGTGTGGATCTCACCCGACGACATCGCCATCCTGGCCGAGGCGGGAACAGGAGTGGCCCACTGTCCCTGCTCCAACGGCAAACACGCCTCGGGCATCGCCCCGGTGGCCGAGATGCGAGCGGCCGGAATCCCGGTGGGCATCGCCACCGACGGACCGGCCTCGCATCATCGCCTGGACATGTTCGAGGAGATGCGCATGGCCCTGCGCCTGGCCCGCATCCGCTCACATGACGCCGCTGCTCTCCTGCCCCACGACGCCCTGGCGATGGTCACCAGGGAGGCGGCCGACGCCATCAGCCGGCCCGACCTGGGCAGGCTTTCCCCCGGGAATCCGGCCGACATGATCGCCGTCTCCACCACCGACCCCGCCTTCGGCCCGGTGATCCCCGAAGAGGACGATCTCATCTCCCGCCTGGTCTGGTCGGGCTCACCCGCCGCCGTTCACTCCTCGTGGGTGGGGGGAAGGCGTGTGATGTCGGAGGGCAAAGTGCTGACGGTGGACGTCGAAGCGTCACGGGTGGATGTCTCGGGGCGCGCCGCCCGCCTGGCGACGGGATGAACGCCGACGAAATCATCACCTTCCTGGGCCTCGAGCCCCTTCCCACAGAAGGCGGCATGTGGACCCAGATCTGGCTCGACGACCACGGAAGCGCCATCTATTTCCTGATGCGACCCGGCGATTTCTCCGCCATGCACCGCCTGTACGCGCCCGAGATCTGGCATCACTACCTGGGCGCCCCCGCCAGCATGCTGCTGCTCCATCCCGACGGTTCGGTGAACCAGCCCATCCTGGGAAAGGAACTGGCAGAGGGCCAGCGACCCTGCGTGGCGGTGCCCGCAGGGGTATGGATGGGAGCCTCCACTCTGGGAGACTGGAGCCTGGTGGGAACCACCATGGCGCCGGCGTGGAATCCCGACGGCTTCGAACTGGGAGACGGCGCTCACCTGGCCGACCGGTACCCCGAGGCAGGGACTAGGATTTGCGAACTCACCCGCGACCATCCCCTCCCATGACGCTTCCCTCACCCACTGACATGCTCGACCTCTCCGGGATGGTGGTGGCCGTCACCGGAGCGGGAGGGGGAATCGGCCAGGGTATAGCCCGCCGATTCTCCGAGGCCGGCGCATCGGTCGTGGCTCACACCCGCACCACCGATCTGGGGCCGCTGGTGGACTCCCTGCCCGGTCCGGCGGCAGAAGTGGCCGCCGACCTGCGTCATCCCGACGGACCGCGCCGGGTGGTGGAAGCCGCGGTTTCCTCCTTCGGCAAACTGGACACTTTGGTGAACAACGCCGCCGTCCAGACCGTGGCCGGTCTGGCCGAGATGGACGACGAGGAGTGGCGGGTGATGGTCGACACCAACCTGACCGCAGTGCATCGCCTCACCCAAGCCGTTGCGGCTCATCTCATCTCCCGGAAGTCTCCGGGCTCGGTGATTCACATCTCCTCTATCGAAGGCAGCCAACCTGCCCCGTTCCACGGCCACTATGCAGTCACCAAAGCCGGGGTGATCATGCACGCCCGGGCGGCCGCGCTGGAGTACGGCAGCCACGGAATTCGGGTCAACTCGGTGTCACCGGGGTTGATCCATCGCCAAGGGCTCGAAGAGCAGTGGCCCGAGGGAGTGGCCCGCTGGAAGGCCGCCGCTCCTCTGACCAGGCTCGGAACGCCCGAGGACGTTGCGGATGCCTGCTTGTTCCTGGCATCACCCTTGGCCCGGTGGATAACCGGCGCCGATCTGGTGGTGGACGGGGGCGTCCTGGCTCACCCCACCTGGTGAGAGGAACACAGTAATGAGACTTGCCGATCATGTATATGTGGTGACCGGAGCGGGGGGAGGCATCGGCCGGGGCATCACTCAAGCCCTCTTGGAGGACGGCGCCCGGGGAGTGGCGATGGTGGACCTGCAGACTCCCTCGGACGCGGCTTCACAGGTCGACCCCGACGGAGACCGGACACTGGCCCTGCCAGCCGATGTCACCGTCTCCACCGATGCCCAGCGGGTGGTGACAAAGACCTTGGGGCGCTTCGAGCGGCTGGATGGACTGGTGAACTGCGCGGGGGTGGTGTTCCTCGACACCGCCTGGGACGCCTCTGCGTCTGATTGGAACCGCCATTTGGAGGTGAACGTCACGGGCTCGTTCGTGTTCGCCCAGGCGGTAGGCGCCCACCTGCGGGAACACGGGGGCGGGGCGGTGGTCAACGTGAGCTCCAACTGCGGCAAGGCCGGGTATCCGAATATGGCTGCCTACAACGCTTCAAAGGCAGCAGTTCTGGGACTCACTCGCTCCCTTTCCATGGAATGGGCAGAAGATCAAATCAATGTCAATGCGGTTTGCCCCGGTGGCGTAGACACCCCCATGCTGGCCGGAGTGGCCGAGTGGCTATCTCCCCGCCTGGGAATACCCGCTGATGAACTGCTGGGACAGATGGGGCCCGCCCAACTGGGTCGGAAGATCGCACCGGTGGAAGTGGGACGTGTGATAGCCTTCCTGCTCTCCGACGATGCTCTGATCATCCGCGGTCAGGCGATCAGCATCGACGGCGGAGACACTCCCTACTAAATCCTTGAGGAGACGGGTGATGAAGGACCTTTGGAACGACGAAATAGCCCCGGATCCTTCCGATCCCCTTGCCGAGTGTGTGTACGGCTCCCGGCTGATGGGGTCCGATCCGTTTTTGGTGTTGCACGGCGGGGGGAACACCTCAGTGAAAACGCCATTTCGAGACATAACGGGTGCAAAGGTGCAGACCCTGTGGGTTAAAGGGTCGGGATGGGATCTGGCCAGCATCGAGAAGGCCGGGTTCGCTCCCCTGCCTCTTGATCGCCTGCGCAAACTTCTGGAACTGGAGAGTCTCTCGGACTCCGAGATGATGCGGGAATTGTCGGCGGCGCGGCTTGATCCGGCCGCTCCACAGCCGTCGGTGGAGTCCCTGCTCCACGCCCTCATCCCCTATCAGGCCGTCCTTCACAGCCATGCCGATGCGATCGTGACTCTCACCAATCTCGCCGACGGTGTCGACCGCGTGCGAGAGGTACTGGGAGAGGGGGTGTTGATCGTGCCCTATGTAATGCCCGGCTTCGACCTCGCCCGAGTAGTCGGGGACATGTGGCCGGACGGCGGCGACGGCTCGACCGGAATGGTGCTCATGAATCACGGACTCTTCACCTACGGGGACACCACGCGCCAGGCTTACCGATGCCATGTGGAGCTGATTTCTCGGGCAAACCGGTGGCTGGAAGCTCACGCTCCCCACGGCGCCGCGGAAGGCAACCCGCTGGGCCGGGTGGATCCGGTGGAACTGGCACGCCTGCGGGCAGAGATCTCCCAGGCGGCGGGGCGTCCCATGATCTCGGTGCGTTATGCCTCGGCGGAGGTGGCCCGGTTCGTGCGCCGGAACGACCTCTCCTCCCTGGCCACCCGGGGACCGCTCACCCCCGATCACATCATCCGAACCAAACGGACACCGATGGTGGGCAGAGACATTGCCCGCTACGCCGATGACTACCGGAGCTACTACCAGCGCAACCTAGGCCGGGCGCGCGGCGAGACGACCATGCTGGATCCGGCCCCCCGGTTGGTGCTCGATCCCGAGATCGGGATGCTGGCGATCGGCGCCACCGCGTCGGCGGCGGGGATAGCTTCGGACATCTATCACCACACCATCACCACCCTGGTGCGGGCCGAGGATCATCTGGGGGGATATGTCGCTCTTTCGGAGGGCGACCTCTTCGAGGTGGAGTACTGGGAATTGGAGCAAGCCAAGCTGAAACGCCAAGGCCAACCTCCCGAACTGACCGGCATGGTGGCGCTGGTGACGGGAGCGGCCTCAGGTATCGGTCGGGCATGTGCCGAGGAACTAATGAACCGGGGAGCGGCCGTCGCCGGCTTGGATATCTCCCCGTCGGTGGCCACGACCCTCAACTCCCCCGCCTGGTTGGGCATTTCCTGTGACATAACCGACCAAGCTGCCCAGGCGCAGGCGGTGGAGAGGGCCGTGGAGCGCTTCGGCGGGATCGACATCGTGGTGGTCTGCGCCGGGATATTCGAGGCGGCCAGTGTCATTGCCGAACTGGACCGCTCCTCATGGCGGAAGGTGATGGCGGTGAACGTAGATGCGGCGGCGGATTTGCTTTCCGATGTGCACCCATTCCTTCGGCTATCCCCGGCCGGCGGGCGGGTGGTAGTGGTCTCCACCAGGAACGTACCCGCTCCGGGCCCCGGGGCAGCCGCTTATTCGTCATCCAAAGCAGCCCTCACCCAGTTGGCCCGGGTGGCCGCCCTGGAGTGGGCAGCGGATGGAATCCGAGTCAACATAGTCAACCCCGACGCGGTGTTCGACACCGGGATCTGGAACGAAGAACTGTTGGCTGCCCGAGCCGCCCAGTACAACATGGATGTGGATTCTTACAAACGACGGAACCTGTTGGGTACCGCGGTCACTTCCCAGCAAGTGGCGGCGGCGGTGGCCGAGTTGGTGAGCGACCGGTTCGCCGCCACCACCGGCGCGCAAATACCCATAGACGGTGGAAACGAAAGAGTGGTGTGAGAGTGTTTCTTCCCCTGTTGAACATTGAGGCCGAGGAAATCCCTGAACGGGTACTGGTGGTCGGTGACCCCGGTCGCGCTCGCCGGGCGGCCGCCCATCTCGACGATTCTGTGCAGGTGGGAAGCAACCGGGAGTACGTCACCTTGGTGGGCCACCATCGGGGAGTTCGCGTGGGGGTGGTGTCCCACGGAGTGGGATCGGCGGGCGCGGCGGTGTGCTTCGAGGAACTTCTCCGGGCGGGCGCCCAGCGATTGATACGGGCGGGGACCTGTGGAGGAATGCAGGACGACATCATCGACGGCCATCTGGTGATAGTCACCGGGGCGGTACGCAACGAGGGTTTCACCTCCCAGATTGTGCCGGATGGGTATCCGGCATTGGCCTCTGCAGATGTGGTCGCCGCCCTGCGCCGGGCCTCCCGAGGCGGGGTTGACATCCATGAGGGCCTGGCCCTGACCAGCGCCGTGTTCTACTCACATGACATTCTGGGCTCCGACTTGGCCCTTTGGCAGAAGACCGGAGTGAGGGCGGTCGAGATGGAATGTGCGGTGCTCTTTGTGCTGGCCGGACTGGCAGGAAGGGAAAGCGGCGCCATTTTGGCGGTGGACGGTAACCCCCTGGCCGAACGTGATGAAGAGTTGGCCGGCTACAACCCCCATCGGGAAGTGGTCGGAGAGGCAGTGGGCCGAATGATTGAGATAGCCTTTGACGCCTTGATCGACGACCATTGTTGAGTCCCGATAGAAGGATCAGAGAATGCATCTTCCTGTTTTGAACGTTGCGGCCGAAGACATCCCCGAACGGATGCTGGTGGTGGGCGATCCCGACCGCGCTCTCCGGGTGGCCTCCCGTTTCGAGGACGGGGTCGAGATCGGCCGTTTTCGGGAGTACGTCACCCTGGTGGGCCGGCATCGGGGTGTTGAGGTCGGGGTGGTGTCCCATGGGGTCGGCGCGTCGGGAGCGGCGGTGGCTTTTGATGAACTGTTCCGAGCCGGCGTCAAGCGTGTGATACGGGCGGGTACCTGTGGAGGAATGCAGACGCATGTCCTCGGCGGCCACCTGGTGATAGTGACCGGAGCGGTACGCTGTGACGGCCTCACCCCCCAGTTGGTGCCGGATGGATACCCGGCCCTGGCCTCACCCGACGTGGTCTTCGCTCTCCGCCGGGCGGCGCGGGGCGGCGAGAACATCCATGAGGGCATCACACTCACCAACGCCATTTTCTACACCCACGAGATCCTCGGCTCCAATCTGGCACTCTGGCATAGAGCGGGTGTGACAGCCATCGAGATGGAATGCGCGGCGCTGTTCGTGATGGCCGGCCTGGCGGGGAGGGAAGCCGGCGCCATTATCACCGTGGACGGCAACGCTTTTGTGGATGGGGACTTTGCGATGACCGAGTACAACCCCCATCGAGATGTGGTGAGGAATGCGGTGGGCCGGATGATCGGAATCGCGCTCGACGCCTTGGTCGACGGTCAGTCCTGACCCCCAGGCCGACAGTCCATTGGTAAGGTCGGCGCCGTTCAGTCGACTCTGAGAATCAAGCCGAGAACTCCAGCACCGGTTCGCCCAGCACTTCGAAGCGTGGCTCGATCCCGAGTCCCGGTCGGCGGGGGGCGCTCATCCTGCCCGACACCCGCCGGGGAGCGCCGCTGGCGGTCGAGACCGTCACATAGGAATTGAAGTCGGTGGCCGCAAAGGTGAACTCTTCGGGAGTCGACTGCGCCAGGTGAGCCACCGCCGCGGTGGTGATGTCGGATCCCCACGGGTCCTCGATGATCATCGGTATCCCGGACTCGACACAGATGTCACGCATGAGGCGTGCTTTGGTCAGACCACCAACCTTTGAAATTTTGAGGTTGATGACATCCATTGCATCCTCCGCCAACGCCCTGGTCAGCATCTCAACGCCATCGATGGTCTCATCGAGCACAAAGGGTTTGGCGGTACGCCTTCGGATGGATAGGCACTCGGCAAAGGTCGGGCAGGGCTGCTCGATGTAAACGTCCAGCCCGGCGACGGCGTCGACCACCCGGGCCGCTTCATGTCGCGTCCAACCGGTGTTGGCATCGGCTACCAGCACATCTTCTTCAGAAAGGATCTGCCGAGCGGCATGAATGCGGGCGATGTCATCGTTTGGACTCCCTCCCACCTTCAATTGGAACCGGCTGTACCCCTCCTGACGGTATTTGTCAACATTGGCCGCCATCTCGTCCGGTGGCTGCTGGGAAATGGCGCGATAGAGCACCACATCCTCTTGGGCTCGACCTCCCAAGAGGGTGAACACCGGAAGGCCGGTCACTTTGCCCAAAATGTCCCAGCAGGCGATGTCCAGAGGCGCCTTGGCATGCGGATGGCCGAGCAGCGAACTGTCCATGATCCTGGATATTTCGTTGAGGTCGCGAGGATCCCTCCCGACGAGATGAGGGGCCAACTCCGCCAGGCCCGCCCGTACTCCCAAGGCATGAGCCGGTAGATAGGCGGGACCCAGAGGGCAACTCTCGGCATATCCCGATATTCCGGCGCTGGTCTCAATTTCAACGACCGTGTTGTCGAAAACCTCAACGAACCGTCCGTCGGACCACGTATACCGGCCCTCGACCAGGGGGAGGTCGACACGCCATGCACGAATAGCCGTGATTTCCATGGTTATCTCCTACCTCAATCGCGTTTAGCTCAAGTTGGACTCGTGGTAACCCAGGATCAGCAATTCGGTGGCCACATCCACCCTGCGGAGGGTTATCCCCTGTGGTACGAATAACACCACCGGCGCGAAGTTGAGGATCGACGTCACCCCCACCGCCACCAGCCGTTCAACCACTCCCTGCGCAGCCAGGGCCGGAGTGGCGATGATCCCGATGGAAACCCCCTGTTCGGCCACGTCCTCGGCCAGTTGGTCGGGATGACGAATCACCATCCCCCCCACCGACTTGCCGATCTTGTGAGGATCGATGTCGTACAAACCCGCCAGGGTAAGCCCACGATTGGCAAAGCCCTGGTAGTGGGCGAGGGCCATGCCGAGGTTCCCCATCCCGACGATGACAATGTTGCGTGGGACGTTGAGCCCGAGCGCCGCGCCGATCTGGGAGACCAGCGACAGAATGTCATATCCCACACCCCTGCGGCCCTCACAATCCAAATACCAGAAGTCCTTGCGAACCTTCGCAGAATTGATGTCGAGTGCCGCCGCGATCTCCCCCGACGACACCGTTTCCTGGTTGGCCGGGAGTTGATCCAGGCACCACAGATAAAGAGGCAACCGCGATACGGTGGTATGGGGAATAGCCGCCCTAGCCATGGCAAAAATCCTACACCCGGCTACCCGGTCCGAAATCCGCGACTCCTCAGGTGTGAGCGGCGGGAGACACCCCGATGACGGCTATCTTTTGAGGATGATGAACGGCGCTGAAGTGTTGGTGGTGGGAGGGGGTCCCGCCGGGTCGGCCGCCGCCTATTGGCTGGCCAGAGACGGCCACGCCGTGACCCTCGTGGAGCGCAAGTCGTTTCCCCGCGACAAGACCTGCGGCGACGGGCTGACCCCCCGGGCCGTCTACCAACTCGCCGAGATGGGCTTCGACTTCTCGGTGCCCGGCTTTCACCGCATAACCGGTTTGCGCTCCTACGCCGGTGACGACTTGATGCTGGAGATGTCCTGGCCCGACCACTCCCGTTTCCCCGACTGGGGAGGAGTGATCCGGCGTCGGGAACTCGACCAGCAGGTGGCGGACCTGGCCCGCGGCCAAGGGGTGACCATCCATGAACAAACCGAGGCCCGCCCCCTGGTGAACAACGGGTCATTGGAGGGTGTGGAACTGCGAGCCAACGGCTCGATGGAGACGGTGCGGCCCAAAGTGGTGATAGTGGCCGACGGCGCCCTCAACCGCTTCGGACGCCATCTCGGAGTCACCCGCCGAAAGGACTACCCCCTGGGCATGGCCGCCCGCGGGTACTACCAAAGCCCCCGGTCCTCGGATCCGTTCCTGGAGAGCCAACTGGATATCCGCGACAGTTCGGGCGCCACCATGCCCGGCTATGGCTGGGTGTTCCCGCTGGGTGACGGGACGGTCAATGTCGGGGTGGGGCTTTTGTCCACCTTCAAGCGGTGGAAACAGGTGAATACCACCAGGATGATGGCGGACTGGGTCGAGGCCGCACCCGAGTACTGGGGATTCTCCGAAGAGACGCGGCTGACCGATCCGGTGAGCGGCGCCCTGCAGATGTCCTTTTCCCGCTCGCCCTTGGCTGGACCCAACTGGCTGGTGATCGGAGATGCGGCGGCGGCCATCAACCCGTGGAACGGAGAAGGCATCGCCTACGCCTACGAGACTGGACGCATCGCCGCCGAGCTGGCCGGTGAGGCGGTGGCCACACAGGACCCCGGGGTGTTGCTGGGATATCCCCAATACCTGGACCGGGAGTACGGCCTCTACTACCGCACGGCCCGCATTTTCGTGAAGCTGATCGGACGCCCGGTGGTGATGCGCACTCTGGCTCACACCGGGCTGCGCAATCGCCCTCTCATGGAATGGACTCTGAAGGTGATGTCCAATCTTCTCGACGAGGACGAGAGAGGCATCGGTGAAGAAGTCTTCCGAGCGCTGCAAGGACTCGCACGCACCATCCCGGTAGCCTGAAAAGTGCTCTTTCCGGTTCTATTCGCCGGCAAACCCCGTTAAACTAATGGCGCGATGCAAAGGCGGCCCGACCCAGGCCTATCTGGGATACATGGCAAGAGCATGTCCGTGTGCAGCTAGATAATGTCGTCTCCCTACTGAGGTAGAAATGGCAAGGAAATACCGACTGCAGCCCGAGGCCGATGGTCTGTATAGGCTGATCGCTCTCAGGGATTTCAGCACTTCCCGCGGTCAGAACATGGAAGTCAGAAAGGGCGACCGCGGTGGGCTGGTTTCCGGACCGTACAACCTCTCCCAACGGGGACACTGCTGGGTGGAAGAGGGAGCGAAGGCACTCGACCAGGCCAAGGTGCTCAAGAATGGTTTGGTGCTGGAAAACGCCACGGTAAGCGGTCGGGCTCTGATAACCGACTTGTCGTGGGTGGCCGGTTCCGCCCAAGTACGTGACAACGCTCAAATCCGGGAGGGTGGGGCGGTGCTGGACCAGGCGATAGTGCGGGACGGCGCCACCGTGAGATCGGCAGGAATAGTGGGCGGACAGGCGATCATTGAACACCGGGCAACCGTGGAGGACGGCGCCATGGTGGGAGACAAGACAACCGTGGGCGGAATGGCCGTTATCAGCGGGCAAGGCACCGTGGTAACCGGTGAAAACTACATAGTCAAGGGCATCACCAAGACAGAGACCGCATAGAGCACGAGGCTCCGGAGAACGAACCACTTAGCGCCCGCGCTTTCTCTCCGATCTGAACCCGCACACAGCCTCCCCCACCCGCACGCGAATCGGCTCGGTCTTTTCTCCAAGGCAGCACGGCGCCGAGCACTCGACTCTCCTTTCAGGAGCCTGTCAAGTCATAGGCTCGACCGCCTAGCGGTCGTCTTCCATCTCTGCTGCTATCTGCTCGGCCCACCCAGTCAACACGGCGAACTCCGCAACATCGGCATCCTCTGGCGCCATCCTCAACATCCGGACCGCCTCGGCGGCGACCTCGGCCAGACTGCCCTCCTGTGCCCAGTAACTCTGGCGGAGGACCTCCGCGTACTCGGCCACCACCGCCGCCAACTGGAAACTCGAGGACGCCGCCTCAAAGTCCGTCACCAGTTCGCTCCTCTGGAACGAGAGCTCGATCTCGCTGACCTCCCCGCTGTCGGGGTCCTCGTAGCGAAGGTAAACGGTCCCCAGAACGCCATCCGCGTCATCGAACAGTTTCATCTCGTACAACGCGGTGGCGCTGTGGCCCACACCGACCTCGCCGGCGTCCACCGTGTCGTCGCGGAACTCTTCGTCTTCGATCGCCCGGTTCTCATAACCCAAGAGCCGCCAACTCCTCACCACCTCCGGATTGAAGTCCACCTGGACCTTGGTCTGCTTGGCGATGTTCTGGAGCGTGCCGACGAAGTTGTCCACGAACAAGCGCCTCGCCTCTCTCAGGGTGTCCACGTAGTGATACGTGCCGTCCCCGTCGTTGGCGATCTGTTCCATGAGGACGTCGTTGAAGTTCCCCATTCCGAATCCGATCGTGGTGAGCGTCACCCCCTGGTCAACGTACGATCTGATCTCTCTGAGAATGGAGGCCGCTCCGGTCCGGCCGACATTGGCCACCCCGTCGGAGAGGAGAAACACACGAGTGATGCGTCCGGGCTGTACCCGCTCGGCCGCCATCTGGTAGGCAAGCCTCAAACCCTCTTCCGCGTACGTAGATCCACCTGGTTGAAGAGCATTTATAGCGCCAATGACGGACTCTTTCTCTCCCCCGTCGGTCGGTTCCAGCAGGACCCTTCCCTGGCTCCCATAGATCACGATTCCAACTTCATCTTTCGGGCGAAGTTGTTCAACCAGCAGCGCCAGCGACTCCTTCACCAGGCCCAGGCGGTCCCCGCGATCCATGGAACCGGAGACATCGATGGCGAACACCAGTGTGGCGTCCTTGCGCTCTTCCTCGGGGACTGTCTCACCCTGCAGTCCGACTCTCAGGAGCCAGTGTCTTTCGTTGCCAAAACGCGAAGGCGAGCCTTCGATGTGTATTGCGAAGGCCCCCTCGGTCGGCGTCTCGTAGTCGTAGTCGAAGTAGTTGACAAACTCCTCCACCCGCACCGAAGCCGGATCGGGTAGATAACCGTCCTGTACGAAGAAACGCGCCACCGCGTAGGACGCGGTGTCCACATCTATGGCGAAGGTGGACAGGTGATCGTCCTCGGTGTCGACGAACGGGTTGACGCCGTAGTGCTCGAAGAAGGTCAGGTCATAGGGGGCGTCGTTGACCGTGGCGGAACCTCCTATCTGGTTGAAGCCCTCCGGCGGCGCAGTCGGTGTCGTCGCTGCTTGCGTGGTCGTTGCCGCCGTTGCCGCATCAGCCTCTTCCATAGCCATCGCAGCCTCCGCAGTCGCGGCTGCCGCCGCAGTCGCCGCCCGGGTCGCTCTTGCTTCCGCCTCGGCCACCATCGCCTCCTCGGCCGCTTTCATCGCCGCTTCGGCGGTCTTCAGGGATGCAAGCGTGGTCGTGACCCTCGCGGTCTGCGTGCTCGGTGGTTGCTCCACCGGCGCCTGCGTGGTCGCCGTGGTGGTTGGCGACTGCTCATCTTCGGTCTCGCTCGCACAGGCCGCCGCGGCAATGACCAGCGCGGTGACCCAGATCAAACACCTAGATCTGCTAATCATCTTCTTTACCTCTTTGTCTCAATCTGTTCTATGGTTGCTATTGGTAGGTTGTAGGTGCGGTGTTAGCCACCACCCCTGACCTGCAACTTAGCAGAGGTTCTCCGCGAGGGATCCACATATAACAGAGGGGGGACTCCACATTTGGAAACATCGCTGTGTTTCGGGTTTGCAGTGATCGTGCCAACCGCGTAAGGGGACTGACGCAAAAGTGGAATGCCTATGGGTACCACGGGAAGACACATTCGATGTTCGACCGGTGGGTGGGGCTGGAGTCCAAATACCACACAACCCGAAGGGCCTCGCAAAGCATTCGCCCCAGTTTGGGCTCTAGCGGCTTGTTAAGCGGGATTAAGTACCGGTTGGGCGACGTTCAGTACCGGGCGGATCAGGCCAACCGCTACGAGTCGCCCTCTTCTGTGGATGAAGCCTTGGCGCTGCTTGCTTCCTACCGCGAACAGGCGCGGTTGATCGCCGGGGGGACCGACTTAGTGCTGGAGATGCGCCGCGGCTCTCGGCCGGAGGTAGAGGTGTTGGTGGACATCTCCCGGGTGGAGGGACTGGACCGGATCGAACAGGATGTCGGGGGGGTCATTCACCTGGGGCCGCTGGTTACCCACGCCGATGTCGTCGCCTCGGAGATCCTTTGGGATCGAGCGCTTCCCTTGGCGCAGGCGTCACTGGAGGTGGGAGCGCCTGCCCGCTCTACGGTGGCGGGGAACCTGGTGACGGCCAGCTCAGCCACGACACTATCTCCGCTCTCACCGCCCTGGACGCTTGGCTGACCATCTGCTCGGAGGAGAGGGGAGAGCGCCGGGTGGCGCTGGGCGAGTTCTACACCGGGGACCGGCGGACGGTACTTTCCTCCGACGAGATGGTTACCGGCGTGAGTTTCCCCGGGCTCACCGACGCCCAATCCGGTCTCTTCCTAAAACTGGGACAGCGGATGGCACAGGCCATCTCGGTGGTGCATGTGGCTATGGTGATCGAACGCGACATCGACGGTGTCACCACTCTGGCTCGGATCGCCCTGGGGAAAGTGGCGCCGGTGATCGTCCGAGCACCGGGAGCCGAACAGGTGCTGGTGGGCCGGGAACTGGACGAAGAGACTATTTCGGCGGCCGCCGCGGCCGCCGCGGAAGGAATCAATCCCCAAACCGGCGTACGGGGGACATCCGAATACCGGCGGAGGATGACCGAGGTGATGGTCCGCCGGGGGCTGACCGCTTTGGCAAACGGCGACGAGCGGAGCAAGGTTCCCTCCCGTCCCATCCATTTCGGATCATCCCGGCGCGCAACCCTGGCCGAATCCCACTCCCACCGGCCGGGCGATCCGATCGAGTCGGTGATCAACGGGACACAGGTGATCACTCGGAGCGGCTCCGACCTGACTCTGTTGGACTGGTTGCGGGATGAGGCGGGTCCAGCCTCGGGGTCGCCCCTGACCGGGACCAAGGAGGGGTGCGCGGAGGGAGAATGCGGCGCTTGTCTGGTCTTTCTGGATTCCGAGGCCGCCCTGTCCTGCCTGACCCCCGCCTTCCGGGCCCACCGGGCGGAGATCGTCACCGTGGAGGGCCTGGCCAACGGCAGGCTAACCCCGGTGCAAGCCGCCTTCTGCCAGACCGGCGCCGTCCAGTGCGGCTATTGCATCCCCGGTTTCCTTATGTCGGCAACCAAGCTCCTGGAAGAGATCCCCCTTCCCACCACCGAGGAGATCATCACCGCCTTGGCGGGGAACCTCTGCCGTTGCACCGGCTACTACCCCATCATCGAAGCGGTAGCCAAGGCCAGCGCAGAGACCGCCGGAGCCCAGTCATGAGCATCGGAATATCCGCCCCCCGGACCGATGTCTTCCCCAAGGTGACCGGTGAAACCCTCTACCCGGCTGATCTCCACCGGTCCGACGCCCTGCACGCCAAGGTGGTGTTCAGCAAACGCCCCCACGCCCGCATGCTGGCGATGGATATCTCCCCAACCCTGGCCACGCCGGGAGTGGTGGAAGTGGTAACCGCCGCCGACGTTCCCATCAACGAATACGGGCTGACCCGTAACGATCAGCCGGTGTTGGTGGGGCTGGGAGGAACGGGCCGCAGCGACGTTCCACCGGAGATAAGTCGTTGGGAAGCAGACCACATAGCGGTGGTGGTGGCCGAAACCCGCCAGGCCGCCGACGAGGGAGCCAAGCGCCTCCGGGTGGAATGGGAGGACCTCTCCTTGGCGCCCGACCTGGACGCGGCACTGTCGGGCTCCCCACTGGTGCATCCCGAGAACGGGCTGAACACCAACACTTACAAGCAGCTCAAGTTCCGGGTGGGAGACATGGAGAGGGATGGCGAGCGGCGGATGTGGTAGTGGAAGGCACCTATGAGCTCCCCCATCAAGAACACGCCTACCTGCAGCCCGAGGCGGCCCTGGCCTACCTGGACCACCTGGACCGGATCACCGTGGAGATCGCCGGGCAGTGGACGCACGCGGATCAGGCGCAGATCGCCCATGCCCTGGACGTGGATCCCGAGCAAATCAGGGTGATCTACCCGGCGATAGGGGGAGCGTTCGGGGGGCGGGAGGACATGTCACTTCAGATCGTCTTGGCCCTGGCGGTCCAAAAGCTGGCCCGCAGGGGAATCCGTAGGCCCGTGCGGACGGTGTGGTCCCGGGAGGAGAGCATCCTTGGCCACCACAAGCGGCACCGGGCGGTTATCCACGCTCGCTGGGGCACCACCCGCGCAGGCCGGTTGACGGCGGTGGAGGCCCAGGGATGGCTGGATGCGGGGGCGTACAACTACACCTCCGACAAAGTGCTGGGCAACATGCACCTGTGCACGGTGGGTCCCTACCGGGTTCCCAACATTCACGTGGATTCTCGGGTGGTCTACACGCACTCGGTGCCCGGCGGAGCCTTTCGAGGTTTCGGGGCGCCCCAGGGGGCGCTGGCCGCCGAAGGACAGATGAATCGTCTGGCCGCGGAACTGGGCATGGATCCGGTCGCCCTTCGTCTTCTCAACTGTTACCAGGAAGGTGACGTGGCCGCTTGGGGCGAGCCGATTCCGTCGGTGGTGAGCCTTCCCGAAGTCATCGAAGCCTGCGCCGACCGGGCAGATTGGGAAGATTCTCCCCAGCCCGACCTCCCGCCGTTTTCCGTGTTTCGATCCATACCCCCCGATCCTTCCCGCCAGCGCCGAGGGCGAGGGTTCGCCTGCGGATTCAACAACATCGGGTTTTCCTTCGGGTTTCCGGAGCGATGCGTGGCGGCTGTCGAACTGTGGGGGGACGAGGAAGTGGAGCGGGTGGTGCTGTATCACGCCGGAGCGGACGTGGGACAGGGCGCACACACCGTGTTTGCCCAGATGGCCGCCGAGGCCGCAGGAGTGCCTGTCGATGCGGTGGAGACCCACTATTCCGACACAGCCACCAGCGGCGACGCGGGGTCGGCTTCCGCCTCGCGGATGACTTGGATGGCGGGCAACTCCATCCTGGGCGCCACCGAAGAAGCCCAGAAATGGTGGCTGGACGGAGACCGGCCCGCCCTCGGCAGGTTCCGGTTCACACCGCCGCCCACCGAACCCATGGATCCCGACACCGGCGCGGGCGATATCAACTTCGCCTACGGATGGATGGCGGAGGCGGTGGATGTGATCGTCGATGTGGACACCGGGCACCTGAAGGTGGAGTCGGTTGTGTGTGCCGTGGATGTCGGAAAGGCTATCAATCCGGGGTTGGTGAAAGGACAGATAGAGGGAGCGGTGGCACAGGCCCATGGGTACGCGGTGACCGAGCAACTCCTGGCGAAGGACGGGAGGATCTTCAATCCCAACCTGAGTACCTAATTTAATGCCCGGGATAGGAGACATCCCCGGGCGGGTGGAGAGCGTGATCCTGGAAATCCCTGATCCGAGGGGTCCCTGGGGAGTGCGGGGTATGGCCGAAATGCCGGTTATGGGCGGATGCTGAACCTCCAGCCTTCTGTTTGATGTCGTACAGGCGGGATCACTACCCAGGTCGCTGCTATGAGACCCGGGTAGTGATCCCCGGAGGGAGCCTCGAACGGTCCTCGGCCTCCAGGTGGCCTTCTAGCCGTGTGTTGGATCATTGCACATGGCTGGGGTCACAGCAGGTGGTTCGTGTCTCCGTAGATCTCCTCCAGCACCGACAGGTCCCAGTAGGTTGATGGATCGGGAAGGTCTTCTAGCCCGAAGAACTTCAGGCCTTCGTAGATCGGCCCGCGAATGAAGTCAAGATCCACCCAGAACAGACCCTTCTCCCGCGTTAGATCACTCTGCGACGCCTCGATGTAGATCTCGTTGGCTCGTGTTTCCTTGGCGAGAGTCATGCCGAGATCGGCGCCGTACTTCTCGGTGGTGAGTACCGCTCCTGGCACGGGATCTCTCAGATTCAACTCGAAACCTTTGATTGTGCCGCGGAGGAAGCTGACTACAAGGTCGCGGTTCTCCTCGAGGAACGAGCGCCTGACCGTGATGTTCCCGGTATAGAGAGGCAAGCCGAAGTCTTGCTGCTTGAGAAGGACGGCGGGCTCGCCGGTTATCTCTTCAATCGTAAGCGCCTGGTTACTCATGAATCCTGCGAAGACATCGACTTGACCCTCGAGGAGTGGCGTCGGGTCGCGCCCTACGGGAACATAGATGAACTCGTCTGGTCCGGTAGGCAGGCCGTGGGTCCTGAACAGCTCACGGTAGATTTCCTCGAATGCCTTCCCGCTCCCAATTCTCTTTCCGACGAGATCTTCCATGGTCCTGACTGGGTTGGATGGAAGGGACATGAAGGCGCTCATATTTGACTGCAGCTGGGCACCGATGCCGACGAGGTCCGATCCCGCCTTCACGGCCGACGCCAAACTCTCCGTGGGTACGGAACCAAAGTTCGTATTGCCGCTGGCGACCTGCTGCTCTGATGCCGGGGCGTTGGGCCCACCAGGGAACAGCTGGAGAGCAATCCCTTCCTCGTCGTAGAACCCATTTTCGATAGCGAGGTAGTAGCCAGCGAACTCGACCGTCTTTAGATATGAAAGCGCCAGATCCACCGTCGTCGTGGCCTGGATTACCACGGGCGCAGCAGTCGTAGTTGCACCAGCGGTGGTGGCCGGCGCGCCGGTGGTGGCGATGGGTGCATCGTCGCCGCCGCACGCTGCGAGCAGCCCCGGAAGAGAAATAGCGGCACCTCCCGTTGCCAGAAGGCGAAGGAACTGACGTCGTTCCATTAAGTCCATGATTAACCTTTCTCTTCGGGCAGGCTGGGAATGTTCAGGTCTTTACCTCAACCCGCATCGGTCTTTTGGGACCGCTACTTGACTTGGATGTTCATCGGGTTTACTCTACGTTAATCTACCCTTAAATCTACGCGGAGTGTAAAGTCGCCGTGGTCTCGCAGTCAAATGTCCCCAGGAGCGGAGCAGGCATATGCGTGACGAGGTGAGGTCCGCATGCCATTGGGACTCGTCTGGGGTGTACGCAGTCTCCGCAACAACGCCGCCCCTCCCACGCGGTCATCTCCGATTCAGCGGTGAGAGTTGCCGAGAGAGAGACACGTGGCGGTTTTCATGGACGAAGCCGTGAGTGGCGATAAGGCGGTCGAGGTGCGGTCGGTTACCTTGCGGTATCCGACGGAGAAAGGGCACACTCTCACAGCATTGGAGTCCTTCGGCCTGGACGTCGGGCGTGGGGAGTTCGTCGCCGTTCTCGGACCCTCCGGCTGTGGGAAGTCGTCACTACTGCGCGTGGTTGCCGCCCTTGAGGCTCCGACCGAAGGTTACGTAACCATTGACGGTGAGCCGCCGGAGGAGGCGGTGTCGGCGCATCGGCTCGGAGTTGCGTTCCAGGACGACGCTCTCATGCCTTGGCTCGGCGTCGAAGCCAACATCGCGCTGCCTTTCAAAGCGGCACGCCTGTCAACGGACAAGGACCGAATTGCCGAGCTTGTGCAACTCGTCGGCCTCCAAGGATTCGAGCGAACGCGTCCCCGGGCTCTCTCTGGAGGAATGCGTCAGCGCGTCTCGATAGCGCGTGCGCTCGCTCTCGAGCCAGATCTGCTTTTGCTTGACGAGCCATTCGGATCGCTTGATGCAGTTACCCGCCGTCGGCTAAACGTCGAGTTGCAGCGCATCTGGACTAGAAGTGCTGTGACGACCCTGCTTGTCACCCACGACGTGAACGAAGCCGTCTTTCTCGCTGACCGCGTCGTGGTAATGACGGATCGACCCGGGCGCGTGCGCCTCATTAGAGACATCCCATTTGATCGCCCCCGATCCGCGGAAACGGCCCGTAGCACCGAGTTTCATGAAATCGTCGACGACCTTACCGAGGCTCTCGTTGAGGAACAGAGTGTCGAGGCTCTAGAGCTCCGCGACGAAGCAGCGCCAACGACAAACAGCAGACCTGGTGCCTCTCCGGTTGCGACCCAGCGGGAGGAGCCGTGAGCGCGTCGACCAACCCAAGTGGCGCCAGTCGGTGGTTCTTTGGCGTCGTAGGTGCGCTTTTGGCCATAGGTGCTTGGGAATTGGCGGGACGCTTGGGAACGCTAGGCCTCACCTGGCCTCCGCTTACGCGTGTCATCGAGACGTTGGTGGATCAGCAAGACCTTCTGACGCGGGCACTTAGGGCGTCGCTGCCTCCGATCGTGAAAGGCTTTGCACTGGGAATATCATTCGGAACGCTGATGTCGGTGATCACACAGCTACTGCCGCGACAAAGGGGGTTTGTAACTCAATTCGCCACGATTCTCAACGCGATGCCACTGGTTGTTCTTGCGCCGGTCACGGTCACAATGTTCAGTCAGGACGCGGTCGAGGTTCTCATATCGGCCATGGCCAGCTACTTCCCGATGTTCATAGCCACCACGGCAGCTTTCTCAGCGGCGCGCAGCTCGCTCCTTGACGTAATGAAATGCTATGGAGCCGGGCGCTTCACCACATTCTTGCGGGTACGTGTTCCCGCGGCTATCCCTGGTATCGCTGATGGGTTGCGGTTGGCGGCCCCAGGTGCTGTGCTCGGTGCTCTATTCGGCGAATGGTTCGGGGCGGACCCAGGCCTCGGCAATCTGCTTGCCTCAAGCATGCTCAACTTTCAGATTGGCCTGCTTTGGTCCGCGGCCCTCATCGCGACCGCGCTGTCTGTTACCGCACTCCTGGTATTCACCGCTCTAGGGCGCTGGGCGCAGTGGGAATTCGCATGACGAGGACCGTTGCGCCCAGCGGAGGGGACGGGACAGTGGGCGGCACCGCCCCGGGTGGCAAGCCGCGCCGTGGTGGTGAACGGGCTCGAAACCTCATCGGCGTCGCGGTTTGGGCCACATTGATTATTGGGGGTTGGTGGCTGGCGATCGAGATCACAAACCCAGACGTAATCGTGGCGTCCTCGCCAGCCGACGTATTCCGAGAGCTAGCCGAGAATCCGGGAGACTATGTGCAGGCGACGCTCGAAACACTCCGCACGGCCGGAATCGGCCTGGTGTTGGGAGTCATCCTCGGCTCGATACTGGCTATCGCCGGTTGGTGGTCGGTGGTGCTTGGCGGTCTTGTCGAGCTGCCAGCGCTCTTCTTGCGATCGGTGCCGATCATCGCTGTCATTCCAGTCACAGCCAGCGTCGTCGGCTACGGGCCGCGGACGACTCTGCTGATCGCCGGCATTATCTCGTTCTTTCCAACCTACGCACTGGTCGACAGTGGGCTGCGCAACATACCGCCCGGGAGTGATGACGTATTCCGCGTAGTGGGATCCTCGCGGTGGACACGTCTTCTCTACCTGGCTGTGCCGAGTGCCGTGCCGAATGCCACTACAGCGCTGCGCCTGTCCGTAACGATTGCCATTCTTGGTGGAATGGCCACCGAGTACATCACCGGCGTCGGCGGGCTCGGCGAGCTGTTCGCCAACAGCCGCCTCACGTACTCTCATCCGGCCCGTGGCTGGACCGTTGCTGTGATAACCGCGGGGATGTCGTTTGTTGCCTTCGCTCTCGTGTCCTCCTTGCATCGGCGGGCTCGAGAGCGTTTCTCCGCGTTCTGAACAGCGAGGATCATGGGACATCACAACCGCAGCCAGCTATCAGCCGTCGTGTGGTTTGGCACGCTCCAGTTCCGTCGCCATATCTCGTCTGGCACCCACGCCGAGTGGTGGTCAGCGCGTGACTGCTCGTAACGTGGCAACGCCACTGTCGGCCAGGCGCGTATGGACAACGTCCAAAGAGCGGGATGGCCTTGATGCGATCGCGCCGATCCTGTTTTCCGTGATCGAGCGAAGCTGGCGGTCGTGATAAAGCGTTCGCGGGCTGGAATAGCAACGCTCTTGCTGAAAGACTGTCGGCTTGTGAACGTTTGGTCCCGTGAAATCCATCGGGCCGATATCGCGATCAACGGGGATACGATCGTGTCCACCGAACGTGGCGCAGTCAGCAAGGCTACAAAAGTAGTCGACTGCGACGGCCTGTACGCGCTCCCTGGGCTCATCGATGCCCACATGCACGTCGACGCTACGTCCCTGTGGCCCGGGGAACTTGCACGCGTGCTCGTGCCTCTGGGTACGACGACAGTGTTCGTCGACACGACAAATGTCCTCACGACCGGCGGTCCAGAAGCGGTCCGAGGACTGATCGAGGCATTCGAGGGGCTGCCACTACGGGCGTACTTCACTATCGGTTCTTACTCCCCCCTTGATCCAGCTCGCGAGACCGTTGCGTACGAGCTGGGTATCGAAGACCTAGAGATGATGCTCTCATGGCCGGAATGCGTCGGACTTGGCGAGACAGTCTCCTCTAAGATCCTGGCCGGGGACGACGAGTATCTCTCCAGAATCGCACTCTGTCTGTCTCTCGGTCAGAGGGTTAGCGGCCACGGAGGAGATCTGCCACGCGCCCAAGAGGCGGCCATCGACGCCTATGTGGCGGCTGGTGTCCGGGACGACCACTGCGTCATGATCGCCTCCGATGTTCTTCCACGGTTGCGGCGCGGCCTGTCGCTGTTCACCGTCGAGTCGGCAGGTAGGGAGAATCTCAGCAACGGACTCCTCGACTACATCCGCGGCGAGCGAATCCCGACCCGTCACCTCCATTTTGCCGTTGACAACATGAGTGTCAGCAGCATTGTTGGAGATGGATTCGGCTACCTGGATCGATCATTGAAGGTCGCGATCGGATCGGGTCTCCCGCCCGTCGATGCGGTGAGGATGGGAACGCTCAACACGGCGCGGCATTACGGGAAGGCAAACACAATCGGCAGCCTCACGCCGGGTCGGATGGCGGATGTGCTGTTGGTGCGGGAGCTCGACTCTTTCCCGCCGGAAACGGTTATCACGAGTGGGCGGATCGTTGCTCGAAACGGCACGTTGATAGCCGATATTACGAGATCCGAATTCCCACAGAGCTACCGTGAAAGCGTTCGCCTCCACCGTTCATTTCAGCCCGAAACCCTCAAGATCGCTACTCCGGACGGCGTGTCACGCGTGGTAGTGCGGGTTGTTGATGTCAACGACCAAGACGCGGCGTTCAACGCTGCAGCCAGTGCGACGCTGCGAGTGTTCAACGGAGGCGTCGAGTCTGATCCTGCTCAGGACGTGTTGAAGCTTTGCGTCGTTGAGCGGTACGGTCGCAACGGCAATGTTGCGCTGGCCTTTGCGCGCGGATTCGGACTGGAGCGGGGGGCCATCGCTACTTCGGTATCTGTGCCGTCAAACAACATTGTGGCCGTAGGCGCGACCGACGCCGACATGTGGCTTGCAATCAACCACGTCGCCAAGATTCAGGGGGGATACGCCGTCGTGGCCGATGGCGCGGTACTCGCTGACGTGAACTTGCGAATTGGAGGCATCGTCTCGGAATCGCCGTACGAAGAAGTGGTGTCAGCGATCAGTAATGCCGAGACCGTCGCCCGCGAGACGTTGGGATGCACGCTCGAAAGCCCCCTCAGAGCTATTACCTCCACCGTTCTGTCCACTCTGCCTGACTACGGCATGACCGATCGCGGACTGATTGACGTTGCCACTCAGCAGTTCGTGCCCTTGCTGATTCCGCAGGGCGGTTCAGCAAGCAAGGGTAGTGATGGCAAGTAGCTTGACCGAGCAGGTTGACGCACTGCACCGGCGAATCCAGACCGCGCTCGGGATGTACCCGGCCGACCTAGTGCTGGCGAACTGTCGGGTTGTCAATGTCTACTCAGAGGAGATTCAGCCTGCTGACATCGCCATCGTCGATGAACAGATTGTGGCAGTCCGAGAGAGTTACGACGGCGAGGCCAAGACCATCGTCGACTGCGACGGGATGTATGCCTTGCCCGGGCTCATACAACCTTCGTCGGTGCGCCCGGCGCACAACGGGTCAAAGGAGAGAGCTCTCAATGCCGTAATCCACGGAACCACCGCTGTCGTTGAGGACACAGACGGTGGCCCGAAAGGTCGAGCACAAGCCAATGGGCGAAAGGCTCCATGGCGAGTAATCGAGATGCCATCGCGGGCGCCGCAACTCTGCGAAAACCCACTTTTCGATAACGGCATATCCGCGCCGCTCCGGGCCGGACGGACGCTGGCAATTTCGGCTGAGCAGGAAGAATATGTGCTATCGGAGTTGTTGGACGAGATTGTCGCGCACGACGTAGACACTCGTCACCTGTGCCTGGCAGATCCGATAGGTCGAGTGGACAAGGCTTTGCTCGCAGCGGTGCAAGCCGGCGTCCCGCCACTGCGAGCGCTTCAGATGGCCAGCTTGAACGCCGCTACGCATTATGGCGTTGACCACGAAATCGGGAGCGTCGCGCCAGGTCGCTGGGCCGATATTCTCGTACAACCCGATCTGGAGCACTTTCCCCCCAAGGCGGTATACGTCGGAGGCAGGCTCGTGGCGAGTGCCGGAAGTTCGATGTGATACCGGGGAGCACGCCCGACCATCTCGCTACACGACGTCGCTGCGGCGGCGTCACCTTTCGGTCGGGTAATCAGACGTGGCGATTCGGCAGCCGTACCCCCAGAAAGAGATCCGCACGGTGCCTCCGTTTGGACGCGATTACGAGTGCAAAGGCTAACGTTCCCCTTTAAGGAGAGACCAATGGGCAGAGTAGCGATCCGCAACGCGACGATTGTCACAATGAACGCCGCACGACAGGTCCTAGATGACCACGTCCTCGTAGTCGATGGCACCCACATCGCGGCAATTGAGGAGAACTCGGGGTGGACACCGGATCGCGATGACGAGATAGTCGATGCCCGCGGAAGGTTTGTGCTACCCGGGTTTGTTAATACGCACGTCCACACGGTGCAGCAGCTTGGGCGGGGACTGGCCGACGACGTTGACTTGATGACGCTGCTTCACGAAAGGGTCTTTCCCTACGAGAGCAACCTGGAGCCCGAGGACAGCTACATCAGTACGCTCCTGTTCGGCATCGAGCAGATCGCCAACGGGACGACCACCTTCGCTGATGCCGGTATTCAGCATCAGGCGCCGACCGTACGAGCCGTGGAGGAGCTGGGCATTAGAGGCGCTTTGTGTTTGTCGATCACGGACGACGGCGAAGGACTGCCTGCTGGCTGGAAGCTTCCGCCCTCGGAGTGCATCGCCCTTCAGGAGGAGGCCTACCGCAGGCACGATGGCGCAGCTGGGGGACGCGTTCGCTGGTGGTTGGGACTTCGTACACTGTTTAACAACTCGGACGATCTCGTAGAGCGAACCGCGGAAACGGCGGCACGGCTGCGGACTGGTATTCACATGCACCTAGGCCAGTCGCCCGGCGAGGTGGCCTACTGTCAGGGCACGCGCGGGGCGACGCCGGTGCGCCTGCTGAAGCAGCTCGGGCTACTCGGTCCAAACCTGCTCGCTGTCCATTGCCTGTATATGGACGACGGCGAGATTGATCTGATGGCTGAGCATGGCGTCAAGCTGTCGCATAACCCGGCGGCTGGTTTAAAGATCATGGGCGTACCAAAGATCATGCGCTTTCTCGAGCGCGGCGTTGTGACGGGCCTCGGAACGGATTCCGGGGCGTCGAGCAACCGAAACTCGATGCCTGACGAGATGTGGCTCGCGACGCTCCTGCAAAAGGGAGTCCACGGCGATCCTGAGGTGATGACGGCGGAGCAGGTACTCGAGATGGCGACTATCGGCGGCGCCCGCGCTCTTGGCTGGGAAGACGAGATCGGCTCGCTCGAGGTGGGCAAGAAGGCCGACCTATGTATCGTCAACCCCTCGACAGCCAATATGCAGCCGCTCCACGATCCAATCGCGAATATGGTCTTCTGTATGAAGACTGAGAACATCGAAGCAACCATGTGCGACGGGTTGTGGCTCATGCGCAACCGCCACCTAACTCATATCAACACCGACGAGGTGCTGAAAGCTGTTCAAACGCGCGCTGCGTCGATCCGGAGCCGATCCGGCATCCAATTGCCGCCGCGGTTTACGTGGAGCGTGGCCCAGGGCGGTTAGTTCGTCGCTGCGGTTCGACGCAGGGTGTATTGCCCTTTATACCGCTGGCCCCGGCTGTGTCGGCGGCCCTATTTGATGCCGTGGGTGTTTGGTTCGACGAGTTACCCCTCACTCCCGGGCGAATCTCCGCCGGATTGCTGTCCAAGCAAAGCGACCTCCCGTTATCGGGGTCATTGTCGGGAAATGGAGTGGAAGACAGAGGCGTTCCAGTAACGGCCTGATGCGCGAATGCCAGCCTCGGTGTTCGCCGAACTGAGCGAGCAAACAACCTCCAATCGGAACCCTCCCGACCCACAATCAGTTATCCGCCATAGCCAACTGCTCCATAGCCTCGCACGCGTTGTCCCTCCTTCCAGCCGCCTCACTATGCTCAGAAACGCCAAGGATGTCCATCTTTCGGAGGGAAGGTAGATGACGGCAACGGCCCAGAACAAGATAGGGGGATTGTCACTGATCATCGGCACATCCCTGGTGGTTGTAATGCTCTCGCTAACACCCGGCTTGGGGTTGATCGACTATGTGGACGCGGGTGACTTCATTGGAATGGGCCGGGCCATACAGGACCACGTGGCGCTTACTTTCTTCGCCGCTATGCTGGGAGTGCTCGGACTGGTGTTGCAGCTTTACGGCGTGTTGGTCTTGCGCCGAGTGGTAGTGGGAGAAGGCGCCACCGACACCATCGCCAGGTTCGGCGCCATGGCCCTCGGCGTGGGAATCGTTATCTCCCTAATCGACAGGACGGCCTTGTACACGGCTACCCACACTATGGAATACGGCATCGGCGCAGGCACCGGACCCGATCAGTCCCAACTCCTGGACCTTGTTTCCGTAATTCTTCTGAAATTTCATGCCGGATTGAGCCTGATGGGGTTCTATGCCTTCCTTCTGGGGTCCATAGGATTGGGCGTGGGTCTTATAACGAGAATCCGCGCCCCCTCTCATAGAGTTGTCGCCGTTCTCATGCTGGTGTCCTGTTTGGTGTCCCTGGTGTTCGTTGCCGTGGTGAGTCCCCTCCACGGCTTGGCCGGTTCCTTCTTCACGTTGTTCGCCCTGGCCGTTCTGCTGGGAAACGCCTGGCTCGTCATGCTAGGGATAGGTCTCTACAAAGGAGTGCCTGAGCTTTCTAAGACTCCTGTATCGGTTTAGAGAGAAAAGCCGCAGGCCAGGGTCTTATCTGATTTATATATTGTCCAGCGGTTCCGAAACGGAATTCCGGCATGGAAATACTTGACCGCGGTGGGATGTGACTCGGTCCAAACGTAGTGCCGTTACCGAGCTGGTCATGTGCCCCCAAACCCCACCGCTTTAGGAATGGGACCGTGCCCCGGGGCAGGAACTGTACCTCCCTCCGGCCGGGATGGGACATGTATCTTTTGGCCTTGTAAATCACGGTAGGCTCGGGGGCAATGCCGAGACATCGCGACACCATGTGGTCGTGCTCAAACGAACAACCGTGAGACTCCCCCACGACATGGCCCATGACGTCCGGGCAGTGGCCCGCCTTCAACACACAAGCCCAAACTAGCTCGTCGTGCAGTCGCCAAGCGCCGAGATCGACCGCGCCAGCACAGACAAAGAGTTCACTTCGCAGGCCCCCAAGCTGCTACAGCGAGACCGAGCACAGGAACGCTTGGCCAGGTGACAAGGTGTCTCAACCTCGCCCAGCATATCCGGCTAGCCGCGCCGGAGTCGCGACCGGGGGGTGCGGATGGACTTAAGGCCGAGAGGCATTGGGATCTCAGTTCCGTGGGCTTGAGCAAAGAAGGGTCCCCTGAAGCCGGATGGGTCGAGGGCGGCCTCATCCACGCGCAGCCCGCCCAAGAGGCGCCAACAAGACAGCCGAATACCGCAGGCTGCCGACACCCTATGACGATGTCGACCACATGAGGACCTCGACTACGGCGGGTGATGGCTTGGCGGATGATCGATTGATGCCGCCGCTGGTGAGAGCCGGGCTGGTGGTGAGTCTGATCTATGTGTTCCTCGTCGGCGTCTCGTCACTCGAATCGGGCATCAAACTTCTGGGTGCCGACATCCAGGAGAGCCTCTTCTCCAGCGTTAGTAACCCGCTCGCCGGGCTCTTTGTAGGGATTCTCGGAACGGTGCTGGTGCAGTCGTCGTCGGCCAGCACATCGGTCATAGTCGGCCTTGTGGCCTCCGGTGTGCTGGGTTTCGACCACGCCATACCGATGGTGATGGGCGCCAACATCGGCACGACGGTGACCAATACGCTCGTATCGCTCGGCCATCTGAGGCGGTCTGTCGAGTTCAAGCGGGCCTTCGCAGCGGCGACAGTGCACGATTTCTTCAACGTTGTGATCGTCGCAGTCCTGTTGCCGCTAGAGTTGCTCACCGGCGCCATTTCGAGCCTGGCGAAACGAATCAGCGAGCCCCTGGTCGGTGCGGCCGGCACCGAGTGGAAGAGCCCGATAAAGGCGTTGGTCAAAAAGCCGGTCGGCTGGCTTGAGGATCTGTGGAACGGCCTCGGGGCGGATGGCAACACGCTCGGCACGCTGCTCGTCGTCTGTGGGATTGTGAGCGTGTTGGTAGCGCTCGCGTTCGTAACCAAGAACATGCGCCGTCTGGTGGCCGACCGCGTGGAGCGGTCCCTGAACATGGCTCTCGGCAAAGGCAGCGGTATGGTGGCCCTGCTGGTGGGGTTGCTGATCACGATCTCGGTGCAGTCATCGAGCATCACCACGTCGTTGCTGATCCCGTTGTCCGCGGCTGGGGTTCTGTCGCTGCGCAACGCTTACCCGGTCACCCTTGGCGCCAATGTCGGTACCACCATCACGGCATTGCTGGCGGCTCTGGCCACGAGTCGGCCCGAAGCGCTCACCATCGCGCTGGTCCACACGCTGTTCAATGTCGGCGGGATCCTGCTGTTCTACCCGATCTCCGCCCTTCGGCAGATCCCTATCCGTGGGGCTGAAACCCTCGCCAGGGTGGCAGTTGAGCGGCGCTTGCTAGCCGTGGTCTATGTGCTGGGAGTGTTCATCGTCGTGCCGCTCCTCGGCGTCGTTCTGCTTCGCTGAAGAGCCGCGCCCCCGCACCGGATTGGAGCCTGTCCGCGACCCAGTGCCATATCGGGCCCGGGAACTACCACACCGACAGCGTCCACCGTCGGCTTCGCCGCGCCCGAAACCTCGATCCCTGAACCCTACGAAGAGCCAGTTCCGGCGTGGCCCGGTGCCGGCGTGGTCGTCGAGCCCCACTGTTGGTTCTCACGCACACAACGTGCTCCGCGGGGACATCGGTTCTTATCATGGCTCCTATGGAGATTCTCGCGGTCATCACCCCGTCTGTTTGGCATCTTCCCCCATGTTGCGGGGCGTGCCGTGAGCGTAACCGCCGATGAGGACGCAATCGGCATACCCTGTTGCTCCCGAGTTAGCCATTACCCGCTGGTTCAATACTGCCGACAATCCGACTCTGGCCGATCTCAGGGGCGAGGTTGTGGTGATCGAGGCGTTCCAGATGCTCTGTCCAGGTTGCGTCTCCCACGGACTACCTCAGGCTATGCGTATCCAACACGTCTTCGGCGACGCCGTCACCATGCTTGGCCTCCACTGCGTGTTTGAACACCACGACGCTATGACCCCGGTCTCACTCGAAGCGTTCCTATACGAGTACCGCATCACCTTCCCGGTCGGCGTCGACGCCCACGACGGCCGGGCCGCCCTGCCTATCACGATGGGCCGATACCAGTTGCGGGGCACCCCGAGTCTGGTTGTCATCGACCGGGCCGGACGCATCCGCCTTAACGGGTTCGGCCAGATCGACGACCTCATGGTCGGTGCTACTCTCGCTCGCCTCATTGACGAACCCCGGCCAGCGGCCGACTGCGACGCCGACATCGGATGTCCCGCCCCAACCCCGGAATCCAATCGGTAGCCGACCACGGCGACCTTCACATCCCAGCCCGCATCGAATAACGCCCCAAATGGTATGGAGCGGTCCCGTCTGCCGCCGAGAATGGTAGTGGCAGGGGAATACCATTTTGGTTGGTGGGGTGAGGGTTGGGTGTCCAAGGAAGAGGTCTCCTGAGACGCTATCGCCTACCTCTTGCGTTTAGCATCGAGGACATGACGGAAACCGATACCACAGATCTGAGCGCGCTGGAGAACCAGCTTCTTCGCCGAGCCATCGAACTTTCGGCCAGTGCGGCCGCCAAAGGGAACATGGCGTTCGGCGCTCTCCTCGCAGAACCCCAAGGCAACGTCCTCCTCGAGGCCGAGAACACGACGTTCACCGAACAAAACCCTCTCAACCATGCCGAGAGCAATCTGATTAACAGGGCGGTCGCCACCCTCGATCCTCACCAGATCGCCACCGCCACCCTCTACACCAGCTGCGAACCCTGCGCCATGTGCAGCGGCGCCATGTACTGGGGTGGAATCAACCGGACGGTGTATGCGATGTCCGAACACGACCTGCTGGCAATCACCGGAATCAGCGACCACTGCCCGACCATGCGGGGAGTCGGCTGCCGCAACATCCTCCAAAGCGGCCAGCGTCACATCGAGGTGAGCGGACCCCACCTGGTCGAGGAGGCCTGCGCAGTCCAAGTCGACTACTTTGCGGCCCGGCCTCCCGAGAGTTCATAAGAAGGTGCACGGACAGGAGAGGCGGCACGGTCGCCCCCAGTAGTCGCCTCCCTGTTCGCCTGCTGCCACGGGAAAACCCGGTGTCTTGATCGCCTCATAAACCCCCGGTGGGTGGGTTTGGGGTGGGGTGTTAGCCACCACTCCTGACCTGCGCTCGAAGACGAACACCGCGAAGAGCCCGGCTCCTGCCTTTCGGCAAGAGATACACGACACTGGCCCAAGGCCGCCGACAATACCCGCGGCGCACGGCCTATCACCGCCAGAGGAAAAGCGGCCCGGCCTCCTGTCTGTGCGGCTCGTTCGCTAGGGTGGGAAGAGATGCGAGACCAGTCGGCATGACCGTCGTTGTTGTTGCCGTTGGTGTGGTCTTGGGAGCTTTGTTGCTGGATGGCGGTGGCGGTTTCCTGTTCGGAGGTCTGGTGGGGTTGCTCATCGCCCAAGTGGCGAAGCTGCGGCGCCGAGTCCGAGAAATTGAAGGGGCTCAGACCACAACGGAAGTAGTCACCGACGCCGGTGGGCCCATCACTCGTTCCATGCCGGCCGGAGAGCAACCACCACCGTCTGTTGCGACGCTCCCGTCCGATGTTTCTCCCATCTCTGCCGACCCTGAACCATGCCCTCGAGTCGAACCGTCACCCGTCGAGGCCGCGGCGCCGTCCGCTGCCGAGGTTCCGACCGCAGTGTACGCACCCGTTGCCTATTACCGAGGTCCGTCGTCCGGTTACCGAGATCCCTCGTCCGGGGCCCTGTCCCGACTGTTCGAGCCGGTCAAGACTTGGGCCACCACCGGCAACGTGCCCGTCAAGGTGGGGGTCCTGCTCTCCCTCATCGGGTTGGGGTTCCTGCTCGGCGTGGCCCTCGAACAGGGTTGGATCACCCTTACCATCGAGGTGCGCCACATTCTGGTTGGGCTGTTCGGTGTGTTGTTGCTGGTGGTGGGATGGCGCCTGCGCCACCGCAACGCGATCTACGGGTTGAGCCTCCAGGGAGGAGGGATTGCGGTCCTCTACCTGACCACGTACGTGGCGCACGCGGTATACGACCTCCTGCCGGCTTCGGTCGCCGCCGTATCGGTCATAATTATCACCGTCGGCGCCGGTGTACTAGCCGTTGCCCTGGACTCCCGTTCGTTGGCGGTACTCGGCATAATCGGCGGTTTTCTCGCCCCGGTCCTGGCGTATTCGGATGCAGAAGATCACGTCCTGGTGTTCGGCTTCTATGTCATCCTGAGCGCCGCCATAGTAGCGGTGGCATGGTTCAAGATCTGGCCGGAACTAAATCTGCTGGGTCTGGGCTTTACCGTTGGGTTGACCGCCTTCTGGCTGTTGTCCAGATATGAGGAAGAAGGCTGGGCGACCACTCAACCCTTGATCGCCCTACTGATAATCCTGTACATGACGATCCCGCTCTTGATGGCCGCCCGGCGCCCTCCCGATATCAAGGACCCGATGACCAGCCCGCTGATATTCGGTGTTCCATTCATCGGTCTCGGCTTCCAGTTTCTTCTGACCGATCACTTCGAGTATGGGACGGCAATCAGCGCGGTGTCGCTGGCGGTGATCCATGCAGTGTTTGCGGTGGTAGCCCACCGGTTCGGTAAGGCATCGCGGGTACTGGTCGAAATCTACTTGGCTTTGGCGATGACCTTCCTGGCGATCGCAGCACCGTTGGTGTTCGACACCCAGTACACCTCGGTGGTGTGGGCCTTGCAGGGGGCGATGCTGGTTTGGGTGGGCCTTCGCCACCACCTCTTCATCTTCGTTGTGGGTGGCGGTGTCTTACAACTTCTCTCCGGAAGCGTTTTCCTAAGCCATGTTTTTGATTCGCTGCCTTATCCGGACGGTACGACGGTTCTGATCAACGGGTACTTCCTCGGGGCGGCGCTGCTGGCCCTCACGGGATTGTTCACCTCTCGGATAATCGACCGGAGGGAAGATCTGTTCAAAGGCAGCAAGGATGTCCCTTGGTTCTTTCTCTTCTGGGGGTTGGGTTGGTGGCTACTGGGCGGGCTGGTGGAGATCATCAGCCAGGTTCCCGAGGATGCGCGGCTGAGCGTGTCGATCGTGTTCGTTGCGGTCTCTCTTGGTGGAATGGCGCTGGCGGCGCCGCTGATCCGCTGGCCGAGGCTGATTACTTGCGGGGTCTTGCTGCTTCCCGCCCTGTCCTCGGCGTTGATCCTGGCGCTGGCTCTCCAAGACCATCCGTTCGAGTCGAGTGGCTGGGCGGCCTGGATCGTTGCGTTGGTGGTGTACTACTCGGTTCTGCGCCTACGAGGGAGCGAGTTTCCCCAGGTCGTGACAGCGATGCACGCCACCGGCTACTGGGTTCTCGCTGTTCTGCTCGGTACCGAGGTCCACTGGCAGGTCGATCGAATCGCCGCCGGTGTGTGGCCGATTACCGCGGCGCTGGCGACGGTCCTGGCGCTGGTGGGTGGAACATTGCTGGCGCGGGATGGGTTGGGATGGCCCCTGAGAGCACGTTGGCGGACCTATCTCATGGTGTGCGCGGGTCCGGTTGTCCTGGCGCTTGCTCTCATAGTGCTGTCAATCAACCTGACGTCGAACGGCAAAGCCGCGCCACTCACCTACCTGCCGCTGCTCAACCCCCTGGAAATCCTTACTGTCCTGGTGGTGGTCGTAGCGCTGGCCTGGAAGAGACTGGCCGACTCCGAAACGGACCATCAACTGGAGGACTTCGTCGCTGGAAACTGGGCTCCGGGGCTGGCCATCGCCGGTTTCGTCCTGTTGACCATGACCGTGGCTCGGACGGTTCACCACTGGACGGGGGTCCCGTTCGACTTCGAGTCGATGACTTCGTCCACCACCCTCCAAGCGTCCCTGTCCATCGTCTGGGGGCTGGCCGGCCTGACCGGGATGCTGGTCGGCGGACGCTCGGCCCGGCGGATCGTCTGGGTCGGCGGCGCTTCTCTGATGGGGGTGGTGGTCGTCAAGCTGTTCCTGTTCGACCTCAGCAACACCGGGACGGTGGCCAGGGTGGTGTCATTCCTCGGGGTGGGCCTGCTGCTCCTGATCGTCGGTTACTTCGCCCCGGTCCCCCCGGCGGCCACCACCGAGGCCGAGGAGGTAAAGACCGACAGGCACTGACGCGGCGCCGGTGACCGACGGTCAGCGGCCAGCGCGCTTCGGTGTCGGCGCTCCGGGCCTTCGACTTCAGTTCAGTTTCGAAATTGATCTCCCACGAGCCCGGAAGATTGTGGTCCGGCAGGACCCTCGGGATGTGCGGCGAGAACATCAGGATGGTGGGGAAACCCTTCCCGGATTTCCCCATCCCCACACGCCGGTATGGGAGAACCCCGCCACCTCTGTTCACCACCGCCCCTAGTTGCCTCTGGTATGGGCGGCTAGGCGCAGCGCAGCGCGATGACGGGAATTTGGCGGTCGGTCCCGGCGCGGTAGGTGGCGAAGCGTGAATTCGTCGCAGCCACTCTGTCGAACAGCGCGGTGCGTTCTTCGCCTTGGGCTATGCGGGCCTGGGCGGCGAAGCGCCCGTCTTTGGTTTCGACGGAAACTTTCGGGTCGGCGACGATGTTCCAGAACCACCCGGGATGATGGTCCTGGCCGTAGTTAGAAGCAACCACAATCAAGCCGTCGGAATCTTTGAATTGGAAGTACAACAAGGGCGACGAGCGCCGCTTGCCGCTCCTGCGTCCCTTGGTCACCAGAATGAGAACTCTTACGCCGTCCAAGCGGCTCAGAAGGCGGCCGCCGGAGAGCCGGAACAAGAGCCGGTGCATCGGGACGAAAAGCCACGCGATGACCAGACGCCGATATGCTGGCATTGCCGGCTCCTTCATGGGACCTCTTGACGACATGACTGACACTCAACGCCCCGATACTAAAGGCCGCCTGCGGAACACCGATCGCATGGTTCTTATCGGCACCACCGGCGCGGGCAAGACGACAACGGCCCGCAAGATTGCTGTGGCGCTCAACATACCTCACATAGAGTTCGACGCGATTAGGCATGGGCCGAATTGGACAGAGACACCGAACGACGTGTTCAGAGAACGCCTAAGACTGGAACTGCAGGGCGACAGATGGCTCGGAGACGGTAACTATGGCATCGCCCGCGACGTCGTTTGGCCCAGGGCAACTATGTTGGTCTGGCTGGATTACCCGATACGCGTGGTCATGTGGAGGCTGTTTTGGAGGACGATACGCCGTGGAGTCTTTCGGCAAGAACTGTGGCACGGCAATAGGGAAAAGATTTGGTGGCACCTTTTCAGCCGTCAGTCGATCTTCCTATGGGCACTGCGGACTCATTGGCAGCATCGCCGGACGATACCAACGGCGTTGGATCAACCGGAGTACATTCATCTGGACTTGGTCCACCTGCGCTCGCCGAAGGCCGCACAAGATTGGCTCCTGACGCTAACCCAATAACAATCCCTTGGGGTTGTTAATAGCCAGGTTGCGGCTCGATCGTATCGGTTCGTCGGTTAGTGGGTGGGGTGTTAGCCACCACCTTTGACCTTCGGTTCGGTCGACAAATTGCGGGGGCGAGCAGAGCAATCAACTGCCCCTGCCGAGGACCGCTCGGGGAGCAAGTGCTTCAAGGAGGTGGTGGGTCCTATCTTGAGCGCGTGACTGTCACTGTCCCCGAGACCGTCGCTCCGTGCCCATAACCCACCTGCCGGGACATCAATCCCAAATTGAGCAAGCATTAGGTTTACCTTTCGGTCCTGAAAGCTACTCCTTTCAACACCTTCTCCAGATTCGCGAGATAGTTCGCAAATGCTTGGCGTCCTGCGGGTGTGGCTTGTATCCATGTTGACGGCTTTTCATTCAGGAACTCCTTGGTGATTTCGAGGTAACCGGCATCCCGGAGCTTGCGCAGATGGATTGTCAGGTTTCCGCCGGTCAGATCAAGTGTTTTCTGAATGAATCTGTATGCAACCCGCGCCGCCTCCGGCTGGGAAACCAGCAGGGTCATTATCCGCAATCGGACCGACTGATGGATGATCTCGTCAAGAACAACGGGATCGTTGATCACCGAATCCCGATCTTGCGGAACCACATGACGCCGAGACCCACGACCGCCAGGGTCGCCACCGCCGAGACAGCCAAAGCAGCATCACCGGCCAGATAGCGAGGAAGATAGTAGGCGGCAGCTATCCCAACGCCTACCACCGCCAACGCCGGGTTGGTCATCAAGCCGAACAAGATGTACCCCAAAGCAACTATTCCAATGGCTACGACGGGTATTAGGGGGCCCCTTTCGGCGTTCCACATCCCCGCGGCCGCCGGAATGAACCAGGCCGCCGACGACACTGCCATCCAGAAAAGGAAAACCCGAATGCCGACCGCCCGGCTGACGTCGCGCGACACGTTCTTGGTTGCCTCCCGGCGCCCGATGATGGCGCTGCCGACTATCCCAACTGCTATGAAAGTGCCGTAAAACGGTGCTCTCACCCATGGGCTTTGCTCCGCCAAATCGGAGCCCCCGGTTTGGAGCCAGTATTCGAAGAAGTAGCTGACCGCCGTGAGAGCTCCCCACAGAAGCAGAATCATTGAAGACCCAGCGAGATATATGGAACTGCGCGCCTTGTCCATGGTCGTGTGGATGACTCCCCAACTCTCTTGAGGAGTAAGAGCAGCCCCTCCACCTTCTGAGTTTGGCATTGTGAACCTCCTGTGGATAATGTTTGTATAACAAACTAGTTTACAACACTAGATCGATGGTGTCAAATTGCCCTCTGGGCGGCGCGCATTGTCCGCTAAATCCGCTCACCACGGTTCGCCACCACCTCCAAAGACCCCTCTCCTCTACCCGGCTAGGTCCCCTTGTAGTTGATCCGCGCCACCAGCCGGTGCTCGGCGGTCACCAGGTCGTCCTGGTCCTGCATCACCTGTTCGATCGGTTTGTACGACCATGGGGACTCATCAACCAGCTTCCGGGCCCGGTGGGCTTCCCATGCCTTTCCCTTCATCGCCTCGGTCAACTGTTCTGCGGTGAACAGCTTCCTGGCTCGGTTTCGGGAATGCACACGCCCGGCGCCGTGCGCAGCCGAGCAATAGGAAAGCAGGTTCCCCAAACCTCGCACGATGTATGAGTCGGTTCCCATCGAACCGGGTATGACGCCCCGGTCTCCGGAGCCGGCCCTGATGGCGCCCTTTCTGGTAACCCACACCCTGCGGCCGCCATGTCTCTCCAGAGCAGCGTAGTTGTGATGGCAGTTGATCATCTCCAGTAGTTCTACGTCCCCCAAGTGATTTCTCAACGCTCCCCAAACCGCGTCCAGGATCAGTTCCCGATTTCTCCAGGCGTAGGACTGTGCCCACAGCATCTGGGAGATGTACACATCGAACAGGTCATCGTCGGTGAGGTAATAGGCCAGATCCCGAGTTGCTCTTCTCCCCTTTCGGGCGCAGACACGGGCGGAGGAGGCGATGTGGTGAGTGGCTATTTGGTTGCCGATCCCCCGGCTTCCGGTATGCAGCACTATCCAGAGCCGGTTGAGTTCATCCGAAGAGATCTCAACGAAGTGGTTTCCGCCACCCAAGGTGCCTAATTGCTTTCCCATCCTCCCGATGGCGTTTGTGGCTCTTGACAGCGTCTTCACGTGCGGGATCGGGTTTTCTTCCAGCCATCTTCGGGCAGTTGGAGTAGCAGCTTTATGCCAATCGAAACCGGCCGGCACCCCCCGCCGTATGTCCCGGAGAATCTGCTGTGGATGTTCAAGGTCCTTCAACCGCCGGTTGGTGAGAGCGGCGATCATGCCGCAGCCAATGTCCACCCCCACCGCGGCAGGCAGGATGGCCCCTTCGGTGACAATCACCGACCCCACCGTGGCGCCTTTCCCCAAATGAGCATCGGGCATCAGCGCCACAGGACCTGCCAGCACCGGACTCAGCGAGGTTTCCAACGCCTGCTTCCTGCTCTGGGGATCCAGAATCGACGCCCAGTTCCGCACCCCCGCACCGCCATCCCGACCAGAATCCAGGAGCCGTCCCCCCGGACTCTCATTGGTAGCCACCATGGCCTTTGACCCTACCGACCGCGCCGGGGACTGACAGTTGCATTTTCGCACCGCATGGAGGGTGAGTCGCTTGGGGGGTCCGCGGGGTGCGACAACTACAGTCGGCAAGGGCGGTTCACTCCACTCTTCATGGATTCATGTGTATTGTCATCACAGAGAAGGTGCAATCGGGGAAACCTCAGTGTCAACAGCATCGTTCCGCGGCCTGTTAGGGGGTAGCAAGAAACATGGAAGGCGCCGCGCCGCTTCCGAGTTGGTCGATCTTCGCGATCTTGATCGCTCAGGGATCCCTCTACGCCCTTCTAGTCTGGTTTTTGGGCAGGACGAGGGGGAAAACGGCGGAGGCTTTCCTTTCCGGCGGAAGGGACATTGGCCATGGAATGATCAACGCCTCCGTGGTGGCAACCTGGGTATGGGCGGCCACGTTGATGATCAGCAGTTGGACAGGGTACCAGTACGGATTCATCGGTCCGTGGTGGTACGCCCTGGGGGCGACCATCCCGCTGCCGCTGATGGCCTACCTGGGCAGGCGGGTCAAGACCGTGATGCCCCAGGCAACCTCTTATCCCGAGTTCATAGCGCACAGGTTCGACAAAAAGAACCACATCCTGCACTCGGTAATCTCCACGGTCGTATCTCTCTGGATCACCGTCATGATCATCACCGGCGGCGCCATAATGGGGCACGCCTTCACGGGAGCGCCATTCTGGGCCATCGCCCTGCTGATGGTGATAATTTTCGTGTCCTATATCCCCCTCGCCGGGCTTTGGGCCAGCATCTTCGCCGATACGATCATGTCGCTGCTGCTCTATGTGTGCCTCATCATCATCGCGGTAGCGGTCCTGGTCAAGATCGGTCCCGCAGAAATATGGGCGGGCCTTACCGAGGTGGCGAGTACGCGGCCTGTGTTGCAACCAGGAACAGCCCAGGTGGAACACCTTAGTCAATGGGATGGCCTCAACTGGCTGAACCCCGCGGGCCTGGGCTTTCTCGTTGTCAACATCGTGGGCAATTTGGGAGCAGTCCTGTGCAACCAGACGTACTGGTCCAGGGTGACCGGCGCCCGGGACCCCCAGACTGTGTTCAAGTCTTATATGACCGCCGCTCTTTGCTGGTGGCCAATCCCTCTGGCCACGGGCACGGCTCTGGGCGTAGCCGCCCTGTCCAAGGGACTGGTGGTCGGAGAGTCGTACGGCTACGGAAACGCGACGATACTCTTCACCGAAGCGGAGGCGGTTGCGCCCGTGATGGCTTTCCTCGCGCTGGGCTTTGCGGGGTTGACAATCTTCATCCTGGCGGTGGGTTCCGCCACGATCAGCACCGGAGCGGGGGAGATACTTGCCGTGACCACCGTATTGGTGAACGATATTTTCAAGGGGCATATAAATCCGAGAGCCAGGGACAAAACCCTGCTAATAGCCAGCAGGATTTCGCTGTACGTAATCGCGGGAGTTCTCTTGGCGGTCGTTATCTTCTTTCGACAGATCGGGTTCTCATTCGCGGGTATGTACCAGGCGATGGGCATCGCGTTTTCCTCCGCAGCAATACCCGTGATGATGGCGTGCTTTGTTAAGAACACCAATCGAGAGGGCGCGTTCTGGGCCGCCATCGTCGGCAGCATCTGCGGCATAACCTACTGGACCGCTACGGGTGCAGACCTGCTGTGGGGCGTGGTGTGGGGGAACATCATCGTGCTTGGCGTGTCTGCCGTAATTGCAGTTACGTGGACGATCATGAGACCTCAACCGTTCGATTTCGACAGTCTACGAGAGTCCAAAGGGGCCATCGGGGGATAGTGGGCTGAACATGTCGGAACTGTGGTACATCCTCAACCATTGGGTCACCATCGCTTGGCTCTGCCTGGCGGCTCTTTACGCGTACTACGCGGTGATAGCGGACCTGGTAGTCATTGTCAGAAACCACAAGAGGGAACAGCAGGGCAAATCGAAGACCTAATTGGCTTCTCCCCGCATCGTGTAGGCATGCTCCTTGAAGAGGAACTTGATACCCCGCTTGCCGGAGCGTACCGAACGGCGAACTTTCCGGTGGGAGGTTCTCACCTGAGGAGTCGCTCCAGGCTAGCCTGGAGCGCCCCTTATTCTGCGCAGCGCCTCGCGTCTGGCACAGTTGAATTGGTTAGAGACATTAGATCAGATGGTGGTTGGTCGGTGGGGTTTTGGCGACCACCTTTGACTTGGGGTTTAGCGGGCGTTTCAGGGGGGACGCCACAATTTGAAAGGGCGCGTAACACATGACCGCGCCTGTCACTAGTTGCGCTCAATGATGTCGGGGCACTATTTTAAGACGCATGGAAGGGGAGGTTGTCATGTCAGGTTCCGCAACTGATTCCGAGGTGCTCACCTTGGCCGACTTGGATGCCTGCATGGGGGTTCTCCCCGACCCTACAGGTGATTACGCTGCTGGCCGCACGGTATTTTTTGCCAATACCGAGGAGTTTCTTGAGGCACTAGAGTCACGGGTTGGTGAGTCGGAGTAGCCATCCGAGGGAGGGGTTGCCGAATGCCTACCTACGAATGGACTCGGGCGTTTGACCGCGATTTGAGTCGCCCTACGGGTGATCAGAGGAAGAGGTTCCTCAGTACCCTATTTGCCTTCATTGCTGATGTCGTAGCTATGGAGAATGGGGAGACCGACAGGTTTCGCGGTGGCCTGCGGGTAAAGGGAGTGCAGGGATTTCCTGGCCTCTTCGAAATGACTTGGGCGCCCGACGGACGAGCTACTTTCATGTGGGGAGAACCTATCTATGAAGGCAGGCGGCATGTGATACGGGTGCGCTGCGGAGACCATAGCATCCTGCCCTAACATCAGGTAACTCCAGCCTGTCAGCAACTAAATCGCCAACAGAATCGGAAAAAGGACGGCACCTACCAAATGCTTCCCAGGCCCACTGACGACACCCTTCCGGGATCCTTGCGCACTTCCTGGCGGAGCCCTTCACCCGGTCCTTGAACAGAGGACAAATGGACTATCGAAGTGTGTCGAACCCACGCCATCCGAACCAAAGATCCGACAGAGGGGCTAACCGGACAGTCAACTGCGGTGACTGAACAGCCCGAACCGAACAGGATAACCGCCGCTACTGACGGTTCATCACTGGGGAGTCCCGGTCCCGGCGGGTGGGGGTGGGTCACCGCGGACGGGAGTTGCGACTGGGGCAGCGAACCGAGAACAACGCACAACCGCATGGAACTCACTGCCATGCTGGAACTTCTCCGTTCCCACCCCAGGGGACGGCTACTCATCCAAGCGGACAGTACCTATATGATCGACGTGTTCACTGAACGACTGCCCCAATGGCGGAAACGGAACATGCGCAAAGCCAGCGGCGAACCCGCCAAGAACCAGGATCTCATCGAAGAAATCGACAGGCTACTCACCGGGCGGGACATCGAATGGCAGTGGGTAAGGGGACATTCGGGACACGCTCTAAACGAAAGAGCTGACCAACTAGCAGGCCACGGATCCACAACCGCTTTCCGCACGGACCTCACCGCCGTGCTGGAACTTCTCCGTTCCCATCCCAGCGGACGGCTGCTTATCCAATCGGATAGCACCCATCTGATCAAAGTGTTCACAGAATGGCTGCCCATATGGCGGAAACGGAACATGCGCAAAGCCAGCGGCAAACGCGTCGAGAACCGGGATCTCATCGAAGAAATCGACAGGCTACTCACCGGGCGGGACGTCGAATGGCAGTGGGTAAGGGGACAGTCGGGGCCCCTACTAAAACTCAGACATCCATCAGCTGAAACCTGACCGCTCCATCACCCTCCTCGGCTAGTCCAAACACCTCTCCTGGGAACAACCTAAAACCCCCAAGAACGGGCAAAACCGGCGCGCCAGCGGCTAAATCGTCAAGAGTCCTTGGTGAGCGGTTGGCCACCACCCCTGACCTGGACTTCTACGGGGGTTCCCGGGAAGAAACCACAATTTGAACAGGGGGGACGCCACAGTTCGGAACCCCTGCGAATCTCCCCTCAATGCCAGAGATTCACTTCCCCCTTCGCACCAAATGGGAGGTAGAGGCTTTGATTGGGAAGGTCAGCGGCTTAACTTTGTCGGCTTGGGAACCAGCGGTTGAGCTTTTGGCCATTGATCACTTGCATCCGCCGGTGGGGTTCGCCCCTGCACGAGATCACGACTTCGCAGGCACCCCATCGCAGGAAGCCCCGACTGCCAGCCACACTGGGATCTTCTCGTCATCGGACGTGGCGACGAGTTCAACACAGCCGGGCTCGTTCACCCAGATTCCGCCCGCCCATACAACCCATTCACCGCGATCCGAGCCACAAGGCCCAACGCTCAGATACTCGGTGGGCTCGATCACACATTCATCGCCATCCGTGTCACAAGGCCCAACAGTCAAAGCATCAACGGGCGCTTGATCACTCCCGCCACCGTAGCTAAGCATCGCATCGTTGGGAGCTCTGACGATCTCAAGCGACACTTGTCGGAAACGGCGCACATGGAGGCCGAACTTGGAGAACCGGTAGTCCTCATAGCCCGAGCCCTCCGGCCCCCACCGCCCGAGTTGCATCTCCTCTGCGGGCAGCGCAATGAACCCGTCGCCAGAGCCGTGGACTCTGTAGAAGGGACCGGGCTCCTCGACCACGCCGTTTGCTTCCCGGCACTCAACATCTCTGTGCGACAACTGATCTTCAATCGCATCCTTCTTACCCTCCCCTCCGCTACAACTCACCAAAAGCCCAGCAACCAACACAGCAACGACAACACGCATGGAACCCGCCATTTTAGGGGCTGGCAACAATTCCCGCAGAACAACTGGACACCTTGGTATTGGTGGGGGTTGGGGTCGTCGGAGACTTCTGTAGGAGATACCCCTCCCCTCGGTCACCTCTCGCGGGTCGACATTCCTGTTAATATGTATAGATCATGCAAGCCGAAAAGGGGTTGTCAAGAGCCGACGCCCGCAGAATTGCTTGAGTCCCCGGCTAGTGTGAAACGCTGAACTTATGGCACGCATCAAGATCATTCCCGACGACTCCTGGGACGGCGCACTCGGTGAGCTTTATCCGCGGGTTGTTGATCCGGCCTACGGCCGGGTCGACAATGTCCTCGCCGTGCACTCGCTTAACCCCCGCGGCATGGCGGCACACCAGGGTCTGTACGAATCGGCCATGGCCGGGACTGCAACGCTGCGCAAGGTCGAGCGAGAGATCATCGCCGTGGTCGTGAGCCTCAAGAACGACTGCCACTATTGAGTAGTCCACCACCGGCGCGGTCTGCGTCGGCTGCTCCGCGACGACGAGCTCGCCGCGGCGATTGAACACGACTGGACAACTGCAGCGCTGTCGCCAAAGCGGGTGGCGATGCTGAGTTTCGCGGTCAAACTGACGGTGACGCCGAGCGAGATGAATGACGCCGATGTCGATTCCCTGCGAACCGCCGGCTTCTCTGATCGTGACATCCTCGACATAGTCGAGGTGGTCGGCTACTATGCGTACGTCAATCGGATCACCAATGGTCTGGGCCTTGAGACCGAAACGTGGATCCCCGATTGATCCACAAGGGGTAGAGCAAAAACCCCCAAGACCGGGCAAAACCATCCTTCCCGCATCCAAATCGCCAACAAATTCGGGGAGTTCTGAGAATAAATCGCCAATTCCCTTTGGTTCGGCATTGGCGACCACCCCTGACCTGCACCTTAGACGGGGTTTGAGGGAGAGGTCCACATTTAGACGAGGGGAGGGTCCACATTTGGATGGCCTACTAAAAACGCGAGATTCGGTGTTTTCTCCGGGTGATTTGCATTCGCTCTGATGGATGGGGGCGAGGACGGACAACACTACTCGCGTCTCAGGGCATAGCCTCCATCCGCTCCGTTGTTGAATGCCCGACCGACTTGTCTTTACAAGTCGAAGAGTGGCGGTTGATCGTAGAATACTCTGGCTAGGTTCGTTGCTGGGTCGCCCGGATCGGCCTCTTTCAAGCGTTTGATGGCTGTTTCTTGGTGTTCTTCGTTTGCGAGGTCGATGTCAATGCGCTTGCCGTGCTTTTGAACGCTTACATGTGAGTCGAGCGCCTTCTTTACGATATTGATAGCGGCCCTGCTGAATTTGTCCCGGTCATCGTCGTGCCATTTATCAAATATTCCGAATGTCGCATTGTGGAGCAACTCATTCCCATACAGAGAGACAGTCGTTGGAACTCGAGCCCGTCCCACACGACTTTGCGTGTACGTTAGGGCGCGAGCTGTGAGTTCTCGCAGTCCGTCCTGGTTCAGTTCGCTGTTTTGACTTTCTTTAATTCCCGGGATCCAAGGGACAAGGTAGAGAGGCCTGAAGTCGTTGTCGCCGTCCCACCGTAGAACGATCGCTTTCTTGGCGAGAGGCTTCTCCGCGGGACTGGGCAGATCCGACGGTGTTGGACTAGACAACACCACGCCTTCGGCTTCTATCGAGAGGCCGATAACCGCGGTGGGGGCTGACGGGACACCTTCGGCTTCGGTTTTGGCAACAAGTTGCTTAAGAGTGGTTGCCATTTTATCGGCATCCTTTGATGTGGTGCCATAGATGAGGTGACCGCGAATCTTGGCTTCGGTTGGCTCCCCCAGTGAAGCAGAAAGGTCAAGAGTGGAAAGGAGCAACTTGATGGCCTGCTTGCTGTTCGATGATTCTACCGAGAAAGATCCCCCTTTGAGTTCCACGATGGGCTGCACTGGGTGTTTCGAGTGTTTCAACCATAGATCAGGACGGCACGGAGAGCGATCGGGCGTTCCAGTTAGTCGTTGAAGCGCATCCCTGGCCGAGTTGCTGGAAGGTACGAGCACTTTACGTCCTATAGCTACGAGGTAATAGCCCGCTTCGCGAAGCACTGGCCGAAGCGGGCTCCGTTCCGACGGGGAAAGGGGTTCAAGAGCCCAAAGGAATGTATTGAGTTGAAATACTTGATCTGACAGCAGATCGAGTTGGGATACTTGATCTGTTGAGAGCAGTGTGTTTTTGGTGGTCACGCTGCTCTCATGGACTCTGCCACGGCGGTTTTGTATTCTTCGCTCCCGAGCCAGACTTCTATGTTGGGGTCCAAGTACCGTTGGACGTTGGTCACTAGACGGTGGATTGTGTTGCCACAGGTTCCTCGCGGAAGAACTCCGAGCAGGTGCTTGCTTGTTGCCTCTAGGAGAAATGGCTGCCATAGATGGTGGTCAATGGCTGCGAGATGGACTTTTGTTGGTCCCCGCCGGGTGATATACCCGCCGATCCGAAAGCGACTTTTCCGGCGCCGTAGCCCCAACTCTACGAACCGATTGAACGTCGCCTCGCTAAGTGGTTCGTTGAAGAGGATGGTTACCGGGGCTCCGCTTAGCGAGAATCCATCTTCCCCGACCTGGGTGGTTTCTACCCAAAGTCGTTCTTCGGCGAGGGCGGTGACGTTTCGGTATAGCTTCACTACTCGTTCGACAGTTGCCCGGTGTTCAACGAACGAGTCACTCCAATCGGTGGCGCGTCCGTTGTAGTAAAGGCGGTGTCCCCCGCGTTCCCCGCTGGGGATCTGCAACTGCACCAGGGAGTGCAGCGGGTCGTACAGGTCCATGAGGTCGCTCAGTTTTGTGTTGAGCAGTGCTAGCCGTTCAGTGAGCGTCACCTTCGATCGTCGGTGCTCAATATGGCTAACAGGTGTCTCTTCATTTTCGTCAGATGTGTCCTCATCCTCATCGTCGTACATGTCCTCATCAGGTGCGTCGAGATCGGAGGCTGCTTCATACCACGCCTCGTGCTCAAAGCCAAGTCGTACATAGCGATGGGGAGGCGTGGAGCGTTGTACGTCCTTCCAGAGTTCAAAAAGGATGGGCGACGACAACCAGAGCCGGTCCAACCAAGGGTTGCGATCTACAGCCCGGCCGACCCATTTGTTGCTCTCGTTAGCTGGCAACGTCGTATACAGGACCGGATGCCGAACATCAAGGCACTCGATGAGCCCAACGACTTGACCCTCATGGGTCGCGTCTTGCACGCGGTAGAGGGTGTCATCTAACCGATGGAGACCAACAGCATTAGGAAAGAGGTTGCCTAACTCCGGATCGACCTGGTCGGCACGAGCAGTTTCTAGCATGTACGTCTTGATACGTGTGCGCTTGGGTTTACCCTCAGGAGACTCTCCGTTTTCAGAGCGAGCGAAGCCTTCTAGGTACTCGACGTAGTTCTCTCGGGAGTGGAGCAGGGGAAGATAACCGGAATCGGACGGCATGATCATCCAATCGTACCTAGATGTTTCGTTGGTCCTATCGCAAAGGCGTTGGAGGATCGGGTGGGTTGGTGGGGCTCTTCGCTTCCGCTCTCAATCTCGACTGTAGCGAGGGCTCCTGAGGGGGCCCCACACTTAGGCCAGAGGTTGGGGGCGGGCAGCAAACCGGTCGTGTCGTAGTTGACCCGCTCCCACTTGTCTGCCCATTGCAACATGTTTATCACTCGAACCAAATCGGGGGTCCATTGGGTGTATCCGATCACTCCATGTTGCATGGGCGCCAGTGCGGTGGCTATCGAGGACAAACCGACGGTGGTCGTGGTGGGAAACGGCGCCTTCAACACAGCCCGACGGGACCGGCGCAAGGTCTCGGCGCTGGCATGGGCAGTTGGCAATCGCCGAGACCGTCGACAACGACCAGCACATAGTTGCGTTTGTCGGGGATCAGCACCGCCAGGTCAGAACGAAGCCCCCTAGTCGGCGAGTCGCCGGTAAGCCGGATTTCCAGTTCTGCCATGAGGTTCACCAGGTTGTCACCCTGATAGGAAGGCAAGACACCGTGGTCTAACATTGCAGCCCTTTCATCTCCAAGAGAAAGCCCCTACGACCCTGATGCGGGATCGGGTAACGGTAAAGGGGTGGCCGGTTCGACCACCGCTACGGAGAAGTCGTCGGTGTTTCTCGACCGGATAGCCACCTGCGACAGTTGGTCGGGAACGTTTTCGAGCGGTCCGTTCATAGCCTTTAACAGCGTTGCCCGGTTGGTACGGCCAAACACCCCATCTGTTGCTGCCAGGATCCTCCCGTTTCTCAGGGGAACCGCGGTGGTATGAACCTGGATGGGATGAAACCAGGGATGGCCTCCCAGGGTTTGGGTGATATACCCTCCGTCCCAGTCGTCCACAGTGACCTGTGTCAGTTGCTCGCCGGTGTGAAGGTACACCCGGGAGTCACCTACATGGAACATGATCGCCGCGTCCGTGGTGACGAGGACACCGGCAATGGTGGTGCCCATGTTCCGAAGGCCTTTGTGGACGAGCATCGTCTCATACAGGAACCGGTTGGCTTTCTCCACAAGGGCTATCAGGTCTTGTTCGGTTTTGGTTTGGGAACTTCCCGAAGCGATAACTTCGGCTGCCAGAGCTGCTGCGATGTCACCGGCGGGATGACCACCGAGCCCGTCCAACACTGCTACCAGGCTCGGGGGTTCGACAGCGAACATGACTGTGGTCGGATGGTCACTGTCAACCACCGTGTCGTTGACAACCACCCGGTCCTGGTTAATCGCTCTGCCCGACCCTCGGCGGGTCAGAACAGCCACCTTCAACATTCAATCACCTCCCATGCCACTGATGGCAAGCACTCTCGGTACGAAGAAGAACAAGGCTGGTTCCACATCATTCCGACCTAAGGGGTTTGATCAAGACTCCGTCACGATAGCCCGGTCCTGTGACAGTCTTGCGAGGCTTTCCTAAAAGCGCCCATCGCTCACCGTGCCCTTGGAGAGGGGTGATGTTGGGGGTTTTCGCCCGCTCACATCAGCATGCCGGGTTGCCGACGGCTACTGCCTGAAGGCCCTACCCATCCGGGCGGAGTGCCTTTCCTCCGAAGTGGCGGGGCTTGAAATCCGTCGCTGGGACCAGCGGCACGGCACCGAACGACTCCGCACCGTCGTACTGCACCGGGAAGTACACAAATCTCTCGGTCCAGACCACGAACGGCGCGCCTTCGACGAGTCCGTACCAACGGTAGAACCTGCGACGCAGGAAGACATTCAGACCGTCCTTGGGACTGCCCTGTTTCCACAGAACGGCGGGTCCGGCGACAGGCCTTCCCGACTTGTCGAGATTTTGCCAAGCCGCCGTCACGATCGGCGTGCCGTCTTCCAGTGCTCGGCGATGCTCGTCGATTTCCCGTTCCCAGGTTGTCAAGTGGTAGCCGGACTCCTCGGGATCGACGATAAAGCGTCCCCAGTATGTTTTCTCGGTCTTCATCGTCTCGAGCAGTCTATGACAGGTGGGTTTGTCGGCCACGGGCGTTTTGAGCGACCAGGCACTCGGGCCACATCTAGGTCAGAACTTCCAAATTGCCCTATGACTTCTTGCGCCTTCAAGCTGGGGAACCATCCCGTGGCTTCGGTCTTTTCGCGACTGGGAAGAGGTCGTCGCTCGGCTGGTGGCACCGCACGGGATGTTCGGCGTGCGGCTTGTGGTTGACCCGTCCGTGCGGATTGAGCGGCTGCACAAACGCAGTCCCGGCCAGTGGTCCTGGGCTCGCGAGAACACCTCCAGCGGTGAGGAGTCTCTGACAGTAGACACCACCAATGTCACGCCTACCGAGGTCGCCGATTTGATCATCAAACACAGCCGAATATCAGCAACGTGAGTCTGCACCGAAGCAACGTCGCCAAGACGGCCCCCCTTTTGCATAAGGCCTGGGACGAGTCCGAAGGTTGTTCTCCCGACAAGGTTTGCCCTGCTCCCGTGCGTCCGAGGTCTGCGAATTGGCTGGCCGCCAGGGAAGCGGCTTTCTTAGTCTGGAAAGCCTATGGGAACCAGATTCGCGTTAGTGGGTGACATCCATGGCCGTTTCGAGGTGCTGGCCGATGCCCTCGATGTGGCTCGCGGTCGGTGGGGGCAGTTCGATTTCGTGTTAGCCGTAGCGGGTCAGCCCTCGCCGGCGCCGTTTCTGCCGTGCTACCAGCCCTTGGGTGCGCATAGACCGGGCCACGGTCTTTTCTGAGACCCGTTCACCATCGGCGCGCAGTTGGGCACAAACCCGGGGAGAACCGTAGGTCCTTGCAGAGGTCTCAAACACGATCCTTACCTTCACATCCAATGCTGCCCGGCGCCGCTCGGTAGCGGTCGGGCGGCGGCTGCGCCATTTGTAGTACCAGGACTCGCTGACCCCCAGGAGCCGACAGGAGACCGCGTGGGGAACACCGTGGTTGGTCCTCATGATCACACTCCAACCCCGACCCACCCACCGGGACCAGCCCAAAACCCCCAACAAGCAGGCAAAACAGCCTGTCAGCAGCTAAATCGCCAACAAATCCGGGGACACCAAGAAACAAATCGCCAACCGCTCCTTAGGAGTACAGCCGAGCGAACAAGATGAGACGATTGACTGTTGCAACTGACGGGTCTGGCGAAACCGGTGGCGGACCCGGTGGCTGGGGATGGGCTACCGAGGACCATCAGTACCAATGGGGCGGCGACCCCAAAACAACGCACGAAGCCATGGAACTGACCGCCGTCCTCGAGGTGCTGCGCGCTTTCCCACCGGACCAACCGCTGTTGATCCAACCGGACAGCCGAAATGTCGTCAAGACCTTCACCGAGTGGCTTCAGGATTGGCGCGAACGGGATATGCAGAGACCCGGAGGTAAGCCGGTGGCGAATAGGGAACTTATCGAAGCCATCGACGGGCTACGCAACGGACGAGACATCTGCTGGGAGGAGATAGAAAGCCACTCCGGACACCCCTTGAACGACATGGCCGACTGCCTGGCTCGGCTCGGCAAAATCGCAGCCAAGCGAATAGACCAAACCTACAGTTCTGGTCCATCCTCACTAATCGAGAAACCCCCTAAGGATTAAGCCACCGGGAACTAAGGAAAACGCTAGGAACGGTTCCGTCGGGAGCGGAACCCACGTCGGGGAGGGGTCTTTGGGACAGCTTGGGCAGTTTCAAGAGGCCTCATGCCCCAGCATTTGGGGAAGGTGCTGCATCCCCAAAAGGTTTCCCCCTTGTTGGCGCCTTTCTTGGCTGTGCGAATCACCATAGTCTCGTTGCACTTCGGACAGGTGGGAGCTGCGTCGGGTGGGGGATCCCCTTCAGGCTCTTTTGGTACTCGGGCAACCTTGACCCGGATTTCGTCGCTCAGGCGCACAATACGCATCGCCTCGTCATATATCTGTCTGTAGAGGTCCTCCGATTGTGTCCTGTCAACCAGCACACCCATTTCGTGATTGTTGACCTGAGAAAACTCGTAGAGGTTCATGGATGTGATCAATGCGGCTCGTTCGCTCATGTAGCACTTGGCGTGCAAGTTAGCGCAATAACTTGTCCTGATCGACGTCATTCTCTCTAGCCAATTGTTCTCGTCAGGCCTCAACTCGCTCTTCCCATAGACAACCCGGATATCGATCTTCATCCTGTTCTTGTCTTCGAGAAGCTCTCGGATACGGGTGCTGAGGCGTAGGTAGGGGCTAATGAGTACCAGCCGTTCTCTGCTCTGTTTTATCAACTCCTCAAGGTGGTAGGACACCCCGGCGGTTGCTAGGAACTCAACCATGGTTGGTCTCCTGCCGGCCGGTACTGATCATCACCGGCTCCATGATACTTTCACTCGCCACTGGGCTGAATTTGTCTCCCGACCAGCACGGGCACCAGCGAACTTGGACAACCTAAATCGCCAATATACCGTAGTGGGTCAGTCAGTGGGCAGTTGGCCACCACCCCTGAACTGGGGCGCAGTAGGGGGTCTAGGGAGGACACCACAATTCTGAGAGGGGGGACACCACAATTCGGAATCGATCTTCCGAGTTGCAGAATTTGGAGGGTCGTGGGAGCCACGACCAAGGAATACGGTCCTTTCGAGTGCGATGCTGGGTTCTTGTAAGGAGTACGGACAACCGCTAGCCCTAGCGGGAAGCCGCCCTTGAGCACAGCAAGCCAGCCATGTATGGAATAGCCGACGGCATCGAACTCCCAAGGTGTTATGTCGGCAATCGTCTGACCACCGCCACCCTTGCTGTAGACCAGCACGGACAACTCGTGGAGCGAAGGAAACTAGACGGGCAAGGTGCCAAGATAATACCCGTCGCCAACTGGCACTAGTATCTATCCGATGATATCGCCGTGGTATCGGACCCTTCCAGCCCATGTGTCAGATCGTTTTCTAACTGGGATTGATCGGTTTGCATGCCGGGATTATACGAGAATCAAGAGGGCGGAGTAACGCCATGAAGGTGGCTGATGCGATCCAGCAGATGTCGAAACTTCCGTTACAACGTATCGTGGACAGTTTCACTAAGGATTTCCCGAAGCCTGACGAGAACCAAGCCCGAGACATCATTCTGCGAAATGTCGAGGAACTGACCGACCCGGAGCGAATCGCGGCCGTTCTGCGTTTCGACGGGCCCTTCTCGGAGCAGATCCGGCAGACGTGCATGCTGGAGGCGTTCGTGAACCGTCCCGACTGGTCGGCTTCGGAGCAGGACATTGTAGAGAGCCTCCGCCAACTAGAACAGAATGTGCTTGACGCCGCAGGCGAGGAGGACAGCCTTTCGTATGAGGATCCGCAGCACGTCGAAGTCCTAAAGGACGTACTCATGGCGGCGCTGGTAGACGACCACATTACGGTTGGCGAGTTGAACCTGCTGCACACGCTCCGCGACAGCCTTGGGCTGTCCGAGGCTGTCTTACGGATCGTTCTCGCCCAGTTGGAACACTTCCCCCGGCCGGGCAACGTCTTGCACACGCCGAGCGACTGCCGGGACGTACTCAACAAACTTCAGCGGGGTGGCCTCGTTTTCCATTGCAACAAGGCCGAGGGTTCGCCCTATGTGATCCCGGACGAAATCCGGGATTCCGTTATGAACGCGCTCGGCGTAGAACTCGGGCTGCATGCGTGGGAGTTGCTCCTCGAAACTCTTACGGTTAGTCAACTTAAACTGGTGCTGACCAAGAAGAACCTTCCCACCTCGGGGACGAAGACCGAACTAAAGGACCGGGTGATCTCCTCTGGCATGAGACCTAGCCGAGTGTTGGGAATCCTGTCCAACCAGGAGTTGCACAAGCTGTGTTCCTCGCTGCCGGGTGTTCCGGTGAGCGGCACGAAGGCGGAGCGAACCCAACGGATCATCGGGTACTTCGCCAATCTGATCACGAAGGAGGTGTCCGACGAAGCCTCCCCCGGTGAGCGTCTTTACAAGTATCTACCGGAACTTGCCCGGCGCGACCGCGAGAACCTGCTGGCAAACCAGATCATCACCAAAGACAGCGACATCGAGCACGGGTTCGAAACAGCAACCCGGTTCCTCTTCGAATCAAGGCTGGGCGCCAACCTGATGGAGATGAAGGGCAGCGAACACCCCGACGGATGCATACGATTCGGCGGGCGTCGCAAAACAAGGGGAGACGTGCTGATGTGGGACAACAAGAGCACAGAAGACACCTATTCGTTTCCGCCCTCCCACCTCAGGCAGTTCAAACGCTATATCCGCGACGCTAATGACCCGGTTGCATGCTTCCTGGTCATTGTTGCCAAACCGGATGACTCCGCGATGGACAGAGTCTGGCAACTCGCAGCCCAGTGCGACGGCACCAACATCGCCGTGATCGCCGCAGAAGACCTTGGCTGGGTCGCGGAAGAATGGTGGTCACGCAATCCCGATGGCCGCTTCAACCTCGAAGTTCTCAACGTGACCGGAATCCTTAGCCGTCCACTCCTCGAACAGCGGATGAGATTGTTCCTCTAAGCCCCGTTGGCCGCGGCTAGAACGCATGGGCGCTTTCGCCTGCCGCTGTATATGTGCTGTGCCGCAAGTTCGCCGAATGCCCTTACCCTCTCACCAGCTGCATCACCCACTCTGTTAGTGCCGCTTGCGCCTCCCTTGCCAGCAGGGCTGTACCACCTTGTCAGAACCAAACCCAATAAGACAGTGGGAAGCCAACTATGACCACGACCCACCGTCGCACCGCCTCTTTGGCGACGATCTCCCTGTCGTCCAAAGAATCGAGTTCCCTAGTGCCGGAACCATCAACCTTGATCGGGCAGGGGTTGCTCGTGCAACCTATGGACAGCGATGCGCCCGCGGCCCGGGGATGTAGATGAAAACGCTACAAGGAAGACATACCCGAACTGCGTGAACATGTGGCCTAGGGGTACGAAACTATTCAGGGCTTGATACAAACTCGCATCCGCTGTCACTACGGCTAGTGTCACTTCGCAGTCAACGGTAATGAGCCGCGTGAATTTTACCTCTCCAGGAGGCGTTCCCAACATGGAGCCGCTCACGACATCCAGGTTGTACCCCGCTCGTTCCAGAGCCAGTTCCAATTGGGCATGTACATATACATCGTTCCACCGATCAGTAGCTGACTCGGGGATGGATGCCGCCACCAATGCCACCTCTTTGGCAAGACTGATATAGCGGCCTGGCACGGAGGTGCCATATGCAGCGATTTCCCAGGTTTTCATCTAACCCTTCCCCTTTCTCCTAGGAAGACCGTAACGACGGGAGTCTTGGTGCGAAGGAGGTTGGGCCTTTTGCGGATGGTTCATCGAGCGGTTGTTCATGTTCTCCTAATACTCCAAGTAGTCAGGACTCATGTATCTCTCGTGTCCCGGCAAGCCGGGGGAGAGGGGACCTTGTCGGGCCCCACTTCGAGCATGCCAACAACTGGTGGTGCGCCTGCCACGCCATCGGGCAGGTCCCGTCGGTAGGCAGTTTGCCACCACCTCTGGCCTGCGCCTTAACAGTGGGTTCCGGGAGGACCTCACAGTTGAATGCTCCCCTAAGCGAGGGTTTAGCCCCTGAGCGGAGCCAGATCCATAGCTTTGCGGATCCCATACGCAACTCCCCGCAGGGTACGCGGCAAGCTGGCACTGGAGATATCCCCTCTATCGAATCGGGGAGTGGCACTTCCCACCCGAGTCTCTATAGCAGGCTCGGCACAGCGTCCCGCCTGCTTTGATGTCAAGCCACTGCCGACTCTTCCGTGCGCTGAAGCGCCGAGCCTTCCACCCGTCAACCTGTATCCCTTCGACCGTGCTGGCATCACCGTAAATGATGCCCGTTACCTCAAAGCCGCTAGCTGACCGCACCCAGCAACCGCAGCGCTTACACACCTGTTGCAGAGTCAACGCCGTTACCGGAGTACCCCCGGAGTTTGTGTAGACCCGTTCGATCTCGAATACACGGAAACTCGAAGGGAGCATCCAGAAGGTGCCGCCCTTTCCTTCGGGCCAGACATTGCGCCCACCATCGAGCACCGCGCCAGCCTTGACCTTGAGAGACTGACCGGCATTCATGGTGCCGCTACTTCCGACAGAGCGGGTTTGTCTTCGTCAACACCCTTGACCATCCGACTGCGGTTGGCTGTTGAGCACTAGCAGGTGGCATGCTGCGTGAATCAGGGTCGCTGCCTCCTGAGGAGTTGGATCGTCTATGAGTCCATGCGCCACGAGGCGCCTTTCGTCGTATCTGACGGCGCTGAGAGGGACTTATTCCCGTTTGCTTGAAGCTGGATAAGCACCTTTTGGATTGGCGGGAGTATTTTCGTTTGCTGTTGGGCGTGGCGTTGGTAGAGAGTAGCGGCGTCAACCGGCTGGCTGGCGTGCTCTTTTTTGACTAGCCGTGCTACCAGCGCCTCAGCAATTACCTCTGCCAAAGCGGTTCGGAACTCGGGGCTTCGTTCTCCGGAGAAGTCGTCTTTTGCTAAGGGAAGCAGAGACGGGTGTTTGACCGCAACCCACAGGGTCTGGTTGCTTTCGGGCGTGGGTTCCTCTGGGTCGAAATAGGAACGCCACCTCGGGTCCGATCGGTGGGTGAAGTCGATTTTGAGGTCTGGTATGCCGGTGTCTCTACTAACGACCTTTACGCTGCTTTGGGCAGCGTGCTGGACGAGATCGGCATACAGAGTTGCCCTGGCACCCAGCCTATTTCCTGCGACTCTTACGCTCGCCACGTAGAAACCGAGATCCTCGTTGAGCGACATTTGAGCCGTCCCACCGTCGAGCACTGTTACTCCCGCGTTGTCTGACCTGACTTGAACAATCCCGTGGGTATGAGCAACCAGGTCGGCCGGAGCCCACAGTTCGACAGCTTTCCGTTTGTTGACACCTACGGTGTAAGAAGCGTTTTCGAACCGGAAGTGATCCGGTGGGTCTGTCGGCGGCGGAGGCGGCGGTTCCTCAATTCCTACCAAATCTGCCCACTCTGACCTGTTACCAACGGAGGCTTCAAGCAGGCCCGACTCCGTTCTTAGGCATTTGATCCGAACGGGGGCGGTAAGAACATCAGTGCGGCCACCGCGGGGTGGGCCGAGTCGTATGGGAGTCTGGTTGGCTATCTGAAATGCACTCTCGGGTTCGATTTCTATTGATATCTGTTCCCCTTCTTTGAAAATTTCGGCGTCACAGACAACGGACAAGGTCTTGGTAGATCCCACAACAATGTTGGCCTGTCTGGGATGGATCGCCAGAGGTTCCGGAAGCGGGCCTACGAGTGGGATATCCTCATCAAGTTCGCGTAGTGACTGGTGGAGCATCTTCGCTGCTGTCCTGCCGATATGATCAAGTCTCCGACGAGTCTCGGGAGATTCTTTCGGTTCGTTCCCGGCTTTTTCTTCTTGCTCAAGTTTCTCGATCAGCGGAGCGAGTTGTTCTTCGATGGCCCTACTGAGAGCTACCCAGAAGGGATGATCTTTCACCAGGCCCCGCCGGCGGCGAGAAATGATGGCGATTGGGTTGTTTTCAGGAGGGGGTTGGTCGGCTTCTACAACGTCGTCGTGTTCGTTGGCCAACTGGTCGATGTAAGGACAGGTCAACCGGCCGTGCAACCAGCCGGCGCTGGGGTGTCCCTCGAACTTGAACAGGGTGTTGTCGTAGATCGCTCGTCTCCCGGCGATGAGGATACCTGCCGCCCGGGTTGGGTCGTGTTGTGGGTCATCTGACCTCTCGGGAAGTTTTCCCACAGTGAGGGACACCGGCCCGGCTTCTGGATATCCCTCTATGTGGATGTTTGTGTCGGCCAGGGGTTCCAGAATTGGTCTGCTGTACCGTAGCTTGGCGGTTCGGGAACTGTGTTTGGTTTGACCAACTAGAGTGACCGTTCGCTGGGGATCGGCCATTATGTCTCGAAGTTGGAAGTCATTGGTGAGATCGTCACCCAGGTTTTCATGTCGGGGACGTCGCACTCCTTTGCAGAAAACGGTCACCACGGTTCCGTTTCCTCGCTTCACACCCAATTCGTCTCTCTGCTGTTGAGTGGGTTTGTCCCCCTCCCGGGAAAACTCATACTCGCCGGTCTGGCGCAACCTCATGGTGGAGATCCTCCCGTCCTTTATCGAGGTGAACTCGACCTCCCCAAAAGCCACTAAGTCTTTCGCTCCCCGACCCCGGTTGCCCCGCACAGACTGGCCTTCATTTAGCCCAGATGACCTTCCACCGATCGGCAACAGCCCGTCTCGCATCTCCTTGAAAGACATCCCGCCGGCCCGATCTCTCACTATTACCTCATGTGGAACCCTCTGCCGGGAGTGGTCAACCTCCACGCGGATAGGCCCGGATCGGTTCTGCCTGGCATAGCTATCGTCGGAGTTGGTTATCAATTCGATGAGTCCTCGGACCAGATCGGTTCCCATTGCCTCCTGCGCGTCTTGGAGCAGCGCCCGCGAGGTGTAGGGAATCCGCCCTTTGGTGAGGGTCTTCTTCTTGCTCATCTTGCACTCTCCTTCTGTCTAGGTGGTTGGTTTACTTACGACCTGATCGTTTGCGGCGGGTACCGGCATTAGCTTGACGTTCTTCTGAAATCACCGCTTGGGGTCGCTGTTGGCTCAGGCCCATCTTCCACAAGATGTAAAGGGCCGTGGCCCGTCTGGTGGGCATGCGGGTCACGATCTCATGCGCGGCCATGCAGATTCCTTGCCACTCGGGGTTGCTTTTCCGCCAGTCGATCTTCTTCAACCCGACCAGAGTGTCTTCCCAGTTCCCGTTGGCCTGTTTCGCGGTACCGGCGACTGTTTTTCCAACAGCTCCCAGTGCCCACAGGGCCAGGGCGTAGGACGATATGTATTCTTGGCGGGCCTCCTGTGGCTTCATGTCCCCATCACGGATGTCACGCCACGGCTCCACCAGATCGGCCACGCGGTTCCAGTAGTCGATCGCCCAAGACGCGAGCTTTTTTTCAGCCGTAGGGCTAGTCGGCTCGTCCAATTTGCCAAGGAGTTGCTTATTGGCCTCTTGCAGGCCGGACAGGGTGGCGAACTTAGGAGAGCGAACCGACAGGGACACCCGTTCCTTGTCGATCCGTTTCTGGAACAGGTCAACCTGTTCCATGCACACCATAGTTATCCGGTTGATGGGAAGCCGGTGATCGTACAGAATGTCCAGCGACTTAGACGTCTTGTGGACGGTCCGGTTGAGATCCGAGAATACCTGTTGGCTCCGTTCCAAACCACCGTCGGGGAGGACCACCACGGAGATCGTGTCCTGAGCCAGCCTATGATCCGACCGGAGTGCCTCCGAGATACCGGCAACGCGGTGCTGCCCGTCGTTGATTACGTATTTGGCTTCCAGCGGCAGCACCAGAACCCCGATATCATCACCATCTTCAACCGGTACGAACTCGACTTCATCGGAATCCACCGACACGGTGATGGCCGAGAAGATGTAGTCGTCGTTGTCGATGATGTATCGGGCGATCTCCGGGACTCTCTTGGTTTTCAACAGTCGTTGACTCCGGTTCTCCGGAGACAAATGGAGCATTTCGGCCGGATCGAAGGTAAAGAGTTTGGTTACCGCCCCGAACGGGAGGGTCGCTGTGTAATACTCGGTGGCTCCCATCTTGCCCCTAGTCGCCGGGACCTGGAACGTTGGCTTCAGTCTGTTTGGCATTTCGCCTCCTTGTGGCGTATTCGTCCTTAGAAGGGGGGACGGCTGGGGGAGGCCGTTGGCCCTTCTGCTGGTGTGTATATCCCTCTATTATACTTTGTATGTGTCTGTTTTCTAGTTTTTTGCGTATACTTGTCGCTTTTCAGGGCATGCAGTCGCCTAGTTTGACGTGGACGGGCTCAAAATCAGGGACGTGCCTCTGCCCAGAGCTAAGGGATAGTGGGTGGTTTGGCGTTTCGGGTCCTTCGGGTGGCATTTTGGGGTCTGAGAGGGGTGCGGCGGTACTCGATCGGGGGTGTTGAGATTGCCGATCTGAGGGGATCGGAGTGCGGTGGCCCGTTCGGATCCTGTTGGAGGGTGCGATGCGGCGCCGGGTGTGGCCCTTTTGGGCCTCGGCCGGGCGGCGCGACGGGGGCGCCTTTTCGGTGCTGAACTGTCCGGTTTGTTCCGGTGCAGCTGGGGCGTTTCTGGGAAGTGGTTTCGGCAAATGGGATTATTCGCTGTGTTAGCGACGTGGGTGGTCCTAGACCAAGAAGAGCAATGCTGCGACTAATAGCAGGGTGATTCTCCTCGGATAAGTGTGGGCACCCATCGAAGTTCGACGGCTGTGGGACGACGCTGTCTGCGATGCGCTCGGCTGGGACAAAGAGCACCTGGCACGCCTGCGGAACCTGCTTCACCGAGAACCCCATGTCCGCGGGCTCGGTTACAACCAGTACGGTGACGCACCCGAAACCGACACCTAGACACACGCCTGCGTGCCCCAATCCGAAGGGGCCACGGATATGGGGCGGATATCCCATATCAAGAAATACCCGCGAGATCGCCCAAGGTGTGGTCGAAAGGTACCGGGCGGGCACCTCTGACCATCTGTCCGCCTTGGGCGCCGGTTTGGTAGTACACCGGTGCCGGCTTGGTTGCCACCGTGTGCGCCGCTTGCCGCCGTTCGGGGTCTTGTCGGCGTTTGCGTGACAGGTCGCGGTGGGCCTCGGAGCGGGCGTTTCTTGGGGTGTTCTGGATCCTGGCCTCCTGGGGTGGTGGGTGGTTGGGAGCCTGCCGGGGTGGTTGTCGGTGGCCGGTGGCTGGCTGTCGATCGCGGGTCTCGCTGCGCTTCCGGCTGGCGTCGCTTGTTGGGCGTTGTTGCTCTGCTGTGGCTCTTCCTGATGGTGGGAGGGGGCGGTGGATTCGGTTCCGCCCAGTTTCCGTCTGGGGTGCCTGCCCGTGGTGTTCGTCGGTTGACCTGCGGAAGTGTTCTTGAACGGCGCAGTAATGAATTGGAGGCCGCATCTCGTCGGTACCAGGGGTGGAGTCTCCCGGCGCTCCCAGTTCATAACACCAGCACTGTCCGTCGTGATTGATATCTGGTTATCCGAACGGATCATGTATTCGTCGTCTGGAGTTTAGCGCCCGTGCGGGCGGAGGTGCGAGAGGGCGGACAGCGTTTGTGTGCCTAGGGGCCTCGTATTGGATGTGACCAGCTGGTTTGCCATACTCGCTAGGTTCCAGCAGCCAGCCGGCGCAAGGGCGTTTCCAAGATGACACACCATACAACGATCACATATGCCGACGCTATATGAGTTATTAATGCCGCTCCTAATATCCGACCACCGACACAACAAGAGCACCCTTCTGTGCCCGTGTATCAGGTTTCTAAGCTGGCGATAACCGGTTGTCCCACTTTTCTTATAGTGTCACACCTCCCAGTTACAGTACAACGACGCTTAGATGTGGACTGTATGGAAACCTAAGGTAGCGGCAACGCTACACCATAGAACTCCACACGGACCCGAGGGCGGCGGGCATTCACGAAACACTCCCAACCACCCCCGCACCCCTTGTGCTCCCCCTCCCTCCTGCCTCGAAACGGCCCACCGGCCGCTCTCGCTCAAGGGTTGCGACAGTCCCGCCGACGGCCAACTAGCAGGCAATCCACCGGAACCGCCCAGCCGACCCTCGCACCTCGCCTGGAGAGGCGGCCACACCCCGACAACCCACCTAAAAACCCGCGCCCATAAATGTGATTTTGCAGGTGTGGCGCGTCGGTACGTTGGTATGGCTATGTACTACATCTGTGTAGTTCGACCGCCAATCCCCGATGACTCTGTATTTGGAGAACCGACCGGTAACTGGCCGGTCCATTACCCCCAAAGGTATCCACCTACTGATCGGCGGGTGCTGGCGTGAACCCTCTAGCACCCGACCTGCTTGCGGTGTTGGAAGAGTGGAAGCCCACCAACTGGACGCAACAAGACCTACAGGCCCTGGAACCGCTGCTGCCGACAGTCCGCCAATGGGTGACAGCAGTGCCTCCCCGCGACGCCAAACACGCGCAGCAGTTCCTGCGACCGGCCGCGGGTATAGCAGTGTGGGCTTATCGGGAGTTGGAGGCCACCGACCCGGCTTTGGTGCTGCATCCCAACAATGTCGAGCACTGGTGCATCAGAGTGAATGAGCATCGGTCAGCCCGGTGGCGGGAGAAAACCCGTGGCACGCTCCGCACCCTCGGACGAATCCTCAACCCGGACGACTGGCCGCCTCCCACGCGGAGAGTCGGCAAGCAGAAGATCGCCAGACCTTACACCGCGGCCGAAGAAGCTGAGTACCGTTTCGCGGCGAATCTCTCCGGATGGGCCAATCGCTCCAAGCGAATGTGGGTCGCCGCCGCCGCTCTGGGAGCGGGAATGCGGGGAACGGAAATCGCCGTCGCCCGCACCGGCGACCTGCAGGATATCGACGGGGGGCGCCTCGCTGTCCAGGTGCGGGGACGCCATCCCCGATTGGTGCCGATCCGCCAGAACTACACAACCCTTGCTCGGAAAGCCGCCAACAGTTCGCCCACCGACCGGTTCTTCCCCACCGATGCCCGCAACGCCGTCCACTCGGTAGTCGGACGGCTTGATCCCGGCGACGGACAATGCCTGGTATTACGCAGAGCCCGTTCGACATGGCTCGTGGCGCACATGGTCGCAGGCACCCCCCTGGCTGTGTTGCGGCGGGTGGCGGGACCCCTCTCCGCTAACACCCTGGACGGGCTCCTCGATTACACCACCGACATCCTCGACGACAACACAGCGATCATGGGAGCGCTCCGGACATGAACCGGGGAGAGCGCCGCCGGCAGGAACGAGCCACCGCCAATGGACGACTCCTTCCCGAAGAAAAAGAGCACATCCGAGACCAGCAGCGACTGCCCGCAGACCAGCCCCTCTCCAAAACAGACCCCGACCCGATTCCTCCCAAAGTCCGACTGATCGCCCAATCCATCGGCCAGCAATATCTCAGTCTCCTGGAAAGACAACGCATGAATCGCCCCGGCTTTTGTAGAGACTTTCTATCTTGAGAGGATGGAGTCTTATGGCCAGAAATAATTCTGTTAGGTATCCGACCGAGTTGCGTGAGCGTGCGGTGCGGATGGTCCTGGAAGGCACCCGTGAGGGGGTGTATTCCTCCGAATGGGCAGCTATTTGCGCGGTGGCGCAGATGCTGGGACCAACCCCCGAAACGGTGCGCAAGTGGGTCCGGAAAGCCGAGGCGAAGGTCTCAGCAGCCTCGGAGAATCACCGACAGCGAATCGTCGAGTTGGAACGAGAGAACCGGGAGCTGCGAAGGGCGAACGAGATCTTGAAAGCGGCGTCGGCTTTTTTCGCGCGGGAGCTCGACCCGCAACTGCCAAAGTAGTGGCTTTCATCGACCGGTATCGGACCAGGTTCGGGGTCGAGCCGATCTGTCGGGTGTTGCGTGAGCGCAATGTCGGGATCGCCCCTTCCACCTACTACGCGTACAAGTCCCGCCCGCCGTCGGCAAGAGCCCAGCGTGACGGGTGGCTGACCGAACAGATACGCCGTGTCCACCGGGAGAACTATGGCGTGTACGGAGCTTCCAAGGTATGGGCACAGCTCAACCGCCAAGGAACACGAGTAGCCAGGTGCACGGTGGAACGGCTGATGCGAAATGCCGGTCTACGTGGGGTTTCCCGCGGGCGGCGCAAGGTTCGCACCACCGAACCCTCCGGCACTGATTATCCCGCTGACCTGGTGGAACGGGACTTCACCGCCGGGGCGCCCGATCACCTGTGGGTTGCCGATCTGACGTACATCCGCACGCGGGCTGGGTGGGTGTACGCCGCGTTCATCATCGATGCCTACTCCAAGTTCATAGTCGGATGGCAGACCGCCACCACCCTCCGCGCCAGTCTCGCCATCGACGCGTTGGAAATGGCTTTGGCCACCCGCCGGCGCCGAAACCCCCAGGAACTGATCCATCACTCGGACAGGGGAAGCCAATACCTATCAATTCGGTACACCACCCGCTTGGCCGAAAGCCAGATCGTGGCCTCGGTAGGAAGCAAGGGCGACAGCTATGACAACGCCCTGGCAGAGACCACTATCGGTCTCTACAAGACTGAACTGATCCACCAACGGGGACCCTGGCGAGACCTGGACCACACCACCTTCGCCACCCTCGAATACATCGACTGGTACAACCACCGACGCCTACACGGAGGAATCACCCCCGACAACACCTACACCACCCCCGCCGACCACGAAACCAACTACCATCAAACCACCCCCAGAAAACCCGTAACCACACAAACAACCCACTCTCTATGAAACCCGGTGCGGTTCAGCATCCGAGACCAGCAGAAACTGCCCAAAGACCACAAGAGCCGTATCACTCGAAACCCCAGAATCACACTCGTCAACGATGCCCGACCGATTCTCAACGCCATCGCCAGAAGCGGCCTCGTACCCGTACTCGAGAAACGGTTGAGGCATCATCCGGGCCGACCATCGCGGATCAGCATCACCGCCCTGCTGCTGTGCATGGTCATCTCTGCTGAACTAAACGAAACATACCTCCGCACCGATATCTGTTCGGTGTTCAACGGACTGGACCCCCAGATCGGATTCGAACTCGGGCTGTGGGACCGCCACGGTTTCACACCGATCACCTACACCATGGTGGCCAAACAACTGAAACGCCTCGAAAGGGCACTCGATGAGACCTGGCAATCGATAGACGGCACTTTCCACACTCTCGACTGGTTCGCTCACACATGGCTCAAAGCCACTATTCCCCGGCAACTGCGAAGGGCCTGCACCTCGATGTCTATCGACTGGTCCCCCGTCGAAACCTACGCGGTGACCAAAGACTACATTCCCGAAGAGGTCGCACGACAACAACCCCACCGAAAATACGACGAGCCGTCCGACACGCCCGGCATCGGCGAATTCGGTCCCAATAAACGCGTGCGCCGCAGCGCCGACCTCCACGCCACGGCCGGTCACCGGTCTGCCACCAACAAACGCAAAGCAGGCACATTCGTCGGCTACGACGCGTTCATAGGCACCCTCGCTCCCGACTACCACTGGGCGGGCGACATCGGACGCATATCAATCAAGGAAACCCCACCACCGTTCATCACCCACATCGCGCTGGAACCCGCCGGTACCCACCCCGGACCTGTCGGCCTCAACGCTGTCCTCCGCTCCAAAGAAACACTGCCCAACCTGACCCAGGTCATAGCCGACTCGGGATTGACCGAGAAAAGGGAAACCTTTAACAGGCCCCTGCACCAACTGCGCATCGATGTTGTCAAGCAATACCACACGAAGGTACCCAAACCCGAACCCATCAAAGCAGGCCGCCACCAACAACAACTCATCGCATACGCTGGCATGTTCCTCGCACACTGGACACCGCAACACCTGCAAACCAAACCGCCAGACGCCACCGAACAGGCCCTAGCCGAGCAATCCACCAAGGCCAGCAAATTCAGGTGGAAAGTCAACGCAGTCCTACCAGACGGATCCCTACAACTCGAATGTCCCCAATGCGCCGGACGGGCCGCCACCAACGCCAAAACCTGGGCACTCCGCAACCACCCTCACAAACCCAGACCTGAAATGTCCGTGTCCGCCCTCATCGACGACGAATACTGCTGCAAAGGAATGGTCACCGTCAAAGTCGAAGACCTCGACACCTATCAACGGATCCCCTGGGGCACCCCCGCATGGTTCATGCGATACAGAAACCGCAACCAAATAGAAAACGTCAACGGCATGCTCAAACGCCGAGGCGGACTCCAGGGCGGCTGGTGCCAAGTCCTAAACAAAACCGGCTACAACATAGGAGCGCTAGCTCTCGCCGTTGCTCACAACCTACGAGAACGGAAACGCTACCGGCACCGCCAAAAACAAAAAACAGCCTGCCAACGGCAACCCGCGAACGCGAACACGGTAGCCGACGACCCGCCCATCCTGACACAGGCAACCCGAGGGCCACCCTAACCCCAATCTCCGCCTTTCAGCACCGACAGCAACACGCTGTCGGCTTTAGCGCGCCCCAAACTCCCGCACCTGAAAACTAACCCCTCCAACACTCTCCCCGGCTAGCCCGAAACACCGCACGGGAACGGCCAAAACCCCCAAAAACCAGGCAAAACCGCCTCTCAGCGGCTAAATCGCCAACAAATTCGGGGACACCGAAAAATAAATCGCCAACATACCTCAGTGGGGCCGGTGGGAATCGAACCCACGACCTCCGGGTTAAAAGCCCGTTGCTCTGCCAATTGAGCTACGGCCCCGCCTCACAGGATACGATGCAGGAGCGGCATTTGCCACTTCAATAAAGCGGAACCGACAGCACCTAGCCTTTGGCGGATGTACCCAAGAAATACGCCCGCGTCCCAAATGACAGAGGCCTTTACCATTCATGAATGAGTTGAGGAAACACGGCGGGATACCGGAGGCCGGGCGGGGTATGAGAGGGCTGTTCGGTGTGCTTCCACGACTGCCGCGAGCCTTGGCGTCGACATCGCCGTTCCGGACATCGAAGCCCGACATGCTCCGTAGTCGCACTTCCGGGCGAGGTGCGATACGGGCGATGCTCGCTTGTGTGATGTTGGCCGTAGTCGCATCTGCAGCCTGCTCGGAGACCGGCATGCTCTCCTGTCCGGAGGGGACAGACCCATTTGTGAAGTACGAGCTGTACATGGGTCGAAGCGGGCAATCCGGCGAGATCGTGGATGACGCGGCATGGGACACCTTTCTCGGAGACACGGTGACCCCCAGGTTTCCAGACGGCCTAACCGTCCTTGACGCCCGGGGCCAATGGCGCGACTCGGCCGGAGCGGTGGCAAAGGAGCGCTCCAAGCTGCTGGTGATTCTGGCGCCACCGGGTGACGAGGTGATGGGATTGATCAAGGAGGTCTCGGACGAATACAAGCGTCGCTTCAGCCAGGAGTCCGTGCTCCGGGTCGTCAGCGACACCTGCGTTTCGTTCTCCTGAACACCGGTACTTTGTCCACGCCCGCGCCCGGTCCTCCCCCCGTGGCTCCGGCCATACCCGCCAATGGCCGCCTCCCGGCCGCCGACCCGCGCTCTCGGCGTCCACCTGTCCCCGCGGCTCTTCTTCTCCTCCAAATGTGGCCTGGGGCTGTCGACCAGTCCCACCCCAGACCTGGTCGGGTCAGTATTATCTTCCCGCGCATTGAAACGTCTATTTCCTGATCACCTCATAGATGACCTTCGCTCCATGGAGGAAGTCTTGAGTCAGCGGGCGGCGGCAGCCAACCGCCGGCTTGAGATTCCTGTGCTGGTGACAGCTTTGGCGGTGTTTCCGATGTTGCTCATCGAACTGGTCGCCACGGACGGTTGGCTGTCCGTCTTGGCGGTGGTTCTCAACTGGCTGATATGGACAGTGTTCGCCGTTGAGGTCTCGGTGGTGGCCTCCCTCACCGACAACCGACTCGCCTACCTTCGGAGGGTCTGGCTGCATCTGGCGGTGATCGTCTTTGCGTTCCCGCTTCTACTCGAGATCTCCGCCAATGCCGGGCTGACGGGAACGCTTCGCATCCTTCGCCTGGTAGTCCTGGTGGCTATTTTCACCCGGAGCTGCCTGGCTCTCTACAACCTGTTCAAGCACCTTCTGTTCGACTTTCTGGCTGTCGCCCGCCATCCCTGGATGTTCGTCATCCGTCCTCTTCTCAAGAGACGCGGGCTCGGGCTGGTCACCGTAGCGTTTTTCTCTTTGGCTGTCGTGGCAGGAGTCTTGCACGCTCTATTTGAAGGTCACCATCCCGGCGAAGGCCTGTGGTGGGCGTTGGTGACCGTCACCACCGTGGGGTATGGAGACTTCACTCCGGTGACCGCGGCCGTACTGATGCTCTCGGGCATCGGGGTGTTGGCTTTCGTCACCGCCAGCATCGCCGCCTACTTCGTGGAGGGGGACTACAAAACCAAACTCCACGAGGAAGTCCGTTCCATAAACCAACGCCTGGACCGCATAGAAGAACTCCTGTCCTCCCAGGTCCCGACCGACCGCGACGACTGATCCCTCCGAAGCCTGACCACAAGTCGCACCCCGGCTACTGCTTGGTGAGCACCTCGCGGGGGCTGGCCACGAAGATCTGGTGAATCAGTTCTTCTTCGAAGCCTTTGTAGCGCATCAGGTTCCTGACCGTCTCGGGCAGATGGCGCCATCCATGGCCGCCGTAGCGTCTCAGCCAGTGCTTGAGAGCGATGTCGGAGGAGACCAGTACCCGGTCGGGATATCCGGCGTCGGCCACCGTCTTCAGCCAGTTGAGCCGGATGGCGTCGTTGGGCTGATCGACCGCTGAGCGCTGGCGAAACGACCCTTCCCAGCCGAAGGTGTCGAAGGCCAGGTAGACGCCGGTCTTGGCCAGTTCCAGAAGCGGCCCGCTGTCGAAGACGTTGGTGCCCGCCGAGGTGTTGAACCGGCTGTCGCAGTGATCGATGACGGTGCGGCTCAGATCGCCGCCCGCCTCGTCGACCACCCTCACTATGTCGAAAGGCGAAGCCGGGTGGAACCCGGGATGCACCGAGAGCGCCACCCCGGTGGCGACCGAGGCCTTGGCCGAGGCGCGCAGCACCTTCTCCTCGTTGGGATGCATGGGATGGTCCATCCCCACCTCCCCGATGATCCCCGCCTTCACGCCTCCTGCCACCCCCACCTCGATGTCCTGAACCATCAGATCCACCAGTTGCTCCTCGGACAGATCGTCCATGTCGGCGGGGTGATAGTCGGCCAGATACCAGCCGGTGGCCATGACGATGTTGACCCCGGTGGCCCGGGAGATCTCCACCAGGCCGAGGGGGTCGCGGCCCATCCCGCGGGTGGTCTGGTCGACAATGGTGGAGCCCCCCACCCGCCGGAACTGGTCGAACTCATAGATGGCGTCATCGATGGAGTCGAGCTTCTGATCCCCGTAGTAGACCCAGTGCTTCTGGCGGTCGTTGAGGTTCTCCAAGGTGACCGGCTGCCCCCATTTGGCTCCCCAGGTGGCGGCGGTCCCCGGGCCTTCCTGCCCCGGCTCCCAACCCGCTTCGATCCGGCGCATGATCGGCACGTACTTCTTGGCGCCGGTCTTGTATTGCTCGACGCCCGAGATTCCCTTGGTGAGGTCCAAGAGCACATGCTCATGAATGAGAGAGATGCCCGCCTCCTCCGGCGCGATCGGCCCGAGGACCGTCTGGATGTAACCCCGATCCGACGACATCAGAGCACCGCCACCGGTGTAACAAGCGACCCCGTCCCCTTGGGGAGGTTGAGCGGACCCACCGCCAAGAGGAAGGTGTCCCGGCCCGAGTCCGCGCATTCGGCGCCCAGGGCCTCGAGATCCATGTTGTGGATGAGGGGCATCCCGTAGAACACCTCCGCCAATACGTGAACCGGGCTGCGGCAGTACCCCTCGTGGCGGTGCGGGAAGGTGTCGCCCGGCGAGTCGGTGGCGATCAGGCTGACGTCGCGGGCGGCCAGCACATCGACGCAGTCTGTGTCGAGACCCGCCCAGGTTCCGTGATGCCAGGTCCCGTGCTCGCTCTTGTCGGCGGCCGCCTTGCCCACCCTGATGGTGCCGCCGATGCGGATCACGGCGGCGTCACCTGGCTCGATCCTGTCCAGGGCGAATTCCAGCTCTTCGGGCATCACCGAGTCTCCCGGTGTCAGGGCGTCGACGCCGCGGCGGCGGGCGATGTCGATGAACAATGCACGGGTCGCAACGGCCGCCATGGGTGTGATGTCCATCTCCCTATTCTTGACCCCTTCCGACATGGTCACCACATCGGGGAAGTAGTGGCCGTTGAAGGTCCGGCCCCGATACCCCATGTGGGCCAGAGCGTCGATGTGGGTATGAGTCATCCCGTGCACCCGGGTGGAAAGCCGGTCAGCCGACGACTGGGTGAGGTCCCCCTCCTCGAAACCACCCTCGTCTGCCTTGATTATCTCGTGCACTACGAACGGGGTGGTGAACCGCCGGGCTGTCTCTTCAAGATCAAGCGGCCGGGAGAGAGGAAGGGTTTTCCCGCTCCGAACCGCAGCCGCGCCCCTGAGGATGGCTTCGGAGGTGAGCAGATTGAGAGTTCCCAGGTCGTTGGGCCAGCGGTTCCAGTTTCCCGAGTGCCCGGGCCATTGGTCGGCAGGCCATTCTTTCATTACATCCATTCGGTTGTCACCTCCTAGTGGGAAATGGTGAGTGGTGGTCCCACGAAAGATTCTTTTCGGGCAAAGCTCTCCACGGGATTGCGGGAGAGCCGGGTGGCCCTCCACTCGGGGTAGCCGATGGTCATAACCGCGGCCAGCCCGTAGCCCTCGGGAACGGACATCAACTCCGCCCACTCCGCCTCAGCCGGAATCGCCAAAGCAGTGATGCGGGATCCCACCCCCCGGGAGGAGAGGGCGAGTTGCAGGTTCTGGACGAAGGGGTATACAGACCCGCCCCCCACGAAGCTCACCCGATCCAGGTTGCGGTCGGTCAGCGCCAAGGATCCGAGGTCGGTCCAGACGAAGAGATGCACCGGTGCCTGGTGCATGTTGGCGTGGTAGTCGGTGCCCTCCTTGAGTTTCTTGGCTTGGTCCTCGGTGATTTCTTCGGGAGAGGGATACCACTTGGCGGTGTATACCCTCCACTCCCGGGAACTGACCTCGCTCACCTTCTTGCGCAGGTCGAGATCCCTTATCACCACCACTCGCCACGGCTGCCGGTTGCCACCGCTGGGAGCGAAACGGGCGTCGTCCAAGGCAGCGAAGATCACCTCGTCGGCCACGTCCTCGCGCAGGTAGCGCCGGACTCCCGACATGGTGCGCATCACCTCGGACAACTCCACTTGGCTAATCCTTACCGTTGACTGGTACCGGCTCGACTCTATGAGACTATCACGAAGCCCTCTTTCGTCAGGACGCCGGGGGAGCTGCCGGAATAACCAGGGGGGCCCCGGTGATCGGGTCCGGTATGACCAACGCTTCAACCCCGAACACTTCGCTCACCAGATCGGCGCAGATGACCTGGCTTGGCGTACCGGCCGAGACCACGGCGCCTCCCCGCATGGCCACCAGGTGGTGGGCGTAGCGACACGCCAGGTTCAGGTCGTGGAGAACGATGACAACGGTGCGGCCCCAGTCCCGATTCAGCCCGGCCACCATGTCCAGCACCTCTATCTGATGGGCGATGTCCAGGAAGGTGGTCGGTTCGTCCAGCAGCAACAGTTCGGTCTGCTGAGCAAGCACCATGGCTATCCACACCCTCTGACGCTGCCCACCCGACAGTTCGTCCACCATCCGTTCGGCCAGATGAAGGGTGCGGGTGGCGTCCATCGCTTCCCGGACTGCAACTTCGTCCTGCTCCGACCACTGCCGGAAGAGGCCCTGATAGGGGGTCCGGCCCCGGGAGACCAGATCGATCACTCGGATCCCGGCCGGCGCAACCGGGCTCTGAGGCAGAAGACCGAGCCGCCGCGCCACTTCCCGGGTGGGCAGGTCATGGATGTTCTTGCCGTCCAGCACCACCATCCCCCGTCGGGGACGGAGCAGTCGGGCCATAGCCCGAAGCAAAGTCGACTTGCCGCAGGCGTTAGGGCCCACGATGGCAGTGATCCGTCCGTCGGGAATGGAAAGGCTCAAGCCCTGCACCACCACCCGTCGGTCATAGGCCAGGTCCACAGTGTTAGCTTCCAGCCGACTCACCACTACCTCCTTTCGGAATCGAACCTCGTCGAGATACGGTCTCTTCGCTCACAAATCACCCACTCGAGTCTGGCGCACCAGCAACCACAGCAGGAACGGGGCGCCCAGCAGGGCGGTGAACACCCCCACCGGAAGTTCGATGGGAGCCAGCAGCCGCCGACCCATCAGATCGGCCGCAACCACCAACAAAGCCCCCACCAGGGCGGAAGGGACCAAACCCGCTCCGGCGGTGCGCACCAACCGCCGGGCGATGGGTCCGGACATCAAGGCCACAAATGATATGGGGCCCGCCCCGGCCACCGCCAGAGCGGCCAGCGCCACCCCTACCGACACCAGGGCGAGCTTGACCCGGTTCACCGAGACTCCCAGCGCCGACGCCATGTCATCACCCAGCGCCAGAACATCAAGACGATCCTCCAGCGCCACCGCCACCGGTCCCAGCACACCGAGGGCCAATCCCACGATCACAACATTCTCCCAGGTGCGGCCGCTCAAGGATCCGGTAAGCCACACGGCCGCCCGCGCCAGATCGTTGATCTCGGCGCGGATGACCAGATACTCCACCCCGGCGCGGACCACGAATCCCATCCCGATGCCAATCAGCACCATCCGATATATCCTCATTCCTCGTTTCCAGGCCAGCAGGTACACCGCTGCGGCGGTGGCCATACCGCCGATGACCGCTCCGATGGCCATTCGCAGAGTCGAGCCGGGCCAGAGAGCCAGGGTAAATACGGCGCCCAGCGCCGCTCCGGGCGTGAACCCGATCACATCCGGCGAGGCGAGGGGGTTGCGGGCCAGCGATTGGAAGATCGCCCCTGAAATGCCAAGCGATGCCCCCACCAGCACTCCGGTGATCACCCGGGGAAGACGCAGGGTGCCCACGATGAACCCGGCGGCCTCATCACTTTCTCCTCCCCAAAGAAACCGGATCACGTCCCCGAAGGGAACCGGGTAGTCACCAACGCTCACCGACCAGAAGGAGATACCCAAGATCCCCAGCCCGACCAGGGCACAGATCCCGACCATGCGCCTTGACACCCGGGACGGTCCACTTTGCCTGCCCGCCGACGGATCGGGATGGCCGGAGGAAATGGGCGTCGACGGACCGGCCTCCCAGGATGCGCGAGTCATAGTTGCGCCATCCGAACCCGCCGGACAACCGCCACGAAGACCACTCCTCCGATGGCGGCGGTCGTTATCCCCACCTGCACCTCGGCAGGACGGGCGATGATCCGGCCGACGGTGTCACACACCAATAGCAACGTCGGCCCCAACAGTGCGCAGGCCGGGATCAGCCAGCGCTGATCGGCTCCGCTCACCACCCGGGCGGCGTGGGGCACCACCAGGCCCACGAAACCGATCGGCCCGCAGGCGGCCACGGCCGCCCCACAGAGCAGGGTGACCGCCACCACCGCCCAGAAACGAACCCTTCCCAGCCCGATGCCAAGCGAGCGGGCCACCTCCTCACCCAGCGCCAGAGCGTTCAGTTGACGGGAAAGGGCGAGAGCAATCAACATACCGACCGCCAGGAAAGGGAGGATCTGGAAGACAACGGTGCTGTCGAGGCCCGAGAGCGAACCGACCGCCCAAAACCGGAAGCGATCCAGAACCGCCTGGTCAAGCAGGGTTACCGACGCAGTGAGCGACCCCAGTAAGGCGGCCAACGCCACACCCGCCAAGACCAACCGCACCGGATTGGCGCCTCCCCTGCCCATGGAACCAAGCGCCAACACCAATGCTGTCGCCAGCGCCGCCCCGCCAAACGCAAACCACACCAGCCCGAGCAGACTCTGCAATCCCAGGACCCAGATTGCCAGCACCACCGCAAAAGAGGCGCCCGCATTGACTCCCAGCAGACCAGGATCGGCCAGGGGATTGCGCGTCACGCCCTGCATGAGTGCTCCGGCAACGGCCAGAGCCGACCCCACTCCCATGCCGACCACGGTACGCCACAATCGCAACTCCCTCACAATGAGATGGTCGGTGGCCGAGGGATCGAAAGACCAGAAAGCATCCACTACCGTGGAAACCGGGATTGGCTTTGCGCCGGTGGAGAGGGAGGCAAGGACTGCCACCAGCAACGCCGCAGCCATCACCCCCAACCCTACGACCTGTCTGGTCCTCAACCCGGACGCAACGTCGACATCCGGGGGGTCCACGACCCTAGACGACATTCTGCATCAGTATCCCATCCGACCGGGGAAGGCGCTCAACCGAACCGCAGGCCGAGTGCCTTCCCCTCAGGTAGGCACCTTGTGCCAACCTCTAAACCCCGGCCGGGGTGGGCGAAGACCGGAGTCGGCTCATTGGCAAGGAGTACGAGCCTGGGCCAAGAAGCCGCAATAGGTATCCCGGCTAACCACCCAGGTCCCATCCACCAGGTCGATCACCCCTTCCAGGTCCTGATAGGCGGCAGATCCACCGAACAGCACATCGTAGGTGATGGCGGCGGTGTTGCCTTCGATCACGGCCTTGGTGGGTCGGAGACTGAACCCGCCCATACTCTCCCCGCCCGCCCGGAACTGCTCGTTGCTTTCTTCCAGGTTTTCGGAGTCCCCGATGTGGGGAGCTTTGAGGGACCACTCCGCGTTGGAGTCGAAGACGATCGCCCAGGCACTCATGGCCGCCGCCTCTTCGGGGTGCAGCTTCGCCATGATAAGAGGCGCCAGCTCTTCGAGCAGGTATTCGATGCTCAGAATGGTGGTGAAACTGAGGGCGCCATAGATGGGATCGGAGGAATCCAACCAGAGGATCCGGCCTTCGGACATGACGTCCAGGGCCCCCCACAGGGGATCGTCCTCGAATGTGGCTTGCAGATCAGGGGAAGCCCGCATGATCAGGACATCCACATCCAGCAGCTCTATGCGTTCGCCACTGAGTTCATATGAGTCAAGATCTCCCACTACCTCGGCGATCTGGTCGGGATAGGTGAGACCCAGATCCTGCAGCAGTCGCATGGGAGGGGTGTTGGCCCCCACCACCCAGTAGGTCCCATCACCGGTGGGATTGGCCCAGGCAAAGGTGGCGCCTCCGAAGCCGCCGTGCAGTTCGCTGGTCTCCTGGACCGCGCTCACCGTCTCTGCTACCAACTCCTCGGCTTGTTCCGCCAGTCCCAGTGCGGCGCCGATAAGAACGGTCTGCCCATGCCAGGGAACCCCGAAAGCGGGATACTCCGCAGGTTCGGGCAGGGTGGGGGCTATTGCGGACAGGAGGGCATATTCCTCTTCGGTGATACCTGCATGGGTGGCAACCAGCAGGTCCGGAGACAAAGACGCCAACAGTTCGTAGTTGAGATCGCCATAAACCATGGTCAGCACCTCCGGTGTCCCCTCACCCAGTTCGTCCTGGGCCCAAGGCCATACCGCATGCGGGTGACCTCCGAACCACTCACGCACCGCCACAGGGATCACTCCCAGAGCCAAGACCGGATCCTGCTCACTGAATCCCACGGTGACCACCCGCTCGGGAGGCGACTCTATGACCGTCTCGCCGTATTTGTGGGCGATAGTCACGGGAAACCCTTCAACGGAGGCCGACTGGTCGTCCTCCATGGTGTCGGGTTGCTCGGCAGCAGTGGTGGTCACCGCTTCCGTAGTGGTGGTTGCGGCGGCCGTGGAGGTGGTTGCGGGCGCCGCGGTGGTGGTGGGTGCGGTGGTGGTGACAGGCGCCGCGGCGGTGGTTGCAACCGGTTCCGAATCACCGCCACAGGCAGTTCCCACCAAGAAAACCGCCAAGGCGAGCGCACACCAGGCCTTAAGGGATCCTGTACGTCGCGCTCCTCCGTTGGCTGAGGTGGTCGGTTCTCTGTTCTGGACAGTCTGCATCAGCTCATTCCTTTCCTTTGTCGCTGATAGCTTTCAAATCACCGGTCAGCCGGGTAAGCAATTCGGCGACCCGTGGACCGTTGCCCAGCAGAAGCTGGGCGTCGTAGCTCAACACGTGGCGTTTCCGCCCAGCCGGCGTGCCGGCCAGGCCGGGGATCTCGAGGAGACCGTCAACCCCACCCACCGATTCCAACCCGATTTCGGTGGTGATCAAAACATCCGGGGCCGCGGTCACAATCGCTTCCGCAGAAATAGGAGTAGGGTCGATCACCCCGATCTCTCTGGAGACATCCACCCCACCGGCCGCTTCGATCAGCCACCTGGTGGGAGAGGACTCCCCGAAGACCAGTTGGGCGGCCGTGCCCCGCACATAAAGCATCAAGACTTTCGGGCACTCTTGTAGGCATTCCCCTTCTTCGGTGGCCATGGCTACGGCCCTTTCCACATCGGCCGCCAGGGCTTCTCCCCGACTTGGGACTCCAAGTGCCGCAGCCACCGCCCTGATCTTGCTTCCCGGGCCCTGGGAGGTGGGCTCGTTGGGCAGGATGATCAATGGAAACCCCAGACGCCGCAGCGCGTCGAGAGTTTCGGGTGGTCCGGCCAGGGCGGTGGCCAGCAGCACAGTTGGTTCGAAAGCGGCGATCGGTTCGGCGGACAGGGCACTCTGGTACCCGATCTGGGGAAGTGCATCCGCCTCGGGGGGGTAGGTGGCCGACAAGTCGGTCGCTACCACCCGCTCATCCAGACCCAGGGCGAAAACCACCTCCGCTATATCACCGTCGAGCGGAATGATTCGCTCTATGGACTCCACCGTTACAACGGCCCCGGTCACATCCACCACGGTGACGGGCAGCGAGGGCTCCTCAACGGTCTTTTCGAGGTCAATCGCCACTGCTTGGGTTTCCTCCAAAGTGACCGACGAAGGCTGGGTGGTTGCCGGTCCAACCTCCAATCTTTCGGTTTCGTCCGCCAGAGAGACAGGAGGCGAAGGCTCCTCGGCGATCCTTTCCCCGTTCGCAAGAGTTGATCCTGTCACGTCCTCGGAGCGGACGGCATCATCGCTGCTCCCCACCTCCCGTCTCACATCCGATGACCCGCAGGCTGTGGCGAATACCATCAAGCCGAGCACCAGCAATGCAAGAGATCCCGCCCACCGGCTTTGCACCTCTATGCACAGTTGTCTACCCTCCCGGCTCTGTTTGAAGTAACCCCGGCCGCTATTATGACAAATCAAGATGTGGCTAATATAATAAACACAATCTCTGTTTTCTAAAAGCGAAGGAGTAAAAGTGTTTTCGCAACCCGCCCAGCAACGCGGCATTCGCATCTTCATACCAACGATCGTGGCGCTAGGCCTCCTGGTCGGTGCCTGCGGCGGGGGTGATGATCCTCTGCTGATCTATTCCGGCCGAGGAGAGGAGTTGGTCGGTCCGCTGATCGAGGAATTCCGTGAGTCAAGTGGTCTGGAAGTCGAGGTCAGATACGCGGGCAGTACCGAGTTGGCTTCCACCCTTCTCGAAGAAGGTTCCGGCACCGAGGCAGATGTATTCCTCGCCCAAGATCCCGCATCTCTCGGGCTTGCGGCCCCACTGATGGCGACGCTTCCCTCAGAGGTCATTTCCGCGGTTCCCCCGCGGTTCCGGGACCGTGACCATCGCTGGGTAGGAGTTTCGGGACGGATAAGGGCGATCATCTATGACCGGGATCAGGTTCAAGTGAGCGAACTCCCCACCAGTATCGACGATCTGCTCAACCCCCGCTGGTCAAATATGATCGGGGTAGCCCCAACCAACGGCTCCTTCCTGGCATTCGTAGCAGCGATGATCCTCGACCGCGGCGAGAGCGCAACCCTGCAATGGTTGAAGGACCTGGCAGCGCTGGATCCCCTGGACTATCCCAAGAATTCTCCGATCGTGGCTGCGGCCGATGCCGGAGAAGTTGGGCTCGGCCTGGTCAACCACTACTACCTCCTGCGGCTGCAGGCCGAAGGAGGAGGAAAGCGGGCGGCCAATCACTTCCTCTCAGCCGGCGATCCGGGAAGTTTGGTGATGCCGTCGGGAGTGGCGGTGCTGGCCGACTCCGACCAAGCGGACAACGCCCACAGCTTCATCGAATTCCTGCTGTCCGAAGAGAGCCAGCGATATTTCGCCGAACAAACCTATGAGTATCCACTGGCGGCGGGAGTGCGACCGGCGGCTAGCCTCCCACCCATCGACTCCATTCCCACTCCCGATATCGACCTCTCCGACCTGCACACGGCCTTGGAACGGGCCACCGACCTGGTCGCCGAGGCGGGACTGCTGTAACTCCCCGAAGCAATGATGGGGGTAGCGCGCCCGGTTCCACGGTTCAAAGCGCTACCCCCCAACACTTGGTGGTGGGTGCTGGCCGGGGTGGTCATGCTGCCCGCCGCGGCGCCTCTCGGCGTGCTGGCCTACGGGCTGGTGAGCGGCGTGGTCACCACCGTGCCCGTCGGGCGACTCCTGGAGCTGGCGGCCAACACCGGGGCGCTGAGCGCCGCCGTCACTTTGACCTCCTCTCTAATCGGCGGCGCCAGCGCCTGGCTGGTGTCTCGCACGGACCTGCCCGGGAAGAGACTCGCCACCGTTCTGGTCATCATCCCCTTCGCGGTCCCCTCTTTCGTGGGCGCTCTCGCTCTCTTGGGCGCTACCGGCGCCGACGGGGTGCTCTCGGCCGTCTCCACCTGGATGGGCGGGGACATTATCCGCTACCCCTCCGGGTTCTGGGCGGCCTGGCTGGTGCTCACCCTTATCTCTGTTCCTCTGGTGCATCTGGCTATCGCGCCTGCGATGGGCTCTCTGAATCCCACCCTGGAAGAAGCCGCCCGGGGACTGGGCGCCGGGCGGATGAAGGTGTTCTGGACGATCACCCTGCCACAGCTCCGGCCCTCCCTGACCGCCGGGGCCATGCTGGTGGGCCTCTATACCCTCTCCGACTTCGGCGCCGTCTCCCTGCTCCGCTATGACACCTTCACCCGGGCTATCTACCTGGAATACGCGGGACGCGTAGACAGGCGGCCGGCCCTGGGACTGGCAGCCGTGCTGGCCGCCGCGGCGCTGTTGGTGGTCTGGATAGAGAGAAGCACCCGCGCCAGGGGAGTGTGGTTCACAGCCAAGCCCCGGCGTACCGCACCGCTCGTCCGGCTGGGCCCGCTCGGAAGAGTCATCGGTTGGGGATTCCTGGGGAGCCTGGTGACATTGTCCCTGTTGGTTCCCATAGTGGTGCTCTCAGCCTGGATGATGAGGGGTCTGATTTCGGGTGTATTGGCCGATGCGCCCTGGGCAGAGATGGGTCGTTCCATCTGGGTGGCTGTGCTAACCGCGGTGGCCGCGGCCGTCCTGGTTACCCCGGTGGCAATGGTGACCACCCGCTATCGCAACCGTTGGGCGGGCCTTTTGGAAGGAGGTGCTTGGTCGCTCTACGGCGTGCCGCACATAGCCGTGGGGATGGCGATGATCGTCTTCTCGCTCCGCCTGGCCCGGCCCCTCTATCAAACCCTGGTGCTCTTGATAGGCGTATACGTGATCATGTTCCTGCCCCAGATCCTCGGACCCAGCCGGGATTCATTGGGAAGGGTTTCTCCCTCCATGGAAGAAGCCTCTCGGAGTTTGGGTAGGTCGCCGGCTCGCACCTTCATGAGCGTCACCCTTCCGTTGATGGCCCCGGGGCTCCTGTCGGGCGCCGCCCTGGTGTTCTTGACCACCCTGCGGGAGCTTCCCGCCACCCTGCTCTTGCGTCCGGCAGGTTTCGAGACCCTGGCCATCCGGGTTTGGAGCGCCACCGGGGAGGGGTTTTACACTCAGGGTGCATTGGCCGGGCTGCTTCTCCTGTTGATCGCGGCTCTTCCCCTGGCCATCGTGACCCGCCATGAACTCATCCGCTGACCATCGCCCCCTCTCGGCCCGGGCTCTGCACAAGAGCTTTTCGGGCACCGTCGCCCTGGATGATTTCACCCTGGAGGCCGAGAGCGGAAGGCTCCTGACCGTGTTGGGACCATCGGCAGCGGGCAAGACCACGGCCCTGCGAATTCTGGCCGGATTCGAACTGCCGGACTCGGGAACCGTCAGGGTCAACGGCCAAACGGTGAACGGCCCCGGCGTATTCGTTCCCCCCGAACGCCGCCAGGTGGGGATGGTCTTCCAGGACTACGCGCTCTTTCCTCATCTCAGCGTGGCCCGTAACGTCGCATTCGGACTGGATGGGTCCCGGCGCTCCGGCCGAGCCGGAGAGGTGCTGGAGATGGTCGGACTGGCCGGCTTGGAGGATCGGATGCCCCATGAACTTTCCGCCGGCCAGCAGCAACGTGTCGCCCTGGCCAGAGCGTTGGCGCCCCGGCCCCAGGTGATCCTGGCCGACGAGCCCTTCTCCAACCTGGACGCGGCGCTGCGAAAGAGGCTTCGCGCCGAAGTGCGCTCCATTCTCCGGGAGGCGGAGACCACCACCATCATGGTCACTCACGACCAGGAGGAGGCTTTGGCGGTCAGCGACCGGCTGGCTCTCATGGACGAGGGACGGGTGGTGCAGACCGGACGGCCCGACCATGTCTACCGCAATCCCGCCACTCCCTGGGTGGCCAGTTTCTTGGGCGACGCCGATTTCTTCGACGCCGACGCCCGGGGTGGGAGGATCACCACTCCGTTCGGCACTTTTCCCACCACCCGCTCCGGTCAGGTGAAGGTGATGGTACGACCCGAGTCGGTCACGGTCTTCCCCCACGCGGGAGGGACCGCAGTAGTGGTCTACCGGGAGTTCTTCGGACACGACCAACTGCTGTCGGTGAAGTTACCGGGCGATATCACTCTACGAGCTCGCTGCTGGCCACAGCCGGCGCTCGCGCCCGGCGACCGGGTGGCCGTGTCGGTGGACGGCATCCACATCTTCGACGAACCTGAAGAACCCCCTCCCCCGCCGGACAGCCCCCCACCTGGGGCTCCCATCCCCCAGCGGGTCGTCATTCCCCGCTAGTAGTGTCACCAGAGGTGCGAGCCCACATCCTCCCTGAACACCCTTCCGGCCATTCTGGGGAAGTTCGAGGTGGTCCGGAGGCCCGGGAGGGCCAGCCACATAACTGACGATGAAGAAGCACCGATGATTGGTGCAAAGTTGCTGTGGTGGCAACGGCCCCCCAGGCGAGGCGGATGAGGAGGAGCACGAGCATGGTCGAGTCCACTACTTGCTGTCCACATGAACCGGATTGCGGATTTCCTCCTCCCGAAACGATGTCCACTGACGAGTTTCTTGACCTTCTGGCAGATGGGGGGCCCTGCTGGCAGGAATACAGGGAGAGCAAATCCTCTCCTGGTGGGATCTACGTCTACAAGGGCAGCGAGGAATCCCGAAAGCATGACGAGGCGTGGAGAGAATACGGGCGCCTGATCGACGCGGGCGCGTCCCTGGACGAATGCGCATCGGTGCTGGTGGAGGCCGGTATCTGGGCTCCACCCGCCGAAGAATCACCTGCCGAGGAGTCCCCTCCTCCCTAAAGCAACAACTCCGGTGGGTGATCATCCTTCGCCAGTTCCAGAATCCTCCTTAGGGAACCAGCGTAAAGCGACCGCCGGCAAGGGGGCGCAGCACGGTGAAATGCCTTCTGTCCAGAGTCAAAATCGTATTGGTGCGATAGCGGTCGGCCAGCACGACAATGGAGGCATCGGTGATGCCAATGTCCAGGTCACGATAGCGTTCCACCACTTCGGCAGCCGTAGCAAGATCATCGGCATCGATGGTCGCCAGTTCATAGGCGCCGCTCGCCAGTTCCCGCATGACAGCCAACTCGGTCTCCACCCCTTTGCGGGTTGCCACCAGATAGTCGGTCTCGGCTATAACAAAAGGGGATACCACCATGACCGGATCATTGGTCTCTATCCAACCCACGACCGCTTCATGGTCGGGATCCGATTCGTTGAAAAAGGGGATAAGGCCGCTGGTGTCAGCGATGATCACCTTTCGCCGAATCCCTTCATGTACTCATCGACGTGTCTTCCCCATAGGTCGTCGCCAGAAAAAATCCCAGGCCGTGGCTTGGGGCGCGCTACAGCATCCTGGATAGCCTGGCGAATCACCTCGGCTTCAGAGCACGAGCGTTGTCGAGCTCGACGCTCCACCTCCCGCTTCAATGACTCCGGCAAATAGATGGTGGTCTTGATCATGCCATATATCGTACCACCGGTGGCGGTCGGCCTCTGGTTGCTATTTACACCGGAAATCGTTTTGGTCTCTCCCATCTACCAATTCTGTATGAATGGGGTACATTCTTGGCATGTGCCTGGCTGGAGATTCTTCTCACCCTTCAGGTTCTTTGCCCAACCTGGGATTGATGAGCCCGTAGCCGGGCAACTTGGTTAGCAACTAGCCTGAGGCGGATGGACGCCGCAGAATTCCGCAAGCACGGTTACCAACTGATCGACTGGCTGGCCGACTACTGGGAAGGGATCGAGAGCAGGCGGATCCTTCCTGACGTCAAGCCGGGTGAGATCCGCTCCCGTATGCCCAAATCGGCCCCCGAGCAGGCCGAGCCCTTTGAGGACATCATGGCCGATCTGGACGAGATCGTGATGCCGGGCATCGCCCACTGGCAGTCGCCCGGCTGGTTCGCTTTCTTCCCCGCCAACTCCTCTCCTCCTTCGGTGCTCGGTGAGTTGGCAGCCGCCGGGCTGGGTGTGCAGGGGATGCTGTGGGCCACCAGCCCGGCGTGCACAGAGGTCGAGTCGCAGGTGATGGACTGGCTGGTGGACCTGATGGGCCTGCCCCAGGACTGGAAGACCACCGGACCGGGCGGAGGGGTGATCCAGGGAAGCTCCTCGGAGGCAACCCATCTGGCGTTGGTGATTGCACGTCACATCCACTCCCGCCGGGCGTCGGCCGACGACCTGGTTGCCTACACCTCCGCCCAGGCGCATTCCTCGGTGGAAAAGGGCGTGCGGGTGGCGGGATTCGGCCACCTGCGCCTGGTGGAGACCGACTCGGTGCAGGCCATGTCTCCCGAAGCTCTCTCCAGGGCGGTCGCCGCCGACCGGGCGGGAGGGCTTATGCCGGCCTTCGTGGCCAGCACGGTGGGCACCACCGGCACCACCGCGGTGGATCCCCTGCGCGCCATCGGCGAAATAGCCAGCACCGAGGGAATGTGGCACCATGTGGACGCCGCCTTCTCGGGCACGGCCATGATCTGTCCCGAGTTCCGACACTTCCAGGACGGTCTGGAACTGGTGGACAGCTACGTCTTCAATCCCCACAAGTGGATGTTCACCAATTTCGATTGCTCGGCCATGTACTGGGCCGACCGGCGCCCGGTGATCGATGCCCTGAGCATCACGCCTCCCTACCTCCGCAACCAGGCCACAGAGGCCGGAGAGGTGATCGACTACCGCGACTGGCAAGTACCGCTGGGAAGGCGCTTTCGCGCCCTGAAGCTGTGGTTCGTGCTCCGCTCCTACGGCGCCGAGGGCATCCGGGCGACGGTGCGCGAGCATGTCCGCTGCGCCGGATGGCTAGCCGAACAAATTGAGGCCCATCCCCATCTCGAGTTGGTGGCCCCCACCACTTTTTCTCTCGTCTCTTTCCGTCATCGCCGGAGCGAAGAGGACACCACCCGGCTGGCGGAAGGGATCAACTCCTCGGGCTGGGCGTATGTGACGCCTTCGGTTCTGGACGGCCAGCCCTTCATAAGGGTGTCGATCGGCCAGACCAATACCACCGACCTCCATGTCCATCGCCTCTGGGCCCTGATCGACCGCCTATCCAAGGAGGACTCATGACCAACGCAACCGTGACCAGCGCCAAGGTGGTGATGATCAATCCCAACAGCACCGATTACATCACCCGACAACTCGCCCAGGCGGCGGCCGAGACGACCGGTCCCGGGCTGGAAGTGGAGGTGATCACCAGTCGGGAGGGTCCGGCGGCGATCGCGTCCGACCAGGATGTGGTGGACGCGGTCTCCCCCATGCTCAAGACGCTGAGAGACCACCCGGCGGATGCCTATGTGGTGGGATGTTTCTCGGACCCGGGACTGGCCGTGGCGCGCGAAGAGTTCTCGGCTCCGGTGTTCGGTATCGCCGAGTCCTCGATCCATGCCGCTCTGCAGATCTCCCCCCTGGTGGGCATCGTTGCCGGAATGGACCAAGCCATCCCCCGACACTCGGTCTACTGGGAGAAGTTGGGAGCGACCGAGAACATCGTGGGAGAGACGGCCTGCGGACGGGGAGTTCTGGACCTGGAGAGCGAAGAGGCTTATCAGGATGTGCTGGCCGCAGGCTCCCGATTGCAGGACATCGGCGCCGAGGTACTGGTGCTGGGGTGTGCCGGCATGACCAAGATGGCGGACCGGCTGGCCTCAGAGCTGGGGATTCCGGTGATCGAACCCTGCCGGGCTGCCCTGCAAAGAGCCGCCGAAGCCCTGGCGAAGAACTAGACTTTCCCGAAGTTTTCGAAGACATGAACCCTATCTCCCACCCGCACCCGACCCGCATCAAGGCGGTCACCGTCGACGTGACGGATCCGAACCGCATGGCCGAGTTCTGGGCCTTTGCCCTGGGATATGTCCTCCAGCCCCCGCCCGAAGGGTTCGAGACCTGGGAAGATTTCGCCGATGCCCTCGACATGTCGACCGAAGACCGGGAACGCTATTCGGCGGTGATCGATCCCCAGGGAGTCGGACCTCGAATCCTGTTCCAGAAAGTGCCGGAAGGAAAGACCGTCAAGAACCGCTGGCATCTCGACATCGACGTCATCGACCGCTCCCTGCCCGAAGACCAGCACGACCAGAGTCGGGAAGCCGGGATCGTAGCTCTGGTGGAGAGAGGCGCCACCGAGGTGGCCCGCTTCGACGAGCCGGTGGGCCGCTGGGTGCTGATGACCGATCCCGAGGGCAACGAGTTCTGCGTCCTGTAGGCCGATGATCAGCTGACGGACAAACCAGCCCGGACGTCCCGACTCGACACCCGTCCTCGGTTTATCCGACCACAAACCCTCCAATCGCTATCGTGCCCGAAATGACGCTGGCGACCTCCAAGGTGGAGAGCAGCCGAACCGCGGCCATCTATATGATGGTTTCCGTGATAGGCATCTCGGTGCTGCCCCTTGCCATGGTGATGGTGGGAGCACCCGAGAGTCCGCTGCTGTTTGGCGCTTTCCTGTCGGCAGGCACATCCGCAGGCTCTCTGGTGTTTCTGGTGACCAGGTACGGCGCCCAGTTGCGCGATCGGCGCATCCTGGCTCTCATCAAGAAAAACCTGGTGAGTTGGCCTATTTTCTTCGTCCTGTTCGGTACGTTCGAATTCACCTTTTTCGCCTGGAGCACCAAATTCGTCGACGCCACCGTGGCCACGATTCTGTGGGGAAGCTGGCCGATCATTTTCGTGTTCCTGCTCAGCCGGATATTCAGCCACAGGCGGGCGCGGACCAGCCGCTACCGGAAGATCACGCCCTCGCTGGTGCTACTGATGGTTTTCAGCCTGATCGGCCTGGCTTACGTGGTCCTGGCACAGGCAAGCAAACAAACCGGACTGGACTGGACATCGGACTCGGCCTGGGTCGGGTTCGCCTTTGCCATGCTCAGCGGAGTGCTCATCACTCTCAACATCTTCTCTTTCTCATGGGCGGCGGACCTGGCCGCAAAGGCCAAGACGCTGAGCGTTTCCGGAGGGTCACGGAGCATGGAGTTGTTCTTTATCACGGTGGTCGTCTGTATCACCAATGCGTTCACGGCGCCGATAAAGGCGGGTTTCAGCCTGGCGGCATCCGAGCAGATGCGGATGGACGTCATACTGGGGGGGCTGATCGTCGGCGGCACAATCAGAGTGGGCAGTTCACTGCTGTGGCGTCATGCCAACCAGATCACTCATGCTCTCGGGATCAATGCCCTGGGATATGGGGAACCGCTGTTCGGCGTGCTGTGGCTGGCCCTGTTCTGGGAAGTGAACATTGCCCGGGTCGACTACCTGATCATCGGAACCTGCGCCATCATCGCTTCCAACATCCTCATCAACTCCGAAGTAGAGATCAGTCGCGGGTTCAAATCGGCCATATTGGCAATGTGGGCAACCGGCGCCATCGTCTATTTCAGAGATGAAGGGCCGTTTTGGGGAAGCGGCAGGTTTTTCGGCATCCTGGCTTTACTTGCCGGCGCCTTCATCCTGCTCCTCGGTCTCCGCTCAGTGAATGCTTCCTCCGCCGCCGTAGGTAGACACGCCCTGCCCAGCTCACCTGCTTCAAAGAAAGAACCGCCGGCCGCAAAGAAACTGCCCGCTAGGAGTGGCCTCCACATGGTCCATGTGCTCACATTGGCGGTTTATGGCGCGGCGACTATGGCGTTGGCGGTCGTGGTCCGACCTGCTCTGGAAGGATGGATGGGATGGCTGGTCGAGTTGTTCGCCGTTTTGTTCTGCACCGCAATCGTCGCTTCTGTCTTCAATGCCTCCGGCCCCCGCAAGGAACGCGCCGAGGCTCGCAAGGCGGCCATGCGCGGAAGAGTCTCGACATCGATGGATGCCGGTTGGGACCGACGAGAACGCCGCATCGCCAACTGGACCTCCGCCGTGGTCGCAACCGGGACTTATCTCTCCTTCCTGTATTTGCTGTGGGACAAATGGCTCAATTGAGCCTTCATCAATCTGGCCAGAATTGAGGTTCCATCCTTGATTCGTGACTTATCATTGCGGGAATGTCGACATAGGGGAAGGCAGCATGACCATCGACTTTGAAGATCGTCTTGATGAACAGAGCAAGGCTGTCTTGGAGACGATCCCCGATGAGGCACTGGATCTCTCCGACATCCCGAGGCTCCGCGGACTGCTTGACGTCCTGGTAGACGCCATGTTCGCCAGCGCACCGGATGTGCCCGGCGTAGATGTGAAGAATCACTGGGCACCGGGCCCGCCGGGAGACCCTGACGTGATGGTACGGGTTTACACGCCAGCGGATCTCGACGCCCCGGTCCCCGGTTTCTACTGGATCCACGGAGGAGGAATGGTGATTGGATACGCTTCCATGGAGGACCCCGCCTCCAAGGCAACGGCGGCCGAGATGGGCTGCGTGGTGGCGTCGGTGGAATACCGGCTTGCGCCTGAACATCCGCATCCGGCGCCGATCGAGGACTGCTACGCAGGACTGAAGTGGTTTGCGGACAACTCCGAGAGCCTGGGAGTGGATCGAGGAAAGATCGCCATCGGTGGCGGCTCGGCGGGCGGCGGATTGGCCGCCGCGCTGGCCCTGTTGGCGAGAGACCGCGGAGAAGTGGAAATCATCTCCCAGCAACTCATCTATCCCATGCTGGACGACCGGAACATCACTCACGCCAGCCATTACGTCCAGCATCCCAAGGTGTGGAACCGCGAATGCAACATCGCCGGGTGGAGCGCTCTGTTGGGAAAGCCGGCAGGATCCGACGACGTTTCACCCTACGCCTCCCCGGCCCGCGCCGAGGACCTGTCGGGATTGCCTCCCGCTTGCATCATCGTGGGCGAATTGGACCTGTTCGTGGATGAGAGCATCGACTACGCCGTGCGCCTCATCCAGGCGGGCGTACCCACCGAGTTGCATGTCTTTGCCGGGGCTTTCCACGGCAGCGAACTGATGATGCCGACGTCCGAAACCAGCCGTCGGTGGAAAGCAGTCCAATCAGGGGCCTTGCGGCAAGCGCTTCACGGCAGCAGCTGAAGTCGACACGGCCTTTTCGAGGCTTCGAGGAGGCAATGCCTAACCACGGATCCTCAGGTGACTGGCGCCTTGACAGGGTGTGACCCCGCCGGACAACATGCAGATTCCCTATTCTCGGGTGGTGTTCACCAGTCTTGGACCCTGTTCGAAGTTTCTCGCGCCAATCCGGCCTGGGACGACGGATGGCATTGGTGCATACTCTGAGTAGGCAGACCGCCTCCTGACAGATTCAGGTCTTGATCTCCAGGGAGCTGGATCTAGATCAGGGAATCAGTCCTGCGGCGGCGTCTCCGAAGAAGGCGGCGATCCCAGGGAAGACTCCCACCACCAGCACCACCACCAGCGCCAGGCCCATGGCCAGGGTGAGGGGTCCGGTGGGGCCGGTCTCGGTGTCTTCGGGAATCGATTCGGGCGCGGTATCGAACCAGGCGCTTTTCACCACCCTGGCGTAGTAGTAGAAGGCCAACACCGCGTTCACCGCGGCAATCACCGCCAGCCAGGTCCCCGCGGCGCCGGTGGATGCCAGCACTGCGCGGAACATTACGAACTTGGCGAACCAACCCGCCAAGGGAGGAAGCCCGGCCAGGGACAGGAAGAAAGCGGCCAGCATCACTCCCAGCCGAGGCGCATACGATCCCAGACCCGCCCAATCGGAGATCTCGTAGCTACCGATGCGCCGGCCCCCGGCGATAACCGCCGCAAAAGCGCCCAGATTCATCACCGCATAGATCACCAGATAGACGACGGTGGCGCTCAGTCCGTCCTCCAACCCGTCCTGGGCGATAGCCGCTCCTGCGAAGGGCACCAGCATGAATCCGGCCTGCGCCACCGACGAATATGCGAGAAGGCGGATCAGATGACTCTGGCGCAGGGCGGAAAGGTTGCCCACGGTCATGGAGACAGCCGCCATCAGCCACAGGGCAGGCCCCCAGAACTCGGTGACCGCCGGCAGCGCCAGGTAGATAACCACCAGCATGGCCACGAAGCCGGCCAGCTTGGAAGAGACCGACAGGTAGGCGGTTACCGGCGGAGGAGCGCCCTGATAGGTATCGGGGGCCCAGAAATGGAAGGGGACGGCCGACACCTTGAAGCCGAAGCCCACCAGCATCAGCAGCACGGCCAAGCCCAGCACCGGCTCGGAAGCCATTCCGCCCAAGGCGATCGCCTCCCGGATGCCGTCGAAGGAAAGCTCCCCGGTGAGCCCGAAGAGGAGCGACATCCCATAGAGCATCAGCCCGGTGGAAAGCACCCCGATGATGAAAAACTTGAGCGAGGCCTCATTGGAGCGCAGGTCGCCTTTCCGCCATCCCGCCAGCAGGAAGAGCGGCCCGGTAGTCAGCTCCAGGGCTACGAACAACACCACCAGATCCCGGGCCGAAGTCAAAACCATCGAGCCCAGGAGAGAGGAAAGTAGGAGCAGGTAGTACTCGCCCTGGTAGTAGCGGTCGGACTCTATATAGGAGACCGAGATCAAAAGCACCAGGTAGCCGGCGATCAGGAAGACTCCTTTGAGTACCAGCGCGAAAGGATCGACCACATAGGAACCGCCGAACATCGAATAGGAGTCGCCGGAGACGGCCATCAGGATCACCGGCACCATGGCCAGGGTGATCCCCACCACCGCCAGCGCTGCCACCCAGTACTTCTTTTCCCGGGGCAAGAAAAGATCGACTGCCAGCACCACCAGAAGGGCGGCGGCCACCACCAGCTCGGGCGCGATGGCCAGGTAGTCGATGCGCGGCATCGCTCAGCCTCCGATGGCTGCCCGGAAGGCCGTCTCCACCAGACCCACCACCGCGTCGGTGGTCGCCCCCAGCACCAGCTTGGGATAGACCCCCACCACCACGATCAGCACGATCAGCGGAACCCAGGCGGCCATCTCATATCGGTCGACATCGTGGAACTTCTTCTCCGCCCACTCGGGGGAGGGCTCTCCCAGGTTCACCTTCTGCAGCATCCACAACATGTACCCGGCGGTGAGCACCGTCCCGATGGCGCCGATCACCATGGCGGTGCGGAAGAAGGTCGTGGGCAGGCCCGGCAGCGGCTGGTAGGAACCCAGAAGCGCCATGAACTCACCCCAGAATCCGGCCAGGCCGGGCAGGCCCAGGCTGGCCATGGCCGTGAACCCGAGAATCCCGCCCATGACGGGCATCAGTTTGAGGTTGCCACCCAGCCGGGACATCTCCCGGGTGTGGTAGCGATGGTGCATCGACCCGGCCAAGAAGAACAGCAGCCCGGTGATCAGCCCGTGCGCCACCATCCCGATGATGGCGGCGTTGATCCCCACCTCGGTGAGGGTGGCGATACCCAGCATTACGAATCCCATATGTCCCACCGACGAGAAGGCGATCAGCCTCTTGAGGTCGGTCTGAGCCAAGCATGCCAAAGACCCGTAGATGATGCCTATCACCGCCAGCACCGCAATGAACGGCGCCCACTGCCGGGCGGTGTCGGGGAGGATGGGAATGGCGATCCGGATAAAAGCGTACGAACCGAGTTTCAGGAGAATGGCGGCCAGCAGCACCGAACCGACGGTGGGAGCCGCGGTGTGAGCGTCGGGGAGCCAGGTGTGGAACGGCCACATCGGTACTTTCACCGCAAACCCGAGGAACATCGCCCCGAACACCAGCCAGGCAAAGGTTCCCTGGAAGATGAATCCCCGTCCGATCAGTTCGGGAATGTCGAAGGTGGGGTGGAGTCCCCCCGTGCCCGACTTGAAGTAGAGAGCCAGGAAGCCAAGCAGCATGAAGGCCGAGCCGAACAGGGTGAAGATGAAGAACTTGATGGCCGCGTAGAGGCGGGTCTCCACCTCTTTTTTGAACCCGGGGATCTTGCGCATGGAGCGGTCCCCCCAGATGCCGATCATGAAATACATGGGCAACAGCACCAGCTCGAAGAAGATGAAGAACAGCACCAGATCCAGGGCGACGAAGGTGCCGTTCATCCCGGTGGCGAGGATCATCATCATGATCAGAAAGGCCCGGGGGTTGCGGGGCTCATCCCAGTGGTTCCAGGAGTAGATGACACACAGCACCACCACCAGAGCGGAGAGCACCAGCAGCGGCAGGCTGATCCCGTCTATCCCTACGTGATAGTTGGCGCCGATTGCCCCGATCCAGGGCAGATCCACCTCGAACTGGAAACTACTGGCCGCTCCGAAGTCGAAACGGGCGGCGACCACCACCGCCAACAGCAAGGTCGCGCCGCTCACCAGGAGCGTCCACAGCTTCACCGCTTCTTCCCGCTCCTTGGGGATGGCCAGCGCCACCAGCGCTCCCACCATGGGGAGAAAGACAATCAGGCTCAGAGCCCAGCTTTCGAACAATTCCATGTATCAGTCTCCCATACCGTATCTCATAGGACGAACAGGACCACTACCACCAACAACAACAGACCCGCCACCAGCAGGCCAGCATACTGCTGAACCCGACCGCTCTGAATCCGGCGTATCAAGCCTCCCATTCCCGAGGCTCCAACCGAGACTCCGTGCACCACACCGTCGATGCCGCGCTGGTCGAGACCGCTGTACACCCAGGTTGCCAGACCCTGACAGAGGGCGCCCACCCCGTTCACCACTGCGTCGATCACATAGTCGTTCACCCAGTTCACTACCCGGGCGGCCGGTTCGCGGATCACCCACACCAGCCCCAAGGCGACGTGATCCAGGTAGTACTTCTGGCGGAGCAGCGGATAGAGCACGGGGATCTCCACCCGGTCGCGGTTTGTGCGCTCGGAGGCCCGGCGCCCGAAGGCCACCCATCCCAACCACAGGCCGGCCGCCGCCGCGGCCAGGCCCGCCGCGGCCAGGCCCAGGTTGACGGCTTCGGCGTGATGGTCGCCCATCGCCACGCTCCGCACCGAAAGCCAGGAGGTGAAACTCCCCACCCAGGGGAGGGTGAGGCCGGGGATGTTCACCACCCCGACCAGCACGGCGGGGACCGCCAGGGCCCAGAGGGGGCGGGTCATGATCGGCGGCGACTCGTGAGGTTCCCCATGTCCCCGGTACTCCCCGAAGAAGGTGAGCGAGACCGCCCGAGCCATGTAGAAGGCGGTCACGAACGCTCCCGCCACCGCGATCCACATCACCAGGGTGTACCCCTCGTGTCCCAGGGTGGCCAGTATCTCGTCTTTCGACCAGAATCCCGACAGGGGGAAAATCCCGGCCAGGGCCAGGGCGCCGATCACAAAGGTGCGATAGGTGTCGGGCATGTAACGGCGCAGGCCCCCCATGTCGGACATGTTGTTGGAGTGGACGGCGTGGATCACCGAGCCCGCTCCCAGGAACAGAAGCGCCTTGAAGAAGGCGTGGGTGAAGAGATGGAAGAGTCCGGCGGTGTACCCGCCGGCGGCCACCGCGGTCATCATGTAGCCGAGCTGGCTGACCGTGGAGTAGGCCAGCACCTTCTTGATGTCGTTCGCCACCAGCGCCAACAGCCCCATCCCGAACAGCGTGATCGTCCCCGCCGCGATCATCCACGGTCGGGCGTCGGTGGCCAGTTCCTGGTAGAGCGGGAAGGTGCGCGCCATCAGGTAGATGCCGGCGGTGACCATGGTGGCGGCGTGCATCAGAGCCGAGACCGGAGTGGGGCCGGCCATGGCGTCGGGCAGCCAGATGTGGAGGGGGAACTGGGCGCTCTTGCCCATCGCTCCGAAAAAGAGCAGAAGACCGGCCGCCACCGCCACCGGCCCCAGGGCGGCGCTGTGCTCCGCCGATGCCGCGGCGAGGTCCCAGAAGTGGAAGGAGCCGAGCACGACGCCGATGATCACCACCCCGATCACCAGGCCCACGTCGGCCACCTTGTTGGTGTAGAAGGCCTTCATGGCCGCCGAGGAGTTCTCTTTCAGTTCCCAGTTGTGGCCGATCAGGAGATAGGAGGCCAGACCCACGCCCTCCCAGCCGATGATCAACTGCACCAGGTTGGGGCTTCCCACCAGCACCAGCATCGACCCGGCGAAGAGCGACAGGGCCGCGAAGAAGAAGGTGACCCGGACCTCGCCCTTCATATAGCCGTGCGCATAGACGAACACCGCCAGGCCCACCGCCGCCACCACCCAGTACATCATGATCGAGAGGCCGTCCACCATCCATCCCAACTCGAAGACCAGGCCTCCGCCCACCGAGGCGATCTCGAGGCTCCGCTCGTAGAGAACCCCCTGCGATCCCATGTTGAGGAACAACAGCACTGTGGACCAGATCAGGTTGAAGGCCATCACCCCAATGGCTACCTCCGCTCCCTGGTATTTCATCCTCTTGCCGAACCCGACGATCACCACAAAGGCCAGCATGGGCCCCACCAGCATCAACCCCGCCCACTCCGCCCAGATTCCGCCGGTTCCCGCCGCCACAGCGGCGCCTTCTTCGGCGGCCCAGTAGAGGTTTTCGGTCACACCCATGGCTACCAGCGCATAAGGTTCAGCTCGTCAACATTGGCCGAGCGGCGGTTGCGGAAGATCAGCAGGATGATGGCCAGCCCGATCCCCACTTCGGCGGCCGCCACCGTGATGATGAACACCGCAAAGATCTGTCCCAGCGCCTCCGCGGTCCGCCAGTAGGCCTCCATGGCCACCAGATTGATGTTGACCCCGGCCAGCATCAGTTCCACCGAGAGGAGCACCAGCACCGCGTTGCGGCGCACCAACAATCCATAGACCCCCATCACAAAAAGAATCGCCGCCAGGATGAGGAACTGGTTGAGGATCACGCCGACTCCCGCTCCCTCTCCTCGGCGGGGCTGAGGTCGCGGCGGGCGATGGTGATGCCGCCCACCAGGGCGGCCAGCAGAACGAACCCCACCACCTCGAAGGGGAAGACGAACCGGCCCAAGAGGCCCTCGGCTATCACCGAGGTGGGCGTGCCGGCGGTGACCCTGTCTATGGTTGCATCCCCCCATTGGCTGATCAGGCCCCACATCAGCAGGGCGAGGAGCGCCACCGAGACCAGGATGGCGGGCAACCGGCGCCGGTGGTCGACGTCCGCCTCGTCTCGTCCGGTGGGAGCGCGGGTGATCATGATCCCGAACAGGAACAGCACGACCACCGCCCCTATGTAGACCAGTACCAGCACCCACGCCAGGAACTCGGCCCCCAGGAGCAGGAAGATGCCCGCGGTTCCGGCCAGGGCCGCCACCAGGAACAGGGCGGCGTGCACCACATTGGGGGAGGTGACCACCCGAAAGCCCGAGATCGCGGTGCCCAACGCCACCGCCAAGAACACCCAGTTGAGCGGCTCGGCGATCCAGTCCTCGAACCCCATCTACTTCTCCAGAGCCGGCGAGGGGGGCACCGTTTCCAGCCAGTCGAAGAGGCGGTCCTGGTCGTGGAGCATCCCCCCCATCTCCGTCTCGGAGTACTCGTAGTCGGGGCTCCAGAACAGAGCGTCGAAGGGACAGACCTCCACGCAGATCCCGCAGTACATGCACAGGGCGTAGTCGATGTCGAAGCGGTCCAGGGTGGCCCGCACCCGGGGTCGCCCGCCGGGCCGCGAGGGCGGCCGCTCTTCCTTGTGGCCTTCTATGTATATACACCAGTCGGGGCACTGTCGGGCGCACAGCATGCACACCGTGCAGGCTTCGGGGTCCAGAGCGATCACTCCCCGCGCCCGGGGGGTGGGGGTCTCTTTCACCTTTGGGTAGTTGACGGTGACCGGGCGGGTGAAGAGAGTGTAGAGGGTCACCTTCATGCCCTTGAGCAGCCCGATGCCGGGAATGGAAAGCTTCATCTAGAGCACCACCTTCAGGACCCCGGTAACAACGATATTGGCCAGAGAGATAGGCACCAGCCACTTCCAGGCCAGCGACTGCAACTGGTCTTCCCTAAAGCGGGGAAAGGTCCAGCGAATCCAGATGCTGATGAACACGAACAGGGCGATCTTTCCCAAGAGAACCAGAGGGCCCACGAACTGGAGAAGGGCGTCGGGGATTCCGGGCACCCAGTAGCCGCCCAGGAACAGGGTGGCGGCGATGGCCGAGAGGGTAAACATGTTGGCGAACTCGGCCAGGAAGAAGAACAGGAACCGAAACCCCGAGTATTCGGTCAGGTATCCCATCACCAACTCCGACTCGGCGATGGGCATATCGAAGGGGATGCGGGATAGCTCGGCCAGGCTGGCCACGAAGAACACCCCCAGTCCCACGGCCTGCACTATCACAAAGGGCATCCCAAACCTCCAGCCGGTTTCGGAGAACCACGAGATCTGCGCCTGGACTATCCCGTCGAGGCTCATAGTGCCCGCCAGGATCACCACTCCCACCACCGCCAGCACCAACGGCAGCTCGTAGGCGATCAGCTGCCCGGCGGCCCGCAGGCCTCCCATCAGCGAGTATTTGTTGCCAGAGGACCATCCGGCCATCAGGATCCCGATGGTTCCCACCGACGAGATGGCCAGCGCATAGAAGATGCCCAGGTCAAGGTTCTGAGGCGTCATCCCCGGTCCGAAGGGAATCACCACGAACAGCCCCGTTGTCCCCACCATCACCAGCACCGGCGCCATCTTGAAAACCGGGCGGTCGGCGTTGTCGGGAACCAAGTCCTCTTTCTGGAAGAACTTGACGCCATCGGCGATGAGTTGGGCCCAGCCGAACCGCCCGCCTGCGAAGTAGGGGCCGATCCGGCTCTGCATGTGAGCTGAGATTTTCATCTCCGCATAGCCGATCGCCATCCCCATTACCGGGATGATGGTGGCCACAACCACCAGCCAGATCGCCAGCGCCAGCCACGGACTCATCGGTCGACGTCCCCCAGCACGAAGTCGAGTGAACCCATGATGGCGATGATGTCGGGGATCAGCGTTCCCTCCAGCACCCAGGGCAGAATGGATATGTTGGAGAACGATGCGGAGCGGATCTTGAGCCGGTAGGGGCCCAGCCCCCCGTCGGAGACCACGTAGTAACCCATCTCCCCTTTCGGGTTCTCGGCCCGCACGTAGATCTCACCGGCGCGCACCTTGATTATGCGGGGCACCTTGGCCTGAAGCGGCCCCGAGGGAATGGAGTCCACCGCCTGGCGAATAATGGAAGCCGATTGGCGGATCTCCTCGAGGCGTACCCACCAGCGGTCCCAGCAGTCGCCGTTCTCTCCGGTGGGAATCTCGAAGTCGAACAAGTGATAGGGCAAGTAGTCGGAGACCTTGCGCAGATCGAAAGGAACGCCTGAGGCTCGAAGGTTCGGTCCGGACACACCGTAGGCTGTGGCCACCTCGGGCGGGAGGATCCCGATGCCCTTGGTGCGGGCCAGGACGATCTCGTTGCCCGCCACCAGGTCCTCCAACTGATCGACGGTTGACAGCACCCGGTCCATGGCCGCCCGGGTCTCCGACAGGAACCCGGCGGGCAGGTCCTGGATGTCCTTTCGGGTGCTGGGCCCCGCCCCCACCGCCGGTTTAACCCCGCCGATCCGATTGAAATTGGGGTGGAATCGCCCGCCGGTAACCGACTCGATCAGATCCAGCACCCGCTCCCGTTCCCTCAGGGCGAAGAACAGCGGGGTGGCCGCCCCCAGCTCCAAGGGATAGGAGGCCTGGAAAATGAAGTGTGAGGAGATGCGGGCCATTTCGGTGAGGATCAGGCGGATGAACTGGGCCCGATCGGGGGGCTCCACTCCCATCAGCCTCTCGGCCGCAACCATGAAAGGAATCTCGTTGGCGTACCCCGACACCCAGTCGATCCGGTTGATCAGCGCGGTGATCTGGGGATAGTTCCGCACCTCCGCCAGCTTCTCATACCCGCGATGCATGTAGCCGATCACCGGCTGCACGTCGAAGGCCCGCTCCCCGTCGACCTGGGCCACCAGACGTAGCACCCCGTGCGTCGAAGGATGCTGAGGACCGATGTTGAGGGTCATGTCGGGAGTCTCCAGTTCCACGGAGACCGCCGCTCCCGACAGATGTCGGATCATGTCGGGCGCCATGGTCATCTCAGCCACCTCCCCCGGCATCGGCAGGCATGTCTTCCACGTCCACGTCTCCCGGCCAGGGCTTCACTTCGCGGCTGAGCAGGGCGAATGACTTGAGCAAGGGGTTCCCCACAAAGCCGTTGGGAAGGTAAAGGTTCTCGGGAAGAGGATGGCCCGAGAAGGTGATCCCGAACATCTCCCGGCACTCCCGCTCGTGCCAGTTGGCGCCCGGGTAGACCTCCACCAGGCTCTCCACAGTCGGGTCTTTGGCGGGAAGGTCGGTGGAGAATACCACCAGCTCTCCGGCGGTCACGTCCGAGACCGCGCACAGGAGCTCGAAGCGCTCGGTCACCTCTTGGGACAGCGCGTCGCCGACCTGCGGATCGTTGGCCCAGTGGATGGCCGACAGCCAGGAGAAGAACACCAGCCCCAACTCGTCCCGAGCGATCCGGAACGTCTCTGTCCACCGGTCGGCGGAGACCCCCACCTTGGCTGTCTCCACAGCCTCGAGCACCACCCCGCCTACCGCTTCGGCAGCCCGGTCCGCCGGAGAACGGTCCTCCCCGGAACCGTCGGCGTCTGTCATCTCGACCTCAGACGGGCTGGCGGTCACGCCTGTTCCACTTCTCTTTGAGGTCCTCGTTCTTGATCTTTTCCTGTAGGAGGATGATCCCGTCCATCAGAGCTTCGGGCCGGGGAGGACAACCCGGCACGTACACGTCCACCGGGATGATCTGATCCACTCCCTTGGTGACCGAATAGGAGTCCCAGTAGGGGCCCCCGCAGTTGGAGCATGACCCCATGGAGATCACGTATTTGGGTTCGGGCATCTGGTCGTAGAGCCGCTTGATGGAGGGAGCCATCTTGTCGGTCACCGTTCCCGCCACCACCATCAGATCGGCCTGCCGGGGCGAGGCCGGAAGCGGGATGATCCCAAAGCGCATGAAGTCATAGCGGGGACCCGAGGCCGCCATCAGTTCGATGGCACAACAGGCCAGGCCGAACTGGAACATCCACAGCGAGTAGCGCCGCGACCAGTTGAGCAGCCAACTGACCGGCTTGGGAGCGCCGAAGCGCTGGATCACTCCCACCGCAGAACTCCCTTCTTGATGGCATAGAACAGCCCCTCCACCAGGGTGAGCATGAAGATGATGATTGCCACCAGGCCGAACACACCCAGCTCCTCGGCAAGTATCGCCCAGGGGAAGATGAAGGCCGCCTCCACGTCGAAGATCACGAACAGCAGGCCGAACACGTAGTAACGCACATATGTCTGACTCCACCCCTCCCCCACCGGGTCAACCCCGCACTCGTAGGTGAGCTTCTTGGCGGCGGTGGGTTTGTTGGGCCGCAGGATGGACGCCACACCCAGCATGACCAGCACCAACACCACCCCCAGCCCGGCAAAGGCAGCCACGAAGAGATAGTTCTCGAAATAAGAGGTCACGCGCGAAAACTTGAATTAGCCACCCGATTGACATTATAGAAAACCCAAACGCCTCCCAAGACCCATCCCCTCTCGGAGCCTTGACCGGTGCCCGCCCGACAAATCCCGAAAGCGGGCCCCGCACCTACAAACGGCCTTCTACCATTGCCGCATGGAGAGACCCAACATCGTTCTGATCATGGCAGACCAGTTGGCGCCCCATTTTCTGCCCAATTACGGTCACCGGGTGGTGCTGGCGCCCAACATTTCCCGCATGGCCGACGAGGGGGTCACCTTCGACTGGGCGTACACAAACTCGCCGTTGTGCGGACCCTCCCGCTACGTGATGATGACCTCCTGTCTGCCGGCCCGGATCGGCGCCTGGGACAACGCTGCGGAGTGGTCGTCGGAGATCCCGACCTTCGCCCACTACCTGGCCGATCGCGGCTACCTGACCTGTCTCTCGGGAAAGATGCACTTCATAGGGCCGGATCAGCTTCACGGATTCGAAGAACGCCTCACCACCGATATGTATCCCGCCGACTTCGTCTGGCATCCCCGATGGGACCAGCCCGACGAACGTCAGGACTGGTTCCACACCATGAAGGTGGTGACTCAAGCCGGGACCGCCCTGTCCGCGATCAATATCGACTATGACGACGAGGTCACCTTCCGGGCCGAACGTTGGATATATGACCGCGCCCGCTCATCGGATCGGCCTTTTCTGCTCACCGTCTCCTTCATCCAGCCTCATGATCCCTACCTGGCGAGACCTGAAACCTGGGACATGTACGACGGCCAAGAGATCGACATGCCGATCACCTCATACGAGGACGCACCCCGAGATCCGCACAGTGATCGGTTGCGGTGGGCGATCGGGGCCTCCAACATCGTTCTGACCGAACAGCAGATCCGAGCCGCCCGCCGAGCCTATTACTCGTCTGTCTCCGACTTCGACCGGCGGGTGGGCCTGGTGCGGAATGCGCTGGAAAAGACCGGACAGGCCGACAACACCATCATCATCGTCACCTCCGATCACGGGGACATGCTGGGCGAGCGGGGCCTGTGGTTCAAGATGAGCTTCTTGGAGCGTTCGGTGCGGGTACCGCTGATCTTCTGGTGTCCCGACCGTTTGAAGCCCGGTCGGGTGTCGGAGGCGGTGTCGCTGGTGGACCTGGGGCCGACACTGGTGGGGCTGGCCACAGACCGCACCGACATCGACTACCCGACCCAACTGGATGGGAGGTCCCTCCTCCCCCATCTCTACGGCGACAAGGGACACGACGAAGTGATCGGCGAGTACTACGCCGAGGGCGCTCTGACTCCCATGTTCATGGTGCAGCGCAGGGGCGCCAAATACGTGGTGGCGGAAGGCGATCCCGACCAGGTGTTCGACGTGAAAGACGACCCCGAAGAACTGGCCAACCTGGCCAAGACCGACAGGAGCCTGGCCGAAGTCAAAAAGGAAATCGATGACAGATGGGACAGAGCGCAGCTCACCGACCAGGTCCTGGAGAGCCAGCGTCGCCGGGCGTTCGTGAGCCGGGTGATGCACACCCAGGGAATTAGCTGGGATTTCACCCCGACAATCTTCCGGGGCCCCGACCTGTACGTTCGCAGCCACATGCCGATAGGCGAGTTTGAAGAGCGATCGCGATTTCCCCCCTACACCAGCCAAGCCACCGACTCCTCGAACTGATCCCACCGCGCCGCCGATAGCGATGGAAAAGTACGATTTTCTCATTATCGGGGGTGGTTCGGCCGGATGCGCGCTCGCCAACCGGCTGAGCGTCGATCCCTCCACCCGGGTCCTGGTGCTCGAAGCCGGCCGTCCCGACTATCGCTGGGACGTTCTCATCCACATGCCGGCCGCTCTCACCTACCCGATCGGGTCGAGGTTCTACGACTGGAAATACGAGTCAGAGCCCGAGCCCCACATGGGGGGACGCCGCATCTACCACGCCCGCGGCAAGGTGCTGGGCGGATCGAGTTCCATAAACGGGATGATCTTTCAGCGCGGCAACCCCATGGACTTCGAAAAATGGGCGACCGAATCGGGGATGGAAGAGTGGGATTACGCCCATTGCCTTCCCTATTTCAAACGCCTGGAAACCACCCTGGCGGGCGCCGATGAGTACCGGGGAGACGAGGGGCCGCTGATCCTCGAACGAGGCCCAGCCGCCAATCCCCTGTTCCAAGCGTTCTTCAAGGCCGGCGAGCAGGCCGGGATCCCCAACACCACCGATGTGAACGGCTACCGACAGGAGGGCTTCGCCGCCTTCGACGCCAACCGCTACCGGGGACGCCGGCAGAGCGCGTCCGGAGCCTATCTACATCCGGTGATGAACCGGCCCAACCTGTCGGTGATAACCCGGGCGCACGCCACTCGGATTCTCTTCCAGCGCAGGCGCGCGGTCGGCGTCGAATACCGCAAGGGACGCGACCTGCGCCGGGTGTCCGGAGAAGAGCTGATCCTCTGCGGGGGGGCCATAAACTCACCGCAACTGCTCATGCTGTCGGGTATCGGCCCCCGGGAGCATCTCGAATCGCTGGGCATCGATGTGGTGGCGGACCTTCCCGGAGTCGGACAGAACCTCCAGGACCACCTCGAGGTGTATGTCCAGCACTCTTCCCTCCGTCCGGTGTCACTCCAGCCCTATCTCGCCAAGTGGCGGATGCCCTGGATCGGGCTCCAGTGGCTGTTCCGCACCGGCCCCGCCACCAGCAACCACTTCGAGGGGGGCGGGTTCGTGCGGGGCAACGACCGGGTCGACTACCCGAACCTGATGCTCCACTTCCTGCCGGTGGCCATCCGCTACGACGGCTCGGTCCCGACCAAGGGCCACGGCTATCAGGTGCACATCGGCCCGATGTACTCCGATGTCCGGGGAAGCCTGTCGCTCCGCTCGGCGGACCCGTTCGACAAGCCGGCGCTGCGCTTCAACTACCTCTCCACTCCCGAGGACCGCCGCCAATGGGTGGAAGCCGTGCGGACCGTCCGTCACATCCTCAGCCAACCGGCCTTCGAGGAGTTCGACGGAGGGGAACTCTCGCCCGGCCCCGGGGTCCAGACCGATGAAGAGATTCTCGACTGGGTGGCGAGCGACGCCGAAACCGCCCTCCACCCCTCCTGCACCCTGAAGATGGGAGTCGACGAGATGGCGGTGGTGACGCCAGGAGACCTGCGGGTGCACGGCATCGACGGGCTGCGGGTGGTGGACGCCTCGGTGATGCCCACCATCACCAACGGCAACATCTACGCGCCGGTGATGATGATCGCCGAGCGGGCCGCCGACGCCATCCTGGGCAACACACTTCTACCGCCCGAACATGTCGATTGGTACCGCCATGGATGAGCTGGGGGGTCCTTTTGGATGGAACCGGGGTAGCGTGAGGCCCCAATGGAGCGGATAACCCCTTCCTACGCGGGGAACAACTTGGTCAATCTGGTGGCGGAACTGGAGCGCCGCCTCACCGGACACTCTCCCACTCGTGGCCTGCGCTCCGATTTAGCGGAGTTGATCCCATGGGCCCGCAACTACTTGCTGGTGGTCTTCGACGGGTTGGGAACCGGCCAGCTTGGCCATCCCAATGCTCGGACAATGCGGGAATCCTGCAGGGGCAGCTTGGAAGCGCCTTTCCCGACCACCACTACGGTGAGTCTCTCTTCGATTTGCACCGGGTTGACCCCCCGCCAGCATGGGGTGATCGGGTATCGCCAGTGGTTTCCCGATCTGGGAAAGGTGGTCAGCCTGCTGCGCTGGACCGATCTGTCCGGGATCCAGGTGACATACGACACCGCCTCCTTCCTTCCCGCCCCCAACCTCTGGGAACGACTTGCGGCCCGGCAGGTGCGAGGCATGATCGTTCAACCCTCGGTGTTCTTCGACACGCCCCTGAGCAAGATGCTCTATCGGGGAGCGGAGATACGAGGGTATTCGTCACCGTTCGAAGTCGACCCGGCCTATCTTGTTGCCCGGTCGGGACGCACCCTGGCGATGGTCTACTACCACCGATTGGATGTCGCCGCCCACGAGAAGGGCCAGCGATCAGAGGAGTACGGCCAGGCGATGAGTGGCGCCGACCGGCTCTGGGAAAGGCTGGCCCGCCGACTCCCCCCGGACACGGTGCTGGTGGGAACCTCCGACCATGGCCATTGCGACATCCCGCCGGACGGCAAACTCAAACTGGCCCAGGCCGACACCGAGGGAATGCGCTGGTGGGGCGACAGTCGGTCCCTGATGCTCAGTGGACCTGCGGAACGGATCGCAGCGCTCGCCGAACAGACCGGCTCGGAGACAATCCCTGCCGATCAACTGCGTAAATGGCTGGGCCGGGGCAAACCCCATCCCGAACTGGAATCGCGGATGCCAGACGCCCTGCTGCTTGCCCCGGACAACACGGGAATATTCCCCAAAGGCATGGATGCCCGAAAAACTGGCCACCACGGCGGTGCAACTGCCTCCGAAGCCCTAATCCCCCTGCTAGTAGCCTCCTGACAAGCACTGCATAAGTGTCTGCTCTGTAAACGCTCCTAGCCTTATTTGTTGGACATCCACCTGAGAGGAGCAAGAAGATGCACGATTACAACTCTTGGAATCGGGAGGTCATCGAAGAATTCCGGGCCAATGGCGGATGGGCGGGCGGAAGGCTGGAGGGAATGCCGTTGTTGCTCCTCTTTAACGTCGGCGCCAAATCCGGAACACTGCGGATCAACCCCCTCGCCTACCAGAAGGTGGAAGGCGGGTATGCCATCTTCGGTTCCAAGGGCGGTTCTCCCACCAATCCCTCCTGGTATCACAACCTGATGGCAAACCCGGAAGTCAAGGTGGAACTTGGAACAGAGACCTTTATGGTCACCGCCCACCTAACGGAAGGCGCCGAACGGGAGCGGATCTGGACGCAACAGAAGATCGACTTCCCACAGTTCGCCGACTACGAGACCAAGACTTCCCGGCAGATCCCGGTCATAGTGCTCAAACCCGTTTAACTCTCTTCCGTGGACGCTAACCCGGACTACTGACATGGACCACCTTCCGATTTAGGTGGGAATCGAGGCGCTTACCGAACTGACCGGCCCGGAGGTGATCCCCGCCGACCGACTGCGGGAACGGCTGGGTCGGGGCAGTCCCATTGGCCGGCGATCAATCCGAGCCGCCAAGTTTGTCTATAGTTCGCGAAATGGAACAATTGCCTTTACGCCAACCACTACCACAACTCGATCTGGCCATCACCCCCACCCCTCTTCAAGAGTTCCCCCGATTGAGGGAAACATGGGGTGGTCCCCACGTCTGGGTGAAGCGCGACGACCTGACTGGTTTCGGCCTGTCCGGCAACAAGGTCCGGAAATTGGAGTTTCACCTGGCGGCGGCTCGCGAGGCGGGCGTCGACACGGTGATCACATGCGGGGCGTTCCAGTCGAACCATTGCCGGGCTACCGCACTGGCTTGTGCCCGGTTCGGTCTCGACGTGCGGTTGGTGCTACGCACCCCCGACGGAGAGAAACCGACCACGATGGTGCCCAACCTGTTTCTCGACTTGCTGGCCGGAGCCACGATCCGTTACATATCACAGGAAAAATGGGGGGACCGGGATGCCATCATGGCCGATGAAGCGGCCGAGTTGGCCGCCGCGGGACGCACGGCGTGGGTGATTCCCCAGGGCGCGTCCGACAGGCTGGGGATGTGGGGGATGTCGCTGGGCTTTCGGGAGTTGGTAGAACAGATTCCCCGGGAGATCGGCGACGAGGTCGCCGAGGTGTGGCACGCCGGCTCCTCGGGAGGCACTACCTCCGGCTTCGGCTGGGCGGCGGACCGGACCGGTTTCCAGACCCCGCTGGTAGCTCTCTGCATATCGGAGCCGGCCGAGTCCCTGGTGGCGCGTGTGCGACAAATCTGGGAGTCCGGCGTGGAAGCCTTCGGTGGGGAGCTGCCGTCACCGCGCATCGAGTACATCGACCGCTACCTGACCGGTGGATACGGCATGGTCAACGACGAGCTGATTGAGGTACAGGCCGAGGCCACCCGGCTCACCGGTCTGCTGTTCGACCCTACGTACACCGGGAAGGCGATCTATGGCCTGCGGAAGGAGATCGCCGCGGGCCGATTCAAAGACGACGACCATGTGGTCTTCTGGCACACCGGAGGGGGATTCGGCGCCTTGGTCGACCGGGGTTAGCAAAACAGACCGGGAGGGATTCCCGGTGCTCAGAGGCGAACCGTCGCCTGCTTCATCCAGGAGACGACTTGAGCCCGACCACACACCAAAGAGCTCTCCTCCAAGTTCGAGTGGTCGGCCCCGGTAGGTTGATAAGAGAATGCGACCTTCCATCTTCGTGGTGGTCAACATCGCTCCTTGGCGATGACCCGGCGGCATTGTGAGCAACTCCAGCGCCGATCCTTCTTGTTGGCTTTCATCCGGAACAAACGTCACATGGTGTTGATACAGTCCCCAAGGTGACATTTCCAGGGCCTGATGTGTTGGGAAGGGGGGTGGTGGTGTCGGCTGGTGGGCGGTCGCCGCTGGAAGGCGCCGAGCGGCTGGTGGTTGGACGGGCGGTGCTGGCTGACCCGGCGCGGCTCGAGAAGACAGTTGATCTGTTGCATCGGGCCTGGGCGGAGCGACGGCCGGTGACGGTGGAGCTCGGGGTGGAGGCGTCCGAGTTGCGTCAGATGGTGGTGGAGCAGCGGGCGCCCTGGATGCTCGGTCCCGGGTACACCCCGTTGATGGAGCGGCTCCACTTTCTGGTGTGGGCCAACAACTGGGACGCCCGGAACGGAGACCCGATCTGGTGGTGGAGCCGCAAGGCCCAACGGCTGGGAGCGAGGATCGGTGGGCGGGCCGACATCATGCTTGCCGACGGGACCGAGGCCTGGGTGGATGGGGGACCTCGGGCTCTGATGGACATTCCCGTCGTCCACTCCCAGACGGTGGAATTCGGACGGCTCACCCTCCAACCGCCCAATGCTTCCGCCAAGGCCGATCTGGCCGACGATCAGCGGGCGGCGGTCGAGCACCGCTCCGGCCCCGTCCGGGTGATAGCCCCAGCCGGATCGGGAAAGACCCGCACCCTCATTGCCCGTCTTCTCCACTTGGTCGACGAGCGGCGCATCGAGCCGGGGATCGTCACGGCCGTCGCCTACAACAACCGCGCCGCGCTGCAGATGCGACAAAGGCTGCGAAGGGACGACCTGCACATCCGCACCATCCACTCTCTCGGATGGGCAATCATCCGCAACATAAGGCCCGACGCCACGCTTCTGAACGAGCGGGATGTGCGGGCGAGGCTCCGCGACATGATCCCCAGGACTCCCCGTCCGAACACCGACATAATCGGCCCCTACCTGGAGGGTCTTTCGGAAATCCGGATCGCGCTACGCAACCCGACCCACGTGGAGGAGCAGCGGGATGATGTGGAGGATCTCGCCAGAATATTCCACAAATACCGTTCGTTGCTTTCCAAACGGAATGAAGTCGACTACGACGAGCAGATTTATGGGGCGATCGAGTTGCTGCTCGCCGATCCCGAACTCCGGCGCCAATGGCAGAGACGCTGTCGCCACCTGCTGGTCGACGAGTTCCAGGACCTGACCCCCGCCTATCTGCTACTGCTCCGGTTACTGGCCTCACCGGAACTCAGCGTGTTCGGGGTGGGCGACGACGATCAGACCATCTATGGCTATGCGGGAGCCGACCCGAAGTTTCTAATCGAATTCGACCGCTACTTCCCCGGCGCCGGCGCCAGCGCGCTCGTCGTCAACTACCGATGTCCTTCCGAAGTCGTGACCGCCGCCTCCCACCTGCTCTCGCACAATCGACGGCGGCTCCCCAAAACCATCCAGGCCGCGGCCGACCCCCGACGAGACAGCTTTCGCATCATCAAACCCAGCCCACAGGAGATGGCGACCGCAGCGGCGAAGATCATCACCAAGTGGCGGGAAGAGGGCATCCCCGCCGAGGAGATCGCGGTTCTGGCAAGAGTCAACTCGGCGTTGCTCCCGGTGCTGGCGGCCCTGGACAACGCCGGAGTCCCATTCCGTTCCCAACTCGACACGGGCCTTCTGAACCGGACCACCATGCGGGCGACCGTGGCGTGGATCCGACTGGCGCTCAACACCGAATCCATGGGTCGAGCAGATCTCATGGAGGCGGTTCGCAGACCCGCTCGACGGATCAACCAGGTGGCCTCCAACCTGATCCCTCCCGGTGAAATTTCCCTCGGTCGCCTCGCCGACCTCGCAAATAGGCTGGACGAGCGGAAGGCCGCCACCTGGAAGAGATTCGTTGATGCCATCGAAGAAGCTTCGGAAGAGGCAGAACTTGGGAACTCCGGCACCCTTTTGGACTATCTCTCCCACGAAGTCGGATTGGGCAAAGTGGCTCGCACTCTGGATGCGGGACGAAGCAAGGTTGACCGATCCACACACACCGACGACCTGGTTGCGCTGCGCCGCGCCGCCGACATCTATGGGGACCTGCCGAGCTTCGAAACCCGGCTTCGCCGACTGCTGGGACGGGACGATCCCCCCGAGCCGGGAGTGACCGTAACCACCATCCATCGGGTGAAAGGGCTGGAATGGGACCGGGTGATCGTGTTCGGAGTGGACAATGGGCTCTTTCCCCATCTGCTCAGCGAGGACACCGAGGAGGAACGCCGGGTGCTCCATGTGGCCATCACCAGATGCCGCCAACAAGCCGTGGTGGTGGCGGAGATGGGAAGGGAGTCGCCTTTTCTCGCCGAGCTGACCAAAGAGGACCGCGGCGCACAAGATCGCAAAGTTCGCCCGGTTGAACCGGAGAGATCCGCGAGGTCTCTCGAATCGGCCACCTACGAGAGGCTTCGAAAGTGGCGTCGCCGAACCGCGCGCCAAGAAGATGTTTCCCTCGACGCAGTTCTACCCCACCGGGCCCTGAAACAAATCGCCCGGGTTCGACCCGGCACGGAAGAAGCTCTCTTTCAGATGGTGCCAACCGACTCCCACAAGCTGGAGAAATACGGACAAGCCATCCTCGAGCTGATCAACATCGCCAAACAGGATCATCCGGAAACAACCGACAGCATGAAGACTGAAAGCTCCACCCAGCCACAACCCCTCCCGCCTCGGGATGTCGCCCTGTACGACGCGCTCAGGGAGTGGCGCCTCCGGATGGCTCGTCAGAACCAGATATCTGCCTACTTGGTGCTTTACAACCGGACATTGGAGGAGATCGTCCGCACCCGGCCCCGCACCAAAGCAACTCTTCTCCAGATATCCGGCATCGGCCCCCACAAGCTCGAGAGGTACGGACGGGACATCCTCGATCTGATTGCCTCTCACAGCACAGAGTCGCCGGATCCCGGCGAGGAGCCCCATACCACAAAGCGGCTGGAGCGGCCTCCCCTACCGGACCGAGCGAAGAATCCATCGCTTCCTCGACCCATCTCGCCTCAGGACGCCGCCCTGCTCAACGCGCTCGGGGAGTGGCGAGGCGGGGTGGCGCGTCAATCCGGCATACCCGCTTACACCGTCCTCAACAATCGGACAATGGAGGAGATCGCCCGGATCCGCCCCCGCACCAACGCAACTCTTCTCCTGGTACACGGCATCGGCCCCCACAAGCTGGAGAAGTACGGGCAAGAACTGCTGGCAATGGTGGAGACGCATCGATCCGATTAAACAGCGTCTTGGGCAACCGGAAGGGCCTAGCCTCATCACTCATAAGGCCAGCCGAGAGGAGTAACTAAAAATGCACCACTGGAACGAATGGAATCGAGACGTCGTCGAGGTATTCCGGGCCGCCGGCGGGAAGGGCGCCGGGCAGTTCGAGGGAAAGCCGATTTTGCTGCTCCATCATGTCGGCGCCAAGACCGGAGTCAAGCGGATAGCACCCCTCTATTACCAGGATGTCGAGGGTGGCTATGCCATTTTTGCCTCCAAGGGCGGCTCTCCCACCCATCCCGACTGGTACCACAACCTGGTGGCGAACCCCGAGGTCGGCGTGGAGCTCGGTAGTGAGGTCGTCGCGGCCCGGGCCCGGGTCACCGAAGGAGCCGAGCGTGAACGAATCTGGAGCCGACAGAAAGAAGAGTATCCATTTTTCGCCGGATACGAGACCCAGACCTCCCGCGAGATACCCGTCATCGTGTTGGAGTCCACCTAAGCAATCTCAGAAGATCCGCGTCCCCTCGACAGCACACGGATCTTCTGACAGACGTTTGCCCACGAGATCCGAGCGGTCAGCCGCCCGGATTCGGGCAGGAGTTGGACAACACACATGGATGAACCGCGAAGATCGCTCGACGAGGTCTGTACTTGACGTCCCATTCATGGGTGTCTTCGCGTCCCTCCTGGTTGATGGTGCGGGTGATTCGTATCTCCCAACCCTCCGAGGCGGATTGGACCCGACTCCTCCCGCCGACCGTCAACCGCGAATTCGGGATGTACCAGGTTTCGGGCGGCTCTTTTATGTTGGTGCGCTCCGATATTTGAGCCGTCACCACTCGCGCCTGGGGGCCTCCTTCGAAAACGACCTCCAGACGACCCGCACCATCTCGCCACTCTCCGACGACGGTCCGCCCGTCGTTGTCGCCGAAGAACTTAACGGTGAGAGAAGTGTCGGTGTACTCGGTTCTGATCAACACATCCGCAGAAGAGTCATTGCGAAAGACCAGATCCAAATCGGGCCAGTTGATCGTGGCCTCTATGCCTTCGGGATAGCGGTGGAAGTAGCTGCTATGGGGCAAGTGAAATACATCTTGATAGCCCCCCCAGAACACCGCGTTGTAGAAGGTGGTGACGAACTGACTCACTCCCCCTCCCACGCTGGCAGCCAAATACCCATCGAACAGGGAACCCGCTGCCACGAATCCCTTCTCGACGGTGCGCTGCCCAACGTGTCGGTTGAGGCTGAACGTTCCCGCGGGCGGCACTACCGCCCCATCGACCATGTCAGCGAACAGGTGGATATTGGTCACGCGGGGAGCACAGCAATTGTGGTAGGTGGTGTACTGTGACACCAGATGAAGGTCGCCAAGCTGCTCCACCTCTTTGGTACCCTCCTCGACCTCTTCGATGGCCTCGGCCCGAGGTACCAGATTCATAGCCCGGGCTAGAAAAGTCGCCATCTCCGCCCGCGTGACAGGCCTGGTCGGACAGTACCGGGCCGGATGGGAAGCACATCCGACAGTGATGTTCGCGGCCGACAAAGCATCGATACTGTCAGCGTGGACATTGCCAACCGTATCGGTAAACCCGGCCGGCTCGGCAGGCTCAAGTTCAAAGGCCCGGGTCAGAAAACTTGCCATCTGGGCGCGGGTGACCGGCTGGTCGGGACAGTACCGGGCCGGATTTAGATCACAACCCCGAGTTATCCCCAACTCGGCAAGCTTCTCCACATAACCCACCCACCAAACATCTTCCCCCACATCCGCGAAGGTTCTGGAATCATCCACGGGGGTCTCCGCGCCATGAACCGCCCTCACAAGCCACACCGCCATAACCCACCGCGACAGTGGATCGGCGGGACAGAATCTCTCGGAGGCGCACTCGGTACCGACAAGAATCCCCAACGCTGCGAGGGCCTCGACCGCAACTGCGTGTTCCCCCGCCTCGGCAACATCGTCGTATCCGGATGAAGTGGCGGGCGCCGGGACGGCCGCCAACGCCGACACCATGACAACCGCGACAACGATCAATGCGGCGGGCAGACGAGACATGCCGGAAACTTGACTAAGGGACCACCAAGGTATCCGAAGAATAAGTTAAACCCACCACAGCACATGGTCTTTCGATTCCTGCTGCCCCCTGGACAAACGGGATACCATCAGAGCACCCACTCATATCCGGAGATAACTTGCAGCATCGCCCACAGCCTCCTCCGACCGCCGCACTTTCATCCAAGATCCCGGTGCCGTGGGGGGTGGTGCTGGCCGGGGCCGCCATCGCCTTTCTGGTGATGGGCACCCGCCAGACGTTCGGCATCTTTCTTCGAGCCGTAACCGAGGAACTGGGATCGGGGCGGGAGCCCTACAGCCTGGCGGTCGCCGTCCTCAGCCTGATCATGGGCGTCCCGGTCGGCGCCTACCTGGCCGACAGCTACGATCCCCGACGGGTGCTGCTGGGCGCCTCGGTTATCTACGGAGCGGCGATGCTGGGAGTTTCCCAGCTTTCCTCCTCGGCCGGGCTGCTGTTCTATTTGGGGATCATGGGCGGAATCGGCTTCAGCGGCGTGTCCCTGGCGCTGGTGATGGGCGCGGTGGGCAGGCTGGTCCCGGCCGAGCGGCGCTCCTCGATCCTGGGGGTGATAACCGCCGGCGCCTCGGTGGGGATGTTCCTGATGGTGCCGGTGGCGCAGTTCGGGCTGGAAGAGATCGGATGGCGACGGAGCTACGCCTTGGTGGCGGTATCCGGGTTGTTGATAGGGGCCCTTGCCTTCGTGTTTCCCGGCCGGGGCGACAACCGAACACAGAGCGAAGACGCGATCGACGAGCCGTTCGTCGACACTCTTCGCAAGGCTCGTCGCAACCGGAGCTACCTGCTGCTCACCTCCGGGTTCTTCGTCTGCGGTTTCCATGTGAGCTTCATCGCGATCCATCTCCCCGCCTACCTGACCGACAGCGGGATAAGCGGCGGGGTGGCCTCGGTCTCTCTGGCGATGATCGGACTGTTCAACATCTTCGGATCTCCCTTCTTCGGGCGGCTGGGAGACACCTACCGCAAGCGCACCTTGCTCTCCCTGCTCTACGGCATCCGCGCAATACTGATGATCGGACTGCTGCTGGCGCCCCTCACCCCGGTTACGGCCATCCTGTTCGGCGCCGCCATGGGGTCCGTATGGCTGGGGACGGTGCCGCTCACCTCAGCCACCGTCGCCCACCTGCTCGGCACCCGCTATTTGACGACCATGTTCGGATTGGTGTTCCTCTCCCACCAGGTGGGAGGCTTTCTCGGAGTCTGGCTGGGCGGGCGGGTATTCGACGCCACCGGCTCCTACCGCCCGGTCTGGCTGATCGCCATCGGCTTGGCGGTAGCGGCGGTGATCATTCACCTTCCCATCCAGGATCAGCGGCAGATCGCGCCAGCCAGTACCGCAGTGGCGAAAGGCTCGGCCTGAGCAAGTGACCGCCACCCGCTCCGGGGCCGACAAAAACGGCGGCGGGTCGACCGGACCTTCTACCCCGTCACGGGTTCCCTGGGCGATAGTCCTGGCCGGAGCCGTCATCGGTATGTTGTCGATGGGAATCCGTCAGTCTCTGGGGGTGTTCCTCTTGGCCGTCAGCGAAGACCTGGGGCCGGGACGGGAGCCGTTCAGCCTGGCCGTGGCAGTTCTCAGCCTGCTCATGGGCTTGCCAGTCGCCGGCTACCTGGCCGACCGCTACGACCATCGCAGGGTTCTGCTGATCTGTGCTCTCACCTATGGCGGCGGGCTGGTGATGGCGTCTCGAATCCAATCATCGGCCGGCCTGGTGCTGTATCTCGGAGTGGTGGCAGGCCTTGGCACCAGCGGCTTGTCGTTCGGAGTACTGATGGGAGCGGTGGGAAGGCTGGTTCCCTTCGAACGACGCTCCGCAATGATGGGCCTGGTGGCCGCCGGCGCCTCCATGGGAATGGTGATTGTGGCGCCGGCCGCCCAGTGGGGCCTGGAGGCATTTGGCTGGAGGCCGTCTTTCGCAGCCATGGGAGTCGCGGCTTTGGGGATGAGCGCCCTTGCCTTTCTGTTTCCTCGCCAGGCAGCCATGCGCGCCAAGGGGGAGGGAGTGGCCGACGAGCCGTTCATGGAGGCACTCGGGAAGGCCCGCCGCAACCGGAGCTACCTGCTGCTCACTGCCGGTTTCTTTGTCAACGGCTTCCACATAGGTTTGATCGTCACCCACCTACCCGCCTACCTGATCGACGGTGGGGTCACCGGGGCAGTGGCCTCCCTTACCCTGGCGGTGATCGGAGGGGTGAACATTTTCAGTTCGCCTCTCTTCGGACGGCTGGGAGACAAATACCGCAAGCGCGATCTTCTCATGCTGATCTACGGCGCCCGCGCACTGCTGATCGCCGGACTCTTGATCCTCCCGCTCAGCTCGACAACGGCTCTTCTCTTCGGGGCCTGCATCGGCGTGATGTGGGTGGGTGCGGTGCCGCTCACTTCGGCCACCGTCGCCCACCTGCTCGGCGCCCGCTACCTGTCGGCATTGTTCGGTGTGGTGTTCTTCTCCCACCAGATCGGGGCTTCCCTGGGTGGGTGGCTACCCGGCCGGGTATTCGACGCCACCGGCTCCTACCTCCCAGCCTGGCTGCTGGCGATTGGATTGTCGGTGGCCGCGGTATTCATTCACCTCCCCATCCAGGACCGGGGCGCCGCAGTCGGGAACTGAACCCTGTGGGGCTATTTGTGACGCCACATCACCGCACCAGGCACAGCGGCCGACCCGCCGTAGTCGGATACATTCCGCCAGGGTTGACCCAGGCGGAACCGAACCAAGGATCGATGCGGTCGAACCAGGCGGTGTCTCGGAGGGTTGGGCGGTTTCGGCCAGAGGCGAGGGACTTTCGGGTGGTGAACCCGGGTGTTTTCCGACCTGCGTTCAGTCCTCGGCCACCACCGGGTTGCGGAGGACGCCCAGTCCGTCGATGTCCACCTCGGTTACATCACCGGGTCGTAGCCAGCGAGGAGGAGTCCGGGCCATCCCCACCCCCTGTGGGGTGCCGGTGGCGATCACATCCCCCGCCTGGAGGGTCATCACCGAACTCAACTCGGCGATAAGAGTGGGGATGTCGAAGATCATGTCCCCGGTGTTGGCGCTTTGGAGCGTCTCTCCGCTCACCCGGCAACGGATGCCCAGATTGTGCGGGTCGGGGACCTCGTCGGCGGTTACCAGGGCCGGGCCCATCGGCGAGAAGGTGTCGAAATTCTTGCCGAGGGTCCATTGGGAAGTGCGCATCTGGTAGTCACGAGCGGAGACATCGTGGAAGGGCACATAGCCAGCCACATGCTCGTAGGCGCGTTCCGGCGGGATGTTCCGCCCCGGTGCGCCGATCACCACCCCGAGCTCCGCCTCGTAGTCCACCTTCTGGCTTATCTTGGGCAACACGATGGGCGCGTCCGGTCCAATGATGGTCGTGGAATACTTGGCGAAGACGATCACGTTCTCGGGGGGCACGCTGCCGGTCTCCACGGCGTGGGCGGCGTAGTTCTCCCCGATCCCGAACATCTTGGGAGGATTGAGGATCGGCGCCAAAAGCTGTATCTCGGGGTTCGCCAATCTCTCCCCTCCGAAACGATCCACGGCCTCGGCGGCCCTCTCCAGAAGCTCCTGCCCGCCCGCCAGCAGCCCCACCATCCCGGTGGGCAGGGACGAGTCGGCCTGGCTGAGATCCACCACTCCCCCCTCGGTATCCACCCCTATCCGGACTGTCCCTCCTCGTTTGAATGTCACTAAACGCATAGCCACTCACTTTACCGCTCCGACAACCCGCCCCCGTCCGCCGCGGTCTCCTCTCAGGACCCGCGGAGCCGACCGCCTGATCATCAGGGGGAGCGCATAAAATATAACCAGATGCCCGAGATGCGAAGCCTGCTTTTCCATGGCCCCGAGAAACCCCCCAGCCAGCGGTTCACTATCGAGCGACAACCCGTGCCCGAGCCGGGACCCGGCGAGGTTCGCATCCGGATAGCGAGGGTGGGGCTGTGCGGCAGCGATCTGCACGGCTACACCGGCGAGTCGGGACGGCGGGTGGGAGGAATGGTGATGGGGCACGAGGCCAGCGGTTGGATCGACGCGCTGGGCGATGGCGTGTCGGGTCCTCCCGCCGGATCCCTGGTTACCTTCAACCCTTCTTTGCCGTGCGACGGGTCATGCGGCCACATCACCGAGAGCCGGTGTGAGCGCCTGGAAGTGGTGGGAGTCACCCCTCACATTCAGGGCGCGTTCGCCGATTACCTGGTGATAGGCGCAGATCGGATGGTTCCCATTCCCGGGTTGACCCCCGCCCAGGGAGCAGTGATAGAGCCGATGGCGGTGGGACTCCAGACCGCCATGGCGCTCGGCGCGCAACCGGAGGAAAGCGTGCTGGTGGTGGGGGGCGGCATGATCGGACAGTGCACGGCCCATGCCGTCCGGTCACTGGGCGCAGGAGAGGTGGTGATCTCCGAACCCGATCCCCGGCGGCGGGAGATCGCCCGGACGGCGGGGTTCGGCACCCTGCATCCCGCCGAGGTCCAAGAAGCCGCACCCTTCGACCGGGCAGTGGACGCGGTGGCGATCTCGGCCACCGTGGGAGCGGCTCTCGACGCCACCCCCAAGGGCGGGGTGGTGTGCATCGTCGGGCTGGGAATGCCCCAGGTGACCGTCCCGCTCTTCTCGATAGTGGTGGGCGAACGGACCCTGGTGGGCTCCTACTGCTACTCGGACGCCACTTTCATCGAGACCGCCCGCCGGCTGTCGGAGGGCAGCCTCAACCCGGCGTCGCTGATCGGCCCGACCGTCGGCATGGAAGAGTTCCCCCAAGCCTTCGAGGACCTGGCCACGGGCGCCATCTCCGAAGTGAAGGTGCTGATGACCACCGAAGAGACGGGCGGCTGAGAAGACCCCATGCCCTTTGTCTCTCTCCGAACCGGGATCGAGATGTTCTATCAGGTGGAAGGAGAGGGAGAGCCTCTCCTTCTGATAATGGGCACCGCTGCCGATCACACCCCCTGGGCTCGGCAGGTGGAGGACTACCGGGATCACTTCACCGTTATTACCTACGACGCCCGCGGGACGGGCCGTTCCACCCATCCGCCCGATCCCCGCTCCTACTCCATGCGCGTGCTGGCGGACGACGCCGCCGCGCTGCTGGGTTTTCTGGACCTGGGCCCCGCCCACGTCTCGGGGCTGTCCCTGGGAAGCGCCACCGCCCAGGAACTGGCCATCAACCATCAGGAAAAGGTGAAATCCCTTCAACTGCATTGCACCTGGGGACGCTCTGATGAGTGGTTTTGCCGGATGATCGAGTCCATGGAGTTCATGGTCGCCCACGATGATTTTGCGGCTTACATCCGCTGCACGCTGATGTGGGTGGCCAGCCCTGACTTCGTCAACAATCGACCAGAGGAAGTGGAGGCCTTCGAGACCGGCTTCATCCTGGAAAACCCCTATCCGCCCTCCAAGGAAGGGATGACGGGACACTTCCGGGCGGACAAGACCCACGACACCCTCGACCGGCTCGGGCGGATCACCGTCCCCACCCTCATTACCTCGGGGCAGATGGACCACCAGGTGCCCACCCGCTACGGCCGAGAGGTGCACCAAAGGATTCCCCATTCGGTTCTGCATGTCTTTTCGGGGCCCCAATCGAGCCACATTGCCTTCCACGAGATGCCCGAAGAATGGAACGCGTTCACCCTGGAGTGGATGAGTAGCCGCAGCAGCCGGTAACTCGAGGCGAGGCAAAACAGGAAGAACCTCCTCCCGTTCGCTGCAGCCAAGTGTCATCACGCCGGGTCTGCCAAAACCGGATGTTTATGGCCGTGAATGCCGGTAGCGTGCCATGGCAGGGTGTTAAACAAGGCCAGGGAACGCATCACCGACTCCGTAGCGGGATTGTTTGCTCATGGCGATATTCCTCTTAGGGACACCGCCCGGTTTCCCGGAGACGAGGGCCTTTGCGGTCCGGGTTCGGTGAGTTGGAAAGTCATCGGAGATGTCTCCGCCTTCCTGGGTGGCATCAGGGCGTTGCTCGTCCAATCGGCCCATCCTGAAGTTGTCGCCGGTGTGGAGGACCACAGCCGTTACCGGGAGGACCCGCTGGGACGGCTCAACCGCACCTCGTTCTTCGTCACCACCGTCACGTTCGGGGCCAAACCGGAAGTGGAGAGCGCGATTGACAGGGTCCGCTCCGCCCATCAAGGCGTCAGCGGCCTTTCATCCCGCGACCGGGCCTACAGCGCTTCCACGCCGGACCTGGCGGCGTGGGTACACAACACCCTCACCGAGTCATTCCTGGTGGCTTATCGAGAACTCGGGTTGGGCCTCACGGCCGAAGAGGCGGACAGATTCGTAGCGGAGCAGGCCCGAATCGGGGAGATGATGGGCGCAGACCCCCTCCCCGAGACGGCTGAGGAACTGATGACGTGGGTGCGATCCCATCCGGCCCTCGGACCCAGTCCTGGCATGCGCTCCGCAGTGGCGTTTCTGCGCCGACCTCCCATTCCAGCCCCCCAGATTTGGGGCCACCGACTGCTAATGCAGGGAGCGGTCGCCACCATTCCATCCGAGATTCGCAAGGTCCTGGATCTCAAACCCGCACCCGGGGCCCGTAGCGGTGCGACCGCCTTGCTCCGGGGACTTCGGTGGGCCATGCGGAACAGTCCGGCTTGGAGGGCGTCTCTGGAACGTTGCGGGGAGCCCTACGATCCCAAGAAGTTCCGCCAATTCGCCGACCCACGCCGGTGACACCCGATAGCGAACCTTCCCGCTCCGGGCACAGGCTCCTCCCAGAGCATGCCTCCCCTGCACCGGGAACCCGAAGCCCGGTATAGTTTCACCCGTACCTGCCTTATGAGTCAGTCCCGACCGAGTAGCCAACCTGGGAGAAAGATAAAATGTCCTCACAGCTAGGGCCAATGTTCTGCGCTTCCCACAGAATTTCCTCGAAGAACCTCCACCCACGGCATTGAAATATCGAGCGCCCACCTCTGTTGATGAAGCCGTCGAGTTGCTGGCCGCCCATCCCGGCGCCACGGTGTTCGCCGGCGCCACCGACTTGATCCCCCAGTTCCAGGGCGGCAGGCCCGAACCGCCCTTGGTCGTGGACCTCAAACGTATTCCCGAAACCGGCCTGCTGCAAGACGACAACGACTTCTGGCGAGTGGGAGCGGCGGTCCCCTCGGCCGTGCTCTGCGCCCATGCCGGTCTGGTCGCCGCGTTTCCCGGCCTGGTGGAGGCGGCCGGCCTGATCGGATCCGACCAGATACAGGGGCGGGCCACCCTGGGAGGGAACCTGTGCAACGCCTCCCCCGCCGCCGACTCGGTCCCCCCTCTGGTGGCGCTTGGCGCCGAGGCGATCATCGTGGGACCCGGCGGAGAGCGCTCCGCGCCGGTTTCGGAAGTGGTGATCGGGCCGGGCGCAACTTCTCTCGATCCGGCCGAGTTCATCACCGAATTCCGGATCCCCGCTCCGGCTCGGGGAGCGTCCGACGCCTACGAGCGGTTCATTCCCCGCACCGAGATGGACATTGCGGTGGTTGGTTCGGCGGCGCGCATCCGGGTCGACAACAGCGGAAGATGCCAAGAGGCCACGGTGGTGCTGGCCGCGGTGGCCCCCACCGTGGTAGAGGTCAGCGCGGCGTCCGGGATTCTGGCGGGCCGGGTGATTCCCGAGGGCTCGCCCCAAGATCCCCTTTGGGATGAGTTGGGGGAAGCGGCGGTCTCCTGCTGCAACCCGATCGACGACAAACGCGGCACCGCGGAGTTCCGCCGCAGGGTGGCAAGAGTCCTGGCCCGAAGGACCGTCGTCACCGCCGCCCGACGCGCAAGGGAGGCCCTATGAGCAGAACCCATGTCACCTGCACGCTCAACGGTGATCCGATCGACTTTCTGTGCAACGACTATCAAACGCTCCTCACCGTCCTTCGAGACGAGTTGGGGATGACCGGCACCAAGGAGGGATGCGGGACGGGAGACTGCGGCGCCTGTTCGGTAATCCTGGACGGCCAACTGGTCTGCTCCTGTCTGGTGTTCGCACCCGAGGTGGAGGGCCGCCAGGTGGAGACCATCGAGGGACTGGCCGACGGCCACCGCCTCCACCCCCTCCAAGAGAGCTTTCTCGAGGGGGCAGCCCTCCAATGCGGGGTCTGCACCCCCGGGTTCCTGATGGCTGCCAAGGCGCTGTTAGATCACAACCCTTCCCCCACCGAGACCGAGGTGCGCTACGGAGTGGCCGGGAACCTGTGCCGGTGCACCGGATATGACAAGATCGTCCGCTCGATCCTGGACGCCGCCGCCCGGATGAGCAACCCAGAGAACCAGAAGGAGGAGACATGACCACAACCCGCACGGGCTACAAATGGGTGGGGACCCGCCCGGTACGCCACGACGGACTCGACAAGGTGACCGGTCGAGCCCGCTTCGGAGCCGATTTCGCCACGGCGGGGATGCTCCAAGGAGCGGTGCTGCGCAGTCCCCACGCCCACGCCCGGATTCTCTCTATCGACCTCACCGAAGCCTCCGCTGTTCCCGGTGTGAAAGCAATCATCACCGGCGCGGACCTGCCCGACCTTCCCGACGAACGAGGGACAGGAGGGGAGGGTGGTGGGATGAACTTCCGGGATCTCTCCCGTAACATCCTGGCGCGGAAAAAGGTTCTGTACGAGGGCCATCCGATCGCTGCGGTGGCGGCAGTCACGCTCCGTATCGCCCGAGAGGCCGCCGAACGGATCCGGGTGGAATACGAGATACTGCCATCTGTGCTGTCGCTTGAACACGCCATGGAGGACGGCGCGCCCCTACTACACGACGACCTCTACACCTCCGGTCTTGATTCACCCCCCGAGCGGCCTTCCAACATCTCCGGCCGCCGTGTCATCGCCCGCGGCGATCTCGACGCGGGCTGGGCGGAGGCGGAGGTAATAGTGGAACGGGAGTATTCGACAAAAGCTGTGCATCAGGGTTATATCGAGCCTCACGCGGTGGTGGCCCAAACCGGAGAGGATGGGCGGTCCACGGTGTGGTGCTCCTCCCAGGGACACTTCGGAATACGCACCTATACCACCAAGGTGCTGGGATGGGAACCGGGAGATATGAAGGTGATCCCCGCCGAGATCGGGGGAGGTTTCGGAGGGAAGACCACTATCTACCTGGAGCCCCTCGCCGCGTTGCTGTCGCAACGGGCGGGACGACCGGTGAAGATGGTGATGACCCGGGACGAAGTCTTCCGGGCCACCGGCCCCACCTCCGGCTCGCTGATGAGAATCAAGATGGGAGCCCGACGGGACGGGACGCTGGTTGCGGCCACCGCCTGGATGGCCTATGAGGCGGGCGCCTTCCCCGGGTCGCCGATCGGACCGGGCGTTATGACCGTCTTTGCCCCCTATGACATCCCCAACGTGCTTATCGAAGGCTATGACGTTGTTCTCAACAAGCCGAAGGTGGCAGCCTACCGGGCGCCGGGCGCTCCCATAGCGGCTTTCGCCGCCGAGTCGGTCGTGGACGAAGTAGCCGAGGAGTTAGGAATGGATCCCCTGGAGTTCCGGCTCCAGAACGCGGTCACCGAAGGGGTGCTGTCGGTTTACGGGCCGAGATACCGGAAGATCGGGTTTGTGGAGACCTTGGAGGCCGCGCGGGACCATCCCCACTATTCGGCGCCGCTCGGCCCCTGGCAGGGCCGGGGAGTGGCCTCGGGGTACTGGTTCAACTTCGGCGGGGAGACCACCGCCACCGTGAGCATCAACGAGGACGGGACCGCGGTGGTGATGTCGGGCTGTCCCGACATCGGGGGAACGCGGGTCGCGCTGGCCCAGATGGCCGCCGAGGAGTTGGGGATCGACGTGTACCGCATCGAGCCCGTGGTGGCCGACACCCACTCCATCGGCTACAACGACATGACCGGCGGTAGCCGGGTCGCGTTCGCGGTGGGTATCGCGGTGGTGGATGCGGCTCGCCAGTTGATCGAGGACATGTGCACCCGAGCCTCCCTGATTTGGGATGTTCCACGGAAAGAAGTGGAGTGGGTGGACGGCCGCGCCCAGAGCGTAACCGGCGCTTCGGCGCCCCTCACCCTGGAGGAGTTGGCAGCCGGGTCGGGAGGCACCGGGGGGCCGCTGTCGGCCACCATAACCGTGAATCCCCGCGGGGCGGGAGCGGCGTTCTCCACCCAGATCTGCGATGTCGAGGTCGACCCGGACACCGGACTGGTGACCATCCTCCGCTACACGGTCACCCAGGACGCCGGCCGGGCCATCCATCCCGACTACGTGGAGGGCCAGATGCAGGGAGGAGCGGTGCAAGGCATCGGTTGGGCCCTCAACGAGGAATACATCTTCGATAAGGACGGGGTGATGGAAAACCCCGGATTCCTCGACTACCGGATGCCGGTGGCATCCGACCTGCCCATGATCGACACGGTGGTCGTGGAGGTGCCCAATCCCGACCATCCCTACGGTGTGCGGGGAGTCGGAGAAGTGGGAATCGTCCCTCCCATGGCAGCAGTGGCCAACGCCGTCTACGCCGCCACGGGAAAGCGAATGCAAGACCTTCCCATGTCTCCGGTGAGAGTGCTCGGGGCATTGTCTTCGGGCTGATGGCGCAGGTTTATTTCCCCACCGCCCTGCAACGGCTCACCGGAGGGTTGGAAGAGTGCGAGGTGCAGGCCTCCACTGTGAGAGAGTTGGTTTCCCGGCTGGAGGATCGCTTCCCCGGCATAGGGGAACAACTGGCATCGGCGGCAGTAGCCATCGACGGGGACATCGTCCCGGGGCCCTGGCTCGAGAGACTGGAACCGGAGACCGAAATACACTTCCTCCCGGCCATCAGCGGCGGTTAGGTACCCGGGTGGATTCCCGCTCCCTGCTGGTGTACGGGGATGCCTCGGTCGATATCGGGCTGCGTATTGAGGACTTTCCAACCGCCGGCCTCGACACTCCGGCCCGTCATCCGCTCCTAACCCCCGGCGGGTCGGCGGCCAACTGTGCGGCGGCCGCTGCTCGGCTGGGGGCTCGTGTGAATCTGGTAGCCCGGGTGGGAAACGACCTCTTCTCGCACCTCCTCACAGAAGACCTCGACAGACATGGCATCGGGTCCTCAGCGGTGGAGAACACCGAGGGACCCTCCTCGCTGGTGGTAGCCCTGATCGACCCCCGGGGACAGCGCACATTTGTCTCTGCCCGCGGGCCGGCTTCCGGCCGCATCCCGCCCGAGGTGTACCTGCCCCTGCTCGACGAGGCGCCGATGGTGCACTTGAGTGGCTACTCCTTCCAGGACCCGGGCTCACGGTTCACGGCTCTTCATCTGCTGGAGGAGGCCCGACAACGGGAAATCACTATTTCGCTCGATCCCTCTCCGCTTTTCGCCGAGGACTATCGGACAGAGTTCGGCTGGCTGGAAGGGATCGACTATCTCTTCCCCAATCTCCATGAGGCGACCGCCATCACCGGGATGTCCTCACCCGAAGACGCGGCCCGGGCGCTTCGGGGTTGGGGGGCAAGGGTGGTGGTGGTAACAATGGGCGCCGGAGGTTGTCTTGTTCACGATGAAAGTGGTCTTGTGCACATCCCCGCGGTACAGGAGTTTCCGGTGGTCGACACCACCGGCGCCGGGGACGGACTCGCCGGAGGATTTCTGGCGGTGACCCTGGCCGGGGGCGCACCCGTTCAAGCCGCAAAAGTGGGATCTCTGGTCGCCGCCCTGATCATCGCCGAGGCGGGAGGGCATACCGGGAGTCCTTCCTTGGATGCATTGCGGGATCTGGCCGGTCGCCTGGGGGACGAACATCTGCAAGAAGCGGTGGAGATCCTGGCCGCTACGGTACGAGCGGGCATGGTGGAGAGGGTCTAGGGTTCATGGAAGCTGCGATCCGCCTGGGAGAAGACGTCCGGGAAGCGCTTGACGCCGGACTGCCGGTGGTGGCGCTCGAAACTAGCATCGTCACCCAGGGCATGCCCTATCCGGTCAACCTGGAGACCGCCCGGGCCACCGCAGAGGCGGTCCGCCGCGGAGGGGCGGTTCCCGCTCCGATCGGGGTGATCGGCGGCGAGTTGGTGTGTGGGCTGACGGAGGGCGAACTGGAACGTCTGGGTACCTCCGCGGAAGCCGCCAAGGTGCAGAAAAGAGACCTGCCCCGGATGGTGGCCGAAGGCGGCGACGGCGGAGTCACGGTGGGCGCCTCCCTCTTCACGGCCGCCCGCTGTGGGATCGAGGTGTTCGTGACGGGAGGGATCGGGGGGGTGTCGCCGGGAGCGGGAACCTCTTTCGACATCTCTGCCGACCTGCGGGAGATAGCCGGCCATCCCTGCATCACCGTCTGCGCGGGGACCAAGGCTTTCATGGATGTGGCCGCCACCTTGGAGTACCTGGAGACGATCAGCGTACCGGTGGCGGTGTGGAGGTCCCACCGCTTCCCCTGGTTCTACAGCGCCGACAGCGGTGTGGAGGTGGAATGGCGGGTGGACGAGGCCCGTCAACTGGCCGAGGCCTTCCGGGCCGGACAACGGCTGGGATGGGAGGGCGGGATGCTGCTGGGTGTTCCGATCCCCGCCGAAGAGGCTCTGGATGAACAGACCACCCGGGAAGCGGTGGATTACGCCCTGGCCGAGCTGGAACAACGAGGCGTCAGGGGGAAGGAGACCACGCCTTTCCTTCTGCAGGCTATATTCGAATACACCGACGAAGCCTCCCTGGTGGCCAACACGGCCCTCATCCAGCACAATGCCGGGGTGGGTGCAGGGCTAGCCGTCTCGCTGAATAACAGTTAAGGGGAAATCCATGACCAGTCGACCTCGCGTGACCCTTTGGATTGCCTTGCTCCTCATTGCAGCCGCCTGCGGTGGAGCCGAGGACACCGGCTCTCCGACTTCCACCGTTGCTCGGGAGTCCGATTGGGGATCGGGTATGACCTATGACGATTGCGGTGAACAGGGCCTGACTGATTACGGTCTTCGAACCGGTCAGAAGTGGATCGGGGACTTCTACGCCGATCTGTACCAGTGCACGGAGCCCACCGCCACCACACCCACCGGTTCCACGTCCCGGCCGATCACCGATACCACTCCCCCGCCCACCACAACACTGCCGCCGTTGCGCGGTCTGCGCTATGAACGGGTTTTTTCCGAGGTCCGGACCATGCTGGACGACGAGTTCGCCATGCCCCTGCAAATCGTGGGACTACCCGGTGGCCGACACAACTACATGATCACCCGCGAAGGGAGGGTCTGGATAGTGGAGGAGGACACTTTCTCCCGTCCACCGGTCCTGGACATACGGGACTCGGTCGGGATCGGTTCGGAGACCGGCCTGCTGGGTATCGCGCTCCATCCCGACGACCCGACGAGGCTCTTCCTCAACTACACCGATCTCGAATTCGACCTCATCCTGGCCGAATACCGGCTGGATGAATCGTTGAGAACCGCTGACCCCTCCAGCGCCAGGATGATATTGAAGATCCCCACCCGCAGCGACTTCCACAAGGGCGGGATGATCGCATTCGGGCCTGACGGCTATTTCTACATGGGGGTGGGAGACGACGGGTACAGTTTCAACGGCCAAGATTCCACCACCCGGCTGGGATCGATACTCCGCATCGACGTCGACGGCGGAGAGCCCTACGGAATCCCGACCGACCAGCCGCCGCTCACAGAGGAAGCCCCGGAGGTCTACCTCTACGGCCTCCGGAATCCCTGGCGGTTCTGGATCGATCCGGGGACCAACATCATCTACATCGGCGACGTCGGGGCCGACGCCTACGAAGAGATCGACATAACGTCGCTCGACGCTCCGGGAACCAACTTCGGATGGTCATGGTTGGAGGGACCGCAATGGGGTCCTTTCAATGAAGGCGCCCATTGCCGGGAGAACCCGGAAACGTGTGATACCAGCAGTTTCACAGCAGCCGCACTGGCTCTGCCCCACAGCCCGGAGGTCTGTGCGGTGATCGGCGGTATGGTATACCGGGGAACGGCCATCCCCGAACTGACCGGAACCTACTTCTATTCGGACGCCTGCGGCGGTTTTCTCCGAAGCTTCCGCTGGAACGGAAAACTGGCGATGGATTTGAAGGACTGGACCGAACAGGTGGAAGCTCAGAAACGGGTGCTCTCCTTCGGCGTGGACTCCCGGGGAGAGATGTACGTCATGACCGCCGACGACGTGTTCCGCGTGGCGCCGGTCCGCTGACCGCAGTCGCCGCCAGGGAACGGATCGACTCACATCACCGGCGAATCGCGATATCCCAGGAGGTCTCGACCACACCTGCCGGACAGGTCGCTCTCACCACCGTTGCGGGGGTCATCTCCAGATATCCGATGGAGACCCAGCCCTGATAGGGCCGGGTTGCCCCCCGGGTCATGTCGATGTCACACCCCTCGCCCTCGAAATTCGCCTCCACCGAAAAATCGCCCACCTGAACCACGAACCCCGACCCGGTGATCACCGGGTGGAGGTCGGGCGCCAGATGAAGATTGGACTGCCATCTATAACGCGTCCTGTTGTAAAGACGGTCCGTGATCGTCAGAGACGATCCTGGCACATAGGAGAACATTCTCTCGTGTCGAAGCAGTTTGGGGCGATCGACGAACCCCTCCACGACAAAGCCGGATTCGGTCATTCTGATGGGTTGCAGACGCGTCCGGGCGGGAGCGACTCTGCGAGGATCGATCGGCCTTGTCACGAGGCTCGGGATATTGTGAGCCCGAGCGCTCAGAACGTAACTGCGCATCTCGTCCTTGTTGTAACCGTATTTGCCACTGTCCACGAAGATCTCGCGACCTCCTTCGATCAGCACGAAACCAAGGTCATCGGCGTGCTTGTGCCTGATAACCTCTCCCTTTACTTCTACGAACATTGCGTTTACGAACAGCATGCTGGACTCCTCGACTCCAGGCAACGAACGCACGATCGCGTACCCTGAATCTGTGAAATCGCGAACCGCCCAGCATCCGGCCTCTCCCTGAAGACAGTGCGACTCGACCGGCCCGGTCAGCCGCGGCCCCCTTCCAGCGCTATCGCCGACCGGCACCCATCGGCCGTCGGGATAGGTAAGCCAGGGTGTCACCGTGTCCGCCTTCTCGATAAGTGTGCGCACATCGGATCCCTCGATCCGCTCCGCAACACGTAGCCGCCGGAGGGCATCCACCACAATTCCGTGGTAGTTGGGTGAGTTCTCACGATGGACGCTCTCGACTGTGAACCACTCGTCCAGCAGTCTCGAGAAAGCCGCCTCGACATAGGACCGGGCGCCGTGGCAGACGCTTCGCCAACTGATGACCAGACACAGTGCGTTGAGTCCGGCGATTTGAAAGAGGCCGTGATTCCCATATGAGAGAAACGAGGGCTGGGAGAGCATTCGGACATGAAGTTCGGCCAAGAACATCAGAGCGGCCAAATCCTCATCGTCAACACGGAGGTTGCCGACCAGAACATTGTCGAGCAGAAAGGCAAGACGGGAGGCTCGGACACCAACAGCCATGTCATACCACTGCAATGCGCTCTTTCGTCTTTCCTCGATGTGGAACCGTTCCCAGTCCAAAGCGATGGCAGCAACCTCCTCCAGTGCCCTCACATCACCATCCTGGTAGGCGTAGAGCCAGTAATCCATGGTCACCCAGGCATGGAGTTGAAATTGCCAATTGCGGTCCGAGAACGGATCGGCAGCCCAATCCATTGGAAGGGAGGAATCCCATACCGGGAGATCGGGCCGGGGCCGGAAGCTGAAAGGCGCCGCCGGCCGAGCGTGCAGCGAGAGTTCTGTAACCCCAATATCAGGGCTGGAATAGCGATCGGGACGCAAAACGTCGTTGCGTACAGCCCCCGCGGTGCCTGTGGTGGGGGGCGCGGCGCACCGGTACAGATTGGCGTAGAAATCCCCGATCCACCTCTGACCCGTCTTCCGACCATAATCCGTCAAACCCCGGCTCGTGCACTCCCGATACGTCAACCCCGAACCCCAATCAGCAGCACGAGTCGTAGTCGCCGTGGCAGAAGAAGTAGTAGTGGGCGCCGTGCAATGGTACAGATTGGCGTAGAAATCCCCGATCCACCTCTGACCCGTCTTCCGACCATAATCCGTCAAACCCCGGCTCGTGCACTCCCGATACGTCAACCCCGAACCCCAATCAGCAGCACGAGTCGTAGTCGCCGTGGCAGAAGAAGTAGTAGTGGGCGCCGTGCAATGGTACAGATTGGCGTAGAAATCCCCGATCCACCTCTGACCCGTCTTCCGACCATAATCCGTCAAACCCCGATTCGTGCACTCCCGATACGTCAACCCCGAACCCCAATCATGATCCGACGCCGCAACATCCGGAACACCAAGAACCACAGTGCCGATTATCCCCAATACCCCCATCAACAACACAACCACTAACACCTCGCGAACCGACAGGCTACGCACAACACCCATTAACCAACCACCTCAAGTAAACCTTGGCACTGGCGCCTTCTCTTCCGCCATCCCCTCCTACACCCCCTGCCGCGTCGCTTCAAATCGCCCCCCATGACCGAATGGTGAACCCGCGACACCACACCGCCGTAAAACGAATAGAACATCCGGTTTTACCGTAACAACCTATCCGCGAAAAAGCGGGATCAAGACAAGACCCTGACCTCACATCACGCGGACCCCAGGCCAAAGCCGGGGAGCCATCACGCCACCCTTACACGCCGCGAGTGCGGGGAGTGTAAAAGGGTCGGAGCGAGGCGGTGGTTGGAATGCGTATTCCGGCAACCTCGATCTCGTGCTCCCCTGCCTCCAACCAGGCCCGGTCGATGCCATCCGGATAGGTGAGATAGCCCATGGCCAGACAACGCTCCTCGACGTAGCTCCACATGCCGGAGGTGGTGCGACCCAGGATCTCGCCGTTGCGGAAGATGGGCTCGTCGTGATAGAGCAGCCGGTCGGGGTCCTCCAGGCGAAACTGGACGAGTCGTTTGGTGCGGGGCCGGCCTCGCTGGGGCTCCAAAGCCTCCCGACCGCAGAACCCGCCGGGCTTGTCCCAGTCCACGGCAAAACCCAGACCGGCTTCGAGGGGAGTGTCCTCGTCGGTGATGTCGTGTCCCCAGTGGCGGTAGCCCGCCTCCAGCCGGAGCGAGTTCATGGCGTGGAATCCGGCATGGCGCAAACCGCGCCCCGCCCCCTCGGCCACCACCGCGTCGTAGACCGAAGCCACCTGCTCGACCGGGACGTACAACTCCCAGCCGAGTTCGCCCACATAGCTGACCCGCATGGCCAGCACCCGATGGCCGGCCACCGTTATCTCCCGCGCCGCCCCGAACGGAAACGCCTCATCCTCGAGATCGGCGTCGGTGAGTGCCGACAGAAGCTCCCTGGAGCGGGGACCCATAACCCCCAGCATCGTCAGATGGGATGTGATGTCCCGTATCTCCACATCGTGGCCGCGGGCGGCCCGCCGCAGATGCGCCCAGTCCCGGGTGGGCGCTCCCGAACCCGACACCACCAGGAAACGCTCTTCCGAGAGGCGGGTGACCGTCAAATCGGCCTCTATTCCGCCTCGCGCGTTCAGCCACTGCGTGTAGACCACCCTGCCGACAGGACCGGGGACCCGACCCGCCGAGATCCACCCGAGCAACCGAGCGGCGTCGGGGCCCTCCACCTGGAATTTAGCGAAAGAGGTCTGGTCGAAGAGGCCCACCGCCCGGCGCACCGCCAGGCACTCCTCGCCTGAGGCTTCCCACCAGTTCTGCTTTCCGTAGGAGTACCGATAGCGGCGCTCCATCCCTTCGGCGGCGTACCAGTTGGGCCGCTCCCACCCCGACATTTCCCCAAACACTGCACCGGCGGCGTCCAGACGATCATGGATGGGCGAGAGCTTGACATCACGGGCGCTCTCGTATTCGTAGAAAGGCCAGTGCATGGCGTAGAGGAGGCCCAGGCTTTCTGAGATTCGCTCCTCCAAGAACCCCGGTTCGGTCTGATGGGGCTGGGAGCGGCGGATGTCCACCGGCCACAGGTCGGTGGGGGGATGGCCGTCGATGATCCAGTCGGCCAGTACCCAACCCACGCCGCCGGCCGATTGGATCCCCACCGAGTTGAACCCGGCTGCCACGAAGCACCTGTCCACCTCGGGCGACTCTCCCAGGTAGTAGACGCCGTCGGGAGTGAAAGCCTCCGGGCCGTTGAAGAAAAGCTGAATCCCTACCTCGCCCAGGGCGGGAACCCGGTGAATGGACCGCTCGAAGATGGGCCCCACATGCTCCCAGTCCTCGGGCAGCCGCCCGAAGCTGAAGTCGCGGGGGATCCCTTGGAGCTTCCACACCTTGCCGCGGGGTTCGAAGAACCCGGCCATGATCTTGCCGGTCTCCTCCTTAAAATACGTGTAATTGGTTGGATCTCGCAGGGTGGGCATTCCCGGCGGCACGCCGTCGAGAGGCTCGGTAACCAGATAGAAGTGCTCGCAGGCCTGCAGCGGGACGTGCACCCCGGCCGTGGCGGCCAACTGCCGCGTCCATATCCCCGCCGCCAGCACCACCGTCTCGCACTCCACATATCCCTGCTCGGTCTCCACCCCCGCCGCCCGGTCGTCTTCAACCCGCACCGCGGTCACTGCCACTCCCTCCCGGATCTGAACTCCCCGATCTTTGGCGCCTTTGGCCAGCGCCATGGTGGTATCCACCGGACTGGTATGGCCGTCGTCAGGAATCCAGGCGGCGCCCACCAGATCGTCAGTGCGGATCAACGGCCATCGTTCCGCCAACTCGTCGAAGTCCATCTCCCGCATCTCCACCCCCACCGTCCGCGCCATGGACAGTCCACGCATTATCTCCTCCCAGCGCTCGTGGTCGGAAGCCACCGTGATGGAGCCCACCGCCCGGTATCCGGTGGCCTGCCCGGTTTCGGCCTCCAAGTCTTCGAACAGTTGAGCCGAATAGGCGGCCAAGCGGGTGAGGCTGTGGGACGACTTGAGCTGGCTGACCAGCCCGGCCGCGTGCCAGGTGGTCCCGCCGGTCAGTTTCCCCTGCTCCAATAGCAGCACATCGGTCACCCCCCGTCGGGCCAGGTGATAGGCGATACTGCACCCTACGATCCCTCCGCCAACCACCACCACTTGGGCCCGGTCGGGTAGTTCCCCGGCGCCCGCCAGGGGCTCCGGCCCGGAAATCAGCCGCCCCTCACCGGTTGGAGGGGGAGGCGGATGGGAAACCGCGCCCGCAGCATGTCATCCACCTCGGGGGAAACATGGCGAGGGAAGTGTTCGGCCAGCGTCTGGACGACGTACTCGTGCGCCCGGTCAGACACCGAGAGCTTGCCCGCGTCGGCCCAGTCATCAGGACTGAGCCGGTCTCCGACCTTCGGATAGAGATACTCCTGCTGCATCACCCGGAGGGTCTGCTCGTGGCCGAGAAAGTGCCCTTCGCCCGAGATCACATCTTTGATCACCTGCGTAGCGAGGCTGTCGGGGTTGACGTCGATGCCGCGCACGGTGCGGTTCACCGCTCCCAGCAAATCGTTGTCGATCACCATCATCTCGAGTGAACACGCCAGGATGGAGGCCATCATCCCCGCCGACTCATAGATCAGATTGGCGCCGGCCTGCGCGGCCAGAGCCACGGTGAGACCCTTCTCGTGCCCGGCCTGGGCGTCGATGAGCTTGGAGTCGGACATGCCGGCGGGCACTCCGGAGGGAAGCCCCAGCCAGTTGGCGACCTGCGCCCCGCCGGCGGCCAGCACCGCCTCCTCCCCGCTGCCACCGCTCATCGCTCCGGTGCGCAGGTCGGAGACGAACGGCCACATTCCCATCACGCAGGGGTGTCCCGGAGACAACATGTTGATGCAGGTCAGGGCGGCCAAACACTCCGCCAGAGCCTGGGCGAGGGATCCGGCCAGGGTAGCGGGTGAAGTGGCGCCGGCTTGGCCGGCGGACAGAAGGTTGATGGGCATTCCCGTCCGCACCTGCGCCACCATGCCCTCCGCGGTCTCCATGGCGAAGCGGAGCGGGGGCACCACGAAGGTGCTGTTGGCAACTATGAAGGGTCGCTTCCGGAACTCGCCTTCACCGCCCAGCACCATATCGCACATCTCGACCACCTCATAGACATGGGCGGCCTGGAAGAACGAGGTACCGATCGGCTTGGTGGTGCCCATCATGGCGGCGTAGGCGGTGTTGATGTCCACCTCGCGGGCGCCGTCCACTTCGCGGGTGACCACCGGGCGCACAAAGAAGTGAATATTCTCCAGGGTGTCGGCCAGTCGGGAGAGGTCATAGAGGTCCTGGGTGGTGGAATGCCGGTAGGACTGGGTCTGGTGGTCGAATATGAGAACCGCGGCGCCCGCAGTTCCGAAATGCACCTTCTGGTCGGCCAACTCGATGGACCGGTTCTCGTCGATGCCGTGCCACACCCACGACTTGGCGGCCATCTCGATAGCCCGCTTCACCAGCGAGTTCGGAAAGCGGAGCCGCTCGTTGTCGTCCATCCACCCGCCGGCGGCGGTTACCGCCTCGATGAACTCGGGGATCGGATCGCCCATCCCCACTTCCTCCAAAAGCTGGAGGGAGGTACGGAACACCTCTTCCGTCTCCGATTCGGAGAGCGGGCGGTAGGCGCCGCCCGAGAATCCCGGCCTTACCGGACGCTCGCTCTTTTTCAGTCCCGCGGCGCGAGCGGCGACCCGGGCGGCCCTTCCTCCTGATCTGCGGCTCCGCCTGCTCATCAGACTCGCAACCTTTGGCTGCGCGGATCCCAGGCAGGCGCGGCCAGTACCCGGGCCGATCGACGATCGCCCATCAGTTGGATCTCGAACTTAGAGCCCGGTGAGCGATAGTCGGGGTGGACGTAGGCAAAAAACAGACTCTTTTCCACCGAGTACCCGTAAGCGCCGGAGGTGGTGAGGCCGATCATCGTCCCATTGGCGTGAACCGGTTCGTTCCCCCGGCAGTCGGCGTCGGCAGCATCCACCTCGCCGTACACACAAACCATGGTGAGGTCCGTGCCCCGCCGAGCCTGGGTGGCGGCCTTGCCCAGGAAATCCTTGTTGTAGTTGACGAAGCGCTCGATGTCGGCCTCCACGGGGGTGATCTCGGTGGTCAACTCAAATCCGTGAGCCTTGTAAGCCTTCTCGATGCGCATCACGTTCATGGCGTAGCTCCCGAAATCGATCAATCCCAGCCCCTCCCCCGCCTCCTCTATGGCAGGGTACAGCGTCGTCATCTCCTCCAGCGGGTGATGAAGCTCCCAGCCCAGTTCACCCACATAGCTCACCCGCAGCGCCAGACATGCAACGCCCGCCACCTCGATCTCCTGTCCGGTGAGCCAGGGGAAGCTATCGGCGGTGAGTTCGGCGTCGGTGAGCCGACTCAGCAACTCCCGGGATCGGGGTCCGGTCACGGCCAGGATGCCCCGCTGGTTGGTGACATCGGTGACCGTCACCTGCTCTCCGGGGAAGGCGTGGCGCCGGAGCCAGTCCTGGTCGTGCTGTTCTGCCATGATCGAGGAGTTGAGGTAGAAACGGTCGTCTCCCAGCCGCGTGATGGTCACCTCCCCCTCGATGCCGCCCAGAGTGGTAAGCATGTGAGCCAAGCGCACACCGCCGTCCCGGCGGGGAAGGCGGTTGGCCGCCACCCGGTCCAACAGCGCCGCCGCGTCGGGTCCGGTCACCTCCAGCTTGGTGAATGCGGTCAGGTCGGCCACCCCCACCCCGTTACGTACCCCCAGCACCTCTTCTCCCACCGGCCCGAACGCCGAAGAGCGTCGGAAGGAATAATCCTCGGGCTGACCGTCGGGGGAGAAGTAACGGGCCCGCTCCCATCCGTAGATCTCCTGGAACTGGGCGCCCTTTCGGGCGAGGGTGTCATAGAGTGGGGTGCGCTTGACCGGCCGCCCCGCCTCCCGGTATTCGCCCGGCATCCGCACCTGGTACATCTCGTGATACTCGTCGATCGACTTGGCCAGGGTAAAGTCCCCGGGGGCATGGGGGCCGAAGCGGCGGGGATCCATCTCGGCCACGTTGATCTCGGTCTGACCATGCACCATCCACTGCGCCAGGTACTTGCCCACCCCCGGGCCCTGGCAGATGCCGATTGATGATCCCACGCACATCCAGTAATTCTTCAGACCTGGGGCCGGACCCATCAGAAAGCCGGAGTCCGGGGTGTGGGTGATAGGACCGCAAACCGCCCGCGTTATGCCGGCTTCTCCGAAGGCAGGAATCCGTTGGGCGGCTAGACCCAGCCAGGGTAGGAGCTTTTCCACATCGGGGGGAAGGAGATGGAAGGTGAGGTCCCAGTCAATGCCCTGCACTCCATAGGAAAGGGATCCCTCCGTCTCGTAGGGGCCGATCAGCAGCCCGTCATGTTCCTGGCGGTAGTAGCAGGAAGCCCGAGGATCGCGCAACACCGGGATTTCGAAATCCAGAGCAGCAATCTCGGGAATAGCTTCGGTGACGATGTAGTGATGGATGACCGAGACGATCGGCGTATCCAGACCCACCATGGCCGCCAACTGCGGACCAAAGTGGCCGGCTGCATTCACCACATGTTCGGAGACGATGCGTCCCTTTTCGGTGATGGTCTCCCAGCGTCCGTCCGGAAGTTGGTTCATATCGATCACCCGATTGCGCCTCACGATCTCAGCGCCCAACTGGCGGGCCCCCGCCGCCATAGAGTTGGTGGAAGAGGACGGGTCTGTCCAACCGTCGTGGGGGGTGTGGAGACCCAACACCACCCCTTCGGTGTCCACCAGGGGGTGCAGCCTCCGGATCTCGTCGGGACCCACCAGGTGCGACTCCACCCCAACCAACTCCAGCACTCCATGCACGTATTTGAACCAGTCTGCCTCATTGGAGTTGGTGGCCAACCGGACCGCGCCACAGCCGTGCCATCCGGTATGCAGACCGGTCTCTTCTTCAAGCCGGTTGTAGAGCTCTACGCCATAGGCGTGGACCTTGGCCATGTTGAGGCTGCCGATGAAGTGGGGCACCAACCCGGCGGCGTGCCATGTGGAACCCGAGGCCAGTTCGTCTTTTTCCACGAGCACGGTGTCGGTCCACCCCTCGTGCGCCAAGTGGTAGAGCAACCCCACGCCCATGGCCCCCCCACCCACGATCACACAACGCGCCTCTTCTCTCATGCCGCGGCCTCCATGATTACGCCCGGCGGTACAGAAGCGGGATTATATCCTTCAATGCAGTAGGCGGGTTCGCATCGTGGACAAAACTCCAGCAAAGACGATAATATCCCGGGAAGGCTCACTGCTTGGAGGTCTAGAGCATGAACAGCAACCTTGCCACCTGGGTGGGCGGAGCTACTTGGGCGGGCGGAGACGGTGTCTATGTAGGCGAGCCCTCCTTCGACAGCGCGGATGAACTCCGCCTCCACCGTCAACGACAGACCGCTCTCTCCTACCGCCTGTTCGGAGCGTTTGGATGGGGATCACTGGGTGACGGCCATATCACCGCCCGGGATCCCGAGCGGACCGACTGCTTCTGGCTGCTCCGATACGGGGTGGCGTTTCGAGAGGCCAGAGTAAGCGACCTGGTGCTGGTCGGACCGGACGGAACGGTGGTGGAGGGAGAAGGCCCCATCAACATGACCGCCTACTACATCCACGGTCCGATCCACGAGGCCCGGCCCGAAGCGGTCTGCGTGGCCCACACCCACACCCCCTACGCCACATCCTGGGCAGCCAACGTGAGGCCGTTCCGGATGATCTGCCAGGAAGCCACCGCTTTTTTCAGGGAGCAGGCGATCTTCGAGGGGGAGGATGTGCAGGTGACGGACGCCCAAACCGGCAAGCACATCGCCGCCGCGCTGGAGGAGGCCAAGCTGATTTTCCTGCGCAACCACGGACCGGTGACCGTTGGGAGGTCGGTGGAAGAGGCGATCGGCTGGTTTCTGCTAGCCGAAAGAGTGGCCGAAGTGCACATCAAGGCCCCCGAGGCCCAGCCGATCTCCGACGATGCTGCATGGGAGGCCGCTGCCGAGATCGCGCATCCCACCAATGCTCTGTCCACTTACCGGTACGCCATCATGTCGTACATTCCCGACCCCTCGGTGGTGGACGACTGACCGCTCCGGTACCGTGACCGCACCCGGACCGGACAAGGCGGACTCGACCTCAGAGCGCACTGCAGAAGTGCTCGACCGGGGCCGGCTGCAGCCACACCCAAAGATCGAGAGGGAACGTTTCCCTTAGGTATTCACCTCTTCATAACTGGGGCCGCCGGTGCCCTCCACCCAGTAGCGGCGCGCCCAGGCCACACCCTGCCAGGTGCGCACCTTCTCGGGCACCACCTTGATCAGCCAGCGGGGTTGGTTCAGGGTCGGCACCAGGTAGCTGGGGCCGTTGGGGCCCAGATAGCGGAGAGACATCTCCTCGGCGACCTGCACCCATTTGCCGCCGATGTTGGGCTCTTCAGCCACCACTGCACTGCCCTCGACGAACACCTTGGGAATCTGAGCCGTTTGGCCCGACTCGTCGGGGGGACTGTGAGCGGCATCAATCACGACGCAAACCCGCGGATCGTTGACCACATAATCGCACCACCGCGCCCTCTGCCGGCCTACGAACCACAGGGCTTCGCCATCCCACTGGTACCAGAGTGGTATCACATACGGAGCGCCGTCCGGCTTGAGGCAAGCGAAGCGCGCCAATGCGTCGGTATCCAAAAAGTCCTCGACTTCCTTATCGCTGAGCGCACCGATCTTGCCCCGGAATTCCTCGGGCATTGTCGTACTCCTTACATCTCGACGATTTGGCCTCTCACAATAACAACAGGATCACCCGGGAGGGTAATCAAAGACGATAAGCTTTCTTCTTGGAACCATTTACAACCCGCCCTGGCGCGAATCCCGACACCATGAATCAGACTGACTCGCCGACTCTCACCATCGACTCTGATTCGGCTGTGTCGGTCCGCAATCTGGTGAAGACCTTCGAAGTGGGCGGGGGGTTTTTCAGCAGCCGCCCTCGGGGAGTGGTTTCAGCGGTGTCCGGGGTTTCCTTCGACATCCCGCGGGGAACCACCCTGGGGCTGGTGGGGGAGTCAGGTTGCGGCAAGTCAACCACCGCCCGGTGCGTGCTGCGGCTCATCGAGCCCACCTCTGGGAATGTGCTGCTGCGCCGAGAGATGGAAGGCGGCGGCAAGTCGGAGGTGATCGACATCACTACCGCCGACCGCAACACGCTCCGTCACCTCCGCCGGGAGATGCAGATAGTTTTCCAAGACCCCTACGCGTCGCTCAACCCCCGGATGCGGATCGGCGACGCCATCGGCGAGCAGCTGGCCGTCCATACCGACATGAACCGTTCCCAGCAACGCCAGCGAGTGGGGGAACTCCTGGAGATGGTGGGTCTCAACCCGCGCTATGCCCGCCGGTTTCCGCACGAGTTCTCCGGCGGGCAGCGACAGCGGGTGGGCGTGGCCAGGGCTTTGTCCCTCCACCCCAGCTTCGTGGTGTGCGATGAGCCGGTTTCGGCTCTCGACGTCTCCATTCAGGCCCAGGTTCTCAATCTTCTGCGAGAGCTGCAGGACGACCTGGGGCTGACCTATCTGTTCATCGCCCATGACCTGGCGGTGGTACGCCATATCTCCGAGCGGATTGCGGTGATGTATCTGGGCAAGGTGGTGGAGATGGCCGACTCCGAACGGCTTTTCGCCCAGCCGCTCCATCATTACACCAACGCTCTCTTGTCGGCTGCCCCCCTCCCCGACCCGGTCCAGGAGCGAGAGCGCACCCGCATTCTTCTGGAGGGAGAGGTGCCCTCTCCGATCAACCCGCCCACGGGCTGTCGTTTCCATCCCCGTTGCCCGGTAGGCCGAACCCGGGAGATCTGTCGCAGCGAGGAGCCGCTGCTCGAAGAGAAACAACCGGGGCATCTGACCGCCTGCCACTTTCCCCTGATGTGATGCTCGGGCCCTCTAACACCATCTCATCCATGCCTCGTTCAGGCATCCGGGAGATCAACGACCTCGCCTCCCGGTATCCCGATGTCATTCACCTGGAGATCGGCCAGCCAAATTTCTCTACCCCCGAGCACATCAGCAGGGCGGCGGGAGAGGCCGCCGTCAACGGCTTCACCTACTACACCCCCAACGCAGGGATTCCCGAACTTCGAGAGGCAATCGCCGAGAAACTCAGCAGTTTCAACGGCATAGCCGCCAGTCCGGAGAGTGTTGTGGTCACGACGGGCGGCTGCGGGGCTCTCTTCACGTCGCTACTGACCCTGTGCGACCCCGGCGATGCGATTCTGCTCTCCGATCCGACCTGGCCCAACTACGAGATGATGGCCTCTCTTCAAGGACTGGAGGTGCGCCACTATCCGTTGCGGGCGGAGGACGGATGGCTTCCCAACCCCGAGGAGATAGAGAAGCAAATCACTCCGAATTGCCGGGCAATGGTTTTGGTATCACCTTCCAATCCCACCGGGACCATGATCGGCGAAGACTTGATGAGAGAACTGTTGGACTTGGCCCGCCGACACGACCTGTGGGTGATCTCCGATGAGGTGTACGACGCCATCACGTTCGGTAAGCCCGCTGTTTCAGCCTATCGAATCGACCCTGACCGGGTTGTCTCGGTTTTCAGTTTCTCCAAGACCTACGCAATGACCGGCTGGCGGGTGGGATACACAGTTGCCAGGCCCGACATCGCCGCTCTACTCAGCAAGAGCCAGGAACCGACTACTTCATGTGTCAACAGCTTATCCCAGATAGGAGCTTTGACCGCCCTGCGCGGTCCCCAGCACGAGGTCTGGGTGATGCGCGACGCCTACTGGGAACGCCGGGACCTGGTTATGGAGATGCTCGGGAAAGCGGACATCGCTTTCGCCCGACCCGAGGGCGCTTTCTATGTATGGGTTGACATCTCCCAGAGCCGCCTTCCAGACACAGAGTTCGCCCGGCGGATGGTCATCGATCACCGGGTGGCCGTGGTGCCGGGCACCACCTTCGGCCCCGGGGGAGGAAGCCATGTCCGCATCTCCCTGGCCACCGACACCGAGCCGCTGCTGGAAGGCGTCTCTCGAATAATCAAGGCGATCCGCGCAGGCGGCTGACCCGCACGTCCATAGCCTCCGTCGGGTAGCTGCAAAACTCGGCTATTCCTGCGTCCTGCGCCGTTTAAAAAGCACCGATGCAATGCCGACAAGTATCACCAGCGCACCTACGGCCGGCAGGATCTGGACCAACGGCGACCCAACATCCCGAGAATCCGGTAACTCCAACGCCAGCGTCTCATCCGGAGGAAAACCTTCCCCGAAGACTTTTCGTAGTTCAGCGATAGTGACGGGAGACCCGCACAGGTCCACTGAATAGAGACCCCCCGTAATGTCAAAGGCAGCAACACCAGCCACACGTTTCCCCCCGAAGTCGACGCCACAGGATGCCCCGCCCCTATTGGTGCGGAGCGCGATTTGAGAACCAACCCGGCCTTTGTATACCCGCTCCACCTCAAAGACCAAAGTAACCGGATCCATACTCGACCCAACTCCGTCGGGGCCCGGTTCCGGAAGGATTCGCTCGATTTGGCGTCCAGCGAAGGCTACGACCACATCATCGGCGTACTCGGACAGGGGACGGTCCACACAACTGCACGCGTGAGCGGTACGAGGAACAACTGCCAGAATGGCGCAAAAGACCGCGACTGCAAGCAAGAGTGCGCCGTACTTCCGCATTGCGTTGGAGCGTCGAACCACCCTGCGCATCTCGGAGTCTTGATTCATCGGGAACCCCGGTTTCGGCGTCAGTCCAAGTGTAAGACCACGTCACAATATGCCCTCGAGCGGGGACCGGCGGCTCCCCTCCGAGTCATGCCCTCAGCCGCCAGATGTTCGGGGTTTGCCGCCGTTGCACGGGAGGCCTCCAGCCCTGAGACGGCCGGTCTCTCCAATCTTGGTCAGGCCCGTTTGACAGCCCTTTGGTAGCGGCGCACCGACAAGGGGCCGAAGATCATTACGATCAGCACCGCCCAGAGCAAAGCGTAGAGGACGGGGTTCTGAAGCGGCCAGGCGGTGGGTTCGGGCGCGCCGAAAGGGATGTTCCCGAATAACTCCCGTACCGCCTGGGCCACAGCCGAGATCGGGTTCCACTCGGCGAACGCCCGCAGCACGGAAGGAAGGTTCTCCACCGGAACGAAGGTGTTGGCGACGAAGGTGAGGGGAAAGATCACGATGAAACCGGCATTGTTGATCACCTCGACGCTGGGTACCAGCAACCCGATGTAGGCCATGGTCCAAGAAAAGGCATAGGAGAATGCCAGCAGCAAACCGAATCCGGCCACGCCTCTCCAAAGACCGTTGTTGATGCGCCAACCCACCAACAGGCCGGTCAGGCCCATGATCAAGAGGGTCAAGACATTGTAAACAACGTCGCTGGCAGTACGGCCCACCAGAACCGCGGCCTGGGACATGGGCAGCGAGCGAAACCGATCGATGATCCCCTTTTGCATGTCGTCGGCGAGGCCAGCGCCGGTGAAAGTGGCGCCGAACATCACCGTCTGAGCGAAGATGCCAGCTATCAAATACTCCCGGTATGAACCGCCGGGGATGTCGATCGACCCGCCGAAAACGTATGCAAAAAGCAGTACGAACATAATCGGCGATATCAGCACGAACACCAGGACATCGGGCACTCTCTTGATCTTGATCAGGTTTCGCTTGGCGATGACTAACGAATCGGCGAACAGGTAGAACGCTCCTCTCATGATCTCTTTGCCCCCTTGGTCTCCTGTCGGTCTCCCGCAAAGTTGTGATTCTCGCCCGCCTCGGCCGCGTGGCCGGTCAGGGTGAGGAACACATCGTTGAGAGTGGGGCGCCGCAGACCTACATCGTGCAAGGCGACACCTGCCCGATCCAAGGCCCTAAGCGCCTCGGTGAGCACCGCGGCGCCTCCCGAGACAGGAACCGTTACTTTGCGGTTCCGCTCATCGGAGACCAAATCACCTACCGCAAATCGCTCCATTAACTCCTGGGCCCTGGGAAGCTCATCGGAGGAGGAGACGGTAACTTCGATACGTTCGCCGCCCACCATTGTTTTTAGTTCGTCAGGGGTCCCCTGGGCAATCTCCTTACCCCGGTCGATAACCATGATCCGGTCCGCCAGATGGTCTGCTTCCTCCAGGTACTGGGTGGATAGCAACAGGGTCGAACCGCTTGCCACTAAGTCCCGGATAACCCCCCACAACTCAATACGACTGCGGGGGTCGAGGCCCGTGGTGGGCTCGTCCAAGAACAACACCGGCGGGGATGCCACCAGGGCGCCCGCCAGGTCAAGCCGCCGCCTCATTCCACCCGAGTAGGTCTTGACCGGCCGGTTGGCCGCCTCGGTCAAATCAAATATCTTCAAGAGCTCCCGAGCCCGGGTCCTCGACCGGGAACGGCCCAACCGGTAGAGCCGGCCGATCATGTCCAGGTTCTCGAATCCGGTCAGGTGCTCATCCAATGCCGCGTATTGGCCCGATAGTCCAATGCGTTTCCGCACCAGGCCGGGTTCCTTGAGCACATCGGCGCCAGCCACCCGCGCTGATCCCGAATCGGGAAGAATCAGGGTGGCCAGGATCGAGACCGCAGTGGTCTTTCCCGCTCCGTTGGGACCCAGAAGACCGTAGATGGACCCCTCTTCCACAGACAAGTCCAACCCGTCCAGAGCAACCACATCGCCATATCGCTTCACCAGACCCGATGTCTCAATCACATTGCCCATAGGCCTCCGTTCCGTCAACAGCGGGCACACCCAGCCCTACCAAAAGCCGAAGGCTATACCACTCCCGCAATCTACCCCAAAACGCCACCACGCTGGCGAAATATCAAGAAAGAGGAAAGATACAATGCAGCACGGCCAACGACCCTGCTCACAGGCCTTCTGTTAAGAATCGGCTCGGCCAATTCTTGATTTGTAACGCTTGGTCAGGACAAGCGGGATATCCGGACTTGCGCCTCGGCCATGTGAAGGGATGCGACCACCGGATCAATACAGAACGCATCGATCAGGTGAGCGACCTCCCAGACCATACCTCCCCAGAGCGTGCACCCGAAGAAGACGGCCTCCACACGGTCCCGTTCGATCATGGCTCGGGCGGTCGGAACCCCCTCGGTGTGAAGCTGGCGGCGGAACTGCTCCTCGACGATTTCCGCGGTGACCTCGGTGTTGCCAACCAGTGACCCCTCGCCCTCCACGTGCATGGGCACGAACGCGACGGAACTGAAGGCTTCCGAAAGCCCGTAGGCTCGCAGCAAGCGATGAGTCACGTTGTTGATCCTGCGCCGGCCGTGTTCGTCGGGGGACAGCATTCCGACGTTGGCGCCCCGGGCGGCAGCCAATGCGACCGCGGCCTGTAGTGGACCGATCACCGGGATCTTGACGCATCGCTGCGCCTCCATCAACGCCGGATCCGCGCAGCATGCGATGATGGCGGCGTCGGCGCCTTCGCGTTCCGCCTGGAGAACCGCGCCGATCAATTCGTTCAAGTAGAGGGGCTCGAGGGGAAGCATGGGTCCGGCGAGTTCGGGGGGCAGTTCCAAGTGACGCACCTCGATGGACACACCGCTCGAGGCGTGGTTCTCGAGGACGGACAACATGCGTTTGGAGTGCAGGTCGCTCCCTACAGGTTCTATAAACCGAATTCTCATATGCTCCTCCTAGCCTCGGCACCCCGGAAGTCGTCGATATGCGACGCAGGGCCAACCAAGTATATAGTCGGCGCCTCCGGTGGCCTCTTAGGCGGCCGGTTTGCATGAGTGGAAATGCGCTCGGGAAAAGGGATCGAGGGGAGGAACTGATGGAGAATCTCTAGAGGAAAGTGACCCTCCTGACCAGGGCTTCCCGTGGCGTCGGGTCAGAGTCGACCCTCAGCGCAGGTGGGCGGGATACTCGCCGGGGGCAGATGCCTGTTGGGACGGCTGGGAAGAGGCTCGGATCAAAAGCATGGCCACCGTAGGTGTGCCGGTCTGGACTCCACCATGCCACACACCAGGGGGTCTATAGAAATATCCGTCCTTGGGAAACTCGGTGACCTCCATGCCATCCCGGCGGTGGGATGCCTGCCGCCAGATTCCGTCCAACACAAACACTTCAGCGGGATCCTGATCCACATACCAGCGGTCGAGATGCAGATCCACCGTGGCGGTCTGCCAGAATCGCCCACCCCGGAGAGACGGCGCCAGATCCCGTTGCCGGGAGTTGGGAGGAGCATTGGGCATCTGTATCCACTCCCTCTCACCGGCCACCACCGGTTCCGGGCGGTCGGGGTCCTCGGGGCCTTCGTCAGCCACGAATCGCAAGGGGGCGCCTGAAAAGAGCAGCAAGGTGGCTCCCTCCGTACTCCCCAGCCCCTTCACCATCGTCTCTGCGCGGGCGCCCCACAGGGTATCGGCGCCAAGCAGATGGCCATCCGCCTCCACCTGGCCGGAGAGCACGAACACCTCCACATCCCCGCTGAAAGACCCGCTCCGGGATGTCCCCCACCCCGGGGAAACCTCCAGGAGCCGGGTGGAAGGCCCCGATCCGTCCCGGCTCAGGATCCAGGTAGCGGGGCGACCATCCAGCCCGTGGATGGTCATCGGCCGGGATGGAAAACTCCTCGGGTCGGGGACGGTAACCGGCTGGAAGCGCCGATCGGCTACGCCGGGATCGTCCACTTCCTGGTGAGCCGTTGCCTAGGAGAAGTCGAACAGCCGCATGGCGTTCCCGCCCCGGATTGCATCTCGGTCGGCCGCCGAGAGGTCGGGCAGATAGTGATCCACCAGCGCCAGTTGTTCCGGATAGCCGGGCTCCACCACGATCCACGGGTAGTCGGAGGCCCACATCATCCGGTCGGCCCCGAAAATCCCATGGATCGCGTCCACAGTCGACTGAACATCGGGATGGGGATACGGCTCCTGGGTGAAGGCGTACTGCCCGGAGAGGTGGGCGTACACGTTTGGCCGGGCGGCGATCACCTCTATCGTCTTCAGCGATGCCGGCGGGAGGTCGAGAGTGAACCGGGGACGACCCCATTCGTCCGCTCTTATCTCATCCCAGATGCTCGGGCAGAATCCCAGATGGTTGATGACCACTGACAGGTCGGGAAGCAACTCCAGCACCCGATCCAACAAAAGCACCTGCTCCTCGGTCGCGTAGAACCACAGCTTCACCCCGTCGGCGGCCATTTGCCGGAGGACGGGAAACATCTCGATCTGGTCGGCGGGCTGGGAGGGGTCGGGATCGAGGTTGAACAGCCGAAACCCCTGAAAGGGCGTTGCTTGGCGGCGCTCCCGGTAATTGGCGAGCTGATCAGGCGCGGAGACGTCCTGCACTCCCACGATGGCAAACAGGTCAGGGCGGGTGGCCACCACCTCCCGCAGGTACTCGTCATGATGGGAGATACCCACGATCACCGCCTTGTCCACTCCCGCCCGCTTCATGTAGCCAAAGTATTCGTCCATCGGCGCCCGCCGCTCGGGTGGGGTCAAACCGGGAAACACATCGCGCGGGTATCGCTCGGAAATCGCCTCGAACAGATGGAGGTGGGCATCGACTACCGTCATTGGCAGCTCCTTTCAAAGATCGTTAGGGATATCGTAACCCCCCGGTGAAGCCACCCCCTACTGCGAAGGACCAGTCCTACTGAACCAAACAGCCTTCTTGGAGAAGCAGTAAGGGTTTCCCCTGGACTTCCAGCGTACGCACCACAGCGAGGCTTGGAGTTCCCGATTCGCATTCAGGTAGCCACGGGTCCTCTCAAACCGCTTCTCTTTAGGCATCTTCGCGATTCGCTTTGAAAAAACCCTCCTTATCTTTACAGTCATCTTGTGCTCTATGTACCCTGCGGGGCTAACGAGAGCCTAGGACTGTCACATCCATGAAATAACATGGCTGTAAGTTACACTGCGTTCAAGCTGAAGGAGGTCTCAGGGATGACAACCACGATTTCACGCGATTGGCAATCTGAACGGCTCATGGATGAAGATCGGCTTCATCCTGATGAAGAGCGAATGTTGCGTGTGTTTGGCCAGCGCAAACTAATACCCAATATGGGAGAGTTGCTGGAAGAACTCGGAGAACCTAAGATGAGTCATGCCGATGCCCATGTTGCCGTATGCAACCTAGCCATTAAGGGTCACGTCGCCTTCTCATTCGAAGGATATCGCCTTATCTCCTAATGCAGTCTGGCCAAGAGCGTTTAGACCCGATCGGCTCCATACCTGATTATCGCTCAGAGTTCCAACGTGATGTGGACAAGATCCTCTACTGTCCGGAGTTTCGCCGTCTCAGTGGAGTCACTCAGGTTGCTTCCGCCACGGAAGGCGACATCTTTCACAACCGGTTGACCCACTCTCTGAAAGTCGCGCAGGTAGGGCGGCGACTTGCCGAACGCCTCATTGCTGATTTGGATCCCGACCAGAAGGGTGAAGTTACTCTTAATCCCGACGTTGTGGAAGCGGCTGGCCTTGCTCACGATTTAGGCCACCCACCGTTCGGACATGAAGGTGAGGAAGCAATTTGCGAGGCGATGCGTGAAGAGACTATCGGTGGAGTCGAGGGCGACCTGGAAGGATTTGAGGGAAACGCTCAGACCTTCCGGATAGTGACCAGGTTAGCTGCTCCTGAGACTCCCAGAGGCAGGGGCTTTGGCCTCAACTTGACCCGGAGCACTCTGAACGCGATTCTCAAATACCCATGGCTGAGTTGTGACCGCGGAGAGAGGAAAAAATGGGGGGCGTACCAGAGTGAAGAAGAAGTCTTTCGTCAAGTACGAAGACAGTTTTTCGAGGGGGAACAGTTGAGCTTGGAGGCCAAGCTGATGGACTGGGCGGATGATGTTACCTATGCGGTACATGACCTGGATGACTTCTACCGAGCGGGCCTAATACCCCTCCATAGACTTCATACCGGAGGTATCTTCCAAGGTACCGCCACGAGGACCCCCGAGTTAGAGTTCTTCATGGCGGAGATCGACAATACCTCTGTTCCAGACGCAGAGGTTCTCGCCAGTTTGCTCCATAAGAGTTACTCTTTCCTAAATGCTCCCTACAGGGGATCCGGGCAACAGAGGGAAGCGCTGCGAGCAAGCACATCGTTATTGCTCACCAGTTTTATCAATGCTGTCACCCTCGAAGGCAATCCACCTGAGGTCGTGATATGCCCAGAAAGACACCGTGAAGTCGATCTCCTCAAGCAATTGACCATGTACTATGTCATAAGGCATCCTCGCGTGGTGGGAGTGCGCGAAGGTCAGCGGAGAATGCTCAAGAAGCTATTTGACATCTATGTTGAGGTGATCAGTAGATCCCAAGAGCGGTCCCAAGAACGACTTCAAGCCTTGTTACCTCAATCTACGATCGACCGTCTCCACAGCGGAGATACGGTGAAGCGGCTAGCTGCGGACCTGCTGGCTGGCATGACCGAACGGCAAGTCATCCAGACTTACCACCGTCTTAACGGCATGGCGCCAGGTCCGCTAGCTCACTTTGACCTCTAACAAGGCCCCTTTGTGGAGGTAGGGCCGCCGGAGGGAAGTGTGCGAAACAATGGAGAATGGCTAATCCATATCGTTGGGAAGCAGCATAATTTCCTGAGGAGGACGCAGCAAGTCACTGGAAGGAGACTCGGAAGCGGGCCCGCCAGAAAGCTCTGTTAGGGTGGGAGCCAGAGCCCAGCAAATGAGGGCCAACGGGGTGGTGCGATCCAGGTCTACATGGAGAACGTCGGCGGCACCATGCCACTCTTTGTCGGCTAGGGAACCGCAGTAATAGCTACCGAGATCTACTGGCGTTATAACGGCCCGAGGATAGCCGTTCAGCCTCTATCCAGCCGAAAAGGTATCGACAATTGCGTTAGGAGCGGCGAAGCAGCAGAAACACGTAGGACAAGGCGATAAGAGGAATAACCGAGAAGACGAGCGGCAGCCACGGGTCGCCTTTGGTGAGACCCGTCCCGATTGCCAGATAGAGAAATACATCGGCGGCTATGTTGAGCGTCAGCAATGCGAGGCTGGCCTTGATCAGTTTCTTCGACCGGTTTCGGCCCATTACCAATATGACAAGTAGCACAGCCGCCGCCGGATGAACACCGACCAAGATCAGCCGTTCCCACCACTGGCCGCCATCCGCAAAGCTGCCGACCAAGGCCGTAAAAGCAACGATGAACATCTGCACCCAGGCGAGGATGCGGAGCAGGATCAGGAATCTAGTCATTTTTTCGTCCTATCAAATGGTAACGATGGGCCCACAAAGGTTGTTCAGCATGCCCTTTAGCTCAGTTCGGCGGTGGCGAAAATTACGTGGAATGGTCTGCAATAGATGATGACGGTCACTTGCTCAGGGACTTGGTAGTCGGCGGGGAAATCGTAGTTCTGTGAGCCGATATTTCCTTTCAGCGGAGCCAACTCGATGTAACCGGCCGCCTGCAGGGCCTCGCGGTTGGTTATCCCATGGGCCGGAGCGACTATCACGCGGAGGTCGGGACCATTGGTTACCTCAATGTCTTCCAGTCGAAGTACATGGGAGCCATCTTCCAGGCGGTATACCGTCACCTGGCCTGAGCCTTTGTGGAAGTCGTCGGCATCCATCAGAGCGCCGGTGGCTACGGCCACCGGTCCCGTTGCCACGGGCTCTGGCGCCTGCGGTTCGGTGGTCTCGACAGCGTCCATAGCGGTAGTGGTTGTCTCGGCAGCCGCGGTTGTAGTTGCGGTGGCCTCGGGGTCAGCGGGAGTGGTAGAGGGCGGTTCCGCTTCGGACATGTCCGTAGCGGGCATATCCTCGTCGACCACCGCATCGATGGCCTCGGCCTCCATCATCACATCCTCGACTTCGGCCGGGGTCATGTCGTCGGGGATCACCGCCATCGCCGCTCTCGGGAAAGGTTCGTCCACCACCTTGTCTATGAACAGGGGTGAGATCAGCCACCATGCCAGAGCAAGGCCCAGAACGGCCACGACCACTGCAGTGATCCGAACTGATCTTCGCTTGTGGAAGGGGAGACGGTTGGTCATGTTCCTCCTTGATCTAACCCCAAATCTAGGCAAAGGCCCGGTTCTATGCTAGGAGGTTTCGGTCGCTTCGGCTTCTCGGCGGGTGATCCAGGCCATGTTGATGGGCGCCAGGTAGTGGCGGAAGAACTGAGCCATGTCCTCCAGTATGGAGGGGCGCAGTCCGGCCAGAGCCGCTCCCCGCTGGGTGGCGCCCGAGACGGTCATCAGCATCCGCTGGCCCGGGAGGTGGTCATGAGCGCTCTTGGCGGCAGCGTGGCCTTCGGTGTCGCCTCCTCCCGCCATGATGATGCGCATCGCCTTCTCCCCGCCGCTCATAAACTCGACCGACATCTCCGGGGGAGAGATGAGTATGTGCACAGGCGCTCCGGCAGCGGCGCCTGCTCCTACCGATCCTCTGGCGCTCTCCCCGCAGGTGACCAATCCCAGAGGACCCCACAAGCCGGAGGCTTGGGCAACCATCACCCCCACGTCACGGGCGATCGAGCGGGGATCAGGTTCCCCATGGGAAAGGCCGTGGCCGGAGAGTTCCAGGCTGATCACCCGGAATCCCGACGCCGCCAGTCCCCCGGTGAGCGAACCCCACTGGTCGAGATCGGCCCCGAAGTCATGCACGAATAGGACGGGTGGTCCCGAGATCGGCCACTCCAATCCCGACAGCCTCACCTCGTCTTCCCCAACCACCTCCACCGGGATCGGAGTCTCGCTCACGCCGGAGTGAGGGTCTGGGGATTGAAGCAGCGGAGATCCCTCCCGTTGTCGGCCACCAACTCCGGGTGCTCTTCCCAGCAGCGGACCAGCGCCTGGGAACAGCGGGGACTGAACGGACAGCCTGGCGGGATGAACTGCGGCGGGGGAACCCGGCCGGGGATGGTGTGCAATGCGCCCCGCTGGTGACGGGTCTGGGGGACCGCCCGCAGGAGTCCTTGTGTGTAGGGATGCTGAGGGTCGGCGAAGAGCTGCTCTACGGTGGCCTGCTCCACTATCTCCCCCGAGTACATCACCGCCACCCGGTCCGCTACCGCCGCCACCACACCCAGGTCGTGGGTGATCAGCAGCATCGACATACCCCGAAGGCGCTGCTGGCCTACCAGTCGATCGAGGATCTGGGCCTGCACGGTGACGTCCAAGGCGGTGGTGGGCTCGTCGGCGATGAGGATGTCCGGATCGAGCACTAGAGCCATGGCGATCATCACCCGCTGGCGCATCCCGCCCGACAACTGGTGGGGATACTGTCCCATCCGGGTCTCGGGATCGGACAATTCCACCTCCACCAGCGCCTGAAGCGCCATGGACTCCGCCTCCGACCGGGAGACCGGTCGATGGCGGCGGATCACCTCGGTGAGAAGATGGCCGATGGAGAACATCGGGTCGAGGGAGGTGAGGGGATCCTGGAAGATCATGGAGATGTCGTCCCCCCGCACCTCCCGCATCTCCCGCTCGGAGAGACTCACCAGGTCCTTGTCACCGAAATGGACCGAACCGCCGGCGATCCGAGCCGCCGGGGAGGGAATCAGCCCCATAACGGAGAGGGCGGTCATGGTCTTCCCGCACCCCGACTCTCCCACCAGTCCCAGTATCTCATTGGGGTACAGGTCGAACGACACCCCCCTCACCACCTCGAACTCGATCCCCTCGGTGCGGATGACGGTGGTGAGATCCCGAACGGAGAGGAGTGGAGTGGCCATCAGACCTTCCGGAGGCGAGGGTTGGCTGCCAGATACCCCAGATCGGCCAGCCAGTTGCCCAGAACCACCAGCACCACCAGCACCAGCGAGAAGAACTGCGCTACCGGGTAATCACGGCGGAGCACCGCGTTGACCAGCACCTGACCCAATCCCGGCCACCCGAAGATGACCTCCACGATCAGGGCATATCCCACGATCTGGCCAATGCGCAGACCCGCCAGGGAGATGATCGGGATCAGGGCGTTGCGAAACACGTGTTTGCCGACCACCCGACCCTCGGAGAGACCACCCGCCCGCAGGGTACGCACCCAGTCGGAATCGAGGTTCTCCAGCATGGCGGAGCGGGTCATCCGCACAGTAAGGGCGGTCCCCTCCGCCGCCAGTACGATCGCCGGAAGGATCAATTGTTTAGGTTCACAGCATCCCGCCGAAGGGAGCCAGCCCAGCACGCTGGCGAAGAGCCAGATGGTCAGCAACGCCAGCCAGAAATTGGGCATCGCCATCCCCGCCACCGAAAGACTCATGATCCCTTGGTCCAAGAAGGTGTTTCGTCTCACCGATGCCAGCATTCCCAATGGGACGCCCACCAGGAACACCAGTAGGAAGGCGGCGGCCCCCAGAATCAGGCTGTTGCGCCCGTGTTGGACCACCATCTTGGAGATCAGGGCATTGTTGGTGAGTGAGTTGCCCAGATCTCCGCTGAGCAACTTCCCCATGTAGGTGAAATACTGCTGGTAGATGGGGTCGTTGAGCCCCAGGACCTCTCGAAGAGTCTCCCGGTCGGCTTCGGTGGCCGAAGCGGGCAGGCGCGCGGCGGTGGCATCCCCGCCCGAGAGGCGGATGGCATAGAAGACCGCCACCGAGGACAACGCCAGGATCACCAGCATGTAGACGGTGCGGTTGGCCAGAAACCTCATGCTGACTCCACCCCTTTGGCCTCATGCCGGAGCCGGGGATCGAAAACATCCCGCAGCCCGTCTCCGATCAGGCTTACCGACAGCACCATCAACACCAGGGTGAGGCCGGGAACAGTGGTCTCCCAGTGATTCAAGTTCAGATAATTACGGCCCTCCGCCACCATCTGCCCCAGGCTGGGCAGTGGAGGCTGGGCGCCCAGCCCGATGAAGGAGAGCGCCGCCTCGGCGATGATGGCCACCGCTACGTAATAGGAAGCGAGCACCAAAGCGGGGGCCAGGATGTTGGGGAGGAGATGCCTTCGGATGATCCTCCAGTTGGAGAGTCCCCCCGCCCGGGCCGCCTCGATGAACTCCCGCTCGGAGAGCGACAGCACCTCACCCCGCACCACCCGGGCGATGGCGGCCATGTTCACCAATCCCACAGCCAGGATCACCGACAGCAACCCTTCGCCCAAGCCTCCTGCAAACAAGACCGCCACCAGGATAAGCGGAAATCCCCAAATGAAATCCATCACACCACTGAGCGATCGGTCGGTCCACCCGCCTCGGAAGCCGGCCAGCGTGCCGATGCCCAGACCGGCCAGCAAGGCCAACCCCGTTACCCCCATCGCCACCGCCAGGCTCACCCGGATCCCAACGAATAGCCTGATCGCCGTGTCGCGGCCGAGATGATCGGTCCCCAACAGCGCCTCCTCGCTAAAGGGCGTGGCATGGATGTTGGAAAAGTTGATGTGCTCATAGTCGCCGCCGACGATGAGCGGACCCAGAATTCCGGCGCCCACCACCAACACCGCCAGGACTACCCCCGATAGAAGAAGCCGGTTGCGCGACAAGTTGCGCATCGTCTGCCGGAACAGCGAAATGTGCTGGCTCTCTTCGAAATCCAGCAGTCGCTGGTCCCACTCGGCGAGGTAGGACTCGGGAGTCGAAGCAGTCATTACAGGGTCAGTGTAAAGGCTGAGGCAATAACGATGTGTTCATGGGAAACACGCCCGCTCCCGGCGCCGGGAGCGGGGAGTATTTCTCTTGGTCGGATCGGTCTTTAGGCCTCGATCCAGGTGTCGTTGTAGTACGGATAGAGAAGCCACACGAAAGGCGACCAGCCGCGCACGCGGTTGTTCTTCACGAACGTGGAGTTCTGGTTGATGAAGGACATGTTGGGAAGCTGTTCCGCCCAGGCCACCTGAAAGTCGGACTGCGCCTTGGCCGCCGCCTCCTCGGTTCCCGCCGTCTGCCAATCGGCGATGGCCTGATCGATGCGAGGTTCGTTGGCATGGGACCAGTTCGGGACCGGTATGGTGAAACTGGCGCAGAACAGGGTCAACACGTCGATCGGGATGGGCCACAGCCACATGAAGAGGCCGGCGGCCACTTCGGGGCCTCCAGCCCTCTCGAACCAAACCGAGCGGTCCACCACATTGACGTCCGCTTGAGCGCCCACCTGTGCGAACTGAGCCGCGGCGGCGGTGGCGATGGCAGTCTGCAGAGACTCGTTCTCCACCATGAACTCGAACTGGAGCGGGACCCCGTCGCGGGTTCTCACCCCGTCGCCGCCCATCGACCAGCCCGCGGCATCCAGAAGGCGGTTGCCCTCGGCCACATCGAAGTTGTTGAACCGCTCCACTGCCGGGTCGTAGTAGCGGTCGGTGGTGGGGAAGGGACCGTAGGTAGCCGCTCCGTTGCCGAACAGCAGCGCCTGCACCATTCCCTCGCGGTCGACGGCGTGGGAGAGACCGCGGCGGGTCTCCACATCACCGAAGATCTCCGGAAAGTTCTCCCGGTTCATGAACATGAAGTAGCCCGACCACTCGGCGTGGCGATAGACGGTCAGGTCCGGGTTGGACTCCAGCCGTGCCAAGTCCTGGTGAGCGGGGTTCAACAAGGTGTCGATATCCCCGTTCTCCAACTGGGTGGCCCGCTGACCGGCCTCGGTGATCACCGTCCACCGGATGGCGTCGAGGTGAGCGGTTCCCTTGTTCTCGAAGTAGGGAACGTTGGAACCCGGGTAGTCATCCCAACGAATGACCTGGGAGTGGCTGCCGGGCACCCACTCGTCGTGCTGGAACGGGCCGGTGGCGTCCACGATCTCCGTCCCGTAGACGGATGCCACGACACTCTCGCCAGCCAAGCCGGTCGCGTCGTCGTAGCTACCCACCTCTTTCCAGGTGTTGATGTTGGCCAAGCGCCAGTAGCCGGTGGCAAGCGGCCCCAGAGTGCCCACCCAGGCGTTCTTCATCTTGGCCAACACCTGGTTTCCGTCCACTTCGTAATGATCGATGGGGGAAGCGAGGCTGGCGATGAAGCTGAACTTCTGGATGCGGTAGAACTCGGCCACATCAGCGGCGGTGATGGTGCCGCCGGAATGGGACTGGCGATCCTCCACCGTAAACCGGTACTCGAGGCCGTCGTCGGAGACGCTGAAATCGGTACAGAACTGAGGCACGATGTCACCGTCGGGGGAGACTGTCACGATCGCCTCATAGATGGCGAAGAAGGCCGGGTCGTACCAGTTGGTGGTGATCGGGTCAAGCTTGGATAGATCCCGGTTGTAGCCCTCGCGCAATGTCCCGCCCCGGGTTGGGCCCATCGCCTCAGCGGCGGTAGTGGCAGGCGCCGCAGTGGTGACAGGCGCGGCGGTGGTGGCAGGCGCCGCAGTGGTGGCAGGCGCCGCGGTGGCGGCGGTCGGCTCATCATCTCCACCGCATGCGGCCAAGAGCGCGGCGGTTGCCGCAGCCCCTACTCCAGCCGCTCCTACTTTCTTGAGAAACTGGCGGCGACTCAGCTTCTTCTGCTGATACTCCTCCAAGATGTTCTGAATCTCGGGACTGTTCTCTGTCATGGCGCTAACTCCTTCGTGGCGGCTTTAATCTCCGCGGTTTGCAGAACTCGTCAGCAAACTTCAGATAAAAGGCTATACGTTTTCAGAAAAATGGCTCCGCTCGGACGCCCTACCTGCTCACATGGTAACCCATCCTCGGGGAGTCTGCCCGATTACGGCAGTTTGTATTCTGTCGGGTACTCGCCCTCAAACTGGAGACAGACTCGCTCAGGACCGACCTGCTGTCCTGGGTTTGCCGCCATCCGATATCATTGCAGACAACCAAGGAGGCTCTCTTCGAATGTGCACCACCGGCGCCCTGCGAACCGAGACCGGATACTTCCTGTTCAAGAACAAGGACTTCGGGCGGACCAGTTTCGAGGACCGCTTGGTGGTCGAAGAGGATGTGTTCGGCATAGCCGGGGTGGAGACCTGGGCAGGAACCGACCCGGACCTGGACCGGTTTTCGGGGTTTTCGCTGGGAGCCAACCGCCACGGGCTGCTGTGCTGTGACTCCAACGTTCGAACTGTTCCCGGCCTGAACTATGACAGGCTCACGGAAATCGCCCTACGGGAGGGAACCGATGTCCCAAGCGCGGTGGCGGCGGTGGAAAGGGCGATGAGTCGGGCCCCCTATGTCTGGGCGAACCTGGTAGTGATCGATCAATCCGAGCTGGCCACGGTGGAAGTGAGGGGACAGCAATTGAAAGCGACCTTTCACCCAAGCGATCGCATCGCCCGTTCCAATCACCATGTGGAACTGGGCGCCACCCCTGAAGACGACGACACCGTCACCACCGAACCCCGGCTCCGGTCAGCATCTCGTCGTATCCGCGGCGCTCAGCAACTGTCCGCCATCTTCGAGTTGCAGGAATCTCATGACGACGGCGGTAGCGGCATCTGCAACCACACCTCATATGACACCGTCTACTCCTACGTGTTCGAACGCCGTGACGATTGCACCACACTGCACGTCACCCAGGGCAAGCCCTGCGAGAACCCCGAGCGGCTGGCTCTTCGGATTCCTATCGGATCGGAGTGGAGCCCCGAGGCAATCACCGCTCTCTTGGATACCTACCCGTCCCGGAGAGCCCCCGCTCTGGCCTGAGAGGCAGGGCTTGCTCAGAGATAGATAGCCGATTCGACCAGATTGAGGAGGGGCTGGGGGAAAATGCCCATAACCAAGGTGAAGGTGGTCGCCACGCCCAGCGCCCAGAAGGTAGGCCGGTCACATAGCACCGGATCGTCGTTGGTGGGAGCCTGCATGTACATGATCACGATCACCCGCAGATAGAGATAGATGGCCACCGCCGAGGCAAGCACCGCCACTACCACCAGCCATTCCAGGCCTCCCCTCCAAGCCTCGAGAAATACGCCCAGCTTGGCGACGAACCCGCTGGTGAGGGGGATGCCCGCCATCCCCAGGAGAGAGACCGACAAGACCAGCGCCAGGAAGGGCGAGCGACGGTAAAGCCCCCGATAATCGGAGAGATCCGACCCCGAGGAGACCGCTCCTCCCAGCACCGAGATCACCGAGAACGCTGCCACCAACTGGACCGTGTAGACCGCCAGATAGAACCAGACCGAGGATGATCCCTGGGCGCCGGATGCGAGACCGGCGAGAATGAACCCGGCGTGAGCCACCCCCGAATAGGCCAGCAGGCGACGGATATCCACCGAGATGATGGCCATCACCGCTCCCACCACCATCGACAGGGCGGCGATTCCCGCCACGACCGGCGCCCAGTCCACCCGAAAGCTCTCGAAACCGGTTAGAAGCACTCTGGACAGCGCCGCGAATCCGCCCACTTTGGCCACCGCCGCCATATAGCCCACTATTCCCGCCGGGGCGCCCTGGTAGACATCAGGCGCCCACACATGGAAGGGGGCGGCCGCCACCTTGAAGGAAAGCCCCGCTGTCAACAAGCCGATTCCCACCAGGAGAACCGCCGGAGAGACCAAGAGGTTCCGGCTGAGGAACGACCCGATAGCCACCAGGCCCAGCGAGCCCGTCCCCGCGAACACCAACGCCGCTCCGTAGATGAACACCGCCGATGCCACCGCTCCCAACAGCAGATATTTGAGGGCCGCCTCGTCGGAACGCACTCCGTCCCCAGCGATCCCAGCCAGGATATAGAGGGAGATCGATCCCATCTCAAGTCCCAGGAACATCATCACCAGATTCTGAGAAGCGGCCATCAGGATAAAGCCGGCCGAGGCCAACAGCACCAACGCCACTCCCTCCGCCGCCCGGTTCCCCAAGTGTGCAAACAGGCTGCGGCCGGCCGACATCGCCAGGATGGAGACCACCAGCACCACCAGGCGGGCCAGCGCGGCCGGGCGGTCGAAGATGAGCATCGACCCAAAGATCGGCTCTGCTCCGGGCGTCGCAACGATCCACTGCCAGACACCCAGGGCCAGCGCGACCAGGATGATTACCAGAGAGGATCCCCACAAAACCCGCACCCCTGGCCTCTTCTGCACATCCAACAGCAACAGCCCCACCGCCCCCAGCACCAGCACCAGTTCGGGGGCCAGCGCCGCCCAGGCGATCTCAGGAATGGCGTTGGAGATCACGACTCACCGTCCTGAGTCGCCGAGACGAACACATCCGCCAGCCGCCCCGGCGAGGGCGCCTGGTAGTCGGTGGTCTGCTCGATACGGTCGAGAATCGCTTCCACGGAGGGAGCGGTCCGGTCCAAGAGGATGCCGGGATAGAGTCCCAGCAGCAGCACCAGAGCCGCCAAGGGCGCCAGCACCGCTATCTCTTTGGGAGAGAGGTCTACCAGCTTGCGGTTTTCGGCTCGCGTCAGGGGACCGGTGAACACCCGCTGGTAGGCCCACAACATATAGATGGCGGCCAGCACCACCCCGAAGGCGGCCACCACCGCCAAGGCCGGAAGGGAGGGGAAGCTCCCCACCAGCACCAGGAATTCTCCCACAAAGCCGTTGAGGCCGGGCAGGCCGATGGAAGCGAAGGCCATGAACAGGAAAAACCCGGCCATGATCGGCGCCGGAGTGGCCAGGCCCCCGAAATCGCTGATCTGTTTGGTGTGGCGGCGGTCATAGAGCATCCCCACCAGCAAAAAGAGCGCCCCGGTGGTCAGACCGTGGTTGACGTTCTGGATGACCGCGCCCTGCAGGCCGGCGGAGGTGAGGGCGAAAATCCCCAGCACCACGAACCCGAGATGGCTGACCGACGAGTAGGCAACCAGCTTCTTGAGGTCGGGCTGGACGATGGCCACTACCGCTCCGTAGATGATCCCCACCACCGCCAAGACGGCAAGGACCGGGACCAGGGAGACCGTAGCCTCGGGAAAGAGGGTGAGATTGAACCGCAGCAGTCCGTAGGTTCCCAGCTTCAGGAGCACCCCGGCCAGGAGCACCGAGCCGGCGGTGGGCGCTTCCACATGGGCGTCGGGAAGCCAGGTGTGGAAGGGAAACAGGGGCACCTTGATCGCAAACGCCAAAGCAAAGGCGCCGAATAGCCACATTTGGGCAGTGGGCGAAATATCCAGGGCCAACAGGGCCAGATAGTCGAAGCTGAGCGCTCCCTCCGGCGTCTGGGAGGCATGCATAACCGCCAGGGCGATGATCCCCGCCAGCAAAAGCGCAGAGCCGAAAGCGGTGTAGATGAAGAACTTGACCGCCGCGTACACCCGGCGCTCTCCTCCCCATACCCCGATGATGAGGTACATGGGAACCAGGATCACCTCGAAAAAGACGAAGAACAACAAGAGATCCAGGGCCAGGAAGCTCCCTATCAAACCCGTCTCCAAAAAGAGCATCGCCACCACGAACGCCTTGCGCCGGTGAGAGATGGAGTCGGAGACCGCCAGGCTGAGCGGGAACAGAATGGCAGTGAGCGCCACCATCCCCAGGGAGATCCCGTCCACGCCCAGTTGCCATGACACTCCCCACGGCTCCCACCAGACCACCTTCTCCACCATTTGGAAGGAGGCCTCGCCCTTCTCGAAGGAGAAGAACACCGCGCCCGCCAACCCCAGCGGCGCCACCGAGAGGGCCATGCCCAACGGCAGGTGAAGCTCCCGGCGACGGGCCGGAATGAGAGAGATCACCAGCGCCCCCAGGAGCGGCGTCAGCACCAGTAGGGTCAGCATCTGCGGTTACTCACACTCCGCCCCTCACCAAAAGCCAGGCCAGCAGCGCCACCAGGCCCAACGCGAACCACAGCCCATACTGGCGGATCAGCCCGCTTTGCGCAGGGCGGATCATGGTTCCCGTCGCCCTGACCAGCCGGGCCACGCCGTTAACCGCCCCGTCCACCACCTTCAAATCCAGCCGGAAGGCGGCCTGTTCGGCGAGACGACGGCCGGGAGCGACCAGCATCGCCCCATAGATGTCATCCACCCGATAGGCGTTCTCCCACCATTCCCACACTCTGCCGAATCCCGATTGGAAGCGACGCCAGGCCTCCGAGGGCCGGTGATAGGCGAAAAAGGCCATACCGGCCCCGACCGCGCCGGCCGCCACCGCCACGGCGGCCAACACCAGGACAAGGATCACCCCCTCGGGCGGATGACCGAGCGTCACTCCTTCGAAGGAAGGCTCCAGAAAGTGCTCGAGTCCCAGCCGGAAGGGAGTGTTGACCAAACCTCCAGCCACCGACAGCACGGCCAGGACGATCAGGGGAAAGGTCATGGAGCGGGGGGACTCGTGAGGGACAACCCCCTCGGGCCAGCGGGGCTTGCCCAGAAACACCATCACGAACTGACGCATCATGTAAAAGGCGGTGAGCAGGGCGGTTACCAGCCCCACGAGCCACAGCGCGGTGAACCATCCGCCCTGGTTGAACACAACGCCCAAGATTTCGTCCTTCGACCAGAATCCCGCCAGCGGAGGGAAACCGGCGATGGCCACCACCCCCACCCCCATGGTCACGAAGGTAACGGGCATGGCCTTCCGAAGACCCCCCATCTCCCCCATGTCCTGGCGGCCCCCCATGGCATGGATCACCGAACCGGCCCCGAGAAACAGGAGAGCCTTGAAAAAGGCGTGCGTCATCAGGTGGAACACGCCCGCCACATAGGCCGTCGCCCCCACCGCCAGGAACATGTAACCCAACTGGCTGATGGTGGAGTAGGCCAGCACCCGTTTTATATCGGACTGGGCAATGGCGATGGTCGCCGCCCACAAGGCGGTCAGGGCTCCCACCGCGGCCACCACCCCCGAGGCGACGGGCGCCAACTCGAAGATCGGGGCGGAGCGGGCGATCACATACACCCCGGCGGTGACCATCGTGGCGGCGTGAATAAGCGCCGAGACCGGCGTAGGACCCTCCATGGCATCGGGCAACCACACATAGAGAGGAATCTGCGCCGATTTCCCGATCGCCCCGGCCGCCAGCATCAGCCCGATTAGCGTGGGCGTCCACCCGGTCAATTCATCGGCGGCCCGGTCGAACACGCCGGAGTAGGACAAAGTCCCGAAGGCGCTGAAAATCAGCATCAGGGCTATGAGAAACCCGAAATCGCCGATCCGGTTCACCACGAACGCCTTCTTTCCCGCCGAGGCGGCGGAGGGACGGGTGAACCAAAACGAAATCAGGAGATAAGAGCAGAGGCCCACCAGTTCCCAGCCCACGAACAACATGGCAAAGTTCCCGGCCAGCACCAGAGTGAGCATCGAGGCGGTGAACAGGTTGAGATAGGTGAAGAACCGGGAGAAACGGGGATCTCCTTGCATGTATCCCAGCGAATAGATGTGAATCAGCGAACCCACTCCGGTGACCACCAGGGTCATCAGGGCCGAGAGCGGATCCCAGGCGATCTCGAAGGATGCCCCCACCGCCGGCATCCACTCCCACAGAATGGACTGGGAGGGATGGCCCGCCCCGGTGAAGAAGGGCACTGCGGCGACCGCCGCCACCGCAAACGCGGCCAGCGAAGCGGCGCAGGCCAGGTATCCGGCACGGGGCTCTCCCACCCACCGGCCCGCGAAGTGCAGCAGCACCGCCCCCCCGAGGGGAAGGGCGATCACCAGCCACAGCGCCTCGGTCGGAAGCTCGATCATCCCCGGAGCGCCGCCAACTCATCGACCGAAGCGGTCTCTCGTCTCCTGAATATGGCGACGATGATCGCCAGTCCCACCACTACCTCGGCGGCGGCGACCACCAGTACGAAGAAGACCGCAACCTGCCCGTCAAGCACACCTGCCGCCCGACCGGCGGCCACGAAAGTGAGGTTGACAGCGTTGAGCATCAACTCCACGCACATGAACATCACCAGGGCGTTGCGCCTGATCAGGACCCCGGTCATCCCCAGGACGAACAGGACGGCGGCCAGGGTCATATACCAGCCCGGGGTGACGGCCGGCATCACTCCTCCGCCGGCGTATCGCCGGACCGCCGATGAAATGCCAGAGCGATAGCCCCCACCGCGGCGATGGTCAGCAACAGGGCGGTCACTTCCACCCCCAGGACCCAGGTGGTGAAAAGCTCTTCTCCCAGCGCCTGGACCGTGCCGTTGGGGATCTCGGCCGCCCCCGTCGAGACGGGGGTCCAGGAGAAACGGCCCCGCGACACCAACGCCGCCGCGCCCAGGGCCACCGCGGTGGCCAGCCCGACCACCAGCTTGCGCTGGAAGGGAATGGTCTCGGAGGTGTCCTCGGTGCGGTCAACGCCGATGAACATGATCACAAAGAGAAACAGGGTCAACACCGCCCCGGCGTACACCACCACCTGCACCGCGGCTACCAGATGGGCCAGGTTGACCACGTAGATCACCGCCAGGGACACCAGGGCACCCAACAGCCCCAGGGCCGAGCGGACCGGGTTTCGAGCCAGCACCACCGTGACGGCCCCGGCCAATGTCCCCGCCCCCATCAGCACGAAAATCACCAGTTCAACCATCCGGCGAGTCCCTGGTCTCCTGATCCGGCTCGGGTGCCCAGGAAGCGGGGCCGGGAGTGGGCTGCCACATCATCTCGCCCTCATAGGCGGCCACCCCGCCCGGGGAAGTGGCTCGGAGCCACCCGTCGGCGGCGTCCAGTTCGGACAAGTCGGCGAAAGGATCCTCCCGGTATATATGGGGAACCGACCCGTCCTCTGCCATCAATAGCTCGTCCTTGGTATGGATGGCGTCGTTGCGGTTGGTCACCGACATCTCGAAAAGGTGGCTCATGGTGATGGCCTCGGTGGGACAGGCCTCCACGCACAGCCCGCAGAAGATGCAGCGCAGCATGTTGATCTCATATACGTACCCGAAGCGCTCCCCGGGGCTCTGGGGATCATCGGGCGGGTTGTCGGCGCCTCGCACGTAGATGCAGCGGGCGGGACAGGCCCCGGCGCACAGCTCACACCCTATGCACTTCTCCATCCCGTCGGGATAGCGATTGAGAACGTGGCGGCCGTGGAACCGCACCGGCTTTTCCCGCATCTCGGAGGGATAGCGGGTGGTGACGATGCCCCTTCCGAACAGGCCCCTCAGACCGATCGACCCGGTCACCTTGAAGCTTTTCCAGAATTCTCTCAGTATTCCCATCTTTTCCTCACCCGCTGAACGGTAAACCGAAATGACGGAAGCCGATCACCACCGTGGAGATCACCAGCCACACCATCGACAAGGGAATCAGCCGCTTCCAACCCAGGGTCATCAACTGGTCGTAGCGCAACCGGGGAAGGGTGGCTCTCGTCCAGAAGAACACCACCACCAGCACGTAGCTTTTCGCCATCAGCCATACGACAGGAAGTATGGCCGAAACCCAGCCGGGCACAATCCCTTCCCAGACCGGGCCGTTCCATCCTCCCAAGAAGAGCGTGGCGGTAATAGCGCACATGGAGAAGATGTTGATGTACTCGGCCAAAAAGAACATGGCGAAGCGGATGCCCGAGTACTCGGTGTGGAATCCACCCACCAACTCCTGCTCGGCCTCCACCAAATCGAAGGGCGCCCGGTTGGTCTCCGCCAACGCCGCCAGGAAGAAGATCACAAAGGCCACGAATTGGGGAAAGATGTTCCAGCGGGGAATCAAGCTGATCACCGGGTCGAGGAAGGCGACAGATCCCGCCCAGGTTCCCGACTGTCTCTCCACGATCTCAGCCAGGGAGAGGGTTCCGCTCTCCGCGCCCGGCGCGGTGGCCGAGAACATCACCACCGCCACCATCGCCAAACCCATGGCCGCCTCATAAGAGATCGCCTGGGCGGTGGCCCGCACACCCCCCAGCAACGGGTATTTGGAACCCGACGACCACCCGGCCAGCACCACCGCGTACACCGCCATGGACGACATGGCCAATATGAACAGGATCCCGATGTTGAGATCGGCCCCTTGGAGCGGCACCTGTCGGCCCGCAATCTCCAAGCCCGGACCGAGCGGGACCATCATGAAAATCAGGAAGGCGGGTATCACCGCCAGGAAAGGCGCCAGGAGATAGGCCCCCACATCCACCCTCCGGGGAGTGATTTGCTCCTTGAAGAACAGCTTCATCCCATCAGCCAGGGTCTGGAGTATCCCCCACGGCCCCGCCCGGGCCGGGCCCACCCGGTTCTGCATATCCGCCAGAATTTTTCGCTCCAGCCAGATGTTGATAATGGTCAATACCAGCAACAGGGCGAACACCGCCACCACGCGGACGGCTATCAACAACAGATCTACCCAGTCCATCAGAGGGTTGTCACCAGGAAAAAGAGCGCTGACACGGCCTAAGGGAGAGATTAGAAACGCACAACCTTATAACAAAAACCTCTATCCGCCGAAGCCGTCCAGCTCCCACCCGATGTCCAATCAGGCCGGCGCCACCAGACAAAAACAGCTTTCCAACGCCAACATATCGACGTTCCGGCGGTAACATTTACTCCGAGCCGCCCGGGCGGCGTTTTGCTTCATTCCACATCTCTTCAGCACCCAGGAGGCTTCCCTTGAATTCCGCCAGTATCCCCTCCGACCTGGATATTGCCCAAAGCGCCCAGGTCATCCCCATAACCGAGATAGCAGAACGGGTGGGGATCCAAACTGACGAACTGATCCCCTACGGCGCCGACAAGGCCAAGGTGCATCTCGACATTTTGAGCCGGATCCAGAACCGTCCCCGGGGTCGCTATGTGGACGTGACCGCCATCACCCCCACTCCCCTCGGCGAGGGCAAGACCACCACCACCATCGGCCTTACCCAGGGCCTGGGAGCGAGGGGCCACAACGCCATGGCGTGCATTCGCCAGCCCAGCATGGGCCCTACCTTTGGCATCAAGGGCGGCGCGGCGGGGGGAGGCTACAGCCAGGTCATCCCCATGGAGGAGTTCAATCTCCATCTCACCGGGGATATACACGCCATCGGGGTTGCCCACAATCTGGTGGCCGCCGCCATCGACGCCCGGTGGTATCACGAGGGGCGGCTCAGTGACGAACGCCTGGCCGAACGGGGGCTGAAACGCCTGGGGATCGACCATGACCGCATCCTGTGGCGACGGGTGGTCGATGTGAACGACCGGGCGCTGCGCAATGTGGTGTTGGGGCTGGGCGGCCGGGCCGACGGGCGCCCGCGGGAGAGCGGATACGACATCACAGTGGCCAGCGAGTTGATGGCGATTCTCGCCCTGGTGGACGGGAAAGACTATGCCTCCGCCCTTCGAAACCTGCGCGAACGCTGCGGAAAGGTGGTGTTCGGCTCTTCACAGACCGGAGAGCCGCTCACCCTCGAAGACCTGGGAGCCGCGGGGGCGGTTACCGTGCTCTTGCGCGAAGCCCTCCACCCCACCCTGATGCAGACCCTGGAGGGACAGGGGGTATTCGTCCACACCGGCCCCTTCGCCAACATCGCCCACGGCAACTCGTCGGTGGTGGCCGACCGGATCGGTCTCCAACTCGCCGACTATGTGGTCACCGAGTCGGGATTCGGGGCCGACATGGGGATGGAAAAGTTCTTCAACATCAAGTGCCGGACCTCGGGACTGATTCCGGACTGCGTTGTGCTGACCGCCACGGTGCGCGCGCTCAAAAACCAGGGAGGAGGCCCGCGGGTTACGCCGGGGAAGCCTCTTCATCCCTCCTATACCGAGGAGAACCTGCCGCTCCTGAGAGCGGGCGTGGCCAATCTCCAAGCCCACCTGGAAACCATTCGAGAGTTTGGAATTCCGGCGGTGGTGGCGGTCAACATCTTCCCCACCGATACCCAGCGGGAGATCGAATACATACAGTCGGCGGCCGTGGAAGCCGGCGCTCACTCCGCGGTCCCTGCCACTCACTGGGCGGAAGGCGGCGCCGGGGCAGGCCAACTGGCCGAGGTGGTGGAGGACGCCTGCGCCGTCTCCGGGAATTTTCGCTTCATCTACTCGCTGGAGCAACCCCTCAAAGAGAAAATCGCCCGGATCGCCCGCCAGGTGTACGGAGCGGAGGATGTCTCCTACTCCGCCCTCGCCGATCGCCAGCTCGCCCAGTACGAGCAGGCCGGCTTCGGAAACCTGCCGATCTGCATGGCCAAAACCCATCTCTCAATCAGTCACGACCCCAGCCTCCGGGGCGCTCCCCGGGGATATACCCTCCCCGTCCGGGAAGTACGGGCCTCGGTTGGCGCCGGGTTTATCTATCCGCTGGTCGGCGCGGTTCGGACCATGCCCGGGCTCTCGGTGACCCCCGCCTTCCTCAATGTGGACATCGACTCGGCGGGAGAGGTGGTGGGCCTCTTCTGAATTCGCTCGAGGGTTGGATCGGCATCAGCCGGCGCCGGAGGTAGCCTCAACCACCTGCACCAGCCGGTAGTCCAGCGAACTGGCGTCGGCCGGCGGGTCCTCGATTTCCGTTATCTCCACATCAAGGACATAGGACACCCCTTCGATGTGGGTGAACCCTTCGATGCCGTCGTAGAAAAACTCCCAATCGGCGTTCTCGGACTCCTTGACCAGCAGGCATTTGCGGGGCCGACGCCCACGCAGTCAACCACATCCGGGCCGATCCACATCCGGACAACCCGACTCGACGACGTACCCGTCGAACAGGCGCCAAGGGCGAGCGCCAGGACGACAAGCACTGTCGTGAGTACCCGGGCCGCCAAAATGCGCTCCTCTCAGAAGTTATTCACGTGATTGCGACCAAATTTATCAACAATCGAATCCAAGCCCTCAACCCCAAAATCCCGGCCTTTTGTCACCAGTCCGTTTTACAGATTGCTAAAATATCGCCAACGGAACAAAGTTCGCCCGTACAACTCAAGGAGAGTCAACTATGGGAAAAAAGACCCGGCTGACCCATCCGCTGGTGCGCCAGAACGGCGTACTTCGACAAGCCACGTGGGCCGAGGCTCTTGCCACTGCGGCCCGCGGCCTGGGTGAGGTGCGCGACGCGCACGGCGGAGAAGCGATAGGGCTGTTTTCCTGCTCCAAAGCCACCAACGAGACCAACTTCTTGGCACAGAAGTTCGCACGGGTGGTGCTGGGCACCAATAACGTAGATTCCTGTAACCGGACCTGACACGCTCCCAGCGTCGCCGGTCTGGCGGCTGTTTTCGGAGCGGGAGGGGGAACCAGTTCCTATCAGGAGATGGATGACGCCGATGTGGTGATCCTGTGGGGGTCGAACGCCCGGGCCGCCCATCCCATCTTTTTTCACCGGGTCATCCGGGCGGTCCGCCGCGGCGCCCGCCTGTTCTGCGTGGATCCTCGCCGAAGCGAGTCGGCGGAGTGGGCCGACCTGTGGCTGGGTATCGATGTCGGATCCGATATCGCCCTGTCCAACGCGGTGGCCCGCGAGATCCTGGCATGCGGGTTGGAGAATCGGGAGTTCATCGAGCGCGCCACCCTCAATTTCGAGGAATACGCCCAGAGCGTGGAGGGGTGGACCCTGGAGCGGGGCGAGGAGATAACCGGAGTTCCCGCCCATGCCATCCGCTCTCTGGCCCATGCCTATGCCAAGGCCGACCGCGCCCAGTTGTGCTGGACGCTGGGGATAACCGAGCACCACAACGCCACCGACAATGTGCTGGCTCTGATCAACCTGGCGCTGCTCTGCGGACATGTGGGTCGCTACGGGTCGGGACTGGTGCCCCTCCGGGGCCAGAACAATGTACAGGGAGGCGGCGACATGGGAGCGATCCCCAACAAGCTTCCGGGTTTCCAAGATGTGGAGTCAGACGAACTCCGCACCCCGTTCGAAGCCACCTGGAAGGCCCCCGTCCCTCCCCGCAAGGGTCTTCACCTCACCCAGATGTTCGAGGCGATGGAAGATGGTACTCTGCGCGCCCTGTACGTGATCGGAGAGAATCCCGCCCAATCCGAGGCCGATGTCAAAAGGGCCCGCCACCTGATGGAAGGCCTGGAATTCATGGTGGTTCAGGACATTTTCCTTACCCGCACCGCCCAAATGGCCGACGTTGTGTTCCCTGCCGCCGCCGACTGGTGCGAGGCGGAGGGAACGGTGACCTCGAGCGAACGGCGGGTCCAGCGGGTGCGCCCCGCCCTCCAACCTCCCGGGGAGGCCCGCACCGACTCCTCCATCATCTCCTCCCTGGCGGCCAGCATGGGACATGGTTGGGGCATGCCTTCCGCCGAGGAGGTGTGGGACGAACTGCGCAGCCTCTCTCCCATGCACCGGGGTATGGCCTACCGTCGCCTGGAAGACCACGGCGGCTTACAATGGCCCTGCTTCGACGAAGACCATCCCGGTGAACTCTTCCTCCACTCCCGCCTGTGGGCAGACCCCCCAGTCGGCCCCCTCGCTCCCTTCTTCCCTGTGGAGTGGTTCCCGCCGGTCGACCGGCTGACCGAGGATTATCCCACCCGGCTCACCACCGGCCGCCACCTCGACTCCTACAACACGGGAGTGCAGAGCGGCGCCACCGACTCCCCGCTCCGGATCGGGGGAACCCTCGACATCTCACCCGAGGACTCCTCTACCTGGGCGATTTTGGAGGGAGAAGAAGTGCGGGTCACCTCTCGGAGAGGGTCGATCACCGTCCCCGCCCGGGTGGACGAGAGCCTCCGCCCCGGTTTGGTCTTTATGTCCGTTCACTTTCCCGAGCAGGCCGACATCAACCAACTGACCATCGAGGCCTGGGATCCGAAGAGTGGCACCGCGGAGTTCAAGGCGACTGCCGTGCGGGTGGAAAAAGCACCGGCGCCGGTCGGGTAGCGGCAAGCAAACGACACTGACAGATGGACCTTCGCTTTACAGAGTCCCAGCCCACCGCTGCTGAGCGGGAGGCAGTGGAGTCGGTCACCGGCCCAGGCGGCATCGAAAGCCACCGCCGGGTGCGGACCGCCGCCAACCTGCGTATCTTCATGACCGGACGACAGAGCGTGGTGGATCGACGCCACCTCCTGCTGCCCGCCCTCGAGACCGTGCAATCCGAGATAGGGTGGGTCTCGGAAGGCGCCTTGATGCACATCTGTCGGGTTTTGTCCGTCCCTCCGGCCGAGGCGTGGGGGGTGGCTACCTTCTACTCCCTGATATCGGTCGATCCCTCCCCGTCCGAGGTATGGCACATCTGCGACGATATTGTCTGCCGCCGCGCCGGCGCCCTGGAACTTATCGAGGGACTGGAAGCCGGGGGAGCGGAAGCTCCGAACGCCCGATGGGCGCGCTCGCCCTGTCTCGGACAATGCGACCTGGCGCCGGCGGCCTACATCCAGCGGGCCGGGGAAGACGACCTGGTAATGGTGGAAGTAGGCGCCTCCGAGCTGGGCGAATGGCCCAACAACACTTCTCTCTCGATGGCCAACGGCCGTTCGGCCAAACCCGCCATTCCCCAGTCCGGCCAACCCCATCTGCGGCTGCTGCGGCGGGTGGAGGTGGTGGATCCCGAATGCCTCGACTCCTACCTGGCCGCCGGTGGATACCAAGCCCTGGAAAAGGCGGTGGAGATGGGGCCGGAAGCGGTGAACGGAGAGATCAAGACCTCGGGCCTCCGGGGTCGGGGAGGAGCGGCGTTTCCCGCCTGGATCAAGTGGGAAGCAGTGGCCAACTCCCCCGAGCCGGTCCGCTATCTGATCTGCAACGCCGACGAGTCTGAGCCGGGCACCTTCAAGGACCGGGTTCTGATGGAGGACGATCCCTTCTCGGTAATTGAATCCATGACCCTCGCCGGATACGCGATCGGCGCCCGCCGAGGGTATCTCTACATCCGGGGGGAATATCCCCTGGCCACCGAACGGCTGCTGCGGGCGATGGACTCGGCGCGTCAGCGGGGCCTATTGGGAGACACCTCCGGAACCGGTGTCTCTTTCGATATCGAACTCCGCCGCGGCCAGGGCGCCTACATCTGCGGTGAGGAAACCGCCCTGATGAACTCCATCGAGGGTTTCCGGGGAGAGCCGCGCAACAAGCCCCCCTTCCCCACTGTCTCGGGGCTGTTCGGAAAGCCGACCGTCATCAACAACGTGGAGACCCTGTGCAATGTCCTCGACATCGTCACCGAGGGCGGAGAGGCCTTTGCCTCGATGGGAACCGCTCAGTCCACCGGACCCAAACTATTCTGTCTATCGGGATCGGTCAACCGGCCAGGCGTCTACGAGGTGGAATTCGGCGCCACTCTCAGGGAGTTGATCGACCTGGCGGGAGGTTTGCCCGAGGGTCTGGAACCAAGGGCGATCCTGCTGGGCGGCGCGGCCGGTTCGTTCGTGCTCCCCGACCTCCTCGACATGCCACTCACTTTCGAGGCTGCCGTCGAGGCCGGGGTTTCGCTCGGATCGGGAGTGATAATGGTGTTCGACCAGCACACCGACTTCGGAGACATCCTCGCCCGCATCGCCGCCTTTTTTCGGGATGAGACCTGCGGGCAGTGCGTGCCCTGCCGGGTTGGTACTGTACGTATCGAAGAAGCGCTGGCGCGAATCCGCCGACGCCCCCGACCCGGAGACCTGGAACTGATCACCGAAATCGACCTGGCCATGCGGGACGCATCTATCTGCGGCTTGGGACACACCGCCGCCATTGCCCTGCGATCCGCCCTCGACCTGGGACTGCTGAAATGACCCGACCCAAAACAACCACCGCTCCTCACCAAACCGTCCAGTTGACCATTGACGGCGCACCGATGGAGGTCAAGGCGGACGCCACCCTTCTGGAAGCCTGTGAACAAATGGGGACCGCAATTCCCACCCTTTGTTATCTGGAGACCCTCACCCCGGTCAACGTGTGCCGGATCTGTGTGGTGGAGGTAGAACGGAGCCGCACACTGGTACCCGCCTGCTCGCGGATCGTCGAGGAGGGCATGGTGGTGAATACCGACTCGGAGCGGGTCCGGCACAGTCGGAAGATGGTCCTGGAGTTCCTGGGCTCCTCGGTGGATCTTTCGCTGGCCGATGCCGAGGTCGGCGGGTGGATGGAAGAGTACGACGCCGACCCGACCCGCTACGGAGCCCCCGCCGAGCCCACCGCGGCCGGGGAACGGGACGGGAGGCATCCGGGGCATCATAATTCGGTCAGCGGTAAAACCGCTGAGGGAGTACACCAGCCCACCAAGGTGGACAACACCCTCTATGTCCGCGACTATTCCCGCTGCATCCTCTGCTACAAGTGCGTGGAGGCGTGCGGGATCGATGCCCAGGGCACTTACGCCATAGCGGTGGCGGGCCGGGGCTTCGACGCCCGGATCTCCACCGAGATGGACCTTCCCCTGGGCGACGGCGCCTGTGTGTTCTGTGGCAACTGCATAGGAGTGTGCCCGACCGGCGCCCTTATGTTCCGCTCGGAATGGGAACTCCGGAAGGCGGATCTATGGGATCCCGAAGCGCAGTCTGTGACCCGGACGGTTTGCTCCTATTGCGGAGTCGGCTGCAACCTGGAGTTGCACACCCAGGACAACCGCATTGTCAAGGTCACCTCTCCCCAGGATCACGAGGTCACCAGCGGCCATCTGTGCATCAAGGGCCGGTTCGGCTACGACTACGTGCAGAGCCTGGGCGATGTGGACCAAAGCTCGATCGACGAGGTGCTGGCCGCCGCCCGCCGTCCCAACCCCGAATAGCCGCGGCGCTCAGGCCGGAGCGGGGGCTTTTCGACGGAGGGAATCACGCAGCCGCGATCCTGTCAGGGCTACGAAGAACAGGGACACCGAGATCAACACGATGGTGGCCGAGGCGGCCGTGGAAAAGCGATAGCTGATCACCAGACCACTGATCACCGAGAAGACCGCCAAAGCGGCAGAGACCGCCATCACCAGCACCACCCGCCGAACCAGGATAATGGCCGTGGCCGGAGGCCCGATCAGCAGACCGAACACCAGGATAGCGCCTACTCCCTGAAACAGGACGACCATCGTACCCGTGATGAGCGCCAACAGTGTCAGGTGAGCTATCCGAGGACGAAGGTCCATCATCTCGGCTTTGGCCTCATTGAAGGCGAGGGCCAGAAACGACCGATACATCACAACCGATACCGCCATGGCAACCACCAGGCTCACCGCTTCCAACAGGATGCCGCCGCCGGTCACCCCCAGCAGGTCACCGAATAGAACCGCGGTGATCGAGACCGAAAAGCTGGAGGTCAGTGAAATCACCACCACTCCGAGGGACAGCATGCCCACGAACAGCAGCCCGATCCCGATGTCGGCGCTGAGCTTGGTGTGTTGGTGAACCTGATTGATCCCCCATACCATCACCACCCCAGCCACCAGCGCCCCCCACAGCGGATTGACTCCCGCCAGCAGGGCGATAGCGACACCGGGAATAATCCCATGGGCAACCGCATCGCCCATGAAGGACATCCCCCGGATAACCACCCAGGTACCCACCACCGAGGTAAGTATCCCGGCCAGTATCCCGGCCAGTAACGCCCGCTGCTGAAAAGCGAATTCAAACGGCTCCAACAGCCAGTCCATACCATCTACTTTCTCGAATCGGATAAATATGCATCAGCGATTGATAATCATTATCATATATGAACCATGTTTGGACTCCACTCCAAAGTAGAAGAGAGTCTTCGCTCGCAGGGCATGCGCTATACCACCAACCGCAGGGCGCTCGTCGAGGCGCTGGACAACACCGCAGGCCCTCTCACCGTCGAAGAGCTCTACCAGGTTACGGAGGCGCGCATCCCTTTTTCCTCCATCTATAGGGACGTTCGCGTGTTGACCGAATCGCAGGTGCTCGCCTCTCACCACAGCGCCGATCGGTCCAACCGCTTCGAATTGGCCGAATGGCTGACGGGACATCATCACCACTTGGTGTGCATGCAGTGCATGGCCATCTCCGACATCTCCCTGACCCCTGAAACCGAGTACCGCCTCTCCCGGTTGGCGGAGAACGCAGCCACCGACACCGGGTATCGGGTAGCCGGCCACACCCTGGAGATCGAGGGCCTGTGCCCGAACTGCCAGACATGAGAGTACCCGAGCAGGCCATCGAGAACGCCATCGAAGCGGAAGGACTGGAGCTCCGCTACGGCTCGAACATAGTCTTGGAACCCTCATCTTTCACCGCGCCCATGGGAGCAATCACCGCCCTGATCGGGCCGAACGGTGCCGGAAAGTCCACCCTGCTTCACTCCCTGGTCGGCTTGATAAGCCCCTCTGGCGGACGGATCACCGTCTTGGGAACCTCCCCTCAAAGAGCCCGGAAACAGGTTGCCTATGTCATCCAGTCCAAGCAGATCAACCAGTCTTTGCCGCTCACGGTGGCCCAGGTTGTGGCCATGGGCCGCTATCCGAACCGGGGAATGATCCGACCATTGAGGATCGATGACCGCGCCCGGGTTCAAGAGGCCATGGAGAGGATGGAAATCACCGATTTGTCCAACCGCCACCTCACTGAGCTGTCGGGTGGACAACGACAGCGGGTTTTCATGGCTCAGGGAATCGCCCAGGATCATCTTGTGATGCTTCTGGACGAGCCACTCACCGGCCTCGATATCATCTCGGCGGAGGCAGTGGACAGAACCCTCCACCAAGAGAAGGCCCACGGCTGCGCGGTTTTGGTATCCACCCACGACCTGGGAGAAGCCGGCAGCGCCGATCATGTGCTGCTGCTGGGGGAGAGGAGAGTGATCAGCGGGCCCCCTCCGGAGGTGCTGACCACCGACAACCTCCTTTCGGCTTTCGGGGCCGGGCTGATGCACATCCACTGAGGGCCGGGATCCAAGAGGGACCCGAAGAGACGGAACGGAGAGCCAATATCACATGAGTATCAAAAGCGAGTTGCGCACCGAGTTGGTGAAGGCCATGAAGTCGGGGGACCGCCGCCGGAGGGACGCTATCCGTTCCGTCCAGGCAGAGATACAGACGCGAAGGACCGCCCGCGGTTTTTCCGGGACGGGCGAAGATGACAACTTCTATGAGCAGATGATCGGGAGCTATGCGAAAAAGATGCGCAAGGCCGCCGCCGAATACGCCAACCTGGGAGAACGCGGGGAAGAGATGTCCCGAAAGCTCTCCTTTGAAGTGGAGTACCTCTCCCGATGGCTGCCCGCCCGCCTGGACGAGGAGCAGAGCCGACAACTGGTTCGAGAGACCATCGCCCACTTGGGGGTGGCGGGGCAACCCCGGGCGCAGGGCAGAGTGATGGGGCACATTATGAAGACCCGCCGCCAAGAGGTGGACGGCGGCCTGGTTTCCCGGCTGGCGGCCGAGGAACTGTCCAGCGGATAGACACTCCCACCTCCCTTTTTGGAGTTGCGAACCGCCGGTCTACCGGAGAGGAGGCGTCCCGGCTTTTCGGGGCCCCAACGACCTGAGCACAAGAGACAAGTACAATTAGGAGTCTGATGCGTCCCGTCTGGAAAGGCGCCATTTCTTTTGGCCTGGTGAACATCCCGGTGATCCTCTACTCGGCCACCGAAGACCGGCGGCCCAAGTTCAAGCAGTTGCGCCAAAGCGACCAGAGCCCCATCCGCTACAAGCGGGTGGCGGAGACCGATGGACAGGAGGTGCCCTGGAGCGAGATCGTCCGCGGCTATGAGGTGGAGCGCGGCGCCTATGTGGTGTTCAGCGACTCGGAGTTGTCCGCCGCCGGAATAGGGAAAAAGGGCCTGCCGCTGATCGAGGTGCTCAAGTTCGTGGAGTCAGAAGAGATCGACCCCGTCTACTACAAGTCCTCCTATTACCTGACGCCAGAGAAAACCGGTTTGCGCGCCTACCGGATCCTCTTGGAGGCGCTCCGCTCGGCAGGCAGGGTGGGAGTGGCCCGCTTCGCCATGCGGGGCAAGGAGCACCTCTCCACTCTCCGCTATCACCAGGAGAGCCTCGTATTGGAGACCATGTTCTGGCCCGACGAAATTCGCTCGGTCCCCGCCGACGACGCCGAAGAGGAAGTGGAGGTCCGCCCCGAAGAGGTGGAGATGGCCAAGCTCCTGATCGAGACGATGAGCGGACCCTTCGCAGGAGAGGAGTACAAGGACAAAACCAGGGGGAACATCGAGGAAGCCGCCCGGCTCAAGGTGGAGGGAAAAGAGATAGTCTCGGTCGCCGGGACACCCGAGCCCGGCCAGGTGATAGATCTGCTGGCCGCTCTCAAGGCCAGCGTGGAGGCGACCAAGCTGGCTACGGAGCGCCGCGACCCTCCCGACGCCCAAACAGCCGTCGGCTAGCTTTACTTCGGGACGGCTCCCCTCAAGTCAATCCATTTCCAGGCGGAACATGTCCTCGAACTCCTCGCGGCGCACCACCAAGCGCGATTGCCCGTCGGAGACGAAAACCACCGGGGGGCGGGGGACCTTTTGATAGTTGGATCCCATCGAGTGCCCATAGGCGCCAGTAACCGGGGTGGCGACAATGTCACCGACCTCGACATCCCCGGGAAGCCAGCCCTCCGAAACCAGTCTGTCCCCGCTTTCGCAGTGCTTCCCCACCACGGTTACTTCCCGCTCTCGCGGAGCGCCCACCGCCCTGGGGAGGAACACCTCATAACCGCTCCCGTACAGCACCGGCCGGGGATTGTCGCTCATCCCTCCATCCACCGCCAGGTAGGTACGCACCCCCTCCACCTCCTTGATGGTCCCCACTCGGTAGAGAGTTATAGCCGCAGCAGCAGCGATGACTCTTCCCGGCTCGGCCATGATCGGTCCCCTGACGCCCTCGGATCGACAGACCCCGACCAGCGCCTCCGCCCACTCTCCGATGGTCGGCGCCGACTCCCCCTCCACGTAGGGAACTCCCAATCCGCCTCCCAGCGACAACTCCTCCAAACCGAAAGGCTCCGCCATTCTCGCCACGATCCGGGCCGCTTCCCGAAAGGACTCCAGCCGGAAAACCTGGCTGCCGATGTGGGCATGGACACCCCGCGCTCTCATGGAAGGAGAATTCTTGGCCCGTCGCACCGCCCGGGCGGCCGCTCCCGAAGACACAGTGAAGCCGAACTTGGTGTCGTCGTGGCCGGTGGCCACGAACTCGTGGGTGTGGGCATCCACCCCCGGGGTGATACGGATCAGGACATCCACCGGGGCGCCCCCTCTCAGGGAGTGAAGGTGGTCGATTCGATCCATCTCGTCGAAGGAATCCACCACCACTCTGCCCACTCCCCCCTCGATCGCCATCCTCAACTCTTCCGAAGACTTGTTGTTGCCGTGAAATACCAGTCTCGAGGGCGGAAAGCCGGCCCGAAGAGCCATCGCCAACTCCCCTCCCGTGGCCACATCCATACCCAGGCCCTCGGATTCCACCAGCCTCGCCATAGCCACACACAGAAAGGCCTTGGCCGCATAGGACACTCCTCCTCCAAAAGCCTCCAATGCCTCCCGGCAACGGCGGCGCAGATGGAGTTCGTCGTAAACGAACAACGGGGTTCCGTACCGTTCCGCCATTTCAACGAGGTCGCATCCGCCCACCATCAGACGTCCGGCCACCACTTCGGAGGTAAGGGGGAGAAGATGGAAGGGCAGAGGTCCGGCCATGACCTTGGTCCTCGGGGACGATTACGTTTGCCGAAGGCTACCTTAATCCCTCTAGCATTCCGGCTATGGAAATAGGCGTAGGCATCCTGGGAGGAGGCACGGTCGGCGGAGAACTGGCCAGACGCCTGCTCGAGGACCGGGATGCGATACTGGCCAAGTCGGGGATCGACCTGCGATTGCGAGGGGTGGCGGTTCGGGAGTTGGACAAACCCCGGGCCTTTCCCTCCCGATATGTCGTGGACCGGACGGACCTGCTCGTTTCTCTCCCCGGAGTGGATCTGGTGGTGGAACTGATGGGAGGAGTGGATCCTGCCCGGGAGTTGGTTCTCTCCGCCCTGGATCTGGGCAAGCCGGTGATCACCGCCAACAAGGAACTCCTGTCACTGCACGGACCCGAACTATTCGCCCGGGCGGCCGCCAAAGGGGTCTCTCTTCTCTTCGAGGCGGCGGTGGGAGGAGGAATACCCCTGATACGTCCTCTCTCCGAATCCCTGGCGGGAGAGAAAATCGAGCGGGTGATGGGAATCGTCAACGGGACCACCAATTTCATCCTGACCGCGATGGATACCAGGGGGATTCCCTACCAGGAGGCTCTGGCCGAGGCACAGAGACTCGGATACGCCGAGGCCGATCCGACCGCCGATGTGAGTGGAAGCGACGCTGCCGCCAAAGCCGCCATTCTGGCCGGACTGGCTTTCGGGCGATGGGTGGGCATAGACCGTGTCCACCGGGAGGGAATCACGGATCTCGCCATCCAGGATCTCGGGTTCGCCCGCCAACTGGGGTATCGCATCAAGCTGTTGGCGGTGGCCGACACCTCCCCCCACGGCCCGGCGGTGCGGGTTCACCCCGCCCTGGTGCCCAACGATCACCCCCTGGCGCTGATCCGCGGCGCCAACAACGGAGTCTTCCTGGAGGGACCCTCGATCGGAGAGCTTCTGTTCCTGGGGCCGGGTGCGGGAGGAAGACCCACCGCAACCGCGGTACTGGGAGATGTCATTCTCGCCTCCCGGGAGTTTCTGGCGGGTACCAAGGTCGCCCCTCGAGTGCGCTTCGGGGACGGGGCCTTGCAGGACTTCTCCGAAGTGGAAACCCAGTGGTACCTACGCCTGGAGGTCAAGGACGCTCCCGGGGTCCTGGCCCAGATCGCGACGGTGTTCGGAACCCATCAGGTATCGATCATGTCGGTCTGGCAGGAAGGACGAGGAGATCACGCCACCCTGCTACTGATCACCCACCATGCTCGGGAGACCAACCACCGGGCGTCCGTCCGTGACCTGGAAAGACTGGAAGTGGTGAGACAGGTGGCCGCCACCATTCGCGTAATCGGCGCCGGCCCCTGATGGATACCCCCGCCCTTGCTGCGGGGGGCCGGCTGTGAAATACGTTTCAACCCGGGGAGGAGCCGCGCCCGCCCCCTTCGACGAGATCCTGTTGGCCGGACCGGCGCCCGACGGGGGGTTATACGTTCCCACTCATTGGCCGACTGCTCCCAACCTGTCCTCGGGAGCTTCTTACCACGAGATGGTGGCTGCGGTCGCCGCTCCCTTTATGGAGGACAGCCTGTTGCTGGAACATCTGCCCCGGCTGGCCGCCGAAGCCTATGCCGGCTTCGGCCCACAAGGCCCGGCCCCCCTGCGGGAGGTGTCGGAGAACCGGTGGCTGTTGGATCTCACCTCCGGACCCACCCTTTCCTTCAAGGACTACGCCCTGCAGATGCTGGGAAGGCTGTTCAATCAACTGCTGGAACTGCAGGGCAAGCGGATACTGGTGCTGGGCGCCACCTCCGGGGATACCGGCTCGGCCGCTATCGAGGCATGTCGGGACCAGGCCGGCATCGACATCGTGATTCTCTATCCGGAAGGCCGGGTCTCCGACATCCAACGCCGCCAGATGACCACCGTGGAGTCTTCCAATGTCCACACAGTAGCGGTGGAGGGAACTTTCGATGACTGCCAGGACCTGGTCAAGGCGGCTTTTAGCGACGCCGAGGTGCGACGCCGGCTGGCCCTGGCTGCCGTCAACTCCATCAACTGGGCGCGAATCGTCGCCCAAATCGCCTACTACCTGTGGGTGGGGCATCGGCTCGGGCGGGCGATCAGCTTCTCGGTTCCCACCGGCAATTTCGGCAACGTGCTGGCCGGATGGGCAGCGCGCCGGATGGGCGGGCCGGTGAAGCGGCTGGTGGTGGCCAACAACCACAACCGCGGACTGACCCGGCTCATCTCTGAAGGACTCCTTTCCATAGAAGACGTGCGCCCCACCCTCGCCCCGGCCATGGATATCCAGATCCCTTCCAACCTGGAGAGATATCTGTTTGAGTTGGGCTCACGGCGAGGCGAGTGGATGTCCGAGGTGATGGACGACTACCGCCGCCGGGGCGAACTGCGTCTCGACTCCGAACTCCACTCCCGCCTCACGGACGACTTCGGAGCAGGATGGCTGGACGACCGGGCGATCATCGAAGTGATCGCCTCCGCTCATCGGGAGCACGGGTTGCTGCTCGACCCCCACAGCGCCTTGGGATGGGCTATGGCAGAGCGCCTGGGAGCGAGGGGCGAGGAAGTGGTCAGCATCGCCACCGCTCATCCCGCCAAGTTCCCCGAAGCGGTGGCCGAGGCGGTGGGTTTTGACCCTGATCCGCCCTCCCGCCTGGCCGACCTCTCCGAGCGCCCGGAGCGAACCACCGTGATCCCCGCCCGGCTGGACCGGTTGCTGTCGTTCCTGGAAAAGGCCCGCCGCTAACCAAACCGCTCCGACGGTATCGGGTTTGGCAGACAGCGGCTCGATCTGTTATAGTCAGGTCTGTCTGATTCGTCCGCCCTCCGGCTCCGGCGGCGAACACCCCGAGAACTCTTCAAGACGGTCTTGCATAGAGCGTTACAGCCTTCACCTCCGCAGAGGAAAGTGAAAGGTAATTCGGAAACCCCGAGAAGATGAGGAATCCTAAATGACTAGTGAATCCGAAAACGGACAACTTCTTACCAAATCGGTGGCTGACCTGCGACAAATCGCCTCGGCGATTGGCATCGACTCCGGCGGAATGGGCAAAGAGCAGTTGATTAGCGCCATTTCCGGCCGCGCCGCCGCGGACAACCCCGGTGGCGGAAAAGCTGCTCAGCAGCCCAGAGCACGCGGCGGTGGACGCCAGCAGGCGCCTCCGGCGCCCGTGCCTCCCTCCCCGGCGCCCAGAAGATCCTCCGGCGGATCCGCCGCGGACGGAGACAACCGGCAATCGTCGGACGGCTCCTCGCCTGACTTCGAATTCCGCGCCGGCCACGGAACGGGCCCTTCGCACTCAGGCGGCCGCCGCCGCCGCGGACGGGGACGCAGGCCGTCACCTCACTCCAACATCCCCGAGGGCGAGATGGAGGTGCGGGAAGGGCTGTTGGACGTCCTCCCCGAGGGCTACGGGTTCCTCCGGGTGTCCGGCTACGGACCCGGTGAACAGGACGTCTACGTCTCCGCCGGGCTAGTCCGCCGCATGAAGCTTCGCAAGGGCGACCTGGTGGGCGGGCCGATCAGGCCCCCCCGCTCACAAGAGAAATACCCGGGCATGGTGAGAGTGGAGCACGTCAACAAAGCGGACCCCGGCGAGGCGATGCGCCGACCGAAGTTCGGAAAACTGACCCCCCTCTTTCCCGACCAGCGGCTCCGCCTGGAACTGGAAGGTATGCCCAGGCGCACCCTGGCCCGCCTCATCGATCTCATCTCTCCCATCGGCAAGGGACAGCGGGGATTGATCGTCTCTCCCCCCAAAGCGGGAAAGACCACCGTGCTCAAAGAGATCGCCCAGTCGATCACGATCAACAATCCCGAATGTCATCTGATGGTGGTGCTGGTGGACGAGCGTCCCGAGGAGGTGACCGACATGCAGAGGTCGGTCAAGGGAGACGTGGTCTACTCCACCTTCGACCGGCCCGCCGAGCAGCACACCCAAATCGCCGACCTGGCCTTGGAGCGCGCCAAGCGCATGGTGGAAACCGGAATGGACGTAGTGATTCTGCTCGACTCCATAACCCGGCTGGCCCGCGCCCACAACCTTGCCGCCCCGGCCTCGGGACGGATGCTCTCAGGAGGAATCGACGCCACCGCCCTCTACCCGCCCAAGCGGTTCTTCGGAGCGGCCCGCAACATAGAGGAAGGCGGCAGTCTGACCATCCTGGGCACCGCCCTGGTGGAGACCCGGTCCAAGATGGACGAGGTGATCTTCGAGGAGTTCAAGGGCACCGGCAACATGGAGCTGCGGCTGGACCGCAAGCTGGCTGACAAGCGGATCTACCCGGCGGTCGACATCGAGTTGTCGGGCACCCGTCGCGAAGAACTGCTTTTCACCATCGACGAGCTTCCTCAGGTCTGGAAGCTGCGACGGGTTCTCCTGTCGCTCGAGCCGAGCGCCGCCATCGAGTTGTTGATCGATAAACTCCAGCGTTCCCCTTCCAACAAGGTGTTCTTGGCCGAGGTGGCCAGAAACACCGGAGATCGAGTCAGATCGGTATGAAAACACAGATACATCCCCCGTACGACCTGACCACGGTCACCTGCTCCTGCGGCGCCAAATTCGTCACCAGGACCACCCGGCCTCCCGCCATGACCGTGGAGTTGTGCAACGAGTGTCATCCCTTCTACACCGGAGAGCAAAGGCTGGTCGACACCGGCGGAAGGGTGGAGCACTTTCAAAGGCGCTACGGAGAAGCCGCCGAAATCCGCTCCAAGCGGTACCGAAAAAAAGCTACGGCTTCCAAAGAAGCGACTTCGTCCGCGCGAGAGCCTGACGCACAGGGGTCTTCGACACCCGCCGCCGGAGGCTCGTCTCCGGAATCAGGACCCGAGGTGCTGGAACCCGACGGCTCCTAGCCCACCCTGCTCGCGGTGAGCACCAGACCCCAACCAGAGGAATCCTCCAGCCTCGATCCATTGGCGGTGGGCGGACAGGCTCTGATCGAAGGGGTGATGATCCGGGCGCCGGAAGCCTGGGCGGTGGCGGCCCGCCGTATGGACGGGGTTATCGTGGCCGAACGCCGGACCCTTCCCCGCCTCTCCACCCGCACCTGGGCAGCCCGGATCCCGTTCCTGCGCGGCATCCTGGTGCTGATCGAATCTCTCAACCTGGGATTCCGGTCCCTGGCCTGGTCGGCAGAGGTCGCCGCCTGGGAACCCGGTGAAGACCCGGACGATCTCGGGGGTCCCCAGGAATCGCTCGGCTGGCAACTCTGGCTGTGGATGGGAGTGGCCCTGTCCCTTTTTGTCGCCTTTTTCATGGTGGTCCCCGCCACCATTGCCCGGTTGACCGCCGGCGAATCCGGACTGCTGTTCGGGTTTTTGGAAGCAGTGATCCGCTTGGGCCTGTTTGTAGGCTACATATGGGGGATCGGACGGATCTCCGACATCAAGCGGGTATTCGCCTATCACGGGGCGGAGCATATGACCATTCATGCTTACGAACAGGAGAAAACCCTTTCCGTGGAATCCGTTTTCAGGTACCCGCCCGAGCATCCCCGATGTGGAACCAACTTCCTCTTGATAGTGGTGATCCTCTCCATCGTGGCCTTCGCTCTGGTGGGTAACCCGGGATGGCTAACGCTGGTAATCAGCCGGGTGATCTTCATTCCCGTGATCGCCGCCATCGCTTATGAGCTTTTGAAATTCGCCGGCAGACATCAGTCACAAACCCTGGGCAGATGGCTGGCCGCCCCCGGAATGTGGCTGCAGAAGCTCACTACCAACCAGCCGACGGCCGACCAGATCGAGGTGGCGATGACCAGTTTGCTCTCAGCGGTTGATGCTTCCGAGTCGGACCGGCTGGTATCCACCGGCGTCATACCTTCCTCGGTGATGAACGCCCTCGCGTCATGATCGCTCCGGTGTGGCGCGAGCGCATCCCTGAGTTGGAACGGCAACTGGCCGATGTGGAGAGGTCCATGGCCCAACCGGATGTCATCGCCGACCACCGGCGGCTGGCCGAGGCGGGTCGGCGTCGGGCGGAGCTTTGGCCCATTGTGAAGACCGCCCGCAACTGGCTGGCGGCCGAGGCAGAGACTCAGGAAGCCGAGGAGTTGGCCGAGGCCGACCCAGAACTCCGCGACGAGTTGTTGGAGTTGGCCGATGAACGACGCCAAGACGCCAACCGACTCGTAGAGGAGTTGGAGGTCCTGATGGTTCCCCCCGACCCCGACGACCATCGGGATGTGATCATGGAAATCAGGGCGGCGGCCGGGGGCGATGAAGCCGCGATCTGGGCTGGGGATCTGCTCCGCATGTACCAGAAGTTCGCTGACCGCCGCGGTCTGCGAACCGAGGAGATGGATGCCTCTCCCTCCGGAGTGGGCGGATACAGCAAAATCTCCTTTGCGGTCAAAGGTCGCGGATCGTATGGAATGCTGCGCTATGAGGGCGGCGTTCACCGCGTACAGCGGGTGCCCAGGACCGAGTCGCAGGGTCGGGTCCACACTTCCACCGCCACCGTGGCGGTGCTGGCGGAAGCCGATGAAGTAGAGGTGGAGGTATCCGCCGATGAGGTGCGAGTGGATGTGTTCCGCTCGTCCGGTCCCGGCGGGCAGTCGGTCAACACCACCGATTCGGCGGTGCGCATCACCCATCTCCCCACCGGACTGGTCGTCAGTTGTCAGGATCAAAAAAGCCAATTCCAGAACAAGGAAAAAGCCTTCCGGGTGCTGCGCGCCCGGCTCTACCAGTTGGAGATCGAGCGGCGCCAGGCGGGAATCGCCGGCCAGCGCCGCTCCCAGGTGGGGGCAGGCGACCGGTCGGAGAAGATCCGCACCTACAACTTCCGGGAGAACCGGGTAACCGACCATCGGATCAGGCTCACCCTCAAGTCGCTCGACCGGGTGCTGGAGGGGGAGATCGACCAGATGACCAACGCGCTCGCCGCCCGGGAGCGGTCCGAGAGACTGGTCTCTTCACTGGTCGACCCTTCCCGTCCGGACTGACCGCTCTCCCAGCCCAAAATGGCCCCTGTCGCGCTCTCTCCTCTGCAAATCTCCCGCCGCAGCGGGCTTCCTTACCACGAGGTGCAGCGGCTGATCGCAACCCTCACCCAGGACAGTATCCACGCCGGCCTGCCCCTGCCGCCCCCGATCGCGGCGGCGACCGAGTCCCTGATAAGAAAGCGCCAAGCGGGAGTCCCCCTCCAATACCTGGAGGGGCACGTCGATTTTGGCCCGGTGCGCCTGGCAGTCGACCCTAGGGCGCTCATTCCCCGGCCCGAGACCGAACAGCTCTGGGAACTGGTCACCCGGTTGGTCCCACCCTCTTTGCCGTCAGTGATAGCGGACATCGGAACCGGCTCGGGTGCACTCGCCCTGGCATTCGCTCACTCCTATCCCCAAGCCGAAGTGGTAGCCACCGACACCTCCTCCAAAGCCTTGGATTTGGCCCGGGAGAACATCAGGGCAAACCGCTGGGAGGGTGGCCGGATCGACTTGCGAGAAGGCGACCTCTTTGAGGCGTTACCGTCCTCGTTGCGGGGGGAGGTGGACATATTGGTCTGCAATCCGCCCTACGTTGCAGAGTCAGAGTGGCCCAATCTTCCGGCCGACGTGAGAGCCGAGCCCTACCCCGCCCTGGTGGCGGGCCCCCGAGGCACCGAGATACTGGAGAGACTGATTGCCGGAGTGTCGGATTGGCTAAGACCATCCGGGACGGTGGCTGTTGAATTCGGGGAAACCCAGGCCACAGAGGTGAGAGAGGCCTTCCTGGCCGGAGGCATCGACGCCAGGATCCACCACGACCTGACCGGTCGTCCCAGGTTCGCATGGGGGGGACCGGTCGGATCGTGACCCCCCCACTGCTGGCCCGGGCCCGGGTTCTGCTCGCCGAGGGGAAAGTGGTGGGCGTACCAACCGATACGGTTTACGGGCTGGCCGCCCGGCGCTCGGCCACCGAGGCCCTGTTTCGACTCAAGGGCCGGCCGCCGGAAAAGGCCATTCCGGTGTTAGTGGGTTCCATCGCCCAAGCCCGGAGGCTGGCTGTCTTCACCTCTTCGGCCCAGCGACTGGCCGACGCCCACTGGCCGGGTCCCATCACCCTGGTTCTGGCCACCCAGCCCGGAGCGGGAACCGAGGCCCGCCAGACCATCGGCCTCCGCATGCCCAACCATCCCCTGACCGTGGAGTTGTTGACCATCGGCGGTCCACTCGCCGTCACTTCTGCAAACCCCTCGGGAGGCACCCCGGCGAGATCGGACCGGGAGGCCCGGGAGATGTTCGGCGACCAAATAGAGCTCTACCTGCCGGGAGTCTGCCCCGGAGGAGTTGCCTCCACGGTCATCGAAATACTGCCCGACCATGACCCAAAAGTGCTCCGACCGGGTCCCATCACCCTCTGAGACCTGGCCCTTCCAGACATGAGAAGGGCCGCCTTCATCAAGGGATAGGCCCGCCGCCACGGTACCACCTCTTTAATTCTTGGGTTTCCCTCCCGACCCGCCGCCTCCTGACCGGTCGAAAAAGTTGGACGGGCGCAGGCCTATCCAAACCCGATGATCATATTTCGTCGGCTATGCCGCTCGCCTGGGGAGAGCGTTGCCAGAGGTCGCTGCCCGCCGAAGACGAGGCCTGCTGATGATGGCGATCCGGACCGCACACATGTTTGTTCCTTCAGTGTGGAACGCCCGGTGGGACATTTTCAAGGAAATAGCTGCGATTCTCAGCGGTGTTTTTCGCGGGTTTTCAAACTGGTGTTTCCGGCAAAGGATAAATGGCTCTACGATGCTCGCAAGGCGCGGCGCATGATCTTGCCGGTGGTGGTACGAGGCAACTCTTTCAGGAAGGTCACGTGGCGCGGAGTTTCATGTGCCGCGAGCCGGGTGCGGACATGGTTCTGAAGCTCGACTGCCAGTTGTTCCGACGGTTCCGCGCCCGAGCACAGAACCACGAAGGCCGCAGGTACATGCCCCCGGATCTCGTCAAGAACGCCCACGACCTCCCTTGGGAGGGCCGGCGGTGCCGGAGGTGTAGATCAGATAGGCAGGGTCCTCCGCTCCGGTCTCGAGGGGCCGTTCCAAACCCGGACCGGAACAGAGAGCATCGAACTCCGGGCCTACCCTCCTCCCGGAATCACGACGGACGGTCGGCGTCGGGCAGACGAACGGCCCGCACCATCTTCACCGGAACCCCGTCCAGGCGCTCCTCCCCCGCCTGTTCGATCCGAAAACCCTCCTCTACCAGGAGGCACGACAGCCGATCGGTGTCTATCTCGTGAAAAAACCCGGGCTTGTCACGGCGGTCATGGTCGAAGGAATCGTAACGAGGATGGGTGGGGTCGCTGAACTGCTCATCCAAAAGCACCAGCCGGGCGTCCGGGCGGAGCGTCCGCCCGAATTCGGCGCAGGCGGCGCGATCGTCGACCCAGTGGTGGACGCAGTTGATGGACCACGCCGCGTCGATGGACCCTTCTTCGACGGGTATCTGCTCAGCCTTGCCTTTCAGGACGACGATCCGCTCCGTCGAGGAGGATCGGACCCCCCGTCGGACTTGCATGATCGCCCTCATCAGAGGGGAGGGCTCCACTGCGAAGACCCGCCCGTCACCGACCCGGCGGGAGGCGGCCAATACCGCCGGTCCCATCCCTGCTCCCACATCCAACACCCTCTCTCCCTCGGCAGGGCCTATCAACTCCACCACCGCGACGTTGATGGGCGACTTCCACAACCGCGGGGCGTGTCTCAGATAGAAAAGCTGCCGCCACCAACCCTCATGATGATGACCGTGAGCATGCTCTCCATGATCTTCATCAGAGTGGTGGTCGGAGGGATGATCGCCGGTCTGTCCGGGGGTGTCCTGGTGGTCTTCCATCGTTCTGGTCTCGCTTTCTTCTATCTCCCCGCCCGATTTGTTAGAGATCGGCCAGCGCCTCGGCGGCGGCGGCCAGCGCCATCTCCACATCCTGGGTGGTGTGGGCCGCCGACAGGTACCAGAGACCCCTTCCGATCAGTCTTACTCCCCGCCGGTGCATCCCCGCCACGAAGCGTCCGTACTTGGCAGTGTCATAGGAAAGCGTATCCCGGTAGTCCCGGATCCTCTCGGCGGTGGTGAATCCGGCATGGAACATGGGGCCGGGACCCTCCACCCGCAGGGCATGTCCCGCCTCCGAAGAGACCCGACGCAGGCCTTCGGCGAGCTGGACCCCCAGCTCAAAGAGGCGGTCGTGGACCTGCTCTTTCTCCAGAATGGCCAGGGTGGCCGCCGCGGCCGCCACGGTGGGGGTCGAGGAATTCATGGTCCCGGCGTGCAATGCCCTCCCCTCGGCCACGTGCGCCATCACCTCGGCCTTTCCCGCCAGGGCGCTGATCGGAAACCCGTTGGCCATGGCCTTGCCGAAGGTGGCCAGATCGGGAACCACCCCGAAGTACCCCTGGGCGCCTGCCATTCCCAGCCGGAACCCGGTTATCACCTCATCGAAGATCAGCACCGCCCCGTAGAAGGAACAGAGAGAACGCAAGCCCTCCAAGAAGCCCTCGGTGGGAAGGATGCAGCCGCTGTTGCACATCACCGGCTCGGTGATCACCGCCGCTATTCCGTCGGGATCGGACGCCAACACCCTTTCCACCGCGTCGAGATCGTTCCAGCACGCCGTGGTCACTTCGGCGTCCGAGGAAAGCGGACGGCCTTGGGTCCAAGGGAGCGGCCGGGGCCGGAGCCGGGATCCGAGCGCGTCGGCCGAGGGTGCGGAGACACTCACCGCCACATTGTCGAACCAGCCGTGGTAATGACCCTCGAACTTGACGAACCGGGTTCTTCCGGTGTGCACCCGGGCGGCCCGCAGGGCGGCATGCACCGCCTCGGACCCGCTCAGGCTAAAACGCACCAGATCAGCACATGGGACCAGCCTCTGCATGGTCTCCGCCAGTTCCAGTTCGGCGAGATGCTGGCCGGCGAAGATCTGGCCGGAAGCGGTCGCCCGGGCCACCGCTTCCACCACCTCGGGCCGGGAATGGCCGAGGATGAGCGGGCCCTGGCTGAGGGTGAAGTCCAGGTAGGTGTTTCCATCCACGTCGGTGATCCGGCTCCCCCGGCCCGATTCGTAGAACAATGGGTGGGGGTGGTCGTACGACCGGAATTGGCTGGAGACCCCTCCGGCCAACACTTCCTGGGCCCGCTGGTACAGCTCCGCCGATCGGTGATGCTTCATCTCCGCCCAATCTTACGACCCTCGCCGGACGGGCCTCCCCCACTCATCCGCCCATCAACCACAGGTCTCCCACATTGACGCCGGTGGGCCCGGTGGTTACCAGATCACCGCAGGAAGCCAGATACGGGGAGGAGTCGTAGCAACAGAGATGGTCCCGCCAATCCAGGCCGGCGGCCTGGCCCCGCTCGATTGTCCCGGCATCCACCAAACCTCCCGCAGCTTCGCTCTGCCCATCTATCCCATCGGTGGCGAAACCCCCAAAAATTCCCCATCCGCGCTCGGCCAGCCGTCCGGCGGCGGCCAAGGCGGCGTGCTGGTTTCGACCGCCCCGACCTGGGGATGGGGCATCAATCCTCACAGTGGTCTCTCCCCAGTAGACATGCACCAGGTCCGCAATGGATCTTCCCACCACCATCCGGGCGGCTTCTTCGGCCTCCCCGACCAACGGGGCGGCGACTACCTGCGCGGCGAGCCGGTGGGATTCCAGTGCGGCCCGGGCTGCCCGGGCCGCACCGACGCCATCAGCTATCACCTGGGAGGGGCGTAGGCCGAGCGCTGTCGTAAAGGGTCGGGACTCCTCAAGGTAATTCACGACCGAGAGGGGAACTCTCTCCTCCAGCCGGTAGTCGGCCAGCACCGCCCGGGCATCGGCCGGGGTTGTATCGTCGGCCAGCGTGGGACCGGAAGCGATCGCGGAAGCGGGGCCGTTTACCACATCGGAGATCAGCAGGGTGGCCAGGGGCCGCCCACCAGCCATCCGGGCGATCCCCCCGTTCTTCACCGCGGAAAGATGTCGGCGGACGATATTCATCTCCGAGATGGGGACCCCGCCGGTCACCAGCGCCCGGCCGGCCGCCGCCAGGTCTGCGAGGGTTACCCCCGGGGCGGGGACTTCCATCAGGGACGATCCCCCGCCCGACACCAGCGCCAGCAGCAGCTCATCGGGGTGCCCATCGGCTGCCAGCCCGAGCGCGGCCCGTCCCGCCGCCAGGCTGGCTTGGCCCGGGTACGGGTGATCACCGACCATCACCTTCACCCGGGGATGAGGGGAAGGCCGGTGCTGGTCGGAGATGATCAAACCGGCCACCAACCAGGACGACAGGGCCGCCACCGCGCCGCGAGCCATACCGTGAGCTGCCTTTCCCACCGCCAAGATCCGCACTCCCCGTTTGGGTTCCACCACCGCGCCTCCCACCTCCAGCCGCTCTCCCGACCCTGACAAGTGTTTCTCGGTGACAAGGCGGGCGTCCACAGACCGGAGCGCCGCCCGGTATGCGGCCAGAAAAGCTGGTCTGGTGGCGTCGTCCGCCACCCTCAAGGTGTGACTATCTTGAAAGCCTCCGCCGCGGCCAGACCGGCAGGCTTTCCCGCGTCGACGGCCCGCTGGGTGATCTTGGCCCTGAACCGCTTCCGGTGGGCAGCGGAAGCTTCCGCATCGTCCATCGTGGTTTCGGTCTGGCTGGAGTGGCACAGGAGGGCGGCGACCTTCCGGTCGACAAATCCGGCGATGTCCTCCCGGTGGTCGGGCTGGTCGGTCGACCAGTAGAGCACCGCATCAGGTCGGTGCTTGCCCATCCCCTCGGTGAGCTGAGCCGGGAAAAAAAGATGGTCCCGGGCGGCGACCACTCCGTCGGTGACAGCCATTCCCGTCACCCGGTGGTCGGGATGCAGCATGTAGCGCCGCCATGGGTCGTGGGTGATCACCACGTTCGGACGCAGCCGTCTGATCCACCAGCACAGTATCTCCCGAAGCTTCATGGAGTACTCCAGTTCTCCATCCACCCGACCCAGCATCACCACCTCGCCGGTGATACCCAGCGCGGACGCCGAGCGGAGTTGCTCGACCCGGCGGGTCTCGACCAACTCGGCGGGATCAATGTGGGGATCCCAACTCCCCTTCGACCCGTCGGTCATCACCAGCATCGACGCTTCGCACCCTTTCTCCGACCACTTGGAAAGCACGCCCCCCGCCCCGAACTCGGCGTCGTCGGGATGCGCGCCGATCGTCAGCGCCCGAACCGGAGTAGGCAACTGCTCATTCACCGCAAGCCTTCCTCGATTCTTAGCCGCCAGTCCCGCGTTCCCGGTCGTATTCGAGCATGGTTCTGAACCCGCCTCGCGTCAAATGTCTGTACAACCCAGCCATGCCTGATATGACGACCTGAGTCAGTCGCTCATCAGAGCTTACTTCTTCCTACCCGTCCGCGCCCTGCTTCATCTCAATCTCGCCTATCCAATCCGTCAGCCAGCGGCCCCGGGGATGGGACAGGGCCGCCGCCAGGTCAGAGGGGCGGTCGAGATCCAGCGCCAGACCGAGTCGATATACAACCTGCGGAGACCGCTGGCGGAGCCGGGACAGATGACGGTGGAAACTGCCCTCCCCGTAAGCGAAGTCAAAGTCGGGATCACCCGAGCCTCCGATCAGAGAAGTGCCCCCGTCCGAGGAGGGACCCAGCACCCACCCCCCCGAACTCACGGTGGCCAAGCCGGTTCTGAGATCAGCCGCCGATAAGAGGGGAAGGTCGGCGTGGACGATCATCCATCCCATGTTCAGCCGCGCCGCCATCTCCACCGCTCCGGCCGCGGCTTCGTTCAAAGACGGTGTCCGGTCGCGAATCGCCTCCCAGCCGCGCTCTCCGGCCCAATCCATCACCGGTTGGTCGGCAGCCAGCACCAACGGGCGGGCGCCCGCCTCCTCAATGGCAGCCACCACTCTGGCGGCCATCTCCAGGCTCAATCGCCGTCGGATCTGGGGAGAGAGGACCGTCGCCAGTCGGGCCTTGGGGAATATCGCCTGCCTTACGGGAACCGCCGCCAACACCTCCATCGCCGGAGAGCCGGGAACCGCCGCCAACACCTCCATCGCCGGAGAGCTAGGAGGCGTCGATGGAAAGCCCGGCCAGTACCTCTTCAAAGGTGTATCCGACCCAGACGTCCTCGGTCCACTGAGCGAGTTGGATTAGCACCCCGTTGGTGGTGCGTGGATGCAAAAAGGCTTCGCTCCAATGCTCGCTGAAATGAAGGCCGGTAACCCGAAATCCTTTTTCTTCGGCAACGCGCGCCGCCTCTGAGAGGTCGTCCACCTCGAAGGTGAGATGATGCAAGCCTTCGCCCCGCTCCTCCAGGAACTTGCGGAGAAATGACTGGTTACCGAGCGGGGACATGACCTCCAGCTTCCCTTGAGGAAGGCGGAACTGCACCCATCGGAACGCGTTGCGAGGATTGTCGGCGCCTTGATAAAAACAGCCGCCCATCAACTCCACCAGGGGAAGGGCGCTTTTGATGTCATGCACCGCCCAGGCCACGTGGTCAAACCGTTTCACCACCCCGCCCAGACCCAAAGACTCCTCGACGCTCATAGCCGGGGGAGGCTACCAGCCGCGCCGGTTTGTCGAGCGGGGTGGAAACCGCTCCATCCCTGTCTCACCCCCCGGCAGGTCCCCACCACTCGGACACGACCTTTCGGAAGGACCGGGTGGGCACCAGCACCTGGGCGCCAGAGGGCGCTTGGTAGTCCGCCACCGGGATGGTAAGCCGGGTCACCTGGGAGGGAGCAAGGTCTCGGTACCGCACTGCCCAGTCCACCGCCTCGGTGATCGACCATCCTCTGTCCAGACGAAGGGTGTGGGAAAGGCTCTCCATGGTGTCGAGCAAACCGGCGGGAGAGTCGAGCTGCAACTGGCCCGAGAGGGTCAACAGCAAATCCTGTTGATGTCTCTGACGGGAGAAATCAGATGACCAGGCCCGCTGCCATTCCCCATCCACCAGTTGGCGAGCATTGCGAGACCGGGCATAGGCCAGAGAAGTCGCCCCATCCGCCATACGACATCCTGGCTCGGTGATGTCCAACTGGGCTTTCTCGTCGTAGGTGGGATAGTCGAAACAAATTTCGATCCCTCCCAGGCCGTTCACCAACTCTACGAACCCGTCGAAGTCAACCCGCGCGAAGTGGTCCATGGCGACGCCCGTGAAGTCCTCAATGGCCAGGGCCAACAGTTCAGGCCCGTTGGCGTACCCGGTGCATCCTCCCAGATTGGCGTTCACCCGGCGAAAATCCTCGGAGCAGAAGTTGTAAAGATATAGATCGCGAGGGATCGAAATCAGCGCCGGCCCCGAGCCGTCCTCGGGGAACAACGCCAGGATAATGGCATCGGCCAAAAAGCCGCTGGCGTCGGCGCCCATCAGCAGCACCGAGTCGAACATCCCATCAGGCAGCTTGGTCGAACTGCGGGCATGGTCAACAGGAGCAGGCGCGGGTGTCTCCTCCTCCTCTGGGGGATCCGGTGTCCCATCCCCCCCGGCATCCAGCGTCCCATCCCCCTCGGCATCCAGCGTCCCATCCTCCTCGGCATCCAGCGGCGAGACGACATCAGGGGTTTCCCCTTCTTCGGGAGGGTCGAAGTTCTCTTGCCCTTCTTGGGTCTCGATGTCCTGACGACCCTCTTCCACCTGCTCGGGAGTTCGCTCTTCCAGGGCGGCACTGGCTTCCGTCGGCGAAAAAGGCTCATCGGCAACCGCCTTGAAGTCACTGTATAGGCGCCATCCAACCAGCGTCAACCCCAACAGCACCGCCACCCCCACCCCTATCCAGATCCGCCGTTTCATCTTGCGACGTCTTATCCTGAGCGCAGCTCTAGTCGTCAACTCAGTAATCCTTACTCAGCAAAAACGGGGCATCACCGCGCCCCGCCCGGAGAAGGGTACTCCCCCCGATGGAACACTGTTCCGGTGAACAGCCCGACGACCCGCCCGTCGCCTCGTTCCACAGTGATCCGGTAAGTGGCCACCGACCGCGACCGCGTAGCAGGCCGCGCGGTGGCGGTCAGCCGGTCTCCGGCTCGCGCGGAAGCGGGCTGCACCAGATGGGTGTCGAGGGCGACCGCCTCCACTTCGGCGTTGGAGATCAGGGAAAGGGCGAAATCGGCCAGGGAATACACCGCTCCGCCATGAACCAGCCCCATGAAGTTGGTATGCCGGGGCGCCACTTCCAACTCCACCGCCAGCCGCTCAGGATCGGCGCCGACCAGCCTCGCTCCCAGGAGTTCGGCGTAAGGGTCGGAAGCCGCCATCGCTCTCAGCCGGGTGGATGTTCTCTCCATCGGCTGAGATGGACCACAGGGTTCAGCCATCCAGTCCGGCAATCCAGGCGTCGAACAGTTGATGGGCGCCCTTGACCATCTCCCCTTCGGCCTCCTCCAACTCCGCTGCGAACTCTTCGGGGGTCTTTCCCGCTCTCTCCAACATACCCCGGGCACCGTGGTTCGCCCACTCGTTGGCCTCGGCATTGTGAGTTTCGGGATGAAACTGGATCCCCAACGCCGAACCGGCAGTAAACGCCTGCGGGAAACGGTCGGAGTAGGCCAACAATTCGCTCCCGGGAGGCGGGTCGAACGTGTCCTGATGCATGGAGAACACCCGCCGGTCGGCGACTTTGGAGACTACCGGATGCCGGTAACCGGCCCCGGTCAGCTGGACGGAGACCGCCCCCACCTCGGGCTGGTCGGCCAGAAAAACGCGCCCGCCCAAAGCGGACGCCAAGAGTTGGGATCCCAAACAGATTCCCAGCACCGGGACTTTCGTCTCCACCGCTTTGCGGGCCAGTGCCATCTCCTCGACCAGGAAGGGATTTTCTTCTGTTTCATAGGCACCCATTATCCCGCCCATTATCACCAGGGCTCCGATCTCCTCCAGCCGAGGGAGAGGCTCTCCCTCGGCGCTGTTGACCTCCTCCCACCCCACTCCGCAACGGTCCAGGCGCTCGGCCAATCTGCCCACCGATCCGCAGGAATGCTTGATGACCACCACTTTCCCCATGCTTGGGCAGTTTACCTTTGGTCAAATCATCGTAAGGGAACGTGTCGACATCTCCAATGCCAAATCCATTTGGAGTGGTAGGGACAATTCTGACCTGTGGCCAGCCGCAGCCGTCTGGGAAACATTTCTACTGCCAAAGGGGTCAGAATCCTGTGAGGGACCTATACAGAACGCCGATAGGGAGAGATCGCCACTTCTAGGGCCGGATCAGAGAGATGATTTCCTCTACCGAAAGGTTTTCGAGGCCCATGCGCTCCAGGGTGCGTCCGCCCGCGATGGCTTCTTCCAAACCGGCGGCGGCGGCCAGGTTCAGCAGCGCCGCGGCTACGGGAGTCGCCACTCCGGCCACTCTTGCCAACTCCACCAGAGGCAACAGGCCGTATCCGAAATCCTCGGTGTAGTAACGGTGGCCGAGAGAGTCGGGCGCCATGATCCGTGCGTTGGCGCTGCCTGTCGAGATCGCTCTCTGCAAATCGGTGGGATCGGCATCCTTCTCCACCGTGCCGATGGCCAACATCTCCTCCATCAGAGAATCCACGTGGTACCCGAAAGCGGCGGCCACCGCCCGGCGTTCGTCGTCCAAGCGGGACATCACCGATGCCACCGCCGAGGTCATCCCCTCCACATAGAAACGGAAGTCGCCGCTCGTGGCCTCCACCCAAGCCGCTCCCAAGATCGCTCCCGGAGGATGGAGCACCATATTTAACTCTGCCAACCCGACCGCCAGCACATCGGGTTGGCGAACCGCCCCCGGGTAAAGATCGAAGGCCAGAGCCATAGCGTCCTCGCCTCCCGGTAAACACCCCACCCACATCCGGGCCGCCGCGCCTGTTATGTTCACTATCCATTGAGAGTGGCCATTCGGGTGCTGCTCTTCACTCACTGCGGGGAGAGCGGTTCGAACCGTATAGGGAAGGTTGGAGCACTCAGCCAGGGGAGGCAGGCGCGCCGCGCCGGCGTCACGCATCACTTTCGCCACTTCCAACGCCCCGCCCAGGTGACCAGGCGCCAGCACCACCGGTGCCTCGCACCCGACCCGCGCCAGATGTCGGGCAATATCACGGTGGGCGGTAGAGGGCAGGCACACCAGCACACCGGCCGCGCCTTGCACTGCCGCTGACAGGTCGTCGGTACACCTAACGGGCATACTCCCCTCACCCAGCACTCCCCGATACTCGAGCCGCAATCCCTGAAGAGCACCCTGGGGAACCGTGCGACGCCACCACACCACCTCGAATCCCCGCAGGGTCAAATCGACGGTCGCCGCCATGCCTCCCGCACCGCCTCCCATCACCACTATCCGGGCCATCGGCTGTGCCTCACTCGCCCCCGCCTAGATCCAGACGGACCGCCTCGACCACCGAGTACTTCTCCACCTTGGCCACATTGACCTCCACTCCCAGGCCGGGGCCCTCAGGAACCATTACCCGCCCATCTTCGAAGCCAAACGAGCCGGAGATCAAATCATCGGTGTAATAGATGCCGGCTATCTCCGGCCGGTCGCTCCCCTCGGAGCCCGAAACCGGACACACACTGGGCAGGATGGCGTTTTCCAGCGCCGCTCCCAGCGCCAGGTTGGCGGCGTTGCCCACTCCGGTCTCGATGGACCCGCCGATGTCGCACATCATTCCCAAACGCCGGGCTGTCTCGGCTTGCTGGCGGGCTCGAAAGAGACCTCCCGGTTTGGTGACGTAGCACGAGAAGTACTCGGCCGCTTCCAAGTGGGCCAACTCCCAGATATCCTCGACCGTCCATGCCGACTCGTCGGCCATGATCGGCACGTCCACCTGCCGGGCCACCGCCGCCAGCCCCTCGGCGCCAGCCACCGGCTGCTCGCACAGCATGATGTCGTATTCCTCCTGGGCCCGGGTTACCTTCACCGCCTCCGACACATGGGAATACCCCTCATTTCCATCAACCCTGATCTTGATCTCCGGCCCCACCAACTCCCGCAGCCGGCGAACCAGTTCCACATCCCGGACCGGATCCAGCCCAGTCTTGCACTTGATGGTGAGCGCCCCCTCCGCCACCGCCTGTCGGGCTTCTTCCAGACAGCGTTCAATGGGCATGATCCCCAGCGAGTGAGCCAACTCGAGTCCCCGACGGTGTGCACCCCCCAGGAGGGTGGAGACTCCCACGCCCATCGCCCGCCCGGCCAGGTCATAGCAGGCCATATCGATCATGGCTTTGGCATAGGGATGTCCCTTCACCGCCTTGTCCATCCGGGCGTGAATCACCGCGATATCACGAGGGTCGGAGCCGCCCACGGCGGGGAGCAGATAATCGGCCGCCACCACCCGGACTGTCTCTGGAGATTCGCCGTAATACCGCATCGCCGACCCGCCCCAGGTGATTCCGGCCGGCGCCTCTCCCCACCCCTCCAGTCCCTGGTCGGTGCTCAGCCGGAGGATGGCATGGCGTCCGATGGGCGCGGTCATCTTGGAAGCCCAGGTGTGCTCGCGCCGGGTGGGCAATGCCACTATGTAGATGGCCGCGGCGGTTATCTTCACGCTCCCTCCCTCTCGTAGAGTTCGATCTCGTTGCCATCCGGGTCGGCGACGTAGACGGTGAGACCGTAGGGGCCTGGTCCCAGGGGGCGAACGATCCGATAACCCGCCTCTGCCACCCGCCGCTCGAACCCCGCCACCCCCCGTACCTCGAAAGCCAGGTGATCCATCTGCCCGCCTCTCCCAGTACCCCCTTCGGTGAGCCCCAAACCCTGTTCGGTGCTGATAAACCGCCGCCCGTCACGAAAGGGCGCCCTGCTACGAACCCGAAATCCCAACAGATCAACGTAAAAGCGCTCGGCGGCGTCCAGGTCGGTGGCCTCCAACAGCACATGGGCTATTCCGCTGATCACCGGTCGACTGCCTTCCTCCAACCAATCGGCCACCTCCGAAGAGGTAGCCAGGGAAGCCAGGTAGTGCGCCCACACCTCTAGAGCCGAAGGTTCCCACTGGGGGCGGACCCCGGCGATGCCGTCCGTAACCGCCACCACGTCATAATCTCGCAGGTAGGCCTCCCGGAGAGTGGTCTCAACACAGGCGTTGAGGGTCACCCCCGTCACGAACAGCGCTCTCACCCCCAACATCCGCAACAACGCCTCCAGCCGCGTCTCGTAGAAAGCTCCAAACCGATGCTTTTGGATCACCATGACCGGATCGTCGGCCAACTCGGCCAACTCGTCAATGATCGCCGCGTCCCAGCTTCCGGCCAGGGCTGCCACCCCCGAGCGGCGTTGGGTGTGGGAGGGGAGACGTTTTTGGTTCCTGGCTTGGTCAGGCTGCAAGTGAGCCTGCACCGTCCAGATCACCGGCATCTCCGCCGCCTTGAACAGCTCGGCCAGCCGCCGAATAGGCCCATAGACCTCCTGGGCCGGACCGACATCCACCCCCGAGACGCCCAAGGTCCCCTCCGGATGGCAGAAGGCGTTTTGCATATCCACCACCAACAGCGCCGCCGATCCCGGATCGAGGACAGAGAGGTTCGCCGTTTGGCTCATACGTCAGTTCGATCCGGCCCCAGCACTCCGGCCAACCCCCAGCTCTCCCGGGGAACGTCACGAATGATCACATGCAGAGCATCAGGACGGGCGTCGACGTGTTCCACCATTGCCTCGGTGATGGCTCTCACCAGCCGACGCTTCTGCTCAGTGGTTCTTCCTTCCCACATCTCCACGGTCACAACCGGCACGGCGCTGCTCCTTTTTTCGCCTTCGGGTCTCAATTTAGGCGAAGGGCAGGCCACAGTCTCCGATAGCCTTCACAGCATCATCGAACCAACCGACACCGGAGTTCCCGACCCGTCCTATCTCTGGGACATCGTAGTGCTGGGCGATCGCTTGGCGGCGCTGTCCCTGGCGTCGGAGGCGGCAGCAAGCGGTCTCCGACGAGTGCTGGTTCTCTCCCCTTCCAACCGGCTGGTCTATCCCGACCGGTTCGAGGCGCCGGGGATAACCATCCGTTATGACACAGTCGTCCGACAGATACGCCAGGCGCCCGGCCCCATTCTGGTGATAGAGACCTCCACCGGCACGCTGGCGGCACGGGTAGTGGCATCGGGATTGTCCTATCCCCCACCCGAACGGCGCCCTCCTCGCCTCTCTGTTGATCCCGCGATCTCCCCGCGCGTCTACACCCACCCATCCCAGATGAAAGAGCCGGCCGGTGATGTGGTGGTAATGGGCGAGGGGGACCAGCCGGTGGAATGGACCCTCGACTTCTTGGCAGCGGGAGCGAAGGTGGTGCTCTGCATTCATCACACTGAGTTCGGCCGGATGTCCTTTCTGGCCAGACGAACGGTGCGACGCCTGGAAGCCCAGAGGCTGATCACTATTTTCTGGAGATCACGGCCCATCCATATATACGAACTGGGTGGTTACCCCATGGTGGCTTTCGACAATCGTCAGACACCGGACCTGCAGTTCGACCAGGTATTGGTCTCCGAACCCGACTCTTCCGCCGACCGGCTCTTGGAAAACTCTGGGATCGAGGTGGAGAAGGGTCCCCTGCCCGTATATCTGCTTCTGCGCCAATCCGACGGCGAGGAAGGCCCCGACGGAGTGGTGAGTCTGGCGGCTGACCAGGCTTGGGAACCCATCCGCTCACGCCATTTTCCATCCCTCCCACTCCAAGAGAGGTTTGCTCCGGTTCCGGCCGGTCAACGCTTCTCCAACCTGGCGGAGCGCTACTACAACGCCACCATCACCTGGTTTCGGAGGGTCAACTCCGACCTGTGGATCGTCAGGGTGCGACCCGATCAACGCGACTCGCCTCTGGTTCCAGGACAGTACGCCACCTTGGGGATCGGCTACTGGGAACCACGGGTGGATGGCGCTGCAGACCGCCGGGCAGGATCGGAGAAGCTGATCAGAAGGTCATATTCCATTTCTTCCCGCATCTTCGACCCCCGGGGCTTTCTCGCCGATCCATCCTATGAGGAGAGCCTCGAGTTTTATATCGTCCGGGTATCGCCCACCGTGGACCAACTACCGGCGCTCACTCCCAGGCTCGCTCTCAAACAGGAGGGCGACCGGATGTATCTCGGCCCGCGCATGGCCGGCCGCTACACCCTGTCCCCGGTGACCGACCCCTTCTCCGATGTCCTCTTCCTGGCCACTGGGACGGGGGAGGCGCCCCACAACGCCATGGTCGTGGAACTGTTTCGCAAGGGACATCAGGGTCGGGTGGTATCGGTGGTATCGGTCCGCTACGCCGCCGACCTGGCCTATGTGGCTCGCCACCGGGCCCTGGAAGAGCGCTTCCCCAACTATCGCTATCTGCCTCTGGTCACCCGCCAAGAAGCCCACGGGGCGCTGCGGATGCGCATCCAGCAGCTAATTGCCGACGATCTGCTTGCCTCCGAGACCGGCCTGGATCTCGATCCCTCCCGCCTGCAAGTTTTCATGTGCGGCAACCCGGCCATGATCGGGGTGCCTCAATGGTCGAACGGCCAACCGATTTTTGGAGAAACCCCCGGAGTAGCCAAACTCCTTGCCGAACGGGGGTTTACCCTCCCCCAACCCGGGGTAATGGGAAACATCCACTATGAAGAATACTGGTAGAGGTGTGACATGACTGTTCCCTGGAGCCAAAGAGTGATCGCGGTAGTGGGAGGAGACCGCCGAGAACAGGAAATTGCCCGTCAGGCCGCGGCGACGGGAGCGGTGGTGCGGGCCTACGGATTTCCCTGGCCCGAGGGGGGCATCACCGGAGTGCTGCCGTGTTCGGACCCCGGTGAGGCAGTGGAAGGCGCCAACTACGGTCTGCTGCCTATCCCCGGCATCGCCGAGGACGGCTCCCTCTATGCCCCCGACTCCCCGCGACCCATCATCGTCGGCCCGGAATTGCTGGAACGAATGGCTGCCGGGGCTCATCTCATTCTGGGCGCCGCCGATCATCGCCTCCGGGCGGCGGCGCAGGTCGCCGGGGTGAGCATCCGGGAGTATGAGAAAGACCGGGAGCTGATGCTGCGACGCGGCCCAACCATCGTGGAGGGCGCCCTCGGCAAGATCATCGAATTGACCGAGATCACCATCCACGGCTCGACAGTGGGCGTGGTCGGCCATGGGACCCTCGGATCGCTTCTGACCCGCACCCTGGTGCTCATGGGGGCCAGGGTCCTGGTGGCGGCCCGCAACCCCGTCCAGCGGGTGGCGGCGGAGGTGACCGGAGCTTCGGCTGTGCCGCTCGACCAGCTACCCGGGCATGCTCACCGGCTGAATATGCTCTTGTCCACGGTGCCTGTCCAAGTGGTGGGGGATGATGTGCTGGAGGCACTGCCCGCCGGTTCCCTGGTAATGGATCTGGCAGCGCCGCCAGGAGGAGTCGACCTGGAACGAGCCGCCGAACTGGGGCACATCACCTGCTGGGCCAGGGGACTGGGCACCCGGGCGCCGGTCACAGCGGGCTCCTCACAGTGGGAAGGCATACGCAGGAGGATCGAACAGATCGAAGCGACGACGAATGAAACCTGACCTCGTAATCAAGAACGCCCGGGTGGTCACCCATTCCGGAGAGTTCCGAGGAGGAGTGGCCATTCAGGGAGAACAGATCGCCTCGGTGGGCGATGACGCGGAACTGGGAGATGCACGGCGGGTCATCGACGCCGGGGGGCTGGCGCTGATGCCAGGGTTGATCGACCCCCACTGCCATCTGGGAGTGAATTACCCCTACGACCAGGACATGGACACCGAGACGGCCGCCGCCGCCCGGGGTGGCATAACCACCGTCCTCCTGTACATACGCAACCTCGAACCCTCCTATCTGCCTTTCTACCGGGACCGCCGGCGACGAGGAGAGGCTGTGGCACACATCGACTTCGGGTTTCATTTCGGGATCCAGCGGGAAGAACACATCGCGGAGATACCCCGCATCGCCGCAGAAACCGGTGTGCAATCCTTCAAGTGCTACTTCGGCTATGAGCAGGAGAATCCGATCGGGATAGTGCCCGCCGACGACGGCTGGGTATACACCGCCATGACCAAGATCCGCCACCTTCCACGGGGTGTGATCTCCGTTCATTGCGAGAACACCGAGATAGCGCGGTGGATAAAGCGCTCCATACAAGCTACCGGACGCCAGGATCTGGGCGCCTACAGCGAATCGCGGCCTGCTTTCTGTGAGGAAGAAACCATTGCCCGCATGATCTTTCTGGCCGAGCTAACCGGATGCCCGCTCTATGTGGTGCACACGAGTGTGGCGGCCGGACCCGGACTGGCCGCCCGGGCCCGCGCCCGGGGAGTGGACGTCACCATCGAGACCTGTCCTCACTATCTGGTGCGCACCGCCTACGACCCGGATCTGGACATGCGGGCCAAGATCTCTCCTCCCCTGCGAGACGCCGAGCAGCAAGAGGGCTTGTGGGAGGGGATATTCGCCGGCCAGGTGGGATCGATCGGATCGGATCACGTTCCCTTTTTTCCCAAGAAGGGCGAAGACCTGTGGGAGGAAAAGCCGGGAGTGGTCTCTTTTCCGTGGGAGTTGGCGCTGCTGATGGAACACGGCGTGCACCGGCGGGGGCTTCCTCTCTCACGACTGGTGCAATTGAACTCCTACGGACCCGCCCGCAGATTCGGTCTCTACCCGCGCAAGGGCGCCATCGTTCCCGGCGCCGACGCCGACTTGGTGCTGGTCGATCCCGACCGGGTGGACACGGTTCGTCACACCGGCAACGGAACCTGCATCTATGAGGGGATGGAGTTGCGGGGATGGCCGGTGATGACCGTCAGCCGGGGCCGAGTGGTCTTCGAGAACGGAGAAGTCGATCCCGACTCGCTGGGCCACGGCCAGTGCGTGACGCGGCCTGACTGACCTGCGCCTTGGAACCGAAGACCTAGCATTCTTTCTTCGACAGTCCCAGCAGGCAAAAAAGGAGTTACCCGATGAGAATCTTGGTGGTGTGGGCCCATCCTCTCTCGGACAGCTACTCGGCGGCCCTCAAAGACCGGGCGGTGGAAACTCTGGAGGCCTCCGGTCACAATGTCGGCCTCCTGGATCTCTACGCCGAGGACTTCGACCCGGTCCTCTCTGCCCAGGAGCGTCGGGACTATCACGAGATCGGACCCAACCAGGCCAATGTGGGGCCCTATGTGGAGCAACTGCGGGCTGCCGAGGGTCTGCTGCTCATCTTCCCCACCTGGAGCTTCGGCTACCCCGCCATCCTGACCGGATGGCTACAGCGGGTGTGGATCCCCGGAGTGGCCTTCGGACTCCGAGAAGAAGGTGGACCCATCATCCCGGGGATACTGAGCATCCGCAGGGTGGCGGCCATCACCACCACCGGATCTCCCTGGTGGTATGTGAAGGCGGTGGGCAACCCCGCCAGGAAGGTGCTGAAACGGGGCCATCGGGTCATGTTCGCCAAAGGCTGCCGAGTGAAATGGCTTGACCTGAACAACATGAACAAGGACTCCCCGAACAAGAGAAAGAGGTTCCTGGCCAAGGTGGAACGCGTACTCGCGGGCTTCTTTCATGGTTAGGGTTCGGCGACACAACACAACTCCCCCCATCATTTATAGAGATTTGTTCCGCTTATAGAAAAAATGCTATAAACCCCACAACTCCCTATAAACCGCGAACGCTTCCTCCAATCTGACAAGGCCCAAGAATGGATCCCGGAAAGACCCATACAGCCCAGGGGCGGGCACCCGACCTCCAGCTCTGGTAGGACGAGACCGAGAGTTGCATCAATTTCAGATCGCTACTCGGCGACTTAGCGCTGGTCTGTCCGACAGAAGCCTGCTCCTCACCGGACTCCGGGGCGTGGGAAAAACAGTCCTGCTCAATGAGTTTTGTAGTATCGCCCACCGGCATGAGTGGGCATACCAGCAGATCGAGGCCACCAGAGACCTTGCAGTTGCCGCGCATAATGGCGGAGCGGATCCGCATCGTCCTGCTGCAACTATCCACCGGTAAGCGCCTTGCAAAGCGCGCCCGACAGGCTTTGGGAGTATTGAAGTCGTTCAGAGTGCGGTGGAATTTGCCGGAGGGAGGCGATATTGAACTGGGAATCGAACCCACGCTTGGACGAACGGACACGGGAATCCTTCAGGAAGACCTTGCCGATTTGTTCATTGAAGTGGGCGAATACGCTCGGACCAGGAAAGCAGGAGTCCTGCTCACCATCGACGAGGCCCAATATCTCAGGCGAGACCAACTACGACCCCTGATTATGGGACTGCATAAAGTAAGCCAGAAGCAACTCCCATTCATGGTGGTCGGCGCAGGGTTGCCTTCGCTTCTCGCCTTGGTCGGCGAGGCCCGATCCGATGCGGAGCGACTTTTTTCCTTTGTCAGCATCAACAGCCTTCGGCCGAACGACGCGACCACCGCCCTTACCACCCCAGCCGAAGAACGTGACGTGCAGTGGCAGCGCGATGCCTTGCACCGAATCGTGGAGGAAACAGCCGGATATCCCTATTTTCTCCAAGAATTCGGCAAACAGGCATGGAACTTGGCCGTCGGACCTCATCGAATTACCTTGGAGGATGCGGACGGCTCCGTACCTATTGCACTCCGAGAGCTCGACAGCGGTTTCTTCAGCGTCCGATTCGACCGAACCACGGATGCAGAGCGTGCCTATCTGGCCGCTATGGCTTCCCTCGGACCAGGTCCTTACCAATCCGGTAGGGTGGCGGCTGCAATGAACAAGAACACTTCCCAAGTGAGCACCCAACGCAACTCCCTGATTACTAAAGGCCTATGTCATTCTCCCAGCCATGGCCAGATTGCTTTCACGGTGCCGATGTTCCATGATTTTGTGCGTCGTCGCATGTCGTCATGAACAACCTGATGGGCTTCTGGTCGTTTAGCCGACTGCAATGAGTTGACGGTTGTCGTTCACATCGGAGAGAAGCCTTGCTCCATGGGCGGCTACCTCCAACATGTCCTTGAGCTGCAGCCCGAAGCCGTGTCCGGTGTCATAGGCCAAGGGTTCCACACCGAACACCATCCCCTCTTCCAATGTCTGATCCTGGCGAGCGCTGAGATAGGGATCCTCGTGCAGGGAAAGTCCGATCCCATGCCCGACGAAGGAAAAGAGCGGCAGGCCGAGGGGTGCAAACACCTCCTCGAAACGATCCCAGACCCAACGACTGGAGACTCCCGGGCGGATGGCGTCCAGCAGGACATCGCGGCATTCCACCAGCTTGGCCCAGATCTCCACCGCGGCGGTAGGCGGAGTCCCCACCACCGCGGTGCGGCACACCCCGGCGTGATACCCCTCCGCCACCGCAAAAATCTCCACCCGACAGACATCGCCGTCGCGAAGAACCCGAGGGGTGGGCCCGACATTGGCCAGTTGGCTGCGGGGACCGGTGGCCACGATCATCAGTTCGAAGTCTTCCGCTCCACCCCGATAGATGCCATCGGTGAGAGCCGCGGCGATATCCATCTCGGTGTCCCCCGCGCTCACCGACCGGAGCGCCGAACCGATCGAGGCGTCGGCGACCTTAGACAATCTGGCCAGTAGTTCCAGCTCATCAGGAGTTTTGACCTGCCGCTGCATCCCGAGCCACCGGTCGGCGGGCGCCCACTCCACCCGGGGGGCCGCCGCTTGGAGGCGGGCGAAGTCCGCGGCCGGCAGATAGCCGAGCTCCACACCCAACCGGGCCTCCTCCAAGCCGAGCCGCCCCAGAAGCCCGGCCAGACAGACCATGGGATCGTCATCAAACTCGTCCCACACCGCCCACTCGGACGCTTCCGTTCCCTGGCGGACCATCCCCTCCTCCACCCCGACGCACATCACCGCCGGGTCGCCGCCGACGGGCAGCACCACCGCCGCATGCCGCCAGCGCATCAGCGGATGGGATGGCACCACGAACCCGGCCAAATAGGCGAAGTTCTCCGGAGAAGAGAGCACCAAACCGTCCCATCCCTGCTCATCCAGGGCGGTGCGGAGACGGACGACGACTTGTTCTCTCATTTCACAACCCTTGTAGTAATCGACCGAAGAGTAATAACGGACACCATCTGGACATCAGAGTGATCCGGTATCGTTGATCTCTCGGAATGGACGTCCGAAGGAGCAAGCAAAAAGAGAATGGAACAGTCTTCTCCCATCACGGTACGCGGACCGGCCCTTCCGTTCGAAACACTGTTCGATCCCGAAACCTCCGGCCCAGGGGAGGGAGTCGGTCTCCATCCCGACTTCGCATCCGTCTATGGCGGGCCACTGCGGCTTCGGCCGCCCACCAACGGGCTTCCGCTCCTGGCCATGAACTTCGTAGCCGCCCACGACGGTCGGGTGGCCTTCAATCATCCCGATCACCGAGGGGGAGGCCCGATCTCGGGATTCGACGACAACGACGTCTGGCTGATGGGACTGTTGCGCGCCCGCGCCGACGCGGTGGTGGTTGGAGAAGGGACACTCCGAGCCGAACCCAGCCATCTCAATACCCCCGAGGACATTTATCCCGGGGATGTGGAGGCTTTCACCGCCCTCCGTCGTAACGAAAACCGCTCAGAGCTTCCCATCTTCTCGTACATCACTTTCGCAGGGAACCTACCGCCCGAGGCCCGGGTGTTCTCATTGGAAGAGGCTCATGTGGTGGTGGCCACCACCCCGGCCGGGGCCCGGCGGATACGGGAGACGATCCGCCCGGCGGGCAGATTGGACATCCTGGAATTCGAAGCTGGCGGCGTTGATTTGGGACGGTACGCGCGGATCATGGCCGACGACTATGGCGTGAATTTCCTCCTATGCGAGGGCGGCGCCACGTTGTACGGGGCGTTCCTCAAAGCTGGAGTAGTAGATGAACCCTTCATCACCCGTTCCCCATTGGTGGTCGGCGAGAACCCGGACAACCCCCGTCCCAGCCTGGTGGAGGGTACGGGATGGCTTCCCGACGACGCGCCGAGGATGCAGATCCTCTCGGTTCGCAAAGCCGGCGACTATCTCTACATGCGCTATCGGGCGAGATATTCCACCGGCGCCCGCGGGTAGCAAGCAAGAGAGCGCCATTGGCAACCCCCACTTCTTCGACACTGATCGAACACCTGGAGTTCGCCATCACCTGCGACGGCGGTGATCGGGTGATCAGCAACGCGGCAGTGCTGATCGAAGGTAACCGGATCCGCGACCTGGGAACCACGACCGAGGTGAACGATCGTCTCTCCCGCCAACCCCGAAACCACCCGATCGAGCGGTTGAGCGGTAGGCGACGGGGACTCACCCCTGGGCTGATCGATTCACACGTCCATCTCTCCGAGACTCTGTCGCGAGCGGTATTCCCCGATGTGATCGACACTCGCACCTGGGTTTTTCACTGGGCCAAGCCCTTCTATGCTCATGTCAGCGTCAAAGACGAAGAGGTGGGGTCACTCCTGGGAACCGCCGAGATGCTCCGGGGGGGAACCACCTGTTTCTTGGACATGGGCGCCCAAAACGACCCGGCCCCGGTGGCAGCAGCAGTGGAGAAAACCGGGATAAGGGGTATCACGGGGCGTCACGCCGCTGATGTCAAACCCCAACAGATTCCTCCCGGCTGGTCGGCGGAGATGGTTGATCATCACTTTTTCCCGACCGCCGATATCGCCCTGCAAGCGTTGGAGGAGACGGTGCGAACGTGGAACGGAGCGGCGCAGGGACGCCTGGGAGTGTGGGTGAACATCGAAGGAAAGGAGCCCTGCAGCCTGGACCTTCACGTTGGCGCCCGGGAGTTGGCCTCCAGCATGGGGGTGGGGACCACCTACCATCTCGCCACCTCTCTCCCCGAAGCACGAATCTCCCAGCGCCGCCATGGAACCTGGCCCATCACCCGGGTTGCCCGGGCAGGTGGACTGGGTGACAACCTGGTGATCGCCCATGCGGTGGCCGTGACGCCCGAGGAGGTGGAACTGTTGTCCAACCATGGGACCAAAGTCGCTTTCTGTCCCTCCACTTCCCTTAAACTCGCCAAAGGCGCCACCGCCATCGGCAAATATCCGGAGATGATGGAAACAGGAGTAACCGTGGGCCTGGGAACCGATGGTGTCTCGGCCTCGGGGAATCTGAACTTGCACCGACAGGTCCATCTGGCCGCCGGCCTGTTCAAGGACGCCCGGATGGATGCTTCACTTCTGGGAGCAACACGGGCGCTGCGGATGGCCACCATCGATGGGGCGACGGCGCTTGGCATGGAGACCGAGATCGGATCCTTGGAGGTTGGGAAAAAAGCCGACCTGGTGCTTTGGGATCTCGACCATCCCGACTGGGTGCCATATGGAGATCCTCTCTCAGCGCTGGTCTGGTCGGTATCCACTGCCTCCGTGTCTGAGACTTGGGTGGACGGGCGTCCCTGCTACCGGGACGGCCGGGTGCTGGGAATAGGCGAAGCCGGCCTCCACGTCGAGGCGCGTGGTCGAGCCGCGGCGATCCGGCATCGGGCCGGGCTGGAGGGCAGAGACATCCCACTGACCACCGACCTCTACCGGTAACACGCACCGATGATCACCCACCCCCACCGGTTGACCGCGGGTGAACGGCCCGAAGCCATCGGCCCGGTGATCGTCCCCGGATACGACCAACCCCAAGTAGTCTCTTTCCGCCGTGGCCTTATCAAGTCGATCCAACCTCCTGCCGCCCACCCCGAATCTCCCGCCGGCGCCTCACACCTGGCCCTGCCCGCTTTCGCCGAGCCTCATCTCCACCCCGACCGCGCCTATGTTGGCTCTCCTCGTCCGCCCCGTTCCCTGGAGGACGCCATCGAGATGGGGGGGCGACCCGAGGGGTACATAGCCGAAACCGCCGCGCTGCGCGCCCGGCGTCTCTTCTCCACCCTGTCGGCCAACGGCGCCACCCGCGCCCGGGGCCACGTGCTGCACTACCCCAAGAACTTCGCCGCTCCCCGCTGGCCGGTCATGGGCGAAGTCCGGGAGGAGATGGTGGAACGTATGGAGATCGAACTGGTCGCCTTTGCGGTGTTGGACGCCTTGACCGACCCCGAAGAAGTCGAACGCCTCCATCAAGACCTCACTCTCGGCAGATACCAACTAATCGGAGGATCGCCCAATCACGACTCCCATCCCCGACAGTCGGTCAGCAGCATCATGGAACTCGCCGCCCGCACCGGGGTCAAGGCGGACCTTCACATCGACGAAACTCTGGACCCCACCCACATGCTCATGGACTTTGCCCTCGATGAGGTTGAGCGCCACAACTTGGCGGGCCGGGTCTCCTTCAGCCACAGCTGCGTACTTAGCGCCCTCCCCGAAAGCCGATCCCGCGCCCTGGCCCAACGCTTAGCCGGATTGGGGATAACCGTTATCTGCCTACCCCGCACCAATCTCATCCTCCACGAACACGACACTCACTCACCCCGCCGGGCCCTGGCGCCCATCAACCTGCTCCTCTCCGAAGGGGTGCATGTCCGACTGGGGGTGGACAACGTGGACGACACCTTCTGCCCCTTCCCCACCGCCGACACCCTGGAGATCGGCTACCTGGCCAGACTGGCCGGGCACTTCTATGACGATGCGCAGTTCTTGGCCTCCCTCAGCGACGGCCGGTCCACCCTCCGGGCGGGCGAGACCGCCGACCTGACGCTGGTGGAGGCAAGTACCCTCAACGAGGCCCTTTCCCTTCGTCCCGAGCGGATTACCATGAGGGAGGGCGTAGTGGTCGCCTCTGGAAGCAATCGCCTCAAGACACGGATGGGGGACCGATAATCTCAAACACCCAATCCTCAAACCACGGAGAGCCCCGGGTCGGTAGTTCCTCCTCAACTCTCATCTCCTTCGAAAACGTCAGCAAGATCTTCCCCGACGGCACTCATGCGGTGGACAACGTTTCTTTTTCAGTGCGGCCGGGACAGTTCGTGACGGTGGTGGGCCCCTCGGGCTGTGGAAAGTCCACTCTGCTGCGTATGGGATCGGGTCTGCTGTCGGTCACTTCCGGGCAGGTCCTCCGGGCAGAAGGACACCTTGGCTACGTCTTCCAGGACGCCACCCTGTTGCCGTGGAGAACAGTGCAAAAGAACGTGGAATTGTTCTGCGAGTTGCGCGGTTTGGACCGGCGCGACCGCCGCCAACGAGCCAAGGACGCTATCGAATTGGTGGGGCTGGGCGGTTTCAATCGGCACTACCCCGCGGCCCTTTCGGGTGGTATGAGGATGCGGGTTTCCCTGGCGAGATCGCTCACCTTGGATCCTCCCCTGTTTTTTTTCGATGAGCCGTTCGGCGCCCTGGATGAAATCACCCGGGAATACCTCAACGCCGAACTGCTCCGCATCTTCGCCCTCGAGGGATTCGGGGCGGTGTTCATCACCCACAACCTCTATGAGGCGGTGTTTCTCTCCACCGAAGTCCTGGTGATGTCCTCCCGGCCCGGCCGGATCCTCAAAGCTTTCGAAGTCCCCTTCCCCTACCCCCGCGACCTGGACCTCCGCTTCGACCCGGCGTTCGCCGAGTTGACCGGGGCAGTCTCCGCGGTGCTGAGAGATGAGGAAGAGTAGATGACCGCACCCCGCCACGCTGCTTCCCGTCTGCGTTCTTCTACCTACCGGATGGCGCCGCCCATCCTGGTTCTGCTGGCGGCAACGGGACTCTGGTATGCCATCAGCCTGAACCTGCACCCCGATCGGCAGTTCTTGCTCCCCACCCCCAACGAAGTCATCGACGTCGGCTTTGTCAACCAGCAAAACCTCCTCCAGGTGCTGGAGGGGCTGCTTTGGACCGTGGCGGTGTCGATGTCGGGGCTGCTTATAGCCATCGTGCTGGGGATGACCTCTGCCATTTTCATGAGTCAGGCAAAATGGGTGGAGACTTCCTTCTACCCCTATGCGGTGGTTATCCAGACCGTCCCCATTCTGGCCATCGTTCCGCTGGTAGGCCTGTGGCTCGGGTTCGGTTTCACCAGCCGGGTAGTGGTGTGTGTGATAATCTCCATCTTCCCGATCATCACCAACACCCTCTTTGGGATGCAGTCGGCCCCCGCTTCTTTCCACGACCTCTTCACCCTTCACCGGGCAAACCGGTTCACCCGCCTGATAAAGCTGCAGTTTCCCAATGCCCTCCCCGCCATCTTCGCCGGATTCCGCATCTCCGCCGGCCTGTCGGTGATCGGCGCCATAGTTGGTGAGTTTTTCTTCCGAAAGGGAATACCCGGATTGGGAAGGCTGCTCGATCTATATCGGGCGCGGTTGCTCACCGAGCAACTTTTCACAGCCCTATTTTTCTCCTCCCTGCTGGGGATCCTAGTCTTTTGGGGGTTCGGGCTCCTCGGCAAAATGGCGGTAGGCAAATGGCACGAGACCACCTGACCTAGAACATGAACCCGTCGAAACTACATCGATAACACCTATGTGAACAATTTGGTTCGAACGAAAGGAGCATCGCTCATGAAAACAACTCGAAAGGTGCCTAAATGGCTGGCCGCTTTGGCCGTCCTGGCTTTGGTGGCCACGGCATGCGGCGACGGCGACGATGATGTCGCAGCGGGGACTACCGCCCCTCCCACCACCACCGCTCCCACCACCACGGAAGCGGCGATGACGGGTGTTGCTTTGGCTGATGTGTGTCCGAGTCCGTTGGTGGTTCAGACGGACTGGTTCCCCGAGGCTGAGCATTCGGAGTTGTATCAGTTGGCCGGTCCTGGTGGGGTGATCGATTCCGAGAACGGAACCTACACCAATGAGATCGGCGACACCGGTGTGATGTTGGAAGTCCGCGCTGGTGGTCCGTATATCGGTTTCCAAAACGACATTTCTCTGCTATATCAGGATGCTGCCATTCATCTGGTGTACACCAACACCGACGAGCAGGTGCGTCTGTCGGCTTCGCAGCCGACTGTCGGAATCGTGGCCCCTCGCGACAAGAACCCTCAGATCGTGATGTGGGACCCGGCTGTGTACTCCTTTGACAGCTTTGCTGATATCGGAGCGTCGGGCGCCACGCTCCTGTATTTCGAGGGCGCTACCTATATCGACTATCTGTTGGGCAAGGGCTGGGTCTCCCAGGACCAGATCGACTCCTCCTACGACGGGTCCCCCGCCCGGTTCATCGCCGAGGGGAACCTGGTGCAGCAGGGATTCGCATCCGCCGAGCCCTTCCAGTACCAGAACGAGTTCGAGGACTGGGGCAAGCCGGTCGACTTCATGCTGATCCACGACTCCGGCCTGGAGATGTACCCACAACTCATAGCCGCCAAGCCCGACATCGTCGAGCAGTATCGGGAGTGCTGGGAGTTGTTCGTGCCCATGGTGCAGCAGGCCCAGGTGGACTACGCCGCCGATCCGGCCGCTACCAACGCTCAAATCGTGGAGATCGTGGCCGCGTTGAACAGCTTCTGGCAGTACAGCCCCGGAGTGGCGCAGTACTCCCATGACGCCCAGCTCGAACTGGGACTGATCGGAAACGGACCCAACGACACCATTGGCGACTTCGACATCGATCGGGTCAACGAGGTGATCGCACTCCTCGACGATATCTACGGTCCGCAAGAACTGCAGACCTACGACCCGAACATAACCGCCACCGACATAGCCACCAACGAATTCATCGACCCCAGCATCGGACTGCCGTCTATGGACATGGCCATGGACGATATGGCTGCTTTGGGTGATGTGTGTCCGAGTCCGTTGGTGGTGCAAACCGACTGGTTCCCCGAGGCTGAGCATTCGGAGTTGTATCAGTTGGCCGGTCCTGGTGGGGACATCGACTCCACTAACGGGACTTACACCAGCGAGATCGACGGTACCGGTGTGATGCTGGAAGTCCGCGCCGGTGGTCCGTACATCGGTTTCCAAAACGACACTTCTCTCCTGTATCAGGATCCGGATATTCATCTGGTGTACACCAACACCGACGAACAGGTGCGTCTGGCCGCTTCGCAGCCCACTGTCGGAATCGTGGCTCCCCGTGACAAGAACCCTCAGATCGTGATGTGGGATCCGGCTGTGTACTCCTTTGACAGCTTTGCTGATATCGGAGCGTCGGGCGCCACGCTCCTGTATTTCGAGGGCGCTACCTATATCGACTATCTGTTGGGCAAGGGCTGGGTCTCCCAGGACCAGATCGACTCCTCCTACGACGGGTCCCCCGCCCGGTTCATCGCCGAGGGGAACCTGGTGCAGCAGGGATTCGCATCCGCCGAGCCCTTCCAGTACCAGAACGAGTTCGAGGACTGGGGCAAGCCGGTCGACTTCATGCTGATCCACGACTCCGGCCTGGAGATGTACCCACAACTCATAGCCACCAAGCCCGACATCGTCGAGCAGTATCGGGAGTGCTGGGAGTTGTTCGTGCCCATGGTGCAGCAGGCCCAGGTGGACTACGCCGCCGATCCGGCCGCTACCAACGCTCAAATCGTGGAGATCGTGGCCGCGTTGAACAGCTTCTGGCAGTACAGCCCCGGAGTGGCGCAGTACTCCCATGACGCCCAGCTCGAACTGGGACTGATCGGAAACGGACCCAACGACACCATTGGCGACTTCGACATCGATCGGGTCAACGAGGTGATCGCACTCCTTGAGGAGATCTACGGTCCGCAAGAACTGCAGACCTACGACCCCAACATAACCGCCACCGACATAGCCACCAACGAATTCATCGACCCCAGCATCGGACTGCCGTAGCCAGGGACGAAGAAACGATACGGAGAAGGGGCCCCGTCGGGGCCCCTTCTTCTTTGTTCGAGTCCTGTTTTGCGAGTTGTGGCGACGGGTTAGGGTGAGGCCGCTAGCCGTTCCTTGAGTCGCGCCAAGCCACCCACTCCTCCAGACTGGAGAGGTCGTAGTCCGGGCCGCTGGCACTGACCACGAAGAAGGTGGCCCCGACCGCCAGATAATCCTCTCCCTCCAAGACGGTAGCGTCCCGAACAGTACACGACCGCTCGATACTGGACGGATCCCGGCCCTCTACTTCGCACCACCGGTCGATCACCGAGTTCTTGTGAGCAACGGTTTCGACATCACCGAAACCGTGCCAGATGTCAGCGTGACGGGCCACCAGGCGAAGAGTCTTTTTCTCTCCCATGCCCCCGATCAGAATGGGTATCTTGCGGAGCGGCGGCGGATTGAGTTTGCTCCAGCGGGCTTCGATGCGAGGCAGGGCCGCGCCGAGGTCATCGAGCCGGCTTCCCGCGGTGCCGAACTCGTATCCAAAGCTGTCATAGTCCCGACGGAACCAGCCCGACCCTATCCCCAGAATGAAGCGCCCCCCGGAAATGTGATCTATGGTGCGGGCCATGTCCGCCAACAGTTCAGGGTTGCGATAGGAGTTGCAGGTCACGAGCGCGCCGATCTCCGCCCGGCTGGTGGACTCCCCCCAACCCGCCAGCATCGTCAAGCACTCGAAATGCTTGCCCTCCGCATCGCCAAAGAGCGGGTAAAAGTGATCCCAGTTGAATACCACATCAGCCCCGATCTCTTCGGCCCTCTGGGCCGCGGCGCGGATACTGGAGTAATCGGCGTGCTGGGGTTGGAGTTGGATACCGATCCTGACCGGATAGTTGTTCATAATTTCCTCTCGGTTGTTATACCTAGTACTCGTCGGCGCCGGTTGTCAAGTTCGCCGCCGTGTTGCTTACCAGCATATCCACCACTTGCACCAAGGCCTCGTGCTCGCTGGCGCCGCTGTTGAGCGCTCGGCGGAACACCCACCGTTGCTGTTCGGCGGAAGTGCCGTCCATGACTATCTGCCGCACCCGGTTGAGTTGGCGTACACACCCCAGTTCTTCGGCCTCTGGCCTGAGGATGTCCAACATCTCCTCCGCCAACTCCGAAAAGGGTACCAAGCGGCGTTGCCCGAAATCCATGAGGGAGCCGGTGGATCCATACCGCTGAGCGCGCCAGACGTTCTCGTCCAGCAGAAAAGTCGCGTAGGAACGCCACTTCTGGTTGTTGGTTCTCAGCCGGTAGAGCATGCTGAGCAGACAGACGTATACCGCCGCCACCGCCAGGGCATCCTCGATTTTGGTGCAAACATCGGTGATACGCATCTCCAAAGTGGGATACCGGGCGCTGGGTCGGATGTCCCACCACACCTTGCTGGCGTCTTCGATTATTCCCGCCCCGACCAGGACTTCGATGTGCCGCTGGTAGGCGCTCCAGCTTTCAAATGTCTCTGGGAGGCCGGTGCGCGGCAGACTGCGGAACACGTTGAGGCGATAGCTTTTCAGCCCGGTGTCCTGGCCCCCCCAAAAAGGAGAAGAGGTGCTGAGCGCCAAGAGGTGGGCAAGGAAATAGGTGACCTGTCCCATCAGATCGATGCGCATTTCGGGATCCTCGATGCCGACATGGACATGCATGCCCCCGGTAACCAGCCGATGAGCAAGAGCCTGCATATCTCCGGCCAGCATCAGATACCGTTCGTCGGCCACCACTTGCTGTTCCCACCACTGGGCAAAGGGGTGTGTGGAAGAGGCGATCACCTCCATCCCGTATTCCCGGGCAGCGTTTACAACGGTTCTGCGGAGGTGGCGAAGATCCTCGCCCAATGCGGTGATGGAGGAGTAGGGCCTGGTACTGACCTCGATCTGGGAGCGCAGCAACTCGTGTGTGACCCGCTCTCCCAACAGCTCCTGGCATCTGCCGAACATGGCGGGATCGGGATCCGAAATCAAGTTTCTCGTCTGGGGATCGATCAGCATGTACTCTTCTTCGATTCCCACTGTGAAAGAAGGCTTTTGCAGAACCATGCAGCTTTCCTTTACGTCAACACTGACTACCGAGGATATCCGCTTTTTCCGACCCCAAGCGCGAACCGGTCGTTTTCCAACAGTGAATAGTTCCCCCTATTTGGTCTCGGACCTCCTCCAGACAGCTTGTTTAGACTATCGGGCGTGCCGAAACCCCGAGGACATCACTCCCGCATCACCAGTTTTCCCATCTCCTGTCCGCCGGCCGGTCGATGAGCTTCATCCCCTGTCTTGACCGAGCCGCAGTGGCAAGGCTGGCGCCCTACGGGATGCTGGTCGACCATCTGTATCGGGGCCATCTCGATCAGCCCGCCCATGTCCGGCGGGTGGTCTACTCCCCACCCGGAGCGGAGCAAGTGTTCATGGGCCTTCCCGCCTGGCAGCCGGGAGAATCCTTGGGAGTGAAGCTGGTGACCATCTTCCCCGATAACCCGGCCGTCTCCGCTATCCCCTCGGTGCAGGCAGTGTATGCGCTGTTCGACGGGAGCAACGGGCGGCCTCTGGCGATCATGGACGGCACCGAACTCACCTACCGCAAGACCTCGGCCGATTCCGCCCTGGGCTCCCGGCTCTTGTCCCGACCGGACAGCCGCACGTTGCTGATGGTGGGCGCCGGGGGATTGGCGCCCCACCTGATCGCCGCTCATCGGGAGGTCCGACCCTCCCTCCGGCGGGTGCTGATCTGGAACCGGACCCGCTCCAAGGCAGAAACACTGGCGGCCGCGGTGGGGGGAGAAGTGGCCGACCACCTGGAGGACGCCGTTTCCTCGGCCGACATCATCTCCACGGCCACCATGACCACCGAACCGCTGATCTCTGGAGAGCTACTCCAGCCGGGAACGCATCTGGACCTGGTGGGCGCCTTCCTGCCCCACTGCCGGGAGGTGGACGACGAGGTCATCCGCCGGGCGACTATCTTCGTGGACTCCCGGGACGCGGCTGTCCAAGAGTGCGGAGATCTGGTGATCCCGCTGGGATCGGGGCTGATCACCCATGACGACATCCAGGCCGATCTCTTCGAGCTCTGTCGGGAAGAACACCCCGGACGTCAGGACCAGAACCAGATAACCCTCTATGAAAACGGCGGAGGCGGCCATCTCGACCTGATGACCGCCACTTTCATCCGCCAGCAGAGCGGCGAGTTCTAGACCACCCACGGGAAACGGAGTCCCGAGGCCCTCCCAAATCGACTCGGTCCGTTACCCCGCTTTCCCACCCGGATTCAAAACCACACCTCCGGCCCGGCAGCGGGATCTCTCCGCCTCCTCACGCACCCAGCAACCTTCCAGGTGATCGTTGACCAGTCCCATGGCCTGCATGAAGGCATAGCAGGTGGTGGGACCGACGAACGTCCAGCCGCGGCGGCGGAGATCCTTGGCCAAGGCGACAGAGGCCTCGGTGGTAACGGGAGGCGCCGTACGGAGCGGCGCAGACCCGAACTCCGCCCATTCCCAAAAAAAGGCGGAAAGGGACCCGTGGCTGGTCACCATTTCCAAGGCGCGGGCCGCGTTGTTGATCACAGAGCGGATCTTTCCCCGATGGCGGATGATCCCCGCATTGGCCATCAGCCGCTCCACATCACTCTCTCCGAACTCCACCACCAGCCTCGGATCGAAGCCCGAAAAGGCTTCCCGGAAGTTCTCCCGCTTGCGAAGCACCGTCAGCCAGGAAAGACCCGCCTGGAAACCCTCGAGACAGATCTTTTCGAACAGCCGTTGATCGGAAGTGACCCCAAAGCCCCATTCGGTGTCGTGATAGCGGCGGTACTCGGGAGGATCAGACCCCCACCAGCAGCGCCACACCCCGCCGGGCCCCTCCGCCACCAAGCCGGGATCCATCGGGTGGGTTTCCTGGGCCGGACCGAATTGTCCTCAGGCGACCACCGTCACGTGTATGGTGTGCCAGCCGGTTGCGCCATCGGGAGCGGGAGGACGGCGGAGATCGGTCTGCGTGACCCCGTCGCCGTCGGTAGCCCGCACCTGGATCCTGTACCGGCCCGGGACGGGATCCCAGTCCACTTTCCACTGCCGCCAAGAGTTGTCAGAGATTTCGGTGGACAGCTCAGCCTCGATCCACGCTTCTTCGTCGATCCGCACCTCCACACCGTCGACCCCCCGGTGAGGCGCCCAGGCGACGCCGGCGATGGGCCTTGAGCGAGCGTCGATTCGCCCGTCTCGGGGAGTGTCGATCCGCGACTGCGTCTTGACCGGCGCCTGCTTGGACCACCCTCTCGGCACCCAGTAGGCGTCGAACCCGTCCCAGGTGGTCAACTCCAACTCCGACAGCCACTTGGTGGCCGACACATAGCCGTACAGTCCGGCGACCACCAGCCGCACCGGGAACCCGTGCTCGATGGGGAGCGGCTCGTCGTTCATCCCCACAGCCACCAGCGCGTCCCGCCCGTCATAGGGGATGCTGGACGGGAAGCCAACCGTGAAGGCGTCCACCGAGCGCCCCACGATCTGCTCGGCCTCGGGAAGAATGCCCGCCTCATCCAGTATCAGACTAAGCGGCACCCCCAGCCACTTGGCGTGGCCAACCAGTGAGCCTCCCACCTGGTTGGAGACACAGGACAGAGTCACATAGCGTTCCACCAGGGGTCGAGTCAACAGTTCGTCGAAAGTGATCTCGTAGGGATTCTCGACCAGACCGGTAACCCGCAGACTCCATTCCTCCAGGTTGACCTGCGGCGGCGTGAGGGCGGTGTCGATCAGATAGAACTGCTCGTTGGGGGTGATGATCGGGCTGATCCCCGCCACATCCAGGGCGTGCCCGGCAGGAAGCGGTCCCGCTCCCTCGACGGCAGGGCCGGTGGTGGTAGTGGCCTCGGCGGTCGTAGTGGTTTGCGCCTCAGCCGCCGTGGTCCCCGCTCCAGTGGTCGACGAGTTCGCAGCGGCAGTAGTAGCAGGACTGGTGGTTGCCGTCGTCTCGGTGGCCTGGGGAAGCACGACATCTTCCCGGCCGGCCAGAGCCTGCTTGGTGCGCTCCAGCATGAAGCGACCGCCGGCGGCCAAAGCCACACCCAGACCGAATACTGCTCCCGCTCCCGCCAAGAACTTCCGCCGAGACACATCCGTGGGCGTTATGGCCGTCACCTCGGGCTCGGAGACCGAAGGCGCCTCCTCACCACCCTCGTCATGAGCGATGACGACCTCGTCGACTTCGGAGACGGGCGCCGGGATCAACCGGTAAAGGACTTTGAGGGCAACCAGCGCCATCCCGGCGGCGACTGCCGCGTTGAGGATGGACATCAACCAACCCATATCCGGCTCGCGTTGCAGCGAGAAGGCGCCCAACAGGCCAAACAGCCCAAACACCCATACAGCCGCTGCCCAACGGCGAGCTGCCCACTTTCCGACCAGGGCCCCCAGCAACACGGTCACCACCACCATTCCGATGATCAGGGCCAGCTTGTCGTAAATCCCGAACACCGCAATAGCGAAGTCCTTGACAGGCGGGGGAACGTAGTCGATCGCCAGACCCCCTACCGCTTCGGTGAGGGAGACGGAAGCCGGAGATATCCCGGCGATCAACTCACCAACCGCCAAAGCCAGCGCCGCAGCCAGCGCCCCGGCGATCCTATGGTGAGAACGAGATAAGAAGGAACGCATAACTCTTAAGAATACCTCCGGTGGTGAACAAAGTTCCCCGAGATTGGAGGGATCTACTCACCTCCGGCGCGCCCGCGCATCTCTCAGATCGGGGGGGCCTCTCCCGGACTCGTACCGGTCGCCACCAGAGGCTCGGACCGCCGGGACCAGTCACTCCAGGATCCCTCATATAAGAGCCCTGAGAACCCGGCGAGGCGCATGGCCAAGAGGTTGTGACAGGCCGTGACCCCACTTCCGCAATATGTGATCGCACCGGCCTCCGATTGGTTCACGCCCAACTCCTCAAAGCGCTGCCGCAGCGCATCCAGAGGCAAGAACCGCCCTGTGGACGCCAGGTTTTTCCCGTAAAAGGCGCTCAGGGCGGTGGGGATGTGCCCGGCCCGGGGATCGGTCACCTCGTTTTCACCCCGGTAGCGGTCCTCGGAGCGGGCGTCCAGCAGCGGTCGGCGACCCAATATCGAGCGCACCTCGTCGCCGTCCACCACCCCCTTCCAACCACTCGGCGCCGGGTAGTCAACCACGGATGCCTGGGGAAGCTCCGCGGTAAGCGACAGACCTGCCCCCGCCCAGGCCCCGAACCCCCCGTCCAGCACAAACACCGACCGATGTCCTATCGAGTCCAGCATCCACCACAGGCGGGCGGCGATGGCGCCTCCCGACGAATCGTAGGCCACCACCGTGTGGCCGGGGCCGATGCCCATTCGCCCCAGGGTGCGGGTGAAATCCTCCACCGGCGGCAAGGGGTGGCGGCCCGGCCCCTCCGTTCCGCTCAGGTCGGTATCCAAGTCGACAAAACGCGCACCCGGCAGATGCTCGTGCGCAAATTCGAGCCGGCCCTGGCGGGGGTCGGCGAGATACCAACGGACGTCGCATATCACCACTGCGGGGTCCGAAAGCCGCCCGGCCAACTCCGCAACGGTCATCAAGGCCATCGGGGATCCCTCATTGGCTCAGGGGCTGGGGGGGAATGTGTCCGGAGCGGCATCCTCGGCATCGGAGTCTTCAGGGCCAGCATCAGCGGCTGGCTCGGTGGAGGCAGGTTTGACATGCGCGCCGGGTTCGGTTTCCCGCTCCTCTTTGTCCAACAGACGGCTCCGCAAGTCGGCGCTCCAATCCAGGAGAATCCCACTGATCGCCGAAATGGCGGAGGACGTCGTCTTTTTAACCTGCTGCTTTACTTGGGGGTCTTTCAGAGTGTTCCCGGCGCCGGCCGCTATATGGGTAAGGGCCTCTCCCAATATGCGGAAGGCGCCTATAACCTCCTCCCGGGAAGGGCCTTCCGCCGCTCCCTCCTGATAGCTGGAGCGAAACCTGGCCCGGAGATAATCCAACTCTTCGCCGGCGTCCCGGCAACCTGATTCGTCCTCTCCCTCGATCACTTCCTCGCCCAACTCGGCTTCCTCACCCCGACCGGCTTCGCCGGCGTCGGCTTGACCATCTTCGGGATCACTCATACCATCATTGGGATGCTCGTTCATCTGCTTGATGGTACATACGAACTTTTCCGTGCGTACTTCGGTTTCCCTTCCCGCACCTCGCCGGATGGCCGGGAAGTGGGAGCGGTCTACGGGTTGTTGAACACCACCCTCTCGCTCCTGCGAGATCCCCAGCTCACCCACATCGCCGCGGCCACCGACACCATACTCGAGAGCTTCCGCAACGACCTCTATGACGGCTACAAGACCGGGGTGGGAGTCCCCGAAGATCTCATGTCCCAGTTCGGATTGGCCGAGCGGGCCTTTGAGACGCTGGGAGTGACGGTGTGGGGGATGATCAAATTCGAAGCCGACGACGCCCTGGCCAGCGGCGCCCATCGCTTCTCTCCCCAGTCAGAGCGGGTGATCCTGGTCACCCCCGACAAGGACCTCACCCAGTGCGTATCGGGCCGTCATGTGGTAACTTTCGACCGCCGAAAGAACCAAATGCTGGACGCTTCGGGGGTGGTGGCCAAGTTCGGGGTGGCGCCGGCCTCCATCCCCGACTATCTGGCGCTGGTGGGAGACTCCGCCGACGGCATCCCCGGCATCCCCGGCTGGGGCGCCAAGTCCTCGGCGGCAGTGCTCGGACATTACGGACACTTGGAGTACATCCCCCCCAACCCGGCCGACTGGGAGGTCACGGTGCGGGGCGCCGCGCGCCTGGCCCGAAACCTGAGCGAGCGCCAGGACGACGCCCTTTTGTTCCGGGAGCTGACCACCCTGCGGCGGGATGCTCCCGTCAGCAAGACCTTGGACGAGATTCTCTGGCGAGGCGTGCGCCGCGTCGAATACCAGGCGCTCTGCACAGAGCTCGGATTTCGCAATCCCCCCTCGGTGCACCGCTGGGCCCCCGAGACCCCGGCCTGATCAGTTGCCAGTGAAACGGGGAGGCCGGCGCTCCATGAATGCGGCCATCGCCTCGTACAGGTCCTCGGACTCCAAAAAAGCAGCGTTCCACAGGGCTACATAGTCCAGGGCTTCGGTCACCGACCGTCCCTCCTCGGCGGAGAGCACCGCTTTGGCCCCCTGCACCGCCATAGGAGAGTTGGCAGCGACCTGCTCCGCCCATTCCCGGGCACCCGCCATCAGGGATTCCTGGTCGGAATACACCTGGTTGACCAGCCCCATCTGTTCGGCGCGGGCCGCGTCTATGTCTTTCCCGGTGTAAACCAGCTCCGCCACATGACCCGCCGACACCACCTTGGGCAGCCGCTCCAGGGTTCCCATGTCAGCCACCATTGCCATCCGGGTCTCCCGCACCGAGAACACCGCGTCGGCCGCGGCCAGACGGATGTCGCAGGCGGTGATCAGATCCATGCCCGCCCCGATGCACCACCCGTGCACGGCAGCGATCACCGGAACGGGAGAACGCTCCAAGGCGGTGAAGGAACCCTGCAGTTCTTTCAGACGGCGGAAGAGGGCATGTTTGGCAGCTGCGGGTGAACCTCCCCCCGGCGCCAAGTCCCCCAGCATGTTGAGATCAATTCCCACCGTGAACGCGCGACCACGGCCTGCCGCCACTATCACCCGCACCTCTGGACGGACCCCCAACTCCTCCACTGCCCGAGGCAAATCCTCCCACAGGTCGGCAGAGAAAGCGTTCATCTTTTCGGGACGGTTCAGCCACAGCCAGCCGATGTGCCCATCGGTCTCGATTTGAATGTGTTGATAGCTCACAGCCTTAGAGGATATAGCCTTCGGAGAAGGTAGCCTTCCCAGCGTCGATGCCAGTACTGCCCACCAAGATCGACCGGTCATCCCCGGATTTCCAGGCCAATCGGGGGGCCAGTAAGGCCACACTTTCAGAGTTCGAGCAACTAATGGCCCAAGCCCGGGAGGGTGGCGGCCCTAAATACGTCAAGCGTCATCTGGGCCGGGGGAAGCTCCTGGCTCGCCAGCGCATCGAATTGCTGGTGGATCGCGACTCTCCCTTTTTGGAACTCTCCACCCTGGCGTGCTGGGGAACCGACAAGAACCTCGGAGCGAATCTGGTCACCGGGATAGGGGTGGTGGAGGGGGTGGAGTGTGTGATCTCCGCCAACGATCCCACCAGCCAGGCGGGATCAATGCACCGGATCGGGACCGTAAAAGGCATGCGCGCCCAGGAGATCGCCCGAGTCAACCGGCTGCCGCTGATCAGCCTTGTGGAGTCGGGCGGCGCGCTCCTTCCCGAACAGTCCGAAGTGTTCGTGAGCGCCGGGGCGACTTTCCGCAACCTCACCCGCCTTTCCCAGCTGGGCATCCCCACCGTGGCGCTGGTGTTCGGCAACTCCACCGCAGGCGGCGCCTACCTGCCGGGCATGGCCGACTATGCGGTGATGGTCAAAGAACGCGCCAAGGTGTTCCTGGGGGGTCCTCCCCTGGTGAAGATGGCCACCGGAGAGGAATCCACCGACGAGGAACTGGGCGGGGCGGAGATGCACTCCCGGGTATCGGGTCTGTCCGACTACTTCGCGGTGGACGAATTGGACGCCCTGCGGATTGGCCGGCAAATCGTAGCCCACCTCAACTGGCGCAAGCAAGGATACGGGCCCACCCGGTCCGCCACCGAGCCGGTCCACGACCCGGAGGACCTGCTGGGACTCATTTCTCAGGATCTGCGAATCCCCTTCGATATGCGCGAACTCCTGGGAAGGGTGCTGGACGGCTCCGTGTTCGACGAGTACAAGACACTGTACGGACCGTCGTTGGTGACCGGTTGGGGTTCGGTGCACGGTTTCCAGGTGGGGGTGGTGGCCAATCAGCAAGGCGTGATTTTCTCCGAGGAGGCCCACAAGGCCACCGAGTTCATCATGCTGTGCAACCGCTATGACCTGCCCATCATTTTCATCCACAACACCACCGGCTACATGGTGGGACGCGACTATGAGCAGCGGGGGATCATCAAGGACGGGGCGAAGATGATCAACGCGGTGTCGAACTCGACAGTCCCTCACATCTCCCTTCTGGCGGGAGTTTCCTACGGGGCTGGCAATTACGGAATGTCAGGAAGGGCATACGAGCCTCGCTTCATGTTCGGATGGCCCAATCACAAGATCGCGGTGATGGGACCGAAGCAATTGGCCGGTGTGATGTCCATCATCCGCCGAGCCGCCGCAGAGAGCCGCGGGGAGCCATACGACGAAGAACTGGACGCGGCGATAAGAGCGAAGATCGAAAACCAGATCTCCGCGGAGGAACTGGCCTACTTCGCCACTTCCCGCATCTGGGACGATGGGCTGGTGGATCCCCGTGACACCCGCACCGTGCTGGGTATCGCCTTGTCGGCAGTCCATTCCGGCCCCGTGAAGGGGACCAGTTCCTTTGGCGTATTCCGTATGTGAACACCAGGCCGACACACCTCCCGCAGTCAGGCCCTTGTCCATGTGGCAGGTCCTTCCGGCAGTAATCAGACTCTCTTGTGATGGGTAAGGATGTGGGTTATTTTCTTTGTTTGGCCAGGTGTCGTCGGCTGTTGGGGTTGCGCCGAGGGGGCGGGCGTCCGTAACGGGTGGGTGGTGGGCGGAGTAAATACTGTCCGGGGGTGGTTCGGCGTATTTGCCATCCGTCGTCGTGCACTTTGTGGTGGCATCTGCTGCATAGCAGGACTAGGTTGTTGAGGTCGGTAGGGCCTCCCGGCTGCCAGGGGATGATGTGATGGGCCTGACACCAGGAGGCCGAAGCACCGCACCCCACGCAGTTTCGGTCCCGCGCTATGAGGGCGATACGTTGGGCGGGACTGGCGATCCGCCTGGCCCTTCCCAAATCCAACGGCTGGGAGGCCCCCCGGAAAATGGCAGGTAGGACCTCGGCATCACAGGCCAGGTCACGGATCTTCTGGACGGGGATGGGGGTTCCTTCAGGTAGGCGACCGTTGCGGAGTTCTCCGGTGATAACGTCGTAGTCGGCGATCAGCAACAACCTCGCCCCCCGGGACCGACCATTCTTTTCCCCGTCACCACTGGTGAGGAGCAGATGGAGGGCATCGGCCATCCGCTGCCCCGCAGTGGCCCGATTCCGGGGGTCCTCTTCTCGCCACAACTCGTCCATCTTCTGTGACAGCGCTGTCTCGATCCGCGCGCCCGTGATGGGATCGAACCGCCCAAACAACACCGTCATCCCATCGTCAGGATCAGTCTTGACCTTGGCGAACCGCCGAGACCGCTGATGCTCCAACATTCCCATGCCGTCATCTTGGGAACGTTGCTGTTCGTGCTTTCGCACGGTTCCCGAGAACTTGTCCGGTGACTGGGTACGGGCCGCGTCCCCTAGTTCGTTCTCGTTTATCTCTCCCCGCTGGGAAGCACCCGCAATGATCCGGGCGTTGTCGTATGGGATCTCTCCGTTCCGTAACCCCTTGGAAGTCTCCGGCAGTCCCTGAAGTTCCACCGCGGTCTCCACTTCCGAGCGTGCCCGGCGGCGGGACCGCAAACCGCCTTCTCGCAAGACGGTTTCGGTCAGTTCGGTTCCTTCCCGCCGCTGCAGCTCGGCAACCGCTTCGGCGCGGATCCCGGCCAGTTGGTTCTCTGAGCGGATGGTGGACTGCACCCGATCGTGGAGTTGTTCCACCGTCGCCTCTGAGACCGCCAGGTTGGGCGCCAACACCCGGGCCTCGTTCACCACCTGTCGGTTGATAGTTGTTTTGTTCATATCTATCAGTATGAAGTGGGGGTGTGACAAAATATCACCCCATATCACTAAGTTGGCAAAACAAACGCTAAATAAAGACAGGGTCCGCGTTCAGGCCTGACAACCGAACAGCTAGACACGGCAACGGGACTACGGCCCTGGCCCCCCGAAGACCGGTGATGTTTTGCTTGTTGTAGGTGTTATTGACAGGGCTCGGATGATGAACGACGCCATTTGTGCTCTGGTAACCGGCTGGTCGGGACAGTACAAGAGCGGCTGGGCGGAGCATCCCCTGGTGACTCCAACGTGGTAGAGGCCCTCCACCACCTCCCAATGCTCGGTGTCCACATCGCCGAACAGTCCCCGGGGGCTGGTGGTGGGAGAGATGTGGTCGAACATCCGGGTCAACCATTGGGCCATCTCCAACCGGGTCAACGGATCAACGGGACGCCATTCACCGTTCTCGCCGGTGTCCACTCCCATCTGAGCCAACCTGAGAGCGTATTTGGTGTACCACACGTCATCGGGAACATCAGAGAAGGGGTTGGCGCCGGTGGGCTGGGGATCGGGCTGCCCGATGGCGCGTAGAAGGAAAACGGACATCTCCGCCCGGGTCACATGACCATCAGGACAGAATCTGGGTTCGGGTCGGGTAGCGCACCCGAGGGTGATACCCAACTCTGCTATACGGTTGATGTCATCCTCGTGGGGGCTCCCAGCATCATCGGCGAACCTGTCCACCACAGCCCCGGCCGGCCCGGAACCACCCGAACCAGCCGTCGAAATAAACACAGCATTATCCCCCCAACACTCAACTGACCCATCGGCCCGCACCCCACACGAATGCTCCAAGCCGGCGGACACGGCAGTGAACGAACCCTCCGGGGAACCGGCCTGCCCCTCGGAGTTGTAGCCCCAGCACAGGATCGACCCATCGGCCCGCAAACCACACGAATGCTCCCCACCGGCAGAAACCGCAGTGAACGAACCCTCCGGCGCAGACGCCTGCCCAAGATGGTCGGCCCCCCAGCACACCACCGACCCATCCGCCCGCACCCCACACGAATGCGCCCCGCCGGCAGAGACCGCTGTGAACGAACCCTCCGGCGCAGACGCCTGCCCATAGCTGTCGTTGGCCCAGCACACCACCGACCCTTCGGTCCGCAACCCACACACATGCGCCAAGCCAGCGGAAACCGCAGAAAATGATCCGGCCGGCCCCAGAACGTTACGGCGCCAGCACCCAACCGACCCATCCGCCCGCACCCCACACGAATGCGCCATCCCGACAGACACCGCAGAAGGCGCGCCCCCCGGCGCTCTCACCTGCCCACCAGAGTCGGCCCCCCAGCACACCACCGACCCATCCGCCCTCACCCCACACGAAAGCACACCACCGGCAGACACCGCAGAGAACGAACCCCCCGGCGCGCTCGCCCTCCCACCAGAGTTGTCGCCCCAGCACAGGATCGTCCCATCGGCCCGTAAACCACACGAGTGAAACGCTCCGGCGGAGACCGCAGTGAACGAACCCTCCGGCGCGCTCGCCTTCTCATCATCGTTATTGCCCCAGCACACCACCGACCCATCCGCCCTCACCCCACACGAATAACGCCAGCCGCCGGAGACGGCAGTGAACGGACCCCCCGGCGCGCTCGTCTGTCCTAAAGCGTTGTTGCCCCAGCACACCACCGACCCATCCGCCCTCACCCCACACGAATGCTCCCGCCCGGCGGAAACAGCAGTAAACGATCCGTCTGGCGCGCTCGTCTGTCCAAAGGCGTTGTTGCCCCAGCACACCACCGACCCATCCGCCCTCACCCCACACGAATGCCACCACCGGGAGGAAACAGCAGTAAAGGAACCCTCCGGCGCGCTCGCCTTCTCATCATCGTTATTGCCCCAGCACACCACCGACCCATCGATCCGCAAACCACACGAATGCTCGCCGCCTGCCGAAACGGCAGTGAAGGAACCCTCCGGCGCGCTCGCCTTCTCATCATCGTTATTGCCCCAGCACACCACCGACCCATCGATCCGCAAACCACACGAATGCACCACGCCGACCGACACCGCGGAAAACGAACCGTCCGGCGCAGACGCCTGCCCAAAATGGTTGGCGCCCCAGCACGCCACCGACCCATCGGTCCGCAAACCACACGAATGCCGCACGCCTGCGGAAACAGCAGTAAACGTACCGCCCGGCGCAGTAGCTCGCCAATCTTCGTTGAACCCCCAACACACCACCGACCCATCCGCCCTCACCCCACACGAATGCGCCCCACCGGCAGAAACCGCGGAAAACGAACCGTCCGGCGCAGACGCCTGTCCAAAGTGGTTGGCGCCCCAGCACAGGATCGACCCATCGGTCCGCAAACCACACGAATGCGCCACCCCGGCGGAAACCGCCGCAAAAGATCCCGAACCACTCCCCTCCGCGGTCACCAACAACCCGGAAGCCTGCGCCGCCTCACCATCCACCGAGTCAGCGCCCAAGCCACCACCCCGAGGAACCGATCCAGAGAACCGCCCGGAACCGGACACGCCAGCTTCCGGGCCGGGAACATCGGAAACCTCCAGGCCAACAGGAGACGGAACCAGGAGAACCGATACCCCCACCAACATTAAAGCTGCAAAAAACACGCCTCATCGTCTCACAAAGGACCAACACTAGCGATTGGGTGGTTTTGCTGATCGATCGGCCGGATTGTCGGTTGGTGGGCGCCAGACCGGCGTAGGACGCTAGCCTGGCGCCGTTAGCGAACCGGGTGGGGTCACCGATCTCGGCCAGGACGAGGCGCCTGTTCTGACCGGGGCGTCAACACCGCCAAGCCGATGGGCGCCGTCCAGCGTTCCAAACAGGCCGCCGGCACGATGGCAGGGGGTGGCGAGCAGCGCATGCTCGAGATCGGCCCGTTCGCTCATGCATAAGCCGAGTCTGGTATTGATGGATGAACCGTCGGCGGGACTGGCGCCGATCATCACTCACCAGGTATTCGAGACAATCCGTCGACTCAACCGAGAAATCGGGCTCACGGTGCTGATGATCGAGCAAAACCCCCACCAAGGACTTGAAGCCAGCCATCGAGGATACGCACTAGAGATGGGACGCAACACCTACCAGGGCCCCGCCAAGGATTTAATCGCCAACCCACAGGTTCGGCGGGCATTCTTTAGAAAGGGCGCTCTTGAGCTTTTTATTTGCCAAATGGCGGCTAGCGCAGCTAGAAAATCACTCGTCCGCCGACATCACCAAGTCGTGGACTCTTCAGAGTAGACGTGGTCGGGCAATGTGTAGCGAATTCCTTCTTCGTCGTACAACGACGAATCGAGCAAGGACGTGAATCTGGTGAAGTTGCTTTCCTGGCGACCGCCCGGCTTCAGCCTATTCAGAATATGGCCATAACGCTGTTGCGTTTTGAACCACCCGATAGCTCCAAAGGGGGAGAGCCGAGGATACTCCAGTGACTCGGCAACCTCCTTTCCAATGAGCGCGCGAGAAATACGGAACACATATTTAGCCAAATCGCGACGGGGACCTGGTTCGGTCACCCCGGCAACCAAAGGCGCCGAGTTCACCAAAGAATGCGCCATCGAGACCGATTCAATTGTGGGATTAGGCTCGCACATCAGGCCGACGCGATACAACTCCAAGGCTTCATCGGCATCCTGGAATAGGATGGTGTCGGGAATGCCCATCAGGTAACCGGAGTAGCGCCAAACGGTCATGAAGCTGTCGTGCTCTTCGTCGTTGTACTTAGCGCCCAAGGTTTTCATGTGAATCAGCAACCTTGCTGAAAAGGCGGAAATGGCGTAACCCAAGTGCGCCATGCTGATCGGCTCGCCCCAGGCTTCTGCATCCCACTCTTCCGAATTGTTCAGGAGGTGCCTTATCCGTGCATGAATAATTCTGATGCGCACCGATAGTTTCCAGCCGTCTCCATACCTGTACATGCCGCCGGGAAGAAATATCTCCATCATGTGCCGGTTATTCTGCCCCAAACGCCTGATGCCCTGATCACGCACCCGCCCGGTGATGAAAAAGGACTGTGCAATGTTCGTTGTAAAGCCTTCTATCAGAACGCCTGCGACGAATGCACCCAGAACAGTTTGCGTGTTCCTATGAAACATGCGGACAGCCGGGGCCAAATCTGAATAATTGAGCCACTCCGGCACCGTTTCCGCTTCTCTGAAGAGTTCTCGCAACGAGTCTGGAGCGTCCCGAAGAGCCTCCTCATCTCCTTCCATGGCTGCTTGGATGAGTTGACCTGATTTTCGGGGGCCAAACTTCGAGAGGTCATCCGTCACCGCTGTGCCCAGCGGATCTCCATGAAGTGTGTGCGCAATGTATTTGTCCGCGACACCAGGGAAGAGGGCGCGGGCTTTTTCATAGCCCACCTTATAGTCTGTGGGTACTTTCATCGGCGCCCGCACCTCTGTAGCCCCGTTTCAGATGATCGTGAAGCAAACCTCATGTCTCTTCCGATTCCACTCGCAAATCAGGTAACCAGTTCAGCCAGGACGGCAAGTACCAGTTTCGTCTACCCAGCACCTCCATGCTGGCCGGCACCAACACCGACCTTACCAAAGTCGCATCCAAGAGTACCGCTACGGCCAGCCCGAATCCGACTAGTTGGTTGACGATAGTCTCGCCCGACGCGAATCCACCGAACACCGCAACCATTATCAGCGCGGCGCCGGTGATCATGGCTCCGGTGGACCGCAGTCCATAGGCCACCGCCTGGGCGTTGTTCCCGGTCTGATCGTAGCGTTCACGTATGCGGCTCAGCAGGAACACGTGATAGTCCATAGAGAGCCCGAACAGGATGGTAAAGAGGAACAAAGGTATCCACGCGTCGATAACCTCGGCGCGTTGAAATCCCAGGAGATCTATGCCGACCCCCTTCTGGAACACCAGCACCAATAGTCCATACGTGGCGCCCACCGAGAGCAGATTCATGATGAGGGCCTTGATGGGGATGGCTATCGAGCGGAAAACCAGCATCAACAAGATAAAGCTGAGACCAAGAACGAATACAAAGACGATGGGCGTATACACATCAACGATGCCATAGAAGTCGGTGGCCGCAGCTGTCACACCCCCGACATAGACCTCCGCCGGAACGCCTTCAAAGGCCGCCGGAATGTACTCCTCGCGGATTCTGGTCAGCCTTTCCGTCGCTTTTCGGCTGTTGGGCTCGCCCGGGAACGGAAGGGACAGCAGAGCGAGGTCACCTTGGGAATTGAATTGCGGCTGGGGTGGGACCGGGAAGTCGGGGTCGTCCTGGAGATACTGCACCAACCGCAAACCCGCCTGCTGCACTTGTGGATCCCCGATGTTTCCATCGATGACAATCTCCGCTGGACTGAGCACCCCGGCCGGACTGACCTCCCCGATTGAGAACTCCTCTTCGAAGACGGTGAACGTCTCCTTGGTTTTCGATTTGTCGGGGAAGGTGTTGACGTCGTTCAGTCCCGTGCTGATGTCGAAATAGAAGAACGTTAGAAAAATCAGCGGGATGCTGGTGAGGAGGATGCTGACGATGGGATACCGAGTGACGACTTTGGTCACCTTCTCCCAGAATCCGTGTTCCTCGGCCTGCGGACTCTTGAGTGAAAACCTTGCTAGGAACGGAACGGTCAGCGAGTTCACCTTTGGGCCGAGAAGCGAAAGCACGGCGGGCAAGAGCGTGAGGGTGGCGGCCAAAGCAGTAATGACCACCAGGATGGCTCCCAAACCGATTGATCGAAAGAAAGATACGGGCACTATGAGCATGCCGACAAGGGCCAGCACCACGGTGGTGCCGCTGAACAGCACGGTGCGGCCAGCGGTGTCGCCTGTCTTTGCGACCGCGTCTTTCACTCCGAGGCCGCCGTCCAACTCCTCCCTGAATCGGGATACGATCAGCAGCGAATAGTCGATACCGACCGCAAGCCCGATCATCGTAATCATCATCGTCACAAAGAAGATCAATTCGAAGACTTGGCCGATGACTCCCACTGCACCCAACGCCAGGACTATGGCAACAATGGCCAGCCCCAACGGCAGCAGGGTGGCGACGACAGAGCCGAACAGGGTCAGCAGAATGATCAGCGCGACAGGAATGCCGACCCGCTCTCCGTTCTCCAGGTCTTCCGCACTCAACTCGTTGTTCTCGAAGGCCACGCTGGCGTCGCCACCGATGAGCACCCGAAAGCCGTCCACCCGGTCCTCACCATCGACTACGTGAATGACATTCTCGACGTTCTCCGTCGCCTCTTTGAAGTCCCCGGCCAGGACAAAGCTCAATATGGTGGTCCTACGGTCCGGAGACACCAGCACCGAGTCGTTGGTCAAGTAATAGTGGGATCCGGATTCCACCAGGTCAGGTCCCAATGCGGTGATCTGGGCATAGACAGATTCGACCTTGGCCTGGAATTGGGGATCATCGACAGTCAGGGACGGGGACTGGACTATGACCAGTTCCGCTACCGGTTTAGGCCCCCGGAGCCTTTCCTCCAAAAGGGCGGCTGCTTGTTCCGATTCATAGCTGGCGCCCAGCCGGAATTCGGTAGTGGTGGCGCTGGGAAGAAGGGCTTGGACGAGTCCCAGCGCCACGACCAGTACCACAACCCAGACACCGACTGTTACCCATGGTCTCCGGGCACAGATACCAGCCAACTTACCTGTCATGCTCGTTCCTTCCCCGTCAACACCTTTTCAGCCATGCTACCTTCATGCTTGCCGGACATTGTAATAATGCAGTAAATGTGAAGCCTCCCACACTTACAACAGTAGTTAAAGCCGTTGGCTCCTATTTGACAACTTGCCAGGGTTTGGCCATCGAGAGCACTTAGGAATTGAATTGAAAACCTTTTGCCAACGCTAAAGAACATGGCCCTTCGCGAATTCGTGGGATTGTGGTCTGGCTGGTTGGTGGTGGGGTTCATGTTAGGAGGAGTCCTCGGGCGGCGTAGTTTTGGGGGTTGGTGAAGCCGTGTGCGGTTCTGCGGAGGGTTTGGATTAGGTTGTTGGTGCCTTCGAGGGGTCCGTTGGAACGGCGGCTGTGGTGCCAGTTCAGGATTTCGTCTGACCAGTTGAGGATGGTGTCCACGGTGTCGTGGTACTCGGGAATCTGCCCGCTGTCGTACAGGTCCCCGAAACGTTGGAGAGCGTCGAGGGCGCCTTGGAGGTCGTTGGCCTGATAGAGGCCGTAGAGCTCTTGTAGAGCGTCCCAAGCCACCCGAAGACGCGGATGAGCGGCAAATAGCCGGTCGAGGCGTCTCTGTTCGGTTCCAGTAAGGTGGTCATGTCTTTTGAGAAGAGCGAACCGGGCGCGAAAGCAGGTCCGGATGGAAGGCGGGTTTCACACCGGGCGGCTGGCGGCGTTGCAGTTCTCTGCGTACCAGGGTCAGTCCTTGGGTGAACCAGCGGACAGCGTGGAAGCGGTCCAGGACATGACGGGCTCCGGGAAGATAACAATGAATAGCTGCCCGGTAGGAGTGGGAACCGTCAGTGACCACCGTGCGCACACTGTGACACCATCTGGGTCCTTGCTCAATGAAAAACCTGCTCAGAGCAGCTTTGGAGCGTCCTTCGATCATGGCCAACAGCTCCCCGGTGTCACCGCTAGGGGATCACGGTCACATAACGATGCCGTTTGCTGATCGAGGTCTCATCGATCAGCAACACCCGACAGGACTGTTTACGACGCTGCGTCTGGATCAGCCCGGACCAGTCACAGAGCAGTCCCATCACCTGATGCCACCCCACACGGTGGCGGCGGGACACCGCCGAAATAGGCATCACCTGAGCGTCTTGGACCAGCCTGCGCGCCAACCGGCGAGTGAGACCACCCTCGAACTGGGGATGGGTTTCCATATGACGCTTTCCACAATGGTTGCACACGAACCGCCGCTGGGTCCATAACAGCACCGTCGGACGGCCGCTGATCTCCAGATCACGGATCTCCCTCCGGCGACGGTCATGAACCCGCTGGCACGAACGACCACAAAACGGACACGACGACAACTTCCTGACAGAAACCACCCCCACCACCAACTCGGTGAGGGTGTCCACCACCACACCGGTCACACGAACCCCACGCAGGTGCAACCGCACCCTCATAACATCGAAACTCATTGAGGCCTCCTGGATAGGCAATGCTTACACCGCCAATTCCAGCGAGGCCTCAACCCCTAAACAAGGACCCCAATCCCTACCCGAATCCCAACATATCGCGAAGCCTCAAGAACATGCGGATTCGGCGCTTTCACGGGGCCACACCACGCGACGGCGGCCGTTCTGCCATTGGACTGTCACCACTTCGTGGCCCACTTGCAAACCGGTGACGGGATCGAGCCGGAACGCGCCGTACAAGGTTCGGGTGTCGAGCCGCCGGGCTTGGGCCATCAGGGTCTCATCGTCCAGAGCATCGGTCATTCGGACACACTCCGACCAGATAAGAGCCGCTGCCAGAGCTTGGGCGGCAGGATAGGGAGGAGCACGCCCGACCTGGCTACGGTAAGCGCCGACAAACCAATCCGCTTCGGGGCCGACATCGGGTTTGCGAGCGCTGGCGGGCGTCCACTGGGCGGGACCAATCAGACCCTCCCGCTGGCCGGCTATAGCTTCCAATACCTCATCCACCCCGGCCGCCACTGCTAAGACGGCTCTCCACCGCCGACGGTCGAGGGCCCGTATTATCTCCAACTCGTCCTGGAATGATCCCACTATCGCCAGCACATCTCCGCTTGGAGTCCGGGAAACTGATTCCTCGGCCCCTCCCGGCTGGAAGAGCACTTCGGCGCATGACATGCCAAGACCCACAGCCGCGGACATCGCTCCCCGCGCCACCTCCCCTGAAAAGCCCCTCCCTGTGTGAAGTACGACCAACGAACGAAGCTGGGGATCGGTGGAGCGGATGGCCGCCAGCCCACCCTCCAGATATGAAGCCGCCGGAGCGGGAATGTTCACCACATTGCTGAACCCGGGGGCAGCCAGGCGAGCGGTGGCGCCGCCGCCGTTCCACACCAATCGGGAAGTTGCCCGGGCCACCGCCAGCGCCGGCCCCCTCCCATATGGCCCGAACAGCACATCGGGCTCCCAAGCTTGCGCTCGCCGCGTCGCTTCAGCCGGATCGGGATGGGCGTCGTAGAACTTCAGATCCACCGACCAGTCGGCAACGATCTCCTCCACCCACAACCTCATAGCCGCCCATGTCACCCTGCCGTACATAGCCAACGGCCCCGTCAATGGCGTTATCATCGCCGCTCGGATTCGATTCACCTTTCCACCCTTTGGTCCGGCATCTGATTCAACATCAGCCGCTCATGCAGATAATCTGCCAAGGTGCACTTCCCTTGTCGGTCGGCAAAGAGTTCCAAGAATGCAGGGCGATAACACCCAACGACACATCACCCGTTTTCTGAGAGACTATCCCAATGGACGCCTATATGTGGCGGTGGGCTATGCCAGCGTTTGGGGTTTGGCCTGGTTGCATGAGAACACCAGAGAACGTAGCGTGACGCTGATCATCGGCCATACCCAGGATTCCCGGTTCCAAACTGCAACCGACTCGGACCGGCGCAAAGCACTGGCCCTTCTGCAGCGCCGGGACGTGCGGGTTCTCAACTGGTATCGAACCGCCAGAAGCGCCAAGGGGGCATCAGCTTTGCACGCCAAGAGTTGGATAGTCGCAGACCGCAACGCTAAAGGCGCCACGGCGGCATTGGTGGGCTCGGCCAACTTGACCCGAGACGGGCTCGAAAATAACTGGGAGATAATGACAATCGCCGGCGAGGACGAGCTTCCCCGGATCTGGAGACAAGTGGAGGGATTTCTGCAGGGCCGAACCGTCAACAACAAACCCTGGGACGTCGCGTCAAAACTTATCGAGGCCATCCAGACCGGTAAGGACGCTCAGCAACGCCGCAAAACTGGGCCTACCAAACAACAGAGACCATCGGACGCCAGGAAGAGAGGTGGCTGCCTTGTTTTGGCGGCCGCGATGGGAGGGATGCTGACCGCCATAGCAGCAACCGTTTTGCTGCTGTTCCTGTGAAGCTCCCGGCCACCATGAGGCTCGGCGAGAAGAATCAGCCACTCGCCACTCGTACGGGCATTCGCTTGATGCCGTGGATGAAGTTGGACTGAAGACGCTCCACCGGCCCGGTCGGGCGAAGATCCGCCAGGCGGGGAAGTAATTCCTCCATGGCCACCTTCACCTGTAATCGTCCCAGCGCCGCTCCCAGGCAGAAGTGCGGGCCACCCTTCCCGAAGCTGACCTGCGGGTTGGGGTGGCGCTCGATGTCGAACCGGTGGGGATCGTCGAATACCTGCTCGTCGAAGTTGGCGGAGATGTACCAGATGGTCACCTTGTCGTCCTTTCGTATGCGTCGGCCACCCAACTCCACGTCCCGGGTGGCGGTGCGGCGGAAGTGGTAGATGGGCGTCGCCCAGCGGATTATCTCCTCCACCGCCCGGTCCATCAACCCAGGGCTCCCCTGCAGTAGCTTTTCCACCTGGTGGGGACGTTCCATCAAAGCCAGCACTCCCTGGCTTATGGAATGGCGGGAGGCCTCCTGACCTGCGATCATCAGCACCGCGAAGAAGTTGTTGAACTCGGCGTCGGTCAGGGGCTCTCCCCCCGGCTCCGCCCGCAGGACCCGGCTGATCATGTCGTCGCCCGGCCGGGCCCGACGCTCAGCCGCCAACTTGGCCGCATATTGAAAGGCTTCCAGGCCCGCCGGGCTGCCAAATGGGGCAAAACGACTATTCGGATCAGAGCGATCCTCCCAATACTCGGGATCGGAGTCGCCCACCAGCATCCGGTCAGTCCATTCGATCAGGCGGTCCGACATGTGGCGGGGAATGCCCATGTGCTCGCAAAGCCATAGCACCGGGATCTGTTTGGAGATCGCCTCCACCAGGTCAAACTCACCCCGGGCCAGCACCTCCGTCAACACCTCGGCGGTCATCAGCCGGAAAGCGTTCTCGTATGCCGCCACCACCCTGGGGGTGAACCCCCGTGACAGGAGCCGCCTTATGCGACTGTGTGCGGGGGGATCGAGATCCATCATGGAGCGTCGAACCGCCAACTCCTCGGGAGTCATCTCCTCCAGAGTGGATCCCTGAGCAGAGGAGAACGTCCGCCAGTCACTGCTAACCGAGGCCAGATCCCTGTAACGCACCACCGCCCAGAAGCCCGCTCTCCCATCCTTCTCGTCGTGCCAGGAGACCGGGGCATGGCGCCTCAGAAACTGAAAGACTCCGTGGGGAACTTCACGGGCATACAACTTTGGGTCTTGGATATCAACATCAACCCGCATCTCTCATCCGCTACCCGTAAGGTCCTTTCAGACGCCCTCGCCTGTCTGGCGAAGTGTAGGCTTTGAGCTTGGCAATCCACCCTCGACACGGGAGGCAACCGTCCAGTCCCCCTCCGGATTTCTGTTCCCGCAAAGCCCCACCGGGCGGGCTTCGATTCTTCCCTCCCCTCCCTGGCACTACTCGGGCGAGATGCTGACCGTGGAGTACCGCACCGACCCCGAAGAAGTTCGCCAACTCCTCCCCCCGCCCTTGGACTTGGCCGATGAGGATGCCGGAGCGGTGGCCTTGATCTGGGCAGAGTGGCAGTCCTGTTCGGATTCGGGTGAAGAACTCCTGGATCCGGTCCGCTCCCAGTATGGGGAGTGCTTTTTCGTAGTGAGATGCCGGTACCAAGACCGCACATGGTCCCGGTGCGTCTACATCTGGGTCGACTCCGACTATTCGATGATGCGCGGTCACCATCAGGGATACCCGAAGCGGCTGGGGGACATCCACCTGACCCACCCGGTCTCGGTGGGAAGGGCCGGTCCTCGACTGGAGAAGGGCGGCTTGTTCGGCGCCACGCTGTCTTCCAATGGGCGTCGCTTGGCCGAGGCCCGGCTGACCCTCACCCGACCTTGCGATCATGCCGGCTTTGTCAACGCCCTGCCGATGCTGCATTCCCGACGCTTTCCCGCCATAGAATCGGATGGCACCGCATCGATGAACGAGCTGGTGACCATGAGGACCTTCGATGTGGAGATCGCGGACGGATGGGAGGGGGAGACCGAACTTTCGCTGTTTCCTTCCCCGGCCGAGGAGCATCACCGTTTGGCTCCCGAGGAGATGATCGCCGGGTATTGGCGACGGGTGGGTATGTCATGGAAGGGAGGAACAACCCTCCACCGATCCCCTACTCCTCCCCCTGCCTAGGACTGTGGACGAGGACATCGCCAACCGGCTCTCCCTCCGGGAGCTCACTTCCGACGATAGCGCCCGGGCAGTGGAGGTGATCAACACCGCCGCCCGGTGGTATCGGGAGTTTCTACCACCAGAAGAACTCCACGACCCCGAGATGGACGAGGCCGGGTGGGAAGCCGAAGGACAGCGACTGACCTGGTGGGGGGCATCGATCGACGGCGCCCTGGTGGGGGTGATGGGAAGCGAACCGATCGGCGAAGTAGCCCTGCTGCGTCACGCTTACATCCTCCCCGGCTACCAAAGACAAGGCGTGGCCTCGGCGTTGCGCGAGCACATAGAGACGCGGCTTGCAGGTATCGAGCGAATCATCGTGGGAACCTACGCCGCCAACTACAAGGCGCGGGGCAATCTTGAAAAAGGCGGATATCGCCTTTCAGCCGATTCTCAAGCTGTCTTGCGCGCCTACTACGACATTCCCGAGGACCGGTTGCTTACTTCGGTCACCTATGAAAAGACACTGAACGCCTGAACTTCTCGCTCCGCCCTTGCCCTGGTGCAAGCCAAGTGCGACCCATCCCCGCCCTCACCTCTGCGACTGGCCGAAAAGAGAGCCGCAGGCATATCGAACACATTTGTCGCCATCAGAAAGGTAACGAACATGGGCTTGTTGCATCTTGTACCGGAAGTCCCCGGAAAAACCGGCCGGATTCAAAACCGTCCCCATGCTGATGTAGTTGAAGGGGTTGAGGGCGTTCAGAAACTTCGACTGGGAACGGCTCAGGTGGCCAAACCAATGCAGGCGCTTGAGGACTCGATGCAACTTTGCAATCTCGGATTGAAGCTGCTCTCTGATCTCGGAGTCGAAATCATGGGCGTAAACATGGCCACGGTACTTCACGCTGTAGCTGAATCTGGTATCGATCAACTCGATGCCGAACTGTTTCATCAACGAAACGATGTGCTGATACACCGGCGGAATACAAGCGGTGACCGAAATGTCGAAGGGAATCGAGCTGCCGTCATCCTGGGGCATGTCAACTGTGACCGCATTTCCGCCAATCCGATCCTGAGCCTCAAACAGCCGGAAATCAAATCGGTCCGGGTGATGAGCCAGCCCCCATGCGGCGCCCAGCCCCGAAACCCCTCCGCCAACAATGGCTATGCGCCGCGTTATTGTCCCGGGTCCGCCGGTTGCCATGAACCTCCTGTCCTACAAAATGTCGCTACCTGTTGGCTACTCCCACCAAGTGGCAGGAAACCAGACGACCGCCGCCCTTATCCTCCAAAGGCGGGTGGGGCGTGGTCCGGCAGATGTCGGCCGCCTGGGGACACCGATCGACAAATCGGCATTCGGGCGCCGGATTGACAGCCTTGCCGATGCCTCCCTTGATGAGAACCTCGGGCGGGGGACGCGACGGGTCGGGAACCGGCACCGCCGACAACAGCGCTTGGGTGTAGGGGTGGAGAGGGTTGGTCAGCAATTGCTCCGTCTCTCCTATCTCCACCACCTTTCCCAGATACATGACCGCGATGCGGTCGCACATGTAGCGGGCCACCGCCAAGTCATGGGTGATGTAGAGATATGAGACGCTCAATTCCCTCGCCAAGCGCGTCATCAACTCCATGATCGAGATGCGGATGCTGACATCCAGCATGGAAGTGGGTTCGTCGGCGACAACCAGACGGGGTTGCAGAACGAGGGCCCGGGCAATAGCGACCCTCTGGCGCTGCCCACCGGACAGTTCGTGGGGATAGCGGAACATGAATGACTCCGGCGGGGCCAGCCCCACCTTGCCCAGCATCTCTCTGATCTGTTCTTCCCGGGTACTCAGATCGCCGATCCCGTGAATCAGAAGCGGCTCGGCAATCGTCTCGTACACGGTCCGCCTCGGGTTGATGGATTCATAGGGATCCTGAAAGATCATCTGGACCTGACGGCGAAACTTGACCCGCTGATCAGCATTGAGATCGACCAGATCCATCTGCGTCCCATCGTCCTGGCTCAGAGAGATCTTCCCCCGGTCGGGCTTTTCCAATCGGACCAGCATGCGGCCGGTTGTAGTCTTGCCGCACCCGGACTCCCCGACCAGTCCGAGGCTCTCCCCTGCTCCGATCTCGAAGTTGACATCGTCCACCGCGTGCACGAATCCGGTGTTACGACGGAACAACCCTGGCGAAACCGGGAACAACTTTCGAAGCCCTTCCACCTTCACCAGGCTCATCGGAGTTGCTCTCCCATCTCGGGTACTTGCTCGGAATTCCAGCACGCCGCCCACTGGGAAGGTCCGATCGGCATCATGGGGGGCTCCTCTTGGCGACACTGCTCCGTCGCCCACGGACAACGGGGGTGGAACCGGCAGCCCGACGGAGGCGCCAGCAGGTTGGGCGGCGTTCCCTCCAGGGACACCGGCCGACGGCGGGGACCGGTCACCGACGGAATGGAGGACAGGAGCAGATAGGAGTATGGATGGCGGGGCCGGTGGAACACTTCCTCGGTCGACCCCAACTCGACCAGCTTCCCGGCATACATGACTCCGATGGTGTCGGTCACTTGAGCAATGACCGCCATATCGTGACTGATGTAAAGGATCGAGAGTCCCAGCTCCTCCTGGATCCCTTTCAATTCCTCAAGGATCTGGGCTTGAACGATCACATCCAACGCGGTGGTAGGCTCATCGGCGATAATGAGCTTGGGTTCGCAGGACAGGGCCATCGCAATTACCGCCCGCTGACGCATTCCCCCGGACAACTCGTGGGGATAACGGTTCTGCACCGCCGGATCGAGCCCAACCATCCTAAAGAGCCGATCGACCCGCTGATCCCTCTCCGACGAACTGAGCGGGGGATCGAAGTGCTGATCCATTGCTTCCCGGATCTGCTTCCCCACCCGGTACACAGGATTCCAGGCGTTCATCGCTCCCTGGAAGACCATCGAGATCTCCGCCCACCGGCGGCCACGCATCTGTTCGGGAGAAAGCTCCAACAGGTTCATACCCTCCCAGCGCACCGACCCCGATTGATACCGGGCGTTGTCAGGCGCCAGACGGAGCAGGGAGAGAGCTACGGAAGTCTTTCCGCACCCTGACTCCCCAACCAAGCCCATCGCCTCTCCCCGGCCCAGTGAGAAGCTGACATTCTCCACCGCCGAGACCTCCCCCGCCTCGGTGTCGTAACGCATCACCAGACCGTCGACCTCGAGCAATGGAGCGCGACCGGCGGATACCTCCAGGGGAAGCTTTTTGGGAGCAGTCATCGTCTACGCAACCTGGGGTTAACGATTTCATCCATACCCCTTCCCACCAGGAAGAAAGCCATGACCAGAAGCGTCACCGCCAAACCAGGCGGCAACACCAACCACCAGTAGTCGATAACTTGCAGCAGGTAACCCTGGCTGTTGGCCAATGCGATCATCAGCCCCCAGGAAATGTCGGTGTTCAGGATCCCCAGAAAGGAGAGGACCGCCTCCGACTGGATGGCGCCGGTGACCGTGAACATCATGTAAAGCAGGCTGAGCGGCATCACGTTGGGAATTAAGTGATAGAAGATGATGTGCGGCGCTGATCCTCCTGCCACCCGGGCAGCATCGATGAAGGGTTTGACCTTCACCGCCAGCGCCTGGGATTTCAGCACGATGGCCGTGCCTCCGAAACCCGAAAGTATTCCGATCACCACTGCCAGGTGCCAGAGTTGGAAGGTGAAAACCGCTCCTATGACTATCAGGATGGCCAGCCCGGGGATCATTATCAGCAGATCGGCCAAGCGCATCAGGGAAGCGTCCACTATCCCTCCGAAGTACGCCGCGATCGAACCGACCGAAGTGCCGATCACCACCGTAACCACCGCCGCCAGAATCCCCAGAAAGAACGAGGCGCGAGCTCCGTGCATCAACTGGGACAGGATGTCGCGGCCAAGCGGATCGGTTCCCAGCCAGTGCCGTCCGTCGGGAGACGCAGGCTGCTGCGGTAATTCGAAAGTGTCGCCTATTTGAAGATTGTCGGGGATCCGTCCGTCCAGCAACACCGATCTGTGATCGATCTCGGTGTTGGGATCGGTTATCCGCTCCACCATGGTCACCGTTCGGGTGGGAGGGTCGAGTTCCAGGCCGGTGACCGGGTCATACACCGCAGGGTTCCAGAAGCCGGTGGCAAAGAACACGGTGGGCATCACCGCCATCACCGCCCAGAACGCGATAATCACCAATCCCACCACCCCGATCCTGTTGCGCCGGAAGATCTTCCAGTTGTCCCGCAGGGACCGCCGCATCAGAGCGAGACGGATCTTCCACCAAGAGTCCACGTCCCCACCAATAGCCTCCGAGACAAAGGGATCCTCCATGCGGGTCTCCTCAGGGGCGCTCATCATCTCAGCCATGCTCGGTCACCCTGATGCGAGGATCGAGCACCCCATAGAGCATGTCCACTACAAAGTGGCCTATCAACGCCATTATGCCGATGAATGAAAATGCTCCCACCGCCAGAGGTATGTCCTCGCTGAGAACCGACGAAACCAGAACCTGTCCCATGCCCGGCCAGGAGAACACCGATTCGGTGATGATTCCCCCGTCTATGACCGTGGCCACCGCTAGTACCAGGGAGGTGGCCACCGGCAGCAGTGCGGTACGGGCCGCGTGGCGATCCCGGACTCGCCACTCCGGCAAGCCTTTGGCCCGGGCAGTAAGGATGTAGTCTTCCCGCAGTGTCTCCAGCATGGAACTGCGGGTCAAAAGCATCACCCCTGCGAAGTTGATAAGAGTCAACGTCAGCACCGGAAGGATCATATGGAAGCCGATATCCCCGGCGTAGACCCGCATGGCCTGACCCGGCTCGGTTCCGTACCAGTAGAAAAAGAAACCCACCACCACCACCGCGGCGCCTCCCCAACGCAGGGTCCGCTCCCACCGCCGACTATTGGTCCGCAAGGCGGCGAAGCCGGCCGCGAACACCGCGATAGAAGCGATTAGGGTCACCCAGAACATGCGCATGAACACCTGATTGGCCATGAAGGGGGCATCTCGCCACTGCTCCGGATCCAGAAATTTCGAGAGGGGCAGCCAATCCAACAGGACGCTGAAGAGCCAGATCATCATAATCGCGAACCATGGCAGGAACATCGAATAGAGGCCCACCCCCCCAATGGTCACCAACATCTCGCCTCGGTCACCCCGCCGCCAAGCCAGGTACTTTCCGGCCAGGAACCCGGCCCAGTAGAAGGTGGCCAGAGCCGCAAGAAATAGAACCAGGGTGCGCGGCAACCGCTCGCCGATGATCTCGATCACCGGACGAGGGTACTGATTGAAGGAGACCCCCAGGTCTCCCTGGAAGAAGTTGACCATGTAGTTGCGGAACTGGATAAGCACCGGTTGGTCCAGACCCAACCTTTCCAACGCCACTGCCCTGGCATCGGGCGGAATGTTTGGGTTTCCGGCGTACTTTTGAGCAACCGAATCACCCGGCAGGATATAGAGCAGGAACCAGGTCACCGTCAGGAAAACTAGGAACAGAAACACCATCTGGATCAGACGTCGTATCAGATATCGGACCAAGCGCTATTCCCTTTCATATGTTGGCCGTTGGGAAGCCGCCGTCCCAAAACGACGGCTCCCCATGGTCATAACAGTGATGATCAGCCGATGGTGACTACTCCGGTCAGGGCGCCGAAGTTCTGCAAACCGTCAAGCGTAGTTGTGTACGGGAAGCTCAACTGGTTCGAGTACGCCTCAATCAGCGGCGTGGTGAACAACGTCACGTAGGGAAGATCCTGGGAGATTATGGCGTCGGCCTGATGGATCAGGTCACGGGCCTCTCCCAAAGTCTTGACCTTGTCGAACTGTTCGGCCAACTCGTCGAAAGCGGGATTGGAGTACCCGGGGGTGTTGTACCCACCCAGGGCGGAGTCGGCGGAGGAACGGAAGAAGTCGAAGACATGATCCGGGAAGGGAGTGAGCCCCCACCCCAGGATGTACATATCCCACCCCAGCGGGTCAGCCGGAGGAAACACCTTGTCCACGATCACCGAGAATCCGGTGGGTTCAGCAGCGAGCGGTATGCCCAGATCAGTGGCCCACTCCTCGATGAACAGCGAATAGGTGGCCCTCATCGGATCGTAACCGGGTCCGGGAGCGAGCAGAGTAAGCGGTTCGATGACTTCCCCGCCGGGACCGCGCAAGCCCTCGCCCTTGGGGATTACATCACGGTTGCCCTCGTCCCAGGCAGGCTCAACATCCCAGGTCCAGCCCGCGTCCTTCAGGATCTGCACTGCCGATGCAACCCTTTCCTGAGTGCTCTGCTCGGCGCATGGCGCGGTCAGGTTGGGGTTGTACCAGTAGGCGTTGCCCGGTGGCACCAGGGAGTTGATCGAAATGGCCGTTCCGCCCAGCACTGTGTTGGCCATAAAGTCCTTATCGATCAGGCAGGCCAGCGCTTGCCGGAACGAGGTCTCGCTCATCGGGAATCTACGGGTGTTGTAGGCCAGGTACCGGAACCCGTTCTGCTCGTTGACCGCCACCTCGAGGTTGGGCGCGGCCAGAACCTCGTTCCGCAGGCCGGCCTGCAGGCCGAGCGGGTTCAAGAGGAAGTCCACTTCACCCTCGGTGAGCGCCAGGACCGCGGTGTTCTGATCGGTGTAGATGGAATAGATGGTCTCGGAGATGAACGGACCTTCGGTGTAGTCGGTCAGGACATCGCCGCCGGGGGTTCCTCCCCAGGTTTCGGTGGCGCCGTCACTGGTGTACTCCACCGCTCCCGAGCCGAAGACCTTGTACTGGCTCCCCGTGTCCCAGTAGGCCCCGGTCGCCACGTTCCGCCAGAAGGCGCCCGGCTCCCACTCCGCAGAGGCGAAAGCGGATCCGTTGGGGGCGCCGAGACCGGAAGCTGCGTACAGAGTCTCGGCGTCGGGAGAGGCGTCCACGATCGGTCCCCAGAAAGCCTCCTGGAAGATCGACGCCACGCCCACCGAGAGAGGCCAGATGGCCAGCCCCGGCTCGAAGTTGAAGGATATCTTGACAGTCAGATCGTCCAGAGCCTCCACGGACGAGACGCCCTGGGAGGACTCGTCCTCCTCGGTGGCGGGATCATCGTCGCGGGCCAAGGGCCAGATGCTGCGGAAGTTGCCGCCCAGACCGTTGTATTTGGCAATGGTGTTAAACGTAAACACCGCGTCGTGGGCGGTGACAGAAGAGCCATCCGACCAAGTGGGCCCAGAACGCAGGTTCACGGTGACGGAGTAACCGTCTCCGTCAGCCACGACCTGAGGGGGACTGATGTCGACGGCCAGCGCCGGAACCACCGTATAGGTCGGACCCTGATATGTGTAAAGCGATACCTGGCCGGGAATCACGTAGAAGTTCCAGATCTCGGCCTCGGTGTCGAGAGCCGCCCAAGGGTTGTCGGTAGTGGGGGCGGAAAAGATACCCAGCCGGTAGGTGGCGCCCATGGGCTCCGGCTCAGGTTCCTCCATCTCCTCCTCTTCTTCCATCTCCTCGGGCTCTTCGGGCTCTTCGGGCTCTTCCTCCATGACCTCAGGATCTTCCTCCATGACCTCGGGCTCTTCCTCCATGACCTCAGGAGCAGCAGTCGTTTCAGGGGCAGCTGCCGCGGTGGTTTCGGGGGCTGGGGCGGAAGTGGTCTCTGGCGCCTCCTCATCATCCCCGCACGCCGCGGCTACCAAAGCCAACGCCGCGAACAAACAAAGCAATCGTCTCATTTTCATTGCAGTCTCCTCTATCAAGTTCCTTTGCTTTCCTTTACTTATAGTAAAAGATACCCTGCTGCGCGCATTAGTGGAGCTTGAAGGGCACTTCATTTAGTAACAGGAATCCTCCCAACCGGCAAACAGGCAAGCTGATCTACTCCGGACCGCCGCCAACCCGCCCCATTCTCTTGAATTTCCGTGATCCGTCCCACCCCCTGCCGCGCGGAAGTCCGTGTGGGGACGCAACTCATCTATGCAAACAAGCAAGTCGCGAAAGAAACTCGCCGTGGGACGGCAGCCTCACCTCCCGATCCCATCAACACTGTCGAAAGACACAACACCGGACGGCCCATGTCCAACTCAAAGTTGCAGCCTGAATAGTTGCAGTGATAGCAATGCAATCGTTTATCATTCGGGTGACGACCAAGTGAAGGAAAGGCAGTGGCAAGCATCACGGTCCGCAATCTAGACGAGGGACTGAAGCGGCGGCTGCGTATCCGCGCGGCTCAGAACGGAAACTCCATGGAACAGGAGGCCAGGGACATCCTAAAAGCAGCTTTGCAGCGGGAACACTTGACTGGCGCAGATTTGGTAAAGGCCATTCGCGCTGCTGTCGAGCCGCTGGGCGGCGTGGAACTCGAATTGCCGCCCCGCGGGCCCAGGCGCGAACCGCCCACTTTCGACTGAGCCCCCACGATGATCATCCTCGACACCAATGTCGTATCCGAACTGATGCGCCCCCGTCCGGATAGCAGCGTTGTCGACTGGGCCACCCGGCAGGCAGTCTCGAATCTGTATCTATCAACTATCAGTGAAGCAGAACTGCGTTACGGTGTTGAGATCCTTCCAATCGGCAGACATCGTAGAGGTTTACTAGCCGGCATGGAAGAAGTGCTCCTAAGGTTTTTCGAGGGGCGCATTCTCCCTTTTGACAGAGACGCTGCTTGGTCTTACGCTGAAATAGCTGCCGCCCGCCGCTCCGCCGGACGTCCCATCAACCCAGCTGACGGTCAGATCGCAGCGATCGCCGACTCGCTGGGAGCAGCAATTGCAACCCGAGACACGGCCGATTTCAAAGGATGCGGCATCGAGGTGATCGATCCTTGGTCGGATGTCTGACCTGACGGCCAGGACCTTGGACCGAACCCGCCTTTAGCGATTCCTTGCCACCTCCCGGCCGGCCGGATCAACAGCATGAGGACCAGGTTGACGACGGCGCTTTCGGACTGTTAAGGTCATAATCAAGGTGGCCGTTACCAACAGAAAGAGCATCTGATGGCCCGTATGTACTTCGATGAACACTCCGACCTAGCGCATCTGGCCGGGCAGACCATCTGCATCGTTGGGTATGGCAACCAGGGTCGCTCCCAGGCCCTCAACATGCGAGACAGCGGGCTCGGGGTCATTGTGGGGAGCCGTCGGGATGCGTCATACCAGACGGCCCTACAGGATGGTTTTGCGGTGTTCGGGGTTATTGAAGCGGTAACGCGTTCCGACGTCATCTTCCTTCTGGTCCCCGACGAGGTGATGCCCCAGGTCTTCCAGCAAGATGTCGCCCCGAACCTGGCATCGGGCAACATGCTGGTTTTCGCCAGCGGCTACAACATCACCTTCGGCCTGATCAAGACCCCCTCCGACGTAGACGTGGTCTTGATCGCTCCCCGAATGATCGGCGCAGGAGTCAGGGACACCTTCCTGAGCGGGGAGGGCTTCCCCAGTCTCGTCGCCGTTCACCACTCCGCCACCGAGACGGCATTCGAGCGGATGCTGGCCCTTTGCGAAGGGATAGGGTCCACAAGGATGGGAGTGATCGAATCCAGTTTCTTGGAGGAGACGACAGTGGACCTATTCGCCGAGCAGGTGGGTTATCTCTACGCGGTGCGTCGCTACTGCGAAGTGCTGGTGGAGGCCGGTTGCAGTCCCGAGGCGGCCATTTTGGAATTCTATGCCTCGGGGGAGGGCATCGAGACCGCCAAAGCATATCGTGACATCGGGCTCTGGGACCAGATCACGCTACATTCCCGTACCAGCCAGTACGGGCAGGAAGTGACCAGCCGGATCTCTGCGGAGGAGGAAGAAACCGAGCGGGCCAGGCTGAGAGCGATCATCTCCCACATCCAGGACGGCTCCTTCGCCCGGGAGTGGACATCCGAACAACGAGCCGGATTCCCCGAGTTCAATCGGGTGAGGGCATTGAATATGGCCCATGAGATGCGAGCGGCCGAAAGAAAGCTCTACAAGGTGCTGGGGCGGATACCAGACACCGGCTAGGACTACCTCGTCCAACTTCCAGAGGGGCGGTCGAACCAGACATGCACCTGGCCGGTGCCAGTGGCGTTCTCGTAGTCGGAGAACTGGCTGCCCGGCGCCCGGCATCGCTCGCCGCCCACCGAGGCCACCATGGCCAGGTAGTGGCCAAACCCCGCCTCGGGTTCGTGGGGAAGGTACTCCGGCATTGTCCGGATGATCCGGGCATGGTCTCCCTCCGCCATCCAGCGAAGGCGCTCCTCGTCAGCGGCCCGCGCCTCGGGAGTGAAGATGTGGATCGGATCGGAAGCCTCGTGATCGACCAGTTGACGCAGGGGCCAGAACCGATGGGTCATCCCCCCCGAAGCCAGCACCACCACCCGCCGGTCCAGTGACGCCACAGCTCTGCCCAGGGCTTGCCCGAGGTGCAGGAAGTCCTCGGTCTCTCCGGTCTGGACCATGCTCACCGATACCACTTTTTCATTGCGGCACAGATAGTGAACCAGGTTGATAGTCCCGTAGTGGACCGGCAGGTAGGGATCGGAGACGGGAGTGCCTTTCACTCCGTTTTCAGTCACCGCATCAGCGGCGGCTTCGGCAAGTTCAGGATCTCCCCGATAGTCATAGGGAAGCTGGGAGATGCCACGGGGAAGTTCTTCGGACGTGTACTTGCCGCTGCGTCGGTCGTGCGAGGCAAACACATGCTCCACCGTGGTGTGCCAGTGGGTGTCGAAGATCACGATCGTATCGGGGGAGAGGGAATCCAGCACCTCGCTCCGCAGCCTTCTGAGGCCGGGCACCAGGCTTATCTCTTTTCCCTCGTTCAACTCATAGCGCACCACCCGGGGAAGCATCACCGTCGGTGCGTGAGAAATCAGCCCCACTCCCACTATCTCACCCATTGTCCTTCTCCTCTCTCCAGCCTCGGGGACCGAGCACCGTGTTGTTCAGATCACAGTAGAAATCAAAGCTCCACGCGCCTCCCTCCCGGCCGATCCCCGAGTGGCGGCTTCCGCCGAAGGGAGCTCGCAGGTCGCGCACATAGAAGCAATTTACCCAGGTGGTGCCGGATACGATCTGGTCGGATAACCATTCGGCCCGATCGGGGTCGCCGGTCACCACCGCGGCAGCCAGCCCGTAGCGGGTGGAGTTGGCCATCTCCACCACCTCGGCATCCGAGCGGAACGACTGAAGGGTGAGGACCGGACCGAACACCTCCTCAGTGAGGATCTCCGAGCCCGGTGCGGCGTCCAGAAACAGAGTGGGCCGATAGTGGAGACCCCCCAGCCCCCGATGGGGACCGCCTCCCAGCACCGCCCGCGCCCCCTCCGCCGCCGCCCGACGGACGAAGCCATCCACCCGCTCGAAGTGCGGGCGGGAGATGAGCGGCCCCAAATCGGTCTTCCCCGAGCGCGGATCGCCCTGGACGAGGACACCCGCCTTCTCCAAGAACCTTTCCAGGAAAGCGTCGAAGACCCGCTCGTGGACCAGCAGACGGGTGGCCGCCAGACAGACCTGCCCGGCGTTGTCGTACTGCTCCACCGCCAGGGAGACCGCCAGCTCGGGATCGGCGTCGTCCAGTATCACCAACGGAGACTTGCCACCCAGTTCCAGGCTGAGGGGAGTCAGGTTGGCCCCCGCCGCCGCGCCGATCAGCCGGGCGGTCTCCACCGAGCCCGTGAAGCTGATCCTCGCCACTCGGGGATCAGAGACCAGGGCGGCGCCCACTTCCTCTCCATAGCCCTGCACCACATTGAACACTCCCGGCCGCAGGCCGGCCTCGGTGGTGATGTCAGCCAAGAGCGAGGCGGTGAGCGGTGACCACTCGGCCGGTTTGAGCACCACGGTGTTCCCCGCCGCCAAGGCGGGCGCCGCCTTCCAGGTCTCGAGCATCAGCGGAGCGTTCCAGGGAGTGATCAAAACCGTCACTCCCGATGGTTGATGGGAAACCCGGTTGCGGTGGCCGCGGGTATCAAACTCGGGATGGCCCATTTCCAGCAGATAGTCGGCGAAAAACCGGAAATTGTATGCCGAGCGGGGCATCAGCCCCCGAAGGTTGGACGAGAGCAGCGACCCATTGTCCATGGTCTCCACCGCCGCCAGTTCCCCGACCCGTCGCTCGATCCCCTCGGCGATCCGATAAAGCGTCTCTGCCCGCTCCCGGCGCGAAGTCCGGCCCCAGACGGAAAAAGCATCAGCGGCTGCGGACACCGCCGCGCAGGCCTCGGCTGCCCCGCCTCGGGCCACAGACGCCATGTGCGACTCGTCGATGGGGCTCAGGTCGGGGAAGGCTTCGGGAGAAGCAACCCTCGCGCCTCCTATCCAATGATCGAGAGCAACCTCCACACCCGACACCGTGGCCGTTCTCATCTTCAACCCCGAACCGCCCTAGACGGATAAAGACCGCGCCGCCTCCAAAGAGACGCGGACTCCCTCGCCCGCCGCCTCCAGAGCGCGCTGTTCCTCCTCGGAGAGAGTAATTTCCACCACCTCGATCAGTCCGCCCCTGCCCAGAAGGGCGGGGACACCCAGCACTATCCCTTCCATCCCGTACTCCCCCTCCAGCATCACCGAGACGGGAATGACCCCGGCTCTCTTGCTCCTCAGGCCGTCCAGCACCTCGCAGATGGCGTGTCCGGGCGCCAGATAGGCCGATCCGGTCCTACGAAGCGACACCACCTCCGCCCCACCCTCCACCGCGCCCCTCACGCACCGCTCGATCTGTTCGGGAGAAAGCACCCGCTGGACCGGGCGCCCCTTGATGGTCGCCCGGGACAGCACCGGCACCATCTCCGGCCCGTGGCGCCCCAGACAGAAGGCCTGCACATCCCGGGGTGACACCCCGGCCTCGCGGGCCAAGAAGTAGCGGAACCGACTGGAATCGAGCGTCCCGGCCATCCCCAGCACCTGCTTACGCCCGAATCCCGAAGCAGAGAGCGCCTCGTGGGTCATCTCATCCAGCGGATTGGTCACCACCACAATCACTGCGTCGGGGGCATGAGCCGCCACCTCCTCGGCCACCGAGCGGACCACCCTCCCGTTGATGGCTATCAACCCAGCCCGGTCCATCCCCGGGGAGCGGGGACGGCCGGCGGTGATCACCACCACCTCGGCGTCGGTGAGCAATCCTGCTTCCGATCCGCCCCGCACCGCGGTCGTGGAGCCGGTTATCCCCGAGGCATGCTCCACATCGAGGGCCACCGAGGCTGCCAGTCCGGAAACCACGTCCACCATGGTGATCTCGGTGGCCATGTCGGCGGACGCCGCCAGGTGCGCCACCGTGGTTCCGACGTTTCCTGCTCCCACCACCGCCAGACGGCCGAACCGGCGGGGATGCGTCCCCATCGGAGGATCGGGGGCCATCCAACGCGGGGCGCTGCGGTACAGCACCCGCCGGACGGCGGTGGCCGGGTCGGCGGCCCGAGGCTCGGGGACGGGAAGCGGACCCTCCACCAGTTCCAGGCCGAGCGCACCGATCACCTCCCTGGCCTGGGGGGTTAGGATGTCTCCGGGGAGATAAACGATTTGACGGCGGCCCTTCGCCTTTTCCTCCCGGACCAGGGACTCGCCAATGACTCTCATGGTTGCGGCTAGCGGCCCTCCACCGCCTCGACCGCCTCCACCGCCGCCTCCAAAGCGGTGGCCACGTTCTCCTCTGATCCGCTGATGAACAGCCTCCCATAGCGCCCTACCGCTTGCACCTGGACCATGCTGATCAGGGCAGCCTTCTCCGCGGAATTGGCCCCAATGGCAATGTAGGCGGCCGGGGCGCATTCCACGATGCCCAGAGTCTCCCCCGGAACCACCAGGCTGCCCCGCCGCCATTTGTTGAGAAGCTGCGCCTGGTAGGGCTCCACCGAATTGATGCGCTGGATGCTCTCGATTCTGGGCTTGATGCGGTCATAGAGGGACCTGCCCAGATGCTCCAGGATGGCCTCCCGGGCGACGGTTACTTCCGAGGGGATAGGCGAGCGGAGAATAAAGAACCCGAACTCCCGCTCCACGATCTGGGTGGTGGCCTCCACGGTGGCGGCCTTGAGGCCGATGTCCACCAGCCGGAACACCTCGTTTCCCGGCGCCAGCTCGGCCACCAGCACCGAGTCCCCGGCGAGGGGGATCGAACCCTGCACGGTGGCCCCGTTGTAGGCGGCGAACTTGGGCTGCAGGCCGTCCAGTTGGAAGAACGCCCGGATGGTCAGGGAGTTTTCGGTCATCCGGATCTGCCCAATTCATCCCACAGGTCGCGCCAGGGACGGTTCTGATAGGCGATCCGCTTGATGTTGATCAGATGCAGGGCGGTGATGTTGTCCGAGGATATCGAGCCCGACCAGGTGCCGGTGCCCAGCATGAAGCTCGGCTCCAGGTCCACCGAATACCCCATTCCCCCATAGAGGCAGGGAGTGTTCACCAGTATGCGCCCGGCGGGCAGCTTTCCGAACTCCGCCACATCGTCGGGATCGTGGGAATGAACCGCCAGAGTGTGACCGAGCCCGCCGAAGTTGAGCACCTCTTCGCAACGCCGGTAGCCGGCCGCCCGATCGGCCGCCTCATAGAAGGCCAGCACCGGATTGAGCTTCTCGTGGGATAGGGGATGCTCTCGGCCGACCGCCTCCAGTTCGGCCAGGAGCACCCGGGTTCGGGGCGGAGTGTCGAAGCCGGCCAACTCGGCCAGTCGGACGGCCGACTGGCCCACGGTAGAGGGGATGATGCTTCCGCGCTGTCCGAAGATCACTTTGCCCAGCCGCTCCGCCTCCCTCGGGGTGCAGAAATAGCCACCGGCCAGACGCAGTTCGTTGCGCAGGGCCCGGGATATGTCCCGATGAGCGACTATCGCCTGCTCGGCAACGCAGGCGGTGCCGTAGTCGAAAGACTTGGAGTTAATGATCTGCTCGGCCACCTCGTCCAACTCGTTGACCATGGAGGGGCCCACATAGACAGGGACGTTGCCCGGCCCCACCGCCAGGGTGGGCTTTCCCGAGGAGTAGGCGGCTCTCACCATGGCGGTGCCCCCTGTGGCCATCACCACCGAGGTCTGCCTATGGCGCATCAACTCCCCGCTTCCCTCCAGGGTCACCTCGGAGAGACAACCGATCAAACCCTTGGGCGCCCCGGCCGCCTCGGCCGCCTCGGCCATGATGCGAGCAGTCTCCGCGCAGCACCGCACGGCGCGGGGATGGGGGGAGCACACCACCGCATTGCCGGATTTGACCGCCGAGAGCACCTTGAAAATCACCGTCGAAGTGGGGTTGGTGACCGGAATCAGAGCGGCCACCACTCCCATCGGCTCGCCCACCGCCATTACCTTGGTGGTTTGGTCATGCCACAGCACCCCCACACACCGGACATTGCGCAGCCATTCCCACACCCCCAGGGCATTGAAAAGGTTCTTGTACATCTTGTCCTCGGCGTTTCCGTACTGGGTCTCGATGGCGGCCATCTCCCCCAGACGGCCGCATTCGGGCTCGATGGCCACCACCATCGCCTCCACTATCCGGTCGATGGTCTCCTGGGAGGCGCCCCGGAATTTCTCGAAGGCGGCCCGGGCGGCGGTCACCGCCTGACGAGCCTGGGAGATGCTGCGAAGATCCGCGTCCATGACCTATCCTGCCCTTCCCACCGCCCGACGCACCGCGTCGAGATCGGCGTCTGCCCATCCCAGAGCCTCCAGGCGACGGCCCTCCGCCCACAGGTCGCGCCCGCACATGGCCGACACCACCGTCACCACCGATGAGGTAACCGGGACCGCAACCGAGGCCAAGGCCGCGGCCGAGCAGAGAGCCACCAGCGAGCCGGCCGTCCCATCCAACACCGAACAGGAGAGCCCTTCCCCATCGGACCTCGACGCCAAATCATCGACGGGAGCAAGGGGGGCGCGCACACCCCAGCGGGCGGCCACCGCCGCTCTTTCTTCCCCAAGCGCCTCCAAGAGGGATTCCATCTGCGGAGAGGGAACCGCCGGGTGGGGAAGGGGAGTGGCGCCGGGCAGTAGTTCTCTGGGCGTTTGGCGGGTGATGGGACCGTCCAGTATCCCCGCGGGGACCACCGACCAGGAACTCTCCGTGAGACTGGTGTGCAGCACGGTCGGCAACAGTTTCATGGCCGGGAAGTAGGCGGCCAAAGACTCCCTTACGCTTTGACCCCGATCGGCCGGGTAGGCGGCCAGGGCTGCGTCGGGAGTGGATTCTGCCCATTGCAACCGTCCGGTTCCCGCGGCCGCCACCGAAAAGGGGCAAGCCTGTAACTCGATCAGGGTTATCCCCTCAGATGTCCCGCCCGCCCGGAGCCACCAGGCCATCTCCAAGGCGCCGAAAGTTCGACCCGGTGAGATCGCCACCGTCTGTCCCTCGTCCAGCAACCCCGCCAAACGCATTCCCACCGCCCGTTGGTCGGTGAGTGATCCCACCACTACTACCAGATCCGCGCCCGCCACGGCTTGGTCGATCCAGGGAACGGGGCGGATGGCGTGCTCGGCGTCGGGGTCCACCCGGTAGTTTCCCACCGGACCCCCACCGCGTACCGAAATGCCGGAGGCGGCCACCCGGGCGGCCTCTTCCCCTCTGGCCACCCACCAGCGAACCTGGGCGCCCCCGGCCAAGAATCCGGCTGCAAAAGCCCACGCCTGAGGACCTGATCCCAACACCGTCACCTCGCCCCAATGGGGGGCGGGAACCTGATGTTGGGAAGTAGCTTCGCTCAGGGCGGCGACGACTGCCTCGAAGTCAGACAACACTCAATGCCGATTGCGGTCTAGGACCTTCCGCCGAGTTGTGGGAGCATTTCGAGCCCGGCATCGGGGCGGGCGATGACATGCACCGAGACCACCTCGCCTACCTTGTTGGCGGCGACGGCGCCTGCGTCGGTGGCGGCTTTGACGGCGCCCACTTCTCCTCGAACGAAGACCGATACCAGGCCTCCTCCGATTTTTTCCATCGCCACCAAATCAACGTTGGCGGACTTCAACATGGCGTCAGCCGCTTCCATCGAGGCAACCATACCCCGTGTCTCGACCATGCCTAAAGCAATTTTGTCCAAGTCTCTCTCCTTAGTGTTCGGCTGTTGGCAGGACCACTGCGGATCCCGGTTTCGGTCTTTTCATTTACTTGGGAATCTGTACCTCGTCAACGATCAACACTGCCGCCGCATCGGTGGGAAGGCCCCGGAGGGAGACGGCCTGTCGGGCCGCCGAGCCCTCGACCACGAGGACCAGTTCTCCGACCCCCGCTCCCACCGCGTCGGACACCACCGTCTGCGTCCCGCTTTCGTCACCGACCTGGGTAACCACCAGCAGGGTCACTCCCTGCAGCCCGGGATCCTTGATGGTCCCGGTTACCTTGCCCTTGACCCTGCAAAGGCGCATATCTCAGATAGCTTCCAGGTAACGGTCCCGCTCAAGCTGGGTTACCGTGTCGCGCCAACCCTCGGGGTCGGATTCCACCATGAAGTTGTGCTCCCGCTCGGCCTGCTGGGCCAAGGTGATGCGCAGCGGCTCGGAAAGAACCTCTGCGATCAACTCGGATTTACCGAACAGCTCCAAGGCGGTGGGGATATCGGTGGGAAGCGGCTGGTGGCGGGCAGCCGAATAACCGTCGCTGAGCTCTTTTTCGGTGGGTTGGGCGCCGGTGGTTATCCCCTTCAGGCCGGCGGCGAGTTGCACGGCGGTCAGCAGATAGGGGTTGGCGTCCGAGGACCCGTCCCGCTGCTCAATGCGCACCGCATTCTCGCTCCCCTCGATCACCCTCAGCCCCACCGTCCGGTTGTCCCCACCCCAGGCGTTGCTGGTGGGACAGAAGGTGTATCCCTGGCGACGTTTCATGGAGTTGGGGGTGGGCGCGGAAATCAGCGCGGTCTCCGCCATGTGCTGCTGCAGACCTCCCAGATAGGAGAGCCCCAGCGCCGAGAGTCGACCCCCGTCGGAAAAGGCATTCCTTCCGTCCCTCCACAACGACTGGTGGAGATGAAAACTGTTGCCGGACTCCTCGAAAAACGGCTTGGCCATGAAGGAAGCCAGCATCCCGTGGTTGTAGGCGATCTCTTTGACGGCGTTGCGGAACAGCATGGCGTTGTCGGCCGAGACAAGGGCCTCTCTGTAGCGGAGATTGATCTCGATCTGCCCGGGAGCATATTCGGGGTTGGACATCTCCACCTGGATGCCCATTTCGCTGCAGAGATTGCGGATCGGCCCCACCACATGCTCGAACATCGACCCCCGCGCCAGCCCGTAGACCGAGATTCCCGAATCCACCAACTCCTTGGTCTCCAGGTCGAGCAGGTAGAACTCGAACTCCACCCCGGTCATGACCTCGTAGCCCAACTCGGCGGCCTCGGCGAGCTGCTCCACCAACACGTTGCGGGGATCACAGCACACCGGACTGCCGTCCATCTCCTCGGCCCGCCCCAACACCAGCACCACCCCTTCTTCCCAGGGGACCGGCCTCATGGTCTCGAGCATGGGGATGACGTGGAAATCGGCGTAGCCGTTGGCGAAATTGGCATAGGGGGTGTCCCAGATGTCGTTGGTCATGTCCATCTGGAAGATGGCATTACACATGCCCACCCCGTGCAGAAACTCATCCCACACCCCAGCCTGAACCCGCTTGCCTCGGGCGATGCCATTCAGGTCTCCCAGAGCCAAAACCACCGTGTGAGTGCCTTCCGGCAACGATCGCGACACGCAATGCTCCTCTCTCTACCGTCTTTGGTCTTTCAGTCTGTTTTAGTGCTTTCTACCTGTTATCCCAAGCAGGACGGCCGGTATACCATCATAGTGGAAGATACCTCAACCAGAGGCTGGAGAAACGGCTTTTGAGCAGACCCCTCGAAGCGGTAGTGGTGGGCGCCGGGATCGCCGGCGCCATGACCGCCCTGTACCTGCGCCGGGCCGGGCTCTCGGTGAAGTTGGTCGACGCCTGGGACCCGGGTCACGCCCGAGCCGCCTCCGCCGGCACCCATCGCCTGATCCGCTCCACGCACGGAACCGATGAGCTCTATACCTTGTGGAGCCGGGAGGCCCGCTTGCGGTGGATGGAGATGTCCCGGGAGATGGGGCAACGTTTCTACTACGAGTCGGGCGTGGTGATCCTGGCCGCGGAGGGCCACTCCGAATGGGAGGACGCCACCCAGATCACTCTTTCCCGGCTGGGGATACCCTTTTTTGTCGTTCCCCCCGGCGAACTCCCCATTCGGCTGCCGGTGGTGAACCCCCAGGGGATCGCCTACGGACTGTGGGAGCCCGAGGCCGGCTTCATATTATCCAAGGATGCGCTGGTGGCGACGGTGGCGCTGTTCCGCTCCGAGGGAGGAGAGGTGATCAGGGCCAGGGTGGAGACCGACGAGAACGAACGTCCGCTTCTCGGTGGAAAGCCCATCCGGTCCGATCTGGTGGTAATGGCCTGCGGGGCGTGGATGGGCGGACTCTTTCCCCGCACCCTGGGCAGGCTCTTGGACATTGTCCGCCAGGATGTGATCCTGGTCTCCCCGTCCGCCGGGGATACCCGCTATGACTGGGAGCACATGCCGGGTTGGATCGATCACGGCTATCCCGCCTATGGCGTTCCTGCCGTCGGTGGCCACGGGTTCAAGGCTGCTTTTGCCTGGCATCACGGTGCGATGGACATCGACCGATCCGACCGGGTGACCGACCCCTCGACAGTGGCGCGCTGTCGACGCTATCTGGCCACCCGCTTTCCGGATCTGGCCGACTCGGTGATCACCGATCAGAAGGTGTGCCAAATCGTCAATACCCCCGACCGCCACTTCATCATCGACCGTCACCCCAACCACGAGAACATAGTGCTGGTGACGGGAGGATCGGGACATCTCTACAAGCACGGGCCGGTGGTGGGCGAATATGTGACGGGCTTCGCCCTGGGCCGGCACGGAACGGACCGACGCTTCCGACTGGACCATCCCCGCAACACCGCCTCCCCCGCCGATGACCCTCAGTAGCCGCTCCCGTTAGAAGGACCGGTCAAGGCTTGTGAGCCACATAATTGTCACACCCCTGCTTTAGGCTGGAGTGTGTGAAAAGACTTTCTGGCTCGCGAAAAATACCAACCGGTAACCCCGAGACGGACAAAGGGAGACAACTCCCTGTCTATCAGGAACAACAGAAGGGCTGAACCCACTTGTGACCCCGAGGCCCCGACTATTTAGCGTAGAGGACAACGGCTTTCACCAGACGTGCCCCCCAACCAGAAGGCCCCTCCCATATGGCGTATGACCGCTATGAGGAAGACGAATATCTAGACCAGCCTCCCTCGGGACCACGTAGAGGTCGAGTGGGGCGGGTGCCCCCTCATTCCCGGGAAGCGGAAGAATCGGTGCTGGGCGCCATCCTCTTGAGCAGGGACGCCACCAACAGGGTGATGGAGATGCTGGAGGTGGAGGACTTCTACGAGCCGGTCCACGGGTTGATGTTCGAGGCGGCCCGCCGGCTTTTCAACGAGAGCCGGGCCATCGACGTTCTCACCCTGGCCGAGGAGCTGCGACGCAGCGACTCCCTAGAGCGGATCGGTGGACATGAGCGGCTGGCGGACCTGAGCCAGAGCGTCCCCAACATCTCCCACGCCGACCGCTATGCCGCCATCGTGGCAGAGCACTCCCAGCGGAGACGACTGATCGCGGTGAGCCAGCGGGTCACCGATCTGGCCATGAATCTCGACACAACAACAGAAGTGGTGGTCGATCAGGCCGAGCGGATGATGCTGGAAGTCAACGACGATTCGGTCGAGGAAGGGCTTCAGCCCGTCAAAGACCTGATGAGAAGCGTCTTCGAGGGCATCGAGCTCCAGGGCGACCGGCTCCCGGGCCTCCCCACCGGGCTCACTGATCTCGACGAAAAGCTGATGGGTCTCAAGCCGGGAACCTTTGTGGTGGTGGCGGGACGACCGTCCATGGGCAAATCGGCGTTCGCCCAGACCCTCGCCTCGCACACGGCCCAGGACGGCGGGGTGGTCGCCCTGTTCTCTTTGGAAATGTCGAAGGAGGAAGTGCTGACCCGCCTGCTTTCCATGGTGGGCGAGGTGAACTCGGCTCGCATTCGCGCAGGAGTGGCCAACAACCAGCAACTGTGGGACAGACTGTTGGAGGCGGGTGGCAAGATCCACGACTGGAAGCTATATCTGGATGACTCCCCGGAGCCGACCGTAACGGAGATCCGGGCAAAATGCCGCAGACTGCGTTATGAGGAGGGACTCGACTTGGTGATCGTCGACTATCTGCAGTTGATGCCCTCCACGGGAGGCTCCTCGTCACGCAACCTCGATAACCGCCAACAGGAGATAGCCGAGGTATCACGCTCCCTGAAAGGCCTGGCCAGGGAGTTGGGAATCCCCGTGATCGGGATTTCCCAGCTCAACCGGGCGGTGGAACTTCGCAAGGACAAGCGTCCCATGCTTTCGGATCTGCGGGAATCCGGCGCCATCGAACAAGACGCCGACATCGTGCTGTTTCTCTACCGGGCCGAGTACTACAACGAGGACAACAAGGCAGCCCACAATCTCGCCGAGGTTCTCATCGCCAAAAACCGCTCCGGGCCAACCGGAAAAGTGTTCACCACCTTCGCTAAGGAGTACACGCTCTTTCGCAACCACGCCGGTCCCGCCCCATCCGACGTTTACCAAGACTATTGACCCTCTCGGAGACCTTCCATCCCCTTGAGATCCTGAACCCATGGAACCCGTCGTGACGAAAGACCCTGCCGAGACCAGACTCCGGGGGCCGTCCGAGATAACGAAACCGCTGCCCGGATAACCGCTCGGTTACCCGGCGCTTTCGTCAACCTGCCGTGGTTGTCGTGGTGTCGTCGGGCGTCTCTGTCTCTTCCGGATCGGTGGTCTCTGTTCCCTCCGGAGCGGTGGTCTCGGTTGTCGTGGTGATCTCGGGGCCTTCGGAGACCACCACCACCACCTGGCTGCCCTCCTCCACTTCCTCACCCGCCCCCGGCTCGGTCCTGATCACTCCACCCACCACGACCGTATCGGAAGCCTCGACCACCTCCACCCAATCCAAGCCCAGATCCGCCAAGACCGAGAGCGCCTCACTGCTGGGCAACCCCACCACATCCGGCACCACCGGCAACGCGACGCCACTCGAGATCACCACCACCACCTGCTCGACAGCGGCAATACCCCCACCTGCGCCCGGCTCGGTCCTGATCACATGGCCCACCGCGACCGTATCGGAAGCCTCGGTCGTCTCGGCCCACCTCAGACCCGACTGCGCCAGAACCGAGAGCGCCTCACTACTTGACAGCCCCACCACGTCAGGAATCACCAGCAGTTCCGGGCCCTCGGAGATCACCACCACCACCTGCTCGATAGCGGTAATACCCCCTCCTGCGCCCGGCTCGGTCCTGATCACATGGCCCGCCGCGACCGTATCGGAAATCTCGGTCGTCTCGGCCCACCTGAGACCCGACTGCGCCAGAACCGAGAGCGCCTCGCTGCCGGGCAGCCCCGCCAAATCGGGGACCACCAGCAATCCGGGGCCGGTCGCCACCATCAGATCGATCGGGGTTCCTGCTGGCAAAAGCGGCCCCGGCAGGGGATCCTGGTCGATGACCGTCCCCACCTGGAAACCGCTGTCCTCGACGAATTCGATCTGACCCACCGTGAATGCCTGGGCCAGGATGAGGTTCTCAGCCGTGCCCTGGGTTTGGCCGATCACCAAGGGAACGCCAAACTTCTCCAGCCCGCTGGAGACCACCACTTCCACCTCGGTGCGAGACTCCACCCGCTCCCCCGCCGCGGGATTGGTGGCGATCACCCTTCCTTCGGGCATCTCCTGGCTGTTCCGGCGGACGACCCGAACGATCAGCCCCGATTCCTGTATGGAGGAAAAGGCGTCGGTCTCCCATCTTCCCACCACATCGGGGATGGCGACCACCACCGCGTCCGGTGTCGGCTCGGGCGCCTGGAGCAGGGACCAGACCACCCAACTCAAACCGGCCAAGGCGGCCAGAAGCACCAATACCCCCACTACGAAGGGCAGGGGCACCGAACGGCGCTCCTGCATGTGCGGGTAGTAGCTCTGGGGAATTACCCTCCCTCCCCTCCGAGCCCCGCTCCCGCCCACTCGAGACACGGCAATGGGCTGGCGCACCATCACCTGCTCCTGTTTCGGAGTCACCGATGGTTGAGAAGGCGCGCCGGTGGGAATCCTCTCTCCCCTCAGCCATGCCTCCAAATCCCGGAGGAGCGACTCCGTATCCTGGTAGCGGCTATCGGGGTCCTTGGCAAGGGCCCGCAGCACGATGGTGTCCAGTTCGGGAGGGATCTCGCGGTTCTGGGAGGAAGGAGGAGGGACTTCTGTGGAGACATGCTGATAGGCGACGGCCATGGGAGTCTCGCCCTGAAAAGGAGGTCGGCCCACCAACATCTCGTAAAGAACCACCCCCAACGAGTAGATGTCGGAGCGTCGATCGGCAGAGCGACCTTGAGCCTGTTCAGGACTGAAGTAGGTGGCGGTCCCGATGATCGAGCCGGTCTGAGTCAAGTCGGTAGAGTGAATCCATGCCCGGGCGATCCCGAAGTCGGCCACCTTCACCGTCCCGTCGGTGGTGAGCATGATGTTTCCCGGTTTCACATCCCGGTGGATCACCCCCAAACGGTGCGCGGTGGCCAGGGCCAGGACCACTTGGCGGGCTATCTCCACCGCCCGCCGGGGAGAAAGAGGTCTTCCCTCGCGGATGAGATCGCTCAGACAGTCCCCCTCCACCAGTTCCATCACCATGTAATACGACCCTTCCGCCTCTCCCCAGTCGTAAATGCCCACGATGTTGGGATGGTTCAGATTGGCGGCGGATTGAGCTTCGCGGCGAAATCGTCGCACGAAGGATGCGTCTTCGCTGTGCGATTTGGGAAGAATTTTGACAGCCACCCGTCTGCCCAGGGCAACATCCACCGCCAGGTAGACGTCCGACATGCCCCCTTTGGCCAGATGGCTCACTAATCGGTAACGATCAGCCAGGGTGTAGGGGAGTTCCATCTCCTAGGCGATAATAGAAACCAGTCAGGCCTAACAGGCGTCGTTTCGCCCGTTCCGATGCCTCTGGGCTAGCTCCGCTGCAGCCAATAGGAGAGCAACTCCGAGGCAACCGGCGCCGCGGCGGTGCCTCCGGTCACCGACTCTCCGAACTCCCCGCCCGGCTCGATCATCACCGCCAAGGCGATGGTGGGGGAATCCACCGGGGCGAATCCCACGAACCAAGCGTGATTTCGCCCATCCGCATCCCGTCCGGTGCCGGTCTTGCCGGCCACCCGGTACCCCGCCACCGTGGCTTCCTGACCCGTGCCTTCGGTGATCACCCGTTCCATCATGCGGGCCAGCTCGGCCGCGGTCTCCGCGGCGACCAGCCGCCTCTCTGGAGGGGTAGCCACCCTCTCGATGACGTCACCGTCTGCGTCTGTCCAACTCGCCACCAGATGCGGTACGGCCATACGCCCGCCGTTGGCTACCACCGCAGCCAGCGAAGCCATGTGGAGGGGGGAAGAATAGGCCAGTCGGCCTGTTCCGGCAGAAGCCAGCAGATCGGGATCGGAGGATCTCTCCGCTCCAAAAACCGGGATCGGTGTCTGCAGGGGAAACTCCATCGCCGCCCCGAATCCGAAAGCAGCAGCATAGGCCTCGAGGACCTCCGAACCCATTTCCAAAGCCAGTTCGGCGAAGGGCAAGTCACAAGACAGCACGAATGAGGTGAGCAAGCTGACCTGCGACGAATCCCCGCAGGGAACATTCCCGGGGTTGGCGATGGTCAAAGAGGCCCCCGGGATCTGCCATGCGGCGCGGTCCTCGAACAAGCTCTCGATGCCGACGGTCTCCGTATCGATCCCGGCTGCGGCGCTGACGATCTTGAACACCGACCCCAATGGATAGAGGGCGTCGGCAGCCCTTTCCGTCACCGGAGACCCCGGTGAGGAAACCAGCGCCAGCACCTCGCCGGTGTCGGGACGAACAGCCGCCACCGCACCACGACGGCGGGCCAGGATCTCATAGGCCCGCTGCTGTAGGTCGGCGTCTATGGTTATCTGCAGTCCGCGCGGACGAAGATCCTCACCGAACAGGGCCGCCATCAGGTCCGAGACACTGAGATCGCGACGGGAACGCAACTGGTCGGCAAAGATCTCCTCCAATCCACCCGGCGAGGATTCCGTTCCCACCACCGAGCTAAAGGCCTCCCCCGCCGGATACTTCCTGTTATAGGAACGGAAGCTATCGGGGTCCTGGGAGGAAAAAGCCAAAACCGTGCCCCCCACAGTGCTGATCATCCCCCGTTCTTTTCCAGCCTGGAGAAGGGCAATCCGTCGGTTGTCGGGATGGTCCCGGTAGCGATCGGCGGCCACCATTTGGTGCCAGGTCGCCCCCACCACCAACACGACCATCCCCACCATCAGAAACAGGGCAACCCGGCGGATAGGGCGATTCACAGCAACCCATGCTCCTCATGGCTGATCCTCAGCAACAGCGCCATCGCCAACCAGCCCGCCACCAGGGGGATCCCCCCGTAGGCCAGGAACGGCAAACCAAGCCCGGTGGGCGGCAGCAGACGCTCCAGTCCCCCGGCGCCGGCCAAAAACATCAGGCCCAACAGAACCGAGAGCGCTGCGGCGGCCACTTTGCAGAAGAGATCACGGGAACCGATCGCCACTCCTATCCCCGCCGCAGCCACCAGTGCGTAGAGCACTATCACCGCCACCGTTCCCGCCAATCCCAGTTCTTCACCCAAGGCGGCCAGAATCCAGTCGCTGGTGGCGTGAGGGACCAACTCGGGATCACCCATCCCCAATCCGGAACCCGACAAATGTCCGCTTCCCACCGCCAGGAGACTTTCTTTCAACCCGGCGCCTGCTTCACCGGCGGCAAACGGATCCAGCCAAATCCCCAGGGTCTCCCGGACCCGGGAAGAAGTCAACCCCAAAACGACTCCGATTCCCAAGAGCGCCATACCCGTCCAGATAACCCGACCCTCGCCGGTCGCCATGTAGGCGATGCTCGCCGAGAGGACCACCAGCATCGCCCAGGCGGTGAGGTCGCCGGTCGCCCAGAGCAGCGGCAACGTAGCCGCCCACACCGCCGCCATCAAAATAAGATCCCTCATGGAGGCCAACCGGGTGTCGGCCCCCGCAGAGGGCGGATCCAAAGCCCACCGTGAGTGGATGCCGGCCAGACCAACCGCCAACATCACTGCACCCAATCCAAAAGGCTGGGCCAAAAAAGAGACGCGCCCCCAGCCGATGGTTAACCAGAGCCCTGCGCCGGCATCAGAACCACCGCCCAACAGGCGAGGCAGGAAAGGCAGGACGATCAGACACAGTCCGGCGACGGCAAGCCAATAGCCAACCGACATCAGCCTTCCCATCCCCGTGCGGAACGCCAGGACGCCGATGGCGGCCACGACGCCCGCCACCACCCACCACATTTGGATAGGCGCTTGGGTGGGATCAATGCGATAGATCTCCACCAGTCCCAGGGCAACGAGCAACGCGGCGGGCGAGACCAGAAACGGTGTGGCGCCCGGCGCCCAACGGCGCACCGCCACCACCAGCCCGGCCAGACAACATCCGAAAGCCAGGAAAACCACCGCGGCCGCCCAACTGATTCGCCCGGTCTTTCCGAAGTCCACCAATGCCGCACCCAAGCCGGCGACCGCTGCCGAACCGGCCAACGAGGCCGCTTCGGTGATCCGTCTCATGACGAGATGTCAGCCAGCACTACCGTGACGTTGTCCGAGGCGCCTCTGCCCAGTGCGATCTCCACCAAACCCCATACACACTCCTCGGCGTCACCGCTCTCCAGCACTCTCCTCAAATCTTGGTCCGACAGCATCCTGTACAGCCCGTCGGAACAGACCAGCCACCGGTCGCCGTCCTTGAGAGACATCTTCGTCTCTTCCACCTCCAGCCCGGTGTCAAAACCGAGTACCCTCACCAGGCTCCCCGAGCTGGGAAGATTCTGGGCCTTGATCGGATCCATTCCCCTCTGTACCCACTGCCAGGCAACGGTGTGGTCGTTGGTCAACTCCATGATCCGACCCTGCCGGTATAAATAGGCCCGGGTATCCCCAACATGCGCCACCCGGGCCATCCCGCCGGTGAACTCCACCAAGGTGAGCGTGGTGTATGTGCCTTCCCAACGGGGCTCGCGCCTCACCAATTCCAAAATGGCCTCATTTGCGGCCCTTACCCGGTCAGCGGGCAATCCGGTCGCGGCCCGGGCGGTGGTAACCGCCAACTCCGCGGAGACATGCCCGAATTTTTCTCCCCCCAATCCGTCCGCCACCATTATCACCACCGGCTCCGCAGATCTGCCCGATCCGGCGGGATGCATGCGATCCTGATTGATTTCGGGGCCGAATCCCAAATGGGTGGCGGCTGCCCATGTGCAAATCATCGAACCTCCAGGACCGTTCGACCCACCTGCAAGGCATCTCCGCGAGCCAGGTCGACCGGGTTCCGCAGCCTACGGCCATTGAGATAGGTACCGTTGTCGCTTCCCAGGTCGCTGGCTGACAGCTTTCCCTGGCGACGGCTTATACGAAGATGAAACTCCGACGCATACGGATCGTCTATCGGGACATCGGCATCGGGGCTCTTCCCCAACACCACCGAATCGGCTACGGTGAAATGCATACCGGCTTGAGAATCCGAGCGGATGAACACCAGCCTGAACCCGCGCCGAGAAGCACGGAGGGAAAACCCCAGCCCCAAGTGATCGGTGAGACCCTTGGCGACATACCATACGAACAGGTAGATCAACGCCAGAAAAATCAACCGAAGCGCCGTAAACACAAAATCGGTCACGGATGGAACCTCCCCGACGGGTCTCCACCATACATGGTGTTTAGTGTATGTCAGCCCCGGCCTTTCGCGCCGACACTATTTCCCATTATTCTTTTTCCAGCCCCGTTTGGGATTGGGTACAATGGGCACTCCCCGGGGGCGAGTGGCGAAATTGGCAGACGCGCAGGATTCAGGATCCTGTGGGCTTTAACACCCGTGGGGGTTCAAGTCCCCCCTCGCCCACCACGGTCCGTTAGGGAGTAATGGCCTGCGCGTTAGGGACTTAACCGCTGACGCGCTGATTTTGCCGTATTTTGGTGGTTTCGGGGGTTCTTTCCCCGTTTCAGAAGGTGGTCTTTGCTGGATCGCGTGGCCTTTAGGGTGCCCCGCTGTCAGGGTTGGGCTTTTCGGGCGCGGCGAAGCCGACAGTAGGGGTTACTGTCGGCGAGAAGGCGGCATCGGTTGGGTTAGGGAGGTCCCCGGGGTGACTTGGCCGGAGTGGAGGGTGCCTCGCTGGGGGGCGTGTCCGTCGGTTCGGTTTCGGGGATGGTCTTTTCGTGTTGTGGTTGGTTTCTGCTGAAGCGGATGGCTTCTGCGATGTTGTGGGCTATGACTTTGGCGAGGGCGCCGAGGGTGATCGCCATCTGGTTGAAGACGCGGCACCATCCGACTGCGAAGGCGCCTTTGTCGCCGATCATCGAGTTTTTGGTTTCGCTGTTGTTGCGGCGGCCCTTGTAGCTTTTTGTCCACGCGGGCGTGCCCGAAGGGATTCGTTGGTAGCTGTCGAGTTTTTCGACCGGGACGGTTACCAGACCTTCACAACAGTATTCGTATTCGTCGTCGATGGCAAGATACGGAACCGGGCTTTTGGTGGGGGTTGCGTTGGAGTTGCGGGTCTTGGCGGAGGTTTTGACTCTTCCTGCGCATTGGGGGCAGATGAGTTGCACAGCACCGTCCTTGAGGTACCGGTGGACTGTCCACCGCCAGGGAGACCGGTCGACGCACCAATCTTCGAATGCCTCGCCGGTAAGGTCCGGGGACGGCACCAGGAGTTTTTCGGGTAGCCATGGTGAGAAGAACGACCCCAGATGGCGCATGAGCTGTTGTTTGTCGTTCCTTCCGACGTATACAGGGACAGGCCTTTCGACTTCGCCGGGGTTGTAGTCCATGACCACGTCCATGCCCTGCTTGTGGAGTTCTCGACAGAAGGTCTTTCGTTTGTTGGTGTAGGCGCGGTCGGCGATTATATCCTCGATCCCGGGAGCGATTTCTAATGCCCTGTCAACGAGGTCCAGTCCGACCAATCCGGGATTGGTGGCTCCGGGGACCAGGGCCATGGCGAGGATGAACTTCGGCGGAGCCTTTTTGAAGGCGAGCTTGCGGGGGTCGCCCGCCCACTTGACACCAGGAACCCCTGTAAGGAGATGGAGGTCATATCCGAGCACAATGCGGGCTTTTTCCCTGTTTGTGGCGGTTTTGTATGTGAGGCGGGCAAAGAAATCGTGGCTACGGATCATCCTCTTGTCGGAACCGAAAGTGCCGATCTCATAGGTGAAGGGACCAGTCACGGTCGGGAGTTCCGGTTCGGGAAGGTCAGCCTTGTCGCGTGCTGCAAGCTCGTGCTCGGCCAGAGCGTCCTTTTCCTTCACAAAGGTCTTGGACACCCCCCAAGATTCGAGGACCTTGGCATCTATAGAACCGGCAGTGATCAATCTCCGATATCTCTTGGGAACGGTTGCCTTCACAAAGGTGTGGCACATCCAGTCCAGATCGAAGATGGCTTCTATCTCTTCGGCCCATTTGGGACCGAGAGCCTCTTCGAGACGTTGCATCTGGTCGCATACAGAGTGGTAACTGACCGGAGGCGGGTTGTCTAGGTCCCAGAGTCCCAGTTGGTAGGCAATCTGGGAAGGGAGACCGTTCAGCACGGCGCACAAATCGGTGCGGCGATAAGACCCCAAGATATTGGCAGCCACGATCGCGGCTAGGAATAGGGCTTCCAGGCTGATCCGAGACTTGTACCCCGGGTGGTCGCGGAGGCGCCTGTCCAACGACCGGACCCTGCGGTTCTTTCTGATTAGCGCAAGGATTGGCCGGACTTGTTCATCGACGGTCCAGATGGGAAATGCGTTGTCGTCGAAAGTCGCAGGGAAGTCTGGCAGGCGCCGCATCTTGTCAAGGAACCGGGCATCGTCGGCGCAGAGCCGACCCTTCCTAGCGGCCCGTTGGCGGCGGCGGCGAAGCGCACGGGTCATGCCCGCAGTGCCTCTCTGACAGCTTCGGTTTCATCGAAGGCGGTCTTGATGTGACCGAGCAACCCGTCCAAGGTGTTGGCCGACAGCGGACCCGCTACCTGCCTCAGAGCGGCAAGGGGCGTACCCGCCGCCAAGTGAGCAAGAATCCAGGTGGACCGCGCTCGGCGAAGCACAAGTCCCTCGCCGCTGCCGGGGTCGAGCCTCGCGCAGATGTTGTAAACCAGGTTGCGTCCCCCGGCCTGGATGAACCGACCACTCCCGGTTCCCTGAAGGGCTTGACGGACCAGTTCTGTGTGCGGGGGGCGGAAGGGCGTCAAGCGGGAGTGCTTTCCCCTCACCCGCACCGCCAGTCGCCCGTTGCCCACCTCCTCAATATCCTCGACCTGAGCAACAGCGACCTCTTTGCCGTTCAGTCCCGCTCCCAGGGCGCTGGCCACTATCCACAGCCGCTCCGTTCGGTTTAGGCGGCCAGGCAGTTTGGCTACCCGCAGGTAGCACTTCTCTTCGGCACCGCCGTAGGGCGAAGCGATTGCGCTTTTGCCTACCTGCGGCGAAGGGGACGGCCACGCTCCCGGGTTGGCGGCCCGCCCCACAGCTCGCAGGACCCAACGGGCGTTCTCCCGCCAGGTCGTGGCCCGATGAGCGTTCACGGTCATTGTCCAGTATTCGACATTGTTCGGATTGAGGACGGTGCGGACATCGCTGGTCCCCAAAGAGCGGCTGGCCCAAACCGCCAAACCGGCCGTGCAACGAAGAAACCACCGCGCCTTTTCCGGGTTCTTCGGACCCGCAGCCGCTACCCAACTCCGCACCGTGCCCATCAACGGCTCCAACACACGCAGGTCATCGTCGGTCCACCCGACGGGTTGCCACCGTTCCAACACCCTTGCCATGTCCGGCGCCAACACTGGGACTCGTTTCGCCATTACACGCCCTCCCACTGCTGATCCTCAACGGTGATCTCTGACGTTCCGCAACACCCCTCTGACCGGTTCCCACGAACAAACCCGCACCCGGGTAGCACCATCCCAACAGTCACCAAAAACGCGGTCTGAACACTCAAACCCGTCATGAACCAACGCAGTCGCAACACAACCAGTTGCAATCTCGGGTCGGGACTTGACGCGGTGCGGGAATCCATATAACCCAAGTGAAGTACAGGGTTCCCCGAATATGCAAACACGGTCGAAACTTCCCTTAAGGACCTGGTCAAAGCAATAGTGTGTTCATTACGATCGACACTACTTTGAGGGTGGGACACTCCAGAATGCTCGACTACGCTTCACCGCATGCCCCAACCCCGCCAACACCCGATCACATACCTCGCAAAAAACGGTTCCTTCCCGGACGGCCCTTTCAGACCAAAAACCCCACCGGAGGTCTATCTCGCCGCTGCTTTGGCCAGGCGATTGAAGACGGGCATCCGGTATAACTCCATCCGATCCGTCGCCAAAAAAGCCGACCTCAGTCCCCAAACCATCATCAACATCCTCAACGGCAAATCCTGGCCAGACCTCCGCACCATCGCCAAACTAGAAAACGCTTTTAATAGCTGGCTATGGGGTACCGAACACCGCAGAGACTCGTGGACACACCGCAATAACCGCACTGATCGGTCTTAACTATCCGACAACCCCTGAACGCGGAGTCTCTCCAACGACAGGCGGGCAAAACCCGGATGTTCGACCAACCCTCACACATCTGCTGACCGCGACATCCCCTCCAAACACCAGACTTCCGAACACCACGGTCGGCATTCCATCTCAAATCTTGTCCGCCCCCACAAGACCTCGTGCGCTCGATGGTGTGACGCTTTCTCAGAGTAGGAATCGTCTTTCGGCTCGTGAGGTGTGGGGGCTTCTTTGGGGCTTGCGATGAACCTGTGCCCACTTCGAAGACCGGACAGGGTTGTCTATGGTCTTCTGACGCCAGCCCTCCGCGCATCGGGCACCACAGCATAAGACCAGAGGCTGGCTCTAGCGGAACCCCATTGCGCAGATAATTGTCGGTTCGGCATGTGTGGTTGTTTGTGGGGGGATGCAGAGCATGCCGTCTCGCCAAAGGCTTACCACAAGGGCAGCGAGGTCTTTTGGAGAGCGGTCCTTGACGGCTTTAGCCAGTGTCTGTGTGGCGGACTCGCGTAGTGGTCGTTCATTTATGGCGTCGTGGGCGTTTCGGAGATCGGCCAGGGTGAACAGGAGATTGTCCTCGAAGGTGTCCATGTGGGCATGCAACTCTTGCCATACCCTGCCACGGACGCCTTGTAATGCGCCGGTGGCTTGGCCTCGTGGAGTACGAAGCGGCCCTTCGAAGGCTGCTGCTGTCAGTTCGTAGTGATCCTTGAGCCGTGGTAGGGGTGGGGTGGACGGGTCGCACGCCGCGAGAGTTAGTGCTTCTTGGGCTGTCATGCGTCTCTGTTCACCGTCGGGACTCACGAACGCGAACGCGTCGGAGCCGGTCACTGTTTGGGAATGTACAAGCACACCGCTCCAGTCGCTTCGATCCGGGCTTTGCCGTGTTGAGTGAACAACGTTGGGAAGGGTGCTCGCCCGTTTTGCAAGTTCAGGGTGCCGCTCTTGGGCTTGGCGCCAGATTTCATATGCCATGGAAACGGGATCGACATCGTCAACGCCGTCTTTGAGCATGTAGTTAGACGATTCGTCGTAGAGCCCGCAGATGATCTCTCCCTCGCGTTCGTCACCAAAGAACTTCTCGTCGGAACCGAGAAGTTCGGCGTTTTCGACCAAACGTTCGCGTATGCGCTTCCGGAGGGTGATTACGCCTTCGAGGGTGTTGGACGGCATTAGAGAGTAGAGCAACACTTCGGACGAGGTTTGACCGATGCGGTCCACCCGTCCAGCGCGTTGGATGAGTTTCACCAGAGCCCAAGGAAGGTCATAGTTGACGACAATGTGAGCGTCTTGGAGGTTCTGGCCTTCAGAAAGCACATCGGTGGATACCAGCACTCTCAGTTCGCCGCCGAGGTCCTCCGGCCGTGACCGGTTGGAGACAGGCGAGAAGCGGTGGGCTGTTCTTGTTGGGTTTTCGGAGTTTCCGGTGACCAACGCCACACCTTCGACACCGCGGCGGCGCAGTTCCTCGGTCACGTATCTGGCGGTGTCTGCGGCTTCGGTGAACACCAGCACCTTTTCATTGGCGTGCTGCTGGGCGACGAGTTCCTCCAGAGCGTTCAATTTGCCGTCCGTTTCGGGTGTCCAAGTTCCGAAGTTGTCTAGCATCTGGTCGATCAGATCCGTGTCGTGCAGCAGGCGTTGTCGGAATTTACTTACGAAAGCGCCGACGGGGGCCCAACGGACGTTCTTGGGTTTGGTGGCTTCGAGACGAGCGTAGGCTTGTTCTGGGCTGATACCTTCCCGCTTTACTAGTGTCCCTTCGTCGTCCGTGTCGTCTCCGTCGATGTCGGTTTCCACCGGCCACAGTGCGTTGCTGACCGAGCCGACCGGTACTGGCAGGTTGTTATCGAGAGCGTGGGACGCAACCAGGTTGCGCAGTCGGTGACGGCGAAGCGTCGCCAGGAACGCAGGCCCGGACGACGAGAGCCGTTTGAACATCATGATCCGGTTGAATCCAGAGAGATCCCCGTGGGCTGCTTCCCGAAGGTCTGCCAAGAGTTTTGCCTCGTCGGGTGTGGCCGGCTGATAGCGGGAGTTCAGGTAGGTTCCCACCTTTGATCGAGGCAGTTTCAGATCTTTAATGGCGTCGAGGGTTGTGCCAGAAGTCATGGGCTTGGCGGGGTCGCTCTCTGCCATTTCCCGTTCGACCGGCACTGGGATCCGCTTAGGGAAGTAGAACACTGTACCGTCGCCGAAACGCAGGTACTTGCGGCTCTCGCTGTCGGTGTCTGCGTAGTTGTCTTCCACGAAACGCCGGGTCCGTCTGATCAGGTAGTGAGACATCAGCCTTTGCCAGTCTTCCAAGTGCGCGGACCGTTTGAACGCGGCCAAGGTCGATGTGCGGCCACGGCAGGCCCGTTCGAAGTCGAGGTCTCCTGCTTCTGCGATGGCCTGCTCGGGCCGGATCCCCAAATCGGTGTCATTGTCGAGGAACAGCGACAACTGCGCCGCCAGATCGGAGAGGTCCTTGTTGTAGGGGGTGGCTGTCAGTAGTAGAACTTTCGAGTCGTTGTCGGAAATATATGCTTTCAGCGCCCGATGATCGCGGCGTTTCTCGTTGCGGAGGTTGTGAGCCTCGTCTATGATGACCAGGCGGTGCCGCCGCTCCTCGGGTAGCAACTTGTGGACCATCGACAGCGACATCACCTCGCCTCGCACCTCGTAGTCATGGAGGTAGCCATCCCACATGTTCTTAAGGTTCTTGGGGCACACCACCAGCGTTTCATAGCCGTTTTCTTCTTGGAGCAGCCGCGCTACTGCTGTTCCGATCAGTGTCTTCCCCAGCCCTACCACGTCGCCGATCATGGCCCCGTTCTTCTGAGTGACGATCCTCGCTGCTATCTTCACCGCGGCTGCTTGGAACTCCAACAGTTCCTGCTGCATCGACGCTGGCAATCCGTAACTGATCAGGCCCTCCCGCGCCTCTTTTGACAGGTGGTAGGCCATTTTCAAATACACGAGATAGGGATCGAGAAGATGCCCTGAGGCCCAGGACTCGTCCAGCACCTCAACAAGGTGCGGCATCACCTCAAGAGACAGCCGATCATCCCAGCGATCGTTGAACCAGCGAGCGAGCTTCCTGGTTGCGTCAACATCCAGCATGTCCACATTCAACTCGCCCTGGGTTCGCAACCCAGAATGGGTGAGGTTCGACGAGCCAACATAGGCAACCCGCGGAGCAGCGGTGTCGTCGCGGTGACACAGATACAACTTGGCATGCAACCGATGGGCGGTATGCAACTTCACAGCCACATCGCCATCGCTGATCTGGCGGCGCAGAGTCTGCAGGCCCGCTTCGTCGCCGACCACCGGCAAACCAGCCTCTAATTGCTTTCCGAACTCTTTCACGATCTCCGCTCTGTGCTGGACAGCGGTCTTTTGGTCCACCTGGTCGAGTTGCCTTCCCCAAGCCAGTCGGCGCATCTCGTCCTGAGGTGTCTCCGCCATCCCGACCAGCACCCGCACTTTCGGTTCGCCGTCAGGCGTGTCGGGCAAAAGGTCCACCGCATCGGCTATGAGATTCCATCCCCTCAGATTGAAATACCCAACAGCCACATCAAGCGTCCGTGACGATGCCAGAGTGGTCAGGAGCGCGTCCTCAACCCTCTCATCGATGTTGTCCAAAACCAGAGGCATGACCGCTAGCCCTCGTTCCCGAAGACCATACGATCACGCAGATTCCCCGCCGCCTCGTAGGCATCCTCAACACCCCACAACTCCGCCAGCAACAAATCAGCTTCGTTGGTAATGTCACGACACTTGGACAAGTCATAATTCCCCACTATGAGCTTGTTATAAAGCGTCTCTGTGGGATGATTCGGAAGTTCTTCTCTAAGTTTGATGGCGAGGCTGGCGAGGCTTCTCCGTCTTATCTGGAATCCCATGTTATCCAACGAGGTATAGGCCAAGCGTTCGATGTCGCCTGGAAAGGAGGCCAGTGTACCTCGGTTGACATGGAAAGAATCCCCTAACATCAACCACCAAACACTTCCCCACCTTCCAGCCAACACCAAGAACGCCAGATCCCGATGTCGCTCATCCTCAAAACTAAACCAATGCGTCTTAGAGCGAGATGCGACAACCTCCATGGTGGAGGAATCTATCGTGATGGGCTCCTCCACAAAGAGGCTAGGGGAGTAACTGCAAACCGATTTGAATCCCAACTTGTAACACCCCTTGGCATCTAGCAGGCTCGTGATCGGTTGCTGGCGTTTCAGCATGTCAACAAAAGCATTTGATAGCTTCCGAGATTTGAGGAAGGGCCATTGATGAAAACGGTCAGCGATTTCGGTTTCGAGGTGGATATATCTTATTTCTGAGAATAAGGTAGGTCGCTTCTCCGTTCTCCACCGATGACACAAGGTCGTATGCAATCCTCGATGCTGTTGGCCTCCTGAAACCAGAATTGAGTTTCGCACATCCGCGGCAAAAAGGCTACTGGGTCGGCTGGCATACGAAGATATCCAAAGCGTCGGGAAGCGGCTGGATAGGTGCCGTCGCAATGGTTGAAAGTCGCGGCTGAAACACAGGTTGTGCATGACGATCATCGCCATCCGCCCTTGGTCGTTCAACAGCCTCGAGGCTCTCTCGACGCATGCCGCATACAGATCCGGGCAATTCTGGGTCTTGTAACCCCGCCATTGGTAACCGAGTTTCTTCCATTGCCTTTTGGAGATGTAGGGAGGATTGCCGATGATCACATCGAAGCCTCCAGTCCCGTCTTGCCACACCTCGGGGAACTCCGCGAACCAGTGAAACGGGCTATGCGTTTCTTTCCAATCCTCAAAAGACAGAGAAGTGCTGTGCAGTTCATGAAGGGCTGGGTCTACAACTCTGCGGGCTTCCTCGAACCTGGCAACCAGCAGTTGGCGGGCATCCTCGTCCTGCCAGGCGCGGCCAGCGGTCGCCTGGGCGGAAGTGAACTCCCGGTATGCCTCTCCGGCACGTTTGGCCGCTTCGGTTGCTTTGGCGATTGCTGGGAAAGGAAGACCGCCGCCGGTGATACGGTCAGCGTCGGCGGTGTTTGCCAGACCGACCAGGAGGTTTCCTGCTTTGATGTTGAAATCCAAGTCGGGCAGCGGTTCCACCTCGGAAATATCGCTGATCTGAGCAACCAGTTTCAAGAACAGTCGCAGTTTGGCGATCTCAACAGCTTCCGGCATCAGGTCAACACCGAACAGGTTGTGCAGGCAGATGGTTTTGAGTAGCCAATAGCGTTCACCTCTATGCTGCCGGGCCTCGCTTAGAAACGATGCGGTGCCGCCCCCTCTGGCTTCGATCTCCGTAGCCCGGTACACAAGCGTCGTATACATCGGTTCGAGAACATCGATCGCAGCGAACAAAAATGCTCCGGAACCGACTGTGGGATCGCACACTGTCAGGGACCGCAACACTCCGAACGCCGTCTCGCATTCCTGCAGGGAAACCAACTGGGTCAGGTAGTCATGGATCAGCGTTTCCATGTCAAGGTTCTCGGTTACCGCGTCGTCAATGCTCCAAACCCGGGTCGGGTCGGCCAATTTCTTCCGCAAGGCGGCAACCCTTTCTCGGCGGTGAGTGATATCGCACCAGCGTTCGCCTGCCAAACCGACATCCAGAGTCGGGTCGGGTGTCTCTGACGAGGGCCGTTCCTCTGGGGGCGGTAGGTCCTTGTCGGTTCCGTAAGTCTGGCTGTCATGTATGTATTCATCGTCAGAGTTGGACAGGAGAATGCAGGGGTCGTCCAACCCCGCGGCTACGAGTCGGTCCACCACCGCTGGAATGATCGCGGTCGCCGCCATGTAGCCGGTCACATCCGGTTTGGTGTAGTAGGCGCCTTGTTGCTTCTGGTTGACATACTGCTCGAAAATGAACCCGAGGATGTCAGGGTTGATGTCCTTGCCATCGTCATCGTCGAGATCGGGGCGCTCGTCCAGATGCCACCGCCACTTGTCGAAGAACACAAAGATATCCTCAAAAGCCTCGTCCTTGATGTTGATGAGGTGGTTGGTTTCGAGTTGGTGCGGCAGGAATATCCCACCGTTCACATAGGGAACCGTGCCGATGATCCGTCCAATGTCTGGGTCGCCGTATGCGACTGGAGGGGGCTGCCCCAAACCCTGGTGGAACAAGGGCAACAGGAACTCGCGGAAGAACGCGTAGAACTGGTCGTGCCCGAAGTGCTCCCGAACCATGTTGAGCCTGTTGCTCAAATAATGGCCGTCGCCGTCGAGGAAGCCCTTCTGTTGGATGAAGTAGATGAACATGAGCCGGTTGAGTAACACCGATGCGTACCAGCTCCGTTTCTCGTCGTCTAAGGTCCCCTCGATGTGGTTGACGAACACTTTCCGGTGACGATTGAAGGCTGTGTAGAAGGCCTTGGTGACCTTCGCGGCGTTGAACGAGCGCCGTACCCGCTCCAGTACCACCGAGGCGGTTAGATGTTCCTCTTCGTCGACGCTGAAAGAAGCCTTCCGCAGGCGCTGCATCAGGGCATGGCCGGGTTCACCCCTTCGGTGCTCGTGGTCCACCGGTCGATACCTGACAGCACCTAGCGGTTGCTCAGGCCACAGCCATCTCTGCGCCCCTTCGTTATCGACGAAGATCGTCAACTGGTCTCGGCAACGGCGGCGCAGTTCACGCACCACCCTGTGCTGTTCCGGCCTGTCGGGGAGACCGGTAGGGCATCTCACCTCCCAGGCCGTCACGCCCCGCTTGTCGGCCACCGCCCGGGCGGTCATGGAGGTGTCTGGCACCTGAACCTCACGCGACTGGTAGTACGGAGGTGGATTGTCCCACCCCATACTGCGGAACAAACCACTCAGATCGGCACCGTCCAACAGGCGTTTGAGCTGCTTGTCAACTCCAACGGCCATCTGTTACCCCACCCTCAAGACAGTGAGTAGCGGCAACAAGGTCGCCGGCCCGAAACGCTCTCGGCAGCGCTGCCCAAACCCCCTGCGCGTTGGGAATGGCGGAGACGCTTTCGAACCGCCGGATCGGCCACGGTAACGGCTCAGCAGTTTCGCCATCCGGTAACGCTCAATCCGCACCCGGAGAGCCTTTACCAACGCCCACGCCTCTCTATGAACTCGCAACGCGGTCAACATCCGCTCTCTTGCCGATAGCTCATCCACCACCGCAGAATACATTACACCCAGGCGCGGCAAACTCTCACTTAATGGATCGCAGAACCCTGAAGGAGCAGATCAGCAACCGAATCGACTCCATACAGTCGTCGTAACCGCCTTGCCACAGCATTGCGAGATTCGGCTATACGCAGGAGGATCCCGTTGGTGATCCCCCTGGCGAACATAATGAGACGGATAAGAGGGACTGCCCTGCCCTCCGACAATGCCCTCCATGTCGCTCTGCAAGCGGCACGGGCTTAGGTCTTTTTGGTAGGCAGAAGGCGTGCTATTGAATCCAGCGTCTGTCTAGGGTGCTGGGGAGGCTTATCTTCTGGTCGTTTACCTGGTATGAAGGGCAATTGGTGGTCCTGAAGGTATAGAAACCTGCCGAAGAGTCCGGTCGCGAACCCTGCATCCTCCTGCAGGGGACCCAATGTCCATATCCGGCAAAGGGCGCGGGCTGCCCCCTGTAGGCAGGCTACCTGGATTCTGGCAAGGCGCGGGTACCACTCCCCACCGAACAACCCGGGTTCCTTTTGCATGAGCCGGTTCAAAAACGCGGTGTCTTCTTTGTGTTGATAAATCCACATCTCCAATTCCGACCACCGATCTAGAGGACCTCTACTCTGGTTGCCACTCCCGTCTAGCAGAACATCTAGGTTGTGATAGCGACCTCCTTGCCCAAAATCGCCTAAGATGCCGATGATCATCCTCCAGTGCTCATCGTCTCGCAAAACCCGTACGTCGTCCGCTATTGCGGGTCTTGACAGAAACACGGTGTCTTTGGTTACTTCTTCCAGAACCAGGTCCACCAATTTTGGAAGCCTGTGACCGTACTTCTTCCTGATGTGAGCGGAAGTGGGTAGGGCACCATCTCTCTGAAAGAGCAACAGCGCACCGGTGAGTTTTAGCAATCGTTCATAGCCCTGCGATAGCAGCAGCATGCCGGTAATCCGGTCGTCTACACCGCCATGCCAATCGTCAATGAAATCGATCCCTTTGACTAGCCATGACATGGCGACCTCGGTCTCCTCGATAAAGGCGATACGCCTTTGGACATCAATCGTCCCGAGTTTCGGGGTATTTTCTCTGTTCACCACAAGGAAGTTAGTCAAAAGGCATTGGACGGCCTGCCGAGACCAGCGGTTCCACAGGGAAGGATTCTGAGGTCATCCCACCCCACTCGCTAAACGTCTGAGTTCTGGCGTGTCGGGCACGAGCAGCGTCTCTTGGTTCGGCTTGCCGATAATGCTCACCGTGAAGCGGTACTAGCGCTGATGCGCGTAGCCAAGGCCCTTGACAAACGGGACTGCGGCACTTCGTTGTAGCAACGGGACGGATTCGATCAGGGGTTCGGCATCGTCGGTGTATACGACCGGTCCATGGGTCACCCACACCAACTGCTTGAACGGTGTCTCGACGAGCATCATTTGGCGCTGTTTCTTATGGAACCACTCCTCAAGCGAGACTTTAGGAGGTGGCGTCATCTGAGCGACCGCGCTACCCAATTCACGAGCAAACACCGCGGGTTCTCCGAGCGCCGTCACGCAATCGGCCTGGAACTCTCGCTCCAGTGCCATGCGTTCACGCCGTGACTTCGGAGGAAACGATGTGCAAAACAGCCAGTCGCTGTCCGGCTTGTAGGTCACCGATCCTGAAGTCACTGCGCCCCACCAGAAGCTGTCCAAGGCTTCAGGATTCCACTTCCCTAAATGGCTTTGAAGCGACTCTTCATAGACCCCCTCGTCTGTGTCCCTGATGCCCACCCCGTCGCCTTCATACTTGCGGTAGTGCGCCGCGGTTGCCAGTTTCAACGCATCAGACCGAGTGAGTGCGTGACCCCGTTTGGAAAACTTGACAACCGACCGAGCCTCCTCCAATGCACCTATGGGATCGAGATTGACGGTGCGGACCAACACTTGATAGGGATACGGCTTGGCTTCAACGAACCCGGACTCCAAGCCAAGTTGCTCACAATCCAAATGCTCCCGCATTTCGTCACTGATCGAGGTCTCGGCCCGCAAGCCTTCTGCTTTCAGAATTGCCAGGGCATCGCTCGCCTCAAGCGGGACTGGCATTACGGCATTCATGGAATGAACTCAAAGTGGCTCATAGGACATTAGTTGGGGAGTGACGGTGGATTCAACGACCCAATGAACCCCGCCCTTCCCGAAAGCATGGCACCACCAGTCCTCAGGCCGCCCTTTGTTCCGTAACATCCAGTTCAAGTTCTCAATGTGGCTGCGGACCCTCGTCACAGGCGACAACCAGCCACTCCGAAGCCAGGGAGACAGACACGGAGATCAGCGTTAGGCAGTTTCCTCGTCACCTTCCGCCGTTCTCAATGCGATGTACTTGACCTGCGACTGGGATGTGCCATCCGGTGAGGTAGCCGTGACCGTGATCACTGTGTCTTCGCCGTCAGGCACGGCGACGGTATGGCCTTCGCGGCCAAGACCGTTGCCCGAGGGGTCGATCACGACCGTCGCGTGGGGGTTCATGGTCTCGACAAGGAGTGTCACATGGTCGTACCGCACTCGCTGTCGATATGTGCCGGTGAGCCCTTTTCGGACACCGTGCATCTTTGCTACTCCGCCGGGGCCGAGATCAACGACGAGCTTCGTTATGCGTGCGTCGTCGGGTCGTGGTTCCACTTCGGCGTTGGCGGCGTCGATCTCGGCCTCGCTCAATTCCCGCGCATTCTTAGTAGTCACACGGTGGATTTGAGCTGAGCGGGTTGAGCGCCTGTCCACCCGCTCTGTTTCCTCCAGTGCGATTGACGGCTGAGGGGGCACATGGCCTTCGGCGACCATGTGGGCGCATGTGAGGAGACCGAGACGGGCCAGGTCGTCGATGAGCGTGTCGGCGATCATGAAACCGTCCTCACAAGACACCTCCTCGCTTCCGTCATCGGTGGTGAGCCTGTATTGGGCTGTGCCATTTGGCCCGACTGACATCTGCCCTGTCGCGTTCGATCCACTCGGCATCTTGAATGTGACGACGAGCACGCTATCGGTCCAGGTGAAGCTCTCAATCGGGTCGACGAAGGTCAGCAGAAGCCGCATCACGATCCATTCGAGGTGGAATGCGGCAGCGCACAGGTCTGCTGGGATGCCTTCTTCGAGCGCGGTCTGACGAAGAGCCTCGATCGCTGCCGCGAAACGGGCGGTAACTGCGCTCTGCAAAGCATCGCCAGGAGATAAGACGATTTGAACCGGCTGAGACAGGCTGTCTTGATCCGAGGCCTCAGATAGTCCGCCAGCCACGTTCTCCATTGTCTCTCCGTTGGAGGCAGACGGAATCTGGTCTGCGCCTTGGGCCTGCGCCGCCGGTCGGCTGTGCTCGGTCGGCTGCACGGCCTGTACATTCGCGGAAGCGGCATCGCCGCTGTCGATCAGCGTGGTGCGCACCCGAGAGAGCAACTCAGGCGTTGATTGCAGGTCGACCACGACATCCTCGGGTTCTGTCTCGGACCACACGACAAACCGATACTCGCGCTGGTCGGCGTACCTGGCGTGCTTGAAGAACACAGCCCGCAGCATCCGTTCGAAGTCGTTGGCTGCGCCTGACACATAGATGTGTGGATCGTCCACATAAGCAACCGCACCGTGGAAGACGCTTACGGTCGGGTGCTCGGTCTGATGCTTGGTGAACGGATGCGTATAGGTAGCTAGTGACCCTAGTGATCCGATCTGCTGTGCGACCATCATGGCCAGATGGCGAGCGAATGTCCTCGGGCTTTTGATCGTGGTCACACAGTCGTAGTCGTCGCCTAAGGACTGGAGCCACGCATCCCATTGGTGGTCGTTCTCCGGTTCGACCGCGGCACACCAAATCCAGCCGTTCTTACCATAGGTGTGCTTGGTCTTGGTGCTCTCCCTGTTCGTAGTCTTGGTGCTCTTTACGGAACGGCGTCGTGTCGAACCGATGGCCGCAGCACCGCGGTTCATCTCGTCATTGACTTCCGCAGCACGGCTCAGATCTGCTCTGTCGTCAACGCGAACGGATTCGCTCGACTCCTCGCGTCTTGTCACGCCCTCATCGAGATCGCTGATCAAGGTCTCGCCCTGGCTGCGGAATGCCTCGGGCTTGCTAAGACGAATCGTGCGACAGTGCGCAATCGCGAAACGCCGGGGAGAACCCTTGACCACCACAGGCATCTCCTTCGGCCACCGATAGTCGGCTGCCTGCCCGAGATGAACTGCGAAGGTCTTGAATAGCGTGCCATCATCGTCAACCAGCATGCCCTCAGCAAAAACCAGGTCTCGCTGGTCACGACCGTCGCAGGATCCGTCGCCGACAACTGATGGGGTTATCACGAACGGCATTGTAGGCGTAGCCGAGTCGCCCTGGGTTATGAGTTCCTGCGATAGCCCAGTCAATGGTCACTAATTGTCCTGGCCCCACACCCTGTCCCACGGGTGCCACTGGTTGCCGAGTTCCCGGTCGCGATCAGCACCGGGCTCCACTGAGAATGCACCCGTCCCGGGGGATGCAGAAAAAGGATGGTAGTCGGGATTGAGGATCCACCCGATGCGGGGGTTACAGGCAACGCCGCCTAACCCAAAAGACACCCGCTTAACGGGCGGCTTGGCAGTCAGTCAGAGAATCCCGCGCCTCGCCCGCGACTGTGTTGAGTGTCGATTTCCATTCTTCGGTTTCCGTGGCGCCGCTCAGACGAATCGTCTTCTCCAGTACCCGCAGAGCTGGAACAAAAGTATCCACCCGACTACCGTGTCGTCGTTCCAATTCCCCAAGAGCCTCGTTGAGTGATTGGGTTTGGAGCAGCGCCGCGAAATCTTGGCGCACCATGAATCGATAGCAGGGGTCGAGGGTCACTGGATACAGGATGCCTTTAGCGATCCGGTCAATACACACGGGGTCACTGCATTTGATTTGGTCGTTGTCCACCGCAAAGTCAACATCCATCTTTAGTTTGCGGGCTCTCTGGTCCAGGCCCTGCCGAAGGGCCGTGATTTGCTGTTCCCGTTTCTGCTGGTCAAAATCGCGGGCTTTCTGTCGTTTCACCCACGGGCGAATGTCCTGGTGGTAATGAACAATCACCCAAGCTATCCATCCCACATAGAGAACTGCGCCGGTGGTCGTAGCGGTTTGGAATCCAGTGGTTCCAGGTCCGCTGAGAAGATGCACAGCGAACAACAGGGCCGTGAATAATGTGGCGAGAGAAATTGTCAGATTGGTGCGATCAGTGGTGCTACTCATGCATTGCCAGGGTAGATGTTTGGGTCACCGCAAGTCGAACGGGTTCTGTGTTCTCCTTCGGTAATCGAGACTGGGGAAATCGACCATCGCCAACCAGGTAAACCTCAACCATCAGACAACGACCTCTCCAACCGGGGTTGAAACGCGCTGAAGGTACCGTCGCTCGGGGGATGGCGATCTCGCTGTCCAATTGGGTGTTAACGAGCCAGCTTGGCGGCATTTCAGTCGAACTCGACTCGGATCTGGATGCTGATCACCGTCCCATCTTTGGCCTTCGCGGTCGGAGTTGCTAAGAGCTGAAAACCAGCGTCAATCAAGAAAGCGAGGTGTCGGTGCTCGGATGCTCGGATGCGACCTACGGTCACACCGACATCGTTGGTTACGACAAGGGGTCGGGGGTTCTCGTCACCGGTGGCTATGGACACTGGGAGGTCCCCGGCCCCCCAAGCGACACCGCTGGCATCAACCTTCATGGTGCAGACATTGCCACCGACGAGGGATGCACCGATTTCGGTTTCCGGGACATGGACGAAGTAGAGCAGGTCAGCGACTTCCGTGGGTACTGCGTCGAAGTTAGTTCGCCATCGGGCTGGCCCCATGTTCGCCAGCCACGGGCGCAAACGGTGGGGGGAAATTCCGTCGAAAGCGGCTCGCTTCCCGACTTCTACTGCGATACGCCGCGAGCGCACACCGCCCATAAGAAGTCTCAAGGCTTCAGCGTCCGGGACACCGTAGTGAAGGTGGGCAGGAAGGGAAGGGCTCACTTCGTCGTTGCGATCAGCGTTGATCCACTCGACGACCGTTCCAAGGGTAAATGGGAGGTGGTGCTCACAGATGCGGGTGAGGAAAGTGCTTAGCTGCTCAAACCGGAAGGATTCCTCGTCTCCGCCTTGAACTTCCGAGAGATGAGTTTCGGCGAGGTTCTTGAGCGGCATACCTCGCACCCAGTCCAGCACGAGGGCCAGCAGGTCAACATTTATGGTTTCGATGGGACCGTAGCGGCGACGCTTGAACCGGAAATCCCTTGGGTTGGCCAGGCCCAGCAGGAGGTGCAGTCTGCCATCTCTGAGGATGGCGTCGATGAGAGCAACGGGATCATCAAACGCGGAAGGCTCCAGGGCGTCGATGGCCGCCGCCGCGCCACCGGCGACCTCTTCCAACACGATGTTGGCGGAGAGGGGAGTGCCGCTTCTAGCCCACCGACGGCGTTGAACCGGCGGGGTTTGCTCATAGAAATCAGCAACGAGTGAAGCGATGGCTCCCCATCTACTCTGGATGCCGGGGGGCAACTGGTGCCAGGCAAGGGTCTCCTGTATCCCGGCGATGACCCGGTCGCGGCGGTCATCGGGATTCAGCATGTCAGCGATGTCAGCGAGGAACCAACAGTAGGCGAGGAAGCCGTCGACCGTGGCCGGTACATTCTGTAGGGCGAGGGCAGCGGTTGCATGCACCAGGGTCTCGTACTCGGCCAGTTGCTCCAAAGCACCCTCCACGCTCAGCGTGCTACGGATCTCGGGTTGCCGGTCAAGTCCTTGCAGTGCTTGACGTGGGTTGGGAGCGCCGTACTCATAGTTGACCACCACCCACCCCTCGGTCTCTCGCCCAGCGCGTCCCGCGCGTCCCGCGGCATTCATCAATCCGACCGAGTCGATGAAGGCGTTGAACTTGGTGCCGTCGTAGTAGCCCCGCTCGGAGATGATGACAGTCCGGACCGGGAGGTTGACTCCTTCCGTTAACGTGCTGGTGGCGCAGAGGATTTTGATTGTCCCCTGTCTTACAGCGTCTTCAATTTCGGCTTGGATGTCCGCGGGTAGTGCTGCATGGTGGTAAGCGACGCCGCGGCGAAGCACCGTGACCAGGTTGTGGGCGGCACCCATTCGCTGCTCAGCCAGTTGGGCGATCTTGACCGTAGCTTGAGTCTCGTCACGGGTCTTTGCGATCTCTTCAGCTAGCCTCTCGGCGGATGGCCTGGTCGCATGCACGATAAGCACCGGGCCTGATCTGGCAGCGAGGTCGACAATCGGCAGGAGTTTCTCGGCTCGGCTCGGTTTCTCCTGCGTGCCGCTGGGCGTGGTGCTGATCTGGCCGATCTTGGCTCGGCGGCTCGCAATCGCCGCACCTTCGTCGGCATACAGGTTGATAACCCCATAGAGGTCCGTGACAGTGCGTGGGACGCTTTGCCGCCCCGTTGGCGCACGCACGACTTTTGATGCTCGATCTTCCCAGTATGTGTAGGTGGCGTGAAGGCGGCGAGGGCCGCGCCAGGTGCTGGTTGTGGACGTTCCGGCTCCTTCTATTCCGAGCCATGTCTGGATGGCGGCCGTTCCTCCTAGGGCCGCCGACAGCAGGAGAATCCGATGGTCTGTGTCGGATGTCAGCGAGTGGAGCCTCGAAATGGTGGTTTCAAAGGACCAGCCTCGGGTGTCGTCGCCCACCAAATGCGCTTCGTCGAATACGAACAACCCGAACTTGTCAATGAGAGCCTGCTCGTCAGAACGAAGGCGAGACGCGAGTTGCTCCGGGGTCATGACGACTACATCAGCATGGGCGCCATGCGAGTCACCGAGTGGTCCGTCTTCGACGGTCCTGCGGCGCAATACCCACAGTCGGCGATCCAAACCTTCCCGTGTTTCGCGGCAGAGGCTGTGGCTGGGTGCGACGAAGCACACACCGGTGTCAGCCACTGCGAGGTGCTGGATGACAAGCAGCTGGGACAGCAGGGTCTTGCCGGCATTGGTGGGGAATGTGATCACTGCGCGTTTCATGTTGATCTGGAGAGGGCTATTGGCAGCATCTGTGAGCAGTTTGACCTGCGGTGGCCAGAGCGTCATGACCGGAGGATCGCCGAGGGTCATGGCCTGCCCGACATCGTGTGGCGAATTGTCTGGGAGGATGGCCCAAATTGAAGACCGTCCGAAGTCGTCGCAGAGGTCTACGAGATGGGCGGCAACCCATCGAGAGTCGAGGTCTCGATGAGATGCCGGGTTGTTCGCTGCCCGGGTAAGGATGCGCCGCGCTTCGTCGAGGGAGCCGGGGCGGCCGAAAGTGAGATACTCCTGCAGTAGGCGGACACCCTCGGTGACTCCAGTAGCACTGGCCAACCCGGTGTTGAATAGATCCGCGTTTGGTGCGGCAAGTGAAATGGCTTGCGCCTGAGTCGACAGTGACCGCAGCAGTTTCAAGGTGGCGCTCCGGTCAAGTTTGAGTAGCGCACATCCGAGTTCTAGTGATGCTCGGCCCGGTTCGGTCACTAGAGCGGCCGAGGGGGAAGGTAGTCGACGACCCATGGCTGTCGCATTAGGCGTTCTATCACCTCGGATGGCGCTGACCTGGCCGGCGAATGTAAGCACGAGTTGTTGGCCCGGGTCGAGATCGTCGTTCTGGAGCGCGAGGTCAAAGATGTGTGCGGCGACAGCGTTTGCCTGGACTTGCCGGGTGGTCTCGTAGATGGCGAGTTGGGGCCGGACCGTTCCGACATGGTGGAGATTCCATGCCGTCTCGAGGAGTCGGTCGCTGACCTCCTGGTCGGATCGGAAGAACGCCGCCACTTCCGCTTCGGCCAGCATCCTTCGCAGTTGTTCAGGGCTCGGTAAGTTAGCGGTTTGATCGAGGGCACCGGCAACCAGCCTGCGGTCCAGGGCTTGATCCATCTACTCGATGCCCTTCAGGATTTCTGAGCGGACATCTGCTGCGAACGCCGCCAAATCGGGGACCTCGATGACAATGCCTTCGCGATGTTGAGGGGTCTCAAGGTACGGGAACACCCTGCGAAGTCCCCGAAATGGGCGATCTGGCAATGCTTGGGTGGAGGTGGTTCCTACCGATACTCCGACACCGCCAGATGCATCCCGAATCGTCCAGAGCTTAACGATCTTGCCTGCGAGCTGCTGTATCCGCGGGTCGGCGTTGAGTTGAAGAGGCTTGGACATCCGCGCTAGATACATGGCACCCCGTGTCTTGAGTTGAGCGGACGCACCACTAACGACCTCAGTGACAGACTTCGTGATCGAGTCATGCCGCTTCGATTCCCACAGCCGGAACCGAAGGTCGGGAGAGTCAGAGTCGTAGAGCGACAAACCGTCGCCTCCAGGGTCGATGACCGAGAAGTGATCGCGAGGCACACATATGGGCACCCCCCAACCACCGTTGATATCCTCCGCCAGACAAGCCCATAGATGCTCGACTACGGCACCCTGTAGCCGCGGCTCGTTACTGTCGTCATCGAAGTCGCTGAGCAGGTACGCCTCGAGTACATCCTTGGTCGGCTCGTCGTGGGCGGGCCCACCTCCGTGTCGCTCCATCCAGTTGGCTAGGGCCGCGGGGCTCGGATCAAGCAATCGGCAGACGATGTGAATGGTGACCAACCGCACGACTTCGCGGCGATGCCCGCTAATGATCTGAGCGTGAAACCACCAAGCGTCGCTATGCCGCGTCAGAGTTAAAGCGAAGTGATCGGAAAAAGTCACGACAGATGTTTCCAGGTTCGATCCTCCCTGCCGTGCTTTATTGGACGATGGGGACGGACGGGAATTGGGATCACTGGCAATCTCCGTTAAGGATATGTTCCCTAGGTTTGCTGTTTGTACGGATGGTGGTTTCGCCTTCGCCGGTAGGAGTCCGGACCAGTCACACAGGTATCGGAGTGGCCGCCACCAAAAGAACCGGGGGCTGTGGCGGTGCCACATAATGCTGGCCAGAACAGGTAACTCATCCCAAGCACTTCTCTAACTGGTTCCTACAAAAGACCTCGAGCGTACTGGTCAAGCGCCTTACGGAATGGATGGATCCGCAAGGGCCTAAGTGCCGTCCGGAGACCACGACAGAGCACCGATAGTGCCGAACCGGGTAGCACAGTAGACCGGCCGGAGGTGTCAGTCACGGCTTTACAGGCAGATCTAGTCGAAAGTCTCGTATGGGATCTCAACGCCCAAATCCATGTCCGCCACCGCCTCGGCAAGCACATGAGAAGGTATGGCCGCATAGTGCGGCGAGAAAGCTACTTGGTCTTCGTATTCGCCATGGGTCAAATTCGTAGCCATCCCTACAACATAGCCATCCTCTGAGATGATCGCCCCGCCGCTGTCCCCAGGACGTGTTATGGCCGAATAAAGAAACAGTTCCGTCCTATCAGCCGCTACGACATGTTCGTTCGTCACTTCTCCGCTTTGCATGATGAGATAAGCATCTGTCTCGCTCGGCCTCCTTGGTCTGACATTGGGTACCTTGGGGTACCCGAAGGTGTAGACCCTCTGTGCGATCATCGGAGCCAGAAAGACAAGACCCCGTGCTGGCGTCAGTGTTTCATCCACGCGGATTACGGCTACGTCGTAGTCGTTGTGTTTGAAGATCGAGTTTGACCTTATGACTATCTCCTGCTCTTGGAACCTCTGGGTACATCTGACTGTCATCATCTCCACAACATGGCGACAGGTGAGCACGTGATAAGGATCGAAGACGATGCCACTTCCCGATCTCTCGTCACCCTTTTGGTTTTTTCCGACAATCTGCACAATTGCAGGAGAAACCTCATGATGGACGAATCTGCCACCTAACGAGCGGGCCAGCCACAGACTTCCCCTGCTTTGGGCTTCCGTCTGTTCGCCGAGGGCGTAGTAGGACTTGGGGATCATGACGAATCGGCCGCGGCTGCCCATCTCCACGAGAATGTTGTTTGATGCGAGTCGATCAAGCAGATGTCGTATCTGGTGTATGTACTTGTTCGCTTCGTCTCCCAAGGTCTTCTCCAAGAACTCCACAAAGTCCCTACCGTCAAACGGAACGATCCGCCCTTGTTCTGGGGTTTTTCCTATGGCCTGGCAGAATTGTGGGTAGTTAGTGGGAGAAAAGAACGCTACAGCTAGCGTCGCTATTGTCTTCTCCATCTCGACAGGCAAGGGAGCAAGTCTGGAGTATCTTTCCCGTGCCATTCTGTTAGCCACCCTTCTCGGTCATAGTGCCCAACGTGATTTGAATAGACAAACTAATACTGGCAGCGGTGGCGTTGCGGCTTCCAATCTACGGGAAGAGAATCTCCTGAAGGACGCAATGCCGCCCTACCCCCGATCCCTATTTGTGCGCAGACTCTAACTGGCGTTCGGTCATCCGGTGCGGCTATGGGTCGCGGAATACCTGCCTAAAGCTCTTGGCTAACGCTCGGGAGGGGTAGGAAGTTCCCTCTTTCGATCCTTTCTATCTCTTGAACAGCATCAACGGATAAAAACCCGGGAACCTGATCAGGCCATCTGGTCTCACTCTATCTTGGGAGAACCGCCTCTGTGCTGATGACTCCACCTTCTCTCCACTCAGGGCTCTCGGGAGTCCGCAACGCGACCTCGGTCTGAAAGCAGGGGGAAAAGATAGGTTCAAGCTGGCTCCTGCTAAAGCAACTTGCCTCCGGCGATTTCCGTGGCTCAGGGGTGTCACCAATCACCCCAACAAAGAACACGAGGTACCCCGAAGCCGGTGTTTTGGGGTCCGCAAATGTGGAACAACCCCCCTTTCAAATGTGGAGCACTCCTGGCAACCCCCGCTAGGGTGCTGGTCAGGGGTGGTCACTAACGGACCACCACCACCAAGACCAAGGGGTCTTAGCGATTTATGGCCCCGACTGTTAGCCACTTAGCGGCAGACGCGCCGATTCTCCTTGGATTTCCCTGGTTTTAGGGGTTCGCTACCGTTTTGGAGGGTGTTTTAGGCTGGTCAGCAGCCGTGATCCGGCGGCTTGGGGGAAGGGCCTGCTTTCTCGGACGCGGCGTGGCCGACAGTAGGGGTTACGGTCGGTTCAGGGGAGCGGTGGGGATGGTACAGGCTAGGGGATCATCGCCGGTTGAGAACGTCGTCTGGGTGGCGCAGTCGGCCGGGGCCGGACCAATGACCCGGGGGTGGCGAGTTCCGAACCAACCTTCATGGGGACCTGCTATCGGGAGGAGGAACATGCCCTTGGGGAACTCCTGGAGGGAATGACTCTGGCCAGCAACAGGTTCGCCGTGACAATCCCCACGGCACCTATCAGCACATAGTCGATGTTCGCCACTTGTATGTCCGAGAACACCCACAACCACAGCAGGCCGAAAAGGGGAGTGGCATAGGAGAGGGCGCTGATGGACAGCGATCTGGTGCGGAGCATCGCAGTGCGGTGACATACGGCGGTGCCACATTGCACTATCAGCCCGTAAGCAAATGCGGCGGCAAGAGGCAGAATGCCCATGCGCTCTCCCGTGCCGAGAGCGATCACGAGTGTGGGCACCGACGCGCCGAGGCTGCCCACCCCAATCGCCAACAGCACGCACGCCGACTCGGTTCGCTGCCGGTCAGCGGCTGATGCATGGCCCATGGTGCACAGATCGGAGGCCATCTCGGATCCCCATCGGAATGCCCTGGCACTGAACGATATCAACACGGGGGCCAGCAACGCCAGGAGCAATCCGATAACCAAACCTCCGAGACGTGCAGGCCGAGTAGAGGAGGCCAGGTCGGTCGTTCCCAGCACGACCAACGTCAGACCCGCGAAAGCAAGCAACAGCACTCCAAAGGTACCCGCGGTCAGTTTGCGGTATCTGCCCACGGTACGATCCTGTCTTGACAACAGCACCACAAAGAGAATCGGCGCAGCGGCATTCAGTATGGCGGTGACGGCAGTATCCACATAGTTGGTGGACAACACATAAGGGATCATGCTGATCTGAGCGCAGATACACACCAAGCTCAAGCGGGACAGCAACATCTGGCGTTCCCGGTCGGCCGTGCCCTCGCCCCGTCCGATCCGCCAAGGGGCGGCCCTGCGGAGCAGCAACCGCAGAACGGTCCTGTCGGCCACCAGGTTCTTGTGGAAAAGGGCCAGATTCAACGCGACACCCGCGGAGTTGCCCACGAAAATCATTCCCGACAACAGAAAAGCGTCCTCATGGGGCATGACCTCCACGAATATGGGGAACAGGGAGGCCAACAACACCGCGCCTAGTTGCCACCTCACCGGCGCGTACCGCCCCGGTTGGCGCGCAACGGATACGGAAGAGCCCTGACTGGTCATTAGGGCATCTAGCCTATGCTGGGAGCCCGGCCATCTACGAACCGCCGAACAACCGGCTCGGCGCGTCAGGCGTTCAGTCAGGGGTACCAGCGGAGGACTTCGTTCGTAGCGTGAAGAATCCGCCAGATACCAGCACCTACGCCCGATATGGGGATCCATTTTGACATACTCCTTGGAATGGCTCGCCGAACTCGCCGATGCCGCCCCGACAGTGCCCCAGGTTCCGCCCCCCACGCGTCTACTATTCCCAACGCCGCATGGCAACGCAGGCCACTCTTGAAGAATCACTACAAGAGATAGTCTGTCGCACCCGCCTCTTAGTGCTAGAACTCCAGGAGGAAGGTTTCTTTGTCGAGACCTTCGGATTTTCCTGCATCGACGACTTCACCCCCCGTCGGGAAACCCAACCACACCTACTCTGCTGAAATGTGGAGCCCCACCCCCTTCAAATGTGGAACCCTCTGCGAGCCCTTTTCTAAGGCGCAGGTCAGAGGTGGTAGCTAACAGCCCACCACGATGCATTAGCGATTTAGGGTCCTGTGCGTTAGCGATTTAGCGACGGACGCGCCGAATTTCCCTGATTTTGGGGGTTTGTGACCGTTTCGGAGAGTGTTTTGGCTGGTCAGCGGCGGTGTTGTGACAGCCTGGTGGTTGGGTTAGGTTTTTCGGACGCGGTGAAACCGACAGTAGGGGTTACTGTCGGCGAAGAAGATCGAGAGGGTTGCTCAGGGCGGCGCTCGGGGTGACTCGTCCGGCGTATGGTGCGTTACGCCCGTGAATGTATCCGATGGTCCGGTCTCGTTGATGGGGGTGGGGTGTTGGGCTCTGCGGAAGCGGATGGCTTCTGCGAGGTTGTGTGCTATGACCTTGGCGAGGACACCGAGGGTCATGGCCACCCGGTTGAAGACGCGGTACCATCCGACTGCGAAGTTGCCCTTGTCGCCGATCATCGAGTTTTTGGTTTCGCTGGTGTTGCGACGGCCCTTGTAGCCCTTCCTCCACGCAGGCGTGCCCGGGGGGATGCGTTGGTAGCTGTCGAGTTTTTCGACCGGGACGGTTACCAGGCCTTCACAGCAGTATTCGTCGTCGATGGCAAGGGACGGAACCGGGTTCTTGGTGGGGATTACGTTGGGGTTGCGGGTCTTGGCGGAGGTCTTGCCTCTTCCTGCGCATTGGGGGCAGATGAGTTGCACAGCACCGTCCTTGAGGTACCTGTGGACCTGTAGAAGATCGGAGTTCCCAGAGCCGCTTCTTCTCATGCTGCGGCGTGTAGTCCCGCACAATCCCGCCATCGGCACCAGCCCAGAGCGACGACCCCTCTGGGCATGGCAATCGGATCCTATTTAACAATGCAAGTGGGAAGTGCCTACTGGCAATCCACCTCAGAATCCCCGTCCTTACTCCAAGGGCACTCTTCGGAGTCCGCCTGCCTCGGTTACTGCGAACATCCATGGACCATCAGGCTCGTTTTGTATCTGCTCGAGGATCGACATCCAGTGCTTCTTGAGGGTTAGGAGACTTTCGGTGCTTGTTTGGTTCTTTCTCCCGGTCAACACGAAGCCCCGCGTCTTGTAAGAGATCCACTTTGCTTTTTGTACGGGCCGCGTTCGTATACGTTTGTCACGAGTGATCACAACAAGTCGACGACGGCTTACGAGTTCTAACCATGTTTCGTCCGGGCACCCTCGAGGAATCTCTGGAAGGTCAGGATGACCGGGATAAACAACCTCTCCCGGCAGGAAGTCGTCCAGTCGCTTACCGAGTCCTAAGTCTGTCTCGTCTGCGAAGTACCGGTGTGGCATAGGCGCTGGCTACGCCGCTAAGACCCTTTGCATCTCCTCGAAGGCAACTCCTGCCCTCACCAGGTGCTCATGCATTTCATAGTCTGCTGCGATCTCGCTCACCTTTTCTCCGGCTGCTCGTAGTTCCCAAAGTCGCTCAGTGGCCACGCCTCCGATGGCCGGGCGGCCAAAGCACACCAGTGGGTCGATGCTCACATACGCATCCACGCCTCCCGGGTACATGCGGCAGGCCTCGCCTAAGGCATCGCCATTGGGATCAAACTCAATTTTGTTGAAGAAACTGTTGGCCTCGTCAGCCAGCATCATCATTTGTCCCGACCGCACCACCATGGCGAGAACGGAAGGCAGATTGTTTTCGACTTGCAGCTTCCAAACTATCTCGTGGCCATTGAGGTACAGGTTCTTTGTCGCCAGCGGATAGGGGAGTTCAAACACGTTACGCAACTCGTCTATGACCGGACGCAGGTATTGGAGCGACACTCCTTTGCGACGGTACTCGCGGAGATAACCGAGTTCGACGAACTCTCCCCAAGTCACCGTGTCTTCGCCTGTGGCCTGTGGGCGAATTACCGGCGGATATGCCTTGCCCCGCCGTATGTAGCCATCAAGCCAAGCGCGAACACGGTCACGGCGGATGCCCAAGTGCTTGGCGGCTTCTGAAATCCCGTAGGTTGGGCGTTCAAGGATTGAGATATTCGTAGCTGTGACCACCATTCCCCGTGCTTAGGGCGGATAGTAACAGTAGCAGAAACACAGGGATGTCATTCTGGTTCACGAGCGCATCGGAGAGCGTTGCGGTCGGTCGCGCCAGCGCCACGCGGCAACCGTTCGCACTCCCACAAGGCAAGAGCGTTTCCCCTCGCTGATCGCTCTCCAAGCGTTGACCCGACCCTCCCTTCTTCTGGAGAAGGATCCAAGAAGGTCTTTGTCGTTTACGGACATGATGATGTCGCATGTGAACAACTAGAACTGCTGCTCCACCGTTTGGACCTGGATCCCTTCGTGCTTGGAAATACCAGCGGAGGCGGGCTAACGATCATCGAGGCACTGGAACGCGAAATCGTATCTCCATCAAAGGGGATGCGATTCGGGATCGTGTTGCTCACCCCTGATTTGCGGTTTAGGGCCCTGTTATGTAGCGAAGCCCCATGTCCACTTGGCGCCCCGGTGCTGGAGATCTCTGCCTGAGTGGGCAGTCAGGGGGATCGAGACTTTTAACACCTGACTGTATTGTCACTTTGACTATCCCGCCATAGGTGACAGGAGGCGATGATGGAGACAGGCAATACCGGCAAACACTCCACGTGGGGCTCCGTGACGGTAACCCGCGGGTCCGCGATAGGTATCGCCGCGGCAGGCGGTTTGAACGCTTTCGGCATAGCTGCGTTGAGTTTTCTGAACGCAATAGGACTCGTCTCATTTGGCGTCGTCAACTCGATCGGTCTGGTAGCGGTGGGCGGCGTCAACGCCATAGGTGTGGTTGCGATAGGGGGTTTCAACTCAGTAGGCATTGTTGCAATAGGGGAAAACGCCACCGGTGTGATCGCCATGGGCGGGAACACCACCGGTCTTCTAACCGCTCCGTAACCGATAAGCCAAAGTCGCCCCAACCACTGCGGGCTGGCTACCCACGAGGGGTAGATGGGATTCAAACCCCAGGTGAATAACGGGATTTCAGAGGCCGGACAGCCCCGCCTTGCCGTGCCTCGTGTCCGAGGACCGAGAGTTTCCGTTCGGGGGTTCTCTAAAAGGGCAGGCCCACCGCAGTGGTCAGAAACCTCACATAAGGCACTGCTTGGTGGCAGATATCAGCGAAGTCGTCCAGGAAACCCGGCGAGACCGCGTCGTCCTCGTCCAATTCGAACCATGCGATGTGGTGCTTGCGCTTGAGGTCTTCGAGATGGGGGTGATCCGCATTGAAACCCTTGGGCGGGCGTTTCAGTGAGTCCCCACCGATCGAGAATTCGCCCAGAAAACCGGGGTCCTTTGCGGCTTTCTCCCATCCGCCGGGGTCCGAAACGATGGCGTTGCGAATCTTGGTCAATGCAGGCGTGTTGGGCCGCCAGATTCCCACCCCCGCCCCAACTTCTCCGGGCGCCAGATGAAGGTAGAAACCCGGAGCATGGGCTGTTTTGCCGGCCTCATGGCGAAAATGGACCGCAGCCTGGGTCTTGTAGGGACTCTTGTCCTTGCTGAACCGGACGTCCCGGTAAATGCGGAACATCGACCCTCCGTGGGGCCGCGCGTCGGCGACGAAGTGTGCGCTGATGGAGCCCAGCCACGGCCCGAAGTCTTCTATGAACCGGAGCAATGGCTCCTTGACGTGCTGTTCGTATCGATCTTTGTTGATCTGAAACCATTCACGGTTGTTATTGGCCGCCAAGTCGAGGAGAAATTCAAAGAGGTGCGGAGTTAAGTGCGGTTCCGTCATATTCGCCCCAGGATGCTAACGCTCCGAGCGTGCCCGCAGCCGGTCCCGGCCCGATGCCTGGAAGATCAAAGTTTGCAGGCGCCGAACAAAGTTGTGAGCCGATAAGGACCGACCGAGAATGTCAATAAACATCCGTGACACCTTAACCTACGAACAGAGCGCATGGCTTCCTATCACTCCCGACCCCGCCCGTCCCGCGGAAAGTGGTGGCTGCTGGCGCTCGCCTTGGCGCTGGGTCTGGGGTGGGCATTCAATACGCTCGTCAACACCTCGCGCACCGAGACCACCCTCGGCGAGGAACTCCGCAGCCACACCATCACCTTGGATCGGGCGGCCCGCTCCTTCGTCAGGCTGATCGAACAGATCGACAGCGTGGACCGATCAGAGTTGGCATCGATCATCACCCAATCCCGAGAGTCGATCGGCGCAGTCTCTGCAGCTCTGGACGAGTCGGCCGAGCCCGACAACAGCCTGACCATTCTGTTGGATACCTCCCTGGACCTGTGGGACGAGGGGCTGGAGCGCTTCGAGGACGCCTTCCTGTCCGCGGTGGACGACCCGTTCAACTACGTAGTGGAGGAACAGCTAACCACGGCGTTGGTCAGCATCCGGAGCGGTGACCGTATATATCAGGTCTTTTTGGAGAAAACCGCCACCGATCCCGAAGTCCAGTCCTTCTCCGACTTCCGAACAGTGGTCTTCCTGCCTCCCGAGTACCCGGTGGTGGACACCGCCCAGTTCCTGGCCACTTTTGCCCGGCTGTCCCGGCCGACGCTGGAACTCACCGCCAACCTGGGGATAGAACAGGTTACCTCCTATCCCGAGTGGGTCTCCGACCTGGATGGGCATCCGGTGATAATCCCCACCGACACCTTCGATCTCTTGGTGGTGGTGGCCAACCGGGGCAACGTGGATGTGGTGGAAGAAACTTCCCTGCAGTTGAACATCTGGCCACCCGGAGACGTCATTCAATCCCGGGTGCTGGCCGTGCCGCCCCTGGCGCCGGGAGAAAAGACCACCGTTGCCTTCTATGAGTTGGCGGTGACCCCCGACACCTCCTACCAGGTGGAGGTACGCCTGGGTTTTGCCAAAGAGGAGCAATACCTGGATGACAACAGCTACAGCTTCACCTTGCGGGTCGGTGAATAGGGATTTCTTCTCCCCAGAAGTTGATCGCTTCCCCACCCGTAGCTTTGTTTTAGCATAGGAGCCCAATGCTCGACCTCGCCATACTCCGCTCCTCCCCGGAGACGATCCGCCGATCCCTGGCTCGACGAGGCCTGGATATCGCGATCGAAGGCCTGGTGGAGACCGAGGCCCGGATCCGGAGACTGCGCCACGAGGCCGATCAAATGCGAGCCGCCCAACGATCCCTGGGAAGGGAGATAGCCGGGTTGGAAGGAGAAGAAAAGCGGCAAGCCATCGAGCGGGCGGCTTCGCTGGCCGGCCGGATCAAGGAGTTGAACTCCCAGGCCGAAGCCTCTTCCGACCGGTTCTACGAGGAGTGGAACACACTGCCCAACCTGGTCGATCCCACCGCCGCCGACGGGCTCACCGAGGATGACGCACAGGAGGTCAGGAGGGTGGGGGAGATCCCCCGCTTCGGCTTCAAACCCGCCGATCACGAAACCCTGGGAGACCGGCTGGATGTCATTGACACCAAGCGGGCGGCCAAGGTCGCGGGCTCGCGCTTTGGATACCTGAAGGGCAAGGCGGCCCTGCTGGAGTTTGGTCTGATCAACTGGTCCATGGATCACCTCGTGAAGGCCGGTCTGGTCCCCATGGTCACCCCGGTGCTGGTCCGGGAGATGGCGCTGTTCGGCACCGGATTCTTCCCCGGGGACCGCCAGCAGGTCTACGAAATCCCCGCCGACGAGCTGTTCCTCGCCGCCACCTCCGAGATCAGCCTGGCCGCCTACCACGCCGACGAGATCCTGGAACCCGACCAGCTTCCCATCCGCTATGCCGGCTTTTCCAGTTGCTTTCGTCGCGAAGCCGGAACCCACGGCAAGGACACCGGAGGGATTTTCAGGGTTCACCAGTTCGACAAGGTGGAGATGTTCTCTTTCACCCGTCCCGAAGACTCATCCGAGGAGCACGAGCGGATTCTGGAGCTGGAGGAGAAGCTGACCAGGGAGTTGGAAATTCCCTACCGGGTGGTCAACGTGGCCGCCGGCGACCTGGGCGCCTCCGCCGCCAAGAAGTACGACATCGAGGCTTGGTTTCCCTCTTGGAACACCTACCGGGAGATAACTTCCTGCTCCAACACCACCGACTACCAGGCCCGACGACTCAAGATCCGCATGAAGGAACCGGGGGGCAACCGATTGGTACACACACTGAACGGAACGGCGGTGGCGGTGGGCAGAGTGATCATCGCCCTGTTGGAGAACCATCAGCAAAGCGACGGTTCGGTGGTGATGCCCGAAGCGCTCCGGCCCTATCTGGGCTTCGATCGTATCGACCCACCGTAGGGACAGTGACCGCACCTTCCCCCGAACACATTTTCTCGCGGATACACCGGCGGTATGACCGGCTCAACCGGGTCCTCTCCCTGGGCCAGGACCAGGCTTGGAGAAGACAGGGTATCTCCTGTCTTCCCGACGGTCTCATCCTGGATCTGGGAGCGGGGACCGGCGTGGCCATGCCGCTCTTCACCGAACGCCGGCAGGTGGTGGCGCTCGATCCGGTCTGGCCGATGCTCTCCGTCAATCCCGCTCCCCAACGGGTGGTGGGGAAAGGCGAGCGTCTCCCTTTTTCTGATGACACTTTTGACGGAATATGGTCCGCTTTCGTGTTTCGCAATCTCCAGTCGGTGGAAGAAACCCTGGTCGAGGCGGCCAGGGTGCTCCGCCCGGGAGGGGTGATGGTGGTAGTGGACGCGGGACGACCTCTCAGCCGCCTGGCCGCGCCGATTCACCGGATGGGAACCGCGATGGTGACCCCGCTGGTGGGAATGCTTGCCGGTGCGGTGCGGGAATACTGGTATTTCCATCGTTCGATGGACAAGCTCCCTCATCCCGAAGAGATGTTTCGAGACGGCCCGCTCAAAGTCGACAAGCTGTGGCGAATGGGGATATGGGGAAGCGTCTACGGGGTGGCGCTGGTCAAGCCCTAGCGGCGGTGGGGGCCATGCCGCCTTGCGCCCAAGCGTGCACCCCGCCTTCGGACCCGACACCTCCGGTCGGCTGACAAGTCGCTTGCTCAGACCAGGCGCCCCCGTGGCACCGGGACACCCGCTTAGGGCTGCTTCCTTCCGGACCTGACCCGGTTCACGACCACCCCGACTCACGGGACCCGGCCATCAACGCTGCGCTCTTGCCGCCTGCCCGGGGCTCGGCATCCTGAGGCGGGGAATTCGGCCCCGCATAGAGAGGATTTCGGGTTCAGGGAACCCCTAGTGCCCCGCTTAGCACGCATCCCGACCTTAGCACGATCCGAGATGACGAAACGGCGGGATCACCCGTTGTCTCCACCCCTCTTGCTGCTGAAAAACGACCTGAGCAGTTCGGCGCTCTGGGCGGCGCCCACCCCTGCCACTATCTCGCACTGATGGTTGAGACGCCGATCGCCGGGAATGTTGTAGAGACTCAACACCGCTCCGGCTTTGGGGTCGGCCGCGCCGTACACGATCCGGGCGATTCGGCCGGAGACCGCGGCCCCGGCGCACATCGAGCATGGTTCCAGAGTCACATACAGAGTGTGCCCCAGCAAACGCCAGGACCCCGCCCGGCGGGCGGCCTCGGCCAGCACCAGCACCTCGGCATGTGCGGTGGGATCCCCCCGTTCCTCCCGGCGGTTGTGGTCGGCGGCCACCAGTCTCCCGGTGGAGTCGACGATCACCGCCCCCACCGGCACATCCCCATGAGCCGGCGCCTTGGCGGCCTCGCGCAGAGCCAGTTCCATGAATCGGTGGTGATCCGTTGAGTCGGGCATATTCCTTGTTTATCTCCGTTGAGCGGTTTGCTAATGTTTTAGTCGAACTGAGCGCTTTCTTAAACCTATACCAGTTATGGGTAATGGAGGGATCGCATAGTCTGGTCTAGTGCGCGGCACTGGAAATGCCGTTGGGGGTGACCACCCCCTCGTGGGTTCAAATCCCACTCCCTCCGCCAGCGTCAAAGAGGTTTGCTCTGAGGCGCCAAACCAAAAGGAGAGGTGGCCGAGCGGTCGAAGGCGCTCGCCTGCTAAGCGAGTAGGGGGTTTATAGCTCCCTCGAGGGTTCAAATCCCTCCCTCTCCGCTGATAAGTGTGGGACAAATCTGTGAATTCCCCTAATTAACCAGGGCAATGACACGGGCTCATAATCCGTTGGTTGCAGGTTCGAGTCCTGCCGGGCCCACACTGTTTCATACGGTTACCTCAGGTATCAGGAGACTGGGGCAGGGTATCCGATCAGTTGACTTGGACGAAGACTGGCGGGGGTTGGACGCCATCGACCGCGGCCTCGAACCGGGTGGGCGGTTGCCTCTGTTCGGTCTGGGATTGCTGTCCGTTTGCTATGGCGCCGCAAAGTACCCTGGGTAGAGTTAGATGAGTAACGACGCGGGTAGTCCTTCGGGATTGCTCCCCGAATGCAGCGGTTGGGAGCATCTAGCCCACCGGGGTGAGTAGGGTGAAGTCGCCTGACGCTTCTCGTGTTGGTTGCACAGCAGTTCGAGGCGTGAGAAGATAGGTTCGTGGTTGCTTTGCCGAGACAAAGAGCATGTCGAGTTCGTCATGGATGCGGTGCAACCGTTGGCGATTGCACTGGTTTCTCCAGCCGGTTAGGTTCGCCATGATCCTCAAAGGCAACCCAGTCATACCCGGACTGGAGGGGAACGTTGCACTGGTGACAGGCGCTGGCAGAGGTCTCGGCAGCGGAATTGCCAAGGCCTTTTTACGAGCCGGTGTGAAGGTGTGCGCTACCGATGTGGATGAAGCGGAGATGGAAGCTTCTTTCAAGGGGATGAAGGTGAGTGGAAACCAACTGCTCAATTTGCCTTTGGATGTAACCGACCCTGAAATGTTCGACAATGTCGTCCACAAAGTGGTTGATGAATGGGGCAGGTTAGATGTGTTGGTTCATGCTGCTGTGATAATGCCGGTGATCAGTTTTGAGAAAACATCTCATGCGGCTTGGTGGCATGAGGTCTTCATTAATCTGGGTGGTCTGTTTAATGGCACAAAAGCGGTGTGGGAGGTAATGAAGGCGCAAGGTGGTGGACATATCATGTCTGTGGCCAGCCTCTCCAGCTTTCATGGTTTTGCCAATGAGGTTGCATATTGTGTCGGAAAACACGGCCAAGAAGGGTTTGCCAAATCCCTGTCCATAGAGGCAGTGCCTCACAACATAGCTATCAACGCTGTGGGGCCTGGAAAGCGAATCAAGCCATCGGGGGTAACTGTTGCAGAGGCAGAGCTGGTGCCCGAAGACGTGAAATCAACCTGGACGGATCCTACCGAACTGGGTCAGGCCTATGTCTGGCTGGCAAGCCAGCCTCCAAACAGATTCACTGGACTCTGCTTTAATGCGGGAAAGATAGTAGATACCATGGCAACCGAAGGATGGGAGTTCGACTTCGCTCCTGAAAAGGTCACGTCGGATCCAGAAGGCATGAAGTCGCGATGGGAGTGGTATACACAACAATCAGGCCGCGGATACTGAGGGTCTTTCGTCATCTCTTGAGTCTGGTCACCGGGGAGTCGAGAGTTCTCTTTTTGACTGCGAACGATGTCTGCTTGCTATTGCAGGACGTCCAACGCGCCGTTCGCTGGCCCGGGAAGGTCCACGCCACCACGTCCATCCCGATGGCGTTGGCCAATCTAGCCAACTCCGAGCCGATGTTTCCGGTCCCGACCACGCCTAGGGTTTTGCCCTGCAGGTAGACGTTTTCTCTGCGCCGGTAGAGTCAGATATTTGAAAGCGACCATCAGGCCTCTGTCCCCTGGCCATAGCGACCGGCGTCGGCGTATGCTCCTCTCGAGTAACGGGACAAGGGAAGTCCGGTTTGAGCTACCCACCTGGGTGTCTGGAGAGAAATGAGGCGACGATGCGCACTGCTCTGATAGGAAGCCTTCGGGTTTCGCAGGTCGGTTTGGGCTGCAACAACTTCGGTACCCGACTCGATAAATCCCAGACCGAGACAGTTGTCTTGACCGCGCTCGAACAAGGAATTACCTATTTCGACACGGCCGACATCTACGGGGGCAAAGGACTGTCCGAGGAGTACCTGGGCGCAGCGCTACGAGGCAGACGCCACCAAGCGGTTGTGGGCACCAAGTTCGGGATGAAGATGCTGAACGACGCCCAGACGGGCGGCAGCGCCCGATGGGTCGCCTTGGCCGTCGAGGACAGTCTCCGGCGTCTCGGGACCGATTACATCGATCTATACCAAATGCATACACCAGATCCCTCGGTTCCGATCGAGGAGACGCTGGATGCGTTGCATTTCCTGGTCGAACAGGGCAAAATTCGCGAGATCGGATGCTCGAACTTCACCGGCGCCCAAATCGACCAAGCAACCGCGGCGAGCATGCACCGCGGAATCCCTCGCTTCGTCAGCGCCCAGAATCACTACAGTCTCTTGGCCCGTACGGTAGAACGAGACGTTGTTCCCGCCTGTACACGCAACGGTCTTTCCGTGATGCCGTACTGCCCACTCGCCAACGGCGTGCTGACTGGAAAGTACCGACGAGGGAAGGAACCCCCCAAGGGTTCGCGGATGGAATGGGTCCGGAACGATCCGGCGACAACCGACCGGGGCTTCTTGAGCGATCGGAACCTCGACATCGTGGAGAAACTCCAAGAGTACGCGGCCGACCACGGCCGGACCCTACTCGAACTGGCTATTAGCTGGCTGGCTGCACAACCAGATGTCTCGACAGTTATCCCCGGCGCAAGCTCACCCGAGCAGGTTCTCACTAACTCGAAGGGAGCCGACTGGCACCTGACCGACCGCGAACTGGTCGAGATCGGGATCATCACCGGTGGATGAGGTTCTGCGTCGTTAGTTCTGGCGTGAACCGTCCAGAGCCTCTTTGATGCTTCTGTTCAAAGCTCTGAGCATTCAGTCTGTCTCCATCTCTTGATTCCCGTATCCACAGAGCCGCCCCGACCGGGAGCCACCGGCTACAACCGGGGATTGATCCGTTCCTCGAGCGAGAAGGCGATGAGGGCGAATCCGAGGGATGCCAGCATGATCAAGAGGCCGGGCGGCAGCACCCACCACTTCCATGCCGGGGTCAGGAAGGCCCCCCGAGTCTGGGCCCAGTACAGCGTCGAGCCCCAACTCTTCTGGATCGGGTCGCCCAGACCCAGGAAGCTGAGCGCAGCCTCCAGCAAAATCGCCCCGGACACCGCCCGGACGAACGAGCCCGTAGCGAGCAGGGCTGTGCGGGGAACGATGTGACGCAGGATCGTCCAACGGTCAGGAGCGCCCATCGAACGGGCTGCCAGCACGTATTCTCGCGAGCGGAGGGATAGGACCTGTGATCGGATGATCCGGGCCGGCTCCGCCCAGATGAGCACCCCGATGACCAGGATCGTGTTCAGAAGGCTCCTGCCCAAGTAGGCAGCCAGCACTATGAGCAGCGGGAGGAACGGCAGGATCAAGATCACGTCAACCCCTCGCATCAAAGTAGAACCCAGCCGTTTGGGGTAATAACCGGCCACCACCCCCACAGTCGTACCGATCAGCAAGGCCACCGTTGCCGCCACAAGCCCCACCAACAAAGACACCCGCGATCCGAAGATGATCTCCGAGAGGAGATCATGGCCGACATCATTGGTACCCAGCAGATGTTGGGCGCTGGGCGGCAGAAAGGGTCTGGATACCCGCTCGGTGGGGTCGTACGGCGCCAACCACGGGGCGAACACAGCCGTGAACACCAGAGCCCCGACGATCGCCACCCCTGCCAGCCCGAGGATGGTGGGGAGCCGGGAGCGTCGCCGTAAGGCCCGTCTCACCTTCCTGTCTTCGCCGCTGGTCCCCGTCACGATGCTCTGGTCCTGGGGTCTATCAGCGGATACAAGAGATCGGCCGCCAGGTTCGCCACCAACACCGCCCCCGTGAAGACCAGGAAAGCCGCCTGCATCACGGGATAGTCACGCCCTGAGACGGCTTCGAAGACCAGGCGACCGAGTCCCGGATAGGAGAACACCGTCTCGATGATCACCGTGCCCCCGAACGCGAACCCCAGACGTAGGGCTAGCACTGTTATCACCGGAGCGATGGCGTTGCGGGCAACATGTCCGAACAGCACCCTGTGCTCACCGGCGCCTTTCGCTCTGGCCGTTCGGATGTAGTCCTCTCCCAGCGTTTCGAGCATCGAATAGCGCATGGTCATGTAAACGCCCGGCGTCCCGATGATCGACAGGGTGGCCACGGGCATTATGGTGTGGCGGATGATGTCCCAGGTGTGAGCCCAACCCTCCAGATCGGACGCGGGGGTCACCGCGCCGAACGAAGGCAGCAGACCCCACTGGACGGCGAAGACCGATATGAAAACCATACCCAACCAGAATGAGGGCAACGACTCGATCGAGATCATCCCCGAAAGCAGGCTCAAGTCGCCCTTCGTGCCTCTTCGCCAAGCCGAGAGGGCGCCCAGCACCACACCTGTGATCGCCGATACCACCAGCGACAGGCCTGTGATCAAGAGAGTCCAAGGGAGCCGGTCCCAGATCATCTCGACGATGGGACGGCTAGCCCGGAACGAGTACCCGAAATCGCCGGTGAGGATACCGCCCCAATACCGCAGATACTGCTTCCATAAAGGCGCGTCCAGACCGACCCGGGCGACGATCTCAGCCCGTTGCGCCGGGTCCAGGAGGCCGACATCCACTCCGGCGATCAGCGCCAGCGGATTTCCCGGCATCAGCCGGGGCAGCAGGAAGTTGAGCGTCACCGCCACCACTACTACTACCCCGTACTGGGCCACCCGACGGAGGTCGATGCGCCTTGTCAAGCCATCAACTCGACCTGACCGGCAGCCTGCCGCGATCCTCGGAGCGTGCTGAGCTGTCCCTACCGGGCAGCAACTCAAACACGCTATGCCCGAGCGAGCGGCAGGCCGCCACTAGCCGTCATTATTCAGTTTTTCTCCTACGGGCGGGCGGAAGGCGGGAGCAGCGACAGCTTGCTGACGATGCCCTGGCCGGCGATGAACTCCCAGTCCGAGTAGACGCTCGAGTCGTACACATATGCGCCATCCGGATACAAGAGCAGCACGAACGGCAGATCCTCGGCGATTATCTCCTGCATTCGACCCAGGATCGCGTTGCGCTCCGCCGCATCGGGCTCGACAGACAGCGCCTCGGAAAGGGCGTCTATCTCGGCGTTGGCGTAGCCGGTCAGGTTTAGGAACCCGGAGTCCAATGAGCTGTGGACCAACCAAGGAAGTCGCAGTGTGTCGGCCTGCACGGGCGCCGACCATCCCCACATGGCGATTTCGTAGTTGCGACCGTTGTTTACGTCGAAACCCGGCCACACGGCCTGCTCCCAGACTCCGGTGTCGACCGGTACGACCTCGGTTTCGATGCCGATCGCAGCCAGCATCTCCGTAGTCAACTCGGCGATCCGCAGACGTAGCGAGTCGGGGGAGTTGGTGATGATCTCGAACGACATCGGCTGCCCGTCGAACTCTCGGACGCCATCGCCGTCGGTGTCGGCGTAACCGGCGCCGTCCAAAAGCGCGTTGGCGGCGGCCACGTCGTACACGGGGACGATGGCGGGGTTATAAGACGAATGCCCGGGATGTATCCAGCCGGGACTCCCCACTGTGGCTGCCCCCAGGTACACGGTGTCGACGATGTCCTGGCGGTCCATAGCCAGGTTGATGGCTTGGCGGACCGCAACGTCGTCGAACGGGCGCTTCGAGGCGTCGTAGTTGATCATCTGGGTGCTGAACTCGGGTCCGAGGGCTATGTCCAGCGGGTCCTGGGCGTCCAGCAGATCGATCTGCTCGGGGGGTATCCGTTCGAATATCACGTCGACTTCCCCGGTACGGATGGCGGCTTGGGCGCCGGCGTCGTCGGCAAAGACGATGACTACCAGTTCGTCAACCGCCGGGGCGCCCCGGAAGAAGTCGGGGTTGGCCTCGAATCGGTAACTCTGGCTTTCGACGTATTCGACCAACTTGTACGGACCCGACCCGATGTTGGTACCGCCCTCGAACTGGTGCTCCGACGGGAGTGCCACCGACTCCCAGATGTGGCGCGGGATAATGGGTGCATCGGCCAGCGCTCCCACGTCGAATCCGGCGCTGGGACCGTTGAGAACGAAGGTGACATTGTAGTCATCGTGTACCACTACGTCCGCCACGCCGCTGAAGTCGCGTGCGAAACGGCTCGCCTCGGGGTTGGTCACGTAGTAGTCGACACTGAAGGACACGTCATCGGAGGTCAAGGGCTCCCCGTCATGGAAAGTTACGCCCTCGACCAGAGTTACCGACCACTCGGTGAGGTCGTCGCTGACGGTGACGCTCGAGGCCAGCCAGGGCTGGGGAACTCCGGCCGAGTCAAGCTGCATCAGAGAGTCGTACTGGAGCATCATGATATTCCACCCGGGGAAGCCGCTGATGTACGTGTAGGGGGTAAGGGTTCCTTCATCCCCTGTGACCGCAGCCCGAACGGTGACTGGTTCCGGTGGGGGGGCCGGCGCCGCAGTGGTGGTTGTGGTCTCGGGCGCGGGTTCGGGCTCCTCATCCGTGTCGGACGGCGTCGGCGCTTCCGTGGTAGTCGGTGCCGGTGCGGCCGCAGTGGTCGCGGGTTCGTCTGGTGCGGAATCGTCGTCGCCACAGCCCACGACTGCCAGCGCGATAACGACCAGAAGGAGAGTTATCTTGAACTTCATCAAGCGTTGCATTGTTTGTTCCTCTTTCTCTTCCCCGCCAACAGATAGCGGAAAATTACGATTTGCGAGGGACTGGATCCCTCAACTGACATCAGCCTAACAAACACCTGATGGTGTTGGTCAGAGGCCGCGACATTCTGGGCGTCCGGGGTTCGAAAGCGCTCGACTGTGGTTGTCCTTGGCGAGAGAACCACTGGCGCCGAGAGTCCAGGCGTTTGCTCCTAGGCCCCGCGTGACTTGCCGAGCCTAGGCGGGTGGGCTGACGAGGTGGCACGAGACCCATCGTCCCGGCGCCACCTTTTCCAGCAACGGCTTGACCGTCGAGCACAGCCCTTCGACAGCTACCGGGCACCGGGTGTGGAAACGGCAGCCGGACGGGGGATCGGCCGGGCTCGGCACGTCCCCTACCAGGCTGGTCCGCCGGGCTGTGTCGTTGTCGGGCTCGGGCACCGGCACCGCCTCCAAAAGCGCCTTGGTGTAGGGGTGAAGGGGAGCCTGGTACAGCTGGTCGCGCGGCGCCCTCTCCACGATCTCTCCCAAATACATCACGGCCACTTCGTGTGAGACGTGGCGCACCACCGCCAGGTCATGCGCTATGAAAACCATCGCCATGCCGGTTCGTGTCTGCAGATCGGCCAGCAGGTTCACTACCTGGGCCTGCACCGATACATCCAGGGACGATACGGGTTCGTCGCACACCACGACCTCGGGGTCGGCCGCCAGGGCGCGGGCGACGGCGATCCGCTGCCTCTGCCCTCCACTGAACTCGTGCGGATAGCGCTCACCCGAGTCGGGAGGCAGACCCACCTGGGTCAGGAGTTGGGCCACGCGGTCGCGGACGGCCGCCTCGTCTGCGAGTCGGTGGATCCGGAGGGGCTCGGCGACGACATCCTCTACCCGCATCCCGGGGTTCATGGCCGAGAAGGGATCCTGGAAGATTATTTGCACCACCCGCCGATGCCTTCCGCTGCGGTGGTTGATCGGCGCTCCGTTGATCTCGATCGTTCCTCCGGTGGGCCGCACCAGCGCTACCAGAGCCCGACCCAGGGTGGTCTTCCCACACCCACTCTCGCCGACAATCCCCAAGGTCTGTCCCCGGGCCACGTCGAAGGAGACGCCGTCCACGGCCCGAATAGCCCCCTTGCGCGACTGGCTTAGGCCGCGGATGACCGGGAAATGGACCTGCAGGTCCCGGACCGAGATGACTACATCGCCGGTTTGATCGGCGGGCGTGTGGAAACCGGATGCTGCACCTTCCGGCCAGAGCGCGGAGGCGGGTCCCATCTGGTCGTGGTGAATACACGCCGACTGGTGCCCGCCAGGCCCAACCGTGTCCAACTCCGGGAGAGCATCCTGGCAGCCCTCTCCAGCCAGCGGACATCGGTCGTCGAAGGGGCACGCCTCCAACTCCCTGACGACCCGGAAGGGTGCACCCGGTATCTCTGCCAGGCTGGTGGTGACAGGGCGGTCCAGTCGGGGTATGGAGCGGAGCAATCCGGATGTATAGGGGTGGCGGGTCGCCCGGTAGAGGTCGGATGCCTGGCCGGTCTCGAGTATTCGCCCTGCGTACATGACCGCCACCCGATCGGCTATCTCGGCCACCACCCCTAGGTCGTGGGTAATCCAGACCACCGCCAAGCGGTATTCGGCTTGCAGTTCACGGACCAGATCCACGATCTGGGCCTGGACGGTCACGTCGAGGGCCGTGGTCGGTTCGTCGGCGATCAGCAGTTTCGGCTCGCACGCCAACGCCATGGCGATCATGGCGCGCTGGCGCATACCTCCCGAGAACTCGTGCGGGTAGTCGTCAACCCTGGTCTTCGCCGACGGTATCCCAACCCGGTCCAGGAGGCGGATGGCGTGGCGCCGTGCCGCGGCCCGGGTAACACCGCGATGTATGCGGAGGCTCTCGCCGATCTGCCGACCGACGCGGTGGACAGGATTCAAGGACGACATGGGCTCTTGGAAGACCATGGCCACGTCCCGACCACGGAACCTTTTCAGTCGGCGTCCGGACATGCCCAGGACTTCCCGGCCCTCCAGCCGGATGGACCCCGATACCACCGCGGGCGGTGAAGGAAGGAGACCCATGACGGACAGCATTGACACGCTTTTGCCGGATCCGGACTCACCCACCAGGGCGAACGTCTCGCTCGGAGCCACGGTGAGGCTCACACCGCTGACCGCACGGACCGTCTCGGTGGGCAACTCGAAGCGCACCGCCAGGTTCTCGATGTCGAGCAGGTTCGGACGGACGGCCGCGGCGTCCCGTGGGGGTCCGTGCCCGGCCACCGCGGTTCCGGCGGTCATCTCACCGCCCGCCCGCCCACGGTCCGTCATCGATCAGCTGCAACGCCAGGGGCCATGCACCGGCCTCCCCGCCAGGCGCACGATCAGCCCGAGGCCGCCGCAGAAGAACCCTCTCATGCCTATTCATATGCATGAAGATACACCAGCCGACGCAGCTACCGCCACCCAGTCCCGATACCCGTTACCCGATAGACCATGGCCACCAATAGCAAGATCAGGAAGGCGATCTGCCAGATTACGAGGTAATTTACCGGCCGCCACTACCAAGGCTTGTGACCGAACCGGTTGTGTGAATCCCTCCCCGCTTCAACCCGAGGGCTGTCCCATCCGGATTCCGGTTAGGCTTATCCTTGCCACAAAGCCCTGCGCCCGTAGCTCAATTTGGACAGAGCGTCTGACTACGGATCAGAAGGTTGGGGGTTCGAGTCCCTCCGGGCGTGCCGAGTCTCACTGCTGCTATCAGGTGCTATCTTCATCCACCCGCCAAAAGCCCGCGTTCGGCGAGGCGGATCGGCCACGGAAAGGGCCGACCACGTTTACGCAAAATGTGAAGCTGTGAGCGAAGCAATGTCAGATAAGGTAAGCACCGAGCCTAAAGTGAAACCGGCTATCCCGGCCACGATCACAACTCCAAAGGAGAAACACATGCAGCACCCCCATGGCACTTTCTGTTGGATGGACATCTACCTCCCCGACCCCGGGCGGGGCAAGGCTTTCTACAGCGCCATGTTCGGTTGGGACTGGACCGATGTCCCCATGGGCGACTCCGGGATGGCATACACCATGTTCAACCTGGACGGCAAGAGCGTGGGAGCTCTCGGACCGCAGATGCCGGGGATGTTCCCCGAAGGCGTGCCGCCCTGCTGGTTTTCCTACATCGCCACTGACGACCTGAACGCCTCCGCCGAACGGGCAAGAGCTTTGGGAGCAACCTTCCTCATGGGACCCGCCGACGTAGGCAACGGGCGGGTGGCTTTGTTGCAGGACCCCGGCGGCGCCACGTTCTTTCTCTGGCAGGCGCTCCAATTCGGTGGAGCGGAGATCATCCGCGCTCCCGACGCCATGGCCTGGAACGAACTCTACACCCGGGATCTAGAAACCACTCAGAGCTTTTACAGTGATCTGTTCGGCTGGGAGTGGACCAGCTTGCCCATTCCCCAGGGCGGCGACTACCACCTGGCCAACCTGGGAGACTTCCAAGTGGCCGGCGTGCTGGTCATGGACGAGAACTGGGGCGAGATGCCGTCACACTGGATGGTCTACGTCCAAGTTGAGGACGCCGATGCCGCGGCCGCCAAGGTCACCAACCTGGGAGGCGATGTCTGTGTACCGGTGACCGATATCTCGGTAGGCCGGTTCGCAGTGGTCAACGACGACCAAAAAGGAACGTTCACCATCTTCGAGCCCCACGGGTAGGACTCTTCGCGGAGAAAAGGCAGCCACCTCAACTGCCTCGAGAGTCAGTGAGACTGGGAAAAATCAACTGGTTTTAGGGTTGCCTCTGTCCCACCCCCACTACATACTTGCATAGCTGCACAAAAACCTCCGGCCGGGCCAGAGCTCTCCCAGCCGAGACAATCCAGAGGTCACACTGCGAACCCCCAGCCCTCGCCGGACCGCGGGTTTTCGCGACCTGCAAACGGTTTGGTGGTGGTGGGGGAGGGCCCGAAGGGGAAAACCCCGGTTTTGCGGAATTCGCGAATTAGTTATTGATTTTCGCGACAAGTGCCCGTTTGCTGCGTCGTTCATGGTCCAACCAGCCCAACCCGGCGCCATGGACCTGCTGAAAGCTCAACCAGATTTGATCCGGCGCAACGCGACTTGGGCGGCGTGGTAGCCGCACATACCGTGGACGCCTCCCCCCGGAGGAGTGGAGGAAGAGCACAAATAGACCCCGTCGACTCCCGTCGCATAGGGCGACCACCCTCCGAGAGGACCCCACAGCGCTCGTCTCACTCCAAACACCCCGCCGCCGATATCGCCCCCCACGTAGTTGGGGTTGTAGCTCTCCAACTGGGAGGCGGACACGGTATGGCAGGCCAGGATGGTGTCTCGAAAGCCCGGAGCGTGCCGCTCGATCTCGGTCTCCACCGCCGCCCGCATGTCGACCGTGCTGCCGGGGGGGACATGAGCGTAGGCCCACAGCGTGTGCTTTCCCTCCGGAGCGCGGGACGGGTCGAACCGGGAGGGCTGAGCGGCCACCACAAAAGGTCGATCGGGGGTTTCGCCCCGCCACACCATCCGTTCCGTCAAGGCGATCTGTCGATAGTCACCGCCCAGATGGAGAACCCCGGCCGTCGCCATCCGGGTATCTCTCCAGGGAACCGGTCGGGACAAAGCCCAATCCAGCTTGAACACCCCCGGCCCGTGCCGGAAGCTTCGCCTCACCCGAGCAGCCCGACCCGGCCCCTCCTCTCCGAGCATCCCGACCAGCGCCGAGGGCGCCACGTCGGCCAGCACCACCCGGGAACGAGGAAGCTCCGCCAAGGCCGCTACCCGCCGTCCGGTCTCGATTTCGCCGCCCATCGCCCGAAAGCAGGAAGCCAGGGCATCCACCAACGCCTGGGAGCCTCCGGCCACGAAGGGCCAACCGTACCGATGGCCTCCCACCAACAGGAGCCATCCCACCCCGGCAGTGAACAGCTTTTCGGGCGGCATCACCACATGCGCGGCGCAGCCGGCCAGAAGGGAGCGGGCCGCCGGACTCTTGAACTTCCCGATATCCCAGGAGGCCGGCCAGGACAGGGGCGCCAGCCTTAGCCCCGCCCAGGGGTCAGGCGTCAACTTGACCGCCGGCCCCATGAGCCGCCCCTCTATCCGAGGCCACATCCGGTCGATGCCCTCGACCTTCCTTCGATAGCGCCCGGCGTCGACTCCCAGTCCCTCGGCGGTCTCCTCGATCGAACGCTTCAGCACCACCACCTCTCCGTCGTCGAGCGGATGGGCGAGGGCGACGGGCGGATGAATCCAGCGCAACCCGTGCTCGGCCAGGGGAAGCCGGCGAAAGAGGGGAGAGCCCCGCCCGAGAGGGTGGGCAGTCGCACAGACGTCATGACGAAACCCCCGAAGGGTCAACTCCGAAGTCCGGCATCCGCCACCGATGGTCTCGGCAGCTTCCACGACCAGCGTCGAACACCCCGCCTCTGCCAGGACGACCGCGGCCGCCAAGCCGTTCGGGCCCGCTCCGATTACTACCGCGTCATAAGACATACCCGCTTTTCACGATAGCCAAGCCCTCCCCACCGCCTGATCCTCTCCCCGGGACAGCCTCCCTCAGAGAGAAGCGTTCCCCCTTTCTGCCAAGGGAACCCGCAGGACAAAAGTGGATCCCTCCCCCAGCAAGCTCTCCACCATCACCGTGCCGCCGTGCCGCTCGGCCACATGCTTTACGATCGCCAAACCCAGGCCGGTACCGCCCGTCCGCCGGGAGCGGGCCACGTCCACCCGGTAGAACCTCTCGAAAATCCGTCCCAGATCGCGGCCTGGGATCCCCACTCCGGTGTCGGTGACCGTCAAGGCCGCCTCGCCGTCAAGCTCGTAGAGCGCCACCTCGATCCTCCCGCCCTCCTCGGTGTACCGGAGAGCATTGTCGCACAGGTTCCGGATGGCCAGACCAAGTTCGGCAGTCGATCCTCTCACCGCCGCCGGCACGGTCCGCACCGTAAACTCGATGCGCTTTTGGCGGGCGGACTTCACAAACGGCTTCACCTCGGCGATCACCACCTTGTCCAGATCGAAATTATCTGGCGTGGGCTCCTGTGTCTCCAGACGGGAAAGATCCAACAGATCGGAGATCAATCGGGACAGGCGCAGCGCCGCGGACGAGATCTGCTCGGCGAACAGCCGGCTTACCTCCGGATCGCGCTCCAAAGCCATCTCCAAGGCCTCGGCGGAGGCAAGAATGGAAGCCACCGGAGTCTTGAGTTCGTGGGAGGCGTCGGTGACGAAGTCCCGCCGCATGGTCTCCACCCGCCGAGTTTCGGTGAGGTCCAGAACGATGATCAGCACCCGGTCCTCGGCATCTATCGTGAAGGCTGTGGCGCCCAGGGTGCGTTGGGGATAGCCGCGGGTCAGGGTCTCCTCATAGGCCTGATCACTTTCCCGGGCCCTTTTCACCAGCCTTCTGATCGGACGCAGCGCCAGACGGCCCGAAGGGTCTCCCACCACCCCCAGCATCTGGCGACAGGCCGAGTTCGAATAGGCCACCTGGTCGTCGGCCTCCACCAAAAGGACACCCCCGGGCAGAGCCTCCAGCACCACCTCCAGAAGAGCCTGCTCCCTCCGGAGAGCGTCCTCTGTATTTCGGAAATGCCGCCCCGCTTCGCGTAGGGAGGCAGCCAGGCGGTCCACCTCTTCGATTCCCAGGGGATGCGGAGCAGGTTCGGAGTCCCCCGTCAACAGATCATCTGCAGCCTCGCCCAACCCCACCAAGGCGTTGCGCAGTCGGAAAAGCACTGCGCCGTAGACGGTGAGACCCAAACTTCCACAGATCAAGCCGGCCAGCCAGGAAGGCGTTCCGAGCACTGCGCTCATCACCGCCCCCAAGATCGCCGAGATCCCCGCAACCACCAACAGGGTCAGAACCAGACGTTGGATCAGGCGGTGTCCCCGTCGCCCGCTAGGGCGCATCGACAAACTTGTAACCCAGACCCCGAACGGTCACCAGAAAGCGGGGCGCCGAATGGTCCTCCTCGATCTTGTGACGGAGCCGCTTAACATGGACATCCAGCGTTCTGGTGTCTCCATAGAAGGAGGCGCCCCACACCTCGCTCAGCAGCATTTCCCGGGTTACCAGCCGGTCTTTTCTGCGCATGAGCGTCTCCAGAAGATCGAATTCCTTGGGTCGAAGGGGGACCACCTCGCCTTTGATCCTCACCTCATGGGCGTCCACGTCCAACTCCACCGGCCCGCCCCGCAGCACCTCGTTGGTCTCCGACATCTGTCCCGAGCGGGCCGCCCGGCGAATGTGAGAACGGACCCGGGCGATCAACTCCCTCATGGAAAACGGCTTGGTCACATAGTCGTCGGCGCCCAGTTCCAGACCGGCCACCTTGTCGGCCTCCGAGTCGCGGGCGCTCAGCACGATGATGGGAACGTCGGAGAACGCCCTGATCTCCCGGCAGACATCCAAGCCCGAGCCGCCGGGGAGCATCACATCCAGCAAAACCAGAGAGGGAGGACGCTTCCTCACCCGGGCAAGCGCCTCCGAGACGGTGTAGGCCGCCTCCACCGACATTCCCTCCGTCTCCAACGCATAGGAGATGGACTCGGAGATGGCGGGCTCATCCTCCACCACCAGAACCCGGTAGGTCACCTCAGTGGTCCGAGCCATTTTCGGGTATGCGAGCGAATTCCTGGTGATCGCCGGTCATCAGGAAAGCAACCTGCTCTCCGATGTCGACCGCCTGGTCACCGACTCTCTCCAAGGCCCGCGACACCAGGACCATTCGAGTCGCCCATTCCAGAAGCGGCTGGTCGTGCCCGCATGCCACCACATGTTTCCACAAGCCGTCGTAGAGGACATCCACCGGAACGTCCATGGCCGGCAGCAGCAGGCACTCATCGGCGTCCCGGCGCGCGAAGGCGTCGACGGCGGTGCGGATCATCGGCTTCAGCAAATCGCCCATTTCTGCCAGCTTGGCCACGATGGTCTCCTCACGGGGCAGCCCGGCGGTGTCCCGAACTATGCGAGCGATGTTCTCCGCCTGGTCGCCCATGCGCTCCAAGGTGTTGTTGAGCTCCAGAATGGCGGCCATCATCCGCAGGTCTCTTCCCACGGGCTGCTGGCGAGCCATGATCTGCATCCATCTGCCCCGGATGTCCATGTAGAGATCGTCGACTATCTCGTCGGAGGCGATCACCTCCGAGACCAGCCCGTCGTCGGATGTCACCAGCGCCTTGACCGCCATGGCCACCATTCTCTCCACCCGGTCAGCCATGCTAAGAGTGGTCTCCTCGAGGCTGTTCAGCGCGGCGTGGAAATCAGGGCGCGCGTCGGTCGTCATCCAAACCTCCCGGTGATGTAATCCTCGGTCTCCTTCAAAGTGGGGGCGGTGAAGACCTGATCGGTGGAGTCGTACTCGACCAGCCGGCCGGTGCGCTGGCCGCTCTCTCCCGCGTTCACCGAGAAAAAAGCGGTGCGGTCGCTCACCCGGGCGGCCTGTTGCATGTTGTGGGTGACCACCACGATGGTGTACTGCTCTTTCAGTTCACTCATGAGAGTCTCGATCCGGTAGGTGGCGATCGGGTCGAGCGCCGAGCACGGCTCGTCCATCAGCACCACATCCGGGCTGGTGGCGATGGCCCGGGCTATGCACAGTCTCTGCTGCTGGCCGCCGCTGAGTTCAAAGGCCGAGTCTCCCAGCTTGTCCTTGACCTCCTCCCACAGGGCGGCCCGTCGCAGGGACTCTTCCACCAACTCGTCGAAGTCGCCTTTCCATCCGGCCACCTTCGGGCCGAACACGACGTTCTCGTATATTGACTTGGGAAAGGGATTGGGCTTTTGGAACACCATCCCTATCCGACGGCGCACCTCGACGGCATCGACCGATGCTCCGTACAGATCGATCCCGTGATAGAGAACATCGCCGTCCACCCGCGCTCCGTCGATCAGATCGTTCATCCTGTTCAGGCAACGCAGGACCGTGGATTTGCCGCATCCTGAAGGGCCGATCAAAGCGGTTATCTCGTTCTGATAAATGTTCAGAGAGGTGTCCGCCACCGCATGAAAGTCCCGGTAATAGACATTCAAGTCCTTGATATCGAAGATGACGGGCGTGGCTTGGGGCGCGGCGGAAGAACGCGGCGTTGGACCGATCGAAACCGCGCGCTCTACCACGACCGGCGCCGTTTCCATGCGCGTTGACATGTTTTCTCCTTGTCCAGGTTTTGGTTTATGACTTTCACATCCTGTTGCGCCGCTCCAGCGCGTCTCGAGCCATTATCGCCCCGGCATTCACCACCAGCAGCACCACCAGCAACGTCACGATGGCGGCTGCCGTCAAGGCAACATATTCCTGCTGGGGCTGGCGTGACCAGTTGTAGATGATGATAGGCAAAGCCGTGTATTTCTCTCCGAAGAACAGTCCGGTGATCGGAGTCCCCTCGGGAGCGGCGAAGAAGGTGGAGAGGACCGCGCCCGCCAGTAGCAGCGGCGCCGACTCTCCGAAGGCGCGGGCCAGGGTCAGCACCGAACCGGTGAAGACGGCCGGGCTGGCCACCGGCAGCACATGGTGGCGAATGGTCTGCCAGCGGGTGGCCCCCACCCCGAAGGAGGCCTCGCGAATCGCAAGCGGCACGGCGCGCAGCGCCTCCTGGGTGGTGATCACCATGATCGACAGCACCAGCATCGACAGGGTAAGGCCTCCCGCGATCAGAGTCCGACCACTGATCTGGCCCACCAGTCCCTCAAGAATCAGCTTCACGAAAACGCTCAAGCCCAACAGTCCGTAGACGATGGAGGGGACCCCGGCCAGGTTGCGGATGTTGGCCACCATGATCCGGGTGATCTTGGTGTCGCGGGCATATTCCTCCAGATATATGGCGGCCGCCACTCCCAGCGGGAAGGAGAGCACCACCACCACCGCGGTCAGCATCACCGACCCGAAGATTCCCTGGATCATTCCCGTCTCGGCAGGTCGGGGCGAGAGATCGCTGGTGATCACCGACCACCCCCGCTCCTCCCAGACGGGAAGCGACTTGGCCACCACGTCCCACAAGAGCACCACCAGAATCGCCAGGGACGCCAAGAGCGAGAGCAAAAGCATCAGGGCGACCAGTGGGTTGATGATGCTGACCTTGCGGCCTTCCAGCGCCCGGCGGAGCATCTCCTGGGTGACACCGGAACCTGTGGTGCGCGTGGCCATTCGTCTTCCTCCTTTAAGTCCTAGTACTTCTGTCGGAAACGACGCACCAGCCGCTCGCTTCCGATGTTGAGAACCAGGGTCATCAAAAACAGCAGGAGCCCCACAAAAAAGAGACTCCGGAAGGCCGCCACCCCTCCCGCCACCTGATCGGAGCCGATGGCGAGCGAAGCCATGGCGCCGGTCATGGTCTGGCCGCCGTACAGGGGATTGAGCTGCAGGAGCGACCCTCCGGTCGCTCCGGCGGCGATCGCCACCACCATGGTCTCCCCGATCGCCCGCGACAGCCCCAGAATCAGGGCGGCGACAATCCCCGACAGGGCCGCCGGGAAGACCACCCGCAGCGAGGTGTGCCACTTCTTGGCGCCCAGTCCGTATGAGGCTTCCCGGAGAGCGCGGGGCACCGCCGCCATGGCGTCCTCGGAGACCGACGACACCAGGGGGATGATCAGGATCCCCACTCCGATCCCGGCCGCCATCAGGTTGGATTGCTGGGTGGTGTCCCAGAAGGAGCGGAGTATGTCGGGGGTGATGAAGCGCAGCGCGAAGTAACCCAGCACCACGCTGGGAATCCCTGCCAGGACCTCCAGGACCGGCTTCAGGACCCGCCTCACCCCCGGTCTGGCGTATTCGCTCAGGTATACCGCCGCACCCAGGCCCAGCGGGGTGGCCACCACCATGGCAATGGCCGACACCAACAACGTGTGCCAGACGATGGTTCGCAGGTCGAAGCGGTCCCGGCGCGGGAACCACCCGTCGGCGATCAGCGAACCCAAGCCATCATCGGTCTCCGACGCGATGCTTTGCAGGAAGGAGACCGCCTCCCCGACCAGGCTGAACACGATGGCGATACTCACCAGGATCGTGAAGACAGCGGCCGACATGAACACCCAACGCACGTTCCGCTCACGGCGCAAGCGCCGCGGATCACCGGAGAGATCCAGTGAACCCGGAGTGTCGAGCATGTGCCTTTTACCCTGCTTGATTTCTCTTCGTCCCAGGAGCCTATCCAACCGCCGCCCAGGCGGATCGGGTGGCTGAGATGATGTCGGCGGGCAGGTTCACAAAGCCGGCTTCGCTCACCGATGAAAGGCCCTCATCCAGGTAGAAATCCACGAACCGACCCAGAGCCGGACTCTCCGCCAACCGGTTCAGCGACACATAGATATAAAGCGCCCGTGACAACGGATAAGACCCATCCGCGATCGATTGGATCGAAGGCGCGACACAACCGTCGGCACCGTCGACCTCGATCGCCTTCAACACCGAACTGTTCTCTGCAAAAAACGCAAACCCCACCCAACCGAACGAAGTCGGGTTGGAACTGATGTTGTCAACAATCACATTGTCATTGGCCGAAGCCTGATAATCCGCACGAGTCGGCTCCTCCTGACCACGCTCCTCGATGATGTCCTCCAAAGCCAACTCCACGAAAGCGTCGAAAGTGCCCGACTCCTCACCCGGAGCGGTGATCACCAACGAGGCGTCCGGATACGGAGCGCCCGAACCACCCAAACCAGCCGCCGCCAACTCGCCAGCCAAACCATTGGCGTCGGACCAAGAAGAGAAACCCTCCGACTCCGGACCAACCAACGCATACAGATCACCAGGATCCAGGCAGTTGACCGCCGTGTTCTCAGGCGAAGTCAAAACACTGATCCCATCAAAGGCGACCATCAACTCAACCCACTCGATCCCCGCCTCGGCGCAAGCATCGATCTCCTCCTGCTTGATAACCCGGGAAGCATCCGAAATATCGGTCTCACCGGCACAGAACCGCTGGAAACCATCACCCGTCCCCGGACCCTCAACCGAAATCCCCACACCCGGGTTCATAGCATTGAACTCCTCGGCCACCAAAGCCGTAATCGGCTCCACCGTCGAAGAACCCGACACCTCGATGGAACCCGACAATCCCCCGGACTCGGACGCCGCATCGGTAACGAGCGCCGCGCCGGTTGTTTGGGGAGCCGCGCTGTCATCATTTCCCCCACAGGCCGCCGCCGCCAATAGCAGGGCTGCCAACGCTGCTCCCAAGCGGAGAAGACGTTTCTTGGCAAAGTTCATCTGATATCGGGGCTCCTGAACTCGATAACAGGTTCGCGACCCGCCCGGCGGCAAAAACAGCCGCCGGGCGCGGGTCCATCCCATGGCGCCCACGCTAGGACTTCTAAATGAACACAGATCCAGGTTTTATGTGAACGGAATGTAAATTCTTGGTGTTACTTCCGCCGGGCCTCAGAAGCGGGCCTGGGACCTCGCCTCGGCCAGGTACTGCAGCTCGAGATGGGTGGTGAGGCCCTGCCGGTCCTTCACCCTGGTCCATTCGCCATCCGCTCCCAGTTCCCAGGCAAGAGTGTCGTCGGTCATCAGCACCTCGAATACCTCATCGATGCGGAACTGCAGATCGGGATCCTCGATGGGAGCCATGGCCTCCACCCGGTTGTCGAGATTGCGAGTCATCAGATCGGCCGACCCCATGTAGTAAACCCGGTCATCCCGACCACCGAATCTGTAGACCCTCGAGTGCTCCAGATACCTCCCCACCAGGGACCGCACCCTGATGTTCTCCGACATCCCTTCCACACCCGGCACCAGGGCACAAATCCCCCGGACCACCAGATCGATTCTCGCCCCGGCTTTGGAAGCGTCGTAAAGAGCCTCGATCATCGCCGAATCGACCAGGGAGTTCATCTTCATGGTGATGCGGCCCCCCGGTTTGGCCTGTTCGGCTATGAGCTTGATAATGCGAGGCCGGGTGAAAATGGGAGAGACCAGGAGCTTGCGATACAGCGGGTGGCGGCTGTATCCGGTCAGATAGTTGAAGAGAAAGCTCAAGTCGGCGCCCACCGCCTCGTCACAGGTGAACAGTCCCAGATCCTCATAGATACGGGCGGTCTGCTCGTTGTAATTGCCGGTGCCGATATGGGAGTAGCGGCGTATCTCTTCCCCTTCCCGCCGGACCACCAGGGCGATCTTGGTATGGGTCTTCAGACCCACCACTCCATAGACGACGTGCACGCCGACCTCTTCCAGTCTCTGCGCCCAGGTGATGTTGCGGTCCTCATCGAAGCGGGCTTTCAACTCCACCAGCGCCACCACCTGCTTGCCCCGGGTGGCGGCTTCCATCAGAGCGTTCATGATCACGCTGTCACTGGCGGTGCGATAGAGAGTCTGCTTGATGGCCAGCACGTCGGGGTCCGAAGCCGCCTGCACTATGAACTCCTCCACAGAGGAGGCAAACGAGTCGTAGGGGTGATGCACCAGGATGTCCCCCTCCCTGATCACCTCGAAGATATCCAGCTTTTCGCTGATGCGTCCCGCCAGCCGGGGATGGGTCACCCATGTCCAGGGCCGATATTGCAGTTCCGGTCGGGTCAGAGCGGCCAAGAACCCGAGGTCTGCCATGTTCAGCACTCCGTCCATGACGTAGACATCGGACTCCTGTATCTGCAGCTCTCGGGTGATAATGTCCAGCACCTCGGCGCTCATCGTCCCCATCACCTCCAAGCGGACCGCCCGCCCGAATCTTCTCCGCGTCAGCTCCGACTCGATGGCCGCCAACAGATCGCCGCCCGCATCCTCCTCGAGTTCGAAGTCGGCGTTGCGGGTGACGCGGAAGAGGTGATAGCCCAAAATGCGCATCCCCGGGAAAAGCTCGTCGAGATGCGCTGCGATCAGATCGTCGAGCGGGACGAACCATCCGCTGTCCCACAGGGGCACGAATGCGGGGAGGATGGGGGGGATCTTGACCCGGGCGAATCGGACCGCCCCGCTTTGGCTCTCCTGCACATGTACCGCCAGGTTGAGAGAGAGGCTGGAGATGTGAGGGAAGGGATGAGAGGGATCCACCGCCAGGGGGGTCAACACCGGGAAGACGGTGTCCTGGAAGTATTTGTCAAGATAGGTGGCGGCCTTTTCATCCAGTTCGGCATAGGATTTGAGCCCCACGCCTGCCTCGGCCAGACCCGGAACCAGCTGATCGCAGAATATTTTGGAGGCCCGCAGGTACTGCTCGGAGGTCTCGGCGCGGATCGCGGAGAGCTGTTGGCCGGGGGTGCGGCCGTCGGGGCTTCTTCTTCTCACGCCGTGGGCAACCTGCTCCTTGAGCCCCGCCACCCTGATCTGGAAGAAGTCATCCAGATTGGAGGCCCAGATGGAGAGGAACCGCACTTTCTCCAAAAGCGGCGTCTCCTCCTGCTCGGCCAGCGCAATCACTCTGCTGTTGAAGTCCAGCCAGGAAAGCTCCCGGTTGAAGAAGCGTGATATTTGCTCTTGGGTGATCATCGACATCGGCGGGAGGGGAGTTCGCGAAAAAGGGGTAGCTCTGTCAAGAATAGACCGCCCGGATCTCATCGGGCAGGAGTTTGGGCCGGCTCGTAGGTCCCGCGGTTCGAAGAGGCCCTGTCCTCTATTAGTCCGGGGACCGGGAACCCTATGCAACGGGCGCCGGAACGGACGCCGGAACAGAACCCCAAGCTCGCGAAAAAGGGAACCTAAATCGCGAAAACCGGCTGGCTACTTTTCACCCCTCGGGCCCTCCCCCCGCCACCGCCGCCGTCTATGAAGTCGCGAAACCCGAGCCTCTGTGAGGAGTTGTTTTCACAGGACATGACCTCTGGGATTCTGCGGTCCGGGTGACGTCGGAACGAACCGCATAGGTGTTTACGTTGACTCTGTCAGTGTGTTTCACCGGATGAGACAAAGTCAACACCTCATCGCTCCGTTTTTTCGCTACTCGGGCCGGATTATTAACACCTCGCGCCGACGACAGCCTACCCCGAAGTCCCTATCTCTGGACACTCTCTGGGTTCTTTTACCCCTTGGAGCGGCATCTTGATATTCTCTATTAGCGCATATGAGCGTTTATCAGCCCCCGCTTCGCGATATCGGATTCGTGCTGCAACACATCGTGGATTTGGAGTCCTTGTCCAAGCTGAACGGATTCCAGCACGCCGACCCGGGGACGGTAAGCGATCTTCTGGAGGAGGCCGGGCGCTTTTTCTCGGAGGTGGTGGCGCCTCTCAACCCGGTGGGCGACGCCGAAGGATCGGTCCTCACCGCGGAGGGAACAGTGAAAACCCCCACCGGATTCGCCGAGGCCTACCGGCTGCTAGTCGAAGCGGGATGGCAGGGGATCTCCCTGCCCGCCGACTGGGCCGGGGGAGGCATGCCCCAGGTGGTGGGTTTCGCGGTGGATGAGATGATGATCTCCTCGAGCCTGGCCTTCTCGCTGTGCTCCACCCTCACCGCCGGAACGGTCCACCTGCTGAGCATGCACGGCTCCTCTAAGCAAAAGGGCCTCTATCTGGAGAAGCTGATCAGCGGCGAGTGGTCGGGAACCATGAACCTCACCGAGCCCCACGCCGGCTCCGATGTCGGCGCTCTAACCACCAAGGCCATACCCCAGCCGGACGGAAGCTACCGGATCACGGGAACCAAGATCTTCATCACCTGGGGCGATCACGAGATGTCGGACAACATCATTCACACCGTCCTGGCGCGGATCCCCGACGCACCTCCCGGCACCAAGGGGATCTCCCTGTTCGTGGTGCCCAAGCGGCTGGTGGGCCCGGATGGAGAACCGGGCGAACTGAACGACATCCGCACCGTCTCCCTGGAGCACAAACTGGGCATTCACGGAAGTCCCACCTGCATGCTCTCATATGGCGAGAACGGCGGTGCAATCGGCTATCTGGTGGGCCCCGAACACGGAGGCATGGCCCGCATGTTCACCATGATGAACGCCGCCCGGATCGCGGTGGGACAAGGCGGGCTAGCGGTCGCCGAGCGCGCCTATCAGAAGGCGTTGGAGTTCTCCTGGCAACGCCGCCAGGGAAGAGCGGTGGGCGCCCCGCCGGGTGAGCAGTCCCTAATCGTGAACCATCCCGACGTTCGCCGGATGCTGGCCACGATGAAGGCCCGCATCGAGGCGATGAGAGCTTTGTTGTTCTACTGTGTCGCCACCGTTGACCGCTCGTACTATGCCGAATCCGAGGAGGAACGTACCCGATCGGAGGAACTTGTGTCGCTCCTGACCCCCATCGCCAAGGCCTGGTGCAGCGACTTGGGGGTGGAGGTCGCGTCGCTCGGCATCCAGATCCATGGTGGAATGGGATTTGTGGAGGAGACCGGCGCCGCCCAGTTCTTCCGGGACTCACGTATCAGTCCCATCTATGAGGGCACCAACGGCATCCAGGCCATCGACCTGGTGATGAGAAAGCTCCCCATCCGGTCGGGCGGGGCGGTGAAAGAACTACTGGAGCAGGTGGGACTCACCGCCATGGAGGCCTCCTCGGTGGACGAGTTGCAAAAAGCCGGTGAGGAGTTGGCCCGGTCGGTCCAGATTCTCGCTCGATCAAGCCGCGCCCTGGGATCGCTCTTGGCCAAGGGCGCCTATCAGGACGCCCTGGCGGGCGCCTACCCCTACCTGACCATGTTCGGAACGGTGATGGGCGGATGGCTCATGGTCCGATCGGCCCAGGCCGCGCTCGGCCAAATCGGCACCGCCGCCGGAAAGGACGACTGGCTGCGCCAGAAGGTCGCCACTGCCCGCTTCTACTGCGAACAGCTCCTCCCCGAAGCCGGATCTCTGGAAGCCTCGGCGTCGGGCGGATCAGGGCTTTTGTACGAGCTGGATTTCAGACCCGAGATGGCCGCCCACTGATAACCCAAAAGAAAGCGACAATGCCAATGCGACCGGTTCACTTCGAGTATCAAAGTCCGGATCCCGCCGCCAGCCGGGAATTTTTCGCCGAAGCGCTAGGCTGGACCTTCTCCCAGTGGGGGGACTTTCCGTATTGGCTGGCCACCACCGGCCCCGAAGACCGGCCGGGCATCAACGGCGCGCTGATGCCCTCCCCCGACCAGGAGGCCCGCACCGTGATCACGGTAGACGTGACCGACATCTCAGAGGCGCTGGAAAGGGTCTCCGCAGCCGGCGGGGAGATGGTGGTGCCCATCCAGGACATCCCCGAGGTGGGCCAGGTGGCCTATTGCCGCGACCCCCAGGGGATAATCTTCGGCGTCTATCAAGGCGCCGACATGAACTCATCCGAAAGCGAGTAAGGAAGAAAACGTGAAGCATCCGTCGGACGAAGGGGAAGAGTGAAGAGGCGTAGGGTCGCCGTCACCGGAGTAGGGGTGGTCACCGGCCCGGGCACCGGAGTGGAGGCCTTTTGGGAAGGTCTGACCAAGGACCCGGGAAAAGGTCCCTTCACCATTGATAACTGGGATCCCTCGTCCTGGATTCCTCGCCGCGAGGTCCGACGCCTGGACCTGTTCTCCCAATATGCACGGGTGGCCGCCCACGAGGCGCTGGCCATGGCGGGAGACCATGAGACCGACCCCGTGCGGGCCGGAGCATGCGTCGGGACCGGCATCGGAGGGATGCAATCGTTCGAGAGCCTGGTGGACGCCGTCTACCACAGCGACAAACCGCGTCCTTCCCCGCTGTCCATTCCCATGATGATGGGCAACGCCGCCGCCGCCGCCATCTCCATCACTTTTGGATTTCTCGGTCCGGCGACCACCCAGACCCTGGCTTGCGCGGCAGGCGCACAGGCCATCAGCGACGCTCTCCGCCAAGTGCAATGGGGGTACGCCGATCTGATGGTGGCGGGTGGATCCGAAGCGGCCATTCGACCGACCACCATCGCCGGATTCCGATCTGCCCGGGCGCTTTCTCCCACCGACGAGTCCCGGCCTTTCGACATTGACCGCAACGGATTCGTGGTGGGCGAGGGCGCCGCCGTGATGGTCCTGGAGGAGTGGGACAAGGCGCGGGAGCGGGGCGCCGACATCCTGGCCGAGCTGCTGGGGGCGGGGACTACTTCCGACGCGCATCACATCACCGCTCCCCACCCCGAGGGCGACGGCGCCCGGCGAGCCCTCCAGTGCGCATTGGACGACGCCGGGGCCACTCCCGAACAGGTGGGCTACATCAACGCCCACGGCACCTCCACTCCCCTCAACGATGTGGGCGAGGGGCGGGTGATCTACGGGATCTGGGGTGATCGCCAGCCGCTGGTCTCCTCCATCAAGGGAACCACCGGCCACGCCCTGGGGGCCAGTGGGGGGATAGAGGCCGTGGCCACAGTGCTGGCGATCAGCCGTGGACAGATCCCTCCCAACATCGGACTGCGCGAACAAGACCCCGAGATACCCCTCCACCGGATCGTGACCGAACGACAGGACTGGGAGCCCGGTTTGGCGGTCTCCAATTCTTTCGGTTTCGGGGGCCACAACACGGTGCTGGTGTTCGGACCGGGAGTCTGAGTCCCCCAGGCAAGAGCCGACTTGTTCTCCATCGTTCTCTACCAGCCCGAGATTCCCCCCAACACCGGAAATATCATGCGGCTCGCCGCCAACACCGGATGCCTTCTCCACCTCATCGAACCGCTGGGATTCGAGATGTCCGACACCCGCCTAAAACGAGCCGGGATGGACTATCGGGAGAGGGTGGTCACCCAGGTCCACGAAAGCCTCAACGATTGGCTGGAGGCCGAACAACCCGAGCGGGTATACGCCTTTTCGCCGCTGGGCGTCAACTGGCATTCCTCGCTCGACTACGCGCCGGGCGACGCCCTGCTCTTCGGACCCGAGTCGACAGGGCTTCCTCCCGAAGTCATGTCCTCCCCCTGGGTGGATGAGACCGCTCGCATCCCTATGCTGCCCGGCGTTCGCAGCCTCAACATTGCCAACTCGGTGGCCATCGTGGTCTACGAAGCCTGGTCCCACCATCGCTACATGGGCGCGGTCTGAGCCCCGGCGGGCGCCAACAATAAAAACGCCAAAAACAATAAAGGCCACAAAACCGCTTCAGCTACCCAAACCATCGTAAGCGGGGGTGTGACAATTGGGTCCAGTCGCCCCAAACGAGCATGCCCGATCAACTCTGCGAGCCCTTCCCTCAGGCCGGCAAAAACGCCGATCCCCTCTCTCGGCGCAGAGCCTTCCCGACTTACCCCGGAAAAGCCCCGTCGATCTGGTGGTGTGTCCAGAACCCCTCTATCGGGACAGGGTTCTCCTGTTTTCCGTAATCACGGAGCCGCAGCCTGTCCCACTCCCGGTAGATCTCGAGGGCGTCGAAGACGCTCTGCGGCCCGACCGCTTCCAGGGCCTTGCGACCCTCACTCCCCGGCTTGGGAAGATTGGAGGTCATGACCAGAAGCGGCGTCCCATCGCCAGCCATGAAGTGAACGTGAGCGCGGCCCAGCGTCTTCCACAAGGTGTCGGTGCGCCGCAGTCCCGGGCGGACGGTGGTGAAAGCACCCGAGACATCCACATACCACCTCTGGCCGCGCCGGTTCTCGACGAGAAAGTTGAACTGGATGCCCAACCCACCGATCCTGGGGTTCGTCCTCAAGATCTCGAACCCGGCATCCTCCAAAGCGTCCCGCGCCAAGCTTTGCGCCTTCTTTCCCTCCCTTACCGCCCGCGCCTGGAAGTCCTCTCCGGAATTGCCGCCCAAAGCCAAAGCATCGGCGACGCCGTTGGGGGACAACGCCTGCCCCGCCTCCTCCTCCAGAAACGGACGGCGGTGCCCAAGCTCCAGCCGCTCTGAGGCGATGTCCACGTATTCGCTATTGATGTCGTAGCCGACTCCTCTCCGCCCGGCTCGATGAGCGGCCACCAATGTCGTCCCCGATCCCATGAAGGGGTCGAGCACCAGATCGTCCCGGTAGGTATACAGATCGATGAGCCTCAGGGGAAGCTCAACAGGAAAAGGAGCCGGGTGGCCCACCCGGCGGGCGCTCTCGGCGGGAATCTCCCACACGTCCAGGGTGGCTTCCACGAACTCGTCATTAGCCACGCTGGACCGGTGTGGAAGGTCTTGTGCTCGGCGCTGGGCCGCACTAAGAGCCCGATCGAACCGGCCCTTGGAGGCGATCACGATCCGCTCGGTTACGTCCCTGAGCACCGGATTGGCCGGGCTCCGGAAAGAACCCCAGGCACACGAGCCACCGGCCGCGGAGGCCTTCCGCCAGATGATCTCGCCCCGGAGCAGCAGACCGAGCGCCTCGAAGATCCCGATGACGTCAGCCGACAGGCTGCGATAGGGCTTTCGGCCCAGATTGGCCACGTTGACGGCGATGCGGCCTCCCGGCTCCAGCACCCGGACGCATTCGGTGAAGACATCATGGAGCAGCCGGAGGTACTCACCGTAGCTCTTGGGTATCTCAGCTTCGAGGCCATTCGACCGAGCCGCCTGGACCACCGCGTCCTCGTATTCCTTCCCCACGAAATAGGGGGGTGAGGTAACCACCAGAGCGACGGAACGGTTGGGGAGTTCTTCCATTCTCCGGGCGTCCCCCAGGATCGGCCCGTCGAGGTCAGGACGAGAGCCTATCCGGTCGTCGTCATCGATGATCGGTGGCTGGAAACGGGCGTAGAAAGCCGACGAGTCGTGGCTCTCTCTTCGACCTGCCCCGAAAACGGAGGTGCTGGTGGGGCGGCGCGGCTGCCGGGACACTCGTTTCTCCATGTCATTCATCATAAAGATGATCGCCTCGCCTGAACCCACCGTAGGTCTTATCGCTGTAGTTACTACACTAATCGGTGGTGACTACATGAATGTGGGTATACGCGAACTGAAAGCCCATCTCTCCGACTACGTCAGAAGAGCCGAGAGGGGAGAACCGATTCTCGTCACCCACCGGGGCAAACCCGTGGCCCGACTGGTAGGCCTTGGCGGCGTGTCGGCGGTCGACCGGGGAATAGCCGAGGGTTGGATCACTCCTCCCTCGGGCGCCGGGTTGGAACCCATCGTCCGATGCAAGGCCCGCCGGAGCACCGCCGATGCCCTGGACGAGGATCGCGGGTGACCCTCTATGTGGACACCAGCGCTCTGCTGAAGCGGTATATCGCCGAGTCGGACTCCGACTTCGCCGAACAGTTGATTCGGTCCGATCCAGTACTGGTCACCTCCCGCCTCACCGAGGTCGAGCTACGCCGCAACCTTACCCGCCTGCTGGTCGGCGACCACTTGCTTCGCACCCGGCAACTGGTACGATCCGACCTGAACAGCTTCGCTCTCATAGACCTCGATACCGTCACCTGCAATGAGGCGGCACGCATCGCCGAGCAGACCCTGTGCCGATCCCTGGATGCGCTACACATCGCCGCGGCACGGCGCGTCGGCGATGCAACCACTTTCCTCACTTTCGACATACGACAGGGACAGGCCGCACGATCTGCCGGCTTGACGGTGATCGGGGTTTGACCAATCCCCCGGTCTGTGACATCCGGACCGGTATCCTGGCAATCCTCTTATCGCATGGACCTCGGCAACGGGTTTATCTATCCCCTGATCCAGTAAGTTTCAGACGCATCGAGAGGAGGCTGTCGCCCGAATGCCGAGGTGGATGAGCAGGAGACCGGCCTGGTTGGTCGTGGTGCTGGTAATCACAGCGTGCTCCTCCCCACAGGAGGAGGTTCTCCCTCCAGAGACATCGGTGACCACCACCGCGCCGTCCTCTTCGACCATGATTACTTCTACGGTTACCACCGCCACACCTCCCGCCCCCTCGGGTGAAGAGGAGCTTTCCCCCCGGCCCGATGAAACCTCCGTCACCAACCGCGACGAAGCGCCCGCGACCTCCACGAGCACTACCTCTCTCCCCACTGCCACCTCGCCTCCTACCGAACCCAAAGAAGCTCCTCCCACCACTGCGGCGCTGCCTCCCGACTCTCTCCGGTTCGTCAAAGTCGCCGAAGGAGCGAAGAATCCCATCTTCCTGACCGCAACCCCGGGCGCCTCCCACTCCTATCTGGCCGAACAGGGGGGACGAATCCTCTTCCTACACAACGACAAAATAGCCGGTGCTCCGGTGTTGGACATCACCGAAAAGGTGACGTTCCGGGGAGAGCAGGGACTCCTGGGAATCGCCTTGCACCCGACACAGCCCGCTCGCCTCTTCGTGCATTACACCAATCAGCAGGGTCACACCGTTCTCTCGGAATTCTCCCTTTCCGACGACCGACGGACCGCCGACCCCGATTCGGAGAGGATCGTCTTCTTTGCCCAACAACCCGCCACCAACCACAACGGCGGGATGATCCAGTTCGGACCCGACGGCTACCTCTACCTGGGACTGGGCGACGGCGGTCGAGCAGGTGACTATTACGGGCACGGGCAACGCCCCGACACCCCACTGGCAGCACTGGTGCGCATCGACCCCGATCAGGTGACTTCAGAGGTGTGGTGGTACGGCCTCCGCAACCCCTGGCGGTTCTGGATCGACGAGCCCACCGGCTTGACCTACATCGCCGACGTCGGCCAGGACGCCTACGAGGAGATCAACGTGGCGATGCTTTCAGAACCGGACCTCAACTTCGGATGGCCGATCACTGAAGGCCTACACTGCTACGAACCCCGCCAAGGATGCAACTCGGAGGGCCTCACGCTGCCGGTGCTGGAGATCGCCCACGACGACGGGGGGACCTGTTCGGTCACCGGCGGGATCGTCTACCGGGGCCCCGGAATGCCCGGACTATGGGGCCACTACTTCTACTCCGACTACTGCGGTGGCTATCTCCGCAGCTTCCGATGGAACGGCGCCCTGGCCGTGGACCTACAAGAATGGGCCTCTGACGTGGGCTCGGTGGTCTCCTTCGGAACCGACGGATCAGGAGAGATGTACGTCCTCACTACCGACGCGGTCTACCGAATAGACCCCGGTCCGTGATCGTCCATCAAGGACCATTTTTCGATGCGATTCCTATACGGGCGCGATCCTGAGACCTCGCTTTAAGGATTCCTATCCGGCGAATTAGATACCGGCGACATTCCCAAACACAATGTTTCGGGCTGCTGGATCTGACCAGGGCCTTTCCGTGGCGGTGAAGAACCTGCCAACTTGCTCAGGAGGCAGAGCATCGGGCCACAGGCAGCCAAAATGCGACCAGATGGCTTCACGGCAGGGAGCCGGGTGTTCGGGGTAAATGGGACACCGGGCGACAAACATCCCGGTCTCCGGATCACGTAGGCGTCCGGTATTCAAGTAGTCCTCGACATAGGGGTAGTCAGGGTCTAGACCGGGATATGCAGGAAAGGGTGGGTCCTCGGTTTTGAGATTGTTGGGCATCCCGCTCCTTTTCGATTCACAGGAGATTCGATAGGCGCATTCTCCCAGAGGGGGTGTGACAGTCCCACCCTCAAACAGACCAAATCGGGCTAGACCCCAGCTAGAGGATCCTAATTACGGGGATCCAGCGGCGCTCAGGTGGGGGAGTGGCGGGGCTCGGACAGGACGCGGCGCACCATCGGCTCGAAGAATTCGAGCGGCTCGGTGGGATATTCGGGGTCGAATGAGACCTGGTCGTAGTCGGCGCAGAACTGCACGGTGCGTTCGTACAGGGGGTGATCCCGGTAGCGATCGCGCGCATCGGGGTCGCGGTCGTAGTGATGCGCGTAGTATTTCTCCTGGAAGATCCCGTGGTACTTGACGATCCAGTAGTTCTCCTCCGACACGTAGGGACGCAGGAGCGCGGCGGCCACCTCCGAATGGTTGGCGGGACTCAGGACGTCTCCTATGTCGTGCAGAAGCGCCACCACCACCATCTCCTCGTCCTCCCCGGCCCGGTGTGCGCGGGTAGCGGCCTGCAGGGAATGACCGAGACGGGTGATCTTGTATCCGGTGTGCTCCTCCATCGACCGAAGCCACTCGAGCACCCGATCCGGGAACTCGTCCAACTCCTCGCGTTCGTACTCGGATAAGAGTGCGTAGTCCTCGGCGGTGCCGTCTGCCATTTTCGTGAAGGAGACCGTTCGGTCCATCAGATCACTCCCTTACGAAGAGCCAAAGTAGAGGCTGCGACCCTGCCTCCTGTCTCTACCGTATTGTATTGCCAGGGATCGGAGTGCCCAGCGGATAAACGTCTAGGGCTGTTCTCCGACGGGGCTTTTTAGTTTCTGGCGGTTGTGAAGCAGCAAACCTCCCATCACCACAACTCCGATGCCCACGGTTTGCATCCAACTCAGGCTCTCTCCCAGCACTAGCCACGCCACCGCAGAGGACATGACCGGCTGTGCGGTGAGGACCGTCCCTACCGCCCCCGGACCGGCGCGGGACACCGCCGCGATTTCCAGCAGAATGCCCACAGCGCTGGCCGCGGCGGCGAAGCCCAGGACCAACCACTTCGACAATGGCAGGTCGATGGGTCCTATCCCGGAGACCGGCAGTATCAGCATTGCGGCGGAGGCCCTCATCCACACACCGACAGTTACCGGCGGGATACTGCTCAGGCGATCAACGAGAAGCAGATAGCCTCCCATGAACGCTGCCGAGCCGATTCCGGCGGTGATGCCGATCGGGTCGGCCCGTTCCCAAGTCCAGGTCTCGGTCGCCAGGGAAACACCCAAGCAAACGATGCCCGCCGCGGCCCACGCCCTGAGCGGCACGGGGACATTCTGTTTCACCTGCGTCCAGATGAGCACTGTGGGGACCATGATGAACGCGAACGTGGCCGAAGGACCTGGGCCGAGACGGGAGAGGCTCACGTAATACAGCACCGTCGCGGCTACGACGCACACTCCCAGAAGCAGAAGTGTTCCCAGATGTCCCCGGGGGTGCAAAGCCTTCCTCCACCACCCGATGATCATGAAAATCACCAGGCCCGCCAGGTTCATCCGGAAGGTCATCTCCAAGGTCGTGTGGTGAGAGAACAAGTCGAATACGGCCACTGATACCAAGGCAAACAGGACGGTGGAGATGGCCGCCATGGCCATTCCCCTCCCCGCGTGGGGACGGATATAAGACTCGGTTGGTGGGTTGAACCCTGCGGCCTGGGCCGCCGCGTCGCCGGATTTTCTGATGGGTAGGCTCCTTGCCGACAGGGGGAACGAAGCCTGTTTGCCTGCCGGGCTCTCAGGTATAAGAGCCTATCGCTAGGTGGACAGTTCCCGGGTGCGGAGCGGTAAACCGCGGGCGCCGTTGAGCATGGCGGTGAGGGGCGCCACCTCCTTCTCCCAGCCGGGGCTGGCCAACACTCCCAGCCGGTCCGCGGTGGGCATGAGGAAAAACCCCTGTTCCTGGTCGGCCTCGAACCGGTCGCGGTCCACGAACAGCCGCGGCTTGATCACCGCCGGGTCGCCCTCTTCGGGACAGAAAGTCAGACAGTTCCCGCACTCGTTGCACAGCTCGGCCAGGATGAAATACTGCCAGCGGTCGGTGAGTTCGTCCTGGAGCTCGGGCACCGTGGCGAGGCGGATCACCGCGTCGTTGGGACACACCGTCACACAGAAGTTGCAGGCCACGCACCCCCACATTTCCAGCACATTGTCCACCGCCCGCGGCAGCTTCTCGTTCGCCGAAAGATGATAAGAATGGGTTTCCTTGCCGCCGCTCATGGCCATCATATGGGCCTCCACGGGGCCCCGGTATCCGCTTTCTTGCGCCAACTGCCACTTGTGGCGATGCCAGGTTCCCAGATCGGCCGCTCCCGCCTGACGCATCTCGATGGCCAAGCGGTTGAGCATCGGCGCCAGGCGACCGTAACCGCCCGGCTTGAGCAGATCCGAGCAGACCGTGACCGGCGCCACACCCATTCCCAGGGTGTCGGAGAGGTTCTCCTTGCTCACCCCGGCCGAGAAGCTGACCTGGACGTCACCGCCGTGGCCCGCCAGGTTGAAGACCCCCGGCAGGGCACAGATCAGCTCGTCCAGCAGCGTCGAGGTAATCACATGCAGGGGAGGACCGGAGAGGTACATGGGGTCGTCGGGCATCCATCCCTTGTCGTTGCCCACCACCAGGGTGTTGCTGAGCTTGATCCCGAACCGCCGGCCGTGCCGACGGGCGAACTCCCGCAGCCCTTCGATCAGCTCTATGCCCTGATCGAACTGCAAGTCGTCCACGAAAGCCTGTGGCAGCAACGGAATATGGTCATAGCCGAGCGTATCGTGGAGGATCTCCTGGACCCTTCCGAGGCCCAACAGGGTGGGGTTGAGCTTGACGATCACATCCACCTCGTGACGGGTCATCAGATGCTTGGTGATGGCATCGATCTCGTGGGGAGGACACCCGTGGAAAGTGGAGAGAGTCACCGTGTCGGCGATCCGGGAACCGAAGTCGAGATCCCGAAGATGGGTGAACGGCTCGGGAATCTGTGACCGGAAGGAATCGATCCGGGTTTTGGCGTTCTTCATCTCCACGATGAAATCGGAGATCTTCTCCGTGGAGATCCCCTCCAGGTCGTATCCCACCGACATATCGAAGACGAAGGGCCCGGGATCGGGGCCCACCAGCGCCATCACCGGCTCCCAGTTGTTCAGAATCCTGATCATCATCCAGGCTTTCACGTACTCGATCAAAGACTCCTCCACCCGCAACTCCTGGCTCCATTCGATGTTGTAGCCGATGGTCTGCATGTCGATGCAGGGGCGGCCGATCTCCAGGCGGTCGAGCACCTGAACCGTCTTCAGCTCGAAAATCCGCGATCCGCCCAGCCAGGCCAACACGATGTTCTGGGTCATCTGGCTATGCGGCCCAGCGGCCGGGCCCACCGGAGAGGCGCAGGGACGGCCCAGGAAAGAGAAACCCAGGTCGAGATCGGGCGGGCGCTTCCAGATCCGGGCCGAGGGCAGATCGAAAATCCGCTGCCGGGTATTCCATTCGGCGGCCACCCTCCCCAACAACATGTCCAGCGGATAAGGAGTTAGAGGATCGGCGCCGGAGGACATTTCTGACTCCCTTCTATCTACAGCCGGGCATGGAGACGGGCCGCATGCTCGGAAGCCTTGGCCCGTACTTCTTCGGGGTCGACCAGAACGGCCCGGCCTTCGTCCAGCACCACCTGTCCGTCCACCTCCACCAGGAGAGGGCGCACTCCCGGGGTGAAGGCCAGATGCCAGGGGTCCATGGGGTCGTACGACCAGACCACCCGGTCCTCCCGCGCCTCGGGAAAGATCTCCCAGCCGGTCTCCAGCCACGACCAGGCAGTTTCGGGGGAGGCGGTTACGTCCTCTTCACGGAGCCGCAGGTAGGCGGACCGGAAAGCGCCGAGCATGTCGCCCCCGATCCCGTCGGTCCCGAGCGCCACCCGGTTGGGAAACCTGGTCGGCCGGGCATAGCCCACCGAGTTGTTCAGATTGGACTCCGGGTTGTGCAAAATTACGCCCTCCAGATCTCGGTCGAGGTGGACACAGTGTCCCAGAAGCCAGTCCTCCCGGGACCGCGACTCCAGCCGGCGACCGGCGTCGGGATCCTCGATGCCCTCCGCAACATGGATGTGCACCCCCACCCCCAGATCTTCGGCCAGCCCGCACACCGCCTCCAGCGTCTCCTCGGAGATAGTGAAGCAGGCATGGGCGCCCACCCATCCCTTTCCTCCCTCCGAAAGGAACCGGCGGTTCTCCTCCAGGCCGCGCCGGGCGCCGTCGGGCCCGTGGCGGTCGGTCACCTCATAGGCGCACGCCACCCGCACCCCCACCTCCGCGCAGGCGTCGGCGATCAGGGTCAGTGATCCCTCTATGGCCCGGGGAGAAGCATGATGATCCACGATGGCGGTGGTTCCCCGCTCCAAGGCCTCCAAGGCGCCCAGCTTGGCCGACCAGTAGATCATTTCGTCATCGAGAGCGACATCCAGCCTCCACCAGACCTGCTCCAGTATCTCCCCGAAGCTTCGGGGCGTGAGAGGCGGAGCGGGCATGCCCCGGGCCAGGGTGGAGTAGAGATGATGGTGGGAGCAGACCAAACCGGGGGTTTCCCGGCTCATGTCAACGCCTCGATCCCGACGGATGGTGTTTGTTGAAGGGCATCCGGGTGCGCCAAACCCCATCCACCTGATGGAGGGCGGCAGCTACCGCTCCGGCGGTGGGAACCAGGCCGATCTCACCCACTCCCTTGATCCCATAGGGCGAATCGGGCTGGGGGACCTCCACCAGGATCACCTCCACCTCCGGCATGTCCTTGGCGCGGATGATCCCCAGGCTGCGCAGGGTCATGTTGGTGGGCCGGCTGTCGGAGTCATTGGGGAAATCCTCGGAAAGAGCGTAACCCAGTCCCATGTGGACGGAGCCCTCAATCTGTCCCTCGCACAAAACCGGGTTCACCGCTTTCCCCACATCATGGGCGGCCACCACCTTCTCAATCTTCCCGGTCTCCCGATCGGCGATCACCAACTGGCTGGCGTAGCCGAAAGCCGAGTGGATCACCGGGTTTTTCACCCCTTCGGACAGGCTGTTCGTCCAGTCCACCGTCCATACGCCGTAATAGTCCACCCCCGGCTCACAGCCGCCCTCGAGTGCTTTCCGACAGGCGTCGGCCACCGAGCCGGCGACCATGAGCGTCCCCCGGGAGCCGGTGGTCTGCCCGGCGCCCAGCTCGCGGGAGGTGTCGACCAGCACTTCTATGCGGTCGGGATCGATCCCCAGTTCCTCGACCGCCACCTGCAGGGCAACGGTGTGCACGCCCTGTCCCATCTCCGTCCAGCAATGCCTTACCTCCACCGTTCCGTTCGGACGGAACTGGACCACCGACCGGGACACTTCCCGGAAGCCGTTGCCCAGCCCCGAGTTTTTCAACCCGAGTCCCACCCCAACGGCTTTGCCTTCGCTGATCGCGCGGTCGTAATGAGGCTTGACAGCCTCCAGACATCGCCGCGCTCCTCGCGAGCCCTCGTCCATTATCTGTCCCGGTCCCCAAATCGAACCGGGCTCGATCACATTCCGAGCCCGCATCTCCCAGCCGCTGATGCCCACCTTCTCGGCCAGGCGGTCGATAACTCCCTCCATGGCGAACTGGGCCTGATTGGCCCCGAAGCCGCGGAACGCGCCGCACACCGAGTTGTTGGTGCGCACCGCCACCGCCTCCACATCGATGGCGTCCATCACATAGGGCCCGCTGGCGTGGCCCGCCGCCCGCTCCAGCACCTTCATCCCCACCGAGGCGTAGGGGCCGGAGTCTCCCAGCATCCGCGCTTTAAGAGCGGTGAGCTTGCCCTCGGCGTCACAGCCCGCCCATATCTCGATCCGGATGGGGTGGCGCTTGGGATGGATGTGGAGGGACTCCTCGCGGGTGAGGGTGCACTTCACCGACCTTCCCATCAGATGGGCGGCCAAGGCGGTCTGGGCCTGGTTGGCCATGTCCTCCTTGCCGCCGAAGGCGCCCCCGTTGGAGACCAGTTCCACGGTGACCCGAGTGGGGTCCATCCCCAGCACCGAGGCGATCTGGTTGCGATCGTCCCACACTCCCTGGCCTCCCGAATAGACATGGAGGTCGCCGTTGGGGAAGGGAACCGCCACGGTCGACTCCGGCTCCAGGAAAGCGTGCTCCACCCGCTGGGTGCGAAACACCTCATGAATGGTGTGTGCCGAGCGGGAAAGGGCGTCCTCCACATCTCCGCGCTCATAGACCGAGCGGGACAAGAGGTTCCCGTCCAACTCCCAAACCGCGTCCTCGGAGGAAAGCGCCTGTTCGGGATCGCTGATGGGAGTGAGCACCCGGTATTCGACCTTGATCAACTCGGCGGCCTCCCTGGCCGTTTGCACATCGCCAGCCACCACCATGGCCAGAACATCCCCCGAATAGGAGGTGCGTCCACCCACGGGGATGAAGACCGGCCAATCCTTGTGGATCAGGCCGACCCGGAGTTCTCCGGGAACATCGGCGGCGGTGATCACTCTCACCACCCCCGGATACGCCTCGGCCGGCGAGGCATCGATGGCCAGCACATCGGCGCGGGAATGATCGGTGAGCCGCAGAGCGGCATGCAGCATCATCGGAGAGGCCAGATCGTCGATGTAGGGCCGGTCTCCCAGGGACAGCTCCATCGCCTCGTATTTGGCGCCGTTCTTACCCACCCCTCCGGGACGGGCGACGGAGGGAATCGGTTCTCCCGACGCCAACAGTTCGATGGCTTCCACGATCTTGGTGTAGCCGGTGCAGCGGCACAAGTGGGCGCCCAGCCGGCCGTTGATGGTCCTTCGGTCCAGCGCCGATCCTTTTTGGTCGATCAGCGCCTTGGTCCGGATCACGATGCCGGGAGTGCAGAACCCGCACTGCAGGGCGCCGGTGGCCGCAAAGCCGCGGGCCAGGCGGTCCCTCTCCACCGGATCGAGCCCCTCCACAGTTGTGATCTCCCGTCCCTTCGCCCGGGTGAGGGGCACCTGACAGCTCACCAGCGCCCGTCCGTTCACCAGCACGGTGCAGCATCCGCATTGCCCGGAAGGAGCGCATCCGTCCTTGGGTGAGATGACCCCCAACTCCTCGCGCAGGGCCGCCAGGAGGTGCGGGTGATCGGCCCGAACCGAGACGTCCTCCCCGTTGAGACGGAAGGAAACGGTGGGTGGCGCTTCGATCAGGGTCATGGTCTACTCCTCGGGCGGGAGGATCGCTCCTCTGGTCTGGCTGATCAGCCGATAGTGCTCCGGCACCCGGTACAGGTCGAAATTGAACACGGTGTCCTTGTAGAACGAGCAAAAGTCCAGGTCGATGTTGGCCACTATCAACTCGTCCCCGGTGGTGATGGTCTGAGCGACGATCTGGCCGGAAGGGGCGATGATCACGCTTTGCGCCAAGTGGTCGATCCCCTCCTCGATTCCTCCCTTGGCCACCCCCACCACCCAGCATCCGTTCTGGTAGGCGCCTGCCTGCATCACCACATGGTTGTGAAAGTTCTGCAAGGCGTTCTGCTGGGGATCGGGAGCGTAGAAGGAAGGGGTGTTGTAGCCGATCAGAATCAGTTCCACTCCCTGCAGCCCCATCACCCTGTAAGTCTCCGACCACCGCCGGTCGTTGCAGATCGCCATGCCCACTATCCCCCCGAACGCCCGCCACACCCCAAAGCCGTCCGGGCCGGGCTCGAAGTAGTACCGTTCCAGGTGTTGGAAAGGTCTCCACTCCTCGATCTCCGCATGCCCGGGAAGATGAACCTTGCGGAACTTGGCTACCACCGACCCGTCCCTTTCCACCAGTATCTGGGTGTTGTAGCGGTGGGTCTTGCCATCCGCGTCGGAATGCAGCTCCGCGTAGCCCAGACAGAAGCCGATACCCAGGCGAGCCGCCTCATCAAAGAGCGGCTGGGTCTCCTCCGAGGGCATCTGCTCTTCGAAAAAGGAGAGCATCTCCTCGGGGTCCTCGATATACCAGCGCGGGAAGAACGTGGTCATCGCCAGCTCCGGGTAGACCAGCAACTCCACTCCCTGATCGGCGGCCTGGGCCAAAAGCTCCAGGAGGCGCTCGACCACCTCCTTGCGTGTGTCCTCCCTGGCAATGGGACCTAACTGGGCGACGCCCACCTTCAAGTTGCGGCTCATGGTATCTGACTGTACCATCTTCTTTTACAAATTGTCAAATGAATTTTATGGCCCTTGAACCGTCCCACGCCCTCTGAAAAGACCGGGAACTATGGTTTGTGCCGGCTTGAGTTTCTGGTAGAGCCGTTCGCGGAAGGTAACCCCGGACCGCATGTGCTCGGCTCCCAAGAAATCCTTCAACACCACGGACTGGAGATGGCCCTCGGGCCTTTCGGAAACACGGTGGAGGGCGACTACGCGACAATAACCTCGGTGTTACCCACCATGCTCAAGTCCGCGTTCGAAAAGGGAGCTTCCCGGATCTCGATCACCCTGACCAAGGACATCCCGCAGCATCCGATGGGCCCGGTCCTCGGATCGGCGGACCGCACCCGGCCTTCCACCTCTGGCGGCGAAGCGGTGCTGGATGATCCGATGGCCTGGAACGAAGCGATGATCGGCTCGACCCACCCCGAAGATCTCCACGGGGCGGTGGACCGGATCATCGGTGCGGTGGAAACCCGAATGGGGGGCAAGTTGGGCGGGTTGCCCAGAGAGAAAAAGCAGGCGGCGGTCCGCGTTCTGGACGAACAAGGTGTTTTTCTGATCCGCAAGTCCGTCGAAACGGTGGCTGAGGCGATGGGAGTGAGCCGAATCACCATCTACAACTACCTCAACGCCATTCGCGGCGACTAGACAACTGTGGTGGTGGCTTTCTTCTTACTCCTCACCCTTCTGGGAGTTGACCCGCGCAGCCGGGACATGGGGATGACATGACTTCCACGGGACCTCCAGACGCTCCGGCGGGACGCTCCCGGCTGAGTTCCCGGCTGGCCGCCAACAGTGTGCCCGTCCTGGCCGTGCTGGGTGCGCTGGCTATCGGGGCGGTGATGCTGGCGGCGTTGGGCGCCAACCCCTTCACCGGTTACTGGGCCATGGCCAAGGGCGCCTTCGGAAGCGGCGGCGCCCTGGTGGAGACGGCTATCAAGTCCACCCCCCTGTTATTGGTGGGAGTGGGCATCACCATCGCCTTCCGGGCCAACGTGATCAACATCGGGGGAGAGGGCCAGATGGTGTCGGGCGCCCTGGCCTCCACCGTCGTCGCCCTGGAGATGACGGATGTCCCCGCATGGGTCGCTCTCCCCCTGGCGCTCTTGGGGGGAGTGGCGGGAGGAGCGATCTGGGGCGCCATCCCCGGGGCTTTGAAGGCCTACTTCGGGGTCAACGAGATCCTCAGCACCATCATGCTCAATGTGGTGGCCGTGCAGGCCATGAACTATCTCCTGCGCGCCCCCCTCATCGATCCGAAGGAAATAGAACGCGGGACGCGGATTCCCCAGACCGCCCGCCTGCCCGAAAGCACCGACCTGCCGCTTTTCTCCGAGAACGGACGTCTTCACATCGGGCCGTTCATCGCGGTGCTGGTTGCCGTCCTGGTGTATGTGCTGTTGTGGCGGACCACCTCCGGATACCGCCTGAGAGCGGTGGGGCTGTCCAGTGACGCCGCCCGCTATGCGGGGATGTCGGTGGAGAGAAACGTGGTGTGGGCGCTCACCCTGAGCGGGGCGATGGCCGGGCTGGCGGGAGCGATCCTGGTGCTGGGATCCGAAGGACACCGGATGGTGACCGACGGAAGCACCATCGGGTTCACCGGCAGCGCCGGCTTCAACGGAATCGTCACGGCTCTCTTCGGGGGACTCCATCCGCTCTGGACCATCCCCTCCTCGTTCTTGTTCGGAGGGTTGCTGGTGGGGGCGATCGCCCTGCAACGGGCCGCCCAGGTCCCCACCGCCCTGGTGTTGGCGCTCAACGGTCTGGTGGTGCTGTTCGTGGTCAGCCTCGATCATTTCCGGCGTCAGTTGAAGGAGCGGGAGGAGCAGCGGGCAATGGCTGCCGCAACCGCCCCGGAGGCCGACGCGGCAGCCTCCCATCCCTCCGAGGAGGACGGCCCTGATGGCTGACATCTTCGCCAGCGTCGTGATCGTGGCCACCCTGTCCTCGGGGATCCGTCTGGCCGTGCCCCTGTTGCTGGCCTCCCTGGGAGAGGCGTTCGGGCAGCGCAGCGGGGTGCTCAACCTGGGAGTGGACGGGATAATGCTGCTGGGGGCCTTCGGCGGCTACTACACCGCCCTCAAAACACAGAGTCCCTGGATGGGGCTGCTGGTGGGCGTGGCGGTCGGGCTGGTGCTCGGCCTGCTCTCCGCGGTGATCAGCGTTTCCCTCCTGGCCGAACAAGGCATCAGCGGTATCGGCGTGTACCTGTTCGGGCTGGGGATGAGCGACCTCCTGTTCCAAAGGCTGGTGGGAACTCCCCGGCCCATCCAGCCCTTCCCCAAGGTGCCCATCCCTCTGCTCTCCGACATTCCGGTGGCGGGCGATCTACTGTTCAATCACAGCCTCCCCATCTATCTGGCCTTCCTGGCCATTCCGGTTTCCACGCTGATCATCAACCGCACCCGCTTCGGGATGAACATCCGGGCAGTGGGAGAAAACCCGGAAGCGGCCGACTCGCAGGGAATCAGCGTGGTGAGAGTGCGCTACGCGTCGGTAACCATTGGAGGGGTCCTGGGAGGCGCGGCCGGCGCGGTGCTGGCTCTCAGCTTGGGGATATTTCAGCAGAACCTCACCAATGCCCAAGGCTTCATCGCCATCGCTCTGGTCTATTTCGGAGCGTGGCGACCCCTGGGGGTGATGGCCGGCTCGCTCGTGTACGGACTGGTCTCCGCCGTGGTGCTGCTGCTCAAAACCCGGGGAATCATCCCACTGGGCGCCTCCGACCTGGCCGCCATGATTCCGGCGGTCATCACCGTCCTGGCTCTGGTGGTGGCGGCGCGGCGGTTCCACGCTCCCAGCGCCCTCACCAAACCCTTCATTCGGGGGGCATCATGAAATCTTTGACCCGAACCGTCCGTAAACAACCCTTACGACCCAAGGAGTAAAACCCATGCACATCCATAAGAAACCGGGCCTGGCCAGGGTGCTGGCCCTGGCAGCGGTTCTGACCCTGGTGGCGGCCGCCTGCGGAGGCGACGCTGACGCCCCCGTCACCACGGCCGCAGCCGCCCCGCAAACCACGGCCGCGGACACCCCAGACACCACGGCTGCGGACACCCCAGACACCCCAGACACCACCGAAGCGATGGCGCCGATGGAGCCGTTGCGGATTGCGATCGTTGCGCCGAGTGCTTCCAATGACTTGGCGTTCACGCAGAGCATCGTGGATGCGGTGAATGTGATCGTTGCTGAACATCCGGGCACCGAGGTGGCCGTCACCGATGGGACTTTCATTGTTGATGATGCTGCTGCGGCGATTCGTGGTTACGCCGATGAAGGCTATGACCTGGTTATCGCCCACGGCTCGCAGTACGGAGGCCCGTTGCAGGAGATCGCCGGGGACTTCCCCGACACCGCCTTCGCGTGGGGTACTTCTGCTGACACCTTCGGTCTGTCCAATGTCAGCGCCTACACCGCCGCTTCCGACCAGGGCGGCTATGTGATGGGTGTGATTGCGGCGGGGCTCTCGGATTCGGGAGTGATCGGTGTGGTCGGTCCCATCGAAGTGGGTGACGCCAAGCTGTACGTGGACGGGTTCCACAACGGCGCGGTGGCCTCGAGTGACGTGACCGTGAACATCAACTACATCGGTTCCTTTAGCGACGTGGCGCTGGCTTCCGAAGCGGCGCAGGCTCATGTGGCCTCCGGCGCGGACGTGCTGACCGGCTCTGCCCAGATGGTGGTTGGAGCGGTGGGCGTCGCCCAGGCCAACGGCGCGCTGTGGTTCGGTACCCAGGCCAACCAGACCGATCTGGCGCCCAGTCAGGTAGTTGCGTCGCAGGTGTACAAGTGGGAAGTGGTGCTACGCCAGATCCTGGCCGACCACGCCGCAGGTACGCTGGGCGGCAAGTCCTATGAGATCAACCTGGCCAACGGCGGACTGGTAATCGAGTACAACGACGGATTCTCCCTCCCCGACGACCTACGAGCAGCCGCAGACAACACCATCGCCGGAATCATCAGCGGCGCCGTCAACACCATGGATGCAATGCCGATGGCACCGATGGAGCCGTTGCGGATTGCGATCGTTGCGCCGAGTGCTTCCAATGACTTGGCGTTCACGCAGAGCATCGTGGATGCGGTGAATGTGATCGTTGCTGAACATCCGGGCACCGAGGTGGCCGTCACCGATGGGACTTTCATTGTTGATGATGCTGCTGCGGCGATTCGTGGTTACGCCGATGAAGGGTATGACCTGGTTATCGCCCACGGCTCGCAGTACGGTGGGTCGTTGCAGGAGATCGCCGGGGACTTCCCCGACACCGCCTTCGCGTGGGGCACCTCTGCTGACACCTTCGGCATGTCCAATGTCAGCGCCTACACCGCCGCTTCCGACCAGGGCGGCTACGTGATGGGCGTGGTGGCCGCCTTGCTGTCCCAGTCGGGAGTGATCGGTGTGGTCGGTCCTATCGAAGTGGGCGACGCCAAGCTGTACGTGGACGGGTTCCACAACGGCGCAGTCGCCACCGGTGATGTGACCGTCAACATCAACTACATCGGCTCGTTCAGTGATGTGGCGTTGGCCTCCGAAGCTGCCCAGGCGCACATCGCCTCCGGCGCGGATGTGCTTACCGGTTCTGCCCAGATGGTGGTCGGCGCGGTGGGAGTCGCCCAGGCCAACGGCGTCTTCTGGTTCGGTACCCAGGCCAATCAAACCACCCTGGCCCCCGATTTGGTGGTTGCCTCTCAGGTGTACAAGTGGGAAGTGGTGCTGCGTCAAATCATCGCCGACATCTCCGCCGGTTCACTGGGCGGCAAGGCCTACGAGATCAACCTCGCCAACGGCGGACTGGTTTTGGAGCCCAACCCGGCATTCGATATACCCCCGGAGATGTTGATTCAGGTTGCCACCGTGGTTCAGGGAATCATCGACGGCAACATCGATACCGGCGCCAACTAACCCAATAGACAAAGGACCAACAAGGTGACAAAACGATGACGCAACTCCTGGAGATGCGGGGAATCGTTAAGCGCTTTCCCGGCGTGCTGGCCAACGATCGAATTGATTTCGACCTGCGCGCCGGGGAGGTGCACACCCTGTTGGGAGAAAACGGCGCAGGCAAAAGCACCCTGATGAAGATCCTCTACGGTCTGTATCAGCCCGATGAGGGAGAGATGTTCATCGAAGGGTCGCCGACCCAGATCACCAGCCCCATCGACGCCATCAACCACGGAATAGGGATGGTTCACCAACATTTCATGCTGGTGCCCTCCCTCACCGTAACCGAGAACGTGGCAATGGGCGCCGTCACATCAAAGAGGGGACGCATGAATCTGCGAAGGGTGGCCCACCGGGTTAGCGAGCTATCGGAGTCTCATGGTCTGGCGGTGGATCCCGACGCCCACATCTGGCAACTGTCGGTGGGAGAACGCCAAAGGGTGGAAATCATCAAGGCCCTCTACCGCGACGTCAAACTGTTGGTGCTGGACGAGCCCACCGCGGTGCTAACCCCGGGCGAGGTGGAACACCTGTTCAAGATCCTTCGGCAAATGGCCGCAGCCGGACGGGGACTGGTGTTCATCTCCCACAAGCTCCATGAGGTGCTGGCCCTCAGTGACCGGATCACCGTGCTTCGCCACGGGCGGGTGATGGGCGAGGTCCCGGCCAGGGAAGCCACCCGCGAAAACCTGGCCTCGATGATGGTGGGCCGTCCGGTGCGCCTGGCGCCTGATAAACCGCCGCGGGAACCGGGTAAGGCCCGGTTGACCATCCGCGACCTGACCGTCATGGGTGACCGGGGCATCCCGGCCCTGCAGGACCTGAGCTTCTCAGTGCGCGAAGGAGAAATCCTGGGGATCGCCGGCGTGTCCGGCAATGGCCAGCGCGAGTTGGCCGAAGCCATCGCCGGGCTGCGGCCGCCGCGTTCGGGCGCCGTGGAAGTGGACGACGTCGATATCACAGGCCGGAAACCCTCGGCGGTGAGGGCGGCCGGGTTGGCCTACGTTCCCGAAGAGCGCCAGCGGGACGGCGCCATCGGAGCGTTTAGCGTCTCGGAAAACCTGATTCTGGTGAACCACCGCCAAGTACCGCTGAGCCGACGGGGATTTCTCCGCAACGGCGAAATCCGTCACCACAGCCAAGAGTTGGTGGACAACTATTCGGTGGCCACCCCCAACCTGGACGTCCCGGCGTCCAACCTTTCGGGAGGCAACCTCCAGAAGCTGATCCTGGCCCGGGAGCTTTCGGGATCGCCCTCGGTATTGGTGGCTTCCCAGCCCACCCGGGGAGTGGACATCGGCGCCGCCGAATACATCCACGACCGGCTCATCGAACAACGCAGCTCCAAATCGGTCGCCATCCTGCTGATCTCAGAGGATCTGGACGAAATCCTGGGATTGGCCGACCGGATCGCGGTCATCTACGAGGGGCGAATCGTGGGAGAGGTCGATGCGGAACTTGCCAACCGACAGCAGATCGGCCTGCTGATGGCCGGGGTTTCGACCGCGGTGGCCTGACCGTCGTGTCCAAGTTGATTATCAGCAGCAGAGGAGACATTCCATGTCCAACCAAGTCGTAACCGCCGCCCTGGTCCAATCGGAGTGGACCGGGGACTCCGAATCCATGGTGGAGAAAAACATCGGGTATGCGCGGGAGGCGGCCGAGCAGGGCGCGCAGGTGCTCTGCTTCCAGGAAATCTTCAACAGCCCCTATTTCTGCACCGTCCAGGACAGCGACAACTACTCCTTTGCCGAGCCCATACCCGACGGCCCGACCATCCAGCGCATGATCGCCCTGGCCCGAGAGACCGGCATGGTGCTGGTGGTCCCCATCTACGAGGTGGTGGACGAGGGTACCTTCTTCAACACCGCGGCGGTGATAGACGCCGACGGGACCTTCCTGGGCAAGTACCGGAAGACCCATATCCCCCAGGTGACGGGGTTCTGGGAGAAGTTCTACTTCCGACCCGGCAACCTGGGATATCCGGTGTTCGACACCGCGGTGGGGAGGATCGGGGTGTACATCTGCTACGACCGCCACTTCCCCGAAGGTTGGAGAGTGCTGGGCCTGAAAGGTGCCCGGATCGTGTTCAACCCCTCCGCCACCACCCGCGGCCACTCCAAACACCTCTGGCAACTGGAGCAGCCGGCCGCGGCGGTCGCCAATGAGTTCTTTGTGGGAGCCATCAACCGGGTGGGCGCCGAGGACCTCGAGGGCACCGACTACTACGGATCTTCCTATTTCGCTAACCCCCGCGGGGAGATAGTGGGCGAGACCGCCTCGGACACCGAAGACGAGGTGGTGGTCCGCCAACTCGACCTGGGCCTGGTGGAACAGGTACGCCGCTACTGGGCCTTCTACCGGGACCGCCGACCCGAGGTCTATGAAGAGGTGGCGGCCGTATAACCCATCGGGGGGTCTCCGAAGTCCCCCTCCTTCCCGCTATGTGGGTAACGAATGCGTTACGGAAACGAATGCGTTACGGAAGGGACTTATATACCTGGGTAGACAAAGTGTCACACCCTTTCGGTATCCTGGTTTGTGTGTCTTCGGTGCAGACTTTGCGGTTCCCGGCCAAGTGTTCGCCGTCGGGACATCGCCGCCTGACGGAGGTGTTTTCCATGTGCGCGGGGTTGTACAACGCGGCGTTGGAGTCTTGGAGGGGAACATATGCGTGGTGGAGGGAGCATCATCCCGGAGAGGACGACAAGTTCCCCTCGAAGTTGCGGCGTTCGAAGTACGACCTGATGAAAGAGTTCACGGGGGTGCGTTCGGACCTTCCCGAGTGGGAGCGCCTGGCCGTTCAGGTGGGCAGGGGCGTTGTGTGTCGTTTCGACCGCACCACGTCCTCTTTCTACAAGAGATGCGAAGAAGGGGGCAAGCCGGGGTTTCCCCGCTTCAAGGCGTCTCGCCGGTGGAGGACCATAGAGGTACCAGATGCCTCTCCTTCGATGGTGGTTCCCCCCAACAGCAACGGTTCTGCCGTGTGGTGGAGACTCGCCGTGAAGGGCCTCCCGCGCCTGCGGTTCCGAGACAAGGGCCACCGCCTGGCTGATGCTCTGGAAGGCGGCGCCCGGGTGAGGGAACTCCGCGTGGTCCGAACGCCTCTTCGGACAGAGACACACGTCGTGGTCCGCCACCCCGAAAGAAACCGGCCCCTCATGGAGCCTGTAAATCCCGTGGGGATAGACGTGGGCCTCACGCAGCGCCTGACGCTATCGGACGGACGGGTAGTTCCCCCTCGGAAGTGGACACGTCCCGTGTCAAGAGAGCGCAAAGAAGGTTCTCCCGCTCGGAAAAGGGTTCCCGCAGCAGGGCCAAGAAAACCCTCTCGTTGGCCAAGGCGCACCGCAGAGAAAAAGAACGCGCTGTCCAGACCGACTTCCGCCTCGCCAACCGGCTGGTGACCGCCTACGACGGAATAGCCACCGAGAACCTCAACGTGGCGGGCATGCTCAAATCCAAACGGTTCTCCAAGAAAATATCGGAACAACGATGGTCGTCCCTCGGGAACATCCTGGAATACAAAGCCGAAAAAGCTGGCATTCCACATGTGAAGGTAAACCCCCGCCACACCACCACAGACTGCGCCCGGTGTGGGCACAGACAGGCCATGCCCCTGAGCCGCAGGGTGTTTCACTGCGGGTCGTGTGGAATGTGCGTGGGTAGGGACCTCAACGCCGCAATGAACATACGCGCCCGGGCCTTTGGCCCGGGGTCGGGAGGGACTATTCCCGACGCGATGCGCGCAACAAACTTCCGCTGTAAGACGGACACCTCCTCAGGGAGATGCACCGCCGGCGGACATCGCAGAACAGTATCGCCTAAGAAGACACCCGTCTACCTAGATATATAAGTCCCTTACGGAATCATTCTGCCGCCGTCGATCACAAGCGGCAACCCCGTGACGAAGCTCGACTCGTCGCTCGAAAGGAACAGCATGGCCTGGGCGACATCACGAGGAGTTCCCAGCCGTCCTAGCGGTGTTATATCAAACCACGACTGCCGCATGGCCTCCGGATCTTCGGCCCGCGCCAGATTCCGCTCGTTCATGGGAGTGTCGATGACGCCCGGACACACGGCGTTGACCCGGATTCCATAGGAAGCACCCTCGATCGCCAGTCCCCTGGCCAGCGCCATCATCCCTGCCTTCGACGCTCCGTAGGCGGAGGTCCCACCCGCCGCGATGAAGTTCCCCACCGACGAGTTCATCACGATCACGCCGCTCCGCCGTTCCTTCATGCCGGGGACCACCCGACGCGACATCAGAAACGCCGATGTTAGGTTGATACGAAGGATCCGGTTCCACTCCTCGAGGCTCGTGTCCTCCACCAGCTTCTTCAGTTCGACGCCCGCGTTGTTCACCAGGACATCCACCGGGCCGAGCTGGCGCTCCGCCGTCCCCACCACCGCCTCGACGCCTTCTTCCGTCGAGACATCCGCGACCACACCGATGGCCGACGCACCCGATTCCCGAATTTCGGCGGCGACCCGATCCACTGCCGCGGCAGCGACATCCGCCAGCACCACGCGGGCGCCTTCTTCGGCGAAAAGCTCCGCGGTGGCGCGGCCGATCCCCGCCGCGGCCCCGGTCACGACCGCGACCCGGCCCGCCAGCCTGTTGTTTTTCGTCATATCTTTTTGATTTTCCTTGCGTAGAGACAAACTCGCGTCGAGGATACCGGCACCGGAAGCCGAGCACCTAGGATGTCGACCCGTCAGCCGGCTGCTCGGTCTTCATCCACACGGTGCGTTGGGGGAACGGTATCTCGATACCGGCCTCGTCGAACGCTTCCTTGAGCCGACCGCGCAACTCCCGAGCGGTGGCGAAATGCTCGCCGGGCTCGGTCTTGGCCATCAGTCGAATCGCTATGGCGCTCTCGCCGAAACTTTGGACACCCGCGATGGTGGGCTCTTCGATTATCGTGGCATTCGGTAATTGCTCGCGCCATACCCCGTCGGCCACCTCCTTGATGACGGCCGTGGCCGCGGCGATATCGGTGTCGTACGCCACCTCTATGTCCAGCACCGTCCGCCCCCAGTCCTGTGACAAATTGGCTACCCGACGGATCTCCCCGTTGGGTATGTACCACAGGGTGCCGTTAATATCCCGGACTTGCGTGGTGCGAAGCTTCACTCCCTCCACGACCCCGATGGTTTCGCCGAGGTTCACGACGTCGCCCACGCCGTATTGGTCCTCGAGCAGCATGAACACTCCCGTCAGGAAGTCCTTGACGAGACTCTGAGCGCCGAAGCCCACCGCCACACCCACTATGCCGGCGCCGGCTATGAGGGGACCCAGATTCACGTCGAACTCTCCGAGGGACATCATCACGGCCATGCCGTAGATGACGATGGAAGCGATCGATCGGAGTACTGCTCCCAGGGTTCTGGTCCGCTGGCTGCTCCGTTCGTGCTGTTCGAGCATCAGCCCGGCCCGGCGAACCGCTGCTCCACGCAGCCCTTCGATTCGACCGGTAGCCTCGGCCGACTTCCCCTGGGCTTTCTCGGCCACCGCCTCACGCCGCTCCAACCAACCCTCCACAGCCCGGTCCAACCACCGCCGTGCGATCCGGTTGATGATCCAGGCCGCCAGAAGAATGATCACAACCTTGATCGGGCGGGCCGCGAAATCAGAGATACGCGCCGCGCTGGTGTTGCCGGTCAGGTCGAAAACGAGGCTGCACGCAGCCCCCGGATCGGCGCCGCACGCGTCTGTCACTGTCTGGGCAATTTGAAAGAAAGACATCACGCCACCTTAACTATTTCTTACCCTCAGTTTAATGTGGCGATCCGGAGCGATAGTTCTCCAGCCCGCGGGGAGGGTGTGTGTGGCAGAATCGGTCAGGTAGGAGGAAGGGCGCTGTGAAGTTCATGAACCGGTCCCACGCCGGACGGAAACTGGCCCGCCTTCTCGATCATCTGCGCTACGAGCCCACCGTGGTGCTCGGCCTTCCTCGCGGCGGCATCCCGGTGGGTTTCGAAGTAGCACGCCGACTATCGGCGCCTCTGGAGGTGCTGCTGGTGCGAAAGCTCGGCGTACCTTCCCAGCCGGAACTCGCCATAGGCGCCCTGGGTGAAGGTGGGATACGGATCATCGACGAGAACAGGGTGAAGAGACTCGGCATCAGCGCCGACCAGATAGACCGTCTGGAGCACCGGGAGCGCAAGGAGATGGCCCGGCAAGCGGAGTTGTTCCGGCAAGGCCGCCCAGCCGCCGATCTGGCGGGGAGAACGGCTGTGATCGTCGACGACGGGATCGCCACCGGGTCCACCGCCCTGGCCGCCTGCGGAATCGCCCGGCGACTCGGCGCTGATCGGATAGTCATGGCCACCCCGGTCGCTCCCCATGACGCTCCCGCCATCTTCGGGGACGCCGCCGACGAGTTCGTGGCCGTTTCCACCCCCCGACGATTCGCCGCCATTGGCTTTTTCTACGCCGACTACCGACCCACGCCGGACGGCAAGGTGGTTGAGCTGCTCGAACGCGCCCGCCGGAGATAGTGCGGCCTCGCCAACGACCAGCCCTACCATAGAAAAGAGAGGCCGACCGCCGGCTGGCCACTCACCTCCCAAGAGCCGCTATTCCAGAATGTGAACCCGCCTGGCCTTGCCGACCTCCTGGCGGGGAAGATCGCCTGGGTTGCAGACAGTGACCCTGACCCGCAGCCGGATGGTCTCCATCAATCGCTTCTGCAGCCGCGCCGCAATGGCCTCCCGGCGGGGACTCAACTCCGGACTTCGCAACTCCACCTTGGCCTCGATCTCGGTGAGAACGCCCCGCTTGTCCACAACAATGGCGAACTGACCGCCCAAGTCGCGATCGTCGAGAAGCACCTCCTCGATCTCACGGGGATACACATTGATCCCCCGCACGATCAGCATGTCGTCGACTCGGCCCCACAGCCGATCCATACACCGAAACGGAAGGTCCCCCACCGGCGGCAACAGCCGGGTGATGTCACCCGTCCGGTACCGGATCACCGGCTGGGCCTGTTTGGTGAGAGTGGTGAGCACCAACTCCCCCTGCTCTCCGTCCGCCAGACCTCTCCCGGTGTCGGGATCGATGATCTCCGGATAGAAATGGTCTTCCATGATGACCAGGCGGCCCTTGTAGTCGCTCCATTCGGACGCCACCCCCGGACCGATGATCTCTGTCAGACCATAGATGTCACAGGCGCTGAAGCCACCACCCCACGCATCCTCTATTTTCTGGCGCATGCCCTCCGACCATGGTTCGGCGCCATGGATACCCCACTGAAGAGAGATCGACTCCAACAAACCCTCCTCCGCGGCCCGCTCGGCGAGCAGGAGAGAGTATGAGGGCGTGCATGCCAATCCGGTGGCGCCCAGATCGGCGAGCATCTGCACCTGAAACCCGGAGTTGCCCCCCGAGGCGGGAATGGCGGTGGCGCCCAGTGCCTCCACACCGTAATGAAGACCCAGCCCCCCGGTGAAGAGTCCGTATCCATAGGCGACATGCACCACCGATTCGGAGGTGGCGCCGGCCAGCGCGATGGCTCTGGCGTTCATTTCGGCGAACAGCCGCACATCCGCGGCCGTATAGGCGCCGATGGTGGGCTTTCCCGATGTCCCCGACGAAGCATGGACGCGCACCACCTCTTCCATCGGCACCGCCAGCATCCCGGTGGGATAGGACTCTCGAAACTCGGCCTTGGTGGTCATAGGCAACTTCTCGAGGTCGGCCAAAGATCCGATGGAACCTGTATCCGCCAGCTTGTTGCGCCAGTAGGGCGTATCCACTCCCCGGAGCCGGTTGATCAGCCCGACCAGCCTATCCGACTGAGAACCGCGCAACTCTTCGGCGGTCATCGACGAAAAGTCCGACGGATAGAACCCGCTTGTCATGTGCGCTCCAACTCTATTCTGTCGATCCTTGCCATGAGATGTCATCGCGCATGGTGAGTCTGTTGTTGCCGATCGAACCTGGAGGATGATCTGCACCCTTTACTCCGGTGGGTTAAGATTCCCCCTCAGTAGCAACCTCAAAGAGGAGTCTGTCTTGGTAGTGCCCATGAGCGACTTGGCCGCAGAGTACGAATCACTGAAGACAGAAATAGACGAAGCTATGGGTCGGGTGCTGGCCAGCGGCAACTACGTCCTCGGCGACGAACTCGAGGCATTCGAAGAAGCCTTCGCCGATTATGTGGGGGCCCGCTATGCAATGGGCGTGGGGTCGGGAACGGCATCTTTGCATCTGGCACTGGCGGCCTTGAACCTGGGACCCGAAGACGAGGTAATCACTGTCCCCAATACCGACAACCCCACTGCTTCGGCGGTGACGCATGCCGGGGCGAAGGTGGTCCTGGCAGATACCACCGGGGACACCTTCACGATGCATCCGGAGAAGCTCGAGGAAAAGATCACTCCCCGAACCAAGGTGATTATCCCGGTCCACCTGTTCGGGCATCCTGCCGACATGGACCCGATATGTGAGATCGCCGACCGTCACGGGATAACGGTGTTGGAAGACTCGGCGCTGGCGGTGGGCGGTGAGTACAAGGGACGGCGCACAGGGACCTTCGGGCCGCTGGGATGCTTCAGCGTGGCGCCGGGAAAGATCCTCGGCGGATACGGAGACGGAGGAATTGTGGTGACCAACGACCCCGACCTGGCTCACCGTATCAGAGTGCTCAGAAACTACGGTCATGCGCCGGGCTTGCGACTGTCCGGGAAAGACCTGACCGGAGGAAGCGGATGGAAGGTGCTGGAGGAAGGATTCAATCAGCGCCTCGACACCATCCAGGCGGCCATCCTCAACGCCAAGCTTCCTACCCTAGAAAACCGCATCGCCGGCCGGAGGCGTGCGGCCGCCCTATACCGGGAGATCTTTGCGAACACCCCGGTTGCGGCCGTCCACGAGGCGCCCTGGGCTCGTCATGTCTACTTCGCGTACAACGCGATGGTTTCCGAAGAGGTTCGCGACCAGGCCCGAGAATACCTTGCGTCGCGGGGGGTCGCCAGCAGGCTGTACTACAACCCACCATTGCATCTCCATCCAGCTTATCGGTGGATGGGGCTTGGTCCCGGTTCCCTGCCTATGGCTGAGAAAACCGCCTCCCGGATGATCGGTCTGCCCTGTTTTCCCCAGATCACCGAGTCGCAAGTCGAGGAAGCCGCGGCAACGCTCCTGGAGTTTCTGGGCTCCGGCTGACCAACTTGAGCGATCCGCCACAAGTCACGCCGTCTCCGCCGTCCCACTGTGGTGGATTGTCTGGCAGCTGTATCAAAGGTGCTCGTCCCAAACGATTCCAGATCTCGGAGCCAGGAGAGTTCGTAGGTCAATGTCCCAGGGTCAATTTTCGCCGTTCTCGCCCGCAGATCCAGGTAGAGCACGGTCCTTTTCATAGCCCGCGCAGCTTGCCCAAGGCTAACATTCTGCGTATCCAACCCAACAGAGGAGCACGCCTTGCCAGTCCCTTCGAACAACTTGGCCGCCGAGTACCAGTCCCTGAAACCCGAGATCGACCAGGCCGTAATGCGGGTGCTGGCGAGCGGTAATTACGTCCTCGGCGAAGAGTTGGAGGCGTTCGAGGAAGCGTTCGCCGATTATCAGAACGCCCGGTACGCCATGGGAGTGGGGTCGGGCACGGCTTCCCTTCACCTCGCCCTGGAGGCGATGGATCTGGAGCCCGGGGACGAGGTGATCACCGTACCCAACACCGACAATCCGACCGCCTCAGTCGTGACCCATGCCGGTGCGAAGGTGGTGCTGGCGGACACAACCCCAGACACCTTCAACATGGATCCTGAGAAGCTGGAGCAATACATCACCCCCCGCACCAAGGTGATCCTCCCCGTGCACCTGTTCGGCCACCCCGTCGACATGGATCCCATCATGGAGATCGCCGACCACCACGGCATAACGGTTATTGAAGATGCGTGTCTTGCGATCGGCGCCGAGTACAAAGGGCGGCGGATGGGGACGTTCGGCCCGCTCGGGTGCTTCAGCGTGGCGCCCGGAAAGATCCTGGGGGGATATGGGGACGGAGGGATGATCGTCTCCAACGACCCCGACTTGGCCGAGAGAATCCGGGTACTCCGCAACTACGGCCACGCGCCCCGTAAGCCGCGTTTCCAAGGTGACTTGACAGGAGGCGATTGGACGGTGCTGGAGGAAGGCTTCAACCAGCGTCTCGACACCATCCAGGCCGCGATCCTCAGAGCCAAGCTCCCCACCCTGGACGACCGGATCAACGGCCGTCGCCGGGCTGCGGCTATCTACCGGGAGATATTCGAGGGAACGCCGGTGACCGCTGCCTACGAAGCGCCCTGGGCCAAGCACGTTTATTTCGCTTACAACGCGATGCTCGACAATCGCGATGAGGCTATAAAGTACCTGTCCTTAAGGGGTATCCCCGGCCGTCTGATCTACAACCCGCCCCTCCATCTCCATCCTGCCTACAAGTGGATGGGACTCGGACCGGGCTCGTTGCCGGTAGCAGAAGGAACCGCATCGCGGATGCTGGGACTACCCTGTTTCCCTCAGATCACCGAATCCCAAGCCGAGGAAGTCGCAATCACCCTTGTGAAGTTCGCCGAAGGCGCTTAGTCAGCCTGACATAACCGGCCTGCCTTTGGCTCAGGTTGTGCTACAATGTAGAACATGCCTGAAATAGGGATTCGAGCCTTGAAGCAGAACGCCTCGGCGGTCGTGGCCGAAGTTGCGGCCGGCGCCTTGGTCACGATCACCGATCGAGGTCGTCCGGTCGCCCAGATGACGCCTCTCACGACCAGCCGAATCGAGGCATTGATCCTGGCCAATCGGGCTCGACCGGCCCTCCGCCGACTGAGCGAGTTGCCAGGTCCCTCTCGCCGACACCGAAGCCGCCCAGCCTTATCGACCGAACTGGAGGAGATGCGTCAGGCCGAGCGGTACTGACCGTGTACTACCTCGACACCTCCGCGGCCGTGAAGCTGCTGATCGTGGAGAAGGGCTCCACAGCCTTGCGCAGGTGGTTGGAGTCTCATGAGGAAGAGATATTCTCAAGCGACCTCTTGCGGACCGAACTTCTGAGGGTGACCCGACGAGCCGCGCCCGAACTGATGGTGCAGGCGCGGACCATTCTTGACACCCTGATCATGGTGACGCTCTCCACCACGGTATTCGAGCGAGCGGTCATGATCGAACCAGGCATACTTCGCAGCTTGGACGCGCTCCACTTGGCGGCCGCTCTGGAGTTGGGCGACGATCTCCAAGGCCTGATCACCTACGATCAACGTTTGGCCGACAGTGCCAAGACCTTAGGTATTGATGTCGTCACCCGTAGATCGAATAATCCGCTCGTATGCGCGGGCACCCGCTCGCCCTGCAATCCCTTTGTCACATCATGATGGCGCTCCGGCCATAGTGTCCCGCCCGATTAACAAGGGGGCTCGGATTCAGGAGGTGGAGGTAAGTTCTTGAATGAGGATGTCGGAACTGAGATATTCCGTTCTCGCCCGAAGATCCAGGTAGAGCACGGTTCCGATCACCGATGAGAAGGGCAGGCTCAAGAGGCTGATGATCAGAATCGCCCAGAAGTCGGGGAGGAGCCAGTAGAGAACCACGAAGGGAGGCACAATCACCAGAACCGACAACACCACAACCGCGCTCACCCTCCCGAACCGCGCCGATACCAGCCTCCAGGACCGTCGCAGGCTGGCGATGGCGCCTTCTCCTTCGACCATCACCACCATGGGCGCCATCCACCACAAGACCATCAGGGCCAGGGCCGGAAGAACCATCACGAAAGTCCACACCAGGAAGGGCACAAGCGTCTCCAAGGGTGTGCCGAGAGGATCATCCGCATAGATACTCAACTGTTCGAGCATCCCGGGAGCCACCACTGCCAAGATCATGGTGCCGATCAGGATCATTGTCATTGCCACCGCTCCGACTCCCAACGCGAAAAGCAATAACATCCCCAGCATCTTCTGAAACCTTTCTCCAGCCGCGCGGGTGGCTTTGGTGGCGGAAAGGTGGAGGTCGACGCATTGGGAGGCAGCGATCCGTATCAAAGCCCCGGTGGCCAACAACTCGGTAAGGAAAGACACCACCTCCATCAGCCACCCGATGCCGGGGGTCCACTGCAAGAGCCAAGGAATGCCCACCAACGCGAAGCTGACCGCCATCAGCGTCCTGAACCTCCCTTTGTAGAGAGTCCACGAGAAACCGAAGACCTCTCCAATCCCCAACGGGCGAAAGCCTGACATCTCCGGTGAGGATATGCCTAGGCGGCTGAGATCGGCGGGGTCAGGTCCCAGTTGGCGGCCTCGTGATAGGCCTGCCCTATGCGAGCGATCTCGGTCTCGGCCAGGGGTCTGCCGATGATCTGCAACCCGATGGGAAGCCCGTTCGAGTCGAAACCGCATGGGACGGAGAGGGCCGGCTGGCCGGTCAGGTTGGCGGGAGCGGTGGTCCGCACGTAGGCCGGGTTCACATCCTCGCTTTGCCCTCCGTACTCGAAGGCGTTCTGATCCTTGTGGGCGGCTACCGCCGAAAGGGTGGGAGTGAGCACCGCAGTAAGACGGTTTTGGTTGAAACAATCCCGCACGGCTCGACGGATCTTCTCCCGACCGCGGAGAGCGGTCAGATAGTGCTCGGTGGGCATCATCAGACCGGTGGCGAAGAGTGTCCTGATGGCCGGATCGATCAGATGGGGCGCCTCCACCATCAGTTCCTGGTGATAGGCCGCGCCCTCGGACTGAACCAGGGCGTATTCGACTCCCATCACCATATCCAATTCCTCGATCTCCAGTGCTATAACCTCGGCGCCCAGGTCGGCCAGAACTCCCACCGCGGCCTCAAAAGCTTCAGACACTGCAGGTTGAATCAAGGGATGTCGGTAGCGTTCGATCACACCCAACCTGACTCCCTCCAAGCTGCCCTCGCCGTCGGGATAGCCGTCGGGAGGCAAGTCAGTGAGAGTGGTGGAATCGGAGGGATGGAACCCCGATATAACCGATTGGACGAGAATGCAGTCGGCGGGAGTGGGCGCCAGGGGGCCGATGTGGTCGAGCGACCAACTGAGGGCCGCCACTCCGCTGCGGGGGACCCTTCCATAGGTCCCTTTCAGGCCGGCCGTCCCGCACACCGCGGCCGGGATGCGAATCGAGCCGCCGGTGTCGCTTCCCAGCGCCGCAGCGGTGATCCCTGCCGACACCGCCGCCCCCGAGCCACCACTGGACCCGCCCGGGATACGTTCTATGTCCCAGGGGTTGCAAGCCGGAGGAGACTCCACCCCGCAGGCCAACTCGTGGGTGACAGTCTTGCCCACGATCACAGCTCCGGCTTCCCGCAGCCGCTCCACCACCGGAGCGTCCCGTGTGGCAGGAGTGTCGGGATAAGCGGGAGAGCCGCACAGGGTAGGATGCCCGGCCATGTCGATGATGTCTTTCACGCCCACCGGGATCCCGGCCAACGGACCGGGGTCGATCCCTTGGGAAAACTGGCGGTCCACCCGGTCTGCCGCCTCCCGCGCTCCCTGGTGATCGATTATCACAAAGGCCTGCAACCGAGGATTGAGTTCCTCGGCGGCGGCCAGGGAGCGGTCGGCCAACTCCCGGGCAGAGACCTCTCCGGAGCGGAGGCTTCTGCCCAGCTCGGCGATTACTCCCCCCGAAGCGTTCATTCCCATCGCGGGTCGAATCTCAAGGCCGGCTCGTCGGTTTGAGCCAGGCGGTCTCGCACCAAGGCGATGTCGGCCCATTGAGCCTCCAGGAGCCCCGCCAACTCCGCCGGATCCCAATCCTCGGCCTTCAACCCGGCTGCGGAAACCAGTGTGCGGACCTCTTCGGGCCCGAGGGTGCTCACTGGGGGATCACCGCCACTACGTCCACTTCCAATTTGAGGCCGGGAAGCCCCAGAGCGGCCGCCTGGCAGGCGGTGACCGCCGGATAGGGGCCCCCTCCGAACACCCGCCGCCGCACCTCCATCTCCTCGGAGAGCTCCCGGATGTCCTGGCAGAAGTAGGTGATCTTCACGATGTTGGCTACAGAACCCCCGCACGCCACCAAGACCTCGGCGATATTCCGCCAGATCTGTTCGGCCTGGGATCCCGTGGTGTCACCGACGATCTCCCCCGCCGCGTCGAACGCCACCTGTCCGGCCAGGTAGACGGTGTCGCCTGCCCGGACCGCGTAGGAGTAGGGCTCGGGAGGCTCGCAAAGGCCGTCGGGGTTGATCGCCTCGATGTTCACTCGGAGCCTCCTTCGGATCAGGACCAGCCGTGAGTCGGGACCCTCTCGGTGATCTCAACCCGGCCGGGCCACACGACCAAGGCCGCTCTGTTAAGCATCCAGGTCGACCAGTTCGTCGTACTCGTAGGTCAGCCGCTCGCCGCCGGTGGGAGTCACCCGAACGTTGTCGGCAAGCGAGAGAGCGGACACCGACTGGTATGCGGCAGGATCGCTGAAGGTGGAGTGCGGATGGAGATTGATCACCATGTCAGTCTCCATGATCCGCTCCTTACCCGGCGACCATGGGGGCTCCAGGGAGTCGAGGCCGAGACCGTGAGCGGTGTAGGACACCAACTCCCGGCCGCCGTAGCCGTATTTGTCATTCACCCGGTCGCGGGCAGCCAAAATGTCGTTGGAGGATGCGCCCGTCTTTATCGCCGCTACGCAGGCCTCGAAGACCTCAACTCGAATATCCCAGAAGCGCCTGGCCTGATCGGAGGGTTTCCCGAAGCAATAATTGCGTCGCAATTCCAACCAGTAGCCGGACGGGCCCGCCCACTCCAGGTCTATGGAGAGGAATTCGTCCCGCTCGATCTCGGCGTGCATCCCGTGGGTAAGGGCCTTGGGGGAGGTACGGCCCGTCTGGGCGATCCCGGTCAGACAGCCGTACTGGCGAACCAGCCGATGAGCTTCGGCCATGACGTCGATCTCGAGAGCCCCCGGACGTATGTGGCCTTCAAGGCTGCGGAAAACCTGGCGGAGAATCCTCGAAGTTTCCCGGTGGTTCTCCATCTCCTCGGGGCTCTTTTTGATGCGGACATCGTCGAAGAGGTCGGTCGCGTCCACCAGGGTGGAACCAGGGACATTCTTTTGCAGACCACTCATGAGCGCATAGGTGGTGATGTCGGCCAGCCCCGCCATCCCGATCGTCCCATTCGAGTAGCCGTGGTCGGAGAGAATCCCGGCGATCTCCACTTCGGGAGTTTGGGTGTGCCGAATATCCTGGATCCAGTTCACCATCGCCACTCTTTTCCCTCCCCACAGAGGATCGCCTATATAGGAGGGCTCGCCTTTGGCGGGAAGCACCGCAATCCCCCACCCAGCCGCCTGCCAGATGTCGCTCACGTACTGGACGCGGCCTCGCATGAAGTCGTCGCCGCGACAATAGACGACCAGGGCATCCATCCCTGCTCCGGCCATAGCCTCGCGCAGCACTCGATAACGTCTCGCCCGCTCAGCGGGAGAGGAAATATGGCTTATAGGTCCTTTTGCCATTTTTATTCAGCTCCTTTGTTGTCGGGCGTCGGAACCGACGCCCACCGATAGGCGGCGGATGATTACGGGCGCTCAAGCTCCTCACATGTCGCGCAAGCCGTCGGGGTTGATCGCCTCAATGTTCATGTAGGAGGCTCCTTGGTAAAACGGGTGTGTGTCGGTATATGTTACGAGGAAAGGACACGACGTACCTCTTCCATCAGCGCCCAAGCAACGACACGCGACGTTTCGTCATCGCTTTCCAAGGGGGATCGGGCCGTCCCACGCTTCGAAAAAGACCCGACAAGAGGTTGCTCGACACACAATAGGCCACATGACCCGTGGCCCAACAGTGCCTCCCGACACCACTCGGCCTAATCACGAAGCTTGGCTGGACGAGGTCTCCAAGCCCTCCCCCGCCAAGCCGCCGCAATGACGATTCATCCAAAGCGAACCGGCTCGATTCCCAGAGACTCGTAGGTCGCCATTGGAAAGTAGGCAATGCCCAAACGGTCGAATCGCGGCCGAGCCGAATCTCCTCGGTCGACAAGCGTGACCGCCGCCACGACCTCTGCGCCCGTTTGTTGAATGGCATCCAAGGCCTTGAACATCGACCCGCCTGTTGTCACCACATCATCGACCAAGAGCACTCTGTCATCCGGCCCGATCTGTGCTCCTTCGATAGAGCGTCTCGTGCCGCGTTCCTTGGCTTCCTTTCGCACAACAAACCACTTGGTGTCACTCACGGCAGCGATTCCAACAGCAATGGCATCGGCACCCAACGTAAGACCGCCAACCGCGTCGAACCGATGGCCGGCGTCTGTGACCTTCTCGACAATAGCCTGGCAAGCCAGGCGGAGATCTCTCCATGTAGCGAGGGCCTCTTTACCGTCGACGAACTGAGAAGACCAAGCACCCGACGCCAACTTAATAGGCTCCGGAAGACTGCGAAGACCCTTCTCAATCAATATGCCAACAAGCTGTTCTTGAAGTGTCAGTGTCGATGTATGCACGGTATTCCGACTCGTCAACTACACGACGGTGATCCCTGTTTGGGTTGGTGAGTTTGCTTTATAAGCGACCATCCTTGAAAGCTCAGTCGGGGACAACCACGGTGCGGACCGCCGACCCCGCCTCCAGGTTGCGGAAACCCTGCGCCGCCTCCGACAGCGGGACGGTGTGGGTGACCATGCCGTCCAGATCAAGGCTTCCCTGCTGATAGAGGGAATCCAGCACCGGAAAGTCATGGGCGGGTATTCCGCCGCCGCCGGCGGTGACCTGGAGCGTCAAGCTGCTGCGGGAAAAAGCCGACGGATCGAAAGATGCCATGACACCGGGTTTCTGGCCACCGATCAGGGTGGCGACACCCCCATAGGCCAGCATCTCCAGACACTGCTCCACACAGACCTTCGCGCCCACTGCTTCGAAGGAGAAGTCCACTCCGACGCCGCCGGTGATCCGCCGCACCGCTTCCACCGCGTCTTCGGAGGACGAGTTCACCACATGGGTCGCGCCGACCGCCCGCGCCCACTCGAGTTTCTGGTCGGAGAGATCCACCGCGATTACTTTGGAGGCGTTGGCAATCCTGGCGCCCTGTACGGCCGAAAGGCCGATGCCGCCGCACCCGATCACCGCGGTGGTAGCCCCCGGCCACACCTTGGCGATGTTGAAAACCGCGCCCGTTCCGGTCATTACCGCGCATCCGAGAAGCGAGGCCAAGGTCATGGGCATCCCGTCGGAGATTGGGAATGTGGCCAGCGCATCAACTCCAATCCGCTCGGCGTACATCCCGAGGCCCATGGGGACCTTGACCGGTGACCCGTCCGAGGCCAGGGAGACCTGCGGGGCGCGAGGGGAGGAATCCCGGCACCGTCGCGGCTCGTTCCGCCGGCACATCGAGCATGCGCCGCACGGGACCCGACACCCCACCGCAACCCGGTCGCCTTCCTTCAGGTGGGTCACCCCTGGACCCACTTCCTCCACAACGCCCGCTCCTTCGTGGCCCAATAGCATCGGAAAGCGGGACTTCAGCCCGCCATGTCGACCTGCCGCCACCTTGTAGTCGGTGGCACAGACCCCGGCCGCCTCCATCCGGAGGATCACTTCCCCCTCGCGGGGAGGGCCGATCTCGACCTCGGCGATCTCGATCCGGCCGGGTGACACCACCAGTGCCGCTTTGTTAGGCATTTAGGTCCACCAATTCGTCTGTCCAGTCGGTCATCCGCTCGCCGCCGGTGGGAGTCACCCGGATGTTGTCGGAGAGCGAGATACCCGAAACCGCCAGGGCCTCGGCCGGATCGCTGAAGCTGAGGTGGGGATGGAGATTGATCACCATGTCGGTTTCCATGATCCGATCCTTCCCCGGCGCCCACGGGGGCTCGAGGGAGTCCAATCCGATGCCGTGGGCGGTATAGCCCACCGACTCCCGTCCGCCGTAGCCGTACTTGTCGTTCACCCGGTCGCGGGCCGCCACTATGTCCATGGAATGGGCGCCGGTCTTCATTGCCGCTATGCAAGCTTCCAGGGTCTCCAACCGGATCTCGAAGAAACGCTTGACCTGGTCGGAGGGCTTTCCGAAGCTGTAATTGCGTCGCAGTTCCAACCAGTAGCCGGATGGGCCTCCCCACTCCAGGTCAATGGAGATGATGTCGTGGCTCTCGATCTCGGCGAACATGCCGAAGGTGTACGACTTGAAAGGCGGGCGAGCGATCTGGGCGATCCCGGTCAGACAGCCGTACTGGCGAACCAGTCGCTCGGCCTCTGCCATCGCGTCGATCTCGAGGACCCCTGGTCGCATGTGGGCCTCCAGGCTGCGGAACACCTGTTTGAGGATCCGCGAAGTCTCCCGCAGGTTTTCGACCTCCTCGGGGCTCTTGATGGCGCGGATGTCATCGAAGAGGTCGGTGGCGTCGACCAGGCTGAAACCGCTGAGAGTCTTCTGGAAGGCCCGCATGTGGGCATAGGTGACGATGTCGGCCAGCCCCACTATCCCGAGTTTCCCGCTCGTGTAGCCGTGGTCGGAGAGAATGCCGGCGATCTCGGTGTCGGGTGTCTGCGTGGGCCGAATATCATCGACCCAGCCAGCCAGGGCCACCCGTCCCCCTCCCCACAGGGGATCGCCGACGTAGATGGCATCGCCCTTGGGGAGAAGCACGATAATCCCCCATCCGGCCCACTGAAAGGCGTCGCTCACGTACTGGATGCGCCCTCTCATGAACTCATCGGCGCGGCTGTAGATGACCAACGCATCCATGCCTTCTGCGGCCATGGCCTCGCGCAGCACTCGATAGCGTCTTGCCCGCTCAGCGGGAGAGGAGATATGGGTTACGGTTCCTTCTGCCATGGTTATTCAGCTCCTTTGTTGCCGGGCGTCGGAACCGACGTCGGCTGATAGGCGGCGGATGGTTGCGGGTCTTGTAGTTCTTCACATATCTCGTCGGTGGTTCGGGAGGCGATGAATCCGCCGTCCGTCATCCTGACGAGAGCATTCTCGTGAAGATCCTGGGTGGAAGAGGTGCAGGCATCGGATACCAGCGACACCGTGTAGCCCCGGTCGGCTGCGTCGCGGGCGGAGAGTTCCACGCACCCCTCGGTCACGATTCCGGTGATGACCAGGTTGGTGATGCCCATGCGTTTGAGGACTTTGTCGATGGCGGTGGAATTGAAGACACTGGCGGAGGTCTTGGAGAAGATCATCTCATCGCTCTGCTCCGCCACCTCCGGCAGGAGATCGTCATCGCGGAGGTCGCGGGGCACCGGCTCGAGGTCGGCCGACGGCATGAAGGCCTTCCCGGCGTCCCGGCCGTCGTCGGTGCGATACGCCACCCGGACATGGATGACTTCCTCGCCCGCCGCCCGGAAGGCGTCCTGACACCTTCTGACATTGGGCAGGATGGCGTTGATGTTGTCCCATCGTTCCTGCATTTTGTCAGGCTGGCCCGCCTCCGTGGCGATCCGCCCTATCCACCCCTCGGCATGCGCATCCAGATACTGCAGGTCGATGGTGAGCAGGGCGGTCCTCCCCGGAGCGATAGAAGGGAAAGAGGGCCTGGGGAATAGGTCGTAAAAGGGGTCGTGCAGATTCAAATCTCTCGCCTTCCTGGATTTAGCCGCTTCCTACAAAAAGAAAGTCTCCCGCTGCAATAGTGCGACTTCCGGTTTTAGTAAGTATATTTAGCACGGTCGGGTAAACGCGTCCCTCGGGGCCGCGAATGTCCGAATAAAGCTTAACTACCCTGAGCACCAGCACAGGAGAAGGGATGAACGCAGAGAGATGAGAGTTTTGGTGACAGGAGCGGGAGGGTTCTTCGGCAGAGCGTTGGTCCGGGCCTTTGCACGGGGTGGGGATGATGTGGTGGCGGCGGACATTCTTCCGCCCGATCAGTTCGTTCCGCGCTCAGACACCCCCGGCGACCGTATCCAATACGTGGTGCTGGACGTCGCCGACCCGGCCGCCTGGTCCACGGAGACCACGGGGCCGGTGGAAGGGATCGTCCACGCCGCGGCGCTGACTCCCAGTGTCCAGGAGGCCATGGGAAATCCGGGCAACCTGGTGCGAGTCAACCTGATCGGAGCCCTCAACGCCATGGAGTTCGCCCGAAAGGAACAACTGGACAAGTTTCTCTTCATCTCGTCGGCAGGCGTCTACAACCAGTCTGTAGAGGAAGTTCTCACCGAAGATGACGCGGACGGCGGTTTCTCGCTGTACGGCTCGGCCAAGATTGCCGCCGAGATCATGCTTTACCGCTACGCCGCGATGTTCGGGTTCGACGCCGGCGCCATCCGTCCCACCTCCATGTACGGCCCGGCCGAGGAGTTCCGCGACACCCGACCCTTCGTCACCCAGGCCAAACAGTTGGCCGACGCCGCCCTGGGCGGGCTGGCGGTGCGGGTGATCGGCTTGGACGACCGCTGCGACTGGGTGTTCGTGGACGATGTCGCCGAGGCCGCCCACCGCTTCTTTTCGGGAACTATGGGTAGCCGGTCCTTCGCCTTCTCCTCGGGAGAGGCGATACCTTTCCGGGACGTGTTGGAAGCAGCCCAGGCCGCCTTCGGACTGGTGGTGGACGAGAACGCCGAGACCCTTATTGACGCCACCCCCGACCGACCCACCACTATCTCCTGCGACAAGGCGCGTGCAGAACTCGGCTGGAACCCGATGGGCATAGCAGCCGGCATGCGCCGCTACGCCGAGTTGGGAGGCTGAGGACCCACAGACATCCGAATCTCTTGAAACACCCACCCACCCAAACCGATCGCATCAGACATGGAGTTCCAATGAGCCAAACGAAACTAAGAAGCGCGGTTGCCGAACGCATTCTGCGAATCCGAGAGGGCGAAGAGTCCCCATACCTCCGGATAGTGCGGAAGGCGGCGGCACGAACGGACGTCATCCGCCTGGTGAGGGGAGAGCCGGACATCCCAACCCCCTCCCACATCATCGAAGCCGCCAAGCGCTGCCTGGACACGGGCCACATCGGCTACACGCCGCCGGGGGGAATGATCGAACTGCGAGAGGCGATCGCCCGCAAGTTCAAAAGGGACAACGGCCTGCAATACGACGCCGACAGCGAGATCCTGGTCACCGCCGGCGCCCAGGAGTCGATGGCCGTCAGCCTCCAGACCCTCCTCGACCCCGGCGACGAGGTTCTCCTCGCCAATCCCCATTACATGGCTTATCCGACCAACATCATCATGGCCGGGGGCAAGCCCGTGTTCCTGCCCACGGTGGAGGAAGATAACTTCGAACTGACTCCCGAGGGCATCGAGGCGTGCATCACCGACCGCTCCAAGGTTCTGGTGCTGGTGACCCCCAACAACCCCACCGCCGGAGTGCTCACCCGTGAGACCCTGGAGGGGATCGCCGACGTGGTTCGGGCCCATCCGAATCTGGTGGTGATCTCCGACGAACTGTATGAGAAGGTGGTCTACGACGGCTTCGAGCACGTCAGCTTTGCCTCCCTGCCGGATATGTGGGAGCGGACTATCACCATCAACGGGTTCTCCAAGGCTTACAGCATGACCGGCTTCCGGGTGGGATACATGGCCGGGCCGGCCGACTACATCCTGGCCGCTACCGAGCCCCGCCACTCCTTCAGCATCTCCACCAACCTTCCCTCCCAGCACGCCGCCCTGGCTGCGCTGGACGGGCCCCAGGATTTTCTTGTGGAGATGATGGAGGAGTACCACAAACGCCGGGCGATCATGCGGGCCACCTTCGACAAGTTGGGCGTCACCTACGGAGAGCCCCAGGGCGGGTTCTACTTCTTCGCCAACGTCTCCGGATCGGGACTGGACGCGGGCGAGTTCGCCGCGAGGGCGCCCGACTACGGAATCCTCTTCTCGCCGGGCAGGGCCTTCTCCGAGGGTGCGGCCAAATACATCCGCATCTCCTATCTGGCTCCACGCGATGAACTGATCCGCGCCATGGAAGGCTTCACACAGCTGTGGAACGACTGTCTGAGCGGCAAGTGAGCGGCCCCACAGTAGCCCTGGTAGAAGAGTTCACGCCTGCCCAGGTGGCGGCCCTCCAGAAGGCTCTCCCCGCCGGCGCCGCGGTGCTTACCGACGCCCTCGGTTCGGGGACCATCGGACAGGCCGACTACGTGGTGCTCCGGCAAGAGAGCCTCGGCGACGACCAACTCAGCGCCCTTTCCTCCCTCCGGGGAGTGGTCACCATCGACTCGGGGGGCGCCACCGTCTCCCAAGAGATCTGCGACTCCATGGGAGCGTGGACCGAAGGTGTCGTGTCCCCCGGGCCGACCAGCGTGGCCGAGCACGCCGTGATGCTGATCCTGGCGCTCTTCAAACGACTGCCCACCGGCTACCAGCGCCTCATGGACGGGGTGATCGTGGAAGGAATGGAACCCTTCGTCACCGACCAGGTGAACTACTCCTACAACTGGGTAGGCCTGGACCTGTTCGAGGCCGTGTTGGGTAAGACAGTGGGCTTGGTCGGTGTCGGCTCGATCGGAAGCGTGGCGGCCAAGCTCCTGGTGGCGTTCGGCGTGGATGTCGTCTACACCAAGCGCAACCGTTTCGCTCCCGAAGAGGAGCAGCAGATGGGCATCCGCTACCTCCCCTTCGAGGAGCTCCTGGCGGAGTCCCACTGTGTCTCGCTCCACAACCGGTTCACGCCGGAGACCGAGAAGATGATGGGCGCCCGGGAGTTCGCAATGATGCCCCGCGGCTCGTTCTTCGTCAACACCGCCCGCGGGCGGCTGGTGGACGAGGACGCCCTGATGGCCGCACTGCACAGCGGGCACCTGGCCGGCGCCGCCCTGGATGTTATGTGGTGGGAGCCGATCCTCCCGGACAGTCCCCTCCGCAACACCCCCAACCTGCTGATGACCCCCCACACCGCCGGTACACCCGCCGGTGACACGGTGGCCCTGGAACTGGGCTCCGCCGGAAGAGCCATCCGCCGACGGAATGGAGTAACAAGATGAGTGAAAAGACTTTTGTCGGCATGCAGGTGGGAGGAATCAGCTTCATCGACGAAGGCGTAGAGGAGACCCTCGACATTTTCGTGGAGTTGGCCGGAGTGAACGCCATATTCATCTCCGCCCTCTCCTGGGCTCGGGGCAACGCCGGCCGTTCAGGCAGCGGCGACTATCCCGACCACGGGGGGCAGGAACCCGACAACCTGCAGGGCGGGGCGTTTTTCCCGCCCGACCCCAAGTACTATCACGCCACCTCCATCAAGGATTTCACTGCTCCCGACCCTCTCTACAAGGGCTGGGACATCCTGGGAGACGTGATCCCTGCCGCTCGGGAAAGGGGCATGGAGGTCTTTACGTACTACTGTGAGACCGCCCATAGCAGACCCAAGTCTCTCTGGCAGCCCGGATTCTCCCAGGTGCTGGAAATCGACCCGTGGGGTCGCAAGGCCACCCGTCCCTGCTTCCACAACCCCAACTATCGGAACTGGTGGTTCGCGGTGATCGACAACTGGCTGAACGAGTACGACCTGAACGGGATGATGTGGGGGATCGAGCGGGAGGACCCGCTCTCGTCGATGATCCTCTCTGCCGACGTCCCTACCTGTTTCTGCGTCTACTGCCGCTCGGAGGCCCACCGCCGGGGCATCGACGCCGGGCGGGCCGCCGAGGGATATCGACGGATCTACGACTATCTCACCGCAGTGCGAGGTGGCCACCAGCCACGCGACGGCAAGCTGATCACCTTCCTCCGTCATCTCTTCGAATACCCAGAAGTGATGCAGTGGCAGAAGCTCTGGTGGGACGGACACAAGGACCTCTACCGGGCGATCTCCGGGCAGATCCGCTTTTTCGGCGACAACTACCAGGTGGGCTTGGGAATCTGGCAAATGATCAACACCTTCAACCCGCTTCTGCGGGCCGCCTTTGACCCCGCCGAGTACCGCCTGTACGCCGACTGGCTGAAACCGGTGTTCTACAACGCACCGGGTGGAGCGCGGTTTGCCAGTTTCGTCACCAAGATGTGCCAAACCATCCTTGGCGACGCCTCGCCCTCGGAGTGGACGCCGATTCTCTACAAGATCCTCGGCCTGAACGAAGCGCCATTCGAGGACCTCCCGGCTGCCGGCTTCCGGCCTGAATACATCACCGAGTTCACCAGGCGCCATGTTGAGGCGGTTGGTCCGGAGGTGCAGGTCTATCCCGGCATCGGACTGGGTGTGGAGACGGTGGACCGCGACATCACTCCCGCCGACGTCGAGGACATGGTGGATGCTTCGCTGGCAGGCGGAGCAGGAGGAGTGATGATCTCCCGCAACTATTCGGAATTGACCCTTACCAACCTGGCCGCGGTGGGAACAGCCCTACGGCGCCATGGAAGAATCTGACACCAACAAAGAAAGGAAACTACCCGTGCACACAATTCTCAAAGGTGGCGTCGTAGTCAATCTGGACGACGACGGACCTTCCCAGCAGCAAGACGTAACCATCGAAGCCGAGAGGATCGTCTCGGTAGGATCGTCGGACCCCCAGCCGGGCGACAATGTCGTAGACGTATCCGGCATGTGGCTCATCCCGGGCCTGGCGAACCTTCACGTTCACCTGGGCTGGGACGGAACCCACGACCTGGAGGCTCAGGGCTACGAGTCCCCGGCCGTCAACGCCATGAAGGCGATAATGAATATCCACCGCACCCTCTCGGCCGGAGTCACGACCATCCGCGACCTGGGCATGAACAACGCGAACATCGACGCCAAGTTCGCCATCGACAACGGGTGGGCGCCCTGGATCCGCCTGTTCCCCAACGGACGGGCGCTCTGCACCACCGGCGGCCACACCTGGTGGGTCTGTCGGGAGGCCGACGGCCCCTATGGGGTTCGCCAAGCCATCAGGGAACAGTACAAGCTCGGCGCCAAATGGATCAAGATCATGGGCTCCCACGTCAGAGAACAGTTCACCTTCGAAGAGTTGCAGGCCATGTGCGAAGAAGCTCATCAAAACAACATGAAGGTAACCGCCCACGCCACCTTCGACCATGCCATCGACCGCGTGGTGGAAGCCGGGGTGGACTGCGTGGAGCACGGCGGCCAGATGACTCAGAAGACCATCGAAAAGCTGGTGGAGAGGGACATTCCCATCGTCACCACTTACTCCCCCAATGTGCAACAGGCCCTGTTCGGCCATCTGTACGGGATGAGCGAGACCGACCTGAAGGCCCGCAAGGCGAGCATGCATGACACGGCCCGATTCGAAGGCAACGTGAACTTTGCCAAGGCCGGAGGACGGATCATCTTCGGCACGGACGCCGGAAGCCCGGCGGTACCCCACTACGCCATCGCCGAAGAAATGAAGTTCATGGTGAAGATCGGGGTCTGCCCCGACGCCCGGGACGTTCTCAACGCCGCCACCCGCCGCGCCATGAAGGTGCTGGGCATCGACGACGACTTGGGCGTCTTGGAGCCGGGCAAAATCGCCGATGTGGTGGCTGTAGGAGGCGATCCGCTGGCCGACCTGGATGCTATGTACGACGTTCGTAAGGTCTATGTCCGGGGTATGTTGGCAGTCTCCTCTGAAGGCGGCTACACCCAGTACGGCAAGGATGTGGGCGATATGAAGACCCACTGGGGGCCCAGCCCGCAGCTCGAATATCGACTGGCCTAGTCCACACTGGTAAAGGACAACATATAAAGACAGATCAGTGCTTGATCTGAGAATCGTCGGGGGGACGGTGGTGAGCCACGGTCGCTCTCGTCCGGCTGATGTCGGCGTAGAGGGCGAGTTCATCACCGAGGTCTCCCCGACCGGCGGCCTGGGAGCGGCGCGGCGCGAGATCGACGCCTCGGGGTTACTGGTGATTCCCGGCGCGGTGGATACCCACTTCCACTGCCGGGCGCCCAGCAACCCCGAGCGGGCCACTTTCGCCTCCGAGTCGCGGGCGGCCGCCGCGGCGGGCGTCACCACGCTCCTGGAGATGCCGATCTCCAACCCGCCATGCAGCACCCCCGAGGTCTTCGAACTCCGACGACAGCTGGGAGAGGCCGAATGCCTGGTCGACTTCGCGCTGTACTCGGGAGCGGGAATAACCGACCCGGCCCGGGCAGAAGCAATGGTCGAGTGCGGGGCGATCGGATTCAAGCTATTCACCCACACTCCACCACCCGAGCGGCTAGTGGATTTCGACGGTCTGTGGGCTTCGGCGCCCGAGGAGATCTACGACTGCCTGCGGACGGTGGGCGCCACGGGCCTGCGTTGCGCAGTCCACGCCGAGAGCCAACAGTTCATCGAACGCTTCCGCGTCGACCCGGACCGCTTCGGGCATCCCTCCCGTCCTCCTCTGGTGGAAGCGGCGGCGGTGGGGCTGGTGGCCACCATCGCCCGGGAACTCGGTATCCCCGCCCACATCGTCCACATCACATCCCGCATGGCTACCGAAGAGGTGAAGGCCGCCCAAGCCCTGGGCGTCGACCTCTCCGCCGAGTCCTGTCCCCACTATCTGCTGTTCGACGAGTCCCAGATTCCCCGGCTCGGCAATTTCGTGAAAGTGGCGCCGCCGCTTCGCCCGGCCGAGGACGTCGAATTTCTGTGGGGAGCGCTGATCGACGGGTCGCTGTCGGTCGTGGCCTCCGATCACGCCCCATTCACGCCCGAAGAGAAGGCCGCCGCCGACTTCGCCACCTCCGGACAGGGGATTCCCTCCCTGGAGATGCTGGTTCCGACGATGCTGGACGCCGGCCTCACCGGACGGCTTCCGTTGGCCCGGGCCGTGGAGGTGATGACCGCCAATCCGGCCAAGCTGTTTGGCATCTACCCGCGCAAAGGCGCCGTCTCCCCCGGATCGGACGCCGACCTGGTGCTGGTGGACCCCAAAGCCAGCCTGATTGCTGACTCGGCCCGGTTCCTGAGCCGATCGGGTGGAAGCGGCAAGGTCTATGACGGATTGGACCTTGCGGGCCGCATCCTCACCACACTGTCTCGAGGCCGCATCGTGTACGACCAGGGACATGTCACAGAAGGGCCGGGGGGTAAATTTGTCTCTCCGGACGGTCCACCCCTCCCCTTTTCGGAAACCCTCCCCAGCTAGCTGCAGGTCGGGGATCGCCTCACCGGCGGTTATGCGCTGAGCACGGCCACCAAAGGTAACCCTGACTCTCTTTTCAACGCCGCCGCGCCGGCCCACCCTCGACCGACAAGCATGTGCTCCTCGCCGAGCCCGACTCAGGTCCTCCCCAACCGGGGAATCGTGGCCTACAGTTGGAGGGCGCCTCTGCGCCAGGCTCTCAGGTAGTTCATGCAGAACTCGTCCCCGCCCAGCAAGGCGTCTTCGGCAATTCGATAGGGCGTCGATTTCCGGTCGGCGGCGAACACGGCGGAGAGTGGGTTCATGACCGGGTCGATGATGCCGCTGTCCGCGCCGGCATCGACAGCCAGGTTGATGAACACGGTGTTCATCAACTTCCGGGCCGGGATGCCGAAAGAGACGTTGCTCATCCCTCCGGTGATATGGATCTCGGCACCGAAACGACTGCGGAGCGTGCGGATCGCGTCGAGGATGTGCATCCCGAAAGCTCCATCCACGGAGATGGGAAACACCAGGGGGTCCACAAAAATGTCGCATAGTTCGATCCCCGCTCCGAGGGCCGCCTCCACCATCCGCGAAGCGTTCTCGATCCGCTCGGCGGCGTCCGACGGCATACCGGCGCCGCCAGCGGCCGTGACTATCACCCGTGCTCCGTACTCGACAGCCAGGTCGACTGCTTCCGTCCGTTCCAGAGACGCGGAGTTGAGCATCGGTCTCCCATCTCCGGTACCGGTGGCTGCCGCCAGACCGGTTTCGATGACGGTGATGTCGGAGGAATCAACCGAGATCGGAAGCGTTGTCAACAACTGCACGTAGCCCACCAGCCACGCCATCGCCTGGCGCTGCTCGGCGGTCTTGAGGGATATCTCGTCGACGTTCACGTCGAGGTAGTGGGCACCGGCCCGTTCCTGGTCAACCACCACCCGCCGGAGGTACTCATAGCCCACCTCCGCCCCCTGGCCGCCAGCCATCGCCGTCTCGACCGCCAACGCGATGTGCTTGATGCGTCCCTCTTCATAAGCCTGGCTTCCGCGCATGGTCCCCGATATGTCCAAGAGACCCGGAGCGCCGTCCACCGAGACGAACTTGACCCCCTCGACTCCCCCGTTAGTGGCGAACCGCCGGCCCTTTTTGAGAACGATCCGACTGGTGTGGACATTCTCGCCGATGACCGTGAACCGCCGGGGGGTCATGATCCAACCAGTTGCACCACCGGCCCCGGGCCCGGAAGGGTGGCGGGCATCGGTTTGAACTGGCAGCCTTCGACGAAGATATCAAAGAAATCCGGAGTGGTCTCCAGTTCGATGTGGGTGACCCACTTGGTCACTTCCTCCGCCCGGCGTCGTTTCTCCTCTGACAGCAAGAGCGCGCGTGCGCCCTCGACCGCCGCGTTGCCCACCTTGACCACCCGCTCGGCCGCCACCGGCGCCATGAGCCCGATCTCGATGGCGGCGCCCATGTCGAGATAAGTGGCAAACCCTCCCGCCAGGTACAGCCGCTCGATCTCCGCCGGCTGCACCCCCGCGGTGCGCATCACGATCAACTGTCCGCAGTGGTTGGCGGCCTTGGCTTGGGCCAGGTTGCTGATATCCTCACGCGAGAACGTGATCCCCCGATCAGGCACCACGTCCATGGAGAAACGCTTGCGATCATTGGCGAACGCGCCCCGCTCGGTCATGAGCCCATGTCGGCGGAGGTCAGCCAGCAGGTCAACCAGCCCCGAGCCGCATATCCCCACCGCAGGCGCCCCACCGATCGTCTCATAGGAGGTGGCGGCGCCGTTCGCTGACAGCCGGATCGACTCGATGGCGCCGTCGTAGGCTCGCATGCCGTAGCTGACCAGACCACCCTCGAAAGCCGGGCCCGCCGGGCAGGAAGCCGCCCACATGCGGCCCTGATGGCTGAGAATCACCTCGGTGTTGGTACCCATGTCCACCAGCATCTCGGTCCGTCCCCCCTCCCCGAGCCGTACTGTCTCGAGGCACGCCACCGCGTCGGCGCCCACATGGCTGGCCACCAGCGGTATTCCGTACACCTTGGCATTGCGATTTGCCCGCAGGCCCAGCGTTCGACTGTCGGTCAGGAGAGCCATGTGGGGACGGCGCCCGGCCAGGTAGTCGTGTTCGGTCAACGACTTGTATGGTTTCTGGCCGATGCTCTGCACGCTCAACCCGAACAGGATGTCCCGCATGGTGGAGTTGGCGGCGACCACGATCTCGTAGACGTGAGGAGGGCGTCGGCCGGCACGGCGAGCCAGATCCCGTACGCCCTGGTTGATAGCTGCCACTGCCGCATTCTGGAGTTCACCACCAACTCCGGGGCGGGCTTCATAGGAGATGCGGTTCATCACGTCGCTGCCGCCGAACCCCTGGGGGTTCTCGAAACCGGCCACCCCCAGGCTGATTCCCGTCTCGAGGTCCACCAACTCCACAACCACCGTGGTGGTGCCGAGATCCACGGCCAAGCCGCATATCGCGCCCCGGTAGCGGTCGAGGACCGCATCCCCGTATCTGACCTCGTCGCCGACCCGGGTAACTGCCGGATGGAAATCGCCGGACGTCCGCGCTCGGAGGAGACTACTTTCGAGAATCCTCGGGCGTCTCCGCAACGGCGCGAATCTGATCGGGAGGTCATCGCGCACCACCCGGGCCTGACACGCCAGGCGGAAATCACCTCGGAGGAAGCGCTCGGTTTCGGTTCGCTCCGTCAGCCCTCCCATTCCCTCGGTTATCTCCACCACGCATTCATGACACTCCCCCTTGCGCAAGCACGATGTGGGAACCTCGACCTCCAGCTTGTCAGCGTGGTCGAAGATGGTTTCACCGACTACGACGGGGCGCGTCTCGGCGCCATGGGAGACGGTGCTCACCGGTTCCGGTCCTCCCCGGAACGGCGTCTCCGCCGCTCTGCGGCGTCTCGTTTGATCCTGACGATCTTTTTCCGGGTCCGCTCGTAGGCTCGGGGGTTGGATTCCCAGGCGCTGCGGTAGTCGAAGGTTCCGTCGTGGCCACAAGAAAGCTCGTTCGAATCGCCGGCCACGGGAAGCTGATTGCGGCATCGGAACAGAGCGGTGCAGAGATCGTGGCGGTCGCGATACGGACAGCGGGTGAGGGAGGACTCCTCGGCATGGGAAACGATGTCCGAGAAGATCGCAGCCATGCGGTCCAGCCGCTCCTGGTAGGCCTGCTTTTCGGAGTCGGACATATCTGTCCTGTTCAGTTGACCTCGACGGCTAGCTTCTTGGCCAGTTCCACGCAGGCGAGCGCGTCCTTGCCGTAGCCGTCGGCGCCCACGTCCTTGCCGAACTCGGGGGTTACCGGAGCGCCTCCAACCATGAACCGCACCGAGCCCCGCAAGCCGGCGTCCTTGAAAGCCTCCACCGTTTTGGCCATGTTCGGCATGGTCGTGGTCAGCAAAGCGGACATGCCGATCAGATGAGCGCCGTGGGTTTCCACCGCGGCGATGAACTCGCCCGGGGAGGTGTTAACGCCGAGGTCAATCACCGCGAACCCACCACCGCGCAGCAGCATGATGCACAGGTTCTTGCCGATGTCGTGCAGGTCGCCTTGTACGGTGCCCATGATCACTGTGGCGATGGGTTCAACTCCCGACGCGGCCAGGATCGGCTCGATGTGGGCCATCCCGGCTTTCATCGCCCGCGCAGACACGAGAACTTCCGGAACGAACACGTACCCCTCACGGAACTTGATGCCGACTATCCCCATCCCGGCGATGAGCCCATCGTCCATGATCTCACCGGCGCCCACCCCCCTGTCGAGGGCTTCTCTGGTAAGTTGATCGACGGTGATGTTGTCCCCATCGATCAGAGCAGCGGCGATGTCCTGCATAGCAGGCGACACCCGGCAGAAGAGGACTATGTTCCTCTCGATCTCTTCGGGCCGCTCGAGGAACTCCTCGATCTCGGAGCGGATGAACTCGTTGGCTATGTCAGATAACTCAGCCATGGAATGGGTGGATGGTCGATGTGTGTGGTTGCAATGGGCGCATCATCACTCCGTTTCAGCCGCCGGTGTCTGCGGAGGAGGATCGTGAACGACTAGCCGACCGTCGGGTCGGTGCGTGTTGGAGTAGTCGCGGGCCGAGTTTGTCAGCGCCCGGAGCACCTCCATCTTGGTTCCTAGCGGCACCGAGCCCTCCGGGGCGATCCCGTTGACCCCAGATTCGAGCACTTTCATGCACGCCTCGTAGGTGTCCTCATAAGTGCCGCTGAACAGGGTCGTAGGGTTGTTGATGTTGCCCATCAGCGACATGCGGTCCCCGGCGATCTCTTTGGCGACGTAGGGATCGACCTGGGACTCGAAATGGAAACAGTCCCAACCCGCCTCGGCGAAGTAGTCGATCCGGTCGGTCGTCTCCCCACAGCAGTGAAAGATGCTCGGCCCACCCATTTCGACAGTCACCCCTTTGTGCATCTCGAGGAGAAAATCACGATACGTTTCAGGACTGACCAGCTCCCGGTTGGCGTGGTCGGCCCACATCACCGCGTCGGCGCCCGCTTCCAGTTGAGCGTGGGCCGACATCATGCATGCGGGAAGCAGCACTTCAAGATAGCGGCGGATCTTGTCCGGGTCGAGAATCGTATCCATGAGGAAATTCTCGATCCCGACGAGGTGGTACCCCACCGACCAGGGACCGTACACCTTCCCGACGATGCCGACATCGGGGTAACGCTTCCGGAGCAGTCTGATGGCGCCCAGCGCCGCTTCGAACGACGGCCGTTTCAGGTAGTCGGAAGGGATTTTGAAGTCTTCGGGGTCGGATAGCACATGGTCGCTGGTAGCCGGCCAGTTGTCCACGGCTCCCCACCAAGTTGCCGCGTCGAGAGCGTCGGCTTCGAGTTGGGAATGGAATACCGGCATGATCGTGTCGAGACCGAGTTCTTCGTGGGCGGTGGCCGCCAGGCGGGCCATCTTCTCTGCGTCGAGATGCGCCTCGGGGAACCACGCGTCGGCGATTTCCATTGCATCAAGGGTTACCACCGAGCTGAGTGTCATGGCAGGCACCTTGTCGACCCGCCCGCCGTACAGCGCGGACAGGAAACGGCGGCGTGGGGTCATCCACTCACCGGTGAGCCGGGTGAAGTTCTCACCCCTTCTCTTTATCTTTGCAGGAGAGATAGCCGATCCTTTCCACGCGCTGGCCTCACCCGGACGACAGGATAGGGGGGTTTTCGAAAAGCGCTTACAGTTGGAGGATAACAACCGGGTGTGCTGCCCAATGACCCCTTGGGGGGAGAATCCCAGAGCTTCAACCTCGGTCTGGGGCATCGCGGCGCTCACCCCAACTAATATCCACTAAGAAGCGCTTGCTCAGAGACAAGGAGTAATAACCATGACACATGTCCCCGTATCCCATCTCACTTCGGATGCCGAGCGTGCCCGACGCTACGCCGCCCTCCGGGAAGTCATGGCCGGCGCCGGCCACGATGCCTGGGTTATCTGCAGCCGCGGCGACGAGTTCGTGCGTGGACGGGTCCAGTACGTAAGCGACATCTTCCAGTGGGCGGGCCGTGGCTTCGTGGTGTTCCCCTCCTCGGGCGAGGCCATTTTCGTGGTCGACCCGCTCTGGGGTACCGGCTACGCCATGCAGGGCAGATGGCTCAACGACTACCGCCAGCCCGACAACGCCGGAGCGGAAATCGGAGCGATCCTTTCCGACCTTGGGGTGTCCAACGGAACCGTGGGAGTAGTGGGACTGGCCGACATCACCGCCGTTGCGGACTACAACGACATGCGCAATGCCCTCCCCAACGCCACCTGGCAGGACGCCACCGACCTGTTCGATGACGTCCGGATGATCAAGAGCCAAGAGGAGATCGACGCCACCTACGAGACCGGCAAGATCGTGCGCCAGGTGTTCAGAGGGATAGAGGCGGAAATACGCCCCGGTGTCCAGGAGCTCGATGTCCTCTCCGAGGCGCACCGACTGGCGCGTCAACTGGGCTGCATGGAGGGTATCGCCCTGATGGGCCGCGCCCCCTTCGAGTGCTTCGGACCGGGAACCCGCGGAGTGATCGAGGAAGACGACATCATGGTGTTCGACCTGGAGTGGGGAGGCCCTTCAGGCTACTGGGTGGAGGTTCGCAGGGTGTACAGCTTCAAGCCTCCAACCGCTGAACAGCAGGCGTTCTGGGAGATGCGGGTGGAGAGCTTCGATGCCGTCGTGCAGGCAATGAAAGCTGGAGAGTCATCCAACACCGTCCTCGACGCTCGCGATCGGGTCTACGAAGCCTGGGGATATCCTTCGGCGAAGGGCATCAACTCCTATACCGCCCACGGCATCGGCGTCGACTCCCTGGAACCGCCGTGGATACCGGGGAAGGAGCGGATCATGCAGGAGAACATGATCATCAACACCCATCCGGCGGTCCGAATCGACGACCCCGTGAAGGGCTCCATGCTGGGCGGGATCAGCATCGCCGACAACGTCCTGGTCACCGCGGACGGTCCGGTCCGGATGGTCGATCAGGTCGACGAATGGATCGTGCTCGACTGCTGAGCGCTTTCCCCCTTAAGTAAGAACCCCTCGACCGGCCGAGGCCGGGGCTCAGCGCTCCGGCCTCGCGTCGCGTTCGGGCGAAGTCTCCACTCCGACCTAGGCCCGCGGCGCATCTGCGCTGCGACATAGCCGTAGTCCGGCAGGTGGTTTTCCGAGGATGGACTTCCTGCGCCTAAAGGGCGTGAACGCCCCGTTCAGTCCGGATAGTTGTAATAGCTCCCTCGGAAATACCCCAGCGCGGGCCGGTCGGTTTCAGCCATCTCCATTTTCTCCACTTCACCCAGGTAGATAACATGGTCGCCGCCGTCATAGCCGGCGATCACCCGGCACTCGAACCGCGCTATGTAGTCAGAGAGGAGAGGAACCCCTCCCAAACCCGGCGACCAGGAAACTCCATCGAGTTTTTCTGCCCCGGAGAGATCGCTCCGAGTGAATCGTCGCGACACCGACTCCTGATCCGCCGAGAGAACATGCACCGCGTAGCGGGTGGCAGTGGACATGATGCGGTAGCTGTTGGTCTCCCGATCGATGCACACCAGAACCAAGGGCGGATCGAGAGAAACCGATGTGAAAGAGTTGACCACCAGCGCGGTCGGGACAGAATCCTGATCGATGGAGGTGACCGCGTTAACTCCGGTCATGAACTGTCCGCAGGCCTTTCGGAACTCGTTGGTGTCTACAACGTCTCGAGCCGAGATTGGCTCATCGCTCTCCACGCTGTCGCCCAACCAACGGATCAGACTACCGACCCGACGAGCCGGAAAAGGAAGCCTCTCATCACCCTCCACACTGTGACCCAGCCTGCGAACCAGGTGCCCCACCCGACGAGCTGGAACCAAGACCCGCTCTTCCACCCCTATGCCGTCGCCAAGCTTGCGAACCAGACGCCTAACGTGCTGCGGCGAAGACGGAGATTCCTTGTTCGATTCCATACCGTTCTCCATCTATTCCTCTCTATTCAGAGTAACAGTAGACAAATTGCCATGACAGTTGAAGAGCCCGGAGGCTATTTAGCCTCGATCCCTTCCCAAACCATGGCAGTGAAGGTGTCCGCCACCTCCTCAGCCGACAGCTTCCCTCGAGACGAATACCACTGATACGCCCAGGCGCACATGCCAATGATCCCCAACCCCACCACCCCTGCCTCCAGATCGGCTCTGATCCGGCCGGTTTGCTGACCCCTTTTCACCACGTTGAAGAAGATGTCCTCCATCTGGTCGCGCTTTGTTTTGACCTCGACGAATCCCTCCTCGGTCAGAAACCTTCGCTCGCCGAGGAAAACCGCCACATGAGATCGGTAATGCTCCACCGCCTCCACCGCGGTCCCTATGAGGCCCCGGAGTTGTTCCCCGGGATCGTCTGTGGAGGCCAGCACCGCCTGCACCGCAGCCAACTGATGATCGATGTACTCGTCATGAATGACCCGAAGCAACTCTTCCTTGCTGACGAAGTGGTAATAGAAAGCCCCTTTGGTCAGACCGGCGTCATCAACAATCGACTGCACCGAGGTGGCCGCGAACCCGTTGCGTTCGAACAGCTTGCGAGCGCTGGACACCAACGCCTGACGGGTGGCGGTGGTCGAATACTTCCTCTTGCTCCCGGACACTGACACTTGCCGCACTCTACCCGGTCGAGACCGGGGCTTCCCCGGCCTGGGCCAACCTGCTCTTCTCTTCCCGTTCCTTGAGGACGGTTTTGAGCACCTTGCCGGTGGGGTTGCGGGGAAGCCCTTCCATAAACTCCACATAGCGCGGCATCTTGAAGCCTGCCAGATGCCCTCGACAGTGGGAGATCAACTGATCAGCGGTGAGTTCCATTCCCCTGTGCAACACTACAAACGCCTTGGGAGTCTCGACCCACTTGGGGTGCGGGACACCTACCACCGCCGCTTCATATACGGCCGGGTGCTGGTAGATGGCTTCTTCAATCTCAGAGCTGGCGATATTCTCGCCGCCACTTCGGATCATGTCTTTCAAACGGTCGATCACATACAGATAGCCATCCTCGTCAAAGCGGCCTATATCACCGGAATGAAACCACCCATTGCGATGGGCGGCAGCCGTCGCCACCGGATCCCGCCAGTAGCCGGGCCCCACGGTGGGACCGCGCATCACGATCTCTCCCAGCTCACCCACCGGCGCCGGGGCCCCGGACTCGTCCACCACTCGGATGTCCACCCGCGGCATGGGTCGTCCCACCGAACCGGTCTTGGAAAGCATGTGAGCCTCATCCAGATAGGACACCCCGTTGCAAGTCTCGGTCATCCCGTAGCCTTCGATCAGACGGGCTTTGGGAAATACCTCGCGGGTCTCGTGGTAAAGAGACTCCGGCACTTGGCTGAAGATCAGCCACTTGACAGAGTCGGTGTCGTAATCCTTGCGATCCTCCAGTTTCCTGATCAGATGCACCATGGTGGCCACCATCACCATCCCGGTGATCCGCTCCCTGGTGACCACCTCCAAGATCCGCCGCGCGTCGAACCGCCGCAGAAGGATCATGGTGGCCCCCACATACCAGGTCCCAAAGCCGGGGATGTCCAGCCCGCCCACGTGATAGAGAGGCGCGAAGTTGAGGATCCGGTCATCACGGGTGAGCCCCAACTCCACCACTTGGGCGTCCATGTTGGCGTTGGAGTTACCGTGGGTGATCATGGCCCCCTTGGGACGGCTGGTGGTGCCCGAGGTGTACAGGATCCGCTGGAGATCGTCGTCGCTTCTGTGCACGGTTTTCACCCGCTCCCCGGCATGGGCCTCCAGAAGCTGGTGATAACCTACCCAGCCTTCGGGGACCGTGGGAGAGAGTGAAAGCAGGTGTTGAACTTCCGACAGACCTGCGCAGATAGAGGAAACCACCTCGAAAAACTCATCTTCGGTTGCTACAACCACCGCTCCCGAGTGCCCGAGCAGATAGTCGAGTTCCCTTTGGTGAAGACCGGTGTTGAGAGGAAGGAACACCCCTCCGATCTTGGCCACCGCCAGGGTGGTGTTCAGATAAGAGGGAGAGTTGCGGGCCACCAACGCCAGCATGTCACCCTCCCCCAAGCCAATCGAGAGCAACCCGGCGGCTACCGCGTTCACTTCATCGTCGAGCTCCGCATAGGTCCACTCCTGGTCTTCATAGATCAGAGCGGTCCTGGTCTCGTGGCGATACCGATTCCAGTCCAGAATCTGGGCCAGGTTGGCAGTCATGCTTCCGCCACCATCAGTATGCAGCCTCCAATAAAGCGGTGACTTCGGAGAGCGAGTTTACCGGTCTGGGGTTGTTGTTCACCACCATGTCCTCCATGGCGGATCTGGCCACCAACCTCAAATCCGAGCGGTCGACACCCAGTTCTCGGATCCTGGTTGGCAACCCCAAGCCGGCTATGAATTCTTCCAGCAACGAAGCGGCGAATTCAGCTCTGGCGTTTTCATCGCCCTGGGCGCCCAGTATCTCCCCTATCCGGGCTTGGGGCGCCACCGCGTGGTCCAGATTGAATCGCATCACTTGCGGAAGCAGCACGCAGGAGGTCATGCCATGCGGAACGTTGCACCAGGCGCCGAGTTGGTGACCGAGGCCGTGGCTCAACCCCGACATCACGTTGACAATTCCGAAGAAGGACTCCCAAGCTCCCACCTGACACTGGGCGCGGGCTTCGGTGTTTCCGGGGTCAGTCACGGAGATCGGCAGGTTGTGGACCAGCCGTCGCAATCCGTCCAGACACAGGGCATCGGTGACCGGCTGCGCCGAAATGGAATAGAGAGACTCCACACAGTGGTCGACCGCCCGAATCCCGGTGGAAGCCCACAGCCACTGGGGGGTGCTCACCGTCAACTCCGGATCAAGCACGATCACCTTGGGAGTTACCGGCCGCTGCAGATAGATACGTTTGATGCGTTCGTGGGTGATACCGAACCCGTGGGTGAACTCTCCTGCGGACAACGTGGTCGGCAGGGTGACTATGGGCGGCGGCGTACCGCTCATTTCCGGCAGACGGACAGTCTTGGGATACCGGAACTCAATCCTCATCCCCTCCAACCCCTGGGAATCCGTGATGTCTTCGGCCAGGCACATGGCCACAGCTTTGGCCAAATCGGCAATGCTGCTGCCGCCCAGAGCCAGGAGCCCGTCGACCTCCAGTCGGCGAGCCATCCGGGTGGCCTCCAGAACATTGCGCAGGGGAACATGCTGGCTGCTGCGGCTGTAGGTTCCCACCCACCGGGGACCCGCCAACTCCATGACCTGCTCGGCCAGGGGAGTCTTCTCGGACACGCTGGGGGTGGTCAACAGCAACCATCGGCTACCGAGTCGATCCAACTCGTCGCTCAGCGACCGGACGCTCCCGGCTCCGAAAATCACCCGGTCTATGGGGAGAATGTCGTAGGTGCGGGGATCCATGGCGGGTTGGCCCGTCCTAAACCCCGGCCAAGGCGGGCACCACTTCTGCGCCCAACAGCCGAATGCTCCGCTCCGCTATCGACGGATCCATTCCCATCCAATCCACGCGGCACATGATCTCGGTCACCCCTGCCTCCTCCCCATAGGCGTGGCAACGGGCGATCACCTGATCCGGGTCGCCAATCGCCGCGTGCTCCGCCAGAGCGTTCTTGGCCGTTAACTGCTCGGCTGAATCCCAGGATCGATAACCCCTGTATTGACGGGCCAGATGAGGCCAGACTGCCTCGATAGCCGCCTCGCTGCTCTCGGCCACCGCCACTTCCCTGGCCAACGGGTAGGCGCGGTGCTCGGAACGGCCCCACCGACGGAGCGCCGCCCGAAAGATCTCGAAACGCTCCGCCACCACAGAAACGCTTCCATCGGGAGTGCCGAACCAGGATGCGTCCAGCCGGGCCGCTCGCTCGATACCTTTGGGCCCGAAGGCGCCCATCCAGACTTGCGGTCCGCCGACTTGGACGGGTCTCAGATGCACTTTTGCCCGGTCGGTCTTTCCCCAATCCTCGTCGTATGCGACGGTCTCTCCCTTCCACAGCGCCCGCATCAGTTCCAGATATTTCTCAATGCGCTGATTTCGGTGAGCCCAGGGAATTCCCAACGCCTCGTACTCCACTCGCCGGTACCCCACTCCGAATCCAGCCGTCAACCGGCCTCCGCACAGCACATCCAGGGTGGCCAACTCCTCGGCCAGCGCCAGTGGATGGTGCAGCGTCGCCAGATAAATGCCCAACCCGATCCGGATGCGGTCGGTGACCGCCGCTAGGTAGGAGGCGGTGGACAGCGGCTGCAAAAACTGGGAGGAGGAGAGATAATGGTGTCCCAAAAAGACCGTCTCAAATCCCAAAGACTCGGCGAGTTGGGCTTGATGGGTGATGACCCGTAAGCGTTCGGCTGGTGATTCACCGAGGTCAGCCTGGGCGGAGAGGAAAAGGCTGAGACGCACCGGATCAGCCGGAAGGGAGGAGATTACCGGCCATTGGTTTTACAGTGGTCTCCCGAAACTTCAATAATGTCGAAATCCACCGGGGCCGGGCGCTGGGTGCTCGTTTTCATACCAAACGGTTTAAACTCTATACCCGCTCGGAGCACTCCCGAATTCAGCCGGCGCCCAGAAGTTTTGTGGCCTCATCAGAGCGGACCGTCGCCAGTCCCGCCTTGGCCACCAGATCCTCGACTTCTCCAGGCGAAGATGTGGACGCCTCGGAGGCCAATCGCTTGGTGGACCTCACAACAGAAGGTGAAAGCCTCTCCAACCTCCCCACGAATCGTTCCCTGTCCTCGGCATCGGCCACCATAGCCACCATCCCCATAGCCAGTGCCTGCTCGGCGCGGAAGGGGGTCGCGGTCAGCACCGACAAGAGGGTGGCCCGCACTCCCAACGACTCAACCAGTGCTGGTAGGACCACCGCCGGAACCAAACCGAGTTCCGCTTCGGGAAAGTAAAACCGGGCGTTCGGGTCGGCCACCGCCAAGTCGACCGCCACGGCCAAAGCCGCCCCGAACCCGACCGCGCTTCCCTGCACCAGCGCCACGGTGAACTGAGGTATTTCCCCCAGTCGGCGCAGCAGGCGACAGTTTTGCACCATGTAGGAAGCCACTTCGTCGTCATCGGAGGCGGTTAGTCGGTCGAATTCGGATAAATCCCAGCCGGCGCAAAAATGGTCCCCCGCTCCTTCCAGAACGACAACCGCCAGATCATCCCGGTCGGCTATTTCTTCCAAAGCGGAGAAGAGGGCCCGGCCGGTTTCCTCATCCAGGGCGTTGCGGCGATGAGGGCGATTGAGAAGAATGCGGACCAGCGATCCCAAGTAGGTTATTTTCAGTGGAGCGGTCATGTGGTTCCAGCCCGTTTGGTGACAGGTAGCCTCCTTCGAGAGTTGATGCCAAACGAATATACGGACTTCTCCCCGACCGGAGAAACGGTGAACTCCCCTTTGCAGATCGAGCAGCGCTCGGCTTCGCGCTGGCTGCGGATGAATCGGCCGGGATCCGCCAATGCCCTATCTCCCGACCTGGTTTCGGCCATCGACCTGGCCCTCACCCAAGCCCAGTCCAGCCCCGACACCAGAGCCGTGGTAGTCACCGGCGTCGGCCCTGTCTTCTGCGGAGGAGCGGACGTGACAGTTGCCGGGGCCATGCTGGACAGCAAGCAACCCGAACACCTGGCCGCCTACATGGAAGAGGCCAACAACCTCTTGGACCGGATCGAGGACTTTCCCCTGCCGGTGATCGCGGCGGTGAACGGTGCGGCCTTCGCAGGAGGTCTCGAGTTGGTGCTGGCCTGCGACCTGGCAGTGGCCGCCTCCACTGCGCCCATTGGAGATGCCCACGTTCGCCACGGCTTCGTTCCAGCCTGGGGAGCGAGCTGGAGACTTCCGGCAGCCCTGGGCCCCGCCCGTGCCGGGCGGTTGATGTTGACCGGAACCGCCCTCACCGCCGCCGACCTTCCGGAGATGTTCGCCGCAGTGGTTCCCCCTCACGATCTGGAGAGAGAAGTGATGGCGCTGATCGGAGAAATCGTTTTGTCCAGCCCGACGGCTATCACCGAAATCAAAAGGCTCTTGGTCTCCGACCGCTCCGCACGGGCCGCCTCTCGGCGCAGGGAATGGAATGCTCTGGAGCGCCAACTGGGAACTTCGGATCTGGCCGAGGGATTCGCCGCCTTCCGAACCGGCCGCCGACCCGTTTTCAGCCGCGCTTCCGACCTTCTCTAACCTCCGCGCCCATGAAATTCGGGATCCTGCTTAATCATCAGTTTTCGCGAGAGGATTTGCTGGCAACCCGGCTGGAGGAGGCCGTGGAACAGGTTACCGCCGCCGCTGAACTGGGACTCGACTCGATATTCGGGATACATCACTACCTTGCTCGTTTGCAGACCCCCCAGCCCCTGACGCTCTTGGCGCGCCTCATCCCGGTCTCCGGAGACATGGAGTTGGGAACGGGGGTTTACATCAGCACCATGGCCCATCCCGTTCACATCGCCGAGGAGGTGGCCACTCTCGACCAACTGTCAGGTGGCCGGGTGATACTGGGAGTGGGCGCCGGATATCGACGCGACGAATTCCACAGCTTTGGTGTGAACTCCAAGACCAAGGGTAAGCGGTTCGTGGAGTCTCTGGAGGTGCTCAGGGCACTCTGGTCGGGCAAGCCCGTGACCTACGAGGGAGAGTTCTATCGGCTGGAAGACCAGACCATCAGCATTCCTCCCGCCCAACCCGGCGGTCCTCCCCTGTGGATAGGCGCCAACGCTCCTGGCACCATCCTGCGCGCAGCTCGGATCGGCGACGCCTGGCTTCCCTCCCCCAATGTGAAACCGCGCTGGGCGATCGGCAATCTGGAATCCTTCCGCCAGGAGGCAGAGGCTCATGGTCGGCTCGATCAGATCAGGCGATACCCGATTCTGAGGGAGATGTACGTCTCCACCGACCGCGCCCAAGCCGAGAAGGAGGCAGGGCGCTACATCAGGGATGAATACCTCCATTATTCCGGCTACCGCCTCGAATTCTTCGACACCATGTTCGACGACCTGCGGCAAAAGGCCTTTCTGTGGGGTTCGCCCGATGACATTGCAGCCGGGATAGACAACCTGGCCCAAGCCGGGTTCGATCACTTCATGTTCCGGATGTCCTGGCTGGGAATGCCGTTCTCGCTCACCATGAGAAGCCTCGAACTCTTGGCCCGAGAGGTCATCCCCCGCTTTCGGTAGGGTCGCCATGCCTTTGGGACCGGTCCATCCGGTCTCGATTCCAGTAACCGATCTGGACCGATCCAAAGCCTTCTTAAGGAATGACCTGGGGTCAAATGGGACCTTGACGATCTGGCCGAGGGGATAGCCACCTTTGGATCTGGCCGGCCGACCCGGTTTCAGCCGCGCTTGCGACCTTCTCTAATGTCGGTGCCCATGAAGTTCGGGATCCTTCTCAGCAATCAATATCCGCGGACCGATTCGCTGGCCACTCGTTTGCAAGAGACCGTGGAATTCGTTACCGCCGCTGCGGAACTGGGTTTCGACTCGGTGTTCGGCGTACATCACTACCTGGGCCGCTTGCAGATCCCCCAGCCTTTGACGTTGCTGGCGCGCCTCATCCCGGCTTCGGGAGACATGAAGTTGGGAACCGGAATCTTCATCAGCACCTTGGCCCATCCCGTTCACATCGCCGAAGAGGTGGCTACCCTCGACCAACTCTCGGGAGGCCGGGTCATTCTGGGAGTTGGCGCCGGATATCGCAACCATGAGTTCCAAAGCTTCGGAGTGGACTCCAAGACTGTCGGCAGGCGGTTCGTCGAATCCCTGGAGGTGCTGCGGGCGTTGTGGTCGGGAAACCCCGTGTCCCACCAGGGAGAGTTCTTTCAACTCGTGGACCAGACCATCAGCGTTCCCCCTGCACAACCCGGCGGGCCTCCCCTCTGGGTAGGCGCCGGCGTTCCGGCAACCATTCTTCGCGCGGCGCGGATCGGTGACGCCTGGCTTCCCTCACCCCACGCAAAGCCGCGCTGGGTCATCGGAAATCTGGAGAACTTCCGCCAAGAAGCGGCGGCTCATGGACGTCTGGAGCGGATCCAAAGCTATCCGATTATCAGGGAAACCTACGTCTCGACCAACCGCGCCCAGGCCGAAAGAGAGGCGGGGCGCTTTATCAGGGACGAGTACGTCGACTACTCCCGTTATCTCGAATTCTTCGGCGCCATGTTCGAGGACCTGCGTCAGAAGGCATTTCTGTGGGGATCGCCCGACGACATAGCAGCAGGGATAGACAATCTTGCCGCGGCCGGTTTCGATCACTTCATCTTCCGCATGTCTTGGCTGGGGATGCCCTTCTCTCTAACCATGAGCAGCCTCGAGATGATGGCCAGAGAAGTCATTCCCAGATACCGGTAGGGTTGCCATGCCTTTGGGACCGGTTCATCATGTCTCTCTTTCCGTTACAGACATGGACCGTTCCATCGCCTTCTACCGGGATATCCTCGGGTTCCGGCTCACCCTGGTAGCGACGGTTAGCGATCCCGAACATGATCTCTATATTCGTCTTCCCCAGGGGACTTCCGCACAGGTGGCGATCCTGCAGGCGGGGTCGGTGACCATCGGTGAGGTGGAACTCATTCAGTGGTCTTTTCCCTCCTCATCGCCCCCTCCGGCCAACCCTCCCAAGCGGCCCGGTGACCCCGGACCGTTTCTTATGGCTTTCGAGGTGACCGGCGAAGAACTGGAGGAAATCTGCAAGCGGTTGACCAGAAAAGGGGTGGAGTTCTGGTCGGAGCCGATCACCTCGCACATCGACGGCTACGGAGACATCAGGGCGGTGGTGTGCGAAGACCCCGACGGCACCATGATCGAACTGCTGACGCTTCCCACCCGTCAGGAAATACTGAATACCCGCGCCGCTTACATGGAGCGACGGAAACAACAGCCTTAAGAGGAAGCGAGTCCCCTCGGAAAGGGGACTCGCTTCTCGTTTTTCTCTTTCGAGTTGGCTGGGGGTTTAGCCCATCGAGATCAAGAAGTAGTCGTGGAGGTCATCCCGGGCGGGTACGAACCCGTGTACCTGATCGCTGTATCCATAGGAGAGCACCTGCTCATAGAGGGGAATCCAGCACACCAGATCTACGATTCCGATCCGGCCCAGTTCGTCATAGGTGGCGTTCCGCTCGCCTGCCTCGGTAGCAGCCAAGCCCTGGTCGGCCAAGGGATCGATCCGGTCGTCGGGACAGGTCTTGGTGATGGCGTTGCTGGTCATGAACGCCCGCACCAGCACATCCTCGTGGGGGTAGACGGGCACTGTGGCGAACATGAACATTCCGTCCAACTCACCGCCGATCACCTGTCCGAAGAACGTACCCACATCCAGAGGATTGCGGGTGACGCTGAATCCGACCGCCTCCAGCATGCCGGAGATAGCCTCGCCAACGTCGGCGTCACTGGGATAGCGACCGGTGGTGTAGGTGTTGGTGATTGACACCTCTCCGCCCACTTCGGCCAGTAGCGCACTTGCTCCGTCGGGATCATAGTTGATGGCTTCTTCGTCACCGTCCACGCTTTGGAAAAAGGTATGGAAGAAGTTGGTATTCGGCGAAGCCCCGGTGCCGTCGAAAATGGCGTCCACCAAGAGCTGACGGTCGATGGCCTTGGCAGCCGCGGTCCTGACCCTGACATCATCGAAGGGTGGAGCAGTGGCCACCATGAAGATGGTCATGTTGGACAGAGCCGCCACCGGATGGATAGTCAGACCATCCTGGCCGGCTACATCATCCTGGAGTTGGGTTGGCACGTTCACCACCAGATCGGCCTGCCCGGTCTGGAGCAGAGCCACCCGGGCGGCGTCATCGCCGGCCCAGGACCACTCGATCTCATCCAACGACGCCTGGCCTCGCCAATGGTCGGGATTGCGGGTCGCCACGATCGACGAGCCTGCGTTCCACTCGGAAAGCACAAAAGGACCGGTGCCGATCGGGGCCAGTCCGTAGCCATCATGTCCCACATTTGAGTAATACAGAGTCGGGAATACGTAGAGGTTGGCCAACAGTTCCGGCACCGCATTGGTGGGAATAGTGGTTGTGACTTCGAAAGTGGTTTCATCCACTACCAGCACATCCGCAAACACTTGGAAAAAGCCCTTCAACACGGATCCATCGGTGTCCCGGTGGGTAGTCAGGGAGAAAGCCGCCGCTTCTGCGTTGGCAGCCTCGCCGTTGGAGAAGGTTACGCCTTCCCTCATCGTGAAACGCCAGGTGAGATCATCAACCCGTTCCCAGCCATTGACCAAGCCGTCGGTTGAGGGAACCGCGTTGGCGTCAGTGGTGACCAGCCTCTCGATAATGGAGATGGCCACGACCTGGTCGGACCGCGTACCGGTCATGGGGTTGAGCGTGGAAGGCTCAGCGCCGATAACCATCCGCAAGGTGCCGCCCATAGGCATTTCCTCTACCACGATTTCCTGGGCAGCAGTGGTCGTGGGGGCTGCCTCGGTGGTATCGGTAGTCATTTCCTCTTCGGGCTCTTCGGCGGCTGCAGTGGTCTCGGTTGTCTCCTCAACCGCTGGTTCATCTGGAGCCGCGGTGGTAGTTGGAGCCGGTGCGGCGGTGGTGGGCGCCGGTGCGGCGTCGTCATCTCCTCCGCAGGCTGCGGCGATTAACCCAAATACCAGCAAGAGCGCAAGCAGGGATCGTGTGGTTCTTCTCATTATCTGAACTCCGATCGTCGTTTTTTCGTACGGACGCAACTTTGGTCGTATTCCCTCTCCGAATATATCACTATCTGCGGCAAAACATACCGACCGGTAGGGATTTTCTTTGTGCCTCCGTCTGCAGGACTCTACCCCAGGGTGACGGTGTCAAAATCGTTGGCCACTATCACCTCTCCGGTGTAACCACCGCAGCGGACATCGTCCACAAAACCCTGCCGATCCTCCTCGGTGACCGGCTCCGGGATGAGGTGGGTCAGCACCAGAGTTGGTATCTCAAGTTCTTGGGCTTGGGCTCCTATTAGCACTGTGTCGGCGTGATAGTCCAGCACAAAGTGCAAGTGCTCAGGACGAGCCCGGATCAGCTCGAAGCGCATCGCCTCGTAGACAAGAACATCGGCTCCGCCGGCCAGAGCAGCCATCTCGGGGCACACCAAGGTGTCACCACTGATAGCCACCACTCCGGCAGGCGTTTCCACCCGATACCCCACCGCCGGGAAGACCGGCTCATGCCGCACCGGCCCTGCTAACACCCGAACCTCGCCCTTCGACCAGACTTCGATCAAAGAATTTCCGATCTCAAACGGCGTCACTTCGAGGCCAGGGCGGGTCCCCCTACAGGTATGGGCGCTCCGCACCTCCAAATCATGCTCCCAGGGGTCGAGCATCCTCTCTAAGAAGTCCGTCGCCGGCCCGGCAGGCGCCAAGATCGGAAGAGGCGGCGCCTCGTCGAGCCGGTCCATAATCCACCGCGACATCACCAGATCCTCCAAACCACTGACATGATCACTGTGATGATGGGTGACAAACACCGCATCCAAGTCAACCGGCGAAACCCCGCAACTCGCCAGACGCATAGAAGTCGCCCGTCCCGCATCGAACTGCAACGCCACTCCCTCCGACCGCACCAGCACCCCCGGCCCCGCCCGATCCGGCGAAGGAACCGGCATCCCAGTTCCGGTGATTGTCGCCGACGTGACCATGTCTTGCTGTCTACTCTGCAGTTTCGCTATCGGACATCGTGAAAGGACTTGAACATTTCGCTCACATCTCTGTTGTTCCCTTGGCACAGCTGATCGAAAGCTGATGGCCCCATATTTCCCGGTTCCAATAGGAGCATGGTTGTCTTGGCTGGATCTCCTAGGTCAAGGGCCCGCACGATCCCAACGATCTGCATGAGGCGCTCCACGTTAGAGGCACTAGGGCTTTTACCTTGTGCCCAAAAGTGCAAGGACCGACGCTGTACGCGCAATGCTTGCGCAAGTTGTGTCCAAGTCAGTTCGGTCTTGCTCCTGAGTTCCGCTAAGGCACGTTGGCTGGACAGTGGTTCGTGAAGATAGGTACGGCCGTATGTTGTTCCAATCCCTATTAGCAGGAAAGAACCTTTTTGGTTGTCCGTAAAGGCAGCCCCACTGTTTGTGCCAATAGCTGTCCAAGTGGAGAGAACACCGCTTGGTCCAGTATCTGTATGCAAAACCGGGTTCTGGCCAATCTGGGATCCTCCCAACAAGAACGGGATTCCTACGTTCAAACTGCACCACCATATTGGCGGAGCAGATCAGGGCGCACAGCCCACCGGAAGAACCGATAGATGTGTTCCGCGAAACTGGCCCCTATTGAAATCACCTGATCGACATCGAATCTGCTGACCTGGGTTGTGTACATGTCAAGATCCAGGATCCAGGAGGGAGAAGCGATGGTTTCTCCATGAAGGGGATCGAGTTGTGCATTAGAGGGGAGCCATCCCCAGCGTCCGTGAAACGTAGCGTTCCCGATTCGATAGGATGTGTCGGAGACGCTATGTACGAGTTCCGCGCCCTCACCCGGGTTGACTGTGACCACGCCTAGCATTTCGGGTTTGACAAGGGCACCAAGGTTCATCTCGATCTCATCGAGACGAACCCGATCCACGTAGCGGATACCGACCCGATCGTAAGTGGAGGGAGCAATGGTGGCCGCCAGCGCATCGATGACTGCGTGAAGCCGCCTGAGAAAGTCGATCCTACTTTCGTACTCAGACGTGTCGAGTGCAACAAATGACGGCGCCAAGGAGACTTTCCAGGCTGGATTTGTCGGGCGGTCAAGAAACCGCCAGATCGGATTGGACTGACCTGCGGAACTGACACCCTCCTGAGTGAGAACGATGTTCGCCTCACGCTCTTGGCGTAAAACGGGATAGTCCGCTCGGATCCTCTCTTGGAAAGGCCCGATGAACTCCTCCCGCGTGATCGACACAATGGGCGGAAACCTGACCTGTGCCACAACAGCGACCAGAGGTGCTGATGAGAGTGGGATCTCCTCAACAGGTTCCCCAAACGGAGTCTGCAAATCTAACGCGGCGGTCACACTCCCCATTTTAATCACTTCGCGATCCCTCCCGGAGTGTGTAGTATTGTGTGAAATAGAAGAAAGGAGGTGAAAACCATGGCAACTCGGAAAGTCCACCGCTCCGCGGTGTCGGGCCGCTTCGTAAAGCCCTCGACAGCTAAGCGACACCCTCGCACCACCATCACCCAGACCATCAAAACGTCAAAGAAGAAGGGCAAGTAAAGAGAGTCAGGCAACCAAACCGCCATCACAGAATGAGGAGAGGCCCGCAACAACCGTAACAGGAGTGTCGCGAAGCCTTGCCGAGCGGCCCGGTTCCCTGATCCCTACGAGGCATCTCAACGAAGCCGAATCACTTGCCCAGCAAGAGGTGGGATGACTTTCATCCCAGCCGTCAGCCATACACCAGAAAGGAAGCGATATGACACAATACGAATATAACGGCGAAACATTCTTCATCGATGACGCGGCAGACACCTGTGAAATCAAGGTTTCCGACAAGACCAATACCGTATCCATCACTCTGAATCAAAACGGGGCTAGCACCTACAGAGTATCCACAATTGAGGGCAACTGGTGGTGGCACACCAGCACAGTTGAGGAATCTGTCAACAGAGCATGTCGGGTGTTGATTGACTATGAAAAGGCTACTCCTTCGGAAGAAGCTTGTGCGGATATGCACAAATTTGTAAAGAATCTCCCTGCCTAACAGCTCTCATCAGATAGATCTGGGGTTTGATAGCTTGGAGGAAACGGAATATCTTTGACCCCCGTGAGGACGATTACCAATCACCGCCAGGTTTCAGCCCTAAACGCTGTGCGCACAATACTTGGAATAAAATGGTGCCCGTGGATCGGAGCCTTTCTTGAAGGCTGGAGCCTATCAGGGCTCCCTACGCCCCATGGCTTCATCGGACGGAGCGGCGTCTTAGGTCTTCTCTAGACCCCTGAACTTGGCTCTTCCTGCGTCACGGAGCCATCTTTTCATTACTTTGCCGGAGTCGTTGCGGACTAGGGCATCCACTATCTCGAAGTGCTTGGGAACTTTGAACTTGGCGAGGTTGGCGCGGCAGTGGGCGGCTAGTTCTTCTTCGGTTACAGTCATCCCGGGGAGCGCCACCACGAAGGCCTTGGGCACCTCGTCCCAACGCTCATCCGGTACTCCTACAACTGCAGTCTCCGCCACTGCGGGGTGCTTGGCGAGGATTCGCTCGATTTCGGCGCTGGCTACGTTCTCTCCACCGCTTTTGATCATGTCCTTCTTGCGGTCCACGAACCACATATAGCCCTCGGCGTCGATGCGGCAGATGTCACCGGAATGAAACCACCCGTCGCGGAAGGCGGCGGCGGTCTCTTCGGGATCGTTCCAGTAGCCCGGCGACACTTTGGGTCCGCGGGCGATTAACTCTCCGGGCTCCCCGGGCGGCGCCGGTCGGCCTGCGTCGTCCACTATCCGAAGATCGATGTTGGCAAAGGGCCTCCCCACAGATCCTATTTTGTCGGGAGGAGGGTTGGCCTCTAGGTAGGCGGCGCCGTTGGTCAGTTCGGTCATGCCATAGGCCTCCGACAGCCGCACGTGAGGCAAGGTCTCCTGGAAACGGCGATAGACCGGTGCGGGCAGCCCTCCGAAGATGATCCACTTCAGCGACGAGAGGTCGTATTGATCTCGGTCTTCCATCCTCATGATCTCGTGGATGATCTGAGCGGCCAGCACCCCTCCCGCCACCTTCTCCTTCGCCACCAGCTTCACGATCTCCCGGCCCGCATAGCTATGAACGACCACCAGGGTCGCTCCGATGTACAGAGCGGTGAGTCCGGGGACATCCAATCCGCTGACATGAAAGAGCGGCGCCGAGAGCATGACCCGGTCGGAAGGGACCATTTCCATTTCCAGGATCTGGCCCAGTTGGTTCCAGATCACGTTTCCGTGGGTGGTGATCACTCCCTTGGGATGGCTGGTGGTGCCCGAGGTGTAAAGGATGCGAGCCAGATCATCAAGGCCCATCTGCGCGTCGGGAACCACCGCTCCTGCGGCGGCAGCCATCATTTCCTCGTAGATGTGCCAGCCGGGCAGTCCTTGGTCGGCATGGGTAATGACATGACGGATAGCGGGCGAGGAAGCAAGAGTCTCGCTTGCCTTGTCGTGGAACCGTTGATCGACAACCAGTCCCACCGCTCCGGAATGGTTGAGGATGTAGATCAGCTCGCGGGGATGAAGACGCCAATTGAGAGGGATAAAGGCCGCTCCGATCCGGTTGATGGCCAGGATCTCGATCAGGTAGCGATAGGAGTTGTCGGCCAGGATGGCGATTATGTCTTCCCTCCCATATCCAAGGTCGGACAGTCCCTGGGCCATCTCGCTAACCGCTGCGTCCAGTTGAAGGTAGGTGAGCCGCATCTCCCCGTCCACCACCGCTTCCTTGTCGCCGAAGCGATGTTTGTTGCGCTCCAACAGACGGCTGAGGTTGGCGGTGGGCATGGCTCGTCAGTCCTTTGGTGGGGTCCTAGGTATCCTGGGCCTGCTTACTACGGTAGGCCAGAATCTCCGCCCGGGTGGGAAGAGCTACGAATTCCAACAGATACCCGTCGGGATCCTTGGCAATGAAGGACCGGATCACTCCGTAGTTCTCGAGTTCCACAGCCAGAGGCTCGCACAGAAACTCGGCGCCAGCCTCTTGCGCCCGACGGTACTGATCGTCAATCGTGTCTCCCTCTTTGACTTCAAACGACATGAGAAACCCGCCCAAGTCCTTCATTCCTCCCGGCCTCGTTGCCGGCGTCAGCCCATCATCCCATTCGATTAGTTCGATCTGACCCAATTGCGACGGGCCTTGCAGGAACACCGAGCGACCGGTGGTGCCGGGCGGAAGCGCCAGGAACTTCTCCACATCTTCTCCCTCCTGTTTCATTCTCAGAGTCGGCCGGTAGCCCAGAACTTGCTGATAGAACGCAACCGATCGGTCCAAGTTGGTCACCGGCAGGGCGACATGGTGGATTTCGCTGACGCTCACACCAGAGCCAACTGATCGGCCGTCTGCAATTGGGGGATCACCTCGGCAGCGAACGTCTCCATGGCCGTCAGGGCAGCGGACCGACCCAGCGATGGTATACGAAACCAGCCGATGTAATGAGTCACACCCAATTCTTCGCCCAGCAGGCTCAGGGTGTTGACCACCTGGTCGACCGAGCCGAAGTTTCCTCCGTGGGTGAGAGTCTGCTCCAAGGTGAGAAGCTCGATGTTCTCCCGCACCTTGGCGTAATAGGCCGCTTCCGAGGCAAGCGCATCGTCGGATCCGGGGATCACCTTGCCGACTGATTGGTAATAACGTAGAGCGGCTTCGGCAGCCTCCCGCAGGTCGGCGGGATCGGCGCCTGCCCACACCTGCTGCATGAACGGCATTTCGTAGTCGGCAGGGTTGAAGCCCCCCTCCACCAGAGATTCCCGATACACCGCGAAGTTGTCTTTCATCTTGCCCAGCGGAGTGAAGTTGGGAGAGGTGATGATGTTGGAGCCGTCCAGGCCTCTTTGTCTGAAAGAACTGGGAGAAACTGCGCCGTGCACCAGGGGCGGACCGCCCGCCTGATAGGGCCGTGGGTAGGTGGTGAGGTCGTCGTACTGGAAGTGTTGTCCTCGATACGACCAGCCCTCCTGACTCCAGGCCAGGGTGACGATATCCATTGCTTCGGCATAGAGCTCCCGAGATTCCGCCGGATCCACCCCGAAACCCTTGAACTCTTTGGGCTGGTATCCCCGTCCCACTCCCATCTGAAACCGGCCCTTGCTGATCACATCCAACGCCGCTCCCTCTTCGGCCAGGCGAATCGGGTCGTGGAAGGGAACCACCATCACTGCGGTTCCGACCATGATCTTGCGGGTGCTTGCGGCGATCGCCGCTCCGAATTGCAGTGGGTTGCCCAGTATGCCATAGCGGGAAAAGTGGTGCTCGGCCAGCCACACCGAATCGAAACCCAGTTGATCGGCGATTTGGATCTCCTCCAAGGTGTCGTGGAGCACCTGGTGGTCTTCCTGCTCACCCGCCGATGGAAACAGATTCATGATTCCGAATTTCATTATTTGGACTGCCCTTTTCCTTCCATTCCGACCGGTCAGTATGTTAGGGGTTTTCTCCCAAGTGTGTCGAGCGAGGCGCTAACCGCCTCGGAAATGCGGAATGACCTCCTCGGCGAACCGCCTCACCGAATCGGTGGAGATCGAAGCGGGCATCCCGGTCCAAAACGGGCGAAAGATCACGTGATTGATGCCTAACGCCCGAAGCGATTCGATCCTTGCGATCAGGGTGGCGGGTGAGCCCATGTGAAAAGTGCCGCGGACCAACTCCTCGATACGGGACTTCTGCCAGGAGATCGCTTCGTACTCGGAGTAGATCATGTACTCCTTCTCTATGTACGGCAGAGCTGATTGGACCGCGGTCTGGTCATCGGGACCACAGAAGAGTTCAACGATCAGGGGATATTCCCTTCCCTCCCGGGTCTTCCCGGCCTCGGCCAACGCCTGGTCGTGCAATGCCAAGGCATTCTCCAGATATCGGGGACTCGGAGCGTTACCCGGCGCGAACCAGGCGTCTCCCATGCGAGCGGCTCGTTTCACCGCCGGTTTGCCTCCCGCTCCGATCCAGATGGGAGGACCTCCGGGCTGGTGAGGAGGAACGCTGATTGTGTGGCCCGACACCTGGTAGTGGCGCCCCTGATAGTCGACGGGCTGACGGCTCCAGAGAGCCCTGATGATCTCGATCGATTCGGTTAGCCGGCCCGCCCGCTCCGCCCGGGGGATGCCGAAGGCATCGAACTCGTTGTCGCGATATCCGGCGCCCAACCCCAGCACCACTCGGCCGTCGGAGATCTGATCCAAGGTGGCAAACTCCTCGGCCACATGGACCGGATGCAGGAACGGCGCCAGCAGTATGGCGGTGCCGATGGTCATGGTGTCGGTGAGCCCGGCTAGTCGGGCGGTCATCGAGATGGGCTGGAACGTGGCCAGGTTGGCCAGATAATGGTGGATGGTCCACATTGAGTCGTATCCGAGTTCTTGGGCGGTCTCAGCCAGATCCCATAACTCGGCGAGCCTCTGTTGCAGGTCGTCGGAATGCAGGTATTGATGGGAGGCCAGAAGCCCGAACTTCATGTCGAGGATCCATCGGAATCAGTGGGCTTCATCCTCCCTCCCAGCCGGAAAAAGGGCGCCACCGCCTCGTCGCGCTCTCTGAGGGCCCGGGCCAGGCCCTTGTCCCTTCGTTCCCGGAGGAAATTGAACTCTCCCTCCTCCAGCACCAGATTGGTGGCCCAGCCGTGGCCCACCCATCCGGTCATCTCACCCACTCCCTTGCCGCGAGCCTCCATCACCATCTGCATCATGGCCTTGCCCATCATGATTCCATCCAGAGGCATCATGGTGATGGCGGTGGCGTAGTCATCCACCCAGCGATCCAACTCTTCGCGTGGGACCACCTTGTTTACGAACCCGATTTGCTCGGCCTCCGACGCCTCCAAGGGCCGCATGGTGAGCATGATCTCTTTCATCTTCTTCAGCCCCAGGTTTTCTATCCACGCGTACATGTCCTGGGGAGCGGCGCCCAGGTAGCGAAAGGCGGGATGGGTGAACAGGGCGTCGGGGGAGGCTATGACCAGATCGGTGGCCAGGGCGATCTGCATGTGCCCCCCGTAGCAGTAGCCGTGCACCTGGGAAATGGTGGCCTTCAGGCAGTTGGTGATGGGATTGGTGAACGCCCCGAAGATCAGGTTGCGGTCGGGAAGCATTCGTTGGCGCTGGGCGGGGCGTCGCCGGGAGGTCCGGTCCTTTCCCTTTCCGTAGCCGATGTAATGGCCCAACTCCGAGGCGTCGGCGCCGGTGCCGAAGCAGGGCCCCACGCCCCGGAATACGATCACCTTCACGTCGTCATCCACCTCCGCCTCCTTCACCAGATCCCCGATTCGTTCCAGGGAGGCAATGGGAAGGGCGTTCAGGCGCTCGGGGACGTTGAAAGTCACATAGGCGATGGGCTTTTCGGGATTCTTTTCATAGAGGACGCTTTTTTCCAGGACCGCCGGCTCGATTTCCATCGCCTCGGCGTCCCACTGTTCTCCCAAAAGGTCGTGTTCACTCTTTTTCATTGGGTGGTCCTCTCCAGGTTTGGCTTCTCCAACAGGGCCCGGTTGATCTTGCCGGTTTCGGTGCGGGGCAGGGCGAAGACGAACTCCACCTGTCTGATGGCTTTGAAGTGCGCAAGGCGGTCTCTCACGTACTCCATCAACTCGGCGTCCATTCCGTCGGAAACAATATCAGACGCCACCACAAAAGCCTTGGGAATCTCGCCCATCCGCTGGTCGGGAACCCCGATCACTGCGACATCCGCCACTGCCGGGTGGGAACGCAAGACCTCTTCCAACTCGGCAGGCCACACCTGAAACCCTCCGGTCTTGATCATGTCCCGCTTTCTCCCCACCAGGAATAACACTCTGTCGTCGTCGACGTAACCAACATCACCAGAGTGAACCCATCCATTTCGGACCAGCTTCCCACTGGCCTCCCGGTCGCCCAGATAACCCTTGGCAAGGTCACTTCGCACGCAGATTTCGCCCACTTCTCCCAATCCCAGAGCCTTGCCCTCTTCGTCGCGGATCTCCAGGTGAACCCCGTCATAGACCCGACCGGCAGACCCTGGTTTCCAGCGGCCCGCGGCTAGGTCTGCCCGAGTCCATCCCGCCACATGTCCCGTTTCGGTCGAGCCATAGTTGGTGGCAATGGGGATGCCAAAGCGCTCCTCGAATCGTCGCCGAACTTGGGAGTCGAGTGCCTGTCCGGCCACCAATACCGCTCTTACCGAGGCCAGGTCCACCGACTCCTCCAACGCGCACAGGTCATAAAGCATGGTGGGCATCAGGAACAGATTGTCGATCCGGTACTGAGCGACCAACTCCGCGACCCGCCGGGCGTCGAAGCGCTTCATCAACAACAACGGTCTACCCACATAGAAAGCGAAAAGCAGGGTCTGCTGACCTCCGCTGTGAAAGAGCGGCAGCGCCAGCAGGTTGGGAGGGACAGCAGGATGGGCCAGTTGGAAGGGCCCGGGCCTCCCCTTGGAGACTTCGGCCAACTGCCTGACGGCCCCCAGTGTGCCCCCGTGGGTGGTGACCACCGGCTTGGGAAGGCCGGTGGTTCCTCCGGTGAACAGCACCACCGCCTCGGCGTCTTCCTCCATCTCCACCGGCGATTCCAGAGCTTCCAGCATATTGAAGGCCCTATCCCAGCTTCCCATACTGGGCCCGGCCACGCAAAGGGTTTCCCACCCATCCAGCGGCGGCGTTTGCAGGGTGGTCATCACCAGCCGCGGGCGGGTTTGATCCAGCGTCTTGGCCAGTTCATCCCGGTTATAGAGCGAGGAGACGGTCACCGGGACCGCCCCCATTCTCCACAACGCGAAGAGCAGCGCCACCACCTCCGGGCAGTTGGGAATCACCAAGGCCACTCGATCGCCCTGCCTCACTCCCCGCTCCTTCAGTTCCTGAGCCGCGGAGGCCGATATTCGGTCCAGCGCTCCCCAACTCCAAGTCTGGCCCTCCTCGAAAACCAAAGCTGTCCGATCCGAAGCCTCCCGGGCTCGATCAGAGAGCACCGCGGCGATATTCACCACCTGTTACCCACCGCCGGAATGAAGCGGCGCCCCCTCGGGCTGAATGCAACGAGACCCGTGGTCGTGATGGGTCTGTGTCCAATCCACATCGACATCCGAGCAGGCTTGCACAGCGTGGGCGCATCGGGAAGCGAACCGACATCCCACGAACCCGGGCGTCACCCGCGGTGGGGTCCCGTCGATTCCCACCAGCGGCGCCTTCTTAGCCCACACCGGTACCGACCTCAAAAGACCCAGCGTGTAGGGGTGCTGGGGTGAGTTGACGACTACCGAAGTCGGGCCCAACTCGACGATCTCTCCTCCGTACATCACCGCCATCCGGGTGCACACTTCGGCGGCCAAGAGCAGGTCGTGGGTGACATAGATCAAAGAATGCCCCATATCGGTGGCCAATTCCCTCACCAATTCCATCACCTCGGCCTGGGTGGTGACATCCAAAGCCGACGTGGATTCATCGGCGATGACGATCTCGGGCTCGGAAACGATGGCAATGGCGATGGCAGCCCGCTGTCGCATTCCTCCCGACAGTTGGTGGGGATAGGACCTCAATACTCGCTTGGGATCGTGGAACCCCATCCGGGAGATAACTTCCTCAATTCTCTTCGCCCGGCCGGCGGCGCTCTGACCGGAGCGGTTGGCCTTGAGCACCTGTCTCATCTGGGTATTGATCCTCAACAGGGGGTTGAGCGAACTGGAAGCGTTCTGGAAAACCATTCCCACATGACGTCCGCGGAGGCGGCCCAGATGATTCTTGCCGTCTCCCAGCACCTGTTGTCCATGGAAAAAGACCGAACCCCGGGTGATGCGGACGTTTCGCTCGGTGAGGCCCAGAATGCTTCTGACCGCGGTGGTCTTTCCGCTGCCCGACTCTCCGATCAGCCCGATCACGTCCCCCGGGTAAACATCCAGATCGAACTTGTCCACAGCCACGATCGTCCCCACCGAACTGGTGGCCTCCACCCGCAAAGACCGAATGCTGAGTAGGGGATCCATGACTACAGGTAGGTCCGCTTGCGGGGGTCGTATCGAGCGCGGAGGGCGTCGCCCAACAGGTTGATAGAGAGCACCACGAAGGTGATAGCGATTCCGGGAAAGGCCACCACCCACCAGGCGTCCTGGATGAACTCCCGGCCGCCGGCCAACATCCCGCCCCAGCTGATATCGGGGGAGACCACCCCCAGTCCCAGGAAGCTGAGAGCGCTCTCGGCAAGAATCATGGTCCCCACCTCCAAGGTGGCCAGCACCAACACCGTGCCCCCCACATTGGGAAGGACGTGACGGAGGATGATGCGGGTGGGCGAGGCGCCCGCAGCCCGCAACCCAAGAATGAAAGGCCTCTCTCGAAGGGAGAGCGCTTCGGCCCGAATCACCCGGGCGTACTGAGCCCAACTGATGATCGCCAACACCGCCACCAGCACTACCAAGGATCGGCCCCGGCTGACGATGATGGCAATGGCCAGCAGAATGAAAGGCAGCGCCAGTTGGGCGTCCACCACCCGGGCGATGATGGTGTCGACCCAGCCTCGGCGATAACCGGCGATCATTCCCAGCAAAGTCCCGAAGACCGAGCCCACCAGCACCGCCGCTATGGCGATCACAAAGGTCAACCGGCCGCCGTAGATGATGCGGGCCAAAAGATCCCGGCCCAACTGGTCGGTGCCGAGCGGCTGTGTCCATGAGCCCCCCTCCAGAAAAATGGGGGGAATAAGCCGGGCTCGCAAATCCTGGATCCCCGGATCGGCCAGCGGGAGAAGCGGCGCCGCCAGCACCACCAAGCCCAACAGTGCCAACGGCAATCCCATCAGCCATAACGACCGGTTCCGCGTCCAACGGTTCCCTCGGTTTACTTTTTCGGACACCGGGGTGTTCGGTTCTCTTTCACTCATGATCCCTGCTCCCGGATCCGGGGATCGATGATCCCATATAGGACGTCCACCGACAGGTTGATGAGCACGAAGGTGACGGCCCCCACTATGACTATCGCCTGGACCAGGGAAAAGTCCCGGAATTGGACGGCCTGGGTGGCCAGGGTGCCCAGCCCCGGCCAGGCGAACACGAACTCAACGGTGACCGCGCCGGAGAGGAGCGTCCCGGCCTGGAGTCCCATGATGGTCACCACTGGCAGGGCGGCGTTACGAATCGCATGGGTGATGACCACCGTGCGCTCTTTCAACCCTCTGGCCCGGGCGGAGGTGATATAGGTCTCCTCCAGCACTTCGCTCAGGCTGGAGCGGGCCAAGCGGGCGATGCGGGCCATGGGGAGCACCGACAGAGTAACCGCCGGCAGCACCAGATGCTGCCAAGTCCCCGACTGCCCGGCTGGGAGCCACCCCCAAGCCACCGCGAATAAGAGGATGAACATCAGACCCAGCCAGAAAAGGGGAATGGACTGGCCGAGCAGAGCAACAAATACCGAGATACGATCCCAGATTCTCCCTTCCTTGAGCGCCGCCACCACCCCCAGAGGGAGCCCGATCAGGGTGGCGATCAGCATCGCCGCCACTGTCAGTTGGATCGAAGCGGGAAAGCGGCCCAGGATCAACTCCCAGTTGGGGCGGCTGTAGCGGAGGGATTTGCCCAGATCGAACGATGCCAACTGGCCGAGATAGTTCACGAACTGAACAGCCAACGGCTTGTCCAATCCCAACTCCACCTGCTTGGCCAGCACCTGCTCCTCGGTGGCGAACTCCCCGAGGATGTTTCGGGCCGGATCGCCGGCGGTGCGAGCCAGGAAAAAGGCCAGACTGAGCGCGATCAGCAGAGTGACCAGCGCCCCCAGCAACTTGGGCGCCAAGAACCGGGCGAAGCTCACCGGGAGACCTCCCCGATACTCCCGCCGTCTACGTCTCCGAGAGCCGATCGATCCCAGTCCTTGCCGGGAATGGCTTCTATCAGTTGACGGGTGTAGGGATGGGAGGGCGACTCCAGCAAATCCTCGGTCTCCCCCTCTTCGACCACCACACCGTCCTTCATCACATACACGCGGTCGCAGAGATTGCGAACCACGCTCAGGTCATGGCTGATCAAGAGAACCGAAATTCTCTCCGAGGCACGCAACTGCAGCAAGAGGTTGAGAATCTGAGCCTGCACCGAGACATCCAGAGCCGAAGTCGGCTCGTCGGCCACCAGCAGTGAAGGGCGCAGCAGGAGAGCGCGGGCTATCGAGACGCGCTGAGCCTGGCCCCCGCTCAACTCATGAGGGAGATGGTCCAAGAGGTCTTCGGTCAACCCCACCTTGGCCACCAGTTCGGAGTCGGTGACCCAACCGGTTCGATCGGGGTGGAGGGACCGAAGTTCGGAAAGTCCCTGGCGTACGGTTTGACGAGGATCGAGCGAACCATGCGGATCTTGGAAGACCACCTGGATTTGGGAACGCAGCCGCCGCATACCCGAGCGGGAGATGCCGATGATGGAATGCCCCTCGATACGGATTCGGCCCTCGGTGATGCTTCCCAATAGCGCCGTGGCGAGCGCCAGGGTGGTCTTGCCCGATCCGGACTCGCCCACCAATCCCACTATCTCGCCCTGCTCGACATGAACGGAAACTCCATCAACCGCCACCACGTCGGGTCTCCTCCCCAAACCCCGTTCAGAGAACACCACCCGGAGATCTTCGATTTCAAGAACCGCTGTGGGTTTGTTCACGTTCGGTCCCTATGGGCCGGCCGAACGGCGGTCTCCGGCAGATGCCACGAAAAGTATGCCATTTGCCAGGTCTCTCATTCAGAGACGGGACGGGTCGGCGTATCCCGAAAAGCGGGGAACAATTTCCGTGCCTATCCCCTCGATCGTTTCCAGAGTCTCTTCCAGGCCAGGACCTTGAAAATGGCGGAGCCTCAGGATGATCTCTTCGGGTCCAACCAGCTCTATCCACTCCGGAAGAGTCTCCAGCCAGTGCTCCAGCGATCCGCACAACACCCGATCCGCCAGCACATGTTCCACCGTCAGATCAGCCGGACCGGAGAGGTCGGCGAACCACGGCTCGTATTTGGGGTGATAGCTGTTGCCTCTCTCCATGTAGACCCGGTGGTACCCGAGCACGAACTCGCCGTAGGTGTCACGAGCGGCTTGGTCGGTATCGCCCAGCCAGGCTTCTCGCAGCATGGCGATTCTCGGCTTCCTTCCCACCTTCTCACATTCCTCCCGATACACCTTGGCAAGGTCGGCCAGCCAGTGGATATTACGAATCGGGCCGGTGATCCAACCGTCCGCATAGCGGGCCGCCCTCTTAACTCCACCCGCCGACCAAGCACCGGCGAACACCTCCAACTCCACGTCGGCCACGGCTTCGTCCCTGACGGGAGTCATGCCGAGATAGGGACCGTCCAGCACGATCTCGCGGTCATTGCGATAGGCGTCGATGGCTTGCAGGCCCTGCTCCATCCGCGCCGCCCGCTGGCCATGATCCACCCCCAATAGCTGGAAGTCACCTTGCATGTACCCGGCGCCCACGCACAGCCGGAAACGTCCCGGGTGGAGAGCCGCCAACATGGTGGCGTCCTGGATCACTTCCACCGGGTGGTGAAGAGGCAGCACAATCAGCCCGGCGGAGAACATGATCCTATCCACTGCCCCCAAGCCATAGGCGGAGAGCAATATCGGGTTGTGCGAATAGGACGTGGCGCCGGAACTGCGCCGCTCCCCGGTGTACACGCAGTGGAACCCTGCCGCCTCCGCCGCCGCAGACTCCGCCACGAACCCGTTAAGGTCATAACGACGCCGACCATCCTCAATTATCTGGTTGGGGGTTGCGATGCTAAAAAGAATGGTTGGAACCCGGTGACGACTAGAGACATAGAGTAACCCTTTGGCGGCAAAATCCCGATAGTCCCTCCTATTTTGGGACTGACAATCGAAAGGAGCCCGAGGTTGGAGTACCAGGATTACGATGCGATAGGACTGGCCGAGTTGGTACAGAGCAAAGAGGCGACTCCCACCGAGTTGCTGGAGACGGCGATCGAGCGGATCGAACAACTGAACCCGGTGCTGAACGCGGTTAACCGCAAGATGTACGACAAGGCCCGGGCTTCCATTGAAAGCGGCCTGCCCGATGGTCCCTTCACCGGGGTTCCTTTCCTGCTCAAGGACCTGCGGGCGGCCTATGCAGGGGTGCCCACCGTGGCCGGCAGTGCCTTCTTCGTGGACAAGGTGGCTCCCCACGACAGCGAACTGGTCCGTCGCTATCGGGCGGCGGGACTGGTGATTGCCGGTAAGACCAACACTCCCGAATTCGGAGGGGCGCCCACCACCGAGCCTCGCCTGTTTGGTCCCACCCGTAACCCCTGGAACATCGATCACAGCAGCGGCGGATCGAGTGGCGGATCGGCGGCGGCGGTAGCCGCAGGGATGGTGCCCGCCGCTCACGGCAGCGACGGAGGGGGATCTATCAGAATCCCGGCGGGGTGTTGCGGGGTGTTCGGCATCAAACCCACCCGGGGACGCACCCCGGCCGGACCCGACTACGGCGAAGCCTGGAATGGGTTGAGCGCCGAGCATGTTCTCAGCCGGACCGTGCGCGACAGCGCGGCTCTGTTGGATGTCACCACCGGTCCGGCGCCGGGCGATCCCTATTCGGTGCCGCCCGCCAAAGATTCATTCCTGTCGTCTGTGTCACGGCCGACCGGTCGCCTGTCGGTGGCCATGACCACCTCGACCGCGGCGGGCCCGGCGCATCCCGATTGTGTGGAGGCGGTGGAGAAGACCGCTGAACTGCTGTCGGAACTGGGCCATCAGGTCTCAGAGGACAGCCCGGAGTGGGACCGCCCGACCGCCGGGGCCGCCTTCCGACTATTGATTGCGGCCAATGTGCAGGCCTCGCTGGACGAATACGCCGAGCAACTGGGGCGACGCCCCAAAGATGATGAACTGGAGAACGTGATCAGTGTGTTGGGCGGGGAAAGCTACGACTTCACCGCCGTGGATCTGGTGAGAGCCACCTGGGCCATGCACCGAGCAGGCCGAGCGGTGGCGCCCTTCTTTCAAAAATACGATGTATGGCTGACGCCCACCGTCGCCACTCCTCCTCCGCCGCTGGGCTACATCGACATGATGACGGCCGACATCGACACCTATCTGGTCACCGTTTTCGGATATATACCATTCACCGCCCTGGCAAACTTCGCCGGTCTCCCGGCTATGTCGGTGCCGCTTCACTGGAACGCCGATGGTCTGCCTATCGGAGTCCACTTCGTGGCCGGCTACGCCCGCGACGATCTGCTGTTCAGCCTGGCCGGACAACTGGAGCAAGCCCAGCCCTGGGCCAACCGACGACCCCCGGTCAACTAGGCGCCGAGCTTAAAGAAGAGACGAGCTAAAGAAAACGAGGGGGTCGACTGATGTCGACCCCCTCGTCAGTTGTCTTGTGTTGTTAGTTGGCTTCTACTCCTGGAAGTAGAGACCTTCGTAGTCAATCTGCAGATCGAGGCGGTGGTTGAAGCCACCCACACCTGTGGTGTAGGCGAAGTTGTCCACTTGGTCGAACAAGGAAACCCAGCAGACCAAGTCGACCAGCACGATCCTCTCAACCTCGCTGTACGCCGCGTTGCGCTCTTCTGCGGTCTGCGCAGTGGCGCCGATGACCGCTAGTTCATCCAAGCGCTCATCGGTGCAGGCCTTCACCAAACCGGCGGAGGTGAAGGTGGTGCGCATGAAGACGTCCTCATGCGGATACCGAACGTCGAACGGCAACTGGTGGGTACCACCCAACTGGTTGGTGAACAGCGCCACGATGAACTCGCCGGGCTCGAGCCCACGGGCCTCCAGCGGCAGTCCGACCGCCTGCAGCATTCCGACCACGGCTTCGCCGATGTCCTTGTCGCTGATGTAGCGGCCGATCGTGTAGTTGATCGGGATCGGCGGGATCTCGCCTTCGGCTTGCACTTCGGCGATCAATTCCCTGGCCCGGTCCGGGTCGTAGGCGTAGTAATCGTCGACATGCGAGCCGGTGCTGGCAAAGAAATTATGGAAAGCGTTGGCGTTCTCAATTCCGCCACGGCCCTCCAGGACACCTTGCACCAGACCTTCGCGGTCGATGGCGTGAGCTATCGCCTGGCGGAGACGGATGTCATCCAGGGGAGGACTGTTGATGTTCATGCCCATGAAGAACTTGAAACCACCCGGCGCGGCAGAGAGCACCAAATTGCCGTCCGCCTCAACATCGTCGAAGAGCTGTGGCGACAGGGTGACGATCATATCGGCGTCGCCGGTTTGTAGCAGCGCCAAACGAGTGTTGGCGTCAGCCGCAAATGTCCACTCGACTCCGTCAAGGTTCGGGGCGCCGTTCCAGTAGTCCTGATTGGCCGAGGCCCGAATCATCTGTCCGGGTACCCATTCTTCGAACACCAACGGACCGGTGCCGACCGGCGCCAGACCGAACTCTTCGGCGCCCACTTCCGCCAGATAGGCGGGCGGGAACACAAAGGTCTCGGTCAGCAGAGCGGGGATCAAGCCGATTCCCGATGCAGCGGTAGTCGTGATCTCGAAGGTGGTGTCGTCAATGGCCTGAGCGTCTGCGATCAATGTGAAGTAAACGCGCAAGCCGCCGGTGTCGCGGTTGGCGCGCACCGAGGCCGCCGCCGCTTCAGCGTTGAAAGGCTCACCGTTGTGGAAAGACACGCCCTCTCGGACCGTAAGACGCCAAGTGAGATCATCCACCTGCTCATAGGCGGTGATCAGGCCACTCGGCTCCGGATGATTATCGGCACTCTTCTCCATGAGAACATCGATGATTCCCCGCGAGATGTGCTGGGCAAACCTGGAAGTGGCTATGGAGGGATTCAGAGAACGAGGCTCGGTTCCGATCACCATCCGCAGAGTGCCGCCATCCACCTTGGTGGGTCCGGCCTGGGTGGTCTCGGTCATCTCCTCCTCTTCTTCCATCTCCTCCTCTTCCACTTCTTCCATCTCCGCCGCCGTGGTGGTGGTCGTAGCGCGGGTGGTGGCAGTGGTGGTCTCCGGAGTGGGTTCCTCCTCAGCCGCTGTGGTGGCGGTGGTCGTGTCTGGCTGGGCAGCCGCAGTGGTGGCGGCGGGTTCGTCCTCGTCGCCTCCACACGCAGTTACCAACAAGGCCAGCGTGGCCAGCACGGCGATCAGCTTCAATCGCGAATAGCGGCGGTTTCTTCGCATCGTGGTTCTCCTTTTTAGGTTGTTGAGTCGGTATGACAAATTCTTTACATACCAATCGGTTTGATTCACTATCTAGCTTATATACACCATTTCGGCATTGAGGCGGGAAAGGCTAGTGCCTTCGGGGTGTGGGGATCATTTTGCCGGGCCATCCCACCGCGTAGGTGAATTCGCCAGGCTGGACGATGGCGGGTCGGGCCGGGGCCAACATCAAATAGGGCTTTTCGGTGACGGTGAACTCCCGCATAGGTCCGGGTCCCCATAATTCGAAACCCGGTCCCATTCCCGCTTGGCTGCCGACCTCATCCACTACGAATTCCTCGATTCGCTCCCCTGTCACCAAATCCGTCACCCATCCCACCGGGCCAGCCTTGGCGCGGATACCCACCTGGGAGGGCCCGTAGCGCCCATCGAGAGCCCCCGCATGGGAAGCCAGGAATACTTTGATCTGGTTGAGAATGGGGACGTGATCGGGACCGGTCGGATCGGTGTCGAGATGACCCCGATACCGCAGTGTGTTGAGGCACCCCTCCACCCCCAGAGTGGGGTCGTTGGATTCTCCACCACCAAACTCGGCCAGGAAAGAGGAAGCCCCAGCCGCGGTCGCCGCATGGCTCAACTGGCCGGGAACATGACGGTTGATCACCACCGGCAGGTAACCGAAGGAAGCGCTCAACTCCAGATCACCGTAGTCGTAGGTGTAGTGCAATCCCCGGGCGGGGGTTCCCGAGTGAAGGTCAACAATGCAGTCGGCCTCTTCCAGTAAGGCGCTCAATAGGGCATGCGCCACCTGATCGGACAGAAATCCCATGGGGCGACCTGGGAACCGACGGTTCAATTCCAAGAGGTCGGGGTTATGCCGGGTTCCGGCGGTTAGACCGAACAGGTTGGCGGCGGGAACCAGAGTCACCGTTCCGGCCAAATCGGATCCCAGCAGTATCTTGCGCAGCTCATGGACCGCCAACACCGCCAGGGGTTTATCTCCTATCACCCCCGCCACGATGGCGGTGGCCGGCCCGGGCCGAGCGCCGACCAGCCGATGAAACCGCGTCTTCCAGGTCCCACCGTCCACCCGGCGAGCACCGGTCTCCACCTCGAAGGTCGCCTCTTTAACGCTCATGCTCTGCTCCTTGGTCGACTCGGGTTCCTGCCCGAATGCGCGAAAAATACATCGTACTTCTCCAGAAACCCCATCCGCCCAACTTGAAACTGTCACCGCCCCGATCCATATTGATATAAGCCACAAAAACCTCCCGGGCCACCTCGACGTCACCGGCCCGCTGGCAGGTCATACTCCGAACCGGGCTTCCGCCAAGACCCTGGCGGCCCGCGCTCGAACCTCCGCGGCGGTGGCGGGGGAGGGCCCATTGGGTGGAAAGGGGGGAGGCGAATTTCGCGAGATGGGGAGAGGTTCCCCTAGGAGACGCACCCAAGGAGGGGGACTGGACAGATGGATAGTCGAACCGCCAACCTTTAGCTGAACCGGGGAATGATCTCGCGGCCGATTCGCTCGATCACCCTTAAGGTGTCGTGGGGTGGGGGGCCGCTTTGGAAACGCAAGCGCAACACTATTTCCTCAGGTTGGATGGTCTCTATCCACCCCTCCAGAAGCTCCATCCAGGTGTCCACCGATCCCACCACGAACCGATCCTCGAGCAGGTGATGAAGGGCTAACTCCTCTTTGCGCTCGATTTCTCTCAGCCACGGGTCCACCCTCACGTCATAGGGCTTTCCCTCTCCCGTCTCTTCACTCTTCCAGCCTCCCTTCATGCGCGGAAAATATTCCGCATGGGCGTGGACGACGTGCGGACCGTATTGGGAACGGGCCTCTTGGTCGGTGTCGGCCAGCCAGGCCTCCCGCAAGAGGGCGATGCGAGGTTTCTTCCCATGCTCCCGGCATTCGGCCCGATAGACCTCGGCCAGATCGGCCACCACCTTCCCGGTGCGCATCGGGTCGGGCAACCACCCGTCCGCCAGCCGAGCGGTTCTCCGCACCCCCGCTTCGGCCCATGAGCCCACCCACACTTCCGGCATGTGCGGACCCATGGCGGGATCCAGAGCAGGAACCGGTCCTCTGCCCACATCAATACTGATCTCGCCACGGCGAAAAGCGTTGATGAGCCGTAGTCCCTCCTCCATGTCCCGACCCCGTCGGGAGAGCTTCTTTCCCAACATCTCGAAGGCGTGTTCGTTGTATCCCGCCCCCACTCCCAGCCGGAACCTACCCGGATACAGCGAATTGAGGACGGCGGCGTCCTGAATCACCTGATAGGGGTCGCGCAGTGGGAGTTGCACCACCGTTATGGCGAAATTCAGACGGGTGGTAGCTTGCAGAGCCGAGGCTGCCAGGACATGAGGGCTGGTGGTGTAGGCAGTCACCCCGATCCGGCGTTCCCCCACAACCACCGAATAGAACCCGGCCCGCTCAGCGGCCTGGCATTCGGCTATGAAGGCGTCAAAATCGAACTCATAACGCCCGTTGACTGTCCGTTGCAGTGGTACGGCCAGACTGAAACGCATGTCCCTGCTCCCTCAGACCACCCAGGATTCGGGATGCCGCAGCGAGTATTCGTGTCTGACCACGTGATAGCTGGGACGGGTTAGAAGGGGTCCCATCGCCTCCTGATGGCGACCGATGACACTCTCTGCATCCCCCTCTGCCATGGCATAGGAGACTCTTCCCCACTCGAGCATCACCATGATCTCCGGTTCGCTTCCCGGATACACCGTGTGCTTCCCGTCCTCGAAACAAACCCTGCCGCGGAAAAAGCCGGGCAAGAGCCGAAGCCGGGAGAATTCCTCGGCGCGGTACCACTCCAACAACCGAGATCGCTTGGCGGCGGGCAGATCGAAGCGGATGGTGGTGACCGTCGGGCCAACCAAGGCTCCGGCCAGGCTGGGCCGGTGCGGGTCGTCATGAACAGAGTCAGGGATGCCTTCGGTGAGCACCTGGTCGTAGATCATCAGGGAGTGGTTGAATATCTTTTCAGCAATGACCACGTCCAACTGCGGGTCGGACGCTCTCATGCGGTCATAGACCTCGCGAAGATCTCGATGCCCGGGATTTCATAGAAGTTGCAAATCCACGGTGACCCGACCACCGCCTGATAGCCATGAGCGCTGTACTGACCCACCGATACCGCGTCGGGACCGTGCCGTCGCTTGTACCAGTCCGTGAACTCTGGGATGTAGTCCGGATCCACATCCATACGAGAGTTGTACATCCTGGGCAGCAATCCCTGCTCCTCTCTTGGCGCCGAACGGGTCGGGAAGGGCGCTCACCAGCCTAGCGCTCGCTAATCACAACCTCCCGGGTGACTTCTAAAGAGCCAACCTGCATGTGACAGGAATTGTTTCCAAACGAACCACACCTAGAACAGAGAGAACGGCTGAACTTGGGGACGGCGACCCAGTCTACGCGACCCAGGAATCCGGGTGCCGAAGGGAGTATTCATGTCTGACCACGTGATAGCTGGCACGGGTCAATCCCGGTCCCATCGCCTCCTGATGACGACCGATGACATCGTCTGCATCTCCTTCTGCCATGGCATGAGCAACGCTTCCCCATTCGAGCATCACCATGATCTCCGGTTCGCTTCCCGGATACACCGTGTGCTTACCCTCCTCGAAGCCCACTCTGCCTCGAAAGAACCCGGCCACCCCCCGCAGGCGGGGGAATTCCTCGGCGCGGTACCACTCCAGGAGCCGGTGACGCTCGGTGACGGGCAGATCGAAGCGGATGGTGGTGACCGCCGGGCCGATCACAGTACCGGCCAGGCTGGGCCGGTGCGGATCGTCATGAACAGAGTCGGGGATGCCTTCGGTGAGCACCTGGTCGTAGATCATCAGAGAGTGGTTGAATATCTTTTGGGCAACGATCACATCCAACTGCTGGTCGGCCATCCTGGTCCGGTCATAGGTCTCATTGAAGATCTCCGCTCCCGGGATTTCATAGAAGTTGCATATCCACGGCGACCCCACAACGGCTTGGTAGCCATGAGCGCTGTACATGCCTACCGATACCACATCCGGACCATGCCGACGCTTGTACCAGTCGGTGAACTCCGGTACATAGTCCGGATCCACATCCATTCGGGAGTTGTACATCTTCGGCAGCATCTGCGCTCCTCTCTTCCGGTGAAAGGGCCGGAAAGGACGCCTCCCAGACTAGTGCCCGGAGGACGATTTCTTCCCGGGTCACCTCCCCTTTTCCACGACCCCGAAAGTGACGGGAAGCTTCTCCAACAGCCGGAATTGAAAGTGGGGCCGGCGATGAAACTCGCTGGCCGCCAACCGGATGGGGTGAAAGCGTCGAAGCAACTCTCTGATCGCCACCTGTGCCTCCATGCGAGCCAAGGGCGCCCCCAGGCAGAGATGCCGACCACCACCGAAAGAGAGGTGCTTGATGTCTGGCCGGTCGACATCTATCTGGTCAGGATGATCGTAGAGATCGGGGTCGCGGTTAGCGGCGGCGATCAGCGCCAGGACCCTCTCTCCCGGGGACATCCGCTCCCCGTCCACTTCCCAATCGGTGGTCAAATAGCGGTAGTGGGCATGAAGCGGCGCCTCCCAGCGCAGGAATTCCTCCACCGCGTTGGGCACCAAGTCCGGAGAGGCCCGCAGCATCGCCATCTGGTCGGGATTCTGGAGGAGGCCCAGCACCATCGAGCCGATCAAACCCATGGTGGTCTCGAACCCGGCGGTGAGCAGGCCGCGAAGGGTGGCGATCAGTTCGTCGCGGGACAGTCGGTCTCCGACCTCTTCCAGAGCCACCAGACGGGAAGTGAGATTGTCGGTAGGCGACTCCCGATGGCGATCCACCAAGCAGCCCAGATATTCAATGAAATTGGCGCAGGAACGATGGCACAACTCGATCCCCTCTTCGTCGTTGGCGTCGGGAACGAACATGCGAAGCAGATCGGGAGTCCAATCCATCAGAATCTGCCAATCCTCATCGGGTATGCCCAACAGCCCACAGATCACCCGCATGGGCACCACCATGGCAAACTCCGACATCACTTCCATCTCTCCCCGCGGCTGCACCGCATCCAATGCCTCGGTGACAACTCGCTCAACCATCGGACGGTAGCCCTCGGTAGCCCGGGGTGTAAAAGCGGGTGTCAGCAAACGGCGCAGGCGGGTGTGGTCGGGTGGGTCTGACATGGAGATGCTGTGCGCCCACATACGGGCCGCCGGGCCTCCCCGCAGGACCTCTGGAATCTCTCCTCCGGGCGCGCGCATCCGGGAGGCCGGGCTTCCCAACACCGCTGCTGCGTCTCGGAACCGGCTCACCACCCGGACACCACCGTCACCCAAGGCCGCATGGCCGACCGGACACTGTTGTCGAAGCCGCTCATACACCGAGTAGGGATCATCCAAGAAAACGGGGTCGGTCGGATCGTAGACGATCCCCGTCTCGCTCGTCTCTTGCCCAGAAGCTCCTCGGTTCATGCGATCGTTTCTGGTGGTTTACGCCCCACTCATTCCCCGCAGTTCACGTTTGAGGATCTTTCCTTGGGTGTCAATGGGAAGGTTCTCTACCACATGGACCGCCTTGGGGACCTTGTAACCCGCCAAGTGCTGTTTGCAGTGGGTGATCACCGCATCCGAATCCACCGCGACGCCGGGGCGGGCCACCGCGAAGGCGGTGACTGCCTCCGACCAGTAGTCGTCGGCGACTCCCACCACCGCCACCTGCATGATCCCGGGATAGCCGTAGAGCACCCGCTCCACCTCCTGGCTGGAGACGTTCATGCCGCCGCTCTTGATCATGTCTTTCTTGCGGTCGAAGAAGAACAGGTTGCCGTCGTCATCGATTCTCACCAAGTCGCCGGTGCGCAACCACCCGTCCCGGAACGCCTCCGCGGTCTTCTCCGGATCGCGGTAGTAACCGACCATGGCCGAGGGAGACCGGCAGGCCAACTCGCCGATCTCGGCATTTTGATCCTCGTCATCGAACACCGCTATCTCCAACTGCGGAACCGCTTTGCCTATCCAAGTGGGGTCCCCGCCGGGTATTTCATCCAGGCTGCGAAACCAACCCACCGAGCCCAACTGGGTGAGTTCGGACTGCCCCCAATAGGTAGCCCAAAGCACGTCGGGGTTGGCCTTGGCCCATCCTTCCAGCATGGCCTGAGGAACCGTGCCCCCGTAGGTGATGCAGCGGCGCAGGCTCGAGAAGTCGTAGTCCTCGAAGCCCTCCACCTGGGTCATCGCCAGATAGAAAGTCGGCGTCTGGGCCATGATTGTCACCTTCTCGTCGGCCATCATCTCGGCCGCCTGCGGAGGATCGACCGCGTGGACTAACACCAAGGTGGCGCCCAACAGGGTGAGGGTGGTCATGCTGCCCAGGCCGGCGATGGTGAAGAAGGGCATCAGGAACAGCCAGATTTCGTCGGGGGCGATTCCCAGCGCCGACTGCCAGGCGGGAGTGGTGGAGATCAGATAGTTGCGATGGGGGATCATCACCCCCTTGGGGTAGGCCTCGGTTCCGCTGGTGTACTGGATGATGGCCAGGTCGTTTTCGTGAACGATTGCCTCCGGCTCCGAAGCATCCTGATCTTCTCCGACCAGAGTGGAAGTCCGGGTCCAGCCCGGCGGACCGGCGTCGGAGACCACATCCGAGACCAGGAAATGCTCCACGCCCGCCAACTGGTCGGCGATAGGCTCGAAGCGATCCACGAACGCCGACTCCACCACTAACACCTTTGGCCGGCAGTGATCCACCTGATAGGTGATCTCGCGGGCGGTGAAAGTGAAATTGATGCCCGTCAGGGCGGCGCCCAGTTTGAGGGTGGCGTAGTAGATCGCCACGTAGTCGGGACTGTTGCGGGACATGATCGCCACCACATCGCCGCGCTCCACCCCTCGCGCGGAAAGGGCATGGGCCAGACGGTTGACCATCCGGTTCAGCGACCCGTAGGTGTGCACCTCTCGGTCACCCTCGGTGGTGTAAAAAATCAAAGCCGGCTTGTGGGGCTGGAGTCCGGCGTTGCGCCGCAACTGGTCCCCGATGGTCGCCCGGCCAATGACCGTGTCCCGCTGGTGCATTCCTGTGTCGACGATCATCTCGGCGTCCTCCTTACATATTTCTCATGCCGATGTCATATCTTCTCTGCTCCGGCGTCTGAAATCGACCAGCCGCCGCGCCTCTTCAACAATGTCCGAAAACATGGATCCGGGCGGAAAAGTAGAGGCTCCTCGGTCCTGCAGGGCCGATCGGTGCTGAGGCTGGATGGTTCCACCCACCATCACTCCGGCGTCGGGAGCGCGACTCTCCAGTTCATCGAGGATCCGCATCACCACCGCCAGACTACCCCCCACGTTCAGACCCACCACGTCCGCGTCTTCTTGAACCGCCGCCGCCGCTATCTCGTCGGCGGTGGCCATCCCCAGATAGATCACCTCGAATCCGGCGTCCCGCAACACGTGTACCACCACCGCCGGACCTCGCCAATGGCCGTCGAGAGCCGTCTTGGCAAACAACACCTTGCCGGGCCGGTCAACGCTCAAAATGAGATCGGCACCTTCCAGTCGCCGAAAACCTCGCTGAACACATCACCGAATTCCCCCAAGGTGGCTTGTGCGGCCACCGCTTCCATCACAGCCGGCATGACGTTGGCGTCTCCCCGACACGCCGCCTCCAGATCGCGCAGGGCGACCACCGCGGTTCGCCCGTCCCGTTCGCGCCGGACCAGGCTCAATCTCTCCATAGAGCTCTCCCAGACTCCCTCCACCGGTTCGAACCCGGTCATCTCCCAAGGCGTCACATCCTCGGTGAAGGCATTGACACCCACTACCGTCCGGGCGCCAACGCTGACCGCGCCCGCCATCTCCAGTTGGTTGGCGGCGGCCAGGGAATGAAGCCACCCCTCGTCCAGCACCGCCCCGAAGCCGCCCCTGTTCTCGATTTCTTCAAACATCTCCCAAGCGCGGGTTTCCAATTCCGCGGTCAGCGCCTCCACGTAGTGCGATCCTCCCAAGGGGTCCGCCACTGCGGGGATGTTGGTCTCGTGATGGATGATCTGTTGAATCCGAAGCGACATCTGGTGGGCATGTTCGGAGGGAACCGACATGGCCTCGTCGTAGGTCGACACTCCCAGGGACTGTGTGCCGCCCAGCACCGAGGCCAGGGCCATGATCGTTCCCCGGGCAATGTTGTTGAGAGGCTGCTGATAGGTCAGGGACGATCCGGCGGTGACGATATGGATTCGCATTCGGGTGGCGCGCCCGTCGGTGATCCCATAGCGGCGTCCCAGCAGATCGGCCCACATCTTGCGGGCCGCCCGCATCTTGCAGATATCCTCGAAAAAGTCCATTGACACCCGCAGGTTGATTCCGCCCACCATGTAAGCCAGGCGCGCCAGGTTCTCCGGCGCCCGGCGTTGGATCTCATCGAGATACACCACCGCGTTGGCGAAGAGCGCGGCCAACTCCTGATAGGCGTTCAAACCGGTGTCCGCGGCGTTGTATGCGGCGATCGAGACCGGAACCCACCGGGGGAGATGCTGGCCGCAGAATTCGATGATGTCGGTGTTGAGCCGGATCCCCGCCGCGGTGGGGATCTGGCGTTTGGGAATGCACCCCAGGTAGGTGAGGAAAAAGTCACTCTGGCCGGTGCCCGCCAGCCGGGACAGATCCATGCCGCGCCGCTGGGCGACGGTCCAATAGCACCCCAGCGCGAAGGGAGCGTGCTGAACCACCGCTCCACCGGGATGGGCGTAGTTGCGGCTCATGTCGATTCCGTCGAGCACCGTTTCGTAGTCCCGCACGCTCTGGATAACCGCCCCGGTCTGTCCGACATCCTCACGCCGGGCCACCACCTCGGGGTGATCAACGTTGTAGAGATGGTCTGCGGTGTTGCGGTCATGCTCCATGATGAAACCCGTCTCGCCCTGATTCAGCAGGAACTTGATCCGCTCCCGCTCATCCTCGGGATTGCCGTGTCCGCTGAGCTGGAACACCCGCCAGGGTTTGGTCCGGTACATGCCGGGATAGGCGCCGCGCAAATAGGGAGGTACCCCCGGCGGACCGGCCGCTGCCTCCCGTGACTCCGGGGGGACATCACCGGGGCCGTACCAACCGGCCAGGGGTATCCCCGAGGCGGTGAAGAACCGGTCAGATTCGCCCTGTCTGGAACTCATGGGTTAGTGGCGATTCGCAGCATTCTTGCAACCTCATCATAGAGAACGCCTCTACTCTTCTCAGCGAAAGGGCTCATCTGCCAACAGGTGTCGAGGGGAGTTGTTACCAAAGGACGCCGGTGCCGAAATGCCTGAAGGCGGCGTCTCTGGTTACCAGGGTCAGCAATTCCATGTCAGCCTGGGCGGCCAGCATCCGATCGAAGGGATCACGGTGATCCACTGAATAGGTCCCAGCTCTCAGACAATGCAGGTAGTTGACTGCGAGATGTTGAAACCCATCCGCTTGTACCAAGTCGTGGAAGCGGCGCACGGCGTCGGGAGCATGGTCAAGGCGCCCCAGGCGCCGCAGCGTTGCGATCTCCCAGGCACTGGCCGCGCTCACGTACACCTCGGATGCCGAATCGGCGATAGCGCTCCTGGCTCGTATCGAAAGACTGGAATTGTCGGTCCACCACCACAACAGCACATGGGTATCGAGCAGCAGCCGCATTATCTCCGTTCCCAGGCGTCGAGCTCGGTCTGTGGCAGAGGATCGAGTATCTCGGGACCGACGAACTGGTCCGAGAGCCGTCCGGGGCGGCGGGCGGCCTCGGGTGGGGGAAGGGGCCCCAGCACCGCGTAGGGCTTGCCTGCTTTGGCGAGGATGATCTCCTCCCCGGCATGAGCGCGATCCAACAATTTGAGGCTTCGCGATATGTTGGGATTCGGGTAGGGAGGGGGTCCTTGTTTAGGGGTTGAGGCCTCGCTGGAATAGGTGGTGTAAATCTGCCTATCCAGGAGGCCTCAATGAGTTTCGATGTTATGAGGGTGCGGTTGCACCTGCGTGGTGTTGGTGTGACCGGTGTGGTGGTGGACACCCCCGCAGAGTTGGTGGTGGAGGTGATGTCCACCAGGAAGTTGTCATCGTGTCCGTTTTGTGGGCGTTCTTGCCGGCGGGTTCATGACCGTCGCCGGAGGGAGATCCGTGATCTGGAGCACGGCGGCCGCCCGACGGTGCTGTTATGGACCCAGCGGCGGTTCGTGTGCAACCATTGTGGAAAGCGTCATATGGAAACCCATCCCCAGTTCGAGGGTGGTCTCACTCGCCGGTTGGCGCGCAGGCTGGTCCAAGACGCTCAGGTGATGCCGATCAGTGCGGTGTCCCGCCGCCACCGTGTGGGGTGGCATCTGGTCATGGGACTGCTCTGTGACTGGTCGGGACTGGTCCAAGATCATCGTCGCAAACAGTCCTGTCGGGTGTTGTTGATTGATGAGACCTCGATCCGCAAACGGCATCGTTATGTGACCGTGATCCTCAACGGTGACACCGGAGAGCTGTTGGACATGATCCAAGGACGCTCCAAAGCTGCTCTGAGCAGGTTTTTCATCGCGCAAGGACCCCGATGGTGCCAGAACGTGAATACCGTGGTCACCGACGGTTCCCACTCCTACCGCGCAGCTATTCATCGTTATCTTCCCCGAGCCCGTCACGTCCTGGACCGCTTCCACGCCGCCCGATGGTTCACCCAAGGACTGACCCTGGTACGCCGGGAACTGCAACGCCGCCAACCCCCAGGAGTGAAACCGGCCTACGAACCGGACCTGTTCAGAGCCCGGTTTTGTCTGCTGAAACGAAACGACCATCTCACCCCTGCAGACCAACGACGTCTCCAGCGTTTGTTCGCTGCTCATCCCCGTCTCAAAGTGGCCTGGGACGCCTTACAGGAGCTCTACGGCCTGTACGAGGCCAACGATCTCCAAGGCGCCCTGGAAGCCCTCGACCGTTTCGGGGACCTCTACAACAGCGGACAGATTCCCGAGTACCACGACACCGTGGACACCATCCTCAACTGGGCCGACGAAATCCTGAACTGGCACCACAGCCGCCGTTCCAATGGACCCCTCGAAGGCATCAACAACCTAATCCAAACCCTCCGCAGAACCGCCCACGGCTTCACAAACCCCCAAAACTACGCCGCCCGAGGACTCCTCCTAACATGAACCCCACCACCAACCAGCCAGACCACAATCCCACGAATTCGCGAAGGGCCAACAATTTGGACAGATGCGTCTTCGCTTGGTGGACGTTCACGATCGAAGTCATGGCTTTCTCCTCCTCTTAGTCTGCCTGTGGACTTATCTATAGGTAATATTAGCTAAGTCTATAAACTAAGGTATCTATTCGGGTCCTGCCAAGGGAAGCCCCGCTTCTTCTTGCCTTGGAGGCAGCCGGGCATATCACAAGCCGGGGGTCTTCGGATGCTCCGGTGCACAAACGGCAATTCCCATAGCCGTCAAGCCCGCTCCGATCACTTCAACTGGCAAAAGCGATTTGCTCAAAAGCCGTGGTTCGTATCTTGGTCTTGCAGGTCTCCCATGATCTTCTCGATCCGTGGGTCGAATTCTTCTTTGAACTTGGGCAAGAGATCAAGCATCCACGCTCTAATGTCCTTCTGTTTCGCTGGTGAGTCGGTTATCGAGCCGTCTCTCTTTAATGAGTTGATTTCGGAGAACAGAAAGGGGTTATGTCTCCGCCAGTCCCACTCCAATGATGGCTCCGCGGTGATGGTTCTTTCAATCTCCTGGCGATCCGCCTCCAAGGCATCGAATATGCATTTGGTCAGATCCTTTTCGTGGGTCGCAATATGAAGGGTCACCCAGGCAGCCTCTTCAACCCCAAGAGTGACCGTGTACCAAATGCCTTTGTTAACGGGAGAAGGAAAGCCACGATCCTTATAGCTAAAAATCTGGATAGGTTGCTTTTTGAAAGCGCCTTTCTGGATCAGTTTGTCAACCAAAGGCTTGAAAAACTCTTGGTGGATCAACTTCTCGACGGGCAGGTCGGTTGGACGCAGGGTGAGTTCCTTGTTCCAGCCGCCGGGGTAGACCACTTTGCGGAATCTGGGCTCGGGTTGTGAGCCTACCGGGGCCTTCACAGCTTCGATCTTGACACCGTAGAGCCGGGTCCCATCCGCAGTCCTCTCATTGAGCCAATGCAGAGCTTTAGCATGCTCACGGAGGAATTCGGGCGCAACCCATATCATCACTTGCGCCCCACGACCCGCCGCGTAGGTGAGCAACTTGCCCAGATGGTCGTGGTCGGTCCACTTCAATTGGTTCTCGATTGCAACCAAGGTTTCCTGGTCCGAATCGGCTTCTTTCGCCAGGATGTCCAAAGAGAACCGGCCTACTTGTGTTTCCTGGCCGACTAACTCCAACCGGAGCCCGATTTCCTCCCCCAATAGGTGCAGATTCTTAGCTAGCCATGGGGTGAATTCACGCGCCTCATGCTTCCATATTGTATGGACATCTACCTGCTCGGCGCCCGGTTGGCTCTCACGCATGAGTTCCCTATTCCTTCCTGACACCGCTGTCACCGGGTCTGATCACGAAGTCGCGACGGTCCCGATAGAGCAGCGCCCGGTTCAGCACATAGTCGTCAGACTCCAAGTCGATGTCCGGGCACTCCGTCATCGTCCAGTACTTGTAATCACCCAGGAACAGATAGTTTCGCTTCTGGTGGAAGAACCAGCATTCCACGCCCTCATCTGCGGCGATCCGGGCACAAAACGCAGCTAACAAAGCCTGCTGTCCGTCCCTTTTGATCACCACGTATTCGTGAGGCCAGGAATTCCGGTATGTAACCGCCTCCCGCCACGGAGCACTGGATATCAACCCCATAATTTCCACAATTCGCTCTTTCGACACAGACTCCTCCTTCAACTGGCAATCCACGCTATCAGGGCCCTGTGACAGGCCGCCGGGGTTTGAACCTAGAAGCCGGGGTTCTTGCGGATGCTCCAATGCACTACGGCAATGCCCAGAGCCGTCAAGGCCACTCCGATCGTCTCCACTGCTGAGAGGGCCTGGCTCAATGCCACCCAGGCGGTCAGCGTACCCACTATGGGCTCGGAGGTGGCCGCCACCCCCATTGGACCAGGACTGATGTGACGAAGTGCACTCATCAGCAGCAGATACCCTATCGCCATTCCCAGGATCGACACCCAGGCCACTCCTACCCAGCCTGCCAATGAGAGTTCGGGAACCTCCACCGGAAGCGCTGCCAGCCAAATCACCGCCGCAAGGGTCAGGCTGTAGGAACTGTAGGTAAGAGGATGGAGGGTCTTGCCCAGCTTCTCCGCCGTGATCGTCAGGGCGGCGTAGGAGACAGCCGCTCCCAAGCCGGCCAACACGCCTATCACATCGGCGTAGTCGGCGGTGAAAGCACCCGTGATCAAACCGATTCCGACGACTGCTCCCAGCGCTCCCAGCCAGCCGACGACGGGAACCTCCAATTGTTGAACGAAGCGTCGCCACATCAGCATCAGGATCGGTCCCAGATACTGGATGGTGATTCCCGGGCCCACCCCCAAACGCTCCACCGCCACATAGAAGACATAGGTGATCACAGCGGTTATCACTCCCAGCAGCACCAACCACCCCAACTGTCCCTGGTGGTGCATCAGGCCCTTTCGGGCCGCTATAAAGGAGATGACCACCGCGGCCACCACCAACCGGTACTGATTGAGTTCGGCCGGACCGATCGATGAAAACAGGCCGGCGGCCACCGTGTCCGATATGGCGAAGAGAATTCCGCCGGACAACGCCATTGCAAATCCCAATCCCGGTCGCCGGGACAAGGGGGCGGGATTCGGAGGTGACTTCATTCCGATCCCAGACTATGCCCGACAGTTCCGCCCTGATCCGGATTTTGCAAAAGGGCGTCTGCCGAATCCCCAGATCATGAGTAATCTGGACTTAGTTCCCACTACACAACCGGATCGGCTACAGCTTCCTATGAAAACTTCCGGCCCTCCAGCGGCCGCGTATCGCATCGGGGTCGATATCGGGGGCACTTTCACCGATCTGTTGCTGATAGATGACCGGTCCGGGGAGACGGTGGTGGGCAAGGTGCTGACCACCCCCGACGATCCTTCCCGAGGGGTTGAAGACGTGCTTGTCCAAGCCCTTGATCGCAGCGGCCTCGACCCGTCGCAAATCAGACATCTGGTGCACGGAACCACACTGGTTACCAACACCATCATCCAGCGCAAGGGCGCCCGCACCGCCCTCCTGGCCACCAAGGGTTTTCGCGATTCGGTCGAGATAGGACGAGAACATCGCTACGAGCTCTACGACTTGTTCCTGGAACTGCCCGTCCCCCTAACTCCCCGCCATCTTCGCTTCGATGTACCCGAAAGGTTGGCGGCGGGGGGCGAGGTCCTCAGGGAAGTGGATGAGGGGATGGTGGAAGCCTTGGCAACCGAGTTGGCCGAGCGGGAAATTGAAGCGGTGGCGATCAGTTTCCTTCACAGCTTCGCCAATCCCGCCAATGAACAGGCCGCCCGGCGAGCGGTGAACCGTGCGGCGCCGGGGATCCGGGTCTCCATCTCCTCGGAGGTGGCCCCCGAAATCCGAGAATACGAACGCGCCTCCACCACCATCGCCAACGTCTACGTCCAGCCCATGGCCGAGCAATACTTGCAAGGCTTGGAGGGTCGCCTAGCCGATCTGGGATTCGGAGGATCCTTTTTCGTGATGCTGTCCTCGGGGGGTATCGCCACGGTGGAAACCGCCACCCGCTTTCCCATCCGGCTTCTCGAATCCGGCCCGGCGGCCGGGGCTCTGGCGGCGGCGACCCTCGGTGCGGACGCCGGGGTGGATAACCTGCTGTCCTTCGACATGGGAGGCACCACCGCCAAGCTGTGCGTCATTGCAGAGCAGCGTCCGTCGGTCACATACGACTTCGAGGTCGACCGGCGGTACCGGTTCCGGAAAGGCTCCGGCCTTCCGGTGAAGGTGCCGGTGATCGAGATGATCGAGATCGGGGCGGGAGGAGGCTCGATCGCCCGGATCAACCAACTCGGACTGCTCAAGATCGGACCGGAGTCGGCCGGATCGGATCCCGGCCCGGTCTGCTATGCCCTGGGCGGTACCCAGCCCACCGTCACCGATGCCGACCTGACCCTCGGCTATCTCGATCCCGACTACTTCCTGGGCGGCCGAATGACGCTCGACACCGAATCCGCCCGCCGGGCCATCGAAACCCGGATCGCCGGACCGCTGGGGCTGTCGGTGACCGAGGCGGCCTGGGGCATCCACCAGATGGTGAACGAGAACATGGCCAACGCCGCCCGCGTCCACGTGGTGGAGCGGGGCAAGAACCCCCGGTCGCTGCCGCTGGCCGCCTTCGGAGGAGCCGGGCCGGTGCACGGGTACCGGGTTGCCGAGCTGACCGGCAGTCCCGGCCTGATTCTTCCGCCTTCGGCCGGGGTCACCTCGGCCCTGGGGTTCCTGTTCGCACCCCTGGCATTCGACTTCGTCCAATCCCATTATGCCCAACTGGACGACCTCGACTGGGATTACCTCAATGGGATGTTCTCGGATTTGGAGAGGCAGGGGACCGAGCTACTGGCCGACTCGGGAGTTGCGCCGAAGGACATCAACCACACCCGGAGCGTCGACATCCGCTACATCGGACAAGGTCACGAGGTTAGGGTCCCGGTCCCCGGAGGGGTCCTGGGAGAGGAGGACTACCAGTCCCTTCAAGAGGGTTTCGACCGGGTCTATCGGGAACTATACGGCCGCTCCGGCCCCGGGGTGGGGCTGGAGGCGCTGACCTGGAGGGTGGTCAGCTCCGGGCCGGCGCCGACGATGCGACGACAGAACGGCCACCGACCTGGCGCCAACCGAGCGGCCCTCAAGGGAAAGAGACCGGCCTATTTCCCCGAGTACGGGGCCTTTCGGGAGACTCCCGTCTACGACCGATACCTGCTGAGAACAGGCGACGAGATCAACGGCCCGGCCATCATCGAGGAACGGGAGTCGACGGCGGTGATCGGCCCGGGCGGCGCCATCCGGGTGGATTCCCGACTCAACCTGGTTGTGACCTTGGAAGAAAGGGACGGCGGGACATGAGCGGGATGGACCCGATCTTCCTGGAGGTGCTCTGGAACCGCCTCCTGTCGGTGGTGAACGAACAGCAGGTGGCCCTTATGCGCACCGCGTTCAGCACCATCGTTAGAGAAACCCAGGATCTGGCCTGCGGGGTGTTCAACACCGAGGGCGCCATGGTCGCCCAGTCACTCACCGGCACTCCCGGCCACATAAACGCGATGGCCACCGGGATGCGCCACCTGCTGGCCGAGTACCCGCCCGAGCGGCTGTCGGAAGGCGACGTGCTGCTCACCAACGACCCGTGGATGACCGCCGGGCAGATCAACGACATCACCGTGGCGACCCCGGTGTTCCGGCAGGGACGGATCGTGGGTTACTTCGCCAACACCTGCCACGCGGCCGACATCGGAGGCAGGCTCCTCTCCGCCGAAGCCCGAGAGGTTTACGAGGAGGGTCTGCGGTTGCCCATCATGAAGCTCTTCAGGCGTGGGAAGATCAACCGGGACCTCATCAAGCTGATCCGGGCCAACGTGCGTACCCCCGATGAGACCGTGGGCGATCTGTACGCCCAAACCACCAGCAACGAGGTGGGGGCTCGAGCGCTCCTCAAGTTCATGGACGAATTCGAACTCAACTCCATCAATCCGGTTGCCCAGGAGATCATGGACCGCTCCGAGGAGGCCATGCGCCAGTCGATCCAGACGATTCCCAACGGTCGGTACGAGCACGAAACCTGGAGCGACGGGTTCGACGAGCCCATCAAGATCAAGGTGGCGGTGACCGTGGAGGACCGGGACATCCACATCGACTTCGCCGGCTCCTCGCCCCAGAGCCAGAGAGGAATCAACGTGGTGTTCAACTACACCCACGCCTACGCCTCTTTCGCCATGAAAGCGGCGGTGAGCCCCGATGTTCCCCACAACGAAGGGGCCTTCCGGCCCGTGCACGTCTCCGCTCCTCCCGGTTCCATCTTCAACTGCCGACCGCCCGCCGCAGTCGCTTCGCGGCACATCCTGGGACATTTCCTGCCAGGGGTGATCTTCGGGGCGCTGGCGGAGGCGCTACCTCTAATGACGGCCGGATCCGACCCGATCTGGATCAGCGTGTGGCGGGGACGGCCCGCCGGAAAAGAACGTCTTTTTACTTTCACTCTCTTCCAGTGCGGAGGAGGAGGCGCCCGCGCCGGAAAGGACGGCCTCAGCGCCACCGGCTTTCCGAGCGGGGTGGCGGGGGTGCCGGCCGAAGCCGTTGAGACCCTGTCCTCCCTCATCCAGCGCCGCCGGGAACTCCGGCCTGACTCCGGCGGGCCGGGCCGTTACCGGGGAGGCTTGGGGCAATACACCGAGATGGGATGTCGCACCGAGGAGACCTGGACGGTCTCGGCCATGGTGGACCGGATCAACCATCCACCCGAGGGGATGCTGGGAGGAGGCCCCGGCGCTCAGGGGGAGTTTCTCCTGGACGGCCAGGAGAGAGGCCAGCCCAAGGCCCTGCTTGCCCTCGGGCCCGATCAGCGAGTGCAACTCAACCTTCCCGGCGGTGGGGGATTCGGTGATCCACTGGAACGGGATCCGGCGAGGGTGCTGGCCGACGTGGTGGAGGGCTATGTCTCGATAGCCGGGGCGGGGCGGGACTACGGAGTGATTATCCGCTATACCGGCTCGCCGGACCGGATGGTTCGCCTGCCCGAGGACTATCAGCTCGACGAGAAAGCCACCGAGGCGCTGCGTGCGGAGCGTCGGGGTTCCTTATAGTCGGGACTGCCGTCTCCGGTCGGCTAGGCGGAAAACGCGGAAAGGGGCGATTATGAGCAACAACGATCGAGTACGAGTGGGAGTGGTGGGCGCCAGCCCGCCCGGCTTCGGTGATCGTGCCCATCTGCCGGCGATCCAATCGGCTCCCGGACTGACGTTGGAGGCGGTTTGCACCACCCGCCCGGAGACAGCCAAGGCTGCGGCCCAAAAGTGGGGAGCTCGCAAGTGGTACGCCGGTGTAGAAGACCTGTGCAACGACCCCGAAGTGGACCTGGTGACGGTGGCGGTCCGGCCCCGCTTTCACCATCCGCTGTCCATGGCGGCTCTCCGAGCCGGCAAACCGGTATTCTGCGAATGGCCGCTGGCCCTCGACACCACGGAGGCTCTGGAGATGGTGTCCACGGCGGCACAGGGGGGTATCCCCACCGCGGTTGGTTTGCAAGGCCGCTTCGCCCCTGCGGTCGGCTGGGCGCGAAAACTGCTGGCCGACGGCGCCATCGGCCGGCCTCTTTCCTTCCTGGCCTCCCAGATGCTCTCGAAGTTCGAAGTGGACTCCGACCGGTCCTGGCTGGTGCGTCACTCCGAAGCCAGCGGCGCGCTGTTCGTGGCCTTCGGCCATGTGATGGACTCGGTTCGTTTCATCCTGGGAGACGTGAAAAACATCTCCGGCCGCCAAATGACCCTGTCGCCGGCAGGGGTGTTCAGCGAAGGGGGGACCTTCGAGTGGAAGACCGCCGACACGGTGATGGCCATCGCCGAGTTGACCGGAGGTGCGGTCGGGACGGCCTACGCCTCCAACGCCACCTCACCTCCCCTGGGATACTCTCTGCGAATCCTCGGAGAGGAGGGACAGATCCTCCTGGGCGCGCCATCCTATTACCAATTCAGCCCTGTCAGGCTGTCGGTAGGCCCTCTGAAGGTTTCGGTAGGCGGAAGGGAAACAGACAATCTGGAGCAGGTTGAAATCCCCGGCGAATATTTTTCGGAGACGCCGCTGACCGAGAGTCACTCCGGCTACAACGTGGCGAGAGCCCTGACAGATTTCGCCGATTCCATCCGGGAAGGACGACGTTTCCGACCCGACTTCGATGACGGAGTGGAGCTCCATCGGATTCTCGATGCCGTCATGACCTCCAGCCGGGAAGGCCGGCGGGAGACCATCGGGTCGTGATGCTTCCATCTATCTAAACACTGTGACCTTCTGCTGACCCTGCGACGCCGATAGTGTAGTGTTTGTTTTGCCAAGTTAGTGTTGTGCGGTAGTGTTTTGTCACACGCCTACGGCATACTGGTAGAGATGAACAAGACAGCTATCAACGGGCGAACCGCCAATGAGGCGAGACTGTTGGCGCCCACCCTGCCGGTAGACGAAGCTACCTTGGAACAGCTTCAGGATCGGTTGCAGTCCGCCATCCGGGTCGAGAACCAAGCAGCCGCAATCCAGGCGGAGACCCTGGCGGAGATGACCCGCCGGGAAGGAATCGAACTAACCGAGAACACCCTCCGAGAAACCGGTCTGCGGTCCCGCCGCAAGGCCCGCTCAGAAGCAGAAACCGCCAAGGAACTCAAAGACCTACCGGAAACGTCGAAGGGTTTGCGTGATGGGGAGATTTCCTATGACAACGCCCGGATCCTGGCCAAGGCCTCCCAGCGGGGAGAGATAGACGAAACCGAACTGGGTGACGCGGCAAGGTCGCAGTCACCTGACAAGTTCGCCGGAACCGTCAGAAAATATGAGCAACAGCGTTCCCAAGACGACGGAATGTCCCGGTTGGAGTATCAACGTTCCCAACGGTTCGCCAGGATCAAAACCGATCCCGCCGATGGTATGAAAGTGCTCTACGGACGGTTCGATCCGATCACCGGAGCATTGTTGGAAACAGCCCTGTCACAGAAGATGAACGAGTTGTGGCGGGAAGAAGACCCCCAGGATCGGCGCACCCCCGGCCAGAGAATGGCAGACGCCCTCACCATGTTGGTAACCAGAGAAGACACAGACGAAGATGAGAACTCTCGGGGACCCAGGTTGTTGCTGATCGCCGACTACGACGTCATCAACCGGGAGCTCCGTAACGGGCGTCTGTCCGATGGGACACCCGTTCCTGTGGAGAAGATCCGCGACCTGGCCTGTCAGGCCGACTTACTTCCCGCAGTATTCCGGGGCGTGTCACAACCCCTGGATCTGGGACGGGCCCGGCGGATCGCCAGCCCGGCTCAACGGGTGGCTCTGGTCGCTCGGGACCGGGCATGTGTGGGATGTGGAGCCTCTACCACTTGGTGTCAGGCGCATCACATAATCCCATGGGCGGTGGGAGGGAACACCGACCTGGACGACATGTGTCTCCTATGCTCCCGCTGCCACCACAAAGTCCACGACAACAACTGGGTAGTACGCCGAACCCCCACCGGCAAATACACCCTCAAACCACCACGCAAACACCACCATCACACAGGCAACCCACGCAACCATCCTCGCAGGCGGACCACCATCAAGCAGCGGAAATGAACCACCGCGCCTACCCGGTACACAGACTGGTCCCTGGTACCTCCCCGACGAAGAATGCCGCCACGGCTCCCGTGTAGTTCGATTGACCACAGGGGTGACTTGGTGATTCGGGCCCCTTCAGGCGATCCGCCCCGACCGCCAGAGGTAGACTTACACGCCAAATGGACACAAAATGGTTTACCAATTCAGCTGGCGAACGGATTGCTTATCACGACATCGGTTCGGGTGATCCGGCGCTGATCTTTATCCATGGCGTTTACGGAAGCCGGGGAGGCTTTGGCCTCCAGGAGGAGTACTTCTCTCCCAATCACCGGTGCCTGGCCGTCGACCTGGTGGGCAATACCGGCGAAAGCGACAAGCCCGATCGGATCATCACCATGGCTGAGCATGCCGACCATGTCGCCGAATTGATTCGTCATCTTGGTTTGCACAAACCAGTTCTGATCGGCCAGAGCATGGGAGGACAGGTGGTTATCAGCGTCGCTGCCCGGCATCCCGACTTGGTGGGAGCGATAGCCAGTCTCGATTCACCCAGCAACGCTCCGGGGTGGACCAAGAACCACATCGACCCCTTCAATCATTTGATGGTTCATGGAGGCCCTATTCGGGAATCGCTGCAGATGTTCATCGGCGCCGCCTATCTCTCCACCGACCCCGATCATGCGGGAAGCTTCATTGAAAGAATGACCCCGGTCCCCGATTATGTGCTGGTCAATGGCTGGCAGACCATGACCCTATTCGACCCCGTCCCGGTGCTGCCCGAGGTGAAAGCGCCTTATCTGTACATCGACTGCGGCCAGCCCGGTGTGGACTTTGTCTGGCTCAGAGAGCTTTGTCCCCAGGTTGTGATCGGAAAGACAGTGGGCTCCGGACATAAGGCTCTTCAGGATGTTCCCGACCAGGTCAATGCCATGCTCAGACGGTTCATCGAAAACGCCGACGCCCTGGCCGCCGAAATGATCCGCACCGGCGGAGTATTCCAGTACAGCTTCCCACCGACTGAATCCTGAGGCTCTCCTCGTGATGGCCGTGGGCACCCCTTTAGACTAAGAATCCCCAGCCGGCGGGTGTAGTTCAATGGCAGAACACGAGCTTCCCAAGCTCGGAGTGGGGGTTCGATTCCCCTCACCCGCTCTCCATCGGAGCCGCCTACGGCATGCTCCGTGGCGGTGACTACGCTATGTATCGTCAATCCTGACCCCTTCCCTGGAGGATGACTGTGGCTGTTAGATCGTCCCGGTTTGTAACCCTGTTCGTGGCTCTAGCGATGCTTGCAACGCTCCTCGCCACCCCCGTAGCTGGTGCCGACGATAGGGCCTACGAGGATGTTTCCTCTCAGAATGTCCACGCTCCGGCAATTGAGGCCCTGCACGCTATAGGACTCTTTACCGAGACGGATTGCGCCGAAGGCAGCTTCTGTCCCGACGAGCCTGCGCAACGCTGGGTTATGGCGGTATGGCTCGCCCGGGCGATCTTCGGGTTCAACCCTGGGCAGGAGGCGCCGTCGACACGATTCGCCGACCTGGACAATGAAATAATGTGGGCAGCTCCCCACATTGAACAACTGGTGGATCACGGCATCATGGAGGGATGCGGTGACGATCCGCTCAGGTTCTGCCCCGAGGACAGCCTGACTCGTGCGGAGATCGCCACTGTCCTGACCCGTGCCTTCAAGCTCCCGCCGGCGGGCTACATCGGGTTCGGAGATCTGGCAGGCGTCGAAAACGCCGGTGACATCAATGCGCTAGCCGCCGCTCGCCTGACCGTTGGTTGTTCCGCCGACGCTTTCCTGTACTGCCCCTCCGCCGTTGTAACACGCGGTCAGATGGCAACCTTCCTGGCGCGTGCAGTGGGACTGGCGCCGCTACCCGGCTACCAGCCGGCCGTGGACTCGACTCCCCTGCCCACCGACCCGGTGCTGCGCATCGGAACCCTCGACAATGGATTCACCTATTACCTTCGACACAACGAAAGGCCCGGAAAGAGCGTAACTCTTCGCCTGGTCGTGAAGGCGGGGTCGATCAACGAACCCGGACCGGGCCGGGGCATCGCTCACTTCCTGGAGCACATTGTGTTGGAGGGAACCGAGGCATATCCAGAGGAAGCTTTCACCGCCACGGTTCGTTCTCTGGGCGCCGAACTCGGCCCGGACATCAATGCCGGTGTCTGGTACGACCAGACCATCTTCGAGTTGACTGTGGCCGCTGATCCGGTTGAGAATGTGAGCACGGCGCTGCATTTGCTGTCGCAGATGGCTCATGCCGCCCTCATTGACCCGGAGGGGGTAATCGCAGAGCGAGGGGTGGTTCTGGACGAGTTGCGTTTCCGGACCGAGACCAGTGGAGGTCAGATCGGCGCCGAGTTCGATCGCATTTATACCCATGGCACCCCTTACGAGGGGTATTACCCGGGCGGTACGGCGCCGTCTCTGGAGTCGATGACCGCCGAGGACCTGAGGGAGTTCTACGAGACCTGGTACGTCCCCTCCAACATGGCCATCGTGGCGGTGGGTGACGTACCCGAAGATGACCTCTATGCCCTGGTGGAGGAGCACTTCGGATCGATAGAACCAGGTATCCCTCCAGCATTCTCGCTCACCGAAGTGACACCCGACCCGGCGCCGTCCTACCACGTGGTCACTGATGAAGCACAGGGCTACACATTCATTTCCTTCGACATCCCCATTCCGTCGTTCAATACCGGCACGTTAGGTGGAGAGCGCCTCCTGCTGTTGGACAGCCTGGTGGAATTGATGATCGGCAATCGGCTCGAAGACGCCTATTACCGCGGTGAACTGGCACAGGTGGATCGCCCTCACTTCGACACCTTCAACCACAACCGGGGATTGCGCTACTACGGCACCAACTGGCAGGGCGAGAATCTCGACACGGCTTCCAGCAACTACTTGTCGGTGTTGCAGACCGCCCAGAGGTACGGCTTCACCGATGCCGACCTGGTCCGCGCCAGAGAAGAAGTCGCCACCGTATTGGAGCACCGGCTTGAAACCGCCGCTACTACCACGGACCCGCAGTACACGGGAAACTACGTAGACCACTTCCTGCGTGGCGCTGACATCAGTGCCCCCGAGGATCGGTACGACCGGGTCTCGGCCCTTCTCGAAGAGGTGACTGCCGAGGAGTTGACCGATCACTACCGGTGGCAGATGAGCCGGGCCGGGCCGATTCTGATCGCAGTCGGTCCCAATGCTGCCAGCCTCCCTTCCACCGCTGACCTGGAAGCTGCGGTGGCGGCCGCATCGCCGCGCAGCGAGCCTCCTCCGATCGAGCCGGAAATCGATCAGTTGATGGCGGTTCCCGAGCCGGTGGAGCCGGTTTCCAGTGGCCCCTCGGACGTACTGGAAGGCACCCAGTGGGAGTTCGCAAACGGAGCCAGGGTGGTGTTCGTGTACTCCGACATCACCGAAGCGACTGTGCACCTGCGCACCCGGTCGCTGGGGGGATGGTCCCAACTGGAGCCGGGCGCGCGGGCGCTCGCTCCCCGAGCGGTCGAAGCGGTGGTGCGCAGTGGCTTCGGTGACCTGACACAATTGCAGATCAACCGTTTCCTCGGGGAGAGCACCGCCTCCTTGAGCGCGTCGATCGGTGAGACCACAGAAGGTTTCGATGGCGGCGCCAACAGTGAAGATCTCGAAACGCTGTTCCAACTCCTGCACCTGCTCGTCACCGCTCCCCGGGTGGACGACATCGCCTTCGAGCAGGCATTGAACAGTGCCACGATCCGCACGCAACTGGCCGAGGTGCATCCCGCCTGGCAGGCGTGGGTGGCCTATAACGAAGCCCGCTTCGATCCGGCCTGGTACCGACCGGTGGCAACCCCCGAACAGCTCGCCACGATGAGCCCCGAGTCGCTACTCGATCTCTACCGGCGCCGACTGGGTGATGTGGACGACATGGTGGTGGCGGTGGTGGGTGACACCGATGCCGAGGTTGTCGAACGACTCGCCCGCCATTACATCGGGACTCTCCCCGCCGGTGATTCCGACACGTACGTTGACCGCCATTCGGCGCCACCCGATGGCTTGGTGCGGCGGGAGATACCGATCGGCGGGAATATGAGCGCCGTTCTGCAGATGTACCACGAAGCCGAGGGTGCCGTTACCCCGTCGGCGAGAGTCAATGCTCACATACTTCGAGTGATTCTGGACGACCGTCTCACCCAGTTGGTCCGCGAAGAGTTGGGCGCCTCTTACATTGCGGGGGTCTCGATCGAACCGGCCCTCACGCCACGGCCCACGATCTACTCGGATCTGTTTTTCACCGTCGATGCTGCCGGCTACCAAGACGCCTACAACAGGGTCCTTTCGATCCTGGCCGATCTGGTGGCCAACGGACCTACCGTCGAGGAAATCCAGCAGGCCAAAGCCGTTGCCCAGGCCGATTTCGACAAGGTCAACAACGCCGGGCTGCTCAATGTCATCACCAGCCGGTTGCACCTTGACGACGAAGGCCTTTTCACGTCGGCGCGTTCTCTGGAGGAACTCCAGAAGGTCACGGCGGCAACCGTGCAGTCTCTTGCAGCCGAACTCTATGACAAAGAAACTCGTGTCGAGATCGTCCGGGTACCGACCCCGAGCCGGTAACGTTCGTGCGGCTACAGTGCCGGAGGAAGAGTTCTGTTCGCCCCAGAGGTGGACAGCGGCAATGGCTTGAGACGAGGACATAGTGATCTTTTCTGACCGATCCATAAAGGAAGCCTTGGAGGAGGGCCGGATCGACATCGACCCCTATAAGGAGTCACATGTCCAGCCCTCCAGCGTGGATCTGAGGGTGGCGTCGACCTTCCGGGTCTTCGCCAATCACCTCTATCCCTACATAGACCCCCGCCGACACCAGGAGAAACTCACTTCCCTCCACGAGGTGGAACCCGACAATCACTTCATTCTTCATCCCGGCGAATTCGCCTTGGGCGCCACCCTGGAGCGAGTCCGGCTGGGAGACGATGTGGTGGCCCGGCTGGAGGGCAAATCCAGTCTGGGGCGGCTGGGTCTGATGATCCACTCCACGGCCGGATTTGTCGACCCGGGCTTCAACGGCCGCCTCACCCTGGAACTCTCCAACGTCGCCCAGCTCCCCATCGCCATCTATCCCGGCATGCGGATCGGACAGATCAGCTTCTATCAGATGTCGACCCCGGCCGAAAACCCCTACGGAAGGGGGATCATCGGCTCCAAATACCAGGATCAGACCGGCCCAACCCCCAGCCGCAGCCACCGGGACTTTCAACAACGTCAGAAATAGCGGCCCTTTTCGACCCCCCGGGACGCGGAATCAGTATTCGTGGTCTGCGCGGCGCTGGCGGGAAGGTTGCACCCGGGGAGGCTCACCGGGCTGCTTTGGATAGTGGGGGGGCCAGGGCGCGTCGCCCAAGCCGTACTCCTCCTCGTCACGCACCACCCATTCCAACAGGGTATGAATCTCCCCCGCCGACTGATCTATGCCGTCCGTCAAATCACCCACCGCCTGATAACGATCGGCGAATCGGTTCATCGGAAAGTCCTCGATCTCAACATCAGGCAACTCATCCCAGGTGAGGGGAGCCGAGACGTATCCGGTGGGCCGGACCCCGTAGGCGGAGGAGACGGTCTTGTCCCGGGCGTTCTGGTTGTAGTCCACAAAGATTCCCCGACGCTCCTCCTTCCACCACTTGGTGGTGACCAGGTCCGGCAGTCGTCTCTCCAACTCTCTGGCGAAGGCCAGCACCGCTCGGCGGGTGTGGTTGAAGTCATATTCACGCGCTATCCGAACATATACATGGATTCCGCGGCTGCCCGACGTCTTGGGCCACCCCCGAAGTCCCACCTCCTCCAACAACGTGCCGGACGCCAGCGCCGCCTCTTTCACTTGGGCGAACCCGAAACCGGGGGTGGGATCGAAGTCGAGCCGCAGTTCGTCGGGGTGGTCGATGTCGTCCGCCCGGACCGGCCAGGGGTGAAAGTCCAGAGAGCCCAACTGCGCCAGCCGGATGATGTCCGCACGAGAGATCGGAACATTCATAACCCCGGGACGCTGGGAGGGGAAGCGAATCGAGACGGTCTGGAAAGGACTGCCCCGCTTGGCCCGTTTCTGATAGATGGGAGGCTGCTCCACCCCTTTCATGTAGCGCTTGAGCATGGTGGGGCGGTTGGCCACCCCCCGGAGCGCTCCCTCCGCGCACACCGCGAAATGGCTTACGACATCCAACTTGGTCCACCCCCGCTGCGGAAACACCACCCGGGAGGGACTGGAAATCCGCACCTCCTCTCCGGCGATCTCAACAGTGGTTTCCTCGGCTGCCATACCGGATCACGGTAGCTTACCTGGCAAGGTGCTTCGTCACTCTTTGAGATCCCCGCCACCGCTCCACCAAGGAAATCGTCTCCCACTGCAACGCAGCCGGGCGGATACGTGTTCTTTAAAGTAGATGATGAACAGTTTGACCGAGGCTCTGGCGTCCGACCTGGATGAGGCCTTCCCGGAGTTGGTGTCCCGGCTGCAACACGGTGTGTTCAGCGGTCTCCGCCAACTGGCGGGGGATCATCATCGGGCCGAAGATCTCACCCAGGAGGCTTTCATCCGGGCCTATCTGGCCCTGCGGTCCTATCCCGCCCAACGAATCCGCGAGATGCGGGTGCGGGGATGGGTGTGGACCATCGCCCTCAACCTCCTGCGCAACGAGGTCCGAGCCTCGGCCCGGCGGCCCGTTCTGGTGCAACTGGAGGATTCCGGGTACGTCCCATCCGAGCCGCCGGATTCTCATGCCTGGCGCCGGCGGTGGGAACTGCTTCCCTCACCCCAGCGCCGAGCGGTGATCCTGCGGTACGTGGCGGGACTTTCCTATCAGGAGATATCGGAGGCGACAGGACGACCCGAAAGCACTGTCCGCAGCGATGTCCGCCGCGGGCTTGGCCGATTGCGCTCGGTCATCGAAGACGAGACTCCCAAGGAGGAAGGCAAATGATCCTGGAAAAGGAACTGGAACGACTCTCGGTCACTGCGCCCGGGGGCGTAGCCGGCGGAGTGGCGCTGGGAACCGGGCTCTCCGACGGGTTCTCGGTGTTCGAGTCCCCGCTGGGATCGGTGGTGGTGGCGTTCAACCCCCTGGGAGTGTCGGCGGTCGACTTGTTCACCGACGGGTTTGAGGAGCGCTTTGCGGAACGTTTCCGAAGACAGCTCTTGGAGGCGCGGCCGCCCCGGGACTGGAGTGATTTGATCCCTCGGGCATTGGCAAGGGGCACGCCCGGGGATCTTCCGGTGGATTTGCGCTCCGTAACGGCCTTCCAGCGACAGGTACTTCAGCAAACCGCGGTCATTCCCCGCGGCGAGACGCGTTCGTATGGATGGCTGGCCAGCCGCGCCGGCCGCCCCAAAGCCGCTCGGGCAGTGGGACAGACCATGGCTCGCAATCCCGTTCCCCTGGTGATCCCCTGTCACCGAGTGGTGCTGTCCGACGGCCGGATCGGCCACTACGGGCTGGGGGGCGCCGAGCGCAAGCGCACACTGCTCCGCGTCGAAGGGGCCATCAGGTAATACACCCCGCGAATCGGCTGGCCGAACCCACCAAAAGGCGATCATTGCTACGCGGTCACGATCAGGCACGTGCGCGTCGGGCGCATAACCCAGACGCCCTATGAATACGCGACTTGTCTGCTCGATCCCTAGCCCCGCCAAATCAACCCAACCCAGCATCTGCGCTATTGTGTCGTAAAGCTCTCCGAGCCGGAAACATCCCCTTGCTCAAGGCTTGATCTTGAAAAACGGCCAATCTGCGACAAGCCTTCCTCTCACCGACGGACTGGCAGTTGTGGTCAAGGACGAGTGCGAGACCTGCCATCTGGTGACGCCTGTCCTGGCCGAGCTCGCCCGGGGCGAGCAGACCCTGGCGGTGGTCTCCCAGGATCGGGCCGATTTTCCCCCGGACTTGGACGTGATCCACGACCGGGAGTTGGACATCTCCTGGCGGCTGGGGACCCAGACCACCCCCACCATCTACCGGATCGAAAACGGGGAGGTGGTCGACCAGCAGGCGGGATGGCATCGGACCGGATGGGAACGGGTGGCCGCCATGCACGGCCTGGGAGCGGACCTTCCGAATCAACGTCCTGGATGCGGCTCGGACACCATGCTGCCCGATGTCCACCAGCGGCTCCTACGCCGACACTCCCCCCAGCGCCTGGCGTCCCGGAGAGTAGAGCTGGGCGCCTCCGAGGACCCCATCGAAGCGGCCTTCGCCCGCGGGTGGACGGACGGGCTGCCGGTGACGCCACCCACCGAGGAGCGGGTGGCGAGGATGCTGGAGGGTACCTCCCTCCCCCCCGATCAGGTGATCTGCGCCCTCCCTCCCGACCTGGCCGAATGCACAGTGGAAAAGGTGGCCGTAAACGCGGTGATGGCCGGTTGTCTGCCCGAATACCTGCCGGTGGTGCTAGCGGCGGTGACCGCGGCGGCCGGAAGCCGCTTCAACATCCACGGAATCGCCGCCACCACCTATTTCACCGGGCCGGTGGTGATAGTCAACGGCCCGATCCGACGCCGGATCGGGATGAACTCGGGCATCAACGCGCTCGGCCAGGGCAACCGCGCCAACCTGACCATCGGACGGGCCCTCAACCTGGTGGTCCGCAACGTGGGCGGCGCCCGCCCCGGTGGAGTGGACCGTGCGGCGCTGGGAAGCCCGGGAAAGCTTTCCTTCTGCTTCCCCGAGGACGAGGAGGCCTCCCCCTGGGAATCCCTGGCGACAGAGCGGGGCTTCTCTCCGGAAGACTCCACGGTCACCCTCTTCGCCGGGCACGGACCGATCGAGGTCGTCGACCAGAAATCCCGCACCCCCGAGTCCCTGGCAGGGACCTTCGCATTGCAGCTGCGCATGGTCGGCCATCCCAAGCTGGCCGGCTTGGCGGATGCGATAGTGGTGGTCTCCCCCGAACACGCCCGGGTCTTCCGGGGAGCGGGCTGGTCCAAGGCCCGACTGCGCCAGGAGATTTTCTCCCTGCTCACCCTCCCCACCGCCGAGATGACGGAAGGCGCCGGCGGGGTGGCGGAGGGCCTGCCCGGTCGGGTGACCGCCAAGAAGAAGAAAGTCGCGAAATTCGCCACCGAAGGCCTCTGGTTCGTCCACGCCGGAGGAGACGCCGGGATGTTCTCGGCGATAATCTCTGGTTGGATCGGTGGCGCCACCAGCTCACAGATGACCACCGTCGCCATCGACTCCTGAAGAGGTATCAGATGACCGCATTGTTGGACCCGACCAGCGAACGAACCATCCAGGAGCGACGCCTCAGCCCCCGGCTCCCGGATCTTTCGGGACGGACTGTCGCCCTGTTGGACATCTCCAAGCCACGCGGAGACGTGTTCATAAAGAGGCTGGAAGAGCTGTTTTCCCAGAGAGGGGTGTCGGTGAGGCACTACCGCAAGCCGACCTTCTCCAAACCGGCCCCGCTCGACCTGCGCCTGCAGATCGCAGCCCAGTGCACGGCGGTGGTGGAAGCCCTGGCCGACTGAGGCTCGTGCGCGTCGTGCAGTGTGCACGACCTCGTTGATCTCGAAGACCGGGGGGTAGCGGGCGTGTTCGTGGCGTCGGATCGCTTCGCGCAGGCAGCCGATGCCCAGGGAGAAGCCTTGGGCATGCATCCCCGCAGAGTGCTGACGCCCCATCCCATCCAGGACCGGAGCGACGAAGAGATGAAGACGCTCGCCGAGGCCGCTTTCCCCCAGATCCTTGCTGCCCTCTCGGGCTGAGACCAAATCGCCCAACACCGCACTACAACCGACATCAGAGCCGCCGCCCGATGTCTTCAGTCCCTCGGATGTTCCGGATCCCGCTTGCCCTGCCGGCATACTCTCAACGTAAGCTTGCGAAAAAAAAATGTAACCTATTTTCCGCTTTTTGAGTCTCTTCATGCTTAGCATGGGTCTCGAAGGCGAAACGCGTCGCCTTCCCAAACTACCCCAACCGATGAAACAAAGGAACCTAACTATGAGATTCACCAAGCGTAGAGCGCTTGTCCCAAAGGCATGTCAACGATTACCCGACAGGCGACCGATTCTCGAATCCGCCGCATCGGGACTCGAGGGCTGCTGAAGCAATTCCCCCGTGGAGTTCATCCGGCTGGCTCTGGCAGTGGCCGCAAGTGCCGCCCAGAACGGTAAGTCCAATCGGATAGATACCCGAGAGAGGAAGTTGGTTACCAGCCAACACGGTCGCCATTTGCGCTACGTGGCAGGTCTTGACCCGCCCGTTTACGGCAGGCAAGCCTAGTCCGTAGCAACGGAGATCTCCCAGGTGGGAGCCCGTTCTCAAGGCCTAGCGCTACTGGCTTTGGTTTCCCGTTTGGCTTCGGACAACTTCAACCCTCGGCATCGCAACCCGGGAAGCATTGTTGAACGGCCGCTCGCAGTGTTCCACACTCTGATGACCCTGAAGAGGCGGATTGCGCTTCCAGGAATCTTTATCAACCGGGCTATCAGCAGTATTTGCGGACACCGAACCCTGGAACCCGTTAGCGGCTGATTAACACCAATCCTCAGAGACCGGAATTGAGAGGTCTTTCCAACCGGGGCTACCCGTTTCGCTCCACATCGAAGGTGAGCGATCTTCGCTTGCCCAAACCACCCACGAATAGGAGTAACACATGAAACGTATTTGGCTGAAAACAGCCATCTTGGCCTTATCGGCCTTGATGGTGGCTGCCTGTGGGGTTGACGAATCCACTGAAGCAGCCCTAACCACCGCAGCCGGGGAGCCGGCTACAACTGCCGCTCCGGTCACTACTGCGCCGACGGAGCGCCGCTCCGCGGAGGCGGCCGCCGAAGCGGCCTCCGCGGCTGCCGCAGCCGCGGAGGCCGCTCGGGAGGCCTCGGAGGCGACAGAAGCAGCCCAGGATGCCCTGTCGTCATCGTCTGGGGCTGCCATGGAAGGGATGGAAGAAGAAGCAATGGTGGAAGAAGCCGAGGCTGCGACACAGTCAAGCTCTTCGGCTGCGGCTGCCGCGCCGACAACTACCAGAGCAACAGCAGAAGCGCTGCGTGACGAGGAAGAGGAGGAGTCTCGCCGAGAAAAGCCGGTCATCCGGGAGTTTCCCTTGGTGTTCTATGAGGGTTACGGCGTGAATCCTCAGATACCTGCCGATGAGCAGCCCTTCTCGACCTTCGGTCTGGATGCGGACACAGCTAGTTGGTATCGCCAGTTCGTGTACCTGGATCAGGGCGCCCGACCCAATCCCGACGCCATCCGGGCCGAGGAGATGATCAACGCCTTCGACGCCCGGTGCGACGAGTCGGTGAGCGACGGAATAGTGCGCCTGTGTGTGCAGGGCACTCAGAACCCGTTCTATCTGCGGGACGAGTACCGCCTGGTGAGAGTGGCGGTGGAAACCGGTCGGGGTTTCAACCAGCCGGTCACCTACATCGTGGTGCTGGACCAGTCAGGATCAATGGGAGATGGTGACCGCTGGGACGTGGCAACCACCACATTGGAAGACTTGCTGGACAGTCTCAACTCCGATGACCGGTTCGGGCTGGTCACCTTTCACGATCACGCCCATGTGATCGTTCATCCCGAACACGGAGATCAGGCCCGACGCCAGTACCGGGAAGCCAATCTGTATCCTGACGGATCCACCAACGCTGGCGAAGGCCTCCGAATGGGCTACGAGTTGGCTTACGATGAAGCCCGGCGTGACTCAGATCGTCAGGTGATGGTGGTGTTCCTGTCCGACGGAGTGGCCAACACCGGACCCGCCACCGGACCCGACAGCATCCTGGAATTGGTGGAAAGAGCCAAACGGGACTCTGATATCAGCATGGCCGCCGGGGGCGTGGGCGAGGGCAACTACAACGATGTCCTGCTGGAACAGATCGCCGACCAAGCCCAGGGCTGGTACCAGTACATCTACGACTACCGAAGCGCCGACCGGTTCCTCGACAAAGTCCTGTCGGGAATCGTGGGCTGGGAAGCAAAAGCCCAGGTGGAGTTCAACCCCGAAGCGGTCGACTTGTGGCGTCTGATCGGCTACGAGAACCGCAAGATCGACTCGGATCTCTTCCGAGAGGACGAGTTGGTCAAGAGCCAGTCCGCCCCCCTTCTGGGCGGGGTGGCCACCGCCGCCTTCTTCGAGGTGAAACTGAACGACGGAGCGGAAAGAAGAGACTGGCTGGCGTCGGCCACCGTGCGTTACAGGCCGTGCCTGGACTGCTACTTCAAGGAGTTGAACACCCGGACCCCGGTGGGCGCGGTTGACGTTCGCTTCACTGAAGGGGCTTGCGACTATCGGGTGCAGGCCTACGTCATGCAGTACGCAGAATTCGCGCGAAGCAGCTTCTACGCCTGGGAGCGCAACACTCCCGAGGCGCTGCTGGATGCCCTGTACCGAGACCTGGATTCCCTCTATCAGGATGAACGAGGGTCCTGCGAACAGAATCTGGAAACAGTAGCGCGAACCGTGCGCAAGTACATCAACGCGTCCCCGCTGGAAACCAGCAGATAAGGCCATCCGACCATACAAGGAGGGGAGCGGGACGACCGCTCCCCTCCCCTCCATCCACTGGATGAACCGCCGATGGGGCAGGTTTCTTGAGCCCGCCTGTTCAAAACGGATTAACAGCCAACCGCTCGGTTCGCCACCCCGAGAGCCGAAAGAAACGACTGGCTGACATCGGCCACTATCCGTTATCGACCGTGCTTCGACTGCGCATTCAAGGAGGTGAACACCCGCATCCCGTTGGGAGTGGTAAATGAACGGTTCAGCCGGGGCGCATGCGACTACCGCGTGCAGGCCTACGTGATGCAATATGCCGAGTTTGCCCGGCACAGCTTCTACGCCTGGGAGCGCAACACCCCTGACCAGCTTCTCGACACCATATACCGGGAACTGGACTCGCTTCACCGAGACGAAAACGGATCGTGTGAGCAGAACCTGGAAACGGTAGCCCGAACCGTGCGATGGTTCATCGACGCCGATCCTTTGGAAACCAACCGATAACACCACCCAAAACACGAAGAAGGGGGGGGCGGAACAACCACCCCGCCCCCCCCTTCTTGACAACGGTTCGAAGACCCCGCAACGACAGTAATTTGATGTTAAGTCCCGTTGGTGGAAGGAAACATGGCCCTACAGCGCCCGTGCGCAGATGACTACCGTGCACTGACCTTTGATTGCTACGGGACCTTGGTGGACTGGGGCTCAGGAATAGTCGATTATCTTCAACCGTTGCTGAGAAGCCACGATCTCAAGGTCTCGGACAGGCGCCTCTTGATCCTGTTCTCAGAGCTGGAACCGCAGGTTCAATCTGGGGGCGGGCGCTACGCCGAGGTACTGCGAGAAGTGCTCCGCCGCATCAGCGCTCGCTTGGGGTTCGCCCCTTCCGAAGACGATCTCGAAGGATTCGCGCAGAGCGTCGGCGACTGGAAGCCGTTCCCCGACACCGTGGATGCTCTGTCCCGGCTGGCGGAGCGATTCGATCTGGCCATCATCTCTAACGTGGACAATGACCTGTTCGCCCGTACCAACCGGCTGTTGGGAGTCTCATTCGCTCACATCATCACGGCCCAGGACGTGGGTCTCTACAAACCTGACCGCGCTATGTTCGATGCCGCCCTGGCCACCTTGGGCGAAGGGGGTGGCGTGCTGCATGTCGCCCAGAGCCTATTCCACGACATTGCACCGGCCAGCACCCTCGGCTTGGACACGGTGTGGATCCGCCGCGGCCAGAACGCCGCCAAGGTGGTCGAGGCCCGGCCCACTTGGAGCTATGCCACTCTGGGGAACTTCGCCGACGCCATCTTGGGGAAATCGCCATGACCGCAGCGGCCCTCCCGGTCATCCTGAGAGAGGAGCCACCACGGTGGCGCCACGGATAAGCGCCGGGCTGATGGTCTACAGACGTCGACCCTCCCGGCCCACGGAGGTGCTGCTCGGCCATTACGGGGGCCCGTTCTGGGCCAACCGCGACCAGGGCGCCTGGACCGTGTTCAAGGGCGGAGTCCACCAGGCCGAGACCCCCATGGAAGCCGCCGCCCGGGAATTCGAGGAAGAGACCGGCTGGCCTGCCCCGACCGATCCCTGGTTGCAGTTACCCAAAGTCAAGACTTCGCACCAGGTCATGAACATCTGGGCTGTGGAGGTTGATCTCGATCCGGCGGCCTTGTGCCCCGGGATGTTCTCCATGGAGTGGCCACCCCGCTCGGGAAAAACCCGGCAGTTTCCCGAAATCGACCGTGCGCAGTGGTTTTCCGTCGAGGAGGCCCGCGCCAAGATGCCTTCCAGCCAGACGACACTTATCGATCACCTCACCGGGCTCCTCGATTAGGTCCTTTCCGTAGCCGGCGGCTACGCCTCCCCTTGTTGTCAACCTGCGGTAACAGGTAGGGGGGATTACGTGAGTACCACACCAACGTTCCACGGAAGGAAACTGACTTCAGCCGCTCTGGTGGGCCGAGCGCTCCGCCACCAACGGTCCATGGAGCCAGCCTCGCTTCTACCCTCTGTAGAGTCTCAGATATGAGCGAAAACACTGCCCTCCCCCAATCCGACGCCGAGTGGCGAGAGCGGCTGGACCCCATGCAATATCGCGTGCTGCGGGAAGGCGACACCGAGCATCCTTTCGCCGGCGCTTACTGGAACTCCAAGGAGCCGGGGATCTATCGCTGTGCAGGGTGTGGAATGGAGTTGTTCGACTCCGAAACCAAATACGATTCCGGCACCGGCTGGCCCTCCTTCTGGGAGGCCATGGACCCCGACCGAATCGAGACCCGCGTCGACAACTCCTACGGCATGGTCCGCACCGAAGTGCTGTGCAAGGGATGCGGAGGCCACCTCGGCCACCTGTTCCCGGACGGCCCGGGACCCGCCGGGATGCGCTATTGCATCAACTCCTGTTCACTGGAGTTGGGATCCTCCGACTAACACCAAACGCGCCTTGCACAAAGGCCGATTTGATAATAAGCGATTGTGGAAATATGATAGCCCTGTTGTTAGGTTGTATTAGATAGACAACCAAATGCGTTCCCCGTACGGGGTACGCACCTCACATCGAAAAAACGGAGGAAAAAAGATATGGCATCCGCAGTCGGAATAGACCTCGGAACCACCAACAGCGTGATCGCCGCCCTGGACGGCGCCGATCCGGTCATCATCGCCAACGCCGAGGGGTCCCGCACCACCCCGTCGGTGGTGGCTTTCAAGGACGGAGAAATCCTGGTGGGAGAGGTGGCCAAGCGACAGGCCATCACCAATCCCGACCTCACCGTCCGCTCAGTAAAAAGGAAGATGGGCACCAACTGGTCCATCGAGGCCGATCAGAAGACCTACCGTGCGCAGGAAATATCGGCTCGGGTGCTGCTCAAGCTCAAGCGTGACGCAGAGGCCTATCTGGGAGGTCCGGTGACGGATGCGGTGGTCACCGTCCCCGCATATTTCAACGACGCCCAGCGGCAGGCCACCAAGGAAGCGGGGGTGATCGCCGGGCTGAACGTGCTTCGCATCATCAACGAGCCCACTGCCGCCTCGCTCGCCTACGGCTTGGATAAGGAGAGCGACCAGACCATCCTGGTGTTCGATCTGGGCGGCGGGACCTTCGATGTCTCCATCCTGGAAATCGGAGACGGGGTGTTCGAGGTGAAGTCCACCAGCGGCGACACCAACCTGGGCGGCGACGACTGGGATCAAGCCATCATCGACTGGCTGGCCAGGCGGTTCCGGGATGAGCACGGAGTGGATCTATCCGCCGACCGGATGGCTGTGCAGCGGCTCCGGGAGGCTGCCGAAAAGGCCAAGATCGAGCTGTCCACCGTAGCCGAGACCGAGATCAACCTTCCCTTCGTCACCGCCACCTCGGCGGGTCCGCTCCACCTCCAGTACAAACTGACCCGCTCTGAGTTCCAAAAGCTGTCCGAATCGCTCCTCAAGCGTCTGGAGAGGCCGTTTCTCTCGGCCGTGAAGGACGCCGGAGTCAAGACGGGAGACATCCACCACGTGGTGCTGGTGGGCGGATCCACCCGCATGCCCGCCGTCCAAGAGTTGGTACAGCGGCTGTCCGGCCGCCAGCCTCACAAGGGAGTGAATCCCGACGAGGTGGTGGCCGCCGGCGCGGCCATCCAGGCCGGAGTGCTCAAGGGCGACGTCAAGGACGTCTTGTTGCTGGACGTCACCCCCCTCACCCTGGGCGTGGAGACCAAGGGGTCGGTGATGACCAAGATGATCGAGCGCAACACCACCATCCCCACCCGCCGCTCGGAAATTTTCACCACCGCCGACAGTAACCAGCCCTCGGTGGAGATCCACGTGCTGCAGGGAGAGCGCACCATGGCCATGGACAACAAGAGCCTCGGGAAGTTCCTTCTGACCGGGATTCCCCCCGCCCCCATGGGAGTTCCCCAAATCGAGGTCACCTTCGACATTGACGCGAACGGGATAGTCAACGTCTCCGCCAAGGACCTGGCCACCGGCAAGCAGCAGGCCATGACCATCACCGGCGGGACCGCCCTGGACCGGGACGAGATCGACAAGATGGTCCATGACGCCGAGCAATACGAGGAGGAGGACCGCCAGAAGCGGGAGGCCGTTGAGACCCGCAACCAGGCCGACCAACTGGTGCATCAGACCGAAAAGCTCATGGAAGAGCAGAGCGAGCACCTCACCGAGGAGGAGAAGAGCGCGTTGGAAGCCGCTCTCTCCGACCTGCGGGCGGTGCTGGAGAACCAAAACGCCGACTCGGCCGCAGTGCGCGAGAAGATGGAAGCGGTCATCGCGGCCAGCCAGCAGATGGCGACCCGTCTCTACCAGGAGGCGGCGGCTCGGACCGAACAGGACCAGGCTCCAGCCGGTGACGACGATGACGATGTGGTGGAAGCCGAGATCGTGGAAGACGAGGACGAATGATGGCAGACCCGTCCCAGGACCTGGACGACTCCGCGGACACGCGGTCGGAGAGAGTTCCGGCTGATGAAGTAATAGTGGAAGCAACGGTGGAGACGGACGCTTCCCTCCCGGCGGGGTTGGAGAAGTTGCCTCAAGATCCCGCCGAAGCACTAGGGATCGTGCTGGAGGCCCTCCGAGAGGCGGAGCAGAGAGCCGACCACGCTCATCAGTCCCACCTGCGGGCGCTGGCCGATCTGGACAACTACCGAAAGCGCATGCGCCGTGAGCAGTCCACGGTGGCATCGCAGGCGGCCGGGCGGACCGTGTCCTCCCTCCTGCCCGTCCTGGACAGTTTCGACGCCGCCCTGGGCCTTCAAGTCAACTCCGAGGAGGAACAAAGCGTCCTTTCAGGAATGAAGGCCACCCATGAGCTGATGATGGGAACCCTGCAGAGCCAGGGCCTGGAGATCATCCCCACCACCGACCAGAGCTTTTCTCCCGACATCCACCAGCCGATCAACGCCCCTCCGCCGGGAGACGGGGAGGTGATAGTGTCGGGGGAGGTGCGCCGCGGGTATCAACTGCAGGGACGGCTCCTGCGGCCTGCCTTGGTGGAGGTAACCAGAAGGAACGAATCCGATTAGATGAACCGTGACTGGGTAGACAAGGACTTCTATCAGACCCTGGGAGTTGGAAAGTCCAACACTCCCGAGGAGATCAAGCGCGCCTATCGGAAACTCGCCCGGCTCTATCATCCCGACGCCAACCCCGGCGATCACACCAAGGCGGAGAAGTTCAAAGAGATCTCGGAGGCCTACTCCGTCCTTTCCGACTCCGAGCGGCGCAAGGAATACGACGAGGTCCGCCGGTTGGTGGAGTCCGGGGGATATCAGCACTTCCCGGGGGCGGGAAGCGGCCACGGCGGTCCCTTCGGAGGACAGGTGAACCTGGAAGACCTGTTGGGAGGTATGGGCGGCTTCGGCGACCTGTTCGGACGCGCTGGGCGGCAGGCGAGGGCAAGCAAAGGCGCCGACCTCACCGCCGAGCTCCGGCTCACTTTCGAAGAGTCCCTCGAGGGCGTAACCAAGTCGATCGCGGTAAAAGGCCCGGCGTCCTGTCCGGGCTGTCGGGGAACCGGGGCCCGGGCCGGTACCAATCCCGAGATATGTCCGGCCTGTTCAGGACAGGGTACGACCGTCCAGAACCAGGGACTCTTCTCCTTCAGCCGACCCTGTACCCAGTGCCAGGGATCGGGAAAGATAATCAGAGATCCCTGCCCGGGCTGTCGGGGAAGGGGCGCCCGCCACCGGACCCGCCAGGTGCGGGTCAAAGTCCCGGCCGGGGTCAAAAACGGAGGCCGGATAAAAATCAGAGGGAAGGGCGCTCCGGGCCGCTCGGGCGGGCCTTCCGGTGATCTGTTGGTGAGAGTCGAAGTGGAAAGACACCCGCTCTTCGAGCGGAGCGGAAACCATCTCAACCTGGTGCTTCCCCTCACCTACGCCGAAGCAGCGCTGGGCGCCACCCTGGAGGTTCCCACCCTAAACGGAACCGTCAAGCTGCGCATTCCGCCCGGCACGCCCAACGGAAAGACCTTCCGCCTCCGAGGCAGAGGAGCCCCCGCCCGGAAGGGCAAGGCCGGGGACCTGCTGGTGGAAGCCAGAGTCGAGATTCCCAAGCGTCTCTCCAAACAGCAACGGCGACTGCTGGAAAACCTCGCCGACCTGGACCCCGGGGATATACGCTCCCACTTTGAGGTGAACACATGAGCAGTCGTCAGGAAGCCGTGTTCGTGATATCAGTGGCGGCCCGGCTGTCGGGCATGCACCCCCAGACCCTGCGGATCTACGAGCGACGCGGCCTGGTGGCTCCCTACCGCACCGAGGGAGGCACCCGCCGTTATTCCCAACAGGACATCGAACGGCTCCTGCTGATCGCCGAGCTCACCTCGGCGGGACTCAACCTGGAGGGGGTGAAGATGGTGATAGCACTGCAGAATGAACTATCGGCTATTCGCAAGGAGCAGCAAAGGCGGCGGCGCCAACGGGAGCTATTGGCCAGCACCGCCGGGCGGGCCGCCCAACTGGAAACAGAAAACGAGCGGCTGCGAACCAAGATCCGCGAACTGGACGATCGGCTGGGCGCCGTCTCCGGAGAACTGGAGGGGCTTCGCCGCATCTACTACCAGAATCTGCCCGACCGGGGCGCGGCGGGTCACGGCTAGTCTCACTGTCTCGTGAGCAACTTCTACCAAGGAACTCTCAGGGTGATGGACCCGGCCGGATTCCTGTTGGATATCGGCGCTGCGGAGTTGCGGATCGCCGATCCTGACCGGGGCACCTGGGTCGGCGAACTCACCATTTTTGGGGGATCGTGTCTGGACAAGAAGAGCTTGACCGCTTTGGTCGAGACGACCGACGGCACCCGTTCCCTGGCTCAGATAAGCCCATTTACCGAATCGGAGCGTGGGCCCTTCGTAAGAATGAAGGTAGTGGGCCTGGGAGAGGCACCTTTCTAGTCTCTCGTCCCCTGACCGGATCCATACTCGGTCACACCGCTTGCAGCTACGGGGGCTTGCCTTTTAGTAGCCAGAAGGCACCCAGGTCGAAAACCGATCGGCGTAGTCGTTGTGGGCGAGTTCCGCTAAGTCGGTTCCATCCGCATCCATCACAAAGATTTATTCATCGCCGTCACCGTGGCCGGTAAAGGCGATTGGGAAACCGTCCGACGACCAGACCGGACCCCGGTCCGAGGTGCTGTTGTGAGTTAGCTGCCATAGGTTGCTCCCATCGATGTACATGACAAAGACTTCATCATCACCATCTCGGTCACTCACGAAAGCAAGCCGGTGTCTATCGGGTGACCACATCGGCTCCCTGTCATCCGCGTGGTTGTCGGTGATCTGGCCCAGATTGGTTTCATCGGCATCCATTACAAAGATCTCATCGTCACCGTAAGGACCGCGGGAAATGCTATGTGGGTACGGTCGGGCGACCAGACCATCCCCGCACTCCCCTCCACCACGAGTATCGACTCCCCCCTCTTAGTAGCCTCGAACCAGTGAGCACGGCCGACAAACTGCCGATTTCTGACTTGGAAGCCCCAAAAGTCGGCGTGCCGCTGCCCAATAGTCGGAGAGACGAGATTCGGTTCCGGTTGTTCGTGTCCCTATTCATGACCATGTTGCTCCTTTTCGGTTTTGTCGCGTTCACAAACATTGCGTGGACCCCGATCTTGCATCCGGTACCGGTGCCGGATGAGGTGTACAAAGCGGATCCGTTGAAGCTTATCGCAGGATATAATCTGACCACCCAATACACCCTGGACGAGGACATCTGGGATGTATGGATCTGCAACGTGCAGGAGGCAATCCCGGATCTCTCTCCTGAGGAAGCCGTCAACCTGCTAGAGGCTGAACTAAACCCATATTTCGCTTGGCTCTCGGGAGGTCGCTATCGCCCAGTTTTCCGAGCGGGTGGAGTGATCGAATCGCCAGCTATCGATGGTCGGAGGAACTGCGCCCACCCGGTATGGGAAGCCTACAGGGGCAACACACGACAGGACCGGCCGGAGGGCGCAATTGTGATCATCAACAAGGCTCCCTTTCCAAGCTTTGCCAGCCTGGGGACCATATCCTACCTCTCGTCGGACGAGGTGGCATTGCGCGCAACCACTTTCCCGGATAACACCCGCTCCGTGTACCTCGATGCCAGGTCAGTGGCCGAACCCGGCAGTTTGGAGCAACATCTAGTTGCAAATATCACGCTGCCAAATCTGTACACGGTTGCCCACGAACTCGGACACGGAATCGGTTTTCCTCACTCACATCGCTACGTCCGGTATGACAACTCGATGGACCTGATGGGCACCATCGAAGCTCCGTCAGGCTTGCAAATAGGCACCATCGCTATCAACAGATACGCAGCCGGCTGGATGGACCCCACGGAGGTGGCGATCTACAGAGGGGCCGAGAGTTCCATATACACACTCAGTCCACTTGGCGACCACGGCACCCAAATGCTGGTGTTGCCGACGGACCGGGGCAGCATGATCACACTGGGGGCGCGAGTTAGAAAGGCATTCGACTCCGGCGTGCCCAAAGAAGGCGTTGAATCCTACTTCATAGAACAGCAGCCTCCGATCTGTTTCCACCACCCCGGCTACCCCGCCTGCGTTGGTCTGGCAAGACGCACTCGGGCAATCACTGCGGATCTGGCAGGCCTTATCCACGTCAATGACCCCGTTGCGCATGTGGCGGGCATAGGTGAAGGCTTTACCTGGGGGGATGTGACTGTCACTGTTCTCGAGCGAATCGGTGACGATTTCATCGTAGAAGTAAACGACATCGGTCAGCCGACTACAACTCCTCGGGCCAATGATCTTCCCGATGCAATACCCCGCGGAAGGCGATGGCAACCGGTTCCCCGATGATCGAACGGGACCCGCGCGATAACGCTCTCGCGGAGATGATCGTCGTCACTGGGCCGAACTCCATAGACAGGGAACGCGGCGGGACCTCGGCAACGCCAAGTGCGCCATTGGGGGAACGCCGGCGGGCTCAACCACCGGCAACCTCCTCAAACCCAGAGGCGCCCTCCACCACCTGCCCTTTGGCCGCTCCAGGTGGTTGGCTTTCAGACCATCAACCGGCAATATCCTCTGGGGGAATGGCCGAACATGTGGTGTGGGACTGGAACGGAACCCTATGGGATGATCTCCCACAGGTGCATCTTGCCACCAACGCTGCGCTTGGGGAAATGGGCGCCGATCCGCTCGGTCTTTCCGAATACATCAGGCTCTTCACCCGTCCCCTGCCCCTGTTCTATCGCAGGGTGCTGGGGCGGGATCTCACCGACTCGGAGTGGGAACGGGTTAGCCAGAGCTTTTTGATGTCATACGAGAGCAACCTGCACCTCGCCGGGCTGGCTGCGGAAGTTCCCCACGTGCTGGAGATAGTGGCCCGAAGCGGCGCCACCCAGTCGATTCTCTCGTTGTATCCCCACGCTCCCTTGAATTCGCTGGTCGGAAGGTTGGGACTCGCCCCCTACTTCACCCGCATCGACGGCCTGCGCGGACCTGTGGGCCGAAGCAAGGTGGGGCTGTTCGGTGATCACCTGCGGGCGGCGGCTCCGGGAATCCCCCCACACCGAGCGGTGATGATCGGCGACACCGATGACGATCTGGCCGCGTCCCAGGAGGCCGGAAGCACTTGCATTCTGGTCAATCACCACGGAGAGCATCCGCTTGGGTACCGCGCCAACCTGGATCGCTTTTTCGCAGGCGGACTGCTGGCGGCACTCAGGAAAGCGGGCTTGAGTTCCGGGGACGGTCAGATGTCACTCTCCAAGAGCTCCGGTCTTTGTCAGAAGGTCACAAAAAACGCGGGCGATACCAGTTAAATAGGGATCAGTCCCACAACCTGACTCACGGACAAAGTGGATTACCAGAGCATTCGATACGAGGTCTCCGACCGGATAGCCACAATCACCCTAAACCGTCCCGAGCGGCTGAACGCCATTGACGAGTCAATGCCAGGGGAGATCCGGGAGGCGGTGGAATCGGCGGATGAAGACCCCCGGGTTCATGTGGTGATCCTGACGGGCGCGGGACGGGCGTTCTGCGCCGGGTACGACCTAAGGGAGTTCGCCGAGCGGGCCGAGGATCCCCACACCCAGGAGATGCCCTGGGATCCCACCGTGGACTTTCGGATGATGAACCGCAACACCCAAGATTTCATGTCGCTGTGGCGATGTTCCAAGCCCACTATTGCCAAGATCCGTGGGTACGCGGTGGCGGGGGGATCAGATATCGCCCTTGCCTGCGATCTTGTGGTAATGGCTGCAGATGCCAAGATCGGATACCCTCCTGCTCGTGTCTGGGGTGTTCCCACCACCGCCATGTGGGTTTATCGGGTGGGCGCCGAACAAGCCAAGCGGATGCTCCTGACCGGCGACCTGATCGACGGCGTCGAGGCGAAGCGGATAGGGTTGGTGGTCGACGCCGTCCCCGAAGCTCTCCTCGACACCAGAGTGGCCGAGTTGGCCGACCGGATCAAGGGCATTCCCCGCAACCAGTTGATGATGAACAAGATGATGGTCAACCAGGCGTTGGAGAGTATGGGACTGGCCGGTACCCAGATGCTCGCCACGCTTTTCGACGGGATCGCCCGGCACTCACCCGAGGGGCTGTGGTTCAAGCGGCGGGCCGAGCAGGTCGGCTTCGCCCAGGCGGTGCAAGAACGCGACTCCGGAGATCCCATCGCTCCCGATGTCTCCCGCTGAGCAGTACGCGCGCGGCCCAGCCGTCACCCGCGCTGTAGTTCCTCCAAGCGAGCCAGGTTGTGGTGGGTTTTTATGTAGCGGATCGTTCCGGTGCTGGCCTGCATCGTGACGCTGTGAGTGATGGCTTGGTCGTGGCCGAATTCCACACCCCGCAGGAACTCGCCACTGGTTACTCCGGTAGCCACCAGGTAGGCCTCTTCTCCCCCTACCAGTTCGGCGGTGGTCATCACCCGCCCGAGGTCCAAGCCGTGATCAGCCGCGTATTCCCGCTGCTGGTCGGTCCCCGCCCAAAGCCGCGTCTGGATCTCTCCCCCCATGCAGCGCATGGCGGCGGCGGCGATCACTGCCTCGGGTGAGCCGCCGATCCCCACCAGCACATCTATTCCCGTTTCTGGACGGGCGGTGGCTATTGCGGCGTAGACGTCCCCGTCGCCGATCAACCGGATCCTGGCCCCGACCGCGCGGATCTCCCTTATGTAATCCTGATTACGAGGGCGATCCAACACGATCACCGTCAACTGATCGAGGTCCAGACCTTTTGCCCGGGCGACCTGTCCCAGGTTATGGCTGACGGGAGCCTCCAGGTCTATCACCCCCGCCGCTTCCGCTCCCACCGCCAGCTTGTCCATGTAGACCAGGCCTCCGGGTGAGAACATGGTTCCCCGCTCCGCCGCCGCGATCACCGACAGCGCCCCCGGTCCCCCACGGGCGGTGAGCGCCGTGCCGTCCACCGGATCGACGGCTATGTCCACCCGGGCGCCCCGGCCGCTCCCCACTCGCTCCCCGTTGTGAAGCATGGGCGCGCGGTCCTTCTCTCCCTCCCCAATCACCACCACCCCGTCCAGGTGAATGGTGTTGAGACGTTCTCGCATCCCATCCACCGCCGCCTGGTCGACTGCCTCCTTGTCGGCCCTTCCCTGCCAATGAGCGGCGGCGATCGCCGCCTGCTCCGTCACCTGGGCCAAGTCGAGAGTGTAGCTGTGGCCGAAGCCCGAGACCATCATTCCACCCTGATCACCAAGGCGTCGCCCTGGCCACCTCCTCCGCATAAGGCAACGGAGAAAGTCCCCCCAATGAAGCGGCCGATAGGGGTGCGGGCCACCGAGCAAACGACCGGGTTCGAAAGACTCGTCATCCGTCGAAGGATAGTTGGCGTTTGACTCCTTTTTTTTGGGGACACATTCGCCCAATCCGTAACCCTGTGGCCTTCAGGGGTGTCTAAAAGGGTTCACGGGCCTAATAGGAAGCGTTCTTGATCAAACTGCTGAACCTCGACCATGTGGGCATCGCCGTCCATGACCTTGACCGGGCGGTGAACGAGTACCGGGTCAAATACGGGATAACGCCCCTTTACCGGGAGACCGTCTCCTCCCAGGGGGTGGAGGAGGCGATGATCCCACTGGGCGGATCATTCATCCAGTTGCTCCAGCCGCTCGGACCGGACACCCCGGTGGGGCGGTTCCTGGCCAAGAAAGGAGAAGGGGTTCATCATCTGGCCTGGGCGGTGGCCGATATTGAAGCCGCCGTGGAGCACCTCAAGGCGCAGGGAGCGAGAATGGTCGACTCCGAGCCTCGTCCGGGGGGCGGGGGAACCCGGATCGCTTTCGTCCATCCCCGTGACCTGGCCGGGACACTAATCGAGTTGGTGGAGCCCTCCGATGATTGAACGGTTCGAGATACAAGGCGGGGCCGGTGAATACGAGGCGGCGGCGCTCTCGGCGGTGATGGAGCAGATGCGGCGGCGAAGACGGGCCGCCCGGGCTCGCCGACCTCATGCCAACCAGCAGCTTTCCGCCTGGGTGCGAGCCGGCCGACTGACCGCCGTGGATCCACTGCCGCCCCCCGATCCGGGCTTGAACGGCGATACGGCGCCCAACAGACCATCCGAGCAGCCCTGGCCGAGACTATCCGGGCGGCCGAGACTATCCGGGCGGCCGAGACTGCCTCGCTGAGCGTGTCATCGGTATGGGACGGGTCAGGCAGCGAAGAATCAGCAGGTAAACTGTAACGTTCTGGACTTTCCGGCGTGACCGCCCGGCCGTGGCCCGGCGAGGGCGCCGGAGTGAGCACGTTACTGAGGAAGGACCAGCACAATGCTGAGATTTGTCGAGGAAACAATCCTTCTCCTGCTCCGTGACCAGGATGGGAGGTTCGTACAGGTGCCCAACTGGGCGTTCGACTATGCCATCGCCGGCGGGGTGCTGATGGACTTGGCGATGGAAAACCGCATCGACACCGACCCCGAGAATTTGATTCTGGTCGATGCCACACCGGTAGGCGACAGCCTGCTCGACCCCACGCTGGCCGATATTGCCGCGGGAGAGAAGAATCCCACTCGCCACTGGGTGGAACACATAATGGAGCGCGCCGACGCGATACGTGAGGAGGCGCTTTCCAGACTGGTGGCCAGAGGCATCCTGGAACGCCAGGATGAACGCTTTCTGTGGGTGTTCCGGTCCAGGCGTTATCCGACTGTTGATGGCACGGCCGAACGCGAAGTGAAGTTGCGAATCATGGGAGTGCTCTTCAGCAACGAAATCCCAGACCCGCGCGATGTGATGCTCATCTGCCTGGCCGACGCATGTGGTATCTTCCACGAGTTGCTGTCCAGGAGTGAACTCGAGAGGGCGTCCGACCGAATCGAGCAGGTGCGCAAGTTGGACCTCATCGGTCAGGCCATGTCTCAGGCGATCCGCGATATCGAGGTGTCGATTGCCTTCGCGATGGGACGTGTGTACTGACCCTTCTGGAGATACAGGGAGAGCACAGCCGCTAACAGTGGCGGGCTCCTTAGTCAAAAAGCAGGACTCAACCAACCACAACTGTCGGCGACGTTTACTGCAAGTACAACTAAACGGTTTCGGGAGAATTGGCAGTGTCGCCCCCCCGGCGGGCCGCCCACAGCGATTGCAGTTCCCTGCTTCCCAGCAGCCGGGCCACCGCCGCAAAGACCAGGGCGACAATCACCCCTCCCACCACGAAGGCGCCCAGCGCCTCGGCGACTGTCCAGGCCCCGTCCCCGGAAAACCAGCGGGCCACCAGCCATCCGGCCCCGGCCGCGACACCCCCGGCCACCACTGAACGCGCCAGCCCCAAAGCCAAGTCCTTTCCTCCCGCATCCTGACCGCGCAGCCAAAAGAATGTCAGCGCCACTGTGTAGGCGGCCATGGAGATCACGCTGGCCCAGACCAATCCTTCGGCGTCCCAAACCGATACCAGCCCCAAAGAGAGCGGTACTGCAACCGCAGCGCCCAGGGTGCCGATAATCACCGGCGGCCACATCCGCCGTTCGGCGTAGAAGGAGCGGGCTATCACCTGATGAAGGCCCCACGCCGGAATGGCCAGCGCGTAGATGGCCAGGAGTTGTGACACCATCGCCGAATCGGCGGAGCTGAAAGCTCCCCACTGAAAAACAAGCCTTACGCCGGGCTCTCCCACTGCCAACACGGCCGCCGCAGCGCCGGTCCCCAGAAAGAGAGTCACCCGGGCGGTGCGCAAGGTGGTTTCGGCCAACTCGGAGCGGCGACCCGCCGCGGCCAGGGAGGCCAGGAACGGAAAGGCGGCCACTCCGGCCGCCTGGGCCACCATTCCCACCGGAACCATGTTCAGCACCCGCGCAAAAGAGAGAGCCGAAATCCCTCCCTCTGCGGTCAACTGGCCAAAGAGCCGGACAAACTGCTCATCGAGGACCGCCACCGACTGGCCCACCATCAGTGGTAAGGCCAACACCAGATAGGTTCGGACCGCCGGGTGTTTCCAGGCCACGCCTTTCACCAACCGCAGACCCACCCGGCGCGCCCCCCACCATTGGATTCCGAAGTTGCCGAGCGCCGCGCCCGCCAGCGCCCCCCACACGAACCCGTCGGCGGGAGGGGGATCGACGAGGATTCCACCCACCATCCCCCCGACGATGATGGACAGGTTGTAAACGATGGGAGCGGCGACGGGAATCAGAAACCGCCGGTGAGCGTACTGGTAGGCCATCAGCAGCGAGCCACCCACGAAGAAGACCTGGGCGGGCAGGGCGATCATGGTGAGCCGGGTCACCTCTCCGAGTTGGGCCGGGGAGAGTTGGGGATAGATCAACTCGATCAAGGGCGCCGTCCAGATCATCAACACCGCGGTCAGAAGTGCGGTCACACCGGTCACCACCCTGAAGACGGCCACGAAAGCCCGGTTGCCGCCCTCTGGATCGTTCGCCGCCAGGCGAGCGGCGAGAATCGGGACGAAGGTGATGGTCAGATAACCCCCGGCCAGCAGATAGTTGAGCAGGTCGGGAACCAGGAAGGCGGCCCGATAGACATCTCCCACCGCATTGACCCCGATCAGGGCCGCCAGCATCGTCTCTCGGCCCAGCCCCAACACCCTGGATGCCAGCACTCCTCCCGACACCACCAGAGCGGCGGCGCCCATCCCCATCGCTTTGCCTTTCATGATCGGCAGGAAAGACGCGGTTCGCGCCGCGAGGAGACCGCTGCCCGCAATTCGGCCAGCACCTCGTCGGGGACCACCAGGTCGCCCCGGCCCACTCCCAGTCTGACATCCGGCTTGAAGCGACCGTGGTAGTCCGAACCTCCGGAGGGGATGAGCCCGTGTCGTCGAGCCAAGTCGACCAACATTCGACGGGTGGGGAAACCATAGGTTCCGTAGTGAGCCTCGATCCCGTCCAAGCCCTGCTCCGAGAGTTCCTCCAGCACGGCCGAGAGCGCGGCCCCCTCCACCCCCAGGGTGAGAGGGTGGGCCAATACCGCGGCGCCCCCGGCCGCATGGGCTGCCCCGATGGCCTCGGCCGGACCGAGGCGATACCTTTCCAGATAGGCGGGACGTCCCCTGGCCAAGTACTGATCGAAAGCGGCGGGAATGTCGGGTGCGTGGCCCTTCTTCACCAGAAGGGAGGCGAAATGCGGTCTTCCGATAGATCCCGATCCCCCTTCTCTTCTCACCTCTTCCATGGTTATCTCCACGCCTTGGGAACGGAGACGCTCCACTATTTCCAAGTTGCGCCGGACTCTGCCTTCGCGCACTCGATCCAGCCGAGAGGAGAGAGAATCGGAATCTTCGATCAGCAAGATCAGCAAATGCATACCCCCCGGACTCCACTCCAGGGAAAGCTCCAATCCCCTTACCAGTTCTATCCCGGCATGGGCGGCGGCGTTCTCGGCTTCCGTCAGGCCTTCGGTCGTGTCGTGATCGGTGACGGCCACGGCTGACAATCCCATTGCTGCGGCGGCGACGACCAACTCGGCGGGAGAGTCAGAGCCGTCGGAGGCGGTGGTGTGGGTGTGCAGGTCGACCCCCATCGCCGTGGACCGATCAGGGTTCGACGGTGATTTCCACCGACTCGATGTAGAGGGCTTCCCGTGGAAGGCTTTGTTCGCCGGTGGGGGACCGGGCGGTGGGTATTTGGACGATGAGGTCCAGGACTTCCTCGCCTTCGATTATCCGGCCCAACACGTTGAATTGCGGATTGAGGGACGGAGCGTCGGCCAGCATCCAGAAGAACTGGCTGCCTGTTGTGTTCTTCCCGGCGTTGGCCATGGCCACCACCCCCCGGGTGTACTGGAAATCTTCGGGCGGGAACTCGTCGGCGATCTCATATCCCGGATCTCCCCGCCCGGTGGCGGTGGGATCACCACCTTGGACAACAAACCCCTCCGCTATGCGGTGGAAGACCGTGCCGTCGTAATACCCTTCCCTGGCCAGGAAAACAAAGGAGTTGACGGTTTCGGGATAGTTCGTGTCCAGTTCTATCACCACCTCACCGCAGGAGGTCTTCACCCGGGCGGTAACCGACGACTCGGCGGTTATTCCCTGGTGGACAAACCTGCCAAATCTCATCACCCGCATGGGAGGCGGCGCCTCCGCTCCACAGGCAGTGGGCTTATCTCGGTATTCCTGGTAATCAGCGGACAACTCGCCAGGTCCTTCCTCGCCCTCTTCCCCGCCCCTCAAGCTACATGTCACCAGCACCGTCACCAAAACGAGGGCCATCCCCACCCCGATTCCCAGCCGCTTGATGTTCTCTTGGCGAGAGCGCTTTTTTTGCTCCGCCTGGATGCGCGCCGCCCTGGCAGCCTTCTGACGCTGTCGCTTTTCTTTGCCCACCTAAAGGCGTCTCCCGTCTCAATCGGTTCGGTTATCGGTTCGGTCTGCCAAAACATTGTACGCATCTCTCGCCGACCTTGCCTGCTCGGGCTGAAACTGGCGTCGGCGACGGGGGGTCAAGCCGTAACATTGGCTTGACCTCCCTCTCTTCTCTTGGATATGACGCGGATCGTACAAAAATTCGGCGGGTCTTCTCTCGCAACTCCCGACCGCATCCGGAGCGTGGCTGCCCGGGTGGTGGGTGCCCGACGAACCGGCGCCCAGGTGGTGGTGGTGGTCTCCGCCATGGGTAACACCACCGATAACCTGGCGGTCCTCGCCCAAGAGGTGAACCCCAACCCGCCGGCCCGGGAGATGGATATGCTGCTCACCGCCGGGGAGCGCATCTCCACTGCCCTGACCGCCATGGCCATCGCTGCCTATGGCGTGGAAGCGGTGAGTCTCACCGGCAGCCAGGCCGGGATTCTCACCGACGACACCCATGGCGCCGCCAAAATTCAGGGGATTACGGGCGCTCGGGTAACCGATAATCTCGCCGAGGGGAGGGTGGTGATCGTGGCCGGGTTCCAAGGGGTCAGCCCGCGATCGAAAGAGATCACCACCCTGGGCAGGGGGGGCTCCGATACCAGCGCGGTGGCGCTGGCTGCCGCCCTGGGTGGAGACGTGGCCGAGATATACACCGATGTGCCGGGGGTGATGACCGCCGATCCCCGGATAGTCCCCGAAGCACAAAAGCTGGATGAGGTCTCCTATGAGGTAATGATGGAGCTGGCCGCCGGGGGGGCGGGGGTGCTCGTTCCCCGGGCGGTAGAGGTTGGTCGTCGATACGGCGTCCCCATCCACGTACGATCTTCTTTTACCGACTCGCCCGGCACCTGGATAAGAAAGGCCACCCAGATGGACCGAATGGAACAAGCCATAGTCAGCGGAATAGCCCACGACGCCTCGGAGGCGAAGGTCACCCTACGGGAAGTCCCCGACCAACCGGGCGTGGCGGCATCTGTCTTCGAGCCGCTGGCGCAGGCGAGCGTGAACGTTGACATGATCGTGCAGAACGTCTCCCGGGAGGGCCTGTCCGACATCAGCTTCACCATCCCCAAAAGCTCCATGGAATGGGCGGAGGAGGTGGTCAGGCTGATCGGACGGCAGGTGAGAGCCTCAGGGGTGGAGATTCGCCAGGACATCGCCAAGGTGTCGCTGATAGGGGCGGGCATGAAAACCGAGCCGGGCGTTGCGGCCCGGGTGTTTCGAACATTGGGCGAGGCCGGTATCAACATCGAGATGATCTCCACCTCCACCATCAGAATCTCCTGTGTGGTGGACGAGTCCCAGATGCGGAAGGCCGTGCAGGCGCTTCACCGCGAGTTCCGGCCCCCCCTGATCCGGGAGGAACGGGGCGCATGAGCGTCAACCTGGCCCTGGTGGGCGCCACCGGAGCGGTGGGCCGGACGGCGCTCGATATCCTGGCCGACCGGAATTTTCCCATCGGCCGACTGCGGGTTATGGCCTCGGCGCGCTCGGCCGGACAGAAGATCTCCACCACCTGGGGCAAGGTTGAGGTGGAAGATCTGGAGGAGGCCGATCCGGAGGGAATCGAGATTGCGATCTTTTCGGCGGGTGCCTCCCGGTCCCGCGCTTATGCCCCCCACTTCGTCGCCGCCGGGGCGGTGGTGATCGACAACTCGTCCTGTTTCCGGATGGACCCGACAGTTCCGCTGGTGGTGGCGGATGTGAACGACGATGCCCTGGAATCACATCAAGGAATAGTCGCCAACCCCAACTGCACCACCATGGTGCTGATGATGGCGGTCGCCCCTCTCCACCGGGCCGCAGGGCTCCGCTCGATGGTTACCACCTCCTATCAGTCGGTCTCCGGCTCGGGACAGAAGGGGATGACCGAGCTTTCCCACCAGATAGATCACTTCCGGGGTGATCGATCCGGCTTGGCGCAAGGGAGATGGACCGACCCGGGCGGCGAGGTCTACAGCCGTCCCATCGGCTTCAATGTGCTGCCCATGGCCGGCTCGGAGACCGGGCAGGGCTATACCGATGAGGAGTGGAAGCTGGTGAACGAGTCCCGCAAGATTCTGGAACTCCCAGAGCTAGCCGTGGAGCCTACCTGCGTGAGGGTGCCGGTGATGGTCGGCCACGGCTTGGCCGCCTCGGTGTGGTTCGACCGTCCGCTGGGACGGAGCGAGGCGCTGGATGTCCTGGCCACCGCCCCCGGGGTGGAGGTCTGGGAGGACATCCCGCCCACTCCCCTGGACAGCGCCGGGCGGGACCGGACCCTGGTGGGCCGGGTGCGGGAGACGGTGGGAATCCCAGGAGGAATCAACCTGTGGGCAGTAGGCGACAACCTCCGCAAGGGCGCGGCGCTCAACGCCGTCCAACTGGCCGAGCGACTTAGCCTCTGAGTTTCCCTCGTCGGAGATCGACATCCGCCGGGTTGCCCTAAAATGTAAGCTCGGTGAAATGACTGAATGGATCACCACCCGCGACGGCATCCGTCTCGCCTACCACCAGGTTGGCGCTGGCGATCCACCCATTGTTTTCGTCCACGGTATTTACGGCAATCGGGGAGGCTCCGCTCTCCAGGAGGAGTACTTCTCGCCCCATCACCGGTGCTTGGCTGTCGACCTGCGCGGCAATGGCGACACCGACAAGCCCGACGAGGTGTACTCAATGGCCAAACACGCCGATGACGTGGCGGAGCTGATCCACCAACTTGGTCTCCGGCGGCCCATCCTGGTGGGTCACAGCATGGGCGGACAGGTGGTCATCTCCGTAGCTGCCCGTCATCCCGAACTGGTGGGGGCGGTCGCCAGCATCGACTCGCCCAGCAACATCCCCGGATGGCAGAAACGATTTAGTAGCTCTTACGACCACCTGATGACCCGAGACGGTCCCTCCCGGGAAGCGGCCCGCACCTTCCTCGGCGCCGCCTATCTGCCCACCGACGACCCATCGCGGGTCGCCGGGATCGAGGAGCGGCTGGCCGCATTTCCCGATCATGTAATCGTCAGACAGTGGTGGGCATTGAGCTCCTTTGATCCGGCGCCAGTGCTGGCAGGGGTCAAGTGCCCTTATCTCTACATCGACTGCGGCCAGCCGTACCTGGACTTCGACCTGCTCCGGGAACTGTGCCCCCAGGTGGTGATCGGCAAGACGGTGGGCTCCGGTCACGCGGCCACCAGGGATGTCCCGGATCAGGTCAACGCCATGCTCCGGAGATTTTTCGAACACGCCGACGCCATCGCCGCCGAGATGATCCGCACCGGCGGAGTGTTCCAATACACCTTCCCTTCCAACTAGAGTCCCGCCGCTGAGCGCCGTTCTGTCGGCCGGGTCCCCTTCTGTCTCCCTAAGCTCGGTGACATGACTGAATGGTTCACCACCTCTGATGGAGTGAGTCTCGCCTACCACCAGGTGGGCGCCGGCGATCCGCCGATTGTCTTCATCCACGGCGGGTTCGGCAACCGGACGGGTTTCACACTCCAAGAGGAGTATTTCTCTCCCAATCACCGATGCCTGGCGATCGACCTGCGGGGTCACGGCGAGAGCGATAAACCGGATGAACTGTACACAATGGAAAAACACGCCGACGAGTTGGCCGAGTGGCTCCGCCACATGGGTCTCCGCCAACCCATCCTGGTTGGTCACAGCATGGGAGGACAGGTGGTGATCTCCACCGCCGCCCGCCATCCCGAATTGGTGGGAGCGATCGCCAGCCTGGACTCTCCCAGCAACATTCCAGGATGGCACCTGCGCTATCACGGCCCATTCGACCACCTGATGAACCGGGACGGCCCCTTCCGGGAGGCGCTGCTAACTTTCCTCGGCGCCGCCTACCTGCCCACCGACGATCCTTCCCGGGTCGGGGACATGCCGAAATGGCTGGCCGAAGTCCCCGACCATGTGATCGTGAACAGCTGGCAGGGCATGAGCGCTTTCGACCCGGCGCCGGTGCTGGCAGGGGTTAAATGTCCCTATCTGTTTATCGACTGCGGCCAACCCGGTCTCGACTTCGATCTGCTCCGGGAACTCTGCCCCCAGGTGGTGATCGGCAAGACGGTGGGCGCCGGTCATCAGGCCACCAAGGACGTGCCGGACCAAATCAACGCCATGCTCCGGAGATTTTTCGAACACGCCGACGCCATCGCCGCCGAGATGATCCGCACCGGCGGAGTGTTCCAATACACCTTCCCGCCCACCTGAAGACCCCTTGGACGATCGGTTGTGGGATCGGCGGGTGTTCGACCCCGAACTGAAAAAGCCGTGAAAATTCCCCCCTTCGGGCTCCCTCCCACACCACCGCCTTGCCAGGGTTGTTCGTGCTCTGTTCAGCCCGGAACAGGGCTTGTTGAATAAGGTTTCGTTGATCCCTCGACCGGTCCGAACGACGCCGGAACGAACCGCTTTGGTGTTTGGCTTTTATCAAGTTGTATTCCGGGTGGGACAGAAGTCAACCTCCCAACGACAGTTTGTTTCACAACCTGTGACAAGAAACCGACCCGCCACTATGGGTACCACACCCCGACAGTCGACCCTAAGCTGATTGACATGACTGAATGGATTACTGCCTCCGACGGCGTCCGTATTGCCTACCACGAGGTGGGCGCGGGCGACCCGGCCATCATTTTAATTCACGGCGCTTACGGCAAACGGGGAGGATTCGGCTTCCAAGAAGATTACTTCTCTCCCAATCACCGCTGCATCTCGGTCGATCTCCGAGGCCACGGCGACAGCGACAAGCCGGATGAGCCTTACACCATGGAACAACACGGCGACGATATGGGAGATCTCATCCGCCAACTGGGGCTGAACCGGCCCGTGCTGGTAGGCCAGAGCGCAGGCGGACAGGTGGTGATCTCCACGGCCGCCCGCCATCCCGAGTTGGTAGGGGCCGTCGCCAGCCTCGATTCCCCCAGCAACATCCCCGGATGGCACCAGGCCCATCACGGCCCCTACGCCGACGAGATGAGCCAGCGCGGTCCCGCTCTCCGCGAGACGCTCTACAAATTCTTGAAGGTCGCCTACCTGCCCACCGACGATCCTTCCCGGGTGGGCGCCATGCCCCAGCGACTCGCCGAAGTATCTGAGAATTTGATCCTCAACACCTGGCGGGGAAAAGTCGATTTTGACCCCACATCCACCCTGCAGGCCGTGAAGTGTCCCTACCTGTACATAGACTGCGGCCAGCCGGATCTCGACCTGGATCTGCTCCGGGAGCTGTGCCCCCAGGTGGTGATCGGCAAGACCGTGGGTTCCGGACACGCCGCCCTCCAAGAAGTGCCGGACCAGATCAACGCCATGCTCAACCGATTCATCCAACATGCCGACGCCATCGCCGCCGAAATGGTGCGCACCGGCGGAGTGTTCCAATACACCTTCCCCTCCACATGAAAACACGGGCCGAACATCGTTTCGTTCGGCCCAGCCATCAACCAGGGGGGATGACAGGTCGAGCACTAATTGGCTGGCGCCGTTTCGCCCTGTCGGCCGACCTAAACTGTCCTGTTTTTGAGTTGTAGCGACACTTGGGGTTAATGCCGGGCTGGTGGGTTACGGCGGTGCATCCTGTTGCTTGAACCACCAAGCAATGTGAAAGGAGCACCGCCGTGGGTAATGATGATGCCTTGTATCGGTTTCGGCTGGGGGTATTTGCCCTAGCCAAGGAGTTGGGAAACGTTCGGGCTGCGTGTCGGATGATGGGAATCCATCATTCCACGTTTTACCGGTGGAAGAACCAGCTGGAGCGCCACGGTACCGAGATCCTGCGCCCGCGGGAGCGGCGCCGACCGCGGATGCCGAACGCCACCAGTCCGTTCGTGGAGCACCGGATAGTGGCGTTCGCTCTTGGTCACCCAGGGTTTGGTCCGGCAAGGGTCTCCGCTGAGCTGTGCCGGGACAAGTGGGGTGGGATCGTGATCTCCCCCTCGGGCGTGTGGAGGGTGCTGAAACGTCACGGTTTGAACACCCGCAGCAAGCGTTTGGGTTTGGTGGCCGGCTACGCCGCACCGGAGCGGGAGAAACCACTGGTGCTGCCCACCCAGCATCTGCAAGTGGAATCCCCTGGTGAACTGGTACAAATGGACTGTTTCTACATAGGGCGCCTACAAGGCGTGAAAGGCACAGTGTGGCAATACACGGCCATAGACGTGGCGTCTTCGTACACCTGGGCCGAGTTGTGGACCACCCCCCGCAATCCTGCTGCGCTGCGCACCAGCCGACTCGCCCGCCGGGTCGCCCACGACCTAGCGGCCCGAGGATGGAAACTCGGAGCAGTAATGACTGACAACGCGTCGGAGTACCGCTCCAATGTGTTCCGCAACACCATCGAGGACCTAGGAGCGGAGCATCGGTTCATCCGAGCAGGCCGACCCCAAACCAACGGCTGTGTGGAACGTGTCCAACAGACCATCCTCGAGGAATGCTGGAAACCCTGTTTCGCTCGCTATCTCACACCCAAAATCACCGGACTGCGACGCGACCTCAACCAGTACCTGCACTACTACAACACCGACCGAGCACACCGGCCGGATGGAACAAAGGACGCACCCCACAACAAGTCCTCGGGAAACCTAAAATGTGGCCCAAACCAACAGGAAGCGTCGCCCCCACCCGGAAATAGGACAACCTAAACCCCTAAGCTCGGTGACATGACTGAATGGATCACCACACCCGACGGTGTCCGCATCGCCTACCACGAGGTTGGCGCCGGCAACCCGGCCATTATCTTTGTACACGGTGGTTTCGGAGGTCGGGGCGGCTTCGACCTCCAGGAGGAGTACTTCTCGCCCAATCACCGGTGCATCTCTGTCGACCTGCGCGGCCACGGCGAAAGCGACAAACCAGAAACCTACACCATGGCACAACACGGCGACGACATGGCCGAAGTCATCCGCCAACTCGGCCTGCGAAAGCCCGTCCTGGTTGGACAGAGCATGGGAGGACAGGTGGTGATCTCGGCCGCCGCCCGCCATCCCGACCTGGTGGGAGCGGTCGCCAGCCTGGATTCGCCCAGCAACACACCCGGCTGGACCGCCCGCATTCACGGTCCCTACGATCACTTGATACAAAAGGACCAAGACTTCCGGAAAGCGCTGGAAGAGTTTCTCAGCGCCTCCCACCTGCCCACGGACGACCCGAACCGCGCCAAGGAGACCTCAGAGTGGCTGGCTGGTCTTGACGACAATGTGATCCTCAACGACTGGCATGGGATGAGCGCCTTCGATCCCGCGTCAGTACTGGCAGGCGTGAAGTGCCCATACCTGTATGTCGACTGCGGCCAGCCGTATCTCGACTTGGATCTGCTCCGGGAACTCTGCCCCCAGGTGGTGATCGGAAAGCCGGTCGGCGCCGGGCACAGCGCCCTCCGGGTGGTGCCCGACCAGATCAACGCCATGCTCAACCGCTTCATCGAACACGCCGACGCCATCGCTGCCGAGATGACCCGCACCGGCGGAGTATTCCAATACACCTTTCCCTCCAAATAGGATCCCGGGCCTAACTCCTTTCCATCGGCCCGGCCGGCGCCGGGCGAGCGTTTCGCTCCGACTCAAGCACAACATAACTGTTCGGTTCACCTTCTCCTGCCAGGTCACGACCCTAACCTGAGTGTCATGACTCAATGGATCACCACCCCCGACGGCGTCCGCATTGCATATCACGAACTGGGCGCCGGCGACCCGGCCATCATCCTTATCCACGGCGGCTTCGGCGATCGGGGAGGCTTCGGCCTCCAAGAGGAGTACTTCTCCCCCAATCACCGCTGCATCGCAGTCGATCTGCGCGGGCACGGCGAAAGCGACAAACCCGATGAGATCTACACCATGGAACAACACGGCGACGATGTGGCCGACCTTATCCGCCAACTGGATCTGGATCGGCCCGTCCTCGTGGGACAAAGCATGGGGGGACAGGTGATCATCTCGGCCGCCGCCCGCCATCCCGACCTGGTGGGCGCCATCGCCAGCCTCGACTCGCCCAGCAACCTCCCCGGATGGCACGCCTACCATCACGGACCCTTCGATCACCTCATGCGGAAGGACCAAGACTTCCGGAAGGCGCTGGAACTCTTCCTCAGCGCCGCCCATCTGCCCACCGACGACCCGACCCGCGCCAAGAACACAGCGGCGCGGCTGGCCCGGCTTGACGACCGTATGATCCTCAACGGCTGGCAGGGGATGATGGCCTTTGATCCCGCGCCGATACTGGCTGGGGTGAAGTGCCCTTATCTGTACGTCGACTGCGGTCAGCCGCGCGTCGATCTGGGCTTGCTCCGCGAGCTGTGCCCCCAAGTGGTGGTCGGCAAACCGGTCGGCGCCGGACATGGAGCCCTCCGGGTAGTGCCGGACCAGATCAACGCCATGCTTCGGCGGTTCATCGAACACGCCGACGCCATCGCCGCCGAGATGATCCGCACCGGCGGCGTCTTCCAATACACATTCCCCGAGAACTGATAGCGGCCGTCACTCCTCAAACCGGTCCGGACAGTCATCCTGTCCCACGACCGGTGGTGACAGCCGACAACTAAACTGAGTGCCATGACCGAATGGATCACCACCCCCGACGGCATCCGCATCGCATACCACGAACTGGGTGCAGGCGACCCGGCCATCATCTTTATACACGGCGGCTTCGGCAATCGGGAAGGATTCGGCCTCCAGGAGGAGTACTTCTCCCCCAATCACCGATGCATCGCGGTCGATCTGCGCGGCCACGGGGAAAGCGACAAGCCCGATCATCTCTACACCATGGAACAGCACGGCGATGATGTTGCCGAACTCATCCGCCAACTGGAATTGAACCGGCCGGTGCTGGTCGGCCAGAGCATGGGAGGACAGGTAATCATCTCCGCCGCCGCCCGCCATCCCGACCTCGTCGGAGCGATCGCCAGCTTGGACTCTCCCAGCAACCTCCCCGGGTGGACCGCGTACCATCACGGACCCTTCGATCACCTGATGCAAAAGGACCTACCCTTCCGGGACACGCTGGTCGGGTTTCTCAGCGCCTCCCACCTGCCCACCGACGACCCGACCCGCGCCAAGAACGCAGCCGAGCGGCTGGCCCAAGTTCCCGACCACGTGATCCTCAGCGACTGGCACGGGTTGAGCGCCTTCGATTCCGCGCCGATACTGGCAGGCATAACGTGCCCTTATCTATATGTCGACTGCGGTCAGCCTCGCATCGACCTGGACCTGCTCCGCGAACTGTGCCCCCAAGTGGTGATCGGCAAACCGGTCGGCGCCGGACATGGAGCCCTCCAGGTAGTGCCGGACCAGATCAACGCCATGCTGCGCCGATTCATCGAACACGCCGACGCCATCGCCGCCGAGATGATCCGTACCGGCGGGGTATTCCAATACACCTTTCCCGGGAACTGAGGACCAACTCCAACCACCGCCGCCCCCAGTTCACGATTCAGAAACTATCGCCAATCTTTGTGAGAAGTCGCAAAAAGTTGCCTCTGGGTCCACAGGCGATCCCACTGCCTTGCACCAGTGACCCGCCACCACCTTGCCACGGGTCGAACACATTCGGTCCAGCCAGGTACAGAGCATTCAGCAGGGTTATTTGATCCCTCTACGAGGTCCGAACGACGCCGGAGCAGACCGCTTCGGTGTTTGGCTCATATAACTATGAACCCTCCATGAGACAGAATCAACCCTCCCAATGCGGTTCCTTTCACAACCTCCCACCGCGGATGGAAAAGGCGGTATTAGCCGACGAGGGACATCATCACGCCGACCATTATCAGCCCCACGCCGGTCCACTGAAGTCGGTGGAGTCGTTCCTTGAAGAAGATCACCCCGCCGATTACGGTTATCACCTTTCCGCTTTGGGAGATGATCGCGATCAACCAGGCCGGTGCGTAGGCCAATCCGTATCCGAATGATATGAAAGAGACGCCGTCGATCAGTCCCACCAGGCCCAAGAGCCATCCTGTCTTCCAGGTGATCCTCATCGGGTACTGAGGGTCATCTCCCTCTCGCCGACGCCGTAATCCCAGCCGGGAGAAAACCACCAACGCCAACAGGACGAAGGCCACTGTGAAGACCCGTTGGGTGATTACGGTCAGGTTGGAGTCGACTCCGTCCCTGATGGGGATCTTCAGGCCAGCGTTGGAGATCGATCCTACGAATACGCCGATCAACGCGAAGACCGGTCCCCAGGTGACCAGTCGAACCCTGGTCCCGCGTTTGATTACAAGCGATACCAGTATTGCTCCCAGCACGGCGACCGGTATTCCCGCCCACTGCAAGACACCGGGTCTTTCCCCCAGCAGCCAAAAGGAGTAGACCACTGTCATCGCGGTCCCCAGAGAGCCGATCGGTGTTACCACGGAGATCGGGCCCAGTCGGAGGGCCATATAGGAGCCCAGAAAGGAGCCACCGACGCAGGTACCCAGAATGGTCAAGAGGATCAGATGGTCGGTGGTCATCTCAAGCGGCACGTCGAGGAGGATTGCCCAGGCAACCATCACCAAGAGCGCCAGCGTCAGCGTGGCGGCAGCAGAGCGCAGCACGCCGAAGCGCCGCGCCACTACGGCGGTGAGCAGACTGTTGATCCCCAGCGTCACCGCGGTTACAAACCCGAAGATGACGCCGGTCAGCACCCCGTGGACAGCTTCATAAACGGAAAGAGGCCATGGCGCCTAGGTCCCGACACACCGCCCAACCGCAGCGGGTCCTATTTGTCTTCCAGGGTTCCGACGGGGCCTCCAGCTCCTGCCGCCCCGGCCACCTTGGCGATGTCCGTCCCCCTGGTGACACGTCGCCTCCTCGTCGGTGATCTGGCGGCGCCATTTTTATTTGCTAGGCAATCGAAACCGGAAGCCTACCCGATAAGGGCAGCCTCCAGGAAGCGGAGAGCGTCGTAGAAGTTATAGATGTCATAGTGGAACTGCGCCTGGGCGATTAAAGCGGCCTGGGCCGGGGAAAGATCCATTCCCGAAACCCTCTCGAAGAGTGCGTCGGAGCGCGTCTCGAATTCCTTCATCTCATAGTAGAGGTCCTGGGCCAACAAGAACTCTTTCAGCCCGGCCTGCGTGTCATAGTCCTCGGACAACACCCCCTTGGCCTTCAACTTCTCGATCTGAGTGGCGAACACTATCTCGGGGTGGTAGCTGGGGAGGTTCAAGTCCCACAGCGCCGCCTGCTCCTCCCAGTTAAAGGAGGGATCGATGGTCGACCAGATGATCCCGATGTCCTCGGGCTCCATGCTCAACTGGCGCTTCTCGTTGATGAGATTGGCCTCGATCTCCCACCCCTGGTACTGGGTCTCAGGATCATCGAGGAACTCAAAGGTGCGATAGGCGGCAGAGAGAACCCTGTAGGCCAGGTCCTTGTTGTTATTGACCCATTCGCGGTTCGCTAGCAGGCCTATACCGCCGACAGTGGAGTTGGCGATCGCCGTCTGCTGGGAGACCGGATCATTCTCGAACATCATCCCGAAGTTGATCAGCGGATCCCAACCGTTGCGCATCATCTGCACCAGGATCGGAGCGCTATAAGGCATGGCGTACTCGATCCGGCCCGGAACAGCCGAAAGCTCCAGGATCGTGGGGTCACCGACGTACTGCGGGTTGGCATAGTTACGCCAGTCGTTGGTCGTGATCCGAATCGGCTGAACGTTGCCGTCCTCGTCCAGAAGTGGCTCGCCGTCGCGGCCCAACAACACCAGGGGGTTGCCATCCTCGTCCAAGGCGGGAATGTCCTCCTGATAAGCCTCCCACCACTCGGGCAGATAAGCGAAGAACGCATCCATGTACTGAGCCTGCTGGGTGCTGGGCGAAATGTAAATATCCGCCCCTACCAACTGCTGGACGGCCGCCTTGGCGGCTTCCGGGAAAGACATCCCTTCCTCCACGAATTCCATAGCAGTCTTGGAGGGGCTGTCAGGCGCAACCAGGACCGCATAGCCGACATAGATGTCCGCGAAGAAAATCGGCGGGACTTCCTGAGCAAAGGTCTCCAACGACCCGAACAGTCCCGGCACCCACCCGGGGGCCACGGCGCCTTCACCGCTCCGCAACCAGGCGATGGCCTCGGCGCCGGCGGCGAAATAGTAGGTGGGCGAATTGGGAACGATGGTGATATTCAAATCATCCCACCAGCCCAAATCGACGGGAATCTGCCAAAAAGCCATATCGGCACAACAGGCGTTAAAACCCATCGCAACCTCGGCTTCCCGAATCTCGGGGGCCTCCACCATCATCGACCCTTCCAGTGCCTTCCGGGCCTCGTCGGCTTCCATGGCAGCAGCCTCAGCCTCAGCGGCTTCGGCCTGAGCAACAGCCGCGTCCGCAGCAGCCGTATCCGCCGCGCCGTCGCCGCAGGCCGCAGCCAACAACGCCAAGATAGCCACCAGAGAAATAGCTGATATGAATTTCCTCGTTTGCGCTTTCCTTCCGCTCGCTTGCTCGTCGGGCCAACGGCTGTCGACCAAAAGCGGCTAAGCCAGCAAATCAGCCGACCTTGACGCTCCGAAATATACCCAAGCCCACAATCCTCCACCCACGATTTCTCTCACAACTCTTCATAACCAACGGCTAGCGGCAGTGCTAACCGACGATGGACATCACCACCCCAACGCTTATCAGAGCTACGCCTGTCCACTGCAGGCTGTGGAGTCGTTCGTTGAAGAACATCACCCCGCCGACCACGGCTATAACCCGTCCGGTTTGGGAGATAACCGAGATCAGCCAGGCAGGTGCATGCGCCAGAGCATATCCGAAGGATATGAAGGAGGCACCGTCGATCAATCCCACCAAACCCAGCAGCCATCCCGTCCGCCAGGTGATCTTCACCGGGTGGCTCCCCTCGTACCGGGGATCTCCCCTTCGTCGTCGTTGTTCTATCACCCGGGAGAAGATCACAAACACCAAGAGGATGACAGCCACCGTGAAGACCCGTTGGGTGATGACGGTCACGTTGGAATCCACCCCATCCCTGATGGGGATCTTCAGGCCGGCGTTGGAGATCGATCCCACCAGCACGCCGATCAAGGCAAAGACCGGCCCCAAAGTGACCAATCGAATCTTGGTCCCCCGCTGGATAACCAGAGACGCCAACACCGCTCCCAGTACCGCGACCGGTATTCCCGCCCACTGCACCGCGCCGGGTCTCTCTCCCAGCAGCCAAAAGGAGTAGACCACCGTCATGGCGCCTCCCAGAGCGCCGATCGGACTCACCACCGAGATCGGACCGACCCGGAGAGCCATGTAACCGCACAGAAAGGCCCCGCCGACACAGGAGCCCAACAGGACCAGGAGGATCAGGTGGTCGGCATTCATCTCGACTCGCACACCGATCAGCGCCGCCCAGGCCATCATCAAAAAGCAAGCCAGAGTCACAGTGACGGAAACAGAGCGCAGCACGCCGAAACGCCGTACCACCACAGCAGTGAGCAGGCGGTTGATCCCCAGTGTCACCGCGGTGATGAACCCGAAGATGATGCCGGTCGTCACCTGGTTGACAGCTTCACATACAGGGAAAAGCCAGGCTGACTAATCCCGATTGGCCGCTCGACCGCGAACGCCGATTCCCCGGCCGAGGCCCTATCCGTCGTCGAGAGTTTCACCTCGGCCTCCTGCTCCTTCCGCCCCGGCCACCCTGCTGACATCTGTTCACTTTCCCGTGCACTGTGACATCCGACCAACGACCTTCTTGAATCCCTCAACGAGTACCTCCTCGGGCCGCGGTGCTAGCCGACGACGGACATTGCCACGCCGACCGCTACCAGGGCTACGCCTGTCCATTGCAGGGATTGGAGTCGTTCGTTGAAGAACATCACCCCGCCGACCACGGCTATAACGCGTCCGCTTTGGGAGATAATTCCGATCAGCCAGGCCGGTGCGTACGCCAGGCCGTATCCGAATGATATGAAGGAGACGGCGTCGATCAATCCCACCAAGCCCAGCAGCCATCCTGTCCTCCAGGTGATCTTCACCGGATCTCTCCCCCCGTGCCGGGCGTCTCTTCTTCGTCGACGTTCTGTCACCCTGGGGACAATTACCAACACCAAAAGAACGACAGCCACCGTGAAGACCCGTTGGGTGATGACGGTGAGGTTGGAATCCACCCCATCCCTGATGGGGATCTTCAGGCCGGCGTTGGAGATCGACCCGACCAGGACGCCGATCAAGGCAAAGACCGGCCCCAAAGTGACCAGTCGAATCTTGGTCCCGCGTTCGATCACCAGGGATGCCAACACTGCTCCCAGTACGGCGATCGGTATTCCCGCCCACTGCACCGCGCCGGGTCTTTCTCCCAGCAACCAGAACGAGTAGACCACTGTCATGGCGCCTCCCAGAGCGCCGATCGGGCTCACCACCGAGATCGGACCGAGTCGGAGGGCCGTGTAGCCGCACAGAAAGGTCCCGCCGACACAGGAACCCAACAGGACCAAGAGGATCACATGGTCGGTGGTGATCTCGAGCGGCACCTGAATGATGATTGCCCAGGCGACCATCACCAAGAGGGCAAGGGTCACAGTGATGGCAGTGGAGCGCAGCACGCCGAAGCGCCGGGCCACCACTGCAGTGAGCAGTTGGTTGATCCCCAGCGTCACCGCCGTGATAAACCCGAAGATGATGCCGGTCAGCAACTGGTTGACAGCTTCTTATACGGAAAGAACCCAGGATGGTCAATCCCGACGCGGCACCTGTCGCGGACGTTTTTCCGCGGCGCGGGCCTATCCGCCCTCGAGGGTTTCCGCGCGACCCGCCGCTCCTGCCGCCCCGGCCACCTTGCTGATATCCGTCGTGCCGGTGGTGCGCTGCGGCATCCAACTAACGGCCTTTTTGAATCCCTCGTTGAGCAGGAAGAAGGTGGCGAGAGAATAAAAAGCCACGATGAACGCCACTATCACCAGCCGGGCGGTGTTGGTTTCCTGCACCGCCACGTTGGCCATGTACCCGAGTCCGGTGGGGAAACCCAGGAACTCGGCGGCGATGGCCAGCGACCAGCTTCCTCCCATGGAGAGCAACATGGCGGTGCGCAACTCGGGAATCGATCCCGGCACTATCACCTTGTAATAGGTCCACGGCCGGGACGCGCCCAGGGTACGGGCGCTTTCGATGTACCGGTCAGGCACGTTGGCCACCGAGTTCATAGTTGCCACCACCATCGTCGTCCACACCCCGAATCCAATATAGATGGTGATACCAAAGAGGGTGGAGCCCACGGCAAACTGCAACCAGGGTATCGCCGCCAGGAGGGGGATCATCCGCAGAAAGTTCATGGGCGCCCAAGCGGACTTGCGCAGCGGCGGCCAGTAGGGAATGGCCAGACCGGTCAGGAGACCGAGGGTCATACCGACCACCATGCCACACAACAGGCGGAAAAGGGTCGTGCCGGAGTGGAAAGCGATGGCGAGGAACACGGCCGGCCAGGTAGCCTCCCCGCCATAGATGGGAAGGGGCGCCAGTGTCGTGACATCGAGGACCACAAACTCGAGGTCAAACCCGCGGACGCTCCAGTCCCCGGATATTCTGAAGAAGGTGTCACCGAACACGTAGTCCCACCCGGGAACCAGGGGGTGCTCGAGGGCTCCCGGAGGCGCCAAATAAGACCCCAGTTGCCACGCTAACAGCAACACCGCCCAGGAGATGAAAAAGATCGGGCTGCGGCTCATACCGGCCCCCAGCAACGCTGGCCCCGCCGCTATGCCCCGTCCCATCTTGACCAGGCGGTCCTTGACCCCACTCGTGCGGAACACAACCGGCCAGGCCAGCAACAAAACCAGCCAAGAAACAAGGATCGACCACGTCACGACGATCACGCCATCGATATATGTCCAGGTAACGAAGGGAAGACTTTCAGGCAGTTGAATGAGCAACCAAGGAGCTAGGAGGACAGCCCAGATCAACCATCCAATCCAATAAAGGCTTCGGAAGCGGGCAGGCTGGTTCAAACCGTCGTCGCCTCCTCCTCGGTGATGCCCAGATGAGCCAAGATCAGCTTGAACACATTCACCGCCTCCGGGGTGGCCCGGACATCCTCGTTACGGGGACGAGGGAGAGCGACCGGAATGTCGTCCACCAACTTGCCCTCAGCCAACAGAATCACCCGGTCGGCAAGAATCAGCGCCTCCTCAATATCATGGGTGACAAAGAAGATGGTCTTCTTGGTCTCAAACCACAAATTCAAAAGAACATCATGAAGATTACGACGCGTGAAGTAGTCAAGAGACCCAAAAGGCTCATCCATGAGCACGACATCCGAGCCCACCGCCATCGCCGACGCCAAAGCCACCCGCTTCCTCATACCCCCAGAAAGCTCCCGCGGCCAGGAATCGGCGAACTCCTCCAGTCCCACCGCCGACAACCAGTAATTGGTGATCTCGTTCCGCTCGTCCTCAGGAAGCTTGTTAGCCCTGAGACCGAACTCAACGTTCTCGCGGACATGCAACCAGGGAAACACCGTGTCCTGTTGGAAAACCATCGCCCGGTCGCTACCCGGCCCCGTCACAGGGACGTCTCCCAGCTTGGCATGGCCGGCGGTGGGAGGCTGAAGCCCGGCCAACACCCTCAACAGGGTGGTCTTACCGTGCCCGGACCTCCCCACCACGCACACGAACTCGCCGGGATCGACCTGGAAAGTGACGTCTTCGAGGGCATGCACCAGTTGCCCGGATCGGTGCTCGAACACACACCACAGGTTCTCGAAGTTCACAACAGTTGACGACATAGTTCCTCCTTGCCTACAAACCCAGCCGGCGACCGGCCTCGGACCACTTGGTGATGAAACGTATAAACAACACCAGGATACCGTCGACTACCACAGCCAGCACACCAAAGAAAAGAATCAGGGAGACCACCGCGGACGGCCCCTCCAAAAGGCCCATCGCGAAGCTCCACATGCGAATGAGAAACCCTCCTCCCATCTGAGGTCCCAGCACCTCCACCAGCGTACCCAGCCCCCAGGCGCCGGCCAACGCGATACGAAAACCTCCCGCGATCTCCGGTATCGTCCCCGGCAGATACACCCACCGGAAAATAGTACGGCGGTCTCCCCCCAGGGTAAGGGCTGACTCGATGATCCCCACCGGTATGTTGTCCGCCGCCCGGCGGCTGAAGAAATACATGAGAAGGGTGGTGTAGAAAACAACCACCCCCACGGTGGTCATCAAGGGATACTCGATCCCGAACCAGATCACGAAAAAAGGCGCCGCTATGAAAATCGGGGTAGTCCCGAAAAAACCGGCGATCGGCGTCACCACATCCGCGATCCTCGGGAAAACCAGACTGCTCAGCCCCACCGACAAACCGAAGACCGTCCCCAACGTAACCGCGATCATGATATTGCGGGTGGTCCGCACCAAATGCAGGACATACCCAAAACAGTAATCGGGAAGATCGAACATCCTTCCCCCCGTCAACTCCAACTCATCCAACAGATCCGGACAAGCATGAACATACCGCTCCAACATCCGCTGACTGAAAAACAGGTTCTCCCCGAAATGCCTGACGGCATCAATGGGCGGCGGTACGAGATAGAAAAGGGGCGAAAAAGGCGAGGCGATCAACTGCCAAATCAGCAAAAAGAGAATTAACCCGACGATCAGATAGATGACGTAGGCAATCTTGCTTCGCCGTCTGGCGCGGTGCGCCGCCGCTCTCACATCAAGAACATCGGTCTCCGTGGTGGTCACTGTATCTCTCTTCCTCGCCCTCGCGGTCCTTGCTTACAGGCCGAAGCGCGGGGCAGGACGGTAAAACCCGTCCTGCCCCGCGCTCGGAGCCTCTCTTTTACCTACTAGGCAATCGCTACCGGAAGCCTACCCAATAAGGGCAGCCTCCAAGAAGCGCTCAGCGTCGTAGAAGTTATAGATGTCGTACCAGTGGCGCGCCTGTGCCACCAAAGCGGCCTGGCTATCGGAAAGATCCAATCCCTCAGCCGTAGCGAAGAGAGCGTCGGAACGTTCCTGCATGCCCTTCATGTCGTAATAGAGCTCCTGGGCCAACAAGAACTGCTCGAGCCCTGCCTGCGTGTTATAGGTCGCAGCCAACTCTCCCCTGGCCTTACGCTCCTCGACCTGGTTCCTGAACACCGTCTCTGGGTGGTAGCTGGGCAGGTTCAAGTCCCAAAGCGCCTCTTGGTCCTCCCAGTTAAAGGAGGGGTCGATCTGTTCCCATATGACTCCGATGTCCTCGGGCTCCATGGTCAACTGGCGCTTCTCGTTGATGAGATTCGCCTCGATCTCCCACCCAATTCGCTGGGTCTCGGGATCATCGAGCAAAGCAAAGGTCCGGTGAGCAACGGAGAGGACCCGGTAGACCGCGTCCTTATTCGCCTCCACCCACTCGCGGTTGGCAATCAGGCCGGTGCCGCCTGTGGTGCCGCTGGCGATCGCCGTCTGCTGGGAGAACGCGTCGTGCTCGAACATCATCGCGAAGTTGATCAGCGGATCCCAGCCGTTGCGAATCATCTGCACCAGGGTTGGAGCCTGGAAGGGCATGGCGTAATCGATCCGGCCCGGAACCGCCGAAAGCTCCACGATAATGGGGTCCTCGACGTACTTCGGAGTGGAGTAATTGCGCCAGTCGTTGGTCGTAATGCGAATCGGCTGAACGTTGCCGTCATCATCCAGGAGCGGCTGGCCGTCGCGGCCCAGCAACACCAAGGGGTTGCCTTCCTCGTCAATTACGGGAATGTCTTCCTGCACATCCTCCCACCACTCGGGCAGATAGGCGAAGAACGCGTTCGCGTACTGGGCCTGTGTAGTGCTACCCGGCGTGATGTAGATATCCTCGCCGACCAACTGCTCCACGGCCGCCGTGGCCGCCTCGGAGAAGGACATCCCTTCCTCCACGAACTCCAGGGCAGTCTTCGAATCGCTGTCAGGCGATACCAGGACCGCATAACCGATAAAGATATCCGCGAAGTGGATCACTGGAATCTCCTGAGCGAAGGTCTCCAGGGCTGCGAACAGTGAGGGCACCCAGCCATTGGCCATGTGAAGCTCTTGACGCTGCAACTTGGCGTTGGTCTCGGTGCTTGTGGTGAGGTAGTAATAAGTAGGCGTATTGGGGACGATGGTTATACCCAAATCGTCATACCATCCCAATTCCAAGGGAATCTGCCAATAGGCAAAGTCGGCGCAACAGGTACCTATACCCATAGCCACTTCGAGTTCCCGGATCTCGGGGGCATCCACCATCATCGACGCTGCCAGTGCCTGCTGGGCCTCATCGGCTTCCATAGCAGCAGCCTCAGCAGCGGCCTCGGCAGCAGCAGCAGCCTCAGCCTGAGCGGCAGCATCCGCCTCGGCAGCCTCCAACATCGCCTGCGCGTCCGCATCACCGGCCGCCGCAGCAGCACGGGTAGCCTCCAACTCGGCCTGCGCAGCCTCCAACTCGGCCTGCGCAGCAGCCGCATCCGCAGCAGCCGCATCCGCAGCAGCCTGAGCCGCATCCGCAGCAGCCTGAGCAGTTTCGGCCTCGGCCTCGGCAGCAGCAGCAGCCGCATCCGCAGCAGCCGCATCCGCATCCGCAGCGCCGTCATCGCCGCCGCAGGCCGCAGCCAACAACGCCAAGACAGCCATCAGAGCAATGGCTAATTTCAGTTTTCTCATTTTGTTTTCCTTCCGCTCGCTTGTAGCCCTCAAATATATACTCAACGTTGGTGTCCTGTTACCAAAAGGGCATTCTTTTTTGGATCGCAAACCCGCTGCCACCTCTCCAAGAGTGAGGAAGTTCGTCGATAACAACTTTCCAACAGCGGTGGTCGGGGCGCGGTTGTCATGGAGGAGGGGGGACCATATGGCGGAAGGGCGGAATAGGGTTCGCCCTTTTCGGGGCGGCGGTCCTAGCCGACGACGGACATTGCCACGCCGACCGCTACCAGGGCTACGCCTGTCCATTGCAGGGATTGGAGTCGTTCGTTGAAGAACATCACCCCACCGACCACGGCTATTACCCGTCCGCTTTGGGAGATGATCCCGATCAGCCAGGCCGGAGCATGCGCCAGGCCGTATCCGAATGATATGAAGGAGACGGCGTCGATCACTCCCACCACGCCCAGCAGCCATCCCGTCCTCCAGGTAATCCTCACCGGGTGGCTCCCCGCGTACCGGGGGTCTCCCCTTCGGCGACGCTGTTCTGTCACCCGGGTGACAATCACCAACAGCAGAGCGACGTAAGCCACCGTGTAGACCCGCTGGGTGATGACGGTCAGGTTGGAGTCGAGTCCATCCCTGATGGGGATCTTCAGGCCGGCGTTGGAGATCGACCCCACAACCACGCCGATCATGGCGAAGGCCGGCCCCCAGGTGACCAGTCGAATCTTGGCTCCGCGTTCGATCACCAGGGATGCCAACACTGCTCCCAGTACGGCGATCGGTATTCCCGCCCACTGCACCGCGCCGGGTCTTTCCCCCAGCAACCAGAATGAGAAGACCACCGTCATGGCGCCACTCAGAGCGCCGACCGGACTCACAACCGAGATCGGACCTAGTCGGAGGGCCATGTAGCCGCACAGGAAGGCTCCGCCGGCGCAGGAGCCCAAGAGGGCCAGTAAAACAAGTTGGTCAGTAGTGATTTCGAACGGCACGTCGATGAGGAGTGCCCAGGCGACCATCGCCAAGAGGGCCAGGCTCAAAGTGGCGGTAGTGGAGCGCAGCACGCCGAAGCGCCGGGCCACCACTGCAGTGAGCAGCTGGTTGATCCCCAGCGTCACCGCCGTGATAAACCCGAAGACGATGCCGGTCAGCACCGGGCCGGCAACCTCACATGCAGGGAGAAACCAGGATGGCTATCCCGACGCGGCGCCCAACCGCGAACGCTGATTCTGCGGCGCGGGCCTTATCCGCCCTCGAGGGTTTCCGCGCGACCCGCCGCTCCCGCCGCTCCGGCCACCTTGGCGATATCGGTCCCCTTGGTGGTGCGCTGTGGCATCCAACTGACGGCCTTTTTGAATCCTTCGTTGAGCAGGTAGAAGGTCGTGAGAGAATAGAGAGCCACGATGAACCCGACTATCACCAGCCGGGCGGTGTTGGTTTCCTGCACCGCAACGGATGCCATGTACCCGAGTCCGGTGGAGAATCCCAAGAACTCGGCGGCGATGGCCAGCGACCAGCTTCCTCCCATGGCGAGCAGCATGGCGGTGCGCAACTCGGGAATCGACCCCGGCACTATCACCTTGAAATAGGTCCACGGCCGGGACGCGCCCAGGGTACGGGCGCTTTCGATGTACCGGTCGGGCACGTTGGCCACCGAGTTCATGGTGGCCACCACCAGCGTGGTCCACACCCCGAAGGCGATATAGAGGGTGATACTTGTGAGGGTGGAGCCCAGGGCGAACTGCAACCAGGGTATCGCCGCCAGGAGGGGGATCATCCGGAGGAAGTTCATGGGCCCCCACGCGGTCTGGCGCAGCCACGACCAGTAGGGAATGGCCAGACCGGTCAAGAGACCGAGCGTGAAACCGAGCGCCATGCCGCACATCAGCCGGAAAAGGGTCACGGCGGAGTGAAAAGCAAGAGCGAGGAAAATGGCCGGAACGGTCGCCTCTCCGCCATAGGCGGGATAAGGCGCTAGGTCCGCGACCTGGAAATTTACAAATCCGAGGTCAAACCCAAGGACGGTCCAGTCCCCGGACATTCTGGCAAGGGATTCGCCGAACACGTAATCCCACCCTGGAACCAGGGGATGCTCGAGGATTCCCGAAGGCGCAATGTAAGACGCGATTTGCCACGCTAACAGCAACACGGCCCAGGAGATGAAGAAGAGCGGGCTGCGGCGCATACCGGCCCCCAGCAACGCTGGCCCCGCCGCTATGCCCCGTCCCATCTTGACCAGGCGGTCCTTGACCCCACTCGTGCGGAACACAACCGGCCAGGCCAGCAACAAGACCAGCCAAGAAACAAGGTACGACCACGTCACGTTGATCACGCCCTCGCCATGTGTCCAGGTAACGAAGGGAAGACTTTCAGGCAGTTGAATGAGCAACCAATGAGCCAAGAAGACGGCCCAGATCAGCCCTCCAATCCAATAAAGGCTTCGGAAGCGGGCAGGCTGGTTCAAACCGTCGTCGCCTCCTCCTCGGTGATGCCCAGATGCGCCAAGATCAGCTTGAACACACTCACCGCCTCCGGGGTGGCCCGGACATCCTCGTTACGGGGACGAGGGAGAGCGACCGGAATGTCGTCCACCAGCTTGCCCTCAGCCAACAGGATCACCCGGTCGGCAAGAATCAGCGCCTCCTCAATATCATGAGTGACAAAGAAGATGGTCTTCTTGGTCTCAAACCACAAATTCAAAAGAACATCATGAAGATTGCGACGCGTGAAGTAGTCAAGAGACCCAAAAGGCTCGTCCATGAGCACCACATCCGAGCCCACCGCCATCGCCGACGCCAAAGCCACCCGCTTCCTCATACCCCCAGAAAGCTCCCGCGGCCAGGAATCAGCGAACTCCTCCAGTCCCACCGCCGACAACCAGTAATTGGTGATCTCGTTCCGCTCGTCCTCGGGAAGCTTGTTAGCCCTGAGACCGAACTCAACATTCTCGCGGACATGCAACCAAGGAAACACCGTGTCCTGTTGGAAAACCATCGCCCGGTCGCTACCCGGCCCCGTCACGGGGACGTCTCCCAGCTTGGCATGGCCGGCAGTGGGAGGCTGAAGCCCGGCCAGCACCCTCAACAGGGTGGTCTTACCGTGCCCGGACCTCCCCACCACGCACACGAACTCGCCAGGATCGACCTGGAAAGTGACGTCTTCGAGGGCATGCACCAAGTTACCCGATCGGTGCTCGAACACACACCACAGGTTCTCGAAGTTCACAACAGTTGACGACATATGGTTCCTCCTTGTCTACAAACCCAGCCGGCGACCGGCCTCGGACCACTTGGTGATATACCGGATAAACAGCACCAGGATACCGTCGACCGCCACAGCCAGCACACCAAAGAAAAGAATCAGGGAGACCACCGCGGACGGCCCCTCCAGGACGCCCATCGCGAAGCTCCACATGCGAATGAGAAATCCTCCTCCCATCTGTATTCCCAGCACCTCCACCAGCGTACCCAGCCCCCAAGCGCCGGCCAACGCGATACGAAAACCTCCCGCGATCTCGGGTATCGTCCCCGGCAAATACACCCACCGGAAAATAGACCGCCGCTCCCCCCCCAGCGTCAGAGCCGACTCGATGATCCCCACCGGTATGTTGTCCGCCGCCCGGCGACTGAAAAAATACATCAACAAAGTCGTGTAAAAGACCACCACCCCAACGGTGGTCATCAAGGGATACTCGATCCCGAACCAGATCACAAAGAACGGCGCCGCTATGAAAATCGGGGTAGTCCCGAAAAACCCGGCGATCGGCGTCACCACATCCGCGATCTTCGGGAACACCAGACTGCTCAACCCCACCGACAAACCGAACACCGTCCCCAACGTAACCGCGATCATGATATTGCGGGTGGTCCGCATCAAATGGAGGACATACCCGAAACAGTAATCGGGAAGATCAAACATCCCACCCCCCGTCAACTCCAACTCATCCAACAGATCCGGACAAGCATGAACATACCGCTCCAACATCCGCTCGCTGAACAAGAAGTTCTCCCCGAAATGCCTGAAGGCATCGAAGGGCGGCGGTACCAGATAGAAAAGGGGCGAGAAGGGCGCGGCCACCAACTGCCAGACCAGCAAAGAGAGAATCAACCCGAGGATCAGATAGAGGAAATAAGCAATCTGGCGGCGCCGTTTTTGGCGATGCGCCGCCGCTCTCACATCCAGAACATCACTGTCGGTGGTGGTCACTGTATCTCTTCCTCGCCCTCGCGGTCCTTGCTTACAGGCCGAAGCGCGGGACCGGACGGAAAACCCGTCCGGTCCCGCGCTCGGCTTCTTCTCTGCCTACTAGGCAATTGCTACCGGAAGCCTACCCGATAAGGGCAGCCTCCAAGAAGCGGAGAGCGTCGTAGAAGTTATAGATGTCATAGTGGTCCTGCGCCTGCTCAATCAATGCGGCCTGGCTATCGGAAAGATCCATTCCCGAAGCCCGGGCGAGGAGATCGTCAGAACGGTCCTGGAAGCCCTTCAAGTCGTAGTAGAGATCCTGGGCCAACAGGAACCTTTCCAACCCAGCCTCGGTGTTATAGGTCGCAGACAGGACACCCTTCTCCTTCAAGACCTCGATCTGGGTCCTGAACACCGTCTCAGGGTGGTAGCTCGGCAGGTTCAAGTCCCACAGCGCCGCCTGCTCGTCCCAGTTAAAGGAGGGATCGATGGTCGTCCAGATAATCCCGATGTCCTCGGGCTCCATGCTCAACTGGCGTTTCTCGTTGATGAGATTCGCCTCGATCTCCCACCCCTGGTACTGGGTCTCGGGATCATCGAGGAACTCAAAGGTCCTAAAGCCGATGGAGATGACTCGATAGGCCAGATCCTTGTTCGCCTCAACCCACTCGCGGTTGGCAAGCAGACCGATGCCGCCAACAGTGGCGCTGGCGATCGCCGTCTGCTGGGAGAACGGATCGTTATCGATCATCATCCCGAAGTTGATCAGCGGATCCCAGCCGTTGCGCATCATCTGCACCAGGGTCGGAGCGCCATAAGGCATGGCGTACTCGATCCGGCCCGGAACAGCCGAAAGCTGCACAATCGTGGGGTCATCGACGTACTGCGGGTTGGCGTAGTTACGCCAGTCGTTGGTCGTAATGCGAATCGGCTGAACGTTGCCGTCATCGTCCAGGAGCGGCTGGCCGTCGCGGCCTAACAACACCAGGGGGTTGCCGTCCTCGTCCAAGGCGGGAATGTCTTCCTGGTAAGCCTCCCACCACTCGGGCAGATAGGCGAAGAACGCGTTCGTGTACTGGGCCTGCTGTGTGCTGTGCGGCGGAATGTGGATTTCCGAGCCTACCAGCTGCTGCACGGCCGCCAAGGCCGCGTCCGGGAAGGACATACCTTCCTCCACGAACTCCATAGCAGTCTTGGAGGGGCTGTCAGGCGCAACCAGGATGGCATAGCCGACATAGATGTCCGCGAAGAAAATCGGCGGGATTTCCTGAGCGAAGGTCTCCAACGCCCCGAACGTTCCCGGCACCCAGCCGGGGGCCACGGCGCCTTCACCGCTTCGCAACCAGGCAATGGCGTCGGCGCTGGCGGTGAAATAGTGATAAGTGGGCGAATTGGGAACGATGGTGATATTCAAATCATCCCACCAGCCCAAATCGACGGGAATCTGCCAAAATGCCGAGTCGGCACAGCAGGCGTTGAAGCCCATGGGGACTTCGGCTTCCCGGATCTCGGGGGCATCCACCATCGTCGACGCTGCCAGTGCCTGCTGGGCCTCATCGGCTTCCATAGCAGCAGCCTCAGCAGCAGCCTCGGCAGCAGCAGCAGCCTCAGCCTGAGCGGCAGTCTCGGCCTCAGCAGCCTCCAACATCGCCTGCGCGTCCGCATCACCGGCCGCCGCAGCAGCGCGGGTAGCCTCCAACTCGGCCTGCGCAGCCTCCAACTCGGCCTGCGCAGCAGCCGCATCCGCAGCAGCCGCATCCGCAGCAGCCTGAGCCGTATCCGCAGCAGCCTGAGCGGCTTCGGCCTCGGCCTCGGCCTCGGCAGCCGCAGCAGCCGCATCCGCAGCAGCCGTATCCTCTGCGCCGTCGTCGCCGCCGCAGGCCGCAGCCAACAACGCCAAGACAGCCATCAGGGCAATGGCTAATTTCAGTTTTCTCATTTTGTTTCCTTCCGCTCGCTTGCTCGTCGGGCCAACGGCACTCGACTAAAAAGTGGCTTGGGTCGGCAGACTAGCCGACCTCCAGCCCTAAATATATACCAGCCTTGCCGCTCTATTACCAAAAGGGCATCATTTTTTCGATCGCAAACCCGCTGCCACCTCTCCAGGAGTGAGAGGAAGCTCGTCGAACCATACTCCCACCGCGTCGAACAGGGCCGCGGAAATTGCCGGCGCCAGCGGGATGAAAGGCATCTCCGCCATTCCCCGAACGCCCCATGGGCCTCTCGGGTCGGGGATCTCCAGGATGACGCTCTCCACCCGCTCGGGGATGTCCCCGATCCCCGGGATCAGATAGGTGCTCAGGTGGGGATTGAGGATCTTCCCATCCTCTGTCAGCAGCCGCTCGGTGATCGCGTAGCCATGCGCCTGCGCCACCGCTCCCTCTATCTGTCCCTTCACCAATCCCGGATTGACAGCCCTTCCCACATCCACCGCGCAGACCACCGACTCCACCTTCAGGTGCCCGGTGTCCAGGTCCACCACTACCTCCACCGCCTCTGCCATCCACCCGTAGGCGAAGTTGAGCTCCCCCGCGCCGGTCTGGGGATCGAAGGTCTCGGTGGGCGGGGGAACGAACCGAAATCTGCCGAGAGCAGGCCGATCTCCATCCAGCCATCGTTTCTGGGCCTCCTCGGTGGCGCCCAGAATGGAGTTGCCGGCCATCCAGGTCAGCCGGGATGCGGAAGCCGATCCCGAGTCGCCGGTGTGGGCAGTGTCGGAATAATGGGTCTCCACCATCCCGACATCCACTCCGGCCGCCTCCGCAGCCATCTGCGCGAAGGCGGTGTGGGCGCCCTGTCCCACCTCTGCTCCGCCGTGATACAGCACCACCCGCTCCACTTCCTCGTCCCCCCACAGCTCGACGGTGGCCTCGCACCGCTCGGGGAACCCGAAGGAAAAACCAACATTCTTCAACCCACATGCGAACCCCCGTCCCCGGCGCTGGCGGCCCGAGTCGGGAGGCAGGGATCGAAACACGGGGAACGGGGATATGTCAGACCTCGGGGGATCTCCCCACCCCGCCCGGTCGGAGCAGGCTTCGATGACCTCGGGAAGGCTCACCACCGGTGGGACGACCGTTCCCCAGGCGCCCACATCGCCCTCCCGGTAGCAGTTGAGAAGGCGCAGGGCAACCGGGTCCATGCCCAGTTCCGCCGCCAGGCGGTTCATCTGCCCTTCGGCGGCCATGGCGCCCTGCGGTGCTCCGAAGCCCCGAAAGGCGCCGCCGGGGACCGAGTGGGTGTATACCGCCCGGGAGTCCACCCACAAGTTGGGCACCCGGTAGGGCCCCACCGAGCACAGGTGCATGTTGCCCAGCACTTTGTCGGAGGTGTAGTTGTACGCCCCGGCGTCCAGCCACGCCTCGGTTTCCACCACGGTCAGCCGGCCTTGCCGGGTGGCGCCCCAGCGAGTGTGGATAACCGCCCGGTGCCGCTTGTGGTGACCGACAATGCTTTCTTCACGCGACCACACTGTCCTCACCGGCCGGTGAATGCCCCTTCGGGCCAGCTTCCGGACCGCCAGGGCCATCACGATCTGAAGTGACATGTCCTCTCGGCCTCCGAACGCTCCACCGATGGCCGGGTAGATCACCCTGATCCGCGCGGGATCCACATCCAAGGCGTGGGCGATCTGCTCCCGGTCCTCATAGGTCCACTGCCCGGCGATCTCCACGGTAATCCGGTCCTGGGAATCGAGATAGGCCAGGGCCGCCTCCGGCTGCAGGTAAGCGTGCTCCTGATGCGGAAGCACATAGGTACCGCTCACCTCCACGTCCGCCGCCCGCCATCCCTCTTCCATATTCCCCACCCGAAACTTGAAATGCTTGTAGATGTTGGTACCCAAACCGTTCTCAGGATGCACCAGCACCGAGTCGGTCCGAGCCGCCTCCACATCGGGGACCAGGGGAAGGTCCTCCCATTCGACGCGGAGCCGCTCCGCCCCCTCCTCCGCCTCCCGGCGGGTCTCGGCCACCACCACTGCGATCTGATCTCCCTCCCAACGGCTGATTTCGGCAGGAACCGCGCTCCGGCCCGTTCCTCCCGGCCCCACCAGCACCGGCTGATCGAAACGGGTCAGCCCGTATTCGTTGACAGGCACGTCGGCGGCGGTAATCACCTCCACCACTCCCGGCGCGGCCAGAGCCCCGGAGACATCCATCGCCACCATGCGGGCATGGGGCCGACCACTGAACACCACCTTGGCATAGAGGGCATCGGGCCGGTGGAGGTCCGCCGGGTAGAGCGCCTCGCCCGTTGTCTTGGAGAGGGCGTCGCGTCTCGGCGACGACCGTCCGACGCTCATCGGGGCGCTCCGGAGGCCGGTCCGCCTGCTAATAAGACCGCCTCGATGATCGGGTAATAGCCGGTGCAGCGGCACAGGTTGCCGGACAGGGCGGTTCTGATCTCCTCGGTAGTGGGATCGGAGATCTTCTCCAGAAGCTTGGTGGCCGACATGAGAAAGCCGGGCGTGCAGTAGCCGCACTGGACAGCCCCCGTTTCACAGAAGGCGGCTTGAACCGGATTGAGCCCGCCGTCGGCCAGTCCCTCCACGGTGACGATCACCGACCGGTGGGCGCGGGGGGCGGGAGTCAGACAAGAGAGGGCCGCCTCGGAGTCCAGAAACACCAGACACGCCCCGCACTCTCCTTCCGCGCATCCCTCCTTGGTTCCGGTCAGAGGTGAACCGGCCGCCGGGCCGGCCACATCCCGAAGCCAGTCGAGGAGGGTCAGATCGGCGCCGCTCCGCGTGATGACCGGCGCCCCGTTGACCACCGCCTCAATGGGGTCACCTTCCCGGTGAGAATGCGCCTCGGCCAAGGTCGGCTGACGGGAAGCTCCGAAATGGACTGCCCGGTGGGGAACCGTCCGCCGTTCATCGCCGTTTGCCAGGGCGGTCAGAGCCCGGCGGACCATCACCTCGGTTGTCCACCGTCGGTAGTCCGCCGTTCCTCGCAGGTCATCGATGGGACTTATTCCCTCAGCGGCCGCCCGCGCAGCGGCGGCGATGGTCGTCTCGTCCAGCTCCCGGCCCAGTAGCGCCTCCTCGGCCCCGGGCGACCGGACGATCACCGGCGCAACGCTCCCCAGGGCAATACGAGCCTGGCTGGTTACACCCTCGGCGTCACGTTCGAGAAACAAAGCCATATGCACCACTGAGATAGCTTGCGCCATCCGCAGTCCCAACTTGACGAACACACCGGATTGGCTGTCGGACAGCCCCGGGAAGCTCACGCCGGCCACCATCTCGTCCGAAGCGAGGGTCGTGCGGCGGATTCCGAGATAGAAGTCGGCCAGGGACTCCCGGCGCTCGCCTCTCTCGGAGCGGATGGTCAGCCAGGCGTCCAGAGCGGTGAGGGCGGAGATGGTGTCGTTGGCCGGGCTGGCGGTGACCAGGTTTCCCACTACCGTGGAGCGGGCTTGAAGAGGAGGCGCCCCCACCTCCAGAGACGCCTGCGCCAGGGGAAGGGCTCGACTCCAAGCCAGGTCGGAGGCGACAACATCGGCATGGGTCACAAGTGGTCCCAGGTGAATGATCCCCTGGGAGGCCTGTTCGATCCCGTCGAGCCCCTCCACCCGGGAGATATCCACCAGAATCTCCACTCCCGACCGCACGCCCCGGCGTATCTCAAGTACCAAGTCGGTCCCTCCGGCTATCAGTCGGGCTCGCTCCCGGTGGCGGGCGAGGATCGCAAGCGCCTCCTCGACCGTGGAAGGCGACTCATAGCGGTCTGTCAGATCGGCCCGGCGCTGCACCTCATGCAAGCGGTTATTCCTCCGTCTTGGAGCTGTTGTAGATAAACCCTCCCCCATGCACATATTCCCGGAGCACTTCCACCGCCTCGGCCCGCAGGACATCCTCTGTCACCGCAATCCCCCGCCGCTTCAGGCCCGCCACCCAGTCGGAGGGCCGGTTGCCCTCGTCGAATCCAACCGACCGAGCATCCTCCTCCCGTGCGGCGATCACCAGGCTGGAAACTCCCGACCAAGGGACCGCACCCAGGCACATCGCGCAAGGGGAGCAACTGGTGACCAACTCGGTGGGGACCCCACTCCCCACCCCCAAATCGTAGTTTCCCACCGCTTGACCGGCCAGGCAGATGGCCACGATCTCGGCATGAGCGGCGGCGGAAGAGGTGGGCATAACCAGGTTGACGCCCAGCGCCAGGAGACGAAAGGTGGATAGATCGAACACCGCCGCGCCGAACGGGCCGCCCGTCCCTTCCGCCACGTTGCGGCGGGAAAGCTCGACAGCCAACCCCATCCGCTCCGAAACGGTTGGAAAGCGCTGTTCAGGTCGCAGGAGACCGTGCGCCCAAGAGGGCAGATCCCAACGCATGCTGACGGGGAGAGGGGAAACCACGCCGAATCCTATTTTCTCCCTCCCCTATCGGCGTGCTCCCGAAGCACCTCCACCGCCTCGGCCCGCAGGACATCCTCTGTCACCGCAATCCCTCCCCGCCTCAACCTCTCCACCCACTCAGGAGGCCGTCTGCTCCCTCCCAATCCGAGTGAATGCGTGTCGTTCTCGCGGGCGGCGATCAGCAGGCTGGACACTCCCGACCCCATGATGGCGCCCTGGCACATCATGCAAGGTGCGCAACTGGTGGCCAACTCGACGGGGCCCCCACTCCCCACCCCCAGGTCGTAGTTCCCCACCGCCACACCGGCCAGACAAAGAGCTACGACCTCGCCATGAGCGGCGACGGTGGCGCTCGGCACCACCACATTTACTCCCAGGGCCAAGAGACGAAAAGTTGAAAGATCGAACACCGCCGCCCCGAACGGGTCGCCCGTCCTCTCCACCATGTTGCGGCGGGAAAGCTCGACAGCCAACCCCATCCGCTCCGAAACAGTTGGGAAGCGTTGTTCAGGTTGCACCAGATCGTGCGCCCAAGAGGGCAGATCCCAGCGCATGGTGAGAGGTAGGGGCGGGACCACGCTCAAGCCCCCGAGGCCGCTAGCTGGTTGAACTCGTCGATCAGCGGATCGATCCTCTCTCCGGCCCGGCGGATCTCCTCCCAGTATCCGGGGTCGTACCACTGGTCTTCGAGCTCGGGAGCGGACTTGCCCTGTTGTTCCACCCAGGTGAAGTATTTGAGGCTGTGAATGCGCCGGCGCTCGGGATATGTCAACTCCGCCATGTGATCGGTGGAGGCGCCCAGCAGGTAGCGGTGATAAATCCCCGCCGCATCGGCGGTGGTCAGCTCCCCGTGGGCAGCGGTGAGTTCCACCAGCCGGCTTCGATAGAGATCCATGGAGTCGGTGAGGATGGTGAGCACCAGGTCGCGGGGCCCCAACTCGTACCATTTGGCCATCTTGATGGCCGACAGCAGATTGGCCGCCCCCGAGATACCCAACAGATCGAGGCTCTCTGTCACCTCGGGCGACACGCCCTGGGAGACCAGGTAGTCGCGGCCGGCCGGCTCATTGAAAAGCCGGATCAGCCCCAGGGGCGCCGCGTCGTCGATGGCCACCACCATGTCGGTGTTGCGGACGTTGTGTATCCAGGGAATGTGCTTGTCGCCGATCCCTTCTATGCGGTGCTCCCCGAACCCTCCCCGGAGCATGGTGGGACACTGCAGGGCCTCGGCGGCGGCAATCCGGCTGTGGGGGTGTTGTTCCTTCAGATAGTCGCCCGACGCCAGGGTCCCCGATGAACCGGTGGTGAGGGCCACCCCGGCCAGGCGGTCGCCGGGACCCATAAGTTCCTCCGCCAACTCGGCAAAGGCCGGACCAGTCACCGAGTAGTGCCACAGGTAGTTGCCGAACTCGTCGAACTGGTTGAAAATGACTATGTCCCTGCCCGAGCGCCGAAGTTCCCAGCATTTGTCGAAGATCTCCTTGACGTTGCTCTCCGAACCGGGAGTGGCGATCACCTCGTCAGCGACGGTGTCCAGCCAGTCGAATCGCTCACGGCTCATCCCCTCGGGCAAAATGGCGATGGACCGACAGGACAAAATGCGCGAGTCGTACGCTCCTCCCCGACAGTAGTTGCCGGTGGACGGCCAGGCCGCCAGCTGGCGGGTGGGATCGAACTGGCCGGTCACCAGCCGGGGCGCCAGGCAACCGAAAGCGGCCCCCACCTTGTGAGCGCCGGTCGGAAACCACTTGCCCACCAGCGCCGCCACCCGGGCTTCGGTCCCGGTCAGCTCCGGGGGAAACTCCAGATAGTTCAGCCCTCCGAACCCTCCGCCCTGGGAGACGGGTTGGTTCCGCCAGGTAACCCTGAACAGGTTGGCCGGGTGCAGATCCCACAGACCGATCCGGGCGAGCTGTCCCCTGATGGAGTCGGGGACCAACTCGGGAGAGCGCATCTGGGCGAAGGTGGGGATAACCAAGTCCAACTCGGCCGCCCGGCGGGCGGCCCGTTCCCTCACCTCGGGAACGATGTTGAGGTCAATCACGGCTTTTTACCTTTTGTATAGTTTCCGGCAAGCTTACCCCCCAAAAGAGCGGCCAAGCTCTCTTTTGGCATCTATCCGCCCAGGAAACGGCTCGCCAGCTTTTCAGCAAGAGCTTCTATCTCGGGATCGACCGCGAGTGGGCCTTCTCCGCTCTCGGCCACCGCCCGCATCGCGGCGTCGATGTCCTTGAGCCCGTTCCCGGTGCTGATCACCACCACCCGCTCTCCTTCCTCCACCAACCCTTGTTTCCGCGCCTCCTGCAGACCCGCCAAAGAGGCAGCCGCCGCCGGCTCGGCGAATACCCCCAATCGCTGTCCCAAGGTGATGATCGCCATGAGTATCTGTGTGTCGGTGACCTCCACGAAGGCGCCATGTGTCCCGGTCACCGCCGCCATCGCCTTGAATCGGTCCCTGGGGAGATCCGCGGAGATGCTGTCGGCCACCGTCTCCGCTCGAATCGGCGGCTTCACGGTCAGATCCTCTCCCCGTTTCCAGGCCTCGACCATGTAAGCACTTCCCGCCGCTTGCGCGCCGATCAGCCTGGGAACCCGATCCGTCCAGCCCAGTCGGCGGAGATCCTCAAAGCCCTTGTGTACACCGCCAATGATGCACCCATCCCCCACGCTCACCACCACCACATCGGGGACCCTATGCCCCAACTGCTCCCAAATCTCATATGAGACGGTCTTCTTTCCCTCGGTCATGTAGGGGTTGTAGCCGGTGTTGCGGTTGTACCAGCCGTACTCATCGGAAGCCCACAGGCACAGGTCGAAGGCCTGGTGATAGGATCCTTGCACCAGCAGCACCGTGGCGCCGAATGAGAGGAGCTGCGCCACCTTCGGCTGGGGAGCGGTGGCCGGCACGAAAATGACACTGGGGTACTCGGAGGCCGCGCACAGGGCAGCCAAGGCAGCTCCGGCGTTGCCGGTGCTGGCGGTGGTTATGATTCCCGCTCCCCGCTCCCTTGCCTTCAGAACCGCCAGCGCCGAGGCCCGGTCTTTGAGCGAGGCGGTGGGCTGGCGCCCTTCGTCTTTCACCCACAGCCGGACTCCCAGTTCTCTTTCCAGTACCTTCCCTCGCAAGAGGGGAGTGCCTCCCACCTGGAGCGGAGGAGGAACGGCATCCGGGCGGACGGGAAGGAGCCGGCGGTAACGCCAGATCGAGGGATCGGGGTCGGCGGCGATCTGGTCGGGACTTATCAGGCCGGCCAGGTACTCGTAGTCATAGACGACCGACAAGGTGGCCGCCCCGCGGTGGTCGGGGCAGACGTAGTCCACTTCGTCGGTTTGATAGAGCCGTTCGCACAGAAGGCAGGAAAGCCCCAGGACGGAACGAATGGGTCTCTTCATCCGCAACATCCCGAGCGGGTTGGTCTATCCGGAACGGTGTTCCGGACCAACAACGCCGTCATCTCGCACTGGCGGCAAGGGCAACCGGTATCCATGTTGCTCCCGTCTTCGTCCCCGGGGAATGCTCCCCCGTTCAGGTGGGTTTGCGCCCTCCGATGATATCCGGCCCGGCCAACCCCTTGGACGAAGCGCTCTATACGCCGATAAGATGTAGCGGTGGCGGGACGTGGCGCAGTTTGGCAGCGCGCAGCGTTCGGGACGCTGAGGTCGCCGGTTCAAATCCGGCCGTCCCGACCAATCAGACCCTTCCCCTGTGTCAAAGAGGGGACCTGTTCCTCATCGGGCGGGGGATCCACCCACACCGCCAAGCGGGAGATGCGCAGACGGTCCATGGTGAGCACCCGAAAACCGACCCCGTCAACGGAGGTTGTGTCGTCGGGCCGGGGGATCCTGCCCGCCAGGTGAAGATAGAGCCCGGCCACCGTGTCGTAGGGACCGGAGGGAAGCGGACGGGGGATCATCTCGGCCAGGTCTTCCACCGGCAGCCGACCCTCCACCACCCAGCGGCCGGGACCGGTGGGAAACGCCATCGGCACGGCGGGATCGTGCTCGTCCTGAATACCTCCCACCAACTCCGAAACCAGGTCTTTGGCGGTAACAACGCCTTCCACCCCACCGTGCTCGTCGATCACCACCGCCAGGCTGATCCGGTTGCGGCGCATGACCATCACCGTCGACAAGATCGGATAGCTCTCCGGAACCACCAGCGGATCGCGAATCATCTTTCCGGGGGAGATCGTCTCCGCGACGGTGGGATCCTCGTATCGCAGCCAGTCCTTCACATAGAGAATCCCCACCAGGGCATCGAGGTCACCCCCCGCCTCCACCACCGGGTAGCGGGAGTGGCTGCTCCGGGCCACCTCTTTGCGAATCTGCTCGAAGTCAACCGGGGCCTCGAGGGAGATCACCTCCAGCCGGGGGGTCATCACCTCCCGCACCGGGCGGTCGGCCAACTCGAAGAGCTTCTCGATTATCTCCCGCTCGGCGACATCGATCTCTCCCGCCTCGGCGCTGAGCACCGCCAAGGCCCGGATATCTTCCTCGGTGGCGGGGCTGAGACGGTCGGAGCGGACTCCTATGAGTCGCAGGAGGACGGTGCTCACCGCCGAGAAGACCCGGGCTATGGGGCCGAGCCCGCGGAACACCACCCACAACACGGGAGCCACCCGCCATGCATACTTCTCCGGATGGCGGGCAGCGATGGTCTTCGGAGTGATTTCGCCCACCACCAGGATGACGGCAGTCAACACCCCGGTGGCCAACCAGGGTCCCCACACCTCTCCCAACCGGCGATTGCTCACCAAAGAGAGGAGGTCAACCGCCAGGATGGTGGCCAGAGAGGCCGCCAAGATGTTGACGAAGTTGTTGGCCACCAACAACATGGCCAGGGTTCTTTCCAGGCTTCGGACCATAAGCACCACTTTTTCGCCCCTCCGTCCTTCCCGCGCCAACTGCGGACCGCGCTCGCGCGGCAGGGTCAGAAGCGCGGTCTCGGAACCGGAAAAAAACCCCGACGCCACGATGCACAGGGCAATTACCACCGCCGCCGCGATCTGAAAGGAGGTCACGACCCTGGTTCGGACCCCACCTGTGGAGAGACCGGTTTGCCCACCTTGTTCAGAGCGGAGCGGAGTTGAAAGGCGGTGAAGGGCTTCAAGACCCATCCCGCCGCTCCCGCCCGGCGTGCCAGGAAGGCGTCTGCCGAACGATCCAGCAGCAGAATGACCGGCAGAGGAGGAGCTGAGCGAGCCATCCTTGCCTCGCGGATCGCTCGGCAGATCGCCATTCCACCCATGCTCCCCACCTGCATGTCCACCACCGCCACCGACCCCGGACCACCGGCGGCTATCTGATCGGCCGCTTGGCGGGAGTCATCGACAACGCTTATCTCGTAGCGGGTATCATCGGTGGCCGACAATACGTCGTTCCGAACCCAGGGGGCTTCGGCAACTACAAAGATGCTGTTCATATCAAATAAAAGGGTACCCGGCCGGTGCGGTGCCCGTCTCCTCGATTCCAGGTTAACGTCAGAACCCGCGCCGTGAGCAGCGGAGCCCCGGCGCGGGCGATCCGCCTTCTGGCCGGAGCGGCGGTGGCCTGGGTCATCCTCATCCCCATGCACTTCGCCGCTGCCAAGACCCTGCCGACCACCATCGAATTGGTGGCCGTGGAAGGCGCCATTCACAACGCAACCGTTCATTTCATACTCGACTCCATAGACAACGCGGCCCGATCCAGGTGGCCGGGCCACGAAGGCGACGGGAGAGCGGAACTTGTGATTCTGATGATCGACTCGCCCGGAGTGGTGGCCGATCCCGACCTCTTCGGAGATCTGGTGGAGGTGGTCCGCAACCCGCCCCTTCCGTTGGGGGTGTGGGTAGGTCCCGCTCCGGCGGTGGCCTATGGGGGGGTGGCGCAACTGGTCTCTCTGGCCGCCATCCGGGCGGCGGCCCCCGGAGTGGAGATCGGCCACTGGCAACCCACCCTGGTCGGTGAGAGGGATGGCGCTCCTCTCCTGGAAGGCGCTTTTACGGCCGGACCCGGGGTGATCGAGGTCAACGGCCCTATCCCCGGGCTGATCGACTTGTCCTCCCCCGAGACTGCTTCCCCGCGCCAACTCCTTCAACTCTTGGATAAGACCAGCCTTGAGTTCGGGGGAGAGACGATCACCCTCGCCACCACTCGTCCCTTTTTCGACGAGGACGGCGCCGAGGGCATAACCGTCCTCCAGACCGTGCTCCGCCGTCCGGGACTCTGGACACAATTGGTGGGATTATCCACCCGGCCCGAGGTGGCCTTCTTCTTCCTGATGGCCGGACTTACGGTGGCGGTTTTCGAGTTCTACGCGGTGGGCCCGGGTGTGGCGGCAGTGGTAGCGGCCATCTCCCTGGGCTTGGGGGCTTACGGACCGACCGTTCTTCCGCTCCGCTGGTGGGCCCTGGCGCTGATGCTGGGAGGAGTGGGGCTGCTTGCCTTCTCCTATCAGCGGGGAGGGGTGCTGCTCCTTTCGACAGCGGGTATGGCGGCCACGGCGATTTCGGGCATATATCTCTTCGACGGCGCCTCCCAGATCACCTTGGGTTGGCCGGGATGGGCGCTGACTGTTGCGGCAGTGGCGTTTTTCTTCCTGCTGGCCATGCCCACCGTGGCCCGGGTTCGGTTCAGCGCCCCCGCCCTGGGGAGAGAGGGGCTGATCGGGAAACTTGGCAGCGCGATCACCGATCTCGGCCCCGACGGAGTGGTCGAGGTGGGAGGGGGAAGATGGAAGGCCACTTCCCACCGGGCGTCGGCCCTCCGCGCCGGGGATCCGGTCAGGGTGGCGGCGGTGGATGGAGACACGTTGGAAGTGGCTCCGGTGGGCGAAAATGAAAAAACATCTTGACAGAGCCGGATTCGGGGTCTAGGTTTTATTGTTTCAATGAAAGCTGATGGAGGTCCCCCATGGCTGGCATGAACACCAACTGGCAAGGCCAGGCTCTGTGCAAGGGAGTCAGGTCGAGCCTTTTCTTCCCACCTACCACTTCGGAGAAAAAGGACGAGAAGGAGCGGCGTGAAAGCCGTGCCAAAGCCATCTGCGGACGGTGCAGGGTCATCGTGCCCTGCCGTCAATACGCCTTGAGCCTCAAAGAGCCCTATGGCATATGGGGAGGGCTCAACGAATCGGAGCGCAATCTGATCCTGGCCCGAATCGCCAGCTAGGGGGTCCCTCGTCAAGGGAGGGGTCGGCAGGGATGCAGACACAAAACGGGCGGGAAGGTCGCTTATGCCTCGGGCAGGTGTTTGGTGTGTCTACCCGTGGGTACTATCGGTGAGACAGCACTCCAACGGTATAAGGAGGACTCATGCTTTCCCTTAGTGATCTGAACTGGCTGGCGATCCTGGTGGCCGCCGTGGCGTTTTTCGCAGTGGGGGCACTGTGGTACCAGCCGAAGGTGATGGGCGCCAGGTGGATGAAGGCGGCCGGGGTGGACCCGTCGAAAGCCTCACCAAACCCGGGGATCTTCGTGGGGACGCTGATCGCCTATTTTCTGATGGCGATGGTCCTGGCGATGATCGCCCGGGGAATCGGCGGGTCCTCTTTCGGCGACGGCCTGGTGCTCGGCCTTGTCACAGGTGTGGTGTTCGTAGGCGCCCAGGCGTGGGTCAATGTCACCTTCGAAGGCCGATCAATGGATCTGGTCTTGGTGAATGGAGGAATCGGCGTCTTCGGCCATGTGATCATGGGAGTCATCGTCACGGTATGGACATAAGGACCACCCGATTAGGGAGAGGGCGCGGACGGCGGGGATCAGTGGAGCAGGATATCTGCGCCCTGCGCCCAACGCTTTGACTATTCGGCCAAGTAGCGGAGATCGCCCCGGCGGCGGGTTATTCCTCGGCTGTCGGTCCATTCCAGAAAGGGAACCGCGTACTTGCGGGACAGTCCCGCCGCCTCCCGAAACGCACTTACGGTAAAGGGCTGGACCAGGCGCCCGGCCGTGCGAAGCAACTCGTCCACTTGCTCGGGCAGATAGCAGATCGAAGGGCTGATTCTCACCATCAGGCCGGCCCGCCCGAGGGCGTGGGCCAAATCTTCGTCCAAGCCGAGTGACGCCGGGTCGGGTGTCAACAGTCCTCCTTCCAAAAGCTGGCGGCGGGCAGAAATCCAGGCCGGCGCCTGACCGGGATCGAGATCCATCTGCGTCGCCGGATCTCTTATTACCGTCCCTTCCACCATCAGGCGGGGGTGGGAATCCATCAGCTTGGCCAAGAGCGCCTGTTCTATCCCCAACTCCGAAGCGGCCCGGGCGGTGGGCATCCCCAACTGGAACGGATTTTCCCGGTGATGTCGCCCGACGATGGCCTCCAGTTCGGCGGTGAGCGACTCGGCCAACTCCAAGGAGACCGCCACACCCGCCGCGGTAATGCCTTTGCTCGGAACGCCTCCCCGGGTGTGGGCGGCCAACTCATCTAGCGACGCCCCTCCCCGCACCGTCAGCAATCCGTCCGCCTGCCGGCGAGGCGAGGCGCCGGTCAGTCCCAACAAGCACCGGCCGGTGCTTCGGCGCCGGGCGGCAGTGGGTATTGGGGCGGGATCCACTACCCGGCCGCCGCCCACCACCATCCGGCGCCCCGTCTCCCGCAGGATGAAGCGATCCCCCATGGCCAGACAAAGGGGCGCAACCGGCTGCAGATGGGCCAAAACCGGGCCCGGGCCTTTCTCCAGAGGGGCGAACCGGACCGGCCAGGCCCCGCTCCCGACGTGAAGGTGATAGGCCCCCTTCCCGGACAACTCCTTCACGTAGCGGGCCGGACGAACGACGGCCAACACCGAGTCGGTGCTGCGCCACTGCCCGGGCGCAGTGAGCATGCTTCCTCTCTCCGGCGTGTGGCGACCCAGGCCGGAGAGGTTGACAGCCACTCTCCATCCCGGGCCGACCTGGGAAAGCGGCTCCCCGTGGGATTCCAGGCCCCTGATCCGAGCCGGCGCCTGCCCGGGCCATATCTCCACCCGGTCCCCCACCGCCAGCCCGCCGTCCAACAGCGTGCCGGTCGCCACGGTTCCGGCACCCCTAATGCTGAAGGTCCGGTCGATCCACATCCGGGGCCTCCCCCGATCCTCGGGAGAGGCCCCGGCCAGGGCTGCCTCCAAACCTCTCGCCACCTCGACCAGCCCCCGGCCCCGAAGGGCGGAGACCCTGATCACCGGCCACCCGGCGGCGTTGGTGCCCGACAGCTTCTCGGCGATCTCCATCTCTACCAGGGAAGCCAGTTCCTCGTCCACCAGATCGGTTTTGGTGAGCGCCACCACCCCCCGGGAGACTTCCAGCAGGTCAAGCACCGCCAGATGCTCCTCGGACTGGGGCATCCAGCTCTCGTTGGCGGCCACCAGGAACAGCGCGGCGTCGATGGCTTCTATCCCGGCCAGCATATTTTTGATAAAGCGCTCATGACCGGGCACATCCACGAAGGAAACCTTTTGACCGCCGGGCAGATTCACCCATGCAAACCCCAGGTCGATGGTGAGGCCGCGGCGGCGCTCCTCCGGCCAGCGATCGGGATTGATACCGGTGAGGGCGGCTATCAGGGTGGACTTGCCATGGTCGACATGACCAGCTGTCCCTATTACCGGCATGCCGCCCGCAGGGCCTGGGCCAACGCCTCGTCGTCGATGGGGGAAACGGTGCGCAAGTCTATTTTCAGCCGACCGCGTTCCCGGCGGGACACCACCGGAGGATCCGCCTGCAACAGCCGGCGGAATATCCGGTCGGCTCGCCCTTCGATGGCCATCACCGGACCGGGAATCACGGCGCCGGGCACGCTCCCCGCCCCCGGAGTAGCGCCCCCTTCTTCGATGTCAGCCTCGACTTGTCCCCTCTCGATCACCCGTCGCGTCCGTTCCTCCAAGACAGTCCGATCAAGACCGGCCATCTCCCAAAAGGGGAGTCTTCCCGCCCGCCCGTCCGCGTAGGCCTCGGCAGTGGCCACCAAGGCCGAGGCGGTTGCCCCATCGATCCGAAGGGCGCGGGCCGCCGGGTGGCGCCGCAATCGGGACACCATTGCATCCCGACCCACGATGATCCCCGCCTGTGGACCGCCGAACAACTTGTCACCGGAGAAAAGCACCAGATCAGCCCCGGCTTCCAGGCTTTGCACCACCCCCGGTTCTCCGGCCAGCCAGGAAGGGGGCGGCCCCGACCACCAGGGAACCCGCTCGTCCACCAAGCCGCTCCCCGCGTCGAAAACCAGCGGGACCCCCGCCGACGAGGCGATCCGGGAGAGGTCCTCGATGCTCGCCTCCTCCGAGAAACCCACTATGCGGTAGTTGGAGGGATGAACCTTCAGCAAGAGCGCCGTTTCGGGCCCCAGCACCCGCCGGTAGTCATCGGGTCGGGTGCGATTGGTGGTGCCCACCTCCACCAGTACGGCGCCCGAGGCGGCCATCAACTCCGGGAGCCGATAGGCCCCTCCGATCTCTATCAGTTCCGAGCGGGAGACCGGAACTTTCCTCCCCGACGCCAGCGCCATGAGAGCCAGCAGCAAACCGCCCGCGTTGTTGTTCACCACCAAGGCCGCCTCCGCCCCGGTTATCAAGGCGAGCAACCGATGAAGATATCCGGCGCGTTCTCCCCGGTCACCGCCGGAGAGATCCAACTCGGTGTTGGAGTAGCCGATCGCCGCATCCATCCCCATCCGGGCGGAGTCGGGATGCCACGGGGCGCGGCCCAAATTGGTGTGCAACAAAACCCCCGTGGCGTTGATAACCCGGACCGGACGGCGCCGTCGCAATTCGGCAAGCGTGCGGCTTGCTCGGTCTTCCGCTCCAACCACACCCCCTCCGCGGCGGGCATTCTCTATTGCATCTTGCACCACCTGGATAACCAGGCTGCGCGGCAAGGACCCGTCATACAGGGAACCAGCCAAACGGTCCACCGACGGGAACCTCCGCTTCTGCATCTGCGGAAGGCTACCGGCCCTCCCCACCGACTGGATTACGCCCAAGGGGCAGTGAGCATCCCCATGAAGCGCACATCTGCTTCGATCATCAAGGTCTCGAACCCGAGGTGCTCGTAGAAACCGATGGCCCGCTGTTTGTTGATATCCACCTCCAGATGGATCCCGGCTACCTGGCCGGAAGTCACCGACGGGGCCCTCCGATAGGGCACAGGCCCTCTCCCATCGATGTCAACGACGGCCTTTGGCATGTCTTGGAACCCCACCTTTGGTTGAAATGCCCAGAGAGACGACGTCGAAGGTAAGGGCCATCAACGTCCATGGGAAGCTCACCTAAGGCGACCCGGGTATGCCAGCAAAAGGGGTATCGTTAGTTTCCATGTGGCGCCGGCCCGTTTTCGTGATAGTTTTCGTGGGGGTTCCCCTGGTGGAACTCTACGTGCTGGCCGTGATAGAGGACCGGATAGGTTTGGTGAACACTCTGGGCCTGGTGATCGCCACCGGCATGCTGGGGGCGGTGGTTATGAAAAGGCAGGGAGCAGGGGTGTGGAGATCGGCTCAGATGCGAATGGCCCGGGGGGAATTCCCCACCGAAGAGATTCTTGGGGGGATGATGGTTCTGGTAGGCGGAGCCCTGATGATCACCCCGGGAATCCTTACTGATGTGGTGGGCCTCTTGCTGATGATCCCCGCGGTCAGAAGCCTGCTTATTCCCTCTTTGACCCGGAAGAGGTTCTTCATGAGCTTCGCCGACCGCGACGAGGGAATCTATGACATCGGTCCGTCCTAGCCGCTCCGATCTCCACCCCGTACCTCCCCTACCCAGTTCGACCGTCTTGCTGTTGGCGGACCGGGCCGGGGGCTTGGAGGTGCTGATGGTTCGAAGATCCCGGTCGGCGGTGTTTGGCGGGATGTTCGTCTTCCCCGGAGGAGTGGTCGATCCGGTGGACCGCAGCCCTCTGGCCGAGAAGGCCCTGGCAGGAAACGGGCCGGAGGAAATCGGGTGGCGGGCGGCGGGACTTCGGGAAACCGCCGAGGAGGTGGGCGTCTATCTGACCGACCGGCCGATCACCCTTCCGTCCCGGCCTTTGGGAGGCGAAGAGGTTTACCGGTGGGCGATGAGCCAGGGCGCCCGCTTCGATGCCGGGCGGCTCCGCTATCTGTCCAACTGGGTAACCCCCCACCAAGCGCCACAGCGCTTCAATGCCCGCTTTTATCTGGCCCGGGTGGAGGGAGACGAGGCGCTGACGCTGGCGGAGGGAGAGCTGACCGAGTCGGTGTGGGTGCAGCCGTCCCGGGCTTTACGCCGTCTGCGGACGGGGGATTGGGACATAATCCTCCCCACCGAGAAAACCCTGGAATACCTGCTGGAGTTCACCACCTCCCGGCAGGCTTGGGAGTCGGTTGACGAAACCTGTGAGGTAACGCCCGTCCTTCCCAGAATCGTGATACGCCAGGGAAAGCTCCACGCCTTGCTGCCCGACGATCCCGGCTATGAGGAGGCCGGGTGAGGATCCAGCGGGTGTTGGCCCCCAATCCCGGTCTGTTCACCGGACCGGGCACCAACACCTACCTGATAGAGGACAGGGGCGAAGCGGTGATTCTCGACCCGGGGCCGATAGAAGCCACACATCGGCAGGCCATAATCGCGGCGGTCGGCGACCTGTCGGTCCGGGCGGTGATCGTCACCCATACTCACCCCGATCATGCCCCCCTGGCTAACCCCTTGGCGCGATGGTTCGAAGTCCCGGCCTTGGGGTATGAGCCCGGACCGCAGTTCCAACCCGACCATCGCCTCACGAACGGAGAGGTGATAAAAGTGGGCGCCGCCGCTCTGGAGGCGATTCACACCCCTGGCCACACCGACGACCATCTCTGCTTTCGAAGCGGCGATGTGCTCTTTACCGGCGATCACATCATGGGAGGCTCCTCGGTGATAATCACGGACGCCGTGTCTTATATGGACTCTCTGCAGAGACTCGCCCGCCTGAAGCTGTCCCGCCTGTATCCCGGCCACGGAGAGCAGATAGAGCGTCCCACCGAGGTCATCTCGTGGTACATAGCCCATCGCCAGGAGCGTGAACGGCAGATACTGGCGGCAGTGGCTTCCGGATGCGGAACGGTTGGCGAGATCGTGGAACAGGTTTACCGCCAAGTGGACCAGGCTCTTCACGCGTTGGCCGTCTACTCGGTGGCGGCCCATCTCAAGAAGCTTGCAGCCGAAGGCGCCGTCTGGTACGGAGGCCAAACCCGGCGGGAGGCGCCCGTGGAGTTGCGGGAAGGCCCATGATCACCGGCAGGCGGCAAGCAAGGCTGGTGGTGGGAGTGGTGGGAATGATGGTTGCGGCAATGCTGAACATCCCGGATGTCGGCGCCCAGCCCGACGAGGTGGAAAGCGCTCGCCAACGAGTGGCCGAGATCCAAGCCCAGCAAAAGGAACTGGCCCGGTCTCTCGAGGAAACCTGGGTGGCGCAGGTGCAGACCGAAGAGCGGCTGGCCGCCACCGAGGACGCCCTCAAGAGAGCCGAATCGGATCTCTGGCTGGCCCGATCCTCCCTGGAGCAGTGGGCGGTGCGCCTCTATATGGATTTGACGACCGGCAAATCGATGAGTCTCCTGATGGTGGACGGACCGGAAGGGTTCGAGGCGGGAGTCGGATACCTGGAGGCGGTGGGAGGAGACGAGAAGGAGATTCTGAACCGCTACCGCATCGTCACCAACGAATTGGCCCGCCAACAAACCGACCACCGATCACAACTAGCGCGGCTGGAAGAGATCAGAGGCGAACAGGAAGAGCTGTTTGCACAGTTGATAGAGAAACTGGCTGCGGCTCAACAGGACCTCGAGTTTCTAGAATCTTTGGACCTCGCGCCGCTCGAACCTGCTTCCACCACCCAACCACCAACCACCACGAGTACAACACCTACGACCACAACTACCCAACCACCAACCACAACCACCACAATTACCCAACCACCAACCACCACCACCCGGCCACCAACCACCACAACGACAACACCTACGACCACCACCACCACAACTACCCAACCACCAACCACCACCACCCGGCCACCAACCACCACAACGACAACACCTACGACCACCACCACCCGGCCACCAGATGACGGCTATGACTATCAGGGAGTCTGCCCGGTTGATCAGCCCAACACCTTTGTGGACACCTGGGGCGCTCCCCGTTCCGGAGGGCGAACCCACAAGGGAGTGGACCTCTTGGCCGCCAGGGGAACCCCGGTGAGAGCCATCTACGAAGGGGTCCTATTCCGAGTCGACGAGGGAGGCCTGGGAGGATTGTACATATGGCTGCGCTCTCCCTGGGGGGATGAGTACTACTACGCCCACCTCAATGAATTCGGCCGCGGGGTCGTCACCGGCAAACAGGTCTCCCAGGGGGATCTGATCGGCTACGTCGGTACCAGCGGCAATTCGCCTGATTACATCCCCCACCTCCATTTCGAGTACCACCCGGGTGGTGGAAGCGCCGTCAATCCCCACCAGCTCGCGGTCCAGGCATGCGAATAGCCCGGAGGCCCAGCAGAATCGGTTGCTAAGAGGTGAGCGCCGCCAGGAAATCCTGATCCTGCCCGGTTTGGGCAAGGCCCTCCAACATCTTGGCAAGACGACCCGTGCAGGTCTCGTTCTGGGCAGGCGGGACCAACTGCACCAGCAGTTCCGCAGTCTCCGCAAAGGCCAGGGCTGCGCCGGTCGGCGGAAGTTCCGCCGCCACGGGGCGTCCGCGGTCTCCGCCTTCCACCACCCTCATATCAAAAGGAACCCGGGTAAGCAGCGGCACTCCTATATCTTCGGCCAGTTCTTCGCCTCCGCCCTGTCCGAAGAGATGGTGAACCGTCCCATGACCGCAATCGAAACCTGACATGTTCTCTATGACCCCAACAATCGGCATGTGCGACCGCCGGGCCATGTCCGCAATACGGGCCGCCACCTTCTGTGACGCTCGCTGCGGGGTGGTAATCACCACCATCTCCGCTTGGGGAAGCATCCGAGAAAGGGCCATCTGGATGTCGCCGGTGCCGGGCGGCATGTCTATCACCAGATAGTCCAACTCTCCCCAATCCACCTGCTTTAGGAACTGCTCCAACGCTTTGGCGAGCATCAAGCCCCTCCACATCAGCGCCGTCTCCTCGGAGTCGATGATCAGCCCGGTTGACACCACCCTCAACCCCTGGGCTTTCACCGGAATGATCAGCCGGGAATCGCTGTCGGCTTCCATCCGGCTGGTTATGCCCAAGAGGCGGGGAATCGAGAACCCCCAGATGTCGGCGTCCATCAGCCCCACCTCGAAGCCGAGATTTCTGATGGCGATGGCCAGATTCACGCTCACTGAGGACTTCCCCACTCCCCCCTTCCCCGAGCTGACCGCAATCACCCGGGTGGTGGGAGACACCTGGGTCGGCTCGGCTCGCTCGCGGGCTTTCTCTCTGGCCCTGGACATCAGGTCAGCGCGTTGGCGCTTGGTCATGGCGGTGGTGTTGACAACCACCTCTTCGACCCCCGGCAAGGAGAGCGCCCTTCGTCGGGTATCCCCCTCTATCTGGCCGCGGAGAGGGCACTCGGCGATAGTCAGAGCCAACCCGATGGTCACGGTTCCCTCCGGAGCGGCCTCCACCGAGGCGACCATACCCAAGTTGACTATGTTGTCGCCGAGCTCGGGGTCGATAACCCCGCGCAAAGCAGCCCATACCTGCTCGGCGACGGGCGCGGTTGGTTTGTCAGACACGGACTAACTCTCCCTGTCCTTCCGAAAGCTTGATAGTAGACGCTTTCGAAACATGGTCAGCCATGTATCGGTTTTTACCCTTCTCCCCGACAGGCCCTAAAATAGGCGCAAGTGGTTTTCACTGCCCCTGACACTGAAGTCTTAGAGGTGACGACTCTCCCCCTGGAATGGGACTCGGGGATGTACCGAGAGGCCGTTGCCCAGTTCGACAAGGTCGCGGCGTACATGGATCTCGACGGCAATATCTCCGAGCGACTGCGCACCCCTCAAAGATCCTTACTTACCACTTTTCCTTTCCGAAAGGATGACGGGCAGGTCGAGACGGTCTTCGGTTATCGGGTCAAGCATGTCCTGACCATGGGCCCCACCAAAGGCGGAATACGCTATGCCCCCTCCGTCAATCTGGGTGAGGTGACGGCGCTGGCCATGAACATGACCTGGAAGTGCTCCTTGGTAGGGCTTCCCTTCGGAGGCGCCAAGGGCGGAGTTCGAGTGGCGCCCGAGACTCTTAGCCGATCCGAAAAGCAGCGTCTCACCCGTCGCTACACCTCCGAGATCTTCAACTTCATCGGGCCGCAAAGCGACATACCGGCCCCGGACCTGGGGACCGACTCCCAGGTTATGGCCTGGATCATGGACACTTACAGCCAACAGGTGGGCCACCCGGTGCCGGGAGTGGTGACCGGTAAGCCGGTGGAACTCGGCGGTACGGAGGTGCGCAAGGAGTCCACCGGCCTGGGGTTGGCCTACTTGCTGCCGCTGGCTCTGCAGATGGTCGATCTGCCTGTAGAGGGGACCCGCGTAGCCATTCAAGGCTTTGGAAAGGTGGGAAAAAGCGTCGCCCGGGCGGTGACCGCCCTGGGCGCCCGGGTAGTGGCGGTCAGCGATCTGTCGGGAGCCTTATACCGTCCCGACGGCATAGACATCGAGGGGCTCAGGTCGTGGACGGACCGCAACATTTGGGTGAACGGCTTTCCCGAGGCCGACCCGATCGGCGGCGAACAGTTGTTTGAAGTGGACTGCGAAGTGTTGGTGCCGGCCGCCGTCCAGGAAGTCATCCACGCCGGCAACGCCGCCGATATCACCGCCGCGGTGGTGTTGGAAGGCGCCAACACACCCACCACCATGGAGGGCGACCGCATCCTCGGGGAAAAGGGCGTGTTGGTTGTACCCGATATCCTGGCCAACGCCGGGGGGGTGACCGTCTCCTACTTCGAGTGGCTTCAGGGGTTGCAATACTATTTCTGGACCGATGAGGAGACCCGCCAGCGCCTGCGCCACATTTTGACCAACGCTTTCCAAGAAATTCGAAAACTGTCCGCCCAAGAGAAGATCGACCTGCGCACGGCCGCCCTCATCATGGGCATCTCGCGGGTGGCCAAGGCGAAGTTGCTGAGAGGTCTGTTCCCCTAAGCGCATTTTCCTTTTCTCGTTTTATATAATCACAATCACGCTTTATCATTTGCAGTAGACGATTTAGGTTCCCATATGCAGCTTCTCAATATCAAGAGTTCCGCCCCGCAGCGGCCCATTCTCCTGACCGACTCGGCGGTGGCCAAAGTCAAGGCCTTGCTGGCTTCCGAGGAAGAGGATCTCGGACTGCGGGTGGCGGTGAGGCCGGGCGGATGCTCGGGCTTCTCATATGAGATGTTCTTCGACGCCGACATGGAGGACGAAGACATCATCATCGACTTCGCAGGCTTGCGGGTGATCGTCGATCCGCAGAGCGTCAAGCGCATTACGGGCGCCACCCTCGACTACCGGGAGGGCTTGATGGACGCCGGCTTCTCCATCGACAATCCCAACGTAACCCGCTCCTGTGGGTGCGGCAACAGCTTCGCCTAGAATTCCCCCATGCCAAAAACCGTCCCTCAACTCGAAGGCGCCCCGCCTCCTCTCGCTCCCTACTCGGTGGTCACCGAAGCCCAGGGCTTGGTCTTCATCTCCGGGCAGATCGCCATCGACCCCGAAACCGGGAAGACTCCCGAACCAGTCACCGAGCAAGCCGGGCTCATCCTCCGAAACATCGGCGCCATCCTGGAAGAGCTTGGCCTGGGTTATTCGGATATCGTAAAGACCACCGTTTTTTTGACCGAAATCCGTGATTTCGGGGCGGTCAATGAGGTCTATGGCAGCTTCTTCGACGGCTCACCTCCCGCCCGCTCGGCGGTGGGGGTGGCGGCTCTTCCCCTCTCCGGCCTGAAGATCGAGATCGAAGCGATCGCAGCCCGCTGACCCTTCCTCAGAAAACTTCCTGACACCAGGGCTGAGGATCCCAATCGAACATGGCGTCAGCCAATGCCCGCGCCGCCGGGTCGCCCCTCAAGCGCCCCAAAGCCCCCAGACGGCGGAACCGGGGACGGCCCAGAAACCCCGCGCACAGGTCTTCCATGTCGAGGGTCAGGTCCGGAGAATCGTAAGCCCCCCGACACGACCCAACGCCTTCCAAAACCTCCAAGCGATACCGTGAGGACCTTCCCTGCATGGGGTCGAAAACCTCGAACGCGAGAGACCCGTTGGCCGAATAACGGCGCGCGGAAAGCGCGGCTTCCACATCCAAGATCCTCACCCACAGACTGTCAACAAGGGTCTGGGACTCCCGGAAGTTGGCGAACATCTGGCGCAGGGCGGTTTCGGTGGGGATGTTCCACGCCTTGAGCCGGTGGATGAGATCATGGTTCACCAAGAAACTCCACAGGCCGGAACACGCCTCCGGGGTGAGCGCGATGATCTCCTCCAGCAGAACCGTGACATCCATGGAGAGCCCCTCCCATTGGCCCGCAGTCCGGTATTGGACATACCCGGTGGGTTCACCGGCCGAGTCGTGGGAAAGGGCGTAGCGGTAGGAGGTGGCGCCTCTTCGATCCTCGGGGGAGTCCCCGAACACTTCCCACTCCCACCAGGCGGGCGAGCGGGCAAACATCCCCGGCACCTCTTTTCGCTTGCGCTCGAAAAGCGGCGGCAACGCCTCTATGGCCTCGGCGGGATCGATCAAAACCACGGGTGCGGGCCGCGGCGCCAGTCGGTGCGGAAGAAGGGGAAAGCGATCGATCACGAGGTTGGTGGTCACCCCGGCCATCCCGAACCCGAACCGGCCATACAGAGGGACCTCCGATGACCACAGCACGGCCAGCATATCTCCCCGATCACGGGCATCCGCCAAAAGTTCGGTCATCATCCTGCGCATCAGACCGCGCCGGCGATGGCTGGGGAGGACGATCACGTCGCTGACTCCTGCAGCCGCCGCCGTCCCGCCGGGGATGGTCAAGTCGAGGCTGTAGACGCCGGATGCGCCCACCAGCCGTCCGTTTTCAAAGGCCCCGCGGTTGCGGTCGAGCTCCACCAGCCTCCGGTCTCTCTCCTCCCCCGCGGGATCGGGGTCCTGCCCAAAGGCGATGGCGGTCGTCCGGCGCAGCACATCCAGCTCTTCGGGGGCGACGGCCCGTATCTCTACAGCCATCGTCCCCGAGTGCGTCAGGAGGAGCCGACGGTGTTCTGAGCCCGCGTCACCGCCGAGACGAAGTCAGCCGCCGCCGCATTGAAGTCGGCCGCCGCCACCCGGCGGGTCTCGCCGGTGTCGGCGCTGCGCAATCCTTCCACCACGGTGGTGGCCGCCGCCGCCACCCGAGTGGAGGCGGTCAGCATATCCTGGTGCGACGCGGCCAAAACCGACGGGGCACTCAGCCTGACCACATTCTCCTGCCAGCCAATGACATCCTCCATCACGGCCACCAGCCGTTCTTCGGTCTCGGCGTAGTCGATCGACTTTTCGTCCCAGGAGGCGTTGACCTCTCTTGACTCTCTTACCAGAGCAGTGAGCTGCTCCCCGAGCGCCTCGATGGAGGCCAGATAGGAGACAACAGCGGGCAGAAGTGTAGTGCTGGTAGGCGTCTCCGCGGGAGGCTCTTCGCCGTCTGCGGTGTCGCCCTCTACGGTGGACGTGGTCTCTCCCGAAGAGGATTCCAGGGTGGTGGAGGGAGGAGGGGTGGTAACCGGCTGGGGCTCGATCTCGGCTCTGGGCAGGGTTCTCACGAACATGAAAGTGAAGGCAAACATCGCCAGGATGGCCAGAGGAAGGAGCCAACGGCCGGGCTTGGGATCGGGGTTGACCACCATGCTCCCACAGCTTAGTTGAGGCGACCTCTTATTGATAACAAGGACGGATTGGCAGCCCGAACCCGTCGCGACTCTGTGTTTTCTTTCGCGTTCCCGCCAACACCCCTTGAAATAGTGCGACATACCCCATAACAATGAGGCATGAGCGATTCCAAACCATCCGATCAAGAAGTATTCGAATCGATCCCCTGGGAGGAACTGCGGGATCTGGGAGATACCTCCCGGCAACGTCGAGTGTGGTACCTGGTGGGCGGCGCCGCGCTGGCGGCGGTGCTGGTTTTCAGCGTAGTCCGTACCTTCTCGGCCCCCGATCCCCGGGTAGCCGTCCCTCGGACCGCGACTCCGCCGACAGCCGCTGCACCAGAGGTTGTCGCCTTTTCGCAGCCGGCAACCGATTCTGTCGCTTTGCCTTCTCCGCCCGACACCTTCGCGGCGGCCGCCGCGACTCTGACCGAGGCAGACCTCCGGGCTGGTGAAGACCCAACCGCGGTGGGCGGAGGGACCTACGACGAACGTCGGGCGGCTTCCTATTCGGAGTGGTTCGTACTGGAGTTTTTCACCCTGGACGGGAGCGAGCGGTCCGCCTCATTGCAACGATGGCTTCCAGGCGTCACCCTTCCCGAGGAACCCGACGCCTCGAATAACGCCCTTTCCTATGTGGAATGGGTGCGAACCCTGTGGGCTGAGCCCTTGGGAGACGGGCGCTGGCGGGCAGTGGTGGCCCTCCGACGGCTGGTCTCCACGGACGGCGCCGCCTACAACCGTCTACCCACCCAGTCAGTGGAGGTGGTGGTGGATTTGGGAGCAGGGACTCCGGCCATTGTCGACCTGCCCCGCTTCATCCCTCTGCCGGAAGCAACCGCCGGCCAGTGGTGGGTGGGCGAGGAGTGGGAAACCCCTCCCACTGCGGTGGTGAAAACCGCCCGGGATGAATTGCTCCTCGCCGAGGCGGGCGCCGTGGCGGGCCAACCGGCATTCAGCCGGATGGGAGAGGTCTGGCGAGTGGAGTGGGCAGTGATCGATGCGGCCGGGATATCCTGGCCGGTCAGCCTCTGGATAGGGCCCGAAGGGGTACCCCTTCCCGCCGGCGGTTGATGGCCTCTATCCCTTCCCGAAGTGGTCTTCCAGAATCGATACCAGCACGGGCCGCATGGTGCTCCAGTCCCCTTCGGCCACCTTGTTCACCGTAACGAAATCGGCGGTCCAGAACACCGAAGCCACACCCTCTATCGCCAGAATGGCCGCCGCCAGCGGATGGCCTACATCCTGACCCGCCCGAAAGGTGGCCGGGCCGCCCACCCTGTCGCCCACCGTAAATTTCATGGCATTGGGGTTGGGTGTGAGCTGCGCGATCACCGACATGTATTCCCGCCTGAAGAGGACTGCTTGTCGACCGCGACCCATACGGGTCGGGATGGACAGGCCATTGTTATTCTAGGTGGATATGGCTACCACCCTCACCGGGACCAACGCCGTACTCCGCGATGAACTCATCCGGTTTCTCGGGGCGGATCGGGTGATGGATTCGGCTTTGGAACGCCACCTCTATGCCAAGGACGCCGGGGTCTATCGAGGGAACCCCACCGTGGTGGTGATGATCGAAACCACCGAGGAAGCGGCGCAGGTGATAAAGGCCGCCCGGCGGCACGGCATCCCGGTGGTGGCCCGCGGGGCGGGGACCGGCCTGTCGGCGGGAGCGGTGCCCGAGGTGGGCGGGGTGGTGCTGGTCACTACCCGCATGAACCGGATAGAAGAGATCGACGCGGAGAACCGCACCGCCTGGGTCGGACCGGGAGTCATCAACTTGGACCTGTCCCGGGCCACCACCCCCTACGGGATGCACTTCGCCCCCGACCCCTCCTCCCAGTCGGCATGCACCGTGGGGGGAAACATCGCATGCAACTCGGGGGGTCCGCACTGCCTGTCCGAAGGGAGCACCGTCAACCACGTCCTTGCCCTGGAAATCGTCACCGACACCGGGGAGGTATTGATCGTGGGCGGCGGCGCGCCCGATCCGATCGGACTGGACCTACGGGGAATACTGGTCGGTTCGGAAGGCACCCTGGGGATCGTCACCCGCGCCCTGGTCAAGCTCACCCCCAACCCTCCGGATGTGCGGACCATGGGCGTCGCTTTTCCCACCATCGAGGACGCCGCCGCCGCCGTTTCGGGAATTATCGCGTCGGGAATGATTCCCGCGGCCCTGGAGATAATGGACCAGCTAATGATGAAGGCCATCGAGAACTGGTTGCACGCCGGTCTTCCCATCTCGGCCGGCGCCTTGCTGCTGGCGGAGGTCACCGGAGTGACCGAGGCGGTGGAGGCGGAGGCGGAGATCATCACCAGGATCGCCCGGGACAACAACGCCTTGTCGGTACAGGTGGCGGCTACCCAAGAAGAACGGGATCTCTTGTGGAAGAGTCGCAAGTCGGCCTTCGGCGCCGTGGCGCAGGCCGCGCCCGACTACTACCTGCACGACACGGTGGTGCCCCGCACCCGTCTGGTGGAAGCCATGCGCAAGGTGTATGAAATCGGGGAGCGTTACCAGATCACCATGATGAACGTATTCCATGCGGGAGACGGCAACCTTCACCCCCTGATGGCATTCGACGCCTCCCAACCCGGCGAACTGGACAAAGTCAAAGCCGCCGCCGACGAACTGGTGAAGATCTGCGTCGAGCAGGGCGGCGTACTTTCGGGAGAGCATGGCATCGGAATCGAGAAACGCCACCTTATGCCGCTGCTCTTCACAGAGATGGACCTCGACGCCCAAGCCCGCGTGAAAGAGGCCTTCGACGCCGAGGGCGTGTTCAACCCCGGCAAAATCCTCCCGGAGGGATCCCGTTGCTTTGACTTTGGGCGGCCGGTGCCCGAGGGCGCCTGGGTGTGAAAACCCGGTTCGGCGCCATCCCCATCGCGGATCCCGCCGCCCATCAGGACCTTCCACCGGCCGAGATCGCCTTGGCGCCCTCATCCCTTGAGGAGGCCGCTCAAGCTCTCCGCATCGCCACCGAACTCCGGATGAAGGTGCTGATCTGGGGAGGCGGCAACCATCAGGGATACGGCCATCGGGTACATCCCGACATGGTTCTGGCCACCACCTCCCTCAACGGGATAGAGGTGTGGGAACCCGAAGACCTGACCATGGTTGCAGGGGCAGGCACCCGCATCTCGGATGTAGAGGAAATGCTGGTCCAAAAAAGACAGACCACGCTCTTGCCCCACCACTCACCGACCGCCACGATCGGCGGCGCCCTGGCCACCGGACTCAGCAGCTACCAACGATTCCGCTACGGCCCCAGCCGAGACCGGATTCTGGAAACCAAGGTGATCACCGGCGATGGGCGCACGGTTCGCAGCGGAGGGCGGGTGGTCAAGAACGTCACCGGCTACGACATCCCCCGGCTGATGGTGGGCGCCCTGGGCAGAATGGGCCTGATCGGCTCGGTATGCGTGAAGCTGATCCCCATACCGGCCGCCGCCATGACGGTAACCGTGGACGATCCGGCCGCCGCCCTGGCCGCTCTCTACCGGCCCTTGGCGGTACTCTCCACACCCGCCGGGCATCGGGCTTTTCTATGGGGAACCCCCGCGGAGGTGGAATCCCAAGCCGATCGGGTGGGCAAGGAGATGAGCAGCGGACACGCTTGGCCGCCCCAGCCTGCAGGCCGCGTTACCTGGTCTTTGCGGGTCCCTCCCTCCCGACTGTCGGAGGGCGCCGACCGCCTCCCCGACTCCTGGGACTACGTGGCCCAGCACGGGGTGGGGATTGTGGAGTGCGCATCGGACGACCTGGACCTCAGTGCAGCGGAGGAACTGCGGGGATGGGCCGAATCGACAGGCGGGGCAATGGTTCTCACCGGCGGCCCCGAGACCCTTTATGAACGGATCGACCCTTGGGGAACTCCCCCGCGCGGCCTCGACTATCAACGCAAACTGGCGGCGGGATTCGACCCCTATCGGATTCTCAATCCCGGTCGGCTGCCGGGAGCCGTCTAATGGGCTATCAGACTCCTTACGCTCCCACCCGATCCGAGCTCTCCAGTTGCATCCAATGCGGCCTGTGCCTGCCTCATTGTCCCACTTACCGCCTCACCGGCAAGGAGACGGACTCCCCCCGGGGACGGCTGACCGCCATGGCGGCCGTGCTGGATGGGATCACCGGGATAGACGAAGTCTTCACCGAGACGATCTCCTTTTGTCTGGGATGTCGCGCCTGCGAGCCGGTGTGCCCGAGCATGGTTCCCTACGGAAGGACCTTGGAAGGCGCTCGAGCGGAGATCTCCGCCCAGCGGGGCGGGCCGATGCGGTGGCTCAGGGGATGGATTATGGTGACCTGGCTGGGAAGCCCATCAATAATCCGGTTGCTCACCTGGGCAACCGCGCTCGCGCAGAGTACCGGGCTGGCCAAGATAGCTCCTCGACGACTTCGCTCCGGGCTGGCGGGCTTGCGACGCATCCGATGGAGGATCCCCTCTCTCCGGGGAAAGGCCTTCGAGCCCGATCAGGCCCCTCTTGCCACTGTCGGACTGTTGACCGGATGCATTATGGGGCCCTGGTTCGGAGGGGTACACCAGGCGAGCATCGCGTTGTTGGTGCGCGCCGGGTATCGGGTGGTCGTTCCGCCCGGCCAAACCTGCTGCGGCGCCCTGGCCGCTCACGACGGCGCCGCAGACGGCGCCCGGCGCCTAGCGGCTCGCAACGCCGCGGCCTTCGGAGAAGTGGACTATGTGGTGGCCGACGCAGCAGGCTGCTCCGCGCACCTCAAGGACTACCGGCACTGGGTTCCCGACGGCGTCCTGGGAGACCGCTGGCAGGTCCGTGACATCACCGAGTTGGTAGCCGACGCCATCGAAGACGGTCGGCTTCCCCGGCTTACCAAAGAACGGGGACCGGCGGCGCTGCAGCATCCCTGCCATCTCCGCAACGCCCAGCGGATCATCACCCAGCCTCAGGTCATTCTGGCGGCGGCCGGATACCGGGCCACAAATATCGACCCGATGTGCTGTGGCGCAGCCGGGATCTACTCCATTCTCCGTCCTGACACCTCCGCCCGCCTGGGAAAGGACAAGGCTGCAGAGATTCGCCGCAGCGGGGCCACGCTGGTGGCCAGCGCCAATCCCGGCTGTGAGATGCAGTTGCGGTCGCATCTGGGTGACGAATACCGGGTGCTCCACCCAGTGGAGCTATACCTGCAGGCACTCTCGGAAAACGCGGCGGCCGGACAGCCATGACCAGCCCGGGCTCGACTTCAGAACAGATGTCCGATTGGCGTGACTGGTATCGGCTGGCCGCCGGTTCGTTTCGTTCCATGCTCCGGGTGGGCTTCTCGGCAGCCGGCGTGGCCCTCCTGGGTTTGGCCCTGGCTTCTCTCATCCTGGAACTGGGCATAGTGGAAGGCGGCCCAGAGTTGACTGTCATGGAGGCGATAGGCGCCATCGCGGCGGTTGGGGCGGTGGGAGGGGCGATCCTGGGTCTGGGGGCGGAGGCCTCCTACGGCGCCGCCGGACTGGAAGCCGAACAGGACATCTGGCGGCGAGCGGCCGGTAGAGCGATAGCCGGGCTGGCGGTCTCGATGATCCTGGTCGCCCTGAGCGCCTTTCTGCCCCTGCCCGAGGGACTGCCCATCACCATCGAATATGGCCGGGCCACCCTCCGCGCCGCGGGAGGAGCCGGACTGATGTCCTGTCTGCTTGTCCCTCCGCTGACCGGCTGGCTTTCGGTTCGGGCCGCACCATGGAAGCCCCGCTGGGACTCCTATCTCCTGTTCGGCGTCTGGGTCATCCTGACCATGGCGCTGTTCTCCCCTCCAGGCTGACGCGCGGTTCACATCCGCTCGGGAACACCGATCCCCATTAGCTCCAAGAGCATCGACAGCACCTCCCCCGTATAGCGGGCCAGGGTAAGCCAGGCCTCCCGACGGGCCGGATCGGGCTCGCTGAGTATGTGGCACTGGTCGTAGAAGCGGGTGAAACCGGCCGCTACCCGGTAGGTGTATTCGGCCAGATGGTGGGGGGCGCGCTCGGAAGCGGACCGGCTGATGGCTTCGGGCAGGAGGGTCAAGGTGAGCAATAACTCCCGCTCGGCGGGGCGGGAGGGGGGGATGAGGGCGCCATGCGCCAGGTTCTCCGCCGCCGCCTTCGCCAGAAGCGACCGGATCCGCACCACCCCGTATTGCAGATAGGGACCGGTCTTGCCCGAAAAGGAGACGAACCGGTCGGGGTCGAAGACGTAGTTGGAGACGCGGTGCGTCGACAAATCGCCGAACTTGAGGGCGGCCAGCCCCACCGCCTCGGCGATCGCGTCTCGCTCGGAGGCTGGATAGGTTCTGGCCAAATCGTTCTCTTCCAGGCGGAGGCGCGCCGCGGCGGCTACCTTCGCGATCAGTTCGCTCAACCGGACCACCCCACCCTCCCGAGTGCGGAAAGGCCGGCCGTCGGGACCGTTCATGGTCCCAAAGCCGATGTGCTCCAGATCCACTCGCCGGGGCGCCAGCCCGGTAAGCCGGGCCGCCCGGAAAACTCCCCGAAAGTGGTCGGCCTGGCGGGCATCCACCACATAGAGGATCGAGTCGGCCCCCAGATCCTCCACCCGCATCTCGATGGTGGCCAGGTCGGTCGTGGCGTAAAGAGCCGCCCCGTCGGATTTGCGCAGTATGAGGGGCGGCAGGGGCGCCTCGTCTTCGGAAGTGGCGACTTCCACGACGGTCGCCCCCTCGCTCTCTGTCACCCGCCCGCTTTGCTCCATTCTCCGGATCATCTTCTCCACCCGGTCGGCCACGGAACTCTCCCCGTACCAAAGATCGAACTCCACTCCCAGCCGGGCGAAATCGGCCCGCTGGCTCTCCATGGAGACCCGTACCATCTGCTCCCACAAGGCCCGATATCCCACTCGCCCCTCCTGCAACTCCAGAGTGGCCCGACGGGCCTCTTCCGCCCGTCGGGGATCGGAGGCGCAGGCGCCGGCGATCTCCGGATATATCTCGGACAACTCGGCCAGGCTCACCGGGGATCGGGAGGGATAGTCTCCCTGGTGTCCCTCCTCGAAGTACGCCAACCCGGGGAACCGTTCCCGCACCCCCAAGATCAGCATTCCCATCTGGGTCCCCCAGTCGCCGAAATGCGGATCGCGAGTGACCCGATGTCCCAGGTGGGCGAAGATCCGGGCCAGGGAGTCCCCGATGATGGTGGAACGGAGGTGTCCCACATGCATGGGCTTGGCCACATTCGGTCCGCCGTAGTCCACCACGACATGTCGAGGCGCATCGGCGAGCGGCGCACCCAGACGCGGGTCGGAAGCCAACTCTTGCACCCACTCGGCCAAGAACCGGTTGGAGAGCCGAATGTTGACAAAGCCGGGCCCGGCCGGGCTCACCTCTTCGAACCGCTCGTCCCCTCCCGCCAACTCCGCCACGGACTTCGCCAGCCGCGGGGCGGCCTGTCCCGCCGAGCGGGAGGCGGCCAGCGCCCCGTTGCATTGAAAATCCCCCAACTCGGGGCGCTGGGAGGGAAAGACCTTCCCGAATCGACCGTCCAAACCCAACTCTTCGAAAGCCGCGCCGAATACCTTCCCCAAACGGGAAATCAGAGACATCCGACCGCCTCGGATAAAAGACCTTGTTCACCCATCCCGAAGCTCAGGGATGCACCCGCGGGTGTCTCAACTTCTCTCCTTCCGCTAGGCAAATCGAATACTACAAAGCGCCAAGTCTGCCATTATGGGCTTGATGAAAGAAGCAGAATATCGAAACCACGACGCGGTGGGGTTGGCGGAGCTGATCGCCGACGGACAGATTTCGGCGAAAGAAGCGATGGAAACCGCCATCCGCCAAATAGAAGCCCTCAACCCCGCCCTCAACGCCGTGGTCCACACCACTTACGACCGGGCCGCCCGGATAGTGGAAGCAGGGCTTCCCGCCACTCCCCTGGCCGGCGTGCCCTTCATGCTCAAAGACCTAGGCCAGTTCTGGGAGGGGGTGCCCACTACCTCCGGGTCGAGGGCGCTCTTGGACTTCATAGCCCCCTTCACCACCACTCTCACCTCCCGCTATCTGGCGGGGGGCCTGGTCATCCTCGGAAAAACCTCCACCCCCGAGTTCGGGATGGCGTCGGTGACCGAGCCGGCGGTACACGGCGCCACCAACAACCCTTGGGATCCGGAGGTAACCGCGGGTGGCTCTTCGGGGGGTTCGGCATCGGTGGTGGCGGCGGGAATAGTTCCGGCGGCCCATGCCAGCGACGGCGGAGGCTCAATACGCATACCCGGCTCTGCATGTGGCCTGGTTGGACTGAAGCCCACCCGGGGAAGGAACCCGGTGGGACCCGTGATGAGCGAAGGGTGGTACGGCCTGGCCGCCTCCCATGTGGTCAGCCGGACCGTGCGGGATTCGGCGGCGTTTCTGGATCTCACTCACGGACCCGAGCCGGGTGACCCCTATGCGGCGCCACCCCCGAACGGACCTTATCTGGATGCAGTGAACGCCCCGCATCGTCCGCTGCGAATCGGCGTGGTCGAGGGCGCGATGACCGGAGACGTGACCCTAGCTCCCGAATGCCTGAGGGCGGTCGACCGAACCGCCTCTCTTCTGGAACAACTGGGCCATCAGGTCGAGTCGGTCTCGACCGGCATCGGCCCCGGGCCGGGGAGACGGGCGATGCTGACCCTTTCTGCGGTGGATACGGCCTGGATGGTGGGAACTTTCGGTATCGACGTCACCAAGCTGGAGCCGGCCAACCAGGTCGTGGTGCAGGCCGGGAAGACAGTTGCGGCCACCGAATTCGCCTCCAACCTATATCTGGTTCGCAGCTACGGGCGGATCTTGGGCGGGATAATGGAGAATCACGACGTGCTGGTCACCTCCACCCTGGCCACTCCACCCTGGCCCCACTTTGCTCTCCAGCCCGGGGCGGAGCAGAAAGAGCGGATCGCAGCCTTGCTGGAAGGCCGCTATCCCGGGGCGGCCTTCGAATTGATGGAGGAGTTGGCGACGAAGTCCATGGATCGGATTCCCAACACCTGGCCGTTCAATATGACCGGCCAGCCGGCCATGACTCTTCCTCTTCACCGAACGGAGGCCGGCCACCCGGTGGGCGTCCAACTGGTGGGCCGCTTTGGAAGAGAGGACACCCTGTTCAACCTGGCCGGCCAACTGGAAAAGGCCTGCCCCTGGATCGACGACTATCCCTTTAAGAGCAAGGAGAGTCACCAGTGGGCGGAAGGCCCTCCCCCGGCGCGCAGCGGCCGCCCGGAGTAGTCTTAGGGAGTGTCGCAAGTCAACTGGCGCCTGTACGAGCCGCTGGGGCGGCCGACCGCATTGGTCGCCTATCGGGGCTGGGGAGACGCCGGGGAGGCTTCCAGCCGGGCGGTGGAACATGTGCTTTCCATCTACCCCTCGGTGTTGCTGGCCGAGATCGACGCAGAGGAATACTTCGACTTCCAGGTGCTGCGGCCCGAGATCAACTTCTCCCAGGACGGCGCTATTTCCCTGAGATGGCCGAGCACCAAGGTATACCTGACCACCCCTCCGGATCAACCACCGCTCTTGGTGATAACGGGCGACGAGCCCCACGCCCGCTGGAAGTCGTACGTCCGCCGAATCATGGACCTGTGCCGGGCGGCGGGCGTCGAGAGAGCGCTCACCATTGGAGCCTTCATGGGACAGATCTCCCACACCTTCCCGGTGCCCATGGTGGGCCGGGCGGCCCGTTCCGACCGGCTTGACCGTCACGGTCTCTTCGGCTCGAGCTACCAGGGTCCCACCGGGATCGTCGGGGTTCTTCACCAGGCCTTCACCCAGGAAGGATGGGACGCGCTGACCTTGTGGGCGGCCGTTCCCCACTATCTGTCCACCCAGGAATACCCACCTGCCTCACTGGCACTGGTCCGAAAGGCCGGCGAAATCCTAGAGATAAACCTCGACACCTCTCCCCTGGAAGTGGAGACCGCCAGGTTCCGAAAGAAGCTCGATGCCGTGATCGCCGAGTCCGAAGACCTGGCCGGTTACATAAAACACCTGGAAGAAGAAGTGGCCAACGACGATCTCCACCCCGAAGACTTGGAGGACGCCCGAGACCAGATGATCTCAGAGATCGAGGCTTTTCTGCAACACCCCGAAAACTAGCGGTCTCTCCTTGCCTTAAAAACAATTTGGTTTGCACCAAGACTTGGCCCGCCGCCACCCGACGAATGTCGCGAAACCCTTACCCGATGGTTACGAAGAAGCTGGTTCGGATGCCATCCTATTCGCCGACGGCGGATGATACGCCGAGGCCCGGCCCAGAGGTGAACAGGGAAGCGTTTTGAGAACGGAGGATGGTCTTTTGGACCTTCCCCATGGCGTTGCGAGGCAGAGTCTCGGCCATGAGTATCCGCTTGGGGATCTTGTATCCGGCCAGCCGGGAAGAAAGGGCCTGACGAAGCCCGGAGGCAGACGGTTCGCCCTCCCCGCCCCAAACCACCGCGGCGACCACTCCCTCGCCGAAATCGGGATGAGGCGTTCCGAACACCGCCGACTCCGCCACGCCCGGCACAGAGTTCAGCGCCGACTCCACCTCCAAGGGGTGAACATTCAAGCCGCCGGTGATTATTAAGTCCTTGGCTCTTCCCGCCAGAGTCACCCGTCCGTCTCTATCCCTAACGGCCAGGTCGCCGGTGGCTACCCAGCCTTCCGGGCTCACCGCCTCCGCCGTCTCGTCGGGCAGGTTCAGATAACCGGAGAACGCCCCGGCGCTGCGAGCGCAAAGCTCTCCCGTAACTCCCGGCCCCACCTCGGCGCCCGACTCGTTCACCACCTTGATCTCCACGCCTTCCAGTGGATAGCCCACCGTTCCGGGAATCTGTTCTCCGTGGTAGGGATTGGAAGTGATTATCCCCACCTCGGTCATTCCGTAACGCTCCACGATCCGATGACCGGAGCGCTGGTGGAACTCCTCCCAGATCTGGGGGAGAAGCGGCGCCGAACCACAAGTAAAGAGCCGCATCCCCGCCGCCGAACGGACAGAAAGCGCGGGATGCGCCAAGAGGCGAGCGTAATAGGTGGGAACTCCCATGAACACGGTGGCCCGATCCCAGTGCCCGATTGCCGTGGCGGCATCGAAGGAGGGCATGAAGAGGATCGAAGCCCCCGCCAGCAAAGCACAGTGGAGCGCCACGAACAACCCGTGCGTATGAAAAAGGGGAAGGGCGTGAACCAGGACGTCTTCTGACCGGAAGTCCCACACACGGCAGAGCGCCAGGGCATTGGCGGCCAAGGCTCGGTGGGTGAGCACCGCCCCCCGGGGCCTCCCGGTGGTGCCGGAGGTGTAGAGGACCGCCGCCGGGTCGCTTCCGGTCGGGAAATGCTCCCTGAAAGAACTGGCGGATGCGGCGACCGGGGCCTCTTGGACAATCATCCCATCCGGCTGGAGGGCGGCCACCTTGGCAAGAGACCCGCTTCTATTAATTAACTCGGCGACCTCCGCTCGTTGGGAGGGGTCACAAACCACCAGCCGAGGTCGGGCATCCTCAATGAATGCGGACAATTCTACCCGGGTGTAACCAGGATTGACGGGGATGTAGACCGCCCCATGGCTCAGGCAGGCCAGGTACAGGAAAACGTTGGCCGGCGACTTCGCGACATAGGACAGCACCCGATCCCCCGGCGCCACCCCGCAGGCGGCCAGCCTCGCCCGGCAACGCTCCACCGTGGCGGCGAGTTCCCCATAACCGAGCGACGGGCCATCGGGAGTCTCCATAGCAACCTTGGTGGGGTTACGGAGAAAGGCCTGCTGGAAAAGCCGGTAGACACCACCGTGGAGAGCCGGAGGATCGACTCTCCAGCGGGCAAGGTCAAACATGTTCGAACGATCGGGACATCCGCGCTTCACCTCGAACAGGTGGCCAGGGGCAGAATCGAACTGCCGACCCTCGGTTTTTCAGACCGATACTCTACCAACTGAGCTACCTGGCCTCCTAACCTGTGGCGGGGACGACGGGATTTGAACCCGCGACCTCTGGCTTGACAGGCCAGCGAACACTCCAGGCTGTTCTACGCCCCCATGGTCAAGGCTCGGCGCCGGCCCGCAGCCGACCCCGCAGTGTCAGTATATCCACTCCCCCGACCACCCTACCTCCGTTTCTCAGAAAGCTCCGTCGGGAGTCCCACAGGCCCTGGCAACTGATACATGCGGTGTAGCAGCCGTGGCTGAAGTCCGCCATTCGATATCTGCCACCTGCCAGCCCAAACGAGGCATGTCAGTACTTTGTCCCCCCACTCCCGGACTCAAACCAGGGAGAGGGCGACTTTCCCGAGCTGAAGTCCCGAACCCAGTCTGGCCATGGCGGCGGGCAGTTCCTCGAAGGGATACACGCAATCCACAGGAGGCGGGGTAGCCTTGCCGGAGGCAATTAGAGCCAGCAGCTCTTGATATTCGGCCGGGGTGTACATGGTTGAACCGATGATCTCCAGTTGCCTGAAAAACAGCGCCGGGATACCGATTTCCGCCTTGGCGCCGCTGGTAGCCCCGCATACCACCATCCGGCCCCCGGGTCTTAGGGAACGGAGAGCCTGTCCCCAGGTGGCCGGTCCGACATTTTCCACTACCACATGGGCCTGCCCCCCGGCCGCCGCCCTGAGTTCTTTCGAGAACTGTCCTCCCGAGTCGAAACCCGCCTCGGCTCCGTTGTCAACAGCCCAGGCGATCTTCTCCGGGCCTCGGGAGGTAACGAACACCCGGGCGCCCAACGACACTCCGAGAAGGGCTGCGGCGCTGGACACTCCGCCTCCCACACCCACCACCAACAGCGTCTCCCCTTTCTGCAGACGCGCCCTGCGAAGCATTCGATAGGCGGTGCCGGACGCCAGAGAAAAAGACCCCGCGATCTCCCAGGGCAAACCGGGTGGTTTGGGCACAGCGTTTACAGCGGGGATCACCACCTTTTCTGCCATAGTTCCCTGGCTGTGCTCTCCCAATACGCCGAATGATCGGCAGTAGACCGTCTCTCCACTGGCGCACACATGGCAGGTCCCACAGGAAAGCGAGGGGTTGACTATCACCTCATCTCCCTCGGCCAAGCCCTCCACTCCCGGCCCGACCGCTTCCACCACCCCGGCGCCGTCCCCGCCGAGGACATGGGGAAGGCCGGGAGGAGCCGGCAGCCCGTGGGTCACCCAGATGTCGAGGTGGTTGAGGGCAATGATCCGGAGTCTGACCCGCACCTGACCCTCTCCGGGGTCGGGAACGGGGATTTCATCGAGGGAGATCGCCCCGGGGCCGGTTAGTTCATGTAAACGCCAGGCTCGCATGCGCCCCCAGGGTACCTCTTCGGACCAGGCGGGAAAGGGTTCCGACAGCTTTGGTATTGGGACTTATAAAGAATAGTTGACAGCCTTGTTAGGCTGCTGCTGTCCGATACTGTTCTGCAGTGTCCGGTCCGCCTTGCTCTCCCGAGAGAGAGCCTGGTCTTACATCCGGAACTTGTATAGCGCGGCTGCGCCGGGAAGCAGTCCCTCCCGACCCGAGGGTTTCCATTCCTCGGACGCTGATATTTCGGGCGGCGTTGCGGTCCCTGCACATCACCATCCCGCACTCCGGGCACTCGTACACCCGTACCTCCAGGGGCATGGGCTGTCGGTGACCACAAGAGGAGCAGTCTGTTGATGTGTATGCAGGATTGACCATCACAAAGGGAACACCAGCCTTTCCAGCTTTGTGTTCCACGATCTGGTCGTTGGTGCCCCACCGTTGTTCATGCAGTTTCTTGGAGAACCTCTTGGAGCGGGCCAGGCCCGCTATGTTGAGCCGCTCCACGAAGACCGCGTCGTGTGTGTTGACCAACCGGTGGGCGAAACGGAAATCGGCGTTGCGGGCTCTGTCGGTTTCTCTTCTCCACACCTTGGCGAATGCCTGCTGTTTCTTTTTCCTGGTGTTGGAGTGAGGCAGTCTCTTGCCTGCGGCCTTCTCTCTGTCCTGGTGAGCCTTGACGGCTCTGCTCAGGATGCGTTGTTTCTTGATGATCGTTTTGAGGTCCACTGTACGTGCGGGGATGCGGGTGCCGTCGGAGAGGGTCATGCGGTGGCGGATGCCCTTGTCTATGCCGACCGGGTTGGCAACGGGCCGCTCGGGCAGTTCCCGGTCGGGGTGTTTCAGCACCACATGGAGTTCGGTCCGCAGAGGAGTCCGCACCACTCGCAGTTCCTTCACGGAAGCTCCGGTGCCGAGCGCGGCGGCGATGCGGTTGCCCTTGTCGCGGAAGCGCAGACGGGGGACTCCCTTCACGGAGAGCCTCCACCACTTGGCGGACTGATTCTTGGGGGTGTCCGGCGCCTGGAGCATGGAAGGCGTGGGATCGGCCACCTCGATGCTGCGCCACCTCCGGGAGGGCTTGAAGCGGGGGAAGCCCGGCTTCAAGCCCTCCTTACAGCGCTCGTAAAAGGACGAGATGGTACGGTCGAAGCGGCGCAACACACCTCTTCCTACCTTCACGGAGAGACGCTCCCATTCGGGATGGTCCGCTCGGACACCGGTGAACATCATCATGCGGTCAAAAAGAGACAGGCTCCACTCAGACGGAAACTTCTCCGTCTCGGGATTGTGGTACTCCCTCCACCAGGCATAGGTTCCCTTCCAGGACTCCAGGTTGGCGTTGTACAACTCGGCGCACATACCGAAGATCTGGTCAAGACGACGATGCTGGGAAGGGGATAGCTTGGCGGTCAGCCGCACCGTCTCGAACCAAGGGGTCACGCTCTATGCAGAATACCGAGAGGGTGTGACAACACTGGGGACGGAGCGAGTGCGGCAGGGCTGTCAACTATTCTTTATAAGTCCCTTGGTATTCTTCCGGCCAACAGATCCAAACCGAGAAAGGCAACTGGCTATGAACAGGTGGGAGCATCGAATCGAGGAAGCGCATCTCATAAAGCTGCTGGTCGGCCCTATGGAGAACAACGTCTACATCGTGGGCTGCGCCAACACGCAAAAGGCAGTGATCGTGGACGCCGCCGACGAGGCTGATCGCATTCTCGACGCGGTCGGGGACTATCAGGTGCAGGCCATCCTGACCACCCACGGCCATCAGGACCACCTCCAGGCGGTGGATCGGGTAAGCGACAAACTGGGCGTCCCGTTCCTTCTAAATCCCAAGGACCTCTTTTTGCTGGACGAGGCCGGCATTGAAAAGGCCGCTCCCGACGGACTGATCCGCGACCGACAGGAGATCGAGGTCGGGGATCTTTTACTCCACGCCATTCACACACCCGGCCATACTCCCGGCTCCACCTCGTTTGTGCTGGAGCCGTGGCTGTTCACCGGAGACACTCTCTTTCCGGGCGGCCCCGGCGCCACCCAGTGGGATTACTCCTCTTTCGGTCAGATCATGGACTCGGTGGACCAACTCCTGTCGACCTTTCCAGACCCCACCCTGGTCTTTCCCGGCCACGGGGCGAACGACACCACCGTGGCCGCCGAGCGACCCCACACCCAAGCTTGGCGGGACCGGGGCTGGTAGCCGAGCTTCGTATCGTTGTCAAAGGATGCATTTACAATGGGAGCCATGTCTCCTGATCTGTGCGGCATTGTCTATTGCGCTGACGGGGTAGAGGTGGCACGCTCTCTACCTAGCGAGTCCGTAGATCTCGTTTATCTCGACCCACCATTCAATACCGGTAAGCGGCAGGCCCGCCAGCACCTTAAGACAACACGAGCAGAAGATGGAGAAGGAGACCGGACAGGCTTTGGCGGACAGCGTTACAAAACAGTTCGTATCGGCTCAGGCTCGTTTAATGACGCTTTCGACGATTACTTCGGCTTCCTCGAGCCATTCCTGGTAGAAGCGAGAAGGCTTCTCAAGCCGAGCGGTTCGCTCTACCTACACCTCGACTACCGCGAAGTGCATTACGCGAAGGTGCTCCTCGACCAGATATTCGGACGGGACTGCTTTGTCAACGAGATCATCTGGGCCTACGACTTCGGCGGGCGTCCGAAGAACCGCTGGCCTCCGAAGCATGACAACATTCTTTTCTATGCCAAATCTCCCAAACAAAACTTCTTCAATGCCAGCGAAATCGAACGCATTCCCTATATGGCGCCCGGCCTCGTGGGACCGGAGAAGGCGGCTCGCGGTAAGTTGCCAACGGACACCTGGTGGCATACGATCGTGAGTCCTACCGGCAAAGAGAAGCTCGGGTACCCCACACAGAAGCCGCTGGGGGTGCTAAAACGGATTGTGACCGCTTCCTCGCCGCCCGGCGGCCTCGTTGTCGACCTGGTCGCCGGAAGCGGCACTGCGGGAGCAGCGGCAATGCAGCAGGGCCGGCGCTTCATTCTTGCAGACAAAGCGGAGGAGGCGTTCGCAGTAATGAGAAGGCGTTTTGCCGGTGTGACTGGGGTGGAGTTCCACGCAGCGAACGGAGCGATCACACTGTCGGGCAACTCAACGGCGGTCAAGGGATCCCAGGCTGCACTATTTGTGACTGCCAGATGACTGGGGCGAGAAACGCTCAGAGTTATTCCAACCTCAAAGCAATCGCAAAGAAATTGGAGGGTGAGTATGAGTCTCGTTTTCTTCCCGAGGAATGGATCGACAGTCCCTTTGAATGGCTCAAGGTTGGTTTACCGTCACGAACACGTGGAAAAGTTGCGGAGCAGCTGGTAGAAGGTTGGCTCTCAATCGAAGGCTTCGAAGCTACTTCCGTTAGAGGCTCAGACGCTGATCTCCTTGTCAATGGAAAACGAGTAGAGGTGAAATCGTCCACCCTTTGGAAGACCGGTAAATATAAGTTCCAACAAATAAGAGATCAAGATTACGAAATCTTGATCTGCCTTGGGCTCTCTCCCTCGGAAGCGCACTACTGGGTGTTATCCAAGGCGCTGGCTATCAGCCAGGCGCCCCTCCAGCACGGTGGTGCGGCGGGAGGGTCCAACATCCGCTGGCTTACCGTAGATCCTAAGTCCCCTTTAAGCTGGTTGCGTCCGCGTTATGGGGGCCTCCATGATTCGCTCGAACTCCTTCGCGAGGCAACAGCGTAGGAGACACCGACCTACGATCACATTCATCTTCCAGTACAATGGCAGCTTTGTGGTCCCACCTCACATCTATGCATTACCACGCTGGTGATTTGTAGCGGCTGGTCGATCTGGCCATTCAGCCCACACACATGGCAGAACAGCTCAGCCCACGGGGTTTGCCCATTTGCTGACTTCTCTGGACCTCCCCAGAGTTCCGGCATCAGTCGAAGACCACCACCGAGCGCAGCACCTCTCCCCGCTCCATCCTGTGAAAGGCTTCCTCGACTTCCTCGACGCCGATGGTCTCGCTGACAAAGCCGTCGAGGTCGAGGCGGCCCTGTAGGTAGAGGTCGATGAGCATCGGGAAGTCTCGCTCCGGCAGACAGTCCCCATACCATGAGGACTTCAGGGCGCCGCCCCGGCCGAACACCTCCAGAAAGGGCAGTTCCAGGCGCATGTCGGGAGTGGGGACACCCACCAACACCACCACTCCGGCCAGGTCGCGGGCATAGAAGGCCTGCTCGTAGGTTTCGGGCAGGCCGATCGCCTCCACCACCACGTCGGCGCCGACGCCGCCGCATATCTCCCTGATCCGCTCCACCGGGTCTTCGTTCCGGGAGTTCACGGTATGGGTGGCGCCGAATCCCTTGGCCCACTCCAGCTTGCGGTCATCGATGTCCACCGCCACGATTGTGCCCGCTCCCGCCAGTTTGGATCCCACAATGGCGCCCGATCCGACTCCTCCACAGCCAATCACCGCCACCGTGTCGCCCCGTCCCACCCCGCCGGTGTTGATAGCGGCGCCGATCCCCGCCATCACCCCGCAGCCCAGCAGACCGGCCGCTTCGGGCCGCGCCCGGCTGTCCACCTTGGTGGCCTGTCCGGCGGCGACCAGGGTCAACTCGGCGAAAGCGCCGATACCCAGGGCGGGAGAAAGTTCCGTTCCGTCGGCCAGTGTCATCTTTTGGGTGGCGTTGTGGGTAGCGAAGCAGTACCAGGGACGGCCCCTGTTACAGGCCCGACAATTCCCACAAATCGCCCGCCAGTTGAGAATCACAAAATCACCGGGCGCCACCGCGGTCACATCGGGCCCCACCGACTCGACGACCCCGGCCGCCTCGTGCCCCAGGAAGAAGGGGTAATCATCGCTTATCCCGCCCTCCCGATAGTGGAGATCGGTATGGCACACTCCACAAGCCTTCACCGCCACCCGGGCCTCTCCGGGGCCCGGATCGGGAACTATCACCGTCTCCAGGGAGACCGGCGCTCCCTTTTCCAGGGAAACTATCCCCCTTACCTGTTCGGCCATTTTCCTTACCTCCGTCTGTTCGATCCGACCTCCAAGACTAGCCCACAGCCCCCACTGCACCCCGCCCAGACAGGCGACTCGTTAGCCGCGCCCCGAAGTTGGCCCCGTGCCGTTTCCCCGCCCTTTTCGTTTCGCCCTCCCGGCCTGTCGCCATAGGCAATCCGGCTGTATCCTTGGGGAGAGTCCGCCCCAGTCAGCTACCGCGGAGGAGCATGGCAGACCAAAGGCCGGATGGCCCCACTTACCCCGTGCGGTTCGTAACCGCCACCACTCTCTTCGATGGACACGACGCCTCCATCAACGTCTTTCGGCGCATTCTGGCCTCCTCGGGCGCCGAGGTGATCCACCTCGGCCACAGCCGCTCGGCCACCGAAATTGTGGACACCGCCGTACAGGAGGATGCCCAAGCCATCGCAGTCACCTGCTATCAGGGCGGACATATGGAGTTCTTTCGCTACCTCCATCAGCTGGCGACCGAGCGGGGGGGCGAACGGATTCGCATATTCGGGGGCGGGGGAGGAACCATCCTCCCCGAGGAGGGATTGCAACTTCAAGCCGAGGGCATCACCCGCATCTACTCGCCCGACGACGGGCGGGCCCTGGGACTGCAGGGGATGGTGAACGACATGATCGCGCGAGCCGATTATCCCACCGGAGAACTGGACCAATTCGAGATCGGCCGACTCTCGGTATCCGATCATCGCCTGCTGGCGAGAATCATCTCGGCCGCCGAAAACTACCCCGACAAATACGCCGACGTCTTCGAAGAACTGGCTGGGGCGTCGACTGTCCGCCCCCTGCCGCCCGTGGTGGGAGTAACCGGAACCGGCGGGTCGGGTAAATCCTCCGTGGTGGACGAACTGCTCCGCCGGTATCTCTCGGACTTTCCTGACCACCGGGTGGCGGTGCTCTCGGTTGATCCCTCCCAGCGGCGAACGGGGGGCGCCCTGCTGGGAGACCGGATCCGCATGAACTCCATCCCTCACCCCCGGGTGTATATGCGCTCGCTGGCCACCCGACAAAGCGCCACCGCCCTCCCCGAGGCCGCCCGGACGGCGCTAACGGTGTTCCGGGCGGCCCGATTCGACCTGATCCTCCTGGAAACCTCCGGCATCGGACAGGCCGACACCGCGGTAGTGGACCTTTCCGACCTGTCCCTGTACGTTATGACCCCCGAATACGGGGCCGCCACCCAGTTGGAAAAGATCGGGATGCTCGACTATGCAGACCTGGTGGCGGTCAACAAGGGAGACAAACAGGGTGCCGAGGACGCCCTTCGCGATGTCCGCCGCCAGGTGCGGCGCAATCGGCTTGCCTTTCATGATCCCGATCCCATACAAGATGTCTATCTGACGGTGGCCTCCGACTTCAACGACCCGGGGATAAGCCGTCTCTACCGGGCGATGGTCACCGCGCTGGGACACGGGCGCGGACTGTCCGGAGAAATCGCCTCAGCCGGCGTACGGCAGGTCGTGATCCCGCCGGAGCGCTCCGGCTACCTGGCGGAGATAGCCGAAACCGTCCACCGTTACAACCGGATGGTTGCCGAACAGTCCTCAACAGCCCGGGATCTCTATCAGTTGGAGGGGGCCAGCCGTCTCATGGAACAGGCCGATCCCGACGGACAATCATCCCGCGCCCTTTCACAGACCGCCCAGCTGACCGCCGAGCGGCTTGCGCCGGAACACCGGGAGGCGCTTGGGGGATGGGACGATTTGGCTACCGCCTATCGCGCCGGCCAATTCTCCTATCAGGTCCGCAACCGGGAAATTACGGTCCCTCTGTCCTCGGAGAGTCTCAGCGAAACCGAGGTCCCCAAAATCTCGCTGCCCCGCTACCGGGACTGGGGAGACCGGCTGAGGTGGCTGCTGCAGGAAAACCTCCCCGGCCGCTTTCCCTACACCGCGGGCGTGTATCCCTTCAAACGCACCTCCGAGGACCCGACCCGGATGTTCGCAGGGGAGGGACCCCCCGAGCAAACCAATCGCCGGTTCCACTATCTGGCTCGCGGGACCCACCTGCGGCGGCTCTCCACTGCGTTCGACTCTGTAACCCTCTATGGGGAAGATCCCGGGAAACGCCCCGACATCTATGGGAAGGTGGGCAACTCCGGGGTCTCGGTCTCCACACTCGACGACATAAAGCGCCTCTATTCGGGTTTCGATCTGTGCGAGCCCTCCACCTCGGTGTCGATGACCATCAACGGTCCCGCTCCCATGATCCTGGCCCTGTTTATGAACGCCGCGATAGATCAGCAATGCGAGCTGTACATCCGCCGCCACGGGCTGGTGGAGCAAGTGGAGGACCGACTCGCCGAGATGTACGCCGGTCGTCGGAGTCCCCGTTATCAGGGACCCCTCCCCGAGGGCAATGACGGCCTGGGGCTATTGCTGTTGGGAACCAGCGGCGACCGGGTGCTGGAACCCGAGATCTACCAGAAGATCCGCGCCGAGACCCTCTCCCGGGTGAGGGGAACGGTGCAAGCCGACATCCTCAAGGAAGACCAGGCCCAGAACACCTGCATCTTCTCGGTCGACTTCGCCCTCAAGATGATGGGAGACATCCAGCAGTTCTTTGTGGACAACCGGGTGCGCAACTTCTACTCGGTGTCGGTCTCCGGCTATCACATGGCCGAGGCGGGCGCCAATCCCATCACCCAGCTGGCCTTCACTCTCGCAAACGGGTTCACCTATGTGGAGCATTATCTGGCCAGGGGGATGGATATCGACCACTTCGCCCCCAATCTCTCCTTTTTCTTCTCCAACGGACTCGACCCCGAGTACGCGGTGATCGGAAGGGTGGCCCGTCGAATTTGGGCCAAGGTGATGCGGGACCGCTATGGGGCAAATCCCCGCTCACAGCTGCTCAAATATCACATCCAGACCTCCGGACGCTCCCTCCATGCCCAAGAGGTGGAGTTCAACGACATCCGCACCACTCTCCAGGCGCTGTACGCGATCTACGACAACTGCAATTCTCTCCACACCAACGCCTACGACGAAGCCCTCACCACTCCCACCGAGAAATCGGTGCGACGGGCGGTGGCCATCCAGTTGATCGTCAACCGGGAACTGGGTCTTGCCAAAAACGAGAACCCGCTTCAGGGCGCCTTCATAATCGAGGATCTCACCGAATTGGTCGAAGAGGCGGTGCTGGTGGAATTCGCGCGGCTGAATCGCAGCGGGGGAGTACTGGGCGCCATGGAGCGGAATTACCAGCGCTCCAAGATCCAAGAGGAGTCCCTCCTTTACGAACAGGTCAAGGAATCGGGAGACCACCCCCTGATCGGGATCAACACGTTTCTGTCCGAAGACGGCTCGCCCTTCGTAACACCCGACCGGCTGGTGCGCTCCACCGATGCGGAAAAGGATCGACGGATCACCGAGGTCGCCGACTTCCAAGCCGCTCATGCCGGGCGCGCCCGGCCGGCCTTGGCAACCCTCGCTTCCGGGGCGCGGGCGGGACACAATGTCTTTGCGGACCTGATGGAAACCGCCAAGGCGGCAACTCTGGGACAGATGGTCAACGCCCTCTATGGAGTAGGTGGGCGCTACCGACGCAACATGTGAGCCGAGGAAAGTCCGTGAGCCACTCCGACCCTGAGAAACAGGACCAAGACACCAAGGAGCCGACCTCGGTCCCCTACCGGCCGCACCTCGCCGAGAGCCGACCGTATCTGCGGGACATGGTCCTGGGGGCGAATGACGGCCTGGTCTCTATCTTCCTTCTTCTGGCGGGGCTGGTGGGAGGCCAACTCAGTCCTGCCAAGGTACTGCTGGGCGGAGTGGTGGGAGCGCTGGCCGGCGCCGTCTCCATGGCTTTGGGGGAGTATCTGGCCACCAAATCCCAGGACGAGGTCTGGCAAGCGGAGTTGGCGCTGGAGGAAGAGCACATCCGCTATTACCGGGAAAAGGAGACCGAACAGCTCTATGAACTGCTGGGGCGGTTTGGTATAGACGGGGATGATCTCACCGAGGCGGTCCGCATCTTCTCCGCGGATGACCATCGGCTATTGAAGGCCATGGAGGTGTTGGAATTCGGAGTGGTCGAATCCGAGCGGCGCTCACCCTATCGGGCGGGACTGATGTCAGGGGGGATGTTCCTGATCGGCGCATTTCTCCCGATCTTCCCTTTCCTGCTGTCGCTCAGTCCCCAAGACGGTATGCTCTTCTCGTTCATATTGACCTTCATCGGCCTGTTTGGCGTGGGGTCGGCCAAGACCCGGATCACCAACACTCCGGGACTTCGCTCCGGGTTGGAAAACATGCTGATCGCCGGAGTGGGAGCGGTTATCGCCTGGTGGGTGGGCCGCCTTCTCGACATCGGGCTTTCCTGACCGGCGACCTGCTTCGCCAACCTGAACCTCTTGGGCCCGTCCTAATTCCGCGCGCCTTGCCTACTCACCCTCCGCAAATCCCGGATCGGAGGCCTGAAACACCCACAACTTCACCTCCCGGGGACTGGGGAGACGTCGGACTACCCGGCGGTGGTGATTGACGGCGAAGAGCGCACTCCTCAACTCCTCGGGAGACAACTCCCGAAGCTGGGCCACAGAGTGGATGCCAGCGGCCCTCAGCAACCCACAGTACACGCCGCCCATCCCTTCCAGACGCATCAAATCGGCGGATGCCGCCAAATCCGAGAGTGTGTCCCGATCGATGCCGGTCTGCTCGGAAAGTGCTCCGAGGCGCTCTGCCACCCGGGCCTCTTCCAGAAAAGTCTCCGAGGTTTTGATTCCCGCCCTGCGCAACCGCGCGGCAGAGAGGTAATCCATTCCCGCAATTTTCCCGATCGTCGACACTTCCCGGCCTATTCCTTTTCCGAACCCACCAGAGAACCCTCGGTACCGGACTCTTCCCTGTGAGGGGCCTGGTCGCGGGGCTTCAGTCTCTCGATGTCCTGTTGGTCATCCACATCCTCGGGAGGAGGCTCCGGAAACCAGACTTCGGTAACCCACTCGGGATGAGCCTTGAAAAGCTGCATAGCCCCGCGGTCTCCTTCCAACATCATCAGTCGCCGCCACAAAACTCTATCCACCAGCACCGGATTGGAAACTATGTAGCGGTACCTGGGAACCACCGCCGGAGTAACCCCCGGCCGATAAGCCTCCCGCAGCCGGGCGACGGTCTGGGCCGTAACACCGGGCTGGTCGCCCAGCAGAATAAGAGCGGCAGACGCCGTCGATCCTCGTTCCAGTGCATCCAGTCCCACTCGCAGAGAGCCGGCCATGCCGCTTTCCCATTCATGGTTGATCACCACTCGGCACCGAGAAAAGTCCGTCCTCGCCAGAATCTGCTCGTGCGCGGCGCCCAACACCACCCAGGTCTCTTCCGATCCCATTCCGAGCGCCGTCTCCAAGACCTTCCCCAACAAGGTCCCTTCGCCCCAGGGTTCCAACTGCTTGGGTCGCCCAAGACGCGAGGAACTCCCCGCCGCCAGCACCAGATTGGCGATCATGGTCTTCTTCCCGCGGAGGGTCGGCGCGGGCGGCCCACCAGTTCGAGAGGGGTTTCCGTTCGGCGGCGTGTTGAAATTATCTCTCCCAGAATGGCCACGGCCATCTCCGCGGGGGAGTCTGCCCCGATTTCGATTCCTATCGGGCCCCGGATCCGGTTTATTTCCTCCTCGGTATATCCTGTCGCCGCCAGCCGCGCCCGCCTGGCCGCAGCCGTGCGCCGGCTGCCCATCGCCCCGATATACCGCACGGGCGCCTTGAGCACCAATGGCCACAGCGGCGCCTCGAAGCGGTCGTCGTGACTGAGCACCACCACATAGGAACGATGATCGAAGGAGAGGCGGTCGGAAAGCTGGTCCGGCCACCCTGTCAAGAGCCGATGGGCGTGGGGGAAGCGCTCGGAGGTGAGAAAGGCCGGTCGAGCATCGGAGACGGTGATGTCAAAGTCGAGGTGGCGCGCCAGCGCGCACAATGCCTGGGCGATGTGCACCGCTCCAAAGATGATGAGATGCGGGCGGGGAACGATCACATCGACGAACACATCCCGGTCCCCATAGGAAACGGTCATGGACTTCTCCCTCTCCATCAGGGTGCGGACATCGGCCATCACCGACGCGGACTCTCCGGTGGGCAAAGCTCCGGCCACCACCCCTTTCTCTGAGTCCACCGCCGACGACGCGCCCGCTCCAAGGCCTTCCACCACGGTGACCCGCGCCCCCAGCCGTCGCTCTGCGATCAGTTGGGAACAGGCTGCCAACACTTTCCCCGTCTCTTGGCGGTCACTCACCACGGTTCGATGAAGACTTGAATCGTCCCCCCGCAGGAAAGCCCCACCAAGAACGCGTCCTCGTCGGTGATCCCGTAGGTGACCAGCCGCGGGCTGCCCTCTGTCATCACCCCTCGGGCATGCTCATAGACATCGTTCTCCACACAACCTCCTGACACCGATCCCGCCATTTCGCCTTCCGAGGAGACCAAGAATTTAGCCCCTACCGGACGCGGGGAGGGTCCGGCGGTAGCCACCACCGTGGCGACCACCACTTCCTTGCCCTCCGCCCGCCAGCGGTTCCGGGTTTCCAAAGCCTCTTCCATTATTTCTTGCGCTCCGATAGAGATTCCAAGAGTGATACCAGAGTAGCGAGATCGGAAAGCCGCCCTCCCGCCAAGAAGTCGTCCACATGAGGCAAAGCGGCTCGCATCCCCCTGGTTTCGGGGGAGAATCCCTCCCGTGACGCCAGCGGATTGACCCAGATAAGCCGATGAACGGTCCGCCGAAGGCGCTCCATCTCCCGGGAGAGCATCTCCGGATCTCCTCGGTCCCATCCGTCGGAGATGATCAGGGCCACCGGGCCGCCCCGGGTGACCCGTCTGCTCCAGTCGTAATTGAACGTGCGCAGACACTCGCCGATCCTCGTGCCCCCCGACCAGTCCTCCACCGATTGGGAGACCTGGGAGAGCGCCTCGGTGGGGTTGCGGCGCATCAGGTGGCGTGTGATGCGGGTCAAGCGGGTAGAGAACACAAAAGTCTCCATTTTTCCCAGCCGGGCGCGGGCGGCGTGCGCGAAATAGAGCAGCATCTCGGTGTAGCGCTCCATGGAGCCCGACACGTCGGCGATGAAGAGAATGGGACGCGGCCGGGTCCTGCGTTCGCTGCTTTCCAGTTTGATCATGTCCCCTTCGGGTCCCACGCATTTGCGAAGGGTGCGCCGCAGGTCGGGACGGTCTCCCCTCGGGGAGGGCCGGCGGCGGCGGCTCTTCACGGGAGCGGGGCGCCACATCATCCGGGCCACCAGATTGCGCACCTGGGCCTGCTCGATCTTGGTTAGTTCGGAAAAATCCTTCTGGGCTAGCCGCTCCGCCCAGGAAGCCCCGGTGAAAGTCTCGAGCTCCGGATCGGCGTCCTGGCCGTCCCCTTCCGCTCCTCCCCGTTGGACCCGGCTGATCGTCCACGCGCGGGGTTTGGGCGGTGAAGCCATGGCTATGCCGCTCGACAGATTACGGCCGAAGAACCGCACGAACACCCGGTCGAAAATGTCCAACTGCCAGGGCGAGGAGACCGTTAAACAGCGAAACGCGGCGTGCACGTCTGCGGCCGAGGCCAGCCCCACTCTTTCCAAGGCGGTCATCAGATCTGCGGCGGTGGTCGAACCCACCGACAAGCCTTCCTCGCGCAGTTCTCGAGTGAACTCCACCAAGGTCTCGGCGCCGGCCATACCCCGGACTAGCCGCTCGTCCGCGCCAGGGTCTCCACTCCCCTTTGGGCGACCGCCTCCACGTCTTCGCGGTACTTCAGAACCACCCCCAGCGTGTCGGCCACCGCCTCGGCAGTCAACTCGGAGGCGCCCAGCACCCCCAGAGCGCGCGCCCAGTCCAACGTCTCGGCCACTCCGGGAGGCTTGAAGAGTTCCAGGGAGCGAAGATCGGACATCGCTTCGGCGAGCTGGCGGGCCAGCCGCAAGTCGATATCCGGTACCTTCGCCCTGACGATCTCCACCTCCCGATCCAGGTCGGGAAAGTCCAACCAGTGGTAGATGCACCTTCGTTTCAGGGCGTCGTGTATCTCCCGGGTGCGGTTGGAGGTGATCACCACCACCGGCGGAACGGTGGCGTGGATGACGCCTATCTCGGGAATGGTTACCTGGAAATCGGAGAGTATCTCCAATAAGAACGCCTCAAACTCTTCATCGGCCCGATCCAGTTCGTCTATCAACAACACGGGTGGCTTGCCTTCCGAGGAAGAGAATTCCACTGCTTGGAGAAGCGGGCGCGCCAGCAGGTATTCGCGGCTCATGATGCTCTCCACCGAAGCGGGAGCATCACCGCGGCCTGCCTCGATAAGGCGGATGGCCAACATTTGCCGAGCGTAGTCCCACTCATAGAGAGCGTGGTTGGCGTCCAGTCCCTCATAGCACTGCAGCCTGATGAGTTCTGTCTCCAACACTTGGGCCAACACCTTGGCGACCTCTGTTTTGCCTACTCCGGCCTCCCCTTCCAGAAACAGGGGGCGACCGAGGCTGCGGGCCAGATGAATAGCCACCGACAGAGGCCGATCAGCCAGATAGCGGCAGTCAGCAAAAGCGGCGGTTACCTCATCGACCGAACTGGGTGTCATGTTCGTAAACCCTACTTATTAAAAATGAGGCCCGGGCTCTCAGCCCGGGCCTCAATCCCATAGCTATTTGGGCAGGATCAGCGGGCGGGCGGAGCGTAGAGGAGTCCGCCGTCGGTGTAGAGGGCGTTCAAGCCGCGCTCGAGGCCCAACGGCGTCAGGTGCCGGTCGTAGACCTCGGCATAGTTGCCGACCTGTTTGATCACCTGATAGAAGGCGTCGGCAGGCAGGCCCATCTTGGTCTGCAGCTCGTCTTCGGTGGCACCGAAGAGCCGGCTCGCCTCTCCGTCAAGGCTCATCATGTCATCGACATTGGAAGAGTTGATGCCCTTTTCCTCGGCGATCAACATCGCGAACACCGTCCAGGTAACCACATCACCGAATCGGGACTGGTTCTGGATCCAGGCCGGACCCAGGGGCTCCTTGGAGATGGGGGCCGCCGGGAAGATCACCCAGTCCTCACCTGCGGCGCCCTCGGTGGCCTTGCGGGAGACCAATGCCGACCCGTCGGCGGTCACCACATCACAGGCGCCCGACTTGAAGTTCTCCAGCACCACATTGAAATCCTCAAAGGTACTGAGCGTGATCTTGATCTCCATGGCGGCGGCCGCCTCGGTGATGTTCTTCTCGGTGGTGGTGCCGGCGGTGGCGCACACAGCCGCGTCTTCTATCTCGTCCAGGGTGGACATCGAATTGAGCCCATCGGCCTCTTTTGCCATCAACTGCTGGCCCGTGTAGTAGGTGGTGGGTCCGAAGTCGAGACCCAAGTCGGTGTCGCGGCTCTGCGTCCAGGTGGTATTTCGGACCAGAAGGTCGATCAGCCCCGAGTTCACCGCTTCGAAACGGGCCGCGGAGGTCAGAGCCTCGAATTTCACCGCGCCGGCGTCCCCGAAGACGGCGGCCGCCACAGCTCGACACAGATCCACGTCAAAGCCCTTGAAAGCCCCCGAAGAATCCTTGTAGCCGAATCCCGGAAGGATGTCGCTGACTCCGCACTTCAACTCGCCGCGGGAGATCACCACGTCCACAAGATCCGCCTCCTCAGCCGCCTGCGCCGGGGCCCGGATGGTGGGAGCAACCGCGGTGGTCTGCTCGGCGGCGTCTCCGCCGCAGGCAACTGCCGCCAGCGCCAAGGCAACAAACGCGATTGCTGTTCTTCTTATGAGCTTTCCACTTAATCGAGATGAGGCCCGGGCTTGAAGCCCGGGCCTCATCCGATTTTCTATTTGGGCAGGGTTAGCGGGCGGGCGGCGCGTAGAGGATGCCGCCGTCGCCGTAAAGGCCGTTCAATCCGCGCTCCAGGCCCAACGGCGTCAGGTGCCGGTCGTAGACCTCGGCATAGTTGCCGACCTGTTTGATCACCTGATAGAAAGCGTCGGCAGACAGGCCCATCTTGGTCTGCAGCTCGTCCGCGGTGGCGCCCAGAAGCCGGCTCACCTCTCCGTCAAGGCTCATCATGTCATCGACATTGGAAGAGTTGATGCCCTTCTCCTCGGCAATCAACATCGCGAACACCGTCCAGGTAACCACATCGCCGAAGCGGGACTGGTTCTGGATCCAGCTCGGACCGAGCGGCTCCTTGGAGATGGGAACCGCGGGGAAGATCACCCAGTCCTCACCTGCGGCGCCCTCGGTGGCCTTGCGGGAGACCAATGTCGACCCGTCGCTGGTCACCACATCACAGGCGCCGGACTTGAAGCCCTCCACCACCACATTGAAATCCTCGAAGGTGCTCAGCGTGATGTTGACTCCCATCGAGGCGGCGGCCTCGGTCATGTTCTTCTCGGTGGTGGTACCGGCGATGGCGCACACCACGGCGCCCTCGATCTCATCCAAGTCAGACATCGAATTGAACCCGTCGGCGCCTTTGGCCATCAACTGCTGGCCGTCGTAGTAGGTGGTGGGTCCGAAGTCGAGACCCAAGTCGGTGTCGCGGCTCTGCGTCCAAGTGGTATTTCGGACCAGAAGGTCGATCAGCCCCGAGTTCACCGCCTCGAAGCGGGCCGCGGCGGTCAGAGCTTCGAAGTTCACCGCCTCGGCGTCCCCGACGATGGCGGCAGCCACCGCTCGACACAGATCCACGTCAAAGCCCGTGAACCTGCCCGAGGAATCCTTGTAGCCAAATCCGGGGATCGTCTCGTTTACTCCGCAGTTCAGTTCACCGCGGTCGATCACCGCATCGAGAAGATCCGCCGCGACCGGAGGAGCGGCCTGGGTGGTGGTGGGAGCAACCGTAGTAGTGGCCTCCTCCGCGTCGTCCCCACCGCAGGCTGCTGCCACCAGAGCTACGGCCAGTAATGCGCATACTGTCTTTTTCATGGTCTTCCTTCCTGAATGCCGTCTGGCAAGAATAATTTCTTAAGCCTACTACCGGGTTTTGGCAGGTGAGTGGCTTGTCGGCATTCACATTGGCCTACTCTCTCCGGGTTTCCCGGGCGCTTCCAAACCTGAACAAAAAGTATCCCAGCAGCCCAGCGATAAGCGACCCGGTCAAAATCCCGAGTTTGGCCTGATCTATCAGGGCCTGGTCGACAAAAGCCAGGCTGGAAACGAAAATGGCCACCGTAAAACCGACCCCGGCCACCGCCGCCAAGGCTATCACGTCCAGACCTTCCATGCCTTCGGGAAGCCGGCCCCATCCCAGCTTCACCGCCAGCCAGGTGAAAAAGCTGATGCCCAGTACTTTCCCAACCAGCAAACCCAGAGCGGTTCCGAGTGCAACCGGCTTGATCAACTGGCCGACGTCGCCCTCCAAGCGCACGCCCGCATTGGCCAGCGCGAAAATAGGGAGCACCAAAAAAGAACTCCAGGCAAGAAGCCGGTGCTCGTTCCTGGCAAGAGGCGCCACCGACTCCCGCGCCACCTCGGCGAGCGTGCGTATCTGGTAGTCGGCCTCCTCCCGCTGCCGATACGTAACTATGTGGCGGGGGAAAGAACCAAGAATCGCCTGTCCCTTGTCGTAGAGATCTTCGGCCGAATACATGGGACGGGACGGCGTCATGAAGGCCAACGCCACCCCCACCAAAGTGGGATGCACCCCCGATTCATGAATGCAAAACCAGGCCACCAGGGCCATGGGGATGTAGAAGGTGCGGGCTCGGATTCCGACGCGGCTGGCCACTCCGACCGCCACCAGGGTGAGTATCCCCCAGGTAAGCCAGTCCCACCGCAGGTTTCCCGAATAGAAAAAGGCGATGATGACTATCGCTCCCACATCGTCGGCGATGGCCAGCGCCAGAAGAAAAAGCTTGGCGCCGGGCGAGACCCGACTTCCCAACAAGGAGAGCACTCCCAAGGAAAAGGCGATATCGGTGGCGGTGGGAACCGCCCAGCCATTCAGCGCCTCGCCGCCTTCTCCTATCACTATCAGCACGTAGACCAACGCCGGCGCCAGCATCCCTCCCGCCGCCGCCATCACCGGGAGCGCCGCTGCGCGGGGATCCCGCAGCCGCCCCAGTACCACCTCCCGCTTAATCTCCGAGCCCACCACGAAGAAGAAAACGGCCATCAGGGCGTCATTGACAAAGGTTTGGAGGGAACTCGAAAAATGAACAGGGCCGACCGCCAACTCCACATGGGTCTGCCAAAGGCCGAAGTAGCTGTCCGACAGCGCCGAGTTGGCCCACACCATCGCCACCACCGCCATCACCAGCAAGGCGGCCCCGGCCGAGGCTTCCACCTGCATAAACTTCTGAATGGGGCGGGCGAATCGACGGGGGACGAAGCGGTTGGAATCGACCCAGGTTTCGTGGAGAGGCTCTCGGAGCATGAGGCTCTTTGCTAACCGCTGATCGAGCGACCCGCCGACCCCAACTCTGCACAGGCCTGTACCACCCGGTCGGACATTGCCTGCTGGGCCCTCTTCATGTAGGAGCGGGGATCGTATACCTTTTTGTTGCCCATTTCCCCATCCACTTTCAACACTTCCGAATAGTTGGTGAGCATATGATCGGCCACCGGACGGGTGAACGCGTATTGCGTGTCGGTGTCTATGTTCATCTTCACCACCCCATAGCCCAGTGTTTCCTGGATTTCTTCGGGAGTCGATCCGCTTCCTCCATGGAACACCAGGTAGTGGCGATAGCCGAGCCGCTCTTCGGTGGCGGCCTGTCCGTCCCGGAGGATGGTGGGGCGAAGCTGGACCTTGCCCGGTTTGTAAACCCCGTGCACATTCCCGAAAACCGCAGCCAGGAGATAGCGCCCTCGCTCCCCCACGCCCAGCCGCTCGGCCACCGCCACCATGTCATCGGGCGTCGTATAGAGCTTTTGGCGGTCAACCCCGGAATGATCCATGGTGTCCTCCACTCCCCCCACGATCCCGATCTCCAGTTCCAGCAGCACCTCCCGGGAGGCGCATTCATCCAGAAGCTGGGAGGCCAGGGCCAGGTTCTCGTCCAAAGGCAGAACGGAAGCGTCCAGCATATGGCTCTGATAGAGCGGTCCCAACCCGGCTGCGCGCCGCCGGGCCGTCTCGGTCAAGAGGGGACGGATCAGGTCATCCACCCGATCGGGTGGGCAGTGGTCGGTGTGGAGAGCCACCAGCATGGGATAACGATCCGCCACAGCATGGGCAAACTCTCCCAAAGCCTGTGCCCCCAACGCCATGTCGGCCACCGCGTTCCCGGAAAGGAACTGGCCTCCACCAGTGGATACCTGGACGATGCCATCCGAGTCCGCGGAGGCGAATCCGGCCAGGGCGGCATTGAGCGTATCGCTCGAAGTCACGTTGATGGCGGGAAAGGCATAGCCGCCCTCACGGGCCGCGTCCAGCATGTCAAGATACTGGGAAGGACTAGCGATCGGCATGTACAACCTCCTGTGAAGCCAGGCTACATCTCAAAATACCACCCGCCGAAAGCTACATCCCCGCCTCGGCGTCGTCATTGTCGAGGAAGTTGGCCAGCAGTCGTTTCCCCTCGGTGGTGAGAATACTTTCGGGGTGAAATTGCATGCCCGTCACAGGCAGGGAGCGATGGCGCACTCCCTGAATGACCCCGTCCTCGCTCCAGGCGCAGGCTTCCAGATCAGGGGGCAGCACGGTGATAGCCAACGAGTGATATCGGGTCGCCATAAACGGGTTGTCGCACCCCCGGAACACACCCTTTTGATCGTGGCGGATCGGGGAGGTCTTTCCGTGGCGAGGCTCGGGCGCCGCACCCACCTCTCCGCCGTAAGCCACCACCACCGCTTGGTGTCCAAGGCAAACCCCCAAAGTGGGAACCCGGGAACCGAAGGTCTTGACGTAGTCGATTGAGAACCCGGCGTTTTCCGGACGTCCCGGACCCGGGGAGATCACCAGCCGGTCCATTTCCCAACCCGCCGCCTCGGCGGCCGGAACCACATCACTTCTCACCACCACCGGCTCGGCGCCCAATTCTCCCAGGTATTGAGCCAAGTTGAAAGTGAACGAGTCGTAGTTGTCCAAAATCAAAACCCGCATGACCACCCACTTAGGTTAATGGGCCGCCACCTCAAGGTTCTCCCCCATTGCTGCCCCCGCGCGAGAACCGAATAGTTTTAGGGCCGCCCGCCCGTACAAACGGGATGTCCGGCCGCTACTCTCTAGGATGGAAATATGCCTATCTCGAAGAAACGCAAGGGATCCCAACCCCGTCAGCCCACCCCTCCCCGCAATCCGGTAAAGGCTGCCGCCCCCTCCCCCCGCTGGTATGTGATCACCATGGCCGGCCTGATGGGAGTGGGGCTGATCCTGGTGCTGCTGCGCTTTGTCCTGGGTCTCGATCAACTGTGGCTGGTGGGTGGGCTGGCCCTGATCGCGGGCGGCTTCCTCATGACCACCGGCTACCGCTAGCCCGACCGCTCCGGCCTCCACACCGCCACCATCTCCTCCCGGCAGTGTCGGGGAGCAGAAGTCTCCGACAGGCTGGCCACCCTCACAGTCAGTTCCGTCCCGCACAAGGTGCACCGGTAGTCCTGCACGGCTTCGATCACCAAGTCGGGATCGGGCTGGTCCGGCGCCGCCGCCAGGGCGCGCAGGAACCATATGCACAATCGCCACACCACCACCCCGATCAGCAGGGCGATACCCAGGTTGAGCAGGCTGATCAACGCCGAGCCATGCCCGGGTTTCTCAGAGTTTTTCGATAATGGCGGCGTTGGCCATCCCGCCGCCCTCGCACATCGCCAACAGTCCGTAGCGGGTATCGGTTCTTACCATCTCATGAACCAGGGTGGTCAGAAGCTTCGCCCCCGACGCTCCCAGCGGATGTCCGAGGGCGATGGCGCCTCCGTTGACGTTGGTGCGCTCCCACAATCCGTCCACATCACTACCGCCGTGCTCTGCCCGCCAAGCTCCCACCACCGATGCGAATGCCTCGTTGATCTCGAACAGCCCGATGTCATCGATGGTCAGACCAGCGCGCTCCAGCACCCTGGACGTAGCCGGAATCGGCCCGGTCAGCATCATCACCGGATCGACTCCCGCCAAGGCGAAAGAGACAAACCGCGCCATGGGTGTCAGATTGAGCCGAGAGGCCCGCTCCTCGTTCATTATCAGCACCGCCGCCGCGCCATCGGAGATCTGCGAAGAGTTGCCGGCGGTTATTTTTCCGTCCGCCTTGAAAGCGGGAGGAAGCCCGGCCAGCGCCTCCAAGCTGGTGGTTCGGCGTATCCCCTCATCGACGGTCATCACCTCTTCGGCGCCTCCGACCGAAACCTTCACCGGCTGGATCTGGGATTGGAACCGTCCTTCATCCGTGGCTCGCGCCGCTCTCTGGTGGGAGAGCAGTGAAATCTGGTCTAGTTCTTGGCGGCTCAGTCCCCATTTGTCGGCGACCATCTCGGCGGAGATTCCCTGGGGAACCAACCCGTTGGCATAGCGCTCCATCACCAGGGGTCCGAACGGAAGGCCGGGACCCAACTCGGCAGTGATCCCCATCGGGACCCGGGTCATCGACTCCACACCTGCGGCGATCGCCACCTCATAGGCGCCGGCCATGACACCCTGGGCAGCGAAGTGAGCAGCCTGCTGGGAGGATCCGCACTGACGGTCGATGGTGACTCCCACCACGTCTTCGGGGAACCCCGCCGCCAGCGCCGAATTGCGGGCTATGTTTATCCCCTGTTCGCCGGTTTGGCTGACACAGCCGCTTATCACGTCCTCCACCATGCCCGGATCGAAGTCATTGCGCTCCATGAGGGCAGCCAGGGGAATGGCCGCCAGATCAACCGCGTGGATCCCGGACAGTTTTCCCTTGCGCCTGCCTGCCGGCGTGCGGACCGCATCTACGATTACAGCCGAATTCATCTTTCCTGCTCCTCTCGGGGTTTATTCTGTTCACTTGAAGGGCGTGGAGACGATGTCCACGCGGATTGGGTCTCATGCGGGTTCATGCCGTCACCCCCGGGCCTGTGTTTAGCCAGGTCAGAGGCTGTTTTGGTTGTGTGGTTGTCTCATGCTGTGTCAGGAGGCTCCAACCAACCGCAAGGCCTTAAGTGGTGCCTACGTTGGTATCAGCGCCGACAACCACGGGAAAACCACAGAGAATCAACCCGTCAAATTCAAAGAATAGCACGAAGGGAAAACGAAGGATGAACCGACCAAAAACACTCTCAGCCGCCTTCGTTAGAACAATAACCCGGCCGGGTCGCTACGGCGACGGTCGAGGAGGCCACGGGCTGAGCCTGATGGTCAAACCGACCAAAATCAAAGGGCGGCTGTCCAGATCCTGGGTACAGAGAATCCGGATCAACGGAAAGGAAACCAACCTCGGGCTGGGCAGCTACCCGGCAGTCACCCTCGCAGAAGCCCGCCGACGGGCTCTCCGAAACCGCCAAGCCGTCGAAGAAGGCCGCAACCCCCGCGCCCGCAAAGCACCTACCTTTCGCCAGGCCAGCGAACGAGTGATCAAAATGCACGCTGCCAAGTGGAAACCAGGCGGCAGGTCCGAAGAACACTGGCACTCTACCCTCCAAATCTACGCCTATCCCCGGTTCGGAAACAAACGAGTAGACCTAATCACCACCGCCAATGTCATGACCTGTCTTTCTCCGATATGGCACCACAAACCCGAGACCGCCCGCCGGGTCAAACAGCGCATCTCCGCGGTGATGAAATGGTGCATCGCCCAAGGGCTCCGAGAAGACAACCCTGCTGACGAGCGCATCACCGCCGCACTGGGTACTAACACACAACGGCCCCAACACATGAAAGCCCTACACCACAGCAAGGTAGGCGCTGCCATCAAGGCTATCGAAGCAACCGATGCTCATTGGGCGACGATCGCGGCGTTCAAGTTCTTGACTCTTACAGCAACAAGGAGCGGTGAGGCCAGAAAGGCTACGTGGGACGAGTTTGACCTCACCAAAGCAACCTGGACAATGCCTGCGGGGCACACGAAAACGGGGCGAGAGCACCGCGTGCCTCTGAGCACCGGGGCTATGGCGGTTCTCGATCTCGCACAGCAGCGGTCAGGCGGCAACGGTCTGGTTTTCCCATCCCCAACTGGACGCATGCTCAGCAATGCCACTATGAGCAAACTCTGCAAGGAGAACAATGTCGGCTGTGTGCCCCACGGAATGCGAAGCAGCTTTCGGGATTGGTGCGGAGACACAGGCGTAAGCCGTGAACTAGCGGAACGAGCCCTCGGTCACGAAATCCGAAACGCCGTAGAAAAGGCCTACGCCCGAACAGACCTCCTAGAACGACGCCGCGAACTCATGGAACAATGGAGCACCTACCTCGACAACTAACGGCAACGCTTCCAGTTACCGGACACGAAGCCGTGTTTCCGACTCAGATGGCCAGGTGGAGCCGGAGAGCGTCGTCGAGTTGGCCCATGAGATCCCCAGGCATGTGACCGATCAGGTTGCCGACCCTTTCAACAGCGACCGATCTCACCTGTTCGGCTTGTGCCTTGGAATCGCGGTCCAGTCCCGTCTCGGCGGCGTCCAACAGAACCTGAAACGGGTAAACCCGTTTCGTGTTCGACGTGACAGGAACGACTGTGACAACCCCACGTCCAAGCCGTGCCGCAATCGTGTTGGCACCATCATTACTGACGATCACAGCCAGCCGGATCCGGGCTGCCTCGACACCGACGACCTTACCGAGATTCACGACGCGGATGTCTCCGCGACGCATTCAACTAAACCCCGTCGGCAACGGTGACATCCCACGCCTCGTTGTGGCCATGATCGGCCCACTCATCAAACGCCGCCGCGTAGTCCAATGACAACTCGGACAGGCGGAGAAGCCCTACAGCCCGCCGCACAGCAGCCGACCGGGACACCTGGTGAACACGCTTGTAGCTATCAAGAAACTCGAGATCTTCGCTGGACAGACTAACACTGATCTTCATACCGCTAACCCTACCACAAGTAGGAACCCAAGTAAGAAAACATCCGCATGGCCAATTACCGGACACCCCCCAAGGGGTCAGAAGCCGAACCCGGGCTCGGCGCCACCCCAAGCGGGCAACCAAAACCTACACCAGATATTCCCAGGGTCGATTCTCGAAGACCTGGAGCCAACGAATCCGCATCAACGGGCGGGAAACCAACCTGGGCCTAGGCAGCTACCCCGCCGTAACACTGGCCGAAGCCCGAAGACGGGCCCTCAGGAACCGCCAGTCTGTTGAGGAAGGCCACAACCCGCGATCAGGCCGAACACCGACCTTCCAACAAGCAGCCGCGAAAGTGATCGAACTTCACTCCGGAAAATGGCGACCGGGAAGCCGGAGCCGAAGAATCTGGGAATCGAGCCTGCAAACCTATGCGTTCCCCCACATCGGACGCAAACAGGTCGACGAGGTCACCAGCAAAGACATCATGAAATGCCTCTCGCCCATGTGGCACAGCAAACCCGAAACAGCCCGAAGAGTCCAGCAGCGAATCGGCGCCATCATGAAGTGGGCGATCGCGGAGGGTTTCTTGGAATCGGATCCCAGCGCGGCCATTCTCGCCGGGTTGGGCAAGAACAGCACCCGACGCAGCCACATGCGCGCCCTGCACCACAGCCACGCCGACACCGCCATCAAAACCGTCGAAGCGTCAAACGCCCATTGGGCGACCATCGCCGCGTTCAAGATCCTTACTCTGACAGCAACCAGAAGCGGCGAAGTCCGTAACGCCACATGGGACGAGATCGACGTTACCACGGACACATGGGAGATTCCCGGCGAACGAACCAAAACCGGTCGCCCCCATCGGGTACCTCTAAGCAGGCCGGCACGGAAGATCATCAACGATGCTGCCGACCTCACAGGCGCAAAGGGGCTGGTATTCCCATCACCCACGGGAAAGCCGCTATCCGACTCAACGATCTCCAAACTGGTTCGTGAAAACGGGATCGATGCCGTTCCGCACGGGATGCGATCATCTTTTCGTGACTGGTGTAGAGATTCGGGAGTGCCTCGCGAGATAGCCGAGGCGGCATTGGCGCACATCGTGGGAGGCCATGCGTGTGCCCTTCGCAAGGACAGAACAGTGGCGTGCTGGGGACTAGCCGGTGATAGCGAACCCGTCGTTCAACCTCCGGACGGACATTTTATCTCGGTAAGCCCTGGCATCTCACACGCCTGCGGCATCCGAGCAGACCAAACGGTGCAGTGCTGGGGACGAAACCATGATGGCGCGGACCTGGCACCACCACCACAAGGGGAATTCGCTGCCATCAGCTCAGGGGCCAACTTTTCGTGCGGTTTGCGGCCCGACAAAGGCTTGGCCTGCTGGAGTACACGAAGGGGCAACAGATGGTGGCAACCTCCCCCCGGCCAGTACACCTTTGTTGAAGCCGGATGGAACGACGCCTGCGCAATCCGCACCGACGGTACCGCCACCTGCTGGGGCCACGGTGGCCAAGTCGACTTCACTCCTCCAGAAGGTATCTTCACCGCCGTCAGCGTTGGGTACAGCCGTGCTTGCGGCCTGCGACCCGACCACACCGTCGAATGCTGGGGCAGACAACGCTAGAAGAATAAGCCCCAGAAAGAACACCCTCCCCACGCACATGTGGATCACCCAACACCAGTTCAGCATCGAAAGCCACCCCCGCATAGGATCCAAAGCTGCCAAACAGCCGCTCTTTTCCACGCGGGCATCTTCCACAAGGCATCCGGAACCCTCCCCTCACCAGAACCAGCAGTAAACACTCCAATCCGGGCCCTTTCCACTACCCCATCAGCAGAACCAAATCAGGCGACCTCTCCCCTATCCACATCGTGATAGGCACTCAGCCAAGTAGACAGGCATCCACCGCCCTGCCCCCTCGCACTACTAGAACCACACAACAGATATTCGCTGAGTATCTGTCATAGCGGGGGGAAAGGAGGGTGTTATAGCTGAGTGGAGGTTTTGGGAACTTGCGTTTCCATTTCTTAAAGAGAAGAGGCTCCCCGGGGGGAGCCTCTTCTGGATAGTTTCAGAGATTGAAAGCTTAACTGTCGTCCACTACTCTGAAGATGCTGGTTCCGTCGATGTCGTAGGCAATCACTTGGATATCGACTGGAGTTCCGTCGTCATCGTCATGATAATTTATCTTCGATTCGAAGGTTTCCATGTCGATTTCTTGTCCTTCGTCCTCGGTGCTGTCTATGAAGATGTCATCATCGTCGTAGGTGTACACCAACTCCGGAATCTCGTTATCGGTACCGTCAACATCGGCGTCCTGAGAGTCTGTGAGGAACTGGTTGTCATCAGCCAGAACGTGGGTGATGTTCAACACGTCATCACCGACATTCGTAGACACAGCCTTATCGACCACCTGAATGGCCTTACCAGTGTCATCATGGTCCATGGTGGTGGGCACAAACGGCGTAAGGTCGGTTTCATCAGGTTCAAGACCACGTCGGTCGAGATCAGTCATTTCGGCGGCGTAAATAGCGCCACGGTCGAGGTAAGTGTCGATCGCATCGTTGTTGAGGATTCTCCGCAACACCTGATCATCGGATTTGGTGGCCCTGGCGAACACAAATATCGGGTCTTCATCATTCGGATTGCTGTCGTCGTCACCAATATCGTTGGCGTCTTCGTCGCCGTCATCGTCCATATCGGGCTGATACAAGGGCACGTCGCTGGTGTAGTTGTCGTCTTTATCCTGAGCGTTCGAGGTGATGACTCTGCCGTCGTTGTAGGTCACATCGTAGTCATCGATGAGAGCTTGACGTGTGGCAGACGATTGACCGCCTGCAAGCTCGAACCATGTCTTATAGGTAGGGGTAGCGACAACTTCAGCGTCGTCACCTGCAGAGCCATCGTTGTCTGTACCGCTGGCGCGTATTGGTGAACCGCCGCTGTTGCGGGCCAGTTGACGAACGTCGTAGGTGACCGTGACAGTGTTATTCTCATCAACTTCGACCTTGGTTGCCCAACGTGCGTAGCCTCTGCTGATCACCTGCCGGACCGCCGACGCATCAGCGTCTCCGTCCTCGGTATCTGCCTCGATTTCGCTGTCGGTGTAGGTGATCCTAACTTGCTGTCTGGGATGGGAACGGATCGAGTTACCGTACTGGTCCCAAAGACGGACAGTAGTGCCAACAGACGGCTCCCCTTCCAATACATAGACGGGTGCGTCGATGCTGTCACTGCTCAACACCGAGGTCTCTTCGATCCAGTGGACCTTGACCTCGGTATCGCTGTCGGTGTCGTCTCCGTCGGAATCCAACTCGATGAACACCACCGAGTCTTTCCGTTCTTGGTCATCGATCCTGGTGCTGTTATTCGGCGGGTCAACCGTGAACGAAACCGAGCCATCATCACCGGTCACCAAAGTGGCCTCATGGGTGTTCACATAACCACGCGAGTTCCTAGCTCCATCCGTGATCTCTCCCTGCCGATACTCGACACGGATCGAGATCCCAGCACGCTCGACATCGTTGCCGTTGGTGTCCTTGAGCTGAGCAGTCGCAGTCACGTCACGACCGTTACGCAGGTTCACCTGCTGACCCCAGCCAACATTGAGAGCATGCTCGTTGATATCCGAGCTGCCCTTCAAGGACTCCTGCTCGCGCTTGGCCTTGACCGAGTCGAGCACTTCATCAGCATCATCAGCGTCGAACTCGTCGCCGTCCTTGCTGCCGATCCACGCGTAGAAAACTCTGGTGCTGCCCTCGAGCACTTCACCACCAACGATGATGTTGCCGTTGACGTCTGTGGCTTCATCATTTTCGTTCCACTCACAGTCACCGTCAACGAGATCACCGGAGAACACCGGATCCGGGCTGTCGTCGAAGTTACAAGTGCCGTCCTTGCGGAGGCCCATGTTCGACGGAGAAGCGCTGCTGAAGATATCAACAGACTGGTCTTCTGTCGGAGCGAAGCTGTCATCGCGAACCGAAACCAAAATGGTGGGGGATTGATCGCCCCAGCCTTCGTTAGTACTGGCCTGGATGCTCAAACCGGCCGGACGGGCATTGGAATGATCCAACGCCGCAGCCATGAACGCGGCCATCGCCGCACGAGTGATGTCCGTACCAGGCGAGTAAGACGTGTCGGAAATACCCGAAGCAACACCCAACTCGTACAGATTCGTGATCGCGTCATACTCGTGCTTGGACGCACGACCCAAATCGTGGAACGGCGAACCAATATCGGCGTCCATGTCATTGGTGTCCACATCAGAAGGCGTATAACCGTACTGAGTGGTGCTGCTCAGACCGATCACGCCATCAGCCAACGGAGTCATCAGGTTCATAGTCCGCGAGATGAACAACGCCATCTCAGCGCGGGTCACATTGTCCGCAGGCGCATAACTGGTAGCAGATTTGCCCTGGGTGATACCCAGATCGGCCAACTGCGCAATAGCAGCCTGAGACTCGGTCCCCAGGTCACCGGTGTCCATGAACCCAGGATCACCCGGATCATCAGCCATCGGGATATTTACCAGACCGGCCAGACGGGTCAAGAACAACGCCATGTGTTCCCGGCTAACCCCCATCAACGGCGAATACGTGGTAGCCGAAGTGCCCTTGGTAATTCCGTAATAGGCGATACAGTCGATGTCGCCAGCGTTGGCATGAGCCGAGGGAACATCAGTGAACCCCGCATCAGGCGCATCCCCGCAGGCATCGAAAGTAGCCCCAAAATCCGCTTCCGGATCAGCAGCAACAGCAGGCACCGCGACCAGCACACTGGCCAACATGGCGAGTGCCGTGAGTACCGCTACATGACGCCGAAAACGTCTAAAAGTAGCAAACATAATGTTTACTTACCTCCTCAAATAGATTGCAATCTTTCTTGTCCTTGGGAACTCCGCAACTCAAAACAAATAGCACGCCTGTTCCCAGACAAACCTTCAAGACGCCACCCCTCCTAGGGCGTTACACCCTCGAAAATACGTAAAGCGGCGAGGGCCACCGAAACGAAACGGTGACCCCCAAACCGCGATTTGCCGCAAGCTTGCTAAGTTGAGGCACCGCACAGTATACACCTTCTTTCTTAGGGCACCCTTGCCCCAGCCGAGAGAAGATCGCCTCCGATTGTCGGTTGAGGCGTCCGATTTTCGGGAGAACAACACCCAAAAACCCCTCATACGGATAGGGATCCCCTGGCCGGGCGGGTCTGAGCCACACAAACTTGGCTTTGCGCCTTGGCCCCGATCTGTCGCCCTGTTTTCCAGCCGGGATGTTCACCGACCCGTGAGCGGACGTGACCCGATAGGAGCCTTGCTTCTCCATCATCGTGAGAGGCCTGTCCATCCGCCTCCGGGTCTGATAACCCACGATTCACTCCAGAAAAGATTACAGAGGATCCAGAACCAAAGTGTGCACTAATGTCATGACGGATATTTGCTGAGTATCAGTCGTAACCGGCGGGTAATGGATCGATCTAGCTGGTGGTTTGGTCCTAGGATCCGTGTATGAACCATGTTGAATATCTTTCATAACACGAGATGCATCCCGTGAACGGGCGGGTGGTGGCCTTGGCCGACTACCGGGGAACACCTCGATTGCGGTCGGCGGTGGAGGCGTTCTTCTCCGACAAGCAACTCTCTTCTAACACTCGCCGGGCGTATCGGCAGGCGCTCTCGGCCGTGGTCGAGGACCTTGGCTTGGACCTGCGGGTTGACCAACTGGACTCCCGCAACCTCCTCAACGTATTTCAGGAGCGGTGGGAGTCGGCGCAGCCCGCCACTTGGAACACCCGGATCACCGCCCTCCAGTCGTTCGTTTCCTACTGCCAACGCAACCAATGGCTAGACCACGACCCGATGTCGCTGGTGGTACGGCGCCGGGAACCCCGAGACCAGACTAAAGCCATCCCCTCCCAGGACCTGGAAACGCTGTGGTCACGACGAGACATCAACCTGCGCGAAAAAGCCCTGTGGAGAATGCTGTACGAGACCGCCGCTCGGGCCGGGGAAGTCCTCGCACTCAATATTGAGGACATGGACCTAGCGCGCAAGCGAGCAGTGATCATTGGTAAAGGTGGCCACAAAGAATACGTCTTCTGGGCATCCGGCACGGCGCGTCTCCTCTCCCGATATTTGGGCGGGCGAAGCCGGGGGCCGGTGTTCCTCACCCAAAGGCAACCCAACGTCATCCCCGCACGGGGAGACGAATGCCCACACACCGGCCGGGGGAGACTGTCATATGAGCGGGCTTCCACCATTTTCAAACATGCCACCGGGGGGTGGACACTTCACCAGCTCCGCCACTCCTCGCTTACCCACCTCGGCGAGAAAGGAGCGTCCACCATCCTGCTCCAAGCCAAAAGCCGACACCAAGACCCGCGCACGCTCGCCATCTACACCAAACCCGGAACCAAAGCCATCGCACAACTCACCGCTACCTTCGACAAAGAACGGTCACTTCGATGAACAATCACTCCCAGATTCAGCGTTTTCCCACCCCCGGTAGAGGGTGACACTGTTAACCGTGCCAAACAGATCGCTAGAACAACCCCTGATTCCTCCGACCGAAACCCCTCCTTTGCCCTACTCCCATTTGTTCGTTGGCAGCCATTGAACCATGCTCGTGCCAAAATGGGGGCCAGTCCTCCAGGCCTTCCGTGGACGACCCCCTAAAAAGCGTGTGTGATGACTCTGCGGAGTTCCTCAGAATGGTTGCTAGGCTACGGCGGATAGGGGAAGGCAGTAAAACCTAATGGGGTTGGACCTGGTGTCGATTCTGGACTCCCGATCTCTTCTGCTGGCTATCTGCGAGCAGGTTGTCCCTTCGATGAATGGCGCGGCGGCTCGCCGATTGGCAGCGGTGCTGGATGAGATCTCGATCGGGAACGATTTTGTGGATCCTGCAGACGAGACCTGGCTTCGCGATGCTGCGGCTAGGGCAGAGCAACTGGACCGGGTGCCGTTTTGGGAAGCTCAGGTGCGACGGCTCACCGCTGACGGTGTTGCCATCATTTCGTGTGTTGATCCGAGTTATCCGTCGAACCTCGCGATGATTCATGATCGGCCACCGCTGCTGTTCGTACGCGGCGAGATGACCGATGCGGATGTTCGGGCTGTAGCGGTGGTGGGAACACGGGCAGCCAGCCGCGAAGGGCTTTGGTTGGCGAGGCGTCTTGCCGCCAAGTTGGTTGAGAGTCAAATAACTATCGTTTCGGGACTTGCGAAGGGTATTGACGCGGCCGCACACTCATCTGCGCTCGATGCCGGGGGCCGGACTATCGCTGTCTATGGAACCACAATCGACAGGGTGTACCCGGCTGCGAACAGAGGATTGGCGCGCTCGGTGTCCCTCTCTGGGGCGTGCGTTTCTCAGTTCCTTCCCACAACACGGACCGGTCCATGGTGCTTCCCTGTCCGCAATGTCACTACTTCGGGAATGTCGCTGGGAACAATCGTCGTCGAGGCAGGAAAAACATCAGGGGCAAAGATGCAAGCGGAGGCAGCCCTTGCGCACGGCAAGCGCGTATTCTTGGTTAAGGAACTGACTCGGCAGCAGGCTTGGGCGCGGCAGATGGCCGAGAATCCACAGGTGACTGTTGCCTCGGCAGCGCAGGATATTGTCGCGATGGTTAATGCAGAGGTCGCGTCCCGGGCTGACGTCCTGATTTGACCGTGGCCAACGCCGCAGACCTCTTTCAACCGCTGTTGCCTGGGCTGAAACCGGTACCAGCCTTGCAACCCGGCATATGCCCTGTGTGTCGAACCGGGGTCAGGGCAGATTTCATCAAATGCTATCCCTGCAGGAGGAGCTCTCTGTCAGTGGTCCCGATCTCTCTGTCGATCCACGGGGAGTTACTTCACCACCATCTCCGCCACTACAAGGACAACCCTCGCCCCTCGGTCCGGGAAACGTTTACTCTCCGCCTTGCCGGGCTACTAGAGATGTTCCTCCACTACCACCTAAGATCGTGTCTTGGCAGTCCTATAGACAGGGTAGCCACTGTTCCATCCAGGCAGCGTGACGCTCCCTGGGCAATCGTGAGTCGGCTCAGACGGTTCTCTGGCCAAACCAACCCCCTCGTCTACGATCATCGAACCAACGGGTACTCTGTCACCTCCGACCTCCAACACCTGAGGGTCTTACTTCTAGACGACACCTTCACAAGTGGTCAGAGCCTGTTTCTAGCCCACCAGACCCTCCTCGAGGCTCAAGCGGTGGTTATAGGGTCCGTCGTACTGGGTCGGCACGTAAGACCTGACTACGTAGCGAGCAAACCGATGCTCGGGTGCGTGAAATCAGCCAAGTGGCATCCCACGAAGTGCTGCCGATGCGCTGGCATTGTGTGCGACCCACCGTTGCGAAACACAGTAACTTCTCCAGCAGCCCTCTTCGATTACTAACTCAGACACGCGGGTAACCGATGCATTGCAGAAACCGCCACCCAGAGCGTCGGCCCGCCGCGATAGTCCAATAGCATCACAATCCGTTACCCACCAAATGCTCTCCTGATGACAGATATTCCGCCGTCTTCACGCGAAGACGCCAGGGCTCCACCCCAGGTAGAATCGTAATGCGGCATGCGCTATGACAGATATTGGGATAGTATCCGCCGCAACGGAGGGCACGCCGGGGTGTGAGAGTGGTCTCGCTTGGTGCGGCTCTTGTGGGTGATCTGAAGTGGTAGGTTTGTGCAGGTGCCCAGCCTCCAGAAGGGCCGCGGTTCGGGCACAGACCTTTTCTGCTGGGAAGGTCGTTGGTCTCATGTGGGGGGTTTTTCGGCAAGGACCAGGTTGTGGCCCCGGCCCACTCCCCGACACCGAACTGTGGCCCACATTTCCGGCGGGTGGGTGAGACGCTTTGAACCGTAGACGGGCTGATCTTAGGCGGTTAGTAGGGGGATGAGTTGTTCTTGGGGGGTGATGCCTCCGTGGTGTCCGATCGCGTGGGGGTGGATGTGTTGGGGGAGGATGACGGTGTTGGGTGATGCTAGGAGCGCGGCGGTTGGGAACTGTTGTTTGAGTTCAGGGTGGGGGTCTCCTCCGCCCAGCCACTGCCTCAGTTGGTCAGCATCCACGTATAGGGCTTGGGTTCTTTCGCTGATGCGGTGTATCTGTTCGCTGGACCCACAGAACATGAGTGCTCGTCCGTCGCCCCAGTAGTCCAGTCCCCGGGTGAGATGTGAGCCGAGTCTGATCCTTCCCTCTGAAGGGATGTCGAGGTGTCCGTGGTCGGCTGTTCCGATCAGCGCGGTGTTGGAGGGGACAGATCGTGATAGGCGGTTCCAGAGGCGGGTTGTGTCTTTGAGGGCTGTGCGGTATTCCACCGAGTGTTGTCCGTGCATGTGGGCGGCTCTGTCCACTGGTGAGAGGTAGACCACTATCAAGGAGGGGGTGGTGCGATCCAACAGCAGATGTGAGCTCCTATGTCAAAATCTGGGCTGTTTTCGGGGGTTGGAGGTGGGTCCAGATGCGGTCTGAGATTCGTCGTTTGAGGACACGGATTGCTTCTCTGTGGGTCTTTCCTCGGGTGATGAGTTTTTGGTAGTAGTGGCGTCCTTCGGTGTCTTGGCGGGCGATCTGGGTGAGAGCGACGGTGTGGATGGCCCGGTTGATTTGGCGGTTCCCGCCGCGGTTGAGCCGGTGTCTCACCACTCGCCCGGAACTGGTTTCGAGGGGTGCGGTACCGTTGGCCATGGCGAATTTGTCTTTGGTGGGGTACCGGTGGGGGTTTCCGACCTCGGCGATGATGGTGGCGGCGACCAGCACACCGACCCCGTGGATGTCACGCAGGCGGGTTCCGGTTTGGTTGACCAGTTCTTCGATCTCTGCGGTGAGCTCTTTGATTTGGGTGTCGAGTTGGCGCAGGGTTCGGATGCGCTGTTTGGCGACCCGGGCTCTGGGGGTGGTGTCTCGCCATAGCAGTTTCATGGCTTGGTCGAGGCTCTTTTGGGTGGTGAGCCGGGGAATGTTGTGGTGGTAGCCGGGTCGGAGCTTGCCGAGGTCGGCGTGGAGCCGGTTGGCCTGCGCGGTGCGGTCTTCTACCAGTTCACGGCGGTATGTGACCAGCACCCGTAGACTTTCGGTGTCCTCCCAATACGTCGGAGCGGCTAGGGTGTGGTCTCGGAGAGCGATCCGGGCGATCACCAACGCGTCGACCTGATCGGTTTTGGTCTGGGTGCGGCCCCGGCGCCGGACCTGGGCGGTCAACTGGGGTGGCATCTCCCGAACGTCCAGACCGGCTGTGACAGCGGCCACCCCGAGCGGACGACCGTAGGTGCCGGACCCTTCAATCGCCACCCTGGCCACATTACAGTTCTGCGCCCAGCTGACCAGTTGACGGTGACCTGGAGGGGTGTTAGCGATGGTCCGGTACTCCAAGGGCGTGCCCAGGTGGTCCACCAGACAGGCCGCGAGGGTATCCTTGTGCGAGTCGATCCCGATAACGAACATGGTTCATCCTCCGATACTTTGGGGGTATTTTCGGGAGCGGCAGAGGCTCGGCGAAGCGCATCCATGCGTCGAAACAAACACCCCCGAAAGGGCGGCTTAGGTCACGCTCCTATCAAGCGACAACACCGAGCGGGCAACCGGTGGGGAGGCACTCACACCAACAGCCAACCTGTTTTGAGGTGCGCAAGGGTTCATGGAGCCATCTCCACCGGCACTGCCACACCCCCACATATAACACGCATGGGTTGATGTCGGACAGAGACGAGTATCCGTGTCGTTTCGCTCCCCGGTAGAGCATGTCGCTGAGGGGAGAGTCTCGAAAGAACGAGGAGGGATGAATCGTGACAGGTGTGACACCGGCGGCGGCGAGGCGTTCCCACAGGTTGGGGGTGGGCAGGAAACCGGTCGGGTCATAGTCCACCCGGTTCCCTTCTTCTATGTCTTCCCAGAACATCATGTTCACCACTTTCTGGAGGGTGGGTATCCATTGGGTGAACCCGGTCACTCCATGCTGCATGGGTGCCATGGCGGTGGCTACCGAGGAGAGACTGACCACGGTCGTGGTGGGAAACGGCGCCCTCAGTACAGCCTTTTGGGATCGGCGCAGCCTAGCGGCGGTGGGATGCGCCAGTTGGTGGGCGCCGAGACCGTCGTTGATGACCAGGACGTAGTTGCGTTTGTGGGGAATCAGTTCAGCCAGGTCAGCGCGTAGGCCTCGGGTGGGAGACCGACCCGTTAGCCGGGTCTCCAACTCGCCTACGAGGTTCACCAGGTTATCCCCCTCATAGGAAGGCACCAGGTGGTCCATGGCTAGGGTATTTGAGACTTTACGAGGATGGGGTTTGCGGACCATCCGAGCAGTTTCCAGTGCCATGGGGTGTTGTAACCCACTTTGCACATGGCTTCTTGGATGATGCCTAGGGGCAGCAGCTTTATCGCTTCTATCACGGTGACCTTTTCACCTTGATAGAGCACGCCCGGTAGGTGGGTGTTCTGGTTTTCGCTGAGCCAAGCCTCAGCGAATGCGTCTACCAGGTCTTCCCTGGTGACAGACGGGAGTTCTGTTGTGGCCATGGGGATGTTCTCCTTGTTGTCGGTCCTATCAGCCGTTTCCTCGAGAGACCGCACAGGGGGCGCAGGGACGATCCCGACCTCTGGGGAGGCCGGGATCGTTGTGGTGCGCCGTTGTGTGTTCTCCTCTCGGCTGGCGAATGGACATTCTCTTGGCCCGGGATCCCGCTCGCTGTTGTGGGTTAGCGACGGGGCCAGGGCCTCTGCTATGAGAGATGTACCGAGGTTGCCCGCGAACACGAAAAACTGTTTTCGGAAAACCGCACATCACCTGTGTCCGGTCGCCCCGGGGCGGGCGTCTCCTTCAGGCACTGGTGATGTTGTTGGCCAGGGTGGTCGTGGTGGGACCAGCGGGCACACCCGTGTCACTCTGCAGGGGAATACCCGGTGGGAACGGCAGGAGGGCATATTATCGGCAGGGCGGTGGCAGGCGCCGGGCAATCCCCGCAAAACGAACCAGCCATCCCACCGGTCTGCCACCACCCGAACGCGAGAGCGAAGTTTCGCGGCGCAACCCCTGTCTTTTCTCGAACACATACCCAGCTAGAGACGACGGGTTTCACTTCTCATAGGTCATGGAAGTGGGTTAGGTTGACGGGTTGTGACGCGTGTGAACGGACTTCGGACAAGGCCCGAGAGTGTTGGCGGGTTGTTGTTGGATGGCTGCGACCCGTTTCGGGCCAGGGAAGCGGTTGCTTTCAGGAACTCTCGGGGTGAGCGGCGGGTGAGCTGGTGGGTTCATCGTGGGGAGTTGGATGCCCTCGGAGAGGAGGCTGACCGGTCGGGTTCGAGCATGAGCGGGGTGGTGCGGGAGTGGTGGCTGGAGGGTTTGCCGGTGTTGGTGGATGTTTCGGTGTTATCGGCGCCGGGAGGGGGTTGGAGGAGATTGGTTCATCATTTGCCCCGGTTTTTGCCCCGTGTTCGGGGTATTCCTCGTGGTGAGTGGGTGGAGTGGCCGTTGCCCGGTGGGGTGTTGGACTTGGAGGCGCTGGTTCCCGGGGGCTAGCCGCCTGCCCGTTGGTGGCATGGTCGGGTGGCTCTACGGGTGTTACAGGTCGTGGCTGCAAGGGGGTGTGTTACAGGTTGTTTTGGTGGTTTCGGGTCGCGTGTAGGGTTTTAGGTCCGCGGTTGGGCGATGGTGTCTGTTACGTGTTACGCCTGTGTGTTGGGTAGTTTGATTCCCCGCCGCACTCTGGTGACTTTCCCGTTGACACGAACCGTTTCCGACGGTCCGTACCTGCGGGTGAGGAGCTCTTGGAAACTCCGGCCCGGTAGGGGTTCGATGTTCTGGGTGTCACAGTAGCGGGTGTAGGAGACTGTTAGCCGAGCAGTGGGTGTGACAGCGTCGGGGTCATCGGTGGCACAGTCGTTTACCCACCCCTGGAACGAGCTGGTTGGTGGCTGGTCGGTTGGTCCGGTTGGGTGGTTGCTATAGGAACCGGCGGACATGGTACCGCTGGTGGGCGACGGGCCGCTGCCGCTGTGCTGGTGTTGGGTGGTTTGTAGCCAGTGGGCGATGCGGTCGGGGAGGGTGTCGTAGTGGTCGAGTCTTTTGTCTATGGGTTCCAGACCGGTGTTCTCCGCGATTTGTCGGCTGATGTCCTCGCCGTTGCGGGTTTTGAGGTGTGCCCAGGCGTGGTCGGCGTTGATACCTTTGAGTTGGAACGCCGGGGACGGTTCTCCGTTTTGGGTTACCTGACACAAAAAGTGCCATCTGGGCATTCCCAGCAGGTCCCGGCTGTCGACGGGTGACGGTCCGGGTTGGGGTTCTTGCGGCGTGCGGGCCACTCGTTGGGGTTGTCCGCCCATGGCTTTGGCTATGTATTCGGCGTCTTTGGGGTTCCCCAGCCTGCCTGCGAAGATGTGGGTGCGGTTAGCGGCGATGATCTCCCGCATGTTCGGGGACAACACCGACGGGGATTGGTTGATGAAATGCACCTTCGCTCCGTACTTCCGAAGTTCTTGCGTCATGACTTCGGCTTGTGCTTCCAACACCGGCGCGTAGGATTGGAACTCGTCCAGGAACAGATGAAACGGACGCACCGGCCGGTCGAGGTTGTGGGTGAGGCTCCTTTCCTTGAACGCGGCGATCATTTCTCCCACGATCAATCGTGCTAGGAGGTTGTCGGTCTCTGATCGGTCGTTGTTGAGTGTCACGAACAGGATCTTCCCTTCGTCGATGATGTCCCGCCATCTAAGGGTGGTCTGGCTGGCGCCCAACAGCGCCTGGACGCGGTCTTGGGTCTTCCACTGCTCCAGAGCGTTGAGAGCGGGTTTCAACGCCGCCGAGGTTGGACCCTTGCTACCGACGATCATGGGATAGGTGTGATGCCACCATTTCTGATCCCGGGCAGGTAGGCGGGATATGGCCAGGTTCCTCCACTCCTCGTCCAACAACACGTTCTCGATACAGAAGATGTTGGCCTGCAACTCTGGGGGGAGGTGATAATTGAGAGAGAGGAGACACTCCAACGTTTTCCGGAGGATGGTGGCCGTCTGGGGAGATTTCCCGTCTGTGAAGTAGGTGGGGAACAGCGCCACCGGCAGCATGCCTTTGAGAGTGTCTATTCGACCTCTTCGCAGCTCCTCTGGCACAACGGTCAGGTCGAGGGGGTTCCAACCGGCCGATATGGGTGTTCCCAACCCGTCGGTGGCTTGGAGATCGATCTCCACGATCCGGTCGGCGTGACGACTCCCAAGAAACTGTTTGATGTACCGAACCGCGGTGCGGTGCGGGTCTAGGAAGAGAAACCCCCGCCCGGTTTCGGCCAAAGCTATAACTCGTGACACGGCGTGCCAGGTTTTCCCCGAACCGGTGGCTCCTACGGTCCAGTCCACCAACGGGTCGGTGGGACCACCCCACGGGACAGCGACCATCCGCTCGGCGCCGTTCTCGGACAGCACCCCGATCGGCATCCACCCTTCCGGCGCCTGAGAATAGAACGTTTCCAACACTGGAGGGTCGGGCCAACGCTTGCCCGTGGTGGACTTGCCGATACTGGGCGGCGGCGGCGCCAACAACGCCGCCAGGCTATCCCAGTGGAAAGCGGGAAGGTCCCTGCCGACCGTGCCCCGTTCCCACATCTCATCGAACCTCTTGTCGGACACTTTCTGGGTCGCCAACCGGTTGTAGTCGGTGGCCCAATGGGTGTCCAACACCCGACAGACGCGATCGGCTACCCGTTCGCACTCTGTCCGATGACCCGGACCAGGGCGGGACACCCGCAACAACACCCGCACACCCTCCACCCGGCCACGGCGATCGTCGGTCTCCCACAACCCCCGGTCCGGGTCGTAATCGTCCAACCCCTCCAACCGCTCCTCACAAACCCTCGCCCGTTCGGACGGTGACAGAGCCACCACGTCCACCATCAACTGGACATCCACCTCCGGATGATCGGCCATGATGTCGCCGATCGGGGCCATGGGATGATCAGGACCCCCCGCCGGGGCGTTCAACGGCCGCGCCAGCACTCGGGGTGCCAACAAGCGGCGGACCACCGCACCGCCACCCTCCCCCACAGCCACACCATCAGACACCTCCACCCGGCCGTCGAGCGGCCAAGGTTCGATAACGGTCTCGGGCCACGCCTCGGCCACGGCACGTTTCACGCTGCGTTCCACCTCCCGGTCAACCGACAAACCCCACACCAACTTCCCATCTCCCCCATGGGTCCACAACACCCGGGCCACCCGCCCAGAAACCGTGTCCAACCCTCCAACAAGACGCAACAGCCACGACCACAACTCCAACACCCCACCTCCCTTACCCCTCTTCGGGCCCATGCCTGGTCGACGACGACCACCACCGCGCACGGGCACCACCCCAAACACCGCCCGACCACCCGGATCCCAACCATCCCCCACCCGCTTCCCACCCGCACGGCCCGAACGACGCGCCCACCAACCCCACACCTTACGTGGGACAATCCACAACACCCACAACAACGCCAACCACCAAACCACCAAACGCACAATCTCCAAAATCCCACCAACCCTGTCCCGATGAGCCGCCCACCACGGCTCCAACCAACCCACCCACAACACCACAACCACGATCACAGCCCCGAGAAGGCCACCACCCCGGGGGTGCCTGGAATCTTCTTTCTTCTGGTTCATACGACTTGGGATCCTTTCATCGCTCAGGGCGTTGTGTGACAGGTGGTCGGTTGGGTTGTCTGGTGGGTTCGCATGGGTTGTTTCTGTCGTCTGGTCTTGAACAAATCGCCGAGGAGGTGCTCGGGTCTCGGGAAACTAACGTGTCGCCGGTGCAACGGACGTGCATTAGTGGCGCCGAGTCGGTTGGGTTGTCTTGTGGGTTCGCATGGGTTGTTTCTGTCGTCTGGTCTTGAACAAATCGCCGAGGAGGTGCTCGGGTCTCGGGAAGCTAACGTGTCGCCGGTGCAACGGACGTGCATTAGTGGCGCCGAGTCGGCTAGGTAGTCAAGGGTGTCATACGGTTCCTACACGAAAGAACCCGGCCAGGGGCTGATCCTGTCGTGATATCCGCCTTACAGAGGCGAGGCACTATCCACCTCCAACAACGCAAGCACGGAACACCTAAGGATCAACAAGCAGTCATGCCCCTGAGTCCGGACCGATCCGAACCCCCAAAGCCTGGGCAGGAACCTATCTGATTGGCTGGTGAACCGGGACGGGGCAGCAGCGTATGACGGGTCCACGAACCCCTCCACACCAACCACTGCGAGATTCTCGGTAGAAGACGGCACCGCCCCAGGCGAGCAACAGCAAACCGGATATGCAACTCATCGCCAGCCCGAGCCTAGCATCAGCCGGATGCTATTACATCGCTATATCTCTCATTCTAACGCTATATAGGATAACATATTCAATCACAATGTGGACTATGTGTGTGCAATGCTGAATGGTCACACCTAACCAACCCAACGGCCGCCCCTCGAGGAACACCCCCGCTCGCACCCCGCGTCACTAATGCGCGAAAGCCGATTTTCAGCGCGTTTACCGTTAACAGAAAGTGCCAGACCCCCCATTGCTGTGGGGGGCCCGGCTAAGAACCGATCCCCCGGAGTTTGACAGGAGAACGGGTTCGATGCGATTCATTCTATCCGACGAAACCGCAGCCCGGACACAGTTCCAGGCTTCCATCGTTGACGCGGTGCGGTCCTCGCTCCCTCCTTCGAGACCCGGAGAAAGGTACAGGACCATGAACACCAAACCCGCTACTAACTGGGCTGTCCCACCCAACACCCCGGCAGCCGTCCCCCAAAAACAGCCAGAAGTGCCGTCCAGCGGAAGTGACGGCCTCCCACCGAGCGGAAACCTTGGCGACCAGGAAACACCCCCCATCCGGATCCTGTCCATCGACCAGGTCGAGGCGAAGGTCGGACTGCACCGAGCGACGATCTACCGCCTCGTCGCTCAGGACCTCTTCCCCAAACAGGTCCGACTCTCCTCCAACCGGGTGGGATGGATCGAATCCGAAGTGGAAGCATGGCTCCGCAACAGGGCGAACGACAGGAAAGAAAGATGACCAACCAGAAGAACAAAAAATGGAGAGGGAAACTGTCCGCGACACGGGTGGCCCAAATCCGCCAACCGGGATATTACCGGGACTATGAGGTGCCCGGCCATTGGTTGCGAGTGCAGAACACGAGCCGGGGTATTAGCAAGTCCTGGGTGCAGCGGGTGACGATCGACGGGCAGGTCACCAACCTCGGCCACGGCCATTACCCCGAAGTCGCCCTCGAAGAGGCCCGACGGCGCGCCTGGGCGGCTCTGGATGAGATCGCAGCACGCCGGGATCCCCGACAATGAAACTCACCGTCCGCCAAGTAGGCGGAAAAGTGGTCGAGATCCGCTCGGTCGGATGGAGAGGCACCGGTACCCGGAAGCGATGGGTAACCGACTTGGCAAAATTTGTCTACCCCCATATCGGTGACCTTAGGGTGAAGGTAGTCACCAGCGCCCATCTGATGGCTTTCCTAGTGCCTCTCCTGCGGGAGAAGCCCGAGACAGCCCGTCAGGTGCTGTCCCACTTGCGGGTTATCTTTGCCTGGGTCCGGGCGCACAACCTCCGGGGTGATGATCCCACAGAGATAGTCGCTAAGGCGCTGGGACTCATCAAGACCCGGGGCGAGCACATGCCGGCGCTTCCCCACGACCAGGTCGCCCCAGCACTGGAGCGAATCGACTCGTCGCGTGCTCACTGGGCCACCAAGTCCGTGGCGAAGGTGATGGCACACACCGGGGCCAGGCAGAAAGAGATCCGCGGTGCCCGATGGGAAGAAGTCAACTACGACGACGCCGTACTGACTGTGCCAGGTAGCCGGACCAAATCCGGCCAACCCCACAGGATCCCCCTTACCGGACCCGTCCTCGCCATTTTCGACCAGGCCAGAGAGCGCACCGGCGGTGTCGGGTTTGTGTTCCCCTCCCAGAGGGGCGGGCCGATCTCTGATGGCACGCTCAGCAAACTCATGAAGGCGCACCGAATTGGAAGCGTTCCGCACGGATATCGCAGCAGCGTTGCCTCCTGGGCAATCGAGAACCGCATCGAACGCACCCTGGTACGACTGATTCTCGGACACACCGTCCCCGACCTGCCCGCGGGTATCGACCTGCTTGAGCAGAGGCGAGCAGTGATGGAACAGTGGTCCCGGTACCTGACCGGCGCCACCACCACCGACTGACCATGCCCCACCCCCGCCCACCACCATCCTCAAGCCTTCACACCTAATCCCGAACAAACGAGCAGAAAAGAGAACAACAAATGGCTAAGTATCAACCTCAAAGACTCACCGACGCGTTTCTCCGGACCCTCAAGAAGCCCGGACGCCATACCGACGGTCCCGGGAGTCACGGCCTCACCGCAGACGCCAGATTGCTCAAGTCCGGCCAGTTCGTCATATTCTTCGAGCAAAGGATCCGCATCCTACAGAAGGTCACAACACTGAGATTGGGGAAGTACTCCTACCTCACCCTCAAGCAGGCGCGTAAAAAGGCCGCAGCCAACACCCGAGCCGTCCAAGCAGGCCGCGACCCCCGATCCAGCGGGAAGCGCACTTTCGAAGAAATCGCCATCGAGTACATCGAGCTCTTAAAAGCACGCGGTTGGTGGCGGGAAGGAAGCCGCAGCTACCAAATCTGGATGAACAGCCTCCGCACCTATGTGTTCCCCTACATCGGACCCCTTCCGCCGGATCAAATCAGCAGCCTCCACATCATCCAACTCCTGCAGCCGATATGGACCAGCATAAACCCAACAGCCGTAAAGATCGCGGGTCGGATCAGCGAGGTGATGGACTACGCCATCGCCTGGGAACTGTGTGAAACCAACCCCGTCCCCCGAGCCCTACCCGGTCTCGGCCCAGTCCACACAACAACCGAGCACCACAAAGCCCTCGACCACTGGCTCCTCGAAGACGCGATCAGGACCGTGGCCGCGTCCGGCGCCCACCCCAACGCCATCAACGCCCTCATACTCATCTTCCTCACCGGCGTCCGCAGCGGCGAAGCCCTGAACGCCACCTGGGACCAGGTCGACCTCAACAAAGGCACATTGACCATACCAGCGTCCAAAGACGGCCTGAGCCTCCGCGTGCCCCTCTGCGACGCTTTGATACGAGTGCTCAAAGACACCGCCCCGCCCGGAAGCCGCACCGGACTAATATTCACCGCGCCCAGGGGCGGAAAAATATACTCCCAGACCCTAGGGAACCTACTTGAGGACAACGGAATCGAGATGGACGTCCACGGCGCCAGGACATGCTTCCGAACCTGGGCAAAGAAAACAGGCATAGACGACGACCTAGCAGAAGCCGTCCTAGCCCACGGAAGAACCGACGACCCCTACATGCGCTACGACCTCCTCACAGAAAGAGCCAAAGTCCTACAACAATGGGCGGACTACCTAAACATCTAACCAAACCCCCCAACAGGACCACACCACCCCCCGCAAGTTACCCAACCAACCCCCCAACACAAACTGACACCCAGAACGGTACACCAACCGCCTATACTCCTGTGACCAGGGCAAACAGCACAGTATTTGTGGAGACGATGGGACTTGAACCCACGACCTCCTGCTTGCAAAGCAGGCGCTCTTCCAGGCTGAGCTACGTCCCCCTATTGGAGACCGAGGATAACGCGCTGGAGCAATCCAGGTCCAATGCCTTTGAGTCTTGGGATGTGACCAGCGCCGGTCGGCGCAGCGTTCGAGGCATCAATGTCACCAGAGGCCGGCGACAAATCCTTCAACAACACAATCAGCTAGCGACAACGTCAGGTGTCTGTGTTCCACATTTCGCCTTCTTGACCACCAAGCCTATGATGCGAGGTGCAGCTATTGCAGGTGTATGCGGTATTCGCCGCATCGGAGGTAGGTGAAGACTAAATGGCTGGTATCTACGGAGGGAAGCAGACCACTACGCCGCCGGGCACGACCGATTTCTTCAGCGATACCAAGTCGATACCTTCCCGTGAGATGCGGGAAGCAGCTCTCGACGCACCAATCGGTGATGAGCAAAAGGGTGAAGACCCAACAACGGCCAGGCTCCTGGATCGCGTGGCAGAGATCCTCGGCAAACAAGACGCCATCTTCATGGCCTCAGCAACGATGGCAAACGAGGTCGCCCTCGCCGCTCACTGCCGCCCCGGCGATGAAGTGATTTGTGAGAGGACTTCACACATCGTCAATTTTGAGGCTGGTGGCTCGGGTGCTATCGCCGGAGTGCAGACACAGTTGGTGGACGGCGAAAACGGGATGTTTAGCCCACACCAGGTTGCCGCGGCACTGCGGCCTAAAGGAAATTTGTATCTTCCCGAGACCGCCTTGGTCACTGTCGAGCAAACCGCCAACATGGGAGGCGGTGCTGTTTGGCCTCTCCAGCAACTAAGAGACGTCGCCAAAATCGCCGCCGAGGCCGGAGTGGCAACTCACATGGACGGAGCCCGGCTGATGAACGCAGTTGTCAAGACGGGCATATCGGCCAAGGACTATGCAGAGCCGTTTGATTCCGTCGTGATCTGTTTCACAAAAGGCCTCGGTTGTCCCTTTGGCGCGGTGCTCGCTGGCTCCAAAGAATTCATTCAACGAATCTGGCGCATTCGACAGCGCATCGGAGGAGGCTTGCGACAGTCTGGCTTCATGGCAGCACTTTGCTTGTATGCCCTCGATCACAATGTGGAGAGACTGGCAGTCGATCATCGCCACGCGGCTCAGATCGCAGCAGCGCTGGAATGCCTTGGGTGGGTGGAAGAAGTCTTGCCGGCAGAGACCAACATCGTGATCTTCGATATTTCTCGAGACGGTCCGACGGCAGCCCAACTCGTCGACCAGTTGCTTTCACGGGGCTTCGGCGTCGGTGCTTTTGGCGAGAGGCGGATTCGGATAGTCACACACCTGGGAGTGGATCAGAATGACACAAAACGTCTCTGCGGTGCTCTGGAAACGCTTCTGACCCCCGCCTAACAGGCGGCTCAAAGAGTGCTCTGAGGTGGTTCGCCGGGCCGGAAACTGCGGAGACTGTGAGCCAAAGAGGGTCCGAACCCAAAACCCTAGGAGTCTGACGTCCCCCGTTGAACTCGACGGGGATCCAGCACCGCATCCTTCAAGGTAAACCACAGGTAGGGTGCAACGGCCGCCGCCGAGAGGGCTGAAGCCATGTAGGTGTAGCCGATTCCGGCCCACGCAGCCACTAATCCCCCGAAAATAGCTCCGATGGGTACCGCCCCATGGACCACGAACAAGAAGCCGGCCAAGACACGCCCGAGAATCCGATCAGGCACCGCCGCCTGGCGATAGGACATGGCCACAACATCGATCTGAGCAGTCGCAAACCCGACCACCGCCAATCCCAGCCCACCGATCAAAGCGACTCTTGAGAATCCCACCAGCGAGAATCCGCTCGCTACGACAAGCACCGCAGCAACGCAAATCCTCCACCGCGGGAGCTTCATAGCAATTGGCGGAGCCGCGATATAACCAAGGAAGTAGCCCACAGCCAACGCGCTGAGGGTGAGACCGAAACCAAAACCCGTCAGCCCGAAGCGGTCCTGGGCAATCAACACGAAGACCGACAAACTAGCAGCAGTTGCGAAATGGAGAGTACCGCTGCCTATTACAAAAGCCCTCAGGACACCGTCTGTCCACACCCAGCGCAACCCTTCGAGAGTTTCAGCCAGTAGCCCGGCGCCACGGTCTTCCGACAGTCTTTCTTTCCCTCCCCTTGGAAGCCCCACCACGACTATGGCCGCCGTCAGGAAACAAACTGCATCTACCCCAACCGGCGCCCATGCCGCGTAAGCAAAGAGCCATCCTCCGAGCGCCGGCCCTGCAAAGCGTTGAGCCAAGGTCTGAGTTCCAAACAGCCAACTGTTAGCGATGTCGAGTTGGGCGGGGGTCACCAACCCGGGCACAAGGGCAAGGCCCGCGGGATCAAAGAGGGTCTCACCTATACCAATGAGTAACAGAAACGCATACAAGACGACGATTGACTCGCCGCCCATGAAGACGTAGAGGGCGGCAACGCCCATGACTACCGCCCGTCCGGCTTCAGCCAGAACCATCAGACCTCGGCGTTCAACTCGATCAACGATCGTCCCCGAGAGGGGCCCGACCAGGATCCAGGGAAGACCGGCAGCCACAGTTAGCCCGCTTATCACCACGGGGTTCCGGGTAGTTGAAGCTACCAACAACGGAAAGGCCGCTACCAGAATCCCGTTACCGACATTCGAGATCGTATAGCCGGCGAGCAGCCTCCTGTAAGAGCGGCCCAGCCTCTGACTCATTGCAGCATCAATCCGGACAGTCCGTGGCTTTTAGCGGTGCGCGCCACATGGAAATGTGGATCCATTGGCTAACGCAACCAACATGCCGCTTTGTGGTCCGGTGCTTTGATTTCCAACGCTGGCTCAGCATCGCGACACCGCGCCTCGGCAAGAGGGCACCTGGTGTGAAAACGGCATCCCGTGGGTGGGTTTATCGGGTCCGGCACCTCACCTGGTATCACATTCAGCGCTCGAGCGCGCTCAATCCTCGGATCGGGTATGGGAACAGAAGATAGAAGAACCTCCGTGTAGGGGTGGATTGGATTCCGGTAGATCCTCTCTCCGGTTGCAACCTCCACGAGCTTTCCGGCGTACATGATTCCCACCCGATGAGAGATGTGGCGCACGACGGCCAAGTCATGGGCAATGAAAATGTAGGTGAGGTCGAGCCGTTTTTGAAGATCCTGCAGCAGGTTGACGACCTGCGCCTGAATAGATACGTCCAATGCCGAAACCGGCTCGTCGGCGATGATCAGATCGGGGTTGAGCGCCAGCGCACGGGCAATAACGATTCGCTGACGTTGACCACCGCTGAACGCATGCGGATATTTGTCCATATCGGCTGCATTCATGCCTGTCAGTTCGAGCAACTCAACCACTCGTTCGGCAGCTCCCCTGGCGCTTTTGAACCGTCGGTGCACCACCAGCGGTTCGGCGATGAGTTCTCGGACCTTCATGCGAGGGTTGAGGCTTCCATAGGGGTTCTGAGGAATCAACTGCATGTTCCGGCGTATCGATCGCCGTTCCCGCCCCTCCAGCCCGGTGATGTCGCGGCCTGCGAATCTGACACGACCGGAGGTGATGGGCACCTTCCCCAGAATGGCGCGCCCGGTTGTGGTTTTGCCCGAGCCCGACTCCCCCACCAGCCCGAACGTCTCACCGCGCTCGATCGAGAAGCTGATGTCGTCGACCGCGGTAAGGCGCGTTTGGCGTTGACCCCAGAAGCCCACGCGGCCGACGTTGTATGTGACCGTGAGTCCCTGAACTTCGAGGAGGGCGCTAGCCATGCCCGAACTTCTCCCGAGTGGCCGCCAGGTCCGGTCGACTGTTCAAAGGATGCCAGCAGGCAAATCCCCGGCCTTCCGAAGATAGTTCAAGAACCGGTGACACGGACTCACAACGGGTCGTTGCGTAGGGACATCGAGGGGTGAAGCTGCAGCCGGCGTTGACATGTCGAAGATCGGGAGGCTGGCCCTCGATTGTCATGAGACGTTCCGCCTTCACATCGAGGCGAGGTGTTGAGCCCAAAAGAGCAGCCGTATACGGATGATGGGGGCGATAAAACAACTCGTCTGCCGTCCCCGACTCGACGATCTCCCCCGCGTACAGGACATTGAGAAAGTCACAGGCCCCGGCGACCACCCCGAGGTCGTGAGTGATCAGCAGGAGCGCCAGACCCAAATCTCTCTGAAGAGAGGAGATCAGTTCGAGGATCTGCGCCTGGGTGGTCACGTCGAGAGCCGTGGTCGGCTCGTCGGCGATCAGCATCATGGGATCACACGACAGCGCTATGGCAATTACCACTCGCTGCTGCATGCCGCCGGAGAACTCGAACGGATACTGACCGAGGCGGCGCCCGGGGTCGGGGATCCCAACCTTCTCCAACAAATCGGCTGCTCTCGTGAGGGCTTCCCTCCTGCCTAGATCCAGATGCCGCGTCATGACCTCGCTCATCTGCGTGCCGATCGTGAGGATCGGGTTCATCGACGCCATGGGGTCTTGGGACACTATGCTGATCTCCCGGCCGCGCACCCGCCGGGAGACCCTCTTATCCCGGAGCGACCGGCCCCTCCACAGAACCTCGCCGCCGATGATCCGGCCCGGCAGCTCGATCAGCCCTAGGGCCGCACGAGCTATGGTGCTCTTGCCGGACCCCGACTCGCCGACAATCCCCAGTGATTCACCCGCATCGACAGTGAAGGAGACATCCCGGACAGCTTGGACCGTGCCGCCCCGAGCCGGGAAGACCACCTCAAGATTGCGAATTTCCAGGAGATGGTCGCCGTGTCTCATCCCGACCAGCCCGTAGGGGCGTCGGCTGCCGCGGCGAACCGCTTGGCGCTTTCCTCGGGATCGGCTGCGACTCTGAGCCAACTGGCCAGGAGATTGATCCCCAACACCGCCACCGCGATGGCGATTCCGGGAAAGAGGATCAACCAGGGAGCGGAAAAGACGTACTGTCGACCGATCGCCACGTCGAGTCCCCACGAGGTCTGCGGTGGCTGGATTCCCAGCCCGAGGAACGAGAGGGCGGCCTCGGAGAGAATCACATGGGCCGACTCGAGGACCGCCAAGGTCAGCAGCGGCGCGGTGAGGTTGGGCGCGATATGGCGCACCATGATGCGAACCGGTGATGCCCCGACCAGCTCCGCCGCCTCCACGTATTCGGCCTCTCGCGCCGACAGGACGAGCCCTCGCGTCATCCGGGCGAACACCATCCAGATCCTTAGTGACAGCACGATGGCAAGAGTCAAGAAACTCGGCCCCACCACGGCGAGAATCGTCAGGGCCAGGAGGAGTCCGGGGAAAGAGAACAGCGTGTCGACGATGCGCATGATGACGGCGTCTGTCCTTCCGCCCCGGTATCCGGCCAGCAAGCCGACCGCGGTCCCGAAGATGCCGGCCAGCGTCACCGCTACCAGGGGGATGGTGAGAGATATTCTGGCGCCGTGGATGACCCGTGAGAACACGTCCCGGCCCAGTTGGTCCGTGCCGAGGATGTGTTCAAAGGAGCCGCCCTCGGCGTAGAAGGGCGGAAGCAGCCGCCCACCCAGATCTTGCTTATTGGGGTCTAGTGGAGCGATCATTGGGGCGAAGAGGGCGGTTGCGACCAACAGCACCAGGACAAGGATTCCAAACACGGCAGTGGGATCACGGAGAATCCGAATGAGCCAACCGGCCGATCGCGGGCGGTTGGCCCGACTACCAGGGTGAGGGGCGGAGTCCATGGCACTCAATCGAAGTTCACTCGCGGATCGAGCAACGTGTAGGTGACGTCAACGATGATGTTGATCACGACCACCATGATCGCTATCACGAAGACAACCGCTTGGAGGAGGATGATGTCGTGCCGCTCTATGGCTTGCATTGCGGTAAAACCGATCCCCGGCCAGGCGTAAACCGTCTCGACCACGACCGCTCCTCCGGCCAAGGCGCCGATCAACTCCCAGCCGGCGATGGTGATGGTGGCGATGCCGGCGCCTTTAAGGGCATGAACGATCACGATACGAGCCCGAGATACTCCTCGGGCGGTCGCGTCCTTGACGTGCTGCGCGTTCAATTCATCGATCATCGAAGATCTCGTAACCAAGGCGATGCGTCCCACGATCGGTAGGGCGAGCACGAACGCCGGAAGCACCAGATGCTCGATCCCGCCGGAACCGGACGTAGGGAACCACCCGAGACCCACACTGAAGAACACGATAAACACCAACCCGATCCAGAACTGTGGGAGCGAGACCCCCAGCAGACCGAGAGTGACGGCAGCTCGGTCCACCCACCCCCCGGGCCGCATACCGGAGACGACCCCGATCACCACGCCAAGCAGGACCCCCAGAGCGAAGCCGGCTGCCACCAGAACAATGGTGGGGAGCAACCGTTCGAGAACGATGTCGATCGCTGGGCGTCGTTGCCAGAGGGAGTCCCCGAGGTCGAGTTGGACGGCGTCCACGATGTAGTCGCCCAGTTGGACCAGGATCGGTCTATCCAAGCCGAGTTGCGCTTCAAGGAGTGCGCGATTCTCCTCCGTGGCCTCCAGAGGCAGCATCACCGCCACCGGATCTCCGATGAGGCGCGTCACCACGAAGACCACCACCATCACCGAGACCACTACCAACGCTGCTTGGGACAGGCGCTTCAGCAAGTATCGGCCCATGGCTTCTCCCGTCTCGTTGCTTCAACACCGGGCGCGCCACCCGATCCGATGATACGCCCGGTGTTGAATGTGTTGGGGTCCTAGGAGGACACTCCTATGTCAACCAGATGGATCAAACCGTCAGCGCGGGCGGACCAGTCGATCCGGTCGGTCCCGGCGAAGACATTGGGAATGCTGATGAGCCAGACGTACCAGGCCCCGTCGTGTCCAGCCTGCCCGACATCTTGGTACAGCTTCAACCGAGCAGCCTGGTCGATTTCGGTTTGTCCAGCGTCAATCCATTCATCCGCTTCTGACGGGTCCATGGAACCGCAGCAACCCTGAGAGTGGTAGTAGGCAGACAGCGTCCGGTCACCGTCGAACAGGATGTTGTCATGTGGCACGAAGATGGCGTCAGGACGATTCTCGCGATCGATGAGGCGGTCGATGTACTCGGAGAACTCGGGTATGAATATCTCGGCGTTTACACCCACCTCGGCCCAGTATGCAGCCACCGCTTCGGTGGTCTCGCGGTCGAGCAGCGAATTGCCCACCAGGGAAACGAGCTGGATTTCCAACCCGGTGGCGCCGGCTTCCGCGAGCAACTCACGGGCGCGGTCGGGGTCGTAGGGGTAAGGATCGAGGTCGGGATTGAATCCGAACCAGTTGGGGTTCAGCATCTGACCCTGCAGAATTTCTCCTATCCCCGAGAACAGACCCTCGGCGATTGCCTCCTTGTCCACCGCATGGTTGAGCGCCTGGCGGATTCGCACATCCTCGACGGGACTGCCCGCGCGGGCGTTCAGAGACACGATGAACTGCTTGAGCCCGGTGGGTGTGGTCCACGATTGATCCACCCGGGCATTGTCCTCGGGAAGCAGGTCGGTCATGAGGTCGATCTCGTCATTGAGGACGCCGGCCAGACGTGTTCCGTACTCTTCGATGAAAGTAAACCGCGCAGTGGATACCGACGAAGCGCCACCCCGGTAGTCGGGGTTCGCCTCCAGTTCGACAGCGATGCCGCGGTCCCAGGAAACGAACCTGTACGCACCTGAGCCAACCGGATTCTCACCAAAGCCCGCGCTTTGAGATGCCTCGGGCGGAACGATGTAGAGCAATGTCATCCTGGTTGGAATCAGCGGATCAGGGCCGCTGGTGAGAATGTTGACGGTGTATTCGTCCACCTTCTCCGCACCCACCACGGTCCCTAGGTTGTCCTTGAGCGGCGTCGCGTAGTCCGGGTCGATTATCCGAAGGACGCTGTGTACGACGGCATCGGCGTTGAGAGGCTCGCCGTTGTGGAAGCTCACGCCTTCTTGCACCGTATATTGCCAGGTCGTATCGTCCACTGGAGTGCCGAGGTCAGTAGCCACACCGGGCACCAGATCGCCGGCGGCATTGCGCGTCACCAGTTTGTCAAAGACGTTGTCGTTGATGGTGAACATGGCGAACTGGTCAACGGCTTGAGGATCGAGCGATCCGGGTTCGGTACCCAAACCGATCACAATTCCCGCACCCGATGGTTCCGGCGCTGCCTCGGCGGCAGTAGTGGTTGGAGCCTCGGTCGCCGGGGGTGCCTCGGTGGTCGCCGGGGGTGCCTGGGTGGTCGCCGGGGGTGCCTGGGTAGTGGTCGTGGCGTCATCGCCGCCACAGGCGGCCAGCACCAAACCGAGCACCACGACGAGTCCTAAGAACCTGTAGTGCTGTCGTATAAATCTGCTCATTCGCTATTCTCCTCTTCTTCTTTTCCAAGCGTATCCGGCACACAACGCCACCAGGGAACGGCCCGTCATGGGTTTTTGTATGAACGCGCTTTTCAAATAGCGGTTACTGGTCCCAAGCCTACACGGTGCCTAGACAATCGGCCATCGTGATGGGAACCCGACACCAGTGACTTTTCGTATTCGTTTCCCGACCTCCTCCACCCGTTGGATCAGCCCCCATAAGTCATCCGCAAAGCGCGGTCTGCCCGCCTCCACCACCACCCTGCCCTCGACGATCACCGTATCCACCGATTCGCCGGTGCTCGAGTACACAAGATTTCGGACTGGATCTATCAAAGATCGCCACTCGGAGCGGCGCGTGTCAAAGAGAACCAGATCGCCCCTCCTTCCCACCTCTATGACACCCAGCGAATTGCCGAACTGCAACGCAGCGGCGCCGGTTCGGGTTGCCAACTCAAGTGCTGTCTCCGCGGGTATAAGGCTCCTGTCTCCCCGAACATCTTTGTAAACGGTTGCCGCGAGATTCATACAACGCACCATGTCCGAGAAGTTGGAACTGTTGACGGAGTCTGTTCCCAGGGACACTGGGATGCCGGCGTTCAATAACTCAGGAAGTCGTCCCCCCCTACCAGTGTTGCCTCCGGCCTTCATCACTGTGCTGGGACAAATCACCACCGCGGCCCCTGATCCGGCGATGAGTTCTATTTCGCTTTCGGTCAGGTCCATGCAATGAGAGAGCACCACGTTGGGACCGAGAATCCCAAGCTCCGCCAGTCGTTCTGTTGGCGCTGATCCCGGCGCTCGGGCGCCACCCGAGTGATGGAGTGTCATGGCGGTTCCGTAGTGGTCGGCAATCCTCTTGGCTCCAATCAGAAGCTCCGGGCTGCAGAAATCAAGGGAGAATGGCATGGCCCAGGCCCGCATCCGTCCCGAAAGACATCCGTCCAGTCCCGTGATGGAAGCTTCCAAACGCTCTAGCGCATCGGCGGTGTCATAGACCGGAAGATGCAACCCGTTCTCCAGATCCTGGACCTGCTCACCGATTACTACCCGGCACCCGGCTTCGTCGTAAGCAGCCAGGCACGCCTCCGGATATTTGGTCGTGCCCGGATCGACGAAGGTCGTGGTTCCCGTCCGAAGCAATTCCGCCAAACCGAGCAAGGTGGTCAGATACTCCTCCTCCTCGGTCATGACCGATTGCATGGCAAAAACGTGTTTCAATCGGTCGGGGACGTCATCGGGAAAGATGCCACGGACAGAATGGGCGTAGCTGATGTGCATATGACCATTGACGAACCCGGGCGTCACGATCATGTCTGTGGCGTCGATTACCCGATTCGCCTGGATATGGCGGAGTTCGTCGGCTTTGCCAACGTGGGTTATCTGTCCATCTCGGACCACAACCGAGCCGTTTTGGATAATCCTTCTCTTGTCATCGACCGTTATAACGTATTGAGCTTTATCGATCTTGATACTCGAGTTCGTCACGTTTCGGTCCTATCGCCCGGGTCGGGGATCTATCTGAGGACCGACGTCTATTCGTGCCGGACGGAGATGGCCCGCGCTCGGTGTTGCAAGGTGTCTCTGTTCTATGAGGTCCTGGCTCCCTGCTTGGCCAGCTCGCCGGTGTCCACCAGGTTTTGCTTCGCCAGATACTCGGGATCCTCATAGCGGCTGAGAAGAAACGCGTCCGCAGACTCAAGGAGGTCGCTTCCGGTCAAATGGCAGCCAACGAGTTCCGCGGCTCCTGTGCAAATCATCACCCCGTATCCCGACATCCCGGTCATGAGATAGAACCCCTCAGGGCCCGCCGGTCCGATCAGAGGGAGGTTCTCCGGAGTTTTCATGACATATCCGCCATCGACAACCGAGTAAGGCAGATGATCGCGGTACCGGGCCAGAGAAGGCACCATGGCGGCCATTCCGCGCATGACGGCCTCGGGGAACATGAAGTCTGGCGCAGGGGCCGGCCAGGTTGGTTGATCTCGAACATCGGGCCGGTAGTTCCAGAGAGCTTCGAAGAAAGGCGAATCGATGCCGCCTTCGGGCCGACCGAAGACCGGGGTCGCTATCTCCCCCAGCAACTCGTCGAACCCTTCCGCAACTAGAGCGGATCTCTCCTCATCGCTCCAGTCGATACTCAGAGGGTCGGTCCACAAGAGCATCGGAGCATCACGGGGAAACGCTCCAAGGTGATCCCTAAACGACACTTTGTGGTGAACCGATGCTTGAAGGGGTAGTTCAACTCCCACCAAATGGGCCAGTTGCTGCGACATTGGCCCGGCGGCGTTGACCACAACTGGTGTCGAGATCCGCCCGCCCGACCGCAACAATGCGCTTGAGACGCTCCCTCTGACGATCTTGATATCAACTACCTCATCAACGATCACCTCCGCTCCGTGGCTTCTTGCCACTTCCAGCATCCAGGCCCCGAGCTGCTGGGCGCTGAACCATCCGCCCCGTCGGACGTGCACCGCACCGAGCGCTTCGCTGCTCAGATAAGGGAACCGGCCCAAGAGGGCTCGGGGAGTCTGGTAGATATCGAAGCCTGACTTCTCTTCAGTGGCGCTGGCGTGCCGATTGATTCGAACTGGGCCTGCGCCAAACCCCGAACTCGCTTGTGCGGCCTTTGTGAGAGACGCCAATTGCTCGCTGTCCCCCGTGACAAACAGGTATCCCCTCCGTGACATGCTGAAGAAGTCGTTCGATTGCTCCTTCATGACCTCCAGGATGTCAATGGAGCGGTTGGTCAAGTCAACCATCGGCTTGTTAGGGAAGAAGTTGCGATAGCACTCTGATGATTTGTCAGATGTGAGCGAAAGTGGCGGACGGGGGTCAACGACAATCACTCCTTCCACTCCCTGCATCACGGCCAACTCATAGCAAGTCGCCACGCCCGCGATCCCGGCTCCAACCACAACCGCCCCTGCCTGCCGCGCCATCTCAGTGCTCCAAGAAAGTCTCGGTCGCGGCCGTCTGTGGAGTTGGGGAGAGCGGTACTGGTCGATCAATCATTTGTCGGACTCCCATCTTTCCATCCGAAACTCGCTCTCTCGAACGATAGTTGGTTCCGCCCTCGCAGGCACCGCGAAGTGCGGGCCGCTAAGTCTGCTTCCCATAGTTGTTGACGGTCCTTGGTGGTGAGGTGAGGGCCTTCCCGCTTGATTTTGTGGGTAACCAATATCCGAATTCGGGTACAACCCTGTGGGTTTTGGAAGGCGCCGGGCCAAAACCGGCCACTGCACAGAATCAACAGAGTTAAGATGGTGTTGGATTCATTTAGGGCTCATAGCTCAGGTTGGTTAGAGCGCATCCCTGATAAGGATGAGGTCCCTGGTTCAAATCCAGGTGGGCCCACAAAGCTGGATGAAAAACGAGAACCTCCACGTTGGGGGGTCGTTCTGGACCCGTAGTCAGGCCTTGATCTCTCCATCGCGTCTCACGAAAAGCCCACCACGAGCGGTATGGGAGGACGGTCGCCTTCCCCCATCAAGTTGGAAGTCGTCCCACCTACGATCCTTCGTTGACTACGCCTGGTTGGGTCAACAGGATATGTCATGCATTACAACGGAAAGGCTGGGGAATTCCCCGGCTGAGGCTGTCAGCCTTACCGGGATAGAAGGAGCAGGTTTGGTGAAGGTGGAAAAGCTTGATTCCGGCTCGGGGCACCTTTGGCCACTCGTGTATTGGGGTGGGTCCGGATGTGGTTCGCGGTGCGGAACTAGTCCGTCTCCACCAGCATGGTGGGCTGGTCGGAACCGGCCGGGCCGGGATGCTCTGAAAACGGCGCAACCGGAGGGGGATCGGAGGGAGCGGTGGCCACCAGCACCGGAACCACGTTCTCCTCCAACAGCACCACCTCCACCCCGCCCACCACATCGGCCACCAGGTTGTACATGATGGCCGCCAGGGTGGTGAGACCGCTGGACAAAACCGCCCAGGTCACGGCTAGGATCGCCGAGAGGCGGATGAACTGCTCGGTGTTGGAAAACGGGGCTTCCCCTTCGTCCAGAAGAGTGATTTGGATCAGGAAGTCGGTGATCTTTTGGGGCATTCCCGACCTCTCCACCACCTCCCAGAACATCACCGAGGCCAACATGAACCCGAACGCCGCCACCAGATAGACGATGAAAGAAACCTTCAGAACTGTCCAGGGGTCCACCCGGCGGACGATCCTCCGAACCCGGTGAACCGAGTGGGTGGGCTGGGTGTCTAGCACCACTTAGAGACTACCGGGCGCGCCGTTGCTGATACCGCGGCTCGGTCAGCCGTCCCCGTTTTCGGCGGGAACGATCTCGAACGCCGACAGCGTCTCGTCCTCTCCCACCTGCATCGCCTTCACTCCCGTGGCGTAGCGGCCTTGCCTGCTCACCGAGGACACCACCGTGCGGATGGCGATCCCCCGTGCAGAGATAAGCATCACCTCGGTTTCAGGGCCCACCGCCCGGGCGCCCACCAATATCCCCCTGGCCTTGGACAACTTCATAGCAATCACACCTTGCCCTTTTCTCTTGCGCAACGAGAACAGGTTCATCTTGGTGCGCTTGGCGAACCCCTTGGAGGTGACCAGCAGCACCTCGTCGCCCTCCATATCCGAGCAGGCCCCCACCACCCGGTCATCCCCCAGCAGCCGGATGCCTATCACCCCACGCGTGGCTCTTCCCGTCGGGCGGATGTCCCCCTCGTGGAAGCGGAGCCCTTGACCTTTCTCGGTGAAGAGCAGCAGGTCATTGTGGCCGTTGGTGGGCCGCACCGCGACCAGTTCGTCACCGGGTGACAGGTTGATAGCCCTTAGGGTCTTGTAGAGGGACTCGTAAGCTTTGAGTTGAGTTTTCTTAACCATGCCCTGGCGGGTGAACATCGCCAGGTATTTCACCGTCTCATAGTCGCGGGTGTCGATGATCGCCTCGATCCGCTCCTCCGCCTCGATGGGCAGAACGGCATGGGCCAGCACTCCCTTGCCGGTCCGCGACTGGCGGGGGATCTCGTGGGCCCTCAGCCGGTGCACCACTCCCCGGTTGGTGAAGAACAAAAGATAAGAGTGGGCGGTGGTGTGGACCAGGTGGGAGATGACATCGTCCTCGGCCAGCCCGGCGGCCTTCACCCCCCGGCCACCCCGTCCCTGGGTGCGATAGGACTTGGCGTCCACCGATTTCACATAGCCGGTCCGCGACACGGTGATGATCAACTCCTCGTCGGCGATCAGGTCCTCGATGGAAACCTCGCCCATTTCATCGATCAGCCGGCTGCGGCGAGCGACCGCGTATTTCTTCCGGTTCTCGACCAGGGCAGTGCGGATGATCGCCCAGCGGCGAGGGGGGTTGGCCAGAATGTCCTTCAGGTCGGCGATCACCTCCCGCAGTTGGGCAAGCTCGGTGGCCAGCTTCTCGGACTCCAAGGCAGTGAGGCGGCGCAGCGGCATCTCAAGTACGGCGTTGGCCTGGATGTCGGAGAGTTCGAACCGGGTCGCCAGGCGCAACCGGGCCTCGGGGGTGTTGACCGATGAGCGAATGATCTCGATTACCTCGCTGATGTTGTCCACCGCGATGCAGAGGCCCTCGAGGACGTGAGCACGGGCCGAGGCTTTGTCCAGCCGGAAACGGGTCCTCCGCTCCACCACTTCCATCTGCTGGTCCAAGTAGTGGCCGAGCGCCTCGGCGACGCCCATAACGCGAGGAACGCCGTCCACCAAGGACACCATATTCACCCCGAAGGTGCTCTGGAGTTGGGTCCGCTTGTAGAGCTGATTCTGCACCACCTCGGGCACCGCCCCTCTTTTCAACTCGATGACCAGGCGGGTCCCCACCCGCGAAGAGGACTCGTTGCGGAGATCGGCGATACCTCCTATCTCCTTTTGGTTGACCAGGTCGGCGATTTTCTCCAACACCCGGTCCTGGGAGACTTGGTAGGGAAGCTCGGTGACCACTATGGCGCTGCGACCCGGCCGGATCTCACGCGGCTCGGCCACCGCCCTCATCTTGATCGAGCCCCGGCCGGTCATGAGCGCCTCCCTCACCGTATCATCGGCCACGATCTCTCCCCCGGAAGGGAAATCGGGGCCCTTGATGTACTTCAGAAGGTCGGCGGGCGGACAGTCGGGATTGTCCAAGAGGTAAACACAGGCGTCGATCACCTCTCCCAGGTTGTGGGGAGGGATATTGGTGGCCATGCCCACTGCAATCCCCTGAGCGCCGTTCACCAACAGATTGGGAAAGCGGGAGGGGAGGACCACCGGCTCGCGGTGTTCACCGTCATAGTTCTCCACGAAGTCCACGGTGCCCTCGTGGATGCCCTCCAACATCGACATGGCGATCTCCGCGAGCCGGCACTCGGTGTAGCGCATCTGCGCCGGGGGGTCTTCGATGCTGCCGAAGTTCCCCTGGGGATCCACGAGCGGATGTCCCAGGCTGAAGTTCTGGCCCAGGCGGATCAGCGCGTCGTAGATGGCTTGATCGCCGTGGGGGTGGAATCGGGCCATGACATCCCCCACCACCGTGGCACACTTGCGATGGCGACCGCTGGGAACCAGATTGGCCTGGCTCATGGAATAGATGATCCTGCGCTGCACCGGCTTGAGCCCGTCCCGCACGTCGGGCAGCGCCCGGGAAACGATCACCGACATGGCGTAGTCCATGAAGGACTGGGACATCTCTTCGGTCAGGCCGATCGCCGGCCCGCTGTAAAGGGTGGGGTGATGCAGGAAGGGCGTCTCTTCGGTCATACGTCGAGAAAGCGGATGTCCGAGGCGTGGGTCCTGATGTACTCCCGGCGGGCCGGGACGTCATCGCCCATCAAGGTTCGGAACAGCTCGCTCTCTTCCATGGCCGCGGCCAGGTTGTTGGTCTGCACCTTCAATAGGGTGCGGGTCTCGGGGTTCATGGTGGTGTCCCACAGTTCGTCAGGGTTCATCTCTCCCAGCCCCTTGAACCTGGTGGGGTTGACCTTGGGGTACTTACGGCGCAAAACCTCCAACTCCTGGTCGTTCTTCAGATAAACCACCCTGGCGCCGCGCTTGACCCGATAGAGCGGAGGCTGGGCAATATAGATGTAGCCGGTTTCGAGCAATCCCCGCATATTACGAAAGAACAGGGTGAGCAACAGGGTGCGGATGTGCGAGCCGTCCACATCGGCATCGGTGAGCAGCACGATCTTGTGGTAGCGGCACTTCTCGATGTCGAATTCCTCCCCGATGCCGGCGCCCACCGCGGTGATGATCGATCTCACCTCCTTGTTCATCAGAGCCTTCCCCAACCGGGCCCGTTCCACGTTGAGGATTTTCCCCCGAATGGGCAATATGGCCTGTACCCGGGAGTCGCGGGCCTGCTTGGCCGGCCCGGCCGCCGAGTCTCCCTCCACGATGAACAGCTCGCTTTCCGCAGGGTCCCGGCTGGAGCAGTCCACCAGTTTTCCGGGCAGGCTGGTGGATTCGAGGAGTGATTTGCGCCGGGTCAGTTCCCGAGCCTTGCGGGCCGCCTCCCGGGCCTTGGCCGCTCCCAGCGCCTTGGTTATGATCGCCCGGGCCTCGGATGAATGCTTCTCCAGCCACTCGGGCAGGGCTTTGTTGAGAGCCTTCTCCACATACGAGCGGATCTCGGTGTTGCCCAGTTTGGTTTTGGTCTGCCCCTCGAACTGCGGATTCTTCACCCTCACCGACAGCACTGCCGTCAGCCCCTCCCGGGCGTCCTCGCCGGTCAGGTTGGACTCCTTTTCCTTGATGAAGTTCTTGGCCCGGCCGAACTCGTTGGCCACCTTGGTGAGGGCGCGGCGGAATCCCTCCTCGTGGGTCCCTCCCTCGGCCGTTCTGATGTTGTTCACGAACGAAAGCACGTTCTCCTGATAGCCGGTGGTCCACTGCAGGGCCACCTCCAACTCGGCTTCCTCGTCCTGATCCTCCACGACGATCTGGCGGGCGTTCACCACATCGTTATTGCGGTTGAGATGGTCCACGAAGTCCCGGATCCCGCCCTTGTACTGGAAGGACTCGGTTTCGGACGGACTTTTCCGGGCATCGGTCAACCGGATTTGGAGGTTGCGGTTCAGATAGGCCAGCTCCCGCAGCCGGGAAGCCACCGTTGTATAGGAAAACTCTTGCGTTTCCTGGAAAATTTCGGTATCGGGAAGGAAGGTGATGGTGGTCCCCGTCCGGGTCACCTTGCGCCCCTTCTCCACCTTGCCCACCGGCAGGCCCCTCTCGAAGCTCTGGGTCCATATCCGGCCCTCCCGCCGCACCTCGGCGTCCAATCGCTCGGAGAGGGCGTTGACCACCGACACCCCCACTCCATGAAGACCGCCCGACACCTGATACGAACCCTTCTCGAACTTCCCCCCGGCGTGCAACACGGTGAGCACGGTGGTCAGGGCGGACATCCTGGTCTGGGCATGAAGACCCACCGGGATTCCCCGCCCGTTGTCGGAAACCCGCACCGATCCGTCCGCCTGAAGGATTACGTCGACCAGGGTGCAGTGGCCCGCCATCGCCTCGTCGATGGCGTTGTCGACCACCTCCCAAACCAGATGGTGAAGGCCCCGCGGGCCGGTCGAGCCGATGTACATGCTGGGCCGGCGACGCACCGCTTCCAGGCCTTCCAGGACAAGGATGTCCTTGGCGGAGTAACGCTCGGTGATGGTCACTGTATGCTCACTGCTTCTTTTGAAAACTGGCCGTACGGATCGCAAGGGGAGGAGTGTTCAGCGACCCCGTTTCGTACTCCATTATTTTAGCAGAACCCTGTGACAATCGCCGCATTACTCCAAGCTCTCTCTATGGCCATACATCGACTGTGACCTGGGGTTTCACCCTTTCGGGGATCGGGGCACGTTAATTTTCACACTCGTGACGACCTGGGAGCCGAGCGCGGCGTTGATCTGGTCGGTCAAGCCGGCGGTTCCGTAGCGGAGAAGGGCGGCGTCCATCTGCGAGGGGACCTCCACCACCAGACACCCTTCTTCCAGAACCAGGGGCCGGGCCTTGTCCCGCCACTGCCCCGAAACCAGGTCTCTCCACTCCCGACGGATTCGAAGATTGGCCGCGACCCAGGGCACCCCCATCTTCGCCAGAATCTCTTCCACCTGGTGGCCGGCCCGGACGGGGTTGGTGCGCGGACGGCTCACTTCAGAGACCCCGGCGACACTCTCCAGACCTCTCCACCGATCGGTGCCTTGCTCTCATCCACCGCCGAAATAAAGATCTGGGTTAAGGGCAGCCATTTCACCAGGGCCTCGGCCCGGTCCTGGTCCAGCTCGCTGAACACGTCATCCAGCACCAGGATGGGCGGAGCGCCCGCGGCCCGTTCCACAGCTTCGAAGACGCCCAGCCGGAGAGCCAGAGCCATTGTTCGCTGTTCACCCTGGCTTGCGTACAGGCGCGTATCGTTGCAGTTCAGGGTAAGGACGGGCTCATCGCGGTGAAGCCCCACGGTGGTGGCGCCCACCAGAAAATCGCGTCGGCGGGATCCGATCAGCGCCGCTTGGAGACGCTGCTCCCAGTCAGCGATCTCCACGGCGGGATCCAGCTTTCCTCCCCAATCCGACCGATAGTCAACCGAGACCTGCTCACCCAATCCGGCGATGGCCGCGACCGCCCGCGACACCGGATCGGCCACTTCTCGGAAGGCCCGGGCGCGGGCAGTCATCACCCTGGCCCCCGACATCGACAGCCGTTGATCCCACACTGCCAAGGTGATGTGATCCTCCTGGTCGCCCGTCTTCAAGAAAGCGTTCCGGTGACGAAGCGTCTTTTGATAATCGACCTGATCGGCCCGGGCCAGGGGCCACAGCAACCCCGCGGTCTCGTCCAACCACTCCCTCCGCAGGGCAGGCCCGCCCTTCACCAGCTCCAGATGCTCGGGGATGAACACCAACACCCGCCCGGCCCGGGCCAAGTCGCTGACCCGGGAGAGACGTGATCCGTTGAGAAGCAACCGGCGACGCTCCGTTCGATGCATCACCAGCTCTATGGTGTGCGGGGCCTCGTCATCGGTCTCCCCCCTTACGGCTGCTATATCCCGTCCGGCGGCAACCAATGCCCGATCAGGCGCTCCCCGAAAAGAGGCGGCCGTGAACAAGATCCCCACCGCCTCCAACAAATTGGTCTTGCCCACTCCATTGCCACCAACCACCAGATTGACTCCTGCCGACGGCGTCCACCGCAACTCCGGGTAAGACCGAAACCCGGCCAGAGCCAGCCAGGCCAGAGCCATCTATACGTTGACCGGCATCAACAGATAGAGAAACTCTTTTCGGTCAGGATCGTCTATCACGCTGGGCTTCATGCCGTCGATAATTCGCAGCCGCACCTTCTCGGCGCCGGTGGCCACAACTCCATCAGCCAGATACCTGGGATTGAAAGCAACTACCAGGCTGCTGCTCTCTCCCTGAAATTCCCCTTCCACGTGGTCGGTGGCCCTGCCCACGTCCTGGCGTACCACATTGACTTCCGCTCCTCCCTCGGTGATGGTCAGTCTGATCGGATAGTGGTCCTCGGCAACCAACTCCATCCGACGAATCGTCTCCAGTAAAGCCTCTCGGTTACACACCAGTTGGTTGGGGTACTCGCTGGGCAACAACGTCTCGTACTTGGGAAAGTTCCCCTCGATCATGCGCAACCGCAGAGTGCCCGCCGTGGAACTAAACACGCCCTCACGCTCGGTGAACGCGACATTTACCTTGCTGGCCCCCACTGTGTTGGGCAGCTCCCGCAATCCCCGAGCCGGCAGGAGCCCGGTTGCTTCCAGCCCGATGGCCGGCAGATCGCGGAGTGCCAGACGATAGGAATCGGTTGAGACCATCCGCAGCCGTTCGGAACTGGACTCTATCAAGACCCCTGTCAGCACAGCCCTGCCCAAGTCGGTTGAAGCTGCCGGGGTTACCTGTCTGATGGCCTCGGTCAGGCCCTCTCCTTCAACGTCGGTCCCGGCTCCACCAGCTATACCCAGCTTCGGGAAGTCTTCGGAGAGCTGCCTCAGCGTATAGACAGGCTGGGCAGCCTCCCCGGAAATCTCCAACTCGGCTTGATCTCCTGCCCGAAGGGTCACCATACCCGGCGGCATCCGGCGCACAGCTTGGGTGAGCAACCTACCAGGAACAACCGCCTTGCCCCATTGCTCCACCTCGGCCTCTATTTCGCTTCGGACCGTAACCTCGAGATCAGTCCCGGTCACAGCCAGCCTTCCCTCGGACGCTTCGCACAAGAGCCCTTGCAACACCGGTAGAGAACTCCGTGAGCCGACTGCCCGCTGGGCGCGTCCCAATGCATCGGCTAGTTGTTCCCGGTTGGCTCGGATCTTCACAGAGGTACCCCTTTCTTCGGAGTTGTCTTTAAAATACTCTTTGTAGCAGTGATATCTGTTGTCTGTGGACAGCACGGGGAAACGGGCGGGTAGCTGGGCGAACTACAAGCCTGTTTGTCTACGGGCCGAATGGGTTCTCCCCAGTCGGCGGCGGGACGGGTGAGAGAATGGTGGATAAGCATCACGGGCTGTGGATGGAACTGTGGATAGCAGTTACCCGGTTCGCGAATCGCCTGTCACGGGATATCTGGGAAAGGGTTCCGCGATAGGCGGAGATCACGGTGGAATGGTCTCGGTCAAAAGCCTTTCCAATTTTGGGAAAGGAAAGTTCGGTGAGTTCACGAGTGAGATACATTGCCATTCGCCGCGCCGCAGACGGGATGGGGCGTCTGCTGCGGTCGAGGATTTCCCCGGAGCTGATCCCAAAGGCTTCTGCACAGACGGCGATGATTTTCTCGGGCGTGGGAGCGCTGGCGGCGAGGTCGGAAATGGGAGCCAGTAATCGGGCGGCGCTTTCCGGAGTAAGCGGGCTGGGAGTGAGTCCCGAATAAGCGGACAGTCGCCGCAAGGCGCTCTCCAGGTCCCGGACATTGTCGGTAACCCGAGCCGCGACCATCGACAAGAGTTCCTCGGAAAGAGGCTGGGGTTGGGGATCCTTCTCCTCCATACCGCGAAGAATGGCCAGCCGAGTTTCAAAAGTCGGCGGCATGATATCGGCCAACAGCCCTCCGGATACGCGACTTCTTATCCGATCCTCGACGGCTGTCAAATCTCGGGGTCGTCGATCGCAACTGAGGATGATCTGTCTTCCCCGCTGATAGAGGCTGTTGAAAGTCCAAAAGAACTCCTCCAGGGTTTGCTCCTTTCCCTCCAAGAACTGGAAGTCGTCCAGCAAAAGCATGTCCACTTGGCGAAAACGGCGTCTGAACTTATCCATTTGCCCCCTGCCGACGCACTGGATGAACTGTTGCACGAAGTTCTCGGAGGTGCAGTAGCGAACCACAAGATTGGGGTGTCGTTTTCGGGCGTGGTTGGCGATGGCATGCAGCAGATGGCTCTTGCCCAACCCCGACGAGGCGTAGATGAACAGGGGGTTGTAGTAGCCACCGGGTTCTTCGGCCACAGCCGAGGCGACGGCGTGGGCGAAGTAGTTGGAGGGTCCCACCACGAAGTTGTCCAGCTGATGGCGGTTGGAAGGATGACGCGCATCCCGAGGCCGGGGGGCTTTTTCTTCAGGCAAGGGGGATACGGGGGCCGGCAGGCCGTTCGAAGATCGTGACGGGGAGGTCGATCGGGCCTGGTTCACGGTCACTCGGACTTCGAGGGAGGATGTCCCCTTGCCTGCAGTCCGCGCAGCGTTTTCGACCTCGGGGAGGAACCTGGTGGCTACCTGGTTGGCCACGAACCGGCTGGGCGCCTTCACGAGAATCTCCGATGGAGTCAGGGATACCCTTAGGTCTTTGAACCACCGGGACCAGTCGTCGGTAGAGGTGCAGGCGGTGAGCACTTCGCGAAAAATGGTTTGATTGAAGCAGGCGGGGGGCGGATTCAAAGCAGAAAGTTCTCCGGTTCCTGCGAAACGGAGGGCTATCCACAGCTGTGAAAAGACCTGTGTCGAGTCGCAGGCGTCTGGGTTTTGGGGGCTGAAAAGGGGGGTGAGGAGGCGGTTTGCGAGGCTAACCGGTTAGGACTGGGAAATCCAACCGACACAGCAAAGTGTAAGGGTGGCGGATGAGCCCACGGCAGAGCGGATCCGTCCCTATCATTTTGGGCCCGGATAGCCGTTCTGACCTGCCGGAAGACACTTGTAGGGACACAAGGGCCGAAATCATGTAGTGCGGGTTGACCTGCCAAAACAACTCGGGAGGATTCTGTGTCCGATTCTTCGCGATTTAGCCCTTTTTTTGCTAGAAACGTTCACTATCTGTTTCGCGAGCTGTTGCGTTTTTGCATAGTACGATCCGATGCCTGATACAGAGCACCCGCATGGGACCCGTGAGGTTTGAACCAACCCGTCGGTAAATGTCAGGGGGACGGCGGCTTCAGTTGCAGTGGGAGACCGGCCACCATCAGCCATACCCTGTCAGCGCGGGAAGCGATGAGGTGATTCGCCCGCCCTGGCGTATCGCGAAATGCTCGTCCCAGGTCTTTATCTTGACTTCTGAACGCCTTTGCTATAGCCTTGGGAGTCCTCCCCGACGATCTTCGCAGGTGCGTAAATGAAAAGGACCTACCAACCAAAGGTTCGCCGTCGTAAGCGACGGCACGGATTCCGCCACCGGATGCGCACCCGCGCCGGACGGGCGGTTATCCAATCCCGGAGACAAAAAGGCCGCAAGCGGCTGGCTGTCTGAAGATAGACCCGCTTTACGAACCGCTGCGAACTTCTAGGCACTTTCGTTTGGTATTCTCGCGAGGCAAGCAATGTCGGGTGGGCGGCGTGACGGTCGTCTCGGCGCCAGGTACCACAGGTTGCATCAGTGTAGGCCTGGTAGCAGGTCGCCGGGTTGGAACGGCTGTTATCCGCAATCGCGCAAAGCGGCGTTTACGCGCTGCTTTGGTGCAAGTCGGCCCGGTGGCGGGCCGCGATTATGTGATCGTGGCCACCCGGCAAGTGGCGGATGTCCCTTTCCGGACATTGGTGAAATGGCTAAAAGCCGCGCTGGGAAACGGTGATTGAAGATGAACGAACAACCTGAGCAGGCACTGGTCGGCCCGGCCGACAAGGCCTTGTTGAGAGTGCTGAAGCTCTATCAAGAGCTGATCAGTCCGGCCTTCGGGTGCCGTTGCCGGTACCTGCCCACCTGCTCGGCTTACGCTAAGACGGCCATCGAGAGATTTGGCGCCTGGAAGGGAGCGATTCTGACAGGTCGTCGGCTGTTGCGTTGTCAGCCCTTTGGATCAAGCGGTTTTGATCCGGTTCCTGCCTCGAAGTTTGGAGCGGAACCGTGCTAGATCCGTGGTGGACTTTGTGGGACTGGATCAAAGAGGGGCTGGGCTGGTCTTTTGCTGTCTCATATGACCTGATCCCCAGCTTTGGGATAGCAATCATTCTGGTGACGATCGTGATAAACAGCCTGCTGTTTCCGCTAACCGTGAAACAGACCCGAGCCAGTCGGGCGATGATGGTCATCCAGCCCGAACTGCAGCGCATTCGGCGGGATTACAAGGACCAACGCGAGGAAATGCAGCGTCGCATGACGGAGTTGCAACGGGAGCACGGGGCGTCACCCCTGGGTTGCCTTGGCCCACTACTGGTCCAGTCACCTGTCTTGTTCGCCATGTTCCGGGTCTTGAACGATCCAACCGGCCTGATTAATGACCTTTCCCCGGTTCCGCCCGGGAGCGCCCTTTGGGAAGCCATCCGGGCCGAGGAGGCGGTTTTCGTCGGAATGGACCTGGCGTCGAGTCCCTCGCAGGTGATCAGCACGGGACTGACGGTCGCGCTCCCTTATTTGGCGACCATGATCACCATGATCACCATTCAATACATCCAGCAGTGGTACACACAGCGTGATCAGACGGCTGTGGCAGGAGACCGCCAGAAGCGGCAGATGCAGATGTTTACTCGTATCATGCCGCTCTTTTTGGGGTTCATCTCATGGAACTTTCCCGCCGGGCTGCTGCTGTACTGGACGACATCCAACATGGTCCGCCTGGGCCAGCAAATCGCCATCAACTGGATGGACGGACGGCCGGAGCCGCCATCCCCGCTGGGCGTGGAGGACAAGTCGGATGATGGGGGTTCCCAATCCGTCTCTCCACCACATTCCCATGCAGCTAAGAAATCGAGGAGGAGGAACAGGAGGAACTAATAATGGAGTTAGTAGAAGTACGCGCCCGAACCCTGGAGTTGGCCGAGCAGGCCGCCTTGGAAGAAATGGGCCTCAAGGACCGCGATCTCGTGGAATGGGAGGTATTGCAAGAGCCGACCCGGGGATTTCTGGGAGTTGGCCGACAGGACGCCATCGTGCGGGCCAAGCGCAAGCCGGCGAAGCGTCGCCGAAGTCGAGGAGGCCGAGGCGCCAAGGGGTCTGTGGCCCGGAGCGCCAAAGGAAAAACGGGCCGCGAGCAGGGCAGCCGCCCCAAAAGACAAAAGGAGGCTCGGCCAGCCGATGGACGAGGTTCCGAGGGCCGGTCAGGCAAAAGGGCGCCGGCGGGGCGCGGGCAACCTCCCAGGAAAAACGCTTCTTCCTCCCCGGTGGAACAGGCTGAGGTCGCCAAGAGCTTTGTGGTCGGCCTTTTGGGGGCGGTGGATATGGAAGGAGAAGTCGAGACGAGGCTGGATGACGACCTGGTTACGGTGGAGATCAAGGGCGAAGAGACCGAAGTGTTGGTGGGACCGCGGGGAAGCGGAATCGAAGCTCTGCACACCATCGCCAAGTCGGTTATCAAGCGCAAGACGGAAGGGGGGGCCCGGCTCCGGGTGGACATCGCCGGCTATGGGACACGCCGCCGCGAGGCGCTGGCGATCTATGCCACCGGCCTGATAGAGCAGGTGGCTTCCGAAGGCGGCGAACTGATGCTCGAGCCGATGAATGCCGCCGACCGCAAGGTCATCCATGATACGGTTGCCAAGCACGATAATATGACATCCTTTTCAGAAGGCGAAGCTCCACAACGCTATGTAGTGATAGCTTACGTTGCGGCAGATCCCGATGAAGAGTAGCCCGTTGCCAGCCAGGGGAGGGGATTGATCGAGATCGGCTAGCGGGTGTTTAGCTTGGCGAAGACTCGCTGCAGATCGTCGATCGAGTTGAACCCGACCTTCACGCTGCCCTTGTGATTGCGATAGCTGATTGAGACGGGCAGACCCAACTGGTCGGAGAGCCGGGTCTCCAACTCCACAATCTGCGCCGGCCGGGCACCCTTGGTTGAGCGCGGGGCCCTTCTGCGAGGCGCCCGGGCACTGACCGCCTCCTCGACTTGACGCACCGTCCACCCTTCCGCCACTGCCCGCTTGGCAATATGGGTGGCATATTTGGGATCGGAGACGGCCAAGAGCGCCCGGGCATGCCCTGCGGTCAACTGGGCAGTCTCCAACAACTCGAGAATGGGAGGGGGAAGGCGAAGCAGCCGGATGCTGTTGGCCACGGTTGCCCGTCCCTTTCCCACCCGATGGGCCACTTCCTGTTGGGTCAGCCCGTGCTGGTCGATTAGATTCCGATAGGCGGAGGCCTCTTCGAGCGGAGTCAAGTCCTCGCGTTGCAGGTTCTCGATGAGCGCCTGGGTAAGGGAGCCGGTCTCGTCTGCGTGGCGGAGCATGGCGGGGATAATTTCAAGTCCTGCCAGTTGAGCGGCCCGCCAGCGGCGTTCTCCGGAAATGAGGGTATAGCCGTCCGCCGTCTCTTGAACCACCACCGGCTGCAGCAATCCGACCTCTACGATGGATCGGGCCAGGCCGCGCAGCGTTTTATCGTCATAACGGGATCGGGGCTGGGAGGGATTGGGCCGGATTTGGTTGACGGGGATTTCCCGATAAGGCAACCCTGACGGTGGCCCGCCGGTGGGGATGAGGGTGCTCAAACCCCGGCCGAGTCCTCCTCTACGGCTGGTCATAGATTGGTTGCCCCCTTTGCTTGCAGACGATCACGAAGCTCTTCGGCCAGCCTCCGATAGGCGATCGCCCCCCGGTTCATATGATCGAAGACATCAATGGGCTCCCCATAGGAGGCCGCCTCGGCGAGCCGGACTCTCCGGGGAATGTAGCTGCGGAAAACTTTGTCTCCGAAGTGCTCTTTTACCTGTGCGGACACCTCTCTGGAGAGGCGTGTTCTGCTTTCTAGCATGGTTAGAAGCACTCCAAGCAGTTCCAGGGAGGGATTGAGAGCAGAGCGAACCATTTCTATGGTGCGACTCAACTCCACTAGCCCGTCTAAGGCGTACTGTTCACACTGCATTGGAATCAGCACGTAACGGGCCGCGGCGAGTGCATTCACGGTAAGAAGACCCAAGGAAGGGGGACAGTCGATCAAGATATAGGAGTACTGGTTGTCGAGTACTTTCAAAGAATGGCGCAATATCTGCTCACGGGCCATCATGGATACCAGTTCTATGTTGGCGTCCACGAGATGGCGGGTGGACGGCAGCAGAAATAGGTTTCTTACCGCGGTGGGCTCTATCGCATCCTCAATATGCGCGTTTTTGAGCAGCACGTCATAGATCGAGACTCCTACCTCTTCATGGTTGAAGCCCAGCCCGGAGGTGGCGTTGGCTTGCGGGTCCAGATCCAGTACCAGCACCGATTCGCCCAAACCTGCCAGAGCGGCGCCCAGGTTTACGGAGGTGGTGGTTTTGCCTACTCCACCCTTTTGGTTGGTGACGGCGATAAACGCGGAGGTCATGTCTCACCAATGATAAGGAGCCACGCTGGATTACCAAGGATATTTGCCGGCACATGGCAGGTGCGGAAGCCCGGGAATACGGGTAGAGAGCGGTGTGAGCCGCCAATTACGGCTACGCCAGTGGGGGATAGCAGCCGCTCCAGGTCCTTGCGCAGCCTGTTGGGAGGAGCCACCGCCCGACAAACGAGCAGTTCGGCGGGAAGTCTCCATTCTCGCAACTGGGTTGTGGTAACAGCCACGTTATTTAGACTCAACAAACGAACCGCCCGCCGGGCCAGGTCGGCTCGGCGGACCGACCTTTCCAGCAATGTGACTTCACTAGAAGGCCAAGCGATAGCCAGCGGCAGGCCGGGAAGGCCAACGCCGGCGCCTATGTCCAGGATAGTTCTGGGCGGGCGGAGAGGACAGCGCCATGCCGAGGCAAACAGGAGGGAATCGGCGAGATGTCGAGAATACACCACCGGTTCCTCGCCAGAACCAAGCCCTCCCGCCGGAATGGCCTCCATAACCAGCCAATCCGCAAGTTGGCGGAGAAGATCGAGTTGTCGGGGGTCGAGAACCAGCCCTGCCCAGCGAGCAGCCCTTCGCACCCGCTCCATTCCGGTGGGTTCGGTCATAACGGGAGGAGTTTCACGTGAAACATCGAAGACCACCCGGCTCGGCGGGGCGTGGACCCTGTTCCACGTGAAACATGCCCCAGAGGGGGTAGGGAAGGGACGGAGCATTTCGGAAAACTACACCTTTGTAACTTAAGCCCACCGTTTGGATTGTACCTGCTGGCCGCCGGTGCGGTCCGCCAACTTCAGGTAATCGAAGTCTGGAAGAAGAGCTTGAGGCCCAACACTGCCGCCTCCCCCGTGGCGGCGCCCAGGTCAGGAACGGCGACCACCACCGCCGGCGATCGAGTGTCTTTCAACATTGCCGTGGCTTGACCTTCCATATCCAGCGCCATTGCCTTCGCCAGGCAGGAAGCGATTAGCTTTCCTGCCAGGCTGTGGCTCTGGGGGGTGGCGAAGTACCCGACCACCCCGGTCGGGCGGTCCGACAACTGAAAAGAGATGATCAGGTCCGCTCCCATGCGATTCGCTCGTCGCGCTCGCACTCGTTCAGGAAAAGTGTTGTCAACTCCCCGGGACAAGATGGGTGTGCCGCCCCCCTGTTGAAGGGCTATCGAGGCCGCCGTGGCCGCTTCCCAACTGACTGAAGCCTCTTCGTGGGTCCGGCAGGCCGGATCGAAGTAGATGCGGGCCCCCACCAGGGTGGCGGGTCGGGAGCGCAGCCATTCCCGCTCCCGAAGGGTTGCCCGACCCGACCGCATCTCCCCCCGGGCCACGAGGCGCAATTCGGTAATGACCTCCGGCCCGGAGACGCCATCGACCGCCAAACCCCGGTTGAGCTGGAAGTCCCGAAGGCCGCGCTCGGTCTGGGGACCGAAAATTCCATCAGGTTTGCCGGTGTCGAACCCCAGAGCGTCGAGGCGGCTTTGCAGTTCGGCTACATCATCTCCGCGCAGCATGGGCCGCCGCAAAAAGAGCAGGCGGTCGCCGAGCCGATATCCGGCTTCGTACAGGGCCCTCCAACTTTCTTGTCCGACCACACCGCTGCTCGGCAGTCCTCTTTCTTTCTGGAAAGCCCGCACCGCCGCCAAAGTCCCTCTTCCGAACTCTCCCGGCCGGTCGCGGTCACAAGTGTGGCCGAGCGCGGAGAGACGTTCTTGGATTTCTCTCACGCCCTCTCCGGAACTGCCTTGTTGATAACGCCGCATCAATACCTGGTGCTTGTCAGAAAACCGACTTTCTTCCGATCAGGATAGAGCAGAGTCGCTGAGGTGCGCGGCAGCCTCGGAGCGATAGGTCAGAGGTGCTTCTGGATGTTCTTATACAGCCACTCTTTGGGGCGTGCGCCCACAATACGCTGGACTTCCTCACCGTTCTTGAACAGAATCAGGGTGGGGATACTCATCACGCCGTAGCTGGCGGGCGATTGGGGGTTCTCGTCGATGTTCAATTTGGCGACAGTCAGCCGGTCGGGATGCTCGGTGGCCAGGGCCTCGAGATGGGGAGCGACCAGCCGGCAGGGTCCGCACCACTCGGCCCAGAAGTCGACCAGCACCGGTTGGCCGCCCGAGATGATGTCCTGGAAATTCTGGTCGGTGATAGTAAGCAGGTTTTCCGCCATCGGTTGTTGATTCCTTTCTTGACCGGGCCGACTACAGCCCGAGAGTATTTTGAAGGTAGTGATCCGCGTCCAGAGCGGCTTGGCATCCCGTTCCCGCCGCCGTTACGGCCTGACGATAGATCGGATCGGCGACATCTCCGGCGGCGAACACTCCCGGCACAGAAGTGGCCGTGTGGCCCGGGTTCGGGACAGTTACATAGCCGCGTTCATCCAATGTTACCCAGTCTGTGAACAGCTCCGTATTGGGCCGATGGCCGATCGCCACGAATACCCCGTTGAGGGGCTGGTGTCTGGTTTCGTCGGTGATGGTGTCGACCAGGGTGACTCCGCTCACCTGGTGCTCGCCGTGTATCTCTTGGACCACGGTGTTCCATTCCACTGCGATCTTCGGGTTGTGTATGGCGCGGCGGGTCATTATGGCCGAGGCGCGGAAGGTGTCCCTCCGGTGGGCAATAGTCACCGAGGAAGCGAATTTGGTGAGGAAGAGGGACTCTTCCATAGCCGAGTCGCCTCCTCCCACCACCAACAGGTCCTTGTCCTTGAAAAAGAACCCGTCACAGGTGGCGCAGGCCGAGACGCCCCGGCCGGTAAGCCGCTCCTCGCCGGGGACCCCCAGCCACTTGGCGCTGGCGCCGGTGGCGATGATCACGGTATGGGAGAGGTGGACCGCGCCGTTGGCTGTTACCCGCAGCGGGGTGGAGGAGAAGTCCACCTCGGTGGCATCCTCGGTGAGAAGTTGGGCGCCGAAGCGTTCCGCTTGCGCACGGAACTTCTCCATGATTTCAGGACCTAGGACTCCTTCGGGAAAGCCTGGATAGTTTTCCACGTCGGTGGTGATCATCAACTGGCCTCCGGGGGAACTGCCCTCCAGCACCAACGGGGCCAACTCGGAGCGGGCGGCATACAGCGCGGCGGTGTAGCCGGCCGGCCCTCCGCCGATAATCAATACCTTGTGAATTTCGTTCATTTGCGACCTCGAAGACTTGTCGACCCCCCGTTCCATATAAACAACCCGGCGACCAGGAATAGTCCCCCGAGGATTGCCAGGGAACCGGCCGGCCCCACCCCGATCGACAGCGCCCGATGGGCGGTGATCAATAAAAAAACCAGACCGATAGCGCCAATCACGGCCGCTGTGAATAAGAACATAGCGGTTCGGATCCAGCCCTCGATCCGGTCGGCGGTCATGGCTCGCACCTGCATGGCCGCCGACTCCAGAGCGTCGGCAAATCGGGCAGGCAGGTCTTCTAATTGCATAACGCGGAAAAGGCTAGCGCATTCTGCCGCCTGGCCGTATGCGTTCCGACCAAATATGGCCATCTGGACCATCGCTATATATCATTATACTATGTTGCTATGGCTAATCATCTCCAGAATCGGACCTCGGCGATGGAAGTCGAATAGTTTTCTGGTCCCACATAGGGCAACTCGGTGAACCAGATCAGCCAGGCGCCGTCTGGTCGGTGTGGCAAGGTGAGGAAGAAAGCCCCGGAAGTGGTCTTTCCGCCGGCCACCGGGGTCCATTCCTCCAGGGAGGCGGTGGGCGTCTCCGCCCAGGACAAGGTGTAGACGGTTCCCGGGGTGATACCCCAAAGCTCTAGCCGTCGGGCGCCGGAGGCAGGTGTCATCACCAGTCCCACCCCGGCTTTGATCAGCGATAGCGGGTCGTAGTAACGCTCGGTTCGCCAGGTGCTGTCACGGTCCCCGTCAACCAAAAACCCCAGGCGGTGGTCCATCTCCCCGCCGCCTCCATAGGGGTCGAGGGTAAAGACAACCGGGACATCCAGCAGTTCGGGCGCCGCCGCGGCAAGCACCGGGGCGGGAGAAGCAACCGGCTCGGGGGAGGGGAGGGTGGTGGTGGGCGAAGCGACAGTGGAGGTGGGCGCCTGCGGGGTGGTTGTCTGAGAAGTTGTGGACTCGAGGGCGGGAGGGGTAGACGCGGACCCGGCGGACAACAAAGTCCCCATGCCCACCAGCCCAACCGCCGTCACTATCAAGGCCGCGGTCAGCCACAGCCCGACGCGGGAGCCGACGGACCCTTGGGTGGAGGAGAGAGGGATGGCCGGGGCCGCCGCGAGCCGGGCCGCCAACTCTGAAGAGGTTAATTCTCCGGCAGCGGCATCGGCGAGGATGTGATCGATCGCGGGGGAGATCCCGTCCACCAACTCGGAGAGAGGCAAACCTTGAGAGGGTCTGCCGATGGCCCATTGCTCCAGAGCGTCCACCAGCTGCACCACGTCGGTGGCGAAGGTGCTTTCCTCGACGGGTGGTCCCACTCCTCCCAGCTTGGCCGGGTGATCCAGGGAGTAATAGATCGTGTTGGGGCTGATGCGGGCATGAACAACGCCGGCCTCGTGCAAGACGGACAGCGCATCGGCCAACCCGGCGGCGTTGGGTTGGAACTCGGCGGCGCTCGGTTTGGCGCCGGCCCCCAGCCGGTGATAAAGGGCTGTCCCTCCAGTCCATTCGTATGCGGCGAAAACTCCACCGGTAACCCGTCCGGCGTCAAAAACCGAGAGCAGGTTGGGATGGGCCGTCACGGTCGACCGTCGCACCGCCTCCAGGTACTCCGCCCGCAGGGGAGGAGTCGTTTCGGGCCCGAGCACCCGCAGTTGCACCGGCCGGTCCAGCACCGTGTCGGTGGCCAGCCACTCTTCGACGCCTTCGGTTCTGCCCAGGCGAACCTCGAGGCGATAACGGTCGGGGAGGGGAGGCGGCATCGCTGGTTTGAAGAATATCCCCTCATTGATTCCCTAGGAGGGCGCGGCCACGCCAAACTATCCAATGGGATGATGAGAGTTCTATATTTGACCCACCCTGCGTTCTACCGACATCAAGCCGGACGCCACCACCCCGAACGGCCCGCTCGGCTGGAGGCCGTCCAGCGGGGGGTGGACGCCTCGAGTCTGGCCATCGAGACAGTGGAGGCTCCCGAGGCGGATCATGACCTTTTGGCTTTGGCGCACACCTCCTCTTACATTTCTTACATCAGGGAGTTCATTGCCGCGGGGGGAGGGCGGCTTGACCCCGACACCGCCGCCGGCCCAGGGTCATGGGAGGCGGCCTGTCGCGCAGCGGGAGCGGGCCCCCATGCGGCGCAACTTCTGGAGAGTGAGACCGAGGCGGTCGCGCTCTTGGCGGTCAGGCCTCCCGGCCACCATGCCCTGGCCGATCGGGCGATGGGGTTTTGCCTGTTCAACAACGCGGCCATCACCGCTCGCCACCTGCAGGGCCGGGGAGAAAAAGTAGCGATCATCGACTGGGATGTGCATCACGGCAATGGGACGGACGCCGAGTTCCACCGCGATCCGGAAGTGTTCTATATAAGCGCTCATCAATGGCCCTACTACCCGGGGACCGGTGCTCTCGACGAGATAGGGTCGGGGCCGGGCAAGGGATACACGATCAACGCCGCTTGGCCGGCCGGAACGGGCGGTGATGCGTACCGGCGGCTCTTTACGGAGATGGTCATCCCCCGCCTGCGGCGATTCTCGCCCGATTGGATCCTGGTGAGCTGCGGATTCGATGCCCATCATTTGGATCCCCTGGCCGGGTTGCGGCTCACCGAGGGCGATTACCACTTCATGGCCGCCCGGCTTTCGGAAATCGTCCCGCCCAACCGGACATTGATCTTCCTGGAAGGTGGTTACGACCTCGATGCCATAGCCGAATCCACACGGGCGACCTTGCTGGGATTTGCCGGCCGATCCTATGCGTCTCCAACTCCGCCATTTACCTCCCCGCCTCCAGCTCATCGCATTCTGGACGCACTGGCGGATATTCATGACCGGGTGAAGGGGTGAAGAACCCAAAAACCCCATCCATTAGCGATCGGCGCCGACCAACATTGAGCCGGTGATTCCTGAAAGACTTACCTGGCTGTTGGACGCCGAGCAGATTCCTGGTCGGCTGGGCCGCCGCTTTGCCGAGTTTGGCCACCTTCTCTATCTGGTGGGGGGCACGGTGCGGGATGCCTTCATGACCCAAGGCCACACTGGTTCCGGCGGTGAGTTCGACTTCGCGACCGACGCACGGCCGCCGGCGATCAAAAGCATCCTGGAGGGTTGGGCGGAAAAGGTATACACCACCGGGGAGGCCTTCGGGACGGTGGCAGGCATCAAGGAGGGGGCCACCTTTGAGATAACCACCTTTCGAAGAGACGTGTACCGCACCGACAGCCGCCATCCGGAGGTTTCTTTCTCCAACACCATCGAAGAGGACCTGGAGCGGCGGGATTTCACGGTGAACGCCCTGGCCATCAAGGTGCCTGACGCTCAGATGGTGGACCCGTTCGGAGGGCTGACCGATCTTGCCCGGCGTGTTTTGACCACCCCCACCTCGCCGGAGAAGACCTTTGAGGATGACCCGCTGCGGATGCTTCGCTTGTTTCGATTCTGGGCGGTGCTGGAGTTTCAGCCCGCCGCGCCGACACTCCAGGCAGTGGCGGGGATGTCGGGTCGCCTCCAGATAGTGTCGGCAGAGCGGATCAGGGACGAGCTCAGCAAGCTGATCACCGCTCCCCGTCCCGCCGACGCCTTGTCGGGGATGGTGAGATCCGGGCTGGTCGAGCACTTCTTGCCCGAGCTTTCCTCTCTTGAGATGGAACAGGATCCCCGCCATCGCCACAAGGACGTGTTGGCGCATAGCCTGGCGGTGGTGGAGAAGGCCCCTCCTCGACTGGTGTTGCGGCTGGCCTGTTTGCTCCATGACATAGGAAAGCCCGACACCCGCAGTTACGGGCCCAAGGGAGTCAGCTTTCACCATCACGAGGTGGTGGGCGCCCGACTGGCTCGCCGTCGCCTGGAGGAGCTTCGCTATCCACGGGCGGTAATAAACGATGTAACTCAACTGGTGGAGCTACATCTGCGTCCTCACACCCTCAAGATGGGCTGGACGGATTCGGCGGTGCGCCGCTATGTGCGGGATGCCGGACCGCTCTTGGAGGATCTCAACGAATTGGTCCGCTGTGATGTGACCACCGTGAATCAGCGTCGGGCCATCTCTATTCAGAGTCGGATCGACTGGTTGGAGGGGCGCATCGCCGAACTCAAGAAAAAGGAGGATCTCGACCGTCTCCGCGCACCGGTCAACGGCCATCAGATTATGTCCTATCTGGGGATCCCTCCCGGCCCGCCGGTGGGCGAGATTATGAAAATCCTCCTGGAAAGACGAATAGAAGAGGGTCCCTATTCTGAGCAGGATGCGCTGGAGATCGCCCGGCGGTGGGCAATAGGAAAGGGATGGGAAGACCCGGGCCCCCCTTCCCTGGAGTGAAAAAAGCCATAGCGATCGTGGCGCTGGTGGGAGGACTGGCAGTTCTTGCCTCCTGCGATGGAGGCCCCGAGCCAATCGCTTCCTCCACTTCTTCGACCGTTACCGTCCCCGATGTCGGTGAAACACCGGAGACCTCCACCACGACCACTACTACGACCACCACGGTCCCCCCGACCACAACCACTGCCCCACCCTCCACCACGACCACCACGCTCCCCCCGACCACAACCACTGCCCCACCCTCCACCACAACCACCACAACCACCACGACCCCGCCGGAGCCGACATTGTGGGAGCGTCTCCAAGCGTCGGGAAGAGAAGGAGTAGGGGACTCCTTGTATCCAACCCTCGGCTCCTCCGGCTACGACGTAGAGAGCTACCTGATCGAGATGCGCTTCGATCCGATCACCAGGTGGCTGTCGGCCTCCTCCACCATCACAGCCATGGTCACCGCCGATCTCGATCTATTCAGTCTGGATTTTTTCGGCATGGAGACCAGCGGGGTGACGGTCAACGGCGCCGCGGCGGGCTACGAGCAAGTCTCCGAAGAGCTGATCATCGAACCCTCCCATCCGCTCGGGCATGGAGACTCGATGACGGTGGTTGTCTTCTATGAAGGAGTGGTTGTCTCCCGGCCCGCCCAGGCGATCCAGGGATACACCTCCGGTGGGCATTGGTCGGTCGACGAGGAGACCTTCTTTGTGCTGAACGAGCCGGATGGCTCTGCCGCTTGGGCGCCTTTCAACGATCATCCCCTGGACAAGGCGCTGGTAACTGTGGAGGTGGAGGTTCCCGCCGGTTGGACGGCGGTGTCAGGCGGAAGGCTTACAGAGTCACGGGAAGAAGGGCAGGCCGCGCTCTTTCGATGGTCGATGGAATATCCCGTGGCGCCCTATCTGGTTCCCCTCGGAATCGGGCGGTTTGCTTCCCGTTCCGAGCCCGACCCCCTGGGTCTGGAGATCACCACCTGGTATCCGGAGGGCCTGGACCCCGAGTTGCTCGATCCCTTCACCCGCCAGCACCGATTCCTGCAATTCCTGTCCGGGCTGTTCGGGCCCTATCCCTTCGAAACGGTGGGCGCCATGGTGGTTGATGCCGGAGTGGGGCTGGTCCTGGAGCATCAGACCCTCCCCACTTACGACATTTCTTTGCTGTGGGAGGAGGTGGTGATACACGAACTCGCCCACCAATGGTTCGGAGACTCGGTGTCGGTGGCGGACTGGAGCGACATCTGGCTCAACGAGGGCCCCGCCACCCTTGCAGAGTGGCTCTGGACGGAGGAAACTCTGGGAGTGACCGACTACGACCGAGTGGTGGCCAATCACTACCGACTGTTCTCCGGCGAGTTGTACCTCGATGAGAGCGGTTCTCCCGAAGAGGCGGCGGCCGCCGCTGCCCGCCGGTTCTATCCCCCCGGATTGCCACCCGCCAATGATCTGTTCAACTTTTCGGTGTACGGGCGGGGAGCGTTGACTCTGGCCGCCCTCCGAGACGACCTGGGCGACGCCACGTTTTTCGGAATGCTCAGAAGCTGGCACGACACCAATCGCTACGGAAACGCCACCACCGCCGAATTCCTGTCCTTGACCGAAGAGACAGGAGGACCCTCAGCGCGCAAGTTGGTGGAAGCCTGGCTGTATGACCCAGTACCACCCCCTATGCCTGACCGAGACCTTTACCCTCTTGGGCACGAGGAGGATTCCCAGGGCGCATAAAAAGTGCGGGAAGTCGCCGGGTGCAGGGCACGCGCCATTCGACGAACCGGGGTCTCGGCCGCCCCGGAGTTTCAGGTTTTGCGATCAGCCCGGGAACGCATAGAATCCCCTTTGGTTTTATGCGCATATTCGTATATAGTCATCTTGATGCGAATCGGTGATAGCAGATGAAACTGAAGGCGGCGGTGATCGGTGCGTCCGGATATGCCGGTGGAGAGTTGATCCGGCTGCTGGATGCCCACCCGGTCTTCGACCTTGTGTGGCTCGGCGCCCATACCCGGGCCGGCGCGGCGTTGGGGGAGGTGCATCCTCATCTCTCCGAGAGTGATCGTCGGCTATCGCCCACGACTGTGGAGAACATCCCCCCGGTGGATGCCGCGTTTCTGGCTCTGCCGCACGGGGCATCCTATGAGTTGGGGCACGTGTTGGCAGAGAGAGGCGCGGCCGTGTTCGACCTGGGATCTGACTATCGTTTCGACACCGAGGCGCGCTATGAGACGGCCTACGGCGCTCTCCATCCGGCCGGCAATCGCCTGGGCGAGTGGCAATACGGCCTCCCGGAGTTGTTCGGCTTGGAAGGGGCGCGGAGGGTGGCCCTGCCGGGCTGCTATCCCACCGCGGTGCTGTTGGCGGCTGTTCCACTGCTGGCGGGGGGATTGACTTCCGGCCCGGTGGTGGCCGACTGCCTCTCGGGCGTCTCGGGAGCGGGAAGATCCCTCCGGTCCGATTTGCTGTTCGGGCAGGTCGCGGAAGGAGCGCAAGCCTATGGGGTTACCACCCATCGGCACCGGCCCGAGATCGAGATGGGCATGGAGATGGCCGGGGTTTCCGCCCGGGTCACCTTCACGCCCCACCTGCTTCCCATCCAGCGGGGGTTGCTGGCCACCGTAACCATGCCCGCCGTCGAGCCTCCGGTGGATCGTGAAGACCTCCTGGGTGTCCTGGGCAAGATGTATGAGGGCCGTCCTCTGGTGGAAGTGGTGGATCGTCCCCCCCAGACGCGATGGGTGGCGGGGTCCAGCCGGGCGCTGGTCACGGCCTTCTTCGATTCCCACACCGGGATGGTGATAGCCCAGGCTGCATTGGACAACCTCTTGAAGGGCGCCGCCGGCCAAGCCGTCCAAGCCGCCAACCTGGTATATGGCCTGGAGGAGGCGACCGGCTTGGATATAACGGGGTGGATGCCATGAGCGTTACTTTTCCGAAAGGCTTTTGGGCGTCGTCCGCCGTGGCTGGGATCAAGCCCTCCGGCGCGCCGGACCTGAGCCTGGTGATGGCCACGGAAACGGTCCCCGCCGCGGCGGTGTTTACCCCGAACAGGGCTGCAGCTCCGCCGGTGCGGCTCTCCCGGCGTCATATGGAGGTGTCGGGAGGACGGATCCGAGGGGTAATACTCAACTCGGGTTGCGCCAACGCCGCCACCGGGGCGCGTGGCGCCCAGGCCGCCCATGACACGGCTGCCGCGGCAGCCCGGGCTTTGGGATGCGCGGTCACGGAGGTGTTGGTCTGTTCGACGGGACCGATCGGTCCTCGGTTGCCCATGGACAAGATCATCCCCACCATTCAACTACTTGCTGCCCGGGCGGCTGCCAGCCCCGCGGCGGGGCGGGAAGCCGCGGCGGGGCTCATGACCACCGACACCTTCATAAAAGAGGCGGCGGTCTCGGACCCAGGAGGATTTCGGGTGGGAGGGATGGCCAAAGGGGCAGCGATGATCCGCCCGAACATGGCCACGATGCTGGCGGTGATCACCACCGACGCCATCGCCTCGCCCCATCGGCTGCGGGAGGCGCTTGGCCATGCGGTGGATGAGACTTTCAACAGCATCAATATCGACGGGTGCGAGTCCACCAACGACACGGTGATACTTTTGGCTTCCGGCGCTTCGGGGATTGAGCCATCAGCCGAGGACCTGATCCGGGGGGTCCGATCGGTGTGCGCCCGACTTGCCCGCGACATCGTTGCGGACGCGGAGGAGTGCACACGAGTGGTGACCCTCCGCGTTAGTGGCGCTTCGAATAACGGTTCCGCCCGCCGCATGGGAATGGCGATAGCCGACTCTGATTTGGTACGCTGCTCCTTTTATGGGGGAGACCCCAATTGGGGGAGGCTGGTGGCCGCGCTCGGAGCCTGTGGGGAGCCCGTGGACGCCGATCGGATCGGAATCACCTACCAGGGTGCACCGGTGGCAAGGGGCGGGGTGTTCACGGGCGTGGACCTGGCCGCGGTGGGGAGCCTGCTGGTTGGCGACTTCGAGGTCGGGGTCACGGTTGGGGACGGTCCGGGAACCGCCGAGATCCTCACTTGCGACCTCACCCCCGGATACGTGACTTACAACGGGGAGCCATCATGACCACCGGCCACAGCCCTCCCACCCGGCTCAAGCCTCGCATCGCCTCTTCGATGGGGAAGGCGGCCATCCTCATGGAAGCGCTGCCTTACATCCGTCGTTTTGCCGGGACCACCGTGGTGGTCAAGTACGGCGGCTCGGCGATGGATGACCCGATTTTCGCCCAGTCCTTCGCCAGGGATGTGACGCTTCTCTCCCAAGTGGGGATCAAGGTGGTGGTGGTCCACGGCGGCGGGCCACAGATCACGGCGGCCATGAAGAGGGAGGGGATTGCTCCAACCTGGGTGGACGGACTGCGGGTGACCAATGCCCGCACCATGGAGTTGGTGCGCAGGGTGCTGGGAGGGGAGGTCAACGGTGAGATCGCCCGCCTCTTGGCGACCAGCGGCGCCAAGGCGGTGGGCTTGAGCGGTGTGGATTCCGCACTGTTCCGCTGTCGGCGGCTGGACAGCCGCCTGGGGAGGGTGGGTGATCTGTCCGAAGTGAATCCGGCTCTGGTGGAGCTCCTTTTGGAGGGAGGGATAACACCGGTGGTGGCGCCGCTGGGACTGGGCTTTGACGGTGAGGTCTACAACCTGAACGCCGACACCGTGGCCGGCGCCCTGGCCGCCGCGCTGGGAGCCCAGAAACTGGTGTTCCTCACCGATGTGGAGGGGGTGTACCGCAATCCCAACGACGCCTCCTCGCTCATCTCCAAGATGACCCTGGCCGAGTTGGTGATGATGGTCGACCGGTTCAAGGGAGGAATGCTTCCCAAGTTGCGGGCGGTGGTGGAAGCCATGAAAGGCGGGGTCTCCCAGGCCCATGTCCTGGACGGGCGGGTTCAACACGCCCTGTTGTTGGAGATGTTCACTCCCGAGGGAATAGGGACCATGGTCATTCACCAGGAAGGAGAGCAAAAGTGAGCTCCTGGATCGAGAACGCGGACCGGACACTCATCCCTGCCTATGGGCGAACGCCAGTTGTCTTCACCCGGGGCGAGGGCGTCTGGCTTTATGATCGGGAGGGGCGGTCCTATCTGGATTGTCTGACCGGTTTGGCGGTGGTGGCGGTCGGACACGCCAACCCACGGGTGGCGGAGGCCGCCCGCGTCCAGCTCTCTGAGTTGGTTCACGTCTCCAACATCTTCTATACCGAACCGATGGTGACATTGGCCGGACGACTGACCGCACTTTCCGGGCTGGACAGGGCGTTTTTCGCCAACTGCGGGGCCACCGCCAACGAGACGGCCATCAAGCTGGCCCGCCGGTACGCCCAGGGAAAGCACGGCGCGCATCGCTACGAGGTAGTTTCTCTGCTGGACTCTTTCCACGGGCGCACCCTGGCCACCCTGGCGGCGACCGGCCAACCCGGCAAACAGCAGACGTTCGAGCCGCTCCCGCCCGGGTTTCACCAGGTTCCCCCCGGAGATATCGACGCACTGGGCGAAGCGGTCACCGACCGCACCGCGGCGGTGATGGTGGAGACCACCCAGGGCGAGGGGGGTGTGGTTCCGCTCTCCGCCCATTACCTCCAAGAAGTTCGGGAAATGTGCAACCGGAGGGGGATTCTGATGATCATCGACGATGTCCAGGCGGGCATAGGGCGCACCGGGCACATGTTTTCTTGGCAGGGCCTGGGTTTCGAGCCGGATATCGCGACCGTGGCCAAGGCGCTGGCCAACGGTTTGGCGATAGGCGTCTGCCTCGCCCGTGAGGAGGTCGCCACGGCCTTTCGTCCCGGCGATCACGGCACCACTTTCGGCGGCGGTCCGGTTCCCTGCGCGGCCGCGTGTGCGGTGTTGGACGAGATCGCCGAGCGGGATCTGCTGGCCAACTGCCTGGCGCGTTCGCGCCAGTTCGCTGAAGGACTGGAAGCTCTGGATGGTGTGAAAAAGGTTCGGGGACGGGGATTGCTGCTGGCGGCCGTCCTAGAAGGGGAATGGGCGGCTGCGGCCACCCAGCGGGCATTGCAGCTCGGGTTGGTGGTCAACAACGTGCGGCCGGATGCCGTGCGCTTCGCCCCTCCGCTCACCATCACTCCCGAGGAGACCACCGAAGCGATATCGCGATTCGGCGTGGCCCTATCAGATTCGATTGCCGCGGAGGGTTGAATGAGTTCGGCCGGCGCTCGCAGGCGGGCATTGCGTGGTCTGCTCGCCCGGGGAGACGCCGCGGAGCAGGCGGAGTTGGCAAAAGGGCTGGCTGCAGAAGGTTTCGTGGTCAGCCAGTCCACTGTCTCGCGGGATCTGCGTTTCCTGGGGGTGGTCAAGGACCGGCAGGGTCGCTACCGGCTGGACTCCCGCAATGCCAGGGCGGAAAGCTCCACAGACCCGGAGCGAAAGCTGGGCAAGGTGATCAACTCCTATACGGTGTCGATAGAGGCCTCGGCCAACCTGGTGGTGATGAGGACTTTTCCGGGCGCCGCCTCGGTGGTGGCCTCGGCCCTGGACGCTGCTCTGGAGAAGGGAGAGATTGTAAGTGTTCTGGGAACCGTGGCCGGAGATGACACCATCCTGGTGGTGGCGGCTCGGCCATCGGGTGGCCGGAATGTGAAGGAGCGACTGGAGAGCATCGGAGAAATGGTATGACCAAGGTGGTTCTTGCTTACTCGGGCGGCCTGGACACTTCGGTGATCCTGGCCTGGCTCCGAGAGGTTCACGACGCGGAGGTGATTGCCTACACCGCCGACATCGGCCAGGGCGAAGAGGTGTCAGAGGCGCGCCAGAAGGCACTCGACACAGGCGCCATCGAGGCGGTGGTCTCCGATCTGCGTCACGAATTCGTCACCGAGGCGGTGTTCCCCGCCTTTCGGGCCGGGGCGCTCTATGAGGGCTACTACCTCTTGGGGACCTCCCTGGCCCGGCCGATCATCACCCAGGGCATGATCGAGGTCGCCCGGCGGTTCGACGCCGACGCCATCTCCCACGGCGCCACCGGCAAGGGCAACGATCAGGTTCGTTTCGAGTTGTCGGCTTATGCTTTGCAACCCGACATCCAGGTGATTGCTCCCTGGCGGGAGTGGGAGATGCGAGGCCGCGCCGATTTGGTGGAATACGCTCGCCAGCGGGGAATACCCGTCCCGGTCACGCCCGAAAAGCCCTATTCCACTGACGCCAACCTGCTGCACATCTCCTATGAGGGAGGGGTGCTGGAAGATCCGTGGGTCGCCCCGCCGGAGAATATGTTCGCTCTGACCGTCGATCCTCGCTTGGCGCCCGATCAGCCCGAGGAGATTACGGTTGCTTTCGAGAAGGGTGATCCGGTGGCCGTCAACGGAGAAAGGCTGGAGCCTGTTGCGCTGCTGGCGGAACTGAACCGCCTGGGCGGCCGCCACGGGGTGGGCCGGGTCGACATAGTGGAGAACCGGTTCGTGGGAATCAAGAGCCGCGGGGTGTACGAGACGCCGGGGGGAACCATCCTCTTCCATGCTCTACGGGCGGTGGAGTCGATCACCATGGATCGTCAGGTGGCCCATCTCCGGGACGAACTCGCCCCCCGCTACGCCGAGATGGTCTACAACGGCTTCTGGTTCGCTCCCGAGCGCCACGCCCTGCAGACGCTCTTCGACGAGATGGCGGAGGTGGTGACCGGCGAGGCGCGGCTCTCTCTCTACAAGGGGTCTGCGACGGTGCTGGGCCGCCGTTCCGACCAAAGTCTCTATGACCCCGAGCGCGCCACCTTCGAGGAGGACGAGGTGTACGACCAGGCCGATGCCGGCGGGTTTATACGGATTAACGCTCTCCGACTGCGTCCCCCCGGCTCTTCGGGGTCGGTTGAGGGAGAGTCTTGACCCTCTGGGAAGGGAGGATTGGAGGCGCACCCGCTGCCGAGATGTGGGAGTTCACCGTTTCGGCCGCCGATCGGCGCTTGCTCGGGGATGATGTCGAGGGGTCATTGGCCCATGTGGGGATGCTTGGGGAGGTCGGAATATTGTCGAAATCGGAGGCCGGGACCATCACCGATGGCCTGCGGGCTATCGCCGCGGAGGCCCGGTCGGGCGCCTTTATCTTCACCGAGGCCGACGAAGATGTCCATTCGGCGGTGGAGCGTCGCTTGGTCGAACTGGTGGGACAGGTGGGCGGGAAACTCCACACGGGCAGGTCCCGCAACGATCAGGTTGCTCTGGATCTCCTCTTGTACATGCGCCGAGGGGCGGCCGGACACGCCCAGGGGCTGGCTCGTCTGGCGATGGTCCTGGTGGAGACAGCGGAGGGGATGGGCCCGGAGGTGGTTGTTCCTACTTATACCCACCTGCAGCAGGCCCAGCCGACCCTCTTTGCCCATCACCTTTTGGCCTACGCGCACATGGTGACCCGCGATCGGCGCCGCTTCCTGGACTTGAGCGCCCGGCTGGACTGCTCTCCGCTGGGCGCGGGGGCCTCGGCCGGATCATCCCTTCCCCTCTCGCCGGAGAGAACCGCAGCCCTCTTGGGGATGTCGAGTGCCTTCGCCAACTCACTGGACGCCGTCGGCTCCAGGGATCGGGCCGCCGAATACGTGTGGTGCTGTACCCGAGCGCTGGTTTCCCTATCCCGCTTGGGAGAGGATTTGGTCTTGTGGTCGACCCGTGAGTTCGGATGGATGACCTTGGCGGACGAGTTCGCCACGGGCTCTTCTGCCCTGCCGCAGAAAAAGAATCCCGATGTCGCCGAGTTGGTGCGCGGTAAGGCAGCCGGGGGGATCGGGTCCCTCACGGCGATGCTCGCCTTGGAAAAAGGGTTGCCGATGTCCTACAACCGCGACTTGCAAGAAGACAAGGAGCACCTCTTTCGGGTTGACGACGACCTGGAGGGCGCCGAGTCCGCGCTGGCGGGACTGGTGGCATCCGCCCGATTTCATCCCTCGCCGCCCGCTTCGGAGACCGCGGCCCTAGATCTAGCCGAGGCTCTGGTGGGGAGGGGGACACCTTTCCGGGAGGCGCATCGGGTTACCGGAGAGTTGGCGGCCCGGCTGTGGGCCGAGGGTCGGGACTTCTCGTCTCTCAGTTCCTCCGATCTTGCCGGTGCTCATCCCAGTTTTGAGCCTTCCGACCTCAGTCTCCTGGATCCTGTTTTCTCGGTGAAGCGGAGGGCCACTTCCGGGGGAGGCAGCCCTGAAAACGTGGCCGCCCAGATCGCTCAACTCCGCGCAGAACTCTCCGGCGAAGAGCCGTAGATCTCCCCGGTTCGCTGGGTTCCCGGTTTTGGTGGGGACCCCAGGAAAGACCTCTCACGACGTCATGCTTCAATAGGCAACAGTTGGATCATCATTGATGGACGGGAAAGGTTGGAGCTCGAAAACCGTCAACCGAAGGCTTCTCCAAACCTAAACTCAAGGCCAACCCGACAGGATGCCTCCCTGTAACCCTGAAGACAAAGCGTATTAGGTGAACCGACCCAACCTTGCCACGCCCACCCGGCCGCCGTTCTGGCGTAACGCCACCTTCCTGAAATGGGCGGCGCAACTCGGAGTGCTCTTCGGGGTGGTGGTTCTGGGTTATGTGCTGGTTGGCGAGGCAGCCGCCAACATGAAAGCGCAGGGACTCTCGTTGGACTGGGATCTCTTGACGGATCCCCCGGGCATCCAACTGGGAGAAGGGGTTTTCATTATCCCCGAAACCGGGTTGGAGGTGTTCTATACGGGAGCGGTGAATATGTTGAGGATCGCCCTGTCGGGAATCGCGGCGGCCACCGTGGTGGGGGTGGCAGTTGGTATAGCCCGGCTGTCCTCCAACTGGCTGGCGTCCCGGCTGGCTACGGCGTTCGTGGAGACGGTTCGCAACATTCCGGTCCTGGTGCAGGTGGTCTTCTGGTTTTTCCTCGCTTCCATTCTTTTTCCGAACCTGGAGGAGGATAGCTCCGGTCCGATCCCCGGAGTGCTGCTGGTCAGCCGTAAAGGGGTTTCCTTCGCGTGGCCCTTTCCGCAGGAGACCTTCTGGCAGTGGGGCGCATTCCTGGTGCTGGGTTTTCTGACCGCCCGGTGGATATATCGCAGCCGGATGCGCCAAGCCGAAGAAATGGGGGAGGACACCCGGCCTCTCACCTGGGCGGTGGCGACGCTGCTGGCTTGGGCATTGGTTGGCTGGGTCGCCCACCCATTGGCCGGGGCTCTTGGATGGGTGTTCGGCTTATTGGCCGCTCTGGTGGGTTTCGTTCCGGTTTTGGCGTACCAGATGCTGTTGGCGTTGGCCGCCCTCTATCTGGGGTGGCGATGGATTCATCGGTTCTTGGAGTCCCGTCGCAGTCCCGCCGGCATGGCCAGACTCACCGACGACGACTACTTCCGGTTGGTGCTGGCAGGGCTCCTGGGCGCCGGTGGAGCAGCGGCGCTGCTGTTGCTGCCGGCGGTCACCGATCTGGGAGTCAGCGTCTTCCAAGGCCTTTTGGAGTTCTTCGATCAGAAGTTCGACTTCCTTCGCACCGGGGCGCCCGTGGTGATCGGACAGCCATCGGTGGAACTGCCGGGCCGATTCCCGCAGATCGCCCCTTCCGGCATGACCATGACTCCCTCTTTTTTCGGAATCTGGATGGGAGTGACTCTCTACACAGCCGCGTTCATCGCCGAGATCGTCAGAGGCGGCATTCTTTCGGTGCCCAAGGGCCAGAGCGAGGCGGGATACTCCCTGGGTTTGAGGCGGGGGCAGCTTCTCCGCATGGTCACACTCCCACAGGCATTCCGGGTGATTCTTCCTCCGCTGGGCAACCAATATCTGAATTTGTCCAAGAACACCTCGCTTGGGATCGCAGTGGCCTTCCCGGAGATGGTGCAGGTTGGCCAGACCATGTTCAATCAGACTGGCGACACCATCCAGGTGATCCTTTTGTGGATGGGGTTCTATCTGACCATCAGCCTTTTGATTTCGCTGCTGATTAACTATTACAACCGACGCGCCCAACTGGTGGAGCGGTAGATGAGCCTCGAACAGTATGGGCTTATTCCGGCCGAGCCGCCCCCCAAGGCGCTTCGCCTGAGCGGCCTCAACTGGATCCGTAAGAACCTCTTCGCCTCGGTATTCAACGGGACGCTGACCGTGCTCCTCACGGTGGGGCTGCTGGTGGGAATCTTGGCGGCGCTCCGCTTTGTCTTCAGCCCGGATCGTCGCTGGGAGGTAATCCCTCCCAACGCCGCCAATTACACAGTGGGATCCTATCCCCGCGACGGCTTGGCCAACATTTGGTGGTCGGTTTGGATCATCGCCGCTCTTGCCGGGATATCCACCGTCCTCTGGGGCGCCAAGGGCCGGATCCCGTTGGTGAAGGTAGTGGCGGGGGTGAGGGCGGCAGGGGTGACCGCTTTGGTGGTGGGAGTGCTGTCGCTTTGGTCTCCCGCCGGAACCGCAGTCCAATCCTTGCTGGTCTGGGGTGGGGCCGTCCTCGTGGCGGCCGGGTGGGCGCTTATGAGGATGTTATGGGATGATAGGACGGTGCCCACTACGAGCGCCTTGGCCGGTTTGGTCGCACTGGGACTGGCTGTGATGTGGTTCCTACGCTTGGACAGCACCGCCCACTGGCACCTGCGGTTGATCGTCACCTCCTTGGTGCTATTAGCGTTCCATGGGCTAGGGCGGCTGGCCGCACGGTGGGCTTCGCCACGGGCTCTGAGAAGAAGTGTCACGCTCCTGTGGGTGGTCTCGTTTCCCGTGATCTATATGCAAATCCAGCGCAGCCCCAGCCTGGAGTGGGAGGAGGTGCTCCCGTGGCTTCCCTCGGCGGTTCTCGTGGCGGCGGTCGGGCCGGTCGTGATCGGGCTGGTCAGCCGTCTCCAACGAGAGCAAGCCGCAGCGGTTAACTTTCTGCTGGGGGGAGTGGCGATCTTCTCCTGGGTGGTGCAGTGGCCGATGGCCATCCGGGTGCTGACGCTGCTGCTGACGCTTTTCTCCATGGCCACTCCCACTTTCGCCTCCAGCCCGCAGGCTCGGAAGGCCTTCTACTGGTCGTGGTTGGGAGGATCGCTCTGCGCCCTGTATTTCTTTCTGCTGGGGGTGGGATCGACTGATCTGGGCATCCGCGGGGACTTCCTGGGCGGATTCAACCTCACTATCCTGCTGGCGGTGGGGGCGATTGCTCTCTCCTTCCCCGTCGGGCTGCTTCTGGCCTTGGGGCGCACCTCGACCATGCCCATCTTTCGGCTTTTGTCCGTCGCCTACATAGAGCTGGTCAGGGGGGTCCCGCTGATCACCGTGTTGTTCTTTGCCGACAAAGTCATTCCCCGCTTTCTGCCACCGTGGGTGGATGTCACCGGAGAGATGAAAGCGCTTCTGGCCATTACTGCCTTCTCCGCCGCCTACCTCGCCGAGAACGTGAGGGGCGGGCTGCAGTCGGTCTCCAAAGGACAATTCGAGGCGGCCCGGGCACTGGGAATGAGCACCGCTCAGATGACCATGCTCATCACTCTACCCCAAGCCTTGAAGGCGGTCATCCCCGCCTTGGTGGGCCAGACCATCGCCCTCTTCAAGGACACCTCGCTGGTGGCCATCATCGGGCTGGCCGACTTTTTGAGAGTGGCCCGCGATGTGGTGCCCAACCAACCCGACTCCTTGGGGAGCGTTCTGGAGAACCTGTTGCTGGCGGCGGTGGTCTATTGGGTTTTTGCTTTTAGCTTCAGTCGGGCCAGCTTACGGCTGGAGAAGCGTTTGGGTGTAGGCACCCGCTAGCGTGAGGGAGTAATGATGGAAAACCAAGCAGCCAACCAGATCATCGTATGCGAGAACGTGAAGAAGTGGTTCGGGGATTTTCAGGCCCTCCGAGGCGTTACCACCTCCATAGCCGAGGGGGAGACGGTGGTGATCATCGGACCGTCGGGGTCGGGTAAATCCACCTTCATACGTTGTATCAATCGCCTGGAACAACACCAGGAGGGGCGGATCGTGGTGGGCGGAACCGAACTCACCTCCGATGTTCGAAACATTGAGCGGATCCGCTCAAACGTGGGGATGGTCTTCCAGCAGTTCAACCTGTTCCCTCATCTCACCGTGCTGCAGAACATCACTCTGGCCCAGGTCTGGGTCCGCAAACGGAGCAAGGCGGACGCCGAGGAGCGGGCGCTGGCTCTCCTGGAGCGGGTGGATATTCCCGAGCAAGCCTCCAAGTACCCGGGCCAACTCTCCGGCGGCCAGCAGCAGCGGGTGGCCATTGCCCGCTCGCTGGCCATGGATCCCAAGATCATGCTGTTCGACGAGCCGACTTCCGCTCTCGATCCCGAGATGATCGCAGAAGTGCTGGAAGTGATGCGCGAACTGGCCCAGACCGGGATGACCATCCTGGCTGTCACCCACGAAATGGGCTTCGCCCGCGAAGTCGCCAACCGCATCCTGCTGTTCGACGAGGGCCAGATAATAGAAGAAGGTCCCCCCGCAGAGTTCTTTAGCAATCCCCGCCACCCCCGCACCAAGATGTTCCTAAAACAAATCCTCAGCCATTGAGGCCGGGCTGACTCCGGCGGCTCGCCGCGAATTCCCAAAACCGGCGCCTTGGTAGAGATGGGCTTTGCCGGGCAGCAAGATAGAGGCTCCTGATCGGCTCGGACCTTTATGTCATATTTATCCTTAAGGTGACATTTTTTACCAAGGCCCGTGGACACAAATCCAGGAGACGAGGTCCGGGGGCTTGGTAAAATGCCTATCGAACAAAGACGAGGACAGGAGGGAGAGATGAGCGAACCTACCAAGGGCTACATAGTTCGAGGAAAGAAACGGTCGCCCAAAACCTATCCGACGGGGCGGGTGTGCATCCAGAAGGGATGTGAGGTGAAGCTGAACCGCTACAACCGCCGCGAGTACTGCTACAACCACGCGCCGGTTCGTTACCCGCGAGTCCGGGGAAGGGTGCTTCCCGAAACGCCTAGTTGGACTTAGCCCACTCGGTCCGGGGCCGAAATCCCGGACGACCTGCCTTCGGCGGAGCGATCGCGCCGGGGCGGATTTGGGCATTCCCCCGGCCGGCTTTGGTTCAGGGGGTGGGGAGTGTTATTCGTTGCCGCCCGCCGCAGCTTTTTCGGCGATCTCTGCCACCACGTCCGCGTTAGCCAGGGTGGTGACGTCCCCCAATTGTCGCTGTTCGGAGATGTCCTGCAGAAGGCGGCGCATGATCTTCCCCGACCGGGTCTTGGGGAGGTCGTCGGTGAAAACGATTGACGCCGGCCGGGCGATGGGGCCGATCACCTTTCTCACATGGTTCCGCAGTTCCTCCAGCAGTTGGCTGTCCCCCCTTCGGGTTCCCCGGAGAGTGACGAAGGCGGCGATGGCCTGTCCGGTTATCTCGTCCTTGCGGCCCACCACAGCAGCTTCCGCCACGGCTTGGTGGGAGACCAGGGCCGATTCGACCTCGGTGGTGGAGATGTTGTGTCCCGAGATCAACATGATGTCGTCCACCCGTCCCAACAGCCAGTAATACCCCTCGTCGTCCCGTTTGCAGCCGTCTCCGGGGAAGTAGCGGCCCGGGAACCGCGACCAGTAGGTGTCGATGTAGCGCTCCGGATCTCCGTAGATGGTGCGCGCCATGGACGGCCAGGGTCGGGTGATCACCAGGTAACCCCCTCCGCCCAAGGGGACCGACTTCCCTTCGTCGTCCACCACGTCGGCGGAGATGCCCGGGAAGGGGAAGGTGGCGGAACCGGGTTTGGTGGTTACCGCCCCCGGCAAGGGAGTGATCATGATGGAACCGGTCTCGGTCTGCCACCAGGTGTCGACGATGGGACAACTCTCTCCGCCTATGTGTTCGTGATACCACATCCATGCCTCGGGGTTGATGGGTTCGCCCACCGTTCCCAGCAGCCGGAGCGAGGACAGGTCGTGGCGGGCCGGGAATTCGTCTCCCCACTTCATGAATGACCGGATGGCGGTGGGAGCGGTGTAGAAGATGGTTACCCCGTATTCGGCCACGATCGACCACAGCCTGTCCAGGTCGGGATGGTTTGGCGCTCCCTCGTACATGACGCTGGTGGCCCGGTTGGCCAGCGGCCCGTAAACGATATAGGAATGGCCGGTCACCCAGCCGATGTCCGCCGCGCACCAATAGATGTCGTCATCCGGCTTGAGATCGAAGACATATGAGTGGGTGGTCATCACCGAGGTCAGATATCCCCCCTGAGTGTGGACTATCCCCTTGGGGCGCCCGGTGGTGCCCGAGGTGTAGAGGATGTAGAGGGGATGCTCGGCCTCCAGGCGCGCCGGCGCCAACTCGTCGGGTTGGCCCTCGGTGATTTCGTGCCACCAGTGGTCCCGTCCCTCGACCATGGTCACCGGGCTATCGGTCCTTTTCACGACCACCACCGAGGCCACGTCGGGGCAGTGTTCGAGGGACTCGTCGGTGTTGTGCTTGAGCGGCACTACGTTTCCGCCTCGCCATGATCCGTCCTGGGTGATCACCACCCGCGCGTCGGCATCCAGGATCCGGTCGGCCAGAGATTCGGAGGAGAACCCGCCGAACACCACCGAGTGGATGGCGCCGATCCGGGCACAGGCGAGCATCGCCACCGGCAGTTCGGGGATCATCCCCATGTAGATGGCCACCCTGTCGCCCTTCTTCACACCCAAGCCCACCAGGGCATTGGCGAACCGGCAAACCTGGGTGTACAGCTCACGGTAGGTGAGAGTGAGGGTGTCCCCCGGCTCCCCGATCCAGTGATAGGCCACCTGCTCGCCGTGTTCGGCGAGATGGCGGTCGAGACAGTTGTAGGAGAGGTTGAGTTCCCCATCCTCGAACCACTTGTAAAAAGGAGGGTTGTCGTCATTGAGCGCCCGGGTGGGCTCGGTGAACCAGTCGATTCGCTCGGTGGCCTGGGTCAGCCAGAAATCGAGCCACGCGGCGTCGGCATCGGCGTGGATGCCCTCGCTGGCGTTGGCTTGGGAGGCGAATTCAGCGGAGGGAGGAAAGGTCCTCTCCTCGATCAGCAGGTTCTCCAGGGTTTCCGCCATGGTGCGCTCCTTCGTTGCTCTGCGACTTGCTCCCGAATTTAGGGGCCGTTCTATAGGTTGGTCAGGTCGGTGATAGTCCCGATAGGGGACATGGTAGATGCGTGTTCGCCAGCAGGAGACGCCCTCGACGGAATTGCGGCGTCGGAAGCCGAGCCGGACGGGGTTTCAGCGGCGGCGGGGGTGCATGGGGTAGCGGCGGCGGTACAGGGTGTACAGCCCTTCTGCGACCAGGGTGGCTATCGCCAGGACCTGCACCCAGTCTCCCAGTCGGACATAGAGAGTCGGCCCCGAGGTTCGCGTCCGCACCTCTCCCAACAGCAGGGCCTCTTCGGCCAGAGCGGTCTGGGGACCGGTCTCGCCCGAGGGGGTGATGATGGTGGAGCGGCCGGTCACCGCGGTGTGGATCAACGGCATTCCCAGTTCGGCCGCCCGCATGCGGGTGATCCCGATGAACTGGTCGGAAGCCACCGAGTAGGGGTAGCTCTCCTGGCTGGTGGCCAGGATCAGCAGCCCGGCGCCCTGTTTCGCGGTCTCCCTGCCGTAGCGGGCAAACGACCCCTCGAAGGAGATGACCGATCCGAACGGGCCGAATCCCAGGTCCCACAGGAGGGGTCCGTCTCCCCGGATCATGTCCCGGGGCACGGCTTCCAACTCTTCGACCCACCCGAACCAACCCCGGCCCGGCACGTACTCTCCGAAGGGAACCGGGTGCTGTTTGTGGTATTCGCCTACGATCTGCCCACTCTGGTCGAACACCACATTGGCATTCACCCAGTGGGTGTCGTTGAGGGGGCGGTCCCCACCGGCCAGCAGAACAGCACCGATTCGGGCCGCCTCGGCGCCCATCGCCTCGCCCACCTCGGGAGCATTGATGGGATCGGCCGTCCAGGAACCGGTGGAGCCCTCCGGCCATACCACCAGGTCGACGCTGCCCGGCGCCAGGGTGCGGGTGATCCGCAAATGGTTCTGGTATACCTGGTGCCTCTCATTGGGACAGTGCTCTCCCGGACAGGGATTGTTCCCCTGCACCACCGCCACCCGCACCACCTCCCCGTCGATTTGGGGAGGCCACAGTAGGCCGCCGACCAGCAGTATCGCCACCACTCCGGCCACCCCGGCCGCCAGACGAAGGGATTCAGCGTTGCGGGTGCGGCGGGCGGCCAGTAGAGCGAGGGCGGCCGCGGCGGCCGCCACCAGCACCGTCCAGCCCGAAGCGCCGATCCATCGTGCGGCGGCGCGGGGAGGGGACCATTCGCTCAAGGGATAGCCGGCCATTCCCCACCCCAATCCCCCCAGGGGCCATCGCACCCTGATCCATTCCATCAGGGCCCATCCTCCCACCGCCCGGACGAACCACCGGTAAGAGGACAATTCGGCGCTGCGCGCCATAAAAACCGCGTAGACGGCTGGAAAAAACGAGAGCACCACCAATGGGGGAATGAAGGCGATTACTCCCAGCTCAGCAAGCCACGGTATCAATAGCCCGAAGAACGCTCCGCCGAACGCCAGGCCGGCCGCCGCGGCCGTCAAGAGAGAGTTGATCCGGCGGGTCTGCAGCAGGAAGAGGGCGATGGCCGGCACGGTTGCCCACCACCAGGACCGGATTGGGAAGGCCATCGCCAACCCGGCGCCGGCCACAGCCGATGCCAAGATCGGGGCGACTCTGTCGATCATCGGTCCATCTTGTTGTCAGGCTACCCAAGAGCTCGGCGCAGGTAACCTCTGTCGAGTGAACGAGGCTCCCTCGATGACCGATTTGGAGTTGGCCGTGGCCGCCGCCCGCCAAGCGGCCGCGCGTCTGAAAGAAGCATGGGGGAACGCCTCCGAAGTGGAGTTCAAAGGGGAGGTGGACCCCGTTACCGATGTGGATCGCCGGGTGGAGGCCGAGATACGCCGGATGTTGATCTCTCATCGCCCTTCGGATGGGATCGTGGGAGAAGAGGAGGGCGGACATCTTCCCGAGCGGGGTCGGGTTTGGATTATCGATCCCTTGGACGGCACGGTCAACTTCATCCACGGATTGGCGCCGGTAAGCGTCTCGGTAGCCCTTTGGGAAGACGGAGCGCCCATGGTCGGAGTGGTTATAGAGGCCATCCACGGCGAGGAGTTCACTGCGGTGCGCGGGGAGGGCGCCCGGCTTGGCGCCCGGCCGATCTCGGTCAGTTCACATGCCCTTCTCTCCCAGGCCCTGGTGGCCACCGGCTTCCCCTACGACCGCAGGGAACGGGCGGACGAGTACGCAGCTTTGGTGGGGGCGGTTCTGGCCGAATGCCAGGGAGTGAGACGAAGGGGTTCGGCGGCGTTGGACCTCTGCTATGTGGCCGACGGTCGATTCGACGCCTATTGGGAACAAGGCTTGGCGGTTTGGGACATGGCGGCCGGGATCCTGATGGTGGACGAGGCGGGTGGAAAGGTAACCGGACTCGACGGAGGAAAAGTTCCCTTGGACGGATCGCTGGTGATAGCCACCAACGGCGCTGTCCATGGCCGGTTTGGAAAGGTGCTGGCCAAAGCGGTCGGCTAAGGAATCCTGGGAGAAATATATGGGAAGTCACACCAAGAAGATATTCGACTACACGGTGATCGACGTGGCGCTTGTCGAAGAAATCACCTCCGGGGCCATAGCGGAGGCCGAGGACATGCTGTCCGAAGTGTTGGACGCCGACCTTCCCCGCACCTATTGCAACACCCTGGCGCCGCTGGAGGAGGCGGGGGAGGTAGTGGGAAGGGCCTTCGGGACCGCCGGCTTCATGGGTTATGTCCACACCGACCAAGAGGTGAGAGATGCGGGCCGCGCTTGCGGCGAGCGGCTCTCCAAATGGCATACGGAACTCGCCTTCAACCCCAGGCTCTACCACTCGGTTGAGGCGTTTTCGGCCACGGAGGAGGCTGGCTCGCTCTCTGGAGAGCGGGCCAGGTTGCTGGAGTTCGTCCGCCGGGATCTGAAGAGGGCGGGACACCACCTTCCCGCCGAATCCCAGGCCCGGGTCAAGGAGTTGACCGGACGGCTGATCGAATTGGGTGTTGCCTTCGGACAGAACATCGCTGAATATGACGACGCCCTGGAGGTGACCCGGGAGGACTTGGACGGCTTGCCGGAATCCTATACCGCCTCTCTCCCTCCTGCCGAGAAGGAGGGATGGCTTCGGGTGACCATGGCCTATCCACATGTGATTCCCTTCATGGAGAACGCCCATCGTCGCGACCTGCGTCGACGCTTGACGAAGAAATTCAACAGCCGGGCGGTGGAGACCAATCGGCCGCTCTTGGAGGAGGCGGTAGCTATCCGCATGGAGATCGCCTCCCTATTCGGGGTGCGGTCCTGGGCGCACCACCGACTCTCCGACCGAATGGCCAAGACGCCCGAGGCGGTGGAGAACTTTTACGAATTGCTGCTGGAACCACTTCAAGCCACCGGCCGCCGAGAACTTGCCCGCATCACCGGGATGCTGGAGGCTGACGGAGAGGAGGGACCCACGCAGGTTTGGGACTGGCGGTACTACGACAACCAGATCCGCCGCATCGAATACGGGGTGGACCAGATGGAAGTGGCCGGCTACTTTCCGCTCGACCGGGTAGTGGAGGGGATGCTGGATCTGACCGGGGAAGTGTTCGGACTGGAATACCGGGTAGTGGAGGCGCCGGTCTGGCACGAGGATGTGATCACCTACGCGGTCGTCGGCCGGGCTTCAGGAGAACGTATCGCTCATTTTCACATGGATCTCTTTCCTCGGGAAGGAAAGTTCAGCCATGCCGCGGCCTTCACACTGCTGGGAGGCCGTCGTCTTCAGGACGGGTCCTATCAGCAGCCCCGCTCGGCGATAGTTGCCAACTTCACTCCGCCGTCGGAGGGAAAACCTGCGCTCTTGCAGCACTCGGAGGTGTTGACTCTATTTCATGAGTTCGGGCACATCCTCCATCAGGTTCTCACCCGCACCGAACTGGGCCGGTTTTCGGGAACCAGCACCGAAGGGGATTTCGTGGAGGCGCCCAGCCAGATCATGGAGAACTGGACCTGGCGGCCCGAAGTCCTGGCCCGGTTCGCATTCCACTACGAGACCGCGGAGCCCCTGCCCGCCGAACTGTTGGAGAAGCTCACCGGCGCCAAGCTGCTGAACATCGCTATCTCCAAGCTCCGCCAGGCCAGCTTTGGGCTGTTGGATATGGCTCTGCACGGCTCCGATTCGCGGAAGGACCTCGACGAGATCCTGGCTCGCACCACCGAGGTGTCGCTGTTTGGCCTGCAGGAGGAGACCTTTTTCCCGGCTAGCTTCGGCCACCTCCTGGCCGGCTACGATGCCGGCTACTACGGGTACCTGTGGTCGGAGGTCTACGGGGACGACATGTGGAGACGCTTCGAGGACGAGGGCGTAACCAACCCGACGGTGGGCATGGAATATCGACGGGAGGTGCTGGAAACCGGAGGCTCCCGAGACGCGCTGGATACACTCCGCGCCTTTCTGGGAAGAGAGCCCGACAACGGGACCTTCCTGCGCAAACTGGGAATCAGCGGGTAGCTAGGCGCCTGCCGCCAACCGCTCGGGGCGCGGTTTGGACATAAGACGGCCACCAGCCGACAACCGCTGGCTGGGATCGATCTCAGGACTCCAATTCGATCCCGCCGAACAGACAGGTGCCGGTTATGGTGAGGTGGCCACCTGGGGCGCCGGGGGAAGGGCGGGAGCGATCATCGTCTACTCCGCCGAAGAAATTGGTGGTTCGAACGTCGACGGTCCAACTGTCGGGGACCCGGATTCTGACGCCGCCAAATATCGCCGTGATGTCCAGGGTGGCTTCTCCGCCAGCCAGGACCGCATCGAGAAAATTAATTCTGGAACCACCGAAAACGCAGGTAACCCGGCCGCCCGAGAAGTTCCGGTCTGTGACGCGGCGGCTCTCTTCTCTGAATACGGAGGTGATGTCCAGTTCGCCGGGAACCGACTTGTCGTCAAGGTATTCCTTGGGAGCCTGTCGGAGTCTTTTTCGTTTCCGCTTGAAGAGCATTCTTGCCCCTACCAGGATCAGAACCACCGGCCAGAACCGCCAGATGTCCCCGATGGTGTACTCCCACACATCCTGTGTATCCAGGAGGAAGAACACGCCCAAGGCGGTGACCACCAGGCCCCCGAACCAGGAGCGATTCCTAACGATGTTCCAGATTCCCACCGCAATGGGGATGATGGGCCACCATCCCCCCCAGGGGATTTCCCAATCAGTGAAGTTTTCCAAGAGGAACACAACACCCACCACCACAAACGCCAATCCGACGAATACCCGGTGGCCTCGACCAGAAGTCGCCATTTTCTCCTTACTCCCAGATCCTTGCAGCAGATGTTAGACGGCGCGGAACGCAGTTGGATCGGGAGTCGGGGGGCTCGCCAGGAGCTGACCGGGGGGATGCTCCTCCGTCACCTGTCCTGAAATGCAGGGAAAGCGAGCGGCAAGGGGGTTTTTGTAAAGGTGTTTGACAAATAGGCTTCGGCGCACTTACACTGCAATTTCAAGACCGCCAGGGAGCTACATGTTCCCTTTGACCGGTGTGTATGGGAAACGAAGGGTGTGTAGCAGCAAGTGATCGAAGAGTCGGGTTCCGGGATGCTCCGGTTGCGCAACGGCCAACTGGTATTCGAGCGGTTCATGGAAGCCGGAAAGCAGACCATCTCCCGTGCCGAGATCGCCCGCTGGACCGGGCTGTCCAAGCCAACCGTGAACGCACTGGTACTCGACCTTGAAAAGGCCGGAGTGGTCAGGCGCATCCCCTCGGTCCAATCCCATGGTCGGATCGGCCGTCCGGCGGCGTCCTACGAACTGGCCCCCGATTCGGCGATCGTGGTGGGTGTCGACATGGGAGCGACCAAAACCATTGTGGGCATCGCCGATTTGCTGGGAGGGGTGATGGCTATGGAACGAATCGATACCCCATCCCATGCTGCGGCGGCCGTGAATGCCGTGGTGATCACCGCACAGCGTCTCTTGGAGGGCCTCGGCGTGCGGGGATCCCGGCTCGAAGGCGCGTGCGTGGGTGTGCCGGGCGTTTATCGGCCCTCGCTCGACAGGGTGGAGATGGCACCCAACCTCCCCGGGTTTTTGGATTTGGCGATATGCGCTGAGTTCTCGGAGCGACTGGGGGTTCCGGTCACTATCGAGAACGACGTCAACCTGGCGGCGGTTGGTGAGGCGAGCGCCATGGTGGCGGAGGGGGTGGACGACTTCGTCGCCATCTCGATCGGTACGGGAATCGGTATGGGGATGGTGTTGGACGGCGCGCTCCACCGCGGTGCTCATGGCGCGGCCGGTGAGATCGGGTCGGTCAAGCTGCCGCGGTTGGGAGGTGAGGTATTCCACGCACTCACATTGGAGGATGTGGCCTCGGCGCCTGCCATTCGAAAGTTGTTCCATCGTTCCGTCGAGTCCGGTTGCCGCACCATCCTGGAAGGCGACGCCGAAGTGCCCACCATCTTCGCAGCGTCAGCGCAGGGTGATGAGGCAGCCGCTTCGGCTCTGCGCATCGCTGCGGATGCCATGGCCTTTGCCACCTCCTATCTCTGCTGGGTGAATGACCCCGCCATGGTGGTGTTCGGCGGCGGGGTAGGCGCCAATTCGATCTTTGTGGATGCGGTGCGCGCCAGGATCGGCCACTACCTCACCGTAGTCCCAAAACTGGTTCCATCCACGCTCGGCGGCCAGGCGGCGTTCCTGGGCGCGGTCTCCACCGCGCTCTCCTCGGTGCAGAGTTCTCTGGTGTCGAAGCGATTGGGACGGAAGGGTGCGGGATGAAGAGCCCGGCGGCGTGCATTGCAGCCGCAGTCGACGGTGATGCTTTGGTCGCCTTGGCGCGGGACGCGGTGAGGATTCCGAGCATCACTCCCAATGAGAAACCCTTCGCCGACTGGGTCAAGACCCAGCTGGAAGAGAGCGGCTGGAACGAGGTCGACCTGGTGGAAGTGGCGCCAGGAAGGCCGAATGTTTATTCGCGGACCGGAGAAGGGGAAGGCCGGTCGTTGGTGCTGGCGGGACACCTCGACACGGTTCACGCGGATGACTGGACGCAGGAGTGGGCGGGCACCGATCGAGCCGATCCCTTTGTCGGGCACCTTATCGACGGGGAAATCTGGGCGCGGGGGGTGACGGATCAAAAAGGAGGGATCTGTTCCATCATCGAGGCCATCCGGGCGGTGGATCGCGCCGGGTTTCGCCTGCGGGGACCGTTGATGGGACTGTTCGTATGCGACGAGGAGTCGGGTCAGCCCGGAAGCGGGCTATCCCTGGGGATGCGGGCCGCGGTGGGGGATCTCTTCGAGAAACGGCGACCGTCACCCGACTTCGCGGTCTATACCGAGCCGACCACCGGCGCCGTCTACACCGCGCAAATGGGGTTTCTGATTGCAGACATCACCCTGGTGGGAAAGTCCGCCTACTTCGGGACCCCCCAACTCGGGGTGGACGCCCTCAGAGCAGGCCACGCCCTGCTGGGGGCCTTGTGGGACTACGACGAGAGGCTTAGTTCCGGGGTGGCTCATGATCTCTTGGGCAAACGCTTCCTGTTGGTCACGAAGGTGGGGTCGGGCGGAAATGTCGCCGTGCCCGGGAAGTTCGGGCTGTCGCTCATCCAAAAGCTCCTGCCCGGCGACGATCTGGACGCCGCGGCGACGGCACTTCGAGAAATCACGGCGAAGACCTCCGAGGAGTTCGGGGTCTCGGCAGAAGTGGTCTTTTCCGCTCCGCGGGACCACCCGGTGGGGGGCACGCCGGACGAGATACCGGTTGATCATCCGGCCGTGTCCGAGTTGGCTCTTGCCATCGAGGCGACCACCGGCCAACAGGCCCGAATCGAGGGCGCCCCCTTCTGGTCGGAAAAGCCGCTTCTCCGGTCGGTGGGCATTCCCGGCGTCTATTTCGCGGCAGGTGATATCGCCACCTGCCACACACCCTACGAACGGCTACCGATTGAACAGTTCGTTTCTCTCACCCGCACGTTGGCGCACTTCGTGGCGTCCTGGTGCGGGGTGGAGAAGGCAACAACATAGGAGGAATCATGAACAAAGGAATCATGAACCTGAAACGCAGGATATCCGCAATGTGGCTCATAACCGGTCTGGTGGCAGTAATCGGCTTGGTTGTGGCGGCTTGCGGCGATGCCGAGGAGGATTCCACTACTACCCAGGCAACCGCCGAAGCCACCACTACCCAAGCTCCTGCTACGACGGAAGCTCCTGCTGAGCCGATGGCGCCGGTTACTCAGGGGCCTGGTGGTGAGGAGGCTACTCCTTCTGGTGAGATTGTTTTGAGTGGTGATGAGATTGGTGAGGTGCAGGCTGGGGGGTATACGGCTGCTTTGTTGTGGCATACGGCTGGTGCGTTTACCGATGCGGTGAGCCAGGGTGCGCGTGATGCTTTTGCTGAGTTGGGTATTCAGGTGATTGCTGAGACGAATGCGCAGTTTGATGCTGCTCAGCAGGCCAATGATGTGGAGACGGTGATGGCGCAGGATCCTGACATCATTATCAGTCTGGTTCTCGATCCGGTGTCGGGCGCGGTGGCGTTCCGTCCGGCGGTCGAGGCTGGGGTGCAGTTGGTGTTTTTGAGCAATGTGCCTGAGGGGTATGTGCACGGTGTCGACTATGTGGGGGTGGTCACCGATGACTTGGCGGCGATGGGTATCGCGGCTGCGGATTTGTTGGCTGATGCTTTGGGTGGTGAGGGGAAGGTGGGTTTCATCTTCCATGACGCTGCCTATTACGTCACTAATCAGCGTGATCAGGCGTTCAAGACTTGGATCGGGGAGCGTTATCCGGGGATTGAGATCGTCTCTGAGCAGGGGTTGGCTGATCCGGCTGCTGCTGAGGAGATCGCGGCTGCTTTGTTGACCCGTAATCCTGATTTGGATGGTATTTATGCGCCGTGGTCGGCTGGTCCGGCTGATGGGGTGTTGGCTGCTTTGCGGGCGGCTGGCGCTTCTGATGTGGCGGTGGTGACTTTGGATCTGGATACCAATGTCTCGTTGGACTTGGTGGAAGGTGGGAACATTGTGGGTATCGCTGCGGATGAGGCGTATGCGTTGGGGCGGACCATGGCGTTGGAAGGCGCTTATGGGTTGCTTGGCAAACAGGCACCTGCTTTCGTGGTGGTACCGGCGATCGCGGTGACCGCCGACAACATCGTGGACGCCTACCGGCAGTCGCTCGCATCCGACCCACCCGCAGAAGTCATGCAAGCACTCGGTGGATAAGCTGTGACAAAGCCCTGAAAAAAACACAAGGAACCGTCCGGAGTGAAGGAAGCCCATCCCCTGGCGCGCGCAGTCGCCCGGTTGAGGCGGCCATGGACTAACCAGGGCGACGACGGCGGGTTTCGACAGTACGTGGTCTATCTGGCCTTCGTCTCGATTCTCGCCGTCTTCGCCCTGATGCTCTGGGACGACGGTTTCCTGAGCTGGTCGAACCTGTTGAACATCGGCCGACAGGCGGCGCCCATCGCAGTGATGGCCGTCGGGATGGCGTTTGCCCTGGCTTCGGCGGAGATCGATCTGTCGATCGGATCGACCGTGGCGTTCTCCTCACTCGTGGCCGCGGTGGTGGTCGCCGACTACGGATTCCTGATCGGCGCGCTGGCCGCGGTGGCGGTGGGAGCGCTCATCGGGCTTGTCAACGGCCTGATCACGGTCAAAATACGCATCCCGTCCTTCCTGGTGACCCTGGGAACGCTGGGAATCATCAGCGGGATTGCCCGCAACATGAACAATCTCCAGTCGATGCCGATTCGCAACGACACTTTCTCCGCTCTGTTCGGCGCCGGATCGCTGGGACCCATCTCGTCACTGGTGATCTGGACGGTTGTCGTCTTTGTCTTGGGCCACTTCGTCCTCCACCATCTGCGCTGGGGGAGGCATGTCCTCGCCACCGGCGCCAATCGGGCGTCTGCGAAGGCCGCCGGCCTCAACACCGACCGCATCCGGGTCAGCGCCCTGGTGGTCAGTGCTACCGCGGCCTCCTTCGCCGGTGTGCTTCTGGCCGGTCGGCTGGCCATCGGTCGTCACGACCTCGGAGAGAACGACCTGCTCACCGTGATAGCCGCGGTCGTGATCGGGGGCACCAACCTATTCGGCGGCCGCGCCTCGATCGCCGGAGCGGTAACCGGAGCGCTGATCATGGCCATGCTCAACAACGGGCTGATCCTGATGGGCCTCGAGGTGGCGGATCAACTGATCGCCCGCGGCTTCATCATCATCGTGGCGGTGGCCCTTAGCATGCGGGCGCCGTCGGAAGGCATGGGCGACGATGTTCCTTGAACCGCTGCTCGCCCGGAACCGGGCTTTCCTGGAGGCGTCGGTCAGCCTCCACCAGGACAACCTGATCCCGGCCAACAGCTATGTGCTGGACCTCGACACCCTGGAGTCGAATGCCCGCCACATGACGACCGAGGCCCATCGCCGACAGTTGAAGGTGTTTGCGATGACCAAGCAGTTCGGGCGCGCCCCGGGCGCGCTGGAGACGATCACCAGGGCTGGAGCGGACGGGTACGTAGCGGTCGACATGGCATGCGCACGGCCTATCGTCGCCAACGGCCATAAGTTGAGTCACCTCGGACACCTGGTGCAGGTACCGCGCGCCGAGGCAGATGAAGCCGCCCGCCTGACGCCCGAATACTGGACGATCTTTTCTCGCACCAAGGCGGTCGAGGCGTCGAGGGCCGTATCCGCCCAGGGTCGGACCCAACAGGTCCTCCTCCGGATATGGGATCACGGTGACATCTTCTATCCGGGACACGAGGGCGGGTTCAAACTCGACCAGCTTTCTGGGACAATCGATTTCGTCAATGGTCTCGACGGGTTGCGGTTCGCCGGACTCACCACGTTCCCCGCACTTTTGTATGACTCCGCGACCAGGAAGGTGGCTCCCACCTCCAATGTGGAGACCCTGGCCCGAGGCGTGGAGGCCGCCCTTGCCCATCTCGGATCCGGCGCCCATATCGAGGTGAACGCTCCCGGCACGACCTCCATCGCCGTGCTGGACATATTGGCGGACATCGGCGCCACGCAGGTGGAGCCGGGACACGGCTTGACCGGGACCACCCCGCTGCACGCAGTCGAGAATCTTCCCGAACAGCCCGCGGTTCTTTATCTGACGGAGGTCGGCCACATACATCAAGGCGTGCCCCTGTGCTTCGGTGGTGGGTTTTATGTGGATCCGGTCTTCGATCCCTACCCGATCCGGGTGGTGGCGGCTACGAATCCCGAGGATGTGTCCCGAGCGCCGGTGCCGATCGATATGCCGGACCCGGCAGGCATCGACTACTACGCCCGGCTCCACCCGCCGGAAGGCCGAATCCTCCGGGAGGGAGACACCGTGATCGGCGGCTTCCGCATCCAGGCTTTCGTCACCCGCGCCTTCGTGGTGGGCGTGGTGGGCGTCAGCACCGGAGAGCCGGTGGTCTCGGGCATCTGGAATGTCGGGGGCAGCCCGGTCTCCTGGGGCAGCGAATGACGGCCCCGGCGCTTTCGGTGCGCAACATGTCAAAGGCATTTCGCGCCGTGCAGGCGTTGGACGGTGTTTCCCTGGACGTTCACCGAGGTCGGGTCACCGCGTTATTGGGGGACAATGGCGCCGGTAAGTCCACTCTGGTCAAATGCATCGCCGGGGTGTATCAACCCGATTCGGGCACCATCAGCATCGATGGTGTCACGCATCGCATCTCCTCTCCGGATGTGGCCCGCACCCTGGGGGTGGAGACGGTTCACCAGAACCTTTCCCTTATCGACTCCCTAAACGTGGTGGAGAACCTGTTTCTCAATCGGGAGTACACCCGAGGCGGCTGGGTCGGCGCCCGTATCGGAATGCTAAACAAGAGGCGAATGCATCGGGAGTGTCAGGCCACTCTGTCGCGGCTCGACATCGCCATCCCTTCGTTAAGAAAACCGGTGGGTCTGCTCTCGGGAGGTCAGCGCCAAGCCATCGCCATCGGCCGTGCAGTGGCATGGGGCCAGCGGATTGTGCTGTTGGACGAACCCGCCGCCGCTCTGGGGGTGGAACAAGCTCAAAGGGTCGTCGATCTGATTCTTTCTCTGCGAGACGCCGATGTGGCGGTTCTGCTGATCACCCACAACATGGACCGTGTCACCGCAGTTTGTGACAACGCGGTCATTCTGCGCCAGGGTCGCAAGGCTGTCGAAGTGGATGTGGGCCAGGTGACCAAAGATGACCTGGTGGCGTTTATAACCGGCGCCAAGACCGGCGAGCCTTCCGCTTGAGGTTATTTGCTTCGATCGCAACCCATGCAGCCCATTTCTCTTTCATGGAGGCTGTGAAACCATGGAGGTGATCGTGGAGAAGAGCACTAGCTCAGTTGCCCGTCGGGCTGCCGGCATCGTGGAGGAGTATCTGGGAGCGATACGCCAGCCCGTGCTGGGCCTGGCTACCGGCGCTTCGGTACAGCCGCTGTACAGGGAACTGATCCAACGCTTTAAACGGGGCATGATTAGCTTCATGCAGGTCCAGTCCTTCCTGCTGGATGAGTACATCGGGCTTGGGCCGGAACACCCGCAGCGATATGGCAACCTCATCCACGCCGAGTTCGCAAGGCATGTGGACATTGACCCCGACCAGCTGCACGTGCCGGCCGGCGACGCTCCCGATCTGGATCTGGAATGCGCCCGGTACGACCGACTGGTGACCCGGGCGCGGGTGGGACTTCAGATCCTCGGAATAGGACGCAACGGCCATCTGGCGTTCAACGAACCGGGCTCTTCCTTCGAGTCTCGCACAAGGGTGGTACGGCTGGCGGCGGCCACCAGGGCCGACAATGCCCGGTATTTCGACGGTCCCCACCAGGCGCCGTCCCATGCGATAACCCAGGGCATCGCCACCATAAGCCAAGCCGCGCATCTGCTGGTGCTGGTGGTGGGATCATCCAAGTCAGAGGCTGTGAGGGCGGCGCTGGAAGGTCCGGTCACTTCAGCGGTTCCGGCTTCGGCTCTCCGACTCCATCCCCGGGTGACGGTCCTTTTGGATCCGTTGGCCGCGCGGATGACCGGCTTTCGGACTTCCTGAACCCCTCAGTTCGACTCTGTAGCGGTGTCATCCCAACCGGCAGGAGGAGGTACGGTCATGGTTCGGCTTACGATGAGCGCCGTTATATCTTCATCACCGATGTACTCGGCAATGACCCGATCAACAGCTTCGACAAAAACCCCGAACGCGGCGGCCAGTCCCAGCTGTGCGGCTTGGCGCTGTTCGCCGGTGTCTGGAGACTGCAATCCTGCGAGCATCTCCCCGGCTGCCGTCAATACCAGGTCGACAGCCGCCCGAACGGTCCGATGTTCTTCTGGAAACCCTGCGGTCGGCGGTGGTTGAATGAGTTCAAAACCCGCTCGGGCAGCCTGCATTTCTTCCACGGCAGCCTCCATGGCGGCTTCGGTATCCGAATAGGTGACATCGGTCTCCGACCGATTGTCCCAGTTGTTGCTGGTGATGACTATCTCCTCAGCCAATCTGGCGATCCCCACCTCGGCGGTAAGCACCCTCTTCAGGTAGTTAGTGATTACCTCGGTCGGAAACGTGGTGGCTGTGGTGGTGGTCGAGGTCGCAGTGGTGGTTGTCACGGGCCCTGTGGTGGTTGTGACGGGCTGTGTGGTGGTGGTCGAGGTCGCAGTGGTGGTTGTCCGGGGCGGCGCGGTCGTTGTGACCGGCGCCGCGGTCGTCGAGGGCGATTCTTCGGAATCGAACAGGCATGCCGCGCTGCCCAGAGCCATTAGCAGGGCCAGAAGAGCGACCGAGATTCTGCGTACGTGCGGCATGCCTCGGACTGAAGCGGGAAGGCGTGGTCGTCGCCTTTGCCGACGGGCCTTCTTCTCGAACGTATAAAGCGACATTATGGTATCGAATATACCTGGAAATCAACCTCGACCAAGGTAAAGAACCTTGATCTCCCCGCCCGCCAAGGACGGGACCGCCAGTGTCTTAGTCGGCCTCCCTCACGGCAGGAGTTCACAAGCCACGCCATTGTTGTTTGTGTCTATTTTGGCCACATCCCCGTAGAGGGCAAAGTAGGTATCGAACCACTCCTGGGCTTCTGCCTGGGTGGCGAAATCGCTGCAGTCCTTCGAGTTGCCGGGGTTGGGCAGGTCCGTAGCGGTGACTGGTTCGGTGGTTGTGGTGGTCTGTTCTGTGATAGTGGTGGTTGTGGTGGTATCCGGAACCGTGGTGAGGTTGTTCTCGGTTCTACTTTCGCCGAGCGCCGCCGTTCCTTCGTCCCCGATGATCAACGCGACTCGATCGATCGCTTCCTTGAGAATTTCGAACGCGGTGAGATACCCAACCAGCGCTGCTCTGCGAGCCTGGCCGGTGTCTGTTGACCGCAACCCGTCGAGCATCTCGGTGGCCGTGTCCGCCATCAGCCCCACCGCGGCGGTCGCCGTCTGGTGTTCGATCGGAATTCCCCCCTCTGACGAGGGCTCGATGAGTTCAAAGGCGTCACGTAGTTTCCGGGAGCGCTCGGCTGCAGCCTCCATAGCCGCTTCGGTCTCCGAATAGGAAACTCCGCTCTCGGACCGATTGTCCCAGCCTTCGTTCATGGCCTGCACCTCAGCCACTAAGTTGCCGATGCTGACCTCGGCAGCCAGCAGCATGTCCAGATAATTCAGTGATTCCTGAGCCAGAGACAGGGTTGTCGTCGTGGTGGTGGTCTCGGGCAGAGTTGTTTCGGGCAAGGAGGCGGAGGTCGTGGCCGACTGGGTGGTCGTGGTAGTGGCCGGCGCCGGGGTGGCGGAGGTTGCCGCAGGTGGCTCATCGGAGCACGATGCTCCGCCCACAATCACCACCAATAGGGCCAGCAGCGAAACAGCGTTCCGCCAGTGGATTACCACGCGGATAGGGCCGGGAAAGCCAAGTAGGGGGTTTCGGTCGGGGTTTCCACTACCGGGAGATGATTCCATGGCGTTCAAGATACTCAGGCGAACGATCTTCCCAAAGGCGACGGAACCACCCCGCTCAGCACCGGACCCCAGGATGGTTCTGTGTGGTTGTGTTGATGTGTCTGCTCCACTGCGTTCATGACGGCGGCACTCCTAGGTATTTGTCGTTGAACCGGGGCGAGTTCTCCTGACGGGGGTCGCTGTAGTAATGCACGTGGTTGGGTGGCCAGAGGTCGCGGTCATAAAATTCGGAGTCGGGAAAGTGCGGAGTGGGATCACCTGCACAGAGAAACAGTGGCTGATCGACTACATGTAGCGTTCGGTAGAACTGGCAAAAGGACCGGTAGGACATCCGCCACGTGCCGTCGGCGGTGCGGACCATCAACGCGCTCTTCCAGTCCCAGGTGAAACCCATGGTGAATTGCCCCTGTAGGAATCTGGAATCGACGGCGATCCCCTGTTCGGACAGGCCCGTGAAGTAACTGATGGCGTCCTGTCTTTCCTCCTCTGTCAACTCGCGGTCCGGATGCACATTCTGATACTCGAAGTAGATCATGGAGGCGCCAGCCCAGTTGCCCGCCCAGCGCACGTTCCTCACTTTGGTGGTGACCCCGGCTCTTGCCTTCTCTCCATAAAGCCCGGCCAGGTAGGCGTTGTCTTGGTTGTCGAGTCGACCGAAGAGGTCGGTCAGGACATGCCCGTCGCGCACGGCTCTTTGGCGAAGTTCCGAGGATTCCGTCCATAAGTAGTCCAGAGCGGTTTCTATCGCACTCAGGGTGCAGGAGTCTGTGACCGGACTGCCCCTTGTCCAAATCTCCTCAACAGGCGTACAGCTCCTTCCCAGAACCCCGGCAGTGTCCGCCCAACGCGGCGCAGCGAAAGGCGTCGTGGGACGGATCGGCGGACCCCCGGGGATATCAATACCCTGATCGGCGGTCCAGGAGGAGCCGCTTTGGCGGGTAAGCACCTGGCGTGTCTCTCCCCGGGGGAATGCACCGGTTACGCTGACCGCGTTGGGATACTCCACCCAGCGAATGTCGTAGCGATAGGGGTAATAAATAACGGGGCTCTGTTCCAATACAAGTCGCGCGCTGGCCAAAGCCTTCTCGAACGCTCCATTTTCCTCCCGGTGCTCTTGGGTGAGACCGTCCGCGTCAGAGAGGGGGGTGTTCAGAAAGTTAAACCTGTAGAACGCCCGAGTTCCATAGTTCTTTTCCTCTGCGATCAGCGCCCAGTTGTCCGCGGCCACAGACGCGGGGTCGATAAGGGCCAGCGCCTCCTCGGCCAAACCGGGACGCCACCACTCCGCCTTCACTCCTGGTGCCGTTCCGGTTTCGCCGGTGGTGGTTGGCTGGGTGGTTGTGGTGGTGGTTGGCTGGGTTGTTGTGGTGGTGGTTGGCTGGGTTGTTGTGGTGGTGGTTGGCTGGGTGGTTGTGGTGGTGGTTGGCTGGGTGGTTGTGGTGGTGGTTGGCTGGGTTGTTGTGGTGGTGGTTGGCTGGGTGGTTGTGGTGGTGGTTGGCTGGGTGGTTGTGGTGGTGGTTGGCTGGGTTGTTGTGGTTGTTGTCGTCTCCTCGGGGGATACTTCGTCGCTCTCCTCCTCTTCGTCTACGGTGGTGGTCCCGGTTCTGGCCGTTTCGACCGCCGCGACTCCTTCGTCCCCGATGATCGCCGCGACTCTGTCGATCACCTTCTTGAAGATGTCGAACGCGGCCGTGAACCTCAAGAGCGCCGCTCTGCGAACCTGGCCCGTGTCTGTCGACCGCAAACCGTCGAGCATTTCCGGGACCATGTCCGTCATCACGCCGAATGCAGTGTGCGCCTTCTGATGCTCGTTCTGAATTCCATGCCCTGACGGGGGCTCTATGAGTTCCAACGCCTCCCCTAATTGCGGAGCGCGCTCTGTGGCAGCCTCCAAAGCGGCTTCGATATCTCGATAGGCAACCTCATCTCCCGCTCTGGTATCCCACCTGTGGTTGACAGCACGTACCTCCTCCGCGAACCCCCCGATCTCGGCCTCGGCGGCTAGCACCATATCGAGGTAGTTCAGCGACTCCTCAGTCGGAAACGTTGTGGCTGTGGCTGTGGCGGTGGTGGTAGTTGTCCCGGGCGTCACGGTGGTGGTTGTGGCGGGAGCGGTGGTTGCGGCCGGCGCAGCGGTTGTGGCAGTCGTGACCGGCTGGGTGGTTGCCGAGGACTCCGCAGGGGACTCTTCGACGTCGGACGAGCATGACGTACCGGCTAGGACCAGGGTCAACAGGATCAAAGTGAAGACAGGGCCGCGTCCGCGAATCAAAGAGGAGGTAAGCACAGATCGCAATATGGGCACGCTTCGGTTTCTGACGGAAACACTACTCACGTAGTCGCCAAAAAGATGGGATGATCCTACCAGGCGGTGCTCAGGAACTGCGGCGGGCGGCTTTGCGCTGCCAGACCTTGGCCAGGTAAGGGATGGCCTCCGGTGTTTTGCAAGAAGTCTTGCCGTGATCGACTACCACCTTGCCGATCCGGGTAGCGGCTTGCTCCGCTGCCAGGCGCATCTCCGGGCTTCGACACCCGATGGCGATCAAGGCGCCGTTCATGGAGTGGCGAATCCGGTTGGCCGCCTCTGCGATATACCGTTCTATATAGGAAAGTCGTTCTACAAAATGACTTTCGAGCAGAGCGGTCTTGGTGTCCAAAGCCTGAGCGGCCACCAGTGACCAGCCGACCACGCCGGCCCATTCGTCCCGGGGGTCGACGGTCCACTCCGAAGCCAGTTCGTCGCGGAGAGAAGTTCGACCCACGAGCGAGGCCAGGGCGTCGGACAAGACGTAGCTGTCCACATCCGCCAGCCGATCGCGGAGGACTTGCGCCGAGGCATGCGAAGGCTCGTCCACCATGGTGGCCAGCACCCGGGCGTCATGGTTGCCCGAGGACCACAACTCCTTAGCCAGTTGATGGTCGGCGGGCAGCCGCTTGGCAAGTTTGCGGAGATTGGCGTAGCTCACTCCGAACATCGGCTCTCGCACCCCGTGGCGGCCGTAGACCTTGCGGTTCTGGGCGGTACCCAGCTCCTCCAACTCGGCCAGGGTGTCCGCGCAAAGAGCGGATGACAAAGCAACAGCAGACATGAGGGCCTCTCCTTAGGCGGCGGAAAAACGACCCGCACCATTCTATGGTGGACCGGTCGGGCCGTCGACTGTGTGTGAAGCATGAGAAGGACCTGTTCGGCTGGCTTCCCTGAAACAAGAGGTTGGTTGTCGTTTGCAAAGAAGCGTTGTCGGTGCGGATGACTGGCTCCATTTGGGGCCGGTTTACCGATTTCCAATCGCCGTTGTCTTTGCGCCCTTCGAGAGAATCACAGTCTGGAGAGTTTCCATATGCTCTGAGCCCCTGCTCTGTGACATTGATGAACTGGTCTGTCTATGCTTGATGAACCTATTTCCTGCTATGAGAGCAGGCAAGTCGATGGAAAGGAGCACAATATGAGCGGCTTGTCGACCGCGGCGGACGCGGTCCTTGATGGGGTGGTCTCTGGGAGCCCGCGAGTACCTGGCGTGGTCGCTTTGGCGACCAACCGTGAGGGCAACATCTACGAAGGCGCGGCTGGCGTCCGGTCGCTGGGAAACGGTGCGGTGATGACCACCGACACCATTTGTGCGATCTTCTCGACGACCAAGGCCATTGCGGGTACCGCCTGCCTGCAGTTGGTCGAGGACGGCCGGCTCGACCTTGATGCGCCGGCCAAGAACTACGCACCCGATATCGGCCAACTGCAGGTGTTGGACGGGTTCGACGCCAACGGGAATCCCAAGCTCCGTCCACCGAAGCGGGACGTAACAACCAGGATGCTGCTTCTGCACACCGCGGGCTTCGGCTACGACTTCTTCAACGAACAGTACAACCGGATGGCGGAGGAGCACGGCCAGCCGAGCATCGTGACGTCTTCGAAGGAATCCCTCATGACGCCTCTGCTCTTCGATCCGGGAGACGAGTGGGAGTACGGGTCGAATATCGACTGGGCCGGCCAGGTCCTCGAAGGTATCACCGGGAAGCGGCTCGGGGAGGTGATGCAGGAGCGGATACTGGAACCCCTCGGGATGACATCAACATCCTTCACCCTGGAGGGGGACATGCGCGGCCGCATGGCCCTGATTCATCAGCGTGCCGAAGACGGGTCCCTCGAGCCCCTGGACTTCGAGTTGCCAGAACCCGAGGTGCACATGGGCGGTCACGGCTTGTACTCGACCGTCGAGGACTACTGCAAGTTCATCCGGATGTGGTTGAACGATGGCATGGGTCCGAATGGGCAGGTCCTCCAGAAGCAAACCGTGGAGATGGCGCAGCAGAACGGTTTGGGCGAGATGAAGATCAAGGGTCTTCCCGGCGTCATCCCGTGGCTCTCCAACTATGCCGAGTTCTTCCCCGGCATGCCGAAGTCCTGGGCGCTGACCTTCATGATCAACGATGAGGACGCTCCCACCGGCAGGCCAGCGGGTGCGCTCGCCTGGGCCGGGTTGGCCAATCTCTATTATTGGATCGATCGTGCAAACGGCGTCGGAGGTTTCTGGGCCACCCAGATATTCCCGTTCGCAGATCCCACCTCGGTAGTTGGGTATCTCGACTTCGAGACGGCGGTGTACGACAACTTGGGGTGAAAGAAGCACCTTGAAGCGGGGGGACGATTGGTCCCGGGACCTGTATTGGAGCGTCTCCACGGCGACGCCGCTATGGAGGCGCTCCAGTACAGTGGCCGTGAGTAGCTACGCACCGCCTGCCGCACACGGGGGACGCAAGAGGCAGCGCCAGGAAAGTGAGGGAATGATTCCCACTTCCAGATCCGAGAGCCTCGGAAGTCGGCCCGGTAGTGGAGAGAGTTACCCTATCGGAATTATGAGCGTCGTGTCCTTCAGTCACCCTGGTCATCAACCCTGTGATATCAGACTATGAGAAAAGACTCGCTCTCCATCGGCGCCGGGCTGGCCGGCCGGGGAGTAATCGTCACCGGCGCCGCAAGCGGTATCGGTGGAGCCACCGCGCAACTGGCGGCGGCTTGTGGCGCTCGGGTGTGCGGGGTGGATCTGAACGGTCCGGCCTTACGCGAGGCGATGGCGGCGCTGGATGATCCCGCTCGCCACCTTGCCATGGAGATCGACCTGACCGATGCGGACGCTCCCCAAACGATTGTCGATACGGTTCTCCGAGAGTTTGGCGACCTGTGGGGATTGGTCCACTGCGCGGGCGTTTTGATCCGGCGGGAGACCGTGGCCGAGATCACCGCCGAGGATTGGGATATCCAGCACGGAGTAAACCTGCGGGCCTCCTTCTTCCTGAACCAGGCGGTGGGGGAGGCGCTCAAAGACAGGGGTGGAGGAGGGCGCATGGTCAACCTCAGTTCTCAGGCATGGTGGACGGGCGGAAGCCACGGATCAGTGGTCTATGCCGCGTCGAAGGGGGGGATTGTCTCCATGTCCCGTGGTCTGTCCACTGCCTACGCCCCGCACGGGATACTGGTGAACTCCATTGCTCCGGGATTGGTCGACACGCCCATGGTGGGGGTGGGATTCGCCCCTGCCGATCTGCAGGCCTTCGCCGAGTCCTCTCCGCTGGGCCGGCTGGCCGAGCCTGTTGAGATCGCCCGGGTGGCGGTGTTCCTGCTTTCCACCCAAGCCAGCTTCATCTCAGGCGCCGCTATCAACGTAAGCGGTGGGCTGCTCCTCTACTGATTACACAGCACCTTCCGGGCGAGACTGGAGTCCGAGGGACTGCTGACCAAGGGGGAAACCGACGAGAGCGGAGTATTATTCCCGAAGGTGAGCGGAAGCAGACAGCCATTGCGGGTGGCTGTGATCGGCGTAGGGTGGTGGGCTGTGGAAAACCACCTTCCGGTGCTCTGCGCCCGCTCCGATGTGGAGGTCCGAGCCGTGTGTCGGAAAGGCGCCGCCGAACTCGAGTGGGTGGCGCAGCGGTTCGACGTTCCCGTAGCGACCGAAGATTTCGAGTTGTTGCCCTGGGAGGAGTTGGACGCGGTGGTGGTTTCCTCGCCGCACAGCTTTCACCACGCCCACACGGTCGCCGCCCTGAACCGGGGGCTGCACGTGTTGTGCGAGAAGCCTTTGGCTATCACCGCCGCCGACGCTTTCGATATGGTGAAGCGGGCTTTGGAGCAAGAGGTGGTTCTCCTGGTTCCTCACGGTTGGCAGTTTCTTCCCCAGGCGGCGGTGGCCCGCCAGTGGATAAGAGGAGGCCGGATTGGCCGCTTGGAGCATGTCGTAGCCCAGATGGCCTCTCCCGCCCGAGGGCTTTTCTCCGGCGAGGAGAACCCTTTCCCCGGGGTGGAGAGCCAGCCGGAGCCTTCCACATGGGTGGGGGAAGAGGGCGGATATGCCTACGGACAGTTGAGTCATCTGTTTGCTTTGGTCTTTTGGCTAACCGGCCTGACGCCCACCGAGGTGATGGGCTCTGTTACACCCGGACCGGCCGGGAGCGATCTTTACGACGCCTTTCTGACCACCACCCGCCAGGGGCCGCTGGTGTCGGTCTCGGGAGGGGCGGGGGTGCCGACCTCCCAGCGCCACCATATGGAAGTCCGGGTGTTTGGAACCGAAGGGGTGGTGGTCGTCGATCTGGAGCGGGATCGCATAGAGCTGGTCCGGCAGGACGGCGACGACTACGCCTTTCCGCTGATGAGGGGCGCTGCCATCTATCCGGCGACCCTCCCGGTGCACGCCTTCTGTGATCTGGCCCTGGGTAATCCCGAAGCGGTCAACCACGGCGATCCGGTTGCATCAGCCTTGGGAGTGGCGGTGATCGAAGCTGCTCTCCGATCGGCAGGGACCCGCCGCGCCGAATCGGTTTCTCCGGCAGTGGCCGAAGCTCAGGCCTGGGGCGTCAAGCTGGACTAACCGGCCCCACCAGGCTGCGACAGCCAGTTCCGGTTTCTTATGTCGAACCCAGGTCCCCAGGGCTTGGGTGGGGCATTTCGCGAACGGCGATCCGTCTTTTTGACAGATCCTCTCCCTGATCGCATCCCATTTTTCCATGCGGGACATTGCCTGGAAACCGGAATTAATGAAGGTCCAATAAGCCGTCGGCACCCGGAAAACCCTCACCTACGACCGGCGGCGCATGGGTTCCCAACCTACAATCGTCAATAAGTGATCTGATTTTTCGTCAGAACTGAGAGAAAGCAGGAAAGTGATGTCCAGGGTTATTCCTCCTGACGAACGCCCGCTTCTGATCTGTCGTGTCGACTGTCCGCCCCCTCTGCAGGAGGAGCTTGACGGTTGGACTCCCTGGCACTTCGACGACTTCGGCCGTCACTACGCGGTTCTCGGGGCGTCCAGCTACAAGATAATTCGCGACTTTGATCCTGAGACCGGGCTTCCCGCGGCCTTCAATGCTTCTCAAGCCACCCGCTTCATTCCATACGTGACGACCAGCATCCCGGACATGCACGCCTGGATCGGAAGTGAAGTGGTTACGGGAGGGTTGGACGAGCCCACATTGGAACGCGAGTCGAAGTATCCGTCACTGGAGCAGGAGCCGTTCAATGGAACGATGATGACAGTTACCAAGGTGATTGGAGCCCTGGGAAGGGACCAGGCCGGCAGCGGTGGTTGCGTTGTCGAGCGGTTCGAAGTTGGCCCCGAGCACGAGGCAGAGTTCGATGAGTGGCTTGACGGCCCTCATCTCGGGAGCTACGCCGAGTTGGACGGATGGGTCAGAATTCGCATATTCCGAGGGGATCGCACCGCCGACTACGCCTTTCCATGGAACCGCTACCTGGGTAAGGGCAACCGAATGCTTTGGTGTGAGTTGAGGGAGGATGTCGACCCCAAAGAGTTTGTTCGACGTTCCGAATACAACGAGATACTGAGAAACTCGATCCGCTGGGATTCGGCTTTGCCGTACATCACCCGCGAGGTTTGCGAGGAGTTCATCGTCCGGGACCTATCGCATATCCCTTCGGCAGTCTGAACCTTCGATCATGCCGACAGATGCGGCGCGACGGTCGCTGCGGAAAGTTTTCACTTTATGACCGGATAGGAAAGAGACCGAATAATTTACAAGGAGTTTTTACCCATGAACAAGGAAAGAGCAATCATCCGTCGGGCAAGACAGGCCGGCATGTCTCGACGCGAATTCATCAAGCTCGGCGGGACGGCTGCCGCGGCTGCGGCGTTCTTGGCCGCGTGCGGTGGTGACACCAGTCCAACTACTACAGCTGCCGCTCCGACTACAACTGCTGCGCCAACCACCACTGCAGCTCCTGACTCTGATGACATTGGTGGCGAGATCACCCTTTGGGCCTGGGGCGCCGGGCTCGAGGGTGAGGTGATTCAGCAGCGCATTGATTATTTCAACAGCAAATATCCCAATGTGAAGGTCAACTGGGAGCCGCTGGCCGCCAACGGCTATGAGGAGTATCCCCAATTGCTGGCCCGGTTTGCCGCTGGAAACGCTCCGGACGTGATGCGGATGCTCAACTTTCAGTTGACCCAGCTCACGGCGGAGGGCGGAGCTCTGCTGCAAATCGATGACTACATTGCACGGGACGCTGAAGAACTCAACATAGGCGATTTCATCCCCACAACGGTCGAAGGCGCGAAGGTCGACGGGAAGATGTACGGGTTGCCCGACAACACCGAGCCGTACGTGATCTACTACAACCGTGACGCTTTCAATGCGGCGGGGTTGGAGGATCCGCAGGCCCTGTTCCAGGCAGGCGAGTGGAACGAGGAGGCCTTCACAGCTTCTATCGATGCCCTGATCGCCAACGGTATGCGTTTCGGAGTTTCATTCGAGTCTTGGAACTACGACACGTTCTGCTTCATGGGCGGCGGGACGATTCTCAATGAGAATCTTGAGGCGACCATCAATCAGGGGGCCAGCCCCCAGATGCTCGGCTACTTTGCCAAGCTCATCGCAGATGGCAAATCGCCCAGCCCCGTGGTGGCCGGAGGGACTCATTTGGAGGCCTTCAAGAACCAGCAGACGGGCATGTACCTGATGGGTCCGTGGTGGTATGGAGCTCTGACGGGAACCGTTGATTTCGACTACGATGTGACCGCCCTTCCGAGCTTCAACGGCGTTCGAGCTGGAAAACTCGAGTTGGGAACCATCTCAATTTCGTCGCAGTCGAAGAATCCTGAAGCTGCCTGGGCCTTCACCAAGACCATCACCGACACCAGAGGACTCGAGATTTGGAGTCAGGTTGCGACCCCGACCCGTCGGAGCGCTTTGGAGGTTGCCGGGTTCAACGATGTGCAGTGGAAGAAGGATGCGGTGGCCATGGTCGAGGCCGGAACATGGACTCCGTTCACGACGCAGGGCTTCGCAGTCGACACTGCCGCCGCGGCGGCCTTGGACTTGCTGTGGGCTGGCGAGGCTACTGCGGAAGAAGCGACCACTGACGCGGCGAACAGAATCACGGAAGCCCTCTCGAGCTGATTCGCCCAGGTGGCGACATCACCAAGATAGGAACTGCACGAGCGGATGCGGGGGGCTCGCCTGTCGAGTCCCCCGCATTCAAGAGACCAAGGCTGCGCTGGAGAAGCAAGAGCACCTTGGTCGCCTACGGGTTTCTGGCGCCATGGATCATTGGCCTAGCGGTGTTCTACCTGGGGCCGATCGCCGCCTCGGCCGTTCTGTCGTTCACCGATTACAACATCATCTCACCGGCGGAGTTCACTGGTCTGGACAACTATGAGAAGATGCTTACCGACGGCGAGTTCGTGCAAGCCCTCAAGGTGACTCTTTACTACACGGCCTTCTTCCTGTTCACCTACGTTGTCCTGTCCCTGTTTGTTGCGATGCTGGCGAACCGGCCGGGAAGAGGGACGGGCCTGTTCAGGCTGATCGTCTTCCTCCCATCCCTTATCCCTCTGTTCGCAGCGGCCGTGCTGTGGGGATGGACATTCAACACCGACTTCGGGCTGGTCAACTATGTGCTGGACCAGATGGGTCTTCCCCGACAAGGTTTCTTTCAGTCTCCGCAACAGGCATTGCCTCTGGTCGGAATGCTGACTTTCTGGTCGATCGGATCGGCCTTTCTGGTCTATCTGTCGGGGCTTCAATCGATCCCGATTCACCTCTATGAGGCGATTACGGTCGATGGGGCGTCGAGCTTTCGCAGGTTCTGGCACATCACTCTTCCCATGCTGAGCCCGGTGATCTTGTTCAATCTCATAATCGGGATCGTGCTTTCTTTCCAGGTGTTCGATATTGCCTGGGTCCTGACCGACGGCGGCCCCGCTAATCGCACGCTCTTTTGGGTGCTGTTGATTTTCCGCCGGGCCTTCCAAGACTTCCAGATGGGATATGCCTCTGCGCTGTCCTGGGTGTTGTTCATCGTGGTCGCCGGCGTCACCGGACTGATTTTCCGCACGTCACGATGGTGGGTCCACTACGAAGGCAAGTCGCAATGACAGCCGCGAGAACCGCGCCGCGTTCGGTTCCTGCCGGGAACCCGGCTCAACGACTGCAGCAGGGGCGTAGGGTCTTGTGGTACCTGGGGATGGTTTTCATAGCCCTGGTCATGATCGTCCCCGTCTATTACATGATCTATCTGGCGTTTTCCGAACTGGGGCGGGAATTCGTGTTTCCGCCCGGGTTCGTGCCGGATCCGATCAAATTCGAAAACATAGCCCGGGCGCCCGAAGGCACGGCCACCCCATTGTGGGGCTTTGCCCGCAATAGCGTTATGTACGCCGGGCTTGCCACAATAGGAGCGCTGGTCGCCGAATCGATGGCCGGATTTGCATTGGCGCGGATGCGCTTTCCCGGTCGCAACATCATTTTCGCTCTCACGGTCGGCATGCTGATCATGCCGTTCGTGGCGACCATCATTCCCAAGTTCCTGCTGTTCAGCAAGATCGGGCTGGTGGACAGCTATTGGGCGCTGATCCTCCCCTGGTGGTTCGGAGGATCCCCTTATGGGATTTTTCTAATGCGCCAGTATTTCCTGACCATTCCCCGGGAGTTCGACGAGGCGGCGCTCATCGACGGCGCCGGTCCTTGGAAAACCATGTGGTTGGTGCTCATGCCCCAGGCCGTTCCGGTGCTGGTGGCTTTGGGCATGTTGCATTTCGCCTACTTCTGGAACGATCTGTTGGGCCCATTGGTGTTCTGCCAGACTCGGGTTTGCAAGACTCTGCCTCAGGGCATCCTGACCAACTACCAGTCGACCTGGGATCCCCAGTGGGCGCTGTTCATGATGTCCACGGTGCTGATGGTGCTGCCGGTAGCTGTGGTGTTCATCCTGGCGCAGAGACGGTTCAAGCAGGGATTCCTGTTCTCGGGACTGGGAGGACGCTGATGACGCCACGTCTGGGAGCAGTGCTCATCGCCCGAGCATGGCCACAGCAACACGCAATCGCCGCATTCGATCGGTGGCAACTCAGCAAGCATCTTGTCGAATTGGTGGCGTTGCCCGGTGTTCGGCGGGTCAGTTACTACGCCACTCGAACTTCGGGGATTCCGCAAGCCTGGCAAGGAAGCGGGAACCGTATGGCGGCCTATTGGGCGGAGGATCTCGGGGCGCTCCAGAACTGGATGTCAGACCCCGGGTTGGCACTGGCCATCGAAGACGGCAGTCGCTTCTTCGATTCCTTCAATGAGCTGGACGGGAGTACCTACACAGGGAACGTTTACGAGCTTGGACCCAGGTGGCCGGGAGACCTGGAGCCTTCCCTGGAGGGATGCCTGCTCGTTCAACGATTCGAAGTGGGCAATGATCAAGCGGAGGATTTTGATGATTGGATCGTGCGAGAGCATCTGCCGGCCCTGCGCAACGTCGAGGGATGGAGGTGGGTCCAGTGGGGGAAGGCGGTGCGGGGACTGGCTGTCGAGTATTACAATTCCCCGGGCAACCGCATCGTGTTGGCGGAACTGGAGCAGCCGAAGGCGCCTTCGATGTCCGCTCGATCCATAGACCGGGTTGTGGCCGCTTCGCTCAAGTGGGACAGATGTTTTCCATACGTTCGGCGAGAGGTATACGAGGCTGTCGGGGTTTTTGACGAGCCTCTTGGGGTTTCCGTATGACGACCGTCACCTTGGAGAACGTATCGAAGGTCTACTACGACGGCACGGTCGCCGTCCATAGCCTGGACCTCACCATCGAGGAAGGCGAGTTGATGGTGTTGGTGGGTCCGTCGGGCTGCGGGAAGTCGTCCATTCTGAGGATGATCGCCGGACTCGAGGAGATATCCCAGGGCACCCTCTACATCGGGGGGGAAAAGGTCAACGAGGTCTCTCCCGATAAGCGCAACATTGCGATGGTCTTCCAGAACTACGCGCTTTATCCGCACATGACCGTTGCCAACAACATGGGATTCAGCCTGAGGCTCCAGCACGTCGCAAAGGCCATCCGCAACCGTGTCGTCGGAGAGACCGCCGGTGTGCTCGGTTTGAGCGAACTCCTCGAGAGACAACCTGCCCAACTGAGTGGCGGTCAGCGCCAACGGGTGGCGATGGGCCGCGCCATGGTGCGAGATCCACGAGTCTTTCTGCTCGACGAACCTCTGTCGAATCTGGACGCCAAGTTGCGGACGCAGATGCGTTCAGAGGTTCGGCAACTCCAGCGCCGCCTCGATTCAACCATGATCTACGTCACCCACGACCAAATCGAAGCCATGACGATGGCCGACCGGATCGCGGTGTTGAGACGAGGCGTGCTGCAACAGGTCGGCCCGCCAAGGCAGCTTTATTGGGAACCGGCGAACCTGTTCGTAGCTGATTTCATCGGATCGCCTGCGATGAATCTGCTCCGGGGTCGGCTCCAGGTAAATGACGCCCGGGTAGCCCTGGTCTACGGTGACGGAAAGGTATTCGAGCTGCCGGCGCGAACGCTGACAGGTCCGCCCCGGCCCGATGCTGAGGGAAAGGAGCTGATACTCGGTGTCCGGCCGGAACACTTCACGTTTGCCGACCGTGAATCACGACAAGGTATCCCTGTGCACGTGCGCTTCTCCGAGGTGCTCGGTTCAGAAACCCTGGTGCACTTAGACGTACCTGCCCCGCCGGTTGTGACCGAAGAGCTACGTGACATCGCTCAGGACATCGATGCGACCGCCCTGAGCCATTTGGAAGAAGCCAGCGAGAGTAGGTTCATAGTCAAGCTAAGTGGTGATCGTCCGGTCGAACCAGGAGAAAGCCTTCGCATCGTACCGGACGATGACAGTCGTCTCTATTTCTTCGATCCTGAGGCGCCGTCCACTCCCGCCTGGCTGTTGAATCTCAAGGAGGAAGACAATGAGTGATACGAAGCTCTCGAAACTCGCACTCGGTTGTTACCCGCTGGGTGGTGGGTATGGCAATCTGGATATAGAAACGGCCCGCGCCACTGTGGACGCGGCCCTGGATGCAGGCTGGACGTTTCTCGACACGGCCGAGGGTTATCTCGATTCGGAGGTGAGGCTGGGAGGATTCCTGGCGGGGCGGCGCGATCAGGTGTTTCTGGCCACCAAGGTGTTCCCGAACGAGTCCTACACGTATGAAAACATGCGCGCCTCTCTGAACAACAGTCTCAGGAAACTTCGTACGGATCGAATCGATCTCTTCCAGTTGCACGGCCCCCCGGACTGGGTGATCAAGTTCGATGACGCGCCTTCCATGGCCGAGGTGGGGGAGTCCTTGGCGCGGTTGGTAGAGAGTGGGGATGCCCTCAACGTGGGTGTTTGCAACCTTCCTGTCTCACAGATGGAGGAGCTTTCCACCACGGTCTCGCTGTTCTCAACCCAAAACCTCTGGTCCCTGTACGATCAACTCGGTACAGACGATGGGATCCATCTACCTGTGGGCGAGTCGATCATCCCCTGGTCCCGCGGTCACGGGGTGCACGTGTTGGCTTTCAGCCCGCTGGCGCGGGGCCTGCTGGCCGACGGACTGTCGCCTGACCGTACCTTCCCGTCTCACGACGAGCGCCACTTTCTGCCTCGTTTCCAGCCGGATGTGTATCCGGATTGGGCGCGTCTTTCGAATCGGCTTGAGGAGTGGGCCCGAGACCAGGGACGGAACCTGGTCCAGTTGGCAGTGGCCTGGACTCTGGCCACTCCCGGTCTCACCTCGACACTGATTGGCGCCAAGACGCCGCGACATGTCGAGGCTATGGCTGGCGCCGACGAGTGGGAGTTGTCAGTGGACGATCTTGCGGAGATAGACGACATCATCGCCACCCTGCCGCCCAAGGCTGCCGCCGCCCTGTCCATCGTCTGGGATCACTTCCCGGAAGAGGCTGTACGCGCCATGGCGGACCGTCGGCACGGGCGTTAGCCAGGTGAGGACTATGCCCATCGAGATAGCAGGTGGCTTCTCGGGGGGAATGGCGTGAAGGGGGAAGGCTGGGGCTTGGGCGCCGGTCTCGAAGGCAGGGTGGTGTTGGTGACCGGCGCGGCGAGCGGCATCGGCAAAGCAACCGCCCACGCCATGGCGGAAGTGGGTGCTCGGGTGGCCGCTCTCGATTGTCAGGGGGAGAAAGTGCGCAAGGTGGTGGCGGGGTTGGCTCAACCGAGCCGACATTTCCCGGTCGTTTTTGACCTGGCCGACATCGGTTCCATTCCCGCCATGGTGGCGGATATCGAAGACCGGCTGGGTCCCCTGTGGGCTCTTGCTCATGCAGCAGCCGTTTTGCGGCGTAAGGATCTGGCGGGTGTGACGGAACATGATTGGAACGCCCAGTTCGACGTCAACCTAAAGTCCTCTTTTTTCTTGAATCGGGCAGTCGGGGAAGCCTTGATCGCTACCGGGAAAGGTGGGCGTATAGTCAACTTCAGCTCCACATCCTGGCTGACCGGGCCGATGTCGGGAAGCCATGCTTACGTGGCCGCCAAGGGAGGCGTGGTCTCCATGACCCGCGGATTCGCCAGGACCTATGGACCGCACGGCATCCTGGTGAACTGCATCGCGCCCGGCCAGGTGGACACCCCCATGCAGCATGTTGACAACCCCCCGGAAGCCGTCGCCGCCGGTATCGAAGCCTGCCCTCTGGGACGAATGGGCCAGCCCGAGGAAATAGCGGTGGTTGTGGTGTTTTTGACCTCCCGACATGCCAGTTTCGTGAACGGCGCCACCATTAATGCAAGTGGTGGACTGCTCATGTATTGACCGCACCCTCTTGGACGAATTGTGAATGCCATCCAGACTGTTTTGGGAGAGATCTCTCCGGCGGAATTGGGTTTCGTGCTGCCTCATGAGCATGTGTTCCTGGATGTCTATGAGATAACCATGAATTCCCATCTCATCTTGAACGATCCCCGGGTCGCCCGCTACGAATTGGCGTTTTTCCGGGAAGAGGGGGGTGACACCATCGTCGATCAAACCGTGGCCGGTCTTCATCCCGATCCTATCGCTCTTCGGCAGGTGGCCGAGGATGTGGGTATCAACATCATCGCCGGAACCGGCTTCTACTGGGAAAAATTTCACCCCCCCTGGCTGAGGGAGATGAGCGACGGGGACATTGTCGGTCTGCTGATAAGGGACCTGACCAAAGGGTTTGCCGGGACGGACATCAGGGCAGGGATCATCGGGGAGATCGGCACGCACCATCGAAGAATCTCTCCCGCCGAAGAGCGGGTTATCAGAGCCTGCGCCATCGCCCAACGGGAGACGGGTGTTCCCATCTCCACCCATGCCCTGTTCACCCGCATAGGTCTGGAACAGGCTCGACTTTTCGAAGAGGCCGGGGCCGATCTCGACAAACTGGTCATCGGCCATGTCGACACCACCCCCGATGTGGACTATCACACCGAGTTGCTTCGAACAGGAGTCTGGATTGCTTACGATGCAATCGGCCAGCTCGACAAGCAGTCCGACGAGAAAAGAGCGGACGCGGTTGTCCAACTCATTGAGGACGGACATCGTGATCGGCTGCTGCTCTCCAGTGATGTCGGCAAACGGGGCGCCCTGAGGTCGTATGGGGGCCCGGGCTACGACCATGTCATCACCGGCTTCCTGCCGCTCCTGCGCCGGCGAGGCATAGGGGAAGAGGACATACGGGCGCTCACCGTAGACAATCCCCGCCGCCTCTTCGACGGGTAGCAGGTAGGGAGTCCTCATCACAGGGGGCCGAAGCGGACGGGCGGGAGGAGGGCCGGCGGGTGGGGCCTTAAAAAGACCGGCATGGGAGTTACCGGTGGCCGTATTCCTCTCTATAGTCGGAGCACCCGGATGGTCAACCGATCTCAAGAGGGCGCCTCATTACTACTGACAACACGAGCTTGCGAGGAGGGGTAGGCCGAACCGACATCACTCCCCCTGTCCCGGCCGACCTGGTGGGGTACGTGCGGCGCTGGCGTCCCGCCCTCGAGGTGCGGTCGCCGCTCACGGCCACGGCGCTGGTGCTCGACTCGGGCGCCGAGCGGGTGGCGATTCTCGGAATCGACCTGGCCATTATCAGACCTGACTTCGCCACCATGGTCCGGGAACAGGTGGCCGAGGCCATCTCCACCCGTCCCGAGGCGGTGCTGTTGAACGTGAGCCACACTCACGCCGGGCCACATACCTCCGGACGGCTCAAGATGGGCGGTCGGCTGGAGGAGATCAGCCCCGCCGAACAGTTATATTTCGAACACCTCCCTTACCAGTTGGTCTCGGCGGCCCGCTTGGCCGCCGAGAGCTTGACGCCGGTGAGGGTCGGCTCGGCCAGCGCGGAGGTAAAAGGGCTGTCGGTGAACCGCCGGGAGCGGGTCCAGGGAGTGCAGGGGACCACCGGCGCTCTCAACACCATCCTCGGATGGAATCCGGACGGACCGATCGATCGGGATGTGGGGGTGATCAGGGTTGACCGTGAGGACGGTTCGCCCTTGGCGGTGGTGGTGAGTTTCGGTTGCCACCCGGTGGTGGTGGGACCCGAGGACCCCGCCATCAACCCTGACTTCCCCGGGCCGCTTCGGGAGGCGGTCGAAAAGGCGACCGGGGCCAGGTGTCTTTTTCTGCAGGGCGCAGGAGGAAACATTCTTCCCCTGCAGGCATTCATTCCCGAGACCGGCCCGGAGCGGGTTTTCGGCGAAAAGCTGGCGACCGAGGCGCTCCATGAACTGAGCAATATCGAGACCTACCAGACCCGGATCGAGCGATTCTCCTATGGCTCGGTCACACCCATTGCCCTCTATCGGGTGGTTCGGGCCGAGACGCAGCCCCTCCAGGAACTGGCGGTGGCCTCCACCGTGGTCGATCTGCCGCTCAAGCGGGTTCCCACCATCGCCGAAGTGCAGGCGGAGAGGGACCACCATCAAAAGAACCTGGAGAAAGCTCGCCGGGAGGGGGCCGGTCTCGAGGCTCTCAATCCCATCCAATACCATATCAGCTGGGCCGATGATGCTATCGCCCAATTGAAGGAGGGGCCTTACGACCGGGTTCCGGCTTTCATACAGGCGATCAGGATCGGAGACACGGCGATCGTGGCCATCCCCGGGGAGGCCTTCGCCGAGATTTCTCTGGCCATCAGGGAGCGCTCTCCGGCCGGGCGGGCCAACACCATCTTCTCCGGATACTCCAACGGGGTCATCTCTTATCTGCCCAGCGCTGCGGAGTACCCTCATGGTGGATACGAAGTGGACTACGCCCACCACAGTTATGGTCTGATCGAGCAGGTTGCCCCTGAATCGGAGGCGATACTGGTGGAAGCGGGCGTCGAGATGCTCAAGGAGTTGTGGTAAAATGGCCCGGATGCGGATGAACCAGGCGGTGGCCGCCGCCCTCGCCGACGAGATGCGCGACGACCCCGATGTGGTGGTGTTCGGGGAGGATGTGGCCGCGGCCGGCGGTCCTTTCAAGACCTCCGACGGGCTCTTGGAGGAGTTCGGGCCTTCCCGGGTGAGGGACACTCCCATCTCGGAGATGGGATTTCTGGGGATGGCAGTGGGAGCGGCCGCTTCCGGCCTTCGTCCGGTGGCCGAAATCATGTTCATCGAGTTCCTGGGGGTGGCGCTCGACCAGTTGGTGACCGAGGCCGCCAAATTCCATTTCCTTTCCAAGGGGGTGTTCACCTGCCCCCTGACCGTTCGGGCTTCAATCGGCGCCGGCTTGGGCTTCGGGTGCCAGCACTCCCAGACTCTGGAGAACTGGATGAGCAACGCTCCCGGCCTGAAGATGGTGATGGTCTCCGATCCCCAGTCCGCCTACGGCCTTCTGCGATCGGCGGTCCGCGATCCCAATCCGGTTGTGGTGCTGGAGCCGCGCGCGCTCTACGGCGGCCGGGGACAGGTCACCACCGGCACAGACGGCATCATCCCGCTGGGTGAGGCCCGTCGGGTTCGGGAAGGTACGGATGTGACCGTCGTCTCCGCGGGAGCGATGGTGAAGGTGGCGCTGGCCGCCGCCGAGGCCTCCGATGACTGGTCGGCGGAGGTGATCGACCTTCAAACTCTTATCCCCTGGGACCGGGAGGGCATCATTTCGGCGGCGAGGCGGACCGGTCGGCTGGTAATAGTGGAGGAAAGTCCCTACACCTCGGGATGGGGGACCGAGATCGCCGCCTACGCGGGCGCCCGCCTGTTCGAGGAATTGCGCGCTCCGGTGCTGCGGATCACCTGTCCCGATGTTCCGGTGCCCTTCGGGCGGGAACTGGAACAGCGCTATCTGCCCAACTCCGGGTACGTAAGCGATCAGATCGATCAACTGTTGACCACCGGTCGTACGCCTGACCCGTGGTGGACCGGAGTAGGGAGGAGCGCGTGATGAGCAACGGGACAGGTTTGGAACGCCGCCGGGCGGTTGTGGATGACCGGGTGGCCCGCTATGAGCGGATGGTGGAGATACGAGCCTTCGAGGACCGGGTGCAGGGGCTGTTCGCCGAGGGGTTGGTGCACGGCACCACCCACACCGCCCAGGGACAGGAGGCGGTGGCGGTGGGCATCGCGGCCGCGGCCCGGCCCACCGACCTGGTCACCTGCACCTATCGGGGGCACGGTGTGGGTCTGGCGCTCGGTATGACCCCCGAGGTGATCCTGGGAGAGATCATGGGACGAGAGATCGGCTGCATCGGAGGGATCGCCGGCTCCATGCATCTCTGCGACCGGGAACTGGGCCTTCTGCCCACCTTCGCCATTATCGGGGCAGGCATACCGGTTGCGGCCGGCGCGGCGCTCACGGCTCAGGTGCGGGGAACCGACGACGCGGCGATCGGAGTGTTCGGCGACGGGGCTTCCAACATCGGCGCCTTCCACGAGGGCCTGAACCTGGCGGCTATCTGGAAGCTGCCGGTGGTGTTCATATGCGAGAACAACCAGTACGGGGAGTACAGCCGAATCGATCTGACCACTCCCATCGAAGATCTGGCCGACCGGGCCGCCTCCTACGGCATTCCGGGGATCATTGTGGACGGACAGGACCCCGACGCGACCGTTGTGGCGGTGGGAGCGGCTTTGGCCACCGCGCGCTCGGGCGGGGGACCCACCCTCTTGGAGATGAAGACTTACCGCTACGCGGGGCATTCCCGGGCGGACAAGGCCGAGTACCGTCCCGAAGGGGAGTTCGAGAGTTGGTACGAACGTGATCCCATCAACACCTTCCGGGCGAGGCTGGAATCCGAGGGACTGTTGGCCGAGGGAGGCGCCGACGAGATAGACCGACGGGTGGCCGCCCGCCTCGAGGCGGCGATGGAAACGGTCAAGGAGAGTCCCCCTGCGACCGTCGACGCCATGTTCCGGCATATCTACGCGCCGGTGTAGAAAGGCAGGTCGACGTTGCGTTTCGAGGTGAAGATGCCCAGGCTGGGCGAGACCGTGGACGAGGTGGTGCTACTGGAGTGGCTGGTGGAGATGGGGGATCAGGTGGAGGAAGGCGCCGAGTTGGCCCTGGTTGAGACCGACAAGGTGGAGACCGAAGTCCCCTCCCCCGTGGCGGGAACCGTGGCTGAACTCACGGTGCCAGAGGACGCCGAAGTAAACACCGGCGAGGTGATCTGCGTCATAGAGACGTAGCTGTTGGACCGCTCCTCTCCCGGAAATACCTACGGGTGGTAAAACCCGGTTGTATTCCGATGACAGCAGCCGTTCCTTTGGAGATGAGCGGACCGCTGATGAGCGGGAACGGTTGGTGGTGACGGCCCGGATGTATGTATTGCCTTACCCGCTAACCCTTCTCTTACTTATTTTCTTTGTTTTGTGCGGTGTGGGCGGCGGTTTGGGTTTCGTGGGCGGGGTGGGCGTCCGTAGTGGGTGGGGGGTGGTCGGAGGGAGTGCTGTCCGGTGGGGGTCCGGCGTACTTGCCAGCCGTTGTCGTGCACTTTGTGGTGGCAGCGGGAGCATAGGAGGCAGAGGTTGTCGAGGTCGGTGGGCCCTCCGGGCTGCCAGGGGATGATGTGATGGGCCTGGCACCAGTCGGCTGAGGCGCCACATCCCACGCATTTCCGGTCCCGCGCTATGAGGGCGATGCGTTGGGCGGGACTGGCGATTCGTCGGGCTCTTCCCAGGTCGAGGGGTTGGGAGGCTCCCCGGAAGATGGCGGGGAGCACTTCTGCGTCACAGGCCAGGTCTCGGATCTTCTGGGTGGGGATGGGAGTCCCATCGGGTAGACGGGCTTTTCGGAGTTCTCCTGTGATGGCGTCGTATTCGGCGATCAGCAACAGCCTGGTCCCTTGGGACCGGCCATCATCGTCCTGTCGGGGGCGGGTGAGCAACGCTTCCAGGGCGTCGGCCATCCGCTGGCCGGGTGTGGCCCGGTTGCGGGGGTCCTCGTCCCGCCAGAGCTGGTCCATCTTGTGGGAGAGCACCGAGGTGATCCGAGCGCCGGTGATGGGATCGAACCGCCCATACAGGATGGTCATTCCATCGTCGGGGTCGGTGCTGACCTTGGCGTACCGTCGGGACCGCTGATACTCAAGCTTCGACATGCCGTCGTCTTCGGAACGTTGTTGTTCGTGTTTGCGGACCGTTGCGGCGAACTTATCCGGTGACTGGGTACGGGCCGCGTCTCCCAGTTCAGTCTCGTCTATCTCTCCCCGTTTCGATGCCCCGGCGATGATCCGGGCGTTTTCGTAGGAGATCTCTCCTTTACGCAACCCGTCAGCAGTCCGTGGCAACTTGGAAAGTTCATCCGCGGTTTCCACCTCCGAACGAGCCCGACGGCGAGACAGAAGACCGTCTTTTTGCAGCACCGTTTCCACCAACTCGGTCCCTTCCCGCCGGCGCAACTCGGCCACCGCTTCGGCGCGGACCGCCACTGCTTGGTTCTCGGCGCGGATAGTGGACTGCACCCGTTCTTTCAGTTCATCCACGGTCGCTTTGGATGAAGGCAGCGTGGGTACCAACAACCGGGCCTCGTTGGCTGCCTGCCGGTTCACAGTTGTTTTGTTCATGTCTACCAGTATGCCAGAGGGGTGTTACAAACCACGACTATACATCACTAAGTTGGGAAAACAAACACTAACCAACCACTAAGCCCATTGCCATCCGGGTCGGGTCCGGACTGTGGCGCCGAGTTTATGTGGAGCGCAGGCTATCCAGGACTTGGCGTAGTTGGTTGCGGATGGTGATGATCTCCGACAGGTTGTCCACCCGGTCGCAGGCCCATTTTGCCATCCACACGTATTCGGTGGCCAGGAACCCGGTGTAGTCCAAGGCGGCCAGTTTCTCCACCAGGCGTTGCAGGTCGATCGTTCCCTCGTAGGAGATGGCCTGCATCACGCCCGGCGCCGCCTGACGGATCTGATGGTGTCGGGATATGGGCAAGAGCGTTTCGATGCGTTCTTGGGAGATGCCCTGGTACACGAAATGCGCGAAGTCGAGGTTCACCTGAAGTCCGGGTACCTCTTTTACGAACTGGCTGGTCGTCTCGGGGGTTTCGGTGATGGCGCCCAGGTGCGGTTCAAACCCCAGTTCCAAGCCGGCTTCCTGGGCCACTTCCACCCGCCAGGCCAGCTCCTCGACAGCCCGTCCCCAGTCTTGGGAGAGGGCGCTTCCCTCGAAAGGGGTTCCCGGCAGGATGGTGAGACCGGGCGCCTCGCAACCCAGGGCGAACTCCACGAAACGGTGGAAATGGTCACGGGCGGCGTCACGTATCTCCGGCGATGGATGATTGGGCGCTGCCGACTGGACATCCAGACCGGGGGTGAAGTCGGTGATCACGATCGGAAACACGTCTGCCGCCACCAGCCCGGCGTCGTCGATTGCTCCTTTGACCCGCCGGGCGGCGCCGGTCGGATCGGCGATCACCTCCTCGGCGGGGTTGTTGGGGTTGCCCGAAAAGACCGCGATATCCACCCCTTCAAACTCCATGCCCTTGATCAGGGTAAGGATCAACTGGTAAGGCAGAAGGGGGAAGGAGTAGTCGGCGCACGAAAGCCGCATGGGAGTTCGTTCCTTTCCTAATCGGAACAGTTGGTTGTCTATTAAAGTTAGGCGAACCGCTTCCCAAAGGTGCTGATGAGCCAGAATCGATATCGGGCCGACTTGTGAACAGTCCGTCCCTGGCCCGTCCGCCGCGCATCGGCCAGTTGTCGGTCTACTTCGGACTGTTCGACGAGGCCATGCCACCTGAGTTTCGCCGTGACCGGGAAGCCTTGGCCCACCGCTTCACCGAGTTCCTGTCCGCCGCCGGAGAGGTGGTCTATCCGGGTCTGGTCGACTCGGAGGAGGCCGGGCGGAGAGCCAGGGAGGTGTTCTCGGCCGAGGGAGTGGAGACGGTGGTGTTTGTTCCCGCCATGGCCGCTCCTCCCAGCTACGGGTGGGAGGCTATCTCCGGTTTGGATGTTCCCGTGATTTCGGTGGCCGCCCAGGAACTCACCGCGATACCCCCCGTGTACACCACCGAGGAAGGCACCCAGCGGAGCACCCTGGTGGGGCTGGTGATGTTCACCAACGTACTGGCCCGGGAGGGCATGCCCATGGTCACCATGGTGGGCCGGCTGGATTCGGAGGAATTCGCATCGGAGGTGGCCAAGGCGGTGCGGGCCGCAGCGCTGGCCTATCGTCTCGGGGGCTTGCGGGTGGGAGTGATCGGCGCGCCGATCAGGGGCTATTTGGATGTGGAAGCCACGCCTGCGGAGGTGGACCGGCTTGGCCTGCAACTGGTGTCGGTTTCCCGCGAAGAGCTCAACTCTGCCTTTGGGAAGGTGTCGGAGGAGAAGGTCCAGGATTTGGCGGACGGTCTTCGCCGCCGTTTCGAGGCCGGGGAGACACCCGACGATACGCTGGGGCGTTCTGCTCGTCTCGCCCTCGCTCTCCGGCGGATCTGTGAACAACACGACTTGGCAGGGGGAACGGTGAACTGTCATGGCGAGCTTTTTCGGTGGAATCCCGAGGTGGGGATCACCGCCTGTTTGGGCGTTAGTTGTCTCAGCGAGGCGGGAACGCCCTTTTCGTGCACCGGCGATCTTCCCGCCGGGATCGCCTTGGTGATCGCGAAGGCGTTGGCGGGGAGCGCTCTCTACTGTGAGGCCTACGGGGTGGATTTCGAAGGAGACTGGGTGCTTTTGGCCAATGGTGGCGAGGGCGACGTCTCGATGGCCGATCCGTCCCGTCCCATCACGCTCCTTCCCGAGGAGCACTACATGGGGGAGGCGGGTCCGGGCACGGCGATCGTGTTCTCTCTCCCAACCGGCCCCGCCAGCCTGCTCAGTATGTCTCCTATCGAAGGGGCGGAGGGGGGATGGGCGCTGGTGGTGGGCGAGGGGGAGATAATCGGCTCCGAGCACCAGGCCATAGAAGGCCCCAACGCCATGTTCCGTTTCGGATCGGGCCCGGCATCGGAGGCCTTTCAGCGATTCTGTGATGCGGGGGCCACCCACCACAGCGTGCTGGTCCCCGGCCATCACCGCGAAGTCTTGGAGATGATGTCGAGGTGGCGCGGGTTCGAGGTCCGCGCGGTTTGAGCCCCTCGATCCCGGGGCGCTCGGTCGGAGCCCTGGATAATTTTCCCCTGTTGAGAGGGAAGCCGCGAGACCGAATCATCTACTATCACCCTGTAGGGTTTTCTGTCAGCTAAGGGGTTGCTGGTCCCGGAAGGAGAAGCGATGCGCATAGCCAAGGTAACGCCTGTTTCGGTTGCCTATCCCGAGCCCAACGACTCGGGCGCCACCCGGCATCTCACCTTCTGTCGAATCGAATCAACGGACGGGACGGTGGGATGGGGAGAGTCGGTGACCATGTGGCCGGAAGCCTGCCGCGCCACCGAACAGATCATCGAAGGGATGGGGGAACTCATCGTGGGGAGAGACGTGGCGGACAACCGCGCCATCTGGCGCCAGTTGCGGGATCACATCTGGTGGTACGGGTACCGAGGCGGGGTTTCGCATTTTGCGCTGTCGGCGATCGATCTGGCGCTGTGGGACTTGAAAGGAAAGGATATGGGCCGTTCCGTCACCCAGCTTCTGGGAGGGGCCGTCCGAGACTCACTGCCGGTCATCGCCAGCACCCACGCTTTCCTGACCATGGAGGAGGAGGTGGAAAAGCACGGCCGGTGGGTGAGGGAGGAGGGATACCGGGGTGTGAAGATCGGGATGGGCAAGAGAGGGGTGACCCGCCTGGGCTACGAGGCCGGCCGGGACATCGAGTTCGTGCGCAGGCTCCGGGAAGCGGTGGGCCCCGACGCCTGGATCATGTTGGACCGCGGCGTGTCCCTGACCTGGGACCTCGAGCACGCTATCCGGCTGATCCGGACTTTTGAGGAGTACGGCCTGCGTTGGATAGAAGAGCCGTTCGAGCCACACGAGATCATAAACTACCAAAAGCTCCGTTCGGCGGTCGACACCATGATTGCCTGGGGGGAGCGGGAGTGGGACGAGCACGGCTACCGGCAGGTGATATCCACCGGGACGGCCGATGTGGTGGGATGCGACCCCGGTCGCTGCGGCGGCATCACCGGCGCCCTGCAGACCATCAGCCTGGTGGAGGAGGCGGGAGTGTGGTTCAACGCCCATGCCTGGAGCAGCGCGGTGGTGACCGCGGCCAGCCTGGCTCTTTCCTTCGTCACCGACCGCTGTCTGCTCTTCGAGCTCAAACCTATCGAAAACCCCATGCAGCACGAGTTGGTTACCGAGCCGTTCGGTCATCAGCGGGGGACCATCGGAGCTCCTCCCGACCGGCCGGGCTTGGGGGTGGATGTGCAGGAGAAGGTGATCCAGAAATACCGGATGTGACCTTGCCGGCGGCGCCGGTGGAGGGCAAATCGCATGGCTGGGGGGAGGGGCGTCCGATCAGCGGTCGGCGCGACCGATAAGACAGGAGTTGAAGGCTGTGAGCAGATCCGATGACGAGCGTCCGGTGGAAGTTGTCCTGTTCGGCCTGGGCACGGTGGGCCGGGCTGCTCTTCGGCTGTGCCTGACCCGGCGGTGGCTCCGTCCGGTGGGGGCGGTGGTCGGACTGTCCGTTCCGGTGGCGAAACAGATCGAGTCCGATGGAATCCCCGCTGACCTTCTCTTCTCGACCGACCCCGATCACTTGCTGGACAGAATCCGCCCGGACGTGGCCCTGGTGGCCACCCGATCACCGATAGCCGAGGTGAAAGACGATGTCCTCAGGTGTGTACGCCGGGGAATCAACGTGGTCGCCACCAGCGAGGAGCTCGCTTATCCCTCGCTCACCAATCCCGACGCGGCCGAAGAAATTGCGGCCGCTTGTCTCCGTTCGGGGGCATCGGTGGTGGCCACCGGCATCAATCCGGGTTTTGTCTTCGATGTTCTTCCGGTGGTTGTCGCCGCCGCCTGCTGGAATGTCGATCGGATTTCTGTTACCCGGGCGCTGGACGCCTCGGTCTTCGGGCAACGTGTTCATCGCTCGCTGGGAGTGGGGTACAGTCCGTCGGATTTCGAGGAGGCCCGCCGACAGGGAATCATCCGCGGTCACATCGGCTTCACCGAAAGCGCCCATGTCATCGCGGGCGTCATGGGAAAGCGGCTCGACCGCTTCGAGGAGAACATCCGGCCGCTGATCGCTGACCGTTCCTATCAGCTCGCCGAATACCTGATCACTCCCGGCCGGACGGCGGGCGTTGTCCAGTCGGCCACGGGTTGGGTCGCCGGTCGACCTTGGCTGCGGTTTGACCTTTCTCTTCATGTGGATCCGCCCTCGGTCGGTTTGGAGACCCGCGATCACATTCTGATTGAAGGGGAGAACACTATCGATGTCACCATCAAGCCTGGCACTCAGGCCGTGCTCACCACCGCCGCTCGTCTCGTTAACAGCATCCCTGCCGTTTTGTCCGCTCCCCCGGGGTTGTACACCGCCGCCGAACTGCTGCCCACCGCCCCCTGGCTGGGTGAGAACCCTCCGCCGGTCGGTACGCGCTAGTCGCAGACCGCGGTTGCTTCTATCTCGATCAGGTAGCCGGGGTCCAGGAAGCCCGAAACCTCGACCATGGTGGAGGCCGGCTTGATCTCACCGAACACTTCGGCGTGGGCCCTTCCGGCTTCCTCCCACCGGGAGATGTCGGTCAGAAACATCCTGGTTCGGAGCACCTTTTCGGGTGTGGCGCCCAACTCAGCCAGCGCAGAGACGATTATCTCCAGGCAGGCTTTGGTCTGTCCGTACATGTCGCCGGGCGCGATCACCGACCCGTCAGGCGCGCCGGCGGTGGTGCCGGCCACCTCGATCAGGTTGCCCACCCGGACCGCCCGGGAATAGCCCACCGGATCCCACGGTCGGTTGGAGGGTACTTGCTGTCGTTCGCCGATGGGCATGGTCTCTGTCACCCTATGTGGCTTCTGCGGGGTAGACGTCTACCGTGATGGGGAACTGGACATCCTCGTGGGGACGGATGGTGACGGGAAAGCCGCCGACCTGTCGGATGGGGGTATCCAATACCACATGGCTTACGTCGAGGTTGAAGCCGGTGTCGCGACGCACCGCTTCCACCACGTCCTTGGCGCTAACCGAGCCGTAGAGGTTCCCGGCTTCGGAGGCGCGGGCGGCGATCACCACCATCTTGCCCACCAGCCGGGTGGCGACCTGCTCGGCCTCGCTCTTGAGCCGGACATACTCAGTCAGTTTCGCCTTTTTGAGAGCCTGGATGTGGGCGACCGCCCGGGGGGTGGCCTTTATCGCCTTATTACGGGGTATCAGGTAGTTCCGGGCGTATCCCGGGGCTACCTCCACCACCTCGCCCTTGTACCCCAACCCGACAATGTCCTCGGTCAGGATCAGCCGGGCGCTCATGTGTTGGTGTAGGGCAAAAGCGCCATCTCGCGGGCGTTCTTGATGGCGCGGGCCACTGCGTTCTGGTGCCGCTGGCAGTTTCCGGTGGACCGCCTGCCGCGGATTTTGGCTCGGGCGTCGGAGATGTATCTGCGCAGCAGCGTTATGTCCTTGTAGTCGACATAGCGAGTCTTGGTGTCGCAGAAATGGCAGGTCCGCTTTTTGGTCCTCCGATAACCTGGACCTGACCGCGGACGTCTCCTGGGTGAAGCTTTGCGTGCCATAGGGATCCTTTCCTAGAAGGGCTCTTCGTCGCCGGCGGAGTAGCCCGAGGGTTTGGTCGGACCAGCCGGCGCCCGCGATTGCTGACCGCTTTCGTAGTATCCGCCACTGCTTTCGCGGGTGGTGCGTCTCACGTCGGCGGTGGCCCACCGAAGCGACGGTCCGATCTCATCGATTCTCACCTCCACCACCGAGCGCCGGTCGCCGTCCGCCGTCTCCCAACTGCGCTGTTCGAGACGGCCGGTGACGATGACCCGCGATCCCTTCTGTAGGGATTCGGCGACGTTTTCGGCGTACTGACGCCATACGGTGCCACGGAAGAAGCTGGTCTCTTCCTGCCATTCGTTGTTGGCGTCGCGCCAGCGGCGGTTGACGGCTATATTGATATTGGCCCGGGGGATTCCCGAAGTGGTGAAGCGGAGTTCGGGATCCTCCACCAGGTTCCCGACCAATGTCACGGAGTTGTTGGCCATTTTTCTTCTTCCTCTCTCTGGTTCTTGGGGCCTCTCTCAGTTTCAGGACGAACAACTTTATGACGCAGCACGTCATCGGCCAAAGAAAGGACCCGTCGGAGTGCATCGACTGTCGCCGGTTCCGACTCGAACCGGCTGACGGTGTAGTAACCCTCGGAAACATGGTCGATCTTGTAGGCCAATCGCCGCTTTCCCCACGGGTCGGTCTCTTGGTTGACGGCCCCTTGGCCGACAAGAAACTCACTCAACTCTGAAACCTTTTCCCGGTATTCGCCCTCGGTCAACTCGGGGCGGTGGATCGTCATCAACTCGTACTGACGCAAAATAGCGTTACCTCCTTTGGTCATCTGCCTGACATGCAGAAGGCCCCTTTTTGGGGCAGGATGGGGGGCGCCCGCAGGCGCTTATTGGGGGGTTGTGCAGGCCATGATAACACATGCCGAACCCCATCCATCCTGTTGACCTCCCGAAGATCTAAGGAGAGGCGGCGTTTTTTCGCGGAATAAGAGATTCCCCCAAAGCCGAAGTGTCGAAGAATCCGGGAAGGGCTTCCAAGGCGTAGAGGATCGGCCTTTCCGAGGGATAGGTTGAGCACGGATCTGCGTCGCACGGAACCATGGACACCACCAGGGCGAGCGTTCCGTTCTCGTCGAAGAAGCCGATATCCAGGGGGATAAGCGTGTTCTTCATCCAAAATGCCACCTCAAGGGGAGCGTCCCAGGCAAAGAGCATCCCATCCAGATCGCCCAGGGAAGTCACCCCCATCAGGCCGCGGCTGCGCAGAGCGGGGGTGTCGGCCAAGGCCAACAGCAAGGATCGCTCTCCCAGCCGGGAGCTGATGATCTCATACCCGGATACGTCCCCGGTGTCGACTTGAGAAGGGGGGGTGGTCGTGGTTGGAGCAGCGGTGGTGTAGGTGGTGGAATCCCCTCCGTCAGAGGTTTTTCGGGTAGTCGTGGTGGTGGGAGGCGGATCGGCAGTGGTTGTCCGGGTGGTGGGAGGCGGATCGGCAGTGGTTGTCCGGGTGGTGGGAGGCGGATCGGCAGTGGTTGTCCGGGTGGTGGAGGATTCCGCGTCGACGCTCAGGGAGGAACTGGTGGTCGTGCGCTCCGCAGAAGCGACAGCAGCCGAGGTGGTTTCCTCTCCCGGTTCGCTTCCGGCCGGGGCCTTCCCACATGCCCCGGTCAGAAACGTTAGGCAAACTAGAAGGAGGAGGCGCTTGCTGAAGGCGGCTCTCCCAACAGTGCCTCCTCGAGGCCGGCGTCCACGTTGTATATCTCTTTGTTATCGGGAAAGCGGCCCGCTCGTACATCGTCGCGGTAGCGACGGAGCGCATCCGCAGCGATGGCGCCCAGATTCGCGTATTGACGAACGAACTTCGGATAGCGGCCGAATCCCAAACCCAACAGGTCGTGGAAGACCAGAACTTGTCCGTCCACGGAGCGGCCGGCGCCGATGCCGATGGTGGGTGTGGAGATGCGTTCGGTGACGACCGACGCCAACACTTCGGGTACGCCTTCCAGAACCAGGGCGAATATGCCCGCCTCCTCCAGAGCCTGGGCGTCTTGGATGATCCTGCGGGCGGTGTCGAGCCGGCGGCCCTGTACGCGATAGCCGCCCTCGGCGTGTATGGACTGGGGAGTTAGCCCCAAGTGGCCCATCACCGGGATCTCGGCGGCTAACAGTCGCTTGATGTGGGGAATCCGCTCCGATCCACCTTCCATTTTCACCGCCTCCGCGCCCGCTCTGATCAGAGTGGCGGCGTTGCGAACAGTTTCCTCGGGGGATATGTGAAAGCTCATCCACGGCATGTCTCCCACCACCAGCGAGTGGGGCTTGGCCCGGGCGACCGCCGCCACATGATGGGTCATCATCTCCAGGGTTATCGAAAGGGTGTTGTCGAAGCCGTGGACCACATTGGCCGCCGAGTCTCCGACCAGGATGATGTCGATGCCCGCTTCAGACGCCAGCTTGGCGCCGGGAAAGTCGTAGGCGGTCACCATGGCGATTTTTGTAGTGCCTTTCCGGGCCCGGATAGTTGGAACAGTCACCTTTGCCATGTTGTTGCTCCTCTCTCCCACCGCGAAGGGTTGGGGGATCGGGTTCTGGGTTTGACGAGCCCGGGTTAGGGGGTCGGCGCGCTACAACGAGTCGACCGCCCCCAAAGGGCTTACGCTCTTCCAATAATAAACCCTCTGTTTTCGACAAGGCGCCGGATATTCGAATGCGTTTTCGCTTCGTCCCACGAAGGATTTCGCTCGGTGGAGCCCTACCAGGGTATGGCGGCGAGGATCAGTCCGAGTGTGAGAAGGGTGGTTACCGTCAAGATGCGCCCCGCCGACGGCTGTTCGGCCATTCGGGACCGATGTCTGCCGATATGAAGCACCACCAGGGCCACCAGCATCACGACGGGATGGATCAACCCATAGAAGGTGTCGTCCCAGCGTTGGTTGCCGATCAGCAGCACTATCCCCGCCAGCACCTGGATGTCCATGACAATGACCGTACCTCTTATCAGGACAGAAGGAGAGGAGGACCCCTTCCGCCACCCGACAAGACCCATCACCGCCAGGACGATCAGAGCTGCCAGCAACAACCACCGCAGCCCCGAGTGAAGTTCAACCAGAAAATCCATAAGCTTGATGATATCCGCCTCTGGTGGAGCGCAGAGAATTCTGGCTAAGGGAAGTGGTTTCGGCCTGCACTTCGAGATAGGCAAGACGGTCTTCGGGGTTTTCCTCCGAGAACACCGGTAGCCCCACCAAGGCCAAGTTCGCGATGGCCAACGGCGCCGCACCCCTCGAAGCCAGCTCCGGCCGAACCAAACGCAACCGCCTAAACCGAGGCGGAAACCGCCAACTCGACCGGGCCATCCACACCATCGCTATCACCCAAATCGCGTGGGAAAAAGCCGGGAGGGTGTTTTTCAACTTGGCATGTCGCAATCGAGCCAACTTGGGCCTTCTCGTTCCGTTCCCAACCCTAGAAAACGGAGGCGACGTATTCTGTGATCTCCTGCTGGAGAGCCGCTTTCCGATCCTCGGGCAGGAAAGAAGCGGTGACCGAATTGCGGGCTAGTCGTACCAGATCATGGCGGGAGAGATCCAGGGCCGAAGCGATGCTGAGGTAGTTGTCCCCGACGTAGCCACCGAAGTAGGCGGGATCGTCCGAGTTGACAGTGACCAGCACTCCGGCATTCAGCAGTTCCTTGAGATTGTGGTGGCGGAGGTCGGGAAACACTTGGAGCTTTTGGTTTGACAGAGGACACATGGTTAGGGGAATCTGCTCTCTGACCAACCGCTCCACCAAGGTCGGGTCGTCCCCGGCCCGCACCCCATGGTCGATCCGCTCCACTCCCAGTACATCGAGAGCCGACCGGACATATTCCGCCGGACCCTCCTCGCCGGCGTGGGCCACTGGTCTCAACCCTGCCTCAACAGCCAGGCGGTAGGGCTCGGCGAACAGCTCAGGGGGATTACCCAACTCGCCCGAATCGAGCCCTACCCCCTGGATGTGACCAAGGAAAGGTCGGGCTTTCTCGAAAACCTCGATAGCCGATTCAGGCGAGAGATGACGGAGGAAACACAGGATCAGATTCGAGGAAACCTCCGCCGCCTCTTGCTGCCCGCGCGCTAATCCTCGGATCACCGTCCCGATATCGATCCCTCGCTCGGTGTGTGTCTGAGGATCGAAGAAGATCTCCGCATGACGCACCCCATCGGATGCCGCCCTCGCCAGATAGGCCGCCGTCAACTGGGCGAAGTCGTCCTCCGTTTGCAGTACCGCGGCAGCCTGGTAATAAATGTCAAGGAAGGATTGGAGATCACCGAACTCGTAAGCCGCTCTTACCTCCTCGACAGACCCGAACGGCAGCGCCACGTCGTTCCGCTTCCCCATCTCGAACATCATCTCCGGTTCCAGCGTCCCCTCGATATGGATATGCAACTCGGTCTTCGGTAGGCCCCGGACGAAACTCTCCATACCTAGGCTCTCTTTGGGCGGGTCTCTTGTTTGCAAAACGTTGGTCGGGGGATTGTGGTGGGAATGTGGTCGGTTAAATGGAGAGAGAGCGCCGAGTGGCGCTCTCTCGTACATATCAGCTATATGGGTGGGTTAGAGGAACATTTCGATCCAGTCGTTGGCGAAGTAGATCAGGCTGGCAAGCGAGACTATCCACATCAGGATATGAATCTCACTCGACTTGCCCTTCACTACTTTGATCAGCGTGTGTGACACGAACCCGGCCGCGATCCCGACTGTGATCGAGAACGTCAACGGCATGAGGATGATCGCCAGCAGAGCCGGCAATCCTTCTTCCAGGTCCGTGAAGTCGATGTGCTTGAGCAGCCCAGCCATGAGAAAACCGATCAGGACCAGCACCGGCGCAGTCGCCTGTGCCGGGACAATCCCAGCCAGGGGCGACAGGACAATAGCCACCAGGAACAGTATCCCCGTGACCACGGATGTGAGTCCGGTCTTTCCTCCTTCTGCTACCCCTGCCGAGCTCTCGATGTAGCTGGTGTTCGAGCTAACCCCGAACACTCCGCCGATCGCCGCGCCGAGGGAGTCCACCAACAGCAGGCTTCGAAGGCGAGGGATCCGACCTTCATCATCGGTCAACTCCGCTTGTTCGACAATGGCAGTCGCGGTGCCCATCGTGTCGAAGAAGTCGGTAAGCATCAGAGTGAAGATCGTCAAGATCGCCGAAAGGAAACCGAGCTCCGCAAACGAGTTGCCCAAGTCGAAATTCCCGAAGGTCTCAAAGCTCACCGACGCCGAGATGGTATCCGGCACGCTGGCAACCCCTGCAATCAGAGCCACGATGGTGGTGGCCACGATGGTGATGATCATCGCCCCCTTGACCTTGCGCGCCAAGAGAACAATTCCGATAAGCACCCCTAACAAGGTCACACCCTGAGCAGCAGTGGTGGGAAACACGAACTCGATGATCGCGCCGCCCTGTTGAACCAACCCACCGGTTTCCAACCCAATGAACAGGATGAAAAGGCCTATGCCTACCCCGATCGAATACTTGAGGCTGGTCGGTATCGCTTCCATCACGGCTTCCCGCAAACCCAACAGAACAAGAACGGTCACCAAAATGCCTTCCCAGACAATGACCCCCATCGCTCCCTGGATCGAAAGACCATCGGCCGTCAAACCAAAAGCAACTATGGCATTGAGACCGAGACCAGCCGCCATGGCGATCGGGTAGTTAGAGAAAACACCCATAGCAATCGTCATGATGGCGGCTACCAACGCCGTACCAGCCGCCACAGCAACAGGATCAAGGCCCGCCGCGCTAAGAATCCCGGCATTTACGAACAATATGTAGGCCATCACCAAAAAAGTGGTGACACCCGCGCGGACCTCGGTGCCTACCGAGGAACCCCGCTCTGAAATACTGAAATAACTGTCTAAACCTTGCTTCATTCCTACCACCTTCCAAACTATGGTCGAATTTGACAACGGGTGCTTTCCATGCTATAGGATCGAATGGAAGCTAGAGGCGCCAACGGTGTTTTATTCCACGCCCGACCTAATTTATTTATCTCTAGCGCTCCTTCACTGGCAACAAATAAGGCCTTTCCAGGCCATAGCCACCCGGACCAGATGTTGAGCGGCGCCCTAACAAATCAGGACCCTCGACGGCCTCCCCGACGCTATCAGTGCAAATCGCCGCAGCGCCATCCTCAACTCCCTTACCGCGCAGGCAAGGACAGACGGCTATGTTTCGATGGCGCAGATCACCTCGCCGGTGAATACTTCGGCGTCCTCCGCAACCCTTAGCTTGACAACGGTTCTAGCTACTGGGCAAGGGACTTCGGTCTTCACCTTGTCGGCCTCAACCAGGACCAACTCGGCACCCTCCTCTACTTGGTCCCCCACCGTAGGAAAGGTGATCGGTCCGAAACGCCGGGATCACCACCGTTTCGAGACCGGAACCTCGCCCACCGCCAGCCGTGCACCTAGCTTCAGTAGCGAAGCTGCTCCTTTAGCCAGGCGATATCGGCTGCTTGGCCCTCGGCTGGGGTTTCCACCACCATCGGGGCCCGGGCCGCTCGGATCACTTTGGCCAGGAGGTCCGGCGGGATCTCCCCCGTCTCGAGATTGGCGTGACGGTCCCGGCGGGAGTCGAAGGGGTCGCGGGAGTTGTTGGCGTGCACCAAATCGATTCTCCCCGTCATGGCCATCACCCGCTCCACCAGTTCATCGAGCGGCTCTCCTCCCGCCCAAGCGTGACAGGTGTCGAGTACCAACCCGACACCCAGGTCGCCGATTTCCTCCCACAGCCGACGTATGTCCTCCAGCCGCCGGGCGGCGGCGAACTGCCCGGAGGCGGTGTTCTCGATCAACACAGGGACGGTGGTATCGAGTTGGGTGAGCGCCTTGCGCCAGCGTCCGGTCGCCTCCCCGAGGCTGCCACCCCCGGTGACATGCCCGCCGTGAACCACCACGCCCGCTGCTCCGATGGCGGTTGCCGCCTCGCAAGTCTCGGCCAGGATCCGCCGGCTCGGTATCCGTACCCTGCTTTCTCCTGCCACCACATTCACCAGATAGGGAGCATGCACATAGATGGGAGTAGGGGAGGACGCCAATTCCTCCGCATCGGGTCGGGGTAACGGCTTCTTCCAGCTTTGGGGGTTGGACAGAAATACTTGGATCAGTTCGGCGCCTATCGCACGGGCGTCGGCCAGCGGCCGCTTGTTGGAGAGGTGCGCTCCGATCATCATGGGCTGTTCGCTACGGTCATTTCATTCTCTTCTTTCACGTGGTCGAGATAGTGGTTGGCCACCGTTTCCACCACCGCGGCGCGGACCGACCAGTCCGAGGCCAGAACCCGCAGAATGCGTTTTCCCGTCCACCTCGCTCCCCAGGGGTGGGGGGGAAGGCCATGCCTCGAGCCGTTCGGCTGCAAAACGATGGTCAGGCTGGATAGCAGGCTCCCGTCATCGTCCACCGGCTGGGAGAAAATCTGGCTGATCGATTCCCAGGGCAGGGGGACGAGGGGCCGAAAGGGGCCTCGCAGCGCAAGAGCCAGCCCGTCCAATCCCACTGTCAGGATCGGACGAATCCGCATCGCCGAGGTCATCCCCCACACCAGAAGGAGGACGCCGGCGGCCAGCATCATACCCGCCCACACCCGTTCCCGGTCTTCCAGAACCTCCTCTCCCTCGAAAATCCTTTCCGCCAACCCGGCCACCAGCCAGTTCCACCACAACAGGTCCAACGCGGCCGCAATCAGCACCACACCCAACAGCGCGGTTATCCAGTTGCGCCGGGACGAGTTATAGACAGTGAGGGTCTCCATGTTCTCCTAGAGCCGGCGAGCTACACGATACCGCGCTGTGGCCCCCTTGAGCCGCGACGAAAGGACAATCTATAGCAGTTGATTGGCAAAAGAGCAGGATGGGTGGTTAGCTTGGAGGAGATGCGCCTGATTCTGATTCGTCACGCCCAGCCTGCCTGGATAGAGAGAGGCCGGATGGTGGGTAACCCGGTGCTCACCGAACTGGGAGGACGCCAGGCCCGACAGTTGGCCGGACGTTCCTGGCCCGATATCGACGAGTTGTGGGTTTCGGAGTTGCGACGCGCCCGGGAAACCGCCGCTCCCCTGGCCGATGCGCTCGGTTTGACGCCGGTCGTGCGCCCGTGGACGAATGAGATCGGGGACCCCGTGGAATGGGACGGGATGCCCGAAAAACAGGTGGACGCCCGAATTTCGGAGTTTCACGGGTTGCCATCCCTCGACAAGCTATGGGGAGGCGTGCGGAGAGGTGAGCCCTACCGGAGCTTCCAGCAGAGAGTCACCGCCGGGCTGCTCGGGACACTGGGTGACTGCGGCACGGAAATGATCGAGCCCGACCAGCCCCGCCTATGGAAGGTTCGTGAACGAAAGTCGGTAGTGCTTGTGGCCCATAGCGGCACCAACGCGGTGATTCACGAGACGCTTCTGGGCTGTGGAGCGACACCCATAGCGTGGCAGAAGTTCCGCTCCGTCCACACCGCGGTCTCCGTCCTCGAGACCTACCCGCTGGCCGACGCGGTGATGTTTTCCCTGAAGAGCTTCGGGGATGTAACCCATCTTCTTCCCGAACAGGTGACCGAATAGGGTCACTGTCCGTAGCGGCGGTCCCGGCGTGAGAAGTCGCGCAGAGCGCGCAGGTAGTCGACCCGACGAAAAGCCGGCCAGTAAACATCCACGAATACAAACTCGGCATAGGCCGACTGCCACAGTAGAAACCCCGACAATCGGGACTCTCCCGAAGTGCGGATCAGAAGATCCGGATCGGGGGTGCCGGCCGAATACATATGCCGGGCCAGGCCGGCGTGATCGATCCGCTCCGCTAATTGAGCGGGATTGTCGACCGTGACGCCCAGTTCGGCCACCAGGTTCCGGCACGCGTCCACAATCTCTTGGCGACCGCCGTAGCCCATGGCGATGGTCAGCTTGCGGTCCTCCGTGCCCGGGCCGGTCTGTTCGATGGCGGTCTTGGCGGCGGTGACCAACCCGGCGGGCAGCAGATCGAGGCTTCCTATGAATCTCAGCCCCATTCCGTGCCGTCGGCAGCGTTCGGGAAGGCGTTTGAACAGGCCCACCAGCACCTCGTAATAGGGTTCGAGTTCCTCGGGCGGACGGCTGAGGTTCTCCTTCGACAGCACCCAGGAGGTGATGGCCGGAATCCCCAGCACCGCCGACCAGTCCATGAATTCCTCAAAACGGCGCATACCCTCCAAGTAGCTGTCCACATAGGTGGGCAGTCCGCTTTGGCGGGCGTAGCGGCGATGACCGTCGAGAATCACCCCTACATGCCGGGGGAAACGGGAGGCGTCCATCTGGCCGAGCAGCCGTCTTTCGTAGAGGCGGTAGAGGAGGCTTGTGAAGGGTGTGGTCATCTTGGGAGGTCGTCCGCGCTGTTTCATAGCCTATCTCGAACCGCCCGGGTCCCAGCTGAAAAACTGGCTGGTGAGCACCAGCCCGAGCACGAACCAGGCACCCATGACGGCCAGGTTCTCCCATCCGAGAACCTGGCCGGAATGGGTCGGGTCGAAGGCAGCGCCGAACGGCGCGGCGAAGTGTTTGAGGGGGAAGATGTCTCCGAGGACGACGAGCCACTGTGGGGCGTCTTCGAGCGGGATGAAGATACCCGAGATGAAAGCCATCGGCAAGAACACGGCGTTGGCCACCGCCGGCACCGAATCTCCGTTCTTGACGACCGCGCACACCGACAGCCCGAGAGCTGAGAAGGTGGCCATGCCCACCACGAACACCAGTACCGCCGGACCAAAGTCGTCCCATAGCATGTGAAAACCGAAGAACACCCACCCGACGATGAACATCATCACCACCGAGATAAGGGCGATCCACACCCCCGAGCCGATTCGCCCTCCCATATAGATCCACGGTGGCAGCGGGGTGCCGCGTACCCGCTTGAGAATGCCTTGATCGCGGGCCAGGGCTGTGCCGATCGAAATGTTGGTGAAGGTGGCGGACACCGCCGCGAAGACGGCCATCGCTGGAGCGAAGAACTGGGAAAACCGGTACTCGCCAACAATTTCCTCACCACCGAAGATCACACTGAACAGCACCAGGAAGAAGACCGGAAGGGCCAGCGTGAAGAAGGCAGCGATCGGGGTCCTCCAGAACGTGCGGTTGGTACTGCGAAATTGCCGCCATAGGAGGGGGAGGTCATTCCTGGCGCCGGTCATTTTGCCTGCCCCTCGCTCCCTGCTTCGTTGACGATGTCGAGATAGATGTCTTCCAGGCTGGGCCGGGTGACTTCGAGACCGGCCAGTTCCACCCCACGCCGAGTTGCCCACCGGGTCAGCGTGTACAGGTCGGCGGTCGGGTCGGCGGTTCGGTAGGTGACCTTGTTCCCCTTCACCTCCGGGCCGTCCCCGGTGACAGGTAGGTCTCGGGGATCGGGGATGCTGAACCGGACAGTCGTGATCGGTCGGGCTGCACCCAGGGTTTCAGGAGTTCCTTCGGCCACAATCCTCCCCTCGTTCAGCACGATGATCCGGTCGGCCAGATGCTGGGCCTCGTCGAGGTAGTGGGTGGTAAGGAGGATGGTTTTGCCCAAGGCGGTGAGCCCCTCGACCAACTCCCACGACTTGCGGCGGGCGGCCGGATCGAACCCGGTGGTGGGCTCGTCCAGAAAAACCAGATCCGGGTCGCCGACCAGACCCAGAGCAAGATCGAGGCGGCGGCGCTGGCCGCCCGAGAGGGTCTTGATGCGGGCATCCGCCTTCTCCTCCAGCCCCACCAGGGAGATCAACTCATCCGGCGGGCGGCGGCGGGAATAGGATGCCCCGTACAGTTCGAGGGTCTCCCGAACGGTCAGCACGAGTTCGGTACCGGTCTCTTGCAGTACGATGCCGATCCGGTCGCGGAATGCCCGTCCACCCGTGGCGGGGTGGTGGCCGAGGACTTCGATCTCGCCCTGGTCAGCCCGGCGGTACCCCTCCAGGATCTCGACCGCGGTGGTTTTCCCCGCCCCGTTCGGACCCAGCAGCGCCAGTACCTCCCCTTCGTCCACCGTGAAGCTCACCCCTGCCACGGCAGTCACCTCGCCATAGCGTTTGACAAGGTCTGTGACGGTTATGGCAGCGGGCACCAGAGCCAGGATACCGCCATGTCCGCCCGCTCTAACCGGGGCACTCTCCCAAGAGAGAGACGGGCATGGGGACCAGCTTGGCACGCAGATACTCACCCAGGCTCTTGGCCTGGGGGTCGGTGCGGGTGTTGGACGAAACGCCCTCTCCAAGGAGTCCTCGCACCACGAAGTTGATGGCCGACAAATTGGGCAGGAGATGACGCTCCACCTCCAGGTCGGCGGCTTCGGGCACCAACTCCTGAAAGCGGGACACGGACAAGAACCCGACCATCCACGAATACGCCTCCCCGCTCTCCGCCCAGACCCCGACGTTGGCATCCCCGCCCTTGTCTCCCGAGCGCGCCCCCACAATCCGGCCCAGAGGCGTCATCACCGTCTCGGCTTTCCCCCACCCATCGGGTTCGGTCGCCTCACCGTCTCTCGAGTCATCCATGCCTGGGTCGGCGGCGACGGCGCGGGCCGCGCTCGGCGGCGCGGGCTGTATCACGCTTTCCCGGTCTCCCATCCGAACCCGCTGGATCACCTCGGAGGCATCCACCGTGGTCGGCCAATAGACGGCGTAGGGGGTGGAGTCCTGGGGTGGGGCGGTCATGAAAAACCCCGGATAGTGAGCCAGCGCCAACTCCACAGCCGCCCGCGAGAACCGCTTTCCCACCTTGTCCGGATCGGGATCTTTGACCGTAACCCGAAGCTGTGACATGGCGGCCTCGTTGGTGGGGGGGTCGGGATGGCCGGTTTCTACGAAGGAGACCTTCGCTTCGGCGAACTGGTCGGCGCCTCCCAGACTGTCCCAGAGCGCCTCGGTGGCCAACTCCGCCTTGTGGGCGGCGTCCAGGCCGGTGATCACCATGGTGACCGTGTTGCGGTATCCCCCCAGGTAGTTGAGGGCTACCTTCAGAGTGGCAGGGGGCGGCTCTCCCCGGACTCCGGTGACCGCCACCCGGTCGGGCCCCTCCTGGGAGAGCCGGATTGTGTCCAAACGGGCGGTCACGTCGGGATTGTGGTAGCGCGCCCCTCCCACCTCATAGAGGAGTTGCGCGGTGACGGTCCCCACCGACACCAGCCCGCCGGTTCCAGGATGCTTGGTGATCACCGCCGAGCCGTTCTCGGAGAGCTCGGTGATCGGAAACCCCACCCGCTCCAGTTTCGGCACCTGGTCGAAGAAGGAGTAGTTGCCTCCGGTGCATTGAGCGCCGCATTCGATGATATGCCCCGCCACCAAGGCGCCCGCCAGGGCGTGATAGTCGTCCGCCGCCCAGTCGAAGGCCCACATCCCCGGTCCGATCACCACCGCAGCATCCGTGACCCGACCCGTCACCACCACATCGGCTCCCCAGGAAAGCGCCTCGGCGATGCCCGCTCCGCCCAGATAGGCGTGGGCGGTCAGTGGCGTGGTTTCTGTAGGAAGGGGCTGTTCGGTGTCGAAGTGTCGCAAGCCGTTGGCTTTTGCCAACTCGGCCACCCGCTCGGTGAGGTCGTCGCCGGAGACCCAGGCGACGCGCGGCTTCAGGCCGAGCCGATCCGCCAACTCCTCCAGCCGCTCGGCCATGCCCTCGGGATTCAGGCCGCCGGCGTTGGCCACCACCTTGATCCCCCGATCGAGACAGGTTCCCAGCACCTCTTCCATCTGGGTCAGAAAGGTGCGGACATACCCGCCCTTCGGATCGCGTCGGCGCAGCCGCCAGAGAATGGCCATGGTCAGCTCGGCCAGATAGTCGCCGGTGAGCACATCGATGGGTCCCTCCTCCACCATCTCCCGGGCCGCCGCCAACCGGTCCCCGTAGAAGCCCGAGCAGTTGGCGATCCGAAGCGTCTTCAACCCGTCTCCCGCCGGAGATCACGGCAGTGCCGGGGCGCCTCCCGACACAGCGCCTCTACCTCGTCGAGCGCCCTTGGTAGATTGGAGGTGAGCACATCGCAGCCTTGGTCGGTGATCAGAACGTCGTCTTCGATTCTCACTCCGATTCCCAGAAGCTCGGAGGGGATGACGTGAGTGACTTTGGGGGCCTCTTTCAGCCTCTCCTTTTGGCGGGCGGCCGCGGAGGGGTCCAGCATCCGTTCCTCCGCCCACTGGTCGGCGTCGTATTCCAATAACGTGAACTCGACCTCCGGTCGGGAGGGGTCTACGTACACACCGGGTTCGATGGTCAGCGCCATTCCCGGCTCCAGGATCCGGTGCGAGCCATCGAGTCGGTAGGCGCCGACGTCATGGACTTCCATCCCGAGCCAGTGAGAGGTACCGTGCATGAAGAACTCCTGGTAGAGATGCATGCTCGTCGCATCCGAGGCGTTGGTGGGCAAAAGCCCCATCTCCACCATTCCCTCCACCAGCGTCTCCAGAGCCGCTTCGTGCGGCGAGCGGATGTGAGCGCCCGGCCGACAGGCGGTGATCGCTGCCTCCTGAGCGTCCAGTACCACCTGATAGACCGAGCGTTGTGGAGCGGTGTAGGTGCCCGAGACCGGATAGGTGCGGGTGATGTCGGAAGAAAAGTAGTGAAGCTCACAGGCGGCGTCCACCAACAGCAAGTCCCCTTCTTTCATCTGTCGGTTGTTGTCGACGTAGTGGAGTATGCAGGCATTGGGTCCGGAGGCGACGATGGAGGGGTATCCGTTGCGGGGAGACCCTTCCATCCGCCACACGTATTCCATGGCCGCCTGCACCTGGAATTCCCATCGGCCCGGCCCCGCGAAGCGCATGGCCTCCCGGTGGCCTTCCATGGTCAGCTCACATGCCTCCCTCAGCCATTGGATCTCCTGGGCGGACTTGCGCAAGCGAAGCTCGGACAAAAGCGGGCGCAGATCGGACAGATGTCGGGGCAGGGCGGCGCCCAGTCGGGTGCGCAGGGCGTCGGCCTTGGCCAAAAGGTCTATCACCCGCTTCGGCCTGGCATTGGCTGCCAGGGAGTGCCAGATGACCGAGCGCCCCCGCGCCAGTTCCAGCAGTCGGGTGTCCAACTCGGCGAGTGGATAGGCGGCGTCGGCGCCGTAGGTCTCTTTCGCTCCTTCCAATCCCGCCCGGGATCCGTCCCATATCTCTTTTAGGCGGTCTCTGGGACGCACGAAGAGCGTGAACTCTCCTTCGGGATGGCCGGGGGCGATCACTGCCATCGCATGGGGCTCGCCGAATCCGGCGAGATAGAAGAAGTCCGAGTCCTGGCGAAAGGGGTGATCGACATCGGGGTTACGGAGGCTGGGAACCCCGGCCGCCACCACCGCTAAGCCCTCGGGACCGATCAACTCGGCCAGTCGCCGCCGGTTGTGGGCGAAGGTGCTTTCCATGGAAATCCTTTGGTGATCGGAATAGGCGTGGCCATGAAGAAGGATAAGGAGATCAGAGGGCCCGGCGGTGCCGAACCGGACCGCAAGTGGCTAGCCGGGTGGGAAGCCGAGCGCTAAATCCACCACCAGGGGGAAATGGTCCGATCCGACGTTCGGGCCCAGCCACCGGTCCGCTACCAGGAGGTGGGAGGAGTGAAGCAGATGATCAATGGGGATACGGGTGAGGAAGCTGCCTCCCACGGGAAAGCTCGCGGACAATCCATATCCGCGCTGGGAATTGCGAAGACCGGCGTGGGCCAGCGGCCCGAAGACATGGGACCAGGGAGTGGCGTTGAAGTCTCCGGCCACCACGATCGGGCCGGCCGCTCTCTCTGCCCAGTCGGCCACGAACTCGAACTGGGCGTCTCGCAGCCCGGCCCGCCGCCCGCTGGTGGGCGCCAGGGGATGGATGCCGAGCAGCGTAATTTCTGCTTCGCCCAGACCGATGACGACTTCCGTCGCCCTCACCTCGTTCTCTGCCCAGCCGTGGCTGATCACCTCGGAAGGGAGTCCTCGCGTCAGCACCAGCGTGGAGAAGATCAGGTTGTCAGGACGGGAACGGTGTTGTCGGTAAGGAAGTCGCCCGCCGACAATGGCTTGTGACAGGGCCGCTTCCCAGAGTCTGTTGGTCTCATGCAGAAAGACGACATCCGCATCGACCCGGTTGAGAAATTCCGTCACCTTGTCGTATTCGTGGTTTTGGCCGTGAACGTTGATCGAGGCCACTCGCAGCCGCGGCGATTCGGGAGGTACGTTCTGTTTTCCCCAGAACATGGGCGCCACATAGGCGAGGTTCGCCAATCCCATGATCAGAATTGCCCAGCCCAGCCGCGGCCAACTCCTCAACAAAAGCGCGGTTCCCGCCGCCAGCAGTCCTACCGCGTACTGTGGGCGGAAGCTGGTAGCCAGATCGAACACCCAATACCACTTGCCAAAGAACCCAACCAGGCTGACCACGCCGATCAGCAAGGCGGGAATGGCTACCAGAATCAACCGCTCAAACCCTACACCTTTTTTGATCTTCGACTGGGCTGCCACAGCGGAAGTAAGCGCTCGGTTTTTCTGAGGCATTGGCGTCGGTCTTCGGCGTCGGGTATGACGAAGGAGACCAGTTCCCAGAAGAAAGCCGAGTGGTCCATGACGATGAGATGAGTGAGTTCGTGTACGACCAAGTAGTCGATGAGGTCAGGCTGGAGCATCATGACCCGCCAGTTGAAGCGCAAGGTTCCGTCCCGAGTGCAGCTCGCCCAGCGCCGACGCTCATCTCGGATCAGGATCCGGGGCTCGGTGTTGCAGCCTACGCGTGGTACCCAGTTTTCGACGCGCTCGGGCAGGTAGTCGACGGCTTGGTGGCGATACCACTCCACGAAGGCTTTGTGGATTAGCTCCCGGCGTTCCTCCTCGCCCCGATCAGGGGGCGCATCGATCCAAAAGTGTCCGTTGTCGAAACGCACCCAGGGTCTTAGGAATTGATCGGTGTTCACGTTCATCTGAACATCGCGACCAAGGTACGGCAGGGTTTCACCGGTCACGAACTTCTTCGGTGCGGGCCTGCGTTTCAGTTCTTCACGACGGTCCAGGATCCGGGGCGCCTGTTTACGAATCAGGTCCTCCAGTTCGCGGTCAGTGGCATCGGTCGGCGCCAGCACCCTGACTATGTCCAGGCTCACCATGGTTGAAATCGTTTTCTTGCGCCGTTCACTCCGAACCACCTGGTAGGTGATGGTGGTATCACGGTGGCGGATGCTGCCTTTGTTTTTCATTGGACCTCCCTTCTGACCACCCCAAATCATTTGACGTGTCAGGCTGTCTGCTGTTTTGTCCGCAACGCCTGTATTAACGTCACGGTGCCCGCCGTCCTCTCTCCTCGGGCAGGCGAGCGGATGCTGATTCAGATACCCGCCAGCCAGTCGGAGATAATCTCTCCGATCTCGGGACCGGAGTCTTCCTGAATGAAATGGGTGCCCCGCACGGTCTTTTCGGTCTGGTTGGGCCAGGAACGGCAGACTTCCCGTTGCTTTCCGATCAGGATGGTTCCCGGCTTGGCGTTGATGAACAGCTTGGGGACATCACTTTCCGCCAGCCAGTCCGCATAGGCGGCAGCAATCTCCGCCACATCTGCGGGCTCCCCGTCGATGGGGATCTCCCGCGGCCAGGTGAGGGTCGGTCGCCGGCTCTCGCCCCCCTCGGAGTAGGGACGCCGATACTCCTCCATCGTCTCCTCCGACAGAGGATCGAGCACCGAGGCGGGGAGGATCCTCTCCACGAACACGTTCTTGGCCAGAACGATCTCCTCGCCGGCCGGAGAGCGCATGGCGCCGAATATACGCCGGGCGGGCTCCGGCCAGTCGTCCCAGCTAACCGGGCAGACGATCGTCTCCATGTAGACCAGACCCCGGACCGCATCCCGGTGCCGGTTGGCCCAGTCGAAGGCAAGTGCCCCGCCCCAGTCGTGTCCCACCAGGGTCACGTTGTCGGCGGCGCCCACCGCCTCCAGCCATCCGTCCAGGTAGCGGCGGTGCTCCACGAAGCGGTAGGAGCCCGCTCCCGAGGATTCGAGTTTGTCGGAATCGCCCATCCCGATCAGATCGGGAGCTAGGCAACGACCCTGGCCGACGACCGGAGGGATGACCTTTCGCCACAGATAGGAGGAGGTGGGATTGCCGTGCAGGAACACGATCGGGTCTCCCTCGCCGGCCTCGGCGTAGGCCATGCGCTTGCCCAGAACTTCCACGTATTTCTTGGAGGATGCAAAGTTGTTCATAGCGCACAAAGCTTAGAAGGTGGGTGGGACAACTCTCCCGGCGGCCGCTTGATAGTCCTATCCGTCTACTCTGGGGGGCATGGATCTCACACACGCTCTCTATACCACCCGGGCGATGCGTCGAGTACTGCCGGATCCGATTCCTACGGAAGTGGTGCAAGGCATGCTGGACGCGGCGGTGCGCTCTCCCTCGGGCGGCAACACACAGAACTGGCGGTTCGTGGCGGTCGCTGATCCCGAGGTGCGAGCCGGGGTGGGCGCTCTCTATCAGGAGGCTTTTGCCATACTTGTGGATCGGGTCTACGGCGATGCTCTGCAGAAAGCTCGTCAGGAGGGCGACGAAAAGACATTGCGCGTCTTCGGATCGGCCCAATGGTTGGCCGAAAATGCCGCGGTAGTCCCACTGTGGTTGTTTTTCTACGGGAGAGGAGATCAGTCGGGAGCATCCATCTATCCGGCGGTGTGGAGCGCCATGCTGGCGGCCCGCGGACATGGGGTGGGCACTTGTCTCACCACCATCCTGGGTGAGTTCAAGGCGGCCGAGACCGACGAGTTGCTGGGTGTGCCCGCTGGCCGGGGCTGGAAGCAGGCGGCAGCGGTCTCCTGTGGGTTCCCGCTAGGGCGATGGGGCGTGGCCCGTCGGCGCCCCGTGCACGAGGTAACCTACGCCGACCGTTGGAACAGCCCGGTTCCATGGCGGTTGGACGAGCCTCTCTGGAGTGACTAACTCGGCAATCCCGGAGGCTCGCCGAACAGGTTACGATAGGTGGAGATGGCCGCCCGGTCGGTGAACCCGGCTACGTAATCGACGGCCCGCACCTGGGGAGGATCGTCCTTTAGGCCAAAGCCGTCCGGCAGGTCTCCGGAGTGTTCGATGTAGTGCTCCACCAGCCGGGTGATGACTCCCACGGCCCATTCGTGTTCCCGGCGGCGGGCGGGGCTTTCGTACACCCTTTCGAACATCATCCCCCGAAAGCCGGTCATCGCCGAAAGCGCCTCCGGGGCCATGGACACTTCTCCCCTGCGGACGGATTCGTCGATTACGGCTCGGCACATGCCGTATATCCACTGGTCAGGCTCGCCGAACAGCCGGGTCATGTCGGCCGGGATGTCCCGGAGGGAGAGGGCATCGTGGCGCAGGGCATCGGCCAGATCGTGGGTGAGATAGGCGATGCGATCCGCAAACCGGCACAGCATTCCCTCAAGGGTGGTCGGGGCAGGGTCGATCCGCCAGGTATGTGCCCGGATTCCGTCCAGAGTCTCCCAGGTGAGATTGAGCGGCTCCAGAAGGGTCAACAGCCGTATCCCGTGGGCGGCGTGGTGCCAATCGCCGTCTTCCACGTAGGGAGATAGGGCCTCCTCTCCTACGTGGCCGAAAGGGGAGTGGCCGATGTCATGGCCGAGACAAATCGCCTCGGTGAGACTCTCGTTGAGACCCAGGGCCACCGCCAGGGACCTTCCTATCTGGGCTACGAGAATGGTGTGGGTAAGGCGGGTGATCACATGGTCGCCGGGAGGATCGGGGAAAACTTGGGTCTTGTTGCGCAGCCGTCGGAAAGCCTTGGAAAACAACAGACGATCCCGGTCGACCTGAAAGGGTGTGAGCAACTCGTCGGGCGGCTCGGCCACATACCTTCCCCGGGAGCGGGCCGAGCGGGTGGCGAGAGGCGAGAGCGCCGCTTCGGCTTGCTGGCGGTCGTGGCGGTCCCGTATCCGGAGCGCGGGCTCGTCCGGTCGGGCTGTCACGCTTCGTCCTCCCTTTGCGGCCGCCTTCCGGGAAATAATTTGACGCGATCCTCAGGCATGAATGTCCTTCGTGGAATATACCATTCACAGCACATGGATTACCGGGCGCTTTATCGCAAATACCGACCGCAGGTCTTTGGGGAAGTGATCGGCCAAGACCATGTGACCAACACGCTGGTCCGCGAAGCCCGGGAAAAACGGGTGGCCCACGCCTATCTCTTCGCCGGCCCGCGGGGGACGGGCAAGACCTCCACCGCCCGGATCCTGGCCAAGGCGATCAACTGCGAGGATCCCCGTCCCGATGGCGAGCCCTGCGACGAATGCGCCACGTGCCAGGCCATCTCCGACGGCAGCTCGCTCGATGTCCAGGAACTGGATGCCGCCTCTCACAATTCGGTGGAGAACATCCGGGATATTCGGGTGCAGGTAACCATGGTGGCGGCGGGTCCCTCCGCTCACCGGGTTTTCATCCTCGACGAGGCGCACATGCTGTCCACGGCAGCCTGCAACGCGCTGCTCAAAACGCTGGAGGAGCCGCCTCCCAATGTCCACTTCATCCTGGCCACCACCGAGCCCTACAAGCTGTTGGACACCATCCGCTCCCGGAGCCAGCGCTTCGACTTTCACCCCGTCCCGGCGGAAGTGCTCACCCGCCATTTGCGCTTGGTAGCCAGCCAGGAGAGCTATGAAGTGGCCGAGGGCGGTTTGGAGACGGTGGCCCGCCATGCGGACGGAAGCGTTCGCGACTCGCTGAGTCTCTTGGAGCAGGTGGCCGCGCTGGGTGACGGAAGGGTCGATCCGGAAGGGGTGGAACGGGCTCTGGGGGTGGCGGACCGAGAAACGATGACCGTCTTGGCGCGGGCGGTGGCCGACCGGGATGCGCCGGCGGTGTTGTCATTGGTGGCCCGTCTGGACCGCCGGGGGGTCAACCTTCGTTCTTTCATCTCCGAGGGGATCGGGTTCTTCCGGGGGGCGTTTCTGGTTCATCACCTTTCCGATCCAACTGCGGTGGTCAACGAACCTCCCGAAGTCGTGGATGACTGGAAGGCGACGGCGCAAGTCCTGTCGGCCACCGAAGTCAATCGGGTCATCGATCAACTGGGAGACGCCTTGATCAAAATACGCGAGGGACGGGAAGAACGTCTCATGCTGGAGTTGGCCCTCCTGTGGATAGTGCGCCCGGAGACATCCATCCATCCGGCTGCCCTGTTGAACAGGATCGAAGCGCTGGAAGCTCGGATGGGAGAAGCGCGCTCTGCGACATCGGCGGCTATACCCGCCGTGCCTGCAGGCCCGTCATCACAAGCGAAACCCCGATCCCGGCCGACCGTACCGGTGGCGGTTTCCCCACCTCCTATGGAGCGGAAAGAACCACCCGCGCCGGCTGCTTCCCGATCCACCTCCTCTGCCGACCCGCCGCCCGATACCCCGCCGCCCGATACCGGCCCGCTCACCTTGGAGGCGTTGGCGGCCATGTGGGAAGAGATTGCAGGATCCTTCAGCGGGATGCTCGGAGCCCTCTTACGCCCCACCAGCCCGGTCGCCCTGGAAGGAGAGAAACTGGTGGTTGACTGCGCCAACCATTTCCGTTTGCTCCGATTGAAAGACAGCGACTCGGCATCGCGGATCAGCGATGAGATCAAGAAGCGTACCGGCCAAAAGATTCTTATCGAGTATGTGAACCAAGCCGAACAGGGTGTCACTTCTCCGACTTTGGAGAAGACGGATCCGGTTGCTACCGCAACTCCTTCGCCACCGGTTACCGAAACGAAAAGGACCGGAGCCGAACCCGGGGCGCCGGAAGACGAGAGACCGTTTCCCCCCACCGAGTCGGACGGCGCCGCTGCAACGCCTGCGGAAGAGCCCGAGGTGGAGAACGACAGGATAGCCGACCAGGATGATCCGCATGCCGAGGCCACGGCATTCTTGGAGGCGGCGGGAGTCTCGGTGACCGAGGTGAAGAATCCTTCGGGTCCAAGCCTCTTTACTTAGCGAGCGCGGAACCAGAGCCCATTTCTGTTCGCTTCTCCACACGACGAGTCGGGAAAGTCGATAGCTTGGCCGATGCTTTGTGGCCCGGCGGCTGGGGATGGATCGCCCTCCCAGAGCATCAGCCTATTGGGCGAGAGGTAGAGACTTGGTTTGAGGCAGGCTGTCAACGGGGGTATTCGGCAGGTTCCCACGGCTTGTCGTGTCCGGCCAATACCCTGAGGCTCACATGAAGTTCGAGGCGCCCGTTCAAAAGGTTATAGACGAGTTCGCCAGGCTGCCGGGGATTGGCACCAAGACTGCTCAGCGGCTGGCTTTTCACCTCATGTCTCTTCCCAGGGACGCCGCGGACCGCTTGGGAGATGCGATCCTTGAGATGACCGAGAATGTGAGGCACTGCTCCCGATGTTTCAACCTCACCTCCGAGGAGTTCTGTGCAATCTGTCGGGACACCCGGCGGGACCACACCATGGTCTGTGTGGTGGAAAGGCCCCAGGACATCTCGGTGATCGAGCGCACCAACGAGTTCCGAGGGGGGTATCACGTTCTGGGCGGCGCCCTTTCACCTCTGCGGGGAATAGGACCGGACCAGCTTCGCATCCCCGAACTGGAGAATCGGATGGAGACGGAGGGGATCACCGAGTTGGTGATGGCCACCAATCCCACTCTGGAGGGAGACGCCACCGCCCTCTACCTGGCTCGCGTCTTCAAGTCGCGGAACATACGCATCACCCGCCTGGCCTCGGGACTGCCGGTGGGGGGAGACCTCGACTACGCCGATGAAATCACCCTGGGCCGTGCTCTGGCCGGCCGCCAGCCGATGTAGCCTGTCCCAGGCTCGCCGAGACTCGGAGGGGAAACTGTTTTAACCGAGGCGGGCCGCCACTATGCGCCGCAGTCGGGTGGCCAGCCCGGAGGAGTCGGCGGTTTGAAGTTCTCCGTCCCGCACAACCACCCGTCCGGCCACCACCACATGCTTCGGTCGACGTCCAGGGTTGGCCCACAAAAGCCCGGCCAGGGGATCACCCACTCCGGCGTCGTCCACTCCGGTTACGTCGTAACAGCACAGGTCGGCGGCGGCGCCGGGTTCCAAGTGTCCGAGTTCGGATCGTCCCAGACCTGTCGCCGAACCGGCGGTGGCCATTCCCAGCACCTCGTCGGCGGTCGGCGACCGCTCTGTCAGCCCCCCCACCTGCAGAGCGAGCCGGGCGTCGGCCAAGAGGTTTCCGGCATCGTTGTAGCCGCCGCCGCTGGTGCCCAGGCCCACTGTGATCCCCGCGTCTATCAAAGCGCCCACCTCGCAGATTCCCAGCCCCATCGGTACGTCGAATCCGGGAGCGTGCGTGGCCGATGCTCCCGACCCCGCCAGGCGAGCCCGTTCTGATCCTTTTATCCCGCACAGATGAGCGATGGTGACATCGGGCGCCAGCCAGCCCCATTCCTCCAGCAGCTCCAAGGGGCGACTTCCTCCATAGAGGGCCGCGGCGCATTCCACGTCTATCACCTCGTTGGCCTGGGTGCGGCGGCGGAGGCCCCACTGGTCGGCGGCCTGGGCGAATACTGCAAAGGTCTCGGAGCTGTCGGAATGAACTCCGGCAGGTCCGCACGCCATCTGAAGCATCCCGTCGGGACTGAGCGCCGGGTAGCGGCCCATCACCGACTCCAGTCCCGAGGCCACGGCCTTGGGTGAGTCTCCCGCCGACCCGTAGCCAAACACGAGTCTGGCCCCCAACCGACGGACAGTTTCCACTGTGGCTTCCACCAAGTCCAGCGGCGCGACACCCTTTGGCCAGGTGAAGTGGTGGTCTGCAACGGTTGTTACCCCTGCCAACAGGCCCTCCGCCGCGCCCACCGCAGCCGCGGCGGCGGCCAGGTCAGGATCGACCGAAGCCCGACGGTAATAGCCGGCCATAGCCGCCAGCCACTCACCCATAGACAGATGCCGGGTTCCCGGTAGGGTACGGAAGGCTGTTTGCAACAGATGGTGGTGAGCGTTGACCAGCCCAGGTATCACTATGCATCCGGAGGCGTCCAGATGCTCGGTGTTGGCCTGGCTAGCGGGGGGAATCGGGTCTGATGTCACCTCTCTTACCCGACCTATGTCACAGATCACGGAGTTACCCGGAAGCCTTCTGGTTCCAGTCCAGACCTCTTGGGCCCCACTGACAATGAGCATCAACACGATGGTAAGGGGGGTCTACCATATTTTTGATGACGTCTTCCCGTCGACTCGAAGAACTGACCCTTCCCCAGGTACGGGAGAAGATTCGCCCTTCTTCGATTCTGATATTGCCGATCGGATCGGTAGAGCAGCATGGACCGCATCTTCCCCTGACGACGGACCATTTGATCGCATCCGAGGCGGCCGAGGCGGTGGTGCGCCGCTGTGGCAAAGAATCGGATCTGTGGTTGTTGCCCACTCTGGCCGTTTCCAAGGCCAATGAGCACGCCTGGGCGCCAGGGACCCTCTGGCTCCGAGCGACGACGCTCCTATCGGTGGTGAGTGACATCGCCTCCTCAGCGGGGACCACGGGCGCCCGGAGGCTGGTGTTTCTCAACTCACATGGGGGGAACACCGCCCTGTTGGTAGTGGCCTGTCGGGAGGTGAGGCTTGCGCAGGGGTTCCAGACTTTCCTGCTCCATCCCTTCCTTCCTCCCGATCATGGCGGGAGATCTACCTCCGCCCCCGAGAGCGAGTTGGGAATGGGAATCCACGGAGGCTATGACGAGACATCAATGATGCTCCATCTCCGTCCCGACCTGGTGGATATGAGCCTGGCTACGCGGCGGGTTCCGGACCGCCTGGCTGACAACCAGCATGTGCGCTTCGGAGGGTCGGTTCCCTTTGGATGGACTTCCGATGATTTCGGTCCGGACGGGCATATCGGCGACCCGGTCGGCGCCACCGCTGAGCAGGGGAGGGAACTGTTTGAGGGAGCGGTCGAGATGCTCTGCGAACAACTGGCCGAGATAGCCAGATTCGACTTCGGAGTTGGTTCGGCGAGCTAGGTCAGCGGGGCAATCGGTTGACAGGTTTCCGTCAGCCTAAACCGGGAGGTTGCCTTTGTCAGGTCCGTATCTCTAGAACGACAGGGCTGTAAAGGAGGACGCTTCCTCAAACGCCTCGGTCTTGGCAACCGGACCCTGCGGTGGGCTTGAGATCGGAGATGCTTGGTTTTCGAATCACAGGCCTGTAATTTGACCGTCAGAAGCGGGCGGATCTGGCGGCGCAAGGCGTTGGAGGTTCACCACCAAAAAAATGAATAGCATCTTTGTTCCAAGAGACCCTGCCGTGGGCGTGGGTTTTGGGAGAGGCCGTCACCGTATTGCGGTTATGGCTTTCGCTATGGTGGTCTCGGCCATAGGTATGACGCTGACCACTGGTGGTGTCGCGCTCGGCACTCCAAGCGTGTCCTCGGTGACTGTTGTGAGGGAGAATCCGACCACAGCCGAACTATCGGTAGCAATCGCTGACCCCGGTACGGCAGAGAAGACCGTCGAACTTCGATACCGACCTGACGGTTCCACTGACGATTGGAGCACAGCTGTGGTTATCACTTCCGACGCCACGGCCCCCCTCAATCTGACGGGTCTGACTCAAGGCGCCACATATGAGGCACAGGCATCTGTATATGAGGGAGCAAGGCCTGACAGTCCCAGTTGGTCGCAACCTGAAACGGAATTCAGCACACTGTCAACCGAAATCAGCCTGAAGAGCTTAGTCGGCTCGTACGTGGGGAACACATATGCGGGGTTTAGCTTCATTATCGTTGAATAGGACTCCCCCTTAGCGGCTTCGAATAACAACGATGAGATCACCAAGAATCTCTATGTGCGTTATTATGCCGAACCCTCGTCCTACCCCCACGACTGGAGCTCAATCCCGGTAGAAAGCAATACAAAGGCCAAACCGAGCTTCAGACTGAACAATCTGACTCCTGGCACGGGCTATCACGCTGAAGCATCCCTGGACAGTGACTTCAACAGTGCATTTACCAAAACCATAGGCTTTAACACCGAGGGCAAAGCCCGAGTGTCCTCGGTCATAGCCACGAATATCACTCAGACCTCGGCCGTTATCAACGTGGAGCTTGCTCATGTGGATTCTGTTCTCGACCAGCCAGTGTATTGGCATTACCGCACTGTTATGCAAGGCGGTGGTACCACGGAGTACGGTGAGTGGAGCGACAGGGAACGGGAAGAATTGGACCGCGAAGGCGGAACTTTTGACCTGACTGGCCTGACCCCGAACACCACATACGAGGTCGAGGCATCGCTCGACTATTACTTCGATGCTTCCCAGTCCGCCACCTCCGAACCTTTCACAACAACGTCGACCGGCTTGGCGGCGCTCGAGGTGGAAGATGAAGATATCACCAAAACCGGCGCCAGGGTCGTTGCGACTGTTAAGGACCCGAATGGACTGTCCCGGGGGGTACACATCCGTTACCGGAGCTACTGGGAGTTGGATTCCATTAGATACTACGGCGACTGGACTGCCTCGACGGAAGTCTCCATTACAACGGATCCAGACTCACAGGCGAAGACTGCCGCCCTTACCTTGTCAGGGCTCCTCGCTGACACGAACTACGAGGTGCAGGCGTCACTGGACAGCGCCCTTTTTGCATTGAGTGACCAGGATCTCGAACCGCACTTGCAGCAAACCACTGATCCCGTGCTCATCAGAGACACCACCTTCAAGACACTGAGTCCTAGGGTCACGACGGTGGCGGCGAGCGACGAGGAACAGACGAAGGCCACTCTAACCGCCACCATTGACTACGAATATCCGGATGGACGTGAGCAGACGGTCTTCATTCGTTACCGCAGCTTTAGCTATGTGAATGGAGTCCCAGCAAACTACGGTGATTGGCTCCCAACCGAGGAGGCACGCACCAGCACAAGTACCGCCGTGCATCCCTTGACGAATCTCTTGGCCGGGACAAACTATCAGGTAGAGGCTTGGATCGAAAAGGGGGAGACAGAATCGACCGATTTCGCCACCGAGGATCCGATTGTCTCCAGGGTGGCGGTGGTACCGGGTTCCGTGTCTGGAAGCGAGGCTCAGTTAAAGGTCGACATTACGCCGCATGGTGGTAGTTCTTTGACGGTGTATCTGCGCTACAGCGTTGCCGGCGAGGGGGCATGGACGTCAGAGACTTGTGAGACCACGACTGCGGACCCCAATAGTTGTACGGTTAGTCTCTTGGGCCTCGCCGCGAGTACGGACTATGAGGTAGAGGCATCCTTGGAGGACTTCTCTACGGTAACCTCGCCCGAGAAAGAGACGACGACTTTCACAACTTTGTCGGCTCCTCCCAGTGTCACCATCACTTTTGGGATTATTACTCAAACAACCGCCATCGTCACGGTCGCCTTTGAGAACCCGGATGCGGCTGAGAAGAAGGTGCATCTGCAGTATCGCACTACCACGCCGGAGGGGGAGTGGGAAGTTCCTGAGCCAACCACCAGCACTGACTCAAGCGTGGATTTTGAACTGAAGGATCTCAAATCCGGGACAGAGTACGAGGTGTGGGCCTGGTTAGAAGGTGAATTCGACAAACGCGGGGCCGACACTTTCCAGACCCAACCTCCGAGGATTGGGGAGGTGACCATCATCAACAAGACCTCGACGGAAGCTACTGTGAAGGTTTCCATTCTCGGGCCAAATGGCCGGGATCAGGCCATCTTTATGCGATACCGATCTGTGACACCGTCTACCGGTGATTGGAGCGAGAGACGGCTGGCCCAAGGGGCGGAGACTGCAGAGTTCCTTCTTAGACCCCTCACTGTAGATACGCGGTATGAGGTGTGGTTGGTCTTACCCAACTTGTTGGAGTCGTCCCTGGAGGAACTGAAGGAGATGCCCGCGGACCAGCTCTTCGACAGGCCAAGGTGGGAGGTTTCCTTTTCCACCTCGGCCATTGTCCTCAGGGTGGATGACATCACTCGGACCTCCGCCTTGGTGAAAACGGAACTCACCGATCCGGAAACGGCGGACGACACCGTCTACGTGCGTTACCGGAAGGAGACCGATCCTTCTGTTTGGCTTGATAGCCAACCGTTGGAGGGAACCTCCACCAGTCAGCAACAGGGAGGACAGACTACAAAGGGTGAGGAGGGGGGATCAAAGACCACGAAGGGTTCGGAAGACAACGCTGGAGATATGGTTCGAGAGTTGAAGTTGACTGGCTTGACAGCGGGCACCCGTTATGAGGTGGAGGCTTCTTTTCAGGAATTCGACGCGGATAGCCGAGTGATCTTTTTGGATACATTCATCACCTTGCCTGCACCCAGCACGGGCAACAACGGCAATAACGGGGGCGGCAATAACGGGGGCGGCAATAACGGGGGCGGTAACAACGGGGGCGGTAACAACGGGGGCGGTAACAACGGGGGCGGTAACAACGGGGGCGGTAACAACGGGGGCGGTAACAACGGGGGCGGTAACAACGGGGGCGACAACAACGGGGGCGACAACAACGGGGGCGACAACAACGGAGGAGGGGATAATCCTGCGCCGCCTTTGCAGGAGGTGTATGTGGATGTCCCGGGTGACCACACGCACCGTGAGGCCATCGAAGCAATGGCCCGGGAGGGGTTGTTCATGGGCACCGATTGTCGCCCGGGCGAGTTCTGTCCAGAGTATCCGATTCCCCGCTGGGTGATGGCCGTCTGGCTGGTGCGATATGTTGACGGCAAAGATCCGGAGCCGGTGGGCGAGAACAGGTCTGTCGATGTGAACCCAGGCAAGTGGTGGGCGGCACATGTGGAACGGCTGTGGGACCTCGGTATAACGATTGGTTGCCAGGGCCGGACTGAGCCGGTATTGCGATACTGCCCCGAAGACAACACCACGCGGGCCCAGATGGCAAGTTTCCTGGTCCGCATGTTCAAATACGCCCCCGCCGTATCGGCCGGGTTCGTGGACACGGTCCACAGTAGCCACGCCCCCGACATTGATTCCCTCTACGCGGTCGGAGTCACCAAAGGATGCGGCGTAGGTCCCCTCCGGTACTGTCCCGACGACTTCACCTCCCGAGCAGAGATGGCAACCTTCCTTTACCGCGCCCGTCCTCACTTGAGTTGACAACTCCTGATATCGGAGTGCCTGACGGGTAGTCACGGAGCAGCAGGTCGGACATAGCCCGGACCCAACCCGCAGTAGTTTTGGTGGCTCTTCGGAAATGAGTGGGGAGTAGGGCATCTTCAGCGAGAGGGGGGAATCCGCCATATGTGATGAGGGGTCCTCCATAATCGGCTGTTGAAAGATGACATCCGAGGCAGGAGGACCCCTGTGGAAGCTGATCCTACGCGCATGTGCGAGCTGCTGGTAGGCCTGGGCGATGTGGAGTTGGTCGGGATCGACGAGCGGGGCGTGGATGCGCCGTTGGTGGTGGTGATCCGTTCCCGCCGACCCCGTCCGGTCTGTGAGAGCTGTGGGAGCCGGGTGTGGCCGCCGGGTGTGGCCGCCGGGTTCCGGTCGCAACCCGGCGGAGTGGCGAGATGGTATCCGCTGGGCTGTGTTGGACATGTCTGGGCCGTATCGGACCGCGTATGACAGGGTGCTGCCCAACGCTCTGCAGGTAGCAGATCCGTTCCATGTGATCCGCCTCGCTAACCAGCGTCTCGACGAGGTACGACGAAGGGTCCAGAACGAAACCCTGGGACATCGAGGCCGCAAGGAAGATCCGCTGTATCGGATACGGCGGCTTCTCACGGCAGCTTCCGAACGCATCAGCGACCGGGGCCGGACACGGCTGCGTGGCCCCCTCGACGCCGGTGACCCACACGGCGAAGTCCGCACCGCCTGGCATGCGAAGGAGACCGTGCGGGGCATCTACGACATCGACAGCCCAGCGGTTGCCCTCCGTTACACCCTCCAGCTCGCCGACGATCTCCAAGACGAATCATGCCCGCCCGAGATCCACAAACTGGGCCGAACCATCGCCCGATGGACCCCCCAGATCGCCAACTGGCACATCTCCAAGGTGACCAACGGACCAACCGAAGCGCTCAACAACCTGATCAAACGCGTCAAACGGGCAGCGTTCGGGTTCCGGAACTTCGCGAACTACCGAATCCGGGCCCTCCTCTACGCCGGGAAACCCAACTGGGACCTACTCGCATCGGTCACTCCCCACTGAATCCGATGAGCCCCTTAAGTTGCGCCGTTTGCCGTGGGTGCCTCCGACCGGCCGGGGAAGCAACACAGATCTCTGCGAACCCCATTCTTCACACCGCAGGATGTGGGCGTACTCATTCAGACTGATCTGTTCACTACGGTTCGTGTGCGAAAGCAAGGCAATCAGGTTCGCTAGCGCCCTGTAGCGCAGGAGATGGCGGCTTCCCCACCCATCGGCTTCCCGTCGTGCCTCCTGAACGAGATTGTTTCGATCAAAATGTGACCGGGCCGTCTATGGATCTCACGCGCCGACGAGGGCAGCAGTGGAGTCCATTCTTGTGGTGTACGGGGGCCTGGTGGGGTTCAATGGGTTCGATCCTCAACGAAATCCCCTGTGACATGGTGCGGTAGCCAATCTAACTCCTCCCCAGACAAGATTTACCTTGGCCAGCCTCGACAACGTGAAGCTTCTGCTCCAATCACTGGATATCGCCGGTGAGAGCCTGCCTGGGATTCGTTATAAGAATCGTAGAGACAGTTTCATCAGAGACGCCTTGCTTACGCAACTGAGGAACGATTCTGGTCAGAAGATAATCATAACCATTACCGCCTCTAGCCCGCAGAGAGCTCTGAAAACAGACATCTTGTGATAGCAGAATATGCCTAGTAAAACCTTTGTCGATCAAGGACACTACATACTCAAGAGCCCTGATATCATCAAACGAAGAAGCCGCGGTTCCAAAGTGATCAAAGGAGACGAAGGCACCTCGGCGTACCAACGATTCGTGATAGTCAATCACATCATCTGACGACATCCAACCGGCATCTGACACCGAATCGCAGTGACCGATGATGACGCGACACGGACTCACTCCTTCCTCTTCAAGGAGATCAAGTTGCACATGGCCCACCGGCCAGCGGGCGGCGTGCGTGCTTATGGTTACCCCGGTTCGACGGTGAGCGCGGGCAGCTGCTCTGAACACGCGTTCTTCATGAGCTGTCAGGAATGCGTCACAACCTATCTCACCAATGATTCCCGCACGTATTCCTGTACCGTCAATGCCGACCTCTATTTCGTCCACCATCCAGCGAGCGAGCTGATCTACGCTGTTCTGGTCAACCCATTCACTGTCCAGGTAGGGGTGCCTATAAAGCCCGGTTCCCACAACGATGTTCAAGCCCGTCGCTTCACTGACCTGCTGGACCTGCTGTGGTTGACGGCCCATCCCTCGGAGAGTGAGATCCACAAGGCTTTGACCCCCGGCACTCTTGAAGCGGCTTAACTCCTCCACAGCTAGAGCACCGTCATTCAGCCAACCATCACCACGATACTCAGAAATCAAAGTGCAGAACACGTGCTCATGCATCAATGTCACTCCAAGATCGTCTGGTGATATCTCACCGAGCACCGTCGTAATATGCTGGTTGCTATTCATGGGTCTGGGGTTACAGCATGAAACCACGGGGTTGAATCACCAGGCACGTGCTTCTCGCTGGATCCAATTTCATTAGGCCAGTCCAAGCTCATTTGCCATTGTTGTATACCAAGCACCCAGAATGGTGTATTCGTGCTCCAAGGTGAACGCCCTGCGGGTTCACCTTGGAGCACTGTATCGAGCAGCCTGTTTCTGTGAATAGACCTGTCGCTCTGTTGAGATATCATGCCATCGACTTCGTTCATACGTCGGCACCAGAAGATCTATCATTAGCAGCCTTTTCTACCTCAAACGCAGCGTTAAACAACAGACCTTCATCGAAACGCCTACCGATGATTTGTAACCCGATAGGTAAGCCATTGTCACCCGTACCACACGGTACCGTTATTGCAGGATGTCCCGTCAAGTTCGCAGGACATGTATTGAGATTATTGCGGAACAGGCCACGTTGCTTCGCCTGTCCGACTTCCGACTCCTCCACGGTAGGAAGCCGAACAGCCTTCATCGGTGTCGTAGGAGTAACAAGCACATCGTATTCCTTGAACGTATCGTCCAGTTGCTGTGACCAAAAGTGCCGAAGATTCTGGGCCTTCGAAAAGTAGGTACTGCAATACTCTTGCTGCAGATATTTAGCAAGAATTAGATGTACGATCAGGAGGGGCGATAGAAGACGGCCTGAAGCGCGTCGTGCCTTTCCAAACAAGTTCTGCCAACCAGGATCACACATACCAGGCCGGGAATATCCTTCGAGGTCAGAATCGACCATCGCAGCAAGCGAATGAGTCATTATGGCCAGTATCACCGATTCGCATTGCTTCCACCACGGAAGGGAGATCTCTTGCACCTCCGCACCTTGATCCCTCAGTCCCTCCACAGCATCTCGGACGCTCGAGTTGACGTCCGATTCCCCGTCTAGCCAATCCATCGATTCCTTTAGAACGCCAATCCGAAGATTTCCGACGCCCTTCTCCCCAAGGCCCTGACTGTATGCCTGAGATTCGTACGGAACCCGAACAGACACTGGGCTTCGGGGATCTTCACCAGCCAACACCTCAAGTGCTAAAGCAGCATCCTTCACAGTTGCCGCTATGGGACAAACATGGTCAAGCGTGTGGTCCACATAAGCGATGCCGAAGCTTGGCACCAAGCCATGTGTCGCCTTCATCGACACGACACCGCACCAAGCGGCCGGAATACGGGCGCTACCCCCCTGGTCTACTCCAAGCGCGATGTCAACTTCCCCGGCCGCAACCGCTGCCGCACTCCCGGACGAAGATCCTCCCGCGGAATACGCTGGATCATGAGGATTCCTCGCTGGACCAAATTCGCTGGACTCTCCTCCCGCGCCGAAGCTGAAACTATCCATATTCAGTTTGCCCACGATTGTCCCGCCCGCATCAAGAATCCTCTCAACGACAGTCGCGTCCATGGATGGCACATACCCTTCCATCAGCCGTGAACCGTTGGTCATCGGGACACCAGCGAGCTTAATGTTGTCTTTTAAACCAACTCGTTTCCCTGACAGCTTGCCCGATTCTGAGCCTCTCACTAAACAGCGCCGAATGTATACGTTGAACGGATCGCTCTCCTTATCGGACGGCTCGCCTATCTCACGCTCAGGATATCTGACTGGAACTGAAGGAATCTCTAGGTCATTAATTTGGTCGATTTGCGACAGTATGTTCCAGATCTGATCGATATAGGACTCGGCCTCGTTAGCGGACAAGCGAATATACTGAGAGGCCGCAAGTTCCTGTACCTCGGACAGCTCTGGACACCGCAGCCGCCCATGCAATCTATCACGACGCTCCATCTGTGTCATCCGACTCCTTTACAGGCGAGCTCGATAGCTAGCCGTCTTTCCGATCTTATGCTATTCACTTGTGCAACGCTGGCATGCATTTCATTATCCTTACAGCACGAATCATTCGCGGTTGTCTTGCAGAGTCTCCCCAGTCTCTCTGAGACTGGTGCTTTTTGGCACGTTGATTACACTAGAAAGCAGAGCTTTTGTGTAATTAGATTGTGGATTAGATATGACGTCTCTTGTGGCTCCAGATTCTAATATTATCCCTCGTTGCATCACCGCTATCCGGTCACTTATAAAACTGACAACGCCTATGTCATGTGCAACAAACAAATAGGTCAAACCGAACTCCTCTTGGAGATCCATAAGCAGATTCAAAACCTGCGCTTGGATCGAGACATCTAGAGACGACACGGGCTCATCCAGGAAAACAAACCGCGGCTCGACTACAAGGGCTCTAGCAATGCAGATTCTCTGGGCTTGCCCGCCGCTGAGCTCATGAGGGTATCGGTCTGCGTCTGCGCTTTTGAGGCCAACTAGGTTCAAGACTTCGGCAACACGTTTCCGGCGATGTAGCCGGGAAAAGCGGAAGTTGATCAGTGGTAACTCGATTGACTGCCCAACGGTCTTGACGGGATTCAACGCCTCCAATGGATTCTGCGAAACCATCTGAATCTCTCTTCGGAGTGGCCTCAATGCCTTTTCAGAGACTCCCGTGATCGACTGGCCTCTGTATCTGATCTCGCCGGAGGTTGGTCTGACTAGTCCCATGATCATCAGTCCTAAGGTGGTCTTCCCGCCACCCGACTGTCCGACGAGACCGAACGTCTCGCCTCGCAGTATTTGAAGATTGGCGTTCTCGACTGCGACAAAATTGCGACCTTTGTACCCTTGGAACTCCTTCGATACGTCAATCACCTGAAGGAGAGACGAGTGCTCACTCATGTCGGTGAACCTGTTTCAAAAAGCCAACACTTCACTAGTGTGTCATCGGCTAGTCTAAATTCTGGAGGCGAGGATTGAAAACATCTCTCCATGGCATGTGGGCATCTCGGAGCGAATCTGCAACCTCGAGGGAGATTCTGAGGATCGGGTAGGCTTCCCTGAATTTGAGGGAGCCGCTTCCCTTTAGTTTCTAGATCAGGAACGGAATCTCTAAGTCCGATTGTGTATGGGTGCTTCGGAGAGGTGAGAATCTTGCCAGTTGATGCCTGTTCCACTCGCTGGCCCATGTACATCACGACCACTCGATCAGATACCTGAGCTACGACTCCGAGATCATGGCTTATTAGAAGAACCGACATTCCCGTTTCACGCTGTACCCGATCAATCAGCTCGAGTATCTCGACTTGAGTGAGAGAATCAAGCATCGTCGTTGGCTCGTCAGCTATCAATAGTTGCGGTTCACCTATCAATGCAAGCGCGAGCATGATGCGTTGATTGATACCTCCGCTTACCTGAAAAGGGCGCAAACTAACAATCCGCTCCGGGTCCTCAAGATCAAGGTACGATAGTAGTTCAAGGCTTAAATCCCGACCCTCGTCTTTAGTCACTGCTCGGTGCTTCCTAGCTGTCTCGATGAGCTGATCTCCAAGGCGAATTATCGGATTTAATGCGGCGTAAGGATTTTGAAAGATCATCGCGATCTGTTTCCCTCGAATCTCTTGCATCTCTCTATTGCTCTTTTTCATCAGGTCATGTCCTTTGAACATCAGCCGACCGTCGACTATTCGACCCTGATGCTGCGGAATGAGCCTAAGAATGGACAATGCGGTTACGCTCTTGCCTGATCCTGACTCCCCGACAACAGCAACCACTTCGCCGCGCTCAACCTCCAAACTCATCCCGTCAACCGCCTTCAAGACACCATTTGGTAAGAAGAAGTGCGTGTGAAGATCGTCGACCTTGAGAAGGGCCCCGCCCCCATTTTCTTCGAGCATTGATGACCTGCTCAATACGACAGAGTCCGTTGTTTCGCTTATCCGGTTGTCCACGTCCTCGTCCTATGTCTCGGATCGAGAGCGTCCCTGAGGCCGTCTCCTACAACGTTGAAAGCGAGTGCTACGGCAATGATCAAGAATCCTGGAACGGTTGCGATATGGGGCAGTTCCTGCAGAACCACTCGTCCGCCAGCGGTCATGATTCCCCAGTCGGGAGTCGGAGGTTGAACACCAACCCCAAGAAAGCTGAGACCAGCCGCCATGACGATCATCCCTCCCACTCCCGTCGATGCGTAAATGATGACAGGAGGAATCACATTGGGAAGCACCTCCCGCAGTAGCTTCCTCCTTCGAGGGGTGCCAGCTACCTGCGCTGCTCTCAAGTAGTCACTACCGCGAACTGAAACCGCCTCGACAAACACCACGCGGGTCAAATATGGGATGGATACCACGCCGATTGCAAGCATCACGTTCATCATGCCTGGTCTCAAGATTGTCGCTACTACTATGGCCAGTAGCACAGGAGGGAACGCGAACATCACGTCCAGGATCCTCATCGCCAGACCACCAATCCAGCCTGCCGAAAAAGCTGCCATCAGCCCTATCGCGAGCGAGGCTGCTAACGCGCCGAGAACAGGTAGGACTGCTACTGGAATTGAAACCCGTCCCCCCCAGAGAAGCCTTGTGAACACATCCCGTGCCTGTCCGTCGGTTCCTAAGAAATGGCCCGGGGTTCCCAAAGGGGCATAACGCCCGACTTCTCTATGAGCTTCATTTGGGCCGTAGGGGGTTAGGAGATCGGCCCCGAACGAAGCAGCCACAACAACAACAATGAGGATTAGGCCGGTAAGTGCAAGCCGGTCACGAGCGAACGTCCGGATAATGAGTCTGAACTGTCCGGTTTGCGTTGTCGTGAGCGGATCAGTCTGCCGGGTCCCTTTGTCTCGAGCTACCGCTCCTTCCAGCACATCTCCCTCTTTGCTCATTGCTCTTGGCCGAATTCAGGCTCGACGGGTTCTGAAACTGATAGCTTCACGTTCCAGCACCGACCGAAGCCATCGTTCGCGGGTCGACTAGTCCTTGAATAACGTCGCTGACGAGACTGATCGCGACGAACAAGAGACCGGTGAACAATACGACAGTCTGGATGACGGGTATGTCTCGCGCCGCAATCGCCTGAAAGACGAGAAAGCCCACACCCGGCCATGCAAAGACGACCTCAACAAACAAAGTGGCCGTGAATATAAACCCAAGCTGTAAACCGCTCACGTTTGAGATGGGGGCCACGATGTTTCTAACACCGTGACGAAACACGATAGAGGCTTCGGTTAGACCTCTTGCTTTCGCTGCCTGAATGTACGGTTGATCCAATGCATGAGCTAGCTCGGACCTCGTCAAACGGAAGATCACTGCCATCGGAATTAGGGCAGCCGTCACTGATGGAAGAGCGGCGTGATGGAGCAAGTCCACTACGTCTGACTCGGCTCCCACCGTGCCAATCCCTGACACAGGGAAGATTCCCAGCCTTACACTGAAGATCCACACAAGAACCAAACCGAGCCAGTACACCGGGGCACTCGCCAGTACAACAGCGAATGTAGTCATGATTCTGTCAACCGGAGAAAAGCGCTTCACTGCTGCCAGGATCCCACCAAAGAAGCCGAGAACGAACGCTATGGCAAAACTCAAGGCAACCAAGATCGCGCTGTTTACAACTGCTTGTCCGAAGATCTCTGATACGGGTGTCTGGTATCTAACGGACGTACCAAAATCACCTTGAACGAAGAGACCGAGCCATTTCACATACTGTACCGGCCAAGGCTGGTCCCATCCCAGACTCCTAAGCAGCGCTTCACGAGCCTCTGGTCCAGCGAAGGGACCAAGAAGGAAGGAACTTGGATCCCCTGGCACAAGCTTCATAAGAAGGAACCCAACAACCGAGATACCGACCAGCATCGGCAAGATGGCAAGCGCCCGCCTGCCTATCATTCGTACTATCACGCTGATAACTTAATCGTTTCCTCAAGGCTGCCACAGAACGTGGAGATCTGGTTTAGCTGCGAGGACCCCGGTTCATCAAATACCCGCTGGGCTGAACTGGAACCACCTGCACCCCCTTTCATCGGACGAATGCCACCATGCTCCGGTCTCCTGAGCAACTGTGGATGACCGCTCTCGCATGGGATGGATCTAGACCCCATCCCATGCGATTACGAGACAGACTTGAGTCAACTATCAACGGTCAAGCCACACAATGGAGTAATCCACAACCCAGTCCCCGGTTCGAATGAAGCCATTGACATCCGCCGCCATCGCGACAGGGAAAGTATCTGACACGATGGGGGCATGGAAGGCGAGTTCGTGACCTCTACGAGCGGCTGCTTCGATGAACTCACTGGCTTCTTCTTGACTTGTAGCTTCATTGGCAGCTATCAAGAGCGAGTCATATTCCTCATCAATCAGCCCTCCCGAGTTGATACCTGCAGACGGTGACGTGGACTCATACAGCCAGTAGTCGGAGTTGTCCCCCCACGATATCTGGTTCATATCGACGTCATCCGGCATACCTGTGTACCACCGGCCAACGTACGTATTCCATTCGTAAGTACGAAGCTCCAGATCTATGCCGATTTCGGCCAGGTCTCGCTGAATCCATTCAGCCATCTGTACAGGCAAGATCTGCCCGGATCCCGATGTCGACGTCTCAAACACCGCGTCAAACCCACCCTCATAGCCTGCTTCGGCAAGGAGCTCGCGCGCTCGCTCTGGGTCGTACTCATACCCCGCCCAATCTGGTACAGGGTTGAATGTCGCCGACGTAGACGAGCAGAAGCAGATTGCCGCCTCAACTGTACCGACAAGCAGTTCCGCCGCCATGCCATCTCTGTCGATCGCCAGATTGACGGCTTGTCGAACTCTCAGATCGTCAAAGGGTGGCCGCCTGTGCTGGAATTCTATATACCAAAGATGCGGAGTCGGGCCCGATGCAATCTTGAAACCGTCGTCTTCAAGCTCAGGTATCTGATCCGGAGGCACGACACGGATCATGTCGACTTCGCCGGCCCTCAGGGCGTTGACACGACCAGACTCATCTTCAATCGGTCGGAATATCAGTTCATCCACGTAGGGATGGGGAGTCCTCCAATAGTCCCGGTTTGCCTCCAGAGTCAAATGCTGTCCTCTTACCCACTCGACGAACTTGAAGGGACCGGTGCCAATGGGATGATCCGCGACCTCTTCGCCATACTCAATAACAGCTGCGGGGCTAATCATCCATGGATGACCCAGACCTGTTGTGGTGGCGAACTTCTCAATGAAGAACCCAAAGGGTGCTGACAGGACGAACTGAACCGTGAATTCATCAACGACTTCAACAGCCTCGAGATTCTGGAATACTGTCGCGGCAAGCCCTGACAGTCCTTCTCCGATGTAATGATCGAAGCTTGGATCCCACACCCTGCGCACATTGAACTCGACAGCTCCCGCATCAAAGGGCGTCCCATCATGGAAGGTCACACCCTCGCGCAGTGAGAATGTGTGGATCAAGCCATCCGGACTCGATTCCCACTCGGTGGCTAGCCGTGGCACGATCTCGGGCGGGCTGCCATCGTTTGAAACGGTGTAATCGGCAGTAATGAGCTTCTCAAAGATCTGCTCGTTGACTTCATGCGTCTGTCCTCCCGAACTCCGATGTGGATCGAGAGTGCTGATCGTTGCTTCCAGCGCTACTACGAGAGTCCCTCCCTGCTGAGCCTCTGAATCGGCGCTTGTCTCATCGGGCGCCATCGTCTCATCGGGCGCCGTCGTCTCAGGGGGCGCCGTCGTCTCAGCGGGTGATGTCGTCTCAGGGGGCGCCGTCGTCTCAGCAGCAGCATCTGCCGCTTCGTCCCCGTCGTCGCCGCAGGCCGCAGCCAGCAACGCCAAGACAGCCATAAGGGCAATGGCTATTTTGAATTTCTTCATTGCTTATCCTTCCTTGCCGGGTGCTCGTCGGGCTAACGGCACTCGACTTAAAAAAGTGACCTGGGTCGGCAGATCAGCCGACCTCCAGTTCTATATATAGCCGAGTCTATCAATTCTTCCCTGGCAGGGGCATTATTTCTTGGGCACATCTCAAATATTGAGTGTTGTTGGGGTTGGTGAATCCGTGAGCGACGCGTCGTGGGACCTGGAGGAGGTTGTTGATCCCTTCGATGGGTCCGTTCGATGCTCGTCTGCTGGTGTGGTAGGCCAAGATCTCTTCTCCCCACGCGATGATCGTGTCCACGATGTCGCGGTATTCGCGGATCTGGCCTGTGGCGTAGAGATCAGCGAACCGTCCCAGAGCCTCGTTGGCCTGATCGAGGTCGCCGGCTTCGTAGAGCTGGTAGAGCTCCTGGAGCGCGTCCCACGCGGTACGGAGACGTGGATGAGCGTCGACCAGCCGGTCGAGGTGCGCCTGGTGGGCGTCGCTGAGATGATCCGGTACACTACATCAGTCACAATCGTCCGGAGAGTCAAAGTTATTGATCTTGATATGAGGCTAGACCCGATTCAGTTTGAGGTGATTCGAAATGCTCTGCTCGAGATCACCGAAGAAATGAGCGCCACCGTTAGGCGTAGCGCGTATTCCACGAACATCAAGACGAGAGCCGATTTCTCATGTGCCCTGTATGACGAGCACCTTCGCGTCGTCGCTCAGTCGTTCGCCCAGCCGACCCACCTTGGATCGGCCGTCGAAGTGGTGCCCAACGCCATCCGCGAATACGGTGCTGACAACATTGGACCTGGCGATAGCATCGTCCTGAATCACCCTTACATCGGTGGAGGACACCTAAACGATGTGACTCTCATCTCTCCGGTGTGGTACAAGAATCGTCGACTCGGATATGTAGCCAACATCGCCCATCACGTTGACGTCGGCGGGGGAGCTCCATCCAGTATCGGAGCATTTACGGAGTTATTCCAGGAGGGGGTGATCATCCCGCCTCTGAAATTGGTGCGTAGCGGAGAGGTCGTTGACGAGATCTTCCAACTCATTCTGTCTCAGATACGCTCGAAGCGGGAGTTCGCGGGCGACTTTCGTGCCCAGATCGCCTCAAATCAAGCTGGAATCCATAGGCTAACGGCATTACTAGACCGTTTCGGCCCTGAAGTAGTCGAGACTGGGATCGAACAGATTCTGTCCTACACGGAACAGCGTATTCGAGTCGAGGTGGGAGCTCTTCCGCGTGGCGTTTTCACGGCAGAGGGCTACGTGGATACTGACGGGTACACGGCTGATCCTGTTCGACTTGCTGTCAAGGTTGTCGTCGATGACGACGGTGTGCTATTTGATTTCGATGGCTCGGATCGTCAGCGGAAAGCGCCAGTGAACGCTACGTTCGCGATGACGTTCGCGACGTGTGCGTACGTCCTCAAGGCATTGACCGATCCCGATGTGCCAGTGAATGCGGGATTCTATGGCGCAGTACGCATAAACGCACCCGCAGGGTCCGTCGTGAATTGCGTGTATCCTGCTCCCGTAGTGGGGGGATGGGAAACTCAGATGAGACTCACAGACATCATTTTCAAGGCGTTGTCTCCCGCACTGCCTGAGATGATTCCCGCAGGTACAGAGGGGATGATCTGCCACGCTGGTTTTGGCGGAGAGGACCCTCGTACTGGCGAGTATTACTGCTTCCTTGAGACGCTCGCTGGCGGTTATGGGGGTAGGGCTAAGAGTGACGGTCCCGACGCAGTCCAATGCCATGGGAAGAACACTGAGAACGCTCCAATCGAGGAGACCGAATCGAGTTACCCCGTCAGGATCGTTCGTTATGAGTTGGTAGAGAACTCAGAAGGTGCGGGAAGACACAGGGGGGGACTTGGGCTACGACGTGACTATCTTTTTCCCGATCATGAAGTGTCCTTCACAGTCCTCGCTGACCGGGATCGCTGGGGCCCACACGGGCTGTTCGGAGGACTTCCGGGAACTAAGGCTGAGTACGTTCTCGTCTCGAAAGGCGAGACCAGCACGGTCGGCGCTAAGTCAACTTTGCAGTTGAAGCCAGGGGACCTCGTCAGTTACCGAACCTGTGGCGGTGGGGGCTTTGGCCCGCCAAGTGAGAGGGATCCGGTCAGTGTTCTTGCCGACGTAAGAGATGGAAAAGTCAGTGCCGAGAGAGCACGAGAGGTCTACCGCGTGGTGATTGATCCCAAGGATCTGGTCATAGACGAAGAGCAAACCAGTGTTCTTAGGGGTTCCATTGGCTTGGATAAGCAGTGAAGACGCGCCCTTCCCGACCTGATTGGATGGGAGCAAGGCGGGCATGACAAGCCGGATTGGAATTGACATTGGTGGCACGTTCACAGATGCAACCGTGATTAACGAAGCAACTGGCGAGATTTTCATCGACAAGGTCACTTCCACTCCTCGTGATCCATCGATTGGTTTTCTACAGGCGACCAATCGGATATTGGAACGCAACGAGCTGGACCCAAGCTCTATAGCATATCTAGTTCATGGTACGACTGTTGCTACCAATGCAATTATTGAGAATAATCTGGCGAGATCTGCGTTTATCACGACGGATGGATTCAGGGATATGCTTGAGATTGGACGGCAGAATCGCCCCGTACTGTATGACCTTGGGTTTGAGAAACTTCGACCGCTGGTACCGCGCTATTTGTGTTTTGAGATACGAGAGCGCCTCGATGCCTCGGGCAATGTTGTCGTTCCCATTCATGTGGAAGATGTCAAATCAGTGGCCCGAAAGATGAAGGAGGAGGAAGTTGAGTCAATCGCTGTGTGTCTTCTGCATGCACATATCAATCCAGTTCATGAGGTAACCGTTGGCGAAATACTACGGTCCATGCTTCCAGAGACGGCCGTTTCGCTTTCGAGCGAGGTGGCACCAGAATTTCGGGAGTATTTCCGCGCCAGCACCACAACGATCAATGCTGGAATTCGCCCAGTCGTGTCGCGATATCTTGAGAGTATCGAGAGTCGCCTTCGAGCTGGAAGCATGACAGGTGAGCTTCTTGTGATGCAAAGCAATGGGGGACTGCAGACGTTCGAGGTAGCGGCCGAGAGGCCAGTATTCATGGTGGAGTCGGGGCCGGCCGCCGGAGTCATGGCGGCGACCTACCTCGGAGAGTCGCTCGGGTTCAGCAACATGATCTCGCTGGATATGGGCGGGACCACGGCAAAAGTCGGCCTGATTCTGGATGGCGTACCGAACGTGACAAAGGATTACGAGGTGGGCGCAACCGCCCGACCAGGAATGGGGAGTGGTCGCGGTTCGGGCTATCCGATTCGTACTCCTGTCATTGACCTGGTTGAGATCGGAGCCGGAGGTGGATCAATCGCTTGGGTGGATTCAGGCGGTGCACTGAGGGTGGGGCCAAGAAGTGCTGGCGCTGATCCGGGCCCAGCGTGCTACGGCTGGGGCGGCCTGGAGCCGACGGTGACTGATGCCAACCTCGTCCTCGGACGGCTGAACCCCGAGTACTTCCTCGGCGGCGAGATAAAGCTCGACGTCGAGAGGGCTTCGGAGGCGATCGAAGGATTGGCATCCCAGTTAGGCATGGATCTAATCGATGCAGCTTACGGAATCTTGGAGATTGCCAATGCCGCAATGGTGAATGCCCTGAGGTTGATCTCCATACAACGTGGATATGACCCGCGCGAATTCGCTCTTGTCGCCTTCGGTGGAGCCGGTCCTTTGCACAGTGGAAGAATCGCCATCGAACTCGGATTTTCTCACACCATCGTGCCGCTTAGCCCTGGCATCTTCTCGGCATTGGGACTTCTCGTGACTGATCTGAAGCACGACTTCTCGAGAACGGTTCTGCAGAACGTCGAAAGACTTGATCTGACGATCATCGAAGGGCTTTTTCAAGAGCTGGAAGAAGAGGGCCGTGACCTACTTGGGCGTGAAGGCGTCAAGGAGGAGGATGTTCAAGTTCGACGTTACGCTGAAATGCGCTACGTCGGTCAGAGCTATGAGCTCTCCCTCGACCTTCCAGATGGCGTTCTCACTCATAGCGACTTGGATCAGATCCTCGACCAGTTCGCCAAAGAGCATGATCGGGTTTACGGGTTCAGCGTCCCAGGTGAACCCGTAGAGATCGTCAACATACGTTTGAGTGCCCTCGGCGACATTCGCAAGCCTAGACTGAGAGAAATCGGGAACAGTGGAACTGGGTCGGAATCTGCACACAAGGGAGCCCGATCTGTCTATTTCGACGAGAGCGGCGGATACATTGAGTGCCCCATATTCGACCGTTACAAGCTTGCTCAGGGCATTTCACTGATCGGTCCAGCCATAATCGAAGAACCGGATTCTACGACGGTTGTGCATCCCGGCTACAGCGTGAACATCGATCAATATGGAAACCTGTTGTTGACCTCGGATGACGGATAGCCGGAGAGGCTCGTCACGCCGAACAGAGAGCTGACTGCTTCGCCAAGGTTGCTCTAACGCAAATCACGCGCACGCCGGAAACCAGTTGGCCCTGCGCGGAAATGTGGGGTTGGGTGGGTTGAAATCCTTGGATTGGGGGTGAGGCCTCGCTGGAATCGGTAAAGTACCAACTCGCCGATTCGAGGAGGCCTCGATGTCTGATGTTATGTCTGTTCGTCTGCACTTGTCGGGTTCGCGTTAGGAGCGATCGCGCAGTATCTACCGGATGGTCTTCACGTACTCGATCGTTTTCACGTGGGGCGCTGGTTCACCGAGGGCCTCACCCTGGTACGACGCGAGATACAACGCCGCCCCCCTGATCAGCGCCGACCTACGAACCGGATCTGTTCCGGGCCCGCTTCACGCTCCTGCGGCGCGCGGATCATCTCAGCGACGCCCACCAGGCGCACCTCGACCGGCTGTTCGACGCTCATCCACGTCTCCGTACCGCGTGGGATGCGCTCCAGGAGCTCTACCAGCTCTACGAAGCCGACGACCTCGATCAGGCCAACGAGGCTCTGGGACGGTTCGCTGATCTCTACGCCACAGGCCAGATCCCCGAATACCGCGACATCGTGGACACGATCATCGCGTGGGGAGAAGAGATCTTGGCCTACCACACCAGCAGACGAGCATCGAACGGACCCATCGAAGGGATCAACAACCTCCTCCAGATCCCACGACGCGTCGCTCACGGGTTCACCAACCCCAATAACTACGCAGCCCGAGCGATCCTCGTAACACCCGCATCCCAAGCAGAGGAGAAACAGCAACACCGTGTCGACGAATCAGACCGGGCGAGCCTACGACGAAGTGAAGGATCCGTTGCGGCTGGCAGGCGGAATATCGATCAGCATTCCAGGGCTGAGAACGTGGATTCGGGATCGGAGTAGAAACCTGTTGCTGTCCGGTGCCTAATCAGTAGGTATCTTAACTCCGAGGAGTGGAGCGTGTTGCTGACAACCGTACACGTCCCGATCCCTGCGGCTACCAGAAACCGCTGGTCGTACGATTGTGATCTTGAGGCCTCGAGCTGAATCGTGCCATGCAAGGTTGATTACGTCGCTCTTGTCGATTCCGTAGCACCGCGAAACCAAAGAATCGGTAATGATGCCCGACATCTTCACTTGGCTAAACGCCTCGGCGCTATCAAAAAATACATCAAGAGTCAGCAAATACGGCCCAGCATTCTTGCTTCTGAGGATGCTTGCGACCTCGCCCAGGGTCGTGTTCATATCAGCTATAGCTCCCAACATCTACTTCAAAACATTCATCTGGCGAGTCGAGAGTCATCAAGTGATGCACGCTGAACTCATAGACCGGCCCGCACGATAGGGTTCCCGGCGCAAGAGGGTATGCCAAGTTAGCCGCAGTTGCCTTGATACCAGGATACTTGAAGTGATCGATCGATGACCGGACGAAGGCAACGATGGTATCTGCCAGCGTTTGCGACTCAGCGACAACCCTGATTAGGAGGCCTACTTCGTGAGCGGGGATTGGGGTGGGTTCTAGATGTCCCATCACTCCATCTCGTCCATACACTACAAAATCGAGATCAAAGTCGTCACTAAACCGCTGGGCGGTAGCCTCGTGGACGGCGTCGACGATCAAATCAATATTGGATATGAAATACGGATCTCGTGCGCCGGCAATAGTGATCGAACGATATCCACGCTGGGTGGCACCCTCGATGAGCACTTCATACCGATCACTCTCGCACCATTCACTCCCGGAGATGTTGACCCACCCATCCTGGGCTTGCTCGAATTCACTGTTTCCCATCCAGACGTGCCCACCGGGCAAGTTCAATCTGGCTGGGTCTGATTCCTCATAAAAGCTTTGGGCGGCGACAGAACGGGGTGAGCAGACGATGGAGTGTTTGGGCGAGCCGACCGTGAAATGGTCTTCCCTGATTATTCCCGTCATGGACTCGGCGGCACCATGGTCTGCCTCAGAACACATGGCACCACATTCGAGAATCTGACCCATGTGCCAAGCTAGGCCCTTGGGATAGCCTTCCCTAATCGCCAAAGCAGCAAAAATTGCGGCATCGCAGCTTCGGCCAGCGATCACGAGATCTGGTTCGAGATCGAGTGCCTCCACTATTTGTTCGACACCCATTAGGCCGACTATGTGAGTCGTTTCTTCGATCGTTTGGACGGAAAGTTGCTCCTCTGGCCCCAGACTTCTTATCTTGCCGGCACGGAGTTTTCGCTTGATGTAATCCTTGTGCAGCTCTGAACGAACGGTTGCGATGCGGAGGCTCCATCCACACTCACGAGCAATTTCGTGGGCGATGTCAAGCATCCATTCGATCCCAGAGTCAGACCCGGACGTTCCAGCGGAGCCGATAACCACGGGAATGCGCCGTGAGCGGCTGGCAGTCAGAATCCTGCCCAGGTCGTCGGTCGTTGTGGATCGTGCTGCCTCCACAATGCCCCCACCCAGATTGTGTGGACCAGAGTCTGTTGAGCCTGCATCAATTCCTATGACGTGCGGGTTCAGAGCTAAGTTCATTTCGAAGCTGTCATCAGGGAATCCGAAACCCAGCATGCCCGTAGGGACTAGAGTCCGTAGCTCTCGACTTGCCCTGTGGACCATTTCTCTCCTCTGCCGATCCGCATTCCGTCTTTGGTGTGCCAGTTACTATAGAGGCTCTTCGGAAATGAGTGGGGAGTAGGACCCGTGCCGGGGGGTTCGGAATCCACCAGAAGTGAAGGAGGGGTCCTCCATAATCGGGTGTTGATAAGCGACATCCGAGGCAGGAGGACCCCTGTGGAAACTGATCCTACGCGCATGTGCGAGCTGTTGGTAGGCCTCGGCGAGGTGGAGTTGGTCGGGATCGACGATGCCGGGGAAGGGGAACCGTTGGTGGTGGTGATCCGGTCCCGCAAGCGACGCCCGACCTGTGAGGCATGTAGCGGGCCGGTGTGGTCCAAGGGCTATCGGAGCGTGGTGCTGGTTGATCTGCCGGCGTTCGGCTGGCCGGTGCGGCTGCGGTGGCGGAAACGTCGGTGGACGTGCCCGAACCCTGGGTGTGCGATTGGGTCGTTCGTCGAGCAAGGCCCCGTGATTGGTCCGGTACGGGGGTTGTTGACGTCGAGGGCCGCCCGGTGGGTGACCGTCCAGGTCGGGAAACTGGGACGCTCGGTCGAGGAGGTCGCCGCTGAGTTGGGTTGTGATTGGCACACGGTGAACAACGAGGTTGGGCGCTGGGGAGAGGCGCTGTTGGAAGCCGACACGGACCGGGTGGGCCATGTTGAGGCTGTGGGGGTGGACGAGACGTTGTTCTGGCGGAAAGGCCAATGGTGCACCAAGGTTTGGTGCACCTCTGTCGTTGATGTGGGAGGCCGCCAGCTGATCGACATAGTACCTGGTAGAACAGCAGAAAGCGCCGCTTCGTGGTTCCGGTCACAACCCTCCGAGTGGCGCGATGGTATCCGCTGGGCGGTGCTGGACATGTCCGGTCCTTACCGGACCGCGTATGACAGGGTGCTGCCCAACGCGTTGCAGGTAGCAGACCCCTTCCACGTCATACGCCTCGCTAACCAGCGTCTCGACGAAGTACGGCGCCGGGTCCAGAACGAAACCCTCGGACACCGAGGCCGCAAAGCTGACCCCCTGTATCGGATCCGGCGCTTACTCACCTCGGCTTCGGAGAGGATCAGCGACCGGGGCCGGACACGCCTGCGTGGCCTGCTCGACGCCGGCGACCCCCACGGCGAGGTGCGCTCAGCCTGGCATGCCAAAGAAACCGTGCGGGGCATCTACGACATCGACAGCCCAGCCGTCGCTCTCCGATACACCCTGCAGCTCGCCGACGATCTCCAAGACGAATCCTGCCCACCGGAGATCCACAAACTGGGCCGAACCATCGCCCGCTGGACCCCCCAGATCGCCAACTGGCACATCACCCGAGGTGACCAACGGACCCACCGAAGCTCTCAACAACCTGATCAAACGCGTCAAGCGGGGCAGCGTTCGGGTTCCGCAACTTCGCGAACTACCGAATCCGGGCACTCCTCTACGCCGGGAAACCCAACTGGGACCTACTCGCCACGGTCACTCCCCACTGAAATCCGATGAGCCGTTTTGGTTATGTTGAGGCAAACACCGGTTCTCAAGAAGTCCTCAGCAAAGCCTAAAATGTGATCGAAAACCGCCCGCCGGGCGCTAAAGGATGAGTTGAGGCCCATGGAAACCGGAATTTTCCTGTTCGGAGTAGTGGAGATGGACGACGCCGGAGCGGGTCCTCCCCTTCCCACCGACCGCCGTTACGACCAAAAGCAGATGTGGTATGCGGCTGAGCGGATGCTGGATATGGGCGTGGTCACCGAGCAAAGCGGTCTGGACATCTTTTGGCTCACCGAGCACCACTTCCAGTATGAGGGATACGAGGTGATTCCCAACGCGGTGTTGTTCGGAGCGGTGCTTGCAGAGCGGACCGAGACCCTTCGTATAGGGGCGCTGTTCAACATCGTCCCCCAATGGAATCCACTGCGGTTCGCGGAGGATTTCGCCACCATGCACAACCTTTCGGGCGGTCGGGGAGTGTTGGGAGTGGGCCGGGGCACCGTACCCCGGGAAGCACAAACGCTTGGTTCCATGGTCGGAAGCCACGACAATCCCGACAGGGCCGAGGCCGATCAGATCAACCGGGAGGTCTTCGACGAGACGATGGATGTGATCCTGGCGGCCTTCAAGAACGAGACATTCTCCTACCACGGGCGGCACTTCCAGTATCCCCCGCCCGGCATCCCCGATCGAGGCGGGACGGTTCAAACGCTCACCCTGGTGCCCCGACCGCTCTTTCCCTTCGACACATGGCAGGCTGTCACTTCGCCTCCTACCCTGGAGTACGTGCCCAAGCGGGGTTGGGGAGCAGTGTTCTGGCTGAAGCACCATCGTTTCACCGCTCAATGGTGGAGTCGCTTCGCGGAGATCTATGAAAAAGAACAGGGAGAACCGCTGGAAGCGGGCCAAAAGCGGATGCTGGTGCTGAACGTGCGGGTGGAGGACACACATGAAAAGGCGTGGCAGACCGCCCGCCCCGGTCATGACGAGTTCTGGAAGTTCCTGAGTCCTTACGGGTGGAGCCGGGGGTACATGGGAGAAGACGGAAAGCCCTCTCCACCAGGGCTGATTCCCACCCTGGAGCAGTCGGTGGAACAGAAGACCTGGGTGATCGGGACGGCCGAGGAAGTGGCTGAAGAGGTCTCCTTCTATGCCGATGCGCTGGGTGGTTTGGAGCACCTCACCTTCTTCCCTCACTTCCCCGGGGACACCTACGACCAAGCCGCCGAACAGATCCAACGTCTGGGAGAAGAAGTTCTTCCTCTCCTATAGTCTTTGATTCGATGAGAGGATGAACCCTTGCCGAATCCGCGCCTCGGATAGATGAGCACCCTCGGCGCCGACGCGCCCGGGCCGGTCGTGGTCGTGGTGAACTACACCGAGCAGGTGCCTGATGGTCTGTCGTCGTTGGTAGGAGGGGAGGCGACATTTCGGGCGGCTTCCACCAAGGCAAGGCTGGACGCCATCCTGCCCGAGGCCGAGATCGCCCTGATCTGGGCCTACAAATCGGACTTACTGGAAGGATCCTGGGAGCTGGCCGAGAAAGTGGGTTGGGTGCATATCGCCGCGGCGGGAGTGGACAGGCCCCTGTTTCCAAAACTGGTGGAGAGCCCGGTGGTGGTCACCAACGCGGCGGGAGTGTTCGATCGTCCCATGTCCGAATGGGTTCTGATGTGCATCCTCGCCTACGTAAAAGAAATGTTCGACAATGTGGAACACCAGCGGAAACGGCGGTGGGTCAACCGGGAAGTAGGGGTACTGGAAGGCCAGAAGGTGCTGATTCTGGGGGCTGGGGGTGTAGGCCGGGACATAGCGCACGTGTTGGGGAAGATGGGCGTGGAAGTGCGAGGGATGGCTCGCAGCCGACGCGACGGTGATCCGGACTTCGGAACGGTCCATCCAATGTGCGATCTCCCCGAATTGCTTCCCTGGGCCGACTTCGTAATTTCTGCTCTTCCTCTCACCGCCGCGACCCGAGGGTTGTTTGGAGCAGAAGAGTTCGCACTGATGAAGAGGACTGCCCGGTTCATAAACGTGGGCCGGGGAGCGGCGGTGGATGAAGAAGCGATGATCGCCGCCTTGGAGGGGGGGCAGATAGCCGGGGCGGCCCTGGATGTGTTTGTCACCGAGCCGCTTCCGCCCGATAGCCGGCTGTGGGGGATACCGCAGGTGTATGTGTCGCCCCACATGTCGGGCAGCGGCTTCGAAGAGCGGTTGGTCGTGCTGTTCCTCGACAACCTGCGCCGCTGGAAGGAAGGCCTGCCTCTCCGCAACGTGGTTGACAAACGCCTCGGCTTCGTCCCCTACCGCGGCTGATGGGTCAATCCATCGCTCCGCAGGTCAGATGGAACCTCGGGGCACGACCCATTCGCACGGTTGGTGGGTGACCTCGACGATGCGGTCGTAGTCGGCGTCGTAGTGGATGACCGTTAGGTCGTTGAGTTCCGCCACGGCGGCAATCAGCAAGTCAGGCAGAGGTATCCGGTGCCGGCCGAGTCGCGCCAATCTGTGTTGAACTTCGATAGCGCGATCTGTTGCCTTCTCGGTAAGGGGATAGGAGGGCAGGGCTCGACGTTCCAAGAGGATGCTCTCGTAGTCGGCGAGGGAACGGGCGCTGTAGAGGATCTCGAGGTCGATGATCAGAGTGGTGGCGACTAGGCCATTGATCAACATTGGCTCCAGCCGGTCTGCCACGGGTTGCTGAGCAAGTCGGGCGAGTGCGCTCTTAACGGCTAGCCACTGTGCCGCTACCGCCATGCGCCGGCCATGACCTCGTCATTGGCTATGTCGGTTCCCTCGCCGCTGACCAAGCGCACCAGGTGACGGCGGCGAAGTTCGGCATTGATCAGCTCGCGAAGCGAAGAGTTGACAGTCTCTTTGATAGTTACCGCGCCGGTCAGCCTTCGCGCTTGGTCTAGTAAACCATCATCAATGTCTATTAGTCGTTTCGTCACGTCCGCCAGTATATATCAAGCTTGGCATGTTAGATATATCGATAGGCCGGTGGAGCTCCATAGTTTTGGTTGTCACGGCTCACAGGCTGCGGCCGCCATCGATGATCATCACCTGTCCGGTGATGAAGGCTGATCGTCCCGAGCAGAGGAAGGAGATCAGATCGGCGATCTCTTCGGGTTGGGCGGCTCTTCGCAAGACGGCGGTATTGACCAGTCTTTCTCTCAACTCGGGACGCATGGATCGGCTCAAGATGGATTCGGTGAATCCGGGCGCCACGATGTTGAACCGGACCTTCGGGGCCAGTTCTCGGGCCAGAGCTCTGGTCATGCCCACCAGTCCTCCCTTGGACATCGTGTAGTTGAACTGGCCGAAGCTTCCCAGATAGGCGCGCGAGGAGATACTGACCACCGCCGATCCCTCTCCGAGGGAGGGTATCAAGCGCCGGGTGAGCTGATAGGCGGCGCCCAGGTTCACCCCGATCACTACCGAGAATTCTTCGTCAGTCATGTTCACCAGCCGGACATCTCTGATGATCCCGGCGTTGTTGACCAGCGCGGCCAGGGCGCCTCCCCGTTCCTCCACTGCATTCACCACTGCCTCCCGGCCCTCTTCGGTGGAGACGTCGGCCACTATCGGCGTCGCATGCCGCCCGTTGCCCAGGGTTGGGGCTGTTTCTGTGACCGTGGGGTCGAGATCAGCCATCAAGACGTGATAGCCTTCCTCGATGAAACGGGAGGAAGTCGCCAGTCCTATCCCCCGGCCGGCGCCGGTAACCACCGCGGTAGGCCTGGTCACGGGAGCGCCTTCCCCAGATGCATGGAACCTAGGCGAATCAGCTCGCCGGTGGTGCCAGGATGGTCTAGAAGCCGGCCTATCCAGGTTGCGACCGTTTCTGGTTCGGCGTGTTCGACAGTGGCCAGGACATTGGCCGGTATCCCTGCTTGAGCTGTTTCCTGCGCCAGGTCTCGGGCCGCCGACAGGAGACCAGTGGCCACCATGGCTTTTCCCGCTCCCCGTTTCCCCAGGAGATCGGCGCTCGCCACTACGTAGACCACCGGCGCTCCCGCCCGGGCTGCTTCCCGGGAAAGGGTGAACGCCTCGGTCAACTCGTCTGACACATCCTCCCAATCCTCCCCGAGGGTCTGGTCGGCCCAGAACACCAGGCCCTGGGCGGTGGCGCCGGGCTCCACTCCCGCTCGGGCCAACCTTTCCTGCCACTCGGACGGAACTCTCAGATAGCTATGCAAGACGCCCCAAGCCTAACGGCGGACGAGATTCGCGTTTCCTGATCATTGCGGCGGACTCTTTGCGATCACCACCGCCCCTTGGGCCGCCAGTTCGGCTATTTCCGATGCGGTGGCGCCCAACTCGGCGAGCACTTCGGTGGTGTGCTCGCCCAGAGCCGGGGCGGGGCCCTCGGCGCGGGCCGACTCGGAGTCCACCCGGAAGGGCGAGCCGGTGTGAATCAAGGCGCCCAGGCGGGGGTGGGACTCCTGATAGAACATCTGTTGGTGGAGCGCTTGGGGGTCTTCCATGACCTCGGGCAGGGTGAGCACTCTCCCCACTGGCACGCCGGCGTCCGAGATCTTCTCGACCCAGGTATCCACCATCCCGGTGGCAAAGACCGAACTCAACTTTTCGGCCAGTTCTTCCCGGTGGGCAACCCGGTCGGGATTGGTGGGAAACCGATCCGCCAACTCGGGCCGGTCGATCACCTCGCAGAGCCTCCGAAAGTGGGCGTCCGCCACGATCGCCACGGCCAGGAAGCCATCGTCGGCCTCGAAGAGTTGGTTGGGCGCAGTGAAGGGAGAGGCAGTCCCCAGTCGGGTGGGCTGTCCTCCCTCGGCCAGGGCGATGGCGTTCCAGGTGGATTGGACGGCGATGAGTCCGTCCCGGAGAGAGACCTCTACCTTCTTCCCCCTGCCGGTTCGGGCCCGCTCCACCAATGCAGCGCAGATCAGGAGGGAGATGTTGGTTCCCGCCAGGAAGTCCCCGATGGTGGTGGCAACCTTCTGGGGGCGGTCGCCGGGGTGGCCGGTGACCGAGATCATCCCCGACTCGGCTTGGAAGATCAGATCGATTCCCGGACGGGCCGCGTCCGGGCCTTGGGTTCCGAAGGCGGAGACCACCGCATAGATCACCCCGGGATTGATCTCCCGCACCTCCGGTTCACCCAGGCCAAGCCGCTCCATCGCCCCGTGTCGGAGATTGTGCAGCAGCACATCGGCCGTGTGCACCAGTTCGGTTAGCCACCGCCGGGCATCGGGGTGGCGAGGCTGAAACGCCACCGACCTCTTCCCGCGGTTCATGGCCATGAAAAAGGCAGATTCCCCTGAAGTGAAGGGAGGAAAAACCCGGGAAAGATCACCGGTGGGGGGCTCTACCTTGATAACTTCGGCACCCAGATCGGCCAGGGCCATTCCGGCGTAGGGGGCCCCCACCAGGTTGCCGATCTCCACCACCCTCGTTCCCGACAGAGGTCCGGACGGGAGGCTCACGCCCTTTCCACCACCACCGAAATTCCCTGCCCGACCCCGATGCACATGCTGGCCAGCCCGAAGCGTCCCTCCCGACGGGAAAGCTCATGAACCAGAGTGGTGAGAATGCGCGCTCCCGAACAACCCAAGGGATGTCCCAGGGCGATCGCCCCTCCGTTCACGTTCACTGTTTGGGGATCGAGGCCGAGTTCGTTTCGGCAGGCGACCGCCTGAGCGGCGAAAGCCTCGTTCAGTTCCACCAAGTCGAGATCGGCGACGCCCAGGCCGGCCCGGACCAGAGCCTTTTGGGAAGCGGGGACCGGTCCGATTCCCATCAGGTCGGGATGGACGCCGGCCACCCCGGAGGAGACCAGCCGGGCCATGGGAGTCAGCCCGGCCTTTTCCAGGCCGGAGGCGGTGGCCAGGATCACTCCGGCGGCGCCGTCGTTCATGGGAGAGGAGTTCCCGGCGGTTACGGTTCCTCCTTCCCGGAACACCGGGCGGAGTCTCGCCAGGGCTTCCATGGAGGTGTCCGGTCGGGGGCCTTCGTCATCGGTGATCAGGGCGATGGTGCGTTTCTTGGGACCAACGGGAGCCTCTATGGGGACGATCTCGTCTTCGAACCGTCCCTCCTTTTGGGCGGCGACCGCCCGTTGGTGGCTGGTCAGGGCGAACTCATCCTGGTCGGTGCGGGTGACCCCGTATTTGGCGGCCACCTCTTCGGCGGTCTCCCCCAGGCTGATGGGTGGATACAGTTCCTGCATGCGGGGGTTGACCAGCCGCCAGCCCAGCACGGTGTCCACCATCTGAGGCGCTCCCACCGCGTAGGCTCTCTCCGGCTTGGTGACCACATAGGGAGCGCGGCTCATCGCCTCCGACCCTCCGGCGATCATGATCTCTCCCCATCCGGAGGCCAGGGCTTGGGCGGCGGTGATAATGGCTTGCAGTCCCGATCCGCACAGGCGATTCACGGTTTGGCCGGGCGCCTCGATTCCCAACCCGGCGAGGAGAGCGGCCATTCGCGCCAGGTTGCGGTTGTCCTCCCCGGCCTGGTTGGCGGCGCCCCACACCACATCTTCGATGTCTCTCGCGTTCAGGGTGGGGTTACGGTCCATCAGGGCGCCGACTACATGAGGGGCCAAGTCGTCGGGGCGGACTGCCGCCAGTTGTCCCCCGATGCGGCCCATGGGGGTGCGGCAGGCGTCGGCGATAAAAATTTCAGTCATGGATGACAAATCCTTTGTTGTGCTATCCGAATTTATAGGGCCGCTGGGTGGCGCCGGCTGCGGTTATGTCACGGTCGAGAATACCGGCAAAGAGCTCTGCCCAGTCGGCGCCCTCCGGCCATTCCTTATAAGCTTTTACCAACAGGTAGGCCAGTTCGCTCTTGGTGACTTCCCGGGGCAGGAATTCCTGGATAGGCTCCCACAGGTATTCTGCGTACCAGATAGGCCATTCAGGATCCCAGCCGTCGATTTCCAGGTACGCCTGGTGGTGAGCAGGTCCCGACCGATTTATCAAATCGAGCAGTCGGGGGTTAGGGGCGGACATGCTGTGTCGCCTTTCTCTGGTCGGACAGTTCCTGTTCGGGGATTATGGCGGGAAAGGTATAGAAACGAAGTACTAAGGGGAGTTGACAAAGCGTTTTTTTCATCATGAACAAGGATTACCCCGAAAAGAATTCCGGAAGCGGCAAGGTCGGCTTGGAGCTGGCCGATTTGACCGTTTCCTATCCGGATGCCCCCCAGCCGGCGGTGGACTCTCTGAATCTGGTGGTCGAGCCGGGTGAGGTCGTTTGCCTGCTGGGGCCTTCGGGGTGCGGCAAAACCACCATCCTGAAAGCCATTGCCGGGCTGTTGAAGCCTATCGGCGGCGATATCCGGATGGACGGCGAATCGGTGGTGGGGGTTCCCACTGAGAAACGGTCCATCGCCATGGTGTTTCAGAAGCCCTTGCTGTTTCCCCATCTGAATGTGGGGGCGAACGTGGCCTTCGGGCTGCGGATGCGTCGCCTCGACCCGGGGTTCATACGGACCCGGGTCTCCGAGATGTTGGGACTGGTGCAGCTCGAGGGGATGGAGGAGCGGCGCGTCACCGAGATCTCGGGAGGGCAGAGTCAGCGGGTGGCGTTGGCCAGGGCGTTGATTGTCGAGCCGGCTGTCTGGCTGTTGGACGAGCCGCTCAGCCAGTTGGACGCCAACCTCCGGGAAGAGATGCGCGAGCTGATCCGCTCGATCCAAAAACAACTGGGGGTCACCACACTCTTTGTCACCCACGACCAGGAAGAGGCGGTGGTGCTGGCCGACCGGATCGGGTTGGTGCTGGAGGGCCGGCTTCAGCAAATCGGCCCGCCCGCTCAGCTTTTCGAGGCCCCCGCCACGGTGGAGGTCGCCAAATTCTTCGGAGGCCACAATCAAATCCCGGGGATGGTGGACGCTGACCGGTTCCGCTGCGAGTTGGGGACATTCCCGCTCCGGCATCCGGTTCCCTCCGGGTCGGCGATCTTGGTAATCCGCCAGGAGGCTGTGGAACTGGGGAACGGGGAGGACTCCTTCTCCGCCCGGGTGGAGAACGCCAGGTATATGGGAACCCATCAGCAGATCACATTGTCCGTTGGAGGTATTTCTCTGGGGATGAGAGCTTCTTCGGGCCGCATCTTCGAACCCGGCCAAGCCGTTGAGGTGTGTTTTCCCCCCGATCGGATCTGGATCATTCCCCGCCATTTCGGTACGGGAGGCTTGGATACCGCCGGATAGTGCAATGGTTATGCTTGATTGGCAAGGTTTCCTTCCCGATCAAGGAGTAACTAATGACCACCGACTGGAGAGATCTTTCTCTGCGGCTCAGCGAATTGCTCGAACTGGAGCATGCACCCATAGCCATTACGTTTTCCGAGGCGCCGGTCTCTCCCGAAAGCGGGATTGTCCCCTTCGGAGGCCCGTTGTCGGAGCCCACTCCAGACGGGCGGTCGGGCGCGGTTCCTGCTCCCTGCGTATTCTGGATGCAGGCCCACACTCGTACTTTCGCCACCTCCCCCGCCGATCACGGCAACTGTTCGGTCGGCGAGTACACCCATGGCCTGGTGGACGCCGCTGACATCCTGGAGCGAGAGGACGTAGGCGCCCTACTGGAGGTCGGTTGGGTCACTATGGAGGCCTTTGCCGGGGTGGCCGCCCTGCAGCGGCGCCCCCAGTCGATCATCTACGGTCCGCTGGCCGATGCGACCGACACCCCGGATGTAGTGCTGCTTCGGCTCAGCCCGCGTCAAGCCATGGCACTGGGAGACGCGGTGGCATTGGAGCTGAGCGGAAAGCCGCAATGCCAGATTCTCCCCATCGCCATCGACCAGGGCAAGGTGGCGCTGTCCATGGGATGCGCCCTTTCCCGGGCCCGCACCGGGATGGGTGACGACGAGCTCACCTGCGCCATTCCCTCCGGGAGGCTCTCTGAGATAGTTTCGGACCTGGAAGGCGTGGTGGGCGCCGACCGGCAGGTGGTTGGCTACGCTCGCGCCGACGCCGCTCGTTTCTAAGAACCTGAGCCAGCGACTGCTGGAGCGTCGCGTCTAGCGGGAAAGGTCCCGAAAGAGAGGGGTGGGAAAGCGCGGGGTTACCCGTACGCCGCCCAGCCATGCCTCCAGGGTTCGGGCGCGCTCTGACACCTGTGTCTCTCCGTCTGAGCCGAGATCCTCGGTCAGACGGTAGACGACGCTGCCGTCCGGTTGCTGTCCCCAGCCGCCCACCACCCGGCCGCACCACCAGATGGTGGGCCCGGCGTTGCCGTTGCGGTCGAACAGTCCGTCCCATCGATCGCCCAGATACCAGTGGCGTTCTCGCCATCCCATCACTGTGGAGTCGAGGCCGGGGAGGAGAGCCGCCCATGGTGAGGGAGATGGCACGGGCTCGAGATCGTCGGCCATCAGCCACGCCGGCCCGGTGCCTACCTCGACTTCGATCACGTCCAATGCGGCTAGGGCCGCCCGCAAATTGCGAAGGGTCCAACCGGTCCACCACCTCAGATCGGCCTCCGTCCCCGGTCCGTAGGAACGGAGCCACCGCTCGACGATCATTGCCCGGGCGCTGGCAGGATCGATACCGGGAATGCCGCCGGGAAGTCGAGACTCCATAGAGGCCCATCGGTACTGGCCGCTGCGCCAGGTTCCCCGCGGGCGTCCCCGAAGGATGCGCCCTTCGGTGGCCAGAAGAAACAGCACCCGGGTGGAGACACCGACCTTTCCGCCCCATTTGCGGCCCTTGCCGAAGGTGAGGGTCTCCTTCAGTCCCGGCACGTCCTCGCGAAGCTCGGTGGCCAGGGCTTCCCCACGGCGGGTGATCGCATCCACGGTGGCGTTCTCCACCTCTTGGAGCCAATGCTCCCCGTCGTCGGTTATTCCTTCTCCCTCCAGATACCCGACCAAACGCCGTCGTTCGGCGGCAGCCAGGTGAAGCGCACATCCGTGGTGAAGCCAGGGGATCAGTTCGCTGGGCACCGCGAAAAGGGTGCGGCGCATTCCCAACACTCTGAAGAGTGAGGGATCTTCATAGAGACAGTGTTCTACATCCGAGATGGCCAGGTCGTCGACCCGCGCCCAGGACGACAGAAACACGGTGGCCGGGTCGCTGGAATGGAGCCCCATCTGTCGGCGGGCCGCTTCCATGGGCGAGGCCGCTCGAAAGCCGGGATGAAGATGATGACGGGAAGCGAGTCGGGCGCGTCTTTCCTCGACACCGATCAGCCTTCTCACCATGGGCAGATCAATTTACGAGCAGGCCTACGTCACAGCCAAGGAGAAGCGAGGGGTCGTCCCGGTGGAACATACTTCCAGTCCGGGACGACCTTGGGGTGGGTGCGCTTAACCCACCACCGGGACCTGCTGCATGGCCTCGGTTACCCTCTCCTCGGGGTATTCGAAGTCAACCAAGCTGCCGGAGAGATAGTTGTCATAGGCGCTGAGATCGAATGACCCGTGTCCGCACAGGGCCATGAGGATCACTTTTTCCTCGCCGCTCTCCCGGCACTCGTTTGCCACTCGGATCGCCGAGGCCAGAGCATGGTTGGGCTCCGGCGCGGGGACGATTCCCTCGGTGCGGGCGAACTGGACGCCTGCCGCGAAGCACTCGTTCTGTCCAATGGCTTCCGCCTCTATCAATCCCAGTTCGTAGATGTGGGAAAGCAGGGGAGACATTCCGTGGTAACGGAGCCCGCCGGCGTGGATCGGATCGGGGACGAATGAGTGTCCAAGAGTGTGCATCTTGACAAGAGGAGTCATCCCGATGGCGTCGCCGAAGTCGTACCGGTACTCCCCCTTCGTGAAGGAGGGGCAAGAAGCCGGCTCAGAAGCCCGGATCACGGGATCCATCCTTCCGGCCAGCTTCTCCCGGAGGAAGGGGAAGGCCAGGCCCGAGAAGTTGGATCCGCCCCCTGTGCATCCCACGAGCACATCAGGGGTGTCGCCGGTCATGGCCATCTGGTCCAATGCCTCTTCGCCGATGACGGTCTGATGCAACAGGACGTGGTTGAGGACGCTCCCCAGTGAGTACTTGACATCGGGAGAGCCGGCGGCCATCTCCACCGCCTCGGAGATGGCGATCCCGAGACTCCCCGGGGAGTCGGGGTCGGAGGCAAGGATGGTTCGCCCGGAGTTGGTCACTTCCGACGGTGAGGGATGGACTTTGGCGCCCCAAACTTCCATCAGGGACTTGCGGTAAGGCTTTTGGTCGTAGGAGGAGCGCACCTGCCACACCTCGCATTCCATCCCGAAGACTGCGCAGGCAAAGGCCAGGGCCGAACCCCACTGTCCGGCGCCGGTCTCGGTGGTCAGCTTCCGCACGCCCTCCTGGGCGTTGTAAAAGGCCTGGGCCACCGCGGTGTTGGGCTTGTGCGAGCCGGCCGGGCTTCCCCCCTCGTACTTGTAGTAGATGCGGGCGGGAGTGTCGAGAGCCTTTTCCAGGCCGGTGGCCCGATAAAGGGGAGTGGGCCTCCACATTCGGTAAACATCAAGGATCTCTCCGGGGATGTCGATCCGGGAATCGCCCGACACTTCTTGGAGAATGAGCGCCATGGGAAAGAGCGGAGCGAGGTCCCCGGGGCCTACTGGTTGATGGGTGCCGGGATGAAGAACCGGCGGGGGCGGGGCCGGCAGGTCAGGGATGATGTTGTACCAACTGCTGGGAATCTGGGACTCGGCAAGAGTAAACTTTCTTTGAGCCATAGTCGATCCTCGTTTCTTCAGATTGCTTCTCGGCTGTGGCTGATAATAGAGAACCCGACGATGCAGGTCTCCAGATGAGTAACCTTTCTCCTTCCTCCCTTCCCTGGACGAACAACGCCGACGCCGATCGGCTCCTGGCCACCGATAGCCTGGCGCTGTTGATCGGCATGTTGTTGGACCAACAGTTCCCCATGGAGAGGGCCTTCCTCGGCCCATACCTGCTTCAAGAACGCCTGGGCCGCTCCTTGGATGCGGCCGAAATCGCCGATTGGGATCCCGAGGAGTTGGCGGCGATCTTCCGGGGTCCGCCAGCCATCCATCGCTATCCGACTTCCATGGCCACGCGCACCCAAGCGCTGTGCCGGACACTGGTCGACCAATACGATGGGGAGACCGAGCGTCTGTGGACCGAAGCGGCGAACGGCCGGGAGTTGTACAAGCGCTTGAAGAGCCTGCCCGGTTTCGGAGAGATGAAGTCCCGCGTGTTCGTGGGAATATTGGGCAAGCGCATGGGGGTCCGCCCGACCGGCTGGGAAGAAGAAGCCGCCCAGCGTCCCTCCATAGCCGATGTCGCCCGCTGGGAGGAAGTGGCGGATTTGAGAGCAATGAAGCGGGAAATGAAAAAAGCCGCCAAGGCCAAAGCTCAAAAGTAAACACCGGACCTTCCGGGAGTTAGGCCACCTATCCTCTCGGAGCATGAAGATCGATTTCTATTTCGACCCCACCTGTCCATGGTGTTGGATCACCAGCCGGTGGCTGACGGAGGTGGCGCCCCACAGGCCGGTGGAGATCAGTTGGTGCACTTTCAGCCTGTACATTAAGAACCAGGGGCTGGACCGTCCCGAGGAGTATTGGACCACTAGCGACTGGGGGAGGGGAGCGTTGCGGATTGCGGAGGCGGGTCGCGCCTCAGATGGAGAGCAATTCGTGAGCGATCTGTACACGGAACTCGGAAGCCGCTTTCATCACGACCGGGAGTACCTGCCCGACTTCGCCGCCAGCCTGGAAGCCATCGGGCGCTCCTCGGACTGGTCCTCCGCCGCCGATGACCCGCAGTGGGACGAGGCCATCGAAGACTCCATGTCAGTGGTGCTGGATCTTCTGGGAGATGACATCGGGGTGCCGGCGATCGTTTTCGACGGTGAGTACGGATATTTCGGACCGGTCATTTCTCCGGCGCCCACCGGCGAGAAAGCTCTGGTGCTGTTCGACAGCTTTGCCGCTCTGGCTGCCCAACCCGGATTGTGGGAGGTGAAGCGAGTCCGCGACGTCGGACCGGTTTTCGGCCCTCGTCCCTGAACCGGGAGGCCCAGGTTCTCCTCACCAACCCGAGTTGGTCTTGCATCATGACAGCAGAGCCGGCCTTCTGCTTCTCCTTAGACTGTTAAGGCGAAGTGTCGTCTCCTCCCACTATCGCCGTGCTGGGCGCCGGAGCGATGGGAAGCGCTCTGGCCAGGGGCCTTTTGGGGAACGGCTGGCGCCCGGAGGACTTGATCCTGGCCGAAGTCGTGCCCGAGCGCGCCGCCCAGGTGAGGGCCGAACTCGGATGCCAATGCGTCTCCGATCCCGCTGAGGCGGTGAGGGATCGGGAAGCGGTGGTGGTGGCGGTGAAGCCCCAGGATGTAGAGACGCTTTTGGAGCAGGTGTCAGGTACGATATCCGCCAGTCAGTTGGTGATCACCCTGGCTGCCGGTGTCCGTATAGCAACCCTTGAGAGTGCCCTGGGCGACACCCCGGTGGTCAGGGTGATGCCCAATACGCCGGCCCTCCTGGGAAAGGGGATAGCGGGGCTGGCCGGGGGTAGCCATGCCGGGCCACACCACATGGCCATGGCCCGGATGGTCATGGAAGCGGTGGGCGAAGTGGTGGAACTAAAAGAGGCCGACCTGGATGCGGTGACGGCAGTTTCCGGTACGGGTCCCGCCTATGTCTTTGCCTTGGCCGAGGCGATGATGGAAGCGGCTCTCAAACTGGGATTGCCTGCCGAGGTGGCCGCCGAGTTGGTGAATCACACGGTCCTGGGCGCCGGGGAGATGCTGGTCCGAACCGGGCAAAGCGCTGCGCATCTGCGTAGACAGGTGGCTTCGCCGGGAGGCACGACCGAGGCTGCGTTGGCGGTGATGGTCGAGGGCGGGTTCTCGGATCTGATGGTGCGAGCTCTCGTGGCTGCGCATCGGCGTTCCGTGGAACTGGGCGAATAGACACCCCAAAGGGGCCGGTGAGGAGTCCATGAAAGCGCCCGACTTTACCCTGTTGGATCAGGATCGGAACCCGGTCTCCCTGTCGGATTTCTTGGGCCAGCGGGTAGTGGTTTACTTCTATCCCAGGGCTATGACTCCGGGTTGCACCGTACAGGCCTGTGACTTTCGAGATAGCTACCAGGAGTTTCTGGATGCGGGTATGGCGGTAGTGGGCATCAGCGGGGATTCTCCGGAGAGGCTCGCCAGATTTCGCCAGAAGGAAAACCTCCCTTTTCCGCTTTTGTGCGACAAGGGCCACACCGTCGGCGAGGCATATGGCGCATGGGGGACCAAAAAGCTCTTCGGGCTGGTTCGTACTACTTTCGTCGTCGGTCCCGAAGGCGAATTGGAGAAGGAGTATTCCAATCTCCGCGCTAGGGGACTGGTTGGTCATCTCAAGAGCGATCTGTTGGATGCGTGAGATAGGCGACCCCAACCATTGGTGATCCGTAGGATTGACCCGATAGAACTGGCGACTGAAGGAGGCAATCCATGGCCGCATCGCATTTCACTCTGCTGGATCAGGACCGGAATCCGGTCTCCTCCTCCGACTTCTCCGGGCAAAGGCTGGTGGTGTTCTTCTATCCCAAGGCCATGACTCCCGGCTGCACCGCCGAAGCCTGTGACTTTCGGGACAGCCACCAAGAGCTACTGGATGCCGGGCTGGCGGTGGTGGGCGTCAGCCCCGATCCGCCGGAGACCCTTGCCCGGTTCCGGCAGCAGGAGAATCTGCCTTTTCCGTTGTTGTCCGATCAGGACCACGCGCTGGCCGAGGCGTTTGGCGCCTGGGGAACTAAGAAGCTGTATGGAAAGGAGACGGTGGGGTTGATTCGCTCCACTTTCGTTTTGGGTCCGGAGGGAGAGTTGGAGCGGGAATACCGGAATGTCCGAGCCAAGGGACATGTCAGTCGTCTCAAGCGGGATCTGTTGGGCGTCTGAGGCTGGCCCGTCAGCCGGAGGAGGCGGGCCGAGTATTCTTCGGGCGCACAAACACCGAAGCGTTCTCGAAAAAGAGGATGCCTGTTTAACGCCGAACCCAAGGAGCAGGATCAAAGCATGAATGCCTCGAAGGTTTTGTTTGCTTTGGGGGTAGTTTCGGCGGTGGGGGTGATGGCTCTGTGGTGGCTGGGCTCGGTCATGCACTCCGAGTTGCCCATCGATGTGGGCCGGGAGGTGTTCGGGAACATCCCGAGCGGTCTGGAAGCGGCCTTCTATGTCTCGATAGCCGCCTTCTTGTGGCTGGCTTTCTATCTGTTCTCCCTACGTGCCCGCAACTGGTCGAGGGGGGATTCGGAGAAGCGGCTGGGCATGTGGAAGGAACGGGTTCGCCACCTGGCTGATGGTCTTCGCATGAAGACCCTGTTGCAGGACACTGCCTCCGGGCTGATGCACTCCATGATCTACTTTGGGTTCCTGGTGCTCTTGGCAGGGACCATCACCCTCGAAATAGATCACCTGATGCCCGAGTTCCTCAAATTCCTGCACGGCCCCTTCTACCTGGGGTATTCGGCGGTCTTGGACTTTTTCGCCCTGGTGTTCCTGGGCGGCTTGGCATGGGCGGTGTTCCGCCGCTATATCCAGCGGCCGGCCCGGATTGCCTCCAAGACCCGCCCCGAGGACGCGCTGGTGCTGGGGCTTTTGATCCTGGTGGGCGTCACCGGGCTGGTAACCGAAGCAGCACGGATCGCGGTGGACGGACAACCCGATTTCGAAAAGTGGTCTTTTGTCGGGTATCCGCTCTCCTTCCTGATGCCGTCGTCACCGGAATTCTTCCACCAAGTGGTGTGGGGGATTCACGCCGCTTCCTTCCTGGCCTTTTTGGTGGTCCTTCCCATGACCAAGTTGCGTCACGCGGTCACATCGCCCGTCAACATGTTCCTGTCGCCGAAGGAACGGGCGAAAGGGGCGATGAAGGCCATGCCCAACCTTATGGAGGCCGAAGACTTGGAGACGATCGGCGCGGCAACGGTAGGCGACCTTTCCTGGAAGCAGTTGTTCGACACCGACGCATGCACCATCTGTGGTCGTTGCACCTCGGTGTGCCCGGCCAATATCACCGGCAAGCTGCTCGACCCCCGGGAGATCGTGGTCAAATCGGGCGAGGTGCTCACCGCTTCGGGTAACCCGGTGGTGACCGCCCCGGTGGCTCTCCCCTCCGCCATAACTATCGACACCGACAGCCTGTTCGAGCGAATCTCGTCCGAGGAGGTGTGGGCGTGCACCTCGTGTCGAGCCTGTGACGATATCTGTCCGGTCAACATCGAGATCCTCGACAAGATTCTCGACATGCGTCGCTACCTGACGTTGATGGAGGCCGACTTCCCCCCCGAACTGGCCAAGGCCTTTGTGGCGATGGAAAACCAGGGCAACCCCTGGGGCTTGGGGAAAGAACAGCGGATCGAGTGGACCAAGCAGTTGGATTTTCCTGTCAAGGTGTTGGGAGTCGATGGAGTGGATTCCGCCGAGTATCTCTGGTTTGTGGGTTGCGCCGGCTCTTTCGACGATCGCAACCGGGCGGTAACCCTGTCGCTGGCCCGTCTGATGCACGCCGCCGGAATCGATTTCGCGGTGCTCGGTCCCCGGGAGATGTGCAACGGAGATCCTGCTCGCCGGGCCGGAAACGAGTTCGTATATCAACAGTTGGCCTTCCAGAACATCGAGACACTGGACTCCTTCGGGGTCAAGAAAGTGATCACTCAGTGTCCCCACTGTTTCAACACTCTGGCTAACGAGTACCCGCAACTGGGTGGGGACTACGAAGTGATTCACCACACCCAACTTCTGGCGGAACTGTTGCGGCGGGGAGCGCTGACCACCCCCAACGGGTCCTCCAACGGTGCTTCCGAACCTCGGAGGGTTACCTATCACGACCCCTGTTATCTGGGTCGACACAACGACATCTACCTGGCCCCCCGGGAAGTGGTGGCGGCTTCGGGAAACATCGAGATGGTGGAGATGCCCCGACATGGAACCAAGGCTCTCTGCTGTGGGGCAGGGGGCGCCCGGTTCTGGATGGAGGAACATGTGGGGAAGAAGATCAACATCGAACGCACCGAGGAGGCTCTGGCGACCGGCGCTTCGGAGGTGGCCGTCTCCTGCCCGTATTGTTACGTGATGTTGGACGACGGAGTCAAGGAGGTGGGCCGGGAGTCGGACGTGGTGGTGAGGGATGTGGCGGAGATGCTGGCCGAGGTGGCTCTGGCCAAAGAGGGGAGCGAATGAGTCCGGCGCCGCATCAGAAGATGACGGTCTTGTCCAACCGATTGAGATCCTGATGCGGGTCGGCTATCAGGGAGAGGTTTACTCCTACAGCCATCAGGTGGCCACCGAGCTCTTCTCGGATCAGGAGTTGCGCGGCTATTCCAACTTTTCGGGGGCGTTTGCGGCGATGCGGGAAGGAGAGGTGGACCGACTGGTGCTGCCCATCGAGAATTCCACCACGGGCAGCGTCCTGCCGGTGCTCAACCGATTGGTGGCCGATGATGTACACATCATCGCCGAGCACAAGAAGATAGCCAGTCACAGCCTGCTGGGGCTGGCGGGGGCCGAGTTGTCCGATATCCGTCGGGTGTTTTCCCATCCCGAAGCTCTGTCCCAGGCGGAAATGGCCATTATCGAGCGGGGTTGGGAAATGATTCCCGTGCATGACACCGCCGGTGCGGTGCGGATCGTTGCCTCCCAAGGGGATCCTCAACAGGCGGCTTTGGCCCACGTCAGCGCCGCCGCCCTGGGTTTGGAGGTGCTTTTGGAAAGGTTGGTCGATCGGGTGGACAACACCACCCGATTCGTGGTGCTTGCTCCCGGAGAGCCATGCCTGCCCGAGGACGCCAACAAGACGTCAGTGGTCTTTGAGGTTCTTCACCGGCCCGGCTCGCTGGCCCTGGCTCTCACCGAGTTGGCCGCCCGGGGCGCCAACCTGACCCGGATCGAATCCCGTCCCTCCACCGAGGCGTGGCGTTACCGCTTCTTTGTGGATCTGATCCACTCCCCAGGACCCGAGGGGTTGTCCTCGGTGTTCAATCCGGACCTGGTTACGGTGAGCAACTTGCGCATGCTGGGGAGCTACCGAGCCGCCCGCTGATTCTTTCCCGGCCTGGCCGAGCCGGATCAGAAGCGGCTCGAGCGCGGCCTGGATAGAGGCGGGAGGGGGCTTTCCCCATTGCAGATCATCCAGTTCGTCGATCATTGCGGCGGGCGGGCTTCCCGCCCATGTGGCCAGATACAGGGAGACTTCCCGACGGAGAGGCTCGTCGGCCACCAGACGGTTTATCACCGTCCAGTGTGGTCCGCCGCCCAGCTTCGCCAAGAGGGAGGCGGCTCGCACAATCCCCGAAGGACTGGCTTGGCATACCACCACCCTCTCGCCGGGCCATCTCTCGAAGGCTCGGTGTCCCGGCCCGAGGTCCACCACCACCGTCCGGTAGTCCCAAAACCGCGACCAGCCGCTGTGCAGGATTCCACCCGCCGATCCCCGGGGGTCCCACAGCAACAGGTCTATCCCGTCCGCGGTGACCGGCTGGTGGATTTGAGGGGGTGGGGGGAGTCCCAGTCTCAGCCCCAGAGCGGGAGAGGTATCGGCTTCCACCAGCAGGCAAGGGCCATCCCGGGCAGCCAGCCAGGCCAGGCCCAGCGCCACCTCGGTTCTTCCTGGGGCGCCGCGCGGGCCTCCCACCGCCACCACTTTCGGGCCCGTGGGCGCCACGGGGACGGGGGTGGCCGGCAAAGCAACCCCGAGCGCGGCCGCCGTCCATTCGGGATCGGGCTCTTCAAGCACGAAGTGGCATCCCCACTCTTCCAGCAGTCGGCAGCTCGGGGGATGGTAGGGGTCGTTTATCCCGATAACCACCGCTCCCATCCGCCGCCAGGCGCCCACCAGGCCGGGCGACAACCAGGGGATCTCGGCGCCCACCAGCACCGTCCGCGCTCTTCGGTCGGCAAGGGCTCTGTGGACTTGGGCCGGATGGAAGGCGCGCTCTGCAATCCGAAGGGTTCCGGTCGCCCTCGCTCTCTCCACCAGTTCCGATTCCCAGAGCGGCCCGGCGGTGGTGATTACTTGCGGGATCACGTGAGTTCCACCATCTCTATGGCGGAGAAGGGGATGATCAGCCGGCGAGAGTCACCCAGTTCCACATGGTCCTGCCCCACCGTGGAGGGTGTGCCTTCGCACAGATGGCCGCCTCGCACCCAGATCCTGATCATGAGGTCTGCGTCTTCGGCGTCCAACAGTCGATCCCGGAGGGTGGCCATGCGCTGGATTTGCAGCATGGCGGCCTCTTGTTCGTACTCCAGCGCCTCGTCGAATCGCAGTCGAACCAGTCTCTCGAAATCCGCCAGATCCGGGTGTTCGGGTTCTTTGGAAGCCATGTTTCACCGTCTCGGAAAGTGTCTTGCTGACAATCTGGTATTCCTGAACCCGTCAAGTCAACCCTGGAATGAAGGTTTTTGCATAAAAAATTTCCCACTCTGGCTTTCCTTATCCCACCGAAACCTGATAGCGTGGGGGAACAGATTCGAGAAAGGAGGTCTATGCACGTATCACTAACCGTTAACGGTCAGCGCGCGGTGACCGATGTCGAGCCGCGTACGCTGTTGGTGCACCTGTTGAGAGAGGAACTGGGCCTGACCGGCACTCACGTGGGCTGTGACACATCATATTGTGGCGCCTGTACGGTGATCCTCGACGGGAAGACTGTCAAGTCATGCACCATGCTGGCCGTCCAGGCACAGGGCGCTGAGGTGACCACCATCGAAGGTTTGGCCGCCAACGGCGATCTCCATCCCGTCCAGGAAGGATTTTGGGAACGACATGGTCTCCAGTGCGGGTTCTGCACGCCGGGGATGATCATGTCGGCAGTGGGCCTGTTGTCTGAAAACGAGTCTCCCACAGAAGGCGAAATCCGCCACGGGCTGGAAGGCAATTTGTGCCGATGCACCGGATATCACAACATCGTCCGGGCCGTGGAGTACGCCGCCGCCCAGATGCGGGGTGAGGATCCGCCTCCCGCTGAATGGGAGGAGGCGTCATCGTGAGTACCACCAGCGTTTTGGGCGGAGTGGTCAAGCGCAGAGAAGATCCGGCCCTGATCAGAGGCACCGGGCTCTTTGTGGACGACCTCAAGTTGCCGGGGATGCTGCATGTCGCCTTCGTGCGCAGCCCCTACGCCCACGCCAAGGTGGTGTCGGTGGACACCACCGATGCCCAGGCGATGGACGGGGTCCGGGCGGTCTACACCGCTTCGGACACAGTTCACCTCGGCGATCTGGTCACTCAGGTGGCGGTAGGCAAGCTCCGGCCGCTCCTGGCGGGCGACAAGGTCAATCATCTGGGCGAGGCGGTGGCGATGGTGGTGGCCGACAGCCGCTACGGGGCTCGTGACGCCGCCGACGAGGTCGATGTGGAATACGATCCGCTCGATCCGGTGATCGGCCTCAAGGAAGCCGCCTCCGACGCCGCCCTTGTTCATGAAGACATGGAATCCAATGTGCTGTTGGCCTGGGAAGGCGGGCCGTGGGGCGACGAGGAAGGCATCGCCGCCACCCAACAGACCATCGCCGACGCCAAGGCGCGGGACGACACCGTCTCGGTCTCGGTGGAAGCGGTGAACCAGCGCCTGCTGCCCATGCCGATGGAGCCGCGCTCGGTGGCGGCGGATTGGAATCTTGGCTACGGCCGGTTCACGGTCCATTCCTCCACCCAGATCCCGCATGCTCTGGCGGGGGGGATCGCCCAGACCTTCGGGCTTTCCCTGACTGATGTCCGGTGTATCGCTCCCGAGGTGGGCGGAGGCTTCGGATGCAAGCTCAATGTCTACAACGACGAGATCCTGGTCTGTTTCGCCTCCCAGCAACTGGGTCGTCCGGTCAAGTTCACCGAGACCCGGCGGGACGCGGCAGGCTCCACCATTCATGGTCGGGGCTGGGTGGCGACCGCCACCATAACCGGGACCCGCGACGGACAAATTCTGGGATATGAACTGGACGGCATCGCCGACATGGGCGCTTACAGCCAGAACTTCACGGTGGCCATCCCCTTCCTGGGTCTGTTCGTAGGAGCGGGCCAATACGGGTTCCCCACCCACTGGAAGGTGGCCTGTGTGCATACGCACACCATGACCACCGACGCCTATCGTGGCGCGGGCCGACCCGAAGCCGCTTACTACCTGGAGCGGGTCATCGATGCATTCTCACGGGAGATCGGTGTGGATCCGGCCGAGGTACGGAGAAAGAACTATATCCCCGCTTCGGAGTTCCCCGGTGCTGCGACTCATATCGGGTTTCCCATGGACACGGGTGACTACGAGACCAACCTCGACGCACTGTTGGAGACCGCCGGCTATGAAAATCTCAAAGCCGAGCGGAATCGACTGCGGACCGAGGGACGGCTGGTGGGCCTGGGCCTGGCCACCTATGTGGAAGTGTGCGGATTCGGCCCTTCCGCTCTGGTGGACCTGGGATTTTCCTGGGCGGCCTACAAGATACCCTCCGGATTCAGTGGATCGGGCTTGGTCCGAGTGCATGCCGACGGCACTGCTTCGGTGATCATCGGCACCGGTCCTTCCGGACAAGGCCATCAGACCACTTGGGCGCAGATCGTCTCCAACCAGTTGGGGATCCTGGTGGAAAACATCCGGGTAAGTCACGGCGACACCGCCGAGTCGCCGCTGGGAATCGGAACCTTCGGGTCCCGCTCGGCGGCGGTGGACGGATCGGCCACCTATGAGGCGGCCAACAAGGTGCGCGCCAAGGCCGCTGACCTGGCCGCCCATTTGCTGGAAGCCTCCTCGGATGACATAGTGTTCGCCGATGGCGGCGCCCATGTGGCCGGTTCGCCCGACCAGCAGGTGTCGTGGTCCGACATCGCCACTCTGGCCTATCAGCCTCACCGTTTGCCTGAGGGCATGGAGGGAGGCCTGGAGGCCCACGCCGTGTTTAGTCCCGGCAACGCCACCTGGCCGTTTGGGTCTCACCTGGCTCTCGTGGAGGTGGATGGCGACACCGGTGACGTCTCCCTGCTCCGCTACATTGCCATGGACGACTGCGGCAACGTCATCAATCCGATGATCGTGGACGGACAGATCCACGGCGGTTTGGCGCAGGGCATCGGCCAGGCAATGTTCGAGGATGGCGACTACGAGCCGGACGGAAACCTGCTGAAGTGGTCGTTAGTGGAGTATCCGCTGCCGACCGCTGTGGACTTGCCCTCCTTCGAGCTGCATCGCACCGTGACTCCCACCGATGTCAACCCGTTAGGGGTTAAGGGGATCGGCGAGGCCGGTACCATCGGCTCGGCGCAGACTGTCGTCAACGCGGTGGTCGATGCGCTTTCGCCCCTCGGGGTGACCCATGTGGATATGCCGCTCCGTCCCAAGCGGGTGTGGGCGGCGATCCAGGCAGCCAAGACGAACGGGAGCGTGAGCTGATGTATCCCAGGTCATTCGAGTATGTATCCCCGGGGTCGCTGGACGAGGCCACCTCGGTTCTGGCTTCCACGGAAGGCGCCAAGGTTCTGGCCGGAGGGATGAGCCTCCTGCCCATCATGAAGCTGCGGCTCTTTTCACCGGAAGTTCTGGTGGACATCGCCCGTATTCCCGGGCTTTCCTCCATCGAGGATCGCGGAGATCACCTGGCCTTGGGCGCCATGGTTCGCCACGCCGACACCGCCTCCGATCCGATGATCGCCGAGCATGCTGCCGCGCTGGCTACCGCCGCCTCCTGGACAGGAGATGTTCAGGTGCGCAATCAGGGCACCACCTGCGGTTCGATCGCCCATGCGGATATCGCCGCCGATCAACCATCGGCGGCCCTTGCTTTGGGCACCACTATGGTGGCGGCCTCGGCGGGGGGCGTTCGCGAGATCGCGGCCGCCGACTTCTTCGTGGACACGCTCACTACCGCCTTGGAGCCGGGAGAGATTCTCACCGAGATCCGTATTCCCAAACAGGGCGGAGGCTCCGCCTATGAGAAGCTTGGTCGCCGCGGCGGCCACACCGACTACGCGGTGGCGGGCGCCGCGGCGTGGTTGGACTTCTCCAATGGGGCGATCTGCTGTGCGCGGGTAGCGCTCACCGGGGTAGGCGCCAAGCCCACCCTGGCGGAAGGAGTGGTGGAAGCTCTGGTCGGAACCGACGGTTCGGACGCGGCTGTAGCGGCTGCCGCCGAACGGGCAATCGAGGGCGTGACGGTCCTCGACGATCTGTTCGGAACCGTTGAGTACAAGGCACACTTGGCCAAGGTCATGACCCAGAGGGCTCTCCAACAGGCCATCGCCGCCGCCATGTAGCAAATCTCTCCGCCGGAAGCGGGCGGAGATTAAAAACAAAGGGGGTTGGGACTCCCGAGAGGAGTCCCAACCCCCTTCTTTATTGACTGGTTTTCCCGTTTTGGTGTCCGGTCTGGCCCCGCGTGCCGGCTATGACGTTGGTTTGGCGCCGCCGGTTTCTTTAAGCAACTCTCCGATGGCCGCCACGCTGCCCAGCACTCCGCTGGTGTCCAGCGGCAGGAAGATCTTGGTGGCCTGGCCGTCGGCGATTCCCTGCAAAGCTTCCAGATAGCGGATGGCGATCAGGTCGGGGGTGGGATCACCCTGGTGGATGGCCGCGAACACCTTCTCGATCGCCTGGGCTTCACCTTCCGCCACCGTCAGTAATTTGAATCGCTCGGCGGCGGCCACGGTCTCGATGGCTTGCGCCTCACCTTCGGCTTCCAGGATCTGGCTTTCTCTCACCCCTTCGGCCTTGAGGATTCGGGAGCGCTTGTCGCCTTCGGCTTCGGTCACCACCGCTCTTCTCTCTCGCTCGGCTTTCATCTGGCGGTGCATGGCCTGGGTTACGTCGGCGGGGGGTTCGATCCGTTGGATCTCCACTCGCACCACCCGGGTTCCCCATTTGTCTGTGGCGTCGTCGAGGATCTGACGCAGCTTGGTGTTGATCACCTCCCGGGAGGTGAGAGCGGCGTCGAGGTCCAGGTCGCCGATCACGTTTCTCAGGTTGGTCTGGGCCAACTTGGTGACCGCCACGATGAAGCGTCCCACGTTGTACTTGAGCTTCACGGGGTCGGTGGCTTCGTAGTAGATCACCGCGTCCACCGTCACCACCACGTTGTCCTTGGTGATCACCTCCTGGGGAGGCACATCCGCCACCTGCTCCCGCATGTCGACCTTGATTATCCGCTTGATGAAAGGCATCACCCACCGGAGCCCCGACTCGACCGTGTGCTGGTAGCGACCCAACAGCTCGATCAGTCCCTTTTCGTAGGGCCTGACCACCTTCAGTCCGGCCGCGGCGTACAAGATCAGCGCGAGCGCTACTACGCCGAACAGCCCAAATACAGCTACATCCTCCATCAGGTCACTTCCTTCCTAAGTCCAAGCGGACTCTCATGACCGGGGAACCACAATCAGTTTGGTTCCTTCCACTCCGATCACTTCTATTGTGTCTCCGGTGGGGATATTCTCCTGTCCGGCTTCGACGGTGGCCCTCCACTCCTCGCCGAAGATTCGTACCATACCTCTTCCGCTTATCTGATCGACTTCCTCCAGAACCAACCCGGTGGCGCCTATCCAGCGGTTGGCGCCTACTTGCGGCTGTCCATCGGCGTCCTGGGTCTTTATATACCTGTGCAGGACTGCCCATGACAATAGGGAAACGCCGAAAAACACCAGCCACTGGGCCAGGATGGATAGGCCCAGCCAGGATACGACCGCGGCCGCGCCTCCGCCGATGACAAATGGCAGCAAGAAAAATCCGGCGGTAAGCACCTCGCCGATTCCCAACAAGACGGCCAATCCCAGCCAGAGCCATCTCCACAGCTCGCTGTCCATGTCTTACTCCTTGCCCGGTCCGAGGAAGATAATGATTCCCCTGACGAACCGCTGTCTCACCGATTTGTTCGGATACTTATCGATCCCAATTGTAGGCCCCTCCCGCTTCTATGCTGTGGCCGGGGGCGGTTACGTGGATGTAAAAGTATTATCGAGGTTGAACGGACTGTAAATGGCCAGCAGAAAATCTCAATACGTTTTTAGCTTCGAAGAGGCCGATCCCGCGGATCGGGACCTCTTGGGAGGCAAGGGGTCCGGTCTGGCGCGGATGATGGAGATGGGACTGGCGGTCCCACACGGGTTCGTCATCACCACCGCCGCCTGCCGGTACTTTTTGGAAAAAAAGCGGATGCCCCCCGGGTTTTGGACCGAAGTGCAATCGGCGCTGGCCAAGATCGAGAACCAGACCGGCCGCAGTCTGGGAGGGGTGGGAGGTCCCCCGCTGCTTTTATCGGCCCGTTCGGGAGCGATGGTTTCCATGCCGGGAATGATGGACACGGTGCTCAACCTGGGCGCCAACCAGGCGGTGGTTTCGGAGTTGAGTCGGTGGTCCGGTGATCAACGCTTTGCCTGGGACGCCTACCGACGATTGCTTCAGACCTATGGGCAGGTGGTGCTGGGCGCCAACCGGGACGATTTCGAACAGGTGATGACCAGTCTCCGGGAACGCAGAAACGTAACCGAGGACTCCCGGCTTCCCACCTCCGACCTGGTGTCCGCGGTCCGGCAGTTCCGGATGTTGCTCGCCGCCCAGAACTGCGAGGTGCCGGTGGATCCCATGGAGCAGGTGCGGAGGGCAATCGAGTCGGTGTTCGAGTCCTGGAACTCTTCGCGGGCCTATAGTTACCGTCGCCTCAACGATATTCCGCACCATCTCGGAACGGCGTGCAACATCCAGATGATGGTGTTTGGGAACCTGGGCGTCGACTCGGGCACGGGGGTGTTCTTCACCCGCGACCCAGCCACCGGCCAGCGGGAGATGTTCGGGGACTACCTGCCCAATGCCCAGGGAGAAGACGTGGTGGCGGGAATTCGACAGACCTTCCCTATCTCTGCCCTTGCCGATTCCCACCCCGAGATACACGCCGAGTTGAATGCAGTGGGGTCCTCTCTCGAGACGTCATATTCGGATATCTGTGACATCGAGTTCACCATCGAGAAGGGAAAGCTCTGGATCTTGCAGACCCGGGTGGGAAAGAGGTCGGGGGCGGCAGCGGTGAGAGCCGCGGTGGAGATGGTCGACGAAGGGCTGATCGACCGTCAAACCGCCCTGATGCGTGTGGAGCCCGGCCAGCTGGAACAGCTGCTCGTGTACGGCATCAATGAGGAGAAATCTCCCCCGCCGGCTTTCTTCGGGCTGGACGCCTCTCCGGGAGCGGCGGTGGGGAAGGCGGTATTCGATGTCCACCGGGCGGTGGAGATGGCCGGTGAAGGGACACCGGTGATACTGGTTCGATGGGAGACCACTCCCGACGATATAGAGGCGCTGTTCGCCTCCGAAGGGATCCTGACCAGCCACGGCGGAAAGACCAGCCATGCGGCGGTGGTGGCCCGCGCCATGGGAACTCCGGCGGTAACCGGCGCCGCAGAGATTTCCATCGATGCCGATCAGAGACTCTTCACCGCGCCGGGTGGGCTGCGGATACGGGAGGGGGATACGATCGCCATCGACGGCACCACCGGTCGGGTCTTTATCGGGGAGGTGGAGTTGGTGAAGCCTTCCCCGCCCGCCGAACTGGAAACCTTGTTGGGATGGGCGGATCAGATGCGACGTCTGGGGGTGTGGGCCAACGCCGACACCGGCAAGGACGCGGCCCGCGCCGCGGAACTGGGAGCAGAGGGCATCGGGCTGGCTCGCACCGAGCATATGTTCATGGGCGACCGGCTGCCGGTGGTGCGCCGGATCATTATGGACCAGGAGCCGGAGAAGGCCCTTTTGCAGTTGCAACAGCTGCAAACCGACGACTTCACCGCCCTGCTGGAGGCGATGGACGGCAAGCCCGTGGTGGTTCGCCTGCTGGATCCTCCTCTTCATGAGTTCCTTCCCGACCGTTGGGATCTTCGTGACCAATACGATCAACTCCGAGCGGCGGGAGAGTCCACTGCTGAAGTGGAGCGGATCATCGAGGTTGTTAAGAGCTGGGAGGAGACCAACCCCATGCTGGGGCTGCGGGGGGTTCGCCTGGGACTGATCCGCCCTTCGCTCTACCGCGTGCAGATCCGGGCGGCGCTTCAGGCCATCCGCCGCCGTTTGGAGGCGGGAGGAGATCCGCGGCTGGAAATAATGGTCCCCCTGGTGTCCGATCCCGCCGAGATGGAGCGGGTGGCGGCGATGCTCTCTGAGGAACAGGCCGCCTTCGGAGTGGACCGGAAAGTGAAGTTGGGCAACATGGTGGAGATTCCCCGAGCCGCCCTCCTGGCAGGAGAACTCGCCCGCATCTCGGAATTCTTTTCTTTCGGCACCAACGATCTCACCCAAACCACCTTCGGGCTGAGCCGTGACGACGCCGAGGTGCGTTTTTTGAACACCTATCTGGCCGACGGTGTGCTATCCCACAATCCCTTCCAGTCGCTCGACGAGAGAGGTGTGGGCCAACTGATCAAATGGGCGACCGCAGAGGGGAAGGCCGTCCGGCCCGACCTGTGGGTTGGACTGTGCGGGGAGCACGGGGGAGACCCGGCCAGCATAGATTTTTGCCACCGGGTGGGGCTTGACTATGTCTCCATGAGCCCTCCCCGGATTCCGGGCGCCCGGCTGGCAGCCGCCCAGGCCGCGATCCGCAACGGGGACATCCCGCTACCCCGGGCTTGACGGATGGCTGAGGTACGGCTCACTCCCGGAGGAGCGCCCGAGACGGTTCTGCCCGAACCGCCGTCACTGGTGATGGCGGCCTTGGCCGCCGCCGGGAGTGACCGTGACAGGATGGTCGAGACGGCGGCCGCCCATCCCGAGTTACCAGAGGTGTGGGCTGCTTTGGGGGAGTTGTGCGAGTCGGAGGCAAACGTTCTGGCCAATCGTCTGGAGGCTTACGCCTACTACCGGATCGGCTATCACCGCGGCTTGGACGCGCTTCGTCAGAATGGCTGGCGCGGGTCGGGATATGTGCGCTGGTCGCACCCCTCCAACCGTGGATTTCTGGCCTGTCTGGACGGTCTCGGGCGGATGGCGGGAATGATCGGGGAAGTCTCCGAGGCCGACCGCTGCGTGGAGTTCCTGGCGATGCTTGATCCCGCCCATCGCCCTACCCCGCGGCCGTAGTCAGGACAGATCGCACCATCGGGGGTGGGCTATCCGGTCGAGGTCGGCCAGGCTGATGGGGAAAACAGTGGTGGGTGTACCCGCCGCCGCCCACACCGGATCATGGCGACGGAGGGCCTGGTCGGCGAAGACCCGGAGCGGGCGGGCATGACCGAAGGGAGGCGTTCCTCCCGCCGCGAAACCGGTGGCCTCCTTGACCCGGTCGAGTGAGGCCCGGCGGACCTTCCGTCCTCCCGCCGCCTCGGCCAGGCTGTCAGTACGCAGCCTGCGATCACCGGGTACCAGCGCCAGCACCGTCTCCCCATCCACCTCGAACACCAGGGACTTGACGATCTCGCTGGGTTGGCACCCCACCGCCCGGGCAGCGTTGATGGCGGTTTTGGTCCCGTCGGGGAAGATTCTGATCTTCGGGGCCAGGTCGAAGTCCCCACACCCCTCCAGCCATCGCCGGGTGGCGGAGGGTAGGTCGTTTGGCATCGTCCATACCCTATCGGGTCGAGAACCGGGTATTCTCCGATGGTCCCGGGAGGCTTGGCAAATCGGAAAGGACCACCAATGAGGCGAACCATCGAGCATGTCAGGGAATTCGCCGCCAGGGATATGGGGCTGTCGGTGGTCTCTTTCGCCCGCGCCAACGGCACGGTTCACTCCACCGTAATCAACGCCGGGGTGATGACTCATCCCGTCACGGCTGAGAATGTGGTGGGGTTCGTGGTGCGGGGCAATACCGTGAAGCTGGCCCACTGGCGGCACCATCCCCAGGCCACGATCGTTTTCCGAGTGGGGTGGTCATGGATCGGTGTGGAGGGCACGGTGACCCAGATCGGTCCGGATGATCCTATGGGGGGCTTTGATCTCACCGATCTGCCGGAAGCGCTCAGGGATATCTTCACGGCCGCAGGAGGCACTCATGAAGACTGGGAAGAGTACGACCGGGTGATGGCTGCCGAACTCCGCGCAGGAGTGTTCATCCATCCCCAAAAGATCAGGGGAACCGATCTGGGCAGATAGGGTCGGTGGGGGTTGTGATCAGACCATGTGCGGTGCTCATCCGGTCGGCACCGTACGGTGACTTTTGACGTTGCGGTTCACGTCCGGTCGGGAACGTCGACTCTGGCTCTCGACGCTGGCCATCGTGGCGGCCATCTACTCCACCCTCGGCCTAGCGGGAAGCTTGGCTGATGTATTGGATAACCGCGACTTAACCACGGTGTCCTTTGCCGTCGGAATTCTTTTGATCGGCGTGACGGTGGTGACGCAGGGGCTGAGGACGAAGACGAGTGGCGCCGAGATCGGCGTCGCTCTGGGGGTGGTAGTGGTCTATCTGATGGTTTTGCTCCGCATGGCGCTTGCGGAACGCAGCCACCTCATTGAATACGGGGTGGTAGCTTCCTTCATCTACGAAGCGCTCAAGGAGCGCGCTGGCCAGGGTTCCCGGGTGCCCGTGCCCGGCGTGCTCGCTGTTCTGGCGACCGGCGCGGTGGGAGTGCTCGACGAAGGTATTCAGCTTTTCTTGTACACCCGTGTCTTCGACCCGGTGGACATGCTGTTCAATACCCTGGCCGGAATGATGGCAGTGCTGGCGCGGGTGGCGCTGGCCCGGGCCAGGCGTCGAAGGGTTTCCATCCCGCCGGGAGCATCCCGAGCTCAACCGGATGTGTCGGCAGGAAAAGAGCCACCTCCCTGATACTCTGGCGGCATGGGTATTCGTTTGGACTCGCAGCGAGCGGTGGTGACAGGGGGAGCGGGTGGCTTGGGGTTGGTGGTCGCCAACGCCCTGGCGGAGGCGGGTGCAACCACTTTCGTTTGTGACATCGACGTGGCCGCCTTGGAGTCGCTTCCCGCCTATATACGCGGGGCAAGGGTGGATGTGGCCGATGCCGAGGCGGTGGCCGCCTGGCTCGATCCGATTGCGGCCGAGGGAGTGGACATTCTGGTGAACCTGGCGCACTCGGGAGGACCCACTGCCCCCGTGGAGGAGATCGATCCGTCGGAGTGGAGAAGATGTGTGGAGGTGTCCCTTTCGGGGCAGTTTCACTGCGCGAGCCGGGTGATTCCCGCCATGAAGGAGCAAACGAGCGGGGCAATTATCAACATAACCTCGACCACCGGGTTAATGGGGATGCCGAACCGTTCTCCCTACGTGGCTGCCAAGTTCGGGGTGGTCGGGTTGACAAAGACCTGGGCGATGGAGTTGGGTCGGGACAATATCCGGGTGAACGCCATAGCACCCGGAGGGCTCAGGGGCAAGAGACGGGACAGGCAGATAGCTGCGCGGGCCGACGCCGAAGGCATCACCGTGGAGGCGGCACGATCGATGTCCACGCAGGCCAACTCCATGGCCACATCAATCGCTCCTGAGGAGGTGGCGGATCTGGTGCTCTACCTGGCGGGTCCCTCAGGTCGGCACATCAGCGGTCAGGTGATCGCGGTAGACGGCCATACCGAGACTCTGTATCCCCGCTTCCTTAACCGAGGAGGGTAACCGTTCGCACCCGGGTTTCGGAGGGCTCCCAGGTGGGTATGAGTTCGGCGAAGGGCCCGTCCCGGACAGCCAGATCTTCTTAGGTTCTATCCTCCACCACCCGGCCGCCCAACCTGGCCAGCGCACGGTCTGCCCGCTGGGCGGTGCGGAGCCGGTGAGCCACAACAATGGAGGTGCGGCCCGCCAACAGGGTTTCCGGCGCCGCCTCGATTTCGCTTTCCGTCCCGGGATCGAGATCGGAGGTGGCCTTTACTTCCATCGATACCCTGCCAGTGTATGGACATCCGTTTGGACTCGAAAAGAGCAGTGGTGACGGCGGGAGCGGGCGGTTTGGGACTGGTGGTGGCCAACGCCTTGGCCGAAGCCGGCGTCACGACCTTCGTATGCGATATCGATCAAGCCGCAGTGGAGGCGCTCCCCACCCATCTCGAAGGGGCCGTGGTGGATGTGGCCGATGCCGGAGCGGTGGACGCCTGGCTCGAACCTATTGCGGTGGAGGGGGTGGACATCCTGGTGAACAACGCCGGCTCGGCGGGACCCACCGAGCCTACGGAAAACATAGACCCTTCGGAGTGGCGAAGATGTTTGGAGGTATGTCTCTCGGGGCAGTTCTACTGTGCCCGCCGGGTGATCCCCGCCATGAAGGCGCGGGGCGGGGGAGCGATCATCAACATAACCTCTACCGCCGGGCTGATGGGGATGCCGAATCGCGCTCCCTATGTGGCTGCCAAGTTCGGGGTGGTCGGGTTGACCAAGACCTTGGCGATGGAGTTGGGCCGGGACAACATCCGCGTGAACGCCATAGCACCCGGTTCGATCACCGGTGAACGGATGGAACGGGTGATCGCCGCTCATGCCGCCGCAGAGAGTCTCACAGTAGAGGCGGTGGGCGCCATGTATGTGGAAGGCACGTCAATGGCAAGCTTCGTCTCTCCCGAGGAGGTGGCGGACCTGGTGATCTACCTGGCCGGTCCCTCGGGTCGGCACATCAGCGGCCAGGTGATTGCGGTGGACGGCCACACAGAGACTCTCCACCCCCGCTCCCTCGGCTGAGAGGGGCCGGCAACCGCGTTCACACTCGGTGTTCTGAAGCCTCCCAGGTGCGAATGAGTTCGGCGAAGGGCCCGTCCCGGCCAGCCAGATCTTCGTAGGTTCCGTCCTCCACCACCCGGCCGCCCTCCATGACCAGCACCCGGTCGGCCCGCCGGGCGGTGCGGAGCCGGTGAGCCACCACGATGGAGGTGCGGCCCGCCAACAGCGTTTCCAGCGCTGTCTCGATCTCCCCTTCCGTCCCGGGATCGAGATTGGAGGTGGCCTCGTCAAGAATGACTATCGCCGGATCGATAGCCAGCGCTCGAGCCAGGGCAACAAGTTGACGTTCTCCTGATGAGAGCCGGTTTCCCCTCTCCCGCATGGGAGTGTCCAGTCCTTCCGGCAGGCTTTCCACCCACTCGGCTATACCCATTGCTCGACATGCTTCCCAGACTTCCTCATCGCTCATCCCCTCCCGGCCGAAGGACAGGTTGAATCGCAGCGAATCCTCGAATAAGAACCCTTCCTGGGGGACCAGCGCCACAGTCCGGCGAAGGTCCGCGAAGCTGATTTGTCGCAGGTCGATCCCGTCCAGGGAGACCCCGCCGGTTTGGGGATCGTAGAAGCGGGCGATCATTTTTACCAGGGTGCTTTTACCCGATCCTGTGGCGCCTACTACAGCCACCCGCTGGCCGGGGGGAATCGAGAGGTTCAGGTCGGTGATGACCGGTTCGTCGGCGTTATAGCCGAAGGTTATCCCGTCTACGAGGATCTGGCCTTCCACCTCCTGGGCGAGAGGCGTGGTTTCCTCAGCCTCCCGAATCGAAGGCTCTTCGTCGATCAGCCCGTACAGCTTGTAGAGAGCGGCCAGTGCGCCCTGCAGCAGGTTGTAGACGTTGGCGAGTTGCACAATGGGCTCGAAAAACCAGTTGAGGTAGAGCAGGAAGGCAATCATCGAACCGAGGCTCATCTCCCCGTCCAGCACACGGTTTCCTCCTATTAGCAAGACCAGTACCAGTCCCATCGCTCGCAGCGTGTCAACTTTGGGAAAGTAGGCGACGATGATCTTGGCGGCGGCCATTCCCTTCTGGTAGTAGTTCTCGTCTATGGCGGCGAAGCGCTCTTCTTGGCGCTGTTCCTGAGCATTGGCCTGGACTTCCCGCACTCCGGATATGTTTTCCTGAAGGGCGCCCAACACCTGCCCCACCTGGCTACGCACGCGCCGATAGGCTCGTCCCGACCGACGGCCGAAGTGGTACGAAAAAACCATCAGAATAGGCATGAGCAGCATCACGATCATGGCAAGAAACGGATCAACCACGAACAGCGCGACGGACACTCCTGTCACCATCAAGGTGCTTCCCATCACCTGGATGGCGCCCTCGGTGGCGAAGACCTGCAAAGACTCGATGTCGGAGGTGAGCCTCGCTACCAAGACTCCCGTCTTGGTCCTCCCGAAAAAGGCCATGTCCATTCCCAGAACGTGGGAGTAGACCCGGTTCCGCAGATCCATCATGAATCTCTCGCCCAGCCAGGCCACCATGTACATAGTGATTCTGGTTGCCACGTATTGGGCAACCAGAATGCCGGCGAAAATCAGGGCCACGTTGGTGATGACCGAAGTGTTCTGGGGAATAATGCCCTTGTCAATCCCCTCTCGGATCACCATCGGTCCCGCCACCCTGGACAAAGACGACACCACGGCCGCGGCCGCGGCGCCCGACGCCGGGAGGGCCATGTACCGGGCGGACTTGGCGGCTCGGCGGACAAGGTTCAGTCGGTGAGGGACCGGGTCGGCGGATCCGTAGCGGGAATACATTATCGGGCCGGGCTCGCTTCGGCGAGGAGTTGACGATAGCGGGGCACATTCTCCCAGAGCTCCTGATGTTCTCCGAAAGCCAGTACCTTTCCTCCCTCCAACAGAATGATCCGGTCGGCCAACAGCAGGGTGGAAGTGCGGTGGGCGATCACAATCGTGGTACGGCCCTCCATCATTTCCACCAACTCGGCATGGATATGGGCCTCGGTGATGGCGTCCACTGCCGAGGTGGCGTCATCCAGTATCAGGACGCGGGGGTTTCCGACGATGGCCCGGGCCAGGGCCAGACGCTGGCGTTGTCCTCCGGAGAGGCTCATTCCTCTCTCGCCCACCACTGTGTCATATCCGTCGGGGAGTTTTCGGATGAACTCGTCGGCGTCGGCGATCCGGGCGGCGGCCACTATCTCGGATCGTTCGGCATGGGGGCCGCCGAACCTGATGTTCTCGGCAATGGTCGCCGAGAAAAGGAAAGGCTCTTCGAAGGCGACCGCCACTTCCCGGCGGAGTTCGGTCAGATCGAGTTGGCGGACATCGGTTCCGTCGATTGAGATGGCGCCGACCTGGGGATCATAGAAACGAGGGATCAGTTGGGCCAGGGTGGTCTTCCCACAGCCAGTGGCGCCGAACAACGCCACGCTGCTTCCCGCCGGGATGTGCAAATCCAGGTCCCGGAGCACATCCACCCCTTCGTAGGCGAAAGAGACACCCTCGAAGTGGATCTCCCCACCTCCCGCTTGCAACGAGCGAGGATCATCAGGGCTGGTCACGGATGCCGGGGTTTCGACCAGTTGCACTATTCGGGCCGCTGCCGCGGAGGCGCGGGGGAGTTCTGCAAAGAACCAGCCGGTCATACGGATGGGGAAGTACAACACCACCAGGTACTGGGTGAAGGCCACCAGATCGCCGATGGTCATATCGCCGCTTGCCACCCTGAGTCCGCCCAGCCAGAGTGCTCCAAGGGTTGTCAGTGTGGGGAGCAGTTCGAGCCAGGGAAGGTACACCGAGCGGAAGCGGGCCAGGCTCAGCGACTTGTTGAAGATGTCCGTCGCCACCCGCCGTGCTCTCCGGGCTTCCCTGGCCTCCCGGCCGAACGCCTTGGTGACCGCGATCCCCGAAATGCCTTCCTGGGTCAGTCTGCTCATCTCGGCCAGTGCCCGCTGCACCTGAAAGGAGATACCGATGGTCTGGCGGGCGTACAACCCCGCAAAGAGGATCATCACCGGCAAGGTGACAGCGGCCACCATTCCCAGAACCGGGTCGAGCACGAACGCCATCACTCCCACCATCGCCACGGTGAGGAGGTTGGCCACGGTGATCGGCAGCATCATGTAGATCAACCGCACCTGCGTGACGTCGGTCGAGGCTCGGGCCATCAACTCCCCGGCCGAGGCGTGATCGTGGAAGTCGAATCCCAGCCGCTGGACGGCGGAGAAGATGCGGCCACGCAGATCCAACTCGAAGCGGTAGGAGAGCTTGAAGGCGTTCCAGCGTCGCCAAGCGATGCTGCTGGCCCTCATAAGTCCGACGAACAGCACCATCAGCACCAGGGGCACCAGGAGATTCGGCTGGTTGCCTTCGATGGCGTTGTCCACCACCAGCTTCTGCAGGTACGGGTTGATGATCGTGACCACCATCCACGTAAGCGCTCCCATGATGGCGATCACCGTCAGGCGTGGGTAGCGCCGTATTCCCGAGACGATCAGCCGCAGGCCTACCCACATTTCCGACCAATGTTCCCGAGAACCCATCCTCTTAGAGACTAATGACGGGGAACGGGGGCTTGGTCCGTTTCTCCGCGCCGGTGGGGTCGGATTCAGGACGCCAAGCGGAATTGGACAGCGTGGTTTTCGGCGTATACCTCCACAGTTGAGTCCGTCTGCCATTCGCCTTCCAGCAGCCTGATGGCCAGAGGATCGGCCAAGCGGCGTTGGATCGCCCGCTTGAGTGGACGGGCGCCGTAGGCGGGGTCGTACCCCTTTTCGGCCAGGATTTCCTTTACGTCATCGGTAACCCGCAGTCCGAGGCCGCGTCCGGCCAGGCGTCGCCTGAGCCGGTCCAACTGCAAGTCGACTATCTCGGCCAACTCTGCCCGGCTCAGTCTCCCGAACACCACGATCTCATCCACCCGGTTCAGGAACTCGGGACGGAAATGGCCGCGCACCGCTCCCATCACCCGGCTTTCGATCACTTCGGTTCCCAGGCCGGAATCGATCATCTCCGATCCCAGGTTGGAGGTCATGATCAGCACCGAGTTGGTGAAGTCGACCGTGCGGCCCTGGCCGTCGGTGAGCCGTCCGTCGTCCAGCAACTGCAACAGGGTGTTGAAGATTTCTGGGTGGGCTTTCTCCACCTCGTCCAAGAGGATCACCGTGTAGGGACGCCTGCGCACCTTCTCGGTGAGTTGTCCGCCCTGGTCGTACCCGACATAGCCGGGCGGGGCGCCGATCAGACGGCTCACGGAGTGCTTTTCGGAGTATTCGGACATGTCGATCCGTACCATGGCCCGCTCGTCGTCGAAGAGAAAGTCGGCCAGGGCTCGGGCCAGTTCGGTCTTGCCCACCCCGGTGGGGCCCGGGAACAGGAACGAGCCGATCGGCCGGTTGGGATCGGATAGGCCTGAGCGGCTGCGGCGGATGGCGTTGGAGATGGCCTGCACGGCCGGGTGCTGTCCCACCACCCGAGCATGGAGATGGCGTTCCAGGTTGATGAGCTTGGCCGCCTCGCCCTCCAGCATGCGAGCGACCGGGACTCCCGTCCAATGGGAGACCACCTCGGCGATGTCTTCTCCGGTTACCTCTTCTGACAGCATCCGCCCGGTGATCGCCAGTTTCTCCAAATGTTCCTCTTTTTCCTCCAACTCGGCTTCCAATCCCACCAGCACACCGTAGCGGAGCTCGGCGGCCCGATGGAGATCGCCTCGTCGTTCGGCCATCTCCGCCTCGGCGCGCGCCGCTTCGATCTGCTCCCGGATGCTGTGGATGGAGGCAATCGCCTCTTTCTCCTGCTGCCAGCGGGCGGTGAGCCCGCTCAGGGTCTCCCGGATGTCGGCCAGTTTCCGCTCGAGCTCCGAAAGTCGGGCGCGGGCGGTCTTGTCGGACTCCATCCGTAGAGCCTCCCGCTCGATCTCCAGTCGGGTGACCACGCGGGTCAGCTTGTCGATCTCCTCGGGCATCGAGTCGATTCCGATTCTTAGGCGGGATGCAGCCTCGTCGATGAGATCGATTGCCTTATCGGGGAGATGACGTCCGGTTATGTAGCGGTCTGAAAGGGTGGCCGCCGCCACCAGGGCGGAATCGGTGATTCTCACCCCGTGGTGTACCTCATAGCGTTCTTTCAGGCCGCGCAGGATGGCCACCGCGTCGGTGACCGAGGACGCGGACACCAAGATCGGCTGGAATCGTCGTTCCAGGGCGGCGTCCTTTTCAATGTGCATGCGGTGCTCTTCGGTGGTGGTGGCCCCGATCATGTGAAGCTCGCCTCGAGCCAGCATGGGCTTGAGTAGGTTGGAGGCGTCCATGGCGCCTTCCGCCGCGCCGGCGCCGACGATGGTGTGCATCTCGTCGACGAAGGTGATGATCTCACCGTTCGAGGCGCTGATCTCGGTCAGCACCGCCTGCAGCCGCTCTTCGAACTCCCCTCGGTACTTGGCGCCCGCCACCATCGTTCCCAGATCGAGAGCGATGATGCGCTGGCGTTTGAGACCTTCGGGGACGTCGCCGTCGGCTATCCGGCGAGCCAAACCCTCCACGATGGCGGTTTTGCCCACTCCGGGGTCGCCAATCAGGACCGGATTGTTCTTGGTGCGGCGCGAGAGCACCTGTATTACCCGGCGGATCTCGTCATCCCGCCCGATCACGGGGTCCAGCTTCTGGCGGTGCGCGAGGGCCGTGAGGTCTCGCCCGTATCGTTCCAGGGCACCGAAGGTGGCGTCCGGGTCGGGGCTGGTGATGCGATGCGCCCCCCGCAATTTGGCGAGGGCTTCGAGGATGTTCTCCCGGTTGATGTCGTGACGCCGAAGCAAGTCTGCGGCCTCCCCTTTGGCGTCGACCAACGCCAGCAGCAGATGTTCCACCGACAGATAGTCGTCTTTGAATTCGGCTCTCACCCGGTCGGCGGCCTTCAGGACCTTGGAAAGCTCTCGGCTCGCCACCGGACCGGAGCCTCCATAAGCGCTGGGCAGGGCTTCCAGGAGTTCCACCGATTCGGCCCTGAGCACCGCAGGCTGAGCCCCGACCGAATCCACTAGGGGCAGCATCAATCCCTCCGCCTGGCTCAACAGCGCTGTCAGGAGGTGGGTAGGCGTAATCTCCGGATGCCGCATCTGACTGGCGATACCCTCGGCGTCGGTGATCGCTTGGCGGCTCTTGGCTGTGAGACGTTCGAACATCTCTGGCATGTGGTTGTTGTCCCTTTCCGTATAAGAAAATCTTAGTCTATTCATATCAACCTTGGCAGGACGGGGAATTATTCCCCGCCTGTTGTCGCCATAGAAAGTAGAGGGTTGGTGGAGGTTTCTACTGAGCGGGTACACCGATCAGGAGATACCGAAACCTCCCGTACTTGCCAGCCGCCGGATTTGAGAAATCCCTCCAGGTGATTTGATAGTCGCCTTGAACTTTGATATCGGACTCTCTGCTCCTTTTTGTTCCTTCACTGGCCTCGTCTGACCACTGGAGGGTCCCCCTAATTACTCGGTTTTCGTGCAACCGAAATTGAGCATCGACAGTTGTGGTTCTCTTTGCGCGTTGCCAAAGGGTGTGGTCGTTCGTCAGTAAGATCGCCAGACCCCTATTGCAATCGTCCCACAGTTGGCACGCATGCTCTATACGTTGGATATCTTTGAGAAAGTCATATCTTCTTATGTCTTGTGCTCCTTGATCACGAAGCGCAAAGGATTCCCCTCCCACAGTCACCTCCAACTTCCGAGTATGGTATTTGAGCTCGATGGCGATCCCCTCCTGCGGAAGCCAGATGTCCAAATACCTCCTGTCCGTACCAGTCCCCTGATACGGGAACTCCAAACGAACATCAGAACCGGCCTCTCGAACTTTCAAGGCCAGGGCGTGTTGAAGGTCTGCCTCGGAATGAAAGATCGATCTCTCTTCTGCCAAATCGAACAGCAGTTGAGTTATATCAAACACGGTTTGGCTCTCAGCAGGAACTCTGTCATCCAATCGCGTAGGAGAAGGGCATCGGGAGTGTGTTCCAACGAAGCCAAGCCGGCGTCGGCGGTGGGTTCGGGGATACGGTTTCCCCGTCGCGTTTCGATGAGGGCCCTGATGTAGGGAATGGGGATCTCGGGATGGCCTCCTACGCCTAGGAAGTGGTTACCCAAGGTGAACATGGAGACGGGGCAGTGGTCGGTGGAGGCTACCAAATGAGCGTCGGCCGGAAGCTTGGTGATCTGGTCCTGGTAGCTCACCACCACTTGGAAGGAGTTTTGGTGGGGAACCATCCACTCTTCCTGTTCGGCCACCTCGGTATCCGCCACTCCCACGCCCCAACCGGCGGCTTGGATGGTTACTTCTCCACCCAGTGCGAGGGCGATCATCTGGGACCCGAAACACACTCCCACATGAGGCGACCGTTCCTCATAGAGACGGCGCACGAAGCCCTCCATCCAGCGGATCCAGGGCTCGTCATCTGACACCGACCACTTGGAGCCGGTGGAGATCCAGCCGTCGCAGTCGCTGGGATCGTCGGGGTATTCTCCGCTGAGCAGGTCGTAGGGATACAGCTCGATTTCGGGCCGCCCCGAGAATAGAGTGGCGAACATGTCCTGATAGGTCCCGGCTACGGACAGCAATTCGGGTTGGACATGGTCGCACACCAGCAACCCGATCCGCAGTTGCTCCGGAGCGGGGGTGGGCGGCATGGAACTCTTGTGGTCAGCCGGAGGAAGAGTCGGGCTGATGCAATCGGTCTCCCAGGCCCTCGGGGAACCACAGCACCCGCTGCGGGAAGGGGATCTCGATTCCGGCCGCGTCCAGGGCCCTCTTAACGGCCCGCCCCGCCTGGTCTCTCACCGACCACAGTGTTTTCATGTCGGCGGCGTGCCAGTACCGCAAATGAAAATCGATGGAAGAATTGGCGAACTCCACCATCTCCACCAGTGCGGGAGGTTCTTTCAGGACGCCGGGCACCTGATTGATCGCCTGGGCCAGTACCCGCTGCGCCTCGTCCAGGTTGGTGTGGTAAGCCACTCCTACCACCAGTGCCGTTCGGCGGATGGGGGTCTCGGTGAAGTTGACCAGTGGGCTCTTCCACACCATGGCGTTGGGGATGTAGACGCGGTCACCCTCGTAGGTGTCCATGGAGACGGCGCGTAGGGTCATGTCATGGACGATCCCCTGGTAGCCGTTGGATCCCATCTCGTCGCCCACCTTGATGGGCCGGCGCATCAGCATCAGTACTCCGGCGATGAAATTTTCCAGGATGTCCTGGAAGGCGAATGCCACCGCCAAGCCGGCCAGACCCAGGGCGCCGATCAGGGGACCGACTTCCAGGCGGAGGATGGTCAGGGAGAAATACAGCCCCAACACAACTATCACGTAGACAACGGTCTTGCCGAGAACGATGATGGCGAACGGGGTTACCGGGGTGCGCTCCAGCCCTCGGGTGAGCACCCGTCGGAGCAGTCGTCCGGCAAGGAGCGCCACTGCCAGAACCAGGATGGCCTCCAGCCAGTCCACCCATCCGATGTGGGTGAGCAATTCGGTTACGTCCTCGCTGGGCTCCTCTTGGGCGAGAATCGTGAGAGTCATGACTGTTTAGGTTAAGGCACTTCGGATATGAATGTGGTCAACTAGCTATTGGCGGCTTGCCCAGGGCTACTTGACCTGGCAAGCGCTCAGAGCGGCGGAATCCTCGAAGATGCCATTGGCGTACTGTATTTCCCGCACATAGCACACAATCTTGTCCACATCCTCCCCTGACACTCCGCTGACCGGATCCATTGCGCCGAATCCCCAATGGTGTTGTTTAACTCCCTGTCGCACCGCCAAGTGGAAACTGAAGTCGGCGTGATGTCCAGGTTCGTAGATCTTGTCTATCAAGGTTGGACCTTGGGAGGATCCGGCGGCATTGACGCCATGGCATTCTGAACAATTGGCGTTGAACAGCGTTTCCCCCAGGCGAGCTGTGTCGGACAACACAGGAACATTCAATGAGACAGGTTCAGAACTGTTCGATTGGGTGGCTGAGTACTCCCCTCCGTTTTCCTCTCTACATCCGATCGCCAGGAGTAGCGTGAAGGCCAGGGTGGCTGCCAGGCAGGGTCTGAGCCTAGTCATCACTGCTCGACTGTTGCTCGCGATGCCGTCTGCTTCGCTCCGCTCGCTGCTTGAAGTATTTGACCAGCCCGAAGCCGAACAGAATGATTCCGATCCCGACAGAAATCACGCTCAGTTGGCTGGCAAGTTCCATTGTTGAGGTCCTTTCGTTCTACCGGGTCAGATGAACAAATCCTACGGGCAGTGGGCGCAAACGGCTCATTGCAGACCGGTCACCACCTCCGAGAACCCCGGTCCCGAGGGTCTCTCCAGTTGGTCCATGGTGCATTCCCGGGCGGTCTTGTCGAATCGCATACGGTGAAACCGGGTGGCGTGGCGGAATCGGTCTTTCTCCAGTTGGTCATAGCTGATCTCCACCACCACTCCCGGTTGCACCGGCGTCCATTGCATGCTCTTTTCGGTTGACCATCGGCTGAGGCTGCCTGGCGCCCTCGCCTCTTCACCAAAGGACTCGGAGGAGCGGAGACCCTCGAACATGGCGAACAACTGCGTCCGGTCGGTATCGGGAAAACCCGAGCAGTGGCCTATGAAATGCAAGGCGCCTTCGGAGTTGTAAAGACCCAAAAGCAGCGAGCCGATCTTGCCGCCGTCCTTGTGGACCCGGTATCCCCCCACCACGCAGTCCACATGGCGGCGGTGTTTGATCTTGATCATCCCTCTTTTCCCGCTCTCGTATTCGCCGTCCAGCCGTTTGGCCACCACCCCGTCGCATCCCGCCGCCTCGTACTCATCGAACCAAAGGCGGGCAATCGATTGATCGGTGGTGGTGGGGGTGAGATTCCAGGGTGATGTGAGCCCGGCGGCCAAGGTCTCCAGTAGCTGCCGCCGGATAGAAAAGGGCCAACTCCGAAGGTCTTCTCCTTCTGCGGCCAAGAGGTCGAAGGCCACCAGTTGCGCGGGGATTTCCTCTGACAAACGGGTAATACGGCTTTGCGCGGGATGAATGCGCATTTGCAGGGCATCGAAGCGGGTGGCGTTGTGGTGGACGACGACCACTTCGCCATCCACCACCGTGCCCGGGGGAAGTTGTTCCACCGCCGGTAGGAGTTCGGGAAAATAGCGCAGCAGGGGTCGTTTGTTGCGGGAGTCCAGACGCGGTTGGGGGCCACTCCAGGCCAATGCCCGGAAGCCGTCCCATTTGGGCTCGTAGGCGAATGACCCCCTGGGCCATCGCTCCGAAACACGGGCTTCCATAGTGGCCACCGGCGGCGGGAAAGGCCATAGGCTCATAACTGTCCGAGAATAGACATGTGGAGCGGCTCTGCGGGAAAGGCCACGCGACAGGGAGAATGTCTTACGAAAGCAGAGAGGCGGCACTCCAGATGACCATCAGTATCCCCGCCAGGATCAGAAACGCCACCCGCCGGGGCCGGAAGTCGCCTCGCTGGCCCGGAGGAGGTCGCCCTCTCAGGTATCGGACGGTAGCCCAGGAGTTGCCGGCCACCAGGGCCAGCCCGACGGCTAGGATCAGCTGTGCAACCAGGGTGTCCAGTCCAAGTATCTCCGCCATGACCTTTCTCCAGAAAATCGGCTTGCCTCCCATGATGGCAGGCCCATTCGAGGTGCATTGAGCAATGGCTCGGCCGGTACAGATCTTGCGGGTGTTCACCGACGGTACCCAAGGCGGGAACCACCTGGGGGTGGTGGCCGACACCGTCAAGCTCGACGACGAGCGCATGCAGACCATCGCTACGGAACTGGGCTTCAGCGAGACGGTGTTCATCGATTGGCAGATGGGAGGAGTGCCCCATGTCCGCATCTTCACCCCCGTATCGGAGTTGCCATTCGCCGGGCATCCTCTTGTCGGAGCGGCCTGGCTGTTGCTCAGGGCCGGACCGGGCGGCGTCGACCGGGTGAGTTGCGGCGCAGGAGAAGTCAAGATCGCCTCCGAAGGGGATCGGGTGTGGATCGAGCCCCCTTTCCAGCAACCGGTTCGGCCTGAAGAAGCGCCCCCGGCTCTCGGCTGGTGCTCTCCGGCCAAGGCCTGGGAAGTGGAGATGCCCCTTCCCTATTCGGTCTGGCAGATGGAGACCCCCCAAGAGGTCGGAGGTCTCGAATCGCCGCCCCCGGATTTGGGGATGACGCTGGTTTGGGCTTGGATGTCGCCCCCGGATCGGGTGAAGGCCCGCTTTTTCGCTCCGGGGTTGGGAGTGGTTGAAGACCCGGCCACCGGCAGCGCGGCGGTAGCCCTGGCCGCAGTGCTCCGCTCCGAGCAAATGCCTTCCGGCAGCATGCAGATTTCCCAGGGGAGCGAGATGGGGTGGCCGTCGCTGATCCACTTGACCTGGGAGGGGAATCGATGTCGGGTGGGGGGAACGGTCATCAAGGACGAGGTCCGCGAGATGGAATGGTGAAACGCTCTTCGAAGTCACCGCCCATGGCGTTATTCCCGAAACGACGTAGAGTTCCTGTCTGTGGCTAGTGGAGGATCACGACTTGCGGTAATCGCCGCGTTGGTGGCGAATTTCACTATCGCGGTTGCCAAGCTCTTTGCCTTTTTTTTGACCGGCTCGGCCGCCATGCTGGCCGAGAGCATCCACTCGGTGGCGGACTCCTCCAATCAGGGCCTGCTTCTATACGGATCAAGAGCGGCTCGTCAACCCGCTGACATAAGCCATCCTTTCGGCCGGGGAAAAGAGGCCTATTTCTGGAGCTTCCTGGTGGCAGTGATGCTGTTCTTCGGCGGCGGTGTCTGGGCCTTCCTACACGGGTGGGAAGCCATGAGTCATCCGGAGCAGCTTGGTGACCTTACGCCCAGCTTTATCGTTTTGACGGTGGCTTTGGTACTGGAGAGCCTTAGCCTCGGGGTGGCGTTTCGGGAGTTCAATCGCCACCGGGGGACTGCTTCGATCTGGCGAGGAGTGCGGGATTCGAAGGATTCTTCCTTGATCGTGATTCTGTTGGAAGACACGGCGGCTATGTTGGGCCTCATTTTTGCCCTGGTCGGAACCACCGTGGCATGGGCGACCGGGGATTCTCGCTGGGATGGGGCGGCCTCACTTCTCATCGGCGTCATGCTGGCTGTGGTGGCGGTGCTGTTGGCGGCGGAGATCAAGGCGTTGCTGATTGGTGAGGCGGCCAGCCGACAGGAGCGAGCCACTATTCGGGGGACGCTTTTGGGAATGGACCAGGTGACAGGAGTAGCGCGTCTTCTCACCATGCATCTGGGGCCGGACGACCTGCTGGTCAATGTTGAGGTCGATTTTGTCGATTCGCTGTCCACCGCCGAGATTTCCGATGCCATCCGCAAGGCGGAGATGGCTATCAGAGAGAGAATCCCCGCCGCCGGCAATATATTCATAGAACCTTATGAGCCGGATCAAGGCTGAAGCCTCGGCGCCGGCTTCCTCGGCCAATCTGGGCCCGGGATTCGACTGTTTGGCAGTGGCGCTCGATATCAGGTGCCAGGTCAGGGTGCGGCGCAGCAACCGGTGGGAGGTGAAACATGTGGGCCGCCATCAACCACCGCCAGGATCAACGGATGCGGTGCTGGCCGGCGCTCAGGCGGCCGTGGGCCTCGAGAGTCCGCTGTGTTTGGAGGTGGACAACGAGATTCCCATCGGAAGCGGTCTCGGGTCATCGGCGGCTGCCTACACCTCCGGAGCGGCGGCCGCTCTCCGGCGCCTGGGCCGGCCGGTCGATTTGCACCGGATATTCGAGTTGGTAACCGCGCTCGAAGGCCACCCCGACAACGCCGCCGCCGCGGTTTTCGGCGGTCTGATGTTGGTGGGAGCTGATGGGCGGGTGCGCAAGCTGACCATCAGCGATACTTACGGTCTACTGGTGCTGGTTCCCAATTTTCGGCTGTTCACCCGCGAGTCCCGAAGTGTCGTGGCGGAGAAGTTCGAACGGGCTGTGGTGGTCAACAGCATGGCCAGGATGGCCGCCCTGGTGGCCGGCCTGACTTCGGGAGAAACGGATATGCTCCAATCGGCCTTGGGGGACGAGCTTCACGAAGCCAGTCGCAACCGGCTGCAGCCTTTGGTGGGTGAGTTCATCGAGGAGGCGCTGAGGGTCGGCGCCGTTTATGCCGCCTGGTCGGGTAGCGGCCCCTCCGTGTTGGTGTTCACCAAGTCGTCGGAGACCGGACGGGTGGCGGACGCGCTCTGTTCCTCGCTGGGTGATAGGGTCGAGATAGTCCGCCCCCCGGTGGCGGAACAGGGCATAGTCTGATCAGAACAACACCTGCTCTACCCGGTTGGCGGCGTCGCCCGCGCGATTATTGACGAAAAAATAGGGGCTACGGGTTTCCCGATGTGCACAAGGCCTGTTATCCTTTCCCACGTCTCGTCGGCCGGGGTGGGTCGGCGAGTGTCTTTAACGGTCAACGAGAAAGCCAGTTATGGGTTCGCTTGTCAAAAAGCGTCGCAAAAAGATGTCGCGGCACAAGTATCGAAAGCGGCGCAAGGCGAATCGTCATAAGAACAAGAAGTAGTCGCCTCGACTGCA